>NZ_LMRS01000012.1 GCF_001426195.1 Sphingomonas sp. Leaf339 | reverse complement strand
GCTCGCCCCTTATCCGAATCGTTGTCATCCTACGACAGCAGGTCGTTTGAGGAAGGAGCGAAGGTCATGGACGTATCGGTTCTGGGAATTGATCTAGGGCAAGAACAGCTGCAGCGTGGTTGGGCTTGATGCAACCGGCAAGGTCGTCGTCCGCCGACGGATGCGCCGCGACACGGTCATCACATACGCCGCAGGCCTGCCGGCTTGCGTTGTGGCGATGGAGGCCTGCTGCGGAGCTCATCACATGGGACGGGCGCTGGCACGACAAGGCCATGCCGTTCGGCTGATGTCGCCGGAATATGTCCGTCCATACGTTAAGGCGCAGAAGAACGACGACCGCGACGCTGAGGCGATCGCGGAAGCGGCAACACGGCCGACCATGCGGTTCGTCGAGTTGAAAACCGAGGAACAACTCGACATGCAAACGCTGCATCGCATCCGTGACCAGCTTGTCGGTGATCGGACCTCGCTAATGAACCAGATCAGGAGTCTCCTTCTGGAGCGCGGCTACATCGTCCCGCAAGGGCGCGCAAAGCTTGCCGTCCGGCTGGGTGAGATGCTCGATGGTGACGAGCCAGTGCTGGGCTCTCGTATCCACCGGCTCGTCAGGGATATGCGTTTGCGCTGGATTGCCCTTGATGACCGGATCGCAGATCTCAATGCCGAGTTTACCGAGGCTGCCCGCTCGGATGAGCGAACGCGGCGCCTCCTGACTATTCCTGGCATCGGCGCGCTGAACGCGACGGCGCTGGTAGCTGCAGTTGGCGATGCTCGAACTTTCGGACGCGGCAGGGATCTTGCCGCCTGGCTTGGGCTCGTGCCCCGTCAAGCGACGACCGGGGGTAAACCGCGGTTGCTCGGCATCACCAAGCGCGGAAGCCGCTATCTGCGGAAAAACCTGATCCAGGGTGCCCGCGCATCACTGCCCACGATGAGCAAGAGCGACACACGACTTGGCGCCTGGCTGCGCGGCCTTTTGTCACGTTCCCATCACAACACCGTCGTGGTGGCGCTGGCAGCCAAGATGGCGCGCATCGTCTGGGCGCTGCTGCGTCATGAGCGCACCTACGATCCAGCCGCACAGGCGGCGTGAATGAGATCAGCCGATGCACCTTGCACCGGCTGGATGATGTCTGCGGGAGGTAAGTGAAAGATGGCCTGACAGTCGACCGGTGACCTGGAACCCTATGGCTTAAAATGGCACTCGATGCCGGCCCCTTTATGAGGACCAGGACGCGCGGATCTCCATCTTGGCCAACGACCTCGCGTCGAAAGGCCGGATACGTTTTCGCAGACTGCTCAGAATATTAGACACAAACCGCTTGCCGACGGGGCGAGCCATACGTTTNTTGGCCAACGACCTCGCGTCGAAAGGCCGGATACGTTTTCGCAGACTGCTCAGAATATTAGACACAAACCGCTTGCCGACGGGGCGAGCCATACGTTTAACCCGCAGGCTCGATGCCGTGCGGTGCGCCTTCAGGTAGAGCCTGCCCCGGCGAAGGCCGGGGTCGCGTCGATCATGACGGTCGTCAGCACGGCATTGCCCGCAGCTAGCCCCTCCATCATGCGCGTGAACACGCCTCGCTCGCYCCAGCGCTTCCACCGGTTATACAGCGTCTTGTGGGGACCATAGACGCTGGGCGCATCTCGCCAGCGCAGCCCGTTGCGGTTGACGAAGACGATGCCGCTCAGCACCCGCCCGTCATCCACCCGAGGCTTGCCATGGCTCTTTGGGAAGAACGGCCGCAGCCGCTCGATCTGCTCGTCCGTCAGCCAAAACAGGTCGCTCATCCCGGTCTCCTCACGGAGCCTGAATCAGATCGCGACGCTCACATCAATGGGTCCTGACCCTANCAGCCGCTCGATCTGCTCGTCCGTCAGCCAAAACAGGTCGCTCATCCCGGTCTCCTCACGGAGCCTGAATCAGATCGCGACGCTCACATCAATGGGTCCTGACCCTAGGATGCAGTGTTGGGTGCTTAGGCTCCTAAGCGTCCTTGAACCAGTCGGCATCACGGCCGTAGTCGCCGTTCAGCCACTGCGTCTTGAGCAGGTCGCCGAGCAATGTTATCGCGAGTGGGTAGTCGCTGAACGGCCCGGCGGTCATGACGAAGTCCAAGAGCAGCTCGCCTACATCACTACGGCGCGTGGCTCGATGTTCACCCCAACTTTCGTGCCAATGATCAGACGGACGAAATCTTCTTTGTAACCCGCAGGCTCTATGCCGCGGTGTGCCTTCGAACAAGTCGCGCTGACTATGGCAGTTCTTGGTTCGGCATCCGCGGATGCCAGCCCCTCCATCATGCGTGGGAAGACACGTCGTTCGCTCCATCGCTTCCGCTTGTCGGACAGCGCCTTGTGCGGACTAAGCACACGGGGCGCCACGCCAACGGAGCCCGTTCCCGTTTACGACAATGATGCCGCTCAGAACCCGTCGGTAGGCAACTTGAGGCTTGCCATGGCTCTTGGGAGAGCACGGTTGCAGACGCGCGGTCTACTCGTCCGGCAGCAAATAGAGGTGGCGCATCCGTCGTATCCTCGCAGAGCCTGAATAAGATTGCGCCCTGCAACTCAACAGGTGCCGAACCCTAGTCAGCACGGCACGCATTCGACGCCCGGGATATGGCAGTGCAAGCCGGACCGGGCACGGGCTAACGAGTGTATCTGCCAGACCCGTAGCACGGTCACTCACCTCGTTCTTACGTCTGGTCTATTTCGCGTGGCTTCGCTTTTCGAAAGCAAGAGCAGCAACGGTCAGAACGAACAGTCGAGGCGAGGGGCTGATCGCGGAGCGAACTAACAGAATGTGCAAAAACCATTTGCCTGCTCAGGCAATGGTTGCCAAGGCAACCACTATGGGATTTTACGACGACTCGGGGTTCTCACCGGATTGCTCGATCGGCTATCTTGTCCGTCGCACTCATCAACTGGGTAGTGCGCAACTTGAGAGCATCTTTGCGAATGAAGGGCTGACGGCGATGCAGTGGCAGGCGTTGGCCGCCATCTGGTACGGTCGCGGCAATACTGCGGCTGAATTGGCCCGAGACCTTGGACACGACAAGGGTGCGATGACGCGTCTGGTGGATGCGATGGAGCTGCAAGGCTGGATCACGCGCGAACGAACGGCGGGGGATCGTCGCTGCGTCAATCTTGCATTGACGTCTACGGGAGAAGCGGTGGCGCTCCGTTGCAAGCAGGAAGTGCTGGCGCGCTGGAACGATTGGCTGGCCGACTGGGACCCGCCGGAGGTGGCGACGATGATCGGGCTCTTGCAGAAATTGCGCGATACGTTGGCCAAGAAGGCCGCATGATGCGCGTCCTTCGCTTCGCTCCGTTCGTCGCGATGTTGCTCGCGGGGTGTGCAATCCCTGCAACGCGCCAGGCGATCACCCCAGTGGAGCCGGCTGCTCTTGGCCTGACCGGTGCGCCAGCACCGCTGATGGCGGCGGACTGGTGGCATGGTTTTGGCGATCCGCAACTCGACCGGCTGGTGGCCGACGCCACCAGCGGCAATCCTTCACTGTCTGCCGCGCTTGCGCGGGTGGCGCAGGCTCAGGCGGTGTTGTCGCAACGCCGCGCGGAAGACGGCCCCGATCTGACGTTCGATGGGCAGGGTCAAGTCAGCCGCCTCAGCGGCGAATACATCATCCCGCCGCCCTATGGCGGATCGGTTCGGTTTGTCGGCACGGCGCTTGCGAACCTGACCTGGAACCTTGACCTCTTCGGAAGGCAACACGCGGCCATCGCTGGCGCGCGGTCATCCGCCCGCGCTGCGGTGCTCGATCTTCAGGCGGCTCGGCTAGCATTGGCTGGATCGGTAGTGCAGACCTATCTCGATCTTGCTCGCGCAGAGGCGCAGGCGCGGATCGCGGTCGATACGATCGCCACTCGCTCGCGCTCGGTGAAATTGATCGACGCTCGTATCCGCAACCGGCTTGCCAGTAATCTGGACGCGCAGGGCGCAGCTACCCTGCTGGCTCAGGCGCGACAGGCGCTGATCAGGGCGCAAGCGGCGCAGGTGCTTGCGCGCAATGCGCTGGCAGCATTGGCGGGTAGGGGCGTTGACTATCCCGCTTCGATCGCACCGACCGGTCTCATGCTCGACGCAGCATTGCCGCTGCCGGTAACAGTGCCAGCCGATCTGCTGTCGCGCCGCGCCGATATTGCAGCCGCGCAGGCCCGGATCGAGGTGGCAGCGGCCGGGCGTCTGGTCGCGCGCCGCGCGTTCTATCCTAATATCAATCTGTCCGCCGCTGCAGGACTTCAGGCGATCGGACTAGGTAACCTCTTTTCGGCGGATGCCGGTAATGCTGCCGTCGGACCGGCGATCCATCTGCCGATCTTCGATAACGGTCGGCTCCGCGCCGATCTGGCCGGCGCCACTGCAGCCGTCGATCTGGCTACCGCTGATTATAACGATCGGGTGATCGGCTCTGTCCGACAAGCGGCGGATGCCATCGCCCGCATCGGTGCGCTGGAACAGGACCGCGTCCGCCAGCGCGAGGTCGTTAGAGGTTTTGCTGAAACCGGGCGGCTTAACGCAATCCGCGTATCCAGCGGTCTCGATAGCCGACTTGGCCTGATCGACAACGATGTCCGCCAACTGGCCGCTGCGCAGGACGACGCCAATCTGGCAGTGGATGCAGCGCAGGCTCGTGTGGCGCTCGTCCTCGCGCTCGGCGGTGGCTTCTCACAGGACACGACCCGATGACTGATACGTCCGCTCCCGCAACCCCGCCCGTTTCGGTGCATGGTCCTGCTGTCTTGCCGACATCGGGGAATCCGCGCGCTCGTCGCCGCGGCCTGATGCTGCTCGGTGTGGCGATCCTGATCGGTGCGATCATATGGTTCGTTTTCCACGTCTTGATGGCTAGTCCTGAAGAGGAAACCGATGACGCATATGTGGCTGGCGACGTGGTTGCTATCACCGCGCGCGACCCGGGAACGGTCCTGTCGATTCATGCAGACAATACGCAGTCGGTGAAGGCCGGGCAGTCGTTGATTGAACTCGACGCCGCTACCGCGGATGTCGGCCTCGCTTCCGCCGAGGCTGATCTGGCACGGGCGGTGCGCGCGACCCGTTCCGAGTTTTCCAAGGTCGATTCCGCCGGCGCCGAGATCGTTCAGGCCCAAACCCAGCTTGCCCGCGCCCGCAGCGATTACGCTCGCCGCCAAGGTGCCGCGGCTGAGGGGGCCGTGTCTGGCGAAGAACTGAGCCACGCCGCCGACGAGGTTCGCGTGGCCGTCGCGAACCTCGACCTAGCTCGTACCCGTCAGCAGCAATCCCGCACGGGAGTTCAAGGCACTACGATCGAAACCAATCCCGCCGTCCTCGCCGCGATCGCCGCCTATCGCCGTGCCGCAATTGTACGCGGGCATATGAATATCACCGCCCCGATCGACGGCGTCGTCGCGCAGCGTACCGTCCAGCTTGGTCAGCAGGTTGCAGCCGGTACGCCGTTGATGGCGGTAGTTCCGCTCGATCGCGTCTGGGTTGATGCTAACTTCCGTGAAACGCAGCTTCGGAACCTGCGCATCGGCCAGCGGGCGACGATCCACGCAGACATGTACGGCGACGATGTGCTGTTCCACGGCCGGGTGGCTGGTCTGGGGGCAGGGAGTGGTAACGCCTTCGCGCTGCTGCCGCCGCAGAATGCCAGCGGCAACTGGATCAAGATCACGCAGCGCGTGCCCGTCCGCATCGTGCTCGATCCGCGCGAACTGAAGGCGAACCCCCTGCGCGTTGGCCTATCGGTCGCCGCGACGGTGGACACCGCTGATACCTCTGGCCCGCGGGTCGGACAGCCGGCCCGCGCCGCCTATGCTGGCCTGAACACTGCCGCAAACGATCCCGCGGTCGAGGCACGCATCCGTCAGATACTCGCGACCAACCGCTGATGGCCGGTCCTCCCGCCGGTGGTGAAGCACCGCCGCTCCAGGGCGGGGCGCTGGCTCTCGTCGCCTTTGCTTTGGCGCTCGGCACCTTCATGCAGGTGCTGGATGGTACGATTGCCAACGTCTCGCTGCCGACGATCGCCGGCAATCTCGGCGTATCGAGCGACAATTCGACATGGATCGTCACCGCGTTCGCCGTCGCGAATGGTGTCGCCGTGCCGTTGACCGGCTGGTTGATGGGCCGGTTCGGCGTGGTGCGGACGTTTTGCACCTCCGTTTTTCTGTTCACGATCGCGTCGCTCCTGTGCGGCATTGCCTGGAATCTGCCGTCACTGATCGGCTTCCGCATTCTTCAGGGCGCCGTGTCCGGACCGATGATCCCCGGCAGCCAGGCATTGCTGATCGCGATCTTCCCACCCGAAAAGCGCGGAACCGCGCTCGGCATTTGGTCGATGACGACGCTGGTCGCCCCAATCATGGGGCCAATCCTTGGCGGGTATATCAGCGATAATTATCATTGGAGCTGGATTTTCCTCATCAACGTGCCGTTCGGCCTGTTTTGTGCGGCCACCTGTTGGAGAGGGCTGAAATCGCGAGAGACGCCGACCCGTAAGCTGCCGATCGATCAGGTCGGCCTGATCGCCCTCGTGGTGTGGGTCGGGGCGCTGCAGATCGTTCTCGATCTCGGCAAGAATGACGACTGGTTTGCGTCCGACCGCATTGTCGTCGCCAGCGTCTTCGCCGCAATTGGATTCGTATTCTGGCTGATCTGGGAGCTTACCGACGCCAATCCGGCGGTAAACCTGTCGCTGTTCAAGAGCCGGAACTTTGCGATTGGTACGATCGCCTTTTGCCTTGGCTATGCGGTGTTCTTCGCCAACACGCTGCTGCTCCCGTTATGGTTGCAGACACAGATGGGCTACACCGCGACGTGGGCGGGCCTGGTCGCCGCACCGTCCGGAGCCGTGGCCGTGCTGCTGACCCCGTTCGTAGCTAAGTTCAGTGGACGGGTCGATGCGCGGATCATGGCGACGATCGCATTCGCGGCGTTTGGTCTGTCCTACTATCTTCGTTCCGGCTACACGACGGGGGCCAGTTTCCGGGATCTGATGCTGCCCTTATTGGTGCAGGGGATCGCAATGAGTACGTTCTTTCTGGCGATGCTCACCATCTCGCTGGATCGCATCCCGGCAGAGCGTCTGCCATCCGCCACGGGCATATCCAACTTTGCGCGCATCACCGCCGGCAGTTTCGCTGCGTCGCTTATCACGACGGCGTGGGATCGCCGTGAGGCTCTGCATCAAAGCCGGCTGTCTGACGCGGTCGGGAACGGCACGCCCTATCAAATGGCGTCTGGGGCGATCGGGAGGTTGGGGCTGACCGATGTACAGTCAGCGGCGGTCGTGACGCGGCAGATGGTGGGACAAGCATATCTGCTCGCATCAACCGACCTGTTTCGGCTCTCAGCCTGGCTGTGCCTCATCATGGTCGTGGTCGTGTGGTTCACCCGGCGGGCGTCACCGCCACAGGGGCCGGTTGCCGCGGACTGACGTGCGAAGCGTCAGCGACGTGGATTTCGGCAATTCATGGCGTCTAAAATGCAAAAGGACTTTGAGCGCCCGCTTGACGCCATCACAATAGCGGTAGGCGCCACCACATTCGCGCTCTAGCTTTGCAGGCATGGCTCTTTTCCGCATCTTCGCGCTGATTGCATGTTTGTTCTCCAGCGCTGGCATGGCCGAATGCCGCATGGGTGCGCTTGACGCTCTTCCCGAGCGCGCAGAAATACATCTGCCGGTTACGCCTTTCCCGTTTCCCATGCCGCTGGTTATTCTGTTGCACGGCAGCACAAGCAGCGGCGTTGAGATGCTGCGCGATAGCCAGCTTGCCGATCTAGCCAATCGACACGGGTTCGTCGTTGCCGCTCCAGATGGTGGCATCACAGCGGGGCGTGGCTATGTCTGGAATATTCCCGGTGTGCAGACCGTTACCGGCGCGCTGCCCCCGAAAGGCGCGCGGAACGATGTCGCCTATCTCACTGGTTTTCTCGACCGTCTGGTCGCGACCGGATGTGTCGACGACAAGCGCATATATGCGACAGGACTGTCGGGTGGCGGGCGGATGGTCTCTTGGCTAGGGTGCGTCGCTTCGCGCCGCTTTGCCGCCATCGCGCCGGTTGTTGGATTGCGGGCCGGGCGTCCGCTGATGTCTGATCCTAAGCGAGCAGACCCGGCCACCTGCAAAGCTCGGGCTCCGCTGCCCGTGCTGGCTTTCTCTGGCGACGCCGATACTACCAATCCCATTGAGGGGGCGGGGCGCCGTATTGGCAATATTCGCAGACGGTGGCCTTGCAGCGCTGGGCGGCGTTGAACGGCTGCGTTGAGCCATATACTCGAAATATCGACGCAAGACTTTACGAACAGGGCTACGCGCATTGCCGTGGCGGTGTGACCGTCGCCGCGCGTGTCTTGCGCGGGGGGCCACATAGTTGGTCGGTCGTCGACAACGAGGTGATGTGGTCGTTTTTTTCGCAGAACCGGCGCTGAAAGGGCGCGCTAGGACCCGGTGATGTCGGGTTTCTGCGGCCTACGTGATGTGATCGCTTGGCTCGGGCGAACACAAAAGCGCATCGCGCACGCTGCGCGCCAGCAGCCGAATGTTAATTGGAATTGTATTTGTTGCACAGAAATTTCAGGGAACGATCCATCCTGCAATGGATTGCAATAAAATCTGGACAGATACCGTAACCGCTCGTAACCTCCCCTTGTCATGTCGGAAAACCGATCGGGCCTAAGTGCGAAGCGTCGGCAGTCGTCGTCGTTAACAAGCTAGGCTGATGGCGCGAGGATCGTAACAGGAGGGGATCTTGATGAAATTTTCGGTGAAAATTTGCTTGCTGACGACGGCGCTTGCCGGTGCGTCGCCCTTGATGGCACAGACCGAAACGACACCGACTGCGGGCGCGGTTCAGGGCACAGCCGGGCTGCCACCCCAGGAGCCAACATCGACCGCCGCAGAGCCAGGCCAGCCCGACCTGACCGGGCAGAACGCCACAACAGACGAAGCTGACATCGTCGTCACCGGTATTCGCGGCAGCCTCACATCGTCGGCACGAACGAAGCGTGACGCCAACCTGATCGTCGATAGCATTTCCGCAGAGGACGTCGGCAAATTTCCCGATGCCAACATCGCCGAATCCCTCCAGCGCATCACCGGCGTCGCGATCGACCGTTCGGGTGGCGAAGGCCAGTTCATCACGGTTCGCGGCTTGGGGCCGGAATTCAATACGGTACTGGTCAATGGCCGCGTGATGGCGACCGACAACCCCGGTCGAGAATTCTCGTTCGACGTCCTGTCATCCAACATGATCCAGCGCACCGACGTCTATAAGTCGAGCGTGCCGGAACTGCAGGAAGGTGGCATCGGCGCCACCGTCAATATCGTCACGGCTCGGCCGCTCGATGGCCGCAGCGGCTTCCACCTCGCTGCATCCGCCGGCGCAATCTACGACAAGCTGCGCGACAAGTTCAGCCCCGACCTGTCGGCCGTTACATCGCTAACCAACGATGCGAAGACGATCGGCATTGTGCTGTCGGGTTCATACACAAACCGCAAAAGCCAGCTCGATTACACCCAGACGGATGGCTGGCTGTACGGACAACAGAACGTCGTCAACGGTAATGCGAATTCGGTCGGCCTGACCCCGGCTGCGATCACGCAGACGTCGGCATTAGTTAACGTCCCGCAGAATTTGGCATTCGTGCGGCAACGCGACCGGCGGGAACGGATCAATGTGGCCGGCGCCGTGCAGGCGAAGCTGACCGATACGCTGTTGCTCACGGTGGATGGCATCTATTCGAAGTTCAATGTCTACACCAACCGCAACATCTTCGCGAATTTTTACTCCGCTCCTTATATCGGCCTGACTGTTGACGGTACGGGCACAGCGACAGGCTTCAACCGTCCGGGTACGCAGTTCTTGGCAAATAATCCCGCGCTGGCATCTAGCGTGTCGCTTTCGCAAAACGACAACATCGTCAATTTGAACGATCGGTTGACGCAGACGTATCAGTTCGGTGGCAACCTGAAGTGGAACCCGACCGACGACGCAGAAATCCGCTTCGATGCGTCAACTACGCGCGCAAAGCAGCGCAATCCGACCAATTTTGTGGTGGTCGGTTCGCTCGCTCAGTCCAGTCCACGGTTTGACTTGAACCCGGGCGACGATGTGCCGACCGCATCCAATTTCGGCAATATCACCGATCCAAGCCTGATGCGGGCGCACTACACCGGAGCCGAGGACAATCGCGTTCGCGACAAGGGATCGGAATTCCATCTCGACAGCGATTTCAAGATCCGGGACAGCATTCTGCAGGGAGTGAAGGTCGGATTTTCCTATTCGGAGCGCAACAAGTTGCGGCGCTTCCAGAACAACTCAGACGGCGGCTGCGCCTATTGCGGCTATGACATCCCGATGGATACGTCTTTGCTCAGCCCGTTTCAGCTGAATGACTTCTTGTCGGGGGCATCCGGCGCCCAGAATGCGCCGTCCGCCTTTATCACATACGATCCGAAGGCGGTCATTGCCTTCCTGTCCAATCCCACGAACTTGGCGCGTGCGCGGCAGGGGCGGACAGCAGCGCAGCAGGCAGCGGAAGCGGCCCGGTTGCTGGCATTGCCGGGCGGTCCGTTCGGCACGCGTGAAGATCTTGGCGCGCGGTCGGACGTCGAAGAGAAACTGCTCGCAGGTTACATCGCGATGCAGTTCGGTGGCGAGAATTGGAGCGGTAACGCCGGTGTGCGCGTGATCCGTACGCAGACCGTGTCACGCGGCTTCAATCAGCCGGTCACCAGCATCACGACGACACCGGGCGACGACACGCTGCAATATACGTACGGCCAGGTAACGCCGATCTCGGTCAGCAACAGTTATGTTAATGCGCTACCCTCGGCGAACGTCCGGTTTAATCTAACGCAGAAACTCCTCGCCCGCGCGGCGTTCTCGCAGATGATCACGCGACCAACACTGACCGATTTGGGGGTCAATAATAGCTTTGGTGGCCGTGTGTCGGTGCCGCTGTCGTCGGGAGGGAATCCAGCGCTCGCACCGTTCAAGTCGAATAACTACGATGTTTCGCTGGAATGGTATCTGAATTCGGTCAGCTATATCAGCGTGGGCGGCTTCTATAAGACGCTTAGCGATTTCCTGGAATTGCAAACCGTGCCGGTCCAAAGGTTCGGTCGGACGTTCCAGGATACGCGTACGCGCAACGGCCAGACGGGATACATCCGTGGTATCGAAGTAGGTGGTCAGTATGCGCTCGACTGGCTGCCAGGTTTCGCATCCGGTTTCGGCGTCGCGGGCAACTATACCTATGTCGAAAGCAAGGCCAAGCGTGACGTTTCACTGATTGATTATGATTGCGGCTATAACGGCCTGTCGCCGCATTCGGCCAATGGCAGCGTGTTCTATGAAAAATTCGGTATCTCTGCGCGCACTTCTTACAACTGGCGGTCGGACTATTTGCGGGCCTGCCGGTCGGATCAGTCGCGGCCGCGTAACCGTTCGGCTTATGGGCAGCTCGATTTCAATGTCGGGTATGATGTGACGCCAAACTTCCAGGTCTACGTTCAGGGCGTCAACGTGCTCAATCGTCGTATCCACGAATGGTCGGCGATCGAAGAGCGCTTCCTGCTGCTGCAGGAAACCGGTGCTCGTTACAATGTCGGCGTCCGGGCCAAGTTCTGATCTACAGATGCCGCCAGTCAGAGTGGCGGCATCATTCCTTCGGCAAGGAAGATGGCAATGCGGCGCACGTCGAGCATCAAACGCTGCCTAGCGGTTATCTTGCTATCCACGTCGGGGGTTACGCTCGCCTCGGCATCCTCGGCATCCCCGGCGCCGCAAGTGGCGGCAGCGGCTGATGCCCGGATAGGTACCGCGACAGTTGCCGATATTCCCGTCACGCTTCACGGCGATCTCGCCGGTTTCCGAATGAGAACGGCGATCCGCAGACTTGAGGACGGTGTCGAGGTTCTCACGATCAGCCTGTCCCGCAATTCACCGGCCCCTCCGCCGACCATCACGGTGCGTTGGTCCCTGCCGTCGGTCGACATGGCTGGCATGTGGACGCCGTCAGCATCGGCGGGGCGAGAGATAACCGCCGATTTCGATGCGGCCGTGGTGCCAGCCAGCCTTACGGGTAACGCTCCTGTCCTGACACTCTTCGGTCGCGGCGAGCAGAATCGGCTAACGATCGCGGTGTCGGACGCCTTGAATCCGCTGACACTGGCAGCCAAGCTGCGCGAGGAGGACGTTCGCGTTTACGGCACTGCGCGGATTATGGCTGAGCGTCATGACCCGGTTGCGACCTATAGCGTCGACCTTCGTTTCGATCGTCGGCCATTGCCGTTCTACGACAGTCTGCGAGACGTGGGCCAATGGTGGTCTCGCCAGAAAGGCTATCAGCCCACGCTCATTCCCGCCGACGCCCGCGAACCGCTGGATTCGAGCTGGTACAGCTATCATCAGGACGTACCCGATACGTTGATGAAGGCCGAGGCGGACGCCGCGCGGGATCTCGGATTCAAAGTGCTGATCGTCGATGACGGTTGGCAAACGAACGATGGCAATCGCGGATATGCCTATGCCGGCGACTGGAAACCGGTTCGGTTGCGCAACATGCGCGGCTTCACCGACTACCTGCATGGTCGTGGGATGAAGGGTATGCTCTGGTTTTCGGTCCCGCTCGTTGGCGACCGGTCGGAAGCGTATGCGCGGTTCAAAGGCAAGTTCCTGCGTCACTGGGCCGAGCAATCGACGAACGTGCTTGATCCCCGATATCCCGAGGTTCGCGCCTATCTGGTGGAGACATTCCGCCGCGCAGTGGCCGAATGGGGATGGGATGGGCTGAAGCTCGATTTTATCGACATGCTCAAGAGCGACGACGCCACGGTGCTCACCGCCGCGGATGGCCGCGATTATGCATCGGTGTACGATGCCGTGGATCGACTGATGACCGACATCATGCATACATTGCGATCGGCCCGGCGCGACGTGCTGATTGAGTTTCGGCAACCTTATACGGGTCCGCTGATCCGCAAATACGGCAATATGTTGCGTGCCTCTGATGCGCCGAACACGTCGATCCTCAATCGACAGCGTATCGTCGATCTGCGCCTGTTGGCGGGATCGACGCCGGTCCACGCCGACCCGATCGTCTGGAACGCGGACGATCCCGTCGAACAGGCAGCGGTGCAGCTTTGGGATACGATGTTCGGTGTCCCGCAGGTATCTATGCGTCTCGCCGAGGTCGACGAAGACCATGCGATGATGCTCAAAAACTATCTGGACTATTGGCGCGCCAATCGCGGCGTGCTGATGGACGGCCGTTTCGCGCCCGAAGGCATCCGGGGCAACTATGATCTGATCCGCGCCACCGGACCGACCAAGCAGATCGTGGGACTTTACGCGCCGCGACTGGTCGACGTTGATTCTACGATGCCCATCGTCGAGATCGTCAATGCAACTGCGTCACCCCGGGTGCTAGTCAACATCGTCGGGCCGACGGCAAGCTATCGTATGATAAAGACCAACGCGGTCGGTCAATCATTACCACCGCAGACGATCCGTTTGGGTGCTGGCCCCCACATGCTGGACGTCCCCGTTTTGGGTCGGGTGTCGCTGACACGACACTAACTCCGCGGTCTGCAGGACACGGCAGTTCGCCAAGCACATCTGCCACTGGGTCAGGCGGTAACGCCGGCGGCTAAACTTGTCGTGATCGGCGCGACATTGGTTAGCGGTCTTCCAAGGCATGCTCGAACCAGCCTATGTCGGTGCGTACCAGCGGAGTTGGCATATCTGGTAGTCGGTGCCTTAGATATATAGCAGCGAAAGCAGCGGCTAAGGCCGTTATGATCGATACGATCTACCCGAACCTATCCCGCACGGCATTGAGCATGCTGGTTATGAAAGGGGCCTTGGACGACTGATCGGCAGTGCCAAATTTTAAGGCTTCGCTTGAGATTGTCGATGGGCTGCATGTCGTTAGCGAGGCGGACGGGCGGCCATTGAGCTTCTTCAGCGCCACTTAGTAGGCCAGCCGTCAGACTGGCGCCACGGCCTTGCCCGACGGACGGCCCGAAGGTGCAGTGGTTGTTGGTGATCGCGTTAAGGCGGAAGCGAAGCTTCGCATCCGGAAATCGCCCCCTAGACATGGTCCGGTCAGGTTATCGCGGACAGATCAATATCTGATCGTCTCACGGCCAACATAGCTTTGCCGAGAGCCAATATATCATTCGATCCAATCGCTCTGCTGTGCTGGCAATTGTTTAGGAGATTAGTAGTGGTCCCTGCCAGCCTGATTGATATAATGCTGAGACCTTTGAAAAGCTCGTTTCGCGGAAATCGGGCTGCCAGTCAGCATATCGCGGCATCCCGATCACAACATCGTAAGCTGTGAGATCGGCAACGCCACTAAAGTCGGCTTCGGCAAAGGTCATGATCGCATCGATCCCCAGCATGACGGCCCACTTTTTCAAGCACCTGCGGTGTGGGCCGTAGCCGATTACCGTAAGATGGTCGCCCAGTTTCCCGGCTAGGGCAAATGCCCGAATGGCGATTATGAAGGCTTTGCGATCTGAAACCATTCCCAGCGCTAGATAGCTGATCGGCAAATCTTCGCATCGTGCAGTTGGCCGGTCAAGGCAGTGGATTTGTATGACCTGCGACGGATAGGAGCATGGGATAGTCGGGTTAGACTACCCCGTTGATTCGGCAGTTGTTGATATTGCTCTGCGCGCAACGGTCGGTTGCGAAGGCGGTAATAACCGCTTCACGATGGCCCAAAGACGACGATGCGGGAAGAGTCCCGTCATCGGCACCCCTGCGCTTTTGCCTTGCTCGTCATCATAACAGGACGACGTCGCCGGAAGGCGACGCCACAGTCGATCAAGTCGGAGATTTATGCTGAGTTCAGGGCAGCGGATGGGAGGCAGGCGGGTCGTCGCCAGCCGAACAACACCCCGCCACGCTTCGGATCACTATGAGGGAGCCTCAAAACTTGCCTCTCACGCCAAATGAGATGGTCGTGCCGTTGAAAAACGAGTTGTCGCGTCGAGATTTGCCGTTACCGCTGGGCTGATCCGGGTTGTCGTAATACGTGTACACATTCGTATTCGTTAGATTGAGCGCATCGACTCGGAATTCGACATAGTCATTGAGCCGGAAACTAACCGTTCCATCAAGAAAGCCCTGCGGCGCCGTATAGGGGATTTGGTCATTGCCAGTGTTGACGTTGGATTGACCCGTCTTGGCACGGTAATTGTACGATCCGCGGATCGAGAGCGGTCCTTTCTCGTAGAAACCGGTAATACTGTACGAATAATCGGGCACCGTCTGGATCGACGTCCGCTTGCCCGACGCCAGCGAGACGAAATCGGCGCCCTGTTGGTCGATCAGCGTGAAGCTGCTGGTTACGCCCAGCCCATCGAAAGGTTTGGGCAGGAAAGTGAAGTTCTGTTGATACGCGACCTCCAGCCCCTTCAGCTTCAGCTGATTCTGGTTGATGATGATCGTACGGCGGATTTGGAAATCCGCCGGGATCACCCCGTTTGGGAAGCCCAACGATATTGCGTTGAAGACGCTCGCGGGAACGCCGAGCGAGCCGAAGGAGACGAAGTCTTGCACCGCAAATGGCTGATCGGTGATATCCTTTTTGAATACGCCTACGCTCAGCAGCGCACCTGGCGCAAAATACCATTCCGCAACCGCATCATACTGTGAAGCGAGCTGAGGCCGCAGATCGGGATTGCCGACGGTCACGTCTGCGTTGAACGGATTCGGGATCAGCGTGCTGCCGGCGATCGTCGACAGCGCATTCCGCGTTATCGTCTGGCCCGCCGACGCGCGCAGCGTGATGTTCTGGCGCACATCGAAGGCGAGGCTGGCTGACGGCAGCCAGTTGTCATACCCGCCGCGCCGGTTGGCTGGGTCGAAACCGCCGCGTCCATTAGCCACGAAGTTATCGACGACTGTCTTGGTATCTGAATAGCGCAATCCGGCATTGCCGCGTAGTTCGCTGCCCAACAGCGGCATCTTGAAATCGACCTCAAAGAATCCGGTCGATACCTGTTCTTCGGCCCGGAATGCGCCGTTCAGCTGTATCGGCGCTGCAATGTTTGATCCGTGCGCGTCAAGCGTGCCTTCGACAAAGCTGCGCGGGAACGTGGCGAACTGTGAAGGGAAACCGGAGTTGCCGCCATTGCGGAGCGGCCCAATAGGGATCGTCGAATTCATGTTCGCGAAGACGTCGATCGTGCGGAACGTCCCGCCGCCCGGCAGTGCCCGGCTGGCTGCAATATTACTGCCGTCGCGCCGCTGGATTTCCTTGACCGTCGAAACATAGCTGCCACCCAATCGAAGAGTGAACAACCGATCGTCTTCGTCAACCAGTCGCCAGTCGGCGAGCGCGCGAGCGGTTCGCTGTTTGTCGATCTCGTCGTCGCGGGTGAACCCCAACGTCGGTACCGTATAGTTTCGCGGGTTGGTGGGATCGGTCGTGGATGTGATTGTCGGGTAGGTGACGTTGCCGGTCGGATCGAACGTCGTCGTGGCGCCATATATGTTGCTCGCGATCCGGTTCCCTTCCTTATAGGCACGGCTGTCGCTCAGGTTGCCCTGCGCGGAAACCTTAAGCCGGTTGGTCACGTCATAAGCGGCGCGAACGATGCCGTATCGGAACTTGGTCTCGCTGGTTCGGTAGAGGCTTTCGGTTACGATATTGGTGTTGCCGAACGTGCCGTAGAGGTTGTTGTACTCGTCGAGCTGCACGCCTAGTGGGATGATGCCAGAATTGGTGCCGCGCCCCGGCAGGTCGGTCGTCGTCGCGGTCGTGCGGCTGTTACGCACCGCCACACCCCAAGTATATTCGTTGCCGATATCCTTCAGGTGCGAATAGATACCATCGACGCTGACGTCGAGGCGATCGCTCTTATACTGAAGCGAACCAACGAGTCCCAAGCGCTCGCGGTCGTTGTCCGACGCGAACACTCGGTAGAAACGTGGCAGAAGGCCGTTGTTGACCTGAGCAGCGGTCAGCCCGCCTAGATTGGCGCGCGGATTATTGGTATCCAACTGAAACTCGAACGGTCCGACCGGTGGCCGGGTTTGCCCTGCCGGCGTGCGGTACCCGCCCGATCCGATCACTGACGAGTTGTAGCCGCCGGTCGACTGAAACCCCGAGCGTTCGTTCACCGTGCGCGAATAGGCGACACCGAGCAGCGCGCCGAAGTTGCCGACCGTGTCGCTCAGTAGCAGCGAGCCACGCGGCCCCCACTGCTTCGACTGGGTATTGTAATTTGCCTGCGCTGTGTAACGGATCACGCGCCCCTTGCTGTCGAATGGTCGCGGCGTTTGGAGATCGACATTGCCGCCGATGCCACCTTCTTCCAGATTGGCGAGCGGGGTTTTGTAAACATCTACACGCCCGAACAGTTCGGAGGGGAACACATCGTAATTGAAGTTGCGTGACGATCCACCTGCGTCAAGCGAGGAGGTGGTACGCACCGGTGCCATGTTTATCGTGGTGACGGTAAAGTCCGACCCCAGCCCGCGGATGCTGATCCGTTGTCCTTCGTTCGACGCACCGTCGCGGCTCAGGATTACACCTGGGATGCGTTGCAGTGAATCGGCTACGTTCGCCTCGGGGAACTTGCCGATATCCTCGGCGACGATCGAATCGCGGACACCGACCGCTTCGCGTTTCAGTTCCAGGCCTTCCGCCAGACTGCGCCGAAAACCGGTGACGACGATGTCTTCTCCAGCCTCCTCGGTCGTAGGTCCAGACGAAGAACCGGTGGCTGTCGGCACATCCGTCTGCGGGGCGCGGGTGGCGGCGCTGTCGGGTGTCGTGCTCGGCGGCACCGCTCCTTGCGGCGACGATGTCGTCGGCTGCTCCGTCGTCGACTGGCTTGTGGCCGACTGCGCCGCAGCAGCCGTGCCCGTCAGCATGAACACCATCACGCCTGACGCGACCGCGCCTTTCAGGATCGACTTTTTCACAACATCCCCTCTCGTCCGCCATTTGTCTGGCCTGAATATGTTGTCATACATCTTATCATTCGAGTCAAGAAGATGCTCGAAGCAGAGACGCTGTATTTTACCGTCCTATTCGGCTCATCCTATTGGTCTTAATTGTATAGGTGCTCTGCGGGTTGACCTCCTGCTGTCGCAGATGCGGAGCGAATGCCACGTACAAAAAGCGACCCCCGAGTTCGAGACGATGCTGGATATTCTCGTGATCTGGTTCGATAACGCGTTGGTGTCGCTGGCAAATCGACCAAAGCTTAGCTCTCTAATGGGGTAATATATTAACGTCCCGGTGCCGGCGGCAAAGTTGGGTGTCGATCTTATCGCGCCGGACTGTTCGGTGAACGATGTGCCACCCGGCGGCAGGCTGTGTGCGTTCGTATCCAGCTGTGCGAAATCAACAACGCACCAGCGCGCCGATGTAGAAGGACCGGCCATTGTCAATCTCTTCACGTAGCAAACCGAAGCCGGGACCGAACATCCGCTGCGGACGAAAGTTGGTCAGGTTCTTGCCCTGTGCGACGATCGTCCATTGCCGGTCCAGCTTCAACCGCAACTGCGCGTCGAACAGGTCGCTGGTGGCGTAGCGCCGGTCCTGCAGCGGGTCGCTGGTCGATACCGAATAGAGGATCGGCGACAGATGATTCCACGCACCCTGCACAGTGACGGGGCCGGCGGTGTAGAACAGCTTGGCATTGGCGACGGTGTTCGAACTTTCGAACAGGCCCGACAGACGACGACGGGTAACACCATCGGACAGCGCTACCTGTGGAGCAGTCGGATCAAGCAGCGTCAGATTGGCGGAAAATCCGAAGCCCGCGAGCGGACCGGGCAGGAAACGCATCCGTGCCACCACCGCATTCAACTCGACGCCGCGAACGCGCGATCCACTGGCATTGACCGGTCGGATGCGGGTGACCAATTGCGACACGCCCTCGAAGATCTCGGTTGTCTGGTTCCGGGTCGTGATGATCTCGTCCGCGATATCTTTTTGGAAGGCACCTGCTGAAAACAGGATGTCGCGGTTCACGTAATATTCCAGGCTGAGATCGTAATTGTCCGATCGGCGTGGGCGTAATTCGGGATTACCGCTGACGATCGAAACGCCACCGTCCGGGTTGTTTGCCGTCACGCCGATATTGACGGTCTCGCGTGCGGCAAGATCGTCGTAGTTAGGTCGGCCGAGCGTACGGCTGAAGGCCGCGCGGAAGCGCAGGCGATCGCTGATATCCCAATCCGCCTGAGCGGACGGAAGCCAGTCACGATAATGCTGGCCCTGCTGGCCATAGACATAGGTCCCGCTGCGCAGGCGGTTCGAACCGGTCGTGAGCGTCGTCCCTTCGTAGCGGATTCCGGCGGATAGCCTGACGTTATCCGTCGCATAGCGTGCCATCGCATAGGCGGCGACGACGTCTTCGGTGAGGTTATAATCGGATTGCAGGCTGCCGCCCGCGTTGGCGGTGTTGGCTGCGAAGCTTGGCCGGCTGGCGTCGAAAGCGGCGCGGGCCTTCGTCGGATCGACCAGCAATACCGTCTGGCCGCGACCATTATATGGTGCGTAGCTTTCACTCGCCAGGACCGATGCCAGCAGCAGCGCTGATGCGGTGGTATTGCGATAATTGTCGACCTGAAAATCATAGCGGCGGTCCAGAAACCGGGCATAAGCTTCGGTCGCGATACCAAAGCCGCGATCCTTCCCGTCCATGTTGACGTCGAGATTGATCCGCGCAGTCAGTGCCTCTTCGCGATTATCGTCGCTGTTGGTTCCATATTCGAACTGACGGTAATTTGCGGCATTGGCGACGAAGCTCGGATTGGCGAAGTCAAAATAGGGGAAGCTGCCGGCGGTGTAGCCGTAGCGATAGGCCAGGTTTGGCGTGTTGGGGATGCGATATGTGGCCAGCCGGGCAGCCTGACGATAGGTCGCGATCGCATAATTCAGACCAAAATCCAAACGCACGGCATCGCCCGGCGTCAGTTCGCCGTTGAAGTCGGCATACCGCATCCGACGGGTTTGATAGAAACTGGAAAGATCGGCCTGGGCATTGGCGTTGCTGACATTGCCGCTGGTCGCGGTGACATTGCTGAAATTGGTGTAGCGGTTGGTCGCCGTGGTGACCGCCGTGTTTGCGATGACGATGTTCGATTGCCGCTCCTCGTCGTTGATATGGCGGAAATCGGCCAGGGTCACCGCTGCCTTGAAGATCCGGTGATCGTCGAATTCCAGTTTACCGAACACGCCGTAACGCTGACGGACGTTGTCGTAATGCAGCCAGCGCCGGCGATCAGGCGCGGCGAAGGCGTTGGATACATCGCTGGCCGGAGAGAGCAGCCGCCCGCCGGTCGTGGGGTCAAAGTATAGATAATTGTCGGTTGCTGAGTTGAGCGACGCGGAATCTCGCCGGAAGTAGCTGCCCGACACGACCGCACCGAATTTGTGATCCGGACCGAAGGTGGTGGAGGCGACCAGTTCGGCCTGGCCCGAGGGTGCGCGATTACCGCGGGTTCGTTTGAAATCCCACTGCCCGATATCGAACCGGCCGCCAACGAATGGCTCGCCTTTACCATCGAAAGCACTGCGCGTGCGCAAGTTGGCGATGCCGCCGATGGCATTGCCGTTCATCGCCACAGTGACAGATTTGTACACCTCTACACGGGAGGCGAGCGACGAGGGGATGATATCGAGCGAAACGTTGCGCCGCCCGATCTCGTTCGCGGGCAACGTCACACCGTCGATCTGCACCAGATTGTAATCGGCGTTGAGGCCGCGGATCGACAGGAATTGCGCCTCGCCGCGCCCGTTGTTCTGGATGGTCGATACGCCCGGCACACGCTGCAACGCTTCGCCGAGCCCAAAGTCGGGCAGAGTGCCGATCTCGTCGGCACTGATGCTGTCGGAAATAACCGAAATCTGACGTTTCGCCTCGATCTCGCGCACAGCTTGAAGCCGCGCGCCGGTGACAACGATGTCCTGCCCATCGGCCGTTTTGGCGGTTTCGGGGACTGATTGCGTCGCGGGAACCGGAGCCAGCTGCGCCTGCAGCCCAGCGGGCAGGGCAGTGGAAAGCAGCAGCGCGCTGCGCCAGGTAACAGGTGTCATCATTTCCCCCCTAAAAGTCCTACATCAACCGTGCTGGATCATTTATGCACTTAAGGTGACATAGTTATGACGATGGTTTAGACGATTGGCAATCGTCACAGAAGGATCGGTAAATGTCGTTGTTTGTCAGCTTGATCGTTGCCGCCGTTGCTGTGCCAGTCGCGGTCGAACCGCAGGATCGCCTCTATGCCTGTGGTGACGATCAGGTTCGCGAATATCGAATCGATGGAACGCGCGCGGTAGAGGTATGGCGCTGGACCGCTACTGAGGCGCAAAACTTGCCGGTCGCGTACCGGACCAAACTTCTAAGCCATATCGATGATTGCAAGGCGGTCGATGGCGGTCGCGCGATCTTGGTTACCGCATCGACGGGGGGTGTCGTGCTGATTGAGCGTGCGACGGGCAAGGTGACGTTCCGTGCGACTGCGCCCATGGCACATTCGGCAGACCTGTTGCCGGGCGGCCTGATCGCGGTGGCGCTGTCGATCCAAAAGGACGGCGATCGACTGACGGTATATGATCGGCAGCGGAGCGAAATGCCTCTGCTTCATTTGCCTTTGCCGTCAGGACATGGTGCGGTTTGGGACGATGATCGATACCGGCTGTTCGTCCTGTCGCATGACTTGATCCAGGCGTTTCGCATTCCCGGTTCGCGGTCTGCGCCTGCGCTGATCGAAACCGCGCGCTGGTCGCTGCCGGGACGGCGGGACGGCCACGATCTGTCGCGGCGACCTGACGGCCGTTTTCTCGTTACTACCGACGACGGGGTATGGACGTTCGATCCCCAGGTTGGAGCATTCACAGCGTTCCCCGCCCTCAACCCGAAACTGCGCGTCAAGGCGGTTAGCATGACGAGCGGTAAACCGGACGGTATAGGGCGAAGGCGTCTTGCTTGGGTGCAGGCGGAGGAGAGTTGGTGGGCAACGGGCTTTACGATCGTGCGCGCCGATGGAAGCGACGCGGTACGCATACCAGTGGATGCCCTGCACCTGTACAAGGTACGTTGGATCAACTGACACGTGCCAACGGCATACTGGACATGCGGAACTGGCGGCGCGCGTGGATCGCCTACTTCATCGCCCATACCGGCAAGAGCCTGTTGTGGACGGCGAGTGATCTGCTGACATTGTATCTGCTGGTGTCCGTCTATGCTGTCGATCCGATCGTTGCGGGCGCCCTGTTCCTTGCGGGGCTCGCCGCAAACGCCACGGCCGATCTGGCAGTCGGCATCTGGTTGGGGCGGCATCCGCATCATGCCGCACGACTGGCGGGCGTAGCGCTGGCGCTTTCGGCTACGAGCTTTCCGGCGACCGTGCTGATGGCGCCGCACGGGCCTTGGGTGCTGCTCGCGGCGACGCTGATATTCCGCATTACCTATGCCGGCTGCGACGTGCCGCATAATGCGCTGCTTACCCGGCTCGGCTCCGATCCGGCGCGGGCCACGTGGCTGGCGCGGGGACGGACAATCGGCACCGCTCTTGCTTCGTTACTAGCAGCTTGGGGAGCGAACAGCGGTGCCAACGCGATAGCGCCGCCGTTGTACAGTATCGCGTTTGCGGCGCTGGTCGTCGGATCGGCGATGGTACCGTTGCTCGCGGCGTTTCCACTCGATCCCGAGCGACATAGGCGAGCGAGATCTGTCGGATTGCCGCTGCCGTTCCTTGCCGCCAGCGTGATCGGCATCGTCGCGCTTGGTGCACTGGCGAAGGCAGCATTGCATTTGCCCACCTTGACCGCGCCGGCCAGTGGTGCGACGATTCTTGCGTTGGTCATCGCCGGGCGCACCCTGTCGGCGCTCATTCCGATCCGCATCGGATCGATCCGCTCAGGGCTGCTGATCCTAGCCGGTGCCTATGGCGCCGCAGCGACACTGGCTGCCGGGTTCGCGTTCGGCAGCCCGTCGGCAATGCTAGTGCTGCTTGGCTTTGCGCTGGGTACGACCAACCTGATCGGCTGGGCGCTGCTGCCTGCGCTGGCGGACGGGCCACGTGGTTATGGCCTTTACACGATGGCATCGAAGCTGGCGTTGGGCACCGCCGGGCTGGCGCTGGCGGGCGGACTGGGAAGGGTGCCTGCCTTCACATCCGACGGTTTCGCAACCTTTACCTGGATGGTCGCGGTGTCATGCCTGGTCGCCGCGTTGCTTGCGGGGCTGCGCTTGACTTCATTGGCCGCGCGCGGCTTTCCATCGTCATGAACGGTATCACCGCAGGCGAGTTTCCGACGCAATTTCTGCGTGAAGACGGTCGGCGAACGGCCACCGCTAACGAGCGAGTGGTGATAGATCTACTGTCGCGGAACGGCTCGGCAAGCCGGGCAGACCTGGCACGCTGGACTGGTCTGGCGCCACATTCGATCACACGGCTGGTCGAGCCGTTATTGGCACGAGGGCTGCTCAGCGAAAGCGCGCCTGTTGTCGCCGGGCGCGGTAAGCCTGCCACCAAGATATCGCTGGTTGGTGACGCGGCGTTTTCGATCGGATTATCCGTAATGACCGACACCGTATCGCTCGTATTGCTCGACCTTGCCGGCAACATCACTAACGCCTGTTCCGAACAACTATCACATACGACATTGCCTACCGCATGTGCGCAAATGCGGCGAATGATGGAAAGTGCTATCATAAACGCTAAACGGGACCCATCGACTCTGATAGGCATCGGCGTGGGTGTCACGGGCTATTTCATCGGAGACGGCGCGAAGCTCAATCCACCACTGCTGTTGGATTCCTTTGCTCTCGTTCCCCTCGACACGCTCCTGGCGAACGCGTTTGGCCAGAAGGTTTGGATAGACAACGACGGTAACGTTGCGGCGATCGGCGAGGCGATGCTGGGACACGGGCGTGAGGTCCGCGATTTTGCCTATCTGTATTTTTCGGCAGGATTCGGGGGCGGCGTCATTTCCAACGGACAAGTGCTGCGCGGACGTCACGGAAACGCGGGTGAGTTCGCCTCGATCCTGCCGTTCGGTTGGAAGCAACCTAATCTGGAGGCGTTGCGACTAGGGTTCTCGGCTGCCGGGGTCGATTATCCCGATCTCCACGCGATGCTCGGTGAGTTCGATCCCGACCATGCGGCGGTCGATGCATGGCTTGACGCCAGCATGCCCTCGCTCGATCTGGTCGCCTCCTCCATTTCAGCGACTCTCGATCCGGAAGCGATTGTTTTGGGGGGGCGGTTGCCGCAGCAACTCGCGCAGCGAATGGTTGATCGGATCACCCTCACTAATCCAGAGCGGCGAGGTTATCATCGTCCTTGCGCGCGGATCGTCGCTTCGATGATCGATGGTGATGCGACCGCGATCGGCGCTGCCACTTTGCCGCTGAAGGCTGCCTTCTTCCCGGGTCTGGACAGTTCGAGCGGTAGTGGAGTTGGCGACGGAGATGGCTCGTAACGAGTTTATTGGCCGAATCTTTCGTCAATTTATGGTGCGACATGCACTCCGTTCGGTTTGTCGAGCTTTGAGATGGCGCAAAACATCGATACTGGATCTAAGTATGAACAATTCTAACAGTCCGATCTCTGTCCGGCGTTATCCAGTGCAGTGAACCGCATGTGAAATCGCCCGTCTGCACGGCGCTTCAGTAAATTAGACTATATCTTCAACGATTTGACGTTCGGATAATATCTTGATGTTACCGCCCGACTGTTGGATGCCCTGCGCTTTGCGATACTGGGCGTCGTAGCGGATGTAACCAAACGGCTCTTCGCCGACGACGACAAGTATCGTCGTGTTGCTGCCCACCGCTGCAACGACGCGACCGCCGCTCGCGGCGATGCGGTGAGCGAGCGGTCCGTTACGCGATTGGCCGAGGATTGCGACCCGTTCTCCCTTGAGCGGTCCAGTGGACGCCGGGGGCGGCGCTGGTCCCACACGCCGACCGGTCGTCGGCGCCATCCATTCTGCCAGAGACACACCCGTTTGCTCGATGGCCTTGACGACGATCATCCCCGCGGCGCGAGCATCGCTAAGCGCGTCGTGATGGTTCAATGGGATGCCGAGGTACCGCGAAACAACACTGAGCTTGTGATTGGCAAGCTCCGGCCAGACCTTTTTGGCAACCCGCACACTGTCGAGCCAAGTGGTGTCGACGGGCGCCCGATCATTAATTCGGCAGGCAGCGGCAAGGGCTCCCTTGTCGAAATAGGAATGCGCCACGGTGATCCGTCCGCCGAGATGGCCGTCGATGACGTCGTGCACGTCGGCGAAGCAGGGCATCCCTACGACATGCTCGGCAGAAATACCGTGAATACGCGTGTTGAAACCGCTGAAATGGTCACGCGGATCGATCAGCGTCTCATACTCGAACGTGACCAGACCGTTTCGGAAACCGACGATACCAATCTGGCATATACTGCTGACGCGCGAACACGACGTTTCGACGTCCACCACGACAAAGTCGGGGGCTTCAGGCCGCACGGATTGAGTATCCGTATCAGCCGCGATTTCTAAGGAATGACACGTGTCGGACCGGAACATAGGGGTTCCTACTGCGTGATCGGCGGCCTGTCTAAAATTCGTCGTCGAGCTTTCTCACCCTATCAGCCTGCTTCAATCAGCCGATGTTTTCTGGGCTGCGAGAGTGCGCTTGATCCAACGATCGAACACTTCCGGCCATTCTGCACCGGGCAGACCTGGCGCGAGATAGCTTGGGCCGAAGCCATGGCCACCCTCCTGCAGAAAATGAGCTTCGACCGGCACTTTTGCCTCACGTGCGGCGACCAGCATGTTCATCGGCTCGCTGAAAGGAACGATCGGATCGTCCAGGGCATGGACGATGAAGAGCGGCGGCGCATTGCCACGAAGCCGCCGGGCAGGATCGAACCTAGCCGCCGGCCCCGTGCCGACCCGCATCAGATCGCCAGACGTCACGGGATAGACAAGCCCTGCATACGCCGGTCGCGCACTGCCTTGATCAGCCGCGTCGACGCCCTTGTATACAGGATCGTCCCACGCTGTTGCGATCGACGCCGCCAGCAGGCCGCCCGCTGAAAATCCGACGACGCCCAGCGTCTCCGCCCTGATCCCGTAGCGACCGGCATTGGCGCGGATCAACCGCATGGCCCTTTGCGCATCCTGCAGCGGCACGTCTTGTGAATCGATCCACCCTTCACCGGGTAGTCGATAGCCAAGGACGAATACGGTGACACCAAACGGATTGAAGGTCTTGGCGACGTTGATGCCTTCGTTTTCGACGGAGATGAACTGGTAACCACCGCCGGGAATAGAGAGCAACGCACGGCCATCCGGATTGGCCGGTCGGAAAACGCCAACCACCGGCTGCGCAACGCCCCTGAGCCAGAGTTCTCGTCGGGGTGCGGTCCCATTCATCGTGAAATTGGGCTTCGGCAGGATTTTCGGCGCGTTCGGCGGTCGATCGGGCCACAGCGCAACATACTCGGCAGGCGGCCATTGCGTTGTCGCGGCCTGTGCCAGGGCCGGCCCCACGGCTGAAGCAGCCGCAAGACTGAAGGCCCCGCCCAGTATCGCGCGTCGATCCAGCATCATGTCGCACCCTCCTCCATCTCGCTTGGCGGGGTCAACATATGATCGCCGTCAGCATTACATGTAGCATAGCCGGACCGTCGTGATCTTCCCATCCTGAAGATTGAGGGCGAAGGACGCCGTCATCGCCGCCGATCCAATTCTAGTCGAGGGAAAGCCCGTGTATTGCGTCCGCTGCGGAGGATGGTGCGACGGTAAGCTCACCCCGCACAACGATGATACTGCCGACGACGATCCCCAGGCCGCCGATCAGGACTGGCAGACCGACTGGGTCCTCAAATAGCGTGATACCGATCAACGCTCCGATCAGCGGCTCGATATTGATGAAAATGCCCGCGCTGGCACTGTCGACCCGCGCGGCACCATATTGCCATGCGACCGTCGCAACGAAGGTCGACAACAATCCCTGGCCGACAATTCCCAACCAAGCGACAGCGCTCAGATTGACAGGTGGTAATCCGCGCATCGCTACTGCCACCGGCGCGACCGTTATCGTCGCCACGATCAGCATGACGGACGGTACGGCCAGGGCGGAACGTACGGTCGGGGCACGCTTGGACACCATCAGCCAAGCAAGAAACACCAGCAGCGACAAAAGCGACAGCGCGATGCCCGCGGCGCTGCCCGCGCCACCGGGTTTACCTGCAATCAATGCGGCACCAATCGTGGCGGCCGCAACGCCGATCCAAGACGTGCGTGTCACTTCCTCTCCGGTCAGGCGCGCCGCTAATGCCACAAGTGCGGGCATCGCGCCGACCAGCAGCGCCGCCAACGTTACGGTTACGCCCGCCAGCCCTTCGAACTGGATTAGAAATGCTATGCCGTACAGAGCACCCGCCCCTAATACCGCGGGCGACCGGAACAGTGCTCTAGCCTCTGCACTGCCGAAGGCAAAAGGGATCGAGGCCATGCTCGCCACGGCGAAACGCAGCAGCACCATATGGGCTGGCATGACCTCGCGAAGGACCAGCTTGCCGAACGGAAAGCCTAGTCCCCAGAATAAGCCGGCAAGGGTAAGTGCCAGAAAGGCCAAGCGTCGCATCCTGGCGCCATGCATTGCAAGCGGGTCAAATGCTACAGGGATTGGGTACTGCATCATTCCATACAGGACGATCATTCTCGTGGGGCCGAGACGACAACGGGTCGGCCTATCTGCTCTGACGAAATGGTCGGGGTCGATGATGACATTCATGGTGCGCCAACGTTATCTAAGACCGGATGAGCAGTTTACCGATTGAATTGGTTCTAAAACACCGCCGGCGCTTCGACGGTAGGTAGCTTCACGCCGAGGAGACGAGCGGTAGATGGGGCGACCGCATACATATCGACGACTTTGAGATTGCGTCCCTTGGAAATGTTTGGTCCCGATACAATCAAGGTCGAACGCATTGCTGGATGCGAAGGCACGTAGCCGTGCATTCTCTTGTACACGGAAGCCCGAGCAATCGGCGCCGAGGGATCGCGGCCGGTTTGGTCTCCGGGTTCCATCGCAACGGAGAAGCTGGAACTCGGCGCGCCGCGCTGACACTTAATGGCAGCCGGATCGAGAACCGCCGCGGCATAATACAGTGAGCTTTTCGCCATCGTAGCGAGAATCACGTCAACATTGGCGAATAGAGCGGGATCACCAAGCCAAAGCCAGCACCACGGTTTTTATCTGACAGGTCTGACCGGTACCGAGGACAACGATGTCGTCGCGCGCGTCGTCCGCTGCCGGATCGGTCGACGCCGAAATGTCAGGTGTGGTTGCAGATATATCCAACACCGCAGTAGCATCACGGTCTGCCTCTCGTGCGGCTGCGCTGTGCGCCATCAATGCGAGTGGCGCCGCACCGGCAAGCCAATTACGTGTAATCATCGCTATTTCCGCTTGGGCTTCGTTGGCCCGTCGGTCGGGGGCGGTGACCGACAGTTCTTACCGCTCGGCGACGATCTCGCGCCGCATTTATGACGATGTCGATCGTACCATGGCGCTCTTGTCGCCGCTGTAAGCTCGGTGCCCGTCGGCCGTTCATCGATCTGACGCGGATATGTAACGGCAATGAAGCGAAGCGGTCCCACAGCCGAGGTCGGCCAGCGAGCCGAAGGGGACTATCATGACTATACGTTCGATTTTGCTCGGCACGGGTGCTGTAGCCGCCCTTTGTTGTGCGCAAGCCGGTACCGCGCAAAGTGCGCCGCAGAACATTGCCGCGATCGCCGACGACACATCGACGGGTGGTTTGGCTGCGCCAGGCGATGAAACTGACCCCGATGCGGACGGCGAGATCATCGTCCGGGGTGCCGCGACCCGGTCGGTCACGCAGCTGTCGGGCGCCGAAATTCAAAAGGTACTGCCCGGCATCAGCCCGCTCAAAGCGATACAGACGCTACCCGGCGTCACGTTCCTTACCGCCGATCCGTGGGGGAACAATGAACAGAATATCTCGCTGTTTGTGCACGGTTTCAATGCCCAGCAGCTCGGCTACACGTTGGACGGCGTACCGCTCGGTGATCAGCAATACGGCAATTATAACGGTCTGAGCCCGCAGCGAGCGATCATCTCCGAAGATGTCGGCCGGGTGGTTCTTTCTTCCGGCGCCGGCGATCTCGGCACCGCTTCGACGAGCAACCTAGGCGGCACGATCGACACCTTCTCCAGTGATCCACGGCCCACGTTCGGAATCAGCGCTGAACAGGTCGTTGGAAGCTATCAGGCCACGCGCAGCTATCTGCGGCTCGACAGCGGCGATCTGGGCGATGGCACCCGGCTGTTCGTATCTGGCCTCCGCCAGCGGGCGCGGGCGTGGGATTTCGAGGGATATCAGAAGGGCTGGCAGGGCAACGCCAAGCTCGTCCGCGAGGATGGCACCGGCCGACTGACCGCCTACTTCGCCTATTCCGACAAGGCCGAACCGAACGAGGACGCGACCGTCGTCTCGACCACGCAGACTTATCAGCCCTATATCCGGCCGTTCCTGTATCCCAACTTCTCGCAGGCGCGGGCTTATTATGCCAATCAGCGTCCTTATAACGGCGCGCCGACCTATGCGGCGGCGGGAGCAAATTACAGCAATTATTACAGTGATGCGCAGCGGACCGACTATTTGGGCTACGTCAAATATGATTGGAATGTAGCGACCGGTTTGACGTGGTCGAACCAAGCCTATTTTCACCATAATGACGGGGTAGGGGTAGTCGCCGGTCCGATCACCGTTGCTGGGCTGCCGTTGCTGTTCTCCTTCTATTATCCCGGAGCGACCGGCAGCAGCCCGACATCGACCGTCAATCTGGCGCGGCTTTCGACGATCTTTGGTGGTTCGGGGTTGGCAACGCGGACGACGGAGTATCGCATCGACCGGGTTGGCGGCATCTCTACGTTGCGGCTGGAACTCGGCGATCATAAGATAGAGCTTGGTGGCTGGTACGAGCATCAGAGTTCGTCGGCGTATCGCCGCTGGTACGCGCTCGACGTGAATGCCCCGTCCTCGCCCTATACGCGGCCGGGCGATCTCGCCGATCCGCTAATCACCCAATATGGCAGCGAAATCCGCGTTGACGAGATTCAGGCGCATATTCAGGACGCGTGGCGGATCGTTCCCCGGTTCACGATCCAGGCCGGCTTCAAGAGCACGTTCCAGCGGGCCAGCCAGCAGGTGCCGGTACAACCGATCCCCGGTTCGTTCACCGGTTCGCGCGAACTGCCCGTCGGGCGCCTGAACACCAGTAAATGGTTCCTGCCACAGGCGGGTGCGCTGTGGGACGTCACCGATCACGAGCAGGTTTTCGTCAACGCCCAGCGCAACATCCGCCAGTTCCAGACCAGTGCCGCTGCCGGCCTGTCGCCCTTCGCACTTGGCAGCCAGACGCTGTTCGACTTCTTCCGCACCAACACGAAGCCGGAAACGAGTTTGACCTATGAAGGCGGTATCCGCACCCGCCGCACGCTGGCGCTAGGGCCGTTGACCGGGTTCGATGGGCAGATCAGCTATTACCATGTCGATTTCAGCAATCGGCTGCTGGCGATCAGCCCGACGACGACGATCACCGCGATCGTCAGTGGCGCACCGATCATCGCGAACGTCGGCAGCGTCACGACGGACGGCATCGACGTAGCCGGCACGTTCCGTTTCGGTGAACTCTTCTCGCTTTACGACGCGGTATCCTACAACAACTCGCGCTATGACGATAACTATACCGTGGGCGCGGCACAGACAGTCGTCCCGACTGCTGGTCGAAAGGTGCCGGGATCGCCCGATTGGTTGAACAAGACCGTGGCGACACTCCATGGTGAGGGCGTGGAATTGCAGGTGATCGGGGATTACATTGGTCGACGCTACGCGACCTACACCAATGATCTGAAGGTTGACGGCTATTTCACCCTGTCCGGCCGTCTGGGGTTTGACATGCCGGTGGGCGAGGCGGGTATCGCAAAGAAACTATCTGTCAGTCTGAACGTCACCAACATCACCAACAAGAAAGCGGCCTCGACGATCAGCGTCGGTGCGGCATCCGGGACCTATAACTTCTTCCCGCTCGCGCCACGTCAGGTGTTTGCCACCATCAGTGCAGGATTCTGAGATGTTGCAGACCCGACGGGCAGCGATGGGGGTGGCAGCGGCAGTCGCGGTGGCCGTGCTCACCGAACGTCGCGTCGGGGCGGCGGCCCCGACGCCGCTCGTTTTCGCTCATCGCGGTGCCTCCGCATTACGGCCGGAACACACGCTTGGCGCCTACGCAAAGGCGATCGCGGATGGCGCCGACTTTGTCGAGCCAGACCTTGTCATCACGCGGGACGGGGTTCTCGTGGCCCGTCACGAGAACAATATCGCTGAAACCACCGATGTTGCCGCGCATCCGCAATTTGCCGCGCGCCGCCGGCAAAAGACGATCGACGGCGAAGCGCAGACCGGCTGGTTCACTGAAGATTTCACGCTGGCTGAATTGAAAACGCTTCGCGCCAGGGAACGTCTCGGTGCCGTTCGGCCGGAAAGCCGCAGTTATGACGGATCGTTTCAGATCGTGTCATTTGACGAGATCATCGATTTCGTCGCTGCGGAGGCAGCGGCGCGGGGACGCACGGTAGGACTGGTTCCCGAATTGAAGCATTCAACCTATTTCGCGGGCATCGGCCTGCCTGTCGAGGATCGCTTCCTCGCTGCGCTTGCCGCGCACGACTACACTCGTCGCGCGCCGATTTCGGTTCAGTCGTTCGAAACCACAAATTTGCGCTATTTGCACACGAAGATCGTCAAAAGTGGAAACATCTCGTTGATGCAATTGATCGGCGCGCCGGAAGCCCAGCCTGCCGATGTCGCGGTGGCGGGCGGCGGCCTGACCTATCGAGACATGACAAAGTCGCAGGGACTGCGCGATGTTGCGGGCTATGCCGACGTCATTGGGCCGAACACCCGCGCGATCATCCCCTTAGGCGTCGATGACATGCTCGGTGCCCCGACCAGTCTGGTCAGCGATGCCCATGCCGTGGGATTGCTTGTACGCCCCTGGACATTCCGACCAGAAAACCGTTTTCTCGCAGCCAATTTCCGCAACAAAAACGGCTCTGACGCCCGTAATCCCGAAGGCTCCGTTGCAGAGATGCGCCGCTACCTGAAAACTGGCATCGATGGTTTCTTCACCGACGACCCTGCTCTCGGGCGAGTCGCCGTCAGCCGATCGTTCGACGCGCGATAATCTTGGGCAGGTTTCAAGCAGGGAGCACGGCACACCGACCATACCTACGACAGCAAAGTCCCAGGATACAGGAGATTTAGCGGATCGGTCCCGGGTCGCGGCGCTTAAGATATAGGCGCGCCGGTTGCGAGCATCCGCACCAGCAAATACCCAATCGGCTTCAAAAAGAAGCCTTCGACCACCCCGATTGCCGATCCGTGCGTGCAAGGCATCACAACGGATCAGCGTCGTCGTAGGGTAGGGGTGGCAATGCCGCTTATCCACTTCGTACCTCCTTGTGTCGCCGCGAAGAAGGGCGCCCAAGGTGATGCGAGAGACGAAGCTGGCTGGAGCGACTTACTTGTCGCGTTCGGCGCGCTTCCGATCGGCCTTGCGCGCGCGACTGATAGCGGCTGCGTGCTGACGCGCCCGCTTCTCCGAAGGCTTCTCGTAATGCCGACGCAGCTTCATTTCACGATAGACGCCTTCTCGCTGCAGCTTCTTCTTGAGCGCGCGGAGGGCCTGATCGACATTGTTGTCACGGACGATGATTTGCATATCGACTTAACTCTCGGGTGTGTTGAGCGGCCTCGCGGCCGCCGTTATCGCTGAAACCCCTGTACCGAGGTATGGCCAGTAATCAAGATTTACCCCGCCGTTTAGGCCGGGCCGTAGGGACCAGGAGGCCGACCTACGTCACTTTTCGGCATCGATTTCTCGTGTTCGTTGCCATTTAATGTCCTCCAGACGCTTGGAAGGCGAGGTCTGATATCTCGCCCATACCGATTGGACAGGCGAAGCGATGGGGCGGGCGATGATCCAAAAGAATGTTTTCGATTCTATCGATTCTATCTGTGATCGCTTAGGGCGGAGATATCACATCGTAGCCGTCCTGAGGTCGGATACCTTGAGTTCAATGGAGATAGGGCAGACATGGCGGGCGCCACCATCGGTAAGACCATCCGATCCAATATCGTGCTGTTCGGTGCGCTTTTTGCCAATGTCGGGATAGCGATCGCTAAGTTCGTTGCGGCTGGACTGACCGGTTCTTCATCGATGCTGAGCGAAGGGTTTCACTCGCTGGTCGACAGCGGCAACCAGATCTTGCTGCTCTATGGGCAGCGGCGAGCCAAACGACCGGCGGATATCCAACATCCTTTCGGCTATGGCCGGGAACTGTATTTCTGGGCTTTCGTCGTCGCTATCCTTGTCTTCGCACTCGGCGCGGGCATTTCGTTCTATGAGGGATGGCTGCATATCCAATCCCCAGAACCCTTGCGCGATCCGACTGTCAACTACATGGTTCTGGGCATCGCGTTCCTGCTGGAAGGCAGTTCCTGGGCGATCGCGGTACGGGAGTTTTCGCAGACCAAGGGCAAGATTGGCTGGTGGGATGCTGTGAAGGCCTCAAAAGACCCGGCCAGCTTTATCGTCCTTTTCGAAGATTCTGCGGCGTTGGCCGGGCTTCTGGTCGCGGCGCTCGGCATCTGGGTGAGCCATCATTGGTCGGAACCCCGGATCGACGGTGTTGCGTCCCTAGTCATCGGTGTGATCCTCGCCGCCGTGGCAGGGTTGCTGGCCCGTGAAGCCAAGGGCCTGCTCATCGGAGAGAGGGCCAACCCGGATGTGGTTGAGCGGGTCCGGTCGGTGGTTGCGGCCAGCGATGGCATTACGGCGGTCAATCACGTCAGGACCATTCACACGGCGCCTGAGTCGGTGTTCGTCGCGATCAGCGCCGACTTTGCCGATCACCTGACCATGGGAGAGGGTGAGGCGTTGATCGGGAAGATCGAAACCGCCCTGCGCGATGAATTTCCTGAGATATCATCGGTTTATGTCCGGCCCGAAAAGGTGACAGATTCCGCCGGTCGGGGCAGCCAGCTAAGCGCGACGTCTAGCGGATGATCCCTCGGTCCAGCGAAATCGACACAGAGCTTTCGCAAAAAGCCGAATAATCTTTCAGTATATGATAGCAGGCTGTCATGCCGAAAATTGACATCCTGATGCCTGCGCCGATGTCGCCTGAAGTGATCTCTGCGCTCGACGATCATTTCATACTCCACCGTTTGTGGAAGCAGCCTGATGCCAGCAAATTTCTGAACAAGACCGGGCCGCATATACGGGGACTGGCGGTCAGTACGCTGGCCGGCCGGATCGATCATGCGCTATTCGATCGACTTCCTGCGTTGGAGATCGTCGCCAATTTCGGCGTTGGTTACGACAATGTCGATGCGCGAGGCGCGGCGTCGCGCGGGATCATGGTCACCAACACGCCGGGCGTCCTTGATGACGAGGTGGCCGACCTGACCCTCGGTCTATTGCTGGCGACGATCCGGCGCATCCCGCAGGCCGAACGATATCTGCGGGACGGGCTATGGCCGACGGGTAGCTTCCCGCTTTCTCCGACGCTGCGCGGGCGTCGGGTCGGTATTCTCGGGCTGGGCGCAATCGGCAAAGCGGTGGCGCGACGGCTCGACGGGTTCGGCGTGGAGATTGCCTATCATGGCCGCGCCAGACAGGCTGATGTTGCTTACGATTATTATGAAACTCCGGTTGCGCTGGCGAAGGCGTGCGATGTCCTAATCGCCATCGTACCCGGCGGCGCGGCGACGAGGCATTTAGTCAATGCCGACATCCTGACGGCGCTTGGGTCTGATGGTGTACTCATTAATGTTGCGCGCGGGAGTGTCGTCGACGAAATGGCACTCTTCGCCGCGCTGCGATCCGGCACAATCCTGGGGGCCGGACTCGATGTGTTCGAGAACGAGCCAAACGTGCCTGCGGCATTGCTGGATCTGCCGAACGTCGTGGTCTTGCCGCATATCGGTTCGGCGTCGGTGAAGACGCGGGCGGCGATGGGGCAATTGGTTGTCGACAACCTTCTCGCCTGGTTCGATGGCGGGAAGCCAGTAACCCCGGTCCCCGAAACGACATAGCGGTTCGGGCGGATACGGGGCAACGTGTGGATCGTTTCTGGTCGATGATACGCTGGAAGACTGCGGCCGCGGCCGTTTCGATCGCCTTGTCACCAACAGTTGCCGTCGCACAGGCGGTACCGCTCGGAGCCAATCTGGAGCGTTTCGATTATGGTGCGTTGGTCCACTGGTTCGCGACAAGCTCGCAAGGTCAGCAGGTCAAAATGGCCTATCTCGATTGGCGCCCGACGGGCGTGGCGAACGGTAAGACAATCGTCCTGTTTCACGGCAAGAATTTCTGCGCGGCGACATGGCTCGATACGGCTAAGGCATTGGCTGCTCAGGGTTTCCGGGTCATCGCGCCTGACCAGATCGGCTTCTGCAAATCATCGAAGCCCACAGGATACCAGTACAGCTTTCACACGATGGCGGAACTGACGCGCGCTCTGCTCGACCAAGTCGGTGTCGGCAGAGTTATCCTTGTGGGCCATTCTACCGGCGGTATTCTCGCCGCACGCTTCGCCCTGCTTCATCCCGATCGTGTTGTAAGGCTGGCGCTGGTCAATCCGTTGGGCCTGAACGACACCTTGGCTGAAGGCGTGCCCTACACCGATCTCGGCAAGCTGCGGGCGGAGGAGGCGAAGACCGATGCCACGTCGATCAAGGCGTACCAGCTACGCAATTATTATCACGGGGAATGGCGTCCGGCCTATGATCGCTGGGTCGCGATGCTCGCAGGGCAATATGCCGGTCCCAACGGGGATATCGTCCGCGATGCGCAGGCCCGACTGTCGGATATGATCCAGACCCAGCCGGTCGCCGCCGATCTGCCGCTCCTTTCCATGCCGGTCACGCTCATTATCGGCCAACGCGACCTAACCGCGTTCCGGGCCAACAGCGCTCCACCCGATCGGCGCGATCAGGTGCGGACAGTGCCGCAAGCAGCGGAAGATGTCGTGAAGCAAATCCCCGATGCGCAACTCATCCGGCTCAACAACCTCGGTCACGCGCCACAGGTCGAATCCCCATCCCAATTCATGGAGGCCTTGCGAATGGCCATCGGCAAATCAGGCTGTACGAACTCGCGGGGCATCGTCAGGTGAGCGGGCCGTTCGCCACTGGCGGGTCGAAGACGGGCGTGCCATCGGCGCGATAGACGATCTGTTGGACACGGGTGTGGCGGTTCGGGTCGAGCAAGGGGTCGCCCTGAATCGTCTCGTAGTCGCGCGCGTGAAAAACCAGCATGTCGCGGCCGCGTTCATCCACCGTGAAGCTGTTGTGGCCAGGACCATACACTTTGTGGGCGGCCGATGTGGTCATCACCGGGTGTTGGCTTTTGGTCCAGACGGCCGGGTCCATGATGTTTGCATCGTCACGTGCCGTGAGCATCCCCAGACAATAACGCGCATCGGTTGCGCTGGCTGAGTAGGTCATAAACAGCCGTCCGTTGCGGGCCAGCAGGGCCGGCGCCTCATTCACCTTGTAACCGCGCACCTCCCAATCCAGCGTGGGCACCGACAGTCGGGCTGGCTTTGCGGCCAGCGTTAACGGGGTGGCGAGGGGAGCCAGATAGAGGTTGGAGTTCGTCTCGATCCCCGGCTCGCGTTGCGCCCAGGCAAGATACCGCGTGCCACGATGGACGAAACTGGTGGAATCGAGATTGAAGCTGTCCCACGGCGTTTCCAGTTGGCCCAGCACCGACCATTTCCCCGCCATGGGATCGGGTCCATCGCAGACGACGGCGTAGGTTCGGATGCGGAACACGTCGGCACCGCCGCCGCTGGGCCCCGCCGCAAAATACATGATCCAGCGACCATCGATCAGGTGCAGTTCCGGCGCCCAGATGTACCCCGACATTGGCCCGCTCGACTGGTGCCGCCACAGCACCGCTTCCTTTGCAGTCGACAGCCCGGCGATCGTTCGCGACCGGCGCAGCACGAGCCGATCATATTCCGGCACCGACCCGGTCAGGTAATACCATCCATCGATGTGGCGAAACACCTGCGCATCGGCGCGCTGGCGCACCAGCGGATTGACGATCGGCAGCGAGGCTTTCTGCTGGGCCAACAGCGGTGCGGCGGCGCTGACCGCGGCACCCGCCAGAAATAAACGACGTGATGGATGAATCATAGGGATTATTCTGAGCATCGGATGGTCGTTTGGCAACACTAGCGGTTTGCAGCGTATCAACCGCCCACGCCGCGTTCGCGCGCCCAGACCACCGCGGCGCTGCGACGGTTGACACCAATCTTCGAATAAAGCCGCGCGACGTGATTGCGCACCGTGTTGCGTGACAGGCCGAGGCGCTCTGCCATCGCGGCGTCGTCGAAATCCTGACAAATCAGCTCCAGCACCTCGCGCTCGCGCTTGCTAAGATCGGCCGCCGGAGCATCGACGGCGGCGCCCGGCCGGGGATTTCGCAGGGTAGCGAGCTTGTCCATGATCGAGCGGCTGAGCCAGTTGGCGTCCTTCATCACCGCCTCGATTGCCTCGACGAGGTCCAGCTCGCCGCGCCGCCGTGTGGAAATGTCCTGATAGAGCCACAGCACGCACGCTGCACCATCCACGCTAATCCGCTCGGCGGACACCAGACAATCGACGCTTTCACCGCTTTTATGAAGAAGGCGGACGTCATGACCACGAAACCCGCCATGATCTTGGATTTCCTTTTCCAACCCCTGGCGCTGTGATGCGTCGTTCCACAGCTGAAGATCGTCGGCGATGCGCCCACCGATCGCGGGGGCTGAATAGCCCGTCAGCGATTGGAAGGCCTCGTTCGCCCTCACAATGCGGTTGTCGTCTCCGTCCGTCACCACCATTGCGACCGGCGCCATTTCGAAAACGGAAGAGAAATGGCGCTCGCTTGATCGTAGCGCTTGCTCCGCGCGTCGTCTGGGTTCCAGATCGGCGAAGGTGAACAGCAGACAGTCTTCGTTAGCGACCTCGATCGGCTGCCCGGCAAGCAAGACTAGCGTCTTATCGCCGCCGGCCAGCGGCAATTCCGCCTCCAGCTGTGGCACCGTTTTGCCATCCGCGATACATTCCCTGACAAACGGCTTGCGCTGAATCTCCGCGAAAAAATCCAGATCGAACAATGTCTTGCCGATAATCTGTTCACGTGCATAGCCCGACAAATCAAGGAAGCCTTGATTGACTAACACGTAACGCTGGTCGGCGACACGAATGATGAGGGCCGGTGCGGGATTGGCATGGAACATCGCTTCGAACCGGTCTTCTGCATCAAACCGTTCGGATACATCGCTGATCACCAGTCCCAGACAATCTGGCTCGCCCCCGTCTTCGTCCATCACAATGTCACGCACCTGATGCACCCAACATGGCTCGTTGGCACCGACCGGCGTGACTTCGATGATCAGATCGGGAAAGCTCTCGCCAGCCAGCAGACGCACCAGCGGGTATTCACGCCGAGGCAGTTGACGGCGATCACGATAGCGGAGCTTGTAGCGCGTGGCATAATCGTCGGCCGTCTCGCCCAAATCCGCCACCGCTGTCACGCCGTGCATCCGCAGGGCGGCGGGATTGGCGCTCAGGATGACGCCCGTCGGGTCCATCAGGATCACACCCTCCAGCAACCCCGCCATCAATTGCTCCAGATGGTGCAAAGTCGGCGCGTGTAGCGGCTGTCTGTATCGGTTTGTCATGTGGGTCCAGCGCGGGACGACCGTTCGTAGTTCCACAGTCAGAACTACGAAAATACCAAATGACTGGGTGCGTGAGTACCCATGACGGGATCGTCGATTGTCTTCGGCGCTGAACGGAATGGCGTGGTCGGTTGTTGAACCCCCGGAACGAAATTTTTTCAGGAGCTAGTTCATGAACCTCATCATTCTTCTCGTCGTCGGCGGCCTCATCGGCTGGGTCGCCAGCATGATCATGCGGACAGACGCACAACAGGGTGTCCTCCTCAACATCGTCGTCGGTATCGTTGGCGCGCTATTGGCCGGTTTCATCATCACGCCGCTGATCGGTGGCGCATCGATTATGGACGGGGCGCTCAATATCCAGTCGATTCTGGTTTCGCTGGCTGGTGCCGTCATCCTGCTTGCGATCGTCAACTTGGTACGTCGCGGCACGGTTCGCTGATCGATATGGAGGCGAGACCATCAAGGTCTCGCCTCGTCGCACTGCTATTGATCGAACGGTTTTTTCGCATCTGCATCGATCGGCAATATCTGTAGTTGCTGGGGCACGGTGCCGACGTCGATATGCTCTTCGGCCAGTCGCTGAAGGATTGCGATCAACGCGGCACTTCTGGCGGGATAGGCGGTGCGGGCGCTGGACGTATGGGCAAAGCAATTGAACAGTATGCGGCCGTCAGCGATGTTGTCGATGAACGCGACCGCGGCGGGATTGTCCAGGATCGCCGGTTCCGCCGCGAAGATGTCGAGGACAATGCGTCTGATACGGTCTGGCTCTATGCTGATCGGCACCGAGAACTGGATCTGCAACCGGCCGAGTGCATTGGCCATCGTCTTGTTCAGGACGGATTTGGTGATCAGTTCGGAATTGGGCACGATCAGGGTTGAATGATCGGCAAGCTCGATCTCCGTCGATCGCACACTGATGCGCTTCACATCGCCTTCTTCGGTCCCGATACGGACAAGGTCGCCGATCTTGACCGGCCGTTCGGCGAGCAGGATCAGCCCAGACACGAAATTCTGGGTAATTGCCTGCAACCCAAAGCCGATGCCGACCGACAGGGCGGACAGCATCAGCGCAATCCGCTCCATCCCGATGCCGAGCGACGCTATACCCCAGAGCACGGCCAGAATGATGGTGATGTAGCGGGCGATCAGCGCGAAGGAATTGCGACCGCTGATATCCATGGTGGTCGTCGGCAGATATCGATCATTCAACCACCGCAGAAACAGTCGCGCCAGCGTGAGGCCGACGAGCAGCACGGCTAGGGCGCGAAAAATGACACCCGGCGAAATACTCACGTCGCCGATCGTGATGCCGTTGGCGACGGCGCCGAACCGTTCGACCGTGCTGTCCACCCCCGAACCGAATGGGGTCAGCAGCATCACAACGGCAACGATAGCCAGACCCAGCCGCATCACGCCGGACAGCAACACGCCGAACTGGTCGATCGCGCCCGGTCGGATTCCCACACCGCGCGCCAGTACATGGCCGGGGCGACTTTCGGCCGAAAAGACGGTGGTGACGACGTCGTCGACCACCGTTAAAAGTAGGTAGAAAGTGCCGACGACGATCGCGAGCCACTCGATCACGATACGGGTCAGGAACAGGCTGAAATTGGTGTAGCCCGCCAACAGCGCCCCAACGCCCGCCAACGTGACTAGCCATGCCAACAGCGTCACGATCCCGACGCTGGCGCGACCTGCACCGGTGCCAGTGTTCGCTGTTTTCTGATCCTCCGGGCGTGCGTCGTCGGCGATCCGCGCTTGTGTCCGCAGCCGACCGAGCGTGAATAGCAGCCCACCGATCGCCAGTAGGCGGATCGCCGCGAGCGCGGCATCGGCGTCCGTTACCGCGACCGAGCTTAGGCGGATTGTCTCGATGGCAGCGGACAGGAAAATGTCGACTGAGGTCAGAATGGCCAGCACCCAGGCCCAGGGCAGAAGTGCGCGCGCGACATCGTCACCGATCGGCAACAGCCGCCATGATCCTTGGCTGCGCATCAACAGCGCAGCACCCAGTGCGCCGATGAAGGCGCCCATGCCGACCGCAAAGACGAACGCTGAAAGGATCGGCTCGGCGGTAGCTGCTGTCAGGCCCGACCAGCGCAGTCCCTGAACGAGCGCCGTGGCAGCGAGCGTCGGCAGGGCGGTGCCGGTGATCAGCCGCCACATCGCATAGCCGGAACGACGGACCCGGTGCCCCGGCGCCGCGCCGATGGCATAACGCCGCCCTGTCTCCCGCAAGGCGATCCGGCCCGGCCAGCCCAGCGCCAGCGCAACGATCGCGCTGACGACGGCGATCCACCAATGACCCTTTGCCAGCCCATAACGGAGTTCTTGGATGATCTGTTCGAGAAATCGCCCGAATCGAGCGACATCATGCGGCACGGCGTCGATCATTGCTGCCCAGAAACCCGGTGTCAGCGGCGACGCGTTGCGTGTCACCCAGCTTCGCCCCAGTTCCGCGGCTTGATCCGCGGCGATCCGGTCCGCCAGCTGCTGCGCCTCGACGATCAGCAACTTGCCCCGGCGGATGGCGCTGTCGATCGTGTTGCGCCGTTGGGCCAGCAGCTTGCGCTGTGCGGCGATGTCGGGTGCGTCGACGATGCCCGGCGCGACCGGCCCGATCTCGGTGATCTTCGCATCGACCAGCGCCATCTGCGCATCCAGTACATCGTCGGACTTGGTCGCGGTGGCGCGCGCTGCAGACAGGCGGTCGGTCAGTGCGGCGCGATCTTCCCGCGTACTGGCCTTATCGGCGGCTTTCTCCACCGCCCGGACCTCATTGGATGCCCCGACGAGTTCGACGACTGCCTTGGCGACGACATCGTCACCCTGGGCAATTGCCGGGCTGACGATGGATATGATCGTGAACAGAACCGCTGCGTAGCGCGTGATGAGCCGTGATGGTCGTGAGATGGACAAGGATCGCTCCGGACAGCCGAACCGCCTCCTTAGCGCTCTCGCTCACGAAAACCCAAGCTGCGCCCGCTCACCGATATAGCTGTTCCGCATCCGCCTTGAACCGGGCACCACTATCGTTCCGGCTGTAAAACATGTGGCCACCGGCATAAACCCGGAGCTGTACGCGCTCCGCCTGCCCGAACGCCGGCATCTGATCGACGATCAGGCGGGAAGCGAAGAAGGGGCAGGACAGATCGTCCCAGCCATGGACAATCAACACCCGCATCTTCGGATCGTTGGCGATCGCCTTGCGCAGATCGGTCACCGGCGTGTCGGCAGGCTTGCCGCGATCCCAGGCGCGGTTAACCGCATAGGACAGGGCATTATACCGCGCATCCGTTTTCCAGCCGACCTCGCGCGTCACGAAATCGACCATGGCACTGGTCGTCGGCGCGATCAGTGCATCGAGGATGGGATCGTTGGACTGCTGCTGTGCCGACCAGGGAAACGGATCGAAAGCCGTTACGTTGGAGTCGTACACGCTGCCGATGGTCCCATCGGATCGGTGAATCTCGCGGAGATACGTGCCGGTATCGATGCGCCCGCCCAGGCGACGCACCAGCGCGGGGTCCAGTCCGGTCAATTCCGTCACGCGTGACACGATACGCCCCGTCGCCTCCGGGTCGGAGCGACCCCGCAATAGATCACGGGCGAAGTCGCCGCGCGTATACGCCTCCACGTCCGCCATAGCCGCAGGCGTCAACCGCCCCTGTCGCTCTAGATTGGCCGCCGCCATCGAGGGCAGGGCGGTCATCCACGGCAATGGCGACAGCGCCGTCGCGTCATCCCCGGATGCAGGATCGAGATAGGGTGAGACCATGATGAGGCCGTTCACGCCCACGCCGATCTGCGACTGTAGTTCATAGGCGATGCGCGGCGCGCGGTATCCGCCATAGCTTTCGCCCATCACATATTTTGGCGAACGCAGACGCCCTTCCTTGACCAGCCAGTCATAAACGACCTTGGACAAATAACGAATGTCGGGATCGTTGGCATAGAACGACTTCTTGGTTTCGGCTTCATCGACCAGGCTGCGGCTGAACCCCGTGCCGATCGGATCGATAAAGACGAGGTCGGTGAAATCGAGCCAGCTGTTCGGATTATCCCGCGCGATCGGAGCATCCGACGGCGCGTCGCCCTGCGCGCCGAACTGTACGCGCTTCGGTCCGACGGCTCCGAGATTGAGGTACACCGATGCCGCGCCCGGCCCGCCGTTGAACGCGAAGGTAACGGGTCGGCCGGGATCACGGCCAGGCACGGTATAGGCCGTATAGGTGACCTGCCCGATCTCCTTGCCCTTGTCGTCGCGCACCGGAATTGTGCCGACCGTCGCGTTGTAAGTGATCGCCCGGCCACCGATCCGCGCGGTCTGGGTGATCGACTTGTCGGCCGGCAGCGGCGGCAATTTGAGCGCATCCTCCGTTTTCTTCTCGACCGTGGTCGTGGTCTTGTCGGCTTGGGCATAAGCGGCGCCGCCGCTGAGGACGAGCGTGGCGGCGAGCAGACGGGCGGTGATCGACAAAGACATGTCCTTGTTACTGGGCGGCGGTTGCAGGGGCGGGGGCGGCGGTGTTCGTACGATATCGGTCGAACCAGGCGATGATCGCCGATGCCTTGGCGGCCGATTGTGACGGGCGTGACGTGAAGCCGCCATGGCTGGCGCCAGGCACCTTCACGAGTGCGGTCGGCACGCCGCGGATCTGGAGCGCAGCATAATATTGCTCAGATTCGCTAACCGGCGTGCGGTAATCGTCGCTACCGACCACGACGAGCGTGGGCGTCTTCACATTGCCGACCAGACTGAGCGGTGATCGGTTCCAGTAGCTCATCGGATCTTCCCAAGGCAGTTTGGTGAACCAATAGCGCGAGGTGAACAGCGTGTTGTCCATCGTCAGCGCCTCACTGACCCAATTGATGACCGGTTTCTGTGTTGCGGCGGCCTTGAACCGGTCCGTCTTGCCGACAATCCACGCGGTCAGCACGCCACCGCCCGACCCGCCCGTGACGAACAGATTGCTGGGATCGGCCGTACCATCGACAATCGCGGCATCGACTGCGGCAATCAGGTCGTCATAGTCGGCCGATGGATAGGCCTTGTCGATCAGGTTGGCAAAATCTGCGCCGTAGGAGGTCGATCCGCGCGGATTGGTCCACAACACTGCATAACCGGCCGCAGCGTAGAGTTGCACGTCGGTCGAAAAGCTCGGGCCATAGGCGCTGTTGGGGCCACCATGAATTTCCAGGATCATCGACACGCGCCGCCCGGCTACCCTGTTGGCTGGCGTCGCCAGCCAGGCGTCGATCGGCCGGCCATCGGGTGCCGTAACGGCGATCTTGCGAACGGTCGCCAGCGACTTGGCACTGGCCATCACGGCGTTCAATTGCGTCAGTCGGCGTGCTTTGCCGGCGTTCCACACCCAAACATCCGCTGGCGCGTTCGCGTCGCCGCCGGTGTACGCGATGACACCGCCGTTTGAGACAGAGAATTCGCCGCCCGTGTAGGGCCGATCGAGCGCATCGCCCTCGACATTGTCGATCAGCGGTGTCGTTCGGCCATCGACGGCGATCCGCGCGATCCGACGCTGCCCGTGGTCATCATAGCTGGCGTACAGGCTGCGGCCGTCCGCCGCCCACACAGCATCGTCGATCGCGCGGTCCAGTGACGCGGTGAGCGATCGCGGCGCGGCCGCGGTGCGATCTCCGACATAAAGCTGCGTATTTTCGTAACTGCGACGTTTGTCGTCGAAGCCCAGCCACGCGATCCTCGTCCCATCCGGCGATACGCGCGGCTGGCCATCCGGGCCATCGCGCGACGTCAATGTCCGCATCGCGCCGCTGACGACGTCGACCGAGATGATGTCGGAATTCATCACCTGCCGTTCGGCATCCGGCCCCCGGATGGCGGCGAAGACGATCTCGCGGCCATCGGGCGTCCATGACAGGGGACCGCCATCGTCGAAGGCGCCAAACGTCAGTTGCCGCGCCGCGCCACCGTCCGCCGCGATAACGAACAAATGGTCGCGACCGGGTTTCACATAACCTGGGCCGTCATTGCGATAATTGACGCGATCGATGACGGTCAGCGGCTGGGCCCATTTCGCACCCTCGGGTTTGGGCGGGGCCTTGCCCAGCGTCGACGCCTCGCCCGCGACGGTCGCGATATAGGCGAGCCGCGTTCCATCCGGCGACCAGGCGAGCGACTGCGGAGCGCCGGGAAAACTGGTTACGCGTGCACTGGCGCCTGTCGCGATCCAGCGTACGAACAACTGCGAACCGCCGCCATCGCCGTCACTCGCCACATAGGCGATTCGGGTGCCGGCGGGTGACCAGCGGGGACTGGACCCTTGGGCGGTAAACGGTGACTGTCGCCCTGTCGCCACGTCGATCAGCCATAATGACGACTGCATCCGATCGGTCATCACGTCGCCGGTGCGACGGACGTACACGATCGTGCGGCCGTCCGGACTGATCTGTGGATCGGCGGCGATCGACAGGCCGAACAGATCCGCACCGCCGAACTGGCGGGTCGGAACCTCCGCCGGTGCGGCGTGGGTCGGTTGCTGCGCGGCGGCGGGTGCCGTGGTGGTCAGAAGCAGTAGGGCGATGGTGAGGCGCAAGGGACGCTCCTAAATGGATAGTGGAACAATGCCTGATTGCGTTTCCGGTGCAACTCCGATGTTGCTTAGGTTCGTCGGGGCTGCCGTCACCCAGCACATTTGACATCCGTTTTGATGTGTTAGTATACTGTATAAATTAAGGGGAAGGTGGATGACGCGTCGTTGGTTTTCCATGTTGGCCATCGCCTTCGCCACCGCGCCGATCGGGGTGCCGGTGTCGGCGCAAACGGAAATGACAACGGCTCCGTCAGTCCAGCTGCGACAGCTATTTGCGGAATGGCGGCAGTTCGTGGAGCCATCCGACATCCGGGTGCCCGATTACAGTAAAGCCGCCATTGCCCGACGCTCAGCCGCGCTGAAACAGTGGCAGCACCGACTTGCCCGCCTCGACCGGCGCGGGTGGAGCAAGGCCGATCTGATCGACGCGCACCTGATCGAAGCGGAGATGAACGGATTCGACTTCAATCTGCGGGTACTTCGTCCGTGGGCGCGTGATCCCGGCTTCTACGCCAATGTCTGGGCGGAGCAGAGCGATGTACCTGGGCACGAAGGGCCGAATGCCCCGGTGATCGATCTATTCCGGTTTGACTATCCCCTATCGAGCAAGGACGCGGCGCGGCTGGGCACGATGCTACACACCGTGCCGCCAATGCTGGAACAGGCGCGAGGAACACTGAACGACGGCAATGCCCGTGACCTTTGGTTGTATGCGGGGCGCGCGCTTCACGAGCAGAGCGAAAATCTGGCAAAGCTCGAAGCTGGCATGTTGGCGATGCGGACTCTGGAGGGATCGAAAACCGCGACGCTCGCCGGGCCAGATGGTACTGCACTACGCCCCGCCGTGCGTGCCGCGCGAGAGGCGACCGACCGGTTCGCCGCTTGGGTGGCGGCACAAGCCCCCCGCAAGACCGGCCCTTCGGGTATCGGCAAGGCCGATTACGACTGGGCGATGCGCCACGTCCATCTGCTCCCCTATGACTGGCAGGCGCAGGTGTCGTTGTTGCAGCGCGAACTGGACCGTGTCCAAACCTCGTTGCGTCTGGAAGAGGTGCGGAACCGCGCCTTGCCACCGCTCGATCCGGTTGATGACCCGGCCGCCTATCGCCGACTGTCGGCCGAGCGGGCGCGGCGCTTTTCCGATTTTCTGGTCCGTACCGGAATCGTGTCCGATCGTCCCTATTATCGGGCGGCCATGGCGGCGCAGACCTTACCCTATACACCGCCGGATCAACGTAACTTCTTTTCGTTGGTGACCGCGCGCGATCCGTTGCCGCTGTACAGCCACTTCTATCACTGGATTGACCTCGCGCGCCTGAAGCACGAGCCAAACGCCGATCCGATCCGACAGGGACCCCTCTTGTTCAACATCTGGATGGAGCGGTCGGAGGGCTTCGCGACGGCGATGGAGGAGATCACCATGCAGACTGGGCTGTACGATGATCTACCCCGCGGGCGGGAACTGGTCTGGATCATGCTCGCCAATCGCGCGGCGCGGGGGCTTGCGTCGCTTTATGTCCAGGCCAACCAGATGACGCTGGCCGAGGCTGGCGCGTTTCACGAACGATGGACACCGCGCGGCTGGGCGCAGGCGAAGAGCGATCTCGTCGGTTTCGAACAGTTGCTGTATCTACGCCAGCCAGGGTACGGCAGCAGCTATGTGACCGGCAAATTGCAGTTCGACCACCTGCTCGCCCGATTGTCCGATCGCGCGCAGCTGGAAAGGCGGCCGTTCGATGCCGCCGAAACCCTGAACGCCATGACCCGCCCCGGCATCATTCCCGTCGCACTGATTGAGGAGGAGATGATGGACACGCCGCGATGAGGCCCAAGCAGCAGGCGGGCCGGCTCCACTGCTCCGCATGGCGGATTCTCGGGCATTACACCGTATAGCCGTCCGTGATCCGCTGGTTCAGGAATGAACCATAAACTTACCATCGAGAGTTTCGATGACAGGTGTCGCCACGATGCGACACCGCATCCGCAGGCAGGAACAAGGAGCGACTGATAAAAAGGGGAACACCAATGCGATCATTGACCATCATGGCGCAACGTCGCCTACTATTTGCGAGCGCGGCAGCGTTCAGCCTTGCCATTGCAACTAGCGCCGTGGCGCAAGTTGCCGAGGCATCTGTCGCCGGCACGGACAGCAACAGCGCCTCCGCGCCCGGCGAGGACATCGTCGTCACCGGCTCGCGTATCCGCCGCGATCCGCTGGCACAGGCGGCGCCCCTGACCACCGTCGACAGCGCAGACATCGCGCGCACCGGCCTGTCGTCGATCGCGGACGTGTTGCAACGCCTGCCCGGCAGCGCCGGCGGCCTCAATTCCCGGTTCAACCGCAGCGGCAACAACGGCAATCCGCCCGACGGTGGCGGCGTAGGCGCGGGCTCGGCGGAGATCGACTTGCGCTATCTGGGCAGCCGCCGCACATTGGTGCTGCTCGATGGCCAGCGTTATATCAACGGCTCGTCGGCCAGCGGCGTCCCCGGTGCCGTGGATATCAACTCGATTCCTGACAGCATGGTCGAACGGATCGAGGTGCTGCGCGATGGTGCCTCGACAATCTACGGTTCCGACGCGATCGCCGGCGTCGTCAACATCATCACCAAGAAACGCCAGAACGGCTTCGTCGCCAGTGCCCAGGTCGGCGCCTATGACGAAGGCGACGGCGTCACCCAGAACTATCAGTTGAGCTGGGGACATCGTGACGACGATGCCGGCGTCTCGTTCGTAGCGGGCGCGAATTACATCAAACAGGGCAGTGTTTTCGCCGGTGATCGCCCGTATTACAGCTTCCCCAATCCGGGTGAGACCGCCTGCACGTCCAGCTGCAGCTCCGCGACACCCAACGGCCGTTTCATCGTCAACAACCCGCTGACGGGTGAGTCGTTGAACCTGACGCTGCGGTCGAATCCGCTGACGCGCCCACGCTTCGTTCCGATCGATCCCACCGGCGCAAACGGAGACTTCAAGTCGTTCACCACCGCCGACCGGTACAACTTCCGCCCGGTCAACTATCTGCTGACGCCGAACGAACGGATCGGTGCGTTCATCAATTTCTCGGGCGATCTGGGCGACAACGTCAAATTCAGCACGAAGGTGATCTACAACCGCCGCACATCGGACAATCAGGCGGCGCCGCTGCCCCTGTTCGTGGGTCCCGACGCCGGCAACGGCAACCTGCTCGATACGATCTCGATCGATCGTACGAATCCGTTCAACCCGTTCGGCGTTACGCTCAGCACCGGCGCAAATGGCGTGCCCGCCAACTACGCGTTCATCGGCCGTCGCTTCGTCGAAAACGGCCCGCGCCATTATTCGCAGCGGGTCAGCACGATGTACGTTAGCTCGACGCTGGAGGGGCAGATCCCGATCGGCAACGGCACGTGGTACTGGGATGCCACCGCAATCCACGCCGAGACCGAAGCGAAGCAGAAGATGCAGGGCAACGTCAACGCGGCCAATCTGGCCGTCGCGCTGGGGCCGGTATCGGCCTGCACCGGCGCGTGCGTGCCGTTCAACATCTTTGGCGGTGCGGGATCGATCACGCAGGCGATGATCGATTACGTGACGTTTGACCAGCGTGACCGCAGTGACCAGTCGCTGACCGACGCGACGTTCAACATTACCGGTAACCTACTGAGCCTGCCAGCGGGTCCGTTGGGTCTGGCGGTCGGATACGAGTTCCGGCGTCAGGCTGGGTCGTTCACACCAGATCCGATCGTATCGGCGGGCTTGGGTTCGGACATTCCGGCCCAGCCAACGGCGGGCAGTATCAACGCGCACGAAGTCTATGGCGAACTCAGCATCCCCCTGTTGAAGGACATACCGTTCTTCCGACTGCTCGAAGGGTCGTTCGCTGCCCGCTATTCCGATTATTCGACCAGCGGCAGCAAGACGACGATGAAGGCGGGTATCAGCTGGAAGCCGATCGATGATCTGCGTTTGCGCGGTACTTGGGCACAAGGTTTCCGGGCACCGAGCATCGGCGAACTCTTCGGCACGCCGTCGCGCTTCGATGGCGAAGTCATCGACCCGTGCTCCGGTTTCAACAGCAATGGTGCGTCTGCGACGGTACGCCAGAATTGCGTCACGCAGGGTGTGCCGGCGAACGGCAGCTATGTGCAGAACGGCCTGCAGTTGCCGATTCTGACCGGCGGCAATCGCGCGCTGAAATCCGAGACATCGGAAAGCTGGATCGTCGGCGGTGTCTATAGCCCCGGCTGGGCGCGCGGCGGCATCGTCGGCAACTTGAGCCTTGAGGCAGATTACTACACGATCAAGGTCGATGACGCGATCTCGTCGATCGGCGCCGACGTGCTGCTCGCCAATTGCACGGGATCGAACGATCCGGTCGCGTGCAGCGCGATCACCCGTTCCGCCACCGGCCAGATCACCCAGATCCGCGGCTTGTTGCAGAACATTGCGAGCATCAAGAGCGAGGGGATCGACGCGATCCTGACCTATCGTAGTCCATCGATCGGCACGGGCACGATCGGCCTGACCTGGGCCAACAACTATCTGCTGGAATATTCGACCACCTTACCGACCGCGACCGGCAGCCAGAAGCTGGAGCGGCAGGGGACCGAGCGTGGCGATCAGGCCTATCCGCGCTTCAAATCGAACTCCACGCTGGACTGGAGCAGCGAGAATTTCCTCGCTTCCATCACCGGTCGTTTCATAAGCAAGGTGATCGAGCCGGCCTATGACAACAACGAGATAAAGGCGACGATCTATCTCGATGCGCAGGTCGGCTGGAACCTGCCCTTTGCAGAGCGACGTTTCATGCTGACCCTTGGCGTCAACAACGTACTGGGTAAGCGTGCGCCCGACTGCCTGAGCTGCGGTGGCTTCGATCCGACGACGTACGACCTGCCCGATCAGTTCGGGTATGTACGCCTCGGCGCAAAATTCTGATGATCGGGGGCGGGGGTTCGATCCGCCGCCCCTTTGGTTCACCGTCGGACGTAAAAGAGATGGGTACGGACCTGCGCCACCTTGACCAGAGAGTCGCGCCAGTACGGCACCATCCAGTCGGTGTGATAATGCGTGGCGCGCCCGACGTCTGGAAAGACATAGCCTGACAATGCGCGGCGGGCGGCGCGCCTTGCCTTCGCCCAACCGACATGCACCGTGCGCCGCTGGATCGATCCGTCGCAGGTGAAAGAGAACTGGCAACCGGTACCACGGGTGTAGCCTTGATAAACGACGCCGCAGATCGTCTTTGGAAAGCCCCGCGCCCTGACCCGGTTCAGGATCACCTGGATCACCGCCTTCTGTCCGCGCGTATCGCTGCCCGCCTCATATAAGGCAGCGGTCGCCAGACATTCGGTCGCCTGTTCGCGGGACGCGACGCCACCGGAAAAGCGATAGCCGGGCGCGATCGAACGTCGCCGTTCGTCCAGCGGCACCGCCGCGTTCGACGCACGCGCCTGCGCCATCGTCAATGGCGGCCTTGGCGGAACCGATCGCCTGGGGTCGATCACCCCCAAGATTATCACGATAGTCCCGACGATGCCGAGCAACAGCAGCCAGCGCTTCGCCGCGGCGTTTCGCGCCGCTCTACGCCTTTTATTCCGTAGCGGCGCCCCGGATTTTACACGTCGCTGCGCCACCACCAGCTATCTCAGGGGATCGCGCCGGGCGAGGGCCTGGGCGAGCGAGCTTTTGCCGCTGCCACGCTTGGCGGGTTGCGGCTGCGACGCGTCCGGCGCCCAGCCGGTCAGGAAGATGACATCGATCCGCTCACGGGTGCGGCCGTCGGGGCCTGCGGCCTCGGCGAAGGCCGCTGCTGCGCGGGACAGGGCACCGGGTGACAGCGAATGCCGATCGGTCAGGATGTTGGTGCCGGCCATCCCCCGCAAATCTTCCAACAATCGGCCGATATCGGGATATCCGATGTCGACCGTTTCAATATCAGCGACCGGCAAGGCGAAACCGGCCCTGACCAGCAGATCGCCCGCCGATCGTACGTCGACCTGGGGGTGCAGCCGCGCCACGGGGCGCTCGCGCTCGGCGATCTGGAAAGCGCTACGAAGCGCGGGAAAGGAACCCGCGCCGACGAACGCGGCCAGAAACAGGCCGTCGGGCCGCAGCACGCGGCGGGCGAGCGACAGGGCACCGGGAAGATCGCCGATCTGGTCGAGCACCCCGGCACTAACAACGCAATCGAACGCGCCGTCCGCGAAGGGCAACCGGTCCTCATCCCCTTGGACGCCGCCGCTCCGGCTTGCGAAGCCGAAACCGGCATCCAGGCGCGCAACCCGACTGCCCGGCGGTGGCGCGAAAGCACCATCGAACGATCCGAGGTCCAGAATGTCGGTGAATGAGCGTGTAACGGTATCCAACCGATCGGCGATGCCATCGAGCATCGCGACGCGGAGAAAATCATGCGCGGCGTAGCGGTCGATCGCGCGATCGCGGCGTCGGCGTCGGGCATTGCGATCAAAGATGTCGGGCACGTCCATCCCGGCGCTTGTGCCGTGCGCGTGGGCCGGCGACAAGCGGTGGATGCTGCGGTCGATCCTGAGGCCCTTGCGATGGATCGCTGATTACGCCCTGCCGCCGCGCTGTCCCGGCTGCGGCGTGCCAGTGGCTGAGGACCATCAATTCTGCGGCACGTGCTGGAGCGCATTGCGGTTTCTGGGGCCGCCGTGGTGCGCCGCCTGCCATGTGCCGTTCGCCTTTGATCGCGGCGAGGGCGCGATCTGCGCGACCTGCGCGGGCACCCCGCCACGACATGCCGGTGTGCGGGCGGCGGTTGCTTATGGCGACGTGGCCGGCGCGCTGGCGGTGCGGTTGAAGCATGGCGGCCGCATCGCGCTGGCCAACACGATGGCGCGGGCGATGCTCCGCCTGATGCCAGCGCAGGGCGACCTGCTGGTGCCGGTGCCACTCCACCGCGGCCGGTTATGGCGGCGCGGGTTCAATCAGGCCGCGTTGATCGCTGACGTCGTATCACAAAGAACCGGCGTGCCGCGCGATCACCATGCGTTGCAACGACGGCGGGCGACACCGTTGCTGCGGGGCCTCGGCCGCCGTGCGCGGGCGAGAGCGGTGGCGGGTGTGTTCGTTGTCGATCGTGCGCGTCGGGAATCGATCAGGGGCCGGGCGGTAGTACTGGTCGACGACGTCTACACGACCGGCGCGACCACAACCGCCTGCACCCGCGCGCTGCTGGCGGCGGGCGCGCGATCGGTGACGATCCTGTGCTGGGCGCGCGTGCTGCCTGACGCGGCCGATGATTGACAAGCGCGGGCCGTCACCACACCTGATGTCCATGGCCAACGTAGAAATCTATACCAAGGCGTTCTGCCCCTATTGCACGCGGGCGATGCGGTTGCTCGATGCCAAGGGTGTCGACCCGCAGGAATTCGACATCACGATGGGTGGGCCGAAACGCGCCGAGATGATCCAGCGCGCGCAGGGGCGCACCACGGTGCCGCAGGTGTTCATCGATGGCCGTCATGTCGGTGGCTATGACGATCTGGCGGCGCTGGATCGGTCCGGGGGGCTCGACCCACTGCTGGCGGCGTGAAGGCCGCCGTCCTCCAGATGACGGCCGGGATCGATCCGGCCGCCAATGCCGCCACGCTGGTCGATGCGGTCGAACAGGCGGCAGCAATGGGAGCGGCAATGCTGTTCACGCCGGAAATGTCTGGTCTGGTCGACCGCGACCGGTCCCGTGCGGCTGGATCGATCGTCGGCGAGGATGACGATACCGTGCTGGCCGGGGTGCGTAAGGCGGCGTCACGGTACGGTGTGTGGGTCCAGTTGGGATCGCTCGCGGTACGCAGGACAGATGGGCGGCTGGCAAACCGTGGCTATGTGATCGATGCTGACGGTGCGATCCGGGCCAAGTACGACAAGCTTCACCTTTTCGACGTTGATCTGCCGAGCGGCGAAAGCTGGCGTGAATCGGCCAGCTATGCGCCCGGTGAAGCGACAACCGTGGTAGATAGCCCAGTTGGCCGGATCGGCCTGTCAATCTGTTACGACATCCGCTTCCCCGATCTTTATCGCGCGCTGAGTGACGCCGAGGCCACGGTGCTGTCGGTACCGGCGGCGTTCACCCGGCCAACCGGTGTGGCGCATTGGGAGGTACTGTTGCGCGCTCGCGCGATCGAGGCAGGTGCGTTCGTCGTGGCGGCCGCGCAGACCGGGACCCACGCCGATGGCCGCACGACTTATGGTCATTCGATGGTGGTCGATCCATGGGGCAAGGTGCTGCTGGATATGGGGGAGGCGCCCGGCCTAGCGGTGGTCGATCTCGATCCCACCGTGTTGGTCGATGTGCGAACGCGGATCCCGGCGCTGCGGCATCGTCGGCAGATCCCGCCGGTGACGAACGTCGCATGATCGTATTTGACCTGCGTTGTCCGACTGGTCATGTTTTCGAGGCGTGGTGCGGATCGACCGGCGCCTATGAGGAACAACGGGCCGCCGGACTGATCGGCTGTCCGAGCTGTGGCGACACCGATATCGAAAAGGCTCTTATGGCGCCGGCGATCGCCGCAAAGGGCAACCGTGCGAGTGTTGCACCGCAGGCGATCAAGCAGGCGATGCACCTACTTGCCGCCGAACAGGCGAAGTTGTTGGGCAAATCGACATGGGTTGGGGCAGGCTTCGCTCACCGGGCGCGGGCGATGCACGCCGGCGAAGAATCACCATCGCTGATCCATGGGCAGGCCACGTTCGCAGAGGCGAAGGCACTGATTGAGGATGGCGTGCCGGTCGCACCACTGCCACTACCCGTCGTACCGCCAGATCAGATCAATTGATACGATCGGTGAAATCAACCCTCTAGGGGTAGATAGCCGCGCGTGAGTGGATTATGGGCACGTCACTGGTCCCGTAGCTCAGCCGGACAGAGCGCCACTTTCCTAAAGTGGGCGTCGGGGGTTCGAGTCCCTCCGGGACCACCAGATCACCGAATGCGGTGGTTATGAACAATGTCAAAAGTATCGGGGGTGCCGCCGGCACCCCCGATGAGGCATCAGGCCTTGGTCAGATGGGCCGAGATGTACTTGTTCATCTCAAACATCGTGGCCTTGTCCTTGCCGAATACCTTCTTCAAGTTGTCATCGGCGAGGATTTCGCGCTTGTTTTCTGGGTTCTGCAGATTCTTGGACTTGATATAGTCCCAGACCTTGCTGATGACTTCGCTCCGCGGCAACGCATCGTTGCCGACGATCGCACCGAGATCGGCAGACGGCTTGACCGGCGCATGGATGCCCGTCCCGCTGTTGGTTGGCTTCTTGGCGGCCTTGTCGGCGCCGGCGTCCTGCTTTGCAGTGGCCATGGTAATCCTTCCTGTTGAACTGTTGCCCAGCTTAGCGGAGCATTACGCCTTGTCGAGCGCGGACGCCTTGTGCGCCGCCTTTCCGCCGTTGTCACTCTTTACAATATACTGTGGGTCATCCGGCGACGCCCGCACCTGATGGCCTTTGATCTTGGTATCGCTCGTCACCTTTTTCTCGACATGCCCGTGCGCTTCGCCGCCATGGGAATTCCAGGTTACCTCGTCGCCCTTCTTTGGGTCCTTCATCGCTCCACCTCCTTGATTGTTTGCTACCAATCGCGGCAGAGGCCGGAAGGTTGCGAGGAGTGAGACCAAATGAAGACGCGAGCCGCTGTAGCGTTCGAGGCGAAACGGCCGTTGGAGATCGTTGAACTCGATCTGGATGGGCCGCGGGCCGGCGAGGTGCTGGTCGAGATCATGGCGACGGGCATTTGCCATACCGACGCCTATACGCTCGACGGGCTCGATTCGGAGGGGCTGTTCCCCAGCGTGCTGGGTCATGAAGGTGCCGGCATCGTGCGGGAGATTGGCTCTGGTGTGACCAGTGTCGCGGTCGGCGATCATGTCATTCCGCTCTACACCCCCGAATGTCGGCAGTGTAAATCCTGCCTCAGCGGCAAGACCAACCTATGTACCGCGATCCGGGCGACGCAGGGCAAGGGGCTGATGCCTGACGGCACGACCCGCTTCAGCTACAAGGGACAGCCGATCTTCCATTACATGGGCTGCTCGACCTTCTCGAACTTCACCGTGCTGCCGGAGATCGCGGTGGCGAAGATTCGTGAGGACGCGCCGTTCGACACCAGTTGCTATGTCGGCTGCGGCGTCACCACCGGCGTTGGCGCGGTGGTGCATACGGCCAAGGTACAGCCCGGCGACACCGTGGTCGTATTCGGGCTGGGCGGGATCGGGCTGAACGTGATCCAGGGCGCGAAGCTGGCCGGTGCGAAGATGATTGTCGGCGTCGATATCAACCCCGACCGCGAGGAATGGGGCCGCCGGTTCGGCATGACGCACTTCGCCAACCCCAAGGTCGTGGGCGATATTGTGCCGCACATCGTCGCGCTTACTGATGGCGGCGCCGATTACAGCTTCGATGCGACGGGCAACACCGATGTCATGCGCCAAGCGCTGGAATGCTGCCACCGGGGCTGGGGTACCAGCATCGTCATCGGGGTGGCGGAGGCTGGCAAGGAGATCAGCACGCGGCCGTTCCAGCTTGTCACCGGGCGTAACTGGCGCGGCACGGCGTTCGGCGGTGCGCGCGGGCGGACGGACACGCCCAAGATCGTTGACTGGTATATGGACGGGATGATCCAGATCGATCCGATGATAACCCACCGGCTAACGCTGGACGAGATCAATAAGGGATTCGACCTGATGCACGCGGGCGAATCGATCCGCTCGGTCGTGGTCTACTGATCGCCGGCCGGTAATAACAACGGAGAGGCAAATTACATGTTCAGTCACATCATGCTCGGCACCGACGATATCGATGCGTCGAAGTCGTTCTACGACGCCACGCTGGGCGCGCTCGGCATTCCGGCCGGGCAGATCGATCCGATGGGCCGGGCCACCTATGCGCACAGCGGCGGAATTCTGATCCTGACCAAACCGATCAATGGTGAGCCTGCCTGCCACGCCAATGGTGGCACGGTGGGCTTTGCGGCGTCATCGCCCGAGGCGGCCGATGCATGGCATGCGGCGGGGCTTGCTGCTGGCGGTACGGCGATCGAGAATGCACCGGGGGTTCGCAATTCGCCGTTCGGCCCGCTCTACCTCGCCTATCTTCGCGATCCGGCGGGCAACAAGATCTGCGCGATGCACCGCGTTGCGTCGAAGGCATGACCGACGCCGGCACGGCCCTGATCCTCACCCTTGCGTGCCAGGACCTTGTCGGCATCGTGGCTGCGGTGTCGGGAGCGCTGGCCGGCATCGACGGGTTCATCCTCGACAGCCAGCAATATGCCGATCTGGAGACGGGGCGCTTCTTCATGCGTGTCGTCTTCACAGGCGGCGGGCCGGGATTTCCGACCGATGTCGGGGGCGTCCGGGCGGCGCTGGCAGCGGCGGCGGTGCGGTTCGATTTCGCGTGGGAGGTCGTTCGTGCGGATGACCGACCGCGTGTGCTCCTGGCGGTTTCGAAGGGGTCGCACTGCCTGAACGACCTGCTCCACCGCTGGCGGACGAACGCGCTGCCGGTTCAGATCGTCGGTGTCGTGTCGAACCATGATGCTTTGCGCTCGCTGGTCGAATGGCATGGTTTGCCCTGGCATCATCTGCCGGTCGACGACACCAACCGTGATGCGCAGGAGCGGGCGATCCTTGATCTGATGGCTGCCAAACGGGCGCAATATCTGGTGCTGGCGCGCTACATGCAGGTGCTGGGGCCGACGCTGGTCGAGGCGTTGCCGGGCCGGTGCATCAACATCCATCACAGCTTCCTTCCCGGCTTCAAGGGCGCACGGCCTTATCACCGGGCGCATGAGCGCGGCGTGAAGCTGATCGGCGCTACCGCACATTTCGTGACCGCTGATCTGGACGAAGGCCCGATCATCGAACAGGCGGTGGAGCGGGTCGATCACCGCGCTTCGGCCGATGACCTGGTCCGTATCGGCCGCGATATCGAGGCGCAGGTGCTGGCGCGCGCGGTGACGTGGGTCGGCGAACGACGCGTATTCCTGAACGACAACCGGACGGTGGTGTTTCGATGACGATGGAGACCGTTTCGACGGCAAAGGCCCATGGCGGCACGCAGGGCGTGTATCGCCACCGATCGACCGCGACGGACACCGACATGACCTTCGCCGTCTTCGTGCCCGCGCATGATCCGGGCGAAAGATTGCCGGTGCTGTGGTTCCTGTCCGGGCTGACGTGCACTCATGCCAATGTGATGGACAAGGGTGAGTATCGCCGCGCCTGCGCCGAGCATCGCGTCGTCTTCGTGGCCCCCGACACCAGCCCGCGGGGTGAGGGCGTGGCCGATGATCCCGAATACGACATGGGGCAGGGTGCCGGCTTCTATGTCGATGCCACCGAAGCGCCATGGACGCCGCATTTTCGGATGCGGTCCTATATTGAGGATGAGCTGCCAGCTCTGATCGGTGCGGAGTTTCCGGTCGATATGGAACGGCAGGCGATTACCGGCCATTCCATGGGCGGCCACGGCGCGCTCACGATCGGGTTGCGGCACCCCGATCGGTTCCGCAGCGTGACCGCCTTCGCGCCGATCGTCGCACCGGGACAGGTGCCGTGGGGTGAGAAGGCGCTGGGCGGATATCTGGGCGACGATCGCAGCACATGGCGCCGTTACGACGCGGTGGCGTTGATCGAGGATGGCGCGCGCCGGCCCGACCTACTGGTCGATCAGGGTGATGCGGACCAGTTTCTGGGCGAGCAGTTACGGCCCGAACTGCTGGCGGCGGCATGTGCGGCGGCGGGGATCGACCTGACGCTGAGGATGCAGCCGGGATATGATCACAGCTATCTGGGTGTCTCGACCTTCATGGCGGATCATGTCGCCTGGGCCGCCGAACGATTGAGGAAGGCAGCATGAACATGGAACCGGAGGATGGCGACCTGATCGCCGAGGACGGCAAGATCGCCGTGCCGCCCCATGTCGCCGAGGCGATCCGCACGCTGATCGCGTGGACGGGCGACGATCCAATGCGGGAGGGGCTGCTCGATACACCGAAGCGTGTCGCACAGGCGTGGCGGGAATATTGCTCCGGCTATGGCGACGATCCTGCCCGGCATCTGTCGCGGGTGTTCGAGGAAGTGGGCGGGTATGACGAGATCGTGCTGCTGAAGGACATCCCGTTTCAGTCGCATTGCGAACATCACATGGCGCCGATCATCGGCGTCGCGCACATCGCCTATCTGCCGCGTAACCACGTCGTCGGCATTTCGAAGCTGGCGCGCGTGCTGCACGCCTATGCTCGAAGGTTGCAGGTTCAGGAGAGGCTGACCGCCGAGGTCGCCGACTGCATCTGGGAAAACCTGAAGCCGCACGGCGTTGCGGTCGTGATCGAAGCGACCCATGCCTGCATGACGGCCCGCGGCGTTCGGACGCCGGGCGTGGCGATGACGACCAGCCGGATGATGGGCGTGTTTCGCGACGACCAGCGGAGCCGCAAGGAAGTGCTGGCGCTGATGGGTCGCGGTGGCGCGTGAGCCGGCGACCGCTGGCGTTGGTAACAGGTGGTTGCCGCCGGCTGGGCGCGGCGATCGCCACCGCGTTGGCCGGGGCGGGATATGATTTGGCGCTGCATGGCAGTCATGACGCCGATCCGGAGCCATCGCTCGCCGAGGCGCTGACGGCAGCCGGCGGTGTCTGGCAGGGTTTCGTAGCGGATTTCGCCGATCCGGCCCGAGCGACGGCGCTATATGCCGAGGTGACGGCCTGTTTTGGGTGGGTGCCGGATCTGCTCGTTAATGGCGCGTCGCTGTTCGGGCAGGATGTGTTGGCAGACGTGACGGCGGATGATCTGGCACAGGCCCATGCGATCAACGCCGCGGCGCCAGTGCTGCTGATGCAGGCATTCACGGCGACCGCGGGGGAGGGCGATCGATCGATCGTCAACATCCTCGACCAGCGGATCGCGCATCCGCACCCGGACCAACTGTCCTATACGCTGGCGAAACTGGCGCTGGCCGGCGCCACACGGATCGGCGCGGCGGGGGTGCGCGTGAACGGCGTCGCGCCGGGGCTGACGCTGCCGACCGGGGATTATACCGACGATCAGATGGCGGCGCTCGCCGATCTGATGCCGCTCCGGCGACTGCCGACGCCGGATGATATTGCCGCAGCCGTCCTGTTCTGTGCGTCGATGCCGTCGCTCGACCGGCAAATCCTGTACGTCGATGGCGGCGCGCATCTGGTGCCATTCGCGCGGGATTTCGTTCACCTGACGGGGTGATGCCCGACCGGGTTCGGGCACGGAAAGTCACTAAAGTCGCACTCACGGCCGCGCGCGGGCGCGTACACGCGCGCGAGAGCGTAGCCGGCGTCTGGATCGACGGTGAGAAAGAACAGTCGTTGGACGGATATAATCGCGTCCGGGCGTGTAGGACATAGCGCCGCAAAGTAATTCGCCGACGGATCAATTTGCGTTCTCGGTCGGTCGGTTTGGTCCAGTTTTGAGAAACCGGGAGAGAGAGCGCTTCTACTCCTCGATCTTCTCACGCTCCTTGTCGGCCCAGGTCTTGCCCTCGTCGCCACCCCATAGCAGCCAGGCGACGTAACCGGCGGAGGGGTCATCCTCGTTTCCCCAGTCGTGGCTTTTGGTGTCCTTGTCGACGTCGTGGCGGGCGAAGTAGCTGTGCATCGATTTTACGTCGGCGTCAGACATCGGCTTGCCTTCGACGATCTGTTTCGCGCGCTTCACGCCGACGTCGGTGCCGCCGCGATCGAAGCGGTCGCGCAGGTCGAGGCCCTTTTGCGCATTGGTCGCCATCTTCTTCGTCGGATTGTGCTCGCTGGCCATCGGTCCGTCTCCCAAAGGATATCGGGAGACGAACCGGCGAGCCGGGAAGGCGTTCCCTAAAGTCCTGAGATCATGCCCGATTGGCAGCACTCAACACCGCGCGGACGCTGGCGGTGGCGATGTCGCTGTCGAGGCCGACGCCGAACACCGTGCGACCATCGGCGGAGCGGCATTCGACATAGGCGGCGGCCTGCGCATCGGCGCCGTGGCCGATCGCGTGTTCGCTGTAATCGACGACGTCGAGCGTCGGCCCCGTCTCGCCCAGCGCGTCGATCACGCCGGAGATCAGGCCGTTGCCGCGCCCCGAGATCGACCGGTCGACGCCATCGACCGAGACGTGGCCGACGAACAGGCGCTGGCCGGCGGTGCCGGTCTCCTCGTAATCGCGCAGCACGAAGCGGTCGCCGGGGCGGGGGAGGTAGGTCGCCTCGAACCGGCCCCAGATATCGGCGGCGCCGAGTTCGCGGCTGGTCTCGTCGGCCAGCGCCTGCACGTGGCGGCTGAAATCGGCCTGCAGACGCTTGGGCAGTTTCAGGCCCTTGTCCTGCTCGATCACCCACGCGACGCCGCCCTTGCCCGACTGCGAATTGACGCGGATCACCGCTTCGTAACTGCGGCCGAGATCGGCGGGGTCGATCGGCAGATAGGGTACTTCCCACAGGCCGTCGTTACGCTGGCCCTGCGCCACGAAGCCCTTCTTGATCGCGTCCTGATGCGATCCGGAAAAGGCGGTGAAGACGAGGTCGCCGGCATAGGGTGTGCGCGGATGGATGGGCAGGTTGGTGCAATAGGTGACGGTGTTCACCACCTCGTCGATGTCCGACAGGTCGAGTCTCGGATCGACCCCTTGCGTGTACAGGTTCAGCGCCAGCGTCACGAGATCGCAATTGCCGGTACGCTCGCCATTGCCGAGCAGACAACCCTCGACCCGGTCCGCCCCCGCCATCATACCCAGTTCCGCCGCCGCGACGCCGGTGCCGCGATCGTTGTGGGTGTGAAGCGAGATGACGACGCTGTCGCGGTTGGGGATGTTGCGGCCGAACCATTCGATCTGGTCGGCATAGACGTTGGGCGTCGCGCATTCGACCGTGGCGGGCAGGTTCAGGATCAGGGGATGATCCGGCGTCGGGCGCAGCACGTCCATCACCGCCGCGCATACCTCGACGGAGAAATCGAGTTCGGCGGTGGAGAAGGTTTCCGGGCTGTATTCGAAGAACCAGTCGGTATCGGGCTGTTTCGCGGCCCCGTCGCGGAGCACCTTGGCGCCGGCGATGGCGATCGCCTTCACCTCTTCGCGGGTCATGCCGAACACAATCTTGCGCCATGCCGGACTGACCGCGTTGTAGAGGTGGACGATCGCGGTCCTCGCGCCCTTCAGGCTGGCGAAGCTGGCCTCGATCAGGTCGCGGCGCGACTGGGTCAGCACCTGGATGGTGACGTCGTCGGGGATGCGGCCGTCGCGGACGAGGCCGGAGATGAAGTCGAACTCGGTCGCGCCAGCGGAGGGGAAGCCGACCTCGATCTCCTTGAGCCCGACCTTACAGAGCAGGTCGAACAGCCGCGTCTTCTTTTCCGCGCCCATCGGGTCGATCAACGCCTGATTGCCGTCGCGCAGGTCGGTGGACAGCCAGCGGGGGGCGTGGGTGATGGTGCGCGACGGCCATTGCCGGTCGGGCAGGGCGATGGGCGGGAACGGTCGGTACTTGGTCGATGGATCGCGGAGCATGATAACTTCCCGGCTTCGCCGCCACGGATGAAGAACCCGCGCGGCCATTATGGCGCGTATGGGTGGTCGTCGGCCCTTAGGGAAGTGCGCATGCGTGCACGACCGCCCTAAGGGCGGGTAAGTCGCAGGGTCAGGAGCGCCGCACGCATCATCGTGTCCCTCCCATGCCGCCGGGCCGGCCGTTTGTCCATCGGTGGCGATGGCGCTCGCGCACTTTTCCTTAACGGCGATGGGTTAGGTCGGGTTCGGCACCAATTTGCCGGAAGGAGCCGAATGCGCCAGATCGTCTATATCAGCAGCCTGTGCCAGAACGTCGTCGCCGACGTCCCGGCGATCCTGGCGACCGCGCGCCGCCGCAATGCCGGGCAATTGGTGACGGGCATGTTGTTCTTCGACGGCCGCCGGTTCCTCCACGCGATCGAGGGGGCGGCGGGGCCGGTGCAACAGACCTTCACCCGGATTCAGGGCGATCCCCGGCATCAGTCGATCCTGATCCTGTCCGATCGCGGGATCGAACGGCGCGAGTTCGGGGTGGAGGCGATGGCGTATCGCCCGCCGGCGGAATCCGATCTGCCGACGATCGCACGAATGGCGATCCTGTCGGCGCATGCGTCGCCGGCGGCGCGCGATACCTTCGATGCCTTCATGCGGATGCGCCGGGCAGCGTAGCCGATCTTCAGGACAGGCCCCACGGGATCGGATCGGGGACGACGCACCGACAAGAGACCAGAGATGCGACAGATCGTTTGCATCAGTACCCTGCACCGCGTCGCCGTGTTGGATATCGACGACCTGATGGTCGTATCGCAGCGTAACAATGCTCGGGTCAACGTCACCGGCCTGCTGTTCTTCGACGGCAAGCGTTTCCTTCAGGCGCTCGAGGGGAAGGAGGATGCGGTCGCGACGACCCTGGCGCGGATACGGCAGGATGAACGGCATCGAGCGGTCGTGATGCTGTCCGATCGGATCATCGCGGCAAGAGAGTTCGGCGCGTGGGCAATGGCTTATCGCCCGGCCGACGACGGGGGCGAAGCGATGACCCGGATCGACGCGCTGACCGCAAAGGCCGCGCCGTCGGTGCGTGCGACATTCGAGGGCTTTGCTCAGGTGCACCGCGCGGCCTGACACCGCGCGGCGATCCGTCATCTTACCGGGCGGCTTATTGGGCAGCGAAGGCGGCGTTGATCGTCAGATCGACCTTGTCCGACACGACGGGCACGGCCATGCCGAGACCGAAGTCGTTGCGGCTGATCGATCCGGTCGCGCGGAAGCCGAAGTTCAGCTTCTTGCTCATCGGGTTCGCGCCGGCACCGACGAAACTGGCCTGCAGCGTGACGGGCCTGGTCACGCCCTTGATCGTCAGGTTGCCGGTGATGACGGCGCGGTCGCCGGTGGCGCGCACGCTGGTCGATACGAAGCGGGCGGTGGGGTTGGCGGCGGCGTCGAAGAAGTCCTTCGACTTCAGATGCTCTGCAAAGCGCGGCGAGGTGGTCGACAGTTGATCGACCGCGAAGGTCACTTCGACCTTAGTATCGTTGGGCTTCGCCGGATCGATCGTGATCGAACCGCCCGAGGCGCCGAACTGACCCTGCAGCATCGAGAAGCCCATATGGTTGACCTGCCACGTCACCTGCGTGTGATTGGGGTCGACCGGATAGGTGCCGGCGGTGACAAGCGCCTTGTTGGGGGTGCCGGGCGTGCCGGTCTGGGCGAGAAGCGGAGCCGCGATCAGCATGGCGGCGGCGGCGAGGACGAGACGCATTGGAAAACTCCCTGTTGATTGCCGCGCAACGTGGCGGTCCGAACAGGCCGCGTCAAACGCCGAGGCGGCAACGGTGCGTTTCGCCGGGGTGTCGTCCGCCGATCTTTACTCCCCTACCTGTCACCCGGCGAACGCCGGGATGACAGCTAGGGGCGATTTCAGTGGGGAGAGGATGCGAACGGCCTGAACCGCCCGCATCCCGTCGCCCTTAGTTCTTGGCCTTGTCGACCAGCTTGTTGGCGCCGATCCAGGGCATCATCGCGCGCAGTTCGGCGCCGGTCTTCTCGATCGGATGCGCGGCGGCGAGGCTGCGGGCGGCCTTCAGTTCGGGCTGGCCGGCGCGGTTGTCGAGAACGAAGTTCTTCACGAAGCGGCCGCCCTGAATGTCGGCGAGCACGCGCTTCATTTCCTTCTTCGTCTCGTCGGTGATGATCCGCGGACCGGTAGTGATGTCGCCATATTCAGCGGTGTTCGAGATCGAATAACGCATGTTGGCGATGCCGCCTTCATACATCAGGTCGACGATCAGCTTCACTTCGTGCAGGCATTCAAAATACGCCATTTCCGGCGCATAGCCGGCCTCGGTCAGCGTCTCAAACCCGGCCTGGATCAAGTGGGTCAGGCCGCCGCAGAGCACGACCTGCTCGCCGAACAGGTCGGTCTCGCACTCTTCGCGGAAGTTCGTCTCGATGATGCCCGAACGACCGCCGCCGACGCCAGAGGCATAGGCGAGCGCAACGTCATGCGCGTTGCCGCTCGCGTCCTGATGGATCGCGATCAGGCATGGCACGCCGCCGCCCTTCACATACTCACCGCGCACGGTGTGGCCGGGGCCCTTGGGCGCGATCATGATGACGTCGATGTCTTTCGGCGGCTCGATCAGGCCGAAATGCACGTTCAGGCCGTGGGCGAAGGCGAGCGCGGCGCCGGGCTTCATGTTGCCCTTCAGGTCCGCATCCCAGATGCCGGCCTGATGCTCGTCGGGTGCCAGGATCATGAGGATGTCGGCCCAGCCGGCCGCTTCCTTGTTGGTCATGACGGTGAAGCCGGCACCCTCTGCCTTGGCGCGGGTCGCCGAGCCTTCGCGCAGCGCGATCGCGACATCCTTGACGCCCGAATCGCGCAGGTTCTGGGCATGGGCATGACCCTGCGAGCCATAGCCGATGATGGCGATCTTCTTGTCGGTGATCAGGTTAAGATCGGCGTCGCGATCGTAATAGACTTTCATGTTCTCGGTCCCTTTTAGGTCGTTCCCGCGCGCGGGCAATATTGAAAAATCAGGCCGCCTCGCGGCCGCGGGCGATGGCGACGATACCGGTGCGGGCGACCTCGACCAAGCCGACCTCGCCCATCAATTCGACGAACTTGTCGATCTTCTGGAATGAGCCGGTCACTTCGAACACGAAGCTGGACGTGGTCGCATCGACCACGCGGCCGCGATAGACCTCGGCCAGGCGCATTGCCTCGATCCGCTTCTCGCCGACGCCGGCCACCTTCACCAGCGCCAGTTCGCGTTCGACATGCTCGCCCTCGACGGTCAGATCGACGACCTTGTGGACGGGCACCAGCCGGTCGAGCTGCGCCATGATCTGTTCCATCACCGGCGGCGATGCGCTGGTGACGATGGTGATCCGGCTGACCCCCTTGTCGTGCGTGATCTCCGACACGGTCAGGCTCTCGATATTATAGCCGCGCGCGGTGAACAGGCCGGCGATACGGGCAAGGATGCCGGGTTCGTTGTCGACGATCACCGCCAGCGTATGGCGTTCGGCAAGTTCTGGTCTGATGTGCATTTCGATCTCTCTCCCCTCCCGCTGGCGGGAGGAGTCGGGGGAAGGCAGGTTGGTGAAAGCGACGTTTGCTCACAGTCCCAAACCCCTCCCGCAAGCGGGAGGGGGCCAGGAGGGTCAGACCAGCGCCTTGGCTTCGTCGTCCATTTCGCCGGACACTTCGTTGGCCTGCAGGATCATGTCGGTGTGCGCCGCACCCGACGGGATCATCGGGAAGCAGTTGGTCAGTTTCGATACCCGGCAATCGACCATCACCGGGCCGTCATAGGCCAGCATATCGGCGATGCCGGCATCGAGTTGGTCGCGGGTTTCGATACGAATACCCTTCCACCCATAAGCCTCGGCCAGCTTGACGAAATCGGGCAGCGATTCGCTGTAGCTCTCGGCGTAACGCGAGGAATAGGTCAGTTCCTGCCACTGGCGGACCATGCCCATATATTCGTTGTTCAGGATGAACACCTTGACCGGCAGGCGGTACTGGCCGGCGGTGGCCAGTTCCTGGATGTTCATCTGGATCGACGCTTCGCCGGCGATGTCGATGACCAGCGCATTAGGATTGGCGAGCTGCGCGCCGATCGCGGCGGGCAGGCCATATCCCATCGTACCCAGACCGCCCGATGTCAGCCATTTGTTGGGCAGTTCGAAGCCAAAATGCTGCGCCGCCCACATCTGGTGCTGGCCGACCTCGGTCGTGATGATCGGGTCGCGGGCGTGCGTGGCCTCCCACAGCGCACGGACGGCGCGTTGCGGCATGATGTCGGGGCCGATCTCCGGGAAATCGAGGCAGCGGACGGCGCGCCAGCCCTCGATCCGTCGCATCCAGTCGCCAAGATCAGGCTTCGGGTGGTGCCGCGCCTTCCAGACACGGACCATGTCCTCCAGCGCGTGACCGGCATCGGCGATCACGGCCAGGTCGACGCGAACGTTCTTGTTCACGCTCGACCGGTCGATATCGATATGAACTTTGCGGCTGTTCGGGCTGAACGCGTCGAGCCGGCCGGTGACGCGGTCGTCGAATCGGCTGCCGACGGCGATGACTAGATCGGCCTCGTTCATCGCCATGTTCGCCTCGTACGTACCGTGCATGCCGAGCATGCCGAGCCACAGCGGACCGCTGGCCGGATAGGCGCCGAGGCCCATCAGCGTCGACGTGACGGGCGCGCCGGTTAGCCGGACAAGCTCGCGCAATAACTGCGACGCGGCGGGGCCGGCATTGATGATGCCGCCGCCGGTGTAGAGCACGGGCCGTTCAGCGGCGGCGAGCATGTCGACCACCGTCTCGATCGCCTTGGGATCGGCTTTCACCTGTGGGCGATAGGTCTTGTGCTGGATCGGGCCGGGGCGAACATATTTCGCGGTCGCGACCTGAACGTCCTTGGGGATGTCGACGACGACGGGGCCGGGGCGGCCGGACGTGGCGATGTGGAACGCCTCATGGATCACCGCGCCCAGCTTGGCGGGGTCCTTCACCAGATAGTTGTGCTTGGTGCAGTGACGCGTGATGCCGACCGTGTCCGCTTCCTGGAACGCGTCCGTCCCGATCAGTGCGGTGGGCACCTGACCGGTGATGACGACTATCGGGATCGAATCGAGCAGCGCATCAGTGATGCCGGTGACGGCGTTGGTCGCACCGGGGCCAGAGGTGACGAGCACGACTCCGGGCCGGCCGGTGGAGCGGGCATAACCCTCCGCCGCGTGCGTCGCCGCCTGTTCGTGACGGACGAGGATGTGCTTGATCCGGCCCGAGCGGAACAGCGCGTCATAGATCGGCAGGACGGCGCCGCCGGGATAGCCGAATACGATCTCGACACCGAGATCGCACAGCGCCTCGACGAGGATGTCGGCTCCGCTTTGCTCGGTCATGGTGTCGCTCCGGTGGTGTGAAAGAAGTTGAGGGGGCGCTAGAGCGGTATCCGGTTAACGTCAACCCCTGTTAGGACAATAAAGCATCGATTGATGATGCTATTGAGTCATTTTGTTGCGCGATAAGCCATTCTGGAGATGGTTGATTGCGAAACCAGGTGAATTGCCGTTTGGCATAGCGACGCGTGTCCGATCGCAGTCGTTCCAGCGTAACCTCGTGGCTAGCGTGTCCGGCGAGATGATCGGCGATGGCGGCGACGCCGATCGCGCGGCGGACGGGAGCGTCGGGCGAGACGTCGTCGCGGGTCAGCAGGGCGGCGACTTCGGCGGGGGCGCCGCCGTCCAGCATGATGGCGGCGCGGGCATCAATAGCGGTGAAAAGATGCTCGCGCGGGGGCAGCAGGCGGATGGCGGCCAGGCGGATGCGGTGGCCGATGCCGCCGCTCAGCTGGCGTTGCCAATGGCCGATCGGATGGCCGGTGGCGCGGATCACCTCCAGCGCGCGGGCGACGCGAGTAGTGTCGGCGGGGGCGAGGCGGGCGGCGGCGGCGGGGTCTTCGATCGACAATTGGCGATGCGCCTCGGCGACCGGCAACGCGCGGACGGCGGCACGGATAGCGGGGTCGATGTCGGGGACGGGGGCGATGCCATCTAGCAAGGTGCGCAGATAGAGGCCGGTGCCGCCGACGAGCACCGGCAGGCGGCCGGCCGCATGGGCCGCGTCGATCTCTGCGGTGGCCTCGGCGGCCCAGCGGGCGGCGGAATAGCCGGTGTCGGCACCGTCGACATGGCCGAACAGGCGGTGCGGCGCTCGGGCTTCGTCCTCCACCGACGGGCGAGCGCTCAGGATGCGCAGGTCGCGATAGACCTGGCTGGCATCGGCATTGATGACGATGCCGCCATGCGCCTCGGCGACGGCGATCGCGGCGGCGGACTTGCCGCTGGCGGTCGGCCCTGCGATGAGCGCCACGCTTGGATGATCTGGAGTTACGATGTTCACGGCGACACTAATAGCAGCCAATGGCCTGCCGGTGGGAGAGGTCTCCGCCGCGATCGATCGACTGGCGGCGGCGGGTTGTGCGCCCGGTGCGGCGGTGTGGATCGATGCGGGCGAGGCGGTCGACCTGCCGTTCGAGCGTGATCCGGCGGCGGCGCGGACCGCGCTGGAGGGTCACGGTGTCGACGTGGTGGTGCAGGCGGTGGCGGCGCGGGCCAAGGCGCTACTGGTCGCCGACATGGATTCGACGATGATCACCGTCGAGTGCATCGACGAACTGGCCGATTATGCCGGGATCAAGGCCGAGGTTGCAGAGGTGACCGAGCGGGCGATGCGCGGCGAGCTGGATTTCGAGGGGGCGCTGGATGCGCGGGTGGCGCTGCTCGCCGGACTGGACGAAAGCGCGATCGACCGGTGTCTGGCCGAGCGGGTCATGATCATGCCGGGGGCCAAGGCGCTGGTGCGGACGATGCGCGCGCGCGGAGCGTTTGCGGTACTGGTGTCGGGCGGCTTCACACGTTTCGCCGAACCGGTGGCGGCGGAAATCGGGTTCGACCGGGCGATCGCCAACTGCCTGCTAATCGAGAACGGCCGGCTGACCGGCAAGGTTGCCAAGCCGATCGTCGGGGCCGCGACCAAGGAGGAGACGCTGCGCACCACCATGATCGATCGCGGGCTGGCGTCGGCGGAGACGCTGGCGGTGGGTGACGGTGCCAACGACCTGCCGATGATCCGGGCGGCCGGGCTGGGTGTGGCGTACCGGGCCAAGCCGATCGTCGCGGCGGCGGCGGCGGCGCGGATCGAATATGGCGACCTGACCGCGCTTTTATGGGCGCAAGGGATCGCGCGGCGGGACTGGGTGACGACTTAACCTGATCTTAGCGAGGGGCGTGCGACTCCGGGCCGAACGGTTCGGGAGTGAATACAGCTATGCGCGTTCTCGCACTGGCATCGCAGAAGGGCGGATCGGGCAAGACTACATTGTCCGGTCATCTGGCGGTGCAGGCCCAGCGATCGGGCCATGGTCCGGTCGTGTTGATCGACATCGATCCGCAAGGGTCGCTGGCCGACTGGTGGAACGAGCGCGAGGGTGAATATCCGGCGTTCGCGCAGACCACGGTCGCGCGGCTGCCCGGCGATCTGGAATTGCTGCGGCAACAGGGGTTCAAGCTGGCGGTGATCGATACGCCGCCGGCGATCACGATGGCGATCCAGAGCGTGATCCAGGTCGCCGAACTGGTCGTCGTGCCGACCCGGCCATCCCCCCATGATCTGCGGGCGGTGGGCGCGACGGTCGATCTGTGCGACCGGGCGGGCAAGCCGCTGATCTTTGTGGTCAACGCCGCCACGGCCAAGGCGCGGATCACCAGCGAGGCGGCGGTGGCGCTGTCGCAGCATGGCACCGTCGCCCCGGTGATGGTGCAGCAGCGCGTCGATTTCGCGGCATCGATGATCGACGGACGCACGGTGATGGAGTGCGATCCCAAGAGCAAATCCGCCGCCGAGATCACCGCGCTGTGGACCTATATCGCCGATCGGCTGGAGAAGAATTTCCGGCGGACGGTGTTCGCGTCCCCCTTTGCGGCGGCGGCGCCGGTGACGCGTACCGCCGCCAGTGGCTTCGGCCGTCGCGTGGTGGGTTGAGATGGCGATGCTGGGAACCAAGCCGCTCGCCTCGCTGAGTTCGGGGTTGCTGGCGCGCAAGGGTCAGGCGCGGCCGGCGATGCGGCCGCAGGGTTTTTCTGAGATGCCGCCGGCCGCGCCGCCGCTGGACGATCTGGGCTGGAACGACATGGGGACGGCGCCGGTACGGTCGATCGCGCCCGTCCAGGTCGCGTCGCCGGCAGTCCTGCCACCGGTGCTGGTGACACGGGAAGCGCTGCGGACGAAGGTGGAGGTGACGCCGGTGTCGCTGGCGACCGCGCAGGAGATCAGTCGCGAGAGCGCGACGATGACCGAGAAGGGCAAGGCGGCGTTCACACTGCGGCTCGATGGCGAGCGGCATCTGCGGCTGCGGCTGGCGAGCGCGGTGGCCAATCGGTCCGCGCAGGGTCTGGTCGCCGATGCGCTGGACATGTTTCTGGAAACCATGCCGATGGTCGAGGCGCTTGCGGTGCAGCTGCCCCTGCCAAAGCCATCGCCGGGGAAGACATCATGAAGATGCACCAATTCACCGCAGCGGCGCTGTCGGCGCTGGTGCTGGGCGGGACGATGGTGGGCTGCACCACGACCGGCGCCGGCGGTATCGCCTCGGCGGGATCGCGGACGATGCCGCATACCGAGGCGGCGGCCTGGGCGAAGCGGGCGACCAAGGCGATGGCGGCCCACGATCCGGCAGCGGTCGATTTCGCGGAGGCGGCGGTCGCGTCGTCGCCGGGGGAGGCGGATTATCGGCTGCTGCTGGGCCAGACGTACCTGCGGGCGGGTCGATTCGTCTCTGCGCGCGATGCCTTTCGCGATGTGTTGCTGTTGCAGCCGGCCAATGGGCGGGCGGCGCTGAACCTGACGTTGGCCGAGATCGCGACGGGCGACTGGGCGACGGCGCGACAGATACTGACGACGTATGAGCGGGACATCTCGCCGACCGATCGCGGGCTGGCGCTGGCGCTGGCGGGCGATCCGGCGGGGGCGGTGGCGCTGTTGACGCAGGCCGCGCGGCAACCGGGGGCGGATGCGAAGATGCGGCAGAACCTGGCGCTCAGTCTGGGGCTGGCGGGACAGTGGCCAATGGCGCGGGTGATCGCGGCGGCGGACCTGTCGCCGGCCGATCTGGATGACCGGATGCAGCAATGGATCGCCTTCGCGCAGCCCACGGCGGCGTCAGATCAGGTCGCGTCGCTGCTGGGCGTGCGGGCGGTGGCGGATGCGGGGCAGCCGGTGGCGCTGGCATTGGTGAAGCCGGCGACGACGGCGGTCGCGCTGGCCGCGGCGCCGGTGGCCGAGCCGGCCATCGCGACGGTGGCGGCGGTCAGGTTCGGGCCACGGCAGGAAGTGGTGCAGGATGTGCCGGCGGCGGTGCCGGCGCGACGGGTGGCGAAGGTAATCCGCCGGGCTGTGCCAGTCGCGGCGGCGCCGGTCGTGACGCCGCCGGAGACGCCGGTCGAGACGACGGTCGCGGTGCGCTTCGCGCCGCGCCAGGAGGTGGTACAGCCCTTGCCGGTCGCGGTGGCCGTTCGTGCGGGATGACGACCGGGTGCGCGGAAAGTTAGGCTAAGGTTACACCAAAAACGGCTGAATTGCGTGGGTTTGTCCTTGAGTGCAGCGAAGCGGGCAGATGCGTCGCGCGGTACGCTGGATTGCCTCATCCCGTTCGCAATGACGCGTGGCGATACCGGACATGAGAGAGAGCGTCAGCCCGCGATCATAGCCCGTCAGCGCCGTGTAGGACAGCGTCTATAGTTCGCGGCCGCCCTTCCACACGCGCAGGGCGCGGCCCTGCACGGGCAGGCCGTCGAAGGGGGTGTTGCCGGCCGAGGCGAAGGACTCGCCCTCGATCTGCCACGGCACGCGGTCGTCGAACAGCAGCAGGTCGGCGGGCCTGCCCTCGGTCAGGGTGCCCGACTCCAAACCCAGCACGCGCGCCGGATTGGCGGCGAGCAGCGCGAACAGGCGGTCGAGCGTGACGTGACCGTCGCGGACCAGCATCAATGACAGGGGCAACAGCGTCTCGGCCCCGGCCATGCCGGCGGCGGCGTCGGCGAAGGGTAAGCGCTTTTCCTCTGGCCCATGCGGATCGTGACCCGACGCGATGACGTCGATCGTGCCGTCGGCGATGCCGGCCAGGCAGGCGCGGCGGTCCGATTCGTCGCGGAGCGGCGGCGACAGATGGGCGAAGGTGCGGAAGTCGCTCATCGCGTTATCGGACAGGTGCAGATGCGCGGGCGTGATGCCGCAAGTGACGGCAACGCCGCGCCGCTTGGCCGCGCGGACCAGGTCGAGCGCGGCGGCGGTCGTGACCTGACGGATATGGACGCGGGCGCCGGTTTCCTCGGCGAGCAACAGGTCGCGGGCGACGGCCAGCGCCTCGGCGATGGCGGGGGCGGCGGCGAGGCCGAGCCGGGTCGCGGTCTCGCCCGCCGTGGCGACGGTGCCGGCGACGAGGCCGCCATCCTCGGCATGGGTGATGACCACCAGACCGAGGTCGTGGGCATAGGACAGGACGCGCGCCATGACCTGCGCATCGGCGATCCAGCCGCGACCGGTCGCGACGGCCCGTGCGCCGGCCGCCTGGCAGAAAGCCATCTCCGCCAGTTCCTTACCCGCCAGCGCACGGGTGGCGGCGACGAGGGGGTGTATCCACAGATCGGGCTTGCCGACGAGGGCGGCGCGCTGGACGATGCCGGGATCGTCCAGCACCGGCGACTGATCGGGCATCAGCGCGACGCGGACGATACCACCGCGCCGACATGCTTCGCGATCGACGCGGAACACGCCGCAATCAACGATGCCGGGGGCGAGCAGCTTGCCGCCGCAATCGACGATCGTCGCGTCGGCGGGCAGATCGACCGTCCCCACGGCGGTAATCACGCCGTCGCGGACCAGCAGCGTGCCGGGCGTGACGCTGTCCGGCAGGACCAGCCGCGCGTTGGTGAAGGCGATGGTCATGCCCAGCCCTCCACACCGCGATCGCGCCGGGTCAGCACATCCAGACAGGCCATACGGACCGCGACGCCCATCGCGACCTGTTCGGTGATCGCCGATTGCGGGCCGTCGGCGACGACCGAATCGATCTCGATGCCGCGGTTCATCGGGCCGGGGTGCATGACCAGCGCATCGGGTTTTGCGCGTTTCAGGCGTTCGGGCGTCAGGCCGTAGCGCAGGCGGAATTCGCGCGGCGAGGGGACGTAGCCGCCCTCCATCCGTTCGTTCTGGAGGCGGAGCATCATGACCACGTCGGCACCCTCCAGCGCGGCATCGAAATCGGTGAAGGGGGTGACGAACATCCGGTCGATCGCCGGCGGCATCAGCGTCGTCGGGGCGCAGACGCGGACCTCGGCGGCCAGCGCGGTCAGCGACAGGATGTTGGAGCGGGCAACGCGGCTGTGGAGCAGGTCGCCGCAGATCACCACGCGCTGGCCGGCGATGCTGCCACGGCGACGGCGGATGGTGAGCGCGTCGAGCAGCGCCTGGGTCGGGTGTTCGTGACGGCCATCGCCGGCATTCAGGACGGGACAGTCGACCTTGTCGGCGATCAGCTTCACCGCGCCCGAACTCATGTGGCGGATGACGAGGATGTCGGCGCGCATCGCGTTCAGCGTCTGGGCGGTGTCGATCAGCGTCTCGCCCTTCTTCACGCTCGATTGCGCGGCGTGCATGTTGACGACGTCGGCGCCCAGCCGCTTGCCGGCGATCTCGAACGAGAGAAGCGTGCGGGTGGAGTTTTCGAAGAAGGCGTTGATCTGGGTCAGGCCGGCGAGACGGGCGTCGCCCTTGGCATGGGTGCGGTTCGCCTCGACCCAGCGTTCCGCCTCGTCGAGCAGGAACGCGATCTCGTGAGGCTGAAGTCCCTCGATCCCGGTCAGGTGGCGGTGCGGGAAGACGGCGCCGCCGGCGATCATGGCGGCGGGGCGGTGATCGGATGCGGGCATGGAGCGCCGACTAACCGGGGGCGGGGGACCGCGCAAGGCATGGCCCCGCGGCTCGTGGCCTGGGGACGGGCCGCCGGTGTCTGTCAGGCGTGTTCGTCGAGGACGATGCCGGTCGGTGCCGAGGGCGTCTTGGTGCCTGTGCCGTCCTAGGGTCCGGTCGCGGTGAAATGATCGCGCAGATCGTCCAGCAGGCGGTCGGTGGCGGCCGGGGGCGAATCGCGTTTAGGGTCGGGTTGGTCTTCGCCTGAGCCGGTCGATGTATCGGTGGCCTCGATCTTGGCCGGACCTTCCTGAGACGTCGCCGGGGCGCTGCCGGTGGCGGCGTCGAACAGCTTTATCATTGCGGCGGCCTTGTCCGCGCTCATCGTGCCGGCGTTGACCTGACGCTGGAGCAGCCAGTCGAACTTGTATTTCAGGGTCGTCGGCGCGGCCTGCGCGGCGGTGCCGGCCGGTGCGCGGGTGTCGGAACGCTCGGGCGGCGCGAGGCTGGGTATCGGCGAAGGCGCGTCGGCGGGCGACGTCAGCATATCCATGATCGGCGTCCCCTGTCGGACTTATACGCCGTCAGCCTTGGCGAAGATATCCTGACGGACGGTTGCGAAACATGGTGTACCGCGCGCTTGCCGTGATTGGTGCCGTGACCGGTCAGATCGCGACGAGTGCGTCGATCGCGGCCTGTAGGATATGGGCGGCGGCGAGATTGTCGATGCGTTCGGCGCGCTTGGCGCGGCTCATGTCCTGTTCGATCATGAAGCGTTCGACCGCGACGGTGGACCAGCGTTCGTCCCACAACAGCACCGGTGCCAGATCCTCGACGTTGCGGGCGAAGGAGCGGGTGGATTGCGACCGCGCGCCTTCGCTGCCGTCGAGGTTGATCGGCAGGCCGAGGACGATGCCGCGGACGTGCTGTGCGGCGATCAGGTCGACCAGTTGCGCCTTGTCCTTGGCGAATTTGGTGCGGCGGATCAAGAGCGCGGGGCTGGCGAAGCTCCAACCGGCGTCGCACAGCGCGGTGCCGATCGTCTTGGTGCCGAGATCGAGGCCGATCAGTCGGCCACCGTCGGGCAGGGCATCGCGAAAAACGGCGCGGTCGGCGGTTATCACGGCCTGACGGTCACGGCTTGAACGCGGCGAGGCGGCGGTTCGCATCGGCGCGGACGTTGGCCCAGAACAGGCTGTAGTCGTACACGTGATAATTGTTGCCGGGCAGCACATATGGGCCGACCGCCGGCCCCTCGCCGATCAACAGGAACCCGCGCTCATCGCAGCGGGCGGGTACCTTGCCGGCGGTGATGGCGGCGGTGGCAAGGTCGGCGGCGGGGTAGAGCGTGCCGAGGTTCGCGGTAGCGGGCGCGGTGGCGCCGGGCGTGCCGATCAGCGGGTTGGTGCAGACCATCGGCGTGCCGCGCCGGGGCTGGCCATCGAAGCCGGTCGTCTTGTCATAGGTGTCGACGATCAGCGAGGGATCGGCGGGCTCCGCGAACGTCTGCCACGACAGGATGCAGCGCGCCTGATCGGCGGTCGCACAGTCGGGAAGGCCGAGGCGGGGAAGATCGGTGGTGCGCGAGATCGGCCAACCGACGACATAGGCGGCGACGACGCGGCGCAGAAGCTTCGGGTCGCTGGCGATCCGGTCACGCAGCAGGTGCGTCAGGTGGAGCGCGCCCTGGCTGTGGCCGGCGAGGATGATCGGGCGGCGCGGGCCGATCTGGGTCAGGAAGCTGTCGAACGCCGTCGCCACGTCGCCATAAGCGAGGTTGAGCGCGCGTTCGGCGTCGGCGGCGCTGGTCAGGAACGCGCCGAACGTGGCCTGGCGATAGCGCGGTGCCCAGATCTCGCCCGCCTCGTTGAAGGCGCTGGCCTGGCCGCGCAGAAACAGCGCGGCGCGATCGTTGGTCTCGGCATCGTCGATCGGCGCGTTCCAGTGATCGCGGCTGACATAGGAGGTCGGGTGGATGAAGAAGACCGCGGCGCCGCCGGGCCTGGCGCGCGGGCTGTAGCCCTCTGGTGTCCAGAGCGCGGGATTGCCGGGCAGGTCGGGGCGGGCCAGCCACATCGCCTTGTCGTCATAGGCATTGCGCGCGACATCGGGCTGAGCGCGGAATTCCTCGCCCGGGACCAGTGACATGCGGATCAGGTCGTTGCCGAAGAAGCGATAGGCGAACGCACCGGCCAGGACGAGCACGATCAGTCCGGCGATGATGTAGAGAAACTTGCGCGCCACTCGCTCACTCCGTGGGTGGTGGGGACCGCCCGTGCCCCAGAGTGGCCGTTCATGCAATCGGGGGCGGATAAACCGTTGCACGGGGGCAAGCACGGATGCTAGCCGCGCTGTCATGTCCGTCGACACCAACACCGTCAAGAAGATCGCCAGCCTCGCCCGGCTCGCGATCACCGAGGAGGATGCGAGCAGGCTCGCGCCCGAACTCGGCAACATCCTCCATTGGATCGAACAGCTCGAACAGGTCGATACCACCGGTATCGAACCGATGACGGCCGTGATCCCCAACCATCTGCGGCTGCGCGATGATGTCGTGAACGACGGTGGTATCCGCGACGCGCTGATGCAGAACGCGCCGCAGGGTGAACATGGATTCTTCACGGTGCCAAAGGTGATCGAATGAGCGACGTGACCGATCTGGGCATCGCCGGCCTGCGCGATGGTTTCCGCAGCGGTGAGTTTTCCGCGCGTGACGTGGCAGAGGCGTTCAATGCCCGCGTCGATGCGGCCGATGCGCTGAACGCGTTTCTGGTGAAGACGCCCGACCATGCCCTGGCCGCCGCCGATGCCGCCGATGCGGCGCGCGCGGCGGGGGAAGCGGCCAAGCCGCTGGCCGGCGTGCCGATCGGCATGAAGGACCTGTTCTGCACCAAAGGCGTGGCGACAACGGCGGCCAGCCATATCCTGGAAGGCTTCGTGCCGCCGTACGAGTCCTCCGTCTCGCAGAATCTGTGGGATGCGGGCGCGGGGATGCTCGGCAAGCTGAACATGGACCAGTTCGCGATGGGGTCGTCGAACGAGACGTCCGCGTTCGGCAACGTGATTTCGCCGTGGCGGCGCAAGGATGGCGGCAATGCGCCGCTGGCACCCGGTGGTTCGTCGGGCGGGTCGTCGTCGGCGGTCGCAGCGCGACTGTGTCCGGGGGCGACGGGGACGGATACCGGCGGCTCGATCCGCCAGCCGGCGGCGTTCACGGGCATCAGCGGCATCAAGCCGACCTATGGCCGCTGTTCGCGCTGGGGCACGATCGCGTTCGCCTCGTCGCTCGATCAGGCGGGGCCGATGGCGCGCGACGTGCGCGACTGTGCGATCATGCTGGAGGCGATGGCGGGTTTCGACGTGCGCGATGCGACGTCGTTGCAGCTCGACGTGCCGCAGTGGGAAGCGGGGCTCTCCGCCGACCTGAAGGGCAAGCGGATCGGCATTCCGAAGGAGTACCGGGTCGATGGTATGCCGGCCGAGATCGAGACGCTGTGGCAGCAGGGCATCGACTGGCTGCGCGATGCGGGGGCCGAGATCGTCGAGGTCTCGTTGCCGCACACGAAGTATGCGCTGCCGGCGTATTACATCATCGCGCCGGCGGAGGCGTCGTCCAACCTCGCGCGGTATGACGGCGTGCGATACGGGCTGCGCGACCTGCCCGAGGGGGCGGGGCTGCAGGACATGTATGCCGCGACGCGCGCCGATGGGTTCGGCGACGAGGTGAAGCGGCGGATCATGATCGGCACCTATGTGCTGTCGGCCGGTTTCTACGACGCCTATTATACGCAGGCGCAGAAGGTGCGGACGCTGATCGCGCGCGATTTCGAGCGGGCGTGGGAAGCGTGCGACCTGTTGCTGGCGCCGACCGCGCCGTCGGCGGCGTTCGCGCTGGGCGAGAAGTCGGCCGATCCGATCGCGATGTATCTGAACGACGTCTTCACGGTGCCGTCGTCGCTGGCGGGCCTGCCGGCGATGAGCGTGCCGGGCGGGCTGGATTCGGCTGGTCTGCCGCTGGGATTGCAGATCATCGGCAAGCCGCTGGACGAACAGGTCGTGCTGAACGCCGGCCTGGCGATCGAGCAGCGTGCCGGCTTCGTCGCCCGGCCCGAGGCGTGGTGGTAGGCCGGGGTACGCCACGATGAGCGATGGTCCGTCCGCCCCGGGTTCGGCGCGGCGACCCAAGGTGCATGTGCATCTGTCGTACGGGCAGAGCGTCGCCCGGTTCGCCGAACTGTTCGCGGAAGGACAGCAGCCGGAGCGGACGCCGTACGGGTTCCATCACGCCGAGGAATGCGGGTTCGACGTCAGCTTTTCGGAAGACGACAAGCGTGACGGTGGCCGCAAGATCGCACGGTGGACGTTGCGGCGGTTTTCGCTCGACGTGCCGCACGCGTTCTTCAACCGGCGCCGGATGGCCGCGGCCGACATCATCTGGACGATGAGCGAGTGGGACGCGATGTCGGCCAGGTTGCTGATGGAGTTGGGGATCGTGCCGAAGCGGCCGATCATCGGCACGGCGATCTGGGTCTTCGACTGGTGGGATGGCCTGTCGGCGCATCGTCGCTTCGTCTACGAGCCATTGCTGAAGCGACTGGACCTGTTGCTGACGCATACGCAGGCGTGCCTGAACAAGGCGCGTGCGACGCTGCCGGCGGTGCGGACGAAACTGATGCATTTCGGAATCGCGACGGATACATTCCAGCCGGTGCCGGAGGACGTGGCGGGGCGGCGGGTGATCCGCATCGTCGCGGCGGGCAACGATATGACCCGCGACTGGCAGGTGCTGCTCGACGCGTTCGGGAACGATCCGGATTATGAACTGGTCATCATCAACCGTGAGTTGAGCGACGACCTGTTGGCGAAATACACCAACCTGACGATCCCGCGCGAACCGCCGATGCCGGAGTTTCGGCGGCTATATGCCGGCGCGACCTACATCGCCATACCGATGCGGGATAACATCTATTCGGGTACGACTGTCGCATTGGAGGCAATGGCGATGGGGGTGCCGGTCATTTCCACGCGGGCAGGCGGATCTCCGACCTATTTGAATGATGATGAAGCGTTGTTCGTGCCGCCGGGTGACGCCGCGGCGTGGCGCGCGGCGGCGAAATCGCAGACGCCGGACGAGCGGCAGGCGATGGCGCGGCGGGCGAATGCGCGATTCCTGCGCGACGATTATTCGACACTCGGCATGATGCGGCGATATACCGAATTTTCCGCGCCGTTGATCGGGCGCCGGGCGAAAGATGGACGAATCGATGACTGAGCACGCGTACAGGATTCAGGGCGCCACCGGTGAGTGGGAGGTCGTCATCGGCCTGGAAGTCCATGCCCAGGTGACGTCCGACGCCAAGCTGTTCTCCGGCGCGGCGGCGACGTTCGGGGCGGAGCCGAATACGCAGGTGTCGCTGGTCGATGCGGCGATGCCCGGGATGCTGCCGGTGCCGAACCGCGAGTGCATCCGGCAGGCGGTGCGCACCGGTATGGCGATCGATGCGCAGATCAACAGATGGTCGCGGTTCGATCGCAAGAATTATTTCTATGCCGATCTGCCGCAGGGGTACCAGATCAGCCAGCTCTATCATCCGCTGGTGGGTGAGGGCGCGATCGAGATCAGCCTGGACGACAAGAATCCCGATGCCGCCGGCAAGACGATCGGCGTCGAGCGCATCCATGTCGAACAGGATGCCGGCAAGCTGATGCACGACCAGCATCCGACGCGCTCCTATGTCGACCTGAACCGCTCGGGCGTCGCGCTGATGGAGATCGTCAGCCGGCCGGACATGCGATCGCCGGCCGAGGCGGGCGCGTATCTGAGCAAGCTGCGGTCGATCCTGCGTTATGTCGGCAGTTGCGACGGCAATATGGATCAGGGGTCGATGCGTGCCGACGTGAACGTCAGTGTGCGCAAACCCGGCGATGAACTGGGCACGCGGACCGAGACGAAGAACGTCAATTCGGTGCGCTTCGTGATGGCGGTGGTCGAGCAGGAGGCCAAGCGTCAGGTCGAGGTGATCGAGGCAGGCGGCAAGATCGCGCAGGAAACGCGGCTTTACGATCCCGATCGCAACGAAACGCGGTCGATGCGGTCAAAGGAAGACGCGCACGATTACCGCTATTTCCCCGATCCCGATCTGCTGCCGCTGGAACTGGACGACGCGTTTCTGGACGAATGCCGGGCGAGCCTGCCCGAACTGCCCGACAGCAAGCGCGCACGGTACGAGGCGGCGGGGATCACGCGTTACAATGCGGCGGTGCTGACCGCGGACGTCGATACGGCACGCTGGTTCGATGCGTTGCTGGACGCGGGCGCCAGTGCGGTACCGGCGGCGAACTGGGTGACGTCGGAATTGTTCGGCGCGCTCAACCGCCTGGGCAAGGATATCGCCGCGTCGCCGGTGTCGCCGACGCAGGCGGCCGAATTGCTGGCGCTGGTCGCGGATGGCACGCTGTCGGGTAGCCTTGCCAAGCAGGTGTTCGAGGTGATGCTGGAGACGGGCGACGCGCCCGGCAAGATCGTCGAGGATCGCGGGTTGAAACAGACCAGCGACACCGGCGCGATTGAGGCGGTAATCGCGGACGTGATGGAGAAGAACCCCAACCAGCTGGCGCAGTATCGCGGCGGTAAGGAGGCGCTGTTCGGCTTCTTCGTCGGTCAGACGATGAAGGCCATGGGCGGCAAGGCCAATCCGGGCGTGGTCAACGAGTTGCTGAAGAAGGCGCTGGGATAACCCGTGTTTCCCCGCGGCGATTTTGGCGACGGCCACATGGGTTGGGTTACGCGTTCTTAACCAGCCAAACGTACATCGGCGGTGATGACCGTTGCCGTTGTTCCCGCTGCGAAAATACTGATTCCGGTGCAGGGGGCGATGGCGATCGTCGCCCTTGTCGTGGCGACGATGTGGCCGCCGGTTTCGGGCGATATGCTGCTCATCCCGATTGGTGGTGCCGACGCCAATCGGGTTGCGCGGAAAGCCGTGGCGGGGGGTGCCGCGTTGCTCGGCGCCGGGCCGTTCCGGGGATCGATGGTCGTGACCGGCGATCGGGCCCGGATCGAGCATGAGATCGGATCATGGGATATCGTCGTCCTGGCGGCCCCGCCGGCAGGTTGCCGCACGGGCCGTGCGCCGCGGGTGCTGGCATGAGCCATGCGGACGCCATGGCGATCGGCGGCGAGCCTGACATTGCCGCACCCCCGACATTGAACGCCCTCGATCGGCTTCGTCGGCGCGGTGTGCAGACTTGGGCGCTGATCGGCTGGATATCGTTCGCGCTGCTGCTGTTCGGTAATGCGATGCTTGGGGGAGGCGTCACCGCACCGCTGGTTGTCGTTGGGGTGCTCATCAACATCGGGCCGACGTTCATGGCCGTCAGGGGGCGGTACGATGCCGAGGCACGGACCCTGATGGGTTCGCTGGCCGCGGTGATCCCGGCCATGCTGGTGTTCCTGCTGAACGGGCATCCGTGGCAGATGGACGCGCACATGTGTTTTTTCGTCGGGATGGCGGCGCTGGTCATGCTGGCCGACTGGCGGCCAATCCTGCTGGCGACCGTGCTGACCGCGATCCATCACCTGTCGCTGGAATGGCTGGCGCCGGAATGGGTGTTCACCGGCAGCGGCAATCTGGGCCGGGTGTTCTTTCATGTCGTGGCGGTGGGATTGCAGTTTGGCGCGTTGACGGTGGTGTCGGTGCAGCTCGAGCGGCTGTTTCTGTCGCAGCAGGCGGCGTTGCAGCAGGCGCGAGACCTGACCGATATTGCCGAGGAGCAGGAGCGTCGCACCAAAGACGCGCTGCGGCAGGCGCATGACGCGGAGGTCGAGGCCGCGACGGAGCGGAGCCGGCGTCAGCAGCAGGCGGCCCGGACGGCGGCGGAGCGACGCGGCGAGCTCGTCTCCCTCGCCCATGAATTCAATCGATCGGTGACGTCGGTGGTGAAGACGATCGGCCAGGCCACTCGGCAGCTGGAACATACCGCCGTCAAGCTGGAGGATGTCAGCAGCGCTGCCACACAGGAAGCGGTCGAGGTCGCGACCGGTGCGACCAGCGCCGCGTCGGAGATCGCGCAGGTGGCGGCATCGATCCGTGTCCTGTCCGGATCGATCCGGACGATCGCGGTGACCGCCGGCAGCCAGTCCGAACTGACCGACCTGGCAAGAGGCGAAGCGGAGCGAAGCGTGCAGACGGTCGCGATGCTGGAGGAACATGCGGTCCAGATCGAGGGGTTCCTGGATGATATCCGGGATATCGCGAGCAAGACGAACCTGCTGGCGCTGAACGCGACGATCGAGGCGGCGCGGGCGGGCGATGCCGGTCGTGGCTTCGCCGTCGTCGCCGGCGAGGTCAAGTCGCTGTCGGCGGATACGAAGCGGGCGAGCGACCGCATCCGCACGCTGATCGTCGGCATCCGCGACGGGGTGGCGGATACCGGCCAGAAGCTGCGCAGCGTCAACGAGGCGATCGGCAAGGTCTCGGCAGCGGCATCGGGCATCGCCGCCACGGTCGCCGAACAGCGGTCGTCGGCAGACGAGGTGGATGCGGGCGCAGGCAGGGCGGTGGGAACGGCCGACGATATCGAAAGCCGCATCGCCGGCGTCGCCACGACGATCGGCGCGGCATCTTCGCTGTCGGCGTCGGTGCGGAGCAATGCGGGCGATCTGGCGATCAGTGCGCAGGATCTGCGTGCATCGACCGACCTGTTCGTATCGTTCCTGCAGGCGGAGGAGACGTTCGCGGCATAGATGGGCCGGCGACGGACCGATGCCGCTTTGCGCTGGCAAGGCGCGGCGTGGATGGGCTATCCGGCCGGGCATGAAGCATGCGCTCCCCGTCACCCGTGAAGCGGATTTCTCCGCCTGGTATCAATCCGTCATCGCCGAGGCCGATCTGGCCGAGGAATCCGGCGTGCGTGGCTGCATGGTCATCCGGCCATGGGGGTACGGCATCTGGGAGCGTATCCAGCGGCTGCTCGACGACCGGATCAAGGCTACGGGGCATGAGAATTGCTATTTCCCGCTTTTCATCCCGCTGTCGTACTTCGAAAAGGAGGCCGAGCATGTCGAGGGATTCGCCAAGGAGATGGCGGTCGTCACGCATCACCGGCTGATCGGTGACGGCAAGGGTGGGCTGACGCCTGATCCCGCCGCGAAGCTGGAGGAGCCGCTGGTCGTGCGGCCAACGAGCGAGATGGTGATCGGCAGCGCCTTTGCCCGCTGGATCCAGTCGTGGCGCGATTTGCCGGTGCTCATCAACCAATGGGCCAATGTCGTCCGCTGGGAAATGCGGACGCGGATGTTCCTGCGCACCAGTGAGTTCCTGTGGCAGGAGGGGCATACCGCGCACGCCAGCGCCGACGAGGCGCGCGAGGAGACGCTGCGGATGCTGGAGGTGTACCGCGAGTTCTCAGAAACCTGTCTGGCGGTGCACGTCGTGACGGGCGAGAAGCCGGAGAACGAGCGCTTTCCGGGGGCCGTCGCGACCTATTCGATCGAGGCGATGATGCAGGATGGCAAGGCGTTGCAGGCCGGCACCAGCCATTTCCTGGGCACCAACTTCGCCTCTGCGCAGAACATCCGGTTCCAGAATACGAGCGGCGAGTTCGAGCTGGCGAACACCACCAGTTGGGGCGTATCGACGCGGATGATCGGCGCGGTCATCATGGTGCATGGCGACGACGATGGCCTGCGCGTGCCGCCGGCGATCGCGCCGTGGCAGGTGGTGATCGTACCGATGCTGCGCGACCAGCCTGAAGATGACGCGATCGTGGCGTATTGCCGTGATCTGCAAAAGGAACTGGCGGGCCTGTCCACGCTGGGCGAGCCGGTGCGGGCATTGCTCGACCTGAAGCCGGCCAAGGTGGCCACCAAACGCTGGGGCTGGGTGAAGAAGGGCGCGCCGGTGGTGATCGAGGTCGGCGGCCGTGATGTCGCCGGCGGCAACGTGTCGGTGATCCGTCGTGATCGCCTGTACCGCGAGGACGGCAAGCTGAATTCGGCGGTGATGCCGCGCGGCGAGCTGATCGATACGTTGTCCGTCATGCTGGCCGAGATGCAGGGCGGCTTGCTGGCCCAATCGACCGAGGCACTGCGGGCGCAGGTCGCGCCGGTGGACGATTGGTCGGCGGTCGAGTCGCATTTCGCCGAGGGTCGCCGGAACCCCGGCTGGCTTGACGTGCGCTGGTCGAAGCCGACGGGGGCGACACTGGACAAGGTGGTGGAGCGGTTGAAGGCCTTGAAGCTGACGATCCGCAACGCGCCGCTGGGGCAGACCGGCTGCGATGACGGCCCGTGCATCTTCACCGGCGAGCCGGCGGTGGAGCGCGTGTTGATCGGGCGGGCTTACTGATCGCATGGCCGTGCCGCCGAAACCGCACGACGATCGGCACGCGGTGACGCCGGGCCGATTGGCGGCACGGGCGGCGATCGTGGCGGCGCGGCCGCGATTCTTTCGGGCGGGGCGGCTGGGGCCGTTCGTCACGCTGGCGATCCGCGCGGCGGCGGTGCTGGTGTTGATCGGGATCGCGCTGGGCGGGCACTGGCTGGAACGGGACGGGCTGCGCGACAATACCGATGGCGCGATCTCGTTTCTGGACGTCGTGTACTTCACGGTCATCACCGTCACCACGGTCGGGTACGGCGATATCGTACCGGTATCGGACGCGGCGCGGATGTTCGACACGTTCGTGGTCACGCCGATCCGCATCTTCGTGTTCCTCATCTTTCTGGGGAGCGCATACAGTTTCATGCTGCGGCAGGGTTGGGAACGGTGGCGGATGGACCTGATACGACGGGAATTGACGGGGCATGTGATCGTCTGCGGCTATGGCAAGTCGGGCACGGCGGCGGTCGCGGAACTGCTGGAACGCGGGCATGACCCGCGCAGTATCGTCGTGGTGGATGAACGCGGCGAACGATTGCGGCTGGCGGAGGAGCTGGGCGTCGCGACCGTTGAGGGCGACGCGACCCACAACCGCGTGCTGTCGATCGCCAAGGTGGAGGCCGCATCACAGGTGATCGTGTCGCCGGGACGCGACGATACCGCCGTGCTGATCGTCCTGACCATTCGCCGGCTGGCGCCCCATGCCGTGATCGCGGTCGCGATCGCCGCGATCGAGAACGAACTGCTCGCGCGCGACGCCGGCGCGACGATCATCGTCAACCCGGTCAGCTTCGGTGGGCAATTGCTGGCGCAATGCACGGCCGGGCGGCACATCGCCGATTACGTCGCCGATCTGGTGACGCGTGGCGGCCGGGTCGAACTGCGCGAACGGCTGGTGACGGCGGCCGAGGTCGGGCGGTCGCCGCGCGAAATCGAGGGCGGGCAGGTGTTGCGTCTTTATCGCGGCGATCAGGTGCTCGGCCTTTGGGATGCGGCGGCAGGGCGGCTGGAAGCGGGCGATTCGTTGATCGAGGTTGTCCCGGCGCCGACGTGATGGCGGTGGCGGGGTGACGCGGTCGCCCGGGGCGCCTATCTCCCGTCGATGCAACGACCCATTTCCGGCCTGCCCACGCGCGCGCAGATTTTAGACTTCATCCAGAAATCGGGCAGCCTGGCGGGCAAGCGCGAGATCGCGCGCGCCTTTGGCCTGACCGCGCAGGGCAAGATCGCGTTGAAGGCGTTGTTGAAGGACATGGCGGACGAGGGGCTGATCGACAGCGCCCCCGGCCGGTCATTCCACAAGATGGGCGGGTTGCCGAAGGTGACGGTGCTGCGCGTCGCCGATGTCGATGATGGCGGCAATGTGTGGGCGGTGCCGGAGGTATGGCAGGCCGAGACGCCGCCGCCGCGCCTGCGGGTGCGCGAGCGGAAACGCGGCGAGCTGGGTATCGGTCAGCGGGTGCTGGCCCGGACCGAGGAAGCCGGATCGGGATGGATCGCGCATCCGCTGAAAGTATTGGCGCGGGCATCGGAACAGGTGCTGGGCGTGCTGCGCGAAGAAGCCGGCCGGTTCTGGCTGACCGGTGTCGAAAAGAAGGAACGGCGCGAATTCGCGGTGTCCGACACCGGCGACGCGGCGGCTGGCGATCTGGTGATGTGCGAGATGGCCGGACGACCGCCGAAGGTGACGGTGCGCGTGGTCGAGCGGCTGGGGGACCCGTTCGCGCCGCGATCCTTTTCGATGATTGCGATCCACAAGCTGGGCATCCCCGACGTGTTCGCAGAGGAAACGCTGGAAGAGGCCGAAGAGGTTGCGCGCCTGTCCCTTGGCGACGATCGCGAGGATTTGCGTCACTTGCCGATCGTCGCGATCGATCCGGCGGATGCGCGCGATCATGACGATGCGGTATGGGCGGCGCCCGATGACGATCCGGCCAACCCCGGCGGGTGGCAGGCGGTAGTCGCGATCGCCGATGTCAGTTTCTATGTCCGACCCGGCAGCGCGCTGGACAAAGAAGCGCGGTCGCGTGGCAACTCAGTATATTTCCCCGATCAGGTCGTGCCGATGCTGCCGGAAATCCTGTCAGCGCATGTCTGTTCGCTGAAGGAGGGCGAGGATCGCGCGGCGCTGGCGTGTCACCTGCAGATCACGTCGGCGGGCGTGTTGAAGGGATGGCGCTTCACCCGTGCGCTGGTCCGGATCGCGGCGAACATCGCGTATGAGGATGCGCAGGCGACGATCGATGCCGGTGACGGGCCGATGATCGACGCGCTGAAGCCGTTATGGGCGTGCTGGGGAGCGCTGGCCAAGGCGCGGGATGCGCGGGAGCCACTGGACCTCGATTTGCCCGAACGGCGTGTGGTGCTGGACGAGAAGGGCCGCATCCTGTCGGTCGCGGCGCGCGAGCGGCTGGATGCCCATCGTCTGATCGAGGATTATATGATCGCCGCGAACGTGGCGGCGGCCAAGGCGCTGGAGGCGAAGAAGTCGCCGTGCATGTACCGCGTACATCAGGCGCCGAGCCGCGAGAAGCTGGTTGCGTTGAAGGATTATCTGGAGACGTTCGACGTACCCTTCGCGCTGGGACAGGTGGTGAAGCCATCGACGTTCAACCGCATCATCGACCGGATCGGTGATGCCGATTTCCGGCCGCAGGTGATGGAACAGATACTGCGCAGCCAGACCCAGGCCTATTACGCGCCGGCCAATCACGGGCATTTCGGCCTGTCGCTGGGCAGCTATGCGCACTTCACGTCGCCGATCCGCCGCTATGCCGATCTGGTCGTCCATCGTGCGCTGGTCGCGGCGTACAAGCTGGGGCCGGGCGGGTTGCTGCCCGACGAGGGTGAGATGGAGCGGATCGGCGAGGGGGTCAGCCGGCTGGAACGCCGGGCCATGGAGGCGGAGCGCGATACGGTCGACCGCTATGTCGCCGCCTATCTGGCCGAGCATGTCGGCGAGGAGGTGGAGGCGCGGATCACCGGCGTGCAGAATTACGGGTTCTTCGCGACGGTCGACGGCGTCGGCGGTGACGGGCTGATGCCGGTGCGCGATCTGGGCGGCGAATATTATCGCTTCGACGAGGCGGCGCGGACGCTGACCGGCGAGACCAGCGGCGATGTGTTCGCGCTGGGCCGGCGGGTGCGGTTGCGACTGGCGGAGGCGAACCCGGTGTCGGGGGCGCTGCGGTTCGAACTGCCCGGCGGCAAGGGCGCGCCGCCAAGCCGCGCGCCACGGGTGTTGAAGCGGCGGGGGCGGCCGGCGAACATCCGCCATCAGGGCAAGCGGCGGTAGCGTTGGCCTTGGAGCTTACGCCGCCTCGTTGAATTGCAGGCTCGCCAGCCGCGCGTAGAGACCGCTGCGCGCCATCAGCGTCGCATGGTTGCCCTGTTCCACGATCCGCCCCTCGTCCATCACGACGATGCGGCTGGCGGCGCGGACGGTGGCAAGGCGGTGGGCGATGACCAGCGTGGTGCGATGTTCCATCAGCCGTTCGAGCGCCTGTTGCACCAGCCGCTCGCTCTCGGCATCGAGCGCGCTCGTCGCCTCGTCCAGCAGCAGGATCGGTGCATCGCGCAGCAGGGCGCGGGCGATGGTGAGGCGCTGGCGCTGGCCACCGGACAGGCGCGCGCCGCCCTCGCCCAGATAGGTGTCGAGGCCGTCGGGCAGGCGACGCAGGAACGCGGCGGCGTTGGCGGCCTCGGCGGTGGCCCACAGCTCGTCGTCGGTCGCGTCCCAGCGCCCGTAGCGCAGGTTGTCGCGGGCGGAGGCGGCGAAGATCACCGTCTCCTGCGGCACCATCGCGATGCGGGCGCGCAGATCGGCGGGATCGGCATCGGTCAGCGCCACGCCGTCCACCGATATGCGACCACCCTCCGGATCGTAGAAGCGTTCGGCGAGCTGGAAGATGGTGGACTTGCCGGCCCCGGACGGGCCGACCAATGCCACGGTCTCGCCGGGCGCGACGTCCAGCGAGAAGCTGTCGAGGGCGGCGATTTCGGGTCGGGTGGGGTAGCGGAAATGCACGTCCTCGAACCGGATCGCGCCGCGCGCGGGTGTGGGCAGCGGGACGGGGCGGGCGGGGGCGGCGATCTCCGGCACCTCGCGCGCCAGTTCGGACAGGCGGCTGGCGGCACCGGCGCCGCGCAACAGGTCGCCATAGACTTCGGTCAACGCGCCAAACGCGCCGGCGACGATCCCCCCGGTCAGGACAAAGGCGGCGATGGCGCCGCCGCTCAGTCGCCCGGCCGCGACATCGACCGCGCCTTCCCACAGGACGAGGGTGATCGATCCGAACACGAGGCCGATGACGATCGCGGTCATGATCGCCCGGAGCGCGTTACGCTTTCGCGCCGCCGTGAAGGTGGCCTCGACCGCGACACCGAAGCGGGTTGCTTCGCGGGGTTCCTGGCCGAACGCCTGCACGATCCGCATCGCGCCCAGCACCTCGGTGGTGATCGATCCGACCTCTGCCACGCGGTCCTGCGAGGTGCGCGAATAGCCGCGCACACGTTTGCCCAGCAACGTCATCGGCAGGATGATGACGGGGATGCCGATCATCAACATGCCCGCCAGTTTGGGCGAGATGACGAACAGGTAGATCAGGCCGCCGATCCCGGTGAACACGTTGCGCAGCGCGATCGACACGGTGCTGCCGACAATCATCTCGATCAGCGCAGTATCCGATGTCAGGCGCGAGGCGATTTCGGAGGGGCGGTTCTCCTCGAAGAAGCGCGGGCTGAGGCGGAGCAGATGGCGCTGCACTTCGGTCCGGATGTCCGCGACGACGCGCTCGCCCAGCCACGACACGAAGTAGAACCGGATCGCGGTGGCGATGGCCAGCACGACCACGATCAACAGCAGATAATGGAAGGACGAGGCGAACGAGGTGTTCGAGCCGCTGACGAAACCGCGATCGATCACCCGCTTGAACCCGTAAGGGATGCCGATCGTCGCGGCGGATGTGGTCAGCAGGGCGATGCCGGCGATCGCGATGCGGCCGGGATAGCTGGCCGCATGTCTCCACACCATCGCAAGATCGCCGAGACGCTTGCGCGTTTCGGGCGCCTCGTCGGTGGTGATGCCGGGGGCGGCAACGGTCGGCGGAGTATTGGATGTCGCCATAGCCAGCGCGTAGCAGTGTGGCCGGCCATGCTCAACGGGGATGGGTGCAACGCAAAACATGAAACGGGATTGGAACGTGATTTGTGTCCCGATCATACTAGGGTAATGTTGCCATGCAGCGTATTTGCGTTACGAACTCGGCAACCTATCTAGGGCTAAAGGATACCCGATGCTCTATCACGCCTATGAAATGCAGCGTTCCATGTTGGCCGGCGCCAGTGCGATGGCCAATTTCGGAGCGGAGTGGTTCCAGAATCCGGCAAACCCGTTTTCCTATATGGGCGGCGGGTCGATCGTCGGATCGGCGCTGGAAGTGTTCGCTCATGCAGCGGCGCCGCGGGGAAAGCCAGCCTTTGGCTTCACGCGTACCGAAATCGACGGACGCGACGTGCCGATCGTCGAAGAGATTCTGCTGCGCAAGCCGTTCGGGCAGCTTAAGCGCTTTCGCCGTGATGGCGTCGAGGGCGGCCCCAAGCTGCTGATCGTCGCGCCGATGTCCGGCCATTACGCGACGTTGTTGCGCGGGACGGTGGAACGGATGTTGCCGTTCGCCGACGTCCACATCACCGACTGGCGCGATGCGAAGCTGGTGCCGATGACCGACGGGCGCTTCGATCTGGACGATTATGTCGATTATCTGGTCGAGTTCCTGGAGCTGATGGGTCCGGGATCGCATGTGCTGGCGGTCTGTCAGCCATCGGTGCCGGCCTATGCCGCCGCCGCGGTGATGAGCGCCGACAAGAATCCTTGCCGGCCAAAGACGCTGACGCTGATGGGTGGACCGGTCGACACGCGCGAGGCGCCGACTGCGGTGAACACGCTGGCGACTAAGCGGCCGCATGCGTGGTTCGAGCAGAACGTGATCGTCGAGGTGCCGGTGCAATATCCCGGTGCGCGACGCCGGGTCTACCCGGGCTTCCTGCAGCTTGCCGGCTTCATGTCGATGAATCTGGGCAACCACATGATCAGCCACTGGGGCATGTTCAAGCATCTGGTGCAGGGCGACGGTGAGGGCGCGACATCGACCAAGGATTTCTACGACGAGTATCGGTCGGTCTGCGATATGACGGCCGAATTCTATCTCCAGACCATCGACGTCGTGTTTCAGACGCATGCGCTGCCAAAAGGTGAGTATATTCATCGGGGCAAGCGCGTCGATCCGGCCGCGATCACCGATATCGGATTGCTGGCGATCGAGGGCGAGCGCGACGATATCTCGGGGCTGGGCCAGACGAAGGCGGCGCTGACGCTGGCGACTGCGCTGCCCGACGACAAGAAGCAGTATTTGATGGCCGAAGGCGTCGGCCATTACGGCATCTTCAACGGCTCCAAGTGGCGCGACCGGATCGCGCCGGTGGTGGAGCAGTGGATCACTGCGAACAGCTGATCCTCATTTGATACGAAAAAGGCGGCGGTCCGGGGACCGCCGCCTTTCTTAGCGTCATATTCGATCACGCGATCGAGTTGACCTTGGCATGGCTCGACGATTCATCAGGTGAAATCGTCCCGCCGAACAACATCTTGATTCGGCCAGAGATCGCCACGTCGGTTTCCCACAATTCGGCCGAGCTGACGTCGAAACGCAGCAGGGCGAGATTGGGATCGGATTTACCCTGCGGGAACCATGCCTCGACGGCATTGTCCCACAGCTTGTCGATCTGGGCGCGGTCATTATCCTGACTGACCGTGCCGGCGAGGCAGGCGAAGAAGTCGTGACCCTTGCCGACGAACTGCACCATCGCATCGCCGCCGCCAGCCGCGCGATTGTCCTTACCGGCGAAGATGAACAGCGTGTTCGGCTGATCGTCGTCGAGGCGGACATACATCGGTTCGGAATGCCGACCGTTGGTCAGACCCAGCATGACGTACGGACTGGCCTTTACCTTCTCGATGAACTTGGCGGCGATTTCCTGTGGATTGTCGTGGTCGGCCATGTCGGTGCTCTCCTTGATGGGGTTGTCGGAAGAACGAGGAGAGCGACCGTTGGTTGCTCCGCCTGCGTCAAAGCACCTCGAACAGGCCGGCCGCACCCATGCCGCCGCCGACGCACATCGTCACGACGACATACTTGGCGCCGCGGCGCTTGCCCTCAATCAGGGCGTGTCCGGTCATGCGGGCGCCGGACATGCCATAAGGGTGGCCGATCGAGATCGCGCCGCCATCGACATTGAGGAGGTCATTGGGGATGCCGAGCTTGTCGCGGCAATACAGTACCTGCACCGCGAACGCCTCGTTCAGCTCCCACAGGCCGATATCGTCCATGGTCAGGCCGTTGCGGGCGAGCAGCTTGGGAATGGCGAAGACCGGGCCGATGCCCATCTCGTCGGGTTCGGTGCCGGCGACGGCCATGCCGACATAACGGCCGAGCGGGGTCAGGCCGCGATGGGCGGCTTCCTCTTCGGTCATCAGCACACTGGCGGAGGCGCCGTCGGACAGTTGCGAGGCGTTGCCGGCGGTGATCGTGGCGTCTTCGCCGAGCACGGGCTTCAGCGAGGACAAGCCCGCCAGCGTGGTGTCGGCACGGTTGCCCTCGTCCTTGGTCAGCGTCACCTCCTGATGGGTGACCTCCTTGGTCTCCTTGTTGACGATGGCCATCGTCGCGGTGACGGGGACGATCTCGTCATCGAAACGACCGGCGGCCTGGGCGGCGGCGGTGCGCTGTTGCGACTGAAGGCTGTATTCGTCCATCTGGTCGCGGGTGATGCCGTAGCGCTTGGCGACGATCTCCGCCGTCTGGAGCATCGGCATGTAGATGTCCTTGTGCATCGCCAGCAGCTTGGGATCGGGGGCGATGTTCATCTTGGGCGTCTGGACGAGGCTGATGCTGTCGACGCCGCCGCCGATGGCGATGTCCATGCCGTCGACGATCACCTGCTTGGCGGCGGTGGCGATGGCCATCAGGCCGCTGGCGCACTGGCGGTCGACCGACATGCCCGAGACGGTGGTCGGCAGACCGGCGCGGAGCAGGCTGGTGCGGGCAATGTTGCCGGCCTGATGCCCCTGCTGAAGCGCGGCGCCCCAGACGACGTCATCGACCTCGCCGCCATCCAGCTTCGCGCGCTCCACCGCGGCCTTGATCGCGTGGGCGGCGAGGCTGGGCGAGGGGAGGTTGTTGAAGGCGCCGCGATAGGCGCGGCCGATGGGGGTGCGGGCGGTGGAGACGATGACGGCGGAACGCATGGTAGCTTCTCCTTCTTCACGCAGATGACCGCGTGACGATTATAGAAAGTGGTTGTTATACAAATACTTGTGAAATCCACTCGGCGACGAGGGCGGGTTTGTCCACGCCCTCTATCTCGACGGTGAATTGGGTGGATTGCTGATACTGGCCGGGGCGTTTTTCGACGAAGGATAGCGGCACGAAGCGGCCGCGGACGCGGGTGCCGGAGGGGACGGGCGTGAGGAAACGAACCTTGTCGCCGCCATAGTTGACGCCCATCCGCGCGCCCGACAGCCGGGGCATGTCGGTCTTCGCCATCAGCATCGGCATCAGTGACAGGGTGAGAAAACCGTGCGCGATGGTGCCGCCGAACGGCGTCAGCGCGGCGGCGGCGGGATCGACATGGATGAACTGGTGATCGCCGGTCGCCGCGGCGAAGCGGTCTATCATGTCCTGCGACACCTCCACCCAATCGGACACATATTCGGTGCCGATCGACTGTTGGATGGCATCGATGCCGGTCGTCGTCATGAGAAGCCGTTCATCCTCTGGCAGCGGGCTGGCCCCGATGAGCATTGGCACCCGAGAGTGCCTCGTCTCTCTAGAACGAGGGCTTGCCCGCCTGCAAGCCCAGCCGCACCGAAAGTTCGATTGCGACGCGTAACGTAGCGTCGAGTTGAGGTGTGGGACGCCGACAGAAACGGACCCGATCTTCTAAATCCCGTAACGGCGGTGATCCGCGTGGTGTATCAGCGGGTCCTGGCCGGCATGACGGCGTGGATCGCGGTGAGGACATGGGCGAGCAGGCCGTCCGCGTCGTGGTTGATGTTGTGGCCGCCGGGCATGGCGATGATCCGCGCGCCGGGCAGCTTCAGGCGGGGGCACAGGCTGTCGGTCTCCTCTGCACCATAAATGCAGGTGAGCGACGCCCAATCGAGCGTATCGGCGGTCGTGGTGGCGATGCTGTCGGGCTGGCCGTGATAGACGATACCCGATGGGTCGGCGCGATAGAACACGGTATCGCCGGGCAGGATCAGGATGATCGCGGCGACCCGCCGACGCAGATCGGCGGGCAGGTGGGCGAGGCCGGTCTGGACGACATCGGCGCCGTAGGACTGGCCGATGACGACAATCCGCGAGGCGCCGGTGCGGGCGAGACCGGTCCTGACCGCGTCGGCGATGATCGCGTCCACCTCGGCGGCGGAGCGGCGCTGGCGGAACAGGCCGGGGGACGAGATGCCGACGACCGGGAAGCCGCGCTCGGTCAGCCCGCGCGAGGTGGAGGCGCCGAGCAGGAAGCGCAGCCCCATGTCGCCGGAGACGTTGACGACGGCGATCTGCTGAGGCCGGCCGACCGCCGGATAGACATACACCGGGTCACGATCGAAATACCCCGCCGCGCCGGCGAAGGCGATGAAGATGGCGCTGATGACGCCGGTGACCCAGGCACCGCGGCGCAGGCGGCGGGTGCGCTTCGACAGGGATGCGTTATTCATGGGTGCGGCGTTTGCGCCTGGCAGGGTGGGTTAGGCAATGCTGGTTCTATTGGCGCTCGCGCGTTGATTAGGGGTGTTCAAGCGAAGGCGCCAAGGCGGGAGGAGAGTTCACGCGGAGGTCTGTTATACATGCGCGACTCACGCAAATATCGAATTCGCGCGGCGCACAAATGCATGGATGTCCCAGTTAATCGGTTACATCAAAAAGGATCTGCGGTGATGCTGGTTAAAATATTAGCATACTCGGCATTGCTGCTTTCTTCGACAAATCCGCTTCAGGCCAAGGGGGCGGTACGCGCAGCTTATAGTTGGGGCAAACCAGGCGTTTTCCGTTCGGATTACGATGCCGATGCCGTTTCTTGTAGTTTGAGGTCCGCTGCCCGCGATGTTGCAGCAGACAAGGAATCTAAATCGTGTGTCCAGGGCTTTGAAGCGCTCGAGAGAGAAAATAACATGCCGCCCATGGCACGGACGATCGATGACGAGGGGCTTATTGCCCAATCTAACCGGAACGTGTTGCTGAGGCGAATGTACAGACCCGATCGTGAAGTGGATGCACTACAGAGCAAGCTACAGGGCGAGACGGAGGAATGCTTGATATCACGTGGATACACCCGTTTCCTGTTGTCTCATGACCAATCCAGGAAACTAAAGGCCTTCCGGATCGGATCGTTAGAGCGTCGTGATTTTCTCTATAGTCTTGGCAGCGATGCCGCCATCGTGGTGGCGCAACGCGCGAAGGCGGGCGACCACTGATGCGGGCGGTTGTCGGACGCTAGCATTACATGCGCTTCTAGCCTTTTTTGGTGAAAGCGCTCAGAGTTCACGCTTTCCCGATCGACCATCCTTTTCCAGACCGGCGATCTAACTCGCTGGTATCAAGAGGCGGTTCAGCGCAGGCTGCGACACCGGTTCAGGTTGACTGGAAGCAACATCTAGCGTCACGATCGGATGGTGAGTCATCGGGCGATCTGCTCGACGTGATATGTCTCCGTGTACCCGCCTCTCCGCGTAAAACATCTTCTCCGCTTCGCATCTTCGCGTGAGCATCACCGGTGTTCCGGGTCTGTCCTCATCCTTCGCCGCCTTTGGCGGCTTTTCCCTCTCCCGGTGGGAGAGGGGTTGCGGCGGCGGTGGTCAGGTCGCCGTTTATCACCTCGACCGGCCATGGGGTCAGGTGCTGGCCGATGCAGGGGCCGCCGATGCAGCGGCCGGTGTCGATGGTGAAGAGCGCGCCGTGGAAGCTGCAGGCGATCAGGGTGCTGTCGGGGCTGAGATAGTCGTCCAGTTTCTGCGCGAGGGAGACGCCGGCGTGGGGGCAGCGATCGACATAGCCGTGGACGTGGTCGCCGTGGCGGACGACGAAGCCATGAAAGCGGCCGGCGCGCATCTGGACGACGATGCTGCGGGCCTTGCCGTCGGCGACCATGGCGAGGGGGCCGAGACGCAGGCCGGGCGGGGTGGCGAACAGGCGCTGGCTGGACGGGGCGGGGGTGGCTTCGCTCATGCGTCGGCGTCGGGCTGGCGATCGGGGTGGGCGGCGGCCACGGGGTGGAGCGCGCGGGCGTTGGCGGCGGCGGCGGTCAGGTGCGGATAGGGGGTGAGATCGACCGCGAACCGCTCGGCGGCATAGACTTGGGGGACGAGGTGGCAGTCGGCGAGGGTCGGGATGGCGCCATAAGCGAAGCCGTCACCGTGGCGGCCGATCTGCGTTTCCAAAGCCTCGAAACCGGCGCCGATCCACGTGGCGATCCATGCCGTCACCTGTGCCTCGGTGGCGGCAAGGTCGCGGCGGAGGGTGGTGAGGACGCGCAGATTGTTGATCGGGTGGATGTCGCAGGCGATGGTCGCCGCCATGCCGCGCACGATGGCGCGGGCGGTGGGGTCGGCGGGGAGCAGCGGCGGCGCGGGATGCGTCTCCTCCAGCCATTCGAGGATCGCCGGGCTTTGCGTCAGGATAGCGTCACCGGTGTCGAGCGCGGGGACGAGGCCCTGTGGCGCGATCCGGCGATAGGCGTCGGCGCGTTGGGCGCCAGTGCGCAGGTCGTGGGTGATCTGATCGTACGCCAGCCCCTTCAGGTTCAGCGCGATGCGGACGCGATAGGACGTGGTGGAGCGCCAATAGCCGTGGAGGGTCATTGCGGCAGTTGTGCCTTCGCGAACCCCCGCCATACGTCGTCGTAATCGAGCTGCATCGTCGGCGTCTCGCTGGCCCAGCGGGTCGGGCGGACGGGGAAGCGGGTTTCGACCATGAACGCCATGGTGTCGGTGATCTTCACCGGTTTCAGGTCGGCGGCGACGGCCTTTTCGTAGCTGGCCTGATCGGGGCCGTGGCCGTTCATCTGGTTGTGCAAGGACGCGCCGCCGGGGGCGAAGCCGCCTTCCTTGGCATCATAAGCGCCGGTGATGAGGCCCATGAATTCGCTCATGACGTTGCGGTGGAACCATGGCGGCCGGAACGTGCCCTCGGCCACCATCCAGCGCGGCGGGAAGATCACGACGTCGCAATTGGCAGTGCCGGGCGTGTCGCTGGGGCTGGTCAAGACGGTGAAGATCGACGGATCGGGATGGTCGAAGCTGACGGTGTTGATCGTGTTGAAGCGCGCGAGGTCATAACGGCAGGGGGCGAGGTTGCCATGCCACGCGACGACGTCGAACGGGCTGTGGTCGAGCGTCGTGGCCCAGAGGCTGCCCTGATATTTCTGGATGATCCGATGAGGGCGGTCGTCATCCTCGAAACGGGCGACGGGGGTCTCGAAATCACGCGGGTTGGCGAGGCCGTTGGCGCCGATCGGGCCGAGATCGGGCAAGCGGAACAGCGCACCGTAATTCTCGCAGACATAACCGCGCGCTGGGCCATCGAGCAGTTCGACGCGGAAACGGATGCCGCGCGGGATCAGCGCGATCTGGAGCGGGGCGACTTCGAGGCGGCCGAGTTCGGTGTCGATCAGCAGGCTGCCCTGCTGCGGGACGATCAGCAGCTCGCCATCGGCGGAGAAGAAGGCGCGATCGACCATGTCGGCGGTGGCGGCATAGAGGTGGATGCCGACGCCCGTGCCCGTGCCGATATCGCCATTGCCGCCATAGGTGACGAGGCCGTCGACGAAATCGGTCGCTTCGGTGGGGAAGGGCAGCGGATCCCAGCGAAGGCGGTTGGGGCTGGGGGGGGCATCGGCGAAGGGGGCGGATTTGAGGTGCTGGGCGCCTTCATAGGGGGTAAAGGCGGGGTGGTTGGCGGTGGGGCGCAGGCGGTAGAGCCAGCTGCGGCGGTTCTCGGCGCGCGGCGCAGTAAAGGCGGTGCCGGAGAGCTGCTCGGCGTAGAGGCCGAAGGGCGTGTGCTGGGGGGAATTACGGCCGATCGGAAGCGCGCCGGGGACGGCCTCGGTCGCGTGGTGGTTGGCGAAGCCGGGTTGGTAGTGGGTCATGTTGGTTGCTCTCCGTCTTTCCACCCGCCGGCGCGTCAGACGCGACAAAGCCGCGCCTTATGCGCCGGCTTTGTCGCGCTGGCCGGGCGCGGGCCGCACCTTCGTGCGGCGTTCGGCCGACGCTTAGGCGTCGACTGTCACCACGCCGCGCCGGATCTGATCCAGCTCGATACTTTCATACAACGCCTGAAAATTCCCGTTCCCGAAACCCTCGTTGCCCTTGCGCTGGATGATTTCGAAGAAGATCGGCCCTACCATCGTCTCGGTGAAGATCTGCAACAACAGGCCCTCTTCGCCAACATTGCCGTCGATCAGGATGCGGTTGGCGCGGAGGCGTTCCAGGTCTTCGCCGTGGTTCGGGACGCGCTTGTCGACCAGTTCGTAATAGGTTTCGATCGTGTCCTGCAACTTCACGCCGCGGGCGCGGAGTTTTTCGACGGTGGTGTAGATGTCGGGGGTGGTGAGGGCGAGATGCTGGATGCCCTCGCCATTGTAATCGCGGATGAATTCCTCGATCTGGCTCTTGTCGTCCTGGCTCTCGTTCAGGGGGATGCGGATCGCGCGGTCCGGGGCGATCATGGCCTGGCTGAACAGGCCGGTCGCCTTGCCCTTGATGTCGAAATACTTCTGTTCCTCGAAACCGAAGATCTGGCCGTAGAAGGTAGACCATGTCCGCATCTGGCCGCGACGCACATTGTGGGTCAGGTGGTCGAGCAGGTCGAGACCGACATTGTTGGCGGCCTCTGCCTCGGCCGCGCCGGGAATCTGGTCCCAGTCGTCATAGAGCGAGCCGGCGCCGCCGTGGCGATCGACCAGATAGAGCATCGATCCGCCGATCCCCTCCAGCGCATAACCGCTGCCCAGCGCGCCGGTGGCGGCGTCGGCGGACTTGGCGCCGCGCGCGATGGCGGCGTCATAGGCGGCTTTGGCGTCGTGGACGCGGAAGGCCATGCCGCTGGCCGAGGGGCCGTGCGCCGTGCGGAAATCAGCAGCGTGGCCGGTGTCCATGCGGTTCAGGAGCAGGTTGATGCGGCCCTGCTTGTACCGGGTGACGGCGCGCGTCGGATGGGTGGCGGCGGCGGTGAAGCCCAGCGCCTCGAACTGCGCGCCCAGCGCGTCGGGATCGGGCGAGGTGAATTCGGCGAATTCGAACCCGTCGAGACCCATCGGGTTGACGTCCATATGCTCCATGATCGGCATCCTCATCGCAAATTTCGTATCGATTGATACCAATTTGGGCCGTTGCCGGGATAGTGTCAATCGTTACTATCGCCTAATGACCACGCTCGCGCTCGACGATTTCATTCCGTACCGGCTGTCGTTCACCTCCAATCTGGTGAGCGACACGATCGCGCGGACCTATGAGGCGCTGTTCGGGCTCACGATCCCGGAATGGCGGCTGGTGGCGGTGGTCGCCGAGACCGGCGGGATCACACAGGCCGAGATCGGCGCGCGGACGCGGATGGATAAGGTGACGGTCAGCCGCGCGGCGATCGCGCTGGTCGATCGCGGGTTGCTGGCGCGGGTGGCCAACCCGCAGGACCGGCGGTCACACCTGCTGTCGCTGACGGCGGCGGGGGAGACGCTATATGCGGCGGTAGCGCCCAAGGCGATCGATCTGGAGCGGCGGATCTTCGCCAGCTTTCCGGCGGACGAGGTCGCCGGGTTCGTAGCGATGCTGCGGCGGATCGATGCGGTGACGTTGGCCTTGGCGAGCGATCGGCCGGGGGTCGATGGGCCTATTGGATAGCGGCGATGCTCGGCTATGATCGCGGAAAAATCATGGGCGGGGAAATGGACGATGGCGGAGTTCGAGCAGCGGGCCGGGTTGAGCGTCGCGGCGCCACTGGTGGCGTTTTTGGAAGAGCGTGCGTTGCCGGGGACGGGGATCGCGCCGGCTGATTTCTGGGCGGGGATGGCGGCGGTCTATGCGCGGTTCGCGCCGGAGAATGCGCGGCTGCTGGCGGTGCGGGATGCCATGCAGGCGCAGCTTGATGCGTGGCACGGCGCGCGGGCGGGCGCAGCGGTCGATCAGGGTGAGTATCAGGCGTTCCTGCGGTCGATCGGCTATCTGGTCGACGAGCCGGCGCCTTTCATGATCGATCCGGCCAATGTCGATGCCGAAGTCGCGACGCTGGCGGGGCCGCAACTGGTGGTTCCGATCCTGAATGCGCGTTTCCTGTTGAACGCGGCGAATGCGCGCTGGGGCAGCCTGTACGATGCGCTGTACGGGACGGATGCAATTCCGGGCCACGCGGCGGGCGGCGGGTATGACGCGGCGCGCGGGGAGGCGGTGATCGCGTGGGCGCGGGACTTTCTGGACCGGGCGGTGCCGCTGGCCGAAGGGACTTGGCGCGACTGGAAGGGGGAAGCGCCGGTGCTGGCCGACCCGGCGCAACTGGTCGGTCGGGCTGGCGCGAACTGGCTGCTGCGCCATCATGGGCTGCATATTGAATTGGTGATCGACGCCGCGCATCCGATCGGGCGCGACGATGCAGCGGGGCTGGCGGATGTCGTGCTGGAATCGGCGCTGAGCACGATTGCCGATCTGGAGGATTCAGTGGCGGCGGTGGATGCCGACGACAAGGTCGCGGCATATGACAATTGGCTGGGGCTGATGACGGGGACGCTGGCGGCGTCGTTCGACAAGGGCGGGCAGACGGTGGAGCGGCGGCTGGCGGCGGACCGCGACTATGTCGCGCCGGACGGCACGGGCTTCACGCTGCCGGGGCGCAGCCTGATGTTCGTGCGCAATGTCGGGCATCTGATGACGACGCCGGCGGTGCGCCTGCCCGACGGGAGCGAGGCGCCGGAGGGGATATTGGATGCGATCGTCACCAGCCTGATCGGGCTGCATGACGTGAACGGCGCGCGGCAGAACAGCCGGACGGGATCGATCTATATCGTGAAGCCCAAGATGCACGGGCCGGAAGAAGCCGCGTTCACCGACCGGCTGTTCGACGCGGTCGAGGATATGCTGGGGCTGGCGCGGCACACGATCAAGGTCGGAGTGATGGACGAGGAGCGGCGGACGTCGGCCAATCTGGCGGCGTGCATCGCGGCGGTGCGGCACCGGTTGGTGTTCATCAACACCGGCTTCCTCGATCGCACCGGCGACGAGATGCACAGCGCGATGCGGGCCGGACCGATGATCCGCAAGGGCGAGATGAAGGGGGCGGCGTGGATCGGCGCGTATGAGGATCGCAACGTGCAGATCGGGCTGGCGTGCGGCCTGAGCGGGCGGGCGCAGATCGGCAAGGGCATGTGGGCGGCGCCCGACCGGATGGCGGACATGCTGGCACAGAAGGTCGCGCATCCGATGACCGGCGCATCCACCGCCTGGGTGCCGTCTCCCACCGCGGCGACGCTGCACGCGACGCATTATCATGATGTCGATGTGCAGACGCGACAGGCGGCGCGGGCGGGGGAGATGCCGGCGTCGTTGGATGCGTTGCTGACGGTGCCGGTTGCGGCGGGGCGGAACTGGCGGCCGGACGAGGTGCGCGAGGAATTGGAGAATAATGCGCAGGGCATCCTGGGCTATGTGGTGCGCTGGGTCGATCAGGGGGTGGGGTGTTCCAAGGTGCCTGACATTCATGATGTCGGGCTGATGGAGGACCGCGCGACGCTGCGCATCTCATCGCAGCATATGGCCAACTGGCTGCTCCACGGGGTGGCGACGGCGGATGAGGCGGAGGGCGCCCTTCGGCGGATGGCGGCAAAGGTCGATGCACAGAATGCGGGCGATCCGCTGTACCGGCCGATGGCGGGGCGGGAGGACACCAGCCTGGCGTTCCAGGCGGCGCGGGCGCTGGTGTTCGAGGGGCTGGGCCAGCCCAATGGCTATACGGAGCCGCTGCTGCACCAATATCGCCTGCGGGTGAAGGAGGCGCGCTGATGGCCGTGTATGCGATCGACGGGAAACGCCCCAGATTGCCGGCGGATGGATCGGCATGGATCGCGCCCTCGGCCGACCTGATCGGCGAGGTGGTGCTGGGCCGCGATGTCGGCGTGTGGTTCGGCGCGGTGATCCGGGCGGACAATACCGCCATCACCGTGGGTGACGGCACCAATGTGCAGGAGGGGGTGATGATGCACTCCGATCCTGGTTATCCGCTTACCGTGGGGCGGGGTTGCACGATCGGGCATCACGCGATCCTGCATGGCTGTGCCATCGGCGACGATGTGCTGGTGGGCATGGGTGCGACGGTGCTGAACGGCGCGACGATCGGCGACGGCTGCCTGATCGGCGCGGGGGCGCTGGTGACGGAGGGGAAGGACTTCCCGGCGGGCAGCCTGATCGTCGGGTCGCCGGCACGGGCGGTGCGGACGTTGCCACCCGAAGCGATCGAGAAACTGCGCCTTTCGGCAGCGCATTACGTCGCGCGGGCGAAGGCGTATGCGGCGGGCTTGGAACGGATCGGGTGAGCTTCAAGACCGGAACAGGGCGACCACCGCATCGATCACCGTCGCGCCAGCCAGCGGCCCGAGGAACAGCATCAGCAGGTTGAACCCGAGTATCCACGCCAGCACCGATTCGCCCCGACGACTGATCCGCGGCGGTTGCGGCTTCGGCTGCCACGGTTCGGGCGGCGGCCAGGCATTGCGGAAATCGACGAACATGCTGGGTGCTCCGGTCAGCGCGGCTTGATAGCAGGAAGGTTGTCGCATCGTCGAGCATAAGGCGACAAGTGATTTCGGCCGGAGCGGTACGTTGGTGAGGTGCGTGCGGGTCAGCCAGCGTTCGGTGCCGGTAATCTCATCAAGAAGGCCGAGCGTCGGAATGGCGGGGTTCGGTGGACAGCGGATATGGAAAAGCCGCCAGCCTTTCGACTGACGGCTCTTAAATCCAATTGGGTAAGAGCGTTAGGCAAAGGTTGTTGCGGTGCTCCGGCGACGAGAGCGGGAGGCCGCGCCAACCATGCCGAAGCCGACCAGCATCATCGCCCAAGTCGCGGGCTCGGGCACGGCGGCTACAGTCTGCATCGTAAAGCGTACATAATTTACCGACGAGTCCGCCGTGGTCGAGGTATTGATTTCCGGATATGCCGGCCCTGCTCCTACGAACTTTCGATCGGTTCCGCGGTATGCTGCCACGATGGCCAAGGCGTAACTGGGATCACCGGCAAAAAGCTGATATGGTATATAGCTATCGCATATCCCTGCCTCGCAACCAAGCACCCTGCTATAAGTCTTGACGTTAGCGGTCGTGTAGACTTGGTTTAGCAATGCGCTGGCTGCATCCCTTGCCGTTACATCTGTCTTGAAGTCGAACTTGCTTGCCGAGCAGGTGCCGAAAACGACGGTGCAGCTGTTATCGAAGAAGTCGACATTGTAAGTGTTTTTACCAATAACAACGCCGGTCGCGCCGGTCAGTGTGCCGGATCTATCGACATTCAGCTTCACGGCGGCAAATGCTGGCATGGCATTTGCCAATAGCCCCATGCCGATCAGTCCAGCGATCATCCTCTTCATCATTTGTCCCCCCGGCAGCATGTTGGGTGTGCCGTCGGACGCCTACTTATCGAAGGACGTGGCAATGGAAAGACGATCCAGCCCGCATTAATGCCTCATTTCAGGCCAAAATCGGTTGTTGGGACGCAGTGCATAGGCAAGCGGGATTCCCGGTCGTTCGGGTCCGCTTTCACGCCAGCGAATGTCGCGACTTGGGCGGAAACGGAATGGCTGGTTTGGTCTGGAGCTGCCCAACCGTTTCCGAGTGATGATCGCAGTGAGCGGCGCTTGTTCCGGCGCTGGCAAATGAGCTGGCGCGGTTAACGCCCATGCTCAAGATGCACATGGTCGCAGCGAGGATCGCAAAAATGCCAAAGGTATCGATCGAACATCGACCGAATTTCCGTCACCCCCGCCGGCGCGGAGGTGACGGTGGCGATCAGCCCTGCATGTCCTCTAGTTCGCGGCCGCGGGTTTCCTGGACCATCGCCTTCACGAAGAAGAACGAAACCAGCGCCGCCAGCGTGTAGAGCAGGTAGGTGATCGACAGGCCGGGCGAGAGTACCATCGACGGGAAGCTGACGGCGATGGCGGCGTTGGCGATCCACTGGGCGAAGCCGGACACGGCGAGGGCGGAGCCGCGGATCTGGGTCGGGAACATTTCGCCGAGCATCACCCACATCACCGGACCCCAGCTGACGTTGAAGAAGATCACATAGAGGTTGGCGGCGACCAGCGCGATGACGCCGGCGTTGCCGGGCAGGGTGACGCCGGTGCCGGATGCGCCGGGGACGGAGGTGGAGAAGGCCCAGGCGACGGTGGCGAGCGTGACGGTCATGCCGGCCGAGCCGATCAGCAGGAGCGGCTTGCGGCCGATCCTGTCGATCAGCGCGATCGTCAGCAGGCAGGCGCCGATCGAGAGGGCGCCGGACAGGATGTTGATTTGGAGCGCGTTGTCCTCGGTAAAGCCGACCGCCTCCCACAAGGTCGCGCCGTAATAGAACACGACGTTGATGCCGACGAGCTGCTGGAAGACGGCCAAGCCGATGCCGACCCACAGGATCGGGCGGATCTTGCCGCTGGTCCTGTCGATCAGGTCGGACAGGCGGGGCTTGTGCTGATCGGCGGAGAGGCTGGCGCGGATGTCGGCGACCTTGCGGGTGGCCTCGGCCGGGCCGAACAGGCGGGTGAGGACGCCCTGCGCCTCGGCATCGCGGCCGCGCACGACGAGATAGCGGGGGCTTTCGGGGATGAAGAACAGCGCCACGAAATAGATCGCGGCCGGGATCACCTGAAGCCAGAACATCCAGCGCCAAGCCTCATACCCGGCCCAGAACATCGCGGTCGATCCGCCAGCATAGCGGGCGACAAGGAAGTTGGCCACGAAGGCCCCGGTGAGGCCGGAGATAATCATCACCTGCTGCACGCTCGACAGGCGGCCGCGCACATTGGCGGGGGTGACTTCGGAGATATAGACCGGGCTGGTGACGCTGGCGGCCCCGACGCCGAGGCCGCCGATGATGCGGGCGATGATGAAGATCGCGGAGGAACCGGCGGCACCGGCCAGCAGCGCGCTGACGATGAACAGCACGGCGGCGAGCATCATGGTGTTGCGGCGGCCGATCAGGTCGGCGAGGCGACCGGCGGTGAACGCGCCGATCGACGATCCGACGAGGATCGCGCCGACATTGACGCCGATGCCGAGCCGGCCGAGGTCGAACGCCGCCTCGATCCCCTTTTGCGTGCCGTTGATGACGCCGGAATCATAGCCGAACATGAACCCGCCGATCGTCGCGACCGCGACGATCAGGCCGATCAGACCGTTATTGACCTGTCTTGCTTCCACGTTCGTGCTTCCTCTCTGTCGCGCCTTGTTGGACGCCTGCGTTCAGGCCGCTCTGAGTGGCGGTTTGGCGGGCACGGAGACCCGGAAGGTGAAGATGTCGCCGGCCAGCGGCTGGGCAGCGAGGGCGGTGTTGTCGAGGCCCTGGCGCGCGGTCGTCGCGTATGCGGTGCGGCCATCGGGGCCGCCGAGCGCGATCTTGGTGATGTTGGCGACGGGGAATTCGACCACGTCGGTCAGTGTACCGTCGGGCGCGTAGCGGCGGGCTTCCCAGCCGCTGTACAGGCCGAGCCAGACGCCGCCCTCCGCATCGCAGATCGCGCCATCAGGATAGCCGTCATCCATCGTGAACGTCTGAAAGGTTTCGCCCGCGCCCAGCGTGCCGTCGGGCGACAGCGGGTGGACGGTGATGCGCTTGCCGATGGTATCGACGTGGTAGAGGCGGTCGCCGGCCGGGCTGATCGCGGGGCCGTTGGTGATCGCAACGGGATCGGCGCCGCTGTCGGTGACGGTGGTGCCGTCGAGGCGATAGAGGCGACCGCTGATCGCGGCCTCGTCATCGTCCATCGTGCCGAACCAGATACGGCCGGCGGGATCGAGCGCGGCGTCGTTCAGGCGGTTGGCCGGCAGATCGGTATCGACGCTGGCAATCGGCTCGAACGCGCCGGTCGCGGGGTCGAAGCGATGCGGGCCTGAACGTAGCCCGACGACGAACTTCCCCGGTTCGGCGGGAAGCACCCAGCCGACCATTTCGGGCGCAGGCCAGTGATCGAGCGCGCCGGTGGCGGGATCGTGGCGATAGATGCGCTGTTGCTTGATATCGACGAACCAGAGCGCGTCATCGACCCAGATCGGTCCCTCGCCCAGCGTCGCGCCGACGGTTAGTGCGTGTTCTGCCTTGATGTTCATCGCCACCCCGCATCGATAAAATAGTCGTGGCCGGTACACATACGCGCATCGTCGGACGCGAGGAACAGGACGAGCGCGGCGACGTCGGCCGGCTGAATACGGCCATCGAGGCATTGCGCGGCGACGATCTCGGCCTCGCCCTCGGGCGTGTACCATTTCTCCTGACGGGGGGTCTGGACGTTGCCGGGGACGATCGTGTTGACGCGGATGTTGTCGCGGCCGAGATCGCGGGCGAGGCTGCGCGTCAGGCCTTCGATCGCGGCCTTGCATGTCTGGTAGAGGATCAGGTCGGGCAGGGCGAGGTGCCAGCTGATCGATCCAAAGTTCAGGATCGCACCGCCGCCGGCGCGCTTCATCGCAGGCACCACCGCCTTGGCGGCGAAGAACTGGTGGCGCAGGTTCACGTTCAGGCGCTGGTCCCAGTATTCGGGGGTGACGTCGTCGATCGAATGGCGGTCGTCGTTGCCGGCGTTGTTGATGAGGATGTCGACGCCGCCGAGCGCGCTTTCTAGATCGGCGAAGACGGTTGCAAGCTGGTCGAGGTCCGTCAAGTCGCAGTGGCGATAGACGGGGGCGTGGCGCGCTGCCGGCGACAGGCGATCGACCAGCGCGGCGCTGTCGGCATCGGCGATATCGACGAAGGCGACCTGCGCGCCCTGTTGCACGAACGCGGTGACGAGACCCTCGCCGATGCCCGATCCGCCGCCGGTGACGATGACGCGCTTGTCGATGAGGCTGGGGTAATGCGCGGTGGTCATGCCGTGAGCAGACCGCGTTTGGCGAGGTTGCGCATCAGGTCGCCGAGGCCGAATTGCCATGGTGGCGCTTGGTCGCATGTGGTGACAGGGTTGCTGAGCGTGCCGAGGCGATCGTTGCTGATCGTCACCACGTCACCGACCTTGTGCGTGAAGCCGCGGCCGGGATGATCACGATCCTGCGTCGGGGCGAACAGCGTGCCGAGGAACAGGACGAATCCGTCGGGGTAATGATGCTCGCTGAGTGACTGGGCCAGCAGGTCTTCGGGATCACGGCTGATCTCACGCATCGAACTGGCGCCGTTCAGGACATAGCCGTCCTCGCCCTCGATCCGCAGCGCGATCTGGGCGTCGCGGACGTCGTCCATCGTGAAGCCGTCGTCGAACAGGCGGATGAGCGGGCCGAGCGAGCAGGAGGCGTTGTTGTCCTTCGCCTTGCTGAGCAGCAGGGCCGAGCGACCCTCGAAATCGCGCAGGTTCACGTCATTGCCGAGTGTCGCGCCGACCGCATGGCCATGCGCGTCGGCGAGCAGGACGACTTCGGGTTCGGGGTTGTTCCAGGTGGAATCGGAGCGGATGCCGATCGGCGCGCCGCAGCCGACGGTGGAGAGGACGGGGGATTTGGTGAAGATCTCCGCATCCGGGCCGATGGCGACCTCCAGATATTGCGACCACATGCCGCCGTCGATCAGCGCGTTTTTCAGCGTGGCGGCCTGTTCGGAGCCGGGGATCACCGAGCCGATGCTGCCGCCAAGCGCGGCTTCGAGGCCCCCCCGGACTTCGGCGGCGCGGGTGTAATCGCCGCGTGCCTGTTCCTCGATCACGCGTTCCAGTGCGGAGACAGCGAAGGTGACACCGGCGGCTTTCACGCATTGCAGGTCGATCGGGCTGAGCAGGCGGACGGCAGCGTCGCTATCCGGCGACAGGCCGAGATCGAGCAGATCGCCGAGCGATGTACCGGCGGCGGTGTCGAACGATCCGCCGGCGACGAGCGCCGAGACGGTGGGAGCGACGGACGTCATGTCATAGGCGATGCCGGCGGCGACGAGGATCGGGGTCGGGCCTTCGCCGCGATCGATCCGGCCGACGAAAAGCCCCTGTCGCCAGTCGGCCGGCAGCGCGCTGTCCAGCGCGAACGATTGGTGTGCCATGCGATCCTCTTCCTGCTTTGGTAGCGGTATCGCGTCGGTATCGGGGATCGTCAAGCGATCGGTATGGTTTTGGTTCGATCGGGTTGGATGCAGTTCCCCGGCGAAGGCCGGGTCCAGTTGGAAAGGTCGTCGTTTTCATGACGACGTTTCACCCAACTGGACCCCGGCCTGCGCCGGGGAACAGGGTTTCGGCTTACAGGCCGACGAGGCCGCCGTCGGTGCGCGTGATGACGATCGTTGCCGAACGCGGGCGCGAGGTGGGGGCGGCGGTGCCGGTCTGGTTGGCGGGCCAGTTGCTAGAGATGGCCGACGCGTTGCCGCCTTCGCCCGGATGCTGGATGTTCACGAACAGCGAGCGGCCATCCGGCGTCGAATGGATGCCGGTGATCTCGCACTGCTTCGGCCCGACCAGAAAGCGGCGCAGGGTGGCACCCGGCGCCTTGCCGGTGCGGGTGGTGACGGTGTTGGTTACGCCGCCGAGCGAGCTGGTCACCGACCGGGTGCCGCCATCGCCAACCGTGCCGGGAATGGCGGCGAGCAGCATGCAGTTGGTGACATCGGTATAGGCACCGTCGTCGGTTTCGATCCACATCACCGGCGTACCCTGACCGGTGGCATTGCTGTTCAGGCCGAACCACAGGCCGTCGGGCGACGAGAAGTCGTTGGTGGCATCCAGCCCCGACAGGTTGATGTTGGTCGGGTTCAGGTCGCTGCCGGCGCCGAAGGCATAGATGTCCCACGCGAACGCGGTCGCCTCCGACGTGTCACCCGTTTCGCGCAGGCGGATGACGTGGCCGTTGACGTTGCCGGTGCCGGCCGAGCGGCCGTCCGTCTTCGGATCGGTGTAGGCGCGCGGGTTGGGCGCATCGACATTGGCGGCGGTGCGCGACGAGTTGTTGGTCAGCGTCAAGTACATCTCGCCGGTGGCGGGATTGACGGCGGTCCATTCCGGCCGGTCCATCTTCGTCGCGCCGAGGATGTCGGCGGCAAGACGGGTGTTGACCAGCACATCGGCCTGATCGGCGAACGCATAGGTGGCGTTCGACGAGGTCAGGCCGTTCTGGCCGAACACCAGCGGCAGCCACTGGCCGCTGCCATCCGCATTCATCTTCGCGACGTACAGCGTGCCGGCGTCGAGATATTTGTCGCCGATGGCAAGGCGGTTGGTGGCGTTGGCGTCGGCGGCCGACCACGGCGTGGCGGAGACGAATTTATAGAGATATTCGTTCTGCGCGTCGTCGCCCATGTAGAAGGCGGGCTTCACGCCGGCGATGGTGCGGCCGATTTCGCAGCCCTCGTGATTCATGCGGCCAAGCGCGGTGCGCTTGCGCGGGGTGGCGGCGGGATCGAAGGGATCGATCTCGACCACCCAGCCGAGCTGGAACGGTTCGTGGCTGAAATCTGTGGTGCCATCGGTGACGGTTCCGGCAATCACGCTGGCGTTCCAGCGGGCATAGATCGTGCTGGTGGTGTCGGCGGGGACGACGGTGGACCAGCCGTAATTGCCGGCATTGCCTTCGCGGATACCGTAACGGGTCAGCGAGGTGTTCTCCTTGCCGCGACCGGCGGCGGTGCGCAGCGCGGCGTCGCCGGTGGCGCGGCGGAAGTAACCGGCCCAGTTCTCTTCGCAGGTCAGGTATGTGTGCCACGGCATCGTGCCGTTGGCGCAATTGTTGATCGTGCCGCGACCGGCGGTGCCATCGGGCGACTGGCGCGTGCGCAGGACGGCGTTGCCGCGCACCGGGCCGCTGAACGACACCGGCGTGTTGGGCGTGACGCGACGGTTGAGGGCGGACGACTGGTTATAGCTCCATGTGCCGCTAGCCGCGGTGCGCGATATCTCGATCACCGAGACGCCATGCGATTCGATCTCCTTGATCGCCTCGCTTTCCAGCCGGACGGCACCGGCGGTGACGCCGTTCACATGCAGATACTGCTCGCTGATATTCTCGTGGTTCATCACGAGCAGACCGCGGCTGCTGTTCGTTGGATCCGGCGTGCTGGCGCTGGCGGACAGGCCGAAATAGCTCATGCCGTCATGATGATCGCCGGCGCGCTGGGCGAAGTTCGTGTCGGTACCGTTATTGGCATAGGCCGCGACGCCCGACGCGATCGGATCGCCGAGGCGATAGAGGACGGTGACGGCATAGCCATCGGGCACGGCGACGATATCGGCGAGGCTCTTCGGCACGGCGGTAAAGCCCAGCACGGCGGGGCTGACGGTGACGGTGGCGTCGGCGGTCGAGGCTGTCCCGGCGCTGTTGGTGGCCGAGAAGCGGAAGACGAGCGGCGTCGCAGTCGTGACGCCGGGCGCGGTGAACGAGGCGGTCGACGTTGCGGCGTTGTTGATCGTGACGCTCGGCCCGCTGACCTGTGACCAGCCGGTGCCGGCCACGGCGCCGACGGTGGCGCCGGTCAGCGTGACGGGGCGGCCGGCGGTGGTCGCCACCGCACTGCCGGCATCGACCGTGACGGGATCGGGGCTGTCGTCATCATCGTCGCAGCCGCTCAGCAACATGCCGCCGAACACCGCCGCCGTCATCGCGGACAGACCGCCGCGCAGCGTCTGCCGGCGCGAATAACGGCTGGCGATCAGCTCGTCGATATGCGGGTTGGCCGACACGTTCGTGTCGATGTCGCCATCGTCATAGGCGAGGTTCGCGGTCGAAACAGTCATGGAAAATCCCCCGGTGGGCGCGTTGGCCGTGGGCGCTTATTGGCGGCGGGGAATGACGCGGACGTTGCGGAATAAAGACGTTTCGGTGACGATTAACATTCTTGTCATGTTGCCAGCGCGGCTCTGCCCAACGCAGGATCGTCGGTGAAGAAACCGTCGAGGCCGGTAGCGAGATAGGCGCGCATCTCGGCGATCGATCCAGACGGGTTGCGCGCGTCGGCGCCGGCATCGTCGCGGAAGTCCGCAGCCAGGAAGCGGTTTTCGGGGCGAAACGTCCAGACGCGGACGAGCAGGCCGGCCGCGTGCGCGTCTGCGACCAGCGAGGTGGGGGCGAGCAGACGATCGTCGGGGCCGAGCGGGATGACCGCGCGGGCGGAGGGTGCGACGACATCGGCATAGCGCGCGATCTCGGTAAGGCCGGCGGGGGTTGTCATCGTGGCATAGGACAGGGTGGGATCGTCGGCGGGGTGAGCGTCGGCGTCACCGATCAACTGCATCAGGCGCAGATTGGCGGGGCGGCCCAGCCGGTCGCGCAGATAGCGCAGGTTTGCCGTCTCGAACGACTGGACCTCCAGCGGGGCGATGCGCAGCCAGGGATGGCGCGCGCAGGCGGCCATGAAGCTGTCCTCCAGCGGCAGGCCGATACCGGCGAAATAGGTAGAGTGTTTCAGTTCGGGGACGAGGCCGATCGGGCGGTGCAGCCGGGCCGATTCGGTGGCGGCGAAATCGACGATCTCGTCCCAGGTCAGGATGGGAAACAGCCCGTCATAGGAGCGGCTTTCCGGACGGACATGGCCCAATCGCTCGATCGCGCGCAGCGTCTTCAGTTCGTCGAGCGTGAAATCCTCCGTGAACCAGCCGGTGTGCGACAGGCCGTCGATCGTCTTGGTGGTGCAGCGATCGGCGAAGCGGGGGTGGCGGGCGACGTCGGTGGTGTCGGCGATGTTGTTTTCGTGACGGGCGACCAGGACGCCGTCGCGGGTCATCACCAGATCGGGTTCGATATAATCGGCGCCGTCGCGGATCGCGCGGGCATAGGCGGGCAGCGTGTGTTCGGGCCGCCAGGCGGACGCGCCGCGATGGGCAAAGACCAGCGGCGGCGCAGCCATGGGCTTCAGCTCAGGCGATCGATCTGTTCGGGGGTCAGCGAGCCGGGGATGATCATCACCGGCACCGCCAGCGCACCGGCGTCGGCACCGGTGAAATGGGTGACGAGCGCGCCCGGCGCGCCCGATGCGGCGGCGCCCAGCACGAGCGCGGCGATATCGGGATTGGCGGCGATCATGTCGCGGATCACCTTCGGCCCCTCACCACCGTGGACGGTGATCGCCGGCGTCAGACCGGATTCAGAGAACAGCGTGCCGGCGGCGCGCGATACCAGCCCCTCGGCATGATGGCGCGCCTCTTCCTCGATCGTGGCCTGGACGCCGCCGAACGCGATGAATTCCTGCGGCGGTAGCAGGGTGAGGATTTCGACACCGCCACCGGTCTTCACCGCGCGGCGGGCGGCGAACCGCAGGGCGATCTCCGCTTCCGGACTGTCGTCGATCACTACCAGATAGATGCGCATGATAAGCCCCGTTCCGGACGTGGTGTGACGCCATGGCGGCGATCGTGCAAGCGCGTCGGGCTTGACCCGCGCGCGCCGTGGGGCGAGAGAGCGTGCCCTTACCGAAGCCCGAGGACCTTCATGCCGATCGAGATCAAGATGCCCGCGCTGTCGCCCACGATGGAAGAGGGCACGCTCGCCAAATGGCTGGTGAAGGAGGGCGACACCGTGTCGTCCGGCGACATCATGTCCGAGATTGAGACCGACAAGGCGACGATGGAGTTCGAGGCGGTCGACGAAGGCACGATCGGCAAGATCCTGGTCGCCGAAGGCACCGACAATGTGAAGGTCGGCACGGTCATCGCGATCCTGCTGGAAGAGGGCGAGGATGCGTCCAGCATCAGCGCACCCGCCGCGAAATCGGAAACGCCGCAGCCTGCCGACCCCGCGTTCAAGGGCACGCCGGACGCGACCGATCCCAACACCAAGGGCAATGAGGGCGCGCCCGTCGCCCGCAGCGAGAGCGAGGCCGAGGATCATGGCCGTCCCGCCGACGCCGGCGCGGCCAAACCGGCGGCATCGGGCGACCGCGTGAAGGCGAGCCCGCTGGCCCGTCGTCTCGCCGCCGAGAAGGGCATCGACATCGCCGGCGTCACCGGCTCCGGTCCCAAGGGCCGGATCGTGAAGGCCGATCTCGACGGTGCCAAGGCGGGTGCCGCCCCTGCCAAGGCCGCCACGTCGACCACGGAAGCGCCCGCCGCTGCTGCTGCACCGGCTCCTGCCGCAAAGCCCGCGACGGTGCCGGATATCCCGCACGAGCTGACCAAGCTCAGCAACATGCGCAAGACGATCGCGCGCCGCCTGACCGAATCGAAGCAGACGGTGCCGCACATCTACCTGACGGTGGACGTGCGCCTCGACGCGCTGTTGAAGCTGCGCGGCGAGCTGAACGCCTCGCTGGAAAGCCGCGGCGTGAAGCTGTCGGTGAACGACCTGCTGGTGAAGGCGCTGGCGGTGTCGCTGATGGCGGTGCCGAAGTGCAACGTGATGTTCACACCGGACCAGCTGGTGACGTTCAAGCGCGCCGACATCTCGGTCGCGGTGTCCACGCCGTCGGGCCTGATCACGCCGATCGTGACGGAGGCAGATACCCGCTCGCTGTCGTCGATCTCGGCAGCGGTCAAGGACATGGCCGCGCGCGCCAAGGAGAACAAGCTGAAGCCCGAGGAATTCCAGGGCGGCACCGCGTCGATCAGCAACATGGGCATGTTCGGGATCAAGCAGTTCGAGGCGGTCATCAACCCGCCGCAGGGCATGATCCTGGCGATCGGTGCCGGTGAGAAGCGGCCGTACATCGTCGACGGCGAACTGGGCATCGCCAGCGTCATGTCGGCGACGGGCAGCTTCGACCACCGCGCGATCGACGGGGCCGATGGCGCCGAGCTGATGAAGGTTTTCAAGGAACTGGTCGAGCGGCCGCTCGGCATGCTCGCCTGATCCCGGCGATGGACGTCCATCCCGACGAGATGCCGCCAGAAGGGCTGCCGGCGGTGCGCGTGATTGCAATGCCGGCGGATACCAATCCTTATGGCGACATCTTCGGCGGGTGGCTGATGAGCATGATGGATTCGGCCGCGGGCTCGGTCGCATCGCGCCACAGCCATGGCCGCGCGGTGACGATCGCGGTGGAGGGCATGACCTTTCACCGCCCCGTCGTCGTCGGGGACGAGGTGTCGGTGTACGCCAAGCTGGCGCGTGTCGGCCGCACATCGATGACGATCGACGTCGAAAGCTGGCGCCGCGCGCGCCACGACGACCGCAGTTACAAGGTGACGGAGGCCAAATTCACCTTCGTCGCGATCGGCGAGGACCGGCAGCCGCGACGCGTGCCGCCGGTCATCGTCGAGCAAACGAACAATTGACCGGCCCTCGCGCCGGACGCTGAGAAGGAACCGACAAGTGGCCGAATCCTACGACCTCATCATCCTCGGCTCCGGCCCCGGTGGCTATGTCGCCGCGATCCGGGCGAGCCAGCTTGGCCTGAAGGTCGCCATCGTGGAACGCGAGCGGCTGGGTGGCATCTGCCTGAACTGGGGCTGCATCCCGACCAAGGCGCTGCTGCGCACGTCGGAAATCTATCATTACATGACGCACGCCGATTCATACGGCTTGAAGGCGGACAATGTCGGTTTCGACCTGGGCAAGATCGTCGATCGCAGCCGCAAGGTCGCGGGCCAGCTGAACGCGGGCGTCAAGGGCCTGATGAAGAAGAACAAGGTCGCGGTGCATGAGGGCGTCGGCGCGATCACCGGCAAGGGCAAGCTGAGCGTCAAGCAGGGCGACAAGACGGTCGAGCTTGAGGCGAAGAACATCCTGATCGCCACCGGCGCGCGCGCCCGCGACCTGCCGTTCGCCAAAGCCGACGGCAAGCGCGTGTGGACGTATCGCCATGCGATGGTGCCGACCGAGATGCCGACGAAGCTGTTGGTCATCGGATCGGGTGCGATCGGCGTGGAGTTCGCCAGCTTCTACAACGATATGGGCGCCGACGTGACGATCGTCGAAATGCTGCCCCGCATCCTGCCGGTGGAGGACGAGGAAATCTCGACCTTCATGGACAAGGCGCTGACCAAGCAGGGCATCAAGATCGTGACCGGCGCGGGCGTCGAGAAGATCGAGCCGGGCGCGGGTAGCGTGAAAGCTGCGATCAAGGGCAAGGACGGCAAGGTCGAGACGACCGAGTTCAGCCATGTCATCGTCGCGATCGGCATCGTGCCGAACACCGAGGAAATCGGGTTGGAGGCACTGGGCGTCGAAACCGACCGCGGTCACATCAAGACCAACGGGTACGGCCAGACCAACGTCGACGGTATCTGGGCGATCGGCGACGTGACGGGCGCACCGTGGCTGGCGCACAAGGCGAGCCATGAGGGTGTGATCGCGGTCGAGAAGATCGCCGGCGGTCATCCACACCAGATGGACAAGGGCAACATCCCCGGCTGCACCTATTCCCGCCCGCAGGTGGCGAGCGTCGGCATTACCGAGGCGAAGGCGAAGGAGGCCGGCTACGAGCTGAAGGTTGGCAAGTTCCCCTTCATCGGCAACGGCAAGGCGATCGCGCTGGGCGAGGCCGAGGGCTTCGTGAAGACGGTGTTCGACGCGAAGACCGGTGAGCTGCTGGGCGCGCACATGGTGGGCGCGGAAGTGACCGAGCTGATCCAGGGCTATGTCGTCGCGCGCCAGCTGGAGACGACGGAGCAGGAACTGATGGAGACGGTGTTCGCGCATCCGACCCTGTCCGAGATGATGCACGAGAGTGTGCTGGGCGCGTATGGCCGGGCGATCCATATCTAGGGCATAGGTGGGCTTCCCGTCGATTGGGCGGGGAGTCTCTCCAGACGATCTTCCTCCCCGGCGGAGGCCGGGGTCCAGTTGGGTGAAGGTTTGTGATGACTCACGATGACCTCCTCAACTTGGCCCCGGCCTCCGCCGGGGAAGCTGTTTCGGGGGTAGGTCCTGCACCTTCGCGGCGCTCCATGACCCGGCTCATCACCACCGCCACGGCGTTGTTGCTCGTCTCGCTGGCGATCTTCTGGCCCGGTTTTGCCGAGTATGACAGCGTTGCTCAATATGCGCAGGCGCTGTCGGGCAGTTATGACGACTGGCATCCGCCGGTCATGGCGCGGCTCTGGGCGGGGTTGCTGGTGTTCGGCGCCGGGGCGGGGCCGATGCTGGTCGTGCAGATGGCGACATACTGGAGCGGACTGGGCCTGATCGCGGCAGCGATCATGCGCGCGGGGCGTGCGCGGGCCGGCTGGGCCATCGTGGCGGTCGGTCTGTTCCCGCTGTTCCTGGGTTGGCAGGCGGTGGTGCTGAAGGATGCGCAGGGCATCGGGGCGATGCTGGCGGCGGTCGGCATCGTCGGGTGGTGGCGGATCGACGGGCGGCGGGTGCCGGGCGCAGTCTGGGCCGTGGCGGCGATGTTGCTGGGTTATGCCGTGCTGATCCGCGCCAACGGGGTGTTTGCGGCGGCGCCGCTGGTCGCGATGCTGGTGCTGGCCAGAAGCTGGCGGACGCGGGGCGGGATCGTGATCGGGCTGGTCGCGGTGACGCTGGCGCTGTCGCCGGGGATCAACCAGCGCGTCCTGGGCGCGGAGCCGAGCGGGGTGCAGCGAACGCAGCCGCTTTACGATCTGGCTGGCATCGCGGTGCGGATCGCGCCGACCGACGCGGCGGGGTTCACACAGGCCGAAACCCTTGCGCTGATCGCGCATCATTGCGTGACGGCGTTCTTCTGGGACTCGCTGGGCGAGGCACCAGCCTGTGCGGCGGCCAGCGAGCGGATGCAAAAGCTGCCGCCGCCGCGGCTTTACGCGATGCTGGTGCCGGCGATCGTCGCGCATCCGCTGGCCTATGCCGGGCATCGGCTGGCGCATCTGAATTCGACATTGCGCTGGTGGGTGCCCGCCGAGTGGCCGAACGCGGGGCCGCCGGGTGGGTCGGAACCGAACGAACTGGGGCTGGGTCAGCCGGGCTGGCTGGCGGTGAAGTGGCAGCGGCTGGCCGGGCTGATCACGGCCACGCCGCTGGGGTGGCCGGTGGCGTGGATCATCGCGGCGATCACGGCGCTGGTCGCGACGTGGCGGGCGGCGTCGCCGGTCGCGGGTGTCGCGCGGGCGATGCTGGTGTCGGCGCTAATGCTGGAGGCGAGTTTCGGGGCGTTCAGTATCGCGTCCGACCTGAGATATCATCTGTGGGCGATGATCGTGACGGCGCTGGCGTGCGTGTTGCTCGGCGGCGAGCGCTGGTCACGGCGGGCGGTGATTGCCGGGTCGGTAGCACTGGCGCTGGTGGTGGCGATCGGGCTGGTGGCGCGGGCCACCCTGCCGGTCATGACGATCGCCATGATGGTGTAGCAATCGATACGGGCGCGGAACGGGGCATCCTCTGAACGGTTAATCCTTCGATATCACAGAAGGATACCCGGCATGACGATCAAACCACCCGTCCGTTTCGATCCGTCGGTCGAGCATGTGCAGCCGGACGAGGGCGAGGTGATCGGCCAGCTGAACGATTCGTTCCAGACCATCCTCGAGACGACGTCGGCGGATTACGGCCACGCCGTGCGATCGGTGCACGCCAAGGCGCATGGCATCGCGAAGGGCAAGCTGACCGTCCATGCCGACCTGCCGCCAGAACTGGCGCAGGGCGTGTTCGCCCGGCCGGCGACCTATGAAGCGGTGATCCGTTTCTCGACCAATCCAGGCGATATCCTCGACGACGCTATAGCCCTGCCGCGTGGGTTGGCGCTGAAGCTGATCGGCGTCGAAGGCGAGCGTCTGCCGGGATCGGAAGGCGATACGACGCAGGACATCATCATGGTGAACGGCCCGGCGTTTGCGGCCAAGGATGCCGAGGCGTTCTCCAAGAACCTGAAGCTGCTGGCCGGCACGACCGACAAGGCGGAGGGCGCGAAGAAGCTGCTGTCGGGTGTGCTGCGCGCGTTCGAGGCGACGCTGGAGGCGGTCGGGCTGGAATCGTCGACGTTGCAGACGCTGGGCGGCGCGGCGCAGGTGCATCCGCTGGGCGAGACATATTACAGCCAGACGCCATTCCGCTACGGCGACCATATCGCCAAGTTCTCGCTGGCGCCGGTCAGTCCGGCGCTGACACAGTTGACCGGCGATACGGTGTCGACAAAGGACCGCCCGGATGCGCTGCGTGAGGTGGTGAACGAGGTGATGGCGTCGCAGGGCGGCACCTGGGAATTGCGGGTGCAGCTGAACCGCGATCTGGACGCGATGCCAGTCGAGGATCCGACCAAGGTGTGGGACGAAAAGGACAGCCCGTTCGTCACCGTCGCCACGCTGGAGATGCCGCCGCAACCGTCGTGGCAACATGGCGCGTCGGACGCGATCGACGACGCGCTGTCCTATAGCATCTGGCACGGCGTGACGGCGCATCAGCCGCTGGGTAACATCAACCGCGCACGTAAAGACACATATCAGCATTCGGCCGACTTCCGCGGCAGGTTCAACGGATGCCCGTTGCATCAGCCAAAGGCGCTGGCCGAGCTGCCTTGACGGATCGGTGGTGAACGGGAAGGGGCGTCGAGATGACTACCAAGCTATTCCACGTCAGCGACGTCCATTTCGGCAAGGAAGATCCGGCCGCGATCGCCTGGTTCAAGGAACGGGTCGAGATCGAGCGGCCGGACGCTGTGCTGATGACCGGCGACCTGACGATGCGGGCGCGGACGCGGGAGTTCGAGGCGGGCGGGGCGTGGTTGAAGAGCCTCGCTGCGCCGGTGACGGTCGAGGTCGGCAATCATGACATTCCCTATTATTGGGACCCGATCCGCCGTTTCCTGATCCCGTATCGCCGGTATGCCGCGATCGAGAAGATGATCGAGCGGCCGCTCGACCTGCCAGGGGTGACGGTGGTGCCGCTGAAGACGACGGCACGCGCGCAGTGGCGGTGGAACTGGTCGAAGGGCAGCGTCAGCCCCGGTGCGCTGCGCAAGGCGCTGGCACTGATCGACAAGGCGCCCAAGGGCAATCTGATCTTCGTGGCGGCGCACCACCCGCTGATTGAAGGCGGGACAAAGGGCACGGCCAAGACGCGGCGGGGCGAACATGCGCTGGGCGAACTGGCGGCGGCGGGCGCCCATGCGGTGCTGTCGGGCCATGTCCATGATCCATTCGATGTGCCGGTCGATTGCAATGGCTGGATGGTGCGGATGATCGGCGCCGGGACGCTATCGAAACGGGTGCGCAACAGCCCGCCCGCGTTCAACGAGATCGTGATTGACGGGGATCGGTTCGAGACGCTGGTGCGGACGCAGGGCGGCGAGCCGAAGCATGCGATCAGCGAGACGACGGCAGCGGGTGCGCTTTAGGACGACTGGTTTCACCCCCGTTCGTGCCGAGTAGAGACCGAGTAGCCCCGCAGGGGCGTATCGAGGGGTCGTATCGAGGCACCGTTCCGCGCGACAACCCGTCCTTCGATACGGGCCTTCGACAAGCTCAGTCGCTAGTCGGGACGACCGGTCAGAGTATGTAGAGACTGTCCATCCTTGTGCCTACATCAACCGGATCAGCATCAGCAGCAGGCCGAGGATCGACACCAGCCAGCACAGGCTGCGCACATAGGGTACACCGAACAGATAAAGCGGGATGTAGGCGATGCGGGCGACGAACCATGTTGCGGCCCCTACTGCGCCGATCCCGCCGGTGCGGTCCGTGACAGCCAGGGCAAGCGCCAACCCGATAAAGGCGGGGTAGGTTTCCTGAAAATTCGTCAGCGCGCGCTGGGCGCGGCCGGCAAGGGGACCGAGCGGCGCGGCGCTGTCATCGCGGGGGCCGGCGTTCCAGTCCAACCCCCGCTCGCGGGTCACGGTTTGTCCCTGCACCATGATGTGGGCGAACAGCAGCACCGTCGACCAGCCGAGCAGCGCGATTTCGATCGGCAGATTGGTCATCGGCATTCTCCAGCAGGGGCAGGCGTCAGCAGCGGAACGCCGCCCCGCCGCCTTTCGCTCCCGCGACCGGCGGTCAGCGCATCAATTCCACCGCCACCGCCGTCGCCTCGCCACCGCCGATGCACAGCGAGGCCAAGCCACGGGTGCCACCGGTGCGCTCCAGCGCGGAGAGCAGCGTGGCAATGATCCGCGCCCCGCTGGCGCCGATCGGATGGCCCAACGCACAGGCGCCGCCATGGATGTTCAGCCGGTCGTGCGGGATGTCGAGATCGTGCATCGCGATCATCGCGACGGCGGCAAACGCCTCGTTCACCTCGAACAGGTCGATATCCGCGATGCTCCAGCCGGCGCGCTCCATTGCCTTACGCATCGCCGGCACGGGGGCGGTGGCGAAGCGGGCGGGGGCATGGGCGTGGCCGGCATGGGCGACGATGCGGGCGATCGGCGTCAGGCCGAGCCGCTCGGCGACCGATGCGCGCGTCATCACCAGCGCGGCGGCACCATCCGAGATCGACGACGCGTTGGCGGCGGTGATGCTGCCGTCGGGGGAGAAGGCGGGCTTCAGCGTCGGGATGCGGGCGACGTCGCCGCGCGCGGGCTGTTCGTCGAGCGTGACGGTGGTCGTGCCCTTGCGACCGGCGACATCGACCGGGACGATCTCGCGATCGAAGGCGCCGTCGCGCTGCGCGCGCTGGGCACGGTGAAGCGATTCGATCGCGAAGCCGTCCATCGCGGCGCGGGTGAACTGATATTCGGTGGCGCTTTCCTCGGCGAAGTTGCCCATCAGGCGACCGGGTTCGTACGCATCCTCCAACCCGTCGAGGTAAATATGGTCGTACATCGTATCATGGCCGATACGCGCGCCGGCGCGGTGCTTGCGCGACAGATAGGGGGCGTTCGTCATGCTCTCCATGCCGCCCGCGACCAGCAGGTCGACCGAACCGGCGGCCAGCGCATCGGCCGCCATGATCGCCGCCTGCATCCCCGATCCGCACATCTTGTTGACCGTCGTCGCCTCGACCTGCGTACCCAGACCAGCCCCGATCGCTGCCTGTCGCGCCGGTGCCTGGCCGAGGCCCGCGGGCAGGACGCAGCCCATATAGATGCGCTCAACCGCGTCGGCGGACATGCCGGCGCGGGCGACGGCACCACGAACGGCGGCGGCGCCAAGCTCGGTCGCGGTGACACCGGTCAGGCTGCCCTGAAACGATCCCATCGGGGTGCGGGCATAGGACAGGATCACGACGGGATCATGGGACGCGAAACCAGGGGCGACATCGCCCGCGAACCGGGTGGCCAAGACATTCTCTCCAAATCTAGTTGATCGATGATGTAGGAACTGTGATCGCCGATGGCAAAAGCGGCTCGGCCCGTTACGGCTGGATGATGGACACCGCCACCGACTTGATCAAATGGACGGCCTCCTTGTCGGGCATGACGGCGGCGTTGATCGTTTCGCTGGATCTGGGGCGACGGGCGACGGGGTTCGGCTTCGTTATCTTCGTCGCCTCGTCGATCGCGTGGTTTGCGGGAGCGTATTTGACCGAGGACTGGGCGCTGGGAACGCAGAATGGCGTCCTGTTGGCGATCAATGTGCTGGGTGTTTATCGTTATCTGGTGCGTCAAAGTGTCTGACGCGGGTGTCTGGGCCGGCGCGCTGGCGATGCTGGGCGCGATCGTCGGCAGTTTCCTGGCGGCGCTGGTGGTGCGCTGGACCGAGGATCGGTCGGTGATGCGCGGACGATCCGCTTGCGATGCGTGCGGGCGGACGCTGGGGCCGGCGGAATTGGTGCCGTTGCTGAGTGCGCTGGTGCAGCGCGGGCGATGCCGCGGGTGCGGCGCGCTGATCGATCCGATCCATTGGCGGATCGAGGCGGCGGCGGTGGTGATCGGCGGCGCGGCCGGCTGGATCGCGGCGGGGCCTGCGGCGATCGCGGGCGCTGCGTTCGGCTGGCTGCTGCTGGTGCTGGCGGCGCTCGACTGGCGCGCGTTCTGGTTGCCGGACCGGCTGACGGGATTGCTGGCCGCGATGGGGCTGGCGACCGGACTTTGGGATCGGATGCCGCCACCGCTGACGGATCGCCTGATCGGCGGCGTCGCGGGCTTTGCGATGCTGTGGGCGATCGCCACGGGATATCGGCGCTGGCGGGGGCGTGAGGGGATGGGCGGCGGCGATCCCAAGCTGTTCGGGGCGATCGGCCTCTGGATCGGGTGGCGGATGTTGCCGGCGGTGATGCTGACGGCCAGCCTGATCGGGCTGGGCATCGTGCTGTTCCGGCGGCTGACCGGGCGGGCGATGGCGGCGGACGACGCCCTGCCGCTGGGGACATTGCTGGCGCTGGCGGCTTACCCGGCGTGGTTGATGATGGTAGGGTGGATGGCATGATCGCATCGATGCTTGCTCTTCTCCTGTCCGTTGCGGGCCAGGCCGGCGCTTCTCAGGCTGCCGCTCCGCAGGCCGTGCCGCCGGTCCCCGGCGAACTCGGCCGCCAGCCGCTGCCGGCGCAGGGCTGCGCGGCATATTTGTGGAACGTGTCGGACCGCAAGCTGGTGGCGATGGCGGGGGCCGATCCGGCACTGGTGCGGCTGGTGCTGGGCGGTAAGGCGATCGACCTGGCGCGAGCGTCGGAATCGGGGCTGGGCGGCTTCGGTTTCGCGGCCCGGACCGCCTATCGGAACAGCGACGTTGCGGTGACACTGGACATGACGGTGCAGACGCAAGCCGAGCTGACCGATGGCGGCGCGGTGCCGCAGGGCACGCTGACGGTGGAACGTGGCGGAACCGATGCGGTGGTGATCCCGGTCGCCGGCCTGATCGGCTGCGCGCCGGCGCGTTGACTGCGTGGGCGACAAAGTGTCGGAACGTGTTGAACCATATGGCCATTGGTGCGTTGCACGGGGAGTTAGGGTTATGATCCGGTACAGCGGACGCCCATCGGCAAAGGGGCTTTGTTCAGCGTGATCGTACCGCACCGTCGGCATTACTGGTTGGCCGTTGCGCTGATGGCCGCTTCTCCTGCCGTCGGCCAGATCGCCAGGCCGGGCACCGCTCCTGCCAAGGGGCCGGATGCGCCGAAGTCCGACACCGCGCCGGACGCCGCGACGGCATCCGATCCGCAGGGCAATCAGCCGATCGTGCCGGACGCGGAATTCAACGCCGCGCTGCCGCCGCTGTCCGGTGATATCAATGCCCCACTCGAACCAATGCAGCCGGATGCGAAGCCGGGTGCCGTGCCGCTCCCGACCACGCAGACCACCGCACCCGTGGCCACCGGCGATACGCTTGCGCCTGTGGGGCCGGAGGACCCGGCACTGGCGCAGCCGTTGACGCCGCTCGCCAGCTTCGACACGACCCCGCTCGACAACACGACCGTCGCCAATGTCGACAGTCCTGAAATTCGGTACGACACCGAAGTGAAGGGGCTGGAGAAGCTGAGCCTGGATGGTCAGTTCAAGTCGCTGTCGGCGCTGAACGAGGGTAAGGGCAAGGCATCCAATACTGCGCAGGTATCGGCGCGTGCGCGTGAGGATGAAAGTCTGGCCGTCCGGCTAATGCGGTCGTTGGGGTATTACGACGCCACCGCCGTGTCGGTCGTTGAGCAGGTGCCAGCCACGCCCGGCCGGCTGAAGGCGGTGCTGACCGCATCACCGGGGCGGCTGTACACGCTGTCGTCGGTGACGGTGCAGGCCGATCCGGTCGTGCCGACCGACCTGATCCGCCGCAATCTGCCGTTGAAGGTGGGCGATCCGATCGAGGCTGCACGCATCCAGGGTGCCGAGGCGAATGTCAGCCTGACGCTGCCGCAACAGGGCTATCCCTTCGTTAAGGTCGGCGAGCGCGATATCCTGCTGGAGGATCAGTCGCCGACGGCGGTGGGTGCCTATACGCTGCCGGTCGATACCGGGCCACGATCGTCGTTCGGCAAAATCACCACGACGGGCGATACGGTGTTCGGGGTCGATCATCTGAACATCTTCCCGCGGTTCGACGAGGGGCAGCTATACGACGCGCGGCTGACCGACGATCTGCGTGATGCGCTGGTCGCGACGAGCCTGTTCAACAGCGTCGCCGTGGAACCGCAGCGGACCGGACGGATGAACCCCGACGGGACGGAAGCGGTCGATCTGCTGGTACGCCAGACCAAGGGTCCGGCGCGGACGCTGGCCGCAACGGGTGGCTATTCGACCGGACAGGGCATCCGGCTTGAGGGAAGCTGGCAGCATCGCAACCTGTTCCCCGACGAGGGCGCGCTGATCGGGTCGATCGTGGCGGGTACGCAGGAACAGGGCGCGTCGGGCACGTTCCGGCGATCGAACGCCGGCCGGCGCGACCGCACCTTCACGATGATCGCATCGGCCAGCCATCAGAATTACGACGCGTACGAAGCGTTTATCGGCACGCTTGCCATGCGCTGGAGCTATGATTCGACGCCGATCTGGCAGAAGCCGCTGACCTATTCCTACGGCGTCGAGCTCACCGGCACGAACGAAGATGTGTATGATTTCGATGCCGGCCGGCGCCGTCGCGGCACCTATGGCATCGCGGCGCTGCCGGGACAGGTGGTGTTCGACCGGTCCGACAGTTTGCTCAATCCGACCAAGGGTTTCCGCCTGAAATTGAACCTCAGCCCCGAAGCATCGGTGCGGGGAGCCGTGCGCCCCTATGTGCGGACGATGGTGGAGGGCACGGTCTATTATCCGATCAACGACAGCCTGGTGATTGCCGGGCGGGCGCGGGCGGGATCGATCCAGGGGATCGGGCGCGACGATCTGGCCCCCTCGCGACGCTATTATGGCGGCGGTGGCGGGTCGGTGCGCGGTTACGGTTATCAGCGGCTGGGGCCGCTCGATCCGGATGGCAATCCGGTGGGCGGCCGGTCGCTGAACGAATTTGCGGTCGAGGCGCGGTATCGCTTCGGCAATTTCGGGATCGTGCCGTTCATCGATGCCGGCAACAGTTATGACGCGAAGCTGCCGACCTTCTCCGCGTTGAAATTCGGCGCCGGTATCGGCGGGCGGTTCTACACCAATTTCGGCCCGTTCCGCGTCGATGTCGCGACCCCGCTCAATCCACGACCTGGCGATGGCAAGGTCGCACTGTATATCTCGATCGGGCAAGCATTCTAATGGCCGACGGCACCCTGTCCGACACCACGACTTCCGACACGCCGGGCACCGCTTCGTCGCGGCCCGTATGGCAGCGCATCCTGAAATGGATCGGGCTGACGATCCTGGGGCTGGTCGTGCTGGTGCTGGTGGTGCTGTTCGGGATCAATACCGATCCCGGTCGCCGTTTCGTGGCGGACCAGATCGGCGGCTACACCACGGCATCGGGTCTGACGATCAAGGTGGGGCGGATCGATGGTTCGCTTTATGGACGGATGACGCTATCCGATTTGCGGGTCAGTGATCCCCAGGGCGTGTTCCTCGATAGTCCGCGGCTGGAGGTCGACTGGCGACCGTTCGCGTTCGCGCGCAACCATGTCGATGTCCGGGCGCTGTCCGCCGATACGGTGACGCTGCGTCGCCGGCCGGCGCTGAAGCCGACGCCGAGCGATCCCAACGCGCCGCTGCTGCCTGATCTGGACATTGACGTGAACCGGATGCGGGTCGGCCGCTTCGTAATGAGCGCGCCGGTGACTGGGCAGGCACATGTCCTGTCATTCGACGGTACGGTGCACATCGCCGATCGCCGCGCGCAGTTGGTGGCCAATGCGGCGGCGCTGCGGGCGCCGGGCGTGGCCGGTGGCGATCGGCTCGCGCTGCGGCTGGATGCGGTGCCGGACCAGAACAAGCTCGACCTTAATGTGAAGTTGCAGGCGCCGGTTGGCGGTGTCGTCGCGACGATGGGTGGATTGAAGCAGCCGCTCGCTGTTTCCATCGACGGTCGCGGCAGTTGGGCCGCATGGCAGGGGCGTGCGCTGGCACGGCTGGGCGGCGGTGAGCTGGCCAATCTGGCCCTGACGTCGCGGCAGGGACATATCGAGGTGCGCGGCGTAACGCGGCCAGGCCTGTATCTGGAAGGCCCTGTCGAACGGCTGACCGCGCCGCAATTGCAGGTGGCGATCGATACGACGCTGAACGAGCGGCGCGCGGATACGCGGATGACGCTGCGGTCCGATGCGCTGGCGGTGGATGCCGGCGGCCTGATCGATCTGGCCAACAGCCGCTTCGCCAATTTCGCGGTTGATGCCAAGCTGCTGACGCCTGGCGCGATCGCGCCGAACCTGAGCGGTCGCGATGTCAGCGCACGGGTCGTGCTGGACGGTGCATTCGCCACGCCGACGGTCGATTACAAGCTGACGGCGGCAGCGATCGGTTTTGGCGATATGGGCGTGCAGAACCTGTATGCCGAGGGTATGGCGCGGGTGAATTCCGATCGCATCCTGGTGCCGATCAACGCGCGGGCAAAGCGCGTCACGGGCCTAAATGCCGCCGTGGGCGGGCTGGCCAACAACGTGTCGATCCAGGGTGACTTTGCGATTGCGATGCCGAACATCCTGTCGGACAATCTGCGTATCCGATCCGACAATATCGATGCGACCGCCATCGTCGTCGCGAACGTGCAGACCGGGCGGTACAGCGGCGCGCTGAAGGGTCGGGTCAACAATTACCGGGTCGACTCGATCGGAATCATCAACCTGACCACCGACGCCAGGCTGGTGCCGGGGCCCAATGGCGGGTTTGGCATCACCGGCCGTGTCGTCGCGCAGACCACGCAGTTGTTCAACGACGGCGCGCGCAATTTCCTGGGTGGCAACGCCGTGGTGCGCGCGGATGTCGGCTATAGTCCCGAGGGTGTCGTGACGTTCAGCGGCCTGCGCATGAACGCCCCCCAATTCCGCGTGACGCGCGGCGAGGGTCGGTTCGATCCGCGCACCGGTGCCGTGGCGGTGAACGCCGATGCTTTCTCGACACAATATGGTCCGTTGTCGGCGCGGGTGACGGGGTCGGCGACGAGTCCGGTGGTCGTGCTGCGCGCGCCAAGACCGGGTGTCGGCGTCGGGCTGGTCGATTTGCAGGCACGCGTCATCGGCCGGAGCGGTGCGTATGCCGTCACCGCGAGCGGCGGCACCAATTATGGCCCGTTCACCGCCGACGTTCTGGTGCGGCCGGGCAACCAGCTGGCCGTCGTTGTCCGCCGGGTGGTGTTCGCTGGGATCGTCGCGAACGGGCGGATAGTGCAGACGGCTGCGGGTCCGTTCGCCGGCGCATTGGCATTCAACGGACAGGGCCTGACCGGTAATGTCCGGCTGGCCAATCAGGCTGGCAACCAGCGCGCCGATGTGGCGGCGCGTGCGTATAATGCGCGGGTGCCGGGGCAGCTCGATTTCACCATCGGCCGCGCGTTGGTCGACGCCAGCGTCGTGATGTTGCCGAACGCGCCGCAGGTCGTCGCCGACGTGCAACTGGCGGATACGCGCTATGGCCCGACCGTCATTCAGTCGGCGCGGGCGAAGGTGAATTATGTCGGCGGCCGTGGCACCGCGCAGGCGTTGCTGACGGGATCTAACGGCGTGCCGTTCCGCGTCGCGATGAATGCGCGGCTGTCGCCGAACGATTATCTGGTCGCGTTGCAGGGCATGGCGAACGGCATCAACTTCCGTACCGCCAATCCGGCGCGTATCCAGTCGGTGAAGGGTGCCTATCGCCTGTCGCCGACGCGATTGGTGTTCGATCAGGGTTCGGCGCGGCTGGCGGGTTCGTTCGGCAATGCCACCAACGTGCAGGTGCGGCTCGATCGGCTCGATCTGTCGGTGATCAGCGCGTTCGTGCCCAATCTGGGCATTTCCGGTCAGGCGACCGGCAGCCTGGATTATGCTCAGGCGTCGAGCACCGCGTTCCCAACGGCGGACGCCCGCGTATCGGTGGCGCAGTTCCGGCGCACGGGGCTGGCGGCGATCTCCACCCCGGTCGACATCGTGTTCGCCGGCCGGTTGCTTGCCGATGGCGGCGAGGCGCGCGCGCTGGTGAAGAGCGGCCAGACGGCGGTCGGGCGGATGCTTGCGACGCTTAGGCCGTTGCCGCCGGGGGCGGGATCATGGACGACGCGACTGATGTCGGCGCCGCTGTCTGGCGGTATCCGGTATAACGGTCCTTCGTCGCTGCTGTTCTCGTTCGCGGCGTTGCAGGGTCAGCAACTGACCGGGCCGATCGCGGTGGCGGCGGACTTCTCCGGGCAGGTGTCGGCACCGCGCCTGAACGGCCAGATCCGCGCCGACAATCTGACTTATGACAACGAGACGTTCGGGACGCGGCTGTCGCGGATGCAACTGGCGGGTCGATTCAACAACGACCGGCTGGAGATCACGCGTCTTGCCGCCCGCGCGGGTGACGGCACGGTGCTGGCGCAGGGGACGATCGGGCTGGCGTCCGCGGCCGGCTTCCCGATCGACCTGCGCGCAACCCTCGACAACGCCCGGCTGGCGAATAGCGATGCCCTGGCAGCGACGAGCAGCGGGACGATCCACCTGACCAATGGGCCGAACGGCGGCCTGATCCAGGGCGAGCTGACGATCCCGAATGCGCGTTACCAGATCATCCGTCAGGGTGCGGCCGAAGTGCCGGAGTTGACCGGTATTCGCCGTCGCAGCGAGATGCGGACGCCGAAGCCAACGGATCGACCCGCCGCCGCGCCACCGGTGGGCCTGTTCCGGCTCGACCTGCGGGTGCGGGCGGACAACCAGCTGTTCGTGTCGGGCATGGGGCTGGAGTCGGAATGGGAGATGGACCTGCGCATCGGCGGTACGTCGGCCGCACCGGTCATCACCGGCGGGCTTGACCTGATCCGCGGCACCTATTCCTTCGCCGGCAAGCGCTTCGACGTCAGTCGCGGGATGATTCGCTTCCGGGGCGGCGCACTGACCGATCCGGATATCAACATCCAGGCGACGACCACGACCGACGGTATCACCGCGACGATCAACGTCACCGGGACCGGGCAGCGGCCGCAGATCAGCTTCACTTCGACGCCGACCCTGCCACAGGACGAGGTGCTGAGCCGGTTGCTGTTCGGCACCAATCCGGAGAACCTGTCGGCGATGGAGGCGATCCAGCTGGCGTCCGCGCTCAACTCACTGCGCGGGTCGGGCGGCGGTGGCCTTAATCCGCTGGGCAAGCTGCGCTCGGCGACGGGGTTCGACCGACTGCGCGTGCTTGGCGCCGACGAAGCGTCGGGCCGTGGTACCAGTCTGGCGGCGGGCAAATATCTGACCGACGACATCTATGTAGAGATCGTGACCGATGCGCGCGGCTTTACCGCCACGCAGTTGGAAATCGCGCTAAGCCGGACGCTCAGTCTGTTGACCGCAACCGGCTCGTTCGGCGGATCGAGCGGCAGTCTGCGCTATTCGAAGAACTATTGAGGCCGACTTTACCTGACAGGGGTCGGGTGCCATGTTCGGCAGAATGGAGCGGAACGATACCGGTGCGGTGAAGCACGTCGATGTGCTGATCGTCGGCGCCGGTATCTCGGGGATCAGCGCGGCATACCATCTCCAGACCCGTTGCCCCGATCGGTCCTATATGATCGTCGAGGCGCGGGCGGCGATCGGCGGGACGTGGGATCTGTTCCGATATCCGGGCGTCAGATCAGATTCTGATATGTATACGCTGGGTTTCGCCTTCAGACCCTGGACGGGCGGTAAGACGATCGCTGATGGCGAATCGATCCGGACCTATGTCGAGGATACGGCGAAGGCGTTTGGCATCGATCGCCATATCTCCTTCGGCGTGCGCATCGACCGGGCGTCATGGTCGTCGGCGGAGCGGCGTTGGATGGTCGAGGGTAGCGGCCCCGAAGGGACGTTCGCGATCACCTGTTCATTCATCGATCTATGCGCAGGCTATTACGACTATGCGGCTGGCCATGCGCCGGTATTTGCAGGGGCGGACGAGTTCGAGGGGACGATCGTCCATCCGCAGCACTGGCCGGCCCCGTTGGATGTTACCGGCCAGCGCGTCGTGGTGATCGGCAGCGGGGCGACCGCTGTCACACTAGTGCCCGCGCTGGCGGACAAGGCGGCGCACGTGACGATGCTGCAGCGATCGCCCAGTTATGTGGTGGCGATGCCGGCGGTCGATGCCGTGGCAACCTGGTTGCGCCAGGCTCTGCCCACCAAAGCAGCCTATTCGGCGATCCGCGCCAAGAATATCCTGTCGTCGATCGTCCTGTTCGCGGCGGCGCGAAGATGGCCAGCGGCCGTGAAGCGGCGGATCACTGGCCAGGTACAGCTGGCGTTGGGCGCAGATTATGATGTCGGCACACACTTCACGCCGCGTTATGCGCCATGGGATCAGCGCGTCTGCCTGACCCCGGATGGCGACCTGTTCGCGGCGATCCGCAAGGGTGATGCATCCGTCGCGACGGACACGATCGATCGGTTGACGACGAAGGGCATCCTGCTGAGGTCGGGGCAAGAACTGCCCGCGGATATCATCGTCACGGCGACCGGCCTCACGATAAAACTGGCCGGCGGCATCGCTTTTGCAATCGATGGCACGGCGGTAGGATTTGCCGGCCGATTGCAGTACAGGGGGATGATGTTCGACGGTATTCCGAACCTGATCAACACGTTCGGGTACACAAATGCCTCATGGACATTGAAGGCCGACCTGACCGCGGCTTACCTGTGCCGGCTGCTCAACATGATGCGGCGGCGGGGTTTGCTGGTGGCGAGGCCATCCAACAACGATGCCAAAATGGAAAAGGCAGCGTTCGTGCCATTTTCATCAGGATATATTGAGCGCGCAGCTGGATTTTTACCGACGCAGGGACGCAAAAGGCCGTGGCGGCTTAATCAGAATTATCTATTGGACATTATTGCGTTGCGAACGGGCTCATTATGGCGGCAAATGATATTTACGACCTAACCGGGACGCAATTCGCGATTAAGTAATCAGTATTGACCTATACAAATCGGCTCGGAACAAGACAATGCTGCCAAAGGAAGCAATGATATCATCCCGAGCCGAAGTCAGCTTACCAAGGCTTGATGTGCTCGGTATAGATCAGCGAAAGCAAGAACTTCAGCATAATATACTCCCTCGTTCGCGCCACGTTGGACGCGTAGCCTTAGTAATAGAAAATTAACCATGCCACAATCGCCTTAACGCATGCCAAAACGGTTTGACGCCTCTTTAAGGGAATATTTAACCCTTCCCCCTAACGGTCGGAGCATGGAACGTGGCGATGGCAACGGTTCCGGCCCGATGCCGGAGGGAGCGAACGTCTCACCCGCCGATTGTCGGGGAGTGGCTGGCCGATTGGTGCCGCACGATCACTGGCGCTTTCTGATCGTCGCGCAGGTGGCAAACTTCGCCATTCTTCGCAGGCACTTAGGCATCGATCGTGCCAATCGCCTGGCAGAGGACATTGTCGTTCTGCTTCGCGATCTGATTGCCGGTTCGATGATATCGATCATGGGTCGGGACCGGATCGATATCGCGTTTTCCGCGCCGAGTCGCGACGCGCTCGATATGGCGCTTCGTCGGATTGACTCACGATTCGAGGGCGCTTTTCTGGTCGACGGCGAGCCTTATGCGGTCGAAATGTTGTTCGGCGCCTCGGTATGCGCCGCCGTGCAGTGCGATGAAGTCCGCCTGATCGATGAAGCGGAACATGCGTTGGCTGATGCGCGGGAGGCTCGCGAGCCGGTGATTCGCGGGATCGGTGAGGGCGAAGCGGTGCTCGACCGGGCCAGTTTGGCGCGCGATCTTCGCGCCGCGATCGGCAAGGGCGAGTTGTTCCTGCAATATCAGCCCAAGGCGCATTTGCGCAGCCAGCGAATCGCGAGTGTCGAGGCGCTGGTCCGGTGGCAACATCCAGTTCGCGGCCTTGTGCTACCCGGCGATTTCATCTCGTTGGCCGAAGAATCGCGCGATATCGTCGATCTGACGGTCTGGACGATCCAGCAAGTGGTTAAGGATCAGCGCCTGCTGGCCGCCGGTGGCCATGACATCACGGTGTTCATCAACATCTCGGGCGGTTTGCTGTCCGATGCACGCTTCGTCCGCCGGGCGTGCGCGCTGGTGCAGAGCAGCGGCGTCAAGATCGGCTTCGAGATCACTGAAACCGCGGTGATCCGCGAGCCGGAAACGGCGATCGCGCATTTGCAGGCCTTCGCCGATATCGGCATCGTGATCGCGATCGACGATTACGGGGCCGGCCTGTCGTCGCTTGCCTATCTGAAGCAGTTGCCGGCGCGTGAACTGAAGATCGACAAGCTGTTCGTGACGCAGTTGACCAGCTCTAACCGCGATCCGCTGATCGTGCGGTCGACCATCGATCTGGCGCATGCGCTGGAGATGGAGGTCGTGGCGGAAGGGGTGGAGACGGCCGCGGCTTTCGCGTTATTGTCCGTCATGGGCTGCGACGTCGTACAGGGATATTTTATCAGTCGTCCTATCGGGCTGCCGGCGTTGGTCGAGTTTCTGGAACGCGATCACAGCGATGGGTTTGATCGCCATCGCGCCAGTCTCCCTAATCTCGCCGCGGCCTTTAGGCGGGCGTGACGAGGATGCGGGTCTGGTGGCGCGCCCTTTTTCTGACGATCGCGACCATCCCAGGCATCGCCGCTGCTGCATCGCCCCAAAAAAATGAATTTGATACCCGGATCGCCCATGCGCGCGATCTGATGATGGTTGATCCCAAGGCGGCGAGCAACGCCGCCAAAAATGCGCTTGGCGTGGCCGACAAAATTTCCAACGCCCGTGAGCGAGTTGTCGCGATTGCCACGTCCCAATGGCTTCAGGCTGAAGCCGCGTTTCGCGGCGGTGATATGTCAAAGGCTCAATCGCTGATCGATGACGCTGCTGCAAAATCGCTCGCGAGTGACGCTAGATCAAAGTTATCGGGAGACATATTACTGACTCGAGGCAGCGTCCGTGGCGCGCTGGCTCAAGTGGCGGAAGCACTGTCTGATTATCAGCAGGCATTCCAAGTTTTTGAGTATAACAAGAACCAGCGTAGCCAAGCCATCGCCCTAATGCTGATTGCGGCGCTCTATAATGATGGGCGCGACAACAATGCGGCGCTGAAATATTTGGAGCAGGCCACAGATTTGTACCGTGGCGATCCTGGCCTTTTGATCTCAATGCATAACAGCCGCGGGGGGATTCTTCAGGACCTTGGCCGTTATGACGAGGCGGAGGGTCAGTTTCGGCTTGCGGCGCATTATGCTCAACAGATGGGCAGCCCGGCACTGGAAGCGCAGGTGATGCGGAACATCGCGCGCAATCGGCTGAAGGCGGGACAGGTAGGACCAGCCGAACAGGCGGTGCGGCGCAGTCTGGCGCTGTCGTCGGGCACTGAACTGTCGAGTTCACGGCCGCAGTTACTTGCGCTGGCGGCGCAGGCGGCGCTGCAACGTAATCATCTGGCGCAGGCGGCCGAACTGATCGAGCGTAGCTTCGCCAATGTCGACCTCAGCAACACCGCGATAGTCTGGCGAGAGGCCCATGCGACTGCCTATCAAGTGTTTTCGCGGCTGGGCCGCGACGATCTGGCGCTCGCGCATCTCGCTGCCTTGAAGCGCTTGGATGACGAGGCGTTCAAACTCGCCACCACGACTAGTACCTCGTTGATGGCGGCGCGGTTCAATTTCGCCAATCAGGAATTGCGAATTGCGACGCTCAAGACGGAGGAGGCCCAGCGCTCGGTCGCGTTTGAACAGGCGCGAGCGCGGACCGAGCGGCTGATCTTCCTCGGCATAGCGGGCGCGACGGCGGTGGTCATCGCGATGCTGGCGGTCGGTCTCTTCACGCTGCGCCGCAGTCGCAACGAGGTGCGGGCGGCGAACGACGATCTGGCAGATACCAACACGGCCCTGGGCAAGGCGTTGGCGGCGAAGACGGAGTTCCTGGCGACTACCAGCCATGAGATCAGGACGCCGCTGAACGGTATTTTGGGGATGACGCAGGTGATGCTGGCGGATGGGGCGTTGGCGGCGCCGGTGCGGGAACGGGTGTCGGTGGTCCATGGCGCCGGCCTGACCATGCGGGCGCTGGTCGACGATATCCTCGACGTCGCCAAGATGGAGACGGGCAACCTGACGATCGAACAGGCGCCCTTCAACCTGCGCGACACGGTCAACGATGCGTCACGCATGTGGGAGGCGCAGGCGCAGACCAAGGGACTGGCCTTTGACGTGACGCTGGACGAGTGTCCCGGCGCGGTCCTGGGCGATGCGGCGCGGGTGCGGCAGATCGTGTTCAACCTGCTCGCCAATGCGCTGAAGTTCACGGCGACCGGTCGCGTGTCGCTGACCGTCAAGGCGGATGCCGCGCGGCGTACGACAATCATCACCGTGACCGATACGGGCATCGGTATTTCGCCGGACAAGCAGGCGGCGATCTTCGAACTCTTCCGTCAGGCAGATGCCGGCACGACACGGCAATATGGCGGCACCGGGCTGGGGCTGGCGATCTGTCGGAATCTGGCGCGCGCTATGGGTGGGGATGTCGCGGTCGAGAGCTTGCTGGGGGAGGGGGCCAGCTTCATCGTCACGCTGCCCCTGATCGAAGCACCCGTCGAGCAAGCCGCAGTGCCAGCCGCGGCTGCAGTAACCGAATCGGCGCTGCTGGTGCTGGACCGGAACCCGATCACCCGCAGCATGTGGCGCTCGCTGCTCGAACGCCATGCGGGCCGGCTGGTCTTTGCCGGCACGGCGTACGAAGCGGTGGAATTGATCCGGGCCGGATCGATCACGGGTGTCCTGCTGGACGACGGCACGATCAGAAACGATGTCGCGCCAGAGGAGGCGCTGGCCATGGTCGTCGCCGCGGCCACGGACTTCGGAATCGAGACGACACTGCTATGGGCGGCAACCGCCGACATTCCATCGGTGCCGGTGACGCGGATCGTGACCAAGCCGGTGGGGGGCGCGACGTTGGTATCCGCATTGTTTTCGGCCAGAGGCGACGAGCCGAGCGATACGTCGCTTGTGTCGCACGCGGCATAGGGCTTAAATGCTGACCATGAGGTACAGGTTTCCGCAACGTCCACCGGGCGTGGCGACAGTCCCATGAACGTTCTCTTCATCGAGGACGATCGCATGAACAGGCGGGTGGTGCGCGACATGCTCGGCGTCGCGGGCGCCGTCATGGCCGAAGCCGAAAGCGCCGAGGAGGGCCTGACCCGAATCGACGAGGGGGATTATCAGGTCATCCTCATCGACCTGCGCATGCCTGGCATGGATGGCATCACCGCGATCGGCCATATCCGGTCGCGCGGCGACGACAAGGGCAGGGTGCCGATCATCGTCGTGACGGCGGATACCGCGCTCGATCTGCGCGCTCGCTGTCTGGCGGCGGGTGCGGACGATGTCATCTTCAAACCGGTGGCGATGGACGATCTGTTCGAGGCAATGGGTAAAGTATTGGCCAAGGGTGCCGAGGGTGGCGGCGTGATCGCCTGACGGCCGGATCGGCGGCTAGTCCGCCGATCGACATCATCCTTGGACCATGTCCTTCAGCGCGACGTCCGCGTCGGCCAACACCGCCGGATCGATCGCTGCGCGTTCGACCACCAGTTTGCGGCCCTGTACATAGTCCTTCATCCGTCCGACGCTGTCGATCGCGATGACGTGCCCTTCGCGCAAATACACGATCGAGAAACTGCGGCTGGCCGGATCACCACGCGTCACTGCCGTGTCGAAGCCGGTCGATAGGCCGACGGTCTGGAGCTTCAGGTCGTACTGGCTAGACCAGAACCACGGAACCGCATCATAGGGTTTGGTATCGGCGCCGACGATCGCGCGGGCCGCGACGTTTGCCTGGTCGTTGGCGTTCTGCACCGATTCCAGTCGGATCCAGTTGCCGCCGGCGAATCCATTGGCGTGGAGCGCACAGTCACCGATCGCGAACACATCGGGCAGGCTGGTGCGGCAGAGTCCATCGACCTCAACCCCGTTGCCACCCACCGCGCCGGCGGCGAGCAGCGGTTCGACCGCGGGGCTGATGCCGATGCCGACGATCACCATGTCGGCGGGCAGCACGCCGCCATCGGCAAGCGCGACGCCCGTGACCTTCTCGCCATCGCCGACGAGGCTTTGGACGCCAACGCCCAGCCTGACCTCGACGCCGTGCGCGCGATGCTCGGCCTCGAAGAAGCGCGACAGCGTTTCGCCGGCGACCCGCGCCAATACCCGGTCGAGCGCTTCAAGGATGGTTACGTGCTTGCCGAACTTCGACATCGCCGATGCCGCCTCCAGCCCGATATAGCCGCCACCGATCACGACGACGCGGTCGGTGGTGGCCAGTTCGGCCTCCAGCCGGTCGACATCCTGGCGGGTGCGGATGCCGTGGACCCCGGCGAGATCGGCGCCGCCGCACGACAGCCGTCGTGGCGCGCCGCCGGTCGCCCAGACGAGCGTGCCATAGCCCAACGTCCTGCCATCGTGCGTCGTCACGGTCTTCGCCGCCGGATCGACGGCGGTAACGCGCCGGTTCATCAGGATCGCGATATCGCGTTCCTCCCAGAAAGCGGGCTGCCGGATCAGGATGCGTTCGAACGGCTTGTCCCTGGAAAGGTATTCCTTCGACAAGGGCGGCCGTTCATATGGATAGTCGTTCTCTTCCGTCACCATCGTGACCGAGCCGGTGAAGCCGATCTGCCGGAGCATCATCGCACATTGCGCCCCGGCATGGCCCGCACCGACGATCAGAACATCGTGAAAGGGCATGGGCGGGTCCTCGATCAGCGGGTGACAGATATAGAACAGGCGACGCGGCGGATTACGCCAAGTGCGCGGGCCGCTACATACCCGCGTCCGGAACGGAGTACGACCTTGGCATAACTGGCTGGCAAAGTCCGCTAGGTGGGCAAGATCTCAGGAATAAGCGTCGGTGCAGCGGACGCTTCCCGATATCGATGTGGCTTTCGCCTGGTCGATCAGCCGATCAATGATCCGTACCAAAGCCGCCTCGAAAAACTCTTACGGTGCTGCCGCCTTGCCCACGACGATATGCGTCGGTCGCCCGATAACCCTGTGAGCCAGCGTCTGGCCGAAACGGATCTGGGCTTCATTCCAGCACGGGCATCCAATATCCAAGCAACGGCTGAATGTCGCGCAGGCCAAAATCAAGAAGATCGATGTTTTTGATGATCCGCCCTGGCCCAAGCCATCGGCGCCATCACTGGTGACCCCTACGAGAATCGAACTCGTGCTTACGCCGTGAGAGGGCGTCGTCCTAACCGCTAGACGAAGGGGCCGTATGCAGTGGAAGCGGGCGTTTATCCGGGGGCGGGGCCGCCGTCAAGCGGCCCCGCCGGATAAAGCGTCAGGCGGCGACGAGCCGGCGCTCAGCCATTTCGGCATTGAGCATTTCGGCCAGCAGGAACGCCAGCTCCAGGCTCTGGCCGGCGTTCAGGCGCGGGTCGCAATGCGTGTGGTAGCGGTCGGCCAGCGATTGCTCGGTCACGTCGACGGCGCCGCCGGTACATTCGGTCACGTTCTGGCCGGTCATCTCGGCATGGATGCCGCCGGCATGCGTGCCCTCGGCGCGGTGGACGGCGAAGAAGCCGCGCACCTCGGCCAGGATGCGGTCGAACGGCCGCGTCTTGTAACCGGTCGTCGCCTTTACCGTGTTGCCGTGCATCGGGTCGCAACTCCACACCACCGGATGCCCTTCACGCGTCACCGCGCGCACGAGGCGGGGCAAATGCGCCTCGATCTTGTCATAGCCATAGCGGGTGATGAGCGTCATCCGGCCCGGCACGCGGCCGGGGTTCAGCGTGTCGAGCATGCGCAGCAGCGCATCCGGCTCCAGGCTGGGGCCGCACTTCACGCCGATCGGGTTGCCGATGCCGCGCAGGAATTCGACATGGGCCGATCCCTCGAACCGGGTGCGGTCGCCGATCCACAGGAAGTGCGCGGACGTGTCGTACCAGTCGCCGGTCAGTGAATCCTGCCGGGTCAGCGCCTGTTCGAACGGCAGCAGCAGCGCTTCGTGGCTGGTGTAGAAATGCGTCTGCGCCAGCTGCGGCACGGTTTCGGGGTCGATCCCGCATGCCGCCATAAATTCCAGCGCTTCGCCGATCCGGTCGGCGGTTTCGGCATATTTCTTCGTCCACGGGCTGCGGCCCATGAAGTCGTGCGTCCAGCGATGCACCTGATGCAGGTTCGCATAGCCGCCCTGCGCGAAGGCGCGCAGCAGGTTCAGCGTCGCGGCACCCTGCGCATAGGCACGGATCATCCGCTGCGGATCGGGATGCCGCGATTCGGGGGTGAAGGCGATGTCGTTCACGTTGTCGCCGCGATAGGATGGCAATTCGACGCCATCGATCGTCTCGGTCGGGGTCGAACGCGGCTTGGCGAACTGGCCCGCCATCCGGCCGACCTTCACCACCGGCAGCTTCGATGCCCAGGTCAGCACGACCGCCATCTGCAGGATGACGCGGAACGTATCGCGGATGTTGTTCGCGCTATGCTCGGCGAAGCTCTCGGCGCAATCGCCACCCTGCAACAGGAAGCCGCGGCCCGCGGCTACTTCGCCCAGCTCGCGCGTCAGGCTGCGCGCCTCGCCGGCGAACACCAGCGGCGGATAGGTGGCGAGCGTGTCGGTGGCGGCGGTCAGCGCCGCCGTGTCGGGATATTCGGGCATCTGGCGCGCCTCGGCGGCGGTCCAGCTATCGGGGGCCCAGTTGGCAGCCATAATGTCCTCGCTTAATCGCGACGGGCCATGCGCCAATTCGGGTCGGTTCGCAATCGTTCCGATACGCGCGTCAGGCGTGGACTCTAGACGTGGACAACGCGACCATTGAGGATACCGGTCATGTGCAGCCGCGCGCCGGGCTGGAGGATCACGTCACCGCCGACGATGCCACCCAGGCGCAGCAGACAACCCGGATTCACCGTCACGTTACCGTTGACGATGCCGCCCAGATCGGTGTCGTGATCGACGACGACGGATTCGTTGATGATCCCGGCGATGTTTTCCATGACCGCTTCCTCCTGACGTCGATAAACGTCTGAAGAACCGTCAGTATCCCGCATCCAGATCGACTTCATTGCGTAACGGCCGGCCCTCCTGCCACGCGGTCAGGTTCTCCAGGAACAGCGTCGCGCCGCGCTGGAACATGGTATTCTGGCTGCGGCCGGACAGGTGCATCGTCAGCAGCGTGTTGGGGGTGTGCCACAACGGGTGGTCGGCCGGCAGCGGTTCGGGCTGGGTGGGATCGAGGATCGCACCGCCGATCCGCCGCTCGTTCAGCGCGGCGACCAGCGCGTCGTCGTCGATCATGTTGCCGCGCGCCATGTTCACGATCCAGCTGCCCGGCTTCATCGCCGCTAGTTCGTCTGCGCCGATCATCGCGCGGGTGTCACCGGTGGAGGGCGCCGCCAGGATCACCCAGTCCGTCTCGCCCAGTCGCGCCCGCCATACGTCGGGCGTCAGCGTGCCGTCGCGACCCGACCGCGTCACACCGGTCACTTCGACACCGAACGCCGCCAGCCGCTCGCCGATCAAGTGGCCGATCGCGCCGTATCCGATCACCAGCGCGCGTGTACCGGGCAGTTCGATCTTGCCGGGCGCATCGCGGGGCCATTCTTGCCGGTCATAGGCGCGGACGACCTCGTCCAGGCGCTTCGCCGCAACCAGCACCGCCATCACCGCATATTCGGCGACCGTCACTGCGTTGATGCCGGCGCCGTTCGTCACGGTCACGCCCCGCTCGCGCAGCAGGTCGAGGGGGAAGGCGTCGAGCCCGGCATAGATCGTCGATACCCAGCGCAGCGCCGGTCCGCTCGCCCGGATGGCGTCGGCGACCAGTTCGGTCGGTTGCATATCGACCCACGCGATCTCCGCCTCGGCGATCCCCGCCTTTGCCTCGTCTGGCGTGGCAAACCACGTCACGCTTACATCGGCGGGCAGATGCGGTTCGAGCAGCGGCCGCGCCGCCGCCGGCAGCACGGCACGCATCAGCGACCGACCGCGGTATAGGCGAAACCCACCTGCGCGGCGGCCTCTCGGCGATAGATGTTGCGCAGATCGACCAGCACGTCGCCCGCCATCACGCCCTTCAACCGCTTCAGGTCGATCGCCCGGAACGCATCCCATTCGGTCACGATCACCACCGCGTCGGCACCCGTCGCCGCCTCGTACGGATCGCTGCAATAGGTCAGGTCGGGCATCACCTGTTTCGCCTGCTCCGTCCCCTCTGGATCGTGCGCGCGCACTGACACGCCGGCATCGGCCAGCGCGGTGGCGATCGCGATGCTGGGCGCGTCGCGCATGTCGTCGGTGTTGGGCTTGAACGTCAGACCCAGCAGCGCGACCGTCTTGCCGCGCGGGTGCTCGCCCAGCGTGGCCAGCACCTTGCGGCCCATCGCCCGCTTGCGGCTGTCGTTCACCTTCACCACCGCCTCGACGATGTGGACCGGGCTTTCGAAATCCTCGGCGGTCTTCAACAGCGCGAGTGTGTCCTTGGGGAAGCACGACCCGCCATAGCCGGGGCCGGCGTGCAGGAACTTGCGGCCGATCCGGTTGTCCAGGCCGATGCCGCGCGATACGTCCTGCACATCGGCGCCCACCGCCTCGCACAGGTCGGCGATCTCGTTGATGAAGGTGATCTTGGTCGCCAGGAACGCGTTGGCGGCGTATTTCGTCAGTTCGGATGTGCGCCGGCTGGTAAACAGGATCGGGTTGTCGTTGATGTAAAGCGGGCGATACACCTCGCGCATCACCGCGCGGGCGCGTTCGTCGTCGGTGCCGATCACGACGCGGTCCGGCCGCTTGAAATCGCCGATCGCGGCACCCTCGCGCAGGAATTCGGGGTTGGAAACAACCGCGACGTCGATCTCCGGCCGCTTCTCGCGCAGGATACGCTCCACCTCGTCGCCGGTGCCGACGGGCACGGTCGATTTGGTCACGACCACGATGGGGCCGGTCAGCGCGCCCGCGATCTCCTCGGTCGCCGCATAGACATAGGACAGGTCGGCATGGCCATCGCCCCGCCGGGACGGCGTACCGACGCCGATGAAGATCGCATCCGCACCCGCCACCGCCTCGGTCAGGTCGGTGGTGAATATCAGCCGCCCGGCCGCGACGTTCGACGCGACCAGTTGCTCCAGCCCGGGCTCGTAGATCGGCATCCGCCCGGCCTGCAGCGCCGCGATCTTGCCGGCATCCTTGTCGACGCACACCACGTCATGCCCGAAATCGGCGAAGCACGCCCCCGATACCAGGCCGACATAGCCCGAGCCGATCATCACGATACGCATGGTCGTGGCACTTTCCGTTGCAGGATGGGGAAGACCGGTCCTCTATCCATCGGAGCCGGTATTGCCAGTGACGGGCGTCACCGACCGCTGTTGTAATCCTTGATCCCGCGCAACCGCCGGCGGCGGCTGGCCCGGCGTTTCAGCGTGACCCACGCGAAGATGCTGCCGCCCACGGCGCATACGGCGATCAGGCCAAAGGCTATCAACAGTCGCGATTCCACAGACTTTTCCCGGTATTGCTGGCATCGATCGGCCGGACAAAGAACCATGCGATAGGTACGGCGCGATAGGGCGCTGATCGCGGGTCCGTCGGTCGACGCCATCGTCATTAAATTACCGGTTAGCGTAAACAATGGGGCCATTTGACACAAGTCGGCTGCGCTGGCGGAGCCGGGCGGCTATGGGCGGCGGCATGAAACGCTCGTTCCTGTTTGCCGCCGGCACCCTGATCGCCGTCGCCGCGCCCGCTTCCGCGCAGCAGATCGACGCCGCCGGATACGAGGCGTTACGCGGTATCGATCTGCGGCTGGCGACGATCGGCCACCGGCTGGTCACCGCCAACGCACCGCTGTGCCGCGACCTGCAACCCGCAACCGGCGCCGTCGTCCACGCGATCGATCAATACGACACCGGCTCGCGCGTCGCCGCTAGGCAGGTCTTTGCCTTCACCACGACGGTTTCGATCGAGGGCGTCGTGCCAGATGGCCCCGCCGCCAAGGCCGGGCTGCTCGCCAATGACGGCATCGTTGCGGTCGCCGACCGGCCGATGCCGACGCCCGCCGATCCGAAAGCGACCAGCGCCGCCACCCGCGACGCCGCGCTGGCGATCATCGCCGCGCAGCCGGTCGGTACGCCGATGCGCTGGCGCGTGTCGCGCGGGGGCGCCGAGCGCACGCTGGCCGTCACCGCCCCGGCCGGCTGCCGATCCTCGTTCGAGGTGATGCTCGGCCCGAAGATGGAGGCGTCGTCCGACGGCCGGGTCATTCAGATCGGCGTCCGCTTCTTCGAACGCTATACCGACGAACAGGTCGCGGCCGTCGTCGCGCATGAGCTCGCCCACACCATTCTGCGCCACCGCTCGCGGTTGGAGGCGGCGGGTGTCAAATGGGGGTTGCTCGCGGAATTCGGCCGCAACGGTCGCCTGTTCCGCCGGACGGAGGAGGAAGCCGACCTCGTCGGCGCCGCGCTGATGCGTAACGCCGGGTACGATCCGCAGGTGGCGGTGCAGTTCTGGCGCGACCATGGCGGCGACGTCGACGGCGGCCTGTTCCGCAGCCGCACGCATCCGTCGTCCAGGGCCCGCGCCGACGCGATCGCGGCGGAGGTGGCAAAGATGCCCGCCGACCGCGTTACCCTCTACCGCCCGCCGCTGCTCGACACCCGCGACCAGCCGCTCAGCTAAGGCGCCAGTCCCAGCCGATCGAGTCGCCGTCCATCACCTCGACCCCCGCCGCCGCCAGCTCGTCGCGGATCGCGTCCGACCGGGCGAACTCCTTCGCCGTCCGCGCCTCGCGCCGTTCCGCCAGCCGGATGGCGATCCCGTCCCCGTCGATCGTCGCCGATGCCGGCCGCACCCGCAGCGCCTCGCGCGTCAGCGTCGCCAGCCCCAATCCCAGCACCGCATCGAAATCGGCCAGCGCCGCCAGCCGGTCGGCCGGCGACACGCGCTTGTCCGCCAGCAGTTCGTCGAGCGCGGTCAGCGCGCGCGGCGTCGCCAGATCGTCGCACACCGCCACATCCAGCCGCTCGCGATATTCGGCCGCGCTGCCCGCCGACGCGACCGGCGGCCGCGTCTTCAGCGTCCCAACCGCCTGCACCAGCCGCTTCAGCCGCGTCTGCGCGGCGGCCAGTCCCTCCCACGAGAACTCCATTTCCGACCGGTACTGCGCCTGCAGGCACATCATCCGATAGGACAGCGGGTGGAAACCGCGGTCGACCAGCGTCTGCAAGCGCATGAACTCACCCGACGACTTCGACATCTTCGTGTCACGAAGTACCAGGAAGTTGTTGTGAAGCCAGTAATTCGCGCCCGTGTCGGCGGTGCCGCTCATCGCCTGATTCTGGGCGATTTCGTTGGGGTGGTGGATCTCGCGATGGTCGATGCCGCCGGTATGGATGTCGAACCGCTCGCCCAGATAGGCGCGGCTCATCACCGAGCATTCCAGATGCCAGCCCGGCGCGCCGCGGCCCCAGGGCGAGTCCCATTCCATCTGCCGGTTCTCGCCCGGTGCGGAGGTGCGCCAGATCGCAAAGTCCTCCGCCTGCCGCTTGCCCTCGACCGCGTCGATCCGGCCTTCGCGCTCATCCATCCCAGCGCGCGCCAACCGGCCATAGTCGGGCACCGTCGCCGTATCGAAGTACAAGCCGTCGGGCAGGCGATAGCAATGCCGCGCCTCGATCGCCTGCCCCCATGCGATCATACCCTCGACATGCTCGGTCGCCAGCGGAAAGCGGCTGGGGTCGTCGATGTTCAGGTCGCGCAGATTTTGCTTGAAGGCATCGGTATAATGCCTTGCGATCGCCCAGATATCCTGACCGCTCGCCTTGGCCGCTGCCTCCATCTTGTCGTCGCCGGCATCCGCATCCGATGTCAGGTGGCCGACATCGGTGATGTTGATGACATGCGTCAGCGGCCACCCCTTCCACCGCAGCACGCGCGACAGCGTGTCGGTGAACACATAGGCGCGCAGATTGCCGATATGCGCATAGTTATAGACCGTCGGCCCGCACGAATAGACGCGCACATTGTCGGGATCGATCGGTTCGAACGGCTCCATCGCGCGTGACAGGCTGTTGAAGAGGGTGAGCTTGGCCATGCCGCTGCCTTAGCCGCGCAAGCGGCGGCCCGCCAAGGGGGCCCCGACCGGCGGAGGAGTCCGGCCGGGGCGGCGCGGCGACAGGGGGGAGCGCCGCGCATCTCGTGAAACTGGGTTACCGGGCGATGCCGATCAGCGCCGTCGCCGTATAGCCCGCGCTGGGGCTTCCGGTGAAAACAGGCGTCTGTTGCGTGACTTGCGCCGCGGTGTTGTCACCGAAGATGCCGTCGCTCGACAGTGATACCCGCGAAAATCGCGTCGCGCTGCCGGCGTAGGTCGTCGTGTCGGCGAAGACGGCGGTGCAGATTGCCGCCGGCATCGCCAGTTGCGAGGTGAGCACAGAATATCGTCCGCCCAGCGCGTTCGACAGGCTGGAAAACACCTCGAAATGCATATGTGGCCAGCGCCCGTCGTAACAGGCGGGGAAGATGGTAGTGAACGTCACCTGCCCGTTAGCATCCGTCACCTGCACGCCGCGCAGATAACTTTCCGACGCGGCGCTGCCGTACAGCGAATAATTGCCGCTCCGGTCACAATGCCACAGATAGACGGCATAGCCGGCCAAGGGTGCGCAGGTCGCGTTCACGTTGACGACGGTCAGGGTGATCGTCACCGGCACGCCCGTCGCGACCGTGGTGGTCGATACGAAGCTGGGGCGGATATCGCTCCTGACCACGCCGTTGACGGTCAGCACGTTGGACGTCGCCCCGGATGACGTGTTGGTGCCGTCCGCAGGATAGGGCCCGGCGGTTTCGGTCGGATCGACCACGCAACACATCGTCGCGGTGGCCGTCGTCGTGGGCGTCGGGGTCTGCGTGGCGGTGGTGGCTGTCGCGGTCGGCGTCGGTGTCGTGCCGCTGACCACGCTGACGCTGGACGACGCATCGCTGCTACCGCTGCCGCCGCATCCGGCCACCATGGCGGCGGTGCCGGCGCCGGCGAACCATTTCAGCGCGCGGCGACGGGCAACCATCGCCTGCATCAGCTTCATGTCTTCGGCCAGGCTGTGCCCGTGCTCCGGCTCGTTCAGATGGTGGTCGGTCATGGCGGCGTGTCCCCCTATACTGATGGGTATCTTGATGGACCGGCTTCTCGCCGCGCCGTGTCACCGGGATATGTCCGCCGATCGTCTTATTGTTACGCCATGTGTCAGTCGGCTTGCGTCAGCCAGCGAGCGGCAGGGTCACGCGGGCGCGGGCGCCGGTCGGGCCATTCTCCAACACTGCCTCGCCACCATGCCGGTTCGCGATCGACCGCACGATGGCCAGCCCCAGCCCGGTGCCGCCCGTGGCCCGATTGCGCGAGGGATCACCGCGCACAAAGGGTTCGAACAACCGCTCCACGGTCGCGGGGTCGATGCCGGGGCCGTGGTCGTCCACCGTCACCTCCACATTGCCCCAGGTCACATGCCAGCCGATCGTTGCCTGCTCGCCATAACGGATCGCATTCTCCAGCAGATTGGTGAACAACCGGCGCAAGGCTGGGGAATCGCCGCGTATTACCGCGCGGCGCCCGGCGACGATCGTCACCGGCGCGCCGGCATCGGCCATGTCGTCGATCAGGCTTTCGATCAGGCTGCCCAGATCGAGCCGGGGTGTGATGTCGCTGGTCTCGTCGCGCGCGAAGGCGAGGGCGGCGGCGATCATCGCGCGCATTTCGGCGAGGTCGGCGGCGGCGCGATCGCGCGACGCCTCGGGCAATTGCTCGACCCGGAACGACAGTCGCGACAGGGGAGTGCCCATGTCGTGCGCGATTGCCGCCAGCATCGTCGTGCGTCCCGCCGCATGCGCCGCCAGCCGCGCGTGCATCGCCGCGACCGCGCCCGACAGCACGCGCACCTCGCGCGCGCCGCCGCTGGGCAGGGTGGGCAGCGTGGTGCCCGCCCGTGCCTGCTCCGCCGCCCGCGCCACTTCGGCGAGGGGTCGCGAGATTGCCCGCGCCAGCGCCCAGGCGGGCACCGCCAGCGCCATGATCGCGATCAACATCGCCGCCAGCGTTTTCATATGCCATGGCGCCAGAAACGGGCTCGGCGTCTCGACCACGCGCCATTCGCCATTCGTCCGCCAGGCCAGTACGAAGTCGCGGCCGAATGGGCTGCGTTCCAGGTCCAGTGGGCGCATGGTGAAGGCCGCGACGTCGCTCACCGGCACACCCAGTTCGGCGGCCAGCCCACGCGCGGCGGCGGGATCGGGGTGAAAACGGCCGCCGGGCGACGGCACGTCGGCCTGTCGATCGAACGCCAACCGCGACTCGACATTGGGCGGTGCCGCGCCGGTCCGCAGCATCTGCGCCACGGTGGACGCGGCGCCCGATGCCATGCGCGGTGGCGGGCCGTTGAAGGTGACGATGAAGATTACCAGCGTGGCGACCACCACCGACACGATCACCAGCGCGAAGATCGGCCACGCGATCGATCGCGTGCGCAACGGATCAGCGAAGCTCGACATCGGCCGCGAACATATAGCCTTCGTTGCGGACGGTGCGGATCAGGTCGTCGCCGGTGCGGCCGTCCTGCCGGGCCAGCTTGCGGCGCAATCGGCTGACCTGCACGTCGATGGCTCGATCGAAATGTTCGGCATTGGCGCCACGCGATTGATCCAGCAGGAAATCCCGCGTCAGCACGCGGCGAGGATGATCGACGAACGCCATCAGTAACCGGAACTCGCCATCGGACAGGTTGATGACCACCTCGTCGGGATCGAACAATTGCCGCGCCTGCGGATCGAGGCGCCAGCCGGCGAACCGTTGCAAGCGCCGCGCGGTGGGCACCGCCACCAGCCGCGGTTCGCTGCGCTCTCCCTGCCGGCGCAGCACCGACCGGATGCGCGCCAGCAATTCGCGGGGATTGGCGGGCTTGGCGACATAATCGTCCGCGCCCATTTCCAGCCCGACGATACGGTCGACCTCTTCGCCGATCACCGACAGGATGATGATCGCCGGGGCCGTTGCCCGGTCCATCGATCGCAGAATGGCCAGTCCGTCCTCGCCCGGCATCATCACGTCCAGCACGATCAGCGCATAGCTGTGGCGGTTCAGCGCCGCGCGCATCGCCGCCCCGTCTTGGGCGGTATCGACGACATAGCCGTGCGTGGCCAGGAACTGCGCCGTCAGTTCGCGGATGCCGGGATCGTCATCGACGATGAGAAGGCGGGTTTCCAGATCCAGGGTGTCGGCCAGTTGGTGCATGGGAAAACGATGGTTCGCTTGAGTATCGCTCGCATTGCAATGCTGCAACATACGTCATTTAGACGACCGGTGTGGCGTCAGGGCAACAGGTGCGCGACGGAGTCGCTTCGGGTTGTCAAGAAGGGGGTCGCGATGCTAAGCGCCCGGCCAACACGGCTGGGACTAGTTCCGCGGCCGCTTTATCCATTGGAGCCGATTCGGTTTATGCAGATCATCGTCCGTGACAACAATGTCGACCAAGCCCTCCGCGCGCTGAAGAAAAAGCTGCAGCGGGAAGGCGTCTATCGCGAGATGAAGCTGCGTCGCCATTACGAGAAGCCGTCGGAAAAGCGTGCGCGCGAGCGTGCGGCCGCCGTCAGTCGCTCGCGCAAGGTTGAGCGCAAGCGCCTGGAGCGTGACGGCGCGCGGTGATTCCGGCTTATGCCCGCGCGCGTAGCGTGGGCGTGACTTTAGAGACTTTCCATCAGGTGGTGGCGATCGGATCGACGTCCGGCCCCGCATCCAGCATGTCAGGTGCTTCCATGTCGACCATCACCGCCGTACCGATTCGCCCGGTCAATCGCCGCTACCTCGTCTATATCTGGATCGGCCTGGCGCTGGCGGCGATCGCCGCGTTCGTGCTGGCCCAGCAGGGTGACGATTTCCTGACGCGCAACGCGCGGGCCAAAGGCGTGATGACGACGGCGTCCGGTCTTCAGTACAAGGTGCTGGAGCCGGGCCAGCGCGGCGCGCCGAAGCCAACCGACGCCGACGTCGCGCTCATCAATTACGAGGGCAAGTTGCTGAACGGCACCACCTTCGACAAGTCGCAACAGCCGACGCCGATGCCCGTGGCGCAGGTCGTCCCCGGCTTCTCCGAAGCGCTGAAGCTGATGCCTAAGGGCGCGAAGTATCGCATCTGGATCAAGCCGAGCCTCGGTTACGGCGACAAGGCTTCCGGCCCGATCCCGGCTAATTCGACGCTGGCGTTCGATGTCGAACTGATCGACTTCCTGCCCGAAGCGCAGGTTCGCCAGATGCAGATGCAGCAGCAGATGATGCAGGGCGGCGGCGCGGCGGGTGGCATGCCCGGTGGCGTTCCTGGCAGCATCCCGGTTCCACCGCGCTGATCCGCTCCCGGCGATGATGTGATAACCGGCCGCCCGTAAGGCGGCCGGTTCGCGTTTCAGCCCTCGGTGGTGCGCGGTGTTTGCAACACCCAGCGATCGGTGCCTTCCAGCCCGATCGCGCTCAGCACGCCGGTGACATAGGCGCCGGTATCGATGCCGATGCGCGCAGGCGTCTGTTCGACATCGTTGGTGATGGTATGGCCGTGGACGATCATCTGTTCCAGCGGCTTGCGTGAAGAGATGAACGGTTCGCGCATCCATCGCAGGTCGGATCGCGACTGCTCCGCCAGCGGCAGGTCGGGTCGCACGCCGGCATGGACGAAGGTGTAATCGCCGATCGAGATCAGGTCCTCGAACCCTTCGAGAAAGGCGCGATGCTCGGCCGGAACGGTTCGCTCCAGCAATTCCTGCAGTTCGGTAAAGCCCAGACCATTATAGGTCTCGTCATCGATGCCATAGCTGATCGCGGTTTCCCGCCCGCCAACGCGACAGAACATGCGTAGCGATTTGTCCTCGCCGTCCAGCGTCTTCAGGAATATCTCTTCGTGATTGCCATACAGGAACCGGGTGGTTGGCCGCTCGGTGGCCAATCGCATCAGGCGGTCGATGACGCCGGCCGAATCGGGACCACGATCGACCAGATCGCCGACGAAGATCAACACGGTATCCGCCTCGCCGCGTTCCGCTTCATCGGCGGCGATCAGGTCAAGCAATTGCTCCAGCTGGATCAGGCAGCCATGAATATCACCGATCGCATAGACGCGCTGTCCCGGCGGTACGGCAGTAGCGACCGCACCCTTGCGGGCGCCGCGGACGAACAATTTACGGAGCATAGATGAGGTCCCAGGGTCAGGGGCCTATAAACTTCACGCTGCGCCGCCGCAACCTCGTGTGCCATGCGGCTCAATCACTTAGACAGCAGCCACCACCAGATCGGCGATTCGCGCCGCCGCATGACCATCCCCGAACGGACTATGTGCCCGCGCCATCCGCGCATACGCGGTCTCATCGTCCATCAGATCGGTCACCGCCGCGACTATGCGATCCGCATCGGTGCCGACGAGCCGCGCCGTGCCGGCCACGATCCCCTCGGGCCGCTCGGTCGTTTCCCGCATGACGAGCACCGGCTTGCCGAACGCGGGCGCTTCCTCTTGCACGCCACCCGAATCGGTCAGGACGATATGCGCGCATTCCAGCGCACGGACGAAATGCGGATAATCGAGCGGCGCCACCCTGATGATGTTCGGTGCCTCACCCAACACGGCGTCCATCGGGCCGGTGACCTGCGGATTGGGGTGAACCGGAAAAAGGACCGCGACATCTTTTCGTTCAGCGATCCGCCGGATCGCCGTCGCGATCGATGCCATACCCTCGCCGAAATTCTCCCGCCGGTGCGTTGTGACCAGCACGATGCGCCGACCGCCGATCTGCGCCAAAACGGGATCGAGCCCCGCCGCCAGCGACGGCATGGCGGCGATCCGGTCGCGCATCCAGTGGAGCGCGTCGATCACCGTATTGCCCGCCACATGGACCGTCGTCGGATCAATCGTCTCCGCGATCAGCGCCGCCGCCGCCGTATTGGTAGCCGCCCAGTGATGCTGCGTGATCCGCCCGATCATCCGCCGATTCGCCTCTTCAGGGCACGGATGCCGCAGATCGCCGGAACGCAGCCCCGCCTCGACATGCCCGACGGGAATGCCCCGGTAATGCGCCGTCAGCGCGCCGACAAAGGCGGTGGTGGTATCGCCCTGGACGATGACGAGATCGGCCCGTTCCGCATCCATCACCCGGCCTAGTGCCACGACCATCCGCGCGGTCAGCTCATCCAGGCTCTGTCCGGCCGCCATCAGGTCCAGATCGATATCCGGCACCAGATCGGCGATCGCCATCACTTGATCCAGCAACCCGCGATGCTGGCCGGTGACGCAGATCCGCACGGTCAATTCCGGCCGCGCGGACAGGGCACGGATCACCGGAAACAGCTTGATCGCTTCGGGCCGTGTACCCAACACGACGAGAATCCTGCGCTGCACCATGGTTTTCGGCGATAGAGGATTGCTGTTTAACAAGAGCTCAACATAGGAGAGTTAGAGGGCAGCCGCGGAGCGCGGGTGCACCGCAGACCAGAAGGACGTCAATACATGTCGATCAAGCCGGTTCGTAAGGCAGTGCTGCCCGTCGCTGGACTTGGAACGCGGTTCCTGCCGGCGACCAAGGCGATGCCCAAGGAGATGCTGACCGTCGTCGACAAGCCGTTGATCCAGTATGCGGTCGAGGAAGCGCGCGAGGCGGGGATCGAGCAGATCATCTTCGTCACCGGTCGCGGCAAGAGCGCGCTGGAGGATCATTTCGACGTTTCCTACGAGCTGGAAGCGACGATGAAGGCGCGCGGCAAGTCGATGGCGCTGATCGAAGGTATCCGCCAGCGACCCGGCAGCCCGGTCTATGTCCGCCAGCAGGAGCCGCTCGGCCTCGGCCACGCCGTCTGGTGCGCGCGCGAGATCGTCGGCGACGAGCCCTTCGCCGTGCTGTTGCCCGACGAACTGATGGTCGGCGGCTTCCTGAAACAGATGGTCGAGGCGTATAACCAGGTCGGCGGCAACGTGATCGGTGCGCTGGAAGTCCCGGACAGCGAAACCGACAAATACGGCATCATCTCACCGGGCAAGGTCGATGGCCGCCTGACCGAAGTCACCGCGCTGGTCGAAAAGCCGAAGGGCAAGGCGCCGTCGAACCTGATGATCCCCGGCCGGTACATCCTGCAGCCCGAGGTCATGGACATCCTTGACGCACAGGAGCCGGGTGCCGGTGGCGAGATTCAGTTGACCGACGCGATGGCCAAGCTGATCGGGCGCCAGCCGTTCCACGGCTTCACCTTTGACGGCAAGCGGTACGATTGCGGCGACAAGACCGGGTATATCCAGGCAAATCTGGCGCTGGCGCTGGCCCGCGACGACATCGGCCCCGCAGTGCGTGAATTCGCCCGGACATTGCTCGGTTGACCACGCTCGTTACGGGCGTCGCCGGGTTCATCGGCTATCACGTGGCGGACCGTCTCGCCGCGCGGGGTGAGACGGTGATCGGTATCGACGACCTGAACGATTACTACGACCCCTCACTGAAGCGGGCGCGTCTTGCCACACTCGACCGCCTTCATGGCGGGCGCGTCCGGTTCGTGCCCGTCGATTTCGCCGATCAGGCAGCGCTGGAAGAGGCCCTGGCTGCCTCCACGATCGACCGGATCGTCCATCTCGGCGCGCAACCCGGCGTGCGATACTCGATCGAGAACCCGCACGCCTATGCGCGGGCGAACATCGTCGGGCATCTCAACATGCTGGAACTCGGGCGCCAGCGGCGGGTCGGCCACATGGTCTATGCGTCGTCGTCATCGGTCTATGGCGGCAGTCCGACGATGCCGTTCAAGGTGGGCAACCCCGTCGATCTGCCCGTGTCGCTCTATGCCGCGACCAAAAGATCGGACGAATTGATGAGCGAAAGCTACGCGCATCTCTATCGCCTGCCGCAGACGGGGCTGCGCTTCTTCACCGTCTACGGTCCATGGGGGCGGCCGGACATGGCGGTCTGGCTGTTCACCCAGGCGATCCTGGAGGGGAAGCCGATCCGCGTCTTCAATGAAGGGCGGATGCAGCGCGATTTCACCTATATCGATGATATCGTCAGCGGCATCGTGGCGGCGCTCGATCGCCCGCCGCTGGACGATGATCGGACGAAACCAGGCGGCAGTGGCGCACCCCACGCGATCTACAATCTGGGTAATAACCGGTCCGAACCGCTCGGTCGCCTGATCGACGTGATTGAGGTAGCGTGTGGCCGACCGGCGATCCGTGACCTGCAACCGCTGCAGCCGGGCGATGTGCCGGCGACATTTGCCGATATCGACGACACGATCCGCGATCTGGACTTTTCGCCGACCACATCGATCGATATTGGCGTGCCCCGGTTCGTCGACTGGTATCGTAACTACACCGCCAACTGACCGCAGGCGGAACACCCCGGGTCTTTCGGCAGCCGCAACGTGCGGAAGCGAAGGCTCATTAGGTCGGCCAGCAGCATCGTGCCGGCGGTATCATCGCCGAACGGCACCACCGCACGGATCGTTTCCAGCGCGGCGAGGCTGCCCAAGATGCCGGTCACCGGGCCAAGGATGCCGACATCGGCACAGCTGCGATCGGCGCGCGCCGGATCGTCGCCGACGAAGCACCGGTAACACGGCTTGTCCGCCAGCCACCCGCGATAGACCGCCAGCTGGCCCTCGAATTGATCGACCGCCGCAGAGATCAACGGCACCCGTGCCGCCAGCGCCGCATCCGCCACCATCAGGCGCGTCGCGAAATTGTCGCAGCCATCGATAACGGCGTCCGCACCATCGATCAGTGTGGCCACGTTGTCGGCGGCGACGCGAACCTGATGAACGTCCACGGCGATGTGAGGATTGATCGCCGTCGCGCGATCGGCGGCGGCCGCCACTTTCGGCCGGCTGCGATCCGCCGTGGCGAAAATGGTCTGTCGCTGGAGGTTCGATGGCTCGACGACGTCGTCATCGACCAGCACCAGCCGCCCGATCCCGGCAGCGGCCAGATACTGGATCGCGGGGGAGCCGATGCCGCCGGCACCGATGATGACGATGGTGGCATGCTTGAGCTTCAGCTGCCCGGTCCCGCCGATCTCGCGCAGCACGATGTGGCGGGCGTACCGGTCCAGTTCCTCATCCGAAAGCATGACGGCCGCTATAAAGGCATGGCGCCTGTCCGCAACCGGCCGTCCCGATCAACGACAGGCAAAAAAATAGCGGCCCGAAGGCCGCTATTCTTTAACAGCTGAGTCGAAACTCAGTTGCTGTCGGCGTTGTCGTCTTCGTCAGCGACGATCACGATGCCTGCGACAACGGCAGCCGCTGCGATGATCGCAACGATGATGCCGCCGCCGGCGAGCTCGTTCTTCTTCGCCGAAGCCGAACCGGCGCGAGCCGACTTGGCAACCGACAGGCTCGAAGCGGCATTGACCGGTGCGGCCATTGCAGGCGCAACGGCCAGAGTGGCTGCAGCGGCAGCCATGAGATACTTCCCAAGACGCATAATGAACTCCCTTAATAATCTCGCCGAACCCCTTACATACAACGGCATGTAAGACAACCCGACAATACGGTCCGCCGCAAAAGTGTTTTGCGGCGATGCAGTACTGCAACACTTTCGCGGCACCGCGGCTTGCTTCTAACCCAAGGAACGGGGGCAGCGAAAGGCATGTTCTGCGTCGTTCCGGCGCGTTTTTGGTAGCGGTGACGTCGATCTACGATGATTCGCCTGCCCCGGATCACGGCGGTTGCGGCGGTTACCAGCGATAGCTGACGTTCAGTCTATACCAGCCGGGTTCAGGGGATGGGGGAGTGTCTGCGCCCGTGCGGGTCAGCGACAGCAGATATCCCACCGTGTACTGCTCGATCGTCGAACACCCGATCGCCTGCGGCACGATTTGCCGTACAATACCGGTCTCACCCACCAGGATCGCGACGGGCGCCACCAGCCGGACGCCGGCGGCGGGAGAAGCCGGTGACGGCTGGCAATGGCCGGAATCGATCTCTCCCTGCACGAACGACGCGCCATCGACGATGTCGGCCGCGCGGGGCACGGGAAAGGGCGGCAACCGGTCCCACTCGGCAACCGGCGGCGGCAGGGTAGCCTGCGTCGCGGCGAGCAACAGGGCCACGATCATCGTCCGGTCGATCCGAAGCCGCCCGATCCCCGCGCGGTGTCGTCCAGTTCCGCCACCTCGACCAGCGCCGCGCGCTGGACGACCGCCGGCACCAGTTGCGCAATTCGCTCGCCCCGCACCACGTCGAACGGCTCGCTGCCGAGATTGGCGAGGATGACCTTCACCTCACCCCGATAATCATGGTCGATCGTGCCGGGCGTGTTCAGGCAGGTGATGCCGTGCTTTAGCGCCAGCCCCGATCGCGGGCGAACCTGAACCTCGTACCCCTCTGGGATGGCGAGCGCGAAGCCCGTCGCGATGGCGGCGCGGCCGCCGGGCTCCAGGGTCATGGATTCCGCCGCGACCACGTCAATTCCCGCCGCGCCACTGGTGGCATAGGCGGGCAGGGGCAGGTCCAGGCCGTTCGACAGTCGCTTCACCGCGATGCGTATCATCGTCATGGCAGCGTCTATAGCGTATCGGCGATCCGTTGCGCGAGCCTCGCGGCGACCTGTTCCTTGGGCAGGTTATCCCAATTTTCGATGCCGTCGGCGGTGATGAGGTGCACGCGGTTGTCGGGGCCGCCCATCACATCGCCCGACACGTCGTTGGCGACGATCCAGTCGCACCCCTTGCGGGCTCGCTTGGCGACGGCATGTTCGATTACCCGTTCGGTCTCGGCCGCGAAGCCGATGACGAGCCCAGGCCGATCCGGTGCTTGCGCCAGCGTGGCAAGAATATCGGGGTTCTCGACGAGTGTCAGCATTGCCGGCGCGTCTCCCTTCTTCACCTTTTGCGGTGCCGATGCGACATGCCAGTCGGCGACGGCCGCCACCATCACCGCGACGTCGGCGGGCAGGGCGGTGGCGACCGCCGCGGCCATCTCGCGCGCGGTCTGGACGTCGATGCGATCGACGCCGGGCGGGGTGGGCAACGTCACCGGCCCGGCAACCAGCGTCACCCGCGCGCCCAGTGCCGCCAGCGCCCCGGCGATGGCGAATCCCTGTCGCCCGGACGATCGGTTGGCGAGATAGCGCACGGGATCGATCGGCTCATGCGTCGGACCGGCGGTGACGAGTGCGTGCCGGCCGCTCAAGGGACGATGGCCGATGCAAAGATGACGGTCGATCATATCGGCGATGACGACGGGATCGGGCAGGCGGCCGGGGCCGTATTCGCCGCACGCCATATCGCCTTCGTCCGGATCCATGATCGTGACGCCGTCCGCGCGCAGCGTCGCCATGTTGCGAACCGTCGCCGCATGGCGCCACATCCGCACGTTCATGGCCGGCGCGGCGAGCACCGGCTTGTCGGTGGCGAGCAGCAGCGTGGTGGCCAGATCGTTCGCCTGTCCACCCGCCATCCGCGCGAGCAAATCGGCGGTGGCGGGGACGACGACGACCAGATCCGCCTCGCGGCTGAGTTGGATATGGCCCATCTCCGCCTCGTCCTTCAGGTCCCATAACGAGGTATAGACCTGATCACCCGACAGCGCGGCGAGCGTCATCGGTGTGACGAAGTGGCTGCCGCCCTCGGTCAGCACGCAGCGTACCGCATGGCCGCGCCGGCGGAGCAGGCGGATCAGCTCGCACGCCTTGTACGCGGCGATACCACCCCCGACGATGAGCAGGATGCGCTTCACCGGACCAGTCTTGTCACGGTGATGCGCCGCCTGTCGAGGGCAACCGTCGCAAGATCACGGAGCAGGTCCGGCACAAATGCCAGCCCCAGCAGCGCAACCGGCGCGACCAGCAGCGCTGCCGCCGTGCTGCCGCCCGATATGATGGCGGCGAGAAACACGACCAACGTCGTCGCCACCCGCCGGGCAACGTCATCGCGCCATGTCGCCCAGCCGATCAGCGACACCAGCACCAACACCGCGCCGACGCCGGCCGGCAGGGCGGCCGCATAGGTCATGGCGGCCAGCGTTCCCAGCGCATCGACGGGATTGACCACCGCCGTCCAGAACACCGTTGCGGCATCGAGCGGCCCGACGACCGCCGCCGCCGCCTGACCATGCAGGGCCAGCACCGGCAACAGCGCCACGATCGCCAGCACCCAGCCGATCGCTTCCCGGCGGCCATGGTCGCGCCAGGCCCAGCCCGCCATGACGATCAGGTACAGCGCCGCGATGCCGTGAAGCAGCGCCGCGGCCAGTCCCAGCGCCACGGCCTCCAACCAGCGGCCCGGCCGGCGGATCGCCAGCGACAGCGCGATCAACAGGCCGGCCCACACCTCCGGCATCACGGCCAGATCGGTGCGCACCGCACTGGACACCCCGGCGATCAGCAGCACCAGTGCCACCGCCCGCCCCGGCCGCCCGATCAACAACGGCGCCAGTCGCGCGCTCCACGCCGCCACGGCCGCCGCCGCCAGCAACCACAGCGCAGCGACCAAGAGAAACGGTGGCACCATCGCGGCGATCATCGGCAGCGTCGGCACCGGAAAGAACAGCGCGGGCCTGAGCGGCAAACCGCCTCCGCGCAGCGTCTCGGCAGCCATGGAATAAAAGGTACCGCCATGGCGCACCCGCTCGACCAGCGTTTCATCGAACACCAACCGGTCGGTCAGGTCGAGCGCGGCGACACCCCCCATCAGCACCATGCCGAGGACCAGCACGATCAGCACGCCGAGCAATATCCGGGCCTGCAATCGTCCGAGGCCAGTCAGGCTGGTGGGCTGGATCAGCAAAAGGGGACGGCGGCGCATCTCCGGCTCCGCGCGCCCTAGTGGAGCAGGCCAAAGGTGGCGGCGACACCCGCCGCTGCCGACAGCCCGGCGACCACCGCATACCGCCAGCTGCCCCCTAACCGCACGACCTCGACCTCCTTCATCGGCAGGGCGGGGGGCTCGCCACCGGGGGCGGGATAATGCGCCTCGATCCGGCGGACCAGATCGGGCAGCCGCGCCAGCGTCCGCAAATCGAGGATCAGGCGATCGGCAATCGCCGCTTCCGGCCCCAGCTCGGTGCGTATCCATTCGCGCACGAACGGCGCCGCCGAATCCCAAAGGTTGATGTCGGGATCGAGGCTGGTCGCCACGCCTTCCACCATCACCATCGTCTTTTGCAGCAGCAGCAGGTGCGGCTGCGTCACCATGTCGAAATCGCGGGTGATCGAGAACAGGCTATCCAGCATCATGCCGATCGACATGTCCTTCACCGGTAAGCCGCGCATCGGCTCGCCGACCGCCCGCAGCGCGGTCGCGAATTCGGCGACATTGTGATGCGCCGGCACGTACCCAGCCTCGAAATGGATCTCCGCGACGCGTTTATAATTGCCGGTAATCAGGCCGTAGAGGATCTCCGCCAGCCACACCCGCGCGCGCCGGTCGATGCGGCCCATGATCCCGAAATCGATCGCCGCGATCCGCCCCTGGCCGTCGGCACTGGGCAGCGCGAACAGGTTTCCCTGATGCATGTCGGCGTGGAAGAACCCCTCGGCAATCGCCTGGCGCAGAAATGCGCGGATCAGCGTCTGCGCCAGTTTCGGCAGGTCGTATCCGGCCGCGATCAGGGCGGGGCGGTCGGACAGCTTGATACCGTCGATCCATTCGATCGTCAGCACCTTGGCGGTTGATCTGGCCCAATCGACCTTGGGGATGACGAATTCCGGCTCGGCGGTCATCGATTCCGCCAGTTCCGATGCCGATGCCGCCTCGCGCCGGAAATTCAGCTCACGCAACGTCCAGCGGCGGAAATTCTCGATCGTCAGGCGGGGGCGCAGCCGCCGCGCCTCGGGGCTCATCGCCTCCAGTTGGGCAGCGGCCCATTGATAGGTGTCGATCGCCCGCGTGAATTCCTCCTCCACGCCCGGCCGCAGCACCTTCACCGCGACCTGCCGGCCATCGGTGGTGACGGCCCGGTGGACCTGCGCGATCGAGGCCGCGCCCACCGGCGTCTCCTCGATGCTGCTGAACAGCAACGCCGGATCGCGGCCCAGCCCCAGCCGCATCGCCTCGTGGATCGTCGCATAGGGGACGGCGGGCAACTGGTCCTGCAGCCGCAACAGGTCGTGCGTCGCCTCGTCACCGACCAGATCGGGGCGGGTGGCGAGCGACTGGCCCAGCTTGATCGCCGCCGGCCCGATCGCCTGAAAGGCATCGGCATAGCGCGGCACCGCCGGCACCCGCGCGCCCAGCCGGGCGATCCGGGCAAGGCGGCGCACCGGCGCGGGCGTATTGGGATCGCGCTCGATGCCCCTCAGCGCTCCATGGCGCGCGAGGATGCGACCCCATTTCAGGAGCCGCCAGACATGGGTGACGGAACTGGTCACGGGGCGGTCAGATCTTCCAGCCGCTGTGGATGGCGACCAGCCCGCCCATGATCGGTTCGACCGTCGTGTTGATGAAGCCCGCCTCGCCGATCATCGACTGGAATTGCGACATCGGCGGAAAGCGGCGGATCGACTCGATCAGATAGCGATAGCTGTCGGCGTCACGCGCCAGCAACTGGCCGAGCTTGGGCACCAGCTTGTGCGAATAGACGTCGTACACCTCGGCGAAACCCGGCCATTCGACGGTCGAGAATTCCAGGCAGAAGAACCGGCCGCCCCGGCGCAGCACCCGGTGAGCCTCGCGCAACGCCTTGGGAATGTCCGTCACGTTCCGGATGCCGAATGCGATCGTATAGGCATCGAAGAACCGGTCGGGAAAAGTCAGCACCTCGGCATTCGCTTCGGTCCAGACGAGGCCGTCGATGCCGCGTTTGGCGGCGCGTCCCATGCCCACTTCCAGCATCGCCGGGTTGATGTCGGCGACGGTGATCGACGCGCCCGATTCGGCCAGGCGGAACGCGATGTCGCCGGTGCCGCCGGCCATATCGAGGATCTGCTCGTGGCTGCGCGGTTTCACGCGGCGCACGAAACGGTCTTTCCACAACCTGTGCATCCCGCCCGACATGGCGTCGTTCATCAGGTCGTAGCTGGAGGCGACGCTGGTGAACACACCACCCACGCGCTCGGTCTTTTCGGTAGGGGCGACGTCTTCGTAGCCGAAGGAGACGGTATCGGTCATATTCATGGCCCTAGCGGCGGCTTGTGGCGGGGGCAAACGCAACCTAGCTGATTGCCGTGCCCGAACTCCCCGAAGTCGAAACCACCGTCCGGGGCCTGACCCCGGTCCTCGGTAACCAGCGCTTGACGCTCGTCGAACCGCGCCGCGCCGATCTGCGCAAGGCGATCCCGGTCGATCTGCGCCAGCGGATGCAGGGGGCGACCGTGACGTCGCTGGGCCGCCGCGCCAAATACGGTCTGATCGACACCGATCGCGGCGACACGATGATCTTCCACCTCGGCATGTCGGGTCGCTGGCGCGTCGATCCGGGCGAACTGATCGCGCACGACCATCTGGTGATCGAGACGGCGGCGGGGCGGCGGCTGGCGCTCAATGATCCCCGGCGATTCGGCTTTCTCGATCTGGTGCCGACCGATGCGCTGGCCACCTATCCGCCGTTCATGGCGATGGGGCCGGAGCCGTTGGGGGCGGACCTGACCGCCGAGTACCTGCTGGGTGCGCTGGCGGGGCGGGCGGCACCGATCAAGGCGATGCTGCTCGACCAGCGAATCGTCGCGGGCCTCGGCAATATCTATGTCTGCGAGGCGCTGCACATCGCCCGGATCGCGCCGTCGCGCGCGGCGGGCAGGATCGCGCTGTATCGACTGGAACGGTTGGTCGATGCGATTCGCACGGTCCTGTTGTCGGCGATCGAGGCGGGCGGATCGACGCTCCGCGATTTTGCGGCGCCGGATGGCGAGCTGGGCTATTTCTCCAAGCAGTTCCTGGTCTATGGTCGCGAGGGTCAGCCCTGTGCCTGCGGCGGTGTCGTCAAACGCCGCGTGGAGGCGGGGCGGTCCACCTTTTGGTGCCCGCGTTGCCAGCGTGGCTGATCCTGTGGTGGGTGACCAATTAGTTGACCGGTACGGCATCAATCGCTAAGGGCCGCACCTTCGAGAGACGCGGGGGTGTTCCCGGCGCTTCCAATCCATCGAAAAGAATTCAAGGACCGATCCAGCATGGCGAACACGCCGCAAGCCAAGAAGCGTATCCGTCGCAACGAGCGTCGCGCCGAAATCAACGGCATCCGCGTCGGTCGTATCCGTACCTTCGTGAAGAAGGTCGAAGCGGCTCTGGCGTCGGGCGACAAGCCGGCCGCGACCGAAGCATTGGCAGCGGTGCAGCCTGAACTGGCGCGCGGCGTGGCACGCGGCGTTATTCACCGCAACACCGCCAGCCGCAAGTTCGCACGGCTGACCAAGGCGCTTTCCTCGCTCGCCTGAGCGTTCGCAGACACGACTCTAAAGCCCGCTGGAGCAACCGCTCCGGCGGGTTTTTTCGTGCCCAAATGCGACCGGCGGAGGAACGGAATCGGCGATCGTCTAAGTCGCGGATATTGCGGTGATTCCACCCCTTCCATGCGTTGAAAAAGACTAGTTAATATAACGATATCAGTATCTTATAAGAAAGTTTGACGTATTTCCGCCAACCGCGGGCTGTCAATCCGGTTTATTTCATTTTTGTGGCCGGTAGCGGACTTGATCGTTCCCCCCGTCCCTTCATAACTGCACCCACGCCGGCGGTGACCATCGCGGCGTCATAAACAGACGGAGTAGGAGCCGGACACCCTGCTGGTGGCCAATGGGGGCTTTTGCCTTGAACGAATGAAACAGGCGAAGGCGCAACGCTTTCGCTGACCAGAAAGTGTGCGCGTGACGAATTGGGAGGCAGGATCGACGAGCGAGCAGGCGAATGCCTGGGCCGTCGTGCGTGCCTCGCTGAAGGAACAGGCTGGCGCCCGCCTGTTCGATCAGTGGCTGAAACCCATGGAGCTGGTCGAGGACGGCGATCCCGACACCGTCCGCCTGTCTCTGCCGTCGGCGTTCATGACCAACTGGGTGCGCAGCCATTATGCGGACCGGCTGAGCTTCGAATTCCAGCAGTTGCTGCCGGCGGTGAACAGCGTCGTCGTCGAAACGCGCACCGCACGCGCGCCTGCCGTGTCGCTCACCGCCGAATCGCCGGCGCTGGCCGAGATGCCGCTATCGGCGGAACTGGCCGCCGCCATGCCGTCGCCCGTGGCGGTACGCGCGATGGCCGGCATCACGATCGAACGCCCCACGCTCGATCCGAAGCTGACCTTCGACCGATTCGTGGTCGATCAATCGAATCGGGTGGCCTTTAACGCCTCGCGGTTACTGGCCGAACCGGGCGTCCCGCGCTTCTCGCCGCTGTTCCTCCACAGCGGCACGGGGCAGGGCAAGACGCATCTGATGCATTCGATCGGCCACGCCTATCTGGCGGCGGTGCCGGATGCGGCGGTGCTGTGCATGTCGGCCGAGCGTTTCATGTTCGATTTCGTCGCCTCGATGCGCGCGCGCGACACCTATGCGTTCAAGGCGCGGCTGCGGTCGTCGGACCTGCTGCTCATCGACGATCTCCAGTTCATCGCCGGCAAGGATGCGACGCAGGAGGAGTTCTTCCATACGATCAACGAGATCGTCGGCATGGGCAAAAGGCTGGTGATCTCCGCCGACCGCAGCCCACAGTCGCTGGACGGCGTCGAGCCGCGGATCATCGGGCGACTCGGCGCAGGGCTGGTCGCGGACATCAAGGCGCCCGATCTCGCGCTGCGTCGCGCGATCCTGGTTCGCAAGGCCGCCGAGCTGCCGGGCGCGCCGATCCCGGCCGAGGTGCTCGATCTGATCGCGGCACGCATCCATTCCAGCATCCGCGAACTGGAAGGCGCACTGAACCGCGTCGCCGCCTATGCCCAGCTAACCGGCGAGCGCGTCGATCTAGAATTCGCGGTGCAGACGCTGGGCGACGTGCTGCGCGGCACGCAGCGCCGGGTGACGATCGACGATATCCAGAAACTGGTGACGCAGCATTTCGACCTGAAGCCGCTCGACATGGTGTCCGCACGACGGTCGCGCGTGGTGGCCCGGCCGCGCCAGATCGCCATGTACCTGTCCAAGCGCCTGACGACGCGCTCGCTGCCCGAGATCGGCCGCAAGTTCGGTGGCCGCGATCACTCGACCGTCATCCACGCCGTCCGCAAGATCGAGGAACTGCGCGATCAGGACCGCGAGATCGACAACGCCGTCCGGGTGCTGATGCGCGAGCTTGAAGCGTAAGGGCGAGCGGCTGTCCTACAGCCGGACGATCCGATATGCTGCGTCGATGACCCGCCCCACCCCGTCTTATCGGACAGGGCAGGGTCACGGGCAATGTGTCGTTTTTGGCCTAACCTTAGCCTAACTTTCCAGCGTTCAGACCTGAAGGCCCATCGCCCGCTGGGCAGCCAGCAACGTCGGTGCCGCCAGCCCGCGTGCTCGCTCGCCACCCTGTTCCAGCACAGTCGCCACGGCGGCCCGGTCGTCCAGCAACCGCGTCAGCCGCTCGCGAATCGGCGACAGCACGGCGATCGCCAGATCGGCAAGGGCAGGCTTGAACGCGCCAAAGCCTTGCCCCGCATATTGCGCCAGCACCGCGTCGGTCCCGGTCTCCGCCAGCGCGGCATAGATCGTCACCAGATTGCGCGCTTCCGCCCGTTCGGCCAGCGCCGCCATCGTCTCGGGCAGCGGCTCGGCATCGGTGCGTGCCTTGCGCAGCTTCTGGGCGATGGCGTCGTCCGAATCGATCAGGTTGATCCGCGACGCATCAGACGGATCGGACTTCGACATCTTGGCGGTGCCATCGCGCAGCGACATGACGCGCGGCGCGGCGGGTGAGATGAACGGTTCGGGCAGGGTGAACAGCTCGACCCCGAAATCGAGGTTGAACTTGGTGGCGATGTCGCGCGCCAGCTCCAGATGCTGGCGCTGGTCGTCGCCGACCGGCACATGCGTCGCCTGATAGGCCAGCACGTCGGCGGCTTGCAGCACCGGATAGGTGAACAGGCCCACCGAGGCGCCCTCGCGGTTCTTGCCCGCCTTGTCCTTCCATTGCGTCATGCGGTTCAGCCAGCCCATGCGGGCGGTGCCCTGCAACAGCCAGCACAGTTCGGCATGGGCGGGGACGCGCGCCTGGTTGAACAGGATCGCCTTGTCCGGGTCGATTCCGGCCGCGAGCAGCGTCGCGGCCATCTCAATCGTGTTGGACGCCAGCTCCTTTGGATCGATCGCGACGGTCAGTGCGTGCAGATCGGCCAGAAAGAATAATGATTCGGCCTGATGCTGCATGGCGACCCATTGCCGAATCGCGCCCAGATAATTGCCGAGGTGGAGATTGCCGGTGGGCTGGATGCCAGAGACGACGCGCACGATGACTTCCTTCAGGCGGAGCGGCGGACCAGCTTCTTCAGGTCCGCGATACGGACCGCGCCTGTCAGCACGGTCGCGGCCGCATAGACGACGCAGCCGGTGCCGACCAGCACGGCGAGCGCCAGCCAGCGTTCCAGGCTGGTGCCGGTGACATAGGGTTCGAACAGGATGTTCAGAAACCACATTGCCGCGCCCATCATCACCGCCGCCACCCCTAATCGTGGCGCGCGTCGGCGAAGCTGCGCATCGGGGGCGAAATGCCCGCGCTTGGTCAACGTGCGATACAGCAGCGCGACGTTCACCGTGCTGGCGATCGCGGTCGCCAGCGGCGGACCCATGTGGCGAAGCGGCACGATCAGGATCAGGTTCAGCACCAGATTGACCGCGATCGAGATCGTCGCATACCGCACCGGCGTCCGCGTATCGCCCCGCGCATAATAACCCGGCGTCAGTACCTTCACCAGGATGTAGGACGGCAACCCGACCGAGAACGCCGCCAGCGCCTGCGCCGTCAACAGGCTTTCCATCGCGCCGAACTTGCCGTGCTGGAACAGCGCCGCGACGATCGGCATGCCGCACACGATCAGCGCGATCGTGGCGGGCAGCGTCAGGAACAGCGCCAGCTCCATGCCCCGGTTCTGCGTCTCCATCGCCTGCGCCTCCTCGCCCCGGCCGAGCAGGCGCGAGATGGTGGGAAGGAGCACGGTGCCAAGCCCGATACCGATCAGGCCCAGCGGCAACTGGTTCAGCCGGTCGGCATAATAGATGTACGACACCGATCCCGTCGGCAGCAGCTTGGCGGTGAGCGCGGTGGAGATGACGAGGTTGATCTGCACTGCGCCGGCGCCGGCGGCGGCGGGCCAGATCAGCTTCATCAATCGCCGCACGTCGGGGCCGAGGCGCGGCAGCTTCAGCCGCAACGTCACACCCGCCCGGCGGCACGCGTACCAGAGCCACAACAGTTGCAGCACGCCCGACACGGTGACGGCGATCGCTTGATTACGGGCGGTCAACAGCGGATCGGCGTGGTGAAACAGCAGCAACGCGGTAATCAGCGTCAGGTTGAGCAGGATGGGTGCAGCGGCAGCGATCCAGAACCGGTGCAGCGAGTTGAGGATGCCGCCCAGCAACGAAACGAGGCTGATGAGCAGCAGATAGGGGAAGGTCAGCCGGGCGAGGCCGACGGCGAAGGCGAACTGATCGTTCGTTGCGTCGCCGAAACCCAACGTCAGCGCCCAAGTGACGGGGTATGCCGCCACCTCCATCAACACCGTCATGCCGATCAGGATCGGCAGCAGTACCGACAGCGCATCCTCGGCAAAGGCGATGCCGTCGGGCAGGCCGTTACCGTCCTTGTCCGCCACCTTCTTATTGAACAGCGGGATGAACGCAGCGGAGAACGCGCCCTCCGCAAAGAGGGCGCGGAACATGTTCGGCAGGCGGAAGGCGATCTGATACGCGTCCGACGCGAAATTCGCGCCGACGAAGCGCGCGAACAGCGCATCGCGTACCAACCCCAGCACCCGGCTGGCCAGCGTGAGCCCGCCGACCGAGCCGAGTGCCTTGGTGAGGTTCATCTACCGTCCGCTGCCTAGTGTATCAGCAGGCCGTGCTATCAGGCGTGACCGACCTCGGTCGTGGTCGGCTGACCCTGCTGCGATGCCTGTTGCAAATAGAGCTGACCGAAATCGATCGGCTCCAGCAGCAGCGGCGGGAAGCCGCCGTCGCGCACCGCATCGGCCAGCACGCGGCGGGCGAACGGGAACAGCAGGCGCGGTGCCTCGCCCAGCAGGAACGGCTGGATCTGATCGACCGGCACGTTACGGAAGCCGAACAGGCCGGCGAACGATAGGTCGACGATGAACGCGGTCTGGCCATCGACATCGGCGCGCACGTCGATCTTCAGAACCAGTTCGTGCACTTCGTCGGCCACCTGGCTGGCGCCGATGTTGAACTGCACGTCGATCGCCGGCGGCGTCTGCGACTGGAAGATCGCGGGCGCGTTCGGGTTTTCGAACGACAGATCTTTCACATACTGCGAGATCAGACCCGCCGCGGGGCCGGTATCGGTGCCGTTGCCGACGGGCTGCTCGTTGGCGGCGTTGTCCTGATCGTCCATGTCCATATCCTTGACTGAAAGGGAGCGTGAGGCGGTAGGCCGGGGCAGGCGATCCCCGCGCCATCGGTCCGATGAAGCGCGCCTAGCAGTGCGTCGGAACGGTTTCAACGGGCGCGGGTTTGAATCGCAGCGTGCTTGCGCCTATGTTGAACAGGAAGATCGGAGGCCTGGTGCTGTACGTTGTAGTGTTTGCGATGATTGCTGCCTTCCTGGCGCTGAGACTGTACGGGGTGCTGGGCAAGCGCACCGGGCAGGAACAGCAGCCCTTGCCGCGTGCGGCGGAGGAGCGGGCAGCAGTGCCATCCGCCCCGCGAACCGTGGATGCGGTGGCCGAGGTGCGGGAACTCGCCAACCGGAATATCGACACCCGCGCCGAACAGGGCCTCCGCGCGATCGTCGCCGGTGAGCCTGGTTTCGATGTCGGCCAGTTTCTGCAGGGCGCCAAGGGTGCCTATCGCATGACGCTGGAGGCGTTCTGGAAGGGCGACGAGCAGACGCTCGCGGAGCTGGCCGAACCAGACGTCTGCGCGGCATTTGCCGAGGCGATCGCGGCGCGCAACGCTGCTGGCGAAACGCTGGAGAACCGGCTGGTGACGATCGAGAAGGCGGTGATCGCCGATGCGCAGCTCGCCGGTCGTGAGGCGCGGATCACCGTGCGCTTCGACGCCGATATCGCTGCGGTGACGCGCAACGTGGAAGGGCAGATGATTGCCGGATCGTTGACCGATGCCGTCGAGACGCACGACGTATGGACGTTCACCCGGACGCTGAAGAGCGGTGATCCGAACTGGAAGCTCGCCGACACCGACGAGGCGTGAACGTGCGCCTGATCGGGGGGATCGCGCTGGCGCTCGTGTTGAGCGCATGCAGCGGGCGGCTGGTGCCGCCCGCTCCCGTATCCGGGGCATCGCTAACACCTCCCCCGCCCACAAAAGCGACGCATCACCTGACGCGGGGCGATGTGCCGGTAAACGTCAGGCAGGCGGATGGGCGCATCGTGGCGGCGGTCGCGATCATGCCGCAGCTAGTCACGGTGCCGGTCGGTGCGGCGACAGCGGTGGCATCCGGCTTGGTGGCGGGACCGCCGGTCGCGTCCCTGCCAATGACCGACGTCCAGGCGGCGGCGGCGCGGGCGGCGTTCGCTCGTTCCTGTCCGGGGCTGATTCGCCGGGTCGACACGTCAGGGCTGACGAGAGGCACCGACTGGCAGCCTGCCTGCGCCGCGGCCGCGATGGGCGGCGACGCTCGTGCATTCTTTGCGAGCCATTTTGAGGCGGTACAGGTCGGCGACGGCAAAGCGTTCGCCACCGGCTATTACGAGCCAGAGATACGTGGGTCGCTCGATCGTCGGCCGGGATATGACGTGCCGGTCTATGGCCGGCCGACCGATCTGATCGACGTCGATCTGGGCCAGTTTTCCGAGACCCTGAAGGGCAAGCGCGTTCGCGGTCGGGTGAACGGCAGCAATCTGGTACCCTATTTCGACCGGACGCAGATCGAGGAAGGTGCGCTGGCCAATCGCGCGCCGGTGATCGCCTGGGCGGCCGATCCGGTGGAGATGTTCTTCCTCCAGATTCAGGGATCGGGCCGATTGCGGTTGCCGGACGGATCGGTGCTGCGGATCGGATATGATACGCAGAACGGCCGCGACTACACCGGGATCGGTAGCCTGATGCGTCAGCGCGGCCTGCTCCAGCCGGGGCAGGCATCGATGCAAGGCATCGTCGCGTGGTTGCGGGCGAACCCCGAACAGGGGCGGGCGCTGATGCGCGAGAACAAGAGCTTCGTGTTCTTCCGCGAACTGGACGGCCCGCCGCAGGGCGCGATGGGCTATGCGGTGACGGGGCAGGTCAGCGCGGCGACCGATCCGAAGTTCGTACCGCTCGGCGCGCCGGTATTCCTGTCGGTCGATCGGGCGGATGCTACGGGTCTGTGGGTGGCGCAGGATACGGGCGGCGCGATCAAGGGAGCAAATCGCTTCGACACGTTCTGGGGGGCCGGCGCCGGTGCGGAGGCGACCGCCGGCGGCATGGCGGCGCGCGGCGCGGCGTTTCTGTTGCTGCCGGTGGGTACGCTTGCGCGATTGAGCGCGGGGGTCGCGGGTGCGTCGCCTCAACCCTGACGAGGCATTGGCGTGGGGCCGGGTGATGGCCACCGTCAGGCCGATCCGGGTGCCGGCCGCCAAGGCGCCAATGCCGGTCGTCGTGGCGGCCAAGCCGATCGCGCTACCGAAACCGATCGTGGTGCCGACCCGCAAGATGGGCAGGGTGCCGCCTCCGCCCGTCATCGTGCCCAGACCCTCGCCCGCCCGCACGGTGCAGAACAATCTCGATGCGTCATGGGATCGCAAGCTGGGGCGGGGCGCGGTGATCCCCGACAGTTCGATCGATCTGCACGGACACACATTATCGTCGGCACATGCGATGCTGGATGCGGGGATCGAACGGGCGATCCGGCGGGGCGACCGGGTGCTGCTGCTTGTCACGGGCAAGCCGCCGCGCCCGGAGAGCGAGCGACCGCACGCGCGCGGCGCGATCAGGGCGGCGGTGGCAGACTGGCTGGCGGGATCGCGCCATGCCGATGCCATTGCGGCTGTACGCGGCGCCCATCCGCGCCATGGCGGGATGGGCGCGCTCTATATCGTGCTCAGGCGGCCACGCGTCGGATGATGTCGGCGTAGATATCGGTCAGGGCGTGGAGGTCGGCCACGGCCACCGCCTCGTCCACCTTGTGCATCGTCGCGTTCAGCAGGCCGAATTCGACCGTCGGGCAAAGCCGCGACAGGAAGCGCGCGTCGGACGTGCCACCGGTGGTGGATAGTTCTGCCACGACACCGGTGCGCGCCGCGATCGCATTGGTGACGATCCGCGACCAGTCGCCCGGCTGGGTCAGGAACGCCTCGCCAGAGATGCGGCCGCTCACGGTGGCGCGGTAAGGAGCGGTGAGGGCGCGGATCCGCTCGATCAGTGCCGCCCCACTGTGTTCGTCGTTAAATCGGATCGACAGGCGGGCGCGGGCGGCGGCGGGGATCACGTTGGTGGCGGGGTTGCCAACCTCGATGTCCGTGATCTCGATATTAGACGGCTGGAACCAGCGATTGCCGTGATCGAGCACTATTTCATCGATCGCGGCCAGCAGGGCAACGAGGCGGGGTATGGGGTTGTCGGCCAGATGCGGATAGGCGACATGGCCCTGACGGCCGGCGACCTCGATCCAGATATTGACCGATCCGCGCCGGCCGATCTTGACCATGTCGCCCAGCCGGACGGCCGAGGTAGGTTCGCCGACCAGACACAGATCAGGCACGATCCCGCGTGCCGCCATGCGATCGATCAGCGACAGCGTGCCGTAAGTCGCCGGTCCTTCCTCGTCCCCGGTGATGACGAGCGTCAGCGGCGTGTCCGGCACGCGGGCGGCAGCGGCGACGAAGGCCGCGACCGCTCCCTTCATATCGACCGCACCGCGGCCGTATAACAGGTCGCCGCGCACCTCGCCCGACCAGGGCGATCCGGTCCAACCGTTGCCCGCGGGCACGACATCGACATGGCCGGCGAAGGCGAGATGGCGGCCCTCACCACTACGGGTGGCGAGCAGGTTCTCGACCGGGCCATCGGGTGCTTCGCCCACCACGAAGCGGTCGATCGCGAAGCCGAGGGGGATCAGCGCGGCTTCCAGTACGGCGAACACGGCGCCGCGCGCGGGCGTGACGCTGTCGGCGCGGATCAATGCCGCCGCGAGCGCGACGGGATCGGTCGCCCCGTCGATCAATGCCCCCTGATCTCCGGCGTCTGTTCGTATTGCTGGATCACCCATTCCTCTTCCTGCGCCGCGGCGATCCAGTCCTGCATCCAGCGATGCTCCAGCACCGCCTGCATATAGGCGGTGGCGAAACGGGCGACGGGCAGTTGATAGGTGACGATCCGGGTGATGACGGGCGCGTACATGATGTCGACCGCACCGAACGCGCCGAACAGGAAATCGCCATCGCCGCCGAACCGCGCGCGCGCCTGCGCCCACAATTCCATGATGCGCGCCAATTCGGCGATCACCGCGTCGTCCGGGCGCTGGGCGGGAAACACCTGGCGGATATTCATCGCATAGGTGCGGCGCAGGTGCTGGAACGACGAATGCATCTCGGCCGCCATCGACCGGGCCATCGCGCGGGCGGCATCGTCGGCCGGCCAGAAGACGTCGCGACCGACCTTGTCAGCCAGATAATCGACGATGGCGAGGCTATCCCACACCACGGCGTCGCCATCCCACAGGATCGGCACCTTGCCGGAGGAGGGGGCGAATTCGTCACCCTGGCGGCGGCGATCCCATTCGGCGTCATAGAGCGGGACGACGACTTCCTCGAAGGGCAGGCCCGATTGCTTGCAGGCGAGCCAGCCGCGAAGCGACCAGGACGAATAGGCCTTGTTGCCGATGATGAGCTTCATGGCGCACGGACTAGGCGAGGCGACCGGCGGGGGCAACCGGGCTTAGGCTTTGCCGGGAGCGAGAGTTGAACATAGGATCGCGTCCGAAAGGGAGCGCATGGCCATCGAATCATCGTCCAGTCGTGCCGCCATTTCTCGTTCGGCGGGCCGGCGTATCGGGGCGATGGCAGCCACGATACTGGTCCATGCCATTCTGTTGCTGATGATCCTGTTCGGGCGAGATCCGCCGCTTGCCAATCCACCGGTGGTACCAGCGCTGATGGTGTTCGACGTTCCCCTGCCGCGGCCGCCGGCTCCCCAGCCGATCCCGCCACCCCCCACGGTCCAGCGACCGCGTCCGGATGCCGGCGGATCGCCGGGCCGGGCGCGGACGTTGCCGAGGGTCGCCGTGGTAAAGGCCCCGACGCCGCCGCCCCGCACGGCCATGCTGGAGGAGGAACCGTCATTGGTGTCACCGCAGGGAAGGCCGGTTTCGGCCGACCTGTTCGCATTACCCGATATTGCGGCGGGGAACGGCGGCGGGGCTGATCGAGGCGGGGCGGGCGGCCGCGGCGATGGTCGTGGTAGCGGCGATGGCGCCGGCGACCGCGTCGGGCTCTCGCGGGCACTGTGGATCAGGATGCCGACAGTTCGCGAGATGGAGCCCTATTGGCCGGTCCGTGCCCGTCGAGAGCATATTGCAGGGCGGGTCGTGCTGGCGCCTGCATCGTGCCAAGACCGGGGCCGCCCCGTCGATGCGCAGTGATCCAAGAATATCCGCAAGGAATTGGCTTCGGAGAATCGGCGCTGAAAATGTCGAGGCTGTTCCGGATGAAACCCGTGACCCGCGGATCGGCGGTCGAGGATTTGCCCGTGATCGTCCCCGTCAGATTCGATGTGTCGATCGACATCAACCTACCCGCCAAGGCCCGTTGAGCCACCGGCCGATCGGTGGTCAGACGGTGACGGCCTCCATCACGGCGGCGCGCAGTTCGGCGATGCCCATGCCGCCCTCCGACGACGTCGTGATGATCTCCGGATGCGCAGCGGGGCGCTGGCGCGCTTCGTCAGCGGTCGCCTGTGTCACGGCGGCGAGGTCGGTGGCCTTCACCTTGTCGGCCTTCGTCAAGACGATGCGATAACTGACGGCGGCCTTATCGAGCATGCCGAGGATCTCGCGATCGACATCCTTGATGCCATGGCGCGAATCGATCAGCACCAGCGCGCGCTTCAACACGTCGCGTCCGCGCAGGAAATCGTTCACCAGGAAACGCCATTGGCGGACCATGTCCTTGGGCGCCTTCGCAAAGCCGTAGCCGGGCATGTCGACGAGGCGGAAGCTCAGTGGCTGGCCGACATCGAAGAAGTTCAGCTCCTGCGTCCGCCCCGGCGTGTTCGACGTGCGGGCAAGGCCGTTGCGATTCGCCAGTGCGTTGAGCAGCGACGACTTGCCGACATTGGACCGGCCCGCGAACGCCACCTCCGGCACGATCGGTTCGGGCAGATGCTCCAGCTTGGGCGCCGATTTCAGAAATGCGATCGGGCCGGAGAAAATCTTCCGCGCGATTTCGACTTGTTCGTCGGTAAAGCTCACTTCGCTGCCGCCTGCTTCAGGCCCGGATGGCGGGCGTAGAGCAGCTTCTGCTGCAGGATCGACACGCAGTTGGTGGTGATCCAATAGACCTGAAGGCCGACTGCAAACGGCGCCATCACGAACATCAGCACCCATGGCAGGAACTGGAACACCTGCTTCTGGGTCTCGTCCATCGCCTGCGGATTAAGGCGGAACTGGAAGAACATCGAGATGCCGAGCAGCACCGGCACAACGCCGATCGCCAGGAAATGCGGCAGCGTGATGGGGATGTAGCCGAACAGGTTCAGCACGGTTGCCGGATCGGGCGCCGACAGATCCTTGATCCACAGGATGAATGGCTGGTGGCGCATTTCGATCGTCAGCAGCAGCACCTTGTAGAGCGCATAGAAGATCGGAATCTGGATCAGCGTGGGCAGGCAGCCGGCCAGCGGATTGACCTTTTCCTGCTTGTAGAGGGCCATGACCTCCTGCTGCATACGGACCTTGTCATCCTTGTACCGCTCCTGCAGCGCCTTCATCTTGGGCTGCACCGCACGCATCGCGGCCATCGAGGCGAACTGGCGCTGGGCGATCGGGAACAGGACGGCGCGGATCGTCAGCGTCAACAGGATGATCGCGACGCCGAAATTGCTGACCATGCGGAACAGCCAGTCGAGGTAATAGAAAATCGGCTTTTCGACGAGGCGGAACCAGCCCCAGTCGATTGCATAGTCCAGCTTGGCGATCAGGCCGGTGTCGGAATAATGATCGAGCAGGCGCACTTCCTTGGCACCGGCAAAGAAGCGCGCGCTGGTGGCGAGCGACTGGCCAGGCTGCAGCACCTTGGGCTGTACGATATAGTCGGCCTGATACGCCTGGTTGGCGCCGGCGCGGAACTGGCCGTCGAACGTCTGGGCGGCATCGGGCGACAGCGCGGTCAGCCAGTATTTGTCGGTGAAGCCCAGCCAGCCGCCCTGCGTGGTGAAACGCTGCGGCCCGGCGTCGACATCCTTGAAATTCGGATCGTAATGGGCGGCGCCGTTGTTGACGGACATCGGGCCGGTATGGATCGTCCAGCTATCCGGGTCCTTCGACACGCCGACGCGGTTGACGAAGCCATAGGGCGCGACGGGCACCGCGCCGGTGCCCGCGTTCAGGACCGTCTGCTTGATCGTGAACAGATAGCCGTCGTCGATCGCGATCTGGATGCGGAAACGCTGGCCGGTCGCGTTGGCGGCGTCGAGCGTGACGGGGCGACCGGGGGCGAGCACGTTGGACGATGCCGTCCAGGTCGCATCGGCGGCGGGTGGCGCCAGACCGTCCGCGCGCCAGCCGAAGCCGGCAAAATACGCTTCCGGCGCGCCGGCGGGCGACAACAGGCGGATCGGCGCGGAGTTCTTGGCGACGGTTTCGTTATAGCCGACCAGCACGAGATCATCGATCCGCGGCCCGCGCAGGTTGATCGAACCGCGCAGCGTCGGCGTCTCGATCCGAACGCGCGGCGATTCGCGCAGCACCAACTGGCGATCGCGGATCGCGGCGGGGCTGTCGGCGGTGGGATCGGCACCCGGCTTGGGCAACGCGACCTGCTTGCCGTCGACGATCTTCGTCGCGGGCGGATTGGCGGTCGGGAAGAAGCGATTCTGGATCAGCGGCCATCCGAACAGGATCAGCGCCGCGATCACCGCGAACAGCACGAAATTCTGGCGATCGTCTTTCACGGCGTCTGTATTCCCGTTTGGGCGTGATGGTCGTGGGCGTGAGTCAGGGGACCGGGTCCGGCCCGAACCCACCCCAGGGATGGCAGCGCGCGATCCGCTTTAGCGCGAGCCAGCCCCCCTTCATCGCGCCATAGCGGTGAAGGGCGGTGATTGCATAGGCCGAACAACTGGGATCGTAGCGACACGTCGGTGGCAGGATGGCCGAGGGGCCGATCTGCCAGCCGCGGGCCAGCAGGATAAGGAACCGGGCCATCACCGGGCGGGCGATCGCAGGGCCGGTGCCGCCTTGCCCGGTACCGCTTTGCCCGAGGCCGCCTTGCGAAGCGCCTTGGTCAGTTCGGTCCGCAACAATGCGAAGTCGCGCTCGACGCCGCCGTTGCGCCCGATCAGCACATGATCGGCACCGGCCGTGCCATCAGTGGGCAGCAGCTCGCGCGCAAGCATCCGCAGCCGGCGTTTCATCCGGTTGCGGACCACGGCGTTGCCGATTTTCTTGGTAACGGTGAAGCCGACGCGCATCGCGGCGTCACCGTCGTTGCGGGGGTGCACCAGCAGGACGAATCCCGGCATCGGTGCACGCCTGCCCGCATTGGCCGCCAGGAAATCCCGGCGGCGCGACATCACGATCAGGCCGACAGCTTCTTGCGGCCGCGGGCGCGACGGGCGCGGATCACCGCACGGCCGCCGACAGTCGCCATCCGCGAACGGAAGCCGTGGCGGCGTGCCCGCACCAGGTTGCTCGGCTGGAAGGTGCGCTTCATCGTTCATTCCTCGAAGATCGTCGTGTAATAAAAACGGCCGCCCGGAGGACGGCCTTGCGGGGCGGCGCATACGCGGGACGGGCGTTCAAGTCAACGCGTCGCGGCCACGGCCTGCGCCATACCTCGACCTGCTCTTACCCCATTTGCACGCGCTTGAAAGCGGTTATGAGGGCCGACCGGGGGGAATGTGAATGGCGGCGATCGTATCGACAGTGGCGTATCTGGGGCTGGAGGCGCGCGCGGTCGAGGTGCAGGTGCAACTGATCCCCGGCCTGCCGGCGTTCAACGTGGTGGGGCTGGGCGACCAGGCGGTGGGCGAGAGCCGCGAGCGGGTGCGCGGCGCGATCGCGGCAATGGGGTTGGCGATGCCGCCCAAGCGGATCGTGGTGAACCTGTCGCCCGCCGACCTGCCCAAGGAGGGATCTCATTTCGACCTGCCGATCGCGCTCGCCCTGCTGGGCGCGATGGGCGTGGTCGATGTCGAGACGCTGGCCGGCTATGTCGTCGTCGGCGAACTGGCGCTGGACGGCCGGGTGGCATCGTCGCCCGGCGTCCTGTTGGCGGCGCTGCATGCGGCAGAAACCGGCAAGGGCCTGATTTGTCCGGGCGCGCAGGGGGCGGAGGCAGCATGGGCCGGATCGGTCGAGGTGATCGCCGGCCCCGACCTGTTGTCGCTCATCAATCACTTCAAGGGTCACGGTCTGCTGGCGATGCCGCAGCCGGGCGAGGTGGAGGAGATGACACACGGCCCCGACCTGCGACAAGTAAAGGGGCAGGAGACGGCGAAGCGCGCACTGGAGATCGCGGCAGCGGGCGGCCATAATCTGCTGCTCTGCGGTCCGCCGGGAGCCGGCAAATCGCTGATGGCGGCGTGCCTGCCGGGTATCCTGCCGCCGCTCGATCCGGCGGAGGCGCTGGAGGTGTCGATGGTGCAGTCGGTCGCCGGCACGCTGACCAACGGCCGGCTGACGCGAACGCGACCGTTTCGCAGCCCGCACCATTCGGCGTCGATGGCGGCGCTGACCGGCGGCGGGCTGAAGGTAAAGCCGGGCGAGGTGAGTCTGGCGCATCTGGGCGTGCTGTTTCTCGACGAACTGCCCGAATTCGGGCGGGCGGTGCTCGATTCGCTGCGCCAGCCGCTGGAGACGGGGACGGTCAGTGTGGCGCGGGCCAATGCGCATGTGACGTTTCCCGCCCGGGTGCAGTTGATCGCGGCGATGAACCCGTGCCGGTGCGGGCATCTGGGCGATCCCGGCCTCGCCTGCGCGCGGGCGCCGCGCTGCGCGGCGGATTATCAGGCGAAGGTGTCGGGGCCGCTGCTCGACCGGATCGACCTGCACGTCGATGTCGCGGCAGTGACCGCGGCCGAACCGGTACTGCCACCGCCGCTCGAGGGATCGGCCGAGGTGGCGGCACGGGTCGCGGCGGCGCGGGCGGTGCAGACGGCGCGGTATCGCGACCACCCGGTGCGTACCAATGCCGAGGCGGACGGACCGTTGCTGGATACAATGGCGACGCCGGATCAGGCGGGCCGCACGCTGCTGGCCCAGGCGGCCGAGGCGATGCGGCTGACGGCGCGCGGCTACACCCGCATCCTGCGCGTGGCGCGGACGATCGCCGATGTGGCCGGTGCCGAGGAAGTAGGGCGCACCCATATCGCCGAGGCGCTGAGTTATCGCCGGCAACCCCCGCGTAACTGATGACGACGAGGGTCTGCATGAAGGCATCGTACTGATGCGTCCCGGCCGCCAGACGGACAAACGGCGATGACCGCCGACAGCGATGCTAGGCGTCTGACGTTGGCCCTGCTCGCTGCGCGCGCACCGGAGGCGACGGTTTGCCCCAGCGAAGTCGCTCGCGCATTCGCGCAGTCGGGCGGGGTCGGAACGACGGCGATGGACTGGCGCGAGGCAATGCCCATCGTTCACGCCGCGATCGACGGGATGGTCGTAGAAGGGCTCGTGCGATTGAGCTGGAAGGGCGACCGATTAGAAGCGCGGACCGGACCCTATCGGATCGGACGGGGTCCCGGCCGTACGGCGTGAAGTGGCCGTCTAATGCCGTTCAGTGTGACAAGCGACGCTCGTCACGTCATCGGGTCCGACCCTTCGCAATACCCATCACCAAATGAACCCGAAAATCCGATTTGAAAACTCCGGACGACTTGCATATAGGCTGGCGGCTCGCTGATCGGTGGCCCGCAAGTGGCACCGATCGACGTGCGGGCGTGGTGAAATGGTAGACGCGCCGGACTCAAAATCCGGTTCCGCAAGGATTGTCGGTTCGAGTCCGACCGCCCGCACCAATACTTGATCGACGTGGCGAACGTCCGGTCTCATCACCATCGATATGGCCGTCTGCTGCCCTGCCACGAACGCATGGCGGCGTTGGCGCTGCCTGAGAATCCGTCCATCGGTCTGCGAGTTTATCGCCATCACCTTACTGGTGCTGTTGGTGTCGAGCGACCACGATACCTCGCGCCGCTCGTCGGCCATGGCGACTGGATTAACGCGGCAATAGCGAGAGCGCGCATCTGGCTACGGTCCCGCCGTCCTAACGGCGACCGGGGGCGGATCAGACGTTGCTCTCCCGTCTTCCAACACCTCCACCTCATCCCCGACGCGGATCGTGCCAATCCGGTCGGCGATGGCGTTCTGGCCGAACATGATCCCCCCCGTGCCGGCATGACCCATCGCGCGCAGGGTCGTCAGCGGTTCATTGCCGTCAAGCCGCTCGCCGGTCAGCGGCTGCTGCGTCACGATGATGCACCGGGAACACGGCTTGGCGATGCGCAGCACCACCCCGCCGATGCGGATACGACGCCAGCGATCCTCCGCCCACGCCTCCGCGCCCGCGATGACGATGCTGGGCCTGAAGCGGGCCATGGTGACGGGCGTCACAAGGCGTTCGTTGAGCGCGGCCAACGATGCGTCAGTCGTTACCAGCAGCGGAAATCCATCGGCGAGGCTGACATGCTCACCCGGCCGCGACCATGCTGGATCGATCGGACGCACGCTGTCATCGGGTTGATAGGCCAGTCGCACAGGTCGGCCGAGCGCCGCCGTAAGGAAAGCGTCGGCGGCGGGATTGCCGAGCCGGACAGGCAACGTGTCACGCCAGACACTGGCGGTGGCCGTCTCGGCATCACTACCGGGTATGCCCGCCTCGCATCGTCCCAGCGTTGGATGATCGAACAAGATAGGTCCGTCCCCAACTGTCACATCCAGCAAGGCCATCTGCGGAAACTGCCGTCGCGTCAGGAACCGGCCGTTCGCATCGATCAGCATCCACCGCCGATCGCCCGCGATCCCGCGATGCTCCACCAGGGCCTCGGCCAGCGAATGCCCACGAACGCTTTTGACGGGATAGCGGAACACGCCAGACAGCTTCATCATCAGCGCTTCCTATCAGCGATCGGCGAGGGCCTGACGCAGAAAGGCACGGATTTTCGCGTCACGTTCCGGTGAAGCCGGACCGACGACACCGCGCGCATGGTCCGGCAGATGGTCTGCCACCGATGCTGCCGTTGGCTCGAACACATACTGCTCGAACCACACCCGCATTGCGTCCCGCTCACCCGCCGGCAGGTCGCGAACGGCCAGGACCGCGTGCATCAGCGCGTTGAACGGCGACGCGCCCGATCCTTCATGCCACCAATAATTGACGAGCACGTTGAGCGGCCCAGTCGCACGAACATCATGCCACCAGTATGCGGGGATATAGATCGCATCGCCCGGCCCCAGCTCCGCGACCCGCACCGCCGGCATCGCCTCGGCAAAGCGAGGATAGCGGTCAAGATCCGGAGCCTCCAGATCGACCATGCTCACCGGCTGCCCCGCAATCGTGTCCTCCAGCGGGCCGACGTACAGATCGGGCGTCTGCGCGGGCGGGATAACCGCGAAACGGCGGCGGCCCGACACCACAACGGCGAGGTTGCTCGACATGTCGTAATGCGTCGATACGCGGCTGCCGTTGCCGATCCACAATCGCGGCACCGCGCCCGGCGTCGGCAGCGACAGGACGTTCGCCTCTGCCCAGCCGGGAAACACATCGGGCGTCGGCGTCGAGCCGACATACAATGACGGCGCCGCCGGGTTGCCTGCCTCCGCTGCCAGCGCATCCAGGACAAGCGACAACAGCACCTGCGCCTGCTGAAAATTCATACCGCGATGATCGGCGCTGTAGAAGAAGCGCCCGGCGATATCCGGTGCGCCCGCGAACATCGTCACCGGCCGGCCGGCATCGAACTGCCGCAGGTAATCGATCATCGGCCGCACGCCGCCTTGCCACGCCGCCACCGCCGGCCAGTCCGCCGCCAAGCCGCGCAGCACGACCGGACGATAGGCGGGCACGATTTCGCTTGCGAAGACGTCGGGCGTGACACCCGACCGCTCGGCAATAGGCGCGGCGCTGGACAGGAAATCGATCATCGCGGTTCAGCCATCATCCCGTGTGCATCATCGATCAAGCACAAAAAAATGGGCGGGGCGGCCGATGCCGTCCCGCCCCGAGGTTGGGGAAACCGTAAAGGATCAGAAGTTGAGCCGGGTCGACAGGGTGAACTGACGATCGGTCTTGAACGAGGTCAACGGAGCCGTCAGACCATCGCCATTCAGCAGATAACGCGTCTGCGTCGTCGTGTTGGCGATGTTCTGCACCTCCAGGCCGATCTTGAATCGCGGGTTGACCGTCAGGAAGACGGAACCATCCAACTGTCCGGTCGGCTCGGCATAGACCGGCAGGAACGGGAAGCAGCAGTCACGGTTGTTGAGCAAGAACTTCGACCGCCAGCTATAGGCGATACGGGCGGCGAAACCGCCCATGTCGTAAAAGCCCGCCACGTTGTAATTGTGCTTCGACAGGCCCGCCAAGGGCAGGTTGTCATAAAGCCCGGTCACATCCAGCGGCGGCCGGTTGCCGTCGTTCGCCGCATTCGCTGGTGGCGAGTTCGGGATGTTGCCCGCGTCGACGAACGTATAGGTAGCCTGCGCGCCAAGTCCCTTCAGGAAGCCGGGCAGGAAGTCGAACGTCTGCTGGTACGAGACTTCGGCACCCTTGATGTTGCTGCTGCCGTCGATGTTTGCCGGCCCGTTGATGTTGGCCGTCACGGTCTGGCCGTTGTTCGTGAAGGTGCGGTTATAACCGAAATTGTCGAGGATGATGTTGCGCAGCTTCTTGTAGAACACCGTGCCCGTCAACTGACCGACCTTGGCGAAATACCATTCGGCGGTCAGGTCGAACTGATCCGCTTCGACCGGGGTCAGGAACGGATTGGCGTTGTTGGTGCTGCCCGAGAAGTTGTACGTCCCCGCGACGTTCGCGGCGCTCGGCGACAGCGTCGTGACGTTACGCAGCTTGCCGAAATCCGGGCGCGAGATCGCGCGCGAATAGGCGAAACGCATCAGCACCTTCGGCGACAGGTCCAGACGGACGTTCACGCTGGGCAGGAACTTGTCATAGCTCTGGTTGGTGACCGAGGGCGTCGTGCCGCCATTGGCAAACGCCAGTGCCGCCTGTGCCTGTGCCAGCGGAATCGTGCACAGTGCATCGACAGTCTGGAACTGGCCGGGATTGGCCAGGCGGAAAGCGCAATATTCCGCGATGGTGGTGTAACGAGGCGGCAGCGCCTGACCATTCGCGTCGGTCCGGCTGTCGGGGCGGAACACGTTGGTCGCCTGCGGATAATTGACGGCACCGAACGAGCGGTCTTGGGTCCGGACCCAACGCAAGCCGATGTTGCCCGACAGGTTCATCCCGCCGCCGAACAGATTGTCACGCCCGAAATCGACCCGGGCATAGGCGGCATAGGTCTTCTCGGTATTGCGATATACCTCGTTGGGCAGGAAATACCCCTCGACCAATGGCTGGCCGTCGGCGCGCACGCGATCCTCGATCGGCACATAGGTACCGCCGCTCGCCTTCGTTGCCGCGCGGATGAAGGTCATCAGCGCATCGTGGTTCGAGATCAGGTCGGCATTCAGGAAATTGGTCGGCAACGGGCCACCATCCGATGCGCCGCGCAGGAAATTGTCAAAGCTGTGCACGCCATACGTACCGGCGGGCGACTGGGCGAACGACACCGGACCACCGCCGGTCCAGGTCTGCGACACCGCACCCCAGTTGGTATAATCGTTGGTCCGCACCGTCTGATCGCGCGATGCGAAACGACCGCCGACCCTCACCTTGCGCAGGAAGCTGTCGTCGCCGAAGTCGTAGTCGACGTCGCCACGGAATGCCCACTCGTCGCCATCGTTGATGTTGCGGTTGTTGAACGCATCGGCAAAATAGAAGCTGTTGGGATTGGCGAAATAGCTGCCTGCATTAAACCCGGGCGTCAGCAACTGGACATTGGGGATGCTGCCGCGCGTGTCGATCGAAGCCTGCGCCTGCGATGCCGTGTCCAGAATGTCGTCACGACCGGTCACCTTCGACTTCACATACTGCCCATCAAGGTTGATGTGCAGACGTTCGGTCGGGTTGAACTTCAGGTTCAGCGAGTGATCCGCGGTGATCGACTTCGAATCGAAGTACCGGTTGGTGGAACCGATGTTCAGGCCGTTCGCGACGAACTGCGTCAGGGCGCCGAAGCCAGCGCCGTTCGGACGGTTGCCGAACACTTGGCCGGTGCGCCGCGCCAGCACGCCGCTGGTGAAGACACCGTTCGCGTCATAGGTCGGCGTCGTGCCGGCCAGCGGGAACGTCGTGGTGGCGTCGCCGTAATAGATCGCCGGCCCGATCGTGCGGTCGAGATGATCCTCAGAGCTCTGGGTGCGGAGATATTGCGCGGTCAGCAGCAATCGCTTGTCGAGGCTCTCGAACTGAAACGCGCCCTGGATACCTAGGCGCTCGCGATTGATGTGCTCCTCACGATATCCGCCACCCAGCGGCACATAGACGCGGCTGAGGCCATTCGGGACCGGGTAGGTATCGAACAACGACGAGGCATAAGGGGTGCCGGCGTTGATCGTGCGGCCTTCGCCCGTGTCCTGAACGCCGTTACCGTTTTTGTCGTCGTTAAAGCGCGGCAGGTAGGAATTGAGATAAACCGAATCCACGCGGGTGTGGAACTGCGAATAGGTCACGCTGCCGAGGATGCCGAACCGGCCGATGCCGGTATCGAACTGCTTCGAGAGAAGCGCCACGCCAGAAGGTGCGCCGCGCCCTTCGAAATCGCCATAGCTCATCCCGCCCGATACGTAGAGCAGGTCCTTGTCGCTATCGAACGGCTTGCGCGTGTTGATGTTGACGGTGCCGGAAATACCGCCTTCGATCAGGTCGGCGGTCAGGTTCTTGAAGACCTCGATCGATCCGACCAGCTCGGACGGCACGTCATTGAAGCCGATCTCGCGGCCGCCATTGGCGGCGAAGGTGTCACGGCCATTGAACTCGCTGCGGACATAGCTCAGGCCGCGGATCACCACGCCCGATCCCTGGACCGAGAAATGCTGCGCATCGGTCGGTGCGGCAAAACGGCTGATCGCGACGCCGGGAATACGCTGCAACGCTTCGTTCACCGACCGATCTGGCAGGGCGCCGATATCCTGCGAGGTGATCGCGTCGACGATCGTGTCGGCGTTGCGCTTGATGTTCTGGGCACTGGCCAGACTGGCGCGGACGCCGGTGACGACGATGTCGTCGGACGATGCCTCCTCGGCGGTGCCGGCGGGCACGGTGCCCTGCTCGGGGCCGGCCGGGCGCGTCGCGTCACCGGCCTGTTCGGCGGCGGCGCGTTCGGCGGGGGTGGCGGGCTTGCTGCCGGCGACGACCTGAGCCCAGGCGGGCTGTGTGGCACAGACGAGCGCCAACACCGATGCGGTGATGGCCAGACGATTGACGGCACCTTTGCGCGCCGCGCGATCGACAACAGTAAACATAAAGCCCCTTGATCCTCATCCCCGCTGCCTTCCTGTTCGGAAGATCGCATTATCCCGCCCCAATCGCGGTCATTGTCGTCAATAGACAATGGCCGGGACGGGCACAACAATAATATGGAAAGTTGAAATATTTTGTTAAGATCGCGTATGGGCCGGGGCGGGGAGAGAGCGGAACGGTGACGGAGCAGCAGCGCGTGAGCGTCGTGGTGGTGGGTGGCGGCACCGCCGGATGGATGACCGCGGCGGCCCTTCGCGGCGTCGCGTGTGCGGCGTGTGACGTGCATCTGGTCGAATCGGCAGAGGTGGGCATCGTCGGCGTTGGCGAGGCTACCTTGCCACATCTGCGCGCGTTCATCGAACGGCTGGGGATCGACGAGGCCGCGTTCATGGCGGCCACCAGCGCGACCTTTAAACTCGGCATCGAATTCTGCGATTTCGGCGCGATCGGTGATCGCTACATTCATCCTTTCGGCACCTATGGCCGCGACCTCGCCGGCGTCGGTTTCCATCATTACTGGCTGCGACGGGCCAGCGCGAACGCCGCCGCCGCACCGATCAGCGATTACAGCGCCGCCGTCGTTGCCGCCGAGGCGAGACGCTTTGCCCGACCGACCGGAATCGACGATCCGGCCGCCAGCTTCGGTTATGCGTATCAATTCGACGCGACCCGCTTCGCCCCTTTCCTGCGCGAATGGTCCGAGGCGCGGGGCGCGGTGCGGACCGAGGGACGCATCGTCTCGGTCGATCGTGATGCGGCGACGGGCGACGTCCGTGCGATCGTGCTAGCCAATGGATCGCGTATCGAGGGCGATCTGTTCGTCGATTGCTCGGGCTTCCGCAGCCTGTTGCTTGGCGAGGCGATGGGCGAGGGGTGGGAGGACTGGTCGCATTGGTTGCCCTGCGACCGCGCGGTCGCGGCCCCCTGCGCCAGTCCGCCCGGTCCGATCGAACCGTTCACGCGCGCGGTGGCGATGTCGGCGGGGTGGCGATGGCGCATTCCCCTCCAGCACCGGGTTGGCAACGGGTACGTCTATTCCAGCGCCCATATATCCGACGACGACGCGCGCACGGCATTGCTGGACGCGCTGGAAAGCGAGCCCTTGGCCGAACCGCGTTTCCTGCGCTTCCGGGCCGGTCGCCGGCAACGCAGCTGGGTCGGCAACGTCGTCGCGATTGGGTTGGCCTCCGGCTTTCTCGAACCGCTGGAATCGACAAGTATCTACCTGTCGCAAATGGCGATCACGCAGCTGATCGAACATTTCCCGGAGCGCATGGTGGAGGACGTCGATCGCGACGGGTTCAACGCGTCGGTCGATGCTGAATATGATCGGATCCGCGATTTCCTGATCCTGCATTATCACGCGACGACGCGGACGGACTCGCCGTTCTGGGATCATGTCCGTACCATGGCGATCCCCGATACTCTCGCCAGCAAGATGGCGCTGTGGCGAGAGACGGCGCAGGTTTCGAAATACGCCCATGGCCTGTTCCTCGAACCTAGTTGGGTCGCGGTGTATCTGGGCCAGGGCATCGTGCCGACCGGGTGGGACCAGCGCGCCGACCTGCCCGAACCGGCCGCCCTTGATCGCGCGCTGGCGACGCTGGCTAGCACGATCGCCGATCGCGTGGCGGCGATGCCCGATCACGCCACCTATCTGGCGCGCGGATCGGCATGAGCGCCGCCCTGCGCAGCGTAGCGGTATTCGGCGGCGGCATCGTCGCGCAATCCGCCGCGCTCGCCTTTGCGAAGGCGTTGCCACGGGCGGCGATCGTTCAGGTGGCGACGCCGGTGTCGCCCGCCGCGCTCGCCGACCGGCTGCCGCTGGTTCAACCCTTCGCACTGGCGACCTTCGATCGGTTGGGCATCGATCCCGATGCCCTGATCGATCGGGGCGTCGCGACGCACCGGCTGGCACAACGGTTCGAGGCATGGGGTCCCGATCGCCGCCCCTGGCATCTGTCCGACAGCGGCACCGCAGTCCCATCAGGGCCGGGCGCGCCACATCAACGCTGGCTGGAGGCGGAACGGCAGGGCGATACTCGTCCGTTCGATATGCTGTTACCTGGCGCGGTACTCGCGCAGTCAGGCCGGTTCGCACCCGATCTGCCGCCGCCACTCGACATGACCGAGGCGGCATTGCGGCTTGACGGGGACGCCTTCGCGCGCGTGCTGGCGAGCGGTCTGGCCCGCTCACGCGTGACGAGCCGATCCGGATCGATCGCGTCGGTCGATCGCGATGCCGATGGACATGTCGCCGCTGTCATGATGGCGGACGGTACGCGGATCGTCGCCGACCTGTTCATCGATGCCACTGGCCCGGCGGCGCTGGTGGCGGGCGATATGGCGTTCGAGGACTGGAGCGCCGCACTACCCTATGATCGACTGCTGCTTCAGCGCTCGGGCGCGGGCACGACACCGTTGCTCGACAGCTATACCGCCACCGATATCGGCTGGTCGGCGCGGTGGCCGTTTCCGGGTGGCGAATGGCGCGCGCTGGCTTTTGCGGCGACGACACGGGAAGATCGGGCGCGGCGCAAGCTGCCCAGCGGCCGCGATACCGCCGATCTGATATCATACCGTCCCGGCCGCCGCCGCGACGCGTGGCGGGGCAACGTCCTAACGCTGGGCGAAGCCGCCGTCCAACCCGGACCGCTGGGCCTCGCCGGCCTGTCGCTCGCCTGGACGCATCTGGCGCTGGCGCTCGACCTGCTGCCCGATCGAACCATGCCGCCGTCACTGATCGCCGAATATAATCGCCGCGCCGGCCTGCGCGCCGATCGACTGTGCGATTTTCTGGCCGCGCATTATCGGGGCCGGAACGAGGCGCCGGCCGGGCTGGCCACCACGCTGGTGCAGTTCGAACGCCGCGGACTGCTGCCGCATCACGAGGAGGAAAGCATGATCGACGATGCGTGGGCGGCGGTGCTGCTCGGCCAGGGGATGCGGCCGACGCGCCGCGATCCCCAGGCCATGGGCGCCGAACCGCGCGCCATCGCTGCCGCGCAAACGGCAATCACCGCCGCCGTCGCGCGCGTGCCGGCATGACCGGGGCACCGATCTCGCGCGTCGTGATTGTCGGCGGCGGCACCGCGGGCTGGATGGTCGCCGCCGCCGCCGCCCGCTTTCTGGACGATGGCCAGCGCACCATCACGCTGGTCGAATCCGATGCGATCGGCACGGTCGGGGTTGGCGAGGCGACAATCCCGCCGATCCTGAACTTCAATCGCCTGCTCGGCATCGACGAGGCGGAATTCCTCCGCGCCACCAACGGCAGTTTCAAACTGGGGATCGAATTCGTCGGGTGGCAGACGGGGGAGGATCGCTATTTCCATCCCTTCGGCATGCATGGTCGCGCGTTTGAGGGGCTGAATTTCCATCAGGTCTGGCTGAAGCTGCGCAACCGGCCCGGCATTGGCGACATCGGCGATTATTCGATGTCGACCGTCGCCGCCGCCGCGCACCGGTTCGGCGCGCCGGTCGACGATCCGCGCTCTCCTCTGTCGGGCATCGCCCATGCGTACCATTTCGACGCCGGTCTCTATGCCGCCTTCCTGCGCCAGCGGGCCGAGGCAGAGGGCGTGACGCGGATCGAGGGGCGGATCGCCACCGTCGATCGCGATGGCGAAAGCGGCCATGTCCGCGCCGTCGTGCTGGACGACGACCGCCGCATCGAAGGTGACCTGTTCATCGACTGCTCCGGTTTTCGCAGCCTGTTGCTGGGCGAGGCGATGGGTGTCGGCTTCACCGACTGGTCGCACTGGCTGCCGTGCGATCGGGCGATCGCCGTCCCGACGGTCCGGACAGAGCCGATACTGCCCTTCACCCGCTCAACGGCCCGCCCGGCGGGGTGGCAGTGGCGCATCCCGTTGCAGCACCGCACCGGCAACGGCCATGTCTATGCCAGCGCCTTCATGGACGACGATGCCGCCGAAGCATTGTTGCTCGCGAACCTCGAAGCGGCACCGGCGGCCGAACCGCGTCGCCTGTCGTTCAAGGCGGGGGTCCGGGCAAAGCTGTGGGAGGGGAATGTCGTCGCGCTCGGTCTGGCCGGCGGTTTTCTGGAACCGCTGGAATCGACCAGCATCCATCTGATCCAGGAAGGCATATCGAAACTGTTCGCGCTGTTTCCCGACCGGCGGTTCACCCCGGTCGAACGCGACGAATATAATCGGCTGATGGGCGATGCCTATGCCGGCATCCGCGATTTCGTGATCCTGCATTACCACGCGACCAAGCGCGACGACTCACCGTTCTGGCGCCATGTCCGCACGATGGAACTGCCCGATACGCTGCGCGCGAAGATCGCGCTGTTTCGGGAAAAGGGCCGCATCTTCCGGTACGACGACGAACTGTTCGCGGTGCCCAGTTGGGTCGCGGTGATGCTGGGGCAGGGGATCGTGCCGGATGGGTACGACCCGGTGGTGGATGCGCTCGACGCCGAGCGGCTGACGGCGGCGGTGGTCCGGATGCGCGGCGCGATGGCGGCGGCGGCGCAAGCGTTGCCGACGCATGGCGCGGTGCTCGATCGGTTGAAGGGAATGACGACGGCATGACGGGTTTGACGCGGCGGACCGCGATGTTGGGCGGTGCCGCCTTGGGTCTCGCCGCGCCCGCGCTGGCGGGGGCGACGCCATCGCTGTCGAACGCGCGCGCCGCCGCCGGCGCGCGGCGGTTATATGCCTGGCTGTGGAGCCAGTACGGCCGCAAGACGCTGACCGGTCAACAGGAACAGGGATCGGCACCGCCGAACCCGCATGCCGAACTCGATTATCTGGAAAAGGTGACGGGGCGCCTGCCGGCGATCCTCGGCCTCGATTATATCGATCCGCGTGACAATGATGCGGTGAACGCGCGCGCGATCGACTGGTCGCGGAAGGGCGGCATCGTCACCCTGTGCTGGCATTGGGGCGCGCCCGACATCGGCACGGGGTACGAAAATTCGAAGAAGGATTTCGACCTGATCGCCGCGCTGCGACCCGGCACGCCGCAAAACGTGGCGATGCTGGCGCAGATGGACGAGGTGGCGGTGCTGCTCCGCCGCCTGCGCGACGCGCGCGTACCGGTGCTGTGGCGTCCGTTGCATGAATTCAGCGGCGACTGGTTCTGGTGGGGCAAGCATGGGCCGGCGGCGTTCAAGGCATTGTGGCGGTTGATGTACGATCGCTTCACGCGGATGCACGGCCTGAACAATCTGATCTGGGTGCTGGGCTGGGCCGGGCAGAATGTCGATGCCGCCTGGTATCCGGGCCGATCGACGGTCGATATCGCGGGCGCGGATATCTATGCGGCCGATCACGGCAATCTGGCGCCGATGTTCGCACAGGTGAAACGCATCGTCGGCGACACGCTGCCGATCTGCCTGCATGAAAACGGGCCGGTCCCGGACCCCGCGCTGCTGGGCGCGGAGGCGGACTGGTTGTGGTTCATGACGTGGCATACCCGTTGGCTGACCGGCGCCGATCAAAACCCGCCGGACCTGTTGAGCCGCTATTATGGGTCTGATCGCTATTTGACACGCGACGAACTGCCAACATGGCTGAAGGACCCAAAATGAAACTGCGTATCGCCATCCTCGCCTCGGTCGCCTTTACCACTGCCGCCATCGGCGCACCTCGGCTGGCACCGGCCCCCGGCGCGCAAGTCACCACCGCCGCGTTGCCGCTACACGTCGGCGGGCGCGTGGTTCAGCGTGACGGCGACGCTGTACGGCAATGGCCCGGCACCTATTTCGAGGCAACATTCCGGGGCAGCGCCGCCTTGCTGAAGGTCGGCACCGGCGATGTCCGCCTGCACGTCCTGATCGATGGCGTGACCGTCGACGATCTGGTGAAGCCCGCACCCGGCCTGTACCGTGTCGATGGCCTCGCCCCCGGCCGCCACATCGTCCGGGTCGAGGTCGCGAGCGAAAGCCAGTCGTCGCCAACCCAGTTCGGCGGGATTTATCCGGCGGACGGTGGCCGCGCCCTGCCGCCACCATCACCCCGCGCACGCCAGATCGAATTCATCGGCGACTCCCATACCGTCGGCTATGGCAACACCGCGACGAAGCGGGACTGTACCGAAGGCGAGGTGTGGCAGACCACCGATACGTCCCAAGGGATCGCCGGCCTGCTCGGGCGCCAATATGATGCCGATTATGCCGTCAACGCGATTTCAGGACGCGGCATCGTGCGCAACTATGACGGGTTCGCCGCCGATACGCTGCCGATCGCCTATCCGTTCGCGCTGTTCGATCACAGCGCCAGTGCGACGCCGGCCGGATGGCATCCGCAGGTGATCGTGATCGCGCTCGGCACCAACGATTTTTCTACCCCGCTAAAGGCCGGCGAGCCATGGTCGGACCGGGCGGCGCTCGATGCCGCCTATGTCACCCGCTATGCCGCGTTCGTCCGCGATCTGCGCCGTGCGAACCCTGACGCCCAGATCGTCCTGTGGGCGACCGAGCTCGTCGATGGCGAAATCCTGCGTGAGGCGGGGAAGGTCGTTGCCTCGCTTCGATCGACCGGCGATCGCCGGGTCGGCCTGGTCCCCGTGACCGGGCTGGCGTTCAGCGGGTGCCATGCCCATCCATCGCTCGCCGACGACAAACGCATCGCTGCGGCGATCGACACCTATCTGGCCGCACAACCGACAGTCTGGCGCCGATGATCGCGGCGCTGTCCTACAGCATTATCGATCGGTATAAGCCGGTAAGGACCACCGTTTCCGCGTCCTTGCCGGCCAACCGGAGGTGACGAGAAAGGACATGATTTCGGCCTAACTTTAGCCTAACTTTCCAATCTCTCAGGCGCGGTTCACCCGCTCCGTCAGGACGATTTCTCCTTCTACCTCAATATCTTCATCGTCACCCAGGTCGCTGGTGTCCGGCATCTCGAATTCGGCGCTCCAGTCATAGATCCGCTCCTGGCCGCCGCCATCGATCCACACGCGGACGGCACCGCTGGTGATCTCGCCGCCCATCGCCCCGACGAAATCGGTGACAAGCGTATCGGCGGCGCTTTCATGGTCGGTGCAGCCAGGGATGCTGGCCGGCGCGATCTCTTCGTCCATCTCGATCAGCTGTGCCCAGAACCGCTTCGCCATCGTCCGTTCCCTCAATGAATCAACGGCGGTCGCCTTGCCGGGCAGGCCGGCTCTGCGCAAGCGCTGGCTCAGGCGGGCAGCAGCGTCAGCGCTGCCAGCGTCAGCGTGCGGATGCCGGATCGGATCGCCGGATCATGGTCCGGGGCGAAATAGGGGGAGTGATTGCTCGGCACCGGCTGGCCCTTGCTCGCCAGATCGGCCAGCCGCGCCTTCTCGTATCCGCCGATCGTCAGATAGACGGAGGGCACGCCCGCATCGATGAAGGCCGAATAGTCCTCGCTGGCCGACCAGCCCGGCTGAGTGGACGGAATGTGCATGATCCGGTCACCGCCGGCCGCCGACAGGGCGGTGGCCAGCTTGGCGGCGAGCGTATCGTCGTTGACCACCGCCGCCGTGCCATGAAGCCGGGTGATCGTCGGCGCCGGCGCAATCGCCATCGTCGCCGATGCCTGGGCGGTCCGCGTCACGCCGTCGAGCAGCAGCTTGCGCACATCCGCATCGAAGGATCGCAGGCTCAACTTCACGACCGCTTTGTCCGGGATGATGTTGGCGACGGTCCCCGCCTGGAACGCACCGACGGTGACCACACCGAATGCGTTGGCATCCTTCTGCCGGCTGATGACGGTCTGCACGTCGGTGACGAAGCGGGCGCCCATGACGATCGGATCGATCGTCGCGCTGGGCATCGATCCGTGTCCGCCGCGACCGTTGAACACCACCTCGACCGGGTCCGAATTCGAGCTGACGATGCCGTCCTTGACGATCACCGTTCCGACCTCGTTCGACCCGACATGGACGGCGATGCCGAGATCGGGCTTCGGAAAGCGTGTGAACAGGCCGTCCTCGATCATCGCCGCGGCGCCGCTTACCTGTTCCTCGGCCGGCTGGGCGACGAACATCAGCGTGCCTTTCCACCGGTCCTTCATCGCGAGCAGCGCCTGCGCCGCGCCGATCCAGGCGGTCATGTGCACGTCGTGGCCGCAGCTATGGGCGACGAAGGTCTGCTTGCCCTCGAACGTCGCCTCGGCCCGGCTGGCATAGGGGAGGCCGGTCTTCTCCTCCATCGGCAGGCCGTCCAGTTCGGTCCGCACCAGCAATGTGGGGCCGGGGCCGTTGCGATACAGCGCGACGACGCCGGTCCGTCCGACCTTCTCGGTCACGGTAAAGCCCAACGCCCGCATCCGCTTGGCCAGTACGGCGGCGGTGCGCGTCTCCTGAAAGCCCATTTCAGGATGGGCATGCAGATCGCGGTAGAGCGCATCGAGCGCCGGAAAATCCCTGCCGATCTGCCCATCGATCGCGGCACGTTCCTCCGCCGGCGTCGCCGCCGCTGCCGCCGTGGGGGTCGGTGCGAGCATCATGGTAGAGATCAGCAGGGAACGGCTCATGGCGATATCCTCGGGCGTGAACGGCGTTGTCGACGGTGGCCGATTGCAGGCGGCCTGACCAGCTATCTCAAGACGTATGGGATCGCTCGGACCTCACATTCAGTGGCGGATGGCGGGTGGCCATCCGCGCTTCACCATCCTAGGCGGAGGCGATGAAGGATCATGTCGCCCAAGCATCGATGAAACCGGGGGAGTTCGTCGCCTTTATCGCGGCGCTGATGGCGGTTAACGCGCTGGGCGTCGACCTGATGCTGCCGGCGCTGGCCGATATCGGCCATCAGCTAAGCATTGCCACGGCCAATCACCGGCAGTGGATCATCACCGCTTACATGCTCGGGTTCGGGGCCGGCCAGCTAGTCTATGGGCCGCTGGCGGATCGTTATGGCCGGCGGCCGATCCTGCTCGTCACGCTGGTGGGCTTCGTGGCGGCGAGCGTCTTCGCGGCGGGATCGCAGACCTTTGCCGGGCTACTTGGTGCGCGGGTGTTGCAGGGGCTGATGTCGGCATCGACCCGCGTGCTGGCGGTCGCGATCGTACGCGACCGGTATTCGGGACGGCAGATGGCGCGCACGCTGTCGGTGGCGCAGATGATCTTCTTTCTCGTGCCGATCATGGCGCCCAGTTTGGGACAAGTCCTGCTGGCGTTCGGGCCGTGGCGCTTCATCTTTTACGCGCTCGCCGGTTTCGCGGCGTTCGTGCTGGCGTGGACGATCCTTCGCCTACGGGAGTCGCTACCGGTCGATCGGCGCTCGCCATTGTCGATCATGGCGCTGAAGCAGGCGTATCGGCTGACGCTGACGAACCGATTTTCGGCTGGCTATGCCGTGGCGGCATCGATGACGTTCGGCGGCATCATCGCCTTTGTGTCATCGGCGCAGCAGATCTTCGTCGATGAGTTTCACGCCGGTGAGCGGTTCACGATCCTGTTCGCGATCTGCGCCTTTTCGATGGGGTGCGCGTCGTTCGCCAACAGCCGGCTGGTCGAGCGATTGGGAACGCGCCTGATCTCGCAATCGGCGTTGCTGGGGCTGATCGGGTTGTCCGTCCTGCACATTGTCGTGATCGCCGCCGGCCGGGAATCGCTGGTGACGTATATGGTGTTCCAGGCGCTCAGCATGACGTGCATCGGCCTGTGCGGTTCGAATTTCGGCGCGATGGCGATGGAGCCGGTCGGCCATATCGCCGGCACAGCATCCTCGATCCAAGGTTTCATCACCAGCGTGGGGGCGGTGGTGGTGGGATCGGTGATCGGCCAGTCGTACAACGGGACGACATGGCCGCTGGCGATCGGCTATCTGGGCATCGGTATCGTCGTGCTCGGTATCGTCTATCTGGTCGAAGGCGGCCGGTTGTTTCAGGCCCGCCACGGGCCTGACGGCGCCCCCTAACGTGCGACCACCACGCGCGGCAGGGTGCGGATCGGTTCGACGGTGATGGCGCGAAACCATGTTTCGGCGCCTTCGGATTGCAACTGGATATGGCCGTGGGTCAGCGGCTGGCGGGTGCCGTCCGGCGCGATGGTGGCGAGGTCGCGCACCTCGGCGACGGGCACGCCGTTGACGACATGGATGGCCCGGTCGCCGAGGACATAGAGGTCGAGCATGTTCCATTGCCCGATCGGCCGTTCCGCGTCGGTGGCCGCTTCGACGTTCCATGTCGCCGTGCCATTGACCATGTCGATCTGGCGACCGCCGACCCGAAACCAAAGGTGCGGCGCGATCAATGACGGATCGAACGCGACCGTTGTGCGAGCGCGGACGCTGGCGCCGACGGTGACGGCCATGCCGGTCGAACCCTTCATGATTTCGAACTCGACCGAGGGTTGCCAAGTCCCAAACACTTCTCCGGGGGCGCCGTGCGTATGATAGAGCAGGCCGTTATTCGGTGGTTGGCCCACACGCGGCGGCCAAGTCTTCGCGCCCCATTTATATTGAAGCCTGAGGTGATCGTCTCGCAAATCGGCGAGCTGTACCAAGCTGCCCCAGGTCTGACCCTTGATCCAGATCGCCGGCGCGCCGTCCATCTGTCTAACGGCGAAATCGCCACTGAGAGTGCGACGGGTGCCGATCGGTTTCTCGGCGGGGTTGGCGCGATAGGTCACGGCAGGGTCGGCATATCCCAGCCATGGTTGCCAGCCCGTCAGGCTGCGCCCGTCGAACAGCGCGGTCGCCTTGCCCGTCGGGCGAGGCAGGTCGGCCAGGATCGATCGCTGCGACGTCGACGGCGGATTGCCGGCGATGGCGCGCGCCTGATCGATCGAGCTTTGCGCCAGCGCGGCGGCGGGCAAGATCAGGACGACGATCAGGGCTTTGCAGGCGTGCACGATCTGTTTTCCCAGCAAGCTGCCGACAAGAGCGGGGGGTTCGACAGGCGACAGCCGTGATTGGTCATGGCGACCAATCACGCGCTGACCTTGTCGCCGGAAAGAACCAGCGCGAGCCCGATCGGGTGACGGGCCGCTCGCGGCAACGTCACCTCCAGCGCGTTGGGGGTGCGACGGAAACGCAATGGCTCCGTGCTGCCGGGCAGGGTCACCCGCTGTACCTGCCCCCGCAGCGTGGGATCGCCGCTGCCGAGCAGCGTCAGCCGTACGACGCCATCGTCTGGCCAGCCGAGGATCAGGGCGTGGAGATCGTCTCCCTTCGTAACGTAGCGGATATCCCGTGCGCCGTACGGCGAGTTTGGGCCGCCTTCCGAAAACAGCCCGGCATTCGCCTTGGTCGGTCCCTCGCCATAACGTCGCCAGGGGCGGGTGCCGTAGATCGCCGATCCGAAACGCCCCATCCAGTTGGCGATATCCTCGACGATGCGTTCCTCCTTGTCGTCGATCGTGCCGTCGCCGCGCATCGGGACCGACAGCATCAGGTTGCCGTTCTTTGAAACGACATCGCACAGCGTATGCATGACGGTTGCGGCCGACTTGTAACCGCCACGTTCATATAGATCGGAATCGTAATGCCAGTTGCCTAGACAAGTATCGGTCTGCCACGGGAATCGCTCGATATAGTTTTTCCCGCCTCGCTCCACATCGTCGACGATGCCCATCCGGCGTTGCGGCGGCGTCGTCTTCGCCGTCACCACAGCTTCTAGACTGCCCTGATGCCAGCGCATCGACTGATTATAGTAATAGGCGGTGATATCCAGGCCGTACTGTTCCAGCGGTAGATCGAAATTATCGAAGTAGATCATGTCAGGTCGGTATTTATCGATCAGTTCCTGACAACGCAGGAACCAGTTCTTCGCGAAGCCGGCATCCGCCGGCACGCCTTCGCTCCATAAACGGTCGGTACCTTCGTGCCATTCGTTCGCTTCGGCGATCGTGCGGATGCCGTCGGGCATGGGCATTTGGCGGCCGGTGTATAGTTGCTGCGGGTCCAGACCCTGCCACCACTTGCCGCGACCCTGCGCCGCCGTCAGACGATAAGCATCGTAGCGCTGGCCGACCCGCGCTCCTTCCGGATCATAGCCATAGGCAGGCTGGTTCCAATGCCACGCGTGCGCGGAATGGTTCGACACGCCGAACCGAAGACCCCGTTCTCGCGCCAAACTTGCCCAGGTGCCGATAATATCCTTTTTCGGGCCGACGCGGGTCGTGTTCCACGCATGATGCGACGACGCGTAGGTGTCGCAATTGTCATGATGATTGGCCAGTGCCATGAAATACCGCGCGCCGGCCCGCTTATAAAGATCCATCAGACGGGCCGGGTCCCAGGCCTCCGCCTTCCACCGGTTCTGCATCTCCATGAAGCCAATGTCCGACGGGTGGCCGTAATGCTTCAGGTGATGAGCATAGGCGCGCGTGCCGGGGAGATACATATCGCGCGCATACCAGTCACCGGCGGCGGGGACGCATTGCGCGCTCCAATGCGCCCACATCCCGAACTTCGCGTCGCGAAACCAGTCCGGGGTGCTGTAGCCCGCCGTGAGCGAGGCCCAGTCGGCGGTGAAGCGGGCAGGCGGCGGCACCCGCAATGCTCGACCTGCACCGTTCGGTGTCGGCAGCGTCCGGATCGAAGCGTTAGCAGCGGCACCGGCCAGAATGGCGGCGGCACCGCCTCGCATCAGTCCACGTCTGGTCGTCATGGCATCCTCCGATCGATAATTTTATGTTGGAAGCTGGTGTTCGTCCGACACCGATACGTTGATTGGTTTCAGACGTCTGCGCTCCATCCGGGTGGAGCGGTGGACTCCCGCGGCGTGAACGTCAGATCGAAGAATTCATGGAGCGGCGTCGAACGGTCGGCCGGGCCGGCGCCGATCATCGTCAGCAGGACATCGGTGGCACGCCGGGCGATATCGGCGATCGGGCGATGGACGGTCGTCAACGCGGGTGTCAGCATTGTCGCGAGGTCGGTGCCGTCGAAACCCACGACCGACAGCTGTGACGGCACATCCACGCCGCGACTGGACGCGACCTTCAATACGGCGGCGGCCATCAGGTCGTTGCACGCGAAGATCGCCGTAGGCGGGATCGGTTGCGACAATAGCTGCTCTGCGGCGGAGTGGCCGGAATCGAAGATGTAGTCCCCCTCGATGATCAAATCAGGGTCGAGCACGATGTTCCTGCGGGTCAGTTCGTCGCGTAGGCCGTTCAACCGTTCCAGCGACGACAATCGGACGGAAGGGCCAGTGATGACCGCGATCCTACGATGGCCCAGATCGGCCAGATGCGCGCCCACCGCGCCGCCACCATCGCGGTCGCGTGAGATCAACATGGCTGCGAAACCATCGATCGGGCAGGACGCGAGCGCCACCACCGGCACCCGCAATTGGCGGATGATGGCAGCCAGCGTCGGATCCTCTGATGTCGGGGACAAGACGATGAGGCCATCGACCCGCGAACGGCGGATGAATGCCCGGATATTGTCGATCAGGGCGTCGCCGGACAGCGAGGTCGGATGGACGAGCAATTCATGACCGGATGGCGCACATGCCTGGGCGATGCCGTGCTGCACGCGACCGAGAACGTGGGCATTCTCGTCCCCTTGAATTACCCCGATCAGCCGCGACTTGCCAGAGGCCAGCGCCTGCGCCCGCGCGCTGGGGGTAAAATCCATCTCGCCGATGATCCGCTGTACGGCGATGCGGGTTTCGGCGTTCACCTTGGGCGAGTTGTTGATGACGCGCGACACCGTCCTGACTGACACGCTCGCCGCGGTCGCCACATCGGTGATGGTGGGTACGCCGCCCTCTGCAGACCATCCCAGGTCCGAACCGTTCGACATGCCTTTTAACCTCTACTCGACCGTGCGGCCTGTATCGTGAAGATACCAGGCGATCAAATCGACCGCTTCCATCAGAACTGCGATGCGCCACGGCCCAACGATTTCTTGACGAAGTCCGATCATGAAACGCTGTCGCAACGCCCCCGATAGACGCCGCGCCGCAGGATCAGCGTGACGATCGCGCGGGGCGGCGCGGTGTTGCCGGCCACGCAGGCGACCGTGCGGGTGGCGTCGGTGACGATCATCTGCGCGCGCCAGCCGGTGGGCAGGGTCAGGCGGCGCGGGTTTAGGCCTGCGTTGACATGAACCATCACCAGCGTCCGTCCATCGGCCGACAGCGCGCCCGCCGTATCCAGATCATCGACCGGCACCAGTCTATAGCCCGGACGGATGAAACGGCTGAACTGCGCCATGGCCCAATATTTGCGGGTGACATGGATCGCGTGCGTGCCCGTTGGCCCAGCGCTCAGGTTTGCCTTGACCAGACCCCAGTTCGATCCCGAACCGCCGTTCAGCGTGCTGAGATGTTCGACTGCCTGCCAGAATACCCAGGCGGCAGGTTCCAGCCGCTTAAGGTCGGCCACGACATGCTCGGCGAAGGCAAGCGGCGATGCCATATCGACGAAATCCTCCGGGTCCTTGTCCAGCGGCGCGTCGTTCTCGCTCATCCAGAGGCGGGTGCCTGACGCCCGTGCCGCGTCGCGCACCGCCGTCTGGTGAACAGTGCCATAGCTGTGGACGTTGATCTGGTCGATCTTGGCACGTGTCGCGGCAGGGTAGGCTGCCCAGTCAGCCAGAAACAGGTGAGAGTTGGTTTCGTCAGGTGCCGCGATCGTCGTCTTGAGGCCGCGCGCTTGGAGCGCGGTAAAGGTCGCATCGATCATCACCGCCTGCCGTGCGGGGCTCCAATGCGCGCCCTCCTGCGTGTTGGCCGCATACCAGTAGTCGGTGTTCGGTTCGTTGACCGGTGACAGGGTTCGGAAGGTGATGTGGTGCCGACGCTGGAGCTCATCGACCGCGCGGGCGAGATAGGTGGCGAAGGCTTTCTCCTGTCCGATGCGGAGATTGTCGTCGGTTCGCCGCTCGGCACCTGACACGCGTCCTGATACGGTCATGAACCATGGCGGCGAGTTCGAGAACGCCTCGAAAATAGGTTGCTTCACCCGGATGCGGATCGCGTTCAGCCACCAGCGTTGATTGGCATCGCGGGACCAGTCCCACAGCGCCTCGTTGTCCGCGCGCCACCAGTCCTTGCCGGTGGCCCCAGCGGGTCGGCGCCAGAATCCGGGCACCGCCGCTCCCTGGCGCAGATAGGGTGGCGTCTCCGGGGCATCGCCGCCGCCGATATTGTAGCGGGCGATCGTCCAGCCCAGCCCCTCGGGACCATAGAACAGATCAGCCAGCCGCTGACGCTCGGGATCGGGCCAGCCACCGGTGACGTTGGCGAACCAGGCGAGGGCGGTGCCCCACCCCTCAAACGGGGTGGACGGCCGATCGACGGCGGGCCGCAGCGTGACAAAGACGGTCGGTTCCTGCGCCGATGCCGTGCCGGCCGCGAACAGCATCAGCGCGGCCAATGCGATTCTACTGCGCCCTTGCAATCCGATCATGGCAATCAGGCGACCGGCGGGGGCGATGTGGCTCCGGCCGAGGACGTCAGCATTCTGACCTCATAGATGTCGATATCGCCCTGTTTGCCGGTGAACGAGATCGTCGCCTGCGCCTTGCCCTGTTCGCCGGCCGAACGGAGGGGATAGTCGACCTCGACGAAGCCTGGCTTGCGTGGGCCGGGCCGGGTTTCATTGGCAAGCGGCGTGCCATCGACGCTGATGTCGAACTGTTTGTCGATATCCTGTCCCCAATAGACGACCTGCAACATCGCCGGGCCGGGGCGTCGCGCGAGTGTCAGCGTCAATGTCTCGCCGCCCCGCAGTTTGCGCGCCGATCGGCCGTTGAGCTGCACGGTTTCGCTACGTGTGGCGGTGAAGCCGTGATCGCGTTCGGGCTGCATCTCACCGAGATAGGCGACATCGACCGTCCGCCGGGCCAGCGCCTGGCGTTCCGCCTGCGCGCGGAGATAGCCATCCTTCGCTCCTGCCCAGTCGGAGGGGGTGAACGTCGGCAGATAGACGGCGGTGCGGCGATCATATTGTGCGAAAAATGGCTTGAATTCCAGCGGCTCGCCCAGGGCGGAGCGGGCGGTAAAACGGTGGGTTCCGGCTGCGCTTCGCAAGGCCCCGGTCACCGCGCCATCGGCGACGAGCGCCGGCCCCAGCCCATCGAAGGGCTGTGACGCCGGACCGAGATCGGCGGCCAGCACCAACGGCCCCTGCATGAACGCGACCATCGACGGATCGTCGGGCAGCGCCTCCGTGCGCAGCGCCATCGGCATCGTTACGCGAAGCCGGTCGCCTGGCTTCCAGATGCGGCTCACGATTGCATAGCCATCGCGGATCGTCGGGACGATCGTCCGGTCGTTCAATGCGATCGTCGGTCCCTGCGCCCAGCCGGGCAGCCGCAGCGCGATCGCCTGTTCGACACGCGGTGCCCGCCGGATGGTGAGGGTAGCCGCGCCCTCCATCGGCATCCGCGTATCGAGATCGAGCGCGAGCTTCCGGTTCGTCCAGTCCAGCGTACTGGGGACGTACAGATTGACGTAGAGCGTGTGCGCCGCTCCGGCGCCGATATCGTGCCAATAGATCGAATCGGCATGTTTCGCGTGGCTCTCCATGCCCGAACCGACACAGCACCAGAAACTCTCTTCCGCGGTCGAATAGCTGCGCCGCGCGCCCGCCGACAGCGGCATGAAATAGACGAACTGCCCGGTATCGGGCCGCTGATGCGCGAGGATGTGATTGAGCTGGACGCGCTCGTAATAGTCGAACCAGCGCGCGTTCGGGTCCCAGCTATACAGATGCCGGGTCAGCTTCAGCATGTTGTAGCTGTTGCATGCTTCGCACGTCGCCTCGGTGACGCGCTTCGCGAGTTTGTCGGGGGCGCCGAAATGCTCGCGCTCGGAATTGCCGCCGATGACATAGCTGTGATGACGGGTTACCCGGTCATGGAAGAAGCGGGCGGCGGTGGCATGGTTCGCGTCGCCGGTCAGTTCGTGGAGCCTAGCCAGGCCGACCAGCTTTGGTATCTGGGTATTGGCGTGCAGTCCCTCCAGTCGATCCACCTGCGCGGTCAGCGGATCGAGCACCGCCTTGTGGCGGATCTTTTCGGCCATGCGCAGCCAGCGCGGGTTCCCGGTCAGCGCGTGGGTTTCTGCATAGCTTTCGTTCAGGCCGCCATGTTCGGCGCGCAGCACCTGCTGCATTTGCGCGTCCGACAGCGGTTCGAGGACGTCGGCGAGATAACCGGCCAGCCCGATCGCGATCGGCAGGGCGCGTGGATTGTCTGCCAGTGTATGCGCATCGAGCAGACCGGCATGAACCTTGTGCCATGTATACAGCGGTACCCAGCCGCCATTTAGATCAAACCCCTGTGTGCGGATATCGCCGCGGCGCACCTCCTCGAACACGATCTTGCCGTCGACCTGCTTGCCGTCGCGCTCGACCGTCGTGCCGCCCAGATAGCCATCGCCCTGCGCGTTCTGGATGCGCGCCATTTCGGCCAGGGCGTGGTCGAGGCGACCAGCGATAGCGGTATTGCCGGTGTTGGCGACCACCAGCGCGCAGGCAGACAGCCAATGTCCCAGCGAGTGCCCTGCGATCCCCTGCGCTTCCCAACCTTGATACACCGGCTTCGGCGTTGGAAGACCGGCAGATACATAAAAATTGTGCAGTAGGCGTTCAGGGTCGAGCGATAACAGATAACGTTGATTGGCCGCGAATGCGTCGGCAAAAGGCGACGGCTTCAGCCTGACATGGCGCATGGACACCGCCTCCACCCGGCGGGCGCCACCGGGGGGCGATGTGGCTATGGTCGTCAGCGCAGCCGCGGGACCAGCCAAAACGAAGACGCTACCGCCCGCCAGCAGATTACGGCGCGTTAACGCGCGACTTGAAGCGGATGCCGCGTGATGTCCGGCAATAGCGATCGTTTTCGCCATAATCCTCTCCTATTGGGGCGCCGACAAAGATATCATGCCGGGCTACTTGGCCCTCTTTTAATATGTCCGACTATATTTGACGGTGCTGATCGGTCAATGCCGAACGGTAACGCGGCTTCTCAAGCACCCGCGATGTGCGGCGCCGATCAACTGCGTGTGCCGTTAATTCTTGGCGAGGCGCGCTTCGATTTCCAAGGCGGCTTCGGTGTCCAGATGCGCCTGATTGACGAGCGCCCGCGTCGCCTCGCCGGCCGCCGCCGGGTCGCTGTTGGCGATCGCTTCGAACAACGCTCGATGCTCAGGGATTGGGTTTCGGGGATGTTTTTCGTGGCGATACTTGAAGAACGTCGTCCAGCGTACCGCCGCCGATATGCTGGCCGACAGACTGACGAGCAGCTCGTTGCCCGTCGAATCGAGAATGACCGAATGGAATTCCTGATCGGCAGCACGGCCGATCTCGCTGGCCAATCCGTGCGTGGACATCGTTTCCAGCGCATGACCCATCGCGGACAGATGCCGCGCGGAGCGCTTGGTCGCGGCAATCTCTGCGGCCGCCGGCTCCACGATCATGCGCAATTGAAACAGGCTGTGGACGAAGGGCAGGGGCGGCGCACCCTCGAACATCCAGCCGAGCAATTCCGGGTCGAGCAGATTCCAGTCGTGGCGGTCGCGCACCCTGGTTCCGGTCTTGGGGCGTCCTTCGACCAATCCTTTGGCGGCAAGCGTTCTGAGCATTTCACGGACCACGCTGCGTGATACACCCAGCGTTTCGGCCTGTTCGATCTCACCCGGCAACACGGTGCCGGGCGGATGCCGACCGGTGACGATCGCGACGCCAAGTTGCTGCGCCAGCATCAGATGTGCCGGGCGCGTCCGTTTCCCCGCCGCCATCGTGCTCCTCCCGCTATACCGTGATAAGCTTTACGCAGACGATATCGTCCTACGCAATGCTCTCAGTGTCTCACATATACTTTGAATGGATTAATATGTAGGACAAGAGGATGGGTGAGGGAGGAAGTGGACATGCGGCATGTGCTGATTATGGGAGCAATTTGGGCCAGCTTGGCGCCGCTCGCGCTAGCGGCGCAGACGATCACGGTCGCAAAGAACGGTTCGGCATCGCCGGCGAGCTCGGACGACACCGCGGCGCCAAGCGTCTGCGCAAATGCTCGGTCGGTGGATTGTCCGCAAATGAATGATCGACTTGCCGGGGATATCGTTCCTGCGCACGACCCGGTGCTGATCCGGGAGGGCGATACCTATTATTCCTATTCTACGGGCCAACGCGATCGGCTGCCGATCCTGGCGCGCACCTCTCGCGATCTCATCACGTGGCGCGCTTTGCCGGGGCCGATATCGGCGATCCCGAAGTGGGCATTAGCGGCGGTGCCGGGTGCGAGGGATATCTGGGCGCCCGACATATCGCGGACCCGCGATCGATTTCGCCTGTACTATTCGGTTTCCACCTTCGGCAAACAGCGGTCGGTCATCGGCTTGCTAACCAACACGACGCTCGACCCGGCAAAGCGAGGCTATGGTTGGCGTGACGAGGGGCTGGTGATCGGATCGAAGGAAGGCGACAACTTCAACGCGATCGATCCCAATTTCGCACGGGATAGAGAGGGCGGTCAGTGGTTGGCGTTGGGCAGTTACTGGACCGGCCTCAAGATCGTCAGGCTCGATCCGAAAACCGGCAAGCTCGCCGATCCGGCCGCGCCGCCGATTGCGATTGCCCGAAGGGCGGCGAGCGACGGCACCGCGATCGAGGCCGCGTTCATTGTTGATCATGGCGGCTGGTACTGGTTGATCGCCTCGTTCGATCATTGTTGTCGCGGCGCGGACAGCAATTATCATCTAGTCATCGGCCGATCCACGAAGATCACCGGGCCCTATGTCGATCGGTCCGGTCGTCCGATGCTGGATGGTGGCGGCACCGTGCTGGTGCAGGCCGATGCAGCAGGGCGTGATCGATTTCGCGGACCGGGCCATGCCGGTTTTCTGCATGATCGCGATGGTAATGATTACCTGATCTACCATGCCTATGACCGCGATGCTCGTGGGGTGCCTACCCTGAGGCTCACACGCGTAAGGTGGGACGCGGACGGCTGGCCTGCGGCGCAATGATCGCTATTGCGGTCCACCGCGGTCGGTTGTCAGCGTTCGATGGCGGGTACCGCTTGCGAGGCGAGCACCGCGGTGTCGCTGGCCAGGGAGTGGAGATACGCGTGGCGGGCCGCTGTTCCGGGCTGAAAGCGGCGTAACGCCCGCGTCTGATCCTTGGTCAGGATGAAGCGGCGATAATCAAGGCGGATCAGGCACTGCTCCGTGGCGGACAGGTGAACATTCTGCAGCTCTGCGATGCGCTTTTCGGAGCTTAGGAGCTGTCTGATCAATGCCTGCTCCCTGATCGTGTCGGCATTCGTCAGCGGGGCATTCAGGTTACGATCGTTCAAGCGTTCTGCCGCGACAAACGCTGCTGTCGCCGGTTGATCCTCAATATCGATATTGGCGCCGAGACGTCCACAAGCGATCGCATCGGTTCGATACACGTCAAAAGGAACGTCGGCCCGCCCCCAGCTGACTTCCGGCGATTTCTTCGCCGCGCTCGTTGCGATGAATGCGATGACGAGGGGCAACAGAATGGTTGGCCGGCGCACCGCAATCTCCCGCAAGACTGTCGATCCCTTAGCGGAATAGCGCCTGTCGAACAATCTTCGCCGTGGTGATCGGACCGCCCATGAACTCGCCGCCGCGGCCGTTGAAGCGGTAGTCACGAACACCCCTTGACGAGCGAGCACTAGTCAGACAATTACTGACCACAGGATGGAAGGCTGGCAAGAACCAGCTTCTACGATGGGGGAGGCAATGATGACGCGTTTCGTGCTTTTGGTTTCGGTGGCGCCCTTTGCGCTCTTGGCTGCGCCCGCAACGGGCCAGACAGCGAGGGCCCCAGAAAGTGCGGCGGTCGCTGCTCCGGATGCTTCGGTCGATGCGCCGGTGCCAGCCGCACAGGAAACCGCAATCGAGTCTGCAAAGGGTCGCAGTCCCGGCACCGAGGCAACGGAAAATCTACCTGCCGCGGCCGATCCGGCCGTCGATGATTCTGTCGATCCACGCGATATCGTGGTGACCGGATATCGCGCCAGCCTTGGCAGTGCGCAGGCTATCAAACGTAATTCCGATGCAATCCTCGACGCGGTGGTCGCACAAGACATCGGTAAGCTGCCCGACAACACGGCTGCGGAATCGCTCGCACGCGTCACTGGTATTCAGGTCAATCGCTTTAGCGATGAGGTGAGCCAGGTAATCGTTCGTGGCTTGCCTGATGTCGCCACGACCTTCAACGGTCGCGACATCTTCACGGCAGAGTTGCGTCGATCACAGTTGCAGGACTTTCCGGCCGGTGCGCTTGCAGGTCTCGAAGTCTATAAATCGGGGACGGCCGATCTGCTTGAACCAGGCCTTGCAGGACTCATCAACGTGCGGTCGCGTCGTCCGTTCGACTTCACCGAGAAGTTCGTCGTCGCCGGTGGCATTCGTGGTACTTATAACGATCAGAACAAAAAATACGATCCGCTTGGCAACATCCTTGTCAGCGCGCGCGCCGATACCGGGATCGGCCAGGTCGGCGTGCTTGTCAACGCGTCCTATGCGCAGTCGCATTATCGTAACGCTGCCCGCTGGGCGAGCGGCTTTGTGCCTTCGGACCTAGGCCAAACTGTCGTCAGTCCTGCGTCGGTCGGTCGTGCGTTTCGCATTCCCGAACGGGTCGGTGTGTATAACGACAGCGGCAAGCGCTGGCGACCGGCGGTGAACGCCAGCGTCCAGTGGAAGCCCGCGTCCAATCTCGAGGTCTATTACGATTTCCTGTATCAGGGGTATCGCGGTCGCGGGGCCAATGACTTGTTCGAGGCATCGCTGCTCAACAACAATGCCGCGCTATCGAACGTCGTACTGCGCGAGGGTAAGGCCGATCAGGTTCAAACCCTGACGAAGACCGGCGGCGAGCGCGGTCAGGCGTATCGGAGCACCAACGTCAACAACACGAACACCTATCAGGCAGCAGGTGGCTTCAAGTGGGACGTCGGTCGTGCGCACCTTTCGAGTGATCTCGCTTATACGCGCAGCGCTTACGATTCCGACGAATACAGCTTCGACATGTCGCAGACGAGCGCGCCGACGATGGATGTCAATTTCTTTGTCGATGGTGGCACGGCGTTCAGCCTGCCGGGATATGACCGCGAGAATCCCGCAAACTACAAATGGCGCGGTTATTATGAGAGCATCTACCGAGTGAAGGGGGCAGGTTGGCAGTGGCGCGGTGACCTCGATCTCGATACCGATGTGTCACTGCTTCCCAAGCTGCAATTTGGCTTCCGCTATACTGACCGCGATGCCTCACTGGAACGCGGCAATCGTTACGCGTACACAGAACCGCTCAACATTCCGCTCGCGAACACCCCCGCTGGGGCGCTGTCGCTGACGCAGGATGCGTTCCGCGGCAACGTGCAAGGCTGGACTAGCTGGTTGATGCCCTCACGAGATGGCATCGAGGGCAATGCTGTGCAGTTGCGCCAGTTTTCGCTACAACAATTGCAAAGACGACTTGCGCTTAATCCAACCGATAGCGGGTTGATCGCAGACATCGCCCGTTTCTCTACACCGACGGTGCAATTCGATCCGCGCGCGGCCTTTCTGGCGCAGGAGAAAACCTACGCCTTTTATGGCCAGACTAAGTACGAGTTTGACATCGGCTCGTTCCGAATCGACGGCCTCATCGGCGCGCGCGTCGTCAATACAGTCGGCCGATATAGCGGTCTGGGCGGCGTGCCGGTGATCGTGAACGGTGTGGTCCAGACGGATGCCGGAGGCGTTCCCATCACCGCCGATCAGCAGGTTTCGACCAAGGCGAACTATATCAACATCTTGCCGAATGCGAGCCTGCGCATCCGGCCGACCGATAAATTGCAAATTCGCTTCGGCTTTACCAAGACGGTCACCAAGCCTGACTTCGGCGCGCTTAATCCGGCGGTCTTTTTGACTCCGAACATTTCGCCGCTTCCTGGGACGATTATTACCAATCCGGACGGAACGACCACAGTAGTCTCACAGCCCCTGAACGATCCCCGCTTTGCAGCCAATCTCCAGGGTCGTCCAAATTATTATGGTAATGGCGGCAACCCCAATCTTGTGCCACTCAAGTCAAAGAATTATGACGCAACGATTGAATATTACTTTTCGAATAACGCGTCGTTGACAGCGGCGGTATTCTACCGTGACTTGTTCGGTTTCCTATCGAACTATACGCAACGGTTCCGTGATCCGGTTTATGGCCTGATCGAGGTTAGTGCGAACGCCAATGCCGGCGCTGGCAAGATCAAGGGTGTCGAGGTTGGAGGCCAAACCTTCTTTGACTTCCTGCCCGGCCTGCTCAGCGGCTTTGGCATTCAGGCGAACGCTACCTATCTGGAGGGCAAGCAGCGTTTCCCTGCCAGCATAGGCAGTGGCGGTACGATTCCTCCGTTCGTCCCAATCCCAGGTCTTTCCAAGTGGAGCTACAATGCCGCCCTTTTCTATGAAAAGGGAAAGGTTTCGACGCGACTGTCTTATAATAGTCGGTCGCGGTTCTTGAATGGTAACAATGTCGTGAATGGCGTGTATTTTGGCGAGGGAACGGAGCGGATCGAGCGTCTCGACTATTCGTTCAACTTCACGCCGATTCCGGCAATTACGCTGACGTTCGATGCATCGAATATACTAGCGCAACCATTCCGTAATTATGCCCAGTATGGTGATGATCGGTCTTACCCGCGTGACGTGCGCGATGAAGGCCGTTACTACGGCTTGGGCGCCCGGTTCCGCTTTTAAACTGATGGGACAATGGGTGGTGCGACCGATCCATTGTCCCATTTGCCGCGGTCGTTTTGCGAACGGAGGCGTCCGATGCGTATCGTCAATAGCCTGACAGTGCCGATCGTCGCGGTTCTTGCGCTTGCCCAGACCGCTGAGGCGCGGCCGCTCTGGACCAAGCAGGCGGCCAACACTTGGTACGCACGGCAGCCATGGCTGGTCGGTGCCAACTACACACCAGCCAGCGCGATCAATCAGCTGGAAATGTGGCAGCCGGCGACGTTTGATCCGGCCGCGATCGATCGTGAGTTGGGTTGGGCCGAGAAGCTGGGGATGAATACCATGCGCGTGTTCATCCACAATTTGTTGTGGGAGGACGATGCCGAAGGTTTGAAGCGGCGAATGGACCAGTTTCTGGTCATCGCCGCCCGACATCACATCCGCCCCGTCTTCGTTCTGTTCGACAGTTGCTGGGACCCGAACGCGGCCACGGGTCCGCAGCATCCGCCGATACCCGGCGTTCATAACTCCGGCTGGGTCCAAGGACCCGGCGCGGCACGGCTTGCCGACCGCAGCCGTTATGCCGCGTTGGAAGGTTATGTGAAGAACATCGTCGGTCAGTTCGCCAAGGATGACCGGGTATTGGCCTGGGACGTCTGGAACGAACCCAATAATGAGGGCGGCGGCAATTATGCGGCGACTCCCGGCAAGAAGGCGATGGTCGCCGGATTAATTGGCCAGATGTTCGACTGGGCGCGATCCGCCAATCCGATACAACCGTTGACCAGCGGTCTGTGGATTGGCGACCAATGGGACCGGCAGGCGACGCTTGATCCGATAGAGCGTATTCAGGTTGCCAATTCCGACGTGATGAGCTTTCACGATTATAGCTGGCCCGAGAAGTTCGAGGCCCGTGCGACGCAGATGCTGAGCTATGGCCGGCCGGTGTTCTGTACCGAATACATGGCGCGCGGCGCGGGATCGACATTCGATGGATCGCTGCCGATCGGCAAACGGCTGAACATCGCAATGATCAACTGGGGTTTCGTCGATGGTCGCACGCAGACTCGGTTGCCATGGGATAGTTGGAAAAAACCCTACACTTTCGATGAGCCGACCGTCTGGTTCCACGAGGTTTTACGGGCAAATGGTACGCCCTATCGCGACGCGGAGGCTACATTGATCCGCCAACTGACGGGCCGCGGATCACGCCCATGATGAGTGGAGGATGGTATTCTGATACGCATCTCGTTCGAGCGTCGGTGAAAACGACAATCGGCTCTGGTCTCGTTCAACGTGCGAAACGTTCGTTAAGAATCATCTGCCAGCAATTGTTACAATGCGTGCTCGCTGGGACAGTCTCTGCTGCGCTGGACGCGAACATATTTCAGTTTGGCGGTGACAGTTGGTGGCATGTCCACTATGGGATGCATGGTGTCCCGGCAGCTTTGGTCCCTATTGCTCGTCATGATTGCGTCGTCATTGGTGATGACGGCCGCTGTGCATGCGCGTGAAATACCGGGGCTTGTGACAATTGAATGCAGTGGCACGGTGCATAGCGACGGCGATGCCGATCAATCGCAGGGCGATGCCGATAAGGCGATGCCCCACCATCACGGCACCTGCCATGGTCAGACACTGGACGTGCCGGCGAGCGATACTCTGCCGTCGATGACGAGCGCAGACGGTCTGCGTCCGTTCCCTGCATCTACCAGCGCCATCGCGTCGCATCTAACCGACCCCGCATTGAGGCCTCCGGCCGCCTGACGATACCCGCTGGCCGGCATCTGCCGGTCCGACGTATTCTGTCAGGATCGATATCCGATGAAACTGATGCTCGCGGCCATCCTGGCCGCGGCGTCCTGTGCTTCGATCGCGCAGGCGCAACAGGGGCGGCCGATACAGGCGGCCGTCCCGACTGAAACTCCGACCGCGGCGCAGCCGTTGCCCGGCCTTTCGCTTGATCAGGCGGTGTCGGCCGCTGGCGGATCGGCACCTTCTGGTGCCGCTGCCTCCGCTTCGGTCGAAGCCGCGCAGGCAGCGCGCGCGGTGGCTGAGCTCCGGCCCGACCCTGTCTTCCAGGGGCAGGTCGAAAACGTCGTCGGCTCCGGTCCATACAGAGGGGTGCGAAATGCGGAGACGACGATCGGGGTCGCAATCCCGATCGAACTGGGCGGCAAACGCGGTGCCCGGGTTGCCGTTGCCGACGCGCAGGTATCCCGCGCGCAGCTCCAGAAAGCGATCGTCGCCGCCGATATCCGCGTGCAGGTTACGCAGCTCTATATCGATGTGATCGCAGCCGAACGCCGGCTGGTGACGGCGCGCGATCAGGCGCGGATAGCAGGCGAGGTGCTGCGCGGGGCTTCGGTCCGCGTCCAGGCAGGGCGCGCGTCACCGCTCGAACAACAGCGCGCCGATGTCGCCCGTATCAACGCAGACACCAATGTCGAACGCCTGACCCGGCTCGCCGAGGCCGCGCGGACGAACCTCGCGAGGCGGCTAGGCCGTCCGATCGACGGCACACTCGATGTCGAACTGCTCGATCGGCTACCGCCTGCAACCTTCGGCCCGGCGGCACCGGTGCAGACCGCCGGCACGCTGGAACTGGCGGCGGCCGACGCAGATCTCGTCATTGCGGACGCCGGCATTCGGCTCGCGCGCGCCAACCGTGTTCCCGACATCAATGTCGGCCCCGCGCTCCGGCGTCTGGAGGCGACCAATGACACCGCCGCCGTGTTCGCGATCTCGATCCCGATCCCCGCGTTCAACAACGGCCGTGCAGCCATCGCGCAAGCGACGGCTGAGCGGACACGGGCGGAGGCCGTCCGGCGTATCACGGCGCTCGACGTCGAGCAGGCTATCACCGACGCGCAGGCTGAAGTCGCCAATGCAGCGACCTCGGCGCGCGCCGCGGTCGGCCTCGCGCTGGCGGCGGCGGCCGAAGCCGCCCGGATCGCACGGATCGGCTACCGCGAAGGCAAGTTCGGGCAGCTCGACCTGCTCGATGCCGAACGCACGCTCGCCGAAACCCGCGTCGCCGCAATCGATGCGCTCGCCGATTACCAGAATGCCCGTGCGCGACTGGAGCGACTGACCGCCTCTGTGCCGACCACCAGTTCCGAGGGAACCGACCGATGAAGAAGATCCTGACGCGCGGCCTCCTGCCGCTCGGCCTGTTACTCGCGGCCTGCGGCGGCAGCCCCGAGGACGGCTACGTCATTGCCACCAACGAAACAGCAGCCGGGACCGAAGCCGGCGGCAATGAAGCAGCGCATGCGAACGAGGGCGCCGTCACGCTCTCGGCGGACAAGATTGCCGCTGCGGGGGTCCAAATCGGCCGGCCGTTGACGGGGGGTACTGGCACGATCGATTTGCCGGCGACGATCGAGGGCGACCCGCAGGATACCCAGGTCGTCTCCGCCGCGATCGGTGGACGGGTCGTCGCGCTGACGCGCAACCTCGGCCAGTCAGTCGGACGCGGGCAGACGATCGCCATCATCGAGAGTCGCGAGGCGGCACAGCTCAAGGGTGAGGTCGAGGCGTCGCGTGCCCGGCTCGCGCTTGCCAACTCCAATCTCGGACGCGAGCAATGGTTGCTTGCACAGCGCGTTTCCCCCGAGCAGGATCTAATCGCTGCACGTACCGCGGCGACCGAAGCACGCATCGCCTACCGTCAGGCCCAGAGCCAGGTATCGGCAGCAGGTGGAGGCGGGGGCGGGCTCAATCGGCTCGGCATCGTCGCGCCGATCGCGGGGCAGGTAATCGCCCGGCCGGTCGTGCTGGGACAGACCGTCGCGGCGGACAGCGAGCTCTATCGCATCGCCAATCTTGGCCGGGTGTCGCTGGCGCTCAACCTCAAGCCCGAGGATGCCGGCCGGGTGAAGCCGGTCAATATCGTGACGGTGACGGCACCGGGACGGCAGGCGAGCGCCCGGATCAGCTTCTTGTCGCCCGCGCTTGATCCGCAGACGCGGCAGGTGCCGGTCATCGCGACGCTCGACAATCGCGGAGGTCAGTGGCGCGTCGGCGAGCCCGTCACCGCCGCGGTCCAGCTCAGCGGCAGCGGCGGAGGCAGCGCGGTTCGCGTGCCGACGACCGCCGTCCAGATGGTCGAGGGCAAATCGGTCGTGTTCGTCCGGACGGCCAAGGGGTTCCAGGCGACCCCGGTCTCGCTCGGCGACGCAGCCGGCGACACAGTCATCATCCGCTCCGGCCTGACAGGCCGAGAGCAGATCGCCACCACTGGCAGCTTCACGCTCAAGGCCGAACTCGGCAAGGGCGAAGCGGCGCACGAGGATTGATGTCATGATCGCGCGCATCGTCAATTGGGCGGTAGAGAAGCGCTGGCTCGTCCTGCTTCTCACCGCCATCGTCGCCGTCGTCGGCGCCTGGTCACTATTTCGGCTGCCGATCGACGCAGTGCCGGACATCACCAACAATCAGGTCCAGATCAACGTACGCGCGCCGGCGCTCTCGCCCGAGCTCGTTGAGAAGCAGCTATCGTTCCCGATCGAAACCGCGCTGGCTGGCATCCCCGGCCTCGACAACACGCGCTCGCTCAGCCGCAACGGCTTCGCGCAGATCACTGCGGTCTTCGACGATTCCACCGACATCTATTTCGCCCGCCAACAGGTCGGCGAGCGGCTGCAGGGCGTCGCGGAAAGCCTGCCCGATGGCGTGAACCCGGAGATGGGGCCGATCGCGACCGGCCTTGGCGAGGTCTATATGTGGACCGTCCGGCTCGATCATCGCAAGGACGACGAGCATCGTCGCGGCGAGCCGGGCCAGCAGCCCGACGGCAGCTACATCACGCCCGAGGGCGAGCGGCTGACGAGCGAGGAGGACAAGGCGACCTATCTGCGCACCGCACAGGACTGGATCGTTACGCCACTGCTGAAGAATGTCCCTGGTGTAGCGGGTATCGACTCGATCGGTGGGTATGCGAAGCAGTATCTGGTTGTTCCCGACGTCCAGAAACTGGCGGCGCTCAAGATCACGCTGACCGACCTCGGCACCGCGCTCGAGAAGAACAACACCAGCGTCGGCGGCGGTTTCGTCAACCGCAACGGCGAGGGTCTGGCGGTCCGCTCGGACGCGCTGTTGCGCAATGCGAGCGAACTGGCCCGCACCGTCGTCGCCACCCGTGAGGGCGTGCCGATCACGCTCGATCAGGTCGCGACCGTCCGCACCGGGCAGGCGATCCGCATGGGATCGGCATCGGAAAACGGCACCGAAGTCGTCGTCGGCACCGCGATCATGCGGATCGGCCAGAATAGCCGTAACGTGGCGACCGCCGTCGCCGACCGACTGAAGGCGATCAACGCCTCGCTGCCGCCGGACGTGGTCGTGCAGCCGGTGCTCGATCGCACCGCGCTGGTCAACTCGACGATTCGGACGGTGGCGAAGAACCTGTCCGAATGCGCGCTCCTCGTCATCGTCGTCCTGTTCCTGCTGCTCGGCAACTTCCGCGCCGCGCTGATCGCCGCGGCGGTCATCCCGGTAACGATGATGCTGACGGGGTTCGGGATGCTCCGGCTGGGGGTCTCGGCGAACCTAATGAGCCTCGGCGCGCTCGACTTCGGGCTGATTGTCGATGGCGCGGTCATCATCGTCGAGAATGCGTTGCGCCGTCTTGCCGAGAAACAGCATTATGAACGCCGTTTATTGAGCATCAAGGAGCGGCTGGATGCGGTCGCGACCGCAACGCGCGAGATGATCCGGCCGTCGGTGTACGGGCAGGCGATCATCATCCTCGTCTATGTGCCGCTGCTGACCCTCTCCGGCGTTGAAGGCAAGACGTTCGTGCCGATGGCCCTGACCGTCATCATCGCGCTACTGTTCGCGTTCGTCCTGTCGCTGACCTTCGTGCCCGCGACGATTGCCATATGGCTATCGCGGAAAGTGAACGAAGAAGACGGGCGGATCATTTCGTGGCTGAAACAGCGCTACGAACCGGGCCTCGAAAAGGCGATGAAGCGGCCGTCGATGACCATCGGTGTTGGCGTCGTCAGCCTCGTGCTGGCGGCGTTCGCCTTCACGACGCTGGGGCAGGTGTTTCTTCCTCAGCTCGACGAGGGGGACCTGCTGATCCAGGCGCTTCGCATCCCCGCGACGTCGGTCCAGCAGAGCCAGGCGATGCAGGTGCCGATCGAACGGATGGTGTCGAAACAGCCGGAGGTGCGGTTCGTCTTTTCCAAGACCGGCACCGCCGAACTGGCCTCGGACCCGATGCCGCCCAACGCGACCGACATGTTCGTCATCCTGAAGCCGCATGACGAATGGCCCAATCCCAAAGTGGATAAGTCCGCGCTGGTCGAGCGGCTGGAAACCAAGCTCGAGCAGTTCCCAGGCAACGCGTATGAGATCACGCAACCGATCCAGATGCGGTTCAACGAGTTAATTGCGGGCGTGCGCGACGACATCGCGGTCAAGGTGTTCGGCGACGACTTCGGCGCCATGAACCGCACCGCCCAACAGATCGCCGGCGTCCTGCGCAAGACGCAAGGCGCGGTAGACGTGAAGGTCGAACAGACGACAGGACTGCCGATGCTCGACATACGGGTAAATCGTGATGCGATGGCTCGTGTCGGCGTCACTGCACAGGACGTACAGGACACCATCACCGCCACGATCGGGGGCCGTGAGTCCGGCATGATCTTCGAGGGTGACCGGCGCTTCCCGGTCGTCATACGCCTGTCGGACGCCGAACGGGCCGATCTGGGGCTGCTCGAGCAGGTGCAGGTCCCGGTTGCGGGCGGTGGCTACGTGCCGTTGTCCAGCGTCGCCGACATCGGTGTCGTCGACGGGCCGAACCAGATCAGCCGCGAAAACGGCAAGCGCCGCGTCGTTGTCCAGGCGAATGTGCGCGGACGCGACGTCGGCAGCGTGGTGGCGGACGCACAGGCCGCGTTTTCAAACGGAGTGCGTTTGCCTGCCGGAACCTACCTCGAATGGGGTGGGCAGTTCGAGAACCTGGAGTCCGCCAGCCAGCGGCTTCAACTCGTGGTGCCGGCATGCTTCGTACTGATCCTGCTACTGCTTTACGGAGCATTGGGATCGGTGCGCGACGCCGCGATCGTATTCACCGGCGTGCCGTTCGCACTGGTCGGCGGCGTGCTGCTGCTGTTCGTGCGCGGCATGGACTTCTCGATTTCGGCGGCAGTGGGGTTCATTGCGCTGTCGGGAATCGCGGTGCTCAACGGCCTCGTGATGGTCAGTTCGGTGCAGGACCTGATCAGGTCGGGCATGAACCGGGCCGAGGCGGCGCGGGCAGGGGCACTCCAGCGGCTGCGCCCCGTCGTCATGACCGCGCTCGTTGCAAGTCTCGGCTTCGTTCCGATGGCATTCGCGACTGGAGCTGGCGCGGAAGTGCAGAAGCCGATCGCGACCGTCGTTATCGGCGGGTTGATCTCAGCGACGTTGCTGACGCTGTTCGTGCTGCCGACGCTCTACGCACGGTTCGGGCAGCAGACGGTTAAGATCGATGACCCGGACATGCAGAACGACACCGCGCCGCTGTCGAGCCCCGCATGATCACGCTGGATGAAGATGATTGACCCACGGCAGCGCTCAAATTTGTATTAATTTAGTCGATGGGGGATCTTGATCGACTAAATCGGTGCGGTTGCTGAACACGGGCGAAGACAATATTGATGCATCAGGGCCGCATAGTTTTGCGGTCGAGGCGAAACTGATTGGATTGACCGGCCGCATAGCTAACATGTTTGAAAGCTGCTTGACGAGCTGGATAACCGTTAGAAATTGAAAATGCCGCCGAGAGAACCTTTATGGGGCTGCGACACTATCAGTTGCTAATCAACCTTGTAGAAGGTTGGTCGACGAGCCCTTAATATCAATAGTTGCAATTCCGCCGCTTAGGCGGGCGATGGTGACCCCTACGGGAATCGAACCCGTGCTTCAGCCGTGAAAGGGCCGCGTCCTAACCGCTAGACGAAGGGGCCGTCGGGCGTGGGGGTCGGTTAGGGCAGAGAAACGCGTACGTCAATCCGCCCATGCAGCATCTTCGACATGAAGTTCGGCGGCGGGGCGTGATCCCCAGTCGTCGAGGCGGGCGCGGCCGGCCAGCCAGAGGCGGCGATGGGGGGGGCAGGCGAGCAATGCCTGACCCAGATCGGTGTCGGCGGCGCGGAAGGCCATGGCCTTGATGCTGCGGCCGTCGTCGCCGGCGGCAATGACGCGGATGTGGCCGTTGCCGACGATATCGACCTTGATGAGGCGGAACGGGCCGGCGGCGACGCGGGGGGCGGGCCAGCCGGCGCCGTAAGGGCCACCGACCTCCAGCGATTCGACCAGCGCGGGGGTGACGCCGCCGGGGGCGAGTACCGCGTCCAGCAGCAGCGCGCGATCTTCGCGGGCGCGGGTGACGGTGTCCGACAGGCGTTCGTTCAGGAAGGCGCCGAGGGCGGGGAGGTGCGCTTCCTCGATCGTCAGGCCGGCGGCCATCGCGTGGCCGCCGCCGGCGACCAGGAGGCCGTGTTCGCGCGCGGCCATGATCGCGGCGCCGAGATCGACGCCGGTGATCGACCGGCCCGACCCCTTGCCGATGCCGTGTTCGTCCACGGCGACGACGACGACGGGGCGGCCGAGCCGTTCCTTCAGGCGGCCGGCGACGATGCCGATGACGCCGGGGTGCCAGCCCTGACCCCAGACGAGGATGACATTGGCCTGTGCGTCGATGCGCAGATCGGCCTCGACCTGCACGGCGGCTTCGATCGCGCGCCGTTCCTCGTTCAGGCGGTCTAGTTCGGCGGCGAGAGTGCGGGCCTCGTCCGGATTGGTGGTGATGAGCAGCCGGGTGCCGAGATCGGCGCGACCGACGCGGCCGCCGGCGTTGATGCGGGGGCCGAGCGCGAAGCCGAGATCCTGCGCGGTGGGCGCGCGGGTCAGGCGCGACGCCTCGATCAGGGCGGAAAGGCCGATGTTGCGGCGACCGGCCATGACCTTCAACCCCTGCGTCACGAAGGCGCGGTTTAGGCCGCGGAGCTGGGCGACGTCGGCGACGGTGCCGAGCGCGACGAGATCGAGCAGGTCGATCAGCTTCGGTTCGGGGCGATCGGCGAAGAAGCCGCGATTGCGCAGCGTGCGAACCAGCGCGGCGGCGAGGAGGAAGCACATGCCGACCGCGGCGAGATGGCCGTGCGCTGCGGCGTCGACGGCCTCGTCGAGGCGGTTGGGGTTCACCAGCGCGTGGGCGGGGGGCAGGGCGCTGGAGCATTTGTGGTGATCGACGACGACGATGTCGGCGCCGTTGTCGCGAACCGCCTCGAACGCGTCGAACGCCTGTGCGCCGCAATCGACGGTGAGGATCAGCGACGCGCCTTCGGCCGCCAGCCGGGCGAGGGCGGCGGCGGTGGGGCCGTATCCCTCCAGCAGGCGATCGGGGATGTAGGGGCGGGCGATCAGGCCGAGATCGGCGAGGACGCGCGCCAGCAGCGCGGTGGAGGTGGCGCCATCGACATCGTAATCGCCGAAGATCGCGACCTGCTCGCCGGCCTGCACCGCATCGGCGAGCCGGGCGGCGGCGCGGTCCATGTCGCGGAAGATCGACGGATCGGGCATGAAATGCCGGATCGACGGGGTGCGGTGCGCATCGATCGCATCGGGCGGGCAGCCGCGCGACAGCAGGAGCTGGACGAGCAGGCCGTCACCGCCAAGGGCACCGTCGCGGGCATCGGCGGACAGCGATCGCCAGCGCCAGGGCTGGCCGAGAATGGACCGGGTGACGCCGAGCACGCTCATGCCGGGGTGATCCGGCTGGGGTGTCGAAAGCGTGGAAAGTCCCGAAAGTCACACCTCGCACGCGGGCGCGACGCGCGTGTGCGCGAGGCCGGGGTAGTTAGGGCGGTAATGGCCGCGCAGCCAGCAGTGATCGGCCCGGCTTGGTTCGATGGGGAGTGTCGGGTTTCGATCGCTGTGTTCATGAACGTTCGGGTCTCAGGAATTGAATGGACTCGGGTGCTTTCGAGTGGATCAGTTCCGGGCGACCCTCACCCTTCCGGCGCTTTGCGCCTCCCGCCCTCTCCCGATAGGAGAGGGACAATCGTCTTTGTCACGAACATTGTCTGTAGGACAGGTTATTTGATCCAGCGTTCTTCGCGAAACCATTTGGTGACGATGTATTTCACGCCCTCGACCACGGGCATCCCCTCATGAATGGTCAATTCGTTGGGGCTGCCATCGGGCTTCATGTTGTTCCATGCGAGCATCATGCCGCGCCGGGGGGCGACCTTGATGCCGGCTTGGGGAAACCACGTGGCGCCACCCTCCGTGACGTCGTTCAGGTAGATCATTGCGGTCCACGTCCGCTGACCGCCTTCCTGCAGCATCCGCTGCCAATAGCTTTCGCTTTCGTGGAAATAATCGTGGTGCGCACGGAACTGCTGGCCGGGGGCATAGCGCTGACCCTGCATGGTTTCGCCGTGGAGCGGATCGATACCGAGGAGCGTCGCGATCCCCTCATCGATTGGCTGCACATCGGGCGACCAGCGATCCATGTCGCAACTGTCGCTGGTGCGAAAACCCTGATCGTTGCGATCGGATAGCAGCGTCGAGGGCCGGCGATGCGCGTCGATCATCGCGATCAGCCGGTCGCAGGTCGCGGCGTCGAGGAAGTCGGGGTGGAAATAGACCTGTGCGCCCTGAATAGCGGCGCGTTCCACCGCGGGGTTCGCATCGAGCCGGGCGGCCACTTCTGCGCCGACGCGCTGGCGGAGCGGAGAGATCGACGGTTTCTTGCGCGTCGCGGCGCGGGGCGAGAACAGGCTCATGATCGATCTATTTTCGGGCGTGGGCCGATGGAAAGCAAGGGATCGATGCTGCCGCGATCCATGTGTCGCAGCCCGGTCGAGTCAATCAGTAACCGGTGGCCGCGTCCCGCTGAGCGGGACGCGGCCGATCGTCCGGTTCTACCAGAAGATGCCGTATACCGCGTCGATCACCTGCCCGCTGCGCAGGTCGACGAGCAGCGCGTCGTCATAATAACGGACCCAGCGATAGGGGCCGTACGCCTCCGGCAGGCGATAGGACCATGGATCCGAAATCCAGTAATTCTGGCTCCAGAGCACTGACGACAGGCCGGCGCCGACACCGAAACGGCGATAGCCGCGATCCCAGCCGTTGGGCGCGTAATAGCGCGGCAGGCGATAGGCGCCGCGATTGGTGGTGCGATAGCGGTTCCAGTCGTAGCGGTTTTCGTTGCGCCAGCCGCGATCCCAATTGTTGCCGCGGCGATCGTTGCCCCAGTCGTTGCCACGATCGCTGCCGGCGAAGCGACGGTCGTTGCTCCAGTTGCCGACCCGGTCGCGGTCGTTGAAGCGGCTGCGCGTCCAGTCGTCACCGCGACGGTCGTTGCGGTCGCCACGGTTGTTCCAGTCGCGGCCATCGTTGCGGGGGTTGCCGGCGCGGTCGTCCCGGCGGTTGTCTATGCCGCGTTCGGCGCGGCTGCCGTCGCGCCAGGTCGCGCTGCTGTCGGGACGGCCGCGATCGCTGGGCTGGAAATCCGGGCGCCGGGGTTCAGGGCGGTCGCCCCTGTCGCCCCGATCGATGCCGCCGCGCAGGCCGTCGTTGCGATCCGGGCGTTCCGCCGCCGGATCACGCCGGTCGCCCTGGAAGCCACCACGGCGGGTGTCATCGCGCCAAGGTGCCTGACGCGCCTGACCGACATCCGGCGCGGCGTCCGGCGCGCGTTGACGGTCACCACGCACATCTCCGCGCATGTCACCGCGCATATCTCCACGGGGGCGATCGCCGCGGCGGTCGGGTTCCTGTGCGGTGGCGATAGTCGGCATCAACATCGTCGCGGCGAGCAATGCTCCGATCAGCTTACGCATCCTTGTCGTCCTTTATCGCCGGCGCACTTGCCGGCCCTGATGATGGACGAGTTGTGCCATGAACAGGTTGAGGCGAAGCTGAATAGTGTCGTCAGCCTCGCGACAGCTTTCGATCCGTCATCGCGGCGAGAGGGCGGGGACGACGCGGGCGGCATCCGCCGGTTCGATACCGGGGCGGGCGCCCGCCGGGATCATCTCTTCGCCGCGCATCGCGGCGGCGGCGCGGCGGATCGCGTCGGTCAGGCGGGGGTAGATGCCGCAGCGGCAGATGTTGGTAATGGCGGCGCGGATCGCATCCTCGTCCGGATCGGGATTGCGGCGGATCAGCGCGGCGGCGGCCATGATGATGCCGGGGACGCAGAAGCCGCACTGGACGACATTATTGGCAAGGAAAGCGAGTTGCAGCGGATGGTCGCGGCCGGTCGACAGACCCTCGATCGTGGTGACGAAGGTGCCCTCGGCCTGCGCGATGGTCATCCGGCAAGACCGCACGGCGCGGCCGTCGACATCCACCGTGCAGGCGCCGCAATGACCGGTGCCGCAGCCATATTTGGTGCCGGTCAGGTTCGATCCGTCGCGCAGTGCCCAGAGCAGCGGGGTCTGCGGGTCGATCTGATAGGCCACGGGCTGGTTGTTGACGGTGAGGCTGGTCATCGCCGGCGATTGTAGGCGACCGGCGCGACGGGCGAAACGACTCGTTTCCGGCGGCGATGTTGATGGCGGGCGGGGCAGCGACGACATGGGGGGTATGACGCTTCCCACGCTTTTCGTGCCGCATGGCGGTGGTCCGTGCTTCTTTATGGAAGCAGGCGGCGGGCCGCCCGATCCGATGTGGCGACCGATGGAGGCGTATCTGGCCGGGCTGATTGCCAGCCTGCCCGAGCGGCCCCGCGCGATCCTGATGGTGTCGGGGCATTGGGAGACGCCGACCGTGACGGTGCATGTCGGCGAGCGGCCGGCGTTGCTGTATGACTATTACGGCTTTCCCGAGCATACCTATCATTTGCGCTGGGATGCGTCGGGTTCGCCCGATGTGGCGCGGCGGGCGGCGGCATTGCTGCGCGCGGCCGGGCATGAGGTAGCCGAGGAAGCGGCGCGAGGCTGGGACCACGGTGTGTTCGTGCCGATGATGGTGGCGGTGCCGGGGGCAGATATTCCGATGGTGCAGATGTCGCTGCGCGCGGATCTCGACCCCGACGCGCACATCGCGATCGGGCGGGCGTTGGCGCCATTGCGAGACGAGGGCGTGCTGATCGTGGGATCGGGTATGAGCTTCCACAACCTGCGCGCGCGGGGGCCGCAGGTGACGGCGGTGGCGACCGAGTGGGACGATGCGCTGTCGGCAGCGGTGACGGAGGCCGATCCCACGCAGCGACGCGCGCGGGTGGCGGCGTGGGATAACCTGCCTCACGCCCGCTTCGCGCATCCCGAGGCGGAGCATCTGTTGCCGTTGATGGTCGCGCTGGGCGCGGGCGGGGATGACGCGGCGGTACGGGATTACCGGGACGTGGTGATGGGGTGGGTCGTCTCCGGTTATCGCTTCGGCTGAATCATTCGCGCCAGCTCGTGTCGCGCTTCTCGATCAGGCGGACCATGGCGGCGAAGTCGGCGGCGCCGGGGCCACCGGGCACCTGCGCCATGTGCAGGTCGCGCTGGTGGACAGCAACGACCTCTGGCGCGACCTCCAGCGGGGTGCCCATCGACAGGGTGGCGAGCTGGATCTCGCAGGCGCGTTGCAGCGCCCAATGCTTCACGAACGCCTCGGGCAGGGTGCGGCCCATGACGAGGATGCCGTGGTTGCGCAGGAACATCATGCGCTTGTCGCCGAGATTGCGGACGAGGCGTTCGCCCTCTTCGGAACGGACGGTGACGCCCTCGAAATCATGATACGCGATCTGGCCGGCGAAGTTGCAGGCGTAGAAGTTGATCGGGCGCAGTCCACCCTCGACCGAGCTGACCGCCATTCCGGCGGTGGTGTGGGTGTGCATGATGCAATGCGCGTCGGGCAGGTGGCGGTGGAACACGGCGTGCTGAACGAAGCCGGCGCGGTTCACGGGATAGGGGTTATCGTCCAGCTTGTTGCCGTCGATGTCGATCTTGACGAGGCTGGAGGCGGTGACTTCGGAGAAGTGCAGGCCGAACGGGTTGATGAGGAATGCGCCTTCCTCGTCCGGCACCTTCAACGTGATGTGGTTGTAGATCATCTCCGACCAGCCGAGCATGTCGAACACGCGGTAACAGGCGGCGAGCTGCTGACGCGCCTCCCATTCGGCCGCGGTGGTTTCCGGGCGGATTCGGGCGGCGGTGGCCATGACATGCTCTCCTGATTTTTATGCTTCTTTATCGCATGACGGCGGGCGCTTGGCCAGCAGGGGCGCGGCGCGGGGCGGGGCGAGATCGGCGTCGGAAAAGCGGATCGGGGTGCGGATGCCGGGGACGGTGGAGCCATCCGGGCGGGCGGCGTCGATCGCCATGCCGCGCGCGATAATCTGCGGATCGGCAAAGGCCTGCGCCACGCTGTTGATCGGGCCGGCGGGGACGCCGGCGGCGTCGAGGCGGGCGAGGAGATCGTCGCGCCGGAAACGGTTCGTGGCATCCTCGATCGCCAGGGTGAGGGCGGCGCGGTGTTCGACGCGCAGCGCATTGGTGGCGTAGCGGGGCTCGTCCATCGGCAACCCGACAACGGCGCAGAAGCGGCGGAATTGCGCGTCGTTGCCGACCGCCAGGATGAACCAGCCGTCGCTGGTCGGGAATACCGCATAGGGCGCGATATTGGGATGCGCGTTGCCGGCGCGGGTGGGATCGACGCCGCCCGCCAGCCAGTTCATCCCCTGGTTGGCGAGCACGCCGGTCATCGTGTCGAGCAATGCCATGTCGATCTGCTGCCCTCGCCCAGTCCGCTCGCGCTGTGCCAGCGCGGCCTGAATGGCGATGACGGCGTAGAGGCCGGTCATGATATCGGCGAAGGCGACGCCGATCTTTTGTGGTGGGCCGGCGGGGTCACCGGTCAGGTCCATGATGCCGCTCATTCCCTGCACCACGAAGTCATAGCCGGCGCGGGGTGCATAGGGGCCGTCCTGCCCGAAGCCGGTGATCGAGCAATAGACGAGGCGGGGGTGGCGCGCGGCCAGCGATGCATAGTCGAGCCCGAAGCGCGCAAGGCCGCCGACCTTGAAATTTTCGATCACCACATCGGCGTCCGCGATCAGCGCGTGGACGCGGGCGAGGTCGGCGGGGTCGGTGAAGTCGGCAACGATTGAGGTCTTGCCGCGATTACAGGCGTGGAAATACGCGGCGTCGCGACTACCGTCGGGATTATCGATGAAGGGTGGCCCCCAGCGGCGGGTGTCGTCACCTTCCGGGCTTTCGACTTTCACCACTTCGGCGCCAAGATCGGCGAGAGTCTGACCCGCCCAGGGGCCGGCGAGAATGCGGGCGAGTTCGACGACCTTCAGGCCGGTAAGGGGGGCGGCGGACATTACGGCAACTTAGCAGAATATCGCTACCGGCGCCTCCCGGTGCGAGCAGTCAGCAATAGACCGCGTCATAGACCACCCGGTTCCGGCCGCCGTTCTTGGCCATATACAGCATCTGGTCGGCGGCGTTCAGGTTGTTGTCGAGGCCCTCAGCGGGCTGGATCAGAGCGGCACCGATCGAGGCGGTGATGCGCAGCACGGCATCGTTGTAGGGAATGCCGATATTCTCGATCGTCGTGCGGATCGCGTCGCAGCGGGCGTGGACCTCGTGCTGCGGCAGATCAGTGAACAGGATGATGAATTCCTCGCCGCCGAACCGGGCGGTGATGGCGTTGCCGCGCGCGCAGCAATCCTCCAGCACGCGGGCGACCTGCTTGATAACCTTGTCGCCGGCATCGTGGCCGTACCGATCGTTGACCTTCTTGAAATGGTCGATGTCGAGGATCGCGATCGATCCCTGCCCATCGTTAGCGCGCAGGTCGTCAACCATCGGGTGCGCGCGTTCGAAAAAGGCGCGCCGGTTGTACAGCGAGGTCAGCGGATCGCGGTCGGCCAGGAAGCGCAGGTGCTTGATCTGGCCGAGCGTGTCGATGTTGCTTTCGATCCGGTAGCGGACCTCCTCGGTGATGAAGGGGCGATAAATGAAGTCGGAGGCGCCAGCCTTCAGGAACTGGGCGGAGAGAAACGGATCGGACGAAGCGGAGATGCCGATGATCCTGATCCGGTCCGCCGCATAGCGCGCGCGGATGCGGCGGGTGAGTTCATGGCCGTCCATGTCCGCCATGTGATGATCGGTAATGACCAACTGGATGGCGTCGTCATCGGCCAGTATGCGCAGCGCTTCGGCCCCCGATGCAGCCTGGAAAATGCGATAATGCTGGTGGCGCAGCAATTGCGCCAGCACCGAACGACCGCTTTCCATGTCATCGACGATCAGCACCGACGGTGCGAGTTTGTCGGTGAAGCGGGCGACGGTCCTGACCACATGGTCGACGATGTCGTTCGCGTTCTTGAAGAAATAATCGATGATGTTCGGCGACGTGAATCGCTCGCGCGCCTTGCGGTCGAGTGTGGCGGTGAACAGGATCGTCGGCACGTCATGCTGTGCCAGCAGGTCGATGATCTCGCCATCGGGGGCGTCGGGCAGGTTGATGCCGGTGATGGCGAGGGCGGGTGCCTGTTCCGACAGCGCGCGGGCCGCTTCTGCATAGGTCTTCAGCCACACGACGTTCGCGGAGATGGATGCGCGAAGCTTACTTTGCAGCAACATGCCCAGCGCGACCGAGTCCTCGATCAGGAAGACATCACGGGAAGGTGCCTTGGCGGCATGGATTGGCGCCTTGCGATCCTGCTCCCGAAAACGTGTCATGATGGTGCGTTGTCGTCCCACAAGCGCGCACCGACCCGGCGTCGGTTATCGCCACTGATGCGGGCCTAGGAGAAACAGCCTTTTATTTGGTTACCGGCAGCGGCGCCGACTTCACATTTGTTGTTTTTTGGCGTCGCGAGCGTCAGAATGCGGCGATACCAGTGATCGCGCGGCCGAGGATCAGGGCGTGGACGTCGTGCGCGCCTTCATAGGTGTTGACCGTCTCAAGGTTCATCAGGTGGCGCATGACATGGTATTCGCCCGAGATGCCGTTGCCGCCATGCATGTCGCGAGCTATGCGGACGATATCGAGCGCTTTGCCGACATTGTTGCGCTTCACAAGACTGACCATTTCCGGGGCGAAGCGGCCTTCATCCATCAGACGGCCGACGCGCAACGATGCCTGCAGGCCCAACGCGATCTCGGTTTCCATGTCGGCAAGCTTCTTCTGATAAAGCTGGCGACCGGCAAGGGGCGTGGCGAACTGCTTGCGGTCGAGACCGTACTGGCGCGCAGCGTGGAAGCAGAATTCGGCGGCGCCGAGTGCGCCCCAACTGATGCCGTAACGGGCGCGGTTAAGGCAGCCGAAGGGGCCCTTCAGCCCCTCGACATCGGGCAGCAGCGCGTCATCGCCCACCGCCACCTCGTCCATCATGATCATGCCGGTGATCGAGGCGCGCAGCGACAGCTTGCCTTCGATCTTGGGTGCGACGAGGCCCTTCATGCCCTTTTCCAGGATAAAACCACGGATCTTGCCGTCATGCGCGTCGGATTTGGCCCAGACCACGAAGACGTCGGCGATCGGCGAGTTGCTGATCCACGTCTTGGCGCCGGAGATGACGTAGCCGCCCTCGACCCTCTTGGCGCGGGTCGTCATACTGCCGGGGTCGGAACCGGCATCGGGCTCGGTCAGGCCGAAACAGCCGATCCATTCTCCCGACGCCAGTTTCGGTAGGTATTTCAGGCGCTGTTCCTCGGACCCGTAGGCGTGGATCGGGTACATCACGAGGCTAGACTGGACGCTCATCATCGAGCGATAGCCGCTGTCGATCCGCTCCACTTCGCGCGCGATGAGACCATAGGCGACATAACTGGCACCGACGCCGCCATATTCAGCCGGTATGGTGGGGCCGAGCAGGCCGAGATCGCCCATCTCGCGGAAGATCGCGGGATCGGTATGTTCATGGGCGAACGCATCGACGATGCGCGGCAACAACCGGTCGGTCGCATAGGCGCGCGCCGTGTCGCGGATCATCCGTTCGTCTTCGGTGAGTTGATCGTCGAGAAGGAAGGGGTCTTCCCAGTCGAACCTGCCCATGCCTGCCATCTGCCGCTCTCCGTTTGGAAGAGGCGGTACGGGGATGGCGGCGTCGGGGCAAGTCCGACTTGGAGACAGGCGACGCCTAGAGGTGGAAGCTCAGTGTAGCGCGCAGATCGCGGCCGCTGAGCGGGGCGAAGTCCTTCAGGAAGCTGACATGGCGGCGGGCGTTCACGTCGAAGATGTTGTTGGCGCTGAGCGTCAGCGTCGTCTGGTTGCTGGCGCCGAACGGCTTCAGGGCGAGGCTGGCGTTGACCAGCGTGAAGCCGCCAGTGGGCGTTTCGAACTGGGTCACGCGGTCCTGTTCGAAGCTGTGTTCGACTTCGGCGCGCGCGGTCAGGCGATCGCCCTGCGCTTCGAGACCGCCGAGCAGGCGCATCGGCGGGATACGGGGGACGGGACCCTGATCGACGATGCGGGCATGGACCCAGTCACCGAGCAGATCGGCGTTGATCTTGTAACCGGCCAGCTTGGCGAGGCGGACATTGCCCTGCGCTTCCAGCCCGTAATAGCGCGCATCGGCCTGCGCATATTGGAAACACGGCAGATCGACGGTGCGGCCGGACGGTGCGGCGGCGGTTTCGCACGCAACGGGATCAACCTGATTGTCGAAGATATAGTTCGAGAACCAGTTGTAATAGGCGGCGGCGTCGAAGCTCCAATTCTCGCGGTGCGCGTGCAGCGTCGCTTCCAGTCCCCATGACTTTTCGAGGCGGAAATTGGGGTTGCCGAGCTCGTAAGACTGCGTGCCGGCATGGGGACCGTTGGCGAACAGTTCCTCGGCCGACGGTGCCCGTTCGGTGCGCGACCCGTTCAGGCCGATGCGGATGTTCGGGGCAATTTCGTAGGACGCGCCGAGCGAGCCGGACACCGCGCGGAAATCGCGGCCGCCGCGGGCGAAGCGATCGTCGCCGACCACGGTGCGGGCGTCGACCGATGTGGTTTCATACCGTGCGCCCGCTTCGGCACGAAAGGCGCCCATGCTGTATTGTTGCAGCGTAAAAAGGCCAACCTGGCTGGTTTCGTTGCGCGGCAGAAATGCCTCGTCGCCCTCGACGTCAAAGCGGCGGTTGAACACCTGCACGCCGGATGCCCCCAGCCAGCCGCCATGGTTCGCTTGCACGAACTCGAGGCGCCCCTCGAGTCCTTGGTTCTTGAACGTTGTGCCGACCGCACCCGAGGGGTCGAGTTCGGAATGGGTATAGTTCGCCATTGCCGCGCGCAGGCGGATGCGGTCGAGGAAGCCGCCGCCGGTGTCGACTTCGGCGCGCAGATCGACCCGGTCCTGCTTCAGGTCGATGCGGGGGGCCTCCTGCTCCTGACCCTGTTCGGTGGCGTAGCGGATGGGGACGCCGTACAGGCTGTCGTAGCGGCTGTACGAGATGCCGATATTGCCGCCGTCGCGGATCAGCGCGGCGCCGACGCCGACATTCCACGTCTCGGATGCGGTATTAGGCAAGCGACCGCGGATGGCGGCGTTGCCGGCGAAATCGATCGCGTCCTCGCCGGGTTCGACCGCCTGCGGGGGCAGGGCGGCGGTGGCGAGCGAGGCGGCACGTTGCTGCTGGGACAGGGCGTAGCCGCCGATCTTCAGGTCGTTGGTCTTCAGGTACGATCCGTCGGCATGGACGACGAAGCCTTCGCCCACCGCGACGTCACCCGCCGCCCCGCCGGACCGCTCGTTAGCGGCGGAGCCATAGGTCAGGTTACCGGCGACCCGGTATCCGGCCTCCGGCACGCTGCGTGGGATGCGTGTGTCGATGACGTTGACGACACCGCCGACCGCCGACGATCCGAACAAAAGGGCAGAGGGGCCGCGCAGCACCTCGACCCGCTCGGCAATCAGCGGATTGATCGCGACGGCGTGATCGACGCTGGTGTTTGATACGTCGATCGAACCGATGCCGTCGGTCAGCACGCGGATGCGCTCACCCTGGAAACCGCGCAGCACGGGGCGCGAGGCGTTGGGGCCGAACGAGGTGGCGGACACGCCGGGCAGGCGGGCGAGCGTCTCGCCGATCGTCGGGCGCAGCGCGCGCTGAAGTTCTTCGCCGCTCATGATCGAGGTGCCGGACAGCACATCGGCCTCGCTCTGCTGAAACGGTGCGGTGACGACGATCTCGCCACCGCGATCGGCTTGGACGGGCTCGGCGGCGGCGGTCGGCGCGACGGGTGCGTCGACCGTTGGGCCTTCTGCCGACGCCGGTGTGTGGATGGCCAACAAGGCGGTGCCGGCGAGGAGGAGGGGACGCATCATCGAACTGAAAGCTCCGCGGGGGAAAGGTCGCACAGCTTCGTAACGATCGTGTTACGTTATATCAACAGTATATTGCAGCGCATCATCATGCCTCCACCAGCGTCAGCGCGGACAACTCAATCTGGCATTCGTTGCCGACGGGCGACACCCGGTCAACCGTCAGGTCGCCGAGCAGATCGCGGCCGGGCACCAGTTGTGCGGACGGCAGGGCGGCGAGCCATACGGTCAGCGCCGGACTGGCGATGGCGGTCAGCAGGATGCTGTGTTGGGCGCCAACGAAGGTCGCGCTCGCCCAATCGCGAGTCGCGCTCGCGACGAGATGGACGGTGCAGCCGTTCGCCGCGGCATCGGCGATCAGTGCGCGGATCAGCGGCAGGGCGGGATCGGTCGGCAAGCGCCGTTTGAAGCGGGCGAGGAGCGTCATGCCTGGGCATCCGCGATATAGGCTTCGACCTTGGCGGTGATTTCCGGCCCTGGATCCCGGCCGCGGCGGAGATCGAAGATCAGACGGGGGTCGTTGACCGCCTCACGCCCGAAGCGGGAGACGGAGATACCCGTCTCCCGCAGATAGCGATCGATCTTGATGAGCAACGACATGACGGACCCCGCGAATCTAATATTACGTTCTTGGTCTGTTCCTCCATTTCCAACTTGTCTAGGAATTATTCCTACGATAATGATCCGGCATGGCGCAGGACGATCCGCGAACCGCGCTGGCGGCTCTGGCCGCGGCGAGCGGCACCAGTCTGGCGGCGTTGTCGCGGATGCTGGGGCGCAATGCCGCCTATGTTCAGCAATATGTACGGCGGGGGACGCCGCGATCACTGGTGGAGGAGGACGTGGCGCGTCTGGCGGCGTTCTTCGGTGTCGCACCGGCCATGCTGAGTGGACGCGCGGTGGCGGCGATGTGGCGGGTGCCGCGCTTGGACGTGGCGGTGTCGGCAGGGCCGGGCGCGCAGGTGGATGACGAGGTGGCCGTGGGGACCGACCTGATCGATCCGTCACTGGCGCGGCGGCTGGGCCTGTCGCCGGGGGCGGCGGCGATCCTGCGGGTCAAGGGCGATTCGATGGAGCCGGGGCTGTTCGACGGCGATCATATCCTGGTCGACACCGGTGATCGCCGGCCGGGGCCGCGCGGCGGCGTGTTCGTGGTGCGGATCGATGGCGCGACGATGGTGAAGCGAGTGGCACTGCGCGGCGGCGTGCCGGTGGCGAGCAGCGACAATGCGCTCAGTCCGCCCTTACCCGACGCGCCGGTGGAAATGATCGGCCGCGTCGTGTGGCAGATGCGACGGCCGCGTTAGCGGCGGTCTTTTAACCAGATGAGCAGCGCGGCCGCGCCACCCGCGGCGAGCCCGATCAGGAAACCGGGGGTGGCCTGTCCAAAGGCGAAACCGATGGCGACGCCGACCAGCGGCCCGATCGCGATGAGGACGCCGCCGGCGGCGGCGGGAGGGGATCGATCCGACATGGCGACAACCCTGCCACGCCCGGCGGGCGGACGCTACCCGGTGATGGTGCCGCGTCGATGCGGCGAGCCGTTGCGACGGGCGATTGACGAACGTGTCCGCGGACGGGATGGGAGGCGATGCCGTCTGCCCGTTACATCGCCCCGTATATCACCGACGCTGGTCAGGCCGCGACGGCCGCCGAACTGATCGCCGCCTTCGGCACCGATGCCGCGACCGAGGCCGCCGCCCGCGCCGACCGCAGCCGCGATTTGGGCAATCACATCCATTTCTGCCGCTGGCGGCAGGTCGAGCGGCTGATCGTGATCCTGTCGGTCGACGAGGCGATCGGGACGGTGCACTGATCCGGGGTGACCGCGGCTGATCGAAAGTCCGGTTGTTCCGTCGATATTCCCGGATCATAGGGGTAGGTATCGGACCGGAGCGGAGCTAGAGGGCGAGCATGGAATGCCGCATCCGGCGGGCGGGCCATGCCGCCGCCGTCTGTCTTGCCCTGGCCGGATCGCCTCTTTCGGCGCAGGGCAATGCCGTGCCTGCCGCCGGGCAGACGCCCGCCGTCGGCACAGAAACAGTCGATCCCAACGCGCCGCTGGCGCCGCTACCCGATATCGGCGTGGACTGGCCGACGCTCTCCGTCGAACCGGTCGATCCGCAGGCGGTGGCCGCGACGACCGACGTCACCGCCGAGCGCCGATATACGTGGCGGATCGACGGGATCGAAAAGGTTGCGACGCCGCTGCTGCGCCAGCGTTTCGCCGAGAACTCGACGCTTGACGCCAATGACGGCGCGGTGGCCAATGCGGCGCAACTCGATCGTCGGGCGCAGGAGGATGCGGCACTGCTCCTCACGCTGTTGCGGGCGCAGGGATATTATGATGCGCAGGTGACTACGCGGGTGGAGCCGGGTGCGCGACCGCTGGTGGTACTGGATACCGATCCGGGTGGGCTTTACCGGTTCGCGGGGGTCACGCTGGCCGGGGTGGATGCGGCGGGGGACAAGACCACGGTGCTCAACACTGCCTTTGCTGTGAAGGCAGGTGACGCGGTCGATGCCGATGCGGTGGTTGCTGGGCAGACCGCGCTGGAGACCGCGATCGGTCGCGCGGGCTTTCCTTTCGCCAAGGTGGGCGAGCCGGCGATCGTGGTCGATCGCGCAGCGAAGACGGCGACGCTGGACCTGAGCGTTCAGCCGGGCGGCGCGCGGCGGTTCGGCGATTTCGTCGCGCTGCCGGGCAACAGCGTATTCGGGCCGGATCACGTCGCCGATATCGCCCGTTTCCGGCGGGGGGCGACGTTCGATCAGTCGCGCGTCGACGACCTGCGCCGGGCGCTGATCCAGACCGGACTGGTCGCGGCGGTGGAACTGGAATCGGTCGAGGGCAGGGAGCCTGGCACCGTCGACGTCGCGGTGAAGCTGGACCCCGCCCCGCCGCGCACCGTGGCGGGCGAGCTGGGATACGGCACGGGCGAAGGCGCGCGGCTGGAACTCAGTTGGACGCACCGCAATCTGTTCCCGCCCGAAGGCGCGCTGACGATCCGCAGCGTGCTGGGAACGCAGGAGCAGCTGTCGTCGCTGGTCTATCGCCGCAACAACTTCCAGGCGCGCGACCGGGTGCTGACGTTGCAGGCGGCGGCTGCCCATCAGAATCGCGATGCATACGACGCCAAGACCTATTCGCTGTCGGGATCGCTGGAAAAGCAGACGAACATCTTCTTCCAGAAGACCTGGACATGGTCGCTGGGAGCGGAGCTATTGGCGTCGGACGAGCAGGACGTGTTGCTCTCGACCGGCTTGCCGCGACGGCGGACGTTCTTCATCGGCGCGCTGCCGACCAGCCTGATCTATGATGGCACCGACGACCTGTTGAACCCAACGCGCGGGTTCCGGCTGGGCGGGCGGTTGAGCCCTGAAGTTTCTTTGCAGGGCGCGGTGTTCGGTTACGCGCGGACGCAGGTCGATGCCAGCGTCTATCGCAGCATTGGATCGCGTGTGGTGCTGGCTGGGCGGACGCGGCTGGGCACGATCGTCGGCGCGCCGCGGGACGCGGTGGCGCCGTCGCGGCGCTTCTATGCCGGTGGCGGCGCGTCGGTGCGGGGGTACGGATACCAGTCGATCGGGCCGCGCGATCCCAACAACGATCCGATCGGCGGCCGCAGCCTGACGGAATTCGCGATCGAAGCGCGGGTGAAGGCGTTTGGCAATTTCGGGATCGTGCCGTTTCTCGACGCGGGCAACATCTATACCTCGCCGTTGCCGGGCTTCTCCGGCTTTCGCTACGGCACGGGTCTGGGCGTGCGATACTATTCAAATTTCGGGCCGATCCGGCTGGACGTCGGCACGCCGATCAACCCGCAGCCGGGTGATTCAAAGATCGCGGTGTACGTGTCGCTGGGGCAGGCATTCTGATGCGGTGGCGGCGATGGATTGCGGGTGCGATCGCAGCGCTGGCGGCGATCGCCGCGATGGCGCTGATCCTGGTCGATACGCCGTGGGGTCATCGGCTGGTTGCGGAGCGCATCGGCGCGATCCGGACGGCGAACGGGCTGCGCTTTGCGGTCGGGCGGATCGACGGGTCGCTTTATGCCGACACGCGGTTGAACGACCTGCGCGTCTATGACGTCGACGGACTGGTGTTCAGCGCGCCGCGTGTCGAGCTGGACTGGGCACCATGGCGCTGGTTGTGGAACGAGCTGTCGATCGACCGGCTGGCGATCTCCGAGGCGCGGCTGGCGCACGTGCCACACACGCGGGTGACGGGAAAGCGTGGTCCGATCCTTCCCGATTTCGACATTCGCATCGGCCGCGTCGATGTCGGCCGGCTGGTGCTGGCGCCGCCAGTATTGGGGCGCGAGCGGGTGGGGCGTCTGGCGGGTGAGGCGGATATCCGGTCGGGCCGAGCGGTGGTAAAGCTAAATGCGCTGGTCGAGGGGAGCGACCGGTTGCGGCTGGCGATCTATGCGGCGCCGGCGCAGGACCGCTTCGATATCGATGTGCGCGGGGCCGGCGCGGCCGGCGGCGTGCTGGCGAAGGCGGTGGGCGTCCGCGGACCGTTGACGCTGACGGTGGCGGGTGACGGCAGCTGGGCACGGTGGCGCGGAGACGCACGGGCGGAGGTGGTTGGCGCTCGCGTCGTCGATCTGGCGCTGACCGCGCAGGAGGGACGCTATACGCTGGGCGGCACGATCGCGCCGGCATCGTTGCTGACGGGCAAGGCGGCCCGGCTGGCGGCGCCGCGTCTGCTGGTCGAGGGGGCGGCGACGTTCGCGAATCGGCGGCTGGACGGGCGGCTTGGTCTGCGCTCGGCGGCACTGGCGGCGGAGGCAGATGGCGAGATCGATCTGGGCGCTGGCGTCTATCGCAACCTGAAGATCCGCACGCGGTTGCTGCGGCCGGCGGCGCTGTTTCCGAACATGAGCGGGCGTGGGATCGAGTTGCGCGCCATCCTCGACGGGGCGTTCGCAACGGCGAAATACGACTATCGATTGATCGCCGACCGGCTGGCGTTCGACGATACCGGGTTCGAGCGGGTGCGCGCCGGTGGCGTCGGGCGGTTGTCGCCGTTTCCCACGACGGTGCCGATCCGGGTGACGGCGGCGCGAGTGACGGGCGTCGGCAATGTCGCGGGCGGTATCCTGAACAACCTGGCGATCGACGGCGCGCTCCGACTGGCGCCACCGACGCTGACGGGCAGCAACCTGCGGCTGCGATCGGACAAGCTGCAGGGGCGGATCACGCTGGCGCTCGACCTGCGTACCGGCCGGTATCAGGTGGGCCTGGGCGGGCAGCTCGCCCGGTATCTGATCCCCGGTATCGGCGTGGTCGATGTCGATTCGACGTTGCAGGTCGTGCCGGGACCCAATGGCCATGGCACCCGCATCGTCGGGCGCGGTGTGGCGCAGGTGCGACGGCTGGACAATGCGTTCTTCCGGTCGCTAACGGGCGGATTGCCGCGGATCGTGACCGGGCTGGAGCGGACGCTGGACGGCATCCTTCATTTCAACGGCCTGCAATTGACCGCGCCGGGGTTGCGGCTGAGCGGTAACGGCTATCGCCGGCGGGACGGGACGTTCCATTTCGAGGGAACGGGGCGGCAGGCGACCTATGGTCCCGTGACGCTGATGCTCGACGGCCCGATCGAACGGCCGACGATCGACCTGCGGCTGGCCCGGCCCAATGAAGCGTTGGGATTGAGTGATGTGCGCGCGCATCTTGACCCGACCGTGGCCGGCTTCGCGTTCGTGGCGGCGGGCGGATCGCGGCTGGGTCCGTTCCGCGCAAATGGGTCGATCCTGTTGCCCAGTGGGCAGCAATCCTCGGTCGCGATCGACGCAGTGGATGTCGCGGGCGCGCGGGGGCGGGGCAGTCTGGCGATCGTCGATGGCGGGTTCGACGGCCGGGTGGCGGTGACGGGAGCGCTGTCGGGCGAACTGCTGTTCCGGCCGGTCGGTGAGGTGCAGCGGATCGAGGCGCATCTCGACGCGCGACAGGCGGCGTTCGACGGCGCGACGCTTCGGGTCGGGCGGCTGGACGGTTCGGTGCTGCTGGCGGAGGGCGGGCCGGTGATCGATGCCACGGCGCGGGGGTTGGGCCTGCGTTATGGCGGACTGTCGCTGGCACGGTTTGCAGGCACCGCCAAGCTGACGAATGGCACGGGCGAAATCCGCGCGTCGATCGCCGGGTCGCGGGGGCGGGCGTTCGATATCCAGACGGTGGCACAGGTGCGGCCCGATGGTTTTACCGTGAACGTGCAGGGGACGCTGGATCGCCGGTCGCTGCAATTTTTGGCGCCGGCGGTGATCGCGCGCGATGGCGATGGCTGGCGCCTGCAACCGACGCGGCTGACCTTTGCGGGTGGCGAGGCGCGGTTGGCGGGACGCTGGTCCGCCGGTGGCGTGGCGGTGGACGGCAGCGTGACGAAGATGCCGTTGACGATCCTCGACATCGGTTTTCCCGGACTGGGGCTGGGGGGCAGCGCGTCCGGCACGCTGAGTTTGGCGGCGGCGGCGGGGGGTGCGCCGACCGGGCGGGTCGATATGACGGTGCGCGGGCTGACGCGGGCGGGATTGGTGCTGAACTCGACCCCGATCGATGTCGGCGTCGCGGGCGTGCTGCGCGCCGATCGCGCCGGACTGCGCGCGGTGATGGCATCGGGTGGCAAGACGATCGGGCGGGCGCAGGCGCAACTCGCGCCGCTGGGCAGCGGATCGTTGGCGGCGCGGCTGGCGGGTGCGGGGTTGTTCGCACAGTTGCGCTATGCCGGGCCGGCTGATGCGCTGTGGCGGCTGACGGGCGTGGAGCTGTTCGACCTCTCGGGGCCGGTATCGATCGGCGCCGATGTGACCGGGCGACTGGGCGCGCCGGTGATCCGTGGTGCGTTGCAGACCAACGGCGCCCGCATCGAAAGCGCGACGACGGGGACGCTGCTGACCAATGTGCAAGCCAGCGGCCGCTTCGCCGGATCGCGGCTGGCGATCGACCGGTTCGGCGCGGATGCCGGGCGTGGCGGTCGGGTGACGGGGGCGGGGCAGTTCGATTTCGCCGCCGCCAACGGCATCGGCCTGGACCTGAAGTTGCAGGCGGACAAGGCGGTGATGATCGCGCGCGACGATATCGGCGCGACCGTGACCGGTCCGTTGCGGTTCCTGTCGAACGGCACGGGTGGGACGATTTCGGGTGAAGTGACACTGGACGCCGCGCGATATCGCCTGGGTCAGGCAACGGCAGCGACGGCGGCTCCGAAGCTGAACATCCGCGAGATCAACGTGCCGGGCGGCGACGAGGGCGACGATCGCCCGACCGCACCGTGGACGCTGGCCCTGAACGCGCGGGCACGGACCGGCGTGATGGTCAGCGGACTGGGCCTGACCAGCGAATGGTCGGCGAACCTGCAGATCGGTGGCCAGCCGGAAAACCCGGCGATCACCGGGCAGGCGCGGTTGATCCGCGGCGATTACGAATTTGCCGGCCGCGAGTTCGAACTGTCACGCGGCGTCATCCGCTTCGGTGGCGAGACGCCCGCCAATCCCGCGCTGGATATCGAGGCGAATGCGGACTCGACCGGGCTAAACGCATCGATCCGCGTGACGGGCAACGCGCTGAAGCCTGAGATCGGCTTTTCCAGTGTGCCGACGTTGCCCGAGGACGAGTTGCTGTCGCGGTTGCTGTTCGGCACGTCGATCACCAACCTGTCCGCGCCCGAGGCACTGCAACTGGCCGCTGCGGTGGCGGCGTTGCAGGATGGCGGCAATGGCCTGAACCCGATCAACGCGGTGCGCCGGGCGGCGGGCCTCGACCGGCTCCGCATCCTGCCAGCCGATCCGCAGACCGGACAGGGCACGTCGATCGCGGCGGGCAAATATGTGACGCGACGTCTCTATGCCGAGATCGTAACTGACGGGCAGGGTTACTCGGCGACACAGGTAGAGTTTCAGGTGACGCGCTGGCTCTCGCTGCTGTCGAGTATCTCGACGCTCGGCCGGCAGAGCGCGAACGTGCGGATATCGCGGGACTACTGAGCCGGGGCGGGCCAGATATCGAGCGAGAGGCCGGGAATGTTGCGGAAGTCGTCGCCGTTGATGGTGACGAGCGTCAGGCTATGGATGATCGCCGTGGCGGCAATCAGCCGGTCGAGGATGCGCGGGCGGGAGAACCCGCAGGCGCCGACGATGTTGGTATAGGCGGCGACCACCGGTGGATCGAGCGGCAGGATATCGACGGCTGCGACCAGTGCGTCCGTTGCCGCGCGCCGGTACGCGGCGAAGCGCGGATGGGTGTGAACGCCGCCCTCCATCTCTACCCATGTCATCAACGAGATGGCAGGTCGTTGCGACAGGGCTATCAGGCGGGTGGTCATTTCGCCATGCCCATCGCGCAGATAGATCGCGATGTTGGTGTCGATCAGATGCATCAATAAAGGCCGGGTCGGTCAGGAAACTCGAATCGTGTATCCTCCCGATCGAAGGTTGGCCGCGGCGCATCCCCCCATACATCGCGCAGCCGCGTGACGAGTTCCGTCAGCTTGCGCTTCTCCTCCGTCATGTCGACGCTCGCGCGCAGCGTGATCGTGTCGCCGACCTGTTCGATCACCACCGGCACGCCGGCTTCGAACCCCAGGCTCCTGGGCAGGCGAACGGCGACGCTGTTTCCGCTTTTAAAGGTTTTGGTTTCGATCACGCCCATGGCCATGCTCCTGGTATGCACGCGTATATACGTCGATGCCTGTCGAATGGCCAGCGGGTGCAACCGGTCGCGCAGTTGATACGTTCGCGACACCTGCATGCCCGAGGAGAATATCGTCATGAGCCAGTCAGCCCGCGTCGCCCGGATCGAGCGTACCGGCGGACCTGAGGTGATCGAGTGGGTCGATGTCGACCTGCCGCCACCGGGCCCCGGCGAGGTGCGGTTCCGCAGCACGGCGGTGGGGCTGAACTACATCGACGCCTATCACCGCAGCGGCGTCTATCCCGTCGATCTGCCGGCGGGGTTGGGATCGGAAGCGGCGGGGTTCATCGAGATGACGGGGCCGGATACCGATGGGTTTTCGCCGGGCGACCGGGTCGGCACGTTCGGTCCGGCGCGGGGTGCCTATGCCACGGCGCGGAATGTGCCGGTCGGGCAGTTGGTCCACCTCCCGCCGGCGGTGGACGATCGGACCGCGGCGGCGCTGATGCTGAAAGGTGCCACTGCGGCGATGCTGATCGAACAATGCGCCAAGGTGACGGCGGGGCAGGCGGTGCTGGTCCATGCCGCGGCCGGTGGTGTCGGGCATCTGCTAGTCGGCTGGCTGAAGGCGATCGGCGCCACCGTCCTTGGCAGCGTCGGCAGCGAGGAAAAGGCCGCGATGGCGCGGGCGGCGGGAGCCGATTATGTCATCCTGCACCGAACCGAGGACGTCGCGGCGCGGGTGCGGGAGATCACCGATGGTGTGGGCGTGCCGGTGGTGCTGGATGGCATCGGCAAGGCGACATGGGACATCTCGCTGGCGGCCACGGCGCGGCGGGGGCTGATCGTCAGTTATGGCAATGCCGGCGGCGCGGTGGACGGCGTCAATCTGGGGGTGCTGGCGGCGCGGGGGTCGCTGTTCGTGACGCGGCCGACCCTGTTCGATTATACCACGACGCCGGGTGAGCGGCAGGCGATGGCGGATCGGGTGTTCGCGATGCTGGCGCGCGGGGCGATCAAGCCGGAGATCGGCCAGACTTTCGGGCTGGAGGACGTGGCGGCTGCGCATCGGGCGATGGAGGCTGGCGAAACGCGGGGGAGCACGGTGTTGCTGGTGTGAGTTTTCCGCCTGAGGCCGAGACCGCGCGGTATCCTATCGTTTCTTCGTCTTTTTTGGTTTCGGTAGCGGCAGGGCATCGGTCGTGGCGCGGATCAGTTCCGAGAGCCACGCACCGTCCTGCCATCTATCCGGTGGGATGAGCAGGCTGGGCTTCGCACCCGTGTAAGGCGGCACATCTTCGACTGCACCAGCGAGGTGACGACCGGCATCGGTCGGCTTGACGAACAACTGATCGTCGCAGATCAGCGCAACTACTTTGCCGTCGCAGTAAAGCGCATATTCGCCGAACATCTTGCGGGCGGATACGTCTCCAGCGCCGGACGCGGCGAGAATGATCGCATCGACGACTGCCTGTTGCGATGCCATCGTTTAGCTTTCCAATGGCGAATGCGGCAGAGGTTTCATTATGTGATCCCGCATGTGGTTGATGTTGTGCGGTGGTTTGTTTGTCTGCTGTCTCAATCGTGAGTTGAAAAGGGGCGCCCGGTTTTGCCGGACGCCCTTTTTTACTCGTGGGTCGGGATGATGCCCCGCCGGCCGACAGCGGCTGTGCGCGTTGGCGCACCGCCGTGCCGACGCGGCACGGCTCAGCCGCTGTAGTACATATCATATTCGACCGGGCTCGGCGTCATTTCCCAGCGGGCGACTTCCGAACGCTTGATCTCGACGAACGAGTGGATCTGGTCCTTCGAGAACACGTCGCCCTTCAGCAGGAAGTCGTGATCGGCCTCCAGGCAATCGAGCGCCTCACGGAGCGAACCGGCGACGGTCGGGACCTGGGCGAGTTCTGCCGGCGGCAGGTCGTACAGGTTCTTGTCCATCGCTTCGCCCGGATGGATCTTGTTCAGGATGCCGTCCATGCCCGCCATCATCAGTGCCGCATAGGCGAGATAGGGGTTGGCGAGCGCATCGGGGAAGCGAACCTCGACGCGCTTCGCCTTGGGGCCGGTGCCATAGGGGATGCGGCACGAGGCCGAGCGGTTACGCGCCGAATAGGCGAGCAGCACCGGCGCTTCGTAACCCGGCACCAACCGCTTGTAGCTGTTGGTCGACGGGTTGGTGAAGGCATTCACGGCCTTGGCATGCTTAATGATGCCGCCGATGAAATACAGGCACATGTCGGACAGACCGGCATAGCCGTTGCCGGCGAACAGCGGGTTCTTGCCTTCCCAGATCGAGAAGTGCGTGTGCATGCCCGAGCCGTTATCTTCCTTGATCGGCTTGGGCATGAACGTCGCAGTCTTGCCATAAGCGTGCGCGACCTGATGGACGACGTACTTGTAGATCTGCATGCGATCGGCGGTCTGGGTCAGCGTACCGAAGGTCAGACCCAGCTCGTGCTGCGCGGCGGCAACCTCGTGGTGGTGCTTGTCGCAGGGCAGGCCCATTTCGATCATGGTCGAGACCATCTCGCCGCGGATGTCGACGGCCGAGTCGACCGGCGCGACGGGGAAGTAACCGCCCTTGGCGCGCGGGCGGTGGCCCATGTTGCCGCCTTCATATTCACGGCCCGAATTGCCCGGCAGCTCAATGTCGTCGATCTTGTAGTAGCTGGTCGAGTAGCTGTTTTCGAACCGAACGTCGTCGAACAGGAAGAACTCGGCTTCGGGGCCGACATAGACGGTGTCGCCGACGCCGGTGGTCTTCAGATACGCCTCGGCGCGCTTCGCGGTCGAGCGCGGATCGCGGGCATATAGCTCACCGGTCGAGGGATCGACGATGTCGCAGAACACGATCAGCATCGGCGTGGCCGAAAACGGATCGGTGTAGACCGCCTCCAGATCGGGCATCAGCGTCATGTCGGATTCGTTGATCGCCTTCCAGCCTTCGATCGAGCTGCCGTCGAACATCAGGCCGTCGGTAAACTCGTCCTCGCCGAGCAGCGAGGCGACCATGGTCAGGTGCTGCCACTTGCCCTTGGGATCGGTGAACCGCAGATCGACCCACTCGATCTCTTCTTCCTTGATCCGCTTCAGAATGTCGCTGGCCGAAATTGCCATGTGGATGCCCCTTGCTCTAGAAATGAACCGGCTGGATCGCCGGCGTGGATGTTGCGGCGCGGCGCCCCAATTCCACAGGATGTTGCGCCGCGTCAAATGATCGTGAAATTAAATCCGCTCGCGTTCAGATTGCGGCCTCGTCGCGTTCGCCGGTGCGGATGCGGAGCGCCGCCTCGACCGGAATGACGAAGATTTTGCCGTCGCCGATCCGGCCGGTCTGCGCGGCGGCGGCGATCGCCTCAACCACGCGGTCGGCCAGCGCGTCCTCGACAACGACCTCAAGCTTAACCTTGGGTAGAAAATCCACGACATATTCGGCGCCGCGGTACAGCTCGGTATGACCCTTCTGCCGGCCGAATCCCTTGGCCTCGGTGACGGTGATGCCGGATACGCCGATTTCGTGTAGCGCTTCCTTCACCTCATCCAGCTTGAACGGCTTGATGATGGCTTCGACCTTTTTCACTTCATGCCCCCGGTGCGCATTGATCCCTCGCCCGTCTGGGCGTGTTGCATGCAGCGTGCCAGTCGCCACGCTCTCGGGCAAGTCCGCAATGGGCGGGTAAGGGGTGCCTGAAAAGCGGGCATTTCGGTCTGTAATGCCCGAGTTAACGGCATCTTAACTTCCTATCATGGGTGCGCTTGGGTGGATCGAAAGTCACTAAAGTCACACCCGTCCCTCGCGCGCGGGCGTACGCGAGGGCGCGATGGACGGCTTTCGATTAAACCGAAGGCGGGGGCTGGCTGCATCCGGATGACCGTAATTGATTGTCGCGGTGTAGGACATCGGTTGGTCGATGGGGTGGAACACATGGAGGCACGCGCGCAGCCGTGGAAAATAAGGTTCGGGAAGGCGCTTGCGAGCTATGATCATGGCGCTCGTTCCCTCAGCGATGTTCCGGCCTCCGCGGAAAACGATGGTGGTTTGGAATGGCTTGTGCGTGAGCCGTTCAGGTCGGGAGATCACGCCCGCGTTGGGCGACCGACTGCCGTTTTCATCGCTGCCACTCCGACATGGCACCCCGATACCCGGCCGATGCTTTAAGCCGCGGCATATAGGTTATCGCACGTTTGCTGCGCCAGGGCAGTGATCCGTTCAGGAAGCTGCCGCGTGCTCCGCAATGCATCTTGCACGTGCCGTCGTCCTCCCAGCCGAGCGTATCGCCCATGCGACGGACGAGCAGGCGGCACGGTGGTTCGCCCGGTATCGCGTCGTCGGCCGGGGCGCGATAAACCAGCGCATTGCCTTCGGCCGCGGCGATGCCGGACAGACTGCAACTGTGTCCGTTGTAGAATGCCAGGCTGAAATTCAGGTAGGCGTGGCGGCGATCGACGGGCACGATTTCGGCCACATCATCGCTCCAGTAACTGCTGCCGTCGACCAACCCATTCTCAAAATGCGCCGAGTATCGCCCCGCCAAGTCACGAACCGGATTGGGCGCGGGCGGGCCTGCGGCGAGCAGCGCGGGCAGAAGACAGATCAGCCACCCGCGCCGCATCGTCAGGCGTCCTGTTTCGCCAGCCATTCCTCCAGCCACTTGATCGTGTAGCTGCCGGCCTGGAACTCCGGGTCCTCGATCAGGTCGCGGTGGAGGGGGATGGTGGTCTTCATCCCCTCGATCACGAATTCCTCCAGCGCGCGGCGGAGGCGGGCGATGCAGCGTTCGCGGGTGGTGCCATAGACGATCAGCTTGGCGATCATGCTGTCGTAATAGGGCGGCACCTTGTAGCCCGCATACAGGCCGGAATCGACGCGGACGTGCATGCCGCCGGGAGCGTGGAACTGCGTCACCTTGCCGGGTGAGGGCATGAAGGTGCGCGGATCCTCGGCATTGATCCGGCATTCGATCGCGTGGCCGGTGAAGCGGACCTCGTCCTGCGTCACCGACAGCGGATGCCCCTCGGCGACGCGGATCTGTTCGCGGACCAGATCGATGCCCGTAATCATCTCGGTTACGGGATGTTCGACCTGCAACCGGGTGTTCATTTCAATGAAATAGAACTCACCGGCTTCCCACAGGAATTCGATCGTGCCGGCACCGCGATAGCCCATGTCGGCCATCGCCTTTGCCACGATGCCGCCCATCCGCGACCGTTCCTCCGGCGTGATGATGGGCGAGGGGGCTTCCTCCAGCACCTTCTGGTGCCGGCGCTGGAGCGAGCAATCGCGTTCGCCGAGATGGATCGCCTGGCCGTTGCCGTCGCCGAAGATCTGGAATTCGATATGCCGGGGGTTGCCCAGATATTTTTCCATATAGACGGTGGCGTCGCCGAACGCGGCCTTGGCCTCGGTTCCGGCCTGTTGCATCAGGGTTTCGAGCTGGTCCTCGCTATTGCAGACCTTCATGCCGCGACCGCCGCCGCCTGAGGCCGCCTTGATGATGACCGGATAACCGATATCGGTGGCGAGCTTCTTCGCCTCGGCCACGTCGCTGATCGCCCCGTCCGATCCTGGAACGAGCGGCAGACCGAGCTTGCCGGCGGTGCGCTTGGCCTCGACCTTGTCGCCCATCGTGCGGATATGTTCGGGCTTAGGCCCGATGAAGATCAAATCGTGCATCTCGACGATCTCGGCGAAGCGCGCGTTTTCGCTGAGAAAGCCATAGCCGGGATGGATCGCGTCGGCGCCGCTGATCTCGGCCGCCGAGATGATGTTGGGGATGTTCAGATAGCTGTCGGTCGCCGAGGGCGGACCGATGCAGATCGCCTCGTCCGCCAGCCGCACGTGCATGGCATCGACATCGGCGGTGGAATGCACCGCCACCGTCCTGATGCCCATTTCATGGCAGGCGCGGTGAATGCGGAGCGCGATCTCGCCACGATTGGCGATCAGCAGCTTCTTGATCTGCGCCATTACGCGGTCCGGCTCATGCGACGACGATCAGGGGTTGGTCGAATTCGACCGGCTGGCCGTTTTCGACCATCACCTGCATCACCGTGCCGGCGGAGGGGGCGAGGATCGGGTTCATGACCTTCATCGCCTCCACGATCAGCAGCGTGTCGCCGGCGGCGACCTTCTGGCCGACCGCCGCGAACGGCTTCGATCCCGGTTCGGCGGAAAGGTAGGCGGTGCCCACCATCGGCGATTTCACCGCATCGGCGCTGACGGTGGGCGCCAGCGCGCCTACTTCTGCCGGCGGCGAGGCGGCGGCCGGTGCTGCGGCCAACGGGGTCGCGGCGGGGGCCGGTGCATATTGCACCGGTGCCGCGACGGGCGCGGCCTTGCGAGCGACGCGGATCTTGCGATCCTTGTCCTCCACCTCGATCTCGGTCAGCTGCGTCGTATCGAGCAGTTCGGCAAGCTGGCGGACCAGATCGACATCGATCTGCATCGGCCCGTTCGGATTTCCTTCGGTCATCGTGACCCTTCCCTTTTCAATCGGCGGCGTCTGTCAGATGCGGGCGGCGGCTTCAAGCGCGAGCAGGTAGGAAAGCGCACCGAACCCCGCAATCGTACCCTTCGCTGCCTGCCCGATCAGGCTGACGTGTCGAAAGGATTCACGTTTGTGCGGGTTTGATAGATGCACTTCGATCACCGGCGTCACCACCGACTTGATCGCATCATGTACAGCAACCGATGTGTGCGTGAAGCCACCCGCGTTCAGCAGCACCGCCTTTGCCTTCACCGCCTGCGCCTCGTGCAGCCAATCGACCAGATGACCTTCGTGATTGGACTGACGCAGGTCGATGGCGAGGCCGAGCTCGCGAGCCCGGTCTTCGAGCATCCCGGCGATGTCGTCGAGCGTGTCATGGCCATAGATGTCGGGTTCGCGCAGGCCCAGCAGGTTCAGGTTCGGGCCGTTCAGGACGAATACGGTATCGGGCATCGGGCACTTTCGGTTGCGTTACCACTTTAGGTTGCGAGACTGGGTGGGCGAACCTAGATCGCCCTTATCTGTTCGCCCCATCTACCCGCTCGTGTCGAGGGAAGTCGAGACGCGTGTTCCCGTGGGGCCTTAACTCGAACGTACGCGACTGGAACCGGATCATGGCCCATACCGATGGCACCGTATCGATCACCGTCAACGGCGAACACAAGCGGGTCAGCGCCGGGCTGACGCTGGCGGCGCTGGCGACCGAACTGGGGCTGGCGGTGGATAAGGTGGCAGTGGAGCGCAATCTGGAGGTCGTGCCGCGATCGACGCTGGGCGATGTGTGCGTCGAGGATGGCGACGACCTGGAGATCGTTCACTTCGTCGGCGGCGGCGATCATGCGGTCGCGGTCGATACCGACAGCTGGACGGTGGCGGGGCGGACGTTCCGGTCGCGGCTGATCGTCGGCACCGGCAAGTACAAGGATTTCGCCCAGAACGCGGCGGCGGTCGAGGCATCGGGCGCGGAGATCGTGACGGTCGCGGTGCGACGGGTGAACGTGTCCGATCGCAATGCGCCGATGCTGACCGACTTCATCGATCCCAAGCGGATCACCTATCTGCCCAACACCGCCGGCTGCTTTGAGGCCGAGTCGGCGATCCGCACGCTGCGACTGGCGCGTGAGGCGGGTGGCTGGGACTTGGTGAAGCTGGAGGTGCTGGGCGAGGCGAAGACGCTGTACCCGGATATGGTCGAGACGCTGCGTGCGACCGAAGTGCTCGCCAAGGAAGGCTTCCTGCCGATGGTATATTGCGTCGACGATCCGATCGCGGCGAAGCGGCTGGAGGATGTCGGCGCAGTGGCGATCATGCCGCTGGGCGCGCCGATCGGGTCGGGGCTGGGTATCCAGAACCGGGTCACGATCCGTCTGATCGTGGAGGGCGCGGGCGTTCCGGTGCTGGTCGACGCCGGCGTCGGATCCGCGTCCGACGCGGCGGTGGCGATGGAGCTGGGTTGTGACGGGGTGCTGATGAACACCGCGATCGCCGAGGCGAAGGACCCCATCATGATGGCGGCCGCGATGAAGGCGGCGGTCGAGGCTGGGCGGTTGTCGTATCGCGCCGGACGGATGGGGATGCGGCGTTATGCCGATCCGTCGAGCCCGCTGGCCGGGCTTATCTGACGAGCGACTGACGGGTTTTTCACGGAACCGTGGCCGCCGCGGGCCGTTTCCCCATCAGATGCTGAAGCCGGCGCGGTACTCGCCCGGCAGCAACGATGGAGGCTCCTATGGGTGAGTTCACGGACAAGGTTGCAGCAGCAGCCAACAAGGTCGTCGGCAACGTCAAGGAAGCGATTGGCGAGCACACTGACAACGAAAAGCTTCAGGCCGAGGGCGAGGCCCAGCAGGTCAAAGGCACCGGTCAGGACGTCAAAGGCAGCGTCAAGGGCGCGCTTGGCGACAAGATCTAAGGCTCTCGCCTGATCTGCTACAGGGGCTGCTCCGGGGAACCGGGGCGGTCCCTTTTGCTGTGCGGCCATTCGAGGATCCATAAAGCTGCTTAGCGGCGGAGGCAGGGTCCGCGGTTGGGCGTTGGGTTCTGATTTCTTACCGCGGCTTTCCCATCTGGGTCTCGGCGTCCGCCGGGGAACCGTCCGTTTTATGGGTCGTGCCTTGAGCTGCCTTCATCGCGGTCAACGTCGTGCCGTTGGTGATGACCTCCACATCGGTCTTCAGGTGGAGCAACCGCACACCGGGTTGGGCGATCGCGCGGTCCAGGGCCGCAACGAAATCCTCGGTCCGCTCAACCGTCTCCGCCCAAGCCCCATAGGCCCGCGCCAGTGCGGCGAAATCGGGATTGGCGAGGGTGGTGGCAGCCACACGCCCCGGAAACTCGCGCTCCTGATGCATCCGGATCGTGCCATAGGCGCTGTTGTCGATCACCAACACGAGGATGCTGGCGCCTGATTGCATCGCCGTCGCCATCTCCTGACCGTTCATCAGGAAACAGCCATCACCGGCCAGCGCGACGACGCTGCGGCCGGGATGGCGCAAGCTGGCGGCGACGGCGGCAGGCAGGCCGTATCCCATCGCGCCCGCCGTCGGCGCCAGTTGCGTGCCGAGGCCGGCATAGCGCCAATAGCGGTGCCACCAGCCGCTGTAATTGCCCGCGCCGTTGCAGATGATCGTATCCGCCGGCAATGCCGCGCGCATCGCCGCGACGCAGGGTCCGAGATCGAGGACGACGCCATCGCGCGGGGCGGGGGTGGACCATGCCAGATAGTCCGCATGGGCATCGGCAGCGGCCGGATGGGCCGGGCCGTCGAGCGCAGCGAGCGTTTCGGCGAACTCCGCCATGCCGGCACAGATCGCCAGATCGGTGCGATAGGTCCGGCCCAGCTCGTTCGGGTCGGGATGGACATGGATCAGCCACTGGCCGGGATGGTCGGGCGTGACAAGGGCGTAGCCGTCGGTCGTCGCTTCGCCGAGGCGTGGGCCGATGACGAGCAGCAGATCGGCGGCCTTCACCCGTTCGACCAGCTTTGGATTGGGGCCATAGCCGAGATTACCGGCATAGGCGGGGCAGTCGTTGGCCACCGCATCCTGGCGCCGGAACGCGGCGACGACGGGAACGCCCGTGCGGTCCGCCCAGCCGGCGATGGCGTCGCCCGCCGTCCTGTCCCACCCGGCGCCACCGACGATTGCGATGGGGCGTTCGGCGGTGGCGAGCAGATCGGCGAGCTGGGTCGTGGCGGTGTCGTAGCAACCCTGCGCGATCCGCTCCACGCGAGGGCGGTCGACCGCCTCGACCGTGTCGAGCAGCATGTCCTCCGGCAGCGCCAGCACAACCGGCCCCGGTCGGCCATTCATCGCGGTGGCATAGGCGCGGGCGATATATTCGGGGACGCGGGCGGCGTCGTCGATGCGGGCAGCCCATTTGGCGATGGGGGCGAACATCGAAGCGAAATCGATCTCCTGAAACGCCTCGCGGTCGCGGGTGCCGCGATCGACGTCGCCGATGAACAGGATCATCGGCTGCGAGTCCTGCATCGCGACATGGACGCCGATCGAGGCGTTGGTCGCGCCGGGGCCACGCGTGACGAAGGCGATGCCGGGGCGATGCGTCAGCGTGCCGTCCGCACAGGCCATGAACGCTGCGCCGCCTTCCTGCCGGCAAACCACCAGATCGATCGCGGGGGTGTCGTGCAGCGCGTCGAGCACGGCGAGGAAGCTCTCGCCTGGCACGGTGAAGATGCGGTCGCACCCCTGTGCCACGAGTTGATCGACGAGGACGCGGCCACCGGTTCGCTGGGTCATCACGGTATCATAGCGAACCTGTCCGGAACGGGGAACCGGGGGCGGGTGGCAATCATTGACGGGCGACATTTCAAGGACATGGATCATGCCGCTTTCCCCAGACCCCGTCTGGTTCATTTCCGGCTGTTCGACCGGCTTCGGTCGCGAACTGGCCGAACAGGTGTTGGCGCGCGGCTGGCGCGCGGTCGTCACCGCGCGGGATGCGGCGCGGGTGGCCGATCTGGTCCAGGATGCGGGTGACCGTGCGCTGGCGTTGTCGCTGGACGTGACCGATCAGGCGCAGGTTGAGGCGGCGGTGACAGCCGCGAACGAGCGGTTCGGGCGGGTCGATGTGCTCGTGAACAATGCCGGCTATGGCTATCAAGCGTCCATCGAAGAGGGTGAAGACGCAGAGATCCGGGCGCAGTTCGAAGCCAACGTGTTCGGCCTGTTCGCGCTGACCCGCGGCGTGCTGCCGATCATGCGGGCGCAAGGGGCGGGGCATGTCATCAACATCACTTCGGTCGCCGGGCTCGTCGGGTTTCCGGGTTCGGGATATTATGCCGCGTCGAAACATGCGGTAGAGGGCTTCACCGATGCATTGCGTGCAGAAGGGGCGCCGATCGGTATCGATGTCACTTGTGTGGAGCCGGGGCCGTTCCGTACCGACTGGGCGGGACGATCGCTGAAGCAGACGCCGGTGCGGATCGATGACTATGCCGAGACGGCGGGCGCGCGGCTCGACCAGACCAAGGGATATAGTGGGACGCAACCGGGCGATCCGGCACGTGCGGCCAAGTCGATGATCGCGCTGGCGGAGCAGGCCGAGCCGCCGCGGCATATGGTGCTGGGTGCGTTCGGAATGGACGCGGTGACGGGGAAGCTGAAGGAGCGGCTGGCCGAGATCGAAGGGCAGCGGGCGGCCAGTCTGGCGACGGACTTCCCGGACGCGGGCTGAAGGCGGGTTAGCGCGCCAGCTTCACCAGCGCGGCATCGAGCGCCGACAGGAAACGGGATCGGTCCGCCTTGGCGAAGGGGGCGGGACCGCCCACTTGGTCGCCGCCGGCGCGCAGGTCGGCCATGATCGCGCGGGTGGCGATGGCGCCGCCGATCGAGGCGGTGGTGAAGGCTTTGCCGGTGGGCGACAACACCGTCGCGCCGGCCTTCAGACAGCGATCCGCCAGTAGGATGTCGGCGGTGACGATGACCGACTTCGCGTCCGCCGCTTCGGCGATCCAGTCGTCGGCGGCGTCGAAGCCATCGCTGACGACCACGCGCGTGATTAGCGGGTGGGCGGGGATGCGGAGGTGCTGGTTGCTGACGATCACGACGGCGACCTCCATGCGCCAGGCGACGCGGTAGATCTCGTCTTTTACCGGGCAGGCGTCGGCATCGACGAGGATGCGGCGGGGGGTGGTGATGGGTGGCTCCTCGCTGGTGTTGCGTCCTCGCCCTCGCCCTTTCGCCGGCTTTGCCGTCTTTTCCCTCTGCCGGTGGGAGAGGGAGGGAGGCGCGCCAGCGCCGGAAGGGTGAGGGTCGTTTTTACACACGGAAAGGGCCGAGATTGCTCCCGGCCCTTTCGCTTTGTCCGGCGGAGGCCGGCATGGGAGTGAATCCCATGCCGTCAGTCGCGGGCTACGCCCGCGCTGGCCGGGCGGGTCGCTGCGCTTCCGCGCACCGGTGCGTAACTTGTGTTACGCTCCTGCGACTTCAGCCGTATCAACCCGGATGCCGGGGCCCATCGTCGACGACAGAGCGATCTTGCGAACATACTTGCCCTTGGCGCCCGACGGCTTGGCTCGGACGACCGCATCGACCAGCGCGTCGAAGTTGGCGCGCAGGTCCTCAGCCGGGAACGATGCCTTGCCGATGCCGGAATGGATGATGCCGGCCTTTTCGACGCGGTATTCGACCTGACCCGACTTGGCGTCCTTGACGGCCTGCGCGACATTCATCGTCACGGTGCCCAGCTTCGGGTTCGGCATCAGGCCCTTGGGACCCAGCACCTTACCGAGGCGACCGACGATGCCCATCATGTCCGGGGTCGCGATGCAGCGATCGAAATCGATCGTGCCACCCTGGATGATTTCCATCAGGTCTTCGGCACCGACGACATCGGCACCGGCCTCACGTGCTTCGTCAGCCTTCGGGCCGCGCGCGAACACGCCGACGCGCACCGTCTTGCCGGTGCCCTTGGGCAGGTTCACGACGCCGCGGACCATCTGGTCGGCGTGACGCGGATCGACGCCCAGGTTCAGCGCGACCTCGATGGTCTCGTCGAACTTGCTGGTCGCGTTGGTGCGGGCCAGCGCGATCGCCTCGTCGATGCCGTGCAGCTGCTCGGGGTTGATCGAGACCGACTTCTGCTTCTTGCTCAGCTTGGCCATGATATCAGCCCTCCACCACTTCGAGGCCCATCGCGCGAGCGGAGCCTTCGATGATTTTCGTTGCGGCTTCGATGTCGTTCGCGTTCAGGTCCTTCATCTTGACCTGGGCGATCTCGGCGAGCTGCGAGCGCTTGACCTTACCGGCCACGACCTTGCCCGGTTCCTTGGAACCCGACTTGATCCCGACGGCCTGCTTGATGAGGAAGGTCGCCGGCGGCGTCTTCGTCTCGAAGCTGAACGAACGGTCGGCATAGACGGTGATCTTGGTGGGGATCGGCGTCCCCTTGGCCATGTCGGTCGTCGCGGCGTTGAACGCCTTGCAGAACTCCATGATGTTCACGCCGCGCTGACCCAGCGCGGGGCCGATCGGCGGGGCAGGCTTCGCGTCGCCGGCCGGAACCTGCAGGTTGATGTAACCTGTAATTTTCTTTGCCATGTCACTCTCACATTTGGCTGGGCGCCCGAAGGCGATCCGACCGGTTCAGTTTAGCGGTGATAACGGCCCGAAGACCTCCCGCGGCATTTTCCCACAACCTGGAAGGTTAGGGGAAAGTTAGACCTAAACCGTCCCTATTTCGGGGAGGTCCGGGAAACTCGTGTGGCCCGTTAGACGGGGCGGACGCGGGAGTAAATCCCGCGTCTTCGTCGGACGGGATCGCCGAGGCGACCCGCCGGGCGGTCGAGCGCCGTCTCGCTTCCGGCTTCGCCGGGCGCGTGCAGCACGCCAAACAAGGCCTTGCCCTATTTAGAGCGCTCGACTTGCTCGAAATTTAACTCGACGGGCGTGGCGCGGCCGAAGATCGAAACGCTGACCGACACCCGCGACTTGTCGAAGTCCAGTGCCTCGACCGTGCCGTTGAAGCTGGCGAAGGGGCCTTCCAGCACCTTGACCGCGTCGCCGATCTCGTAATCCACCTTGACCTTGGTCTTCGGAGCAGCGGCGGCCTCTTCCTTGGAATTCAGCATCCGCGTCGCTTCGGCTTCGCTGATCGCCTGGGGCTTGCCCATCGATCCCAGGAAGCCGGTCACCTTCGGCGTGTTCTTCACCAGGTGATATACCTGATCGGTCATGTCGAGCTTGGCGAGGACGTAGCCGGGCATGAACTTGCGCTCAACGGCGATCTTCTTGCCGCGACGTGCCTCGGTGATCGTCTCGGTGGGGACCTCGATCTGTTCGACAAGGCGATCGAGACCCATGCGGGTCGCCTCTGCCATGATCGAATCGCGGACCTTGCCCTCGAAGCCCGAATAGGCGTGGATGATGTACCAGCGCGCCATCGTGCGTGATCCTTTACTGCGCGAGTTTGAGCAGGAAGTTGACGACCGCCTGGAAGAACGAATCCACGCCCAGGAAGAACAGCGCAAGGATCGTCGTCATAATGACGACCATCAGGCCGGTCATCCACGTTTCCTTCCAGGTCGGCCACGTGACCTTGGCGGTCTCTGCCTTTACCTGGTTGATGAATTCGATGGGGGTCGTCTTGGCCACTGTCAAAACCCGCTGAAAAAAATGCCGATCGCGAGGCATAGACCGACTCGCCGCTTCCCAAATGGAAACCGGCGCTGGCCCGTCCTCGCTGTCGGATGGACTGTGCATCTAACCCCGGGGGGCATCGAAAGCAAGGCCGGGGGAACGCGATGCCGGAAGCGATCCGCGGGACCGACGCACCGGCGATCCGAAAGCGAAAAGGCCGCCGGCGTTTCCGCCGGCGGCCTTCCCGTATCGCTACACCGAAAACTGGTGTCAGGCGGTGACGAACTTCACCGACCGGCGTCGGTAGCGCGACGCGGCGCCGACCATGCCGAAGCCGACCAGCATCAGCGCCCAGGTGCCGGGCTCAGGCACGGCGGAGACGCTGAAGTTTGCGGTCTCGAACGCATCCTGACGGGGCGTGTTGGTGAACGAGACGCTGCTGATGGTTTCACCCAACGAGCCGACGAACTGGACGTACTGCGAGAAATTCTGGTCGCCGCTGGTGACCGAGAAGCCCAGGTTCGACACGTTGAAGTCGTAGGTCGACTGATTGGTGACCAGCTGCAGGCGGTTGTACGTGTCCGGCGAACCCCACAGGAAGCTGAGATAGCTGACCGGCGAGGTGAAGGTGAGGGTAGCAGGCTGACCAGCCTGCGGCCCGGCCGCCAGGAAGTTGTTGCCGAATACATCGCCCTCGGGAATGTCGGCGAACGGACGATCGGAATTATAAACCGTGCCGCCTGTCAGCGTCGCGACGGAGCCGCCGTCGAGGCCGGCGCTGCTGAGGTTCAGGAAGGGGCCGGTGCCACGGCCGAGGCTGCCGACGAGTGCCGCATTGGCGGTGGCAGGAACCGCGCCCATGGCGGCGGCCAGCAGAAGGAACTTGATGGAACGCATACTAATCTCCCTGACGCGAACGCCCACAATCGACATCCGCATTGGTTCCCGGGGAATTCCTGAACGCATCAAAAGTTCATTAATTTCTTGTAACTTTATCGCGGTGCCACATTCCGTTTATGTCTCATAACAGGACAGGGGTACTGCCGAGCCTAAGAGATGCCGAGGTCGGATGGCCCAAAGGCGTCCGGTAGCAAATCGGATAACCGGTAAGTCCGTACCGCATCGCCTTCCGCCGCGCCGCAGTGGACGGGCAGGTCGCGACCACCCATTTGCGCGGCCTCGTTGATGATCTGGCGACAGCGGCCGCAGGGGCTGACGGGGACGGTACCCGTGGGCCTGCCGTCCGTATCCATCGCGCCGCCGATCACCGCGATCGCGACGATCTCGCGCAGGCGGCCGGCGGCGCTGGCGGTGGCGATGGCGACGGTTTCGGCGCAGAGCGACAGACCGTAGCTGGCGTTTTCGACATTGGCGCCGGTGATGACGTCGCCATTTTCCATCAACAGCGCGGCGCCGACGGCGAAGCGCGAATAGGGCGCGTGGGCGTTGAGTGCGGCGGCGCGAGCGGTCGCGATCAAAGCAGAAATATCGGTCATGATGCGGTCACGTCCCAGTTCACGGGGTTTTCGACCGCCTCGATACGGCGCATGTCACTGGCGCGCCACAACCGCCATGGGCGGGCGGCATAATCTGGTTTCAGAAAATTCCCCTTCGCCCAGATCGGACGGTGAATCGCCCCGGATAGCGAATAGGCGGTGTCCATCGCCTTCCCGACGCGCAACAGCACGGGTTTGCCGGTATGCGCCTCGACCATCTTCACGAACAGGCGCACGTCGCGGATCAGGGCGGCGGGTTCGGGACGGTCGGTGCAATCCTCGCGGAAATCGACGTCGACCGCGGCGGGGAGTGCATCGGCAAGGCGGGGGACCAGGGTGTTGAACGCATTCGCCTGCGCCTCGGCCGGCTGGCATAGCGAATAGAGGTGAACCGCGCCGCGGCGCAGGCCGGCGGCGGGCAGGGCGTTCCAGTTCGCCTCGAACGAGGGCACGCGCCGGTCGGCGCCTTGCGTCGCGGTCAGATACGCGAAGTCGGCGCCGGCGGCGCGCACGAAACCCCATTCCACCGCGCCGGGGGTGGCGCCCAGATCGATACCCTGCAACGGATAGATCTTGGCCGATGGTTGCCAGATGGTGGCGTAATGCCAACCGGCAATGGCCGTCGCGCCGAGCAGCGACAGGGCCAAGGCGGCCTTGCGAATAATGGTCATGCGTTCCTTAAGGGGTGTGGTCAGCCGCGCAGGTGAAGCACGCAGATCAGCGTGAACAGGCGACGGGCGGTATCGAAATCGACATCTATCTTGCCCGCCAAACGCTCGCGGAGCAACTCGGCGGCGTCGTTATGGACGCCGCGTCGGGCCATATCGACGGTTTCGATCTGCTGCGGGGTCGCGGCGCGGATCGCTTGGTAATAGCTGTCGCAGATCGCGAAATAGTCCTTGATCGGCCGCCGGAAGCGACCGAGCGCGAGGACCAGTGTTTCCAGGTGGCTGCGATCCTCGCGGTAGATGTGGATGCCGAGGCGGCCTTCCTCCGATTCGAGCTTGATCCGGTAGGGGCCGGCATAACCGTCCGCCTGCGGACGTTGCGGCGCGAAATGGTTGCCCTCGATCAGGTCGAAGATCGCGATGCGTCGCTCCTGATCGACATCGGCCGACCGCCAGCCGATGCTGCGTTCGTCCAGTTCGACATCGATGATGCGCGGATCGCCTTCGGCGGTGGCGGGAGGGACCACGGGGTCGGTCATTGCCATCGGATAGCGTCGCGAATGAAGGCTGTCACTTAATCGGTAACGTTCCATCGACCATTGCTTGAAGGCGGGGACAGGCGGCGTATGAGCAGGGGATGGCAACCCTCGCATTCCCGACTCCCATCGCCGCCGCCGAGCCGCAGCACCTGCCCCGCAATGTCGAGGCGGAGGCGGCGATGCTGGGCGCGATGATGATCGACAACCGGCTGGCGGACGATCTGGTCGACCGGCTGGAACCGGCGCATTTCTACGAACCGCTGCACGGCCGCATCTTCGCGTCGATAAAGACGTTGCGGGCCAATGACATGCTGGCGACACCTGTCACGCTGCGTCCGATGTTCGAGGCGGACGAGGGGATGAAGGAGCTGGGCGGCCCGGCCTATCTGGCGGGGCTGACCGGATCGGGGGCGGGCCTGATCGGCGCGCGTCAGTTCGCGACCCAGATCTATGATCTGGCGATGCTGCGGGCGCTCGTCACCGTCGGGCGGACGCTGGTCGACCGGGCGATGGACACGTCCGAGGAGGTGAACCCGCGCGCGCAGATCGAGGCGGCGGAGGAGGAGCTGTACAAGGTCGCCGGTGACGGCGGTGCCGAGAACGCGACGAAGACCTTCGCGCAAGCCACGACGATGGCGGTCAAGATGGCCGAGCGCGCGCTGAATTCCGGCGGCAATCTGTCGGGCGTGACGACGGGGCTCGATTCGATCAACGCGAAGATCGGCGGCATGCATCATTCGGATCTGATGATCCTCGCCGGGCGACCGGGCATGGGCAAGACGTCGCTGGCGACCAACATCGCGTTCAACGCGGCGCGGCGGTGGATGCGGGACATGGAGGACGGCATCGCACCCGCCGACTCGGTGGGCGCGAAGGTGGCGTTCTTCTCGCTGGAAATGAGCGCCGACCAGCTGGCGACGCGTATCCTGGCCGAGCAGGCGCGAATCTCGTCGGAGTCCTTGCGCATGGGCAAGATCAGCCGGGCCGAATTCGGGCAACTGGCGGCGGCGGCGGCGGAGCTGGAAAACCTGCCGCTGTTCATCGACGATACCGGTGGCCTGAGCATCAGCGCGCTGCACACGCGGGTGCGGCGATTGCAGCGGCGGCACAACAACCAGATCGGGCTGGTGGTGGTCGATTATCTTCAGCTTCTGAGCGGATCGGGCAAGTCGAGCGAGGTTAACCGCGTGCAGGAAATCTCGGAGATTTCGCGCGGCCTGAAGACTTTGGCCAAGGATATGAACGTGCCGGTGCTGGCGCTGTCGCAGCTGAGCCGTGCGGTGGAAAGCCGCGAGGACAAGCGGCCGATGCTGTCGGATCTGCGTGAATCGGGATCGATCGAGCAGGACGCGGACATGGTGTGGTTTGTGTTCCGCGAGGATTATTACGTTGCGGCCAAGGAGCCGAAGCGCCCGACCGAGGGCGACGACAGCCGCGTGTTCGAGGATCACCAGAAATGGGCGACCGACATGGAACGGGTCTATGGCCTGGCAGAGCTGATCGTGGCGAAACAGCGCCATGGCGCGACGGGCAAGGTCGTGATGAAGTTCGATCCGACGATTACCCGCTTCTCCGACTATGCGGGATATTGATCCGGGTCAGCAATAGGCGCGCAGGGTCAGGACCAATTCCGCCTGGCGGTGGCACCCGGTCTTGGCAAAAAGCGATCGCAACTGGCTCCGCACGGTGGCCAGCGACGTGCGCCGCCGCCGGGCGATGGTGGCGAGGTCGTCGCCGCGTAACAGCGAACGGGAAACCTCCACTTCCGACGGGGTGAGCGCGAAAGCATTCATCAACCGGCTGTCGTCGAGTGCGACATCCGGTCGTGGCAGTCGGATCGCCAGCAGCGCGCGGGCCTGGGACAGGGGGCCGGAGGGGCGGCGGGGTAGTGGGCATAGATCGGCGAATAAGGGCGTGGCCGATGCCGCCGCGCCCGACACGGTAATCGGCACGGCGCCACGCCAATCGGTGCCGTGCGCGGTCATCGCGGCGAAGGCGTGTTCCAGCGCGGCCGAGGCGCGCGGACAGGCCGCAACGAGACGGCCGGCGCGAACCGACAAATGGGTGGCATCGCGCAACATCGCCTCCGCACCCGGCGACAGCGCGGCGATCGACATGCCGGGGCCAAGCAGGATACCCGCGCCCGACAGGTGATCGGCGGTGGTGACGAGCGACCGATCGACCGTGGTTCCCATCGCGAGAGCGGCATGGATCGCGGCGCTGATCGCCGGGGAGATGGCGTTGACGAAGCGGACAGCGCTCGCCTCGGCTTCACCGACCGATCCCGGTTGAAGCAGGCTGAGCGTGGCGATCAGGTCGGTCGAGCTGTCGAGGCGGGTGAGCATGGCGAACGGCACGTCGCTGTCGCGAAAGAGGCCGTTGTAGATCGGTGTGCGCTGCCGTGCCATCGATGACAGGAAATCGCTGTCGATCATGCAGTGCAGTGGCGATGCCATCAGCAGTGCGCGCGTGCGGGGATTAACCATCGGGTTCGGGCCGCCGGCCGCGAGATACGCGCCCTCCTCGTCAGCGGAACACCCGGTCAGATAATTGAACGCCAGCCCGCCCTGTCCGTTGACCGCCGCCAGTTGCGCAATACGCGACTGCGTAACCCGTGCGATGGCCGAGAGGGGAACCGACCAGTCGATCATCCCCATTGCCGCTTCGCGAAAGCGCTCGACTATCTGTTCACCGTCCCCGTGTGTCATGGCGCCCCCCGCCCTTTGCCGGGCAGCATCGCCAAAGTATCGTCGGCAGGCAACTCTTTAGTCTGTTTGGGGGATGCGGCGTGATCGTTCAGGCTTCAAGATGACCCCGTGCCCGGGGGGAAATCGCGGCGCGACCAGCGCCGGCGACGCGAGTGAGGCATCGACAGATGCACCCGCGTCGCCGGCGCCATGGTCAGACAAACAGGATCAGAAAATGGGGTCTTCGCCCGGCAAGGTGGAGACGTGAATGCCGCATTCCACCTTGTCCCAGCCACGCCAGCGACCCGAACGCGGGTCTTCGCCTGGCTGGACTTTCGTCGTGCAGGGGGCGCAGCCGATCGATAGATAGCCCTGCGCCTCCAACGGGTGGCGAGGCAGTTCGTGCTCGGTGAAATAGGCGTCGAGCATCGCCTTGTTCCAGTCGGCGAGCGGATTGATCTTTAGCCGGCCCTCGTCTTCCTCGAAACGGGGCAGGGCGATGCGGGTGCCGGACTGGAAGCCCTTACGGCCGGAAATCCATGCGTCGAACGGCGCCAGCGCGCGGCGCAACGGTTCGACCTTGCGCAGGTCGCAGCAGCCATCGGGATCATAGGACCAGCGCAGGCCGGTCTTGTCCTTCGCCGCCAGCAGGCGTGGATCGGGGCGGAAGACGCGCAGGTCGGTGAGGCCAAGCCGCTCCGACAGTTCGTCGCGATACGCCAGCGTTTCGCCGAACATCTTTTGCGTGTTGGTGAAGATCACCGGCACGTCGGGATCGACGCTGGCCACCATGTGCAGCAGCACCGCCGATTCCGCGCCGTACGACGAGACCGAGGCGATGCGGCCGGCCAGTTGGCCGGTCAGCAGATCGCGCAGCATCGCCGTCGCGGGCACACCTTCGTACCGCGCCTGAAACGCGGCGGCATCGGCGGCGGTGAAGGCGGGGGTGGTATCGATCGTGTCGATCCGGCGGGCGGCATCAGCCATGTCGCAGTTTCCAGACGGGGACGACGGCGTCGGCAGCGGCCTGATAGCGAAAATCATAGCGGTCGAGGCTGCGGCGCAAGGCCTCTGCATCGATTTCCGCCTGGGGGGCGAAGCTGTCGAAACCGCAGCGGCGCATCAACGGCAACTGATCAACCAGCACGTCTCCCTGAGCGCGCAGTTCGCCGGTGTACCCGGCCTCACGCAGGACACGTCCGGCGGAATAGCCACGACCGTCGCGGAAGGTCGGGAAGCTGACCTCCACCAGCGCGAGCCGGTCGAGATAGGGGAGCAGCGCGCGGGCATCCTCTCCCGCTTCCAGCCGGACGGCGGTGGCATTGGTCTGTTCGGCGAGAAACGCGTCGAGGGTGACGGCTGGTTCGTCGTGCGGTTCGTCATCGCGAAAACGCAGCGTGGTTTCGGTGGCGGACTCAACCATAGATCGCCTCCTTGAACGGCTGCATCCCGACGCGGCGATAGGTGTCGAGGAACCGCTCGCCCTCCTCGCGCAGGGCGACATAGGTATCGGTGGCGCGCTCGATCGCCTCGACCACGCCGTCCTCGTCGAAGCCGGGGCCGGTGATCTTGGCGAGCGATACGTCCTCGGCTCCCGATCCGCCGAACGAGAGCTGGTAATTCTCGGTGCCTTTCTTGTCGACGCCGAGGATGCCGATGTGACCGGCATGATGATGGCCACAGGCGTTGATGCAGCCGGATATCTTCAGCTTCAATTCGCCGAGGTCATGGCTGCGATTGGCGAAACGCACCGCGATCTTCTGCGCCAGCGGGATCGACCGGGCGTTGGCGAGGCTGCAATAATCGAGGCCCGGGCAGGCGATGATGTCGGTGATGAGGTCCAGATTTGCCTCGGCCAGCCCGGCGTCGGTCAGCTGCTGCCAGATCGTGTACAGGTCGGCCTTGCGGACATGCGGCAGGACGAGATTCTGGGCGTGGGTGACGCGCAGTTCGTCGAAGCTGTAACGCTCGGCCAGATCGGCGACGAGATCGATCTGTGCGGACGAGGCATCGCCGGGAATGCCGCCGACCGGCTTCAGGCTGACCGTGACGATCGCATGGCCCGGCTGTTTATGGGCGTGGACATTCTGGTCGAGCCACACGGCGAAATCGGGATCGCTGCGGTCGACCGTGTCGGGCACGTCCGTATCGAAGGCGGGCGGCGCGAACATCGCGGTGATGCGCGCGAGTTCGGCGGCGGGCGGATCGATGCCCAGCGCCTTTACCGCGAGAAATTCCTCCTCAACCTGACGGCGATATTCGTCGGCGCCGATCTCGTGGACGAGGATCTTGATCCGCGCCTTGTACATGTTGTCGCGGCGGCCATAGCGATTGTAGACGCGCAAGGCGGCTTCGAGATAGCTCATCAGGTCGTCGGCGGTGACGAAATCGCGGATCAGCGGCGCGATCATTGGCGTGCGGCCCATGCCGCCGCCGACATAGATGCGGCCGCCCAGTTCGCCGTCACGCTCCACCAGCTGGATGCCGATGTCGTGGAGCCGCATCGCCGCGCGATCCTCATCCGCCGCGATCACGCAGATTTTGAACTTGCGCGGCAGGTAGCTGAATTCGGGGTGGAAGGTGCTCCATTGCCGGATCAGCTCGGCCCAGGGGCGCGGGTCCGCGACCTCGTCGGCGGCGGCGCCGGCGAACTGATCGGACGAGATGTTGCGGATGCAGTTGCCGCTGGTCTGGATGGCGTGCATCTCGACCGTCGCGAGGCGAGCGAGGATATCGGGCGTATCCTCCAGCTTAATCCAGTTGAACTGGAGGTTCTGGCGCGTGGTGAAGTGGCCGTAATCGCGGTCGTAATCGCGGGCGATCGACGCCAACATCCGCATCTGGCGGCTGTCGAGCGTACCATAGGGGATCGCCACGCGCAGCATGTACGCGTGCAATTGGAGATACAGACCGTTCATCAGCCGCAACGGCTTGAACTGGTCCTCTGTCAGCTGGCCGGCAAGGCGGCGGGTGACCTGATCGCGGAATTCGTCGACGCGGGCATCGACGATCGACTGGTCGTACTGGTCGTATTTATACATGCTACCTCAATTCCCCGCCGTGCCGGCAAGGATGTATCGCGCGTTCATATTACCCAGCTTCCTGCCGCCGGATCGGCTGGCTTCAGCGTCAGATCGATGCGCACGGTCGGGCCGAGCGCGCGGATGCGGTCCTTGATATGGGCGGGCCGGGGGCCGTCGGCTGTCGACGTCGCGTCGATCACATAGGGGACGTTGACGCGCCTTGCGCCTTCCTCGGCCCGCGCGATCGCTTCACCCTGGTCGCCGACGTCGACGGCGTCCTCGATATGGCGCGACCAGCCGGAGCCGGTCCACCATGTCACGTCGCCGGTGGGCAAATCGTTGCCGGTCAGTATCTTCATGCCGCCGTCTCTTCCGCGATCCGGGCCCAGCGGGCAAGCTTGTCGACCGCGTCGGATAGTTCGACGACCTCGCCGACGACGATTACCGCCGGGCTGCCGACCTCCTCCCGCGTGACCATCGGACCGAGATCGGCGAGCAGCGTCTTCATCGCGCGCGATCCGGCCTGCGTGCCGCGTTCCAGCACGGCCACCGGCATGTCGGGCGCGACGCCGTCGGCCATCAGCTTGTCGGCAATGTCCGATGCGGTCGCGACGCCCATGTAGATCACCAGCGTGCGACCCTGCCCGGCGAGACCGGACCAGTCCTGATCGGCCAGGCCCTTGCACTGGCCCGCCACGAACGACACCGCGCTGGAATGATCGCGGTGGGTAAGCGGCAACATCGCCTCCGCCGCGCAACCGAGAGCCGCCGAGACGCCCGGGATCACCTCGACCCGCAGGCCCGCGGCGCGCACCGCCTCTACCTCTTCGCCACCACGGCCGAAGATGAACGGGTCGCCCCCCTTCAGCCGGATGACGATCGCGCCGGTCTTCACATGCGCGACGATCAGTGCGTTGATCGCTTCCTGCGGCAGCGTGTGGCGTGCGCGCTGCTTGCCGACCGAGATACGCTGGGCGCTGGCGGGGGCGAGATCGAGCACGCAGGGATCGATCAGGCCATCATGCACGACAATATCGGCGATCCTCATCGCCTCCACCGCGCGTACCGTCAGCAGGCCGGGATCGCCGGGCCCTGCACCGACGAGGATCACGCGACCGTGCGCGTGCGGATCAAGTAGCGTCGCCATGATGGTCAGATGGGGAAGGCACGGGCGCGGGGCCAGTCACCTTTGCTTGGGGTTACCGCTAGTCCTTCTTTCGCAGTGTCGTTTGTCGCGTTAGGCATTGGCATTCGCGTGGGTAATCCGACGCGCAACGAAAGTCCGAATCCATGCGCCTCTCCCTTGCCGTTGCCCTGTTGCTCGCCACCGCCACCGCCACCGCCGCCGCCCCGTCGTTCGGGCAGGCGCTGCCGCCGCCCGTGCCGATGCCCGGTGACGGGCCGGAGGACGCGCGGCTGAAGCGGTTGTTCTATGACAGCGACGAGCGTGATCTGAAGACGGGGCCGCTCGGCGCGATCGGGCGGGGCGACATGCGCTATGCCGACCAGTTCGGCGAGTATCTGACCGATGCACGGACCGCGCAGGACAAGGCGAATGTCGAGGCGGACCTGAAGGCATTGCAGGCGATCGACCGCGCGAAGCTGACCCCGACCGACCAGATCGCATATGATGTGTTCGGCAACGGGCTGGAAATCGCGCAGCGGGGTTTCACCCCGGCGGTGCTGAATGTCGACCGGTTGTTGCCGATCAGCCATTTCGGCGGCTTTCAGACGTTTTACCCCGATTTCGCGTCGGGCAAGGGCGCGGCGCCGTTCAAGACGGTGCTGGATTACGACAACAACCTGAAGCGTAACGCCGGCTATGCCGCGCTGTACGAGCGGGTGATCGCCCGTCTGCGCGAGGGTATGGCCAAGGGGGTGACGCAGCCGAAGCTAGTCGTCCGCAACCTGATTACGCAGTTCGACAACCTGCTGGCCGAGGGCGTCGAGAAATCGACCTTTTACGCGCCGGTCACGATGTTCCCCGCCAGCATCCCGGCGGCCGACCAGACGCGGTTGAAGGCGGCATATGCCGCGCAGATCCGTGACGTCATCAATCCGGCACACCAGCGGATGCGCGATTTCCTGGCGAAGGAATATCTGCCCAAGGCGCGTGACACGGTGGGCCTGTCGGCGTTGCCGGGTGGTGCGGCGCTTTATGCGTTTCGGATCGAGGAGAGCACCACCCTGCCACTGAAGGCGGAGGACGTGCACCAACTGGGCCTGTCGGAGGTCGCGCGGATCACCGCCGAGATGGAGGCGCAGAAGGCGAAGGTCGGTTTCAAGGGCACGCTGGCGCAGTTCTTTGATTATCTGCGCACCGACAAGAAGTTCCAGCCCGCCTCCGCCGATGCGCTGCGCACCGGGTACGAGGCGATCGGCAAGCGCATCGACGCGCGCGTTCGCGAGCAGTTCTCGCTGATCCCGAAGACGCCGCTGGAAATCCGCCCCGTCCCCGATTTCCGCGCCAAGAGCGACGCGGCGGGTTCGTACAACAGCGGCACGCCGGACGGGTCACGGCCGGGCATCTTCTATTACAACACTTATGACCTCCCCGCCCGCTATACCTGGGGCATGGAGACGCTGTACCTGCACGAGGCGGTGCCGGGACATCATTTCCAGATCAGTCTGGCGCAGGAGAATAAGGCGTTGCCGGCGTTCATGCGCTTTGGCGGCAATACGGCCTATGTCGAGGGTTGGGCGCTCTATGCCGAGACGCTGTGGCCCGATCTGGGCATGGAAACCGATCCATATCAGCGCATGGGTGGCCTGTCGGACGAGATGCTGCGCGCGATGCGGCTGGTGGTCGATACCGGGCTGCACGCCAAGGGGTGGAGCCGTGACAAGGCGATCGCGTACATGACCGCGAATTCACCGATGGGGCTGACCGACGCGACCGCCGAGGTGGAACGCTATATCGCGATCCCGGGGCAGGCACTGGCATACAAGATCGGCCAGTTGACCATCCTGAAGCTGAAGGCGCAGGCGAAGACGGCGCAGGGTACGGGCTTCGATCCGCGCGCTTTCCACGCCGAGGTGCTGGATACCGGCGCGCTGCCGATGCCGGTGCTGGAGAAGAAGATCGGCGACTGGATCGCCGCGAAGCCGAAGTGACAGGGTGCCGCCCCGGCATCGGCCGGGGCGGGATCAGTGGCGGATGAAGACGCTGATCGACGCGACGTGGATCATCTGCGTCCGCCCGGCGGGCTGGTTGATCGTCTGGTTCAGATAACCGAGTTCGGCAGTCGATTGGCCGAACAGGCTCACCTCGACGCCGGCGAAGGTGCGGACCTGATCGAAGCCATCGCGCACGCCCCAGTCGGTCGCGTTGAGCGCGACGAAGCCCTCCACCGATCCCAGCGCGCGGACCTTGCTGCCCTTGATCGGGAGTTCGTAACGCAGCATCTCGCGCAGGCGCCAGCCGGTGTCGTTGCCGTCGGATCGCCAGCGTTGTTCCATCCGGGTACGCGAAGTCAGTTCGCCTTTGGCGGTCGGCACGATCCAGCTTGCCTGCTGGAAACTGCGATCCTCGTTACGGTCGGGCGCGCCCTCGATTGGCAGGAAGACATGGGCATAGCCCTGGAACAGCGTCAGCCGTGGCGTCACGCGATATCCGATCGCCGGGCGGATGATCAGTTGATCGAGGTGCGACACGCCCTGGCCGATGCGCGGCTGGATCTCGGCGAAATAGACCAGCTTGCCGTCGATCGGCCCCTGCACGGTCAGGTTCAGCCAAACCTGTTCGTCCTGCGTGGTTTGCGCCGTCGCCGGTACGGGGAGGGTCAGGGCGGCGACGGTGGCGAGCAGAAGAAGATGGCGCATGGCGGCGCCCATGCCCCGACTGTCATCAATCTGTCACGATCAAACTGCCGCCGATTGGTCTTTCAGGCGTCGCGCAGTCCGATGCCGATCGTCGCGCGCGCCGCGTCCGCTTCGTTCGAGGCGACCGGATAGGCGCAGTAATCGGCGGCATAATAGGCGGAGGGGCGGTGGTTGCCCGACCGGCCGACACCGCCGAACGGGGCGTTGCTGGCGGCGCCGTTGGTCGGCCGGTTCCAGTTGACGATACCGGCGCGGACGTTGGCCCAGAACCGGTCGTAGAGCGCCGGCGTCTGGCTGATGAGCGAGGCGGACAGGCCGTAGCGGGTGTTGTTGGCCTCGGCGATGGCGGCGTCGAAATCGTCGCTGCGGATGACCTGCAATACGGGTCCGAACATTTCGACATCCGGGCGATCGGCGACGCCGGTAACGTCGATCATCGCCGGGCGCAGGAACGGCAGGGCGGCATCGGGGCGTTCCAGATGCCGGATCGGCCGGCCGCCGCGCATCAGCAGGTCCAGGAACCCCTCGGTCAACTGGTCGGCGGCCTCGTTGTCGATCACCGGGCCCATGAAGGGTTGTGGCGTATCGTGCGGGGCGCCGACGACCAGCCGGTCGATCAGCTTGTCCACCTCTGCGATCAGCGCGTCGTGCAGTCGGTCCTGCACGATCAGCCGCCGGGCGGCGGTGCAGCGCTGGCCGGCACTGGTGAAGGCGGACTGCACCACCAGCACGGCGGCGGTGTGGATATCGGGCGTATCCCAGACGACGATCGGGTTGTTGCCGCCCATCTCCAATGCCAGCATCTTTTCCGGCCGGTCGGCAAACAGGCGATTGAGCGCGAGGCCGGTGCGGGCCGACCCGGTGAAGAGCAGACCGTCGATCCCGCGATGTTCCGCCAGTGCGCGACCCTCGTCGGCGCCGCCGATCAACAACCGGACGCAGGCCTCCGGCACCCCGGCGGCGTGCAGGCAATCGACCAGGAATGCACCGGTGGCAGGTGTCTTTTCCGATGGTTTGAACACCACCGCATTGCCGGCGATCAGGGCGGGCACAATGTGGCCATTGGGCAGGTGCGCAGGGAAGTTGTACGGGCCGAGCACCGCCAGCACGCCGTGCGGCTTGTGACGAACGGCGATGCGCGTCCCCATCTGGCCGTCCATCCGCCGCTGCGCCGTGCGATCGGCATAGGCGGCGATCGAGATATCGACCTTGGCGATGACCGAATCGACCTCGGTCCGGGCTTCCCACACGGGCTTGCCGGTTTCGCGGGCGATCAGGTCGGCGAACGCCTCGTGGCGCTGCCGCACGACATTGGCGAAGCGGCGCATCGTTTCGATCCGGAAGGCGAGCGGCCTGGCCGCCCAATCTGCCCAGCCGGCGCGCGCGGCGGCCACCTCGTCATCGGCGTTGCCAATCGTCAGGCGCGCAAGTTCGGCGCCGGTCGCAGGTTCAAACGAGAGAAGCTCGGCCATCGCGTGTCTTTACCCTAAGTCTGGCGCTTGTCGATCACGCCAGCGCGGCGCCCATCCGGCGAATATGGGACAGTTTTTCGTGCAGAATCGACCAGTCGTCGGCAGCGGCGATCGGCGCCCAGATCGCCTCGACCTCGTCGATCAACATGCCGCAGGGTTCGCCCGACCAGTAGCCATCGTCGCGTGGTTTTCGCGGGCGATGCCCGGCGATTGCGGCGCGTACCGCCGCCCATGGCTCGCCATAATCGTCGGGCAGCGCACCACCGAACGCATCGAAGAAGAACCGGTCGATCGAATGGCCGGTGGTCCGCAGCGTCTGTTCGACAAGGCGCACGGTCGCCCGGTCGGTGACGTCGTCGACAGGCATCAGTCCGAGGCGCCAGAGCACCGCCGCCGCCAGATCCGCCTGAAAGCACGGCGCGAAACCGTCGAGCGCGGCGATCAGCGGGTCACTCTCGGCGATCAGGCGCAGCGAAGACGCCAGTTGCATCACGTCCCAGCCGATCGCCTCGGGCTGGCGGCCGAAGGCGTAGAGGCCCTGATGATCGAAATAGGCGGCGGTGAAGGCCGGGTCCCAGGTCGCGGCGAAGCGCCATGGCCCGTAATCGAAGCTCTCGCCCGTCACGTTGATGTTGTCGGAATTGAGCACGCCGTGGACGAAACCCGCCGCCATGTACCGCGCCGCCAGCCGCGCGGTGCGGCCGACGACCAGACCCAGCAGCCGCACCGGATCGTCGCCCGGCTCGTCATAGAGGTTCGTGAGGACATAGCGCACCAGCCGGCGCATATTCTCCTCGTCGCGGAGATAGGCCAGCCGCTGGAAGGTGCCGATGCGGACATGGCTATGGCTCAGCCGCACCATCACCGCCGAACGGGTGGGGGAGGGTTCGTCGCCGCGCGCCAGTTCCTCGCCCGTCTCGATCAGCGACAGGGTGCGCGAGGTGGGGACGTTCAGCGCCTCCAGCATCTCGGTGGCGAGGATTTCGCGGACGCCGCCCTTCAGGGTCAGGCGCCCATCGCCGAAGCGGCTCCACGGCGTCTGCCCCGATCCCTTGGTACCGAGGTCCATCAGCCGGCCGTCGCGGCCCCGCATCTGCGCGAAGGTGAAGCCGCGGCCGTCGCCGATATCGGGGTTATAGTTGCGGAACTGGTGGCCGTGATAACGCAGCGCCAGCGGTTGCGGCAGCGTGCCGGGCAGCGGACGGAACTCGCCGAAATGCGCCAGCCATTCGACATCGGTCAGCGTATCGAGGCCGACATCGGCCGCCGCGCGATCGGTGCGAAATCGTAGCGTCGTCTGGGGGAAATCAGCAGCGGTGACCGGATCGTAGAAATCGGGGCCGAGGGTCAGGAGGGTCTGTTCGGGGCGATATGCTTGCGGGGTGGATGCCATGCCGCGATATGGGTGTGGATCAACCCGGGACGCAACATGGCCGCTTATGCAAACATCCACTGGTGGTCGAATGATGGCATCCGCCTGCACGCTCGCGATTATCCGGGTGACCCGACAAAACTACCGTTGATCTGCCTGCCCGGCCTGACCCGCAACGCCCGCGACTTCGCGGCCTTTGCCGAGGCGCGGAGCGGCGACCGGCGGGTGATCGCGGTCGATTTCCGGGGGCGGGGAGAGAGTGGTTATGCCAAGGACCCGATGACTTACGTCCCGCTGACCTATGTGCAGGATGTCGAGGCGTTGCTGATCGATCAGGGCATCGGGCGGTTCGTGGCGGTCGGCACCTCGCTGGGCGGGATCGTCACGATGTTGCTGGCGGGGCCGGCGCGCGGGCGGCTGGCGGGGGCGTTGCTGAACGATATCGGGCCGGAGATCGAGTCGGCGGGGCTGCACCGGATTCGCGGTTATGTCGGCAAGGGATCGAGCTGCCCGACCTGGCTGCACGCCGCGCGGACGGTGCAGGAGAACAACGCCGATATCTATCCCGAATGGGAACTGGACCAGTGGCTGGGCATGGCCAAGCGGCTGTACCGGCTGACCGGCAATGGCCGCATCGTGCTGGATTACGACCTGCGCATCGCCGAGCCGATGCGCGTGCCCGGCGCGGAGACGGGGCCGGACATGTGGGGTGCGCTGGCGGGGCTGGTGGATATTCCCGTCCTGCTGGTGCGCGGCGAGGGATCGGATTTGCTCGGTGCGGCGACGGCGGTGCGGATGGCGGCGGCGCTGCCGCAGTCGGATCTCGCCGTCGTGCCGGGGGTGGGGCATGCGCCGATGCTGGACGAACCTGTGGCAGCGGCGGCGATCGATCGATGGCTGGCGCGGCTCGACTGAGCGTGGTGTGGACGGGCGGCCGATCCGCGCTGGCAATCTTTGATTATCCCGCCCAAAACACGGCATGAACTTCGATCAACTCGTCTTTACGCCGCGCGATCTCGATCTGGCGCGATCGCCGCTGGCCGGCAAGGTTGCGGCCGAAACCTACATCCTCGGCACCTTCAATCCCGGCCTGACGCGGCTCGCCAACGGCAATCTGTTGATGATGGTCCGGGTGGCCGAGGCCTTGCGGCGGCCGATCGTCGACGGGCATGTCCATGCGATCCGCTGGGCGGCGGATGGCTATCACCTCGATCCTTGGCCGCTACAACTGGTCGATACCGCCGATCCGCGCAAATTCATGATGCGCGGCGGCGGGTGGAAGGTGATGGCGCTGACCAGCCTGTCATGGCTGTTGCCGGTCGAACTGACGGCGGACGGGACGGCGGTGGTGGCGGTCCATTACGACCGGGCGATCGTGCCGGCGGCGGATTACCAATGCTATGGTGTCGAGGATGCGCGGATCAGCCGGGTCGGCGACCGGTATCTGATGACCACCTGCTCGGTCAGCCCGGAGCGCCATTCGACCACGCTATATTCCAGTCCTGATGCGATCGAGTGGACGTTGGAGGGGATCGTGCTCGATCACCAGAACAAGGACATGCTGATCTTCGAGGGGCAGATCGCCGGCAAATACTGGGCGCAGACGCGGCCCCTGGGCGATCTGTACTTCGCCTATCCGCCGGACAGTCCGTGGCGGGCGGGCCCGTCGATCAATCTGGCGTCGTCGCCGGATGCGCTGCACTGGAAACCGCATGACCGGCCGGGGATTCGGCCGCATGCCGGCACCGTGTCGACGGCGCGCATGGGTGGCGGGACGCCGCCGATCCTGACGGTGGACGGTTGGCTGACGCTGTGGCACGGGGTGGAGCCGTCGGGCGTCGTCGGTATCTATCGCACCTATTGGTCGATCCTGGACCGTAACGATCCATCGGTGACGATCCGTACGCAGCACGCGCCGCTGCTGGAACCCGCGCCGCATCTGATCGAGCCGCTCAAGGATTTGGTCTATCTGGACAATGTCGTCTTTACGACCGGGATCGTCGAGGCGGGCGATCATTATATCGTCGCCAGCGGCGAGGCCGATCTGGCGTGCCGCATCACCCACATCGGGACGGATGCCTTCGCCTGAGTAGCTTGAGCAGCGGCAGTCCGACCGGTAAAGCCGATGCCAGGAATTGTCGCTTGGGGGAGTGACCGATGCGGTGGTGGCTGGCGCTGGGTGCGTCATTGATGATGCTGGGCGCGGTGCCGGTGGCGGCAACCACGGTGGCGTCGGACGATGTCGGTTCGGTCTATCGCATGGCCGTCGATCGGACCGGCAGCGTGGTCGAGGACTGTGCGGCGCCTGCTGCTCGTAACACCGCCCTGTGTGGCGATGGATCGGCGGATGCCGATATCCTGTTCGTGAACGCCGACCGGACGCTGTCGATGCCGGCGCAGTCGTTCTCGCTTCTGGCCACCGGTGGCGCGCCGATGCGGCTGAGTGCCTATGACGCGACGGGCCGGCTGTTGGGCGTAGCAGAGGCCGATAACGATCGGATCGAATTGTCAGGGATCGGCCAGATCGCGCGGATCGCGGTGAGGCCGGCGGCGGTGCACGAGGCCGAGATCGGTGTCGATCGCCTGTCGCATTTACCGGAACCGGCGACTTGGGCGATGCTGATCGCCGGGTTCACGCTGATCGCCGCGGCGATCCGGCGGGTCATTCGGCGATCAGAGGCGCGATTCGAAGCGCGCATTCTGCGGATGACGGCGGGCGATGCCGCCTGATCGGATCAATCTCTTTCCGTCAGTCACAAAAAAAGCCGGCAAGTGCCAGCCATCTTGATCACCAGATAATAATACAACCGGCGGCCCAGACGACCGCCGGTTGTCCTGATCCCTTAGTTGCTGTCCGAATTATCGTCGTCGACGACCAGATAGATACCGCCAGCGATCACGGCGGCGGCCAGCACCAGGCCGACGATCGCGCCGGGTCCGGCGAGCTTGCTGTCACGCTTGGACGGTGCGGCGGCGCGAACGCTCGACTTCACCGAGAGCGACGATGCCGGATTGGCGGTTGCCGCCAGAACCGGAGAGGCAGTCAGCATCAGCGCGCTGGCGCCGGCAATCATGGACTTAATCATCGTCGTAATCTCCCAGTCAGATCAACTTACTGCATCGCAGCACATCTTGGTCGCGGTCGTCAAGTGATCGTGCAATTGTGGAGGTAACTGATTAACGGGGCGATATGACCGCGCCACTCTCCATCCTCCACCTTCACGCCTCCTTCGGAATGGGGGGCAAGGAGGCGCGCGCCGCCCGGTTGATGGCGGCCTGGGGACCGCGTGCGCGCCATGTCATCGTGTCCGCCAATCCCGAGTCGCTTGACGGGCGGACGATGATCGGACCCGGTGTTCAATATGAACTGGCGCAGAATGCGCCGCCGCTGGCCGGCAAACCATCGGTCGCGCGGTACGAGGCGATCGCGCGGCTGATGCGGCGGTCCGATCTGGTCCTGACCTATGGTTGGGGTGCGATCGACGGGGTGATGGCGCGCCGCGTGTTCGGCAAGGGCATGCCGCCGCTGATCCATCACGAGGATGGCTTTGGCGCGGAAGAGGCCGATGGCCTGAAGATCGAACGCAACATGTACCGCCGCGTCGCGCTGACCGCCGCGCAAGGACTGGTGGTGCCGTCGGAAGCGCTGGAGGGGATTGCGCTTGGCGCGTGGAAGCAGCCGCGCGACCGGGTCCACCGCATCGTCAGCGGCATCGCGACCGCACATTACTGGACGGACCCCGATCCAGCGGCAATTCCCGGCCTGACGCGCCGCGACGGTGAGGTATTGATCGGCGCGGTCGCGGCATTGCAGCCAGTGAAGAACCTGACTGCGCTGGTCCGCGCCGCCGGCGGTCTGTCCGGCCGGTTCCGGCTGGTGATCGTCGGCGAGGGGCCGGAACGTGCCGCGATCGAGGGCGCGGCGCGGGCGATGGGCATTGCCGAGCGACTGGTGATGCCGGGCTTCGTCGAGCGCCCCTATCGCTTCCTGCGGCAATTCGATCTCGTCGCGCTGTCGTCGCTGAGCGAGCAGTTTCCGACCAGCGTGGTCGAGGCGATGGCCGCCGGGCTGCCGGTTGCGGCGTTACCGGTCGGCGATCTGCGCCGGATGGTGTCGGCTGATAACGCCCCCTTCATCGCCGAATGGCCGACCGAGGTTCGCCTGCGCGATGTGATGCAGGCGCTGGTGAATGATGGTGCCTTGCGGGCGCAGGTCGGGGCGGCGAACCGGGCGAAGGCGGTGGCCGAGTATGACGAGGCGGTGATGATCGCGCGGTATCGCGATCTTTACGAGGGGGCGTTGGGGCGGCCCGGGGCGCTATCGTAGTGCGGCGATCTGCTCTATGTTTCGCTCGCACCGGGTCGTCCATCCGCTATAGAGCCGGTGTTTAGGCAAAAAGGGCTGTTTCCACGTGTTCAAAGGTCTGACTCCCATCAATTACGCCGGCCGCGAAGTGTGGCCGCTGGTGGAGGGTGGCAAGGGTGTCGCCGCGACCAATCACGCATCGGCCGGCGCCTGGGCTGCAGCGGGCGGCATCGGCACGGTGTCGGCGGTCAATGCGGACAGTTATGACCCCGACGGAAAGATCATCCCGCAAGTCTATCATGCGTTGACCCGGCGCGCGCGGCATGAGGAGCTGGTCGAATACGCAATCGCCGGCGCGGTTGAACAGGTTAAGCGCGCGCATGACATTGCCGGCGGCAAGGGCGCGATCAACATCAACGTGCTGTGGGAAATGGGCGGTGCGCCGCGCATCTTGCACGGCGTGCTGGAGCGGACGCGCGGGCTGGTGGCCGGCGTGACCTGTGGCGCGGGCATGCCCTACAAGCTGTCCGAGATCGCGGCATCATACGAGGTCGCCTATCTGCCGATCGTGTCATCGGGCCGGGCGTTCCGTGCGCTCTGGAAGCGGGCCTATCACAAGGCGCCCGAGTGGCTGGCGGCGGTGGTGTATGAGGATCCGTGGCTGGCGGGCGGGCATAACGGCTTGTCCAATGCCGAAGACCCGTTGAAGCCGCAGGACCCGTTTCCGCGGGTGAAGGCATTGCGCGATACGATGCGCGAAGGGGGCATTCCCGATACAACGCCGATCGTGATGGCCGGCGGCGTCTGGTATCTGCGCGACTGGAACGACTGGATCGACAATCCCGAACTGGGGACGATCGCGTTCCAGTACGGCACCCGGCCGCTGTTGACGCGCGAAAGCCCGATCCCCGATGGCTGGAAGAACAAGCTGATGGAGATCGAGGAGGGCGAGGTGCTGTTGCATCAATTCTCGCCCACCGGTTTCTATTCGTCGGCGGTGCTGAATCCGTTCCTGCGGTCACTGGTGGCGCGGTCGCAGCGGCAAATCGCATTTTCGACGCAGGAGGCGGGCGACCACATCTTCCAGCTCGACGTCGGCGTGAAGGGCAAGAATTTCTGGGTGACGCAGGGCGACCTGCTGCGTGCGCGGGAATGGTTCGGCCACGGCTTCACCGATGCGCTGAAGACGCCGGACAACACGCTGGTGTTCGTCAACCCATCGGAAAAGGCGGAAATCCGGAAGGATCAGGCGGATTGCATGGGCTGCCTTTCGCAGTGCCTGTTTTCCAGTTGGGCGGATACCGAGACGAATTCGACCGGCCGACTCGCTGACCCGCGCTCGTTCTGCATCCAGAAGACGTTGCAGGATATCGCGCATGGCGGCGACACCGACCAGAACCTGATGTTCGCCGGCCACTCCGCTTATAACTTCAAGCGTGATCCGTTCTATTCCAACGGCTTCGTGCCGTCCGTGAAGCAACTGGTCGATCGCATCCTGACCGGCGACTGATCGTCGGCACAGATGACGGCCGCGACATGTCGTCCGTGCCGGGCGATCCGTCGCGGCGTTAACCATTCGTTTACCTTCGGAGGCCATGCCTCCGAGGCAGGACGGGTCGCCCGGACCGGAACCGTCCGTCGACTTATCCCTTTCGCCCGGCCCGGTGCCGGCCGGATCAACGGGACGGGACGCTGGATATGACACGGACCATCATCGCCGGATTGATGCTGACACTGGCCGGTTGTGCCACCGATCGGACGCCGCCCCCGACCGTCACGATGGGACCACCGCCGCCGGCATGGCGCATGGCGATCGTGGCGGACGACGTCGATCGGATCGAGCAGTTGTCCGGTGCCTGGGCCACCGCGCGCGGACGGTTGGGGCGACGTGCGGCCACGACGATCAAGATCGAGGGTGATCTGCTGCGCGCCGATGCCGCCCTGCCGCATCCGGCGCTGCCGCCGGGTTCTTACAAATGCCGGCTCGTCACGATGGCGCGGATCGCGGTGCGAAAGACGGGTTCGTTCTTCTGCTATGTCGGCGACGAGGTGGGCGATCGGATCAGCTTCACCAAGCAGACCGGCCCGACCTTGTTGGGCGGCTGGCTGTATCCGGATGGTGACCGGTATGTCTTCATGGGAACGCGGCAACAGCGACCGGGCAATGCCGCGCTCGGCTATGGCACCGATCGGGCGCGGGATCGGGTCGGCGTGGTGGAGCGGATCGGCCCGTTCCGCTGGCGGCTGGCGATGCCGGGCGATGCGTTCGAGGTGTACGAACTGACGCCTGTGCCGGTCGAACAGCAGGGCGCGACCAACAAGAGCTGACGACAGATTGCGACAGATGTTGCCGGCCCGCAACGGTGGCGACAAACCGCGGCAATCCACGGGGCCGACAGCCGACCTGCCCCGATGGAGTAGTGCCGATGACGTCCGATCCAGACTGCCAATATCATGCCGATCGCGCTCGTACCGAAGCCGTTCGGGCGATCGAAGCAGGTTCATCCACGGTTGCGGCCATCCATCAGGAGTTATGCCTGCATTATTGCGGACGCGTGATCGCGGCGATGTCGCTGACGGCGGCGCGGGGCGGCTGACCTGAAGCATTGGGGGGACGAAGCAAAGGGCGGCGCGGGATGTCTCCCGTGCCGCCCTTCGCATTTGCCGATCGGCGTAGGTCAGTCGACGACAGTACCCACGACGGCGCCGGCGGTGCCCCCGACGGCCGCACCCTTGCCGACATCCTTGCCGGTCACGGCCGCGACACCGGCGCCGCCAGCGCCGCCGATCGCCGCGCCGCGCAGCGTCGAGCACGCCGACATCGACATGGCGGCGGCGACAAGCATGGACGACATAACAATCTTCTTCATGATGGATACTCCTGTTGGTCCCGGGGGATGCCCGACAGAAATCCGATCAAACTCAATCGTTCCAACCGTTTCGGGGTCGAAATCTTAGGCCCAACCCTCGAGCACCTGATCGGGCGGGCGATGGCCGTCCGCCCACATGCGGATGTTCTGAATGACCTTTTCACCACTGGCCACCCGGCCCTCGAACGTGGCGGAGCCCATATGCGGGGTCATGACGACATGGGGCAGGGCGAGCAGACGCGGGTCGATACGCGGTTCGTGCTCCCATACGTCGAGGCCCGCGCCCGCCAGCCGTTTGTCTTCCAGTGCGTCGACCAGCGCTTCTTCGTCGACGATGCCGCCGCGACTGGCGTTGATGAGATAGACGTGCGGGCGCATCAGGGCGATGCGACGCCGGTCGATCAGCATCCGACTGTCGTCGTTCAGCGGCGTATGCACCGTGACGATGTCGGCGGTGCGAAGCAGATCGTCGAGATCGGCATGCCAGGTCGCCGCCAGCTCCTGTTCCAGCACGGCGGGCAGCCGATGGCGATTGTGATAATGGATGGAGAGGCCGAAAGCGCGGGCACGCGCCGCCACCGCCTGGCCGATCCGCCCCATGCCGACGATGCCCAGCGCCTTGCCGCCGATACGGTGGCCGAGCATCCCGCCCGGGCTCCAGCCATGCCATTCACCGGAGCGGACGAGCTTCTCCCCCTCCGCCAGACGGCGCGGCACGGACAGGATCAGCGCCATCGTCATGTCGGCGGTATCGTCGGTCAGGACGCCGGGGGTGTTGGTGACGATGATGCCGCGCGCGCGGGCGGCACGCAGGTCGATATGGTTCACGCCGGCCCCGAAATTGGCGATCAGTTTCAGCGAAGGCGCGGCCGCGATCAGTTCGGCATCGATCGCATCGGTGACGGTGGGGACCAGCACGTCGCATTCCGCGACCGCCGCGTGCAGGGTGTCGCGCGACAACCGCGTGTCGCCGCGATACAGCCGCGCATCGAACAGTGCCGCGATCCGGTCCATCACCTGATCGGGCAATTCGCGGGTGACGACCACCCGGGGGTGGGAGCAGCGACGCGTATCGGGCATGATAAGGACTTGGCGGAGCGCGCCGGACGCGTCAACGGGCGTTGATCGCTTGCCTGCGTCGTGTCGGGACGGGCAACAGGGGAACAGTTCATGCGTATCGCGGGCATCGCCCTCATCATCATCACCACCGCCGCAGCGGCCGCAATCAGTTCGGCGGCACCGGCGTCCGCCCAGACGGCGAAGCAGGCGCCACCCTATTGGCGGTCGATCGGGCCGGGCCGGGCGCTGACGCGGACGGGACCGGCGCGCACCTATCCGGCCAGCTGGGTGTACCAACGGCGCGACCTGCCGGTGCGGGTTGTCGCGGTGTTCAAGGAATGGCGCAAGGTGCAGGACCCCGACGGGGCCGAGGGTTGGATGCTGATGAACCTGTTGCGCTCGACGCGCACCGCCGTCGTCCGTGGGACGGAGCCGGCGGAGATGCGCGAGCGGCCGGAGGCGGGCGCGCCGCTGGCCTGGCGGGCGGCGCCGGGCGTGGTCGGGCGGATCGACCATTGCGGCAATGGCTGGTGCCGGCTGGACGTGGAAGGGAAGGCCGGCTTCGTCGAAGTCAGCGATCTGTGGGGCGTGGAGTCTACCGAGGTTCTGCCTTGAGGTTGTCCCCGGCGTTCGCCGGGGACCTGTCAGCCGCGGGTGAAAGCGCCGATATCCGCGATCGCCATCTTTGCCGCTGGCAGCGCGGTGGTGGCGAAGGAAAGGCGTAGATAGCGGACCGAGCGGGGCGTGGTGAACGGCACCCGCTGCGTCGCCAGGGCATAGGCGATGTTGGGAAACTCGCCCTCGCCAGCGGCGATCCAAGTCGTGCCGTCGGTGCTGGTTTCGGCGCGATAGCCGCGTGGCGGGGCGGTGTCCTTTTCCGGGTGGCGCGCCGGCGTCAGGCTGAAGCCTGCCAAGTCGAATGCCTCGCGCAGATCGAGCGTCACGCTGACCGGAGTGGCGGTGGGCGCGGGTACGGTCCAGACGGTCGATACGTCGTTGTCTAGCATGACATTGGCGCCGGGTGCCGTGGCGGTAACGACCCGCCAGTTACGTGGCGACAGGACTGTCAGGTCACTGGAGGCGGGCGGTGCGACGTCGATCGGCGCGACCGAGCGGAACAGCGACACCTCGCTGATCGCCGGGCAGGCGGGCGCATCCAGGATGACCAGGCGGACGCGCCGCGCGGCGATGGGGGCGGGCAGGCGGATGATCCGCTGGGCACCGATGCACTCGTGCGTCGCCAGCCGCTGCCACTGGCCGCCGATCTCTGCCTCCACCGCGAAGCGCGTCACGCGGACGCCGAGCGCCAGATATTCGCGCAGGCGGATCAGGTCGAAGCTGCGATTGGGCGGCAGGTCCAGCGTCAGCGTCGGGGTGGTGACGCCATCGGGCGCCGACCAATAGGTTTCGCGGTCGTTGTCGAGCACCTTCGACGCGGCGAAGGCGGGACCGCGGACATGGCTGGCGCTGGCCACCGCACCCTGTGCCAGATCAGTCGCGAAGCTGGCGCGGATCGCGTCGCCGAACGACTTCAGGACCGCGACGTCGTGGTTGGCGATCCGGCCGCGCCGGTCGGGCGGCAGGTTCAGGTGCATGTTGGTGCCGCGTGCGACCGATTCGTCGAAGAAGCGGATCAGGCGGGCGGGGCTTTTCACCTTGGCATCCTCGTCGGCGTGGTAGAACCAGCCGGGACGGATCGACGTGTTGGTTTCCGCCGGCCACCACAGCGGCGCGCCGCGCACGCCGGAATTACCCTCCGACTGGACATAGGGGTGGTTAGGCATCGTCGGCCAGCACGGGTCGCCCGCGATCCCGTCCTCATTGCCGACCCAGCGGATGTCCGCGCCGAGCGGATCGAAGGTGCAGGCCATCGGCTGATGCTTGTGGACCAGCGCGATCAGCTCGGGCCATTTGTAATAGGCCGGCGCATCGATCTTCCGAGTCTCGCGCGCGCCGCCATAATAGCCGTCGCCGCCATTCGCGCCGTCGAACCAGAATTCGAACAGCTCGCCGTACCGCGTGCAAAGCTCGACGATCTGCGCGCGGAAGTAGTCGATATAGCCCTGCCGGCCATATTCCGGATGATTGCGGTCCCAGGGCGACAGGTACAGCCCGAACGACAGGCCCGCACGGCGCGCGGCGCGCTCGATCTCGCCGACGATATCGCCCTTGCCGCCCTTGTAGGGGGCGTTGCGGATGCAATGTTCGGTCAGCCTGGTCGGCCAGAGGCAGAAGCCGTCATGATGCTTGGCGGTCAGGACGATCCCCGTCATCCCGCCCGCCCTCGCCGCCGCGACAATCTGGTCCGGGTCGAAATCGGTCGGGTTGAACAAGTCGGGGCTCTCGTCCCCATAACCCCATTCGCGGCCGGTGAACGTGTTGATCGAGAAATGGATGAACGCGTACCGCTCGCGTCGGTGCCAGACCAGCTGCCGCTTGGAGGGCGTGGCACCCCACGGCGCCGGGGTGCCGGATGGAGTCGCAGGCTTCGCCAACGTCGGAGCAGCGGTGACGGCCAGGCCGGACGCGATGCCCGATGAGATCAGCGTGCGGCGGGTGAGGTCGTTCACGGTCATGCTCCGTATGCGGCGGCTTAATGAGGGAGGCTGTAACGACAACAACCCCGGCACGCGAATGCCGGGGTTGCTAAAATCGACGACCTGTTGAGGTCGCTTACAGGCGGAACGAGACGTTGGCCGCCAGCGTCCGGCCGTTTTTGTAGAAGGCGGTCGGACGATCACGGGTGGTGTTGTACTGTAGATACGTCTCGTCGAGCAGGTTCTGCGCGTTGACCGTCAGCGTGATCTGCGGCGTGATGTTGAAGCCGGCCGAGAAATCGAGCTGGTTATACGGCGCCACCATTTCGTTCGAGCCGAGGCGGCCGATCGTGCGGAAATAGGAGGTGCGATAATTGTAGCTGAGGCGCGCCTGGAACGGCCCACTCTCGAAATACGGGATCACGTTGACCGTGTGCTTCGACAGATACGGCAGGTTGAGCTCCGCGCCGGTGGTATCGACCGACGAGGTGCTGCTGTCCTGATACGTGTAGTTGGCCTGAAGACCGAAGCCGCCCCAGATCTCGCTCTGCGCCGAGATCAGCGCGCCGTTGACCTTCGCCTTGCCGCCATTGATCGGCTGATTGACGTTATAGGTCGTTAGCCGGTTCTGGAGCGAGTTGAAGAACACCGTGTTGGTGCGCGTGTTGATGATGTAGTTCGAGATTTCGCGGCGGAACAGTTCGACCGCGATCAGCGAACCGGCGCGCGGATACCATTCCGCGGTCACTTCGTAGTTGGTCGATGCGTACGGCTTCAGGTTCGGATTGCCGCCACCGCCGTCGAGCGTCACGTCGTTCAGCGAGGTCGCCGCCGCCAGATCCTGATAGCGCGGACGTGAGATAACCTTCGCCGCTGCACCACGGATGATGATTTCCGGCGTGACCGAATAGGCGATGTTCAGGCTGGGCAGGAACTTCAGATAGTCGGTGGTGACGCGCGTCGGCACCGGCTGCGGGTTCACCGTGTTGCTCAGCGTCGTCGCATAGTTCGAGATGTCGCGTGTGTAGACGAGACGACCACCGATGTTGCCGCGGATGCCGCTCTGGTCGAAGTTCAGCTGGGCATAGCTGGCCGCGACGGTTTCCTTCACGCGGGTCGATGCGCCGATCTTGGTGACGAGCGGCGAGTTGATCGCGTTCGCCAGGATGTCGATCACTGCTTGCTCGGGCAGGTTGAGATATTTGGTGGCCGAACCGGTGCCACCGCTGCCGTCGAACGTGCCGTCCGGCGTGGTCAGCGTGTCGACGCCCAGCTGCGAACCCAGCAGCGAGGTGCGTAGATAGGTGTTGATACCACGCGCATCGATGCGGTTGACGTGATCCGTGACGCGGCTGCCGACGAGCAACTGGGTGAACGGACCAAATTCGAACGGGATCACCGCGTCGTAACCACCGAAGATGTCGCGATCGGTCGTGACACTGTAATCGAGACCACCGATCTGCGCGGCGTTGAGCTGCGTGCCACCAACGATGACCGGGCGGCCCTCGATCTGGGCATCGTTGTTGTTCGGGTTGGTGAAGTAGTTCGCCGGGTTGGTCAGGTCGCCGGTGAAGTTCACGTCGGCCGAGGTGCCGGTGAAGGCATAGCTGAACGGCAGCTTCGTCTGCACGTTGAACAGATATTCGGGGTTGCGGCCGCCGGTCGCCTTGCTCCAGCCGCCAGCGAACGACACCTTGGCGTCGTTGTCGCCTTCCCAGTCGGCGAAGAAGTTGACGTTGTCCGTCTTCAGCTTGGTCTTGCGGACCAGCGTGTCGAGCTGCGCGCTCTGGTTGGGCGCGGCGGCGAACGAGGCGGAGTTGACCACGCCGTTGCTGACATTGGCAGTCTGCAGCACGCTGCCGGTCCAGGCGACCGGGATGGTGTACATCGACTGACTATAGTTGTTGTAGTTGCCGTCGATGTGCAGCGCGTTCAACGTGAACGTCAGGTCGCTGGACGGGCGGAACTGCGCCGTGCCGGTGTAGCTCTTGCGCTCACGGGTCTGCTGGAAATAGGCGTAGTTGATGCCGAACGGAGCGACCGCTGCGATCAGGTCGTTCTTCGTGCCGCCGGTGACGGTGGCGTTCGGGTTGAGCAGGATGCCCTGGCCGGCGCTGTCGCGACGGACGGTGCCGTCGCTGTTCTTCTGGAAGAAGTCCGCACCGCTCTGGTAGCCGAAGAACTCAACGCCAGCGCGGGTCAGGTTCTGCTTGTCATAGGTGACGGCACCGAGGATGCCGAACGTCTCGCTCGCATTCTTCCAGCTATAGAGGCCGGAGGCGCGGACATTGCCCTTTTCGGAGCGGTCGTTGTACGAATAGCCACCTGATGCGAAGATCGAGTTGGCCTTCAGTTCCAGCGGGCGGCGAGTGCGGACGATCACGGTGCCGCCGATGCTGCCTTCCTCGATGCGCGGCTCGGGCGATTTGTATACTTCCAGGCGGTCAACCAGCTCAGGCGCCAGCAGTGAATAGTTGAAGGTACGGCTGGACGGATCGTTGTCGTTGCCGCCCCAATCGGCCGATGCGAGCGCATGGCCGTCAAGCAGCATCCGGTTCAGCGCGGGATCGGTGCCGAGGATGGCGACCTTCTCACCTTCGCCGAAGCGACGGTCAATGCTGACGCCCGGAATGTGCGAGAGCGATTCCGCGACGTTGCGGTCGGGGAACTTGCCGACGTCTTCCGCGGTGATGACGTCCACGACGGCATTCGCGTTGCGCTTGACGTTGATGGCTTCGCGAAGGCTGCCGCGATAACCGGTGACGAGGATCTCGCTGTCGTCGGCATCACCGCTGGCGGCGGTGGTTCCCGTCTGCTGCGGTGCGGGTGTCGCATCCTGCGCATGGGCCACATTGGCGAACCCGGTAAGGGCAGTGCTGACGAGAATCATGTGTCGCAGGCGCATAACCATTCCCCAATGCGAAGGCGCGCCCAGCTGCACGCTCGCCCCTAAAACCTTACTGTCGGATGCTGACGACAGACCCGGCGACGGACGATTCTCGAGTGTCTCTTATCGTCACCATTTGGTATACATTACATAACCAATACATATCAAAGACGCTACCATGAAAATCACCCGCATAACGTTTTTTATAAAAAGTTCCTTTATTGAAGAAATTATCTCTCACTTTGCTGGATGGCCAGTCAGGCACCGAACCAAATTCCGGCTGTTCTCAAGGTACCCAAGCAGGCGGCGAAGCATGACAGTTGCACGCTTCCAAACGATAAAATCGACATTTTTAGGGGATGTATGCTGCCTAATCTGAACAGCCGCTCAACGTCCGCTGTTTGAAAAATGATCGAATATTTTCTGATCGATATCAGCTATTCCTGCTGACACAGGCTGTCGCTCCGATGCGAACGAGACGCCAAAATGTAACCGAGTGGTCATTGATAGGTATTGTCAGCGACGGGGTAGGCGATAGGGTGATGGCAACCTGCCGGGGAAATGGGCGATGACCGATATGCAACTCTTCGCGCCGCTTGCCGGCTGGGCCGTGCCGCTGGCCGCCGTGCCCGATCCCGTCTTTGCCGAGGGGATGATGGGTCAGGGCATGGCCATCGATCCGACCGGCGATACGCTGCACGCGCCGTGCGATGCGACCGTGCTGACGGTTCATGCCGCCGGGCACGCAATCACGCTGGCGGTGGGTGAGGGTGTGTCGATGTTGCTGCACGTGGGCATCGATACCGTGGCGCTGGACGGGGCGGGCTTCACCCCGCTGGTCCAGCCAGGCGACCGGGTGACGGCGGGATCGCCGCTGATCCGGTTCGATCTGGACAGGATCGTCCGCGGTGCGGCGGCGGCGATCACGCCGGTGCTGGTGCTCGATCATGAGGGCGTCACGGTGACCGAACGGTGCGGCGAGGGGCCGGTGTCTGTCGGCGATCCGTTGATGCGGGTGCGGTTCGAGGCTGTTCGGGCAGAGGTTAGCCTCGACGAGACCGACAATGCGCCGGGCGAGACGGTCCGGCAAGATGTCATCGTGCAACTGCCGCATGGTCTCCATGCTCGACCGGCCGCGCGGATCGTGGCGGTGGTGCGGAGACACGATGCACGCGTCGATTTCCGTCGCGGCGATGCCGTCGTGTCGGCGGCCAGCGCGGTGGCGTTGCTGTCACTGGGGCTGGCGCATGGCGCGACGGTGACGATCGAGGCGACCGGCCCTGATGCCGTCGCCGCGATCGCCGCGATCGAGCCGTTGCTGACGACCGAGGTGGATGCACAGGCGCCAGCCGCCGCTCCCCGGGCTGTCGTCGCGCCGGCAGATCTGGCGGAGGGCGCGATCGGTGGCGTTACAGCCGCGCCGGGGCTGGCGGTCGGTACGGGTTGGTGGCTGCGGCCGGCGGTGCCCGATGTGCCGGCGCACGGCGAGGGGGTGGCGATCGAGCGGACGCGGCTGGCGACCGGCATCGACGCGGTCGGGCGGGCGCTGGCAGAGGCGGTCGCGACGCCGGGTCAAATGGGCGGCGTGTTGCAGGCGCATCAGGCCATTCTCGACGATACGACGCTGATCGATCGGGCGGTGCAGGCGATCGACGCGGGTGCCGCTGCGGCGAGCGCGATCATGACCGCCGCGGCCGAGCAGGGCGCGCAGCTACGCGCATCCGGCAATGCCCGCATCGCCGAGCGGGCGGATGATATTCACGACGTGGCGCTGCGGGTCGTTCACGCGATCCTCGGCACCGAAGCTGCGCCGCTCGACGTGCCGGCGGGGGCAATCGTGCTTGCGCACGACCTGCTGCCGTCGCAACTGGCGGTGCTGGCCGGGCAGCAGGTCGGGGGCTTCGCGGTCGTTGGTGGTGGGCCGACGTCGCATGTCGCGATCTTGGCGGCGGGGATGGGCGTGCCAATGCTCGTCGCGCTGGGTGAGGCGTTGGACGCGGTGGCGGACGGTGCGATGCTGGTGATCGACGCTGATGGTGGCGCGCTGCATGTCGATCCCGACGCTGACCGGGTCGACCGGGCGCGGGCGACGATCGCCAACCGGGCGGCGGCGGAGGCGGCGGCGCGGGCGGCCGGGGATCGACCGACGGTGATGGCCGATGGTACCGCGGTCAGTGTCTATGCCAATCTCGGATCGATCGCCGATGCGCTGGCGGCGGCGGATGCAGGGGCGGAGGGTTGTGGCCTGTTGCGCACCGAATTCCTATTCCTCGACCGCGCGACCGCACCGACCGAGGCCGAGCAGGCGGCGGATTACAGCGGCGTCGCGGCGGCGCTGGCGGGCAAGCCGGTGGTCATCCGGCTGCTTGATGTCGGCGGTGACAAGCCGGCGCCGTATCTGGATATCGCGGCTGAGGAAAACCCGGCGCTGGGCGTGCGCGGTATCCGGGTGGCGCTGGTGCAACCAGAGGTACTGGAGACGCAGCTGCGCGCGATAGTGTCGATCGCCGATGTCAAAAATTTGCGGATCATGGTGCCGATGGTCGCAAGCGTCGACGAGATGATCGCGGTGCGGACGGTGCTCGACCGGCTGCGCACCGAGATGGGCATCGGCCCGGTGCAACTGGGCGCGATGGTCGAGACGCCGGCGGCGGCGATCACCGCCGATCTGCTGGCGGCGCACGTGGATTTTCTGTCGGTCGGCAGCAACGACCTGACGCAATATGTGCTGGCGATGGATCGCGGCAATCCGGCACTGGCGGCGGGGATCGACGGGTTGCACCCGGCGGTGTTGCGGCTGATCCAGGCCGCCTGTCGCGGTGCGGCGACGCGCGGTGTGCCGGTCAGCGTGTGCGGAGGACTTGCCGCCGATCCGCTGGCGGTGCCGATCCTGCTGGGACTGGGGGTGCGGACGCTGTCCGTGCCGCCGGCGCGCGTGCCCGCCACCAAGGCACTGGTCGCGGTGCTGTCACTGGCGCGGGCCACCGCGCAGGCGGAGGCGGCGATCGCCGTCGATAGCGCGGGCGCAGTGCGCGCGCTTGCCCGCCGTTTCGCCGAGGAGTTGGCCCGATGACGTCGCCGATGGTGTTCCTCCAGCCCCTGGGTCGCGCGCTGATGCTGCCGCTGGCGGTGCTGCCGATCGCGGGCCTGTTGCTGCGGCTGGGCCAGCCCGATCTGCTCGACATTCCATTCCTGAGCGCAGCGGGCGAGGCGATCTTCTCCAACCTCGGAATGCTGTTCGCGGTCGGCGTGGCGACGGGGTTCGCCCGTGACGGCAACGGTGCCGCGGCGATGGCGGGGATCGTGTGCTACCTCGTGTCGATCAACGGCGCGCAGGTGCTGATGACGGTGCCGACCAAGGCACTGGCAGGCGTGCCGGAGACGCTGCTGGCGACGGTGGGATCGGCGTGGAAGGCGACCGCAATCGACAAGTTGGAAGTGCCGATCGGCATTGCCTCCGGTCTGGTCGGGGGCCTGTTCTACAACCGCTATTCGACGCTGAAACTACCCGAATATCTGGCGTTCTTCGGTGGGCGCCGGTTCGTACCGATCGTCGCGGGCGTCGCAGGGCTGGCGATCGGGCTGGTCACGGGCTTCAGCTATGGCGCGATCAGCAGCGGGATGGACACGCTCAGCACCGCGGTGGTGGCGGCGGGCGGGTTCGGACTGTTCGCGTTCGGACTGCTCAACCGGCTGTTGCTCGTTACGGGGCTGCATCACATCCTGAACAACGTCGCGTACTTCGTGGTCGGGGATTATCACGGCAAGAGCGGCGACCTGACGCGCTTCTTCGCGGGTGATCCGACGGCGGGCGGCTTCATGACCGGGTTCTTCCCCGTCATGATGTTCGGCCTGCCCGCCGCGTGCCTGGCGATGTACCACACCGCCTTGCCCGATCGGCGCAAGTCGGTCGGCGGGTTGCTGCTCAGCCTGGCACTGACGTCGTTCCTGACCGGGGTGACCGAGCCGATCGAGTTCAGCTTCATGTTCCTCGCGCCTGTGCTCTACGCGATCCACGCGGTGCTGACCGGTGCATCGGAAGCGCTGATGAACGCGCTGGGCGTGAAGATGGGCTACGGCTTTTCGGCCGGGCTGTTCGATTACGTCCTGAATTACGGCAAGGCGACGAAGCCACTGATGTTGATCCCGGTGGGGGCGGCCTATGCGCTGATCTATTACACGTTGTTCCGCTACGCGATCGTCCGGCTGAACCTGCCGACGCCGGGGCGTGAGCCAGCGGATGCCGTGCCCGACGCGGCGCCAGTGGCGGCAAGCGACCGGGCGGCGGCCTATGTCGCGGCGCTGGGCGGGGCGACAAACCTGCGCGGCATTGATGCGTGCGCGACGCGGCTGCGGCTGTCGGTGGCGGACAGCAATGCGATCGACGAGCCGCGTTTGCGGCAACTCGGCGCGCGCGGCGTGCTGCGGCCGTCGGCGACGTCGGTGCAGGTGATCGTCGGCGGCATAGCCGACGGGCTGGCGATGGAAATGCGGACGGCGGCCGATGCGGCGCCGGTGTCAGTCGTGCCGGTGGCGACGCCGGCCGTCGCCGTTGCTCCCGTGGCATTGCCGGCGGCGCTGGAGGCTGCGTTGGGCGGGCAGGGCAATGTCGGGGAGGTGACGCGGCACGCCGGGCGTTACCGCGTCGTCGTCGCTGATCGGGCGCGGGTGGACGAGCCGGCGCTGGCCGGGGCAGCTATCAGGACGGCGGCGTGGGTGTCGGCCGATACGGTGCATCTACTGGTACCCTGACTTTCTGTTCCCCGGCCCGCCGGGGACCTGTTCAGAACCAGGCGCGCACGCCCAGCGCCAGCGCGAACCCGCCCGTGTCATCGCCTCGTGCGCGGGCATAGCGGGCGGTGTCGCCGTATCGCCGCTCCCATGATACGGCGACATAAGGCGCGAATTCGCGTTTGATCTCGTAGCGCAGGCGCAGGCCGAGCTCGGCGTTCGACAGGCCCGATCCGATACGGCTGCCGGGCATGTCGTGTGCGGCGAGGTTCAGCTCCAGCCGGGGTTGCGCGATCAGGCGTTGGGTGATGCGCTGGTCGTAATACGCCTCGACCCGGCCGAGCACGTCGCCCTTGTCGGACAGGAACAGTGCACCCTCGACTTCGAACCAATAGGGGGCGAGTCCCTCGACACCGATGGTGGCATAGGTTAGCTTCGCACCCCGGCCCAGATCCTGGCGCACACCGCCCTGCAGGTCGAAGTAAGGGCCGATAGCGCGCGAATAGAGCGCCTGTACCTCGGCCCCGTCGAGCCGCCGGCCAAACGATCCCTCACCCTCGCTTTTCATGACGAGGCGGTGGATGTCGCCACCGAACCAGCCCTCGCCGTCCCAGCGATAGCCGTCGCGGCCTTTCTTGACCTGCGCTTCGGCGATGTTGAAGATCACTTGGCTGAACCGCATGCCGCCATGTTCACGGCGCATGAAGGCACTGCTCGCGGCCATGGCGGCGGGATCATGGAAGCGCGCGGCGGCGGAGTCGGTGGGCGCGGCGGGCCGCGGTGCGTTGCCGGCGGGTTGGTCGGTACCGACGGGTGCTGTGGCGGCGGGCTTGCAGTGGCCCATCGCCGCGTGTTCCGGCGGGCAGGAGTCGGTTGGCGACATGGCCATGCCGGGCATCGATGGTATGGCTTCATTGGTCGACGTGGCGGGTGCGGCGGCTGGCGTGCAATGTCCCATGGCGGCATGTTCCGGTGCGCAGCCATTTGCCATATCCGGCATCGCATGTCCGGTGCTGGAGGCTTTTGGAGTAGCTTTCCGCGAAGTCGCCGGTGTGCGACGTACAGGCTTGGCCGTGGCTTTTTTCGATTTCGGCTTTTCTGCCTTGGGCGCGGCGGGCATCGCCATGCCGGGCATGTGCATGTGATCCATCGACTGCGCGAACGCCGGTGACGTCACCGCGATCGCGGTGGTGGCGAGCAGCGCGCGGATCATGCCGGCGCTCCCGCAACGGGATCGGGCCGGACGCTGACGACCTGCATCATGCCGGCGTGCATGTGATAGAGCATGTGGCAGTGGAACGCCCAGTCGCCGACCGCATCGGCGGTCAGGTCGAACGTCGCGGTGCCGCCGGGCGCGACGTTGATCGTGTGCTTGCGCGGGCTGTGGTCGCCATGCCCCGTCACCAGTTCGAAGAAATGGCCGTGCAGGTGGATCGGATGCGCCATCATCGTGTCGTTGACCAGCGTCACGCGCACGCGTTCGCCCAGACGGAAGGGGATCGGCGCCTTCACCTCGTTCAGCTTCACGCCGTCGAACGCCCACATATATCGTTCCATGTTGCCGGTCAGGTGGATCTGCATCTGTCGCGACGGCGCGCGCGGATCGGGATTGCGATCGAGCGCGATCAGGTCGCGATAGACGAGGACCTTGTGGCCGGTGCCGACCAGGCCCTGGGGCGGTTCGCCGGTGCGGTCCATCGGCATCGGCGAGATCGTCTGCACGGTCGGTGTCTTCGGCAGGGTCGGCGCGATGGCGAAGTCACGCATCGAATGACTCATGCCGGCCATGTCGTGGCCCGCCTGCGCGCTGGCAGCGGCGGCGGGCGTGCAATGGCCCATCTTCGCATGTTCGGGCGGGCAAGCGTCGGCGGCGGGCGCGGCGTGATCCATGCCCGCCATCGGGCCGTGGTCCATCCCGGCCATGCTCCCCATGCCCATGTCGGTCATCGTCGCCAGCGGCCGGGTCCGCAACGCCGGCACGGCCGCGACCATCCCGACACGCGGGGCCAGCGTGGCGCGGGCCATGCCCGATCGGTCCCACGCCTCCGCCACGATCGTGTACGCCTCCGCGGCGACCGGCTCGACGATCACATCATAGGTTTCGGCCACCGCAATCTGGAATTCGTCGACCGTCACCGGCCGCACGTTCATCCCGTCCGCCTGCACGATCGTGAGCTTCAACCCAGGAATGCGGACGTTGAAATTGGTCATCGCCGATGCGTTGACGATGCGCAGCCGCAACCGCTCACCCGGCTGGAACAGCGCGGTCCAGTTGTCCGCCGGGCCATGACCGTTGACCAGATAGGTATAGGTCGATCCGGTCACGTCCGACACGTCGGCCGGGTCCATCCGCATACCGCCCCACATCGTGCGGTCCGCCAGCGGTTGGTCGCGACCCGCCAAAAGGCCGGCGAGAGTCTGCTTCTGGTAATTGAAATAGCCGCCCTGTTGTTTCAGCTTTTTGAAGATCACGTGCGGATGAAGCGGGCTGTGGTCGGACAGCACGATGACATGCTCGCGATTCGACGCGACGGGATCGATGCCCTTCGGATCGACGACGATCGGGCCGTAATGCCCCATCTGCTCCTGCAGGCCGGAATGGCTGTGATACCAATAGGTGCCTGCCTGGATCAGCGGAAATTCATACGTCAAGGTCGATCGCGCCGGAATGCCGGGAAAGCTGATGCCGGGCACGCCATCCATCTGGAACGGCAGCAACAGGCCGTGCCAGTGGATCGAGGTTTCCTCGTCCAGATCGTTGGTGACAGCGATCCTGACGGTCTGCCCCTCGCGCAGGCGGATCAGCGGGCCGGGGACGGTGCCGTTCAGGCCGATGGCGTGCGACGGCTTGCCGTCGATCATCATCATCTGATGCGCGACGCGCAACGCGATCGTGTCACCCGCCACGGTGGGCAGCGGCGTGGCGATGCCGGCCGACACCGGCTGCGCCCAGGCCGGCAGCCACGGCACCGTCAGCGCCCCGGCGCCGAGGCCAGCGTCACGCAAGAATCGGCGACGGGATAGAGCGGTCATGAATATCCTGATGGCTGGATCGGAATGGATGCTTTCGTTCTCATACGCAGGGCGGCTGTCCAGCCCTCACCAATTATCAGATCGGGACGCGATGTGGGGCCAGCGCGGCGCGGGCGCGACGGATGCGAGTCTCGACCGCCTTCACACTGATGCCCAGCGCCTCAGCCGCCTCTGCCTGGCTCAGTTCGTCGACGGTACAAAGCAGCAAGGGATCTCGCAGTGTCGCCGGCAATCGCCCGATCGCGGCTATCGCGTGGGCGAGATGCTGACGGTCGATCGCGCGTCCCTCGGTATCCGCCGCCGTATCGAGCACCTGTTCCCCGCTTTCAATCGGTAGGACGCGCGCCAGGAACCGCCGCACCCGCCGGCGCCGCGCATGGTCGCGGCATTTGTTGATCGCGATCCGCGCCAGCCAAGCGCGCAGCGACCGGTCCGTATCGAACCGGGCGAGTGCGCCATGCGCGGCGATGAACGTTTCCTGCAATTGGTCCAGCGCCTCGTCCGCGTCGCCTATCTGCGCGACGATCAGGCGATAGAGCGGCTGCTTGTACCGCGTCATCAGGACCGCGAATGCAGCATCCTCACCGCGGCGACTACGCAGGACAAGATCGCGATCGTCGAGCCGGGCCAGCGCATCGTTCACGAAGTGGCGGTCAGCGCCCGCACCACGACCCGGTCGAACGCCGCCGCCTGATCGGGCCGCAGAACCCGCCGCATCGCGAAGACATGCGCCAGCGTGGCTTTTTGCAGCGCGCCCATCGTGTGGTGCGATCGGTCGATGGCATCGGCGACGCGGGGGCCGTTCTGATGCTCCTGATCGATCGCGACGGCGAGTGCGGCATTGTCGCGGCGCAACTGCGCTTCCAGCCCCGCGCGCTTAATCGCGAAACCGGCCTCCAGTGCATTGATCCGTGCTTCCTGGTCTGGATCAAGCGCGATCGTGCAGTGCAGCAGGGCGTGGATTTCGGTGCCTTGCGTCGCGGCCGGCATCATGATCCGGCAGCCGATAAACGCGCCCGCCATCGCCGCCAGCAGCGCGAGGATGATGGTTAGCAAAGTACGGTTCATCGGCCGAGCAACAGGGTGGAGGGGGCGAGCATCGCGTCGACACCGATTGGGCTGGCCACCCGTGCCGCCACCGCGCCGCCCGCCAAGCTACCGCCAGTCAGGCCGATCGTCAGCGCCGCCGCCACGGACCACAAGCCGACGCGCCGTGCCGCGGTCGCTTCCCGTGCGCGAACCTCGATCGCGGCAAAGACGCGCGACTCCAGTCCATCGAGCGGTGCTGGGGATAGAGCGGCGATCAGGGTCGCCGCGCGGTCGATCGGGTCGGGCATCACGCACTCCATTTCCATGTCGTTATACGCAAAACGCGCCCGATCCCCTCAAGCCGTTTCGGATCGCCCCCTGCGCCATTGCGGGCGAACCGGCGGCGTGCAAAACCCGGCGCAAACGGGGAGAGAATGTGATGCGGGCAATGACAGCGATCTGGGCCATGCTGATCGCGCCGGGGGCTGCCGCGGCGCAGGAGGCACCGCAACAGGTCGCACCGGGACCGGCAACGGCGGGGCAGGGCGATGTGTCCGTCACGATCTATAACAACGACATCGCACTGATCCAAGACGTGCGGCCACTGACGCTGGGCAGTGGTCGGGTCAGGCAGAATTTTCCCGATGTCAGCGCCGCCATCCGTCCGGAAACCGTCTCGCTGAACGTCGCCGATGCCGCGATCGTCGAACAGAATTTCGATTACGACCTCCTCAGCCCGACCAGCCTGATGGAAAAGGCGGTGGGTGAGACGATCACATTGCTGCGGACCAATCCGGCGACCGGTGCCGAGACGCGCGAGCGGGCGAAGGTGCTGGCGGTCAACGGCGGCGTCGTGTTGCAGATCGGCGACCGGATCGAGGTGCTGCGCGACGACGGCCTGCCGGTGCGCGCGATCTTCGACAAGGTGCCCGACTCACTGCGCGCGCGCCCGACGCTGTCGGTGACGCTGGCCATCACCCGATCCGGCACGCGGCCGGCGACGCTGTCGTATCTGAGCCGCGGGCTGGGGTGGAATGCGGATTATGTCGCGCTGTTCGACCAGAAGAGCGGCCGCATCGACGTGCAGGGATGGGTGACGCTGCGTAACACCAGCGGCACGAGCTTCACGATGGCGCGCACGTTGCTGGTCGCCGGTGACGTGACGAGCGACGGCAATCAGGGTGGATACCAGCCTCGGCCACCCCGCCGCGCCAGTCGCCTGATGCAGGCGGGAACCGAAACATCGATGCGCGAGCAACTGGGCGATTTCTATCTCTATCCGCTACCGGAGCGCACGACGATCGCCGACAAGCAGACCAAGCAGGTCAGCTTCCTCGACGTGAAGGGCGCGGCGGCCAGTTCGGGCTATGCGTTCCAGAACGACTGGCTGGGATCGGCCGACGAGCCGCGCAGTGCCGCCAGCGTTCTGCGCTTCGCCAATTCGGGTGCGGCGGGGCTGGGGGATGCACTGCCGGCGGGGACCGTGCGCGTCTATGTCCGCGATGCACGCGGCCAGCCGCAGTTCACCGGCGAGAACCGGATCGACCATACGCCACAAGGATCGCAGATATCGCTATCCACCGGCGATGCGTTCGACGTGAAGGTGCAGCCGACCGTGACGGCGCGGACGAAAGTGGGTGGCACGCGCTGGCGCACGGCGATGCGCTATACCCTGACCAATGCGAAGGCGACGCCGGTGACGGTAGAAGTGACGCAAGCTGGCCTCGACTGGACCGATACGCGCATCATCGACGAAAGCCGCAAGAGCGAGCGGCGCAATGCCGCCACCGTCGTGTGGCAGGTGCCGGTGCCAGCGAACGGCCAGACGATCGTCACCGCGACCTTCGATACCCGTTACTGATGCGTCCGCCGGCTTGGCTGGGCGCGTTGCCGATGCTGGCGCTGTTGTCCGGCGGGCAGGCGGCGGCGCAATCGGTGGCGGCAGCGCCGCCGTCCGTTAACTCGCCCACGGCCGATGGTGTCGCCATCACCGTCTATCGCGCGCCATGGCGTGGGCGGGGGGACCGGATGGACCTGCGCAATCTGGGCGGCTTCGCGCTCGTCACCGAAACCCGCAAGGTCCGCCTGCCCAAGGGGCGGGCGGTGCTGCGGTTCGAGGGTGTCGCGGCCGGCATCGTGCCGGTGAGTGCGATCATCGATGGCCTGCCCGGCGGCACCGTGGAAAAGAACCGAGACGCCCGCCTGTTATCGCCGGCCTCGCTGGTCGACGGCACACTCGGTCGCGACGTCACGCTGACGCGAACCGACCGGGCGACGGGCCGGAAGCGATCGGAGAGTGCGACGATTGTCGCGGGGCCGACGCCCGGCATCGTACTGAAGACGGCGGCGGGGATCGAGACGCTGCGCTGTTCCGGCCTGCCCGAACGGTTGAGCTTCGCCAGCGTGCCGGCCGGTTTGTCTGCGAAACCGGCGCTCAGCGTCGCCACGGTGACGCCCACCGCCCGCACCGCGACGGTGACGCTGTCGTATGTGGCATCGGGTTTCGACTGGAGCGCCAGCTATGTCGCGACAATCGCGCCGGATGATCGCAGCCTGACGCTGTCGGCGTGGCTGACGCTGGCCAATGCCAATCCCGAACGCTTCGCCGACGCGGCGGTGCAGGCGGTGGCGGGGCGACTGAACCGCCGGGCGACCGCCGAGATGACGCGTCGAGCCGCCGCGCTGGAACTACGCTGCTATCCGCTCGGCACGACGACGTCGGATTTGCCGGAAGAGGCGTTCGAAATGGCGGACGAGATCGTCGTGACCGCATCGCGGATGATGGCCATGGCGCCGCCACCTCCTCCACCGCCCGCCCCGCCACCTCCACCGCCCCCACCCCCGCCGGAGGATCTGGGCGATCTGAAGCTGTACCGCGTGCCCGAGCGCGTCACCGTCGCCGCCAATGCGCAGAAACAAGTCGCGCTGCTTTCATCCGGCACGGTGCCGTTCGAGCGTCGTTATCGCCGGGCGCTCTATCCCGGCCAGACATTGATGGCCGCCCCGACCGCCAAACAGCTTGTCCTGCTTAATCGCAAACAGGACGGCCTCGGCTTTCCATTGCCGAACGGCACCACGTCGCTCTATCTCGACCGGCCCGGCGGTACGCTGTTGCTCGGCACCGGAACGATCGCCGACAAGGCGGTCGGCGAGACGGTGCGCATCGCGTCGGGCACCAGCCATCAGGTGCTGGTCGAGCAGCGATCGATCATCCGGGGCGAGGACCGGGCGACGATCACCAACGCCAACCCGTTCGCAGTCGTCGCGGAACTGCCGATCGGCAGCGCCGGACAGAAGATCGAGGCGGACGGAAATGCGCTGACACCGGTCGGCGGCATCGCGACCTGGGTAGTGCCGCTGCCGGCGGGCGCAACGGCCGAACTCAGCTATCGGTATGAGGTTCACTGACGGCGATAACGTCCTACACCAAGACGTCCCCCGCCCGCTGCAACGCCTTCAGCATCACTGCCGCGCCGCACTGCGCCGATCGCGCATTACGGTCGAACACGCCGTCCCGCACGAACTTGCCCTTGTCGTAATGGTTGGAAAACGACCAGAGATACGGCGTCGGAACGTTAACCGCCGGCCGGCGATAGCCCCAGCCATTATACGCCTCCCACCGATACAGCGCCCGCGGCACCGACCATTCGGTCTGTCCCGCAAACCCCTCCACGGTCAGCGCATCGACCGCGCTGTCGATCCAGGCGAAGGGCGGCTGGCCGGTTGTCGGTCGTCCGCTTGGCACCTGAACGGTGCGGGCCGATAAGGGATCACCGTTGTGCAGGTGGCTGGTGAAGCTGAATGACGCCTCCATCGCGTGGACGATGCCGACGAACCACCACGGCACCCCCGTCGCCGCAGCCACGCGCTCATATTGCGGCCGTCCCTTCAACAGCATCATGCGGTGCCACGCCACGACGCCGGCCTTCGTGGCCGGGACCCGGCAATCGTCGAACAGTATTTGATATGGTCCGCGCAGGGCGTCGAAGGCAGGGGCGGGGGCTTCCTCGATCAGGCTGGCAGGATCGACACCGCTGCTGCGCACCGCCTGGTTATAGGCATCGATCAGCGCATCGACGCTGGCGTTCAGCGTGGTTAGCCTGAGCAGGAGTGGCACGGCCGGATCGGCGGCGGCCGCGATCGTGGCGGCCAGACCGCGTTCCACCTCCGCCAGCGCCTCGTCGGGATCGTCGCCGGTGGTGACGGCCTCGGTCTGCACGAACGCGGCCTCGATCGGCCAGCCGCGGGCGTCGTCATATCCCGACTTCGCTTCGACGACCGAGAAATGCGCATGGTGATTATGGGCGTTGGCCCCGGTGTATGTTCGCCACGCCCATGCCGGCGCCTCGCCCTTCGGCTGCGCGCTGGCGATCCGCCGGTTTGAGATGACGTATCTGATCCGCGGGTCCTGCGACCGGCGCAGCACGTCGGCCAGCCGATGCGCGTCGCAGCCGCCGTTCGGATCGTGCGTGATGTCCATCCCCGTCACCACGCCGACGCCGCCATCGACGATCCACGGATTGTGGTCCGACGCGCGCGAGGCATGGGCGGGATCGCCGATCGTACCGTCGCTCGCCTTGCCACGCCGGGGGGCAGCGGTGTTCACGGCCTGACGAAGCCCCAGCAGAGCATCTGCCACCCGCCATTGGCGGGCGGGTGACTCCTCGATAGCCATGCTCGCGGAAAGATCGCCGTCGCTGTGCGGATCGACCGGGTCGTCGATCGTTCGCTCCTGTGATGATTGGTCGTTGGACTGCATCACGTCTTCTCCCTCGGGCGAGTCGCGGCCCTATTGTCCTTCGAGCGATGAGTATCGGCAAGCATTCGAAATTTCATTTTCGACGACCAACAGATAATAATTGAAGAAACCTTCGATGAATCAATTGGATAACTTTGACATATAAAATTATCGTATCATAAAGGATGGAATAAGAACGAAATAGTCCACCCTATTTTGTTGATATTTGTTGAATAGAGATGGGCGGAATACGCCGCTTCTCTTGACCAGTCTGTGACAGAATGAGACTTTCCACTGACATGGGGCAGGGGCAAGGTCATGACGATATCACGCGCACGCGGTTCGGGGTCTATGCTGCTCGCCTTTGGCGCTATCGCCACCTTCTTCACTGCCGCCGCCTGCGGTCGCAAGGAACCGGTGCTCGGCTGGAATCAGGGCTGGTCACCTACCGAACAGCGCGACTGGTATTCGGCGACGCAAGGATCACGTCTGTTGCCGCTCGCGTGGTTCAGGGCACTGGAGAGGGCCGATGCCCCCGCGCCCTTCGCCGATCCGACGCACCTGGCCGGCTATCGACTGTTGCCCGGTGCCGAGAATAACCTGCCGCTGGGCTTCGCGGTCGATGACAATGACGACACCGATCTGGGCGTGTCGAAGCTGCGCTGGTTTACCGGCCAGTCCAGCCGCGAACGCTGGGTCGGCCTCAACTGCTCGGCCTGTCACACCGCGCAGATCGAATTCGGCGACAAGTCGCTCCGGATCGATGGTGGCCCGTCGCTTTTCGATTACCAGCGTTTCGTCGAGGATTTCGATCGGGCGCTGACCGCGACGCGGACCGATCCCGCCAAGTTCGATCGCTTTGCCAAATCCGTGCTGACGACCAGCGATACCTCCGCGAACCGTGACCTGCTGCGCGCCGCGCTCGGCAAGCTGATCGACTGGGAGAACCGGGTCGAGACGATCAACGCCACGCCGCTGCGCTATGGTTTCGGCCGGGTCGATGCGTTCGGCCATATCTTCAACAAAGTCGCGCTGTTCTCCGGCGCCGCGCAGCCGACGCCCAATCCCGCCGATGCGCCGGTCAGCTATCCGTTCATCTGGGACATCTATCGCCACGACAAGCTGCAATGGAACGGCATCGTCAGCAACGCGCGCCTGTCGCTGGGCGGGGGGCGGTATCTGGATTACGGCGCGATGGGGCGCAATTCGGGTGAGGTCATCGGCGTGTTCGGCGATGTCGTGACGCGGCCGGGCAACGGCCTGGGTGGCTACAAATCCAGCCTTTGGGCGGACAATCTGATCCGGCTGGAAACGCAGCTGTCGACGCTGAAGGCGCCCGCTTGGCCGGTGCAGCTATTCGGCGCGATCGACGATACCGATGCCAAGCGCGCGATGATCGCCGCCGGCAAGACGCAGTTCGGCGTGCACTGCGCTACATGTCATGCACCGCAACCCGGCACCGCGCCATATAAGGTGACGATGGTGCCGCTGACTGCGACCGATCCCAACGCCACCGATCCCTGGATGGCGTGCAACGCGATCACCTACAGATCGGCGACCGGCAATCTGGCGGGCACACCGGCTGGTTACATCGGCGGCGGCGAGAAATTGGGCGCGGATGCCCCGCTCGCCGAAATGCTGGAGACGACGGTGAAGGGGGCGATGCTGGGCAAGAAGGGCCAGATTATCGGGCAGACCGCGCGCGTCTTCTTTGGCATCGGCGGTCGCCCGCGTGTCGTCATCACCGAAGCGCCCGACCAGCGCCCGGAAATCCTGCGGGCCTGTCTGGAGGCGAACAGCCCGTTCATGGCGTACAAGGCCCGCCCGCTCGACGGCATCTGGGCGACCGCACCTTACCTGCACAATGGATCGGTCGCCAATCTGTACGAACTGCTGCTGCCCCCGGCCCGCCGACACAAGACGTTCAAGGTCGGCACCCGCATGTATGATCCGACGCTGGTCGGGTATTCGACGCGCGACGATGCGCCGGGCAATGGCTTCACCTATGACACGTCGCTACCGGGCAACGCCAATATCGGCCATGATTATGGCGCGGCGACGTTGACCGCCGATCAGCGTCAGGCTTTGCTCGCCTATCTGAAAACGCTCTGACGCGGCTTCATTCGCCGCGATAGATATAGGGCAGCACGGCACCCCATAGCAGCGCCGCCAGTGGTCCGGCAAAGGCCAGCCCCTCGGGCAGCGCGATCGGCGATGTCGGCGCGCCGATCGCGGTCAGCCACAGGATGAACGACACCAGCGAAATCGCGATTGCCGGCCATTGCGGCCGCCCCGTCGCCGGATCGAGCGTCGATCGATAGCGGATGAAAATCGTGAGCACCGCGCAGATGGCGACAATCACCCACAGCGCCCCCACCCGCACCGATGCCGATGGCGTCTGCACCAGGGCAACCGCCGATCCGTACAGGCCGAGCGCCTCAGCCGGGACCAGCTTGGCGATCCGTGTTCCCCAATCGTCGCCCGCGACTGCCATGGCGGGTGCCGCGGTGGCACCGGGCACGCCCTCCAGCACGACGCCCTTCTGTTCGATCACAACCGGCTTTTCGATCCTGAGTGTCATGTCCGATGTCCCCTGCTTGTAAGGTGCCGCACGGTCAGTTCTTCGCCGCGGTGCCCGTGCCGCAGAGCCACAATTCCAGCGTGCCGGGCCGCGCCGACTTATAGCGACCGGGATCGAGCCGCTTGATCGTCACCGTGCCCGGTCCCAAACCCGCCGCGCCGATGGCGGCACCGGCGATGCTCGACGCGCGCGCCGCGGCTTCGGCATCCTGGCGGAAATAATAGCGCAACTCCGGCACCTCGATGCACGGATCGACCCGTTCGACGCGGGGTACGACGAAGCCTTCGCCGGCCAGCGAGGCGCGGATCGCGGCGGCGTGGTCGGGGTCGACATCCTTCACCTCGATATACACCCGCGCCGGGGCGGTCGGGCCTGTCATGGCCACGGGCACCCCCGCATTGCCGCCACCGGATGCCGGCACGTCCATCGCCAGCGCCGCCTGTAATGCGCGAAAATCGATCTTCGTGGCGGTGGCGATCGCGCCGATGGTCGTGCGGCCGGGCAGGTCGCCGGGTACGGAGGGCGCCGGCAACATCGCTGCATCGGCGACCAGCTTTCCGTCCGCCCCCCGCGATACCGCGATCTTCCACAACAGGCGCGGGATCGTGGTCCCGACCGGGCCATCGCCGGCCACCGCGCCGGTATAATAGATGATGCGGCTCGCCTGTGGATTATGGCTCAAACGCATCCATGCCAGCGTCGCCGGCCATGCGGCCAGCGGCGCCCCCCGTGCGCCCGTCGCATAGAGCGGCTGCATCGTCGCGATCAGGTTGGTCCCTTGCGTCGCCGATGCCGCCTGCGGCCCCCATGCGACCTCGCGCCGGTCGATCAGATGCGCCAGCACGATGCCGGCGCGGGCCAGCGCCACCTCGTCCGGCTGACCGTCAAGGCGGGGCCAGCGATACAGGGCGTTGGCCGGACCCATTGATCCTGTTCGGCTGCGATCGAGCTGGCTGACGACCAGGCGTGGCACGCCGCTCGTCGGATCGAAGAACACGCGCATGTTGTCGAGATCGAGGCGAACCAGCCCGGTCGCGATCACCCGCGGATCGATCGCTGCGCCGGTGCCGAGGAAGTCGGCGCCATAGCGCGGCGCGCGGCCCGATCGCGGCCAGGGCGCGGCGGTATCGGTCATGCCGGCAAACGCGGCGGGCAATTCGCCGGGCGGGACCGCGCCGCGGCTGACCAGCATCTGGATGAACTGTCGTCCGGCATCGTCATCGATGCTGGATGCGTCCGCCTGCGCGGTCAGGCTGGCGGCGGCTTCGCTCAGTTTGGCGGTGGTACTCGTCAGACTGGATAACTGCCGCTGCTGCCGGGCGACCACGTTGCGATTGTGATACTTCAGCATGAAGATGCCGGCGACTAGCGCGATCGCGATGAACGCCGCGATCGTCAGTCCGCTCCAGACCCGTTGCTGGATCGAGCGCGCACGTTTCAGAAACAGGTCGACGCGCCGGTCGCTGACCGGATCGACGCGCGCCCGCTGTCGGTAATCCTCGCGGATCGCCTCCGCCTCGCGCAACGCCCGGCCGAACAACAGGTGTCCGAGCGCGCGGCCAGATGCCGTCCATCGCTGTGCCTGCGCGTCGAGCGACAGATAGGCGCGCTCCTGATCGCGCACTTCGAACGACCAGCGGCGCAGGAGGTCCCAGTTGCGGATCAGTGCCTCATGGACGATCTCGATGCGGTCTGCCCCCCGGTCGCTGCCCGGCGTGACGCGGATCAGCGCGGCGGCGACGAACGGGGTTAGGATCGTGCGGATGCTGTCGGGCGGCAACAGGCGTTCCAGCTCACCCCGCGTCACCCGGTCACGAACGAATTCGTACAGCAGTGACGGGCGCACCAGTTGCTGGAAAATGACGCGGCAATTCTCCTTCGCCTGCGTGCTGCCCAGCCCGTTATAGATTTCCTGCGCGGCGTTCGACAGTGCGGTCGATGGCCCGCCGACCTCGTCATAGGTCGCCATCGTGATCCGGTTGCCATCGCGCCGTTTCCACAGCCTGAGCAGCGCATATTGCAGCAGCGGCAGTGCCGCCGGATCGGTGCCGACATCGGCGACGATTCGATCGACCACACCGTCCTGAAAGACCAGCCCGACCTGCGCAGCGGGTGCGACGATGGCGGCGCGGATATCGTCGATCTGAAGCGGCGGTACGCGGAATTCGGGGGCGGCGGCCAGATCGAGCATCGGCAGGACGCGAGCGGCGCGTTCGTTTTCCAGATACTCGTCGCGGATCGTCACCACGACATGCGCGCGCGGCAGATCGGCGATCGCCGCGATCGCCTGCGCCGCCCGGTCGCGCTCTTCGGGTTGGCAGAGGCTGAACAGCTCCTCCATTTGATCGATGATCAGCATCAGGCTGGCCGTCGCCATCCGCGCGGCGACGATCTGTCCGGTACTGGCGGGGGCGGCATCGACCTGTTGGCGGAAATGTTCGACCCAGGCGCTTTCGCCGATGCCCGCTGGTGCCAGCGCCCTGGCGAGACTTGCAACGGGATCGCGGCCCGGCGACACGACCGCGACGACCCAATCCGCCCCCGTCGGCTCGTGACGCACCGCCGCGACCAGCCCGGCGCGGACCAGCGACGACTTGCCGGTGCCGGATGCGCCGCTGATGACGACCAGCGGCGCGGCCAGCACGTGCTGGAGCAGATCGGCGACGACCTTGTCGCGCCCGAAGAACTTCGTCGAATCCGGCGCATCGAACGCAGCGAGTCCGACGAACGGATTGGCCTGTTCGTCCAGCACCGGCGACTGCGCGGCATCGAACGTTGCCAGGATAGGCCGCACCACGGGCGTCGGGGCGGAAACGGGTGACAGGGTGGCACTGCCGGTACTGGCCGAGGCGGTGTCGTCCGGCAGCCGGGCGAGCGTCGCGGTCCAATAGTTTATCATCGAGCGGATCGCATCCCGGTCTCCGACCGATTCGATCTGCACGCCCGCCGCTGCCGCATCCGCCACGAACACCGCCGCCGCTTCCCGGTCGAGGTGATCGTCGGCCTGCGCATCGAGCAACTGACCGTGGCGCAGGCACAAAGCCTCGAACCCGATCGGAGCGAGGCTTCCATCAACCATGGCCGACTTCTCCCTTCAACAGGGCGATCAGTTCGGGCCGTTTCTGCACCGACCGCCCCAGCCAGGCGAGCAAGGATTGGTCCACGGCCATAAACCGGCTGCGCCCGTTTGAGATCAACTCGCTGATCCGGTCGCGCGCGGCGTCGATCAGCGGCGGCGCGACCGGGGGTTTCAGGTCGACGGTCGCCAGCGCGATCAACTGCACGATCGGCGATGCCCAGTCGGATACGGGCTGCGCCCCACAGACCTGCGTCAATTCGCGCAACGTCAGTCGCCAGATGCGGTCGATATCGCCGGGCGCGCCGGGCTGGTTCTCCACCACGATCCGCTGGAGCAGGTCGAACTGCCGGTCCAGCCGCTGCCACCGGCCATGTTCGGCGATCGCCGCGATCAATTCGCGCGACACCTGATCGGCAAAGGCGACATACGAGGTGATGAGCGCCTCGAATCGCGTGCCTGCGGTCGATTGGACGAGCGGCGTGAAGAATTGCAGCGCCAGCGTGAACGGCTGGTTCGCGTCCTGCGCGGTATTGAGCATCGATACGTCGACGCTGTTCAGCCCCTCGTCGACACTGGCGGCCAACTCGCTGGCGGCGTCGTTCAGCGCATAAGCATCGCCCGCCGCCAGGGCCGCGTCGATCGCGTCGATCGCCCCGCCCATCGCCGTGCGGAACTCCAGTAACCGCACCACACCCGCCCGGTTAAGGTCCGCGATGGCGGTGTCGATCCGCGTCAGTTGCTGGCGGAACAGCATCGTGTAGACGCGCAGTTCGGGCCAGCGCGGCTTGGCCAGTGCCGCGCTGCGCATCAGCGGCAATAGCGGCTGGAGCACGTGCAGCGCATCGTGCATCCCCTTGTACGCCGTCACCGCCGCCATCAGCGCGTCGATCTGGTCGAGACTGGTGCGCAGCGTCAGGGCCTGCACGCTGGTCAGCGTGGCCCCGATCATCGCTTCGAGCGCGAACCGCTCCTCGCTAACGGCCACCAACGCTGGCGGATGCGCGGCCCCTATCGCCTTGCGAAGGCTCGCATCGGCCGGGCGCGCCAGCAGCAATGGGCCGAGCACCGGCGCCGCCTGCTGCACGCCGTCGAGAAAAGTCAGCGCGGCACCGACCTCGACCCGAAATCCGGCATCGGCGACTTCGTTGCGGATCTGTGCATCCTGCGTCCGGCACGCCGCCCAGAACGCGTCCTCCGCATCGCCGAACGACAAGGCGATCACGTCGGTCAGTGTCCCGATGACGGTGTCGCCCAGTTGCGTCACGGCACTTTGCCTGCAGCCGCGATATCTCGTGCCACCAGCCAGATCGGCACAGCCTGATTATATGTCGGCGCGATCGTCGCCTGTGCGGCATGGTGCAGGCCAACGAGATCGAGCTCGGACGAGAAGCAGGGCGACCCCGACGATCCTGGCCCGGTCGTCACGTCGTAACGAAGCCGCAGCGCCTTGCCCGGAAAGTCGGTGATCGTCCCCATCGCCAGCGACAGCAATTGCCCGGCGGCATGTTGCGACACAAACATGAAATCGCCGACCGACAACAGGCGTGGGGTCGCATCGAGCGGATAGAAACCACGATCGCCACCGCCGATTGGCTGCGCCAGATGCAGCAGCGCATAATCCAGTTCGTTCGCCGCAGGCTCGCCCGTCCCCGACATATCGCTGGTGCTGTAGGGGGAGAAATGGTCGGGCTTGGTAGTGACGCCGATCCGTTGGGTCTGGGCCACATCGCTGTTGAAATCGAATTCGCACACCACCTGATCGAACGTGTAATCGTCACGGATCAGCCCCTGGACGACGTGGTAGTTGGTCAGCACCAGATCGGTCCCGACCAGAAAGCCGGTGCCGGCCGAACCGGGCACGCCGATGCGACAGATGCGCGGCATCACCTTTTCCAGACCGGTCAGGAAGCGGCCGAAATCGATCAGCTTCGATCGTCGGGCGACCAGCGCTTCCAGACTGGCATGCGGTGCCGGTGCAGGCCCCTCCAGCTTGCCGGCCAGCGCGGCGACGGCGGGATCGGCGGGCAGTGCCGCCTGCGCCGCCGCGACATATTCGGCGGCCGTCGCCGGGGGAGGCATCGTCTCCGTCCGATCGGTCGTCGTCGCCGTCAGACCATGCGCCGCCGCCAGTGTCTGTAACAGGGGATTGCCCGGCCGGTCAGCGAACGCCAGCGCCAGGAAGCGTTCGGTGTCTCCTTGTTGATCCAGCAACACGGTCAGGTTTTCGACAACGCGGCGGAACGGCGCCTCGGTGTTGACCTCGTTTTCCAGGATCAGTCCGCCCTTGAACCGCAACAGGCTAGACAGGCGCGGTTTGTCATAGGCAGACAGGATCGCCGAGACGAGCGTGGCACCGGCATCGTCGCCCTGACCCAGTGTCATGCCGTAATCCCCGCCGCGGCGGCGATCGCATATCCCGCGCTGGTTCTGCCGCGATCGGCATCATGCAAAATATCGGGCAAGGTCAGGTGGCCGATCCGTTTCTCGAGCGTCGCGAGATCGACGATCGACCGGCGCCAGTGCGCGTCGAACTGCAACGCCTCCGTCGCCACCCCGGTCAGATCCTGTTCCAGCAGGAAGCCATAGGCGCCGATGCCCGCTCCATCGGGCGCGACGATCACCTTCCAGAACGCACGCGGGATCGCGACTGTCACGGCGCCTGCATCGTCGACGCCCCGGAACGGCGGATCGTCTGCGGCCAGCACCGGCCCCGCGAAGACCGTCAGGCGCTGTGTCGTCGCCTGTTTCAGCACCGCGTTTTCCAGATCGCCCCAATTGTCGGTCCCGCGCGGCCGGTTGAAGTCGGCCACCTGCGGCGAGCAATTGGTGACGTGATAGGTATCGCCATTCGCCCGGCGGCGTTCGTCAAAGGTCTCGCCCCAGACCACATCAGCGCGCCGCACTAGATGCCCCTTGTCGAAGGCTCCCCGGTCCTGCGTGAAGAACCGGTCGGGGAGTTGCTCGACGCCGCGCAGGCGGGGATCGGGGAACCACCGCTCCGTATCGCCGACGCCCAACCCGCCGAGATCGTCGCGCCCGTCGGCGGACCCGCGCCCTGCCGGATCACGACGGACGTTCGACGCAGTGAACAACGCCAGCCGCCGCCCTGCATGCATCGCAATCGAGAAATGCGTATAGGGAATGGCCGTCGCGCCATCGCTCATCCGCGCCAGCCCACCCGGACCGAATGCGGTCGGCAGCGGTATGGGAAAGCCCAGAAAATCTGGGTCATATCCTTGTCGGTCGGCGTAATTTTCGTCGTGCCACGGCATCACCGCGCGTTCGAGCGTGACGCTCTCCGTCGTGATGGCGGTTGGGGCCAGATCGCCCAGCGACACGGTGATCGTCAGCGGAATTGTGATGCTGGCGGTGGTCGTGCCGACCGTCGTGGCGACCGGGGTAGGGGGCGGCACCGCTGGCGTGGCTGGCGCCGCCACGACAGCCGGCGTCTCGACGCCTTGCCACCATCCGTCCCACGCCCCGCTGCCCGGCGCGGGCCTTGGCGCGGCGAAGCTCAGCCCCGCGTCCACCAGTTGCGCATCCAGCGCCAGATCGCGCGCCGGCACCGCATAGTTGGTGTCGAGATAGGCGCCACCGAAATGCAGCCCGACGACCTGCCCCGTCCGGACCGACACCACCGCGGACCCGGAATTGCCGCCCAGTGTGGAGGCATCATGCGTCGATGCGTTGACGCTTTTCCCGAAACTGTCGACGGCACGGCGCGGCAGGCGATGGCCCGGTTGCAGCCGCTTCACGTCGTACACGCCGCCGAACACCTGATCCTGTATCGCTCGGCTGAAGCGGGGATTGAATGCGGGGTATCCGATCACGACGATCTCGTCCTCCGGTCCCTCCGGATCGGCCGCCGACAGCGTCAGTGGCGCGAACGGCACATCGGCCACCTTCAACAGCGCCATGTCCCAATAGGGATGGACGAGAACCACCGACGTGATCCGGTAACGCTGCGGCACCTGCCGCCCGGCCTCCTCGACGAAGTTCATCGCTGCACTGGCGCCGGGTCTGAATGACAGGCCGCGCCCGGCGCCATCGACGAACAGTTCGGCGACATGCCGGTTCGTCATCACCAGGCCCGGCCCGACCAGAAAGGCGGTGCCGCCATAAGGGATGTCGTGGCGATCCGGCAGTTCCAGCCGCCCGATCGCCGGAATCGCCGGCTTGATGAGCGCCCGCACCCCCGGATCGTTCAGGTGCAGCCAGTCCCGGTGGGTCACCGTGTAATCGTCGTTCGCGATCAGGATCGCCGGCCGCCGATCGGGAATGATGATCGCTTCCAGCGCGAAATGCTCGTTCGGCGTCATCTGGTCGGGCCGATCGAGTTTTGCCGCCGCCCCCTCCACCGCGCTCTTATGCGCATCGGGCAGTGACTCGAAGTTGGTCACGGACGCTTCGTCCCCTGCGCCGGGCAGTTCGAGCGACTCCAGCCCCGCATTGTTACGCGCCGTCCGCAGCAGAAAATTGACCGCCGCCCGCGCATCCGACTCCGCCATACCGCACCCCCCGCGATGAGCGGACAGTATTTGCCGGATGCCAGACCATGTACAGCGGATTCAATTATTCGATAATGAAGTAAAGATTTGAGTTCCTTTCGTCATAAGTATTTGTTGAGTCGGTTTTTTTAGCGGCATCTACTGTTCGTAATAACATCAATGCTACAATTGTTGTGAACGTGCCGTTGGTTAGGCGCGACTACGCCGAGCCGGATTCGGTTATAGCGACAGATCGTTTTTGCGGCGCCGACCAATCCCGCCGAATGCGGAATTGGTCGAGCCACGGCATCACTTGGTTTCAGGGGCGACTGCGGCAACCGGCTGGCCAACAGCGGGATATTTGATCCCCAACTGGTCGAGGTAGGTCGGATACTTCGCCGGATTGTAATAGAACTTCTTCATTTCCGGGCGCATTCGCTCCATGATCTCCTTGTTCAGATGGATCGCGGGCGGGTCGTTGGCGGTGACGACGGGATCGTATTTCTGATCCTTGAACTGCACATCCTGTTGAAATGCCTTCGCGTCCGCCACCAGTTGCGGGGTCGTCATGATGTCGAGGACGGTCATCGATACCGCCTTGGCACCCGCCACCGCGCCCTTGTGCGCGATCGGTGTGGCCATCGCGATTGCGGACAGCACGTTATGGCCGATCATGCTGGGGATGTTCGACGGATAGCGGACCGTGATCGTCGGCACCGTCCACATGATATCACCGATATCGTCCGATCCGCCGCCCAGCGACCGCTCGCGATTGGCGGGCGTGGAAAGGTCGGCGACGACGGTCGGCAGTGCCTTGATCGTGCGCTTGTTCGTTTCCTGCACGGTCTTGGCAAAGGCCTGATCGTCGGCGCTCCATGTCGGCATGCCGACGGCCTTGATGTTGGCATAGGCCGCCTCGGCCAGCGGCTTGTTGCCGTAATTGGGCGCGGCATAACCCAACAGCTTGTGTTCGACGGTGGTGCCGGTTGCCAATGCGGCGGCGTCGGCGATCTCGTTGCCGGTCTTGTAGAGGTCGCGGACGCTGCCGAAATCCAGATCGCGGAAATAATACCAGACGGTGGCGAGGTCGGGGACGATGTTCGGCTGACCGCCACCGTTGGTGATGACGTAATGCGACCGCTGCGTAACGGGCAGATGTTCGCGGCGTATGTTCCACGCCACGTCCATCACCTCGACCCCGTCGACCGCGCTGCGGCCCTCCCATGGCATGCCGGCGGCATGAGCGGTTTTGCCGTGGAACGTGTATTCGGCCGACACCAGTGCGTTGTTGCCGCTGTTGCCCCAGCCGGTGCTGAAATCGCTGCTCACATGCGCGAAGATCGACATGTCCACGCCCTCGAACAGGCCGTCGCGGACATACCATGCCTTGGTCGCGAGCAGTTCCTCGGCGACGCCGGGCCACAGCATCATGCGACCCGGAATCTTGTTCTTCACCATCACGTCCTTGGCGGCGATGGCGGCGGCAATCATCATCGGCATGCCTGAATTATGCCCCTCGCCGTGTCCCGGTGCGCCCACGACCATCGGCTTCAGCGTCGGCGAACCGGGATATTGCGACAGGCCGAGCAAACCATCGACATCGCTGCCCAGCGCCACCAGCGGCCCGCCGGTGCCCCATGTCGCAGTCCACGCGGTCGGGATGCCGGCCACGCCCTTAGTGATGGTGAAGCCCTCCTTCTTCAGGATGCCGGTCAGATATTCCATCGTCTGGAACTCCTGAAAGCCCGGCTCGGCATAGCTGAAGAGGGAATCAACCATCTGCTGGATCAGCTTGGCATGTGCCTCGACATCGGCGACCGCCTGTTGCTTCATCGCGGCACTGGCACCGGTGGGCGAGGGGGCGGCGGCCTGCGGTGCGGCGGCGGCGGGAGCGGTGCAGAGGCCAGCGCCGGCGAGGGCGGCGGCAAGAATGCGGGGATCGGCCATGTCTTCGTCTCCTGAAGGAAAAGGGGGTTCCGGACGGCCACAACGATGCTCCGCCCGGATGCCGGGCAAGTGTCAGATGCCGATGCGAACGCCCATCCGGAACACGCGGCCAAGCACGTCGTACAGCGCACGATTGGTCTGCGGATAGGCGGGCGTGTTGTTGCCGGTCGGCCCGTTGGCGACGAGTACCGGGTCGCTGTTCAGCACATTACGAATCGAGAAGAACACCTGCGCCTTGACGCCGCCCGTCTCGAAAGAATAGCTTGCGTTCAGGTCGTAGAAGAACTGCCCCTTGATGCGGTTCAGATTGACCGTGCGGAAATCGGCGGTCGAAAGCGGGCAGTCCGTGGTGCAGACGACATAATTGTTGTTGTACACACCACCGCTGACGCCGCGGGCGATCCCCTGAATGCTGAAACCGGAGTCGAGATCGTATCCGGCGGAAAAACGATAGGTCCAGTCGGGCAGGCCGCCGACATTCTGGCCGGCCAGATCAGTGTTCGCGGTGACGCCGTTGTTGCTGGTCAGCTCGAACGCATAGCTGGCCAGCGCGCGCAGCGTCATGTTGCCGGGGCCGACGGCGCGGCGATAGCTCGATTCGATATCGATCCCGCGCGTCTTCACGCTGACGAAGTTGGTCGGCTTCACCTCGATGCTGGTCACCGGCAGGCCCAGCGTCGTGACGCCGCGACCGCCGGTCGTCGAAATGAACGAACAGGCATCGGCGATGCTCTGCTGATAGCATTGATCGACGATCGTCTGGGCGAGCAGGGAGTCGATCGCGCCGTCCAGCTTGATGTCGTAATAGTCGACCGAGGCGGCAAAGCCCGGCAGAAATGTCGGCGTCAGCACCACGCCGGCGCCGTACGTCTTGGCGATTTCGGGCCGCAGCGCGGCGTTGCCGACGGTGGACTCGTTGAACTGGTTCGCCGCGACGCTACCGTTCACCTGCGGCACGTTGACGGTGTTGGTCCGGCCGGTGCCGGGCGCGAACAACTCGCTGAGATTGGGCGCGCGGATGTCGCGGGAGATCGTGCCGCGCAGCTTGATGTCGGGAATGACCTGCCACGTCAGGCCGGTCTTCCACGTATTGACCGTGCCGGACGTGGAATAGTCGGTGAAACGGAATGCGCCGTTGAAATCCATGCCTTTGAAGATCGGGATGACCGATTCGATATAAGCTTCCTTGACGTCGTAACGGCCCTTGGTGGGCAGGTAGTTGCCATAGATCCAGGTGCCGGTGGTCACGCCGTTGGCAACCAGCGGCTGGAACAGCGGATCGACCGACCCGGTGACCGACTCCTTGCGCGATTCCGCGCCGAACGCGACCGAGATCGGTCCCGCCCACAGATCGAACAGGCTGTTGGTCGAAAAGTTGATCGCCGCGACCTCCTGCTTCAACTGCTGTTTCCGCAGCGGTTGGAGGCCGTTGTAGAGGACATAGGCGATCGCCTCCGGCGAGGCGCCGTCGGTTCCGAGGCGGTTGAGCGGTGCGCAGGATCGGTCGTTGTTGTTCAGGTTGGCATCGACATTGATCCGGCACACCACCGTCCCCGGCGCATAGCCGCCGTTGTTGCCCGCCACCGCCACGACCGCATCGGTCGCCGCGGCCATGCGGGCGATGTTCCAGGTATTGGTCAGCAACTCGTTCGTCTTGGTCTTGCCCAACTGGTAATAGCCGCCCCATTTCCAGTCGCTCGACCCGATCGAGAACGCACCGTCCGCGCCAGCGACATAGCGGAACACCTCTCGCTCATTGTCGCTGCCCTGTGGCGGCAGGAAGATGTTGCTGGTGCCGATCTGGATTGACGTCAGGTTGTTGGCGACCATCGCCGCGCGCGTCGCATCGGGCAGATAGGCGTTGTCGCGCTGGATGGTGACGCCGGTCGTCGGCGTCTGCTGGTAAAAGCTCTGACCGCGATAATTGCTGTACGAGAACTGGCCGTAAAGCTCGACCAGCGGCGACACCTCGTAACTCATCCGGCCGAAGAAGCTGCTCCGCTTTTCCTCCGGCTGCAACGTGGCGCTGCTGCGGTGACCGGCGGTGGTGATGTCGGTATCGCCGCCGACCATCCACTGGCCGCTGGTGGCGCCGAAATTGAGTTGGTTCACCGTCGCCTTGCCCGTCGCCGGATTGACCGACCCGAAATAGGTACCGCGCAGCGGGCCGGTGCTGACCAAGCCACCCGGCGTGAACTGCCCCGTACCAATGCCGGACTGAATCAGGAATTCGTTGACGCATGGCGTGCCCAGCGACGCCGCATCGGTGCAGCGCGCCGCTGAATACGCCGGGTTGTTCGCGAGGAAATAGCCGCTGTCGTTCCAGTCACGATCAATCGTCTGGATGCCCTTTTGCGAGAAATGCTCGCCCGACACGATCAGATGGCCGCGTCCGTCCGCAAACGCCTTGCCGCCGGTCGCCGTAACCTTGTGGTTCGGCGCGTCGCCATAGGTGGTGACACCGTGTTCATACTCCATCTTGAAGCCGGTATAGTCGCGGTCGAGGATGAAGTTGACGACCCCCGACACCGCGTCCGATCCATAGGCCGATGAGGCGCCGCCGGTGACGACCTCGACCCGCTCGATCAGCGCCTGCGGGAACGTGTTGACGTCGACCTGACCGGTGGTGGTCGAGGCGACCGAACGCTGGCCATCGAACAGCACCAGCGTGCGGTTGGCGCCGAGATTGCGCAGATTGACCGAATTGATCCCCGCGGCGCCGTTGGACAGCGAGCCGTTGCTGCTGGCCGACGTGCCGCTGCCGCGCACCGCGGGCAGGGTGTTGACGAAATCGGAGATGTTGGCCGGTGCCTCTGCCTTCAGTTCCTTGGCGGTGATCACGCTGACCGGGGTGGGGGCGCTGTATCCGTTGCGCTCGATCCGCGATCCGGTGACGACGATCGCTTCACCCTCTTCCGCCGGGATGTCACCCGTGACGGGATCGACCGCCATCTCCGGCTTGCCGCCGGGGACGTTCGTCGTTTTCTGATCGGTCGGTGCCGATTTGGCCGGGCCACGCTCGGTCTGGAAGGCGATGTCCTGCGGCTCGGCGACGGTCTGCGCCCATGCTGCTTGGGTAGCGAAGCAGAGCGCCAACAACCCGGTGCCGGTCAGAGTGCGCATCTTGGAGCGCCGGGCAAATCGGGCAGGCGAGGTAAAGGCGCCGTGGCCGGCGCCGTGCAGAACAGTCATGGATAGCCCCTTCAGATGATCGGGTGCCGTCCAGATATCCCCCCGGTATCGTTCTCGTTGGTTCCTGCCTGCTCTGTTCGTTTGGCCGGGTGTCCCGGTCCTGTTCCGTCACGAAGCCTATCAGATGGCGTTCGCCGGTTCCTCGCAATCTGAAGATAAAATCTATGTTACTATGGTGGAAATCGTCATCATATCAGCTTATCGTGATTGATTGCCCTTCCATGATACATTGTTATGCTGCGATCGTCGTGTGATTTGTTCTAATTCGGATCTTCAATGGCGACGGGTGCCACCGATCGTTGCGCGACCTCGCGCATCAGGAAGCTGCTGCGGATGCGGGCGACATGCGGCAACGTCGATAACTCCTTGCGATACACGCGATCGTAATCGTCGAACGACCGGACGTGGACGATCATGATGAAATCGACTTCGCCTGACACGAAGCTGCAAAACGACATGGACGGGCATCGGATCACGGCCGATTCGAATTCGTTGAGTACCTGTTCGGCTTGCGACGTCAGTTCGATCGACACCATGGCGGTGATGCTGAAACCAAGTTTCATCATGTCCAGCTTTGCGGTGTAGCCGGCGATGACGCCGTCTTCCTCCAAGATTTTTCGACGTCGTGCAGTGGCTGTGCTGGACAGGTGGATGCGCTCGCCGAGCGTCACGTCCGATGATCGTCCGTCATGTACCAGTTCGCGGAGTATGCGATAATCGGTGGCGTCGATCATCTTGCCATCGGTTTCGCCCATGATGCCGTCCTCAACTGCGTGTTTTCACTGCCAACAATCGTTGCGAATTTTAGCGTGAGTTCGCAAGGCCGTCGAAGAGGTTCAGCACGGGTTCCGTGCTTATGCTTCGGTCAACTCGACCACCTCGAAGTCGAAACTCGTCCAGCCGCGCTGCCTGGCCGCCTCTTCGGTCGCTACCTTCTTGCGGCTGGCTTCTTTCAGCGATCCGGCGTGGCCCCAGAAAACCTCGGTCTTGCCGTTTTCCAACCGCGTGACGATGCGCCAGAAATGGGTGAATGGCGCGGCGGTGGGACCGATCCTCTTCACATAGCCATCGGCCATGCTGGCAATCAGATAGCGCTTCTTTCGGGCCATGCCGGATCGATAGAGCCGATGTCACCGGCCGTCAGCCGCTTTCGTCCGGCTCTGGCCTGTCCAGCGACGCACACGCTTGTTTTAGACGACGGATAGCGGCAACCCCGTACTGATGCAGACCGAGACTGACCTGGAAACCGCTCTGTTAGGGCCGGTACTCGCGGATCGCGCCTGCGGTGACTGCACGGCATGCTGCACCGAGCTGACGGTAGATACGCCGGATTTTGCCAAGCCCGCGGGCACTCCGTGCATCCATCTCGGCGAACATGGGTGCGGCATCCATGCGGTGCGTCCGCACATCTGCCGGACATGGTTCTGCGTCTGGCGCCGCGTCGCGAGCCTGCCCGATGCTGCCCGCCCGGACCAATCTGGCCTGCTCGTGTCGGTCAATTTCGTCGATCAGCCGCAGAATTGCCTGGACGGCGTATCGATCAATATCCGCCTGCTCGCCGACAGTGACGCAATCCGGAACGGCATGGCTGCGACCGTGCTGGACGGTTTATGCGATCAGCTGATCCCCGTTTGGTTCAGCGATGGATCGAGAAAGATGCTGATGCACCCCGAAGACGATGTAGCCCGTCTGGTAATATCGGGTGATCCCGCTCCCACCCACCTGCAAGACGAAGTGTCCGCATGGCGCGAACGCTACCGAGCTTTTGCGTCGGATGACCGTTCACTTTCAGCATCGTAAAGTCGACAACTACCTTATTCACGGAAACCAAATCATTTGCGTTGAAATTGAAGTCGAATTGGTCAGTAAATTATCAATTGATTGGAAACCATTCTTCCATAGATTTGGGTGATGACCTTGATTTTCCCTCACCACCGATTGTGGACCGGTGATGATACTCAAGGCGCTTTGCTGAAGCTTCAAAACACGATCCTCGAAATGATCGCCAAGGGAGCCGGTCTGGATACAACCTGCCGTGCGCTGTGCGAGGAGGTTGAGCGCCTGCTACCGGACGTCGTCTGTTCGGTGCTGACTGTCGATGACGCGGGGCGGATGCATCCTCTTGCCGCCCCCAGTCTACCCGAGATCTACTCCGCTGCGCTTGAAGGCGTGGAGATAGGGCCACTGGCCGGCTCGTGCGGAACGGCCGCCTATCTGGGGACCGATGTCACTGTGCGGAATATCGAGACGGATATTCGGTGGGCCGCATTCAAGCATCTGGCGCTGCCCCATGGCTTGCGAGCATGCTGGTCCAGCCCCATCGCCAATGTTGATGGAAACGTGGTGGCGACGTTCGCTTTTTACTATCGACGCGCTCGCGGGCCGACTGCGTTCGAACGGGATGTAGTGGCGAATTGTGTTCACCTCAGCCTGATCGCCATCGAACGACATGACCGGGTCGTCGAGCATCAGCGTCGAGCGTTCACCGATGCGCTGACCCAATTGCCCAATCGCGCGGCCTATAATGCCGCACTCGCTGACTTAGAAAATCATGAAACCGGCGACTGGGCGCTGTTTGTCCTCGATCTCGATAATCTGAAAGTCGTAAACGACACGTTCGGCCATCACGCGGGCGACCGACTGCTCCAGATCGCGAGCGATCGCGTCGCCACCGCGATCCCGTCGAGCCGGACGTTCCGGATTGGCGGCGACGAATTCGCCATCGTCCTGACGGCCCCCGAGAACCTGCACGATCTAGACTCGGCCGCCGGGCATATACTCGGTGCGCTGGCGGTCTCCGCCGATTGCGGCGGGCATTTCGTCATTCCGCGCGCCACGATCGGCGGGGCCATCCGGTCTTCGGATGAGCCGGTCGTCGAGCGTGTCAGGCAGAACGCCGATTTCGCCCTTTATCATGCCAAGGAATCCGGACGAGGCGGTTTTGTCCGCTATTGGTCGGGGCTGGGATCGATCATGACACGCCGACTGGCCGCGATCCGCGCGGTTGGCGCCGCCCTGCGTGAAGACCGGATCGAGGCGTATTATCAACCCATCTTCCGCCTCGACACACGTGAGGTCGTGGGGCTGGAAGCGTTGTGCAGAATGCGCGTCGGCGATACCGTGATGTCGGCGGCATCCTTCCACGAAGCGACCACCGACGCCCATGTCGCCACCGCCCTGACCGCGCGCATGTTGGAGCTGGTCGCGCGTGATTTGCGGCGCTGGCTGGATATGGGTATCCCGTTCCAGCATGTCGGCATCAACGTGTCGTCGGCGGATTTGAGCAGCGGGACCATCGAGGAATCGTTGACCTCTGCCTTCGAGCGCGAAGGTGTCGGGCTTGAGCACGTCATTCTCGAAGTGACTGAAACGGTCTATATGGGTCGCGGCGATCAGGCCGTGCAACAGGCCATCGTGAACCTGCGCAGCAAGGGCATCCGCGTCGCGCTGGACGATTTCGGAACCGGCTATGCGTCGCTGACGCATCTGTTGACCCTGCCGGTCGATGTCCTGAAGATCGACAAAACCTTCGTCGATCATCTCGGTACCGACGGCGTCAGTGCGACGATCATCGAAAGCCTGATCCGCATCGCCCGCAAGATGGACATCCGGATCGTTGCCGAAGGGATCGAGTCCGAGGAGCAGGTCGAACAGCTTCTCGCCATCGGCTGTGTGCTGGGGCAGGGCTTCGTGTTCGCCCCCGCCGTCCCCCAGGAAGCAGCGACCAAGTTGTTGATGAGCAAAGGCCAACCTGTCGCACCATCGGCCCGCGATACGTGCGCGTCATTTCCAGTCGTCGATTAGTCTTGTCGATCGGTCTGAGCTGGGCGAGCGCGTTGAGCGCCGTCTAGGCGACACCCTCCAGATACGTCCTGATATTGCGGACCCCGTCCTCACTCAGCAGGACGGGAGACAGCGGATCGATGGATGTCGGCCCCGAAACCAGCAACCCCGCCTGGCCCAGCGCCGCGATCCAGCGGATCCCCACTTCGACGCTCACCATTGCTGCGGCGGACGCCTCAGCCGCTTTTACATCGCGTCCATCCGCATTCTCGATAAATGTCCACAGCAGGATGTCCCACGCGTGGTCGCTCAACAACGCCGGCGGGAAGATCGCCCGGCGGCGACGGCGTTCTTCATACATCCGGCGCGCGCGGTTCTGGATGTTATCGGGCATTGAAGATCGTCCAAGGTTGATCGACGCCATGGATGCCCAATCGATGGCGATGCCGCATAGTGGCGACAACCAACGTCAGAAGCATCGGATACGCCCATAGCTTGAGAAAGAAGGCATAAGCCCAGCCTCCCATGGTCAGGTCCAGCAGCTTGCCAAAATGCACTATCAGCGATGCGAGTTGGAGCGAGGCCATCGCCATCGGCCAGTATCGGTTGGCGTTGAGCGCGATGACGGTCAGCCCCACGAAGAGCGACACATCCACCGCCAAGACGCCCGTCTCCACGCCGACAAAGCGTTTCGACAGCGGCGCATAGGCGATGAGGGTGGCTAGGGCGGCAGCGAACATGGCGATGGCGACAAAGCGTTCGGGCTTGCCGCCACGCCAGCCGGCATAGCAGGATATCACCACCTGCAGCAGGATGAACAGAACGACGTTCGTCCACATGATGCTACCGCCCCTCCATCAGGCTGCCTGTCGCTCGACGGCCACCAGCCGCGCAGACTGCATCGGCGGCTTGGGCGACATATCGCCGTAACTGGTTTCGGGCAGGCGGAGGTACTCGCGGGTACGGTCAAGGCCGGCATGCGCCTCGATGATCTGGCGGCGGGCTTCGAACAGCGCTTGCATGGCAGCGCCCAGGCTTTGGAAGACATCCTGTCCGACCATGGCCGGCAGCTTTGCCACCGTCCGGCCGTTCGCCATGGCGGTTGCCATGGCGCCGGCCTGCGCCAGCGCTTCATCGATCGCCTGTTCCGTCGCCAGCAGCGGTTCCGCTATCGTGCGGGCAACGGCCTCTCGTGTATGTCGCATACTAAACTCCCCGTGACGCTCCCTGACGGGGAGGCGGCACACCAGCAGGTGCCGGATGACTGTATTTCTCAGTCATCCGTGTGATGACCTCGGCGCCGACGACGATCAGGACGACGGCGTAGACCAAGGCGATGGCTCCGCCGACGATGATCGCCAGCCGGGTCCAGCGCGATAGGGAAATCTGTCTTCCGACCGGCTCACCGCTATCGAACTGGTGCGACGGTTCTGTCGGCCTTTCGACGCCGCTGGCCACTGGCGGTGATTGACCGGTCAATCGTTCGGGATGGGGGAGCGGACTTTCGACCAGCAGCCGTGCCGCCTCCATCCGATTGAGGACTGAAAGTTTTTTGACGGCATTCGAAAGATGGGTATCGACCGTGTGCGAAGAGATGCCGAGGATCTCGGCGATCTGCTTCGACGTGCGAAGCTCCGCCACCAGCCGCAGGCATGCCACTTGCTGCGGCGATAACGACGCGATCAGCGTGGGGTCGACGGGCATGTCGTTGCTTTCTCGAGCGTCCTCACTTCTGCTCGGTTCGAAGCTGATCGACGCTAGCCGCGATGAAAGCGGCGACGACATGCTCGTCCAGCGCATCGGCCAAGGACAGGGCCTCCATCAACAGGCTTTCCAGCCGCGATCTTTGCTTATCGTCCATTCCCAACCCAGCCCTGCCAATTATCATCGGGCGACTTCTTACAAGGATTGGGTGCCACCGCGATATGGCGATGCGCTCCAGGATTACCCACAACGATATCCGCCTGTCTTGCTGACGCCCAAGCGGACAGACATGTACGATGAATTGGCGCGCCCGGCTGGATTCGAACCAGCGACCACAAGCTTAGAAGGCTCGTGCTCTATCCAACTGAGCTACGGGCGCGCAGGCGGGCGGATTAGCGCGGATTGCGCGGCGAAGGAACCGGGATCATATGCGTCGCCATGGATAAAAGGGTAGGGCTGGCGGTCGCCGCGGACACGGTGTCTCGGGGGCAATTCCGGTATTTCGACTGGGTGATGGCGGCGTTCGTCACGATATTGCTGCTGTCGAACGTTATCGGCGCCGGCAAGGTCGCGACGATCCGGTTGCCGTTGATCGGCGACTGGCCGTTTGGCGCGGGTATCCTGTTCTTTCCGCTCAGCTACGTGATCGGCGACGTGCTGACCGAGGTCTATGGCTATGCCCGCGCGCGCCGCGTGATCTGGGCGGGGACGGCGGCGGTCGTCTTCATGGCGGTGATGGCGTGGATCGTCGTCGCGCTGCCGCCCGCGCCCGGCTGGACCAACCAGGCCGCATACGAAGCGGTGTTCGGGCAGGTGCCGCGCATCGTTGCCGCCAGCGTCTGCGCGTTCTGGGCGGGTGAGTTCGTCAACGCGTACGTCATGGCACGCATGAAGGTGTGGACCGATGGTCGCCACCTCTGGTCGCGCACGATCGGATCGACGGTGGTGGGGCAGGGGGTCGACAGCCTGATCTTCTACCCGCTCGCTTTCTGGGGCGCGAGCGGGTGGACCGGCAATCTCGTCATCACCGTGCTGTTCACGCAATGGGCGCTGAAGGTGGCGTGGGAGGTGCTGTTGACGCCCGTCACCTATGCCGTCGTCGGCGGGCTGAAGCGGGCAGAGCAGGTCGACGTGTTCGACCGCGATACCGACTTCACCCCGTTCCGCGCGCGGGTTTAGGCGCCGACGGTTTCCAGCAAGCCCTCGAACAGCCGGCGGCCGTCGTCGCCGCCATGCGCGGCCTCGATCCGCCGTTCGGGGTGCGGCATCATGCCCAGCACGTTACCCTGCGCGTTCAGGAGGCCGGCGATGTTCCGTGCCGATCCGTTGACCTGCTCGGCATAGCGGAACGCCACGCGGCCTTCGCCTTCCAGCCGGTCGAGCGTCTCGGTGTCGGCAAAGTAATTGCCGTCATGATGCGCCACCGGAAACGTCACCGTCTCGTCGGCCGAATACAGCCGGGTGAAGGCACTGTCGGTATCCGCCACCGTCAGCTTCACGTCGCGGCACACGAAGTGAAGCGACTCGTTGCGCATCAATGCACCCGGCAGCAAGCCCGCCTCGGCCAGTACCTGGAACCCGTTGCACACGCCAAACACCGGCAGGCCCTTGTCCGCCGCCTCGACCACCGACCGCATGATCGGCGAGCGTGCCGCGATGGCGCCGCAGCGCAGGTAATCGCCATAGGAGAAGCCGCCCGGCACCGCGACGAACCCCAGTCCATCGGGCAGGCTGGTATCACCATGCCAGACCATCGTCGGTTTGGTGCCCGTCACCGCTTCCAGCGCTACGGCGATGTCGCGGTCGCAGTTGGAGCCCGGAAAGACGATGACGGCGGTCTTCATCAGGCGCGCTCCACCCGGTAATTCTCGATCACGGTGTTCGCCAGCAACTGACGGCACATCGCATCGATCTGGGCATCGTCGGTCGCGTCCGCGACCTCCATCTCGATCAGCTTGCCCGCGCGCACATCCTCGACTCCGGCAAAGCCCAGGCCACCGAGCGCATGATGGATCGCCCGGCCCTGCGGATCGAGCACGCCGGGTTTCAACGTCACGAAAATACGGAGCTTCATCAGTGTCTTGTCCTGCTTACTTGCCGCGGCGCTTGCGATGGCTGTCGAGGTCGAGGACCGCGCCGTCCTCACCCTCCGGCATCAGGCCGAGGCGCCGGGCGACCTCCTGATAGGCTTCCGCCTCGCCGCCCAGATCCTGGCGGAAGCGGTCCTTGTCCATCTTGTCGTTGGTTTCCATGTCCCACAAGCGGCAACCATCGGGGCTGATCTCGTCGGCTAGGATGATCCGACCATAATCATTGTCGAAGATGCGGCCGAATTCCAGCTTGAAGTCGACCAGCCGGATACCGACGCCGGCGAACAGGCCGCACAAGAAATCGTTCACGCGGATCGCCAGGTCGGCAATGTCGTGCATCTCCTCCTGCGTCGCCCATCCGAAGCAGGCGATATGCTCCTCGGACACCATCGGGTCGCCGAGCGCATCGTCCTTGTAGTAATACTCAATGATCGTGCGGGGCAGCTTCGTGCCCTCCTCGATCCCCAGTCGCTTCGACAGCGAGCCGGCGGCGACGTTCCGCACCACGACCTCGATCGGCACGATCTCGACCTGCCGCACCAGTTGCTCGCGCATGTTCAGGCGACGGATGAAGTGCGTCGGCACGCCGATATGGTCGAGCAGTGTGAAGACATGCTCGGAGATTCGGTTGTTCAGCACCCCCTTGCCGTTGATCGTGCCCTTTTTCTGGGCATTGAATGCGGTGGCGTCATCCTTGAAATACTGGATGATCGTGCCGGGCTCGGGACCCTCGTAAAGGATCTTGGCCTTGCCCTCGTAGATCTGGCGGCGGCGAGCCATGGGCGGGTCCCCTGAAAAATGAAGCGGCCCCGGCGTCGCGAGACGGTCGCGGGCCGGGGCCAGGAAGATGGACGCGCCTATAGGGTAAGGCCGCGGTGGGTGCAATCACGTCGGCGCGCATGTTCGGTCACGCCGCAACCATGTCGCGGACCGGGGCCATCGATGTGTCAACCACCGGGATTTCATCCAGCCAGGGCTGCGCGCCGCCGACCGTTTCGCCGGGGAACGTGGCCGGCCTGGCATCCGCGTCGATGGTGTGTTGCGACATCGCCATGTGAACGGCATCGCGGACCTCGATCTTGAACGCCCGTTTGCGGCGACTGCGCCGACGATGTGCTGCACTGGCATCGCCCGGCGGCCGTTCCTCGCCGGGAACGGGCATCGACCAATGTCCACCCTCGTTCCGCGCCGCGCCGAACATCGCCCAGAATGCATCGTAATCGAAGGTGAAGGCGGTCTCTCCCTTCTGCAATTTCAGCAACTGCCCGTCATTGCCCACGCCGATGATCGTCGCGATCCTCATGCCGAGCGCAACACCCTGCAAGGCGGCATAGGCGACGTGCGACGGCGCCACGCCATAGTGCGCCTTGACTGCCGGTTGCAATTCGCCGCGTTCGGGCGCCGCACCCTGTCCACCGCCGACGAACAGAACATGATCCGCGCTCTCGCCCACAACGCTGCCGGGTATCACCGAAAAGCTCAACTGGAACAGCAGAATATCCTGCCGATAAAAGGCGAGCAGCAGATCGCCCTCATAGAAGTGGCTGACATTATGCCGCAACCCGATGTGGTAATTGCCGCCGACCTCACCATTCCGCCACAGCATCACACCCTGATGCATCAGCGTGTCATAAAAGCCGGCGGACTGGTGGGTCCGCAGAAAGCGATAATGGCTAACCACAGCCTCCCGGCGCTGCCCCAGCGTCAGCGATCCGGCGAGGTGGCTCGTGAAATATTGGCGCGTCAGCCCCGGACTCTGCACCAGCAGATCGCCATAGAAAGCGGACGACAACAGCTTCATCAACTGATGCTGGCCGTTGATCGACCGGACGATCGGCTCGTGAAGCACCACCTCCGCCGCTAGTCGCAATGTCTTCAGGATACTGCCCATCGATCACTATCCCGCCGGCCGGGAACCGCCATCCCGATCACGTCTCTTTATCGTCGATGCTGATAAGCGATCTTAATAAGTGGGATTAACGCGTCGTAAAGGAATGGAGACCGGAAGCGGTCCGACACAGGTGATACCCGCCCAATAAGCCATTGCTTTCCTGTCGGATCATCCCGATCTCGATAACCATGCTCCTGTATCCCACGCCGGCGGAGCGGCTGCGGGCCGCGATCCCGACCGCGATCGCCGTCGCGTTGCTGGCGTGGGCGCTGATCGTCGGCCTCCGTTTGCGGCCCGTCGAATCACCAACCGAGCAACCAGCGGTCTTCAAGCTCGACCTACCGCCGCCACCGCCCGAACGCATCGTGCCCGAACGCCAGCACCGTCGCCGCGCGCAGGGCAGGGCGTCGCCCCGCAATCTCCGCAGCAAGGCGACCGAGGTGGCCGCGCCAATCCCCATCATCCCGCCGCTGATCCCACCACCGATCGTCACCGCCCCGACCCCGCGCGCGGGCTACGATCCGACCGCGGGCGCATCCAACCGGCCCGGTCCGGGCAGCGGCGCGGGCGGGCAGGGCGATGGCGACGGCAGTGGCGGCGCAGGAGACGGCGATGGCGACGGCTATGAATCGCCACCCCGCCGCATTGCAGGCCGTATCAAGGATTCGGACTATCCCCGCGCAGCCGAGGATGTCGGTGCGGGCGGCACGGTATCGGTGCGCTATCACGTCGAAACCAACGGCCGCGTCACCGGCTGCGCTGTGACGCATTCCAGTGGCAACGCCGCGCTGGATGACACGACCTGCCGCCTGATCGAGCGCCGCTTCCGGTACGACCCCTCACGCGATGCGGAGGGGCGCCCGGTGCGCTCGATCATCGTCGTCGATCACGACTGGGTCTTTGATCGAGACGACCCGCGCTGACGTCGTCACGTCACCGCCAGCCGCTCGCGAAACCGCGCCTCCCGGTACATGCCGCTGCGTACGATCTCCCCCAGAATTTCACCGGCTTGCCAGACATCCCTGTGAGATAGATAGAGCGGCGTCAGCCCCAGCCGCAGCACATCGGGATCACGGAAATCGCCGATCACGCCGCGTTCGATCAACGCCTGCGTCAGCGCATGTGCATCGGGGTGACGAAAGCTGATATGGCTGCCGCGCGCCGCCGCATCGGCCGACGTCACGCATTCAAGCCCCGCCGCCTCGCCCGCCGCCGCCATGATCCACCACAACGCCGCGCTCTTCGCCCACACCGCCTCGCGATCGACGTCGGCCCACAGGTCCAGCCCCGTCTCCAGCGCGGCCATCGCCAACATCGGTGGCGTTCCGGCCAGCCAGCGCTTCATCCCCGGCGCCGGCTCATAGCCATCGTCAAAGGCGAACGGCGCGGCATGGCCCATCCATCCCGACAACGGGCTCGCCAGCCGTTCCTGCCATCGCTTGGCCACATAGATATATGCCGGCGCCCCCGGTCCGCCGTTCAGATATTTGTACGTGCAGCCGACCGCCATGTCGGCATTGGCCGCATTCACCTCCACCGCCACCGCGCCAGCCGAATGGCTCAGGTCCCACAGCATCACGGCGCCCGCAGCTTGGGCTGCGGCCGTTAACGACGCCATATCAAATCGTTCGGCGGTCTTGTAGTGAACATGCGTCAGCATCAGAACGGCGGTATCCGGACCAATCGCCGCCAGCACCTCGCCCCGCGGCACCACCTTCAGCGTCGCGCCCGGCACGCAGGCGACCGCCCCCTCCGCCACATGCAGGTCGGTCGGGAAATTCCCCGCCTCGCTCACCACCACCGTTCGTGACGGATCGATACGCAGCGCCGCCACCAACGCCTTGAACAGGTTCGCCGAGGTTGAATCGCCGACGATCACCTCGTCCGCGGCCGCACCGATCATCGACGCGATCTTGCCGCCCAGCCGGGTCGGCGCCTCGATCCACCCCTCGTTCCAGCTGCGGATCAGGCGATCGCCCCATTGCCGCGACAACATGTCCGCCATCGCCGCGCCGGTGTCACGGGGTAGGGCACCCAACGAATTACCGTCGAGATAGATCACCCCCTCCGGCAACGCGAAACGCGCGCGCATCGGTGCCAGCGGGTCGGCGGCGTCCAGTGCGTCAATCTCGTCTAGCGTCATCGCAACCCTTCCACGATCAGTCGCTTCGCCTCTGCCCAGGCGGGCGTTTCAGGGGCGATCAGTTCGACATGCCCGGTATGCGCAACGGTCTTCAACGTCACCCGGTCCCCCGCCGCCGTCGCACGGGCGACATAATCAGTGGCCATCCGATACGGGATGATCCGATCCTCGCGCCCGTTCACCAGATATTGCGGTACCCCCAGCGGCAACAGGCGCGGCACCGAGGTGTCGACATAGGGGTCAGCACGGTCCGTACCGACGAGCTTGCCAACCACCGACGTGCCACAGCCATTGTCCGCGTTGGCCGCCGTCTCCTCCAGATCAGGCAGCCCGCCCAGGCTCACCACGCGCGCGATCGTCAGCGGCGTCGCGGTGCGCAACATGCTGTCCACCGGCAACCGTGACCGCCCCGCCGCCCACAGCGCCAGATGCCCGCCGGCCGAATGTCCGACCGCCACGACATGCTGCAGGTCAAGATTGAACTTCACTGCATCGACAGCCAGTTGATCGACGGCCTTCGCGACATCGGTGAAGGTGCCGGGATAGCCACCGCCCGCGCGATCCACGCCGCGATAATCGATATTCCACACCGCGATGCCATCGCCACGGAGATCGGCGGCGACCCAGTTCATCAGTTTGCGATCGGCGATCTCGGTCTGCCAGCAACCGCCATGAACCATGAGCACGACCGGGAACGGCCCCTTGCCCTTCGGCAGCCACACATCGACCTTTTGCATCTGGTCGGTGCCGTACTCCACCGTCGCGTCCGGATCGGGCCGCGGCCGTTTGGCCAGATCGGGCCAGGTCAACAGGGGTGGGGAAACGGCAGCCATCGCCACGCCGGTGAAGGCGAGCAGGAACGGAAACGCAAGTCGGATCATGACTTTGCCTTATAGCGCTTGCGGCCGCCTCGACAGCGCCGTTTCGGCGATTTCCGCCATGCCCGCCAACCTTCACGGCGGGGCTGTCCTACAGGCAGGCAAATGTGAGACGGCAACCACATGCCGCTCGATACGTCGAATTACAATCCCGTGCGCGTGCGCTCCCGCGATCACGCGCGCGTGGAGGGTGTGACTTTAGTGACCTTCCGCGCCCTTGCCGGCACCGCGGCTTGCCGCGCCCGCATCTGCTGCTATGACAACGGAACATATGGCGACCGACCTCACCGGCCCCGACACGCCGATCGGCATCTTCGACGCTCCCTTCGACACCGCTTTGTCGGAGCGTTACCTCGTCTATGCATTGTCGACGATTACCGCCCGTTCGCTGCCGGATGTGCGCGATGGGCTGAAACCCGTGCATCGCCGGTTGCTGTGGGCGATGCGGCTGCTGCGCCTCGATCCGGCCTCGGGTTACAAGAAGTGCGCGCGCGTCGTCGGCGATGTCATCGGCAAATACCATCCGCATGGCGACCAGTCGGTCTATGACGCCATGGTCCGCCTCGCCCAGGATTTCGCGCTGCGCTATCCGCTTGTCGACGGGCAGGGCAATTTCGGCAACATCGACGGCGATAACGCCGCGGCCTATCGGTACACCGAGGCGCGGCTGACGCAGGTCGCGGTCGACCTGATGGACGGGCTGGACGAGAACGCCGTCAATCTTCGCCCGACCTATAATGGCGAAGAGGAAGAGCCGGAGCTATTTCCCGGCATGTTCCCCAACCTGCTCGCCAATGGTGCCGCTGGCATCGCGGTCGGCATGGCCACGTCGATCCCGCCGCACAACGCCGCCGAATTGCTCGATGCGGCGATGGCGCTGGTCGACGATCCGATGGCCAATGTGCTGGACCATGTCACCGGGCCGGATTTCCCGACCGGCGGCCTCGTCGTCGATCCGGCGGCGGTGATCGCCGAATCCTACGCCACCGGACGCGGCAGCTTCCGCGTCCGCGCGCGGTGGACGCTGGAAAAGGAGAAGGGCGGCGGCTGGCAGGCGGTGATCTCGGAAATCCCGTACGGCGTGCAGAAGGGTAAGCTGATCGAACAGATCGCCGCGCTCATCAACGATCGCAAGCTGCCGATCCTCGCCGATATCCGCGACGAATCGGATGCGGAGGTCCGCATCGTCCTCGAACCGCGCGCCCGCACCGTCGACGTCCAGGTGATGATGGATGGGCTGTTCCGCCTGACCGACCTCGAAACCCGCGTGCCGCTGAACCTCAACGTCCTCGACAAGGAGCGGACGCCGAGGGTGATGAGCCTGCGCGACGCGCTCTACGCATGGATCGAACATCAGTTCGTCGTGCTCGAACGCCGCACCACGCACCGGCTGGCGAAGATCGCCGACCGGATCGAGCTGCTCGACGGCTACTTGGTAGCCTATCTCAACCTCGACCGGGTGATCGAGATCATCCGGACGGAGGACGAGCCCAAGCGGGTGATGATCGCCGAATTCTCGCTGACCGATCGTCAGGCGGAGGCGATCCTGAACATGCGGCTGCGTTCGCTGCGCAAGCTGGAAGAATTCGAGATACGCAAGGAGCGCGACGGTCTCGACAAGGAACGCGTCGATCTCGAATCGCTGCTTGCCGATCCCGCCAAGCGCAAACGCCGCATGAAGCGCGACCTGAAGCGCATCCGCGAACGCTATGGTCCGGAAACGCTGCTCGGCAAACGCCGCACCACGATCGAGGAAGCCGCGCCGACCCGCGACATCCCGCTGGAGGCGATGATCGAGCGCGAACCGATCACCGTCATCCTGTCGCAGCGCGGCTGGATCAGGGCGATGCGCGGCCATGTCGATCTGACCGCCTCCGACACGCTGAAGTTCAAGGAAGGTGATGGCCCCGCCTTCGCCTTTCACGCGCAGACCACCGACAAGCTGTTGCTCGCCGCCGAGAACGGCCGGTTCTTCACGCTGGCCGCCGACAAGCTGCCCGGCGGGCGCGGTTTCGGCGAACCGGTGCGTGCGATGATCGATCTCGATGGCAGCATCCGCGTCGTCGGTTTTCTCCCCGCGTCGCGCCAGACCCGCCTGCTGCTGGTGGCAAGCGACGGTCGCGGCTTCATCGTGCCCGTTGCCGACACCATCGCCGAAACCCGCAAGGGCAAGGCGGTGATGACCCCGCGGACCGGCGCCACGCTGAAGGTGATGCGCGCGGTGCTGTCGACCGACGATTATGTCGCGGCGATCGGCGACAATCGCAAGATGCTGGTGTTCCCGATCGCCGAACTGGTCGAAATGACCCGCGGTCAGGGGTTGCAGTTGCAACGGTTCCGCGATGGCGGGCTTTCGGATGCGATCACCTTCCGGTTCGTCGACGGGCTCAGCTGGGCAATGGGTGGCGAAAGCGGGCGGACCCGGACGGAGACTGACCTGTCGGCTTGGCGCGCCGCGCGCGGTGCGGCGGGGCGGATGCCGCCGACGGGCTTTCCCCGCGATAACCGCTTCGGCTGAGATACTTCCCGCCTTTCAGCGCATCTTAACCGACTCCCGTCTACAAAGAGGACATGGCCACCGCCCCGACAGATCGCCTGGCGCCCTTGTTCATTCCGCCGGAGATGATCGCGCGCGGGTTGGATCTATTGCCGGTGCCGGCGGTCCATATCGTGCGAGAGGACGGTGCGCTCGTCTTTGCGTCGATGAACCGCGCGTACCGGCTGGCGGGGCTGGGCGTCGTGGCCGAACGCTCGCCGATGATGGTGGGACTGGGGGCCCATATCGGGGCGCTGCTGGCGTCCGATCGCCTGCGACTCGATCTCGACTGGCAGATCGGCGAGACGATCGATTGCCGTTACTACCGCGTCTGTATCGCCCGGTCGGATGCTGCGCGGGACACCTGTATTGTCACGCTGATCGACCAGACCTCGCAATATCATACCGAACGCAGCCTGCGGCGTGAGATGACGACCGATAGCCTGACCGGCCTGCCGAACCGCGAAGGGTTCAGCGATCTGGTCGAGGCGGCCAGCGACGAGCGCGCACGACGCGCGGTGCTGGTGGTCGATCTCGTCCGCTTCGGCCGGATCAATGCGTGTCTCGGTAGTCTCGCGGGCGACGAACTGCTCATTACCGTCGCCCGCCGGGTCAAGGGTGCGCTGCGAGCCCGCGATACGCTCGCCCGGATCGGTGGCGACGAATTCGGCATCCTGATGACGCTGGATGACGATCAGTCGGAAGCGCATGAACTTGCCGATCGCGTCCGCCGTACGCTGTCGTCGCCGTTCCGCTTGACCGATCTAGAGATAAGCGTCGATTGTTCGGTCGGTATCGCCTTCGGATCGGACAGCGACGATCTGGAAGAGCTGATCCGCCATGCCCAGTTCGCGACCAAACGGGCGAAATCAACAGGGCGAGTAGAGGCGTATCAGAACTCTGCCTTCGCCCTGGCGCGCGAACAATTCGCGATGGAAACGTCACTACGCCGGGCGATCGAGGATCGTCGCCTGCGCCTCAATTATCAGCCGATCTGCGATCTGGCGACCGGCGCCATCACGTCGTTCGAGGCCCTAGCTCGATGGACCGATGAACACGGGCAGGAATTCAGCCCCTGCGAATTTATTCCGGTGGCCGAGGAGTCGGGCCTGATCGTTCCGTTGGGACGATGGGCGATCGACGAGGCAGCACGGACACTGGCGGACTGGGATAGGATGGCAGGCGGCAATTGCGGGGTACGGCTGGCGGTAAACCTGTCGGCCATCCAGTTGCAGCGCGACGCCATCGCGCCGGTCCTGCAACAGGCGCTGAGCGACCACGGTCTGACCGGCGATCGCTTCACCTTGGAACTGACCGAAAGCGCGATCGTGTCGGACCCCGACGGCATCACCGAAACGATGCATGCGTTAAAAGCGCTGGGCGCGCGGCTGGCGATGGACGATTTCGGCACCGGTTATTCCAATCTCGCCCATCTGCAGAAACTGCCGATCGACATCCTGAAAATCGATCGCTCCTTCATTACGGGCATGCTCGCCGACCGCGACAAGGTGGCGATCGTCCGCGCGATCCTGTCACTGGCGCAGGCTTTGGGAATGCGCACGACCGCCGAAGGCGTGGAGACGGTGGAGCTAAGCCAGACGCTGGCGGCGCTCGGCTGCAATCACGGCCAGGGCTATATCTACGCTCGCCCGCTGGAGGCCGATGCGGCGCTGGCGTTCCTGCTGCGCTCGCGGATTTCGGTCGCGACGACATCGGCGATCGCTTCGACCCGCTGAGCGTCGGGAAAACCCTCTGCGATCCACGCCGTTTCGACAGCGCGCAGCGCGGTGGCAACTTCTGGCCCGCGTCCCAGGCCTCTTTCGACCAGAGCCCCGCCGGTCATCGGAAATCGGGGCGGCGACCATGTCGCAATGACAACCGGATCATCCCCCGCCAGCAACAGCCGATCGATGGCGCTCTCCACACCGCTGCGATAGGCGAGGGCAAATGGCCCCTCGTCACCCGGACCCGCCGTCGCGGCGATAAGCCGCTTGCGCTGTGCATTGGACAATTTCAGCCGCGCACCCACGGTGTCGGCGTGAGCCGACGGCACCAGGGCGGCCAGTCGACGGATCGGATTAGGCACGATTCCCGCGCGCTCTTCCTGCTCGGCCAGCCGAGCGACGCGATCGACGCCGACTGCATCGATCTCCGGCAGCACCGCTTTCAAGATGGCGTGATCGACCATCAGCCGCACAACAGAGACCGCACCCCGCGCCACGAGCAGCTTAAGCAATTCCGCTGCGATCCGCTCTCGAGACAAGGCCATCAGATCGTTGGCGCGGGCGACACAGGCAGCTAACCCTTCCGCATCGATCGTGTCACCGAAGCGGGCATGAAAGCGAAAGAAGCGCAGGATTCGCAAATGATCCTCAGCGATCCGCTGCAATGGCGAACCGATGAAGCGGACACGCCCCGCTGCCAGATCGGCGAGCCCACCGAAATAATCGACGACCTCACCGGTCGCCGGATCGGAGTACAGCGCGTTCATGGTGAAATCCCGCCGGCCGGCGTCCTCGCGCCAGTCATCGGTGAAGGCGACTTGGGCATGCCGGCCATCGGTCGTCACGTCCCGGCGAAGCGTCGTGACCTCGACCGGATCACCCGCCACGATCGCGGTGATGGTGCCATGGGCCAGGCCCGTCGGCACAGCCCGGATGCCGGCCGTCTTCAGCAGCGCCAGCACCGTTTCCGGCGTATGACGCGTCGCGATGTCGATATCGGCCACATCGAGTCCGAGCAATGTATCGCGTACCGCACCACCGACAAACCGGGCCTCGCCGGTGCCCAGAACGTCGGCCAGTTGCACGAGCCCCGCACGGTGACGCCATGGCGCGTCCGGCAGGACTACAGCCATGCCAACCGCCGCGAAAGGTTGACGATCATCGCCGCCGTCGCGCCCCAGATGCGGCGTCCGTTCCAAGGGATCTCGATGAAATGTCGCTCTTCCCCCTGCCACATGGCGCTTCCTTGGTGATGATTGGCGGCATCGAAGACGAAGGCGAGCGGGACTTCGAACACGCTCGCCACCTCCGCTTCGGCCGCGACCAGCGGCAAGTCGGGGGGAATAACGCCGATGACGGGCGTGATCTCGAACCCAGTGCCGGTACGATAGAGGTCGACAGAGCCGACCAGCGTGACAGCGGCACGGGGCAGGGCGATTTCCTCCTCCGCTTCGCGCAGTGCGGCCTCGACGGCGCTCTCGCCGGGATCGATCCGACCACCGGGAAAGGCCACCTGACCAGGATGGCGGCGCAACGTCTCGGTCCGTTGGGTCAGGATCAGACCCGGCTCCGTGCGATCGGTCACCGCAACCAGTACTGCCGCAGCGGTCATCGCCTCCGCCGGGTGCAGCGCCAGTTCGGCCGCATCGCCGGCGACTAGGACGCCGCCCGGATCGCGTGCCAACGACATCCGCAATCGGTCGGCGAGGATCACGCGGCTGGCTCCAGCGCGAAGAAAGCGCCGTCACTCCACACGCCCGGCGACGGGTCCTCGCCCGCCAGCGCCCGTTCGGCCAGTTCATAATACACGCTGCGGGCGACCAATGCCTCCAGCCCGCCGCGGACGTGAAGATACGGGCGCGGGCCGTCGTCGTCCTTGACGAAGCGCAAAGGGTTGGCTGCGCCGGCGGTTACCAGATCGCCGGTATTGAGGCGAAACGCCAGCCGAGCGTCGCGACCTTCTCCCTCGGTATTCATTTCGACTGCCACGAACGGCGCTTCCTCTACCGCGATCGCCAGCTTCTCCACCGGGGTGACGAGGACATAGCCGCCGTCCGGTTCCCGTCGCAGGATCGTAGAGAAGAGGCGAACCATCGCCGGGCGGCCGATCGGCGACCCCTGATGATACCAGGTGCCGTCGCGCGCGATCCGCATCTCGCTATCGCCGCAATGCGCAGGCTGCCATTGGTCGACCGGCGGCAGGCGCTGTTCCTCGACCAGCCGCGCGATCTCCGGCAGGCTGAGCGTAGCAAGATCTGGAAGCGGTTCCATCGGCATGCCGGCGAGGTAGGCGTGCGAATCGTCGGCGTAAAGTCACGTCGACCGGCAGCAGCTTCAGGCGATAGGAATACCGACGGCCGGACCAAGCATCCCTGCCAAATCCGGCACCGCATCCCCCCGCGCAAGCAGCCGATGCCGCTCGACCGGACCAGGTAGCCGCCATCGGCTGGTGTGATCGGCGGTGAAGCCGAAGAAGCGGCCATAATATTCGGGATCGCCGACCAGCATCAGCGCGCCATCAAGGCCATTAGCAGATGCCGCGGCCAAGGCGCTTTCCGTTAGGCGGCGACCGAGACCGCTCTGCTGGCGATCCGGCGACACGGCGACAGGGCCGACCATTACTAGCGGCACCGCTTCCTCGGCATCGGTCGTCAGGACGATCGGCCAGCACTGGATCGATCCGACGATCGTCCCGTCATCGATCGCTACGAAGCTGAGGCCGGCAATCGCCTTCCCGGCGCCACGTACCGCATAAGCGGTACGGCCATGGCGCTCCGGCCCGAACGCACGGTCCAGCAGATGCTCTACCTCAGCCTCATGCTCTGCCAGCAGCGGTACGATGGCGATCATCGAAGACTCCCAATACCCGCCGGCGATCGATACGGACGAATGGCGCGCGCTGTAACGGGGCGGGGCGTTTACGCAAGCGGGCGCCGTCGGCGGGGTTTCTCGCGACGCCATGTCTGATAGAGGCGATGCCATGAACGATCGTCTCCAACTCGAAGTGCACGATATCGAAGTGCCGGTGCTGACCGGTATCTATTCAGAGGAAACGCACCTTCCCCAGCCGTTACGTATCTCGCTGACGGTGGATCTGACGTGTCCCGACCGCTTCGAGCCGGATACGCCGCTATCCGCTTCGAAAAACTATCTCGACCTCAAGCATGCTGCCACAACGGCCTTGCCGCAGGGCGTTCATTTCACGCTGGTCGAAGCGCTGGCCGAGCATATCTGCGACACGTTGCTGTTGCAGGACGAACGTGTGCAGCGCGTCGAGGTCAAGATCGTGAAGCTGGCCATCGCCGAGGCGGGCGAATCGATCGGCATCACATTGGTCCGCTATCGCCGATGACTGGCGGCACCGGTCGTCTTCGATTGACGGCGAATGTAGGCATTGATCCGGTCGAGCTACTGCACGCAGCGACCGGAGCATCGGTAGTGATGGTGATCGACCCCGCCATCGGCGCAACCGCCGCGGCGATGGCACGAGCGGCGGTTCCCGCCATTGCGTTGGAGTGCGCGCGCCATACGCGAATCAATGCGGTCGCGCCGGGCAATCACGCTGATTCCGCCGCGATCGATCGGGCCGTCGCATTCTTGCATGGATCGCCGGCGATCACCGGTCAGGTGCTCGACATCACCTGAGCGCGACGATGTTTTAGCCGCGCGATCGGCCGCACGGGCCAAGCGCATCGAGGACAAACCCATAATCCTCCTGCGCGATCGCCGCGTCGGCCGGTTCCAGTCGCGTGGTTGATGCGGCAGGCAAGGCACGAGGTAACCCGCAGGCCAGCCGATACCAGAGCAAGGTGTTCGGCGCCGGAGGCCCGGCCGCTTCATCGACGATTTCACTCAGCGCGACCGAGTACCGCGTCTGCTCCCCCGGACGGCGTAGGATGGAAAGCGATACGGGCCGCCCTCCCTGTGCCAACAGGAATATCTGTGTCTCACCTTCGTCGGGAAGCGATCCTGCAACATGAAAGGCGCCGCCCACGCCGATGATTGCCGGCGGGACATCCTTCGCGACCGCTTGACGGGCGATCTCCCGAACTCGAGCGTCGAGATCGGTACTCCAAGGTAATTGCGCGTCCGGCGCGGACAACTGCACCTGATCGGCTGATCCCGACACGCGGCGGGCGAAGACCAGCGTCCGAAGTTTCTTCAGCTTGGCAAATCGGCCGCCGCGATCCGGTGTGACGTCCAACAGATAACCGATCCGTGGGGGCAGACCCGCCTCACCCTTTATCAGGGCGGTCACCTCCGTCTCGACATAAAGTCGCTGCTGTCCTGGCAACACCGCGGCAGCCTCGGCGCCCTTGATGCGCGTGGTCGATCGGATCGTAGCGTCGGCGATGACGGGGCTCGCCATCACCAGATCTACGAGATCGGTGTAAGTGGGAGCGCCGCTAACCGGTGTGGCTGCAATAAGGCGCGATTCGGGCGCTTGCGCGGCGCTGACCGTGGAAAAAAGCGCTAGGGTGAGCGCCGTGAGGGCTGGACGGAAGAACGCGTTCATGGTTCTCCGTGCTAGCGTAAGACCACTTCGCGACATAGGATTATCCTGTAATGGTGCGATTGTACGTTTATTGCGTTCGACAAAGCGTTTGCGTGGTGAACGACGCGACGTTAGGAATCGGATAACCGCTTCCGAATGCATCGTCACATGGACCATCGTGTTCGTAATGTGGCGATCCAGATGGTGCGGAATAGGGAGTGTCGTTGCTGAATGGCCTACGTTGACCAGAAGATGAGCAGTGGCAAGGTGGTGGCGATCATTATCGTCGCGCTGATCCACGCCGTGCTCGGCTACGCTTTCGTCACCGGTCTCGCGTTCCAGTACGTGAAGAAGGTGACAGGCGATCTAAATACCTTTGACGTCGAGCCGCCGCCGCCGCCGCCGCCGCCAGACGAGCCGCCGCCGCCGCCGCCCGACCAGCCGAATCTGCCGCCGCCGCCGACCACGGTCGTCGTGCCGCCGCCGATCGTGCCGACGGTAACGGCTGCACCGGCGATCAACACGACGACGATCATTCCGCCGTCGCAGCCCACTGCACCGCCGGCGCCTCCTGCGCCGCCGGCACCACCGGCGCCTGCTGCCCCAGTGGTGAGCAAGGCTGCGGGTGCCAAGGGCAATCCGGCTGAATGGATTTCGACGGACGATTATCCGCCGAGCTCGCTGCGTGCCGAAGAAGAAGGCACGACCGGGATCGCGTGGGACATCAATGCCGCCGGTCGCGTGGAAAATTGTCGCGTGACGTCGTCCAGTGGGTCCGCTGCGCTCGATCGGGCGGCATGCCAGGCAATCACCCGTAGAGGCCGGTATTCGCCGGCGCTCGATCAGGCAGGTAATCCGATGCGATCCAGTTCGTCGCGTCGCGTCACCTGGAAAATGCCTGCGCAGTGATGCGTGTCCGACCTTACCCGTTTTTACCGATTTAGTCAGAGGATTTAGCAACCATGTTCATCACCATTCTTGCCGCGGCCGGCGCCGCCGCTGGTGCCGAAGCCAACCCCTACGGTTTGGAAGCGGCACTTCGCGAAGGCGGACTGATTTCGCAGTCGGTCTTTGCGATCCTCGTCCTCATGTCGATCGTGTCGTTCTACATCCTGTTCTCGAAGTTGTTCGAGCAGCAGAAGATCATGAACCAGGCCAAGCGCGTCCGTCAGGGCTTCTGGTCGTCGAACAGCCTTCGCGAGGGTTCGGCCAAGCTCGAGAAGAACTCGGCATACAAGCAGATCGTCGACGATGGCCTCGCTGCTCAGGACCAGCACAGCAAGCTGACCGATCCGGTCGAGGCGCATGACTGGCTGCACGGTTCGCTGGCGCGTTCGGAAGCCGCGATTAATTCGAAGCTGGGTGGCGGTCTCGCCTTCCTTGCGACGGTGGGTTCGGTTTCGCCGTTCATCGGTCTGTTCGGCACGGTTATCGGCATTTACCGCGCGCTGGTGAAGATCGGTGCGTCGGGTCAGGCGTCGATCGACAAGGTCGCCGGTCCCGTCGGCGAAGCGCTGATCATGACCGCGCTCGGCCTGGTCGTCGCGGTTCCCGCCGTGCTGTCGTACAACTGGCTGCAGCGCCGTAACAAGTCGATCGCAGAGGATCTGTCGTCCTTCTCGAACGACGTGCTGGGCTTCCTGGCGTCGAACGGCGCCGTGCGCCCTATCGCTGCCACTGGCGCGGTCAAGGTTCCCGTAAAGCCGGGTGCACCGACCACGACGGCCGGCACGACTGGCGGCGTGCCGCGCGCCAACTAAATGTGAGAGAGTCGGGGGCGCTGCTCAAGGCGGCGGCCCCGCTTTCTTCCCACCGGCAGTTCCGGTGGCGACTATATGGATAGGATAGTTCGCATATGGCGATGAGTGTTGGTGGCGATTCCACCGAGAAATCGATATCGGACATCAATACGACGCCGCTGGTCGACGTCATGCTTGTGCTCCTGATCATCTTCCTGGTGACGACGACCGTAGCGGTCCAGGCGGTGCAGCTGAAGCTCCCCGAGGTTCGCTTCGATCCGACGCAGACCAAGCCCGAGAATGTCTCGCTGTCTGTGACTACCAATGCCGACGGCAGCTGCGCTGTGTACTGGAATATGACCCCGGTCACCTCGACGGAGCTCTTGGATCGCGGCGTGGCCAAGTTGAAGGCCGAGATCGATCGTCAGGGCGGTCCAAACGCGGCCGGACTCGAACTGCCGGAGGCGCATATTCGCGGCGACGTGAACACGCCGTACAAGTGCATCGGCGGCACGATCTTCACGATGCAGCGCGCAGGCTTCGCCCGCGTCGGCTTCATCTCCGAGCCCCCCCCCGGCGCGACCACCGACCGCGGTTGATCGCTCGGACGTATTTAGGAGTATTTTGACATGGCAATGGGCGGCGGCAAAGAAGAAGACGGGCCGATGATGGAAATGAACATGACGCCGTTGATCGACGTCCTGCTCGTTCTCCTCATTATGTTCATCATTACGATTCCGATCCAGACCCACGCGGTCAAAGTGGATCTGCCGCAGAACACGAACAATCCGGCCAATCCGGTCGACGCGGAGAAGAACAAGATCACGATCGATGCCGCCGGGACTGTGTCCTGGAACGGATCGCCGGTGGATGAAGTGACGCTGCGCCAATATCTGGATCAGTCGGCCAGTCTGAACCCTGAGCCCGAGCTTCACTTCCAGCCTGCGCCTGACGCACGCTATGAAGTGGTTGATCGGACCCTGGCGCAAATCAGGCGGTCAGCGATCACGAAGCTGGGCTTCATCGGTAACGAGCAATATCGAAACGATTTCTAACATCCACCATCCGGATGGAATTCGACAGGGCGGCCCTTCGGGGCCGCCTTTTTTTCGTTCGGGGTCTATCGGCCACTTGTGCCGCCGTCATCGAAATGACATCATCCTGTAACAAAAATGAAACGTCATCTCGGCGGTTCATGTAAAGGAGCAAGGATGATGCGCACGCTGATCGCCCCGGTTCTAATCGCGATCATGGCCACGCCGACTTTGGCGGCGGATCGGGTCGGCTATATCTCGATAGCTAGTGGCGATCTGGCTCATGCAGAATCGACGTTGGTCGCAGAGCGACGCATCTTTCCAAATCGACCCGAACTGATGTTGAATCTCGCGGCTGTCTATCAGCGGACTGGCCGCGATGCGGCGGCACGCGACCTTTATCGGTCGGTGCGGGAAAAGCCGGCCGTGATGATGGACATGCCCTCGGGCAAGATCATGTCGTCGCACGATCTCGCCGATCGCGGCATTGCTCGTCTGACCCCGGCGGTTTTCGCCACCCGATAGGTATGCGGCCGGCGTATGTGGTTATTGCCCCATACGCCGTCCTCGGAATCCGAATCGTTGATCGCGCGGCGATGTGCTCTACGCAGAAGTCGCGCATCTTACGTGCGGACTTTGCTTACTTTTACTGGTCTACCCAGATCAATAGCAGACATTCCCAGCTTATAGCCTCGGCAGCGTGACGCCCTTCTGCCCCATATATTTACCCGCCCTGTCGGCATAGCTCGTCTCGCAGGGCTGTTCACCTTGCAGGAACAGGAACTGGCACGCGCCCTCATTGGCATAGATGCGGGCGGGTAGCGGCGTTGTGTTCGAGAATTCCAGCGTGACGTGACCTTCCCATTCCGGTTCCAAGGGTGTCACGTTCACAATGATCCCGCACCGCGCATAGGTCGATTTGCCGAGGCAAATCACCAGCACGTCGCGCGGCACGCGAAAATACTCGACCGTGCGAGCGAGGGCGAAGCTGTTCGGGGGAATGATGCACACGTCCGTCTTGCGATCGACGAAGCTGTTGGCCGCGAAGTTCTTTGGATCGACGATTGCGCTGTCTACATTGGTGAAGATCTTGAATTCGTCCGCCACCCGCGCGTCATAGCCATAGGATGACAGGCCATAGCTGATGCAACCGTCGCGTCGCTGCGCCTCGACGAACGGCTCGATCATGTTATCGGCCAGCGCGCGTTCGCGGATCCAGCGATCGGAGAGGATGGACATGCGGGCAGGCTCCGTTGCGTGTTAAGGTCGTCCATCGCGGCAAGCAGCGCGAAGGGCAAGAGGCCGGCTAGCTGGCGATGACGCCAAGGAAATGTAAAGCAGCGCCTGAGCTTCCAGAGCCGCAACGCTTCTTACTCAGCGCGCGGCTCCGTCAGAAGCTGCTGGACCGCCGCCTCTAGTTGCGGGTCGCGATCACCCTGGCCCAATGGCCGCTCGACGGCGAGGTCGACTGGCCGGGGATTCATCTCCATGTTCTGACCGCGTCCGTCTTGTACCCGGGTCTGGGGCACGCGCAGGACGGAGCCGTCGATCAGCGTTTCCGGACTGGTATAGATGATCCAGCCGGCCGTCGGCTGACCCACCACCTTGCCAAGACCGAGCGAGCGATACCCCTCGGTGAAATCCTCCGCGTCCGACAGCGACGATTCGTTGGTGAGCAGCACCGTCGGCAGACCCAGCGCCCGTTGCCCGAGCGCCTGACGGCCGGGCACCGGCGGCAGGCCGCGCGCCGTCATCGTCAGATAATTCCGCCGGCTGAACACGTCGAGCGCATAGCCGTTGACGAAACCGCCATTATTGTTGCGCACATCCACCACGACGCCCTGTCGCGATTGGTTCTGGGCATCGAGATCGAGATACAACTGCGTCAGCGAATCGGCCGACATGTCGAGAATATGGACATAGCCGAGCTTGCCGCCGGACAGGCGCTCCACCATTGCCCGCCGATCGTTAACCCACCCGCGATAGAGCAGGCCGGCGGCGGTGCTGGCCGACACCGGTTGCACAACTACGTCGCGCGCCCGCCCGGCGGTGACGATGCCCAGCGTGACGCGAAGGCCCACCTTGTTTTCCAGCAACGCGTCGAGATTGCCGGTCGCGCCGATCGCCTCGCCATCGACGCTGGCGATCCGGTCGCCTGGCTTGATCGTCCCCTCGATCGCCACCGGTCCCAGCGGCACCAGCTCGCAGACGATCAGACCACGCCCCGCCTCGTACGCGGCGCGATCGAAGCGTACGCCCAGATCGCCCACGCGATCGGTCGGCAGCGCGCCGGGACCGCGCGGCGAGCGGCCGATGCCGCTGTGCGAGGCGTTCAGTTCGCCGATCATCAGGTTGATGACGCGGCGCACTTCGTCTCCTGTCTGCGCGCCCGCGACATAGGGTGCGAACCGCGCGCGCAACGCCATCCAGTCCTGCCCATGGAATTGCGGATCGTAGAAATAACGTTTCAGATTGCTCCATGCCTGATCGAACACGACCTGCCGTTCAGCGGCAAAATCGACGGTCATGTCGGCGTTGATCGCCACGCCCTTGGGCTTCGGGTCTGCTATCGGCGTCACCATCACGCGCCCGCCCTCCAAATAGGCGATCGTTTTGCCGTCCGCGCTCAGCGCGAAATCGCCCTTGCGCTTGTCGGTCGCGCTGATCTGTTGCGCGCTGGGTGGTTCGGTGGCGCGTTCGTCGAGGCTATAGCTGTAGAGATTGTCGCGTGCCTGCGCATTGGCCATGAAGACCAGCGTCTTGCCATCGCCGGCGATCGTCGGCCGTTCAGCGTTGAGACCGAGCGGCAGCACGGTGGCGCGCTCGCGCAACCCTTTCCACACGATACGCACAGGCGTCATTACGACAGGTGACTCGGTCTTGTCGGCAGCTTTGCGCGAAGTTACCGCGGCGTTCGCGTTCGGCGGTTTGGGGGCGGCATCGGTGGCAGGATCGCCGGGCGTGCCGGGGCTGGATTTGAACAGATCGCGGAACCCGTCTTCGCGATATTGCGGCACGTGCGGCAGCAAGTCGATGCGGACGATGCGCGAATCCTCTGTCCGCTGCGCGGTGTCGAACAGGATGAAGGCGCCGTCCGGCGACCAGGCGATGCGGCTCATCTGGCCATTGCCCAGGAAGCTGATCGGGCGCGCCTCGCCGCCTGTCGCCGGCACTACCCAGACGTTGGTGAACGACCGCGAATCGATGACGGGAAACGCGATCCACTTGCCATCCGGCGACCATACCGGCGGCGGGCCGCCACCGTCGCTGCCTAGCGCGCCGGTATAGAGCAGCGTGTCCATGGCGGGCTTCCCTGCCGCCGCCGGCACCAGCCGCCGGATCTCGCGGCCACCCCGGACATAAATGACCGATCGACCGTCCGGCGCGTAGACCGGCATCGTATCGATCGCTCCGGTGGTGAGCAGCGTCTCCTTACCGGCGGCAACGTCGTACTGCGCAAGCCGCTGCTCCAGCCCGCGCTCGGTGACGTAGAGCAGTCGGCGCGAATCGGGTGACCAGACGGGGTCGCGCTCACTGGCGATGCTGTCAGTGATCCGTTGCGCCGTGCCGCCATCCTTGGTCGAGGCGGCGAACAACTCGCCATGCGCGATCAGGGCGACCTTTTGGCCGTCGGGCGACAATGCCAGTCGATCGAAACTGGTCAGCGATGAAAAGCGTGGCCGTTCCGCCGCCGGCGCGCCACGCAGCGTGATCGGTACGGGCGTCGCCTCACTGGTCGACGGATCGAAACGCCAGATACGCATGTCGCGCTCGAACACGATCGCGCCGCCACCGCCCATCGACGGAAACAGCACCCGACCATCGGTGAAGCGGGTCAGTTGCTGCGGCGTCATGCCCGCCGTCAGCGACAGACGCCACAGGTTCTCGGTGCCGCCCTTGTCGCTCATGAAGGTCAGAGTCTGGCCATCGGCGCTCCACATCGGCCAAGCATGTTTGGCGCCGTCCGCCAGCAGCTTCGTGTAGCCACCATCGCCTTCAATGGCCTTCGTCCATAATTCAGTCTCGTCGATATGACTGTGGCCGTTGCGCCACCATTGCGCATTGCTGAGCCCCCGCGTCATCAGCGCGATGCGGGTGCCGTCCGGCGAAGGTGCGGCCTGAAATTCCGATAGGTATCGCTCGCGACTGACCTCCAACGGCGTGCCGCCGATGGCGGTGACGCGAAAGATGTCGGGCTGGCGGGCGATATCGGTCGCAGCCGAGCTGAAGTACAGCCAGCGGCCATCGGCGGACCACGCATCCAGCTCCTCGTTCGCCTCGGCATAGGTCAGCCGCGTCACCACGCCGCTTGTCAGATCGAGCAGGAAGATATTGGTGCTGCCGCCCCGGTTCGACGTAAACGCGAGCATCCGCCCGTCGGGTGAGTAGAGCGGTCGCCCCTCGGTGGCGGCATCGGTGACGAGCAGGCGGGCGACGCCACCGGCCGCCGGCACCTCCCAGATGTCACCGCCCGACACAAAGGCGATGGTGCTGCCGTCTGGCGACAGCGCCGGCTCGCCCAGCGATGGCTTCGCCACGACGCTGGCGATCGGGGCGGGCGCAGGGGTAGGCGACCGGGCCGCTTCCTGCGCGATGGCGCCGCTCGACAGGCAGGTGGCCGCCAGCAAGCTGGCCAGCATGGTCCGCATCATTTCCGATCCCCCATCAATCCGATGTCGTTATCTGAGCGCGTGCGGCGGGATTGGTCAATCGCCCGCCGCATTGCCCCTTTCATCCAGAGCGGCGGGCATTATTATGACGAGCAATGGCGACGATACATCTGCGTTTGCGTAAACCCGCCGCATGATCCGCGGCTTCCGCGCCGAGCTACTCAGCGTTCCTGACGATCCCGCCACGGGCGCCGCTCCTATCCATCATGCCGACGGACTGCTGGTCGTCGAGGACGGGCATGTCGTCGCCTTCGATGATTGGGCCACGTTGGCGGACGGGTTCGCGGGGATCGCGATCGAGCATTTTCCGGGCAAGCTGATTGTCCCCGGCTTCGTCGATGCGCATGTCCATTATCCGCAGACCGACCGGATCGCCGCGCATGGCGAGCAATTGCTGGAATGGCTCGATCGGCACATCTTTCCGGAAGAGCAGCGGTTCGCCTCGCAGGCCCATGCGGCGGAGGTCGCGGCGTTCTTCCTGGACGAACTGCTGCGTAACGGCACAACCAGTGCCTTGGTGTTCGCCACCGTCGATGCGGCATCGGTCGATGCGCTGTTCGATGCCGCGCTGGCGCGCGACATGCGGGTCGTGTCCGGCAAGGTCCTGATGGATCGTGGGCCAGAGGGTCTGCGCGATACCGTCGCCACCGGCCGCGCCGACAGCGAGGCGCTGATCCGGCGCTGGCGCGGGCTCGGGCGGCTGGGCTATGCGGTCACGCCGCGGTTCGTCCTGACCTCGTCGGACGCGCAGCTTGCCGATGCCGGCGCGCTGGTCGCTGCTCATCCGAACGTGTTGATGCACACGCACCTGACGGAAAATGCCGGCGAAGTTGCTGCCGTTGCGGGACGGTTTCCCGATGCGGCGGACTATCTAGACGTGTACGACCGGTTCGGGCTGGTGACCGATCGATCGGTGTTCGCGCATTGCATCCATCTCGATGAGCGGGCGCTGGGGAGAATGGGCGAGGCGGGCAGCGCCGCCGCTTTCTGCCCCACGTCTAATCTGTTTCTCGGTTCGGGCCTGTTCGATCTGGACCGTGCTGCGCGACAGGGCGTGACCGTAGGGCTCGGTAGCGATGTCGGCGCGGGGACGACGTTCTCGCTGCTGGCGACGATGGGAGAAGCCTACAAGGTCGGCCAGTTGCGCGGGTCCAGCCTCGATCCGTTCCGCGCGTTATACCTGGCAACAGCGGGCGGCGCGCGCGCCCTCGGGCTGCATGACCGGATTGGGTCGCTCGCGGTGGGGCAGGAGGCGGACTTCGTCGTCCTCGATCCCGCCGCCACGCCGCTGTTGGCCCGTCGTACGCGGGACGGCTCGCTGGCGGAACGGCTGTTCGCCCTCCAGATACTGGGTGATGACCGCGCGATCGCGAATACCTATCTCATGGGCCGCCGCGCCCATTCCCGACAGGATTTGACATGACCGACTTCTACGCCGCGATCCCCAAGGCCGAGCTGCATCTGCATATCGAGGGGACGCTGGAGCCGGAGATGATGGTCGCGCTCGCCACCCGCAACAAGGTGGCGATCCCCTTCGCTTCTGTGGAGGAGGTGCGGGCGGCGTACCGGTTCACCAACCTCCAGACGTTTCTCGACATCTATTATGCCGGTGCCGACGTGCTGCGGACGGAGGAGGATTTCCACGACCTTGCAGCCGCCTATTTCGATCGCGCCGCGGCGGACGGGGTCGTCCATGCCGAAATCTTTTTCGATCCACAGACACACACGCATCGCGGCATCCCGTTCGACGTCGTCGCGCGCGGTCTATTCGCCGCCGTCGAAGGGGCGACGACGAAGCACGGCATGACGGTCGAACTCATCATGAGCTATCTCCGTCACCTGGACGAGGATGACGCCTTCGCCACGCTGAAACAGGCGGAGCCGTGGCTGGACCGCTTCGTCGGTGTCGGTCTCGATTCGACGGAAATCGGCCATCCCCCGTCGAAATTCGCGCACGTCTTCGCGGCGTCCCGCGAACGCGGCCTGAAGCTCTGCGCCCACGCGGGCGAGGAAGGGCCGCCGGCGTATATCCATGAGGCGCTCGACATCCTGAAGGTTGACCGGATCGACCATGGCAACCGCGCGCTGGAAGACCCGGCGCTGGTCGCTCGACTGGCGCGCGAGGCAATGACACTGACCGTCTGTCCGCTGTCCAACGTCGCGTTGCGCAACGTCGAAACGCTGGCCGCGCATCCGATCGACCGGATGCTCGATCTGGGTCTGCGCGCGACGGTGCATTCCGACGATCCTGCCTATTTCGGGGGCTATATCGCCCAGAATTTCCGGGAGCTTGCCGCCGCCCGCGATCTCAGCCGCGAACAGGTGGTGACGCTGGCGCGTAACAGCTTCCTTGGCGCGTTCCTGTCGGATGAGGCGCTCGCCGGGCATCTGGCGCGGCTCTATGCGTTCGCGAAGGCCGGTTGATGCTGCGTCGTTTCCTGTCGGTGTTCGAGCCGTTTATCCTGATGCTGCTCGGCACCGTCGCGCTGGCCAGCCTTTTGCCGGCGCGCGGCATATGGTCAGGTATTGCGGCGGGTGCGGCGGATACTGCGATCGTTTTGCTGTTCTTCCTCCATGGCGCGAAGCTGTCGCGCGAAGCGATCTGGGAGGGCGCGCGAAACTGGCAACTACATGTGGCGGTGCTGGCCGTCACCTTCGTGCTATTCCCGGTGCTGGGGCTGGGCATGATGCACCTGTTGTCGGGGCCGGTGGCCGCGGGGCTGTTGTTCCTCACATTGCTACCGTCGACCGTGCAATCCTCGATCGCCTTCACCGCGATCGCGCGTGGCAATGTCGCAGCGGCCGTGTGCAGCGCGTCATTTTCGAATCTGTTGGGTATCGTCGTGACGCCCGCGCTGGTCGCGCTGCTGATGGGTGGGGCGGGTTCGATCTCGCTATCGTCGGTGGAAGCGATCGTTCTGCAACTGCTCGTCCCCTTTGTCGCAGGGCATCTGCTCCGGCCATGGATCGGCGGACTTGTGACCCGATATAAGGGTGTGTTGACCATCGTCGATCGCGGGTCGATCCTGCTCGTCGTCTACAGTGCGTTCGGCGCGGCGGTGGTGGAGGGGCTCTGGCACCGCGTTTCGCCCGGCGACCTTGCGCTGATCGCGGTGGTCTGCGTCGTCCTGCTCGGGATCGTGCTGGTCGCAACGTTGCTGGCCGCCCGCGCGCTCGGCTTGTCACGCGAGGATGCGATCGTCCTGCAATTCTGTGGATCGAAGAAGAGCCTCGCCTCGGGCGTGCCGATGGCCGGCGTACTTTTCCCGGCGGCACAGGTCGGCGTCGTGCTGTTACCGGTGATGCTGTTCCACCAGATCCAGCTGATCGCCTGCGCCATGATCGCACGGCGCTACGCCGATGCGGCGGAGGCGGCGGCATTGCCGCTCACCCCCGCCGCGATCGATCAGCGATAGGCCAGACGGACGTTACGACGGCGATAGCGGACGGTGCCGCCGACCATGGCAAACCCGACGAGCATCATCGCCCACGTCGCCGGCTCCGGCACCGCCCCCGCCACCGTCGTGAAGCGGAAATTCGCATCGCAAGGGTCGGTCAGGCAGTAACCGATCTGCGGCTTGGTGGCGACCAGGCTGCCACCGCTATAGGCGTCGGCCCCGTTCGGGGTGGGCATCAGGCTGGGACCGTACATGACCGCCAGTCGGATTGATGTGGTCGACAGCAGCGCGGTATAGCTGGTGTTCGCGATCAGCGTGGTGCCGGCCAAGTCGAAATCATACCAGAACGACGTCCGCGCCGCGGATGTCGGCAACGTCACCGTGCGCGTAGCGACGGTGACACCGTTCAGCCCCGAACCCGCCAACAGCGTCAGCGTGACCGGGTCGTTCGCCATACTGGCATTGGCTGTCTGAAACTGGAACCCGAACGACAGCAGCTGCGATTCGGTCGTCGTGAATGACTGCCCGGCCGGACCGTATTCCAGGATTTGGAGACCGCGGGTACCGGCCGTCACCATCGTCGTGGCCGCCTCCGCCGAAGGCGCCGCGACGGTGGCCGTCGCCAACGCGGCGATCAGTGCAAGACGGTTCATGATCGAAAGACCCCTTTAGAAAATCGTTAACGTCGCAGGTTGTGCCTTGGTAATGTTGCAGTGCCACGACAGTCGCTGGCAAGCCCCTCATCGCTCCCGATCCGAGACGGCCGAAACCTTGCGTCTTTCCTGCCACATACCTGTCATCAAGGCTGGCTAGACCATCATCGTTAGTGCACGTTAACCATCTGACGGTGGTCGCGGTTGAGGCCGTCGATACAGCGATTCGGACTGGTGGCGAATTTTTCGGGGGATCGTCGTGAGCGCAGAATATTGGAATCTTGGGACCGGCGATTTCAGCCAGAACTGGACCGACACCAACCAGATCACGGCCGACGATAACTGGAACGGCGTGCGCAGCATCGTCGGTTTCCGAGGCGACGACCTGACGACGCAGACCGGCGCCGACCCGCGGCTTATCACCACCACCAGTACGGTGGTCGACGTCAACGCCAACCAGACCAGTCCCAACACGTTCAACACTGGCGGCATCGCCGAATTCCAGATCGCCAATCCGACGATCGCGATGCAGGGATCAGGGACCGCCGACGCGCCATACCTCGCGCTGTATCTGAACGCCGCCGGCCGTCAGAGCGTGACGCTCAGCTTCAACCTGCGTGATCTGGACGGCAGCGTCGATAATGCGGTGCAGCAGGTGGCCGTCCAGTATCGCCTGAACGACACCAGCGCGTGGGTGAACCTGTCTGCCGCCTACACCGCCGATGCGACCAGCGGTCCCAGCCTCGCGACGCTGGTCACGCCGGTCAGCGTCACCTTGCCCGCCGACGCGAACGATGCGGCGACGTTGCAGGTCCGCATTATGACCACCAACGCGATCGGCAACGACGAGTGGGTCGGCGTCGACGATATCGTCGTGACGTCCAGCGGGAACAGCAATCCGCTGCCCGGCACCCTCAACATCGCCGATGCCAGCACGATCGAGGGTGACAGCGGCACCCACGATATCGCGTTCACCGTCTCGCGCGTCGGCGGCAGCGACGGCGCGGTCGATGCGACCTATACCGTCACCTTGCCGGGCGGTGAGGGCGGCGCAAACGCGGCCGATTTCGCCGGCATCACGCTGACCGGCACCGTCAGCTTCGTCACGGGTCAAAGCACGGCGACGATCAAGCTGCCGGTGGCCGGCGATATGATGCCCGAATCGAATGAGAGCTTCACCGTCACGCTGTCCGCACCCACTGGCGGCGCATCGCTGGGGCAGGCTATTGCGACCGGCACGATCCTGAACGACGACATCCTGCCGCTGCTGATCGGCCAGATCCAGGGGGAGGGGCATAGCTCCGCCTATGTCGGCCAGACCGTGCTGACCAACGGCATCGTCACTGCCGTCGATAGCAACGGCTTCTATCTGCAGGATCTGGGCGACGGCAACGCGCGCACGTCGGACGGCATCTTCGTCTTCACCTCGACCGCACCCGACGTCTTTGTCGGCGATACGCTGTCGGTGCAGGGGCAGGTCTCTGAATTCCGGGCCGGCACCGGTGGCCTGACCGTCACCCAGATCGTCTCGCCGAGCATCGCGGTCGAGAGTTTCGGTGATGCGCTGCCCGATGCGATCCTGATCGGCGCGAACGGCTTGCTGCCTCCATCGCAGGTTATCGATGACGACCGGTTGACGAGCTACGACCCCACCACCGATGGCATCGATTTCTGGGAATCGCTGGAGGGGATGCGCGTCACGATCGACAATCCCCTCGTCGTATCCAACACCACGGCCGACAGTTTCGCCGAAACCGACGTCGTCGCCTCGCTGGGCGTTGGCGCGACGGGGGTGAACGATCGCGGCGGCATCACGATCTCGCCGGGCGATTATAATCCTGAAAAGATCCAGATCGACGGCGACAGCGCTATCTTCAGCGGCTTCACGCCGAATTACAGTGTCGGCGACCAGTTGAGCAGTGTCACCGGCATCGTTAACTATGCTGCCGCGCATTACGAGGTGCTGGTTACCGAGGCGGTAACCGTGACCAAGGACGTGACGCTGCAGCGTGAGACGACGACGCTGACGGGCGATGCCGACCACCTGTCGATCGCTACCTACAACCTTGAAAATCTCGACCCGTCGGATGGCAAGTACGACGTGCTAGCCGCCAACATCGTCGACAATCTGCGCGCGCCCGACATCATCGCCGTGCAGGAGATTCAGGACGCCAACGGCGCCGCATCCGGGGGCAGCCTGTCTGGCACGACGACCGCGCAGGGGCTCATCAACGCGATCGCCGCGATCAATGGTGCCCGCTACGCCTATGTCGAGGTGGCACCGGCCACCGCCAACAGCACGGGCGGCGAGCCCAATGGCAACATCCGCAACGGTTATTTCTACAACCTGGATCGCGTCGATTATGTCGAGGGCAGTGCCCAGCTGATCACCGGGTCGGCCTATAACGGCACCCGCAATCCGCTGGCCGCACAGTTCGCCTTCAATGGCGAGACGATCACGACGATCAACGTCCACTTCACCTCGCGCGGCGGCAGCGACCCGTTGTGGGGCGCGACCCAGCCGCCCGCCGATGCCGGCGACGCGGCCCGGACGGCGCAGGCGGCAGGCGTGAAGGCATATGTACAAGACCATCTCGCCGACGATCCGTCGCTGCATTTCGCTATCCTGGGCGACTGGAACGGCTTCTACTTCGAAACCGCACAGACCCAGTTGACCGATCCGACAAAGGGCGGGGTGTTCACCAACCTGAATACGCTGCTGCCGGAGGAGGAGCGCTATAGCTATCTGTTTGATGGCAATGCTCAACAGCTGGACAACATCCTCGTCACCGGCGGCCTGCGCAATGGCGCGCAATATGATGCCGTCCATCTGAATTCGCAGTTCGCCGGCGATCGCCCGACCGACCACGATCCGCAGCTCGCCCTGCTGAAATTGGGATCGTCGGCCACGGTTGCTACGACGCAGGATACCGAACGTCAGGCGATCATGGACTACGCGGTCGACGATGTCTTCCGGTTCGACAATCTGGGGTCGCAGGAGCGGCTGGCTGTCGATGACGCTGTATCGCTCTACACGGCGGCCACGGCGGCGCCGGCGATCGACCATGGTACCGCGTCGTTCACCTGGGCGGACGATCTCGCGATGGTCGATGATGCGACTGGTGGCTTCCATCAGTGGATACTCCGCGATCACGCGCCGATCGAACTGCATAGCTATTGACGGGGGGCGGGGTCGATTACCGGTTTTACCGGGATCGGCCCCGCCGACATGACCATCGACCGGCCGCGTGGATCGGACTATCGATAGCGCGGCGCGGCGGATGGCAGGTACGGGAACGATGACTGATCTTCTTCACCCCGGCGCCGCGATGCAGGCGGCGTTGGCGCGATGCCGCCGTCATTTCGTTTCAGCGGCGGGGTTCAGCGCGCTCGTCAACCTGCTCTATATCGTCCCGACCCTCTACATGTTGCAGGTGTACGACCGCGTCGTGCCGACGCAGGGCGTCCAGACGCTGTTCTTCCTGACGATGGTGCTGCTGTTCGGGCTGGCGACGCTGTCGCTGCTCGACCGGGTCCGTTCGCGGCTGCTGGTGCGGGCGGGCGTGTTGCTCGATGCCAGCGTCGCGCCGCTGCTGCTCGACGCCACACTCGGCCGGCCGGAATCGGCCGTGGCGCGACAGGCGCTGCGGGAGTTCGATACGATGCGCGGCACGCTGACCGGGCCGGGCATGCTAGCGCTGTTCGATGCGCCGTGGACGCCGATCTATGTCCTCGTCTGTTTCCTCGTCCATCCGCTGATCGGCCTGCTCGCGCTGGCAGGCGCGGTGATCCTGCCGATCATCGCCTGGCGCAACGAACGCGCGACGCGCGGCCGGCTCGACCGGGCGCAGGCCGCGGCGGCGCAGGCCTATGCGGGGCAGGACGCCATCCTGTCCTCGGCAGAAAGCGTCCGCGCGCTGGGCATGCGCCGCGCTCTCGTCGCGCGCCAGTTGCGCCAGCGCGAGGCGATGCTGACGCTCCAGACCGAGGCGGGGTTCAAGGCGGGCAGCTATTTCACCGCCACCAAATTCGTCCGCCTCGCCCTGCAATCGCTGGCGCTGGGGCTGGGCGCCCTGCTGGCGATCGACAATATGATCTCGGGCGGCGCGATCTTCGCCGCATCCTTCCTGATCGCGCGCGCGCTGGCGCCGATCGAACAGTTGATCGGCACGTGGAAGGGGATCGTGCAGGCGCGCGGCAGCTATCGCAGCCTCGATACGCTGCTCGCCGGTCATGGCCCCGGCCATGACGCCACCCGCCTGCCGGACCCGCGCGGGGCATTGCGTCTCGATGGCGTCACCGTCCTGAACGAGACCCGTGACGGCGCGATCCTGAACGCGGTGTCGCTGGACATCGCCGCCGGCGAGATCGTCGCCATCGTCGGTCCGTCGGGCGCCGGCAAATCCACGCTGCTGCGCGCGATCACCGGCGCCTTGCCGATCGATCGCGGCACGGTGCGGATCGACGGCGCCGACATCACCGACTGGGACCCCGAGCGCCTAGCCCGCCACATCGGCTATCTACCGCAGGACGCGGTGCTGTTCGAAGGCACGGTGAAGGAGAACATCGCCCGCTTCGCCACCGAACTGAACGGCGCGCGCGAGGAAATCGATGCCGCCGCCGTCGCCGCCGCCGAAAAGGTCGGCGCCGATACGCTGATCCTGCGGCTGGCCGGCGGCTTCGACCATCGGCTGCGGCTGGGCGGTCGCGGCGTCTCCGCCGGACAGGCGCAGCGTATCGCGCTGGCGCGGGCGGTGTACGGCGATCCGGCGTTGTATGTGCTCGACGAACCCAACGCGCATCTGGATGCCGAGGGCGATGCCGCGCTGAATGCGGCGCTGGTCAGGCTGAAGGCGGAGGGCCGGACCGTGCTGGTCGTTTCGCACAAGCTCAGCATCCTGCCCGTCATCGACAAGCTGCTGGTGCTGCGGGACGGTCGCGTCGAACTCTATGGCCCGCGCGACGAGGTGTTGCCCAAGATCGCGCCGCCCAACCTCCGCCGCATGGTGCCGCAGGCGGTGGCGTCATGAGCGACGCGCTTGTCCTGCCGCCGGTGAACCAGCCGCCGCTCGCCAGCGCCACGATCGGCGATCCCGCGCGCGACATCCGCCACGGCCTTATCATCGCCGGGCTGTTCTTCGTCGTCTTCCTCGGCTGGGCCGCGACCGCGCGACTGGATGCGGCGGCCTATGCGCCCGGCACATTGGTCGTGTCCGGCCAGCGCCAGTCGGTCCAGCACCGGGAGGGCGGGGTGGTCGGCGCGATCTATGTCCGCGAAGGCCAGCGCGTGCGACAGGGCCAGTTGCTGCTCCGGCTCGCTGCTGCCGACGTGCTGGCGCAGGAGCGCGCGCTGTCCGCGCAGGCGATCCGGCTACTGGCGCAACGGGCGCGGTTACAGGCCGAACAGCTTGGCCAGACGCGACTGGCGACGCCACCAGAATTCGCCGCCCTACCCGAAGGCGACCGGGCGGAGGCCGCGCTGGCGCTGCGCCTGCAACAAAGCGAACTCGCTGCCCGCAATGCCACCCTGTCGGCGCAGCGCGGTGCGCTCGGCCAGCGGGCTGCGCAATCGGGCGAGCAGGGCCGGGGCTATGGCACGCAGGTCGTCTCCGCCGTGGAACAGCTGCGCCTGATCGACGAGCAGATCGACGCGCTGAAGCCGCTCGCCGAGCGCGGCTTCGTCTCGCAGACGCGGCTGCGCGAGCTGGAACGCGCCCGCGCGCAACTGGTCGGCCAGCGCGGCCAATACACCGCCAGCGTCGCCCAGACCCGCGAAGCCGCGCGCGAAAGCCAGATCCAGGTGCTGGAGGCGGAACGAACCTTCCGCGAACGGACCGCCGCCGACCTGCGCGATGTCGATGGCCGGCTGGGCGAGGTGATGCCGCGACTGGCCGCCGCGCGCGACCAACTGGCCCGCACCGATATCCGCGCCCCCGCCACCGGCGCCGTGATCGGCCTGACGATCTTCACCCCCGGCGGTGTCGTCGCGCCGGGCCAGAAGCTGATGGATATCGTGCCGGAACGCACGCCGCTGCGCATCCAGGCACGGATCGCGCTCGACGATGCCGACGATCTGACCGTCGGCCAACGCACGCTGGTCCGCTTTCCCAGCCTGCACGAACGCGACCTGCCCAATCTGGAGGGGCGACTGACCCGCCTGTCCGCCGACGCGCTGACCGACGAGAAGACCGGCGGCAGTTATTTCACCGGCGAAGTCACGGTGCCGCGCGATCAGTTGCGCGTGCTGGGCAATCTGCGCGGCGGCGGGTTCGAATTGCGCGCCGGTATGCCGGTGCAGGTGCTGGTGCCGCTGCGCAAGCGGACCGCGCTGGATTACGCGCTGGAACCGCTGCTCGGCGCATTCTGGTCGTCATTTCGCGAGCATTGACCGGTATCAGTCGGCGATCAGGTCCAGCACGTCGCTGACGATTTGCTGCATCGCCGCCCGCGCACCGGCGATATCGCGAGCGGCAATCCGTTCCGCTACTGCCTGGTGGGCGGCGATATCGGCGGATCGCCCCTTGGCGCGGTTGGTGTAGGTGATCGAACTGCGCAGCGCGGTCGACACGACCGCCTCGAGCTGCCCATAGAAAGGGTTCTTCGACGCCCTGAGGATGCTGGCGTGGAACGCGATGTCCGCTTCCAACGGATCATCGTGCCCCGCCTCGGCTGCCGCCATTCGCGCGAGGCAAGCATCGATCAACGCAATGTCCTCGCCGTCGTGGAATTGCGCCGCCAGCGCTGCCGCCTCTGGTTCGATACCGATGCGCAACTGGTTGAAATGGCGTAGCAGTTCGACCGAAAATTGCCGGCTGAGCAACCAGCGCAGTACATCGGTATCGAACAGGTTCCAGGTCGTCGTCGGTTGCACGATCGTACCCTGTCGGGGGCGAGCACTCACCAGCCCTTTGGCCGTCAGCATCTTCACCGCCTCGCGCGTTACCGATCGGCTGACCCCGTGCAGCCGTGCGATTTCCGCTTCGGTGGGGAACGGGCGGTCCCGATATTCGCCGGTCACGATCGCCTTGCCCAGCACGTCGAGCATGCCATGGGTCAGGTTCCGGCCCAATCCCGCCCGTCCGCGCGGGTGATTATCGACGATCAGATCGCTCATCCGTGCAGCATGCCGACAGATAACCCGACTGTCACGCTGATCGATCGCGGCAGTGGAACCTACTTTATCATCTGTCTTTCAGCGCCTGCATGATCGCCGCCGCCGCAACCGGCGCCATTCGCGCGTACCCCGCGGCGATCGGGTGGATGCCGTCGCGAGTATAAGCCGCATCCATCAACCCCCGTGCATCACGCAGGACGGCCGCGTAATCGGCAAAGCCATATCCCCGCCGCCGGGCGAGATCGCGAAGCCGCACGTTGATCGCCGCCAACGTCGCCGGCTGCCGCTCGCGCACCACATCGCGGGCGGCGGGGGTGTAATCGTTGACGGGCAGGATCGACGCCAGCACGACGGCGATGCCGTGTGCCCGTGCGATATCGGCCATCGCCTCGATATTGGTGACGATGCCGTCCGGCGTCTCTTCCTGCAGCAAGCCCTGCACGTCGTTGACGCCGCCCAGGATCACCACGGCGCTCGGGTGAATAGCCACCACGTCCTGCTGGAACCGCACCAGCATCTGCGCCGTCACCTGACCACCGATCCCCCGGTTGATATAGGGTTGGTCGGGGAAGCTGCTCGCAAGACTCCAGCCGTCGGTGATCGAATCGCCGATGAAGACTACCCGGCGCTCCCCCGACCGGGGCGGCGGCAGCGCGGCGTTGGCGGCGCGGTAGATGTATCGCTCGCCAAAATCCTTCATCATGCTGGGCACCAGCCGCTGCCGATACGGCCCCAGCACCGGTCCCCAGTCACGCTCCGTCACGACCCGCCGTGCGGCGCTGCTGCGATAACGCGGCGGTTCGGCCTCCGCTGCGGCGATGCACAGCAGCGCGGACGTCGCGATCGCCACCCGCCAGTTCATGCGCGGAACACGCCCTGTCGGGCGGCATAGGCGGCGAACAGCGTTGGCCAGATCGATGCCGGCTTTTCCGCCGCCAGTCGCACGCCAAACCCATGCCCACCCTGATCGAACGCGTGCAATTCGGCTGGGCGCTTTGCCGCCAGCATCGCCTGATACAGGGCAAGGCTGTTCTGGATCGGTACCGTGCCGTCATCCGATGCATGCGCCAGGAAGATCGGCGGAGTCGTCTCCGTCACCCCGAGTTCCACCGACGCCCGCTTCCGGGAAGAGTCATCGGCGTTCGCACCCAATAGATTATCGCGCGATCCGCCATGCGTGAACGGCGCCGACAGGCTGACCACCGGATAGATCAGCCCGGCCAGATCGGGGCGGGCCGGCAGGCGATCGGTCGAATCGATCGCCGTATAGGTCGGCTCCGCATGTCGCGTCGCCAGCGATCCGGCGAGATGCCCGCCGGCCGAGAAACCGAGCACCGCAACCCGGTTCGCTTCGATCCCGAAACGGCCGGCATGAGCACGGATCAATCGCATCCCCCGTTGCGCATCCTGCAACGGCACCAGCGAGCGATCGGCCCAGCCCTCGCCCGGCAAACGGTACAACAGGATAAAGGCCGTCACGCCCCGCGCGTTCAGCCAGCGCGCCTGCTCCTCGCCCTCATTGTCGTATGACAAAAAGCCATAACCGCCGCCCGGCACCAGCATCACCGCCGCGCCATTGGGGTTGGCGGCACGTCGAACGATCAGAGCGGGCTGGGCGATGCCAGTGATCGAGCGATCATGAAAAGACGGGTCCTTTGACCGCTCGTTGACCTTGCGCACCGGCAGCGTTGCCGGCGTTCCCGGCGCCTTGCCCGGCCAAAGCGGCAACAGGTCCGCACCTGCGGTCGGCTGGGCGATGCCGCGCGAGGCGCTCATCATGCCGGCGGCGGCAAACCCAGTCAGCAGGGTACGGCGTGAGGGGGTCATCATGCGATCATTCCCATCAAATTAAATGGTCGAAACAGAGCGAGATACAATGCCCGGCTGGTGGATGGATCGTCCAGTATCCAAATGAATTGATGCCATCGCGCTTGCATTACTGTTTGGTAGCGGTATCTCCGCTGCAATGGCAGCGAAGTTGCCTAGGTCCGCATCGATGCCGGACAATGATTGGGAGTGGAATGCGCGCACGCAAAGGCTTCGGTACCGGCATGGCGATGCTGGCGATGGCATTGGCCACGACCGGCGCGCTGGCGGACGTGCCATATCGCTGGACCAGCGTAACGGTCGGCGGCGGCGGCTTCGCCCCAGGCATCGTCTTCAGCCCGGTCGAACGCGACCTCGCCTATCTGCGCACTGACATGGGCGGCGCCTATCGCTGGGATGCCCGTGCGCGCCGGTGGATACCGTTGCAGGATGATCAGGCAATCTCGAACTACATGGGTATCGAGAGCATCGCGCCCGATCCCGTCAGTGCCGGCATCGTCTACATGGCGGCCGGCATGTATTCGGGCGGGCCGGCGGCGATCATGCGATCGGCGGATCGTGGCGTGCATTGGCGAATCGTATCCGTGCCGTTCTCTATGGGCGGGAACGAGGACGGACGGGGCCTTGGCGAACGGCTGGCGATCGATCCGCATCGTCACGACACATTGTTCTTCGGATCGCGACACGACGGGCTGTGGCGCAGCGACGATGCCGGCGCGCGGTGGCGCAAGGTCACAGGCTTTCCGCTGCCGGGCCTCGGGAAACCGCAGCAGCCCACTGTCACCCATGGCGGCCTGTCGTTCGTCCTATTCGATCCCATGCGGGCCGGCCGGGCGTATGTGGCAAGCGCCGATCCCGGCGCGGCGCATTTGTTCAGCTCGGACGATGGCGGGGCGCACTGGGCAGTCGTGTCGGGCGGTCCGCCGGCCGATCTGTTGCCGGTGAAGGCGGTCATCGGCCGCGACCATGTCCTGACGATCACCTACGCGGATCGGATCGGCCCGATCGGCATCACCCGCGGCGCCGTATGGCGGCTCGCGACGGACACCGGCTCGTGGACTGATGTGACGCCGGAGGGCCCCACGGATGCGCAACCTGGCGGCTATATGGGCGTAGCCGTGTCGGCACAGGACCCACGCGTGATCGCCGTCTCGACCGTCGATCGGTACAAGCCGGTCGACACCGTCTGGCGGTCGAAGGACGGCGGCGCGCATTGGGACGAACTGTGGCGGCGCAGCGTACGGGACGTCGCCGGCACTCCGTTCCTCGATTTCGACGGCAAGGCGGATTTTGGCCACTGGATCGCCGGGCTCGCGATCGATCCCTTCGATGCGGGCCATGCGGCCTATGTCACCGGCGCGACCGTCTATGCGACGGACGGATTCGACCGACCAGGCTCGATGCGCTGGACGCCGTGGACGGCCGGCATCGAACAGACCGCGATCCTGACGCTGATCAGCCTCACCGGCGGCGCGCCGTTGATCTCCGGGTTCGGCGATATCGGCGGGTTCAGGCACGACGATCTCGGTCGTTCACCCCCGCGCGTCCACCGCGGTCCCTTCCTCACCCACACCAATACGCTCGATTATGCGGGACGGGCGCCCGCCGTGATGGTCCGCAGCGGCAACACCCACACGCCGGTCGTACCCGGCGCATCGCTGGCATGGTCAGACGACGGCGGCAGCAATTGGCGCCCGCTGATCACGCCGCCATCCCCCCCGCGCGCCGACGGATCGATGCCGCCGGAACGCACCGGCAGCGCCGCGATCACGGTGTCCGCCGATGGCGGCACCTTTCTGGTCGAACTCGACCGGCCCATGCTGACCCGTGATCGCGGGCGCAAGTGGATCGCCGTTCAGGGCCTGCCGGCGAAGGTGCGCGTGACCGCGGACAAGGAAGACGCCGACCGGTTCTATGCCCTCGATATCGCGCAAAACCGGTTGCTGCGCAGCGTCGATGGTGGCGCGACATTCGCCCCCACTGCGGCGCAGGGACTGCCTGCCGATTTGCTCGGCGCCCGTACCCGAGGTCGTGAAACGCCAAACCCGCTGCTCGCGACCCCCGGCCGCACAGGTGCCTTGTGGCTGAAAGTCGGGCCGGACCTGTACCGATCGACCGACGGCGGCGACCACTGGACCCGGACGACGGGCGAACTGGTGATTGACTTCTACGGCCTCGGCCACAGCGCACCGGGCAACTCATGGCCCGCGATCTACGCGGTCGGTCGCCGGGATGGCATCACCGCCGTCTGGCGTTCGATCGACGGCGGCGCCGCGTGGCAACGAATCAATGACGACCGCCATCAATGGGGTTTGCGCTTCCGCGTCATCATCGGCGATCCGCGCCGTTATGGCCGGGTGTATATTGGAACGGACGGGCGCGGCATCGTCTATGGAGACGCGGTTCAATGAATAAGATGATCGGGCTTTGGGCCGTCAGCCTTGCCAGCCTGGCGATGCCGGCGGTCGCGCAACAGGCATCACCGGTGCCGCGCATCGAGACGAAGGACGGCCGCCATGAGCTGATCGTCGATGGCGCGCCTTTCCTGGTGTTGGGCGGGCAGGTCAATAATTCCAGCAACTATGCCGTGTCGCTGCCTGCCGTCTGGCCGATGCTCGATCGCATCCACGCCAACACGGTCGAGATTCCGGTCGCTTGGCAACAGATCGAACCGGTTGAGGGCAGGTTCGATTTCTCGTTCCTCCAGACCCTGCTCGATCAGGCGCGCACCCATGACAAGCGTATCGTGCTGCTCTGGTTCGGCACGTGGAAGAATACGTCGCCCGGCTATATGCCCGCCTGGGCCAAGCTCGACAATCGCCGCTTCCCGCGCATGAAGACGAAGACGGGCGAGGATCACTACGTCCACTCGCCCCACGCCCGCGCCACGCTCGACGCGGACAAGCGCGCGTTCGTGCAGGTGATGAGGTATCTGCGCGATAACGATCCGCAGAACACCGTCATCATGGTCCAGCCGGAGAACGAGGTCGGAAGCTATCGCTCGCCGCGCGATTACGGCGCGGCGGCCAATCGCCTGTTCGCGCAGATCATTCCGGATGCGCTCGCCCGGCGCGTCGGCAAGCGCGGCACATGGTCTGCCGCGTTCGGTGCGCAGGCCGATCGCGCCTTCAACACCTGGTACACTGCGTCTTTCGTCAACGAGATCGCGGCCGCGGGCAAGGCGGTGAAGCCGCTGCCGATGTACGTCAACGCCTCGCTCGCTGGCCCCTCCAACGTCCCCGACCCGACCGGGGTGGCGAGCGGCGGCCCGCAGCAGGACGTGCTCGATATCTGGAAGGCGGCGGCCCCCGCGATCGATTTCGCCGCGCCCGACATCTACGATCGCGCCAGCGGCAACGTCGCGCTGTACCTCGAAAAATACGCCCGTCCCGACAATGCCCTGATGGTGCCGGAGATCGGCAACGCGAAGGAATTCGCACGCTTCCTCTACCCCACGCTTGGCCATGGCGGCATCGGCTTCTCGCCGTTCGGCATGGATGCGACCGGCTATTTCAACTACCCGCTCGGCGCCGCGACGCTGGACGACGCGACGCTCGATGCCTTCGCGCTTCCCTACAAGGCGCTGTCCTCGATCATGCGCGACTGGGCGCGGATCGCGTTCGAGCGGCCGACCTGGGGCGTCGCCAAGCCCGATGACGGCACCGCGCAATCGACCACGATGGGCGGCTGGACGATCACCGCCAGTTGGGGTGCGTGGCAGTTCGGGCAAAAGGACTGGACGTGGATCAAATCCTCGCCACCGCCCTGGGCTGACCAGCTGGTGGGCGGCGTCGCCGTCGCGCAGATGTCGGCGGACGAATTCTTGGTCGTCGGCGACCATGTCCGCCTCGAATTCGGGACCGCCAAGGGCGGCGCAGCCAACGGCATGGCCGTCAGCGTCGAGGAAGGCGGCTTCACCGATGGCCGATGGGTCACGCAACGCGTGTGGAACGGCGACCAGACCGATTACGGCATCAACCTGATTGACCGGCCTCAGGTGCTGAAGGTCACGATGGGTCGCTACCGCTGAAACGAACGAAGGGCGCCGGTCGCATGATCGATCGGCGCGAACAGGATTGAGGACGGATGCACATGAAGAAACTGATGATCGCCGCGCTGTTAACGGGTAGCGCTATCGCCACCGCTCATGCTGCGGATCGCAAGGGCGGCTTCACGAAGATCGATGGCGGCATCGCGGTCACGCCCGCCGGCGGGCCGGCCGCGCGGGTCGAGCTGACCGTCCACGGCGACGGCATCATCCACGTCGTCGCCGCGCCGGCGACCTCGATCGGCGTCACGAAACAGGCCAGCCTGATGGTGCCGCAACCGCCAAAGGCGGATCGCTTCACGGTGGTCGAAACCGCCGGCCATGTGCAGGTGAAGGCCGCACGCACCACCGCCGATGTCGATCTCGCCACGGGCAAGGTCCGCTTCCTCGACGCCACCGGTCGCGTCGTTTTGGACGAGGCCGGCACGCCCGAGTTTCGCCCGACGCTGATCGACGGTCGCCAATATGTCACCGCCACGCAGCAGTTCAATCGCGGCACGGACGAGGGGCTTTACGGCCTTGGCCAGCACCAGAACTCGCAGATGAACTACAATGGCGAGGACGTCGAACTCGCCCAGCACAACATGGATATCGCCGTGCCCTTCGTGGTCTCGACCAAGAATTATGGCATATTGTGGGACAATGACGGCATCACCCGCTTCGGCAATCCGAAGCCCTATGCGCTCGTCGGCGCCGATGCGATGCGCGTCACCTCGGGCGGCAAACCCGGCTGGACGGCGCAATATTTTCTCGACGGCAAACCCGTGGTGACGCGTCAGGAAGCGACGATCAACTACCAGTATATCCGTGATCAGGTGAACTGGCCGGAAGCCGCCAAGGCCAGGACGGCGGCGGCGACCGGCGGCCAGAACACCGCCGGCAACGCGGTGCAGAAGCAGACCGTGATCTGGACCGGCACGGTAACGCCGGACGTTACCGGCGAGCAGAAATTCCAGCTCTACGGGTCCAGCTATTTCAAGGTGTTCGTGGACGGGCGCGAGGTGCTGAACCGCTGGCGGCAGAACTGGAACCCCTGGTACGCCAATTTCACCGCGCCGATGACCAAGGGGAAACCCGCCAGGATACGCATCGAGTGGGAGCCGAACGCCGGCTACATCGCGCTGCTGCACAATGATCCGCTGCCCGCCGCCGATCGCCATTCGGTCTGGTTCACCAGCGACGTCGCCCGCGCCGTCAATTACTGGTACGTCCCCGGCCGCGACATGGACGATGTCATCGCCGGTTATCGCCAATTGACCGGCAAGGCGGTTATGATGCCCAAATGGGCCTATGGCTTCTGGCAGTCACGCCAGCGTTACGACACGTCGAAAGAGATGATCGACGTGGTCGAGAAATATCGCGGCCTCGGTATCCCGCTCGATAACATCGTCCTCGACTGGCGCTATTGGCGCGACGACGACTGGGGCAGCCACCGCTTCGATCCCGCCCGTTTTCCCGATCCCAAGTCGCTGGTCGCCAAGGTGCACGACCTGAACGCGCACTTCATGATCTCGGTCTGGCCGAAATTCTATCCGAAGACCGACAATTACAAGGAGTTCGCCGCCAAGGGACTGGTCTATCAAGGTAATCTGAAGATGGGCAATGTCGACTGGGTCGGACCGGGGTACAAGAATACCTTCTACGATCCCTATTCGGCGGAGGGTCGGTCGATCTTCTGGCGGCAGGTGAAAGACCAATTGGCGACGTTGGGCATCGATGCCTGGTGGGCGGACGCCAGCGAGCCGGACATGCATTCCAACCTGTCGATCCCCGAACGGATCGAGACGATGGGGCCGACCGCGCGCGGCCCGGCGGCGGAGTATTTCAACAGCTATCCGTTGATGAACGCCACCGCCTTCTATGACGGCTGGCGCAGCTATAAGCCCGACGTGCGGCCCTTCATCCTCACCCGTTCCGGGTTCGGCGGGTTGCAGCGGACCGGCGCGGCGATCTGGTCGGGAGACGTCGCCAGCCGCTGGTACGATCTGCGCGCGCAGATTTCGGGGGGCGTCAACGCATCGATGTCGGGCATCCCCAACTGGACGCACGATATCGGCGGCTTCGCCTTGGAGGATCGTTACGCCAGCAAGACGCCGAAGCCCGCCGATCTGGACGAATGGCGCGAACTGAACCTGCGCTGGTTCCAGTTCGGTGCGTTCAGCCCGCTGTTCCGCAGCCACGGTGAATCGCCGTACCGCGAGATTTACGAAATCTCGCCCGAAGGATCGCCGATGCGCGCATCAATGGTCTGGTACGACCAGCTTCGCTATCGCCTGATGCCGTACATCTACACCGTTGCCGCCGACACATGGCACAAGGACGGCAGCATCATGCGCGGCCTCGCGATGGATTGGCCGAACGACGTCCGCGCCCGCGACATCGCCGACGAGTATCTGTTCGGCGACGCGTTCCTTGTCGCGCCGGTCACGGAGTATAAGGCGCGTACCCGTCAGGTGTATCTGCCCGGCACCGGCATGTGGTATGATTTCAGCACCGGCAACGCCTATCGCGGTGGCCAGTCGGTGACGGCGACCGCGCCGTTCGAACGGATGCCGCTGTTCGTCCGCGCTGGCGCGATCGTGCCGATGGGGCCGGTGATGCAATATACCGATCAGCACCCCGATGCGCCGCTGACGATCGCGGTCTATACCGGCGCCGATGGCCGCTTCTCGCTGTACGAGGACGACGGCACCAGCGAGCAGTATCGCCGCGACGCCTTTGCGCGCATCCCGATGCGCTACGACGACGCCACCGGCACGCTCACCCTCGGCGCGCGGGAGGGCAAGGGTTACGACAAGATGCCCGCTACCCGCACCATCCGCGTCCGCTGGGTTTCCGCCGGCCATCCGGTGACGGACGACGGTGCGGGCGATGCGGAGGTGACATACACGGGAGCAGAGGTCAGCCTCCGCCGTCCAAACTGATAACTGGGCCGGGGAGAGCCATGCATCGTCTCCCCGGCCGCCACCGCCACCGCGTTGCTCCTCAGCGCGCGGCAAATGGGTAGCGTTGATTGGCGGCGCTACAGCCGTGCCATCACCGCCGCATGCGCCCGGATCACGCTTTGCGTTCCGACATCGCTGTCGAACACGCCGTACCAGCCCTGCGGCTCGTGCGGCGGATCGCCCATATAGCCCAGGTCGCCACGCTCGAACCGGTGGTCGGCATGTGGAGTGCGCGCCTCGCCGTTCCACGCCCAGAAGTTCGAACCGGCCAGCGGCCCGCCCGCCTTTACATTCGCCTCGATCGCCGCGTAGATCTGGCGATAGAACCGGTCTTTGTAGGCGGTGGTGATCGACGGGTCGTACGCATCGCGCCCATCGCGGGGATATCCGAATTCCTCGATCACCAGCGGCTTGCCCAGCGTGTTCGCCATACGGATATGCACGTCGATATATCCCGCTACCTTCGCCGCACCCGCATCATAGGTACCGGCGAGATTGCCGGGGTCCATCCAGCTCCAGTTGTTCGGCCAGATATGCGTCGTCAGATAATCGATCGATGCCGGCCGATGCGCGGCCAGCACGATGTCTTCGCGCTCGATCGATCCCTTCAAACCCTCCGACCCGGTGGATACGAGGTGATGCGGATCTAGCGTCTTGATGTAACGCGCGGTCTCGTCGACCCAGCGATAGAAATTCGGCAGGTTCGCCGCCGCCACCGCATCCGACCCGCCGGGGCGCGGTTCGTTGGCCAGTTGCCACGCCATGATCGTCGGGTCGGCGGCATAGGCGATGCCGGTGACGCTGTTCTTCCGCGTCACCACCGCCCGGATGTAATCGCGGTACATCGCCTGTGCCTTTCCGTTGGCATAGAAGGCGGCGTTCCAGTCGGGAAATTCCGGCCATGGGTGTGCGGGATCGTTCATGTTGATGAACCGCCCGCCGTTCACCCACGACAAGTATGTCATCATGCCGCCCGACCATTCCCAGAAATTGGTCAGGTAGATGACCGCCGTCATGTCCCGCTTCGCCATTTCGGCGAGCGTCCAATCGAGCCCCTTCAGCAGATCCTCATTATAAGTCGCGCTCTTGTCGCGAAAGCCGGGCGTGATCGAGTTCTTCAGCGGCGATAGCTCCGCCGACCCCAGCAGGCGCAGGTTGCGGACCCCCAGCGCCTGCAACCGGTCCAACTCGCGCGTCAACCGCGCCCGGTCGCCATAGGCAGTCTCTGCACCCAGCCACGCGCCGTACCAGATGTTCGCCCCGACATAGCGGTAAGGCGCGCCGTTGCGGCGAAAGTGCAGGCCATCGACCGTGACGAATGCCGACTTTGGCGACGTGCCGCCCGGACCCTTGCTCCCCGACCCAGCGCCGGTCGTACAGGCGGCCAGCAGGGCGCCGCCGGTCAACAGGATTCCACGCCGGCTTATAGTGGTCATTGGTCCGTTCCCTCGGGTTCCGCAAAAGTCACGTCGCCGGTATGCGGTGGGGAAGGGGGCGTAAAGCCGCTAAGTGGACAGCGCGGTCATGCCCGCTTCGGTACGCGCAGCATCGCCGCCGCCGCCATCAGCATCACCGCCGCCGCGATCAACATCGCCCAGATCGCTTCCCCCGGAAAGAAGGTGCGGACCACCTCGCCCATCACCGACGACACGATCAGCTGCGGCAACACGATGAAGATGTTGAACAAACCCATATACACACCCAGCTTATCCTGCGGCAGCGCGCCAGACAGGATCGCGTAGGGCATCGTCAGGATCGATGCCCAGGCAATGCCGATCAGCACCATCGATCCGATCAACAAATATTGGTCGTGCACCACGAGGAAAGACGCGAACCCCGCCGCCCCGCAGATCAGGCCGATGATATGCGTGTCCCGCCGCCCGATCTTCGCCGCCAGTGACGGCAGCACGAACGCCCAGATCGTCGCCACGCCGTTATACACCGCAAACAGAACGCCGACCCAGTTCGCCCCTTGGTTATAAGCGGCACTCGAGGTGTCCGTCGTCCCGAAGACGTGCTGGGTGACGATCGGCGTCGTGTAGATCCACATGATGAACAGCGCCGACCATGAGAAGAACTGGACGAGTGCCAATTGCCTCATCGTCGCCGGCATCGCGGTCAGATCCTCGACGATCTGGCTGAGCACTTTGTCGCCATTCCCCGATCGCAGCAGCGCGGCGTTGACGAGCAGAGCAACGCCGAACGCCACCAGCCCGCCGCCCAGCAGATACATCGGCTTGTCCAGCCCGAACTGCGCCACCGCCGCGATGACGATTGCGCCCATTGCTATCCATAGCGGCGCCAGCCGTGCGCCGGTGGTGGCGGTCGCCGAGCCGCCATGGATATACTCCACGGCATCCGCGTCCTCGAACGCCGCCATCTGCGCCGGCGAATATTCCTCCGTGGTCAGTACCGTCCACAACACCGCGAAGAACAGCGCCAGCGCCCCGATATAGAATCCATATTGCACCGATGGCGGAATGCCGCCGGCCGGCGCGACATTGGCGACCTGGAACACGTCGGTCAGGATGATCGGCGCCAGACTGCCGACCACCGCACCCGCGCCGATGAAACCGGTCTGGAACGCATAGCCCGCCGTTCGCTGGCGGCTGCCCAGCATATCGCCGACGAAGGCGCGGAACGGCTCCATCGAGATGTTCAGCGATCCGTCGAGCATCCACAACAAAGCCGCCGCCACCCACAACACCGGCGCATTCGGCATCGCCAGCAGCCCGATCGTCGCCAACATCGCACCCGCCAGAAAATACGGCCGCCGCCGCCCCAGCCGCCCCCAGGTCCGGTCGCTATAATGGCCGATCACCGGTTGAACGAGCAGCCCGGTCAGCGGCGCCGCGATCCACAGGAAGGCAAGATCGTCCACGGACGTGCCGAGCGATTGGAAGATCCGGCTGACATTCGCATTCTGCAACGCGAAGCCGATCTGGATGCCGAAGAACCCGAATGAGATGTTCCACAGACCCCAGAAACCCTGATGCGGCTTCTCCATCCCCGCCCTACTCACGGTATCCGGTCCCGACCGTGATCGGGTGCGGCGAAACGACGCGGCGCGCATGGGTGATGGATGTCGACTGACACGGCACGGTCACGGCGGTTCGATCCTCTCGGTCAATACCGCCTTGGCGACGGTTTGTCGGCGGCAGCATCGACCAGGAAGCCGCCCGCCGTCAACGCGCCCGATGCAACCCGGACCATCACGGCTGTGCAACAACACAAAGCGACCAGATTAAATACGAATGTCACCTTATTGGCTTTCACTCCAACGGGATTCAGTGAATCACGGGCAGCAGCGACCGGCACACAAGATTGCTGGCCTTCTTGGGGAGAGATGTCATGAAAAGTATCGCCACGGCTCTTTCAGCGCTGCTGCTCTCGATGCCCGTGGCGGCGCAGACGCCCCCTGCGGCGGACTATCGCCAGCGGTTGCCGCAAGACGAGGTGATCTATTTCGTCCTGCCCGACCGGTTCGAAAATGGTGATCCCACCAACGATCGCGGCGGCTTGAAGGGCGGGCCGCTGGCGACCGGGTTCGATCCGACCCACAAGGGCTTCTATCACGGTGGCGATCTTAAGGGGCTGACCCGCCGTCTCGATTACATCCAGGCGCTCGGTGCGACGGCGATCTGGCTCGGCCCAATCTTCAAGAACAAGCCGGTGCAGGGCGCGCCGGGCAAGGAGTCGTCCGGTTATCACGGATACTGGATCACCGATTTCACCGCCGTCGATCCGCATCTGGGTACCGAGGCGGATATGCGCGCCTTCGTCGATGCGGCGCATGGGCGGGGGATGAAGGTCTATATGGACATCATCGTCAACCACACCGCCGACGTGATCCAATACAGCGAATGCCGCGAAGGCATGCCATGTCTCTACCGCGATCGCGCCGCCTACCCGTATCAGCGGCGCGGCGGCGTCAGGGGCAGGGCGATCAACCCCGGTTTCGTCTGCGACAGCGTCGGCACCGCGAGCAACTTCGCCGCGCTCACCGACCCGACCTACGCCTACACGCCCTATGTGCCGGCGGCGGAAAAGACCGTGAAGGTGCCGGCGTGGCTGAACGACCCGATCTATTATCACAACCGCGGTGACACGACGTTCCGTAACGAGAGTTCGACGATGGGCGACTTTTCCGGCCTCGACGATATCATGACCGAAAACCCGCGTGTGGTGGCGGGGATGATCGATATCTTCGGCGACTGGATCGACCGGTTCAAGGTGGATGGTTTCCGCGTCGATACCGCCCGCCACGTTAATCCTGAATTTTGGCAGGCGTTCGTCCCCGCCATGCTCGCCCGCGCCAAGTCGAACGGCATCCCGAATTTCCACATCTTCGGCGAGGTCTCCGATCACGACGTCCGCCCCGCCGTGCTCGCGCAGCATACGGTGGTCGACAAGTTTCCGGCGGTACTCGATTTCTCGTTCCGGCAGGCGCTGGTCGAAACCATCGCCGGCACGCGCGGGACGGACGCGTTCGAGGCGTTGTTCGCCGGCGACGCGCTTTATGCGAAAGGCATCGATACCGCCGCCATCCTGCCGACCTTCAGCGGCAATCACGACGATGGCCGCTTCGCCACCTTCGTCCGCCGCGCCTTCCCGAAAAGCTCGGACGACGAGATACTGAAGCGCGTCATGCTGTCGAACGCGATGCTGCTGACACTGCGCGGCGTGCCGACGATCTATTCCGGCGACGAACAGGGTTTCGTTGGCGACGGCGGCGATCAGGACGCGCGGGAGGACATGTTCGCCAGCAAGGTCGCGGTCTATAACGACAACCACCTGATCGGCACGACCAAGACCACGGCTACCGCCAGCTTCGGCGAAACCAACCCCCTGTTCCGCCAGATCACCGACTTAGCGAGGCTCCGCGTGACGCATCCCGCTCTGACCCGCGGCCATATGTTGATCCGCGCCCGGCGGGAGACACCCGGCCTGTTCGCCGTGTCGCGCTTCGATCCGGTGTCGGGCCGGGAGGTGCTGATCGCGTTCAACACCGCCGCCACACCGATTGAACAACCGGTGCAGGTCGACACCGCCTCGACTGCGTTCACCACGCTCGCCGGCACCTGCGCCCCCCGCGCCGTCGCGCCCGGCAGCGTGATGCTCAGCCTGCCAGCGTTCGGCTATGCTGTTTGCGCCGGGGCGCCACGCTAGCCCGCTTTACATCAACAACACACCTGTTAGCTTGCCGTCCGAATCATCGGGGGATGGCGCATGCTGCGGATCGACAAGCTGGCCCATGTGTACGGCAACGGCACACAGGCATTGGACGGGGTGGATCTGGTCATCCCGGCCGGCATGTTCGGTCTGCTCGGTCCCAACGGCGCGGGTAAGTCCACGCTGATGCGAACCATCGCCACGCTACAGGCCCCGACATCGGGCAGCATCGTGTTCGACGGTATCGACGTGATCGCCGAACCGGAACGCTTGCGCCGGACGCTTGGCTATCTGCCGCAGGATTTCGGCGTCTATCCGCGCGTGTCGGCATACGACATGCTCGATCATATGGCGGTGCTGAAGGGCGTGGCCGGGCGCGGTGAGCGCAAGGAGACGGTCGAGGGCCTGCTCCAGCAGGTCAATCTCTGGACCGTCCGCAAAAAGGCGCTGGCCGGTTTTTCGGGCGGCATGCGCCAGCGGTTCGGCATCGCGCAGGCGCTGATCGGCAACCCCAGACTCGTGATCGTCGACGAACCGACCGCCGGCCTTGATCCCGAGGAACGTAACCGCTTCCTGAACCTGCTGGGCGAGATCGGCGACGAGGTCGTCGTCATCCTGTCGACCCATATCGTCGAGGATGTCGCCGATCTCTGCCCGCGCATGGCGGTGCTGGCGGGGGGCCATATCCTGCTGGAGGGCGCACCGCTCGACCTGATCGAACGGACGCGGGGGCATGTCTGGCAAAAGGCGATCGGCCGCGGCGAACTGGACGATTACCGCGCGCGCTATCAGGTGATTTCGACCCGGTTGTTCGCAGGCCGCACGATCATCCATGTAATGCATGATGGATCACCGGGCGACGGGTTTGATCCGGTCGCGGGCGGGCTGGAGGACGTATATTTCTCGACGCTCGACGCCTCGCGTCGCGCCGCCTGAGGGCCGCTGCCATGTTTGCCGGCGTCTTCACGTTCGAGCTTCGCTATCAGCTGCGCAACCCGGTGTTCTGGGTCGCGGTCGTGATCTTCTTCCTGCTCGCGTTCGGCGCGGCGACGGTGGACCAGATTCAGATCGGATCGGGCGGCAACGTACACAAGAATGCGCCGTTCGCGATCGCGCAGATGATGCTGATCCTCAGCCTGTTCTACATGTTCGTGTCGACCGCCTTCGTCGCCAACGTCATCGTCCGCGACGATGATAGCGGGTTCGGCCCGATCGTCCGCGCGACCCGGATCACGCGCACCGCCTATGTCTTCGGGCGTTACACCGGCGCGTTCGTGGCGGCGGCGCTGGGCTTCCTCGCGATCCCGCTGGCGGTGTGGATCGGCAGTCACATGCCGTGGATCGATCCCGAACAGGTGGGGCCTAACAGCCTGTCCTATTATGCGCTGCCCTATCTGTGGCTGGCGTTGCCCGACCTGTTCCTGACATCTGCGCTGTTCTTCGCACTGGCGACGACGACGCGGTCGATGATGGCGACCTATATCGGCGTCGTCGCGTTCCTGATCGTCTGGACGATCGCGACCGTCGTGCTCGATCGCAACCCGGCCTATGAATTGGTCGGCGCTTACGGTGAGCCGCTGGGCTTCGGCGCGGCCTCGTACATGACTAAATATTGGACGGCCGCCGACCGCAATACGATGGCGCTGCCATTGCAGGGCATGTTGTTGTGGAACCGGGTGTTGGCGATCGGTATCGGCGGTGCCGCGCTCGTGTTCGCCTTCGCGACGTTCCGCTTCGCCGACAAGCCCACCCGCCAGAGCCGCCGCGCGCAGCAACTGGCCGCGCGGGCCGCGGCGGAGGAGATGCCCGCCACCGTCGCCCGCCTGCCCGATCCCCGGTTCGACCGCGCCACCGCCTTCGCGCAATTGGGCGCCCGCACCCGGCTCGAAATGGTGCAGGTGTTCAGGAGCCCGGCATTCTTCGTGTTGATGGCGCTCGGCCTGTTCAACGCGATGGCGGCGCTGATCGATCTGGGTGAGGTGTTCGGCACGCCCGTTCTGCCCGTCACCCGCGTCGTCATCCGCCTGCTGGAGGGATCGTTCGGGTTCATCCCGATCATCATCGCGATCTATTACGCCGGCGAGTTGGTCTGGCGCGAACGCGACCGCAAGACGCATGAGATCATCGACGCCAGCGCGATTCCCGATTGGGCCTTTGTGATCCCGAAGGCATTGGCGGTGATGCTGGTCCTGTTCGCGACCTTGCTGATCAGCGTCGCGGGTGGCGTCGTGATGCAGTTGATCCACGGGTACAGCGATATCGAATTCAGCAAATATCTGCTTTGGTACGTCTTGCCGACGACGGTCGATTTCACGCTGCTCGCCATCCTGTCGGTCTTCGTTCAGGCACTCAGTCCGCACAAGTTCGTCGGCTGGGGGATCATGGTCCTCTACGTCATCACCAGGATCACCTTCGCCAATCTCGGCTATGCCGACGTGCTCTACAATTATGCGCGGGTCCCGGCCGAACCGCTGTCGGACATGAACGGCGCCGGCGCGTTCTGGATCGGCGCATGGTGGGTACGGCTGTACTGGACGGCGTTCGCGGTCTTCCTGCTCGTCCTGGCGCATGTGTTGTGGCGGCGCGGCACCGAGACGCGGCTGCGGCCCCGGATCGCCCGGATGCCGCGTCGGCTGGCCGGTGTGCCGGGGGTCATCGCGCTGGCGGCGCTGATCGTCTTCGCTGGCACCGGTGTGTGGATCTACACCAACACGCATGTCTGGAACGAGTATCGCACCACCGTCTCCGACGATGACTGGCTGGCCGATTACGAACGGACGCTGCTGCCCTATGAAAAGACGCCGCAACCCGCCGTCCAGTCGGTCCGCCTCGCCATCGACCTGCGGCCGCACCAGCCCCGGATGACCGCGACAGGTACGATGACGCTGGTCAATCTTCAGGCGCAGCCGATCCGTAACCTGCATATCCGGCTCGGCGACCGCCTGACCCGGCTGGTATCGCTCGACGTGCCGGGCGCGACCGTCCTGCGCGATTATCCCAAATTCCAGTATCGCATCTACCGTCTGCCCGCGCCGCTGGCACCCGGCGCCACCACGACGATCGCATTTCGCAGCGAACGGGGACAGCGCGGCTTCCCCAATGGCCGCGGCGACACGCGGCTGGTCGATAACGGCACCTTCCTCGACAACAGCGAGTTCGCGCCGATCATCGGCATGTCGCGCGCTAACCTGCTCCAAGACCGCGTGAAGCGACGCAAGCACGGCTTGCCCGGCGAACTGCGCCCGCCCAAGCTGGAGGATCTCGCCGGTACGCGTCGCAACGGATACGGTATGGACTGGGTTAGGACCGACATCACCGTCTCCACCGATGCCGACCAAACGCCGATCGCCCCCGGTTACAAGCTGGCCGACACCACCGCCGCCGGCCGCCGCACCGCGCGGTTCGTGGTCGATGCGCCGATCCTCAATTTCTATTCGGTGCAATCGGCGCGCTATGCCGAGCGGCATCGTCGCCATGACGGGATCGATCTGGCGGTCTATTACGACGCCCCGCATGGCGCGAACGTCGACCGGATGCTGGCCGCCTTCGCGCACGGCCTCGATTATTTTCAGCCAGCGTTCGGGCCATATCAGTTCCGGCAGGCGCGGGTCATCGAGTTTCCCGATTACGCGCAGTTCGCTCAGGCGTTTGCCGGCACCATGCCCTATTCGGAGGGGATCGGTTTCATCGCGGACCTCTCCGATCGCGACAAGATCGATTACGTCACCTATGTCACCGCGCACGAACTGGCGCATCAATGGTGGGCGCATCAGGCGGTCGGCAGCGACAATCAGGGCTCGACCATGCTCACCGAGACGCTGGCGCAATATTCGGCGCTGATGGTGATGGAGAAACTGTACGGCCGCGACCAGATCCGTCGCTTCCTGAAGTATGAACTCGACCGCTATCTAAAAAGCCGCGGTGGCGAGGTGATCGAGGAACTGCCGCTCGACCGCGTCGAAGACCAGCCATACATCCATTACCGCAAGGGTTCGTTGGTGATGTACCGGTTGAAGGATGAACTGGGCGCCGACCGGGTGAACGCCGCTCTCAAACGCTATGTCACCCGCTACAAGTTCAAGGGCGCACCCTATCCGCGCAGTCTCGACCTGATCGCCGAATTCCGCCGCGGTGCGACGCCGGCGGAGAATGCGTTGATCTCCGACCTGTTCGACCGCATCACGCTATACGATATCAAGACGACGTCGGCGGTGACACGGCGTCTGCCAGACGGAAACTGGGAAACCGCGCTGACCGTCGATGCGCACAAGCTGTACGCCGACGGGCGGGGTAAGGAGCGGGAGGCACCAATGGCCGAGCAGGCCGAATTCGGCGCCTTCACCGCGATGCCGGGCCGGGGAAAATTCGCCGCGACCAACGTGCTGACGATCAAGCGGCTGCCGATCCGCACCGGTGTTCAGACGATCCGCCTCGTCACCCGCGCCAAACCGTCATTCGCTGGCGCCGACCCCTATAACACCCATATCGATCGCAACGCCGACGACAACGTGATCACCACCGGCGGGTAAGGCGGGATCAGGCTTCAACGATCCGCAGGCCGGTGACGCTCATGACCAGCGTTTCGACCTGCGCCGCCGCGAAGCCGGCCGCCACGAATTGCTCCACCTCGGTGACCGGCAGTGCAAAGCCACGGTGCCAGGCATGGACCGCCAGCCGCCGCAACGCCTCCAGCCGGGGATCGGCCAGCGCGGATGCGACGCCGAAACCGAACAGGCTGCCCATTGCCCGAGACAGACGGCTAGGCCGCGCCAAACTGCGCAGCGTATCCCGCTTGGCGAGCGCGATGACGCTCCATTCCAGTGCGGAGAAGCCCGCCGCCACGGGGGCCTTGGCCACCATGGTCCGGCTCATGCCCGGCGCGGAGAAGGCATTGTCGAGGTCGAGATAGGCCACGGGACGTCCCCTGTTCGATCTGGGCGAGCGCCGGGGTTTGTCGATGACCATCCATCGGCATGCCGTCAGTCGCTGGGTTGAAATGACAGGGCGACACATTGTGTGTTCGTATCCCATCACTGTGTAGCTTCGTTACCAATCGGTATATAAAGCCATCGGCACCGCGTCAATCTGCTTTTGTACCGTGCGGTATTTTTATTTGGTCGGCCACACCGACAGGCTGGTTTCGACCAATTGGTCCAGTTCTGCACACGTCGCCCCGGACCCGCCCTGAATCGCCAGTCCTTGCATGATCGCGAACAGGTAACGCGCCAGCGCCGGCGCCTCCAGTCCGTCAGGGAACTCCCCGGCTGCCTTCGCTTCCTCGAACCGTCGGATCAGCGCCGCTTCCGACGATGCCCGCCGTTTCACGACCTCTGCCTTGATCGCTTCCGCCTCCGCGCCGCACGCAGCCGCGCTGATGACGCCCAGACACCCCTTCGGATCGCAGGTGCTCGTCTGGATTGCCAGACCGCCACGCAGCAGCCGCTCCGCCACGCCGCGCGCGGTCGGCGCATCGAGGGCGGACGTCATATATGCCAGCTTCTCGCGCTCATAGAGGTCGAGCGCCTTGTGAAACAGCGCCTCCTTGTTGCCAAACGCCGCATACAGGCTGGGTTTGGTGATCCCCATCGCCGCGGTCAGCTCGGCCATCGACGCAGCCTCGTAACCGTTGCGCCAAAACACGCGCAATGCCGCCGCCAACGCATCGTCCAGATCGAACTCACGCGGGCGGCCCTTAACGGCCGTCAGGGAACACATACTTTTCATACCGAACGGTATATAGGGCTTGTGTGCGCCACGTCCAGCCGGGTTGCGTTATCGCCCCGCCGGTGTTGCCGTCGACTGGCGCAACTGCAGCCCCGCCGGCACCACCACGGGCATCGCTGGCATCGGCTCGCCCGCATAATCGCCGATGATCAGCTCCACCGCGCGCGACGCGACATCGGCGATCGGTTGCATCACCGCGGTCAGCGGCGGATGCGCCAGCCGCGCGATCGGCGTGTCGTCGAAACTGATCAGCGACAAGTCGCCGGGCACGCTCAGCCCCCGTTCGCGCATCAGATCCAGCGTAGCGAGCGTCATCTGGTCGTTACTGGCGATGATCGCGGTCGGCGGATCGGGCAGGGCGAGCAGGCCGATCGCCGCCGCCCGTCCGGACGCGTGACTGAAATCGCCGGTCGCCAGCAAATCTTCGTCCGCAACGCCGGCGGCCGCCATCGCCGCGCGCCAGCCGGTCACGCGCCAGCCGCTCAGTTCGTACTCCGCTGGCCCGGCGATGAAGCCGATGCGCCGATGGCCCAGAGCGAGCAGATGCTCCGTCGCCAACCGCGCCGCGCGCTCGTCGTCCATGATGAGCGTGAAGCCCGGTCCCTCGTGCAGCGACCCGATCCGCGCGAAGCGGATGCCCTGCGCATCCAGCAGCCGGATGATGATCGGATTGCCCGAATGCGGCGGCGTCAGGATCACGCCATCGGGCTGCAACGCCGCGATCGCCGCCAATAATTCACGCTCGATATGGTCGCTATGCGTGTCGACCAGCTCGACGATCAGGCGATAGCCGTGTTCCGCGCATTTCAGCATCCCGCCCAACAGCATCTGGTCGACCCAGTCCGTCCCCTGCCGGTTGCGCCAATCGGCGATCGTCCGCTCGCGATCGTTCAGCGCCAGGATCAGGTACGATCGCGACCCGCCCATCCGCTGCGCCGCGATCGAGGGGACGTAACCCAACTTCTGGATCGACGCCTGCACCCGCGCCATCATCTCGGGCCGGACATTGGGTTCCTTGTTGATGACGCGGCTGACGGTCTGCAAAGACACGCCGGCATCAGCCGCGACGTGTTTGATCGTCACCGCCTGTCGTCGCCGTGTCACCCGCGCCCCACCGCCGCTCACGCCGCCATGGCACCGCAATATCGCGCGACATAGGCGGCATGGTCGGGCAGTCCCGCCACCGTCCGGCCCACTTCGTCACGCAGCGTCGTGAGCAACCGCGCCAATTCTTCATCGCGCAGCTTGCCGACGATCGGGTGAAAGGCGCGCGGTATTATCCCCTGGCCCATCATCACCTGCACCCAGCTGTTCTCCGCGAACAGTTCGTCGTTCTTGCGAAACACACGGCCAGTTTCGCGAAACAGTTCGATCTTCTGGTCTAGCGACTCCGGGATCACCATCGCCCCACATTGCCGCCAGAACGCGCTGTCGCGCCGTTCGGTCGCCTTGTAATGCAGGATCAGGAAATCGCGGATCTGCAACATGTCGGTATGCTGCTGGTCGTTGAATTCGGCTACGTCACGTTCGCTGATTGCTCCTGTCGGGAACAGGCGGAGCAGTCGCAGCACGGCGCGCTGGATCAGGTGGATGCTGGTCGATTCCAGCGGTTCCATGAACCCGCCCGACAGGCCGATCGCGATGCAGTTCCGGTGCCATTGCCGCCGCCGCGCACCCGTCACGAAGCGTAAGCGGTTCGGCTCGGTCAGCGTCCGTCCCTCGATATTGCCCAGCAACCGGTCGAGCGCCGCGTCATGGTCCAGATACCGGCTGCAATATACGATGCCGTTACCGGTGCGGTGCTGCAACGGAATGCGCCATTGCCAGCCCGCGTCATGCGCCATCGCCCGGGTATAGGGCACGGCAGGGCGAACGCTTTCGGTCTGCACCGCGATCGCCGCATCGCAAGGCAGGTAATGCGTCCAGTCGTCGAACCCTGCATGCAGCGCCTGCTCGATCAACAGCGCGCGGAAACCGGTGCAGTCGATGAACAGATCACCCTCGATCCGCGCGCCTGATTCAAGCACCAGCGCGGCGATATCACCACGCTCGCCGTCCAGCTCGACCTGCGCGATCCGCCCCTCGACCCGCGTCGTGCCGTCCGTCTCCGCCATTCCGCGCAGGAATTTCGCGTAGAGCGTGGAATCCAGTTGATAGGCATAATTCACCCGGTCGTCGGGCAGGTGCGCGAACTTCCCCTGCATCGCTGCGACCAGCTCCAGGCAATATTCGTCGTATGACTGGAGATGGCCTTTCTCCTGTCCGTACAGCCAGAAATGCTGGAACCCGGCTGACCAGTGATCCTTGCCGGTCAGCCCGAACGAATGGAAATAGCGATGGCCGCGCTCCTTCCAGTCGTCGAACAGAATGCCGAGTTTGAATGTCGCCTGCGTGGCGCGCATGAAATCGGCTTCATTGATACCCAGCAGCCGGTTGTAGGTGACGAGCGGCGGGATCGTGGATTCGCCGACCCCAACCGTGCCGATCGCATCCGATTCCACCAGTGTCAGCTCGACCGTGCGACCCATCGTGCGCGCGATTGCCGCCGCGGCCATCCATCCCGCCGTACCGCCGCCGGCGATGACGACGCGGCGCATCGAACCCCCTTGCACGGAACCGACGCTCATCGGCTCAGCGCCCGCAACAGGAAAGCACGGATGCGGCCGGCACTTTCCGGCGTCATCGGCGCCAGAACGCTGCGTGCCGCCTCCGGGATATGCGCCGTCACGCCAGCGTCGTTATCGAACACATAATAATCGAACATCTCGCGCCAGTGTCGCTTCTCGTCGTCGGGCAGATCGCGGATCGCGAGCATCGTATGGTTCAGCGCATCCTGCGGCTGGCCCAGCCACCGCGGCGTCTCGCGCCACCAGTAATTCACCAGCACGTTGAACGGGTCCAGCCCCTCGACATGATGCCACCACAGCGACGGCATATAGATCGCATCCCCCGCCGCCAGATCGGCGACTGCACCGTGGGACAGGGCCTCGCGAAAACGGGGATGGCGGTCGAAATCCGGCGCATGGAAATCCACCATGCTCACCGCGCGACCCGCCGGCGTGTTGTCGACCGGCCCCAGATACAGGTTGCGGAACTGCTCGCGCGGAAAGACCGTGAAGCGTCGCCGACCGACCGCGACGCAAGCCAGATTATGCGGCACGTCGTTATGCGCGGCAATGCGCGTACGCGTCCCCATCCAGATGCTGGCGAGCGCCGTGCGCTCGCCCAGATCGACATGATTGGCCTCGTGCAACCCGGTGAAGAACTCGGCGAGGTCGATCGAGGCAAGGTAGATCGGCGGCGCCACCGCCTTGTCCTCGCCCGCCGCAATCTGCGCGAATATCTCGGGCAGCTTCGCGCGCAGTGTCTGGAAATTCATCCCCAGCTTGTCGTCGTAGAACAGCCGCCCGCCGCTCTGCGACGCGCCCACCGACACGGTGAAGGGCAGGTCGCGGGCATGGCGGACGATATAGTCCCGCGCGTCTGCGCCCGACTGCCGACCCGCCGCCACCAGCGGCCAGTCGTCGACCAGCCCACGGATCACCACCGGGTCGGTCCGCTCGCGCAGCAACGCGTCCAGCGCCGACGGGCCGTCGACCGTCACCTCCGGCAGGCGGGGCAGGGCGGCGAAGATGTCCTCAGCCATGTCGGCCGCGTCGGTTCTTGCGCGCGACCAGATCGCCGATATTGCCGAGCGAGGCGATCGCCATGAACATCGGCATCAGATGCCCCGCCCCGTGCAGGTCGCCCAGCGCCGCCGCGTCCAGCGCCGCCAGCCGCTCCTCGTCGATCACATGGAAGCCTACCAGCCGGTTGGTCGACCCGTCGTCCAGCGTGATCTCCAGCGTCAACGGTTCGAGCAGGTCGTACCGGCGCAGCGCGGCAAAGAAGCCGGCCGACGCGACATACCCCTCGTCCAGCGCGCGCAACTGGCCGATGACGCGTTCCAGAAACGGCGTCGGCCGGTCATGCTCGTCGAACACCCGCACGCCATCTTCATGGCCGACGCGCGAACTCGCCATGTCGATATGCACCTGCCGCGCGTCCGATTCCTCGCGGTGACGCCCGATCAGAAACGGCTGGATATCGATCGCCAGCGGCCGATACCGCGCATCCCAGCGATCGCCGTCGAAAAACAGATTCTCACCATTCTCGAACCCGAACAACGCCAGCGCGGTGAACTCGCCGCTCTCCTGATTCAGCCGGAACAGGATCGGATATTCGTTCTGCACCCGCCGGAACTCGGTCGGCACGGTGATGCACGACATCGCCGCGTCGCTATTATCGGGCGCATGATCGGTGCGGATGCGCAGGTCGCGATGGGTTTCAGCGGCGAGGATCACGTGGTCGGGCATGTCAGGCGCTATGTTCCATGGCTGGCGCGGCGCGGACATCGCGCAACGCATCAAGATAGGCACGGTTGGTCGGCAGGCTGGCGACGAGCATCCGCGCACGTTGCTCCACACCTTGGAACAACTGACCCAGATTCACCCGCGCGTTCCCCCGCACGATCGCCGGGCCGGGCGGAGGAAAGCCCATGCCGTACAGCACATATTGATAACTGGCGGCAGGAAACACCTCGTCGATCATCCCGAAATCCGTGCGCGATGGCGGCTGGTGACACCACACCTGCAAAAGCTCCGCCAGCCTTGGCGGGATCGTCGCAGCTTCGCGGTGATCCCGCCAATAGGGCTCATCACGCCGGCTGAGCACATAATGCAGCTTCAGGAACTCCACGATCCGGTCCCAGCGATAGCGGAACAGCACGTCGAAGCGAGCGGCATGGATGTCCATCACACCACGCGTCGCCGGAAAGTTATCGAGCAACGCGTCCAGCGACAGTTCGATCAGCACGATCGCCGATGCCTCCAGCGGCTCCAGAAACCCCGCCGACAACCCGACCGCCAGACAATTGCGCACCCAGAACCGCTCGCGATGCTGCGACCGGAAGGTCAGCCGCCGTACCGACAGCGCGTCCATCTCGACACCCGGCGCGGTCCGATCGAGATACGCCGCCAGCGTCGCCGCCGCGGCGTCACCGTCCATATGCGCGGACGAATAGACACATCCCACGCCCCGCCTCGTCGGTAGCCCGATATCCCAAATCCAGCCGGCCCCATGCGCGGTCGCGTTGGTCTGCGAGGCGATCGGCGATCCTGGCGCCACCGGCACCTGCACCGCCAGCGCCCGGTCGTTGAACAACTCGCCGCTCCGGTCGATCACCCCGACGCCATATTCGCCGCCGATCAGCAGCGCCGCATGGCCGGTGCAATCGAGGAACAAATCGCCACCGATCGCACCCGACGCCCTTGTCCGTACCGCTGCGATATCGCCGCCCGCCGCCTTGTCGACGCCGACGACATGGTCGCGGACATGACGCACGCCGAACCGCTCCGTCGCATGGCGCGTCAGCAACGCGGCAAATTTGGCCGCATCTAGGTGATAGGCATAGTTCAACGCCCCGGTATAACCCGGCATCCCCCGCTGCCGCGGTGCCAGATCGCGCGAACAGACATGCGGTTGCACGCCGACCATTGTCGCAAAGTCGGCACCCGTCCCGTGCTCACGCCATGCCGCCACGGCTGCCGCCGGATCGGCCTCCACCGGTGCCACGAAGGGATGCAGATAGCTGTCGCCGGCCGCTCCCGTCACCCATCCGTCGAACCGCGAACCCTGCTTGAACGACGCATCGCATGCGGTGAGGAATTCGGCTTCGTCGATGCCGATCCGCGCCAGCGTGCGCCGCATCGTCGGCCATGTTCCCTCGCCAACGCCGATCGTCGGCACGTCCGGCGATTCGACCAGTGTGACGCTCAGCGGCGCGGTCGCTGCCGGATCGGCCCGCGCCGCAATCAGGCACGCCGCCAGCCAACCGGCGGTGCCGCCGCCGACGATCACGATATGGGCGACTGGCGTATCCACCGTGTTTCCCGTCTTCTCTGGGCCCTGACCGCTAAAGACCTGCCGTCCGGAGGCGGGAAAAGCCACCCCGTCGGCAGGTCCATCGCATCAAAACGAGAACCGCATCCCCGCCGAATAGCGCGCATAGCCCGGTTGCACGAACGTCACGTTGTTTTCCGATCGGCGATGCCCGCGTCGGCTCGAACCAGTCAGGTTGATCGCCTCGACGAACGCCGTCAGTCCTTTCGTAAACTCGTAACTGGCACTGGCATCGACCTGGCCATAGGCCTGGACGTAGAACGGATTGAGCCCGGTGCCCGACAGGAACTTCGCTCGCCAGTTGTACGCAACACGCGCCTGGATGCCGTTCTTGTCATAGTATCCGACCGCGTTGGCGCTGTCGCTCAACCCCACCAACGCAAACTGCGTGACCGACGAGGGCAGGGCGTTGTTATACCGGGCGTCGCCATTGACGATCGTATAGTTCAGGATGGTCCCGAACCCGGTGTCCCAGAACTGATGCTGGATCGCGAATTCGAACCCTTCGATCTTGCCCGTCTGGTCGCTGTTGACCGGCGTTCCGATCTGGAAATTGACCGGATCGTCACCTGCCACGCCGAAGATGTCACCGGTGATGAACCCCGTCGCATCCCGCACGAAACCACCCGCCGCGTTCAGGTTCGGCCGTGTGGTCGTGGGGAAATTGGTGAAGATGTAATCGCGGATCGCTCCACCGCTGGCATTCGCACCCAGTGCAGCCACCGCCGCGCGGTATCGCGGACCGGATGCGGGATTGGTCAGGTCGAAGGCCGGCGTATTCACCTGCGTCGACGAGATGAAATTCTCCACATTCTTGTGGAAATACCCGACCGAGATGTAGCTCTCACGCGAATAATACCATTCCGCCGACAGGTCGATATTCTTCGACTTGTACGGGATCAGGCCGGGATTGCCCTGCTGCCCCGTGCCGCCACCGACACGGAACAGCTGGTCGATCGTGCGCCCGCCCTGCAGGCTGGCATAATCGGCGCGCGTGATCGTATGGCTGTATGACGCGCGCAGCTTCACGTTCTCGATCGGCTGCATGTCGAAATCGAACGCGGGCAGCCAGTTCTGATATTCGCCCTTGAACCGGGTAAAGGCACTGGCGCCCGAATAGATCACGCCGAACTCATTCTGCGACACCCACCGCGTGCCCGATGGCACCGGCACCAGCGCCGACGAATTGACCAGCGTCTGGTCGTACCGCACGCCCGCGATCAGGTGCGCGGGGCGGGAGAACAGATCGAACTTGTTGTTGATCTGGATGAACGGCGACAGCGTCTTTTCGGTCGTCCGCCGATCGGTCGTGAAGGGTGCGCGGCAGTCGTTGTCACCGCCGCACGTCTTGTACAGCCGGTCGATCAGCTCCACCATCCGCTCGAAATCGAACGTATAGAATTGCTTGATGATCGTCGGATCGTTCGCGCCGCCCAGCCCGTCGAACTTGTCGGGGACATTGGCCAGATGGAAGATGTCGTCGGGAATGTCCGATGCCGGCCCGGCGCCGCCCCAGGTATCGTTCTGGATCACACCGTACGCCGACCGCACCTTGTTGTTCACATACGACACGCCGAAATCGATGCTGTCCAGGAATGCGCCGTCATGGTCGTAATGACCAGCCAACTGCACCTGGTTGATCCGGTCCTTAAAGTATGAATTACGGAACGCGTTGCCGGTCGGCGTGATCAGCGACACGTTCAGCGGATCTATGCCGGGGTACATATTGTACGACAGCACCGGCAGGTAATTCTCGAAATTGATCGTCTGGTTCTGGATGCCGAATACGGCATTGCCCACCGACACGCTGTTGCCATACCGGTTGGTGGGCTTCGATTCCGCGGTCGAGTGATGCGCGTCCAGCGTCATCGTCACGCCGCCCGGCGCATTCCACGTCAGGTTGCCACCCAGCGACTTGTTCTCGCTGCGGCTGGCGGTCAGCGCGCCGCTGTACGCCAAGTCCTTGCCTTCGTTCGCCCCGAAACGTTCGGTGTAGAACACGGGGCCGGCGACCGGACCATCGGTCCACGCGCTCGACGTGTCGTTGTGATTGAACCAGATACCGACGCTGCTGTTGCGGCCCTCGATGTCGTTGCGCGAATAGGTGTAATCGACCGTCGCGGTCAGATCGTCGACCGGCCGGAATTGCAGGACGAGCTGGCCGTTGATCCGCTCGCGATCGATATCGGTGAAATCATATCCGGCGTTCTGCGGCACTTCGTACACGTCGGTCGCATCGGGCCGGTTGGTGATGTTCGCCGCGCGAGGATCGCCCGGCTGCGCCAGCGAGCCCCAGTTGTTCTCGGACCCCAGATACCCGTCGCGATACCCGACGCTGGCGTTGTTCACGCTCGCCTTGCGCCGCTGATAGATGCCGGTCAGCAGTACGCCGATCCGGTTGTCGGCGAACGTGCTGGAGATGATACCGGACACTTCCGGCGTGATCGGGTCCTTGCCGTTGCGCGATGTATCCAGCACGCCCTTGGCGGCGACGCTGCCGCGAAAACCGGGCTTGTCGAGCGGGCGGGGCGTGCGGATGTTGATCGACGATCCGATGCCGCCCGACGGCACGGCGGCGCGGCCGGTCTTGTACACCTCGACCGCCGAAATCCCTTCCGACGCCAGATTGGCGAAATCGAACGAGCGCGATGATGGCGCGCTCAGGCCATCACCCAGCGACGATGTCGGCATCTGGCGACCGTTCAGCGTGACCATGTTGAATTCGGGCCCGAAGCCGCGAACCGTGACGAACGATCCTTCGCCGTTAGACCGGTCGATCGACACTCCGGTGATCCGCTGCAGCGATTCCGCCAGATTGGTGTCGGGGAACTTGCCGATGTCCTCGGCCGAGATCGCATCGACGATGCCCTGGCCGTCCCGCTTGATATCGACCGATTCACGCAGCGACGCGCGGATGCCGGTCACGACGATGTCATCGCCCGTCGTCGGTTCGCTGGTCGTAGGTGTATCCTGAATATCGGAAGAGCCGGGATTGCCGAGTGTCGCCGCTGCGTCCTGTGCCACGGCCATACCGGGCAGGCCGACCAGCGCGAGCGCCGATGTGCCGATAACCAAACGCGATAGCGAGCGAGCCGTGAAGCCACGCATCATAATCCTCCCCTGCAGCCGACGCCGGTTGGTCCGCGCCGTTCTCCTGTGAACGTTCACTTTGATCCTTTGGGCAAACTTGTCAAGGCGCCGGGAAGACGCAGATCGAAAAATTGTGAACGTTCACTTCGACAGACGTATCATTGTATCCTCGCCCCCGCTCCGATCCGGGCCTAGGGATAAGTGCCTATACAGAGGAGGGGATCGGATTGCCGGCTAGTTCAGCAACGCTCACGGTCGTCCGCGATCGCGCCAGCGGGATGACAGGGCGTCGTGCGACCTTGTTTCTCGGTGTCATCGCGCTGGCCCATGCCGGCGGCGTGATCGGCTATCTGCCGCTCCTGACAATGCTGCTGCCGCTGAAGGCGCAGGCGGTCGCCGGCGATGCCCGGCTGGGTGTGATTACCGCCGCCGTCATTGGCGGCGCGATCGCGGCCAGCCTGTCGAACATCCTGTTCGGCTGGCTCAGCGATCGATCGGTCGCACGGGGCGGCGGGCGGCGTGGCTGGATGGCGGCCGGCATCGTCGCCACCGCGCTATGCTACATCGCCATCGCGCAGGCGGCATCGCCGGCGGCACTGGTGCTGGCGATCATCGCCTTCCAGGTGGCGATCAACGCGATGCTGGCACCGCTGTTCGCGATCATGGCCGACGAGATTCCGGACGAACGGCGGGGCGTGGCCGGCGGCCTTCTGGCGCTCGCCAATCCCGTCGCCTCGGCCCTTTCGGCGACGCTGATCGCCATCGGTCTGCTGGGGGAGGGGGTACGCCTCGCGGTCATCCCCCTCATCTCTGCCGCCTGCATCGCGCCGTTGCTGGCGATCCGCGGCCAGCGATCGCACACGGTCCTCGCACCCACAGCGAAGACGCGGCTCGATCGCGATCTAGCCCTCGCCTGGATCGCGCGCCTGCTCGTGCAGGTCGCGGGCAACGTCCTGTTCGTCTACCTCCTCTATTACCTCATCAGCGTCGCGCCCGCGGTCACCGCGACCGATATGGCCTCCTCGGCGGCAACCCTGCTGACGGTCGCCTATATCGTGCCGCTGCCGATCGCCCTGCTGGCCGGCCGCCTGTCCGACCGGATCGGCCGTCGCAAGCCTTTCCTGCTCGGCGCCGCGATCGTGTCGGCGGCCGGACTAACCGGCATGGCACTGGCCGACAGCTTCGCCACCGCCGCGACCGCGTTCGTGATGTACGAGGTCGGCTCGGCCGTCTTCCTCGTCCTCCACGCCGCCTTCGCGATGCAGTTGCTGCCCGATCCCCGTCACCGGGGCCGCGATCTGGGGCTGCTCAATCTCACCAACACGTTGCCGGGGCTGCTCGGCCCGATCCTGACCTGGCTGCTGGCGACCCCGCAGGATTTCGACGCGGTCATGCTGATCCTTGCCGTCCTGACGTTCACCGGCGGCGTCGTGATGCTCGGCGTGCGCCAGTATCGTTAACGTGTCCGCGCCCAGTAACGGACGTAATCCACCGTCATCCGCTGCGGAAAGGCAGCATCGTCGATCCCCTGCTTGCCGCCCCAGTCGCCACCCACGGCTAGGTTCAGGATCAACTGATACGGCCGCGTGAACGGCCACGCCGCCGCCCCGCTCGGCTGGTCGTTGGCCACCGCCATGAATGCCCGCCCATCGATCCCGATCCTGATCGTCGTCGGTCCCCAATCGAGCTGATAGTGATGGAACGCGGTGCAGCTCGCGCCGACCCGCGTCTCTGCCCCGCGCTGCGTCCCCTTGACGTGGTTGAACGCCCCGCTGTGCACCGTCGCATGCACCACTTCGGGGTTCCATCCGACCATCTCCATGATGTCGATCTCACCCTGATCCGGCCACGTCCCGCCCGTCGGCAGCATCCAGATCGCCGGCCAGCTACCGCGACCGCAGGGCAGCTTTGCCCGGATTTCATAAAACCCGTATCCCAACGCCTGACGTGAAACGAGTTTGGCGGACGTATAATCCTGCCCGCCCGCATCGGCGAACCGCGGTTTTCGCACCGCCTCCCGCCACGCCTCGATCACCAGCGCACCGCGTTCGATCCGGGCGTTCCGGCGGCGGCCATTCGCGTAATATTGCCGCTCGTTATTATACCATCCGGCGGCGTTGCGCGACGTGTCGAACCGCCAGACCCGTGTGTCGACGGTGCCGCCCGTGAACTCATCGGCAAAGGTCGCCCGACGGGTCGGCACCGCCATCGGCACATCCACCTGATAATTCGTTGCCCCAATTGTCGCGGCCTGCGCCGCCAAGGCCAGCAGGATCATCGCCACGTTCCCCCTATTCGATCGCCAGAAACGCCGTGACGGTCAGCCGCCCCACCGCCGGATCGGCCGACAGCACCGCGTCCGCTGAAATCGCGCCGCTGTGCAGTTGCCGGCTGCGATACAGCAGCGCCCGGTTATACCGCGCTTCCACCACCGCGATCCGATCGAACAGGTCGCTGTCGTCGGCGATATAGCCCGGACCCGGTTCGACATCGCGCACCTCGGCGTTCAGTTGCGCGAAATATGCCCGCCCGCGCTCCTCCGTCACCGTCTCGAACCCGGTGGCGCGGTGACGGAAGAACGCGGTGCCGTCGGTGTCCGTCGGGCTTAGGAAATGAACCAGTGCGATCCGGTCGGGATCATAGGCATCGACATGCGGCAGCCGCTGCCCCAGTTGCAGGGCGGTGGGCGACGCCGTCACGATCGAAAACGTCGCATCGATCACATGCACCCTTCGACACCGCCCGAACGCCCGTCCCAGCACTGCCGCAATCACCGGCAGTTGCTCCTCCAGATAGAAAGCGGGAAGGGGCGCGCGGATGCCCGGATAATGCTGGTCCGCCGGCCCGAACGTCGCCGCGACCGCTGCCGCCCGCAGCGCATCGGGATCGCCCGCAAAGTCGTCGATGATCGCCAGCGGCTCGCCCTCCGCCCCGATGCGGTGAACGACCGTCGACGGCCGGCGATCCTGCTCCATGTCTTTCCTTATTGAGATAGTGGCGCACGAAAAGCCGATTGTTGATCAAGGTCAACCGCTATCGATTGATCGCCTCGATCATCGCCCCATATCGAAGGTCTACCGATCATCCGCAAAACTCGCGGCCCGCTCTGCCTGACCGAGGAATTTCCGTGACCGACGAACGCGACAATGGGCGGGCCGTGCCCGGCGGCCGGCTTGCCCGGCTGGGGGTCTTTGGCAAGCTCGCGGGGGGCGTCGCGGGCGGGGTGGTCGCAGAGGGGGCGCGTCGGCTGGCCAATGGCGAACGCCCCCGGATGGGCGATCTGCTGCTGACGCCCGCGAATGCGACCCGCGTCGCCGACCAGCTGTCGCACCTGCGCGGGGCGGCGATGAAGCTGGGGCAGATGATCTCGATGGATGCGGGCGACATGTTGCCGCCCGAACTCGCCACTATCCTCGCCCGCCTGCGGGATCGGGCCCACCACATGCCGCCTGCACAACTCGATCGCGTGCTGACCGCCGAATGGGGCCGCGACTGGCGCCGCCGCTTCGCGCATTTTCAGGCGCACCCGATCGCCGCCGCCTCGATAGGTCAGGTCCACCGCGCCCGCCTGCCCGATGGTCGCGAACTGGCGATCAAGGTTCAATATCCTGGTGTCCGCCAGAGCATCGATGCCGATGTCGATAACGTCGCCACGTTGCTCCGAGTATCCGGCCTGATGCCAAAGGAACTCGACATCGCGCCGCTGCTCGTCGAGGCAAAGCGGCAGTTGCACGAAGAGGCCGACTATCTGCGCGAGGGCGAGATGCTCACCCGTTACGGCGCGCTGGTCGCGGACATGCCCGATTTCGTCGTACCCGCGCTCTATCCCGATCTGACGACGCCGCAGGTGCTGGCGATGGACTTCGTCGCCGGCGTTCCCGTCGAGACGCTGGAAACCGCGCCGCAGGACGTGCGCGACCGCGTGATGCACAGCCTGATCGCGCTTACCCTGCGCGAACTGTTCGACTGGGGCTTGATGCAGACCGATCCCAATTTCGCCAATTACCGTTGGCAGGCGGAGACGGGACGGTTGGTGCTGCTCGATTTCGGCGCGGCGCGCTCGGTGCCCCCGGAAACGGCGGACGGGTATCGCCATCTGATGACTGCCGGCCTGGCGAACGACCGCCACGCGGTACGCGCCGGGGCGGTTACCGCCGGTTTTCTTGGAGAGGCGGCGGTGGCCCGCCACCGGCCGCTGGTCGACCGGATGATCGACGTCATCCTCGCCGAAATGAACAAGCCAGGCCCCTTCGACTTCGGCGACCGCGCGTTCGTCGGCGTGTTGCGCGAACAGGGCGTAGAGATGGCGCGTGACCGTTCCACCTGGCACATCCCGCCGATCGACACGTTGTTCGTCCAACGCAAGATCAGCGGCACCGCGCTGCTTGCCGCCCGGCTCAAAGCCCGCGTCGACGTCCGCCCGATGATCGCCCAGCTTCAGGAATAGCGGCTTACCAGAAGCGGCTCCCCGGCACCCCCTTGAACGGTCCGGCCAGATCGGCGGTGATCCAGCCGCCGTAAAAGCCGCCCGGCTGCGGCGCCACCTGTTCGCCGTCGACCAGACAGCGAACAGGTGGCGCCGCATAGAATGCCAGATGATCGCGTAACATCGCGAACGCCGGGGTAGGGGCCGGATAGCTCCACGCCAGATCGCGGATCATCTCGTCGCCGATGACGAGATCGTAATATACGGCCTCGCCCTTCCACTCACAGAATGACTGCCGTGCCGAGCGCCGCAGCATCGTCATCGCGATATCGGCCGGCGGCAGATAGTAACTGGGCGGATGGCTGGTCTCCAGCGTCCGCACCGCCGCTCGTGTGTCAGCGATCGTCAGCCCGCGATGCTCGATCCGAATATGCCGCGACGTCGGCGTCGCAATCGCGGGTCGCGGATAATCCCAGACGCTTTCCTGACCCGGCAAGACGGGATCGCGCGTCACGCTCATGCCCGCCGTCCTTCCCAACGTCGCACCATGCGCTGCATCGCCGGCCGCGCGACGAGGAACCCCAGATACGCCCGCTCCAGCACCGCCAGCACCCATGGCCGTCGCGCCGCCAGCCCCAGCGGCCGCAGTATCGGGATCGCTCGCCACATCGCCGCGAACGCCGCCGCGCCCGACAGCATCCGGCCATCCTCCCGCGCATGGAACCGCGCCAGCAGCGCCCGTCGATCGATCGGGCAACTCGCGTCCCCGTCGGTAGCATCGACGAAGCGGATCGCGCCCCGCCGATCCAGCCGTCGCATCAGCGCGATCTCCCGCCGACACAGCGGGCAGTCGCCGTCGTGCCAGACCGTCAGTTCGGTCATCCGTGCTCGCCATTGCGCTGGCGGATACGCACCGCCAGCAACGTCGCGAAACCCAGCCACGCGACGAACGGCGCGCCCAGTGCCGCCGCCGGACGATCCACCCTGGCCGCCGTCGCAACATAGGACGCGCCGGTCGCCACCATCGCGCCAGCCGCCAACGCACTCGGCCCCAATGCCTTCCGCCGGAAGAACAGCTCGGTCCAGCCGCCAACCATCGCGGAATTGAGCAACCACAGTCCCGCCGCAACATTGCGCTTGGTAGTGGCCGGCTGACGCAACAGGCGATAGCCGCCAACCGCCAGCCCGGTTTCCAGCACTGGCCAAACCGCCCCGAATACCGCGTCAGGCGGCGTATAATCCGGCTTGTCGAGCCGCTTGTACCAGCGTCGCGTCCGCGGATGCGTTGAATCGGGCGCGTTGCGGCGACCCAGCACCGCGCTGAACCCCAATACCGCCGCGACGATCAGTCCCGCCGCCGGCCGCGACAGGCCTGAGCGATTTTCCGTTTGTGCCATGGTTCAGCCCGCCGCCAGATGGCGTTCCAGATCGTCGCTGCCGCCGATCTGCTCGCCGTCGATGAAGATCAGCGGCGTTGTTGCGATCCCATGCTCCGCCTTGAACGCATCCACCTCCTCACGCGACCGCAGAATGCGATCGTCGACGTCGAAGCCCTCCGATTGCAGCAATTGCTTCGCCCGGATACCGAACGGGCAGGTATGGTCCGGCAACACCATGCGATACAGCGTCGCGCTACGGTTATCAGGCATCGTGATCCTTTCACGCGAGCCACATGCCCGCCCCGCTACAGCGCGGCACCGCGCCGGACGTTCCCGCTTTATCTTGGGGCCATCGATCAGCCGGGTTGCGGTCCCGCCAGTCCCGATGGCGGCGGCGGAAATGCCAGTGGATCGACCCGCTCGCCCGCCGCGCCCGCCACCACGGTGTCATAGATGGCCAGCCCCGCCGGGCTGAACGCGACGACCCCGATCAGCACCTGGATCGCCGCGATCGTTCCCGCGCCCCACCACCAGGCAGGATGGATGCGCCCGGTCCGCCGCCGGTCCACCACCATGCCGATCGCCGGTAGGGTCTTCACCACCGCGAATACGCCCCACGCAGCCCAGGGGACCATCAGCGGCATTGGCAGCAAGCGGCCCCATGCCGGCCCCGTCAGGATCGCCATGCCGCACAGCATCAGCCGCCGATGCCAGTCGGTCCGCCGCCGCAGCACGATCGCCGTTGCCGTCAGGCCGCCAAAAGCCAGCACCGTCAGGCAATTCATGAACAGGAAGTAATTCGGCTGGAAGAAGAACGGCGACCCGCCCCGCCGCACCATGACCGCCGTCGTATAGATGCCTATGCCCACGACGGCCGTGGCCCACCCCGCACCGATCCAGCCCAACCGCCGATGCATTGCGATCGACGCCCGGCTTATCAGGACGTTCTGCAGAACATAGAACATCGTCCAGCCAAAGAAGACGAGGGCGTGGACATGCACCATCACAGGAACGCGAAACGTCGATCGCCCCATCAACAATTGCGTCGAGAAACCCAACGCGATCACCGCCGCCATGGCGACCGCCATCTTCAAGAAGAATCGGTGATCCGCCGGTCCAATCACGCGGTCGCTCATCGTCGCCATTTGCCATCCCCCGGATGTCAGGCTGGCAATCTACGCCGACCCGCACCGGAGTCCATCATCCGATCGTATTAGCCGGCGACGTTACCCCGCGACCTTCGCCAGCCCCTTCGACAATTGCAGCGCCCCGTGCAGTCGCGCCTTCGCGTCGGGCCACACGCGTTGCAACACCAGCTTGGAATCCGGCCGCAGCTTGGCGACGCCGCCCAGCCGGTCGACATAGGCGATCAGCCCGGCAACATTGGGTGGCTTGTCGTCGTGGAAGCTGACCAGCACGCCCTTCGCGCCGACATCCATCTTGGCGATACAGGCCTTCTTGGCGTTCAGCTTGATCTCGATGACCCGGATCAGATTCTCGGTCGCATCGGGCAGCGCGCCGAAGCGGTCGATCATCTCCGCGGCGAACGCCTCGACCTCGCCGGCATCCTCGACGTCATTCAGGCGGCGGTACAGCCCCATCCGCAGGTCCAGATCGGGGACGTAATCCTCCGGGATCAGGATGGGCGCATCGACCGTGATCTGCGGGCTGAAGTCGCGCGGCCGGCTGGCGAAACCGCCCGCCTTGGCATCCATGATCGCCTCTTCCAGCATCGACTGGTAGAGTTCGTACCCGACCTCCTTGATATGCCCCGACTGCTCGTCACCCAGCAAATTGCCCGCACCGCGAATATCCAGATCGTGGCTGGCGAGCTGGAACCCCGCGCCCAGCGTATCCAGATCGGACAGCACCTTTAGCCGCTTGTCCGCCGTCTCGGTCATCTGCCGCTCCGGCGGTGTCACCATATACGCATAGGCGCGCGTCTTCGACCGGCCGACCCGCCCGCGCAACTGGTACAGCTGCGCCAGGCCGAAGCGGTCGGCCCGGTTGACGATCATCGTGTTGGCGGATGGAATATCCAGCCCGCTCTCGATGATCGTGGTCGACACCAGCACCTCGAACCGCTTTTCGTAGAACGCCGACATGCGCTCCTCGACTTCCGATGCGCTCATCTGGCCATGTGCGATGACGTAACGGATTTCCGGCACCTCATTGCGCAGGAACTCCTCGATATCCGGCAGGTCGGCGACCCGGGGCGTGACCATGAAGCTCTGGCCGCCACGATAATGTTCGCGCAGCAACGCCTCGCGCAGCACCACCGGGTCCCACGGCATGATATACGTCCGCACCGCCAGCCGATCGACCGGCGGCGTCTGGATCACCGACAACTCGCGCAGGCCCGACATCGCCATCTGCAACGTGCGCGGAATCGGCGTCGCAGTCAGCGTCAGCATATGCACGTCCGCCTTCAGCGCCTTAAGCCGCTCCTTGTGCGTCACGCCGAACCGCTGTTCCTCATCGACGATCACCAGGCCCAGCCGCTTGAAGCTGACATTCTTCGCCAGCAACGCATGCGTGCCGATCACCACATCCAGATCGCCCGAAGCAGTGCCTTCCTTCGTCGCCTTCGTCTCCGCCGTGCCGACCAGCCGGCTCATCCGCCCGATCTTGATCGGAAACCCCTCGAACCGCGCCGAGAAATTGTTGAAATGCTGGCGGGCGAGCAGCGTCGTCGGGCACACGATCGCCACCTGCATCCCGCCCATCGCCGCGACGAACGCCGCACGCAGCGCCACCTCGGTCTTGCCGAAACCGACATCGCCCACGATCAGTCGGTCCATCGGCTTGCCCGCCGCCAGATCGCCCAGCACATCGTCGATCGCCCGGTCCTGATCGTCCGTCGGATCATAGGGAAAACGATCGACGAAGCTCGGATAGCCACTCGCATCCGGCTCCGCGACCTCGCCCGGCCGCAGCGCGCGCTCGGCCGCCACCGCGATCAGTTCACCCGCAATCTCGCGGATGCGCTCCTTCATCTTCGACTTGCGCCGTTGCCACGCCTCGCCGCCCAGCCGGTCTAGCGCGGCGCCATCCTCGCCGGATCCGTAGCGGGTCAGCACCTCCAGATTTTCGACCGGCACATACAGCTTGTCGCCACCGGCATAGGACAGGGCGACGCAATCATGCGGGCTCTTGCCGACCGGGATCGACGTCAGCCCCTCATACCGCCCGATGCCATGATCCGAATGCACCACCAGATCGCCGGGGGATAGCGTCGCCAGTTCGGCAAGGAACGCATCCGCCGACTTTTTGCGCTTGTTCCGCCGGATCAGCCGGTCGCCCAGCATGTCCTGTTCGGTCAGCACCGCCACGCCCGGCGCCGCAAAGCCATGATCCAGCGGCAGCATGACCAGCGCGACGCCAAAGCTCTTGCTCGTGTCGGCGACGCCCAGCGCCTCCTGCCAGGTCTCGGCGTTCTTGCCGCCCTTCAGCCCATAGTCTTTCAACAGGCTGCCCAGCCGGTCGCGCGCGCCGACCGAATAGCTGGCGAGCACCGGCTTCCGCCCCTCGCGCCGCAGCTTCTCGACATGCGCAACGACCGCTTCGTACACGTTCGCCTGCGCCGCGCGCTCCGCCCCGAAATCGCGGGGACCGTCGACGCCAAAATCGAGCACCCGCGTCGACTCCGGCTCGTGAAATGCCGTCGTCACATGCGCGGTCGCCTCGGCCAGCCCGGTCGCCCAAGCTTCCGCATCCAGATACAGCGCCTTGGCCGGCAACGGGCGATAGCTGCCTGGTTGCGCCGCCTCGGCCCGTTTCCGGTTGTCGTAATAATCGGCGATCGCCTCGATCCGGCTTTCTGCCGCCGCCGCCACCGCACCATCGCGCACCACCACCGCATCGCCCAGATGATCGAACAGCGTCGCCAGCTTGTCCTCGAACAGCGCCAGCCAATGCTCCATGCCCGCCTGGCGCCGACCATCGGACACCGCCTGATACAGCGGATCGCCCGTCGCCGTCGCGCCGAACGTCTCGCGATACCGCGTCCGGAACCGCTTGATCGAATCGGCATCCAGCAACGCCTCAGACGCCGGCAACAGCGTGAAGCCATCGACCCGCCCCGTCGTTCGCTGGTCAGCGGGATCGAACGTCCGCACGCTCTCGATCTCGTCACCGAAGAAATCCAGCCGCAGCGCCTGCTCCTCACCGCTGGGGAACAGGTCGACGATGCCGCCGCGAACCGAGTATTCGCCGTGGTCGTGCACCGTCTCGGTCCGCACATAGCCATTGGCCTGCAACAGCGTCGCCAGATCGTCGCGCCCGATCCGCTCGCCTGGTGCCAGCGAGGCGACCAGTTGCCGGATGCGGAACGGCGTCAGCACCCGCTGCGTCGCGGCATTGGCCGTGGTCAGCACCAGTTGCGGCACCCCCCCGCTTTTTGGCGCCTTGCCCTGCAACCGGTACAACGCCGCCACCCGCTCCGCCATCACCCGCAGCGTCGGCGAGGCACGATCATAGGGCAGGCAATCCCACGCCGGAAACGTCACCACCTCCAGCTCCGGCGCAAAGAACGGCGCGGTCGAGGCGATCGCCCGCATCGCCGCGTCGTCGGCGGTGATGAACACCACACGCCCCGCCGCCCGCGCCAGATCGGCGAGCAGCGACGGCTGGAACCCGGTCGGCACACCCGCCAACGTCAATGGCGTCTTGGCGGAAAGGATCGTCTTCAGATCGGGCATCAAACTATTTCCTCGCCCTGACGGATTTCCTCCGCAGAACTTCTTTTGCCTCCGCCGGGGAGGTGCGTGTGGTGACGATCGAGTATGTCGGGCAGATCCGCCTGCTCGAGGACGGCGCTATTTCGGCAACGGCACGAAATCCAGCGACCGCATCGTCTGCATCATCGCCGTGTCCCACTCCGGCGGACACGGGATCGATCCGATCGCCCACCCCATGATATCGACGTCCTGCTCCTCGATCAGGCTCTCGAACCAGTCGAGGTCAGCCGCCGACCACGACGCGTGATGCGCGTCGAAAAAGCCGCCGATCATCAGGTCCGCCTCGCGCGTGCCGCGATGCCATGCCCGGAAATGCGTGCGCTTCAGGCGTATTTCGTGATCCATGGCGGCGTTCCCAACGGCAATAGGCCGCCGGACGCTGGCAGCGGCCGTCGGCTGGTGTATGGCGGCCATGTAGTCATGCGCCCCGACATCCTCAATCCGCTGTTCGCCGAAGTCACCGCCCTGAAGGGTGTCGGCCCCGCGCTCGCCAAGCCGCTCGACCGGCTCGGGCTGGCGCGCGTCCTCGATATCGCGTTCCATCTGCCGACCGGCTGGGTCGACCGGGTGCCGCGTACCGAGCTGATGGCGTCCGATGCCGGCCGGATCATCGCGATCTCGCTCACCCCCCAAAGCTACCGCGAATCGAACGGTCGCGGCCCCACCCGCGTGCAGGCCGTCGACGCGCAGGGTAACCACGTCAGCCTCGTCTATTTCGGCGGCCACCCCGGCTGGGCGAAGAAGCTGCTGCCGATCGGTGAGACCAAACTTGTCTCCGGCCGCCTCGACCAATATGGCGACACCCTCCAGATCGTGCATCCCGAACTGGCCGATCCCGCCGAGCCGATGCGCGAACGCGAGCCGATCTATCCTTTGTCCGAGGGCGTGACCTCGCGTCGCATCGCCGGCTTCGTCGATCAGGCGATCGCCCGCACGCCCGAACTGCCCGAATGGATCGAACCCAGCCTGAAAGCGCAGCGGCAATGGCCCGACTGGCGCGACGCGCTCACCCGCATCCACGCCGATCCTGCCGACACCAAGGCCCGCGAACGGCTGGGGTATGATGAGGTCTTCGCCAACCAGCTCGCCATGACGTTGGTCCGCGCCGACACCCGCAAGCGCAAGGGCAGGGCGCTGGCGGGCGATAGCCGCCTCCGCGATGCATTGCGCCTGCCGTATAGCCTGACCGGCGCACAATCGCGCACGGTGGCGGAGATCGAGGGCGATCTGGCGCAGGAGGCACCGATGCTCCGCCTGCTCCAGGGCGATGTCGGTTCCGGCAAAACACTGGTCGCCGCGATGGCGCTGCTGATCGCGGTGGAGGCCGGCGCGCAGGGCGCGATGCTCGCCCCCACCGAAATCCTCGCGCGTCAGCATTACGAGACGTTGCGCAAGACGCTCGCCGGCCTGCCACTCACGATCGGCGTCCTTACCGGCCGCGACAAGGGCCGCGTGCGCGAGGCGACGTTGATGGGGTTGGCCGACGGATCGATCGACATCCTCGTCGGCACGCACGCGATCTTTCAGGAGGCGGTCCGCTACCGCGATCTCGCGCTGGTCGTCGTGGACGAACAGCATCGCTTCGGCGTCGCCCAGCGGATGTTATTGCAGGAAAAGGGCCGCAGCCCGCACCTGCTGGCGATGACTGCCACGCCGATCCCGCGCACCCTGACGCTGGCACAATATGGCGAGATGGACGTCAGCCGCCTCGATGAGATGCCGCCCGGCCGCCAGCCGATCGAGACCCGCGTCTTGTCCGAGGACCGGCTGGACGAGGTCGTTAACGCGCTCGGCCGCCACCTCGCCGATGGCGGTCAGGCATATTGGGTCTGCCCGCTGGTCGAGGAGAGCGAGAAATCCGATCTCGCCGCCGCCGAGGCCCGCGCAGAGGCATTGCGCGGTCGTTTCGGCGACAAGGTCGGCCTCGTCCACGGCCGCATGAAGCCCACCGAAAAGGACGCGGTGATGGAGGCATTCGCCGGTGCCCGCACGGGCGTGCTGGTGGCGACGACGGTGATCGAAGTCGGTGTCGATGTCCCCAACGCCACGCTGATCGTGATCGAACATGCCGACCGCTTCGGCCTCGCCCAGCTCCATCAGTTGCGCGGTCGCGTCGGCCGGGGCGGGGGCCGCTCGATCTGCCTGTTGATGCGCGGTGCCGCGCTCAGCGAAACCTCCCGCGCGCGCCTCGCCCTGATGCGCGAATCGAACGATGGATTCCGCATTGCCGAGGAGGATCTGCGCCTGCGCGGCGGTGGCGAAATGTTGGGCACGCGCCAGTCTGGCGAGGCCGGCTTCCGCCTTGCCACCCCGGAGATGCTGCCCGACCTGCTGCAATGCGCGCATGACGATGCCCGGTTGCTGATCGACCGCGACGGCGGGCTGGCCGGGGAACGCGGCCGCGCGGCCAGAACCGCGCTCTATCTGTTCGAACGCGACGCCGGCGTCGCCCTGCTACGCTCAGGCTGAATTCACGCCCGGGCTGATGCCGCCTTCATGCTGCGCAGCATCAGCTCCAGCATCAACTGATAATCCGCCAGTTCGATCGTCCGTGTCAGCTGGCAGCCGATCCGGCCACCCAGCGACCAGCGCACCTCCGCCTCCAGCACGCCGATCAACGGAAACTGCACCGATAGCCAGTCGCCCGGCGCATGCTGACCATCGCTGCGCGCCATGAAGCCGCGCGGCGATACATCGACCAGCGTCACCGGCTGTTCCTCACCACTCGCCTGCCGCGCCCGCGTACGGTGCAGCACGGTCTGCCGCGGTTCGCGCCGCTCATCCGCCGCCGCCAGATGTCCGAATGCCATCACGTCCCCTCGGCCCAGCGGTCCAGATTTCCGCATCACGCCAATCGTCTGGCTACCGCCGAGAGCTTAACAAAGCGTTAGAGGTTGGGTTTCGCTCTGGACTGGACCTTCACGTGAAGACGCGGCGAAGACTTGCGGAAAGGGCCGACGGCCAAGGGGCAGGGTCGCGATCCGGCAGGACGGGCGATCCAGCGTCCCGGCTGACTGGGCAACCCTCAACTAGACCGGACCCCAGCAACCCCGGCACCCCGCGCGTGCCAGCGCGGCGACGAATATCCATCGGGTTCCATCATGATTTGCGCTGGTCATCACAGCGCTGCACCCAACCGGACCCCAACTGTCACCCTGCAACCACCAACCCATGATGCTTCTTCCCCGCGGACAACCGCACTGGTTCGGCACCGACCGTGATCGTCACACCCTCGTCTGTCACCTTCTCGCCGTCGACCCGCGCGCCACCGCCGGCGATCAGCCGCCGCGCCTCGCCCCGCGACGCGGCAAAGCCCAGCCCGATCAGCGCATCGACGATCCCCACCGGCCCGGCAGCCGCGAACCGCGGCAACGCCTCGCCGCCTGTGCCTTCCTCGAACGTCCGGCGCGCAGTTTCCGCCGCTTCGTCGGCGGCGGCGCGGCCCCGGCACATCGCCGTCGCCTCGGTGGCGAGAATCTTCTTCGCCTCGTTGATCTCCGCGCCCGGCAACGCCTCCAGCCGGCGGATCTCATCCAGCGGCAGGTCGGTGAACAGGCGCAGGAACCGGCCGACATCGCGATCGTCGGTGTTACGCCAGAACTGCCAGTAATCGAAATGCGGCAACTGGTCCTCGTGCAGCCAGACCGCGCCCGACATCGTCTTGCCCATCTTGCCGCCGTCCGCCGTCGTGATCAGCGGCGTCGTGATGCCATACACCTCGGTGCCGTCCATCCGCCGCGACAGCTCGATGCCGTTGACGATGTTCCCCCACTGGTCGGACCCGCCCATCTGCAACCGGCACCCGGCCCGGCGCGACAATTCCAGAAAGTCGTATGCCTGCAAGATCATGTAGTTGAATTCGAGGAAGCTGAGCGACTGCTCCCGGTCCAGCCGCAGCTTCACCGAATCGAACGACAGCATCCGGTTGACCGAAAAATGCTGGCCGACCTCGCGGAGGAACGGGATGTACTCCAGCGCGTCGAGCCATTCGGCATTGTCCAGCATCACCGCATCGGTCGGGCCGTCGCCAAAGGTCAGGAAGCGTTCGAAGATGCGTTTGATCGCCGCCACGTTGGTCGCGATCCCGTCCTCGCCCAACAGCTTGCGCGCCTCGTCCTTGAAGCTGGGATCACCGATCTTGCCGGTGCCGCCGCCCATCAGCACGATCGGCTTGTGCCCGGTCTGCTGCAACCGGCGCAGCAGCATGATCTGCACCAGGCTGCCGACATGCAGCGACGGTGCGGTCGGATCGAACCCGATATACCCCGGCACCACCGCCTTCGCCGCCAGCGCATCCAGCGCGGTGGCGTCGGTCATCTGGTGGACATAACCACGGTTGCCGAGGACGGTGAACAGTTCTGACTGATACGACATGGCCGCCGGTTAGCAACCGCGGCGCCGTTCGTCACCTGTCCTACAGCGCGATCATCCTGTACAAGCCTTCACAGGCCCCCCGCATCGACCGCCGACCCTCCACGATCGACCACCCTCGATATGCACGAAGTCGGCGAACTTACCGCCTCGGCAGCAAGGTCAGCGGATCGACCGGCGTCCGCCCCCGCCGCAGCTCGAAGTGCACCTCCGGCTGCTCTGCAAAGCCAGTGTCCCCCGACAGCGCGATCGATTGCCCCCGCTTCACGCTCTGCCCACGACTGACCAGCAGCCGCGATGCATGCCCGTACACGCTGGTCCAGCCACCGCCATGCTTCACGATCACCAACCCGCCCAGCGCCGCGATCCCGTCGCCGGCATAGGCGACTACTCCGTCCGCCACCGACAGCACCGGCGTGCCCACCGGCACCGCGACCTTGATCCCGTCGTTGCGTTCGCCCGACGCTCCGGGCCCGAACCGCTTCACCACGCGCCCCTCGACCGGCCATACGAAGCCGCCCCCCGCCAACCTAACCGGCGGCGCGACCACTGCGTCGGACGGCAAGGGCCTGGTCGGTCGCCGCACCGGCCGCACCGGCGCCTGGTTGGCCGCCAGCGCCGGCTCGCCACCGGTCAGGATGTCGTCCACGTCCAGCCGGAACGCCGCCGCCCGTTCCGCCGCCCGACTAGGCGCACTTTCCGCCGGCCCCGGTATCAACACCCGCTGGCCCGCGCGGAGCGAATAGGGCTCGGTCAGCTCATTGGCGGCCACGATCCGCGACCACTCGACGCCGTACGCCCGCGCGATGGCGATGCCGCTCTCGCCCGGACGGACCAGATGATAGCGGCCGGGCGGTATCCTCAGCCGCCGTCCCGCCTGCACCGGATAGGGCGCCGACAGCCCATTGGCCCGCGCGATCGCCTCGACACTGGCGCCGGTTCGTTCCGCGATCGCGCCCAGCCCGTCGCCACGCCGGACAATATAGATCGACTCCGCCACCTCCCGCGCATCCGCGGATACGGGCTTCGCTTCCCAGGCAGGCCGGGCAGGGCGCGGGGCGGGGACGTCGATCGACCGCGCAGGGCGATCATCCACCATCGGAGCGGCAGGCGGCTCTTCATAACGCGGCGGCGGCACGCGCTCGGGGCCGCGTGGCGGCTCGACCGAGGGAATGCAGCCGACCAGCGCCAGCATCGCCGCACTGACCGCCCAGCGCCTAGCCATAGGCGGCGTCGAGCATCGCCAGCGAAGGCCCGTGCGTCATATCCAGGTGCAGCGGCGTGACGGAGATAAATCCCTCGGTCACCGCCTCCAGGTCAGTGTCGCCGATCGTCGCGTCTTTCGTCTGGCCCAATGCGAACCAGTGATACTCGTATCCGCGGGGATCGGTGTTGGTCACGATCTTCAATCGGCCATAGTCACGCAGGCCCTGCGGCACGACGCGGATGCCCTTCACCGCATCGGCGGGCACGGCGGGAAAGTTCACGTTGACGAGCGATCGGGGCGCCAGCGGTGCCTCAATCAGGGGGCGTACTACACGCTCTCCCCATGCCTCCGCGACAGAGAACGGCACCGCATCGCCCATGCCCTCTCGGCTATAGACCTGGCTCAGCGCGATCGACCGGATGCCGGCCAGCGCACCCTCCATCGCCGCGGAGACGGTGCCCGAATACGTTACGTCCTCGGCCAGATTGGCGCCGCGGTTGACGCCCGACAGGATCAGATCGGGCGGACTGTCCTTCATGATCTTGGCGACCGCCATCATCACCGCATCGGTCGGCGTGCCCGACACCGCGAACCGCTTCTCGCCAAATCGGCGGATACGCAGCGGTTTCGTCAGCGTCAGCGAATGGCCGGCGCCCGACTGTTCCTCCGCCGGCGCCACGACCCAGACGTCGTCGGAAAACGCCGCCGCGATCGTCTCGGCGATCTTCAGTCCCGGCGCATGATAACCATCGTCGTTGGTGACGAGGATACGCATCAGCGTGGGCTCAGCATGGTCAGTCCGCCCAGATAGGGCTGAAGCACCGCCGGTACCGCGACCGACCCGTCCTCCTGCTGATAATTTTCGATTACCGCCACCAGCGTCCGCCCCACGGCAAGACCGGAGCCGTTCAACGTATGCACGAACTGCGGCTTGCCACCCTCCGGCCGATACCGCGCGTTCATCCGCCGCGCCTGGAAATCGGTGCAGGTCGAGCAGCTCGATATCTCGCGATAGCGGTTCTGACCCGGCAGCCAGACCTCCAGATCATAGGTCCGCGCGGCCGAGAATCCCATGTCGCCGGTACAGAGCAGCATCCGACGATAGTGCAGGCCCAGCGCCTCTAGCGCGCCCTCGGCCGCCCGCGTCATCCGCTCATGCTCGTCGTCCGACGCATCCGGTGTGACGATCGATACCATCTCGACCTTGTCGAACTGATGCTGGCGGATCAGGCCCCGCGTATCGCGGCCGGCAGCACCCGCCTCGGAGCGGAAGCAGGGGGTCAGCGCGGCGAAGCGTAGGGGCAGTTCACCCTCGGGCAGCACCTTCTCGCGGACGATGTTGGTCAGCGACACTTCGGCAGTGGGGATCAGCCAGCGGTCATCGGTGGTGCGAAAGAGATCGTCGGCGAACTTGGGCAACTGGCCCGTACCGAACAGAGCCTCCTCCCGGACCAGCACCGGCGGGGCGACCTCCTCATAGCCATGCTCGTTCACGAGGCGGTCGAGCATGAACTGGCCGAGCGCGCGGTTCAGCCGGGCGACGGGGCCACGCAGCAGCGTGAAGCGTGCGCCGGCGATGGCGATGCCCGTCTCAAAATCCATGCCAAGACTTGGACCGATCACATCATGCTCGCGAACATCGGCGAAGGCGAACGTCGGCTTCTCGCCGTTCTCACGCACCAGTTGGTTGCCGTCTTCGTCGCTTCCTTCCGGAACATTCGCGGCAGGGCGGTTGGGGATGGCGGCCAGTGTGGCATCCAGTTCGGCACCGATCGACCGCTCTTCCTGCTCCAGTTCAGGCAGACGCGCCTTGAGCTCGGCGACTTCGGTCATCAGCGCCTGAGCGCGCGCTTCATCCTTCTGGGCTTTCGCCTGGCCGATCTGCTTCGACAGGTCGTTGCGGCGCGTCTGCGCCTCCTGGGAAGCGGCGATCGTCTGGCGGCGTCGCTCATCCAGCCCCACCAGCGCCTCGCCCTGCGCCGGCAATCCGCGCCGGGCCAAGGCCGCATCGAACGAGGCAGGGTCGTCGCGGATCAGGCGTATATCGTGCATCGTCGGGCTATGGCGTCAGGGACGATGCCGCGCAACCCGAAGGATCAAAGGGCGTTGAGTGTCCGCAAGCAGCTTAACCCTGAAGGAGAATATCCGTGCGGATCGCTCACAACGCCGTCGTCCTGGTTGCCGATGGCCGCAAGATGCTGTTCCTCCGAAATGAAGGCGATGTCGATCAGCCACAACTGAAGGTCGAACATGCCGAAGAACAGGACAATCCGGCCGACCGTGAGCACACCACCGATGGCGCCGGCCGCGCCTCTTCACCGCAAGGCCATGCGCAGAGTTCGGTCGGGAAAGCGGATGCCCACCAGATCGAGGAAGATCGCTTTGCAGCCAGCGCAGCCGATCTGCTGAAGCGTCGCGCCTTGGCCCACGAGTACGACGACCTGATCGTCGTAGCCCCACCGCGAACGTTGGGCGAATTGCGCAAGCATTACCACAAAGAGGTCAGTGATCGTCTCGTCGGCGAACTGGATAAGGATCTGACCGGTCACCCCATATCCGACATCGAAAAGGCGCTGATTGCGGCCTGATCAGCGACCTGTCCCGTCAATCGGGTGCTCGTGCGACAGCACGGCACCCGGACGAAACCACATCGAGTTGCATACGCGCAACAATCTGGATCGATCTGGGACAGGCGGCGTAAGGGTCGCTTGTCGCAGCTATACTGTCGCACTATAGGCGCTCGATATCTGGGGGAGGCCCCGAGGACGGGATTGGGCAAACCAGTCCGACGGGGCCGAAGGGAGAGCGGTATGGCGTCGGTTATTGATCGCGTAGACGTACTTTCCACTGGCCAATTGGCGGCCAACGATGACGGGTATCGGCCGTCGGCTGACGAACCCTTCATGGGACGACAGCAGCAGGCGTATTTTCGAAAGAAACTGACGGCTTGGCGAGAAGCGATTCTGCTGGAATCGCTGGGCACGCTATCCCAACTTCAGGTCGATTCGTTGCGGGAGTCGGATCTAACGGATCGGGCGTCGAGCGAAACCGATTGGTCGATCGAACTCAGGACCCGTGACCGTCAGCGCAAGCTCATCAGTAAGATCGACTCAGCGATCCGTCGGATCGATGAGGGTGAATATGGGTATTGCGAGGTAACCGGCGAACCGATCAGTCTCGCCCGCCTGGAAGCGCGGCCGATCGCGACGATGACGGTCGAAGCCCAGGAACGGCACGAGCGGCACGAAAAGATCTCTCGAGACGAATGACGCGTGCTTGACATTGGAGCGTGCTACTCCTGATAGCCTGAGCTTCGGCACCGCACGCATAGATGGAATGGAATAGGCATGGACGGCTTCTCAGGCGACGCCAAAGGTGCCCCTAATTCATCACCGTCGGATCAGCGGGCGCATGAACGCAATCCCGCACTCCTGATGGCAATGTTGCAGTTGGAAGATGACGATGAAGGTCCGCAACAGGTTCGTATCCGCAACCTGTCTGAACGTGGATTGATGGCGGAGCCGGGCTACCCGGTTTCGGTCGGTACGGTCGCGGTGCTCGATCTGCCGGGGGTTGGTGCGGTGCAGGGCAAGGTCGCATGGTCGGCCGAAGGCCGCATCGGCATCGCGCTGGATGATTCAATCGATCCTGCTGCAGTACAGGCTGCCGGCGACAGTTGACAGGGCCGTTAGTCGAATAAAAGGCCGCCGCTGGATGGCGACGGCCGGTATCTATCACAGGCTGACGATTTCTTCCTTCAGTCGCAACTTCTGTTTCTTCAGATCGGCCAGCATCGCCGTGTCGGGATGCGGCCTGCCGGTCTCATCGGCGATACGCCGATCGATCGTTGCATGCTTCGTTTCCAGAGCGATCTGGTGTGCTGTCGACTGCATGGGCAAAGTCTCCTTCGTGCCTTGCGGGGGAGTGAGTAAAACACGCGACTCGCGGATTGTCGCCATGAAATCGGCACGAAATCGACTGACCGTGCGGTTTTGACCGCCGACCCGTTTGTCGCTCGCACACACAGCCGGTGTTGGGTAAAGCGACAGGCGATCGGGGGACCGCGTGGACGAAACACAGATCAGGACGAGGCTGGACAGCCTGCGACAGGAGCATCGCGACCTGGATGCCGCCATCGCCGCGCTTGGCGAGAATGGCGTACCCGATCAGATGCAGTTGGCCCGCCTGAAAAAGCGCAAGCTGCGGCTGCGTGACGAGATTGCCATGCTGGAAGATCACCTGTTGCCGGACATCATCGCCTGAAAATGCCGTATCGGTGGTCCGCAAATGGGACACCGAAGCCGACATCGCGCATGGGAAGCGCCGCGCGGGCGTGCGATGCAGCATGCGATGACGCCGTACCCCACCACCCACCTGCATCGCCGCCTGCTGGACGGCCTGTATGTCGACGCCATGGTTCTGGCGGATGAGGCGCGACATTATGTCGAAGGTGCCAGTCGCGAGGATGGCGGCGCGATGGCCCCCATCGATCGGGTGCTGCTGTCCTGCGAGTCGTTGAAGGTCACGACCCGACTGATGCATGTTCTGGCTTGGCTGCTGATGCGCAAGGCGATCGACACGGGCGAGATTGCGCCAGCGGAGGCGCTAACGCCCGCCCGGCGGCTGGGTCCGTCGTCGATCGTCGATCCTGATGTGGCTGGCCGCATGCCAGATCGTGCGCGGTGGCTGATCGACGCGAGCGAGATGCTGTACCGCCGCGCGGCGATGCTTGAGGCCGGCTATGCCAATGTCGAGCGACCGGCCAGCCCGGCGCGGGCATTGCAGCTGCAACTGGCCGCAGGACTCTAGCCCACCAATCTGGCACGCGCGGCGAGATATTCGCGCTCCAGTCGGTCGATACGAACAGCGACAGGTTCGATCGCCTCAACTGCGCCGATCCCTTGGCCTGCACCCCAGATATCGCGCCACGCCTTGGCCTTGCTGCCGTTGCTGCCACCGAAATCCATGGTCTTCACATCGCCCTGCGGCAGATTGTCCGGGTCCAGCCCTGCTGCGACAATCGATCCGCGCAGGTAATTGCCATGGACCCCGGTGAAGAGGTCGGAATTGACGATATCCGCCGCCCGACCCTGGACCACTGCCTGCTTGTAGGCAGGATCGGCATTGGCTTCGTCGGTCGCGATGAAGGGTGACCCGATATACGCAAAATCCGCCCCCAGCGCGCGCGCCGCGAGCACCGCGGCACCGGTGGCGATCGAGCCGGACAGCGCCAACGGACCATCGAACCACTGCCGGATTTCGGCGACGAGCGCGAAGGGCGATTGGCGGCCAGCATGGCCCCCGGCGCCCGCCGCGACGGCGATCAATCCGTCCGCACCCTTTTCCACCGCTTTGCGGGCGAAGCGGTCGTCGATGATGTCATGCAGGGTAATACCGCCCCAGCCATGAACCGCGGTGTTAAGATCCTCCCTTGCGCCCAGCGAGGTGATGACGATCGGCACCTGCCACTTCGCGCAGACCGCCAGATCAGCCTCCAGCCGATCGTTCGACCGATGCACGATTTGGTTGACCGCGAACGGCGCGGCCGGCCGATCGGGATGAGCGCGGTTGTGGGCGGCCAGTTCCTCGGTGATGCGATGCAGCCATTCGTCGAACATCGCTGCCGGCCGGGCGTTCAGCGCAGGAAAGGATCCGACGATTCCTGCCTTGCATTGAGCGATGACCAGTTCTGGCCCGGAGATGATGAACAGAGGCGACCCGATCACGGGTAAACGGAGGCGGTCGAATAGCGAGGGAAGCGTCATGGCGGCGATCTTGGCCATGGCAAACCGGCATGTCCAGCGTTGCCCATGACCTCCAATGCCCTATGGCGAGGCATAACATCACGAGGTTGTTCATGAAATTCGCTGCGTCGTTGTTTCTTGCCGTTACGGTTTCCGGGCCTGCGCTGGCCGCCGGACAGTTGCCGCGTACCGTCGTTCCGGTGTTGTATGAAATCGACATCCAACCCGATGCGACGTCGCTGACGTTCGCCGGTACCGAAACCGTGACGGTCGATGTCCGTCAGGCGACGCGCACGATGACGCTGAATGCCGCTGACCTGAACGTCACGCACGCCACATTCGATGGAAAGCCGGTGCGGGTTTCGACCAATGCTGCGGCGCAGACGTTGACCGTGACCTTGCCAGCCGTCGCCACGGTCGGTCAGCATCGATTGGCTTTTCAGTGGACCGGCAAGATCAACCAATCCGCGGCAGGGCTGTTCGCGATCGACTATACCAGCATCGATGGGTCGAAGGCGCGGATGCTCGCGACGCAGTTTGAGGCGCCGGACGCACGCCGCTTCGCTCCGATGTGGGACGAACCGTCGTTCAAGGCGAAGTTCCGGCTGTCGAGCACGGCGCCGGCAGGCCAGACCGCCTATTCGAACATGCCGGCAACGTCGGTGGCGAAGCGGGCGGACGGTAGCCAGCTTTACCGGTTCGGCGAGACGCCGGTAATGTCCAGCTATCTGCTGTTCCTGGGCATGGGCGATGTCGAACGGCGTACGGTGAGCGCGAATGGTACGGAGATCGGCGTGATCGCCCGCCGCGGCGTGATCGATCAGGGCGATTACGCGCTGGGTGCAGCCAAGCGGTTGCTATCCTATTATAACGACTATTTCGGTCAGCCGTATCCGCTGCCCAAGATGGACATGATTGCCGGGCCCGGTTCCAGCCAGTTCTTCAGCGCGATGGAGAATTGGGCAGCGATTTTCTATTTCGAGCCGACATTGTTGTTCGATCCGTCGCGAACCGCCGAAAGCGGGCGCCAATCGGTTCACGTCACCGTCGCGCATGAAATGGCGCACCAGTGGTTCGGCGATCTGGTCACCATGGCATGGTGGGACGACCTGTGGCTGAACGAAGGTTTCGCATCGTGGATGGAAGGAAAGGCGACCGCCGACCTAAACCCCAGTTGGAAAGCCGGCGCGTCGGCCGTCGCGTTCGAACGGGAATCGGCGATGGCGATCGACGCGACATCGGCTACCCATCCGATCGTCCGCAAGGTGGAAACCGTCGATCAGATCGGCGAGGCGTTCGATGGCATCACCTATATGAAGGGTCAGGCCGTCATCGGAATGATGGAATCGACGCTTGGCGCCGATGTCTTCCGCGCTGGCATCCGCCGCTACATGGCCAAATATAAATATGGCAACACCGTCACTAACCAGTTGTGGACCGAACTGTCGGCAGCATCAGGGCGCGATATCAGCGGCATCGCCCGCGATTTCACGTTGCAGGGCGGCGTACCGCTGGTGACGATGGCGGGCGCGCAATGTGTCGGTGGCAATACGAAGGTCAGCTTGAGCCAGGCCCGGTTCGGGCTGGATACGCCATCGAAGCAGCCGCAGACATGGCGGGTGCCACTGGTCGTGTCCACGGTCGGCGGCGGCAGTGCGAATGCGGTGGTGACGGGCGCGCAGCCGACGTTGTTGACCGTAAAGGGTTGCGGCACCGTTGTGCTGAACACCGGGAAGGGGTCGTACACGCGGGCGATGTACGACGATGCCGGACATGCCGCGGTCGTCCGCGATTATGGACGATTGTCGCTGGAGGATCGGCTCGGGACGCTGGGCGACGATTTCGCGCTGGCCTTGGGCGGCTATCAACCGCTCGATCGATACTTCGCGGTGCAGGCGCAGGTTAAAGCAGGCGCGGATCCACTGGAATGGTCGATGGTCGCGGCAAAGCTGGAGCGACTGGGCGGCCTACTCGCGGGTACGCCGCTCGAAGCGCGATTGCGCGAGCGGACGCGGATGCTGCTGACGCCTGTTCTCGGTCGGATCGGTTTCGACGCCAGGGACGGCGAGTCACCACTGGTGGGCAACCTGCGCGAGCGGTTGATCGAACAACTGGGATCGGAGGGGGATGCAAGCGTGATGGCGCGCGCGCGCGACTACCTGTCGCGGATGCGCCAGGACCCCGCCGCCCTTCCCGGTGCGATCCGACAGCCGATCCTGTCGACCTATGCGGCGAATGCCACGCCGGCCGAATGGGATGTCCTGCTGGAGATGACCAAGGCGGAACGGTCGCCAGTCACAAAGAACGGCTATGTCCGCTTGCTCGGCGCGTCGGTTGACGAAACCAACGCGCGGCGGGCGCTGGCTTTGCTGAAGACGGACGTCCTGACCGACCCGCAAAAGGCCAGCCTGTTGCGGGCGATCGCCGGTGCGCATCCCGATCTGGCCTTCGACTGGGCAGTGGTCAATCAGGCGACGGTCGATGGTTTTATCGAGCAGAGTTCGCGGTCGGGGTTCGTCGTCGGCCTCGGTGGTGGCTCGAGGGACCCCGCCATGCCCGCCAAGGTGGCGAACTATGCGAAGAAGTATCTGCCCGCTGGATCACGGGCGCCGGCCGATCGCGTCATCGCACAGATGAAGATCAATCGGGAGGCGCGCGATCGGTTACAGGCAGCGACGGCAACATGGCTGGCGCAATAGGTCGGTTCAAATTCGGCCTGTGCGGTGCGCGATCCTCGGTTGAGTATTGCGTACCGCCCACAACGCCCTCTACAATTATATGATAAGAACGGTGTGGAACGCCGGGGTCGGGAGAGTATTCGGTGAAAGCTGCGGGCATATTGTGGGGCGTCGGCGTATCGGCGTTGGCGATCGGGGTAATGGCCGCAAGCGCCAGCGCGCAGGAAGCGCCGCGGGTCCAACCGGTACAGGTCGATCCTGCCCGGCCGGACTGGGAGAACCCGGCGGTTTACGCGCGCGGCAAGATGCCGGCCCGATCGACGGGCTTTCCATTCGAAAGTCGCGAACGGGCGATCGCGGGCCATCGTACTCAATCGAACCGCTTCGTCAGCCTGAACGGCCAATGGAAGTTCGCGTTTTCGCCGTCGTCCGATGCCGTGCCGGCCGGGTTCGAACGGCCGGACTATGACGTATCCGCCTGGAAGGAGATCAAGGTTCCCGCGGATTGGCAGACCGAAGGGTATGACCAGCCCCGTTACAACAACATCACCTATCCGTTTCCTGCCAATCGCCCGCTGATCCCGCATGCGACCAATCCGGTCGGCTCCTATCGTCGCGACGTCGATGTGCCGGCCGGCTGGACGGGCGAGGACGTGATCCTGCACATCGGCGCGGCCGGTTCCGCCTATGAGGTATGGGTCAACGGCCAAAAGGTCGGTTACTCCGAAGATTCGAAGCTGCCCTCGGAATTCGACGTCACGCGGTTCGTGAAGCCCGGCCGGAACATGGTCGCGATCCAGATCCATCGCTGGTCGGACGGCAGCTATCTGGAGGATCAGGACTTCTGGCGCGTATCGGGTATCGAGCGCGAAGTGTTCCTGATGGCGGCGCCGAAGACCCGCGTCCGCGACGTCTTCGCGCATGCCAGCCTCGATCGCACCTATCGGGATGGTACGCTGTCCACCGATATCGCGGTGACGCCATCGGGTACACCCATGACCGCGCGGATGACGCTGATGGACGGGCAGCGCGAGCTGCTGACCAAAGAGGCGCGCGTAGCGGCGGGCAAGAACGAACGGACGGTAACGCTGGCCGCGGTGGTGCCGGGGGTCAGGCCGTGGTCGGCCGAGACGCCCAATCTCTATACGTTGATGGTCGAATTGCTCGATGCGGACGGCAAGGTGGTGCAGGCCACTCCGCAGAAGATCGGGTTCCGCACGGTTGAGATGCGGAATGGCCGGGTCTCGGTGAACGGCCGCCCCATCGTGATCCGCGGTGTGAACCGGCACGAACATGATCCGGAAACCTTCCACGTCATCTCGCTGGAATCGATGAAGCGCGATATCGAGTTGATGAAGCGCAACAACATCAATGCCGTGCGCACATCGCATTACCCCAACGACCCGCGCTGGTATTCACTCGCCGACGAATATGGCCTGTACGTGATGGACGAGGCCAACATCGAGAGCCACGCGTACATGGAATACGGGAACAATCACCCGGAGTTGCGTTCCAAATTCCAGGTCGGGTTCGACCCCGCCTGGGAAGGCGCGCACGTGTCGCGCGTCACCAACATGGTCGAACGCGACAAGAACCATCCATCGATCATCTTCTGGTCGCTCGGCAACGAAGCCGGCATTGGACCGAATTTCGAAAAGGCAGCCGCCGCGATCCGCAAGCGCGATCCGGGCCGGTTGATCTCGTATCTGGGCTGGGGAACGCTGGATTGGGACCATCACCCCAATCCTTTCGTCGATATCTATGCGCCGATGTACGACGATATCGAAAAGATGGTCGATTGGGCCAATGATCCCACCCGCACGCAACCGATGATCCAATGCGAATATGCCCATATGCAGGGCAATTCGGGTGGCAACTTCAAGGATTACTGGGACACCATCTACAAATACGACAAGCTTCAGGGTGGCTTCATCTGGGACTGGGTCGATCAGTCGATGTACCGCACCGACAAGAACGGCAAACGCTATTGGGGCGATGGCGGGCAATATGGTCCAAACCCCGGTGGTGATATCGAATTCGGCGACGGCCTGAACCAACCCGACCGGACGCCCAACCCGCATCTGTATGAAGTGCAGAAGGTCTACTCCCCGGTTCAGTTTGAAGGCTTCGACCCAGCGACCGGCCGCGTGACGGTGCGCAATCGCCACGACTTCCGCGACCTGTCCGGATTCGCCTTTGATTGGGTGGTTGAGGAGGATGGCGTCGCAATGGCGCAGGGACCACTACCCGCGCTCGCCACGGCCGCACGGGCGACCGAGATGGTGACGGTGCCGATGCCGGCATTTGCCCGCAAGCCGGGTGCCGAGTATTTCGTAACGGTGCGTGCGCGCGCGAAGGAGGGCGCCATCCCCGCGGTACCGGCGGGTTATACGATCGGATGGGAACAGTTTGCCCTGGCCGCGACGCCGAAACCCGCAGTGCTGCGCGGGGGCAACGTCGCCGTGCGCGACGCTGCTGGCGTGGCGACCCTGTCGGCCGGCGGTACGACGCTGACGATCGATCGCGGGACCGGGCTCGTCAGGAGTTATGCCCGTGGCGGCACGACGCTGGTCACCGGCGGCGCACCCAATTTCTGGCGGGCGGAGACGGATAACGACACGCTGACCGGCACCATCAAAACGATGGCTCCGTGGAAGGCGATGACGGATGAGCGCCAGGTGCGCAGCATCACGGTGCGCAGCGTCGATGGCGGGGCGGGCGAGATCCGCGTCGATCACGAACTGGGCGCGGGTGCGGCGCGGTTCGTGACGACCTACACGATGGCGGGCGATGGATCGGTCGCGGTGGCCGGCGAATTGACACCGCTGAAGGATGATCTGCCAGCGCCGATCAGGGTCGGCCTTTCCTATGCGATGCCGACGACCATGAAGACGGTCGAATGGTATGGCCGGGGACCGCATGAAAGCTATGTTGATCGCAAGACATCGGCACCGATCGGCTTGTGGCGTGGTGCGATTGCCGAACAGAACCACGATTACATGCGGCCGCAGGATACCGGCAACAAGGTCGATGTTCGCTGGATGGAAGTGAGCGGGGCGGGGCGGGGCCTTCGCGTGGTCGGTGACGCGCCATTGATGATGACCGCGCTCGCCTTCCCCTACAGCGACCTCTATCGCCGTCCGGAAGGAACGTGGAAGAGCAGCGATATCGTGCCGCATGGCCAGGTGTCGCTGTTGGTCGATGCTGCGCAATGGGGCGTTGGAGGTGATACCGGATGGAGCCTGGTCGGCCAGCCGCACATGAAATACCGGACGAAGCTGGAGCCGATCCGCGTCGCCTTCCGCCTCAATCCGTTCAGTGGTGATGGAACGACCCCTGACAAGGCACGACCGGCGCGTGCGACCGAGGTCCAGTGAACCGGCGCCTTTTAGCGGCTACGCTGATGGCGACATCGTCGCTGCTGATCGCGGCGGAGAGGCCGGCGCCTGCATGGGACAGCGGCGGCGATCGTAACCCGTTGCTGCCCGGGTACTTCGCCGATCCCTCCATCGTCCGCGATGGAGGCCGGTGGTACATCTACGCCACGATCGATCCCTGGGGGGATGATCGGCTGGGGATGTGGCAATCGGACAATGGTCGCGATTGGACGTTCTCGACGCCCGACTGGCCCACTAAGGCGGCCGCGACCAGCCCGACCTCCGGCGATGCAAAGGTATGGGCACCGTCGGTCGTGAAAGCGTCCAATGGCCGTTGGTACATGTATGTGTCGGTCGGCAACGAGGTGTGGGTCGGCACCGCGCCGTCGCCGGCCGGTCCGTGGCGCGACGCTCATGCGGGTAAACCGCTGATCGCGAAGACGTTCGATCCCCGTTACCATATGATCGATGCCGAAGCGTTCATCGACAGCGACGGTCAAGCCTATCTCTACTGGGGATCGGGCTGGAACTGGAGGAACGGCCATTGCTTCGCCGTCAAGCTGAAGCCCGACATGGTGACGTTCGATGGCATCCCGCGTGACGTGACGCCGGCCAACTACTTCGAGGGCCCGTTCATGGTGAAACAGGGCAATCACTACCTGCTGACCTACAGTGACGGCAACACCACCAAGGACACGTACAAGGTTCGCTACGCGATCGGCGACACGCCGTTCGGGCCATTCCGCGAGGGGCGGGGCAGCCCGATCCTATCGACCGATGCGGAAAAGTCGATCATCAGCCCCGGCCATCATGCGGTGTTCCGGTCGGGCGGGCGGCCATACATCCTCTATCACCGGCAGGGCCTGCCGTTCACCCCCTCCGGCAACGCGGTATTGCGGCAGGTGGCGGTCGATCCGCTCACGATCGCGGCCGACGGTACGATCGCGACGGTCGTCCCGTCGCATGGTGGTGACGTAGTAGGCTTTGCCAAAGCGCGGACGACCGGCCTGCGATGGACGGCATCGGGCAAGGGTGCCGACGCCATGCACGGGCCAGAGCGCGCGGCCGATGATAACTATGCTACGTTCTGGCGGTCGGTGCCGGGCGAGCCCGGGGTGTTGGTCGCTGATCTGGGCCGCACGCGTTCGTTACGCGAAAGCCGGTTTCGGATGGAGTTCGCTAACCGACCCTACACGCTGAAGATCGAGCGATCCGATGACGGCGCACGATGGTTGCCCTTGGCCGATGCGAAATCGGTATCGGGTTCGCCCATCACAGTCGTCCATCGCACGAGCGCACGATATTTGCGCCTGACGACCGGGCCGGAAGAAACTGGTATGTGGGAGTGGTCGATCTTCTGAGGCACGAATAACGATGGCCGGATCGCCAAACCGACTCGGCCCCGTTTGGCGATCAACAGTCCAACGCCGCCATCAGCGCGGGGGTCAGAAACTCCTGAACGACACCATCGACCACGGTGACAAGCCGGGCGGCAATATCAGCGTGGTGGGCCATCGTCAGGCCGTCGACGGGTCCTGCCACGGTCAGTGCCGTCGCCCATGCGTCCGCCGCCAGCGCCGTCGCATGGATGACGCTGGCGGACACTACGCCGCTGGTAATCGGCCGGCCGGTGCGCGGATCGATTGTGTGCGCGCCGCGGCGATAATCGCCCGATGTCGCCACCGCCATCCCGTGGAGAGCGATGCGGAGCGGCTGCACGGACAGTCCCGGCGGTGCTTCCAGATCGACCCACCAAGGATCGCCATCCGGCCGAATACCTCGCCCGACCAACTCGCCGCCGATCTCGACCAGCGCGTTCAGGATGCCAAGCGTCTGCAATAGATCGGCAACGACATCGACCGCATGGCCCTTGGCGATCCCCGACAGATCGAGCGACACCTCGCCCGGTTGGTGCAGATGCCGACCGACCGGATCAAAGGTCAGGCGCTGCCAACCCGACCGCTCACGCGCCGCCTCGATCGTCGCGGCATCGGGCCGGCCCGCTGACGCCACAGGGCCGAAGCCCCAGCAATCGACCAACCGCCCGATCGCCGGATCGAACGCCCCGCCTGTGGTTTCAGCGATGGCGAGCCCCTGGTGCATAACCCGCGCGAAATCAGGGGGCAGGGTCGTCCATGTCCCGGCCGGAGACCGGTTGAAGCGGGACAGCAACGAGTCAGGCGTCCAGTGGCTCATCTCCGCGATCAGGCTCGCCAGCCGGCGAACGATCGCAAGGCGGACGACGTCAGGATCGCAATGACGTGGCGCGGCGAACTGGACGCGCCACGTCGTCCCCATCGTCTCACCATCCAGCGCCACCACCTTTGCCGCTGGGTCACGTCCAGCAAACGCCGCTGGATCAATGATCGGCGGCAAGGCGATCCTCATGCGCGCTGGCTCACGGCGTGAGCACTTCCAGCGTCGTGACATAGGACATCCGGCGCTCCTTCGCGCGCGGCAGACTGGTCTTCGCGTCGGTCAGCGTGGCATTCAGCCAGTACATGCCGGCAGTCGCCCAATCGACATTCACCACCCCGTCCGCACCGGCGGTCAGTTCCCGCGCGCCCTCGTCGTTGCGATACCGCTTCCCACCAGGGATTACCGTGACTTTCAGTCCGGCGGCCGGCTTGCCGTCGACCAGGAAGCGGAATTTGGCGGTTTGCCCCGCGACGAGCTCGTCGGGATGCGTCACCGGATCGAACTCCAGTCCCTTACCGGTCGGCTTCAAGACGGTCGTCGTAGGTTCGCCCGCTGTGACGAAGATTTCATTGCGCCCCGATACCTCCGTCAGCGCGACGTCAGTGGCGTTGGCGGGAATGTCGGCGACGGTCAGCGGTGCCGGCTGGCCGGGGCGCGGCGGGCCGCCCCGACCGCCGACGCGCTTCTCGACGCCTTCCACCTTGAAGCTGCCCATTACGGACGAAATCTGCGTCCCGATCTTCCATGTTCCGGTCTTGTCGAGCTTCACGTCGAACACCGATCGATAGCGCCCGGTCGCGCCATTCTCCAGCTTGCCCTCGCTGCCATCCGGTTGCCAGACCTTCACGCCATCCAACCGCAACGGCTGGTGATCGAAGAAGAACAGGTCGTTCGACACCGCCGCATCCACCGTCACCCATCCGTCCGTTCCCGACAGCACCGTCGCGGACGGGAGCATCCACATACGATGCGCAGACAGCGTCGCGGGGATCGACACCAGCGCAGCGGCAACCAACAGACGAGTGGCGAAGGGTTTCATGCGATGATCCTTGTTGTCGACGGGTACGGATAAGGCCGGTCAGCGGGCAGCGATGGTGATGGCGCCGAGCTCGGTTTTTCCCGAACCCCGACCGGCCATGACGGGTACCGTCAAGGGTACGCTCACCAACTCGCGACCACCCGTTTCACGCGCCGCCTCGACGTTCAGGACGTAACTGCCGGGCTTCAGGTTGGTGGGCAGCGGGATGCTGTACTGACCGGGCGCACGGGTCGCGCCGCTGATGCCATCGGCCGGCATCGCCATGCTGCGCCCGCCCTTGCGCCACCACGCACGCAGGTCCGCCAGCCATTTGGTGCCGGGTTCGTTGCCCTGCTTCTTCACGTCATACCAAACCGCCAGCGTGCGAGCCGCGCCGCCGCCGGCCGGCTCCAACCAGATCGCGACATATGGGCGGTGGTATTCGGCCACCGTCAGACGCGGGATCGTGACGTTGACCGTACCGGCAGCGGCGGGCGCCGCGATGGCGCCACCCAACAGGAAAAAGGCGGTGGAGCGCATGGACGAACCTCTCAATGGATGAACAGGATGGCGAGCAGCATGGGAACGACGAGCCCGATCGCGACCATCGGCCAGGTCAGCGGCCGATGGCGGGCATGAAGCTGCAACAGCAACAGGCCCGTAAGCGTGAACAGGATGCAGGCGCCGGCAAAGATGTCGATGAACCATGCCCACGCCGCGCCGGCGTTTCGGCCCTTGTGCAGGTCGTTCAGGTACGACACCCAACCGCGATCGGTGGTTTCGGCGGTGATACGGCCGGTATTGCGATCGATGCTGACCCATGCGTCGCCGCCCGGCCGGGGCAGCGCGACATAGGCATCGGTATCCGACCACTCGACCGGACGCCCCGTCGGATCGAGGCCCACCGCCTTTGCCACGCTGCCGGCAACGGCACCGGGCAGGGGAGCGTCCGCCGTCCGTTGCGTGCGTAGCGTTTCCAGCAATGTTGCCGGAAGCATCCCGCTCTTCTCGACGACGACGGGCTTCGCATCGATCGTTTGCGCATGGTTCAGGGTGATGCCGGTGATGGCGAACAGCATCATCCCGATCAGCGACAACGCCGCGCTGATCCAATGCCAACTATGTAACTGCTTCAACCACCAACCACGCCACTTGCGCTTCCGTTTCGCCTGCGCGGCCATCGCGAGTGGTGGAGCCTGACTCATCGATCCCGCGTATCGCCTCCGGTCGACTTCGGCAAGGCTAATGCGAATGGATAGCAAATCGTTCGCAGGCTGTCCTTGGCCTATGCCAGCGCTTGCGATCCGTTTGACAGGATGACGTGGGGTACGTACCGCGCGAGGTCGCGGGTGATGGCGCCATCGTCCTCGCGAACCGACATCGCCACCGGTTCGTCGCCGACGATCCAAGAACCGATGACGGCGTGCTGGCCATCGAAGACGGGCAGGGGCGACAGCGCCTGCACGATCCGGCCTTCCTCGCCATAACCACCATCCGGGCCGCGGGTAGAGGCGGGGCCGTCGACGATCTGGATATCCCAGCCTTCGCGCGAGAACAGCGGCTTCACGACATGACGGTCGCCGATTGCCGCCAGCGCAGCAATATCGTCGGCGAAGGCGGCGGGAAGAAGGTTGGGGTGGCCGGGGTGGCGTTCCCACAGCAGCGGCAGGATGCCCTTGTTCGACAGGATCACCTTCCATGCCGGTTCCAGGAATTGCGTGCGCGTGACGCCGAGATGCACCGCATAGGGTTCACGCAGCATATCCTCCCACGGATAGAGCTTGAACAGGGCGGCGATCAGCGTGTCGTCGTCATCGACCAGCTGCCCGTCCGCATCGACCCCGATCCGGTCGATCGCCACGAATTGCGGGTCGAGCCCGGCCTGCCGCGCGACATCCTCCAGATAACGGACGGTCTGGCGATCCTCGACATGATCGGCGACGCTGGCGAAGTGGATCAGGCTGCCGGGGGTGAAGAGCGCGCCGAACCGGGCGACGAGGGCATCGTGCAGGCGGTTATACTGGTCGGCCCCCGCCGGCAGCGTCGCATCGGCGATGCGATCCTCCAGCCATTGCCATTGAAACAGCGCGGTTTCGTAGATGCTGGTGGGCGTGTCGGCGTTATACTCGAGCAGCTTGGCGGGGCCGGTGCCATCGTACGCGAAATCGAACCGGCCATAGAGCGACGGTGCGCCTGCCCGCCACGATGCCGCCACCCGGTCGCGCATCGCATCGGGAATCGCGAGCCGGTGCATCAGCGCGTCGCTGCCGACGACCTCACCGACCAGATCGAGACACAGCGCGTGGATGTCGCCGCTCGGATGCTCGATCCCCGACTCCACCTCGTCCAGCGTGAACCGGTAATAGGCGCGTTCCTCCCAATAGCGTTCGCCATCCAGATGATGGAAGGTAAAGCCCATCGCGCGGGCGGTTTCCTCCCAATCCGGCCGTTCGCCGGTGACGACGCGCTCCACCCGCTATTCCCGCGGTAACGCCTTGGGATCGGCCGATCCGTCGGACAATCGCAGCGAATCCTTTGCTGGCGGTGCCGACAGGCGGGCGAGGATATCGTCGGCGCTCGACGATCCTGGCAACAGGCCGGCGGCCTTCAGCTTGGAATCGAGATCGGCACCCGACCGCATATCCTCCAACTCGGCGGCGGCGCGAAACTTCTCGCCCTGAATCGCCTGACGCTCCTTCATGCGTTGCAGGCTCTCGGCGGCAGACCCCAGTTGCGACAGCGTGCCGCCATAATTGCCGGCGACTGCGGCCTGTGCCTTCTGCACGCTTTCGTTGGCGCGGACGACGTCGACCTCACGGCGCAGCGCCTCGATCTTGGTGTCGCCGGACTGGATGATGCCGCGCATCCGGTCCTCGGCACCGCGCATCTCCTCGATCTGCGGGGTCTTGGCGGACAGGTCGGCCTCGATCGTCGCCAGCCGCTCGGCGACCTGACGGGCGAGGTCCATGTCGCCGCGCTGCATGGCGGCGCGCGCCGATGCCTCGTACTTCTCGCGCTGCGCCGTGAAGCCCTCGACATCCTTTTCGACCATCCGGCGGCGGGCGGTAAGCGTCGCGAGATCGTCGCGCGCCTTCGCCTGCGCAATGCCGGCATCGCGGATCTGCTGGTCGAGGATCGTCATCGCGCGCGCATCGACGATCGACTGGCCGGTTTCATGCGCGCTGCCGCGCACCAGGGTGACAAGCTGTTTCCACATCGACATCGATAGCTTCCTTCAGGCGGCGAATTCGGCGCGCAGATCGGCGGCGGCGGAGAGCGCATTGTCCGCCAGCACGGTGAGTTCGAGCAGGATAAGGCGCAGGCTCGATTCGATCGAAAGCTCGCCGATCAGCTCGTAATAATCGCGCCCGTCGATTTCGGTGATCGCGAAGTTCGACAGCGGCACCAGCTTCTGCGCCTTCAGCAGGAACCGGTTGAACGCATCGGCATCGGGCTGTTCGTCGACCGGCCACAACAGCGTCGAGACGACGATCTGTTCGCCCGAGCAACTGACGAAGATCGCCAGATCGCCATGATGGTGCATCCTGACGTGCAGGACGGGATCGACCGGCCCGACGCTTTCCGCGGTCAGCGTGTCGGCGAGGTCGGGCGTGGATAGCGCGGCGGCAAGATCAGCCACCGTCCAGGCGCGCGGTGTACCGTCACTCAACGTCCGTCTCCTTGGGCGTTCCGCCGCGGCGGTGCGGCTTGACACCCCAAGCATAAGCCCGCAGCGTTTGGCAAGCCGGTGCCGCGGCGATGCGACGATGTGTTCAGCGTGGTGGCATGGTTCTGGCGATACGCAGGACATTCTGGCAATGGCGGCGAAACGCGACAACGGATGACGGCATGATCTTGGGGCGACTGTTCGGTGGTGGAGAACGGGCGCCCGCCCGCGCGATCGCGGTGGTGCGCAACATCACGATCGGGCGGACGGTGGTGCTCGATCCGCTGGCGTGGCGGCGACTGTCCGGCGGCGCCTTCACGCTCGAACGCGACACGCTGGAGATCACCGCTCAGGGTGTGATCCGGCTTGACGATGGCAGCCATGTGCATCGTTTCTACACCGACGACGATCTGATGGTGCAGGCGGTCAGCCAGTCGGCGGATGGATCGGATGCCGACGACTTCACGCTGTTCCGCCCCTGGACGTCGTCCTACCCGGTCGATCGCGCGGATGCCGAGAATTTCCGCGACCGGCTGAAACAGACGAGCTGGTCGGAATTCGGCCTGCCGAAATTCCAGCGCTTCTGGTATCCCGGCGACGATCGACCGCAGCCGCCGGTCGAATTGTGGGAAGCGGTTTATTACGAACGCGATGGTGATCCCGTCCGCCAGATCCGGCAAGCCTGCATGCTCTACTCCCGCGATCTGGCGCCCGAGGGGCAGGAATTGCTGCTGGCGCTGGCGATGCAGCCGGAGGGTGGCGACCTGACGCATGAGATCATGATCGGGCTGCCCTTGCTGCCCACCGAATTCAGTACCTGAGGGGAAAGCGACGATGTGGCTCGATTATGGCAGCTTTGTCGAAGGCGCCGTGCACTTCGTGGTGGCGTTCGGGATCGCCTGTGTGCTGCTGGCGGTCTTCAAATGGGCGTATCAGATATCGACGCCCTATGACGAGCGGACGCTGGTGGCGGCCGGTAACGTCGCCGCGGCGACAGCGCTGGGCGGCGCGATCGTCGGCTTCGCGCTGCCGCTGGCATCGGCCCTGACGCAGACCGGCAATCCGGTCGAGTTCGCGGCGTGGGGCGTGCTGGCCGGGGTGATCCAGATACTGGCGTCGCTGGTCGTCCGCCGTTTCGTCGTCCGCGACATGGTCAGCCGGATCGAGGGCGGCAACGTCGCCAGCGGCGTGTATCTGGCGGCGACGTCGGTCGCGGTCGGGCTGCTCAACGCCGCCAGCATGACCTATTGAACGAGGCGAACGTCATGACCGATCCCATGATCCGCCCACGCAAGCGCTCCATCACCGCCGGCCTGTCCGCCGCCGGGGCGCTGGCGATGTTGTCCGGGTGCGATGCGCAGCCCGATAACGACCAGATCTCGCGCGAGAAATACGGCGCCCCGACCGAGGTCGCCGCGTTCAACAGCCTGGCCGAATGCAAGTCGAGCGGTGCCTTTGCCGCCGCCACCTGCGAAGACGCTGCGAAGACCGCCGCGGCTGAGGACGGCAAGGCGGCGCCGCGCTATGCCGAACAGAAACTGTGCGAGGATCAGTTCGGTGACGGCAACTGCGCGGTACGTCAGGAAGGTGGCCAGAGCTTCTTCACGCCGCTATTGACCGGCTTCATGATCGGTCAGCTGTTGAACGGCGGCGGCTATCGCTACAACGGCCTGTACCGCGACCGGCGGGAGGGGACGTACTACACCGGCTCCGGCGCGTGGCTCTACAATGGCGGCTATGGCGGCCGTGGTTATGGATATCAGGTCGGATCGCGGGCGGTCACGGCGCCGGTCACGACGCAGCGTATCCAGACGCGCAGCTCGGTCGTGTCGCGCGGGGGATTCGGCGGGCGGGTGTCTGCGCGGTCGGGTGGCTGGGGTGGCGGTGGCGGGCGGTCATTCGGCGGCTGATCCTCGCTCCGGCGGGTTAGCGTTCGACCAGATACAGGACCTTGTTGAACAGGGGCTCGCGTGAGGACACGTCCAGCTTTTCGTAGATGTGCCGGATGTGGACACGCACGGTGCCAAGCGAGATCATCAACAGCCAGCTGACTTCGTTGGCGGTGTTGCCGCTGACCAGGCATTCCAGGATGCGGCGTTCCATCGTGGTCAGGTGAAACGTATCGCGCAGTACTTCGTCGGAAAAGCCGATGCCGTGTGCGGACGATCGCATCGAGATGCCGGTGAAGCATCTGGCGGTGGTGCCGATGTTGATCGCGGTCAGCAGGACGTAATGATCGTCGTTCGCGCCGATGCACATCGATGCGGGGACTTGCCTCGGTTTCGACTGGTCGATCATCGTCAGGTAGCGTTTGGTGATCGTCTTGCTGGAGAAGGTCAGTCGACCGCTGTCGCGCGACATGATGTTGTGATCGTCGATGATCCGGTTGGCCGCGTCATTGATCCAAACAATCGACAGTTCCTGATCGACGATGAAGCGCGCTCGAAGGTCATATTGCGCCCATGCGCATAGTGGTTCCAGGCTTGCGTTACGAGAAGCAAGTTCTTCGTACATGATATAGCTCTCCCCGCCGTCACCAGCGTGGGTGACGGTCATTGTTGCGGCGATGTGATAAGCCCCACGTCGAATGTTTGGAAATTATGCAGCGTGCCCGGTGTCGTCAATCCGATCTTATCGGCAGTCACTTCTGACAGGATAATAACAAATGCTTGTTGGCCAGATGATCTGCACTCTTGTCGAAATGGCAAGGACAACAAAGATCACTTTCTAATCGTCCCAAAACGGGATTTGCCCGCTAACGATCTTCTGAGACGAACAGCGGTCGACTCGCCTTGTCTGCACCTCGGCGTGCTGTCGAGAGACCTAATCATGATTGCTTAGTCATGATGGAAGGCGCGCGTCGATGTGCCCGGTCATATCGTGGCGCCGACTCCAGAACTGGTTCGCCATCGCGGGGGTCGCACCGGCACCTGCGCCGCTTCGCAGGCAGTTCGTCACGCAAAAAAGGGATTTGTCATGAACCGTCTTTTCCTCCTCGGCTCCGCTGCTCTGGGCCTTGCCACCGTCGCCAGCCCGGCGATGGCAGAATCGCTGAACGTCACCGGCACGGTCGCGCCATATTGCAACGTCAACCTCGCCAACGTGTCCAGCGGCACCGCATCGATCGCGATGGTCGGCACGCAACAGGTCGCCAACCTCCGCCTCTCGTGCAACGCCGCATCGGGCACCAAGCTCGTCGTCTCGGTGAAGAACGGCGATCTGCTGAGCAACGCGAACGGCCGCATCAATTACGGCCTCGAACTGAAATCACCGCAGGATGCCAGCTTCGTGATCGCCGAGCATGACACCGATCCGGTGGGTGGCGAGAACAACCTGTTCTTCACCCGGTCGCGCAGCGGATACACCCAGGCGGTGGCAACCGGCATTCCGCTGGAACTGTGGCTGAACATGAACGTCGCGGTCGATCAGAACCAAGCTCCGGGCTCGACGAACTTCCCGGCCAATGCTGCCCCTGCCGGTAACTACGTCGAGGTGTTCTCGTTCACGGCAACCTCTGTCTGAACGGGAATACCGACGGGGCTGCCGGCCAGCAGCCCCGTCATTTTCGAGGGGATTTGTTGGGGGTAGCGACGATGCGTTTGTTGAAGGGGGCGGCTTCGATCGCCGCGACGATGGGGTGCAGCCAGGTCTCCGCCCAGGGTTATCAGGTCCAGCCGATGCTGGCGACGATCGAGCCGTCGGGCGCGAATGCGCGCCTGACCATGTCGATCAAGAATACCGGCGCGGTGCCGATCACGCTAGAGATGATCCCGTTTCGCGCCACCGTCGACGAGGCCGGTACGCCGACCCGCGTCGACGAGGAGAAGGACGTGATGGTCTATCCCGCGCAGACGGCGATCGAACCGGGGAAGGAGCAGACCGTGCAGGTGCGCTACATCGGCGATCCGGCATTGGCGATGGCGCGGATGTACGGCGTGCGGGTGTCGCAATTGCCGCTGAACATCGGCAACGGGACTACGACATCCTCGGGTGCCGCGACCGACGTGAAGGTCAGCTTCAATTTCCTGTCACATATCATCGTATCGCCGCCGGCCGCCAAGTCCGCGTTGACGTTGCAGGAGGCGGGGCGGGCGGCCAATGGCGATTTGATGCTGCGCATCGACAATGGCGGCAAGGGCGTGTCGATGATGAACGCGGCGAAGCTGACACTGACGGATGCCGCGGGCAAATCGGTGACGCTGGACGCCGACCACATCAACATCGGCAACTTCTCCGCGTTCATGCCGGGGCAGGTCCGCAGGGCGACGATCGCGTCGAAGGATGTCGCGGGCCTTAGCGGGTCGATCAAGCCAACACTTTCCGATCAGTGATGTATGTCGCGCCTGCGCCAGCCAGCCGATGGCGACCTGTCGCGGATGGCGGTCTGCTGCGCGTTGGCGGCCGCCCAGATGGCGGCACCCGCCACAGCGCAGGTCCAGGTGGCCATGATCGATCAGCCCCAACCACAGGGCGGCGCATCGCCGCTCGGTCGGATCAAACCGGTGCGCACACCGCTCGAAGTGTCGCTGAAGCTTAACGGCAAGTTCCTGGGGACGATCAGCACTGCTGTCGATGTGAAGGGTGACGGCGAGATCGATGCGCGGCGTCTGCTGGCACTGATCGCGCCGGTGATCGAACGCCGGATGCTGACCGAACTGGAGGCACGGATCGCCGGTCGAGCGCGAGTGGATTTTACCGAGCTCGACATCCCCGGCCTGACGATCCGGTTCGACAGTCTGGCGCTGGAGGTCGCCGCCGCGCTGGCCCCTGATGCCACGCTGCCCGCCGCGCTCCGCCTGCAGCCGCAGCTCGATGTGCCGGTGCCGTCCAGCTATGTCCCGGCCGCACCCTTTGCGGCCGGCGTCAACGTCGCGGCGACTCAGCGTTACGTGCATGGCGGACCGGCGGGCGGCTTCGCCCGCGTGCGTGCCGACCTGAACGGCATCGCCAATATCGGCGGCTTCGGTGGTGTGACGCTGACCGGTGGTACGAGCTACGATGGCGAGCGGTGGCGGCGGCGGGAAATCCGCGCGACGCGTGACAGTTTCGATCAGGCGCTGCGCATGACGGTCGGCGAGTTCACGCCCAGTTCGACCTCGTTCCAGGGATCGGGGCGTATCCTGGGCATCGGCATCGAGCGGGCATACTCCACGATCCGACCGTTCCAGAATACGCGCCCGATCGGCCGGCGTGACTTCACGCTGGAACGGGCATCCATTGTCGACGTGATCGTCAATCAGATCCGGGTGCAGACGATCCGGCTGGAAGCAGGACGCTATGACATCGGCGACTTCCCGCTCGCAACCGGCCCCAATCAGGTCCAACTGGTCGTCGAGGATGTCGGCGGACGGCGCGAGATCGTCGATTTCAATGTCTTCAACAGCAGCAGCCTGTTGACCCGCGGCACGACCGAGTTCGGCGTATCGGCCGGCATCCGCGATCGCGGACGCTTTCAATACGGCCTGTCGCCAGCGGCGACCGGCTACGCCTATCACGGCCTGTCGGACACGCTGACGGTCGGCATGGATGGGCAATCGACCAGCAGGGCCGGGCAGATCGGCGGCGTGGTCGTGGTGGGCAATCGGCTCGGCTTCGTCCAGGTCGAGGGGGCGGCCAGCATAAATTATCGGCGCGGCGGCATGGGCTATGCCGCATCGGTCGATTACCGCGGCGACTTCTCGTTGCGCGAGGCCAGCGATCTGCGCGTCAACGCATCGGCGATCTATCGCAGCGTGTCGTTTCAGGATGCCTTCGCCCGCGAGGTGCGCAATTCGCAGGCGCTGCAGACCGCAGCGTTGGTCCAGTGGCAGGCGCCGTTCAGCGTCAGCCTGGGCATCGGCGGCGGCTATACGAAGGTGCGAAATCCCGGCTTCGATGTACGGCGGATCGACCTGTCGCTGGGGCGGAGTTTTGGCCGGTTCGGCCTGAACATGACGGCGACGCGGACCATGTCGCGGGATCCGCGCAGCGACGAGGACCGGATCGCAGTCGGCCTGTCGCTGCGGCTCGGTCGGCGGGATTACGCCGATGCGCGATACGATAGCAGTCGGGGACGGACTGAGGTGGAGGTCAGCCGCACGGGCGAGGGGCGGTTGGGCGAGGTCAGCGGCGCGGTGCGCTACACCCGCGATCGTGGCGAAACGGCGGCGTCCGGCCGGCTGGCCTATGTCAACAACCGGTTCGATCTGGTCGTGAATCACAACCGGCTGGAGACTGCCGGGCCAGACGGACGCACATCGAACACCTCCGACTGGAATCTGCGGTCGTTCATCGGTTTTGCCGGCGGCACGTTTGCGCTCGGCCGATCGGTCGATGATGCGTTCGTGATCGCGCCACTGCACGACACGCTGTCCGGGTCGACGGCGCAGATCATGTCGGGTGACCGGGTGATCGCGCGGTCCGGCTGGTTCGGGCCGGCGTTGGTGCCAGTCAACCGCGCCTATGGGGTCGGGCGATACGACGTGAAGGTCGATCCGTTGCCCGACGGATATGATCTGGGGGCGGGCAGCATCGAGATATTCCCCGGTTACGGATCGGGGTATCGCAGCATGATCGGCAGCGACGCATCGCGGATCGCGGTCGGCGTGCTGGCGTCTGCGGACGGTCCGCTGGCGCTGGCGACGGGAACGATCGTGCCTGTCGATGCGGCACTGGCCAAGGGGTGGAAAGAGCGCGGCTTTTTCACGAACCGCGCCGGTCGCTTCGTGGCGGATCGACTGGCGCCCGGCCGGTATCGGCTGATGGTCGCAGACCGGCCGCCCGTCGAGTTCGAGATCAAGGCCAAATCGAAGGGTATCGTCGATGTCGGCGTCTTGCATCTCGGTCGCTAGCCGTTTCCTGATGGTGTTGTTCGCCCTGATGCTGGCGACCGGGCCGGCTGCGGCGTGCGACGTGACACTGGTCGGCGCCGGTACGACGATACGGCTGGATTACGATGCATTCGCCTTTTCGCGTACCGTCGGGCGCCAGAATTTCGAGCTGGAGAACCGTGACGAGGACGCCTGCACCATTGATCTGGTCTTGTTGAATGCGGAGCGGTTGCCGGTCGGTGATGCCGTGATCCCCGATACTGACGTCCGCGTCACGTTTTCTTCCCGTGCCGGCAGCGCGGCAGTCGCCACGACCGCGACACCCGGCATCTGGCGGATCACCATGGCCGGCAACGAACGGATGACGGTGCCGCTGGAGGCGCTGGTGACGCAGGACGCGGTGCCAGAGGCGGGCGACCACGCGCTCGATCTGATGCTGGAGGTGCGCGATATCGGCGCACCGGCGACGAACACCGCGCCGGCACCGGTGCGCGTCCAGCTATTCGCGGTGCCGCGCGCGCAGATGAACATCGCTGGGGCGGCGGGTACGTTCGGAGAAGGGTCGACGGTATCGCATATCGACTTTGGCATCCTGGCCAGCGATGCAACGCGCAGCGTCTTTCTGCAGGTGCGGGCCAACACCACCGCCAGGCTGACGATCGACTCCGCGCATCGCGGCCGATTGCTGTTGAAGGACAAGCCGGACGGCGACGAGGGCTTTTCCTATCAGGCCCGGCTGCGCGGCGAGGAGATCGACCTGACCCGCCATTGGGAACAGGTGATCGAAGCACCTCGGTCGGTCGCCGGCACCTCCATGCCCCTGGAACTGAGGCTTGGCACGATCGGCCCGCATGTCGCGGGCGATTATGAAGATGTACTGACGCTGGAGATCAGCGCGCTGTAATCGTGTGGGTATCGAGCCAGGCGGTGATCCGGGCCGCCGTATCCGCCGGAACGTGCAGACCGAGCTTGCTGCGGCGGAACAATATGTCCTCCGCCGTTCGTGCCCACTCGCTGGCGATGAGGTAATCGAGTTCGGCGCGGGTCAGGCCGGCGCCGAAATCCTCACCGAGATCGGCGTCGATGCTTGCCTCCCCCAGTATGTCGCTGACCCGCGTGCCATAGGCCCGTGCCAGCCGATGAAGGATTGACGGCGACAGATGCGGTCGCTCGCGCTTCAGATCTGCGACGAAGCGGTCGAAATCGGCATCGGCTATGTCGCCGCCGGGCAGCGGCAAGTCGGCGGTCCACGCGCCCGGCATGTTGGGAAAGAATGGCTTCAGGTCGCGCATCGCGTGTTCGGCGAGCTTGCGATAGGTGGTGATCTTGCCGCCGAAGATGCTCAGCATCGGTAATCCGCCGTCATCGACGTCGAGATCGAACGCATAGTCGCGCGTCACTGCCGACGCATTGCCGGCCCGATCGTCATGCAAAGGACGTATGCCGGCGAAGCTCCAGATGATATCGCCTGCCGCGATCTGATCCGCGAAATACCGGTTTGCCGTCGCCAGCAGATACGCCGTTTCCTCCGCATCGATCGACGCCCTGGCGGGCGGGCCATGCCACGGTTGGTCGGTGGTGCCGATCAGCGTGAAGCGGCCTTCATAGGGGATGGCGAAGACGATGCGGCGGTCGGGGTTCTGCAACATGAAGGCGTGGTCGCCGTCATAGAGTTTCGGCACGACGATATGGCTGCCCTTCACCAGCCGGACGCCGTGATCGCTATCCAGTCCCGCCACGCGGCCGATCACGTCCGCCACCCACGGCCCCGCCGCGTTCACCAGCGCGCGCGCCTTCACCCGGTGCTCACCCGCCGCGTCCGCAATTGTCGCCTGCCAATGATCGCCGTGGCGCCTCGCGCGGGCGAGGCGGGTGCGCGTCCGGATGTCCGCGCCGCGCTCGGCGGCGTCCAGCGCATTCAGGACGACGAGGCGGCTGTCCTCTACCCAGCAGTCCGAATAGACGAAGGCGGTGCCGTGGGGATCGCTCAAACCGTGACCCAGCGCGGAGCGATCAAGCGCGACGGTCTCGGTGCCGGGCAATCGGTCGCGTCCGCCGAGATGGTCGTAGAGGAACAGGCCGAGCCGGACCATCCAGCCGGGGCGGGGCGACTGCGCCTGTGGCAGAACGAAGCGCAGCGGCCAGATGATATGGGGTGCCATCCGCCATAACCGCTCACGCTCGATCAGCGCCTCGCGCACCAGCCGGAATTCGCCATATTCCAGATAGCGCAGGCCACCGTGGATCAGCTTGGTGGAGGCTGACGAGGTATGTCCGGCGAGATCGTCCTGCTCGACCAACAGCACAGAAAGCCCGCGCCCGGCTGCATCGCGCGCGATGCCGGCGCCGTTGATGCCGCCGCCGACGATGAGCAGATCATAGGTCACCGGGTGCACTGGTACCGCATCATCGGCTAGACCGGAAGCAGGGCGCCGGACGGGCGCCGTCAACGGCGGAGAGGATCGGCATGGCCGCGACGCATATCCTGGCAATCGATCAGGGAACGACCTCTACCCGCAGCATCGTCTTCGACGCCGATGCGCGACGGGTATCGATCGCGCAGCGCGAGTTCGCGCAGCATTATCCGGAACCCGGCTGGGTGGAGCATGACCCGGAGGATATCTGGCGCGACACGCTCGCCACCGCGCGGGAGGCGATCGCGGCGAGCGGCGTGGGCGCCAGCGGTATCGCCGGCATCGGCATCACCAACCAGCGCGAGACGGTGGTGGTGTGGGACCGCGCGACGGGCGAGCCGATCCACCGCGCGATCGTGTGGCAGGATCGACGGACGGCGCCGCGCTGTCGGCAACTGAAGGAGGATGGGGCGGAGGCCATGGTGCGGGCGCGAACCGGCCTGCTGCTGGATCCGTATTTTTCCGCCACCAAGATCGCGTGGATCCTCGATCATGTCGGCGATGCGCGCGACAGGGCGGCGCGGGGCGACCTGGCGTTCGGTACGATCGACAGTTTCCTGCTGTGGCGGCTGACCGGCGGCTCGGTACACGCGACCGACGTGACCAATGCGTCGCGAACGCTGTTGTGGGACATCCATCGGGGTTGCTGGGACGAGGAATTGTGCCGGTTGCTGGACGTGCCGATGGCGATGCTGCCGGCGGTGCACGACAATGCGCATATCTATGGCCATACCGCGCCCGGCCTGTTCGACGCGTCGATCCCGATCGCGGGGATCGCGGGCGACCAGCAGGCGGCGTTGTTCGGGCAAGCGTGCTTCGCGCGCGGGATGGTCAAGTCCACCTATGGCACCGGGTGCTTCATGCTGATGAACACCGGCGACGAAGCAATCACTTCGGATGATCGCCTACTGACCACGCCCGCCTATCGGCTGGATGGGCTGACGACCTATGCGCTGGAGGGATCGATCTTCGTGGCGGGGGCAGCGGTGAAGTGGCTGCGCGACGGGATCGGCGTTATCACCCATGCGCGCGAGACCGACGACATGGCGACACAGGTGCCGGACAGCCACGGCGTCTACATGGTGCCGGCCTTCGCGGGGCTGGGTGCGCCGCACTGGGACCCCGATGCGCGCGGCGCGATCTTTGGCCTGACGCTGGGCGCGACGCAGGCGCATCTGGCGCGCGCGGCGCTGGAGGCGGTCGGGTATCAGACGATGGACCTGATCAAGGCGATGATCGCCGACAGCGGGGTGCGACCGGCGACGGTGCGCGTCGATGGCGGCATGGCGGCGAATGACTGGCTGTGCGCGTTTCTCGCCGACCTGCTCGACGTGCCAGTCGAGCGCCCGGCGGACCTGGAGACGACCGCGCGGGGGGCGGCGTTCCATGCGGGGCTGGCGACGGGCATCTGGTCCGGCCTGCCGGCGATCGAGGCGCTGTGGTCGCGCGACCGGTCGTTCACACCGGCGATGGAAGATGAGCGTCGGACGCGGCTCGTCAGCGGCTGGCGGGATGCGTTGCGACGGACGCTGAGTACGTAACAGCTCGGGTCATTCGAGCGGCATGAGGATGCCGGCGACTGACCGTCGCTTGAGGAAGGAACAACCTCCTTCGGCAAGGCACGCCGCATACCGTGCGAACGATTTGCATTAGCGTCTCGGTATGCGTAGGGATGCCCTCATTCGGGGGACAACATGCGTTTTGGGCTTTTCACTATCCTTGCTTTGCCGGTCATCGGTTCGGCGACGCCGGCCCTGGCGCGGGAGATCGTCGCTCCGATAGCGGATGATGCCGACGATCGGCGTACGGAGACAACCGATGAGATCGTTGTCAGTGCAACCCGCAGCATCCTCCCGCCCAATGCGCTGCCGATAACGATCGACGTGATCGATCGTGCCGCGCTGGATCAGCAGGTTGCGATCGGGGGTTCGGTGGTCGATGCCGTCTCTAACCTGACACCGTCATTCTCCCCGACCCGGCAAAAGCTGTCAGGCGCGGGCGAGACGCTGCGCGGACGCTCACCACTATATGCGATCAACGGTATTCCGCAGTCGACGCCGCTACGCGATGGATCGCGCGACGGCTTCACGATCGATCCGTTCTTCGTCGACCGGGTCGAGTTGATCTACGGATCCAACGCATTGCAGGGCATCGGCGGCACCGGCGGGATCGTTAATCAGGTGACGGTGCAACCGCCACGTGCCGAAGGTCTGTCGGGCCGCGCGCTGGCTCAAGGGACGAGCGATACCGGTTTCAACGGCGACGGTCATGGCGGCAAGGTTGCCGGCCTGCTCGCGTGGAAATCGGGACGGTTCGACGTGATGGCAGGCGGCGCATACGACAGGCGGGGGGCGTTCTATGACGGCCACGGCAACCGCGTAGGCACCGATTTGACTCAGGGCGAGACACAGGATTCGCGGAGCTGGTCGGCGTTTGCGCGCGCCGGCTATGCGCTGACCGATACAGCGCGGATCGACCTGATCGCCAACCGTTTCGAACTGAAGGGCGGCGGCAATTATATTGCCAGCAACGGCAATTTCCGAAACAACCTGCCGACGACGTCGGTGCGGGGCACGCCGCCGGGTAATCCTGCCAAAAACAGGACCGAGGGCATCGCGCTGTCGCTGACCGATCCAAATCTATGGGGCGGCAATCTGGTAACCCAGATATTCTTCAACCGGTCGCGCGATACGTTCGGCGGAGAGGTGGCACCGATCGCAACGTTTCAGGACGCTAGGCTCGCGCCGGTCGGCACGCTGTTCGATCAATCGCAGAACAGATCGCGCAAATATGGCGGCAAGTTCAGTTACGAGCGCGGTATTCCCGGCTTCGACGCGCTGACCGCGACGCTGGGGTTCGATGCGCTGTACGATCGCACCGAACAACGCCTGATCGCGACCGATCGCGTCTGGGTGCCGCCCGCCGATTTCCGCAGCTTCGCGCCGTTCGGGCAGGTCAATCTCGCCTTGTTCGACAAGGTCGTACGGTTGGCGGGCGGCGCGCGGTATGAAAATGTGAAGATCGTCATCGACGATTACACGACACTTGCTTCATATGGTCGTCACGCGGTGGCGGGCGGCAGCCCCAGCTTTGGCAAGACGCTGCTGAATGGCGGTGTCATCGTCGAACCGGTCCCCGGCATCAGGGCTTATGGCAGCTACGCACAGGGATACACCGTGCCGGATGTCGGCCGCATTTCCCGGGCGATCAATCGCGACGGCGTCGATCTCGATACCTATGTCGATATCGCGCCCGTCGTGTCGAACAATCGCGAACTCGGTGTCGAGGTGAAGCAGGGGCCGATGAACGCGAGCGCGACCTATTTCTTGTCGACCAGCACGCGCGGACAAGTGCTGGTGTTCATCGGCGGCGCCTATGAAGCGCAACGCCAGCGCGTTGAAATTCAGGGGATAGAGATCAATCTGGCGGTGCAGTTGCCGCTGCCGGGCCTGAATTTCTCGACTGGGTTCGCGCATCTGGTCGGGCGGACGGACTCGAATGACGACGGCAGGGTCGATATCGATCTGGACGGCGCAAATATTTCGCCCGATCGTCTCAATCTCGCTGCCAGCTTCATCCGCGGCAACCTGTCTGCGCGCGTGCAACAGCAATTCTATCTCGCGCGCAAATATGTCGGGCTGCCCGCCGCAAACGACTTTGGCGGTTACAACATTACTGACGCGTCTATCCGCTATGCTCTGCCGATCGGGGCGCTGACGTTAAGCGCGCAAAATATCTTCGACCATTTTTATATTGATTATTACAGCGATACGGTGCGCCCGACGGATAACGCGCATTTCTTTTCGGGGCGCGGGCGTAATTTCACGCTCGGCTGGGACGTTCGTTTTTAACGTGGCAATGCTAGATACACTGCACCGCTGGACAGGCGGGTTCCTGGGATTGATCCTCGCGCTGCTGGGGTTGACCGGTGCGATCCTCATTCACCGCGATACCTGGATCATGCTGCCGCACGCCGGCGATGCACCGGTCCAGACTACGCAGTTTCTTGCCGCCACGACCGAACGGCTGATGGCCAATCCCGCAGCGCGCCCGCAGAGCATCACCTTCGCGAATGCCGATCTCGGACTTGACCGACTCGATTTCGGTAAGGGAGCGGGGGCCTATACCGATCAGGCTGGCACGATCGTCAGCCAATGGCAGTCGCAATGGGCACGGCCCGAACTATGGCTGTTCGATCTGCACCATCACCTGTTGTCAGGCGACACCGGCGAGACGATCATCGGTATCGCAGGCGTGGCGGGGCTGGTTTTCGTGCTGACCGGCACGATACTATGGTGGCGGACGCGCAAGACGTTCGCGTTCCGTCCATTGCCCAAGCGGCTCAGCCGTCCAGCGATTTTACGGCATCATCGCGATCTCGGGATCGTCGCGGCGCCGTTGCTGATCCTGTCGCTGCTGACGGGCGCGACCCTGGTGTTCCGGCCGATCAGCGCGTTGTACCTCGGTCCCAATGCGCCGGCGGCAATCGATGCGGCGCTGCGGACACCGAAAGGACCAAGGGTTGCCCTTGCCCCCCATCTCGACTGGCAGGGCATGATCGTCGCGGCGCGCGCGCGCTTTCCGGACGCCGAATTACGCAGCCTGTCGCTACCGCGCAAGGGAAGCGGGCTCGTCACCATCCGGATGAGACGGCCGCAGGAGTGTTTGCCAAACGGGCGGACGACCTTGTGGTTTGCCGCCGATGACGGTCGGTTGATCGGGGCCCGCGACGCGGCGTCGCTCTCGCCGGTCGTCACCGTGTACAACATGCTGTATCCGCTACATGCGGCCAAGATCGGCGGTCTTGGCTATCGCCTGGTGATGACCCTTTCCGGTGTCGTTCTCGGCCTGTTGGGAACGCTGAGCGTCTGGAGCTTCTGGTTCAAGCGCCCAGGTCGATCGAAATTCCGGCCCGCGCGTTAAAGATTACACGCCTGTTCTCATCCGAATTCAAGTCGCGCAACGCGACGACGGTCCAAAGCGGATGGTTTGGACGGAAAACGGCGCTCGGCGACAGACAGCAGCCCCCGATCTCCCGGGGCAGACCTGTGCCGCTGGAGCCAGCACCCGCACTCCGCTACACCGCCCGCCATGCAGGTCGATTTCTACCACCTCACCGCCACCCCGCTCGACCGCGCTCTCCCGCAAATCGCGGCGAAGGTCGTATCGACCGGCGCCCGCCTGTTGATCGTCACCGATAACGAGGAACAACGTCGTCATCTCGACCGACTGCTGTGGCAATACACGCCTGATAGCTTCCTGCCCCACGCCCAACTCGGCGACGCGGACGACGCCGCTCAGCCGGTGCTGATCGCGCCCGACGTCAACGCCGCGAACAACGCTCGTCACATCGCCCTGGTTGATGGCGTCTGGCGTGACGATGCGCTCGATTTCGATCGCGCGTTCCATTTTTTCGACGATGATCGCATCCGCGAGGCGCGATTGGCGTGGAAGGCGCTGGCCGATCGTGACGGTGTGGAGCGTCGTTACTGGAAGCAGAACGAGGCCGGGCGATGGGAACAGGCTGCGTGAACATTGCAACATGGCCGCTGCGGGACTAGGGCGGCGGCGCTTTTCCCCTTTCCAAAACACAGGAGCCCGTGACCATCATGGCCGCGAACCGTACCTTTTCGATCATCAAGCCCGACGCCACCCGCCGCAACCTGACCGGTGCGGTCACGAAGATGCTGGAGGAAGCCGGCCTGCGCGTCATCGCGTCCAAGCGCATCCACATGACCAAGGATCAGGCCGAGGGCTTCTATGCCGTCCACCGCGGGCGTCCGTTCTTCAACGACCTTGTCTCGTTCATGATCTCCGGCCCCGTCGTCGTGCAGGTGCTGGAGGGCGAGAACGCCATGCAGCGTAACCGCGACATCATGGGCGCCACCAACCCGGCCAACGCCGACGCCGGCACGATCCGCAAGGAACTGGCCGAATCGATCGAGGCGAACACCGTCCACGGCTCCGACTCGGACGAGAATGCCGAGATCGAGATCGCATATTTCTTCAAGCCGGAAGAGATCGTCGGCTGATGCACTGGCGGCTGCGACGGGCAACGGCGGCGGATGCGTCCGCCCTGTCGCTCGTCGCGGCCGCGAGCTTTCTCGAGACGTTTGCCGGCATCCTGTCGGGTGAAGACATGCTCGCGCACATCGCCGCGAAAAGCACGCCCGAGCGATTCGCCCGCTGGATCGCGGACGCCGCCAGCATCGCCACGATCGCGGAACATCCCGATGGCGCTGCACCCGTCGGCTACACGCTGCTGACCACGCCCGAAGACGTCGGCCAGATCGAACCGGGCGATATCGAACTGCGTCGCATTTACACGCTGTCATTGACGCGGGGCACCGGGCTGGGCGCCGCCCTGATGGCGCAGGCGATCGCCGATGCCCGCTCGCGGGGCGCGACGCGGATGCTGCTCGGTGTCTATGCCCGCAATTATCGTGCCTGCGATTTCTACGAACGACAGGCCTTCGTCCTGGCCGGCGAACGGCAGTTCAAGGTTGGCGCCACATGGCACGACGACCGTGTCTATAGCCGTCTGTTGTAAAACCGCTGTCCTAAACAAGCACAGTGGCGTATCTAGCGAAAAATGAACGATTTAGTGCGAATGGTGTGCGGATAAATAGGTACGGTTTAGGCCTAACTTTAGCCTAACTTTCCGATCTGGATCAGGGCTTTTCCTTCGCCCAAAGGGCATCGACCTGCGCCTGACCACCACCACGCTGGCGCAACCGCAGCCCCTCCAGCTTGACCGTCCGGCCCCGCAGTAACCGGCCCTCGGTGCGCCAGATCACATTGTACACGCCGGTCGCGCTGCGCTGCGTATCGCCATCCCAATAACGGACCGTCACCAGCACCGGCAGCCGCCCCTCACGTTCGTCCGCACCACCATCGGTCAGCTTCAACAGGGGCGCCTCGAACCAGTCGGCCAGGATCGCCACGTCCGACATCGGCTGCTTGGCCGCGACACCAAGCGCACGGGGGAAGGCGACGGCCAAGTCCTGAAGATCGTGCTTCTCGTCCTTCAGCGCCAGCCGCCGACCGCCATCCTCCACCGTTGCAGTCAGGTCGATCCGCGATCGTTCGGTTCGCTCCGCCGTCCGCTCCGCCACCTTCTCCGCCTCGTCGGCGCGGCGATCGGACCAGTTGCTCCAGAGCGTCAGGGCCGCGATCAGCACGCCAGCGACCGCCACGACTTCGGCCAGCGTGACCCAGCGACGGCGGGTGGCCTGTTCCGACGTCTCGCTCATCGCCCGCCTGCCTCAAGCAGCCGCGCCGGCGCCGCGAATTCCCAACTTCGCGCGATGCGGTCCTCGACCAACGGCCAGTCGATCTCGCCCGTCAGGTTCATCGCTACCCATCCGCTGGCACCCAGATAGGACGGGATCGAATAGACCGTCGGAGCGGCCTCAACCAGCATCGCCTGTTCGTCCACGTCGCCTGTGCGGACGCACACGACGGTCTGCCCATCGCCATGATGATCATCCCGCAACTGGGCGAACTGTTTGCCCGCGACGAAGAACGTCGGCTGGCCGTGGCTGGGCCGCTCCTCCACCTCGGGCAGGTTCAGGGCGGTTTCACGAACACGATCGAAAGGGGTCATCACGAACTCCGCCAGCATTTGGGGGTACAACACATGTTCAGCCGTCAGGACCCGCGCCGCCAGCGTATTGGCGTCGTCCCCTGCCACGATCGGGACCTGCGACTGGCCCAGCACCGCGCCGCCATCCAGTTCCTCGGTCACGACATGGACGGAACAGCCACCGAACGCATCCCCCGCCGCGATGGCGCGGGCATGCGTGTCGAGCCCCTTGTACTTCGGCAGCAGCGAGGGGTGGATATTGACGATCCGCCCCCGCCAGCGCGCGACGAAGTCGTCAGACAGCAGCCGCATATAGCCAGCCAGCGCGACCGTCCCGACCCCGGCGTCGCGCAGGGCCGTGTCCAGTGCCGCCTCGTAGGCCGCCTTGCCGATGCCCTTCGGACTGAGCGCCCAGGTCGCGAGACCACGCTGCCTGGCCCAGTCGAGCCCCGCCGCATCGGGCTTGTCCGACGCGACCAGCGCGACACGGTAGCCACGCGCCTGCTCGACCAGGGCCATCATGTTCGATCCCCGGCCGGAAATCAGGATGGCGACGGATGCCTCAGCCGGCATGGGTAGCGGTCCAGTCCTCCCGCGCGCTCCACGTGCCGGCGACGCCGCTGACCGTGCAACCGCGCGCGCCGCGTTCGATATGACCGATGGTGGCCACCGTCTCGCCCGCCGCCGTCAGCGAAGCCGTGACGGATTCGGCCTCATCGGCGGCGACGATCACGGCCATGCCGATGCCGCAGTTGAAGGTGCGGGCCATCTCCTCGGGCTCGATCGCGCCCTGCGCCTGTAGGAAGGCCATCAGGCGGGATTGCTCCCAGGCCGCCGCATCGATCACCGCATGGGCGTCCGCCGGCAACACGCGCGGGATGTTCTCCAGCAGACCGCCGCCGGTGATATGGGCCAAGCCCTTGATGCGCCCCTCGCGCAGAACCGGCAGCAGGCTGGCGACGTAAATGCGAGTCGGGGCCATCAGCCAGTCGATCAGCAACCGGTCCTGATCGAACAGGGCGGGGCGATCCAGCTTCCACCCCTTGTCGGCGGCCAGCCGGCGAACCAGCGAAAAGCCGTTGGAATGGACGCCGGTCGAGCCCAGCCCGAGCACGACATCGCCGTGACCGATCGTCTTGCCGGTGAGCAGTTGCTCACGCTCGACCGCGCCGACGCAGAAGCCGGCGAGGTCGTAATCGCCGGGTGCATACATGCCGGGCATCTCGGCGGTCTCGCCACCGATCAGCGCGCATCCCGCCTGACGACAGCCCTCGGCGATCGAAGCGATGACCCGCTCGGCGACGCCGGCCTCCAGCTTGCCGCTGGCGTAATAGTCGAGGAAGAATAGCGGCTCGGCGCCCTGGACGATCAGGTCGTTGGCGCACATCGCGACCAGATCGACGCCGACGCCCTCGTGACGGTCCCACTCGATCGCCAGTTTCAGCTTGGTGCCGACGCCGTCATTGGCCGCGACGAGCAGCGGATCTGTGAAGCCCGCCGCCTTCAGGTCGAACAGGCCGCCGAAGCCGCCGAGATCGGCATCCGCGCCCGGTCGCCGGGTGGAGCGGGCGAGGGGGGCGATCGCGCGGACGAGCGCGTTGCCCGCCGCGATCGAGACGCCTGCATCGGCATAGGTGTACGAGGGCGTGCCGGAGGCGTCGGGAGTGGGCTGGTCGGTCATGAAACGTCGCCTAGACATATCGCGCTTGGATTTCCACGCCCGGTTCTGCAAAAGGCGCGGGCCATGCGCCGTCCCCTGATCGCCTCCCTTGCCGTGATGGCCCTGCTCGCGGGGTCCGGCACGCTGGCGCAGATCGAGGGCGGCGACCGCGGCGTGGCGCCGATCGACAATGGCGGCGCGTTCGAGGTGAGCGGCGTGACCGTGGACGTCGGCGGCAAGACGGCCGACGCGGCGCGGCAGGGCGGCTGGCGGCTGGCGCAGCGCAAGGCGTGGGTCCAATTGTCGCGCCGGCTGGGTGGCGGCGGTGGCCTCGTTTCCGATGGTACGCTCGACCAGATGGTGTCGGGCATCGTCGTGGAGAACGAACAGATCGGCCCGACCCGATACATTGCGCGGCTCGGCGTCCTGTTCAATCGCGCGCGGGCGGGATCGTTGCTGGGGGTCGCGGCCTATGCCGATCGATCGCCGCCGATGCTGGTGTTGCCGGTGCAATGGTCGGGCGGGGTCGGTCAGGTGTTCGAGCGGCGCACCGACTGGCAACAGGCATGGGCGCGGTTTCGCACCGGCAACAGCACCATTGATTATGTTCGGCCATCGGGGACCGGCGCCGATTCGCTGTTGCTGAATGTCGGGCAGGCGGAGCGGCCCGGTCGCGGATGGTGGCGGACGATCATCGATCAATATGGCGCATCGGACATCCTGATCCCGACGGTGCGGCTATACCGGCAATGGCCGGGCGGTCCTGTCGTCGGCGTGTTCCAGGCACGTCATGGACCCGATAACCGGCTTATCAGCAGTTTTTCGTTACGGGTCGGCAATGCCGAGGGACTGCCGCAGTTGCTCGATACCGGCGTCGCGCGGATCGATGCGCTGTATCAGCAGGCACTGCGTCAGGGCATGTTGAACCCCGACGCCAGCCTGACGCCGCCGCCCGATCCGGCCGCCACGCCGACGCCATCGGCCGATTCGACGATCGACGGTATCCTCGCCGATCTCGCCCAGGCCAATGCGGGCGCCACATTGACGGTGCAATACGATACGCCCGGCACCGCCAGCGTCGCCAACACCGAGGCGCTGGTGCGCGGTATTCCGGGTGTCCGCTCCGCTGGTACGACCAGTCTGGCATTGGGTGGTGTGTCATTGATGCGGGTGGTGGTGGACGGCGATCCCGCACTGCTGGCGGCGGCCTTGCAGTCGCGCGGGTATCAGGTGGCGGGATCGGGGACGACGTTGCGGATCAGCCGACCGACTCCGGCACCGTCCGCGTCCGGTACGGGCGTTCCCGGATGAGCCAAATGGCGCTGCCGCTGGCGTGGCCCGCCGATCCGCGCGACGACGCCTTTCTGGTTACGCCGTCCAATGCCCATGCCGTCTATCTGCTGGAGCATTGGGGGACGTGGCCGGTCCGCGCCGCCATGCTGACCGGTCCGCGCCGGTCCGGTCGCAGCTTGCTCGCCCGTATCTTCGCCGCCAAGAGCGGGGGGACGATCATCGACGATGCCGAGCGGGTGGATGAGACGGACCTGTTCCACGCGTGGAACAATGCGCAGGCTGACGGACGGCCGCTGGTGATCGTGGCGGATGCGCCGCCGCCGATCTGGTCGATCACCTTGCCCGACCTACGATCGAGGCTGGCGGCCAGCCCGCACGTGGCGATCGGGCCGCCAGACGATGCGTTGACGCGTGCATTGCTCGACCGGATGTTCGAGCGCCGAGTGATCGATGCCCGGCCCGATCTGCTCGACTGGCTGGTGCCGCGGATCGAGCGTAGTCATCTTGCCATGGAACGCGTGGTAGACGCGCTGGATCAGGAGACATCGGAACGCCATCGCCGGCTGACCATTCCCCTGGCACGCACGACACTTACCGACGCCGGCCTGTTGCCGATCAGAACCGAGGACGCATGACCCGCCCATCCCATATCGTCCATCTCGACCATGCCGACGACGATCCCGTCGCAACGGGGGATAGCGAACGGTATTTTAATCGCGAACTGTCGTGGCTCGCGTTTAACCGGCGCGTGCTGGAGGAGGCATGCAACAATGCGCATCCGCTGCTGGAACGGCTGCGCTTCCTGTCGATCTGCGGATCGAACTTGGACGAATTCTTCATGGTCCGCGTTGCCGGATTGAAGGGACAGCAATCGCAAGACGTGGACCGCCGTTCGGCCGACGGCCTGACGCCGGGACAGCAACTGGGTGCAATCATCGCCGAGGCGGATCGGCTGATGGAAAGCCAGCAGGCGGTGTGGGCGGACCTCCGCACGCTCCTCGACGAATCGGGATTGTGGGTGCTGCGTCGCGATTCGATCGATGACGAGGCGAACGACTGGCTGGAGGATCATTTCCGCGACCAGATCTTCCCGATCCTGACCCCGCAGGCACTCGACCCCGCGCATCCGTTCCCGTTCATCCCCAATCGCGGATTGTCCGTGATCTTCGATCTGGAGCGGATGTCGGACAATGAGCCGATCCGCGAATTGGTGATGCTGCCGGCTTCGGCGCCGCGGTTCGTGCGGTTGCCGGGCGAGCGGGCACGCTATGTGTCGATCGAAACGCTGGTGAAGCGGTTCGCGCCGCTGATCTTTCCGGGGTATATCACCCATGGTGCCGCCGCATTCCGCGTCCTGCGCGACAGCGATATCGAGATCGAGGAAGAGGCGGAGGATCTCGTCCGCTATTATCGCAACGCGATCAAGCGGCGGCGGCGGGGCAAGGTTATCCGGCTGGAGCTGGAAACCGGCATGTCAGACGGGCTCGCTGCATTGCTGAAGGTGGAATTGGGCGGTGCCGATGCGATCATCACCGAAAGCGGTCAGCTGCTCGGGATCGCCGATCTCGACCTGTTGTACGACGAGGACCGGCCGGACCTGAAATTCCCGCCGTTCACGCCGCGTTTCCCCGAACGCATTCGCGAATTTTCCGGCGACTGTTTCGCGGCGATCGCCGCCAAGGACATCGTGGTCCATCACCCGTACGAGACGTTCGAGGTGGTGGTCGCCTATCTGAAGCAGGCCGCGAACGACCCTGACGTCATTGCGATCAAGCAGACGCTGTACCGGGCGGGCAAGCAATCGGCGATCATCAACGCGCTGGTGGCGGCGGCGGAGGCGGGCAAGTCCGTGACGGCGGTCGTCGAGTTGAAGGCGCGGTTCGACGAGGAACAGAATCTGTTCTGGGCATCGCAGCTGGAACGGGCGGGGGTGCAGGTCGTCTATGGATTTATCGACTGGAAGACTCATGCGAAGGTATCGATGGTGGTCCGTCGCGAGAACGGGGCATTCCGAACCTATTGCCACTTCGGTACTGGCAACTATCATCCGGTCACAGCCAAGATTTATACCGATATCAGTTACTTCACCGCCGATCCTGCGATCGGGCGTGATGCGGCCCAGATGTTCAATTACATCACCGGCTATGTCGAACCGCGTAACATGAACTGCATCAGCCTGTCGCCGCTCGACCTGCGCGCGACGCTGACCGCGATGATCGATGGCGAGATCGCCAATGCCCGTGCCGGCCTGCCGGCGGCGATGTGGGCCAAGATGAACAGTCTGGTCGACCCGGCGATCATCGACAAGCTGTACGAGGCCAGTGCCGAAGGGGTCGAGATCGATCTGATCGTGCGCGGCATCTGCTGTCTGCGTCCGCAGGTCGCCGGGTTGTCGGAGAATATCCGGGTCAAATCGGTTATCGGCCGGTTCCTGGAGCACAGCCGTATCTGGGCGTTCGGTGCGGGCAAGGCATTGCCCAACGACGGTGCCAAGCTGTTCATATCGTCCGCCGACTGGATGCCGCGCAACTTCGACCGGCGAGTCGAATATATGCTGCCGATCACCAATCCGACCGTCCACGACCAGATCCTCGATCAGGTGATGGTCGCCAATCTGCTTGATGACGAACAGAGCTGGGTATTGGACGGCGACGGCGAATATACCCGCGTCACGCCGGGCGAACGCCCATTCAACCTGCATCGGTATTTCATGACCAACCCATCACTGTCGGGTCGCGGTGCGGCGCTGGAGAAGGTGCCGACGTTGCTTCTTCGGGCATCATCGTGAGTCTGCCCGTGGGGCTGTTCGGCCGTCGCGCGGCCGAGACGCCGCCGCGGACCGCGATCATCGACATCGGTTCCAACTCGGTCCGGCTGGTCGTGTATCAGGGGCCGTCGCGCATCCCGGCGGTGCTGTTCAATGAAAAGGTGATGGCGGGTCTCGGTCGCGGGCTGGCCGCCACGGGCCGAATGGAAGAAGGATCGCTGGCGATCGCGCGCACCGCCCTTGCGCGATTCGCCGCCGTTGCGCGCGAGATGGATGTCGTATCGCTGCGGACGGTGGCGACGGCGGCGGTTCGTGACGCCGCGAACGGGCCGGAGTTCATCGCCGCCGCGGCCGCGCTCGGCCTGAAGGTCGAATTGCTGTCGGGCGAGCAGGAGGCGACCGGTGCCGGTGAAGGTGTATTGTCCGGCATCCCCGATGCGGACGGTATCGTCGGTGATCTGGGCGGTGGCAGCCTGGAACTGGTGCGCGTGCGACAGGGGCGGATCGGCGACCGGGTGTCGTTTCCCCTGGGGGTGCTGCGAATAGCGGGAACTCGAGGCCAGCCGCTTGATCGGCTGGCGACGCGGCTAATCGATCAAGCGGGTTGGACGGGGCGGGGCGCCGGATTGCCGCTGTATTTGGTTGGGGGGTCTTGGCGGGCGCTGGCCCGGCTGGACATGGGGCTGACCGATTTTCCCCTGCCGATCGCTCACCAATATCGCATGACGCCAGATATTATCGCTCGGCTGAGCCGTACGGTGCCGCATCTGGGCAAACCAAAGCTGCGAAGCATCCCCGGCTTGTCCGCCGGGCGGGCGGGAACGCTGGCCGATGCGTCCGCGCTGTTGGGCGTATTGCTGCGCCAGTTGGGGAGCGAGACGACCATCGTCTCCGCCTTTGGGCTGCGCGAGGGGCTGGCCTTCGGCATGCTGGATGCGGAGACCCGCGCGCTCGATCCGTTGATCGTTGCGACCCGTGAGGAGGGGCGGCTGCTCGGTCGTTTCCCCGAACATGGCGATCTGCTCGACCGCTGGATCGCGCCCTTGTTCGCGCATGAAACGCCGGCGCAGGCCCGTATCCGTCACGCCGCCTGCCTGCTGGCGGATGTGGGTTGGCGGGCTAATCCGGAATTTCGCGCCGAACGCGGCGTCGAGGTCGCGCTGCATGGGCAGTGGGTGGCAATCGAGCCGGGGGAGCGGGCGCAGATGGCACAGGCGCTGTTCACCTGCCTGGGTGGCGGCACGGGCTTCCCCGATCCGCTACCCCGCCTGGCCAACGAAGATGCGTTGCGGCGGGCTACCGCCTGGGGTCTTGCGATACGGCTGGGTCAGCGGTTGAGCGGGGGGCTGGCCGGACCGCTGAGCCGGACGCGGCTGACCACCGACGATGCGCGGGTCACGCTGCATCTACGCCCCGATGATCGGCCGCTCTATGCGGAAACGACCGAAAAGCGGCATGCCGCGCTGGCAATGATGTTGGGCCGCCGGGCGGCGACGGCCGACTGATCGTCAGCCGCAGCGCAGGTCGTTCACCTTGCCGCCATCGTCGAGCAGGATATTCAACCGATCGGGTTGTATATCCATCGTCGCCGCGTCGTCCGGGCGCAGCACGCGTGCGGTCCGTGCGTTGGAGTCATATTGTATATCGTCGCGCATCGTCAGCTTGAAATCGGTGCCGATGAACCGCCGCCGCATCGCGTCGTCCACGCGGCAGGGGCCGGTCGGCGGCGTGGCGGGTGGCATCGACGTGCAGCCGGTCGCTGTCAGCATGGCCGCCGAAATCAGGATCAGTTTCATGCAACCTCCTCCGCACGGGTCATCTTCAACCGGCCATTCTTGACCGCAAACGCCAGACGGCCCTCGACCAGATCGACCGCATCGCGCCCGAACTGATCGTAGCGCCAACCCTCGAGCATCGGCAATCCGGTACGCGCGCCGGCCGCCAACGCCTCCAGTTCATCCGAACGGGCCAGCAATTTCGACGCAACGTCGATATCGCGCGCGCGGATCTTCAGGAGTAGCTTCAGCAGATCGGCGACCAGCGACCCTTCCTTGCCCAATCCCGGCTTGCGATCGTCGCGTGCCGGCAATTCCTCAGCCGACAGGGGTTCGGCTGACTCCAGCGCCGCCATCAACCGCCCACCGATGTCGTTGCCGGCCCAGGTCGCGGACAGGCCGCGGACCTTGGCGAGATCGCTCTGCTTGCGCGGCGGATTACCGGCGAGATCGCCCAAGGTTTCATCCTTGACGATGCGGCCGCGCGGCAAGTCCTTGGCCTGTGCTTCCAACTCACGCCAGCGGGCAAGCGCCTTTAATCGACCGAGCATGTCGGGCTTGCGGCCTGAGACACGGACCCGCTTCCACGCGAGATCGGGTTCGTTGGCGTAATTCGAAGGATCGGCGAGCCGTTCCATCTCCTGATCCAGCCACGCACCGCGCCCGGTCTTACGTAGCCGTTCCAGCATCATCGGAAAAATGGTGGCCAGGTGCGTGACATCGCCGATCGCATATTCGATCTGGCGCGCATCCAGCGGACGCCGCGACCAGTCGGTGAACCGAGCGCCCTTGTCGACCGCGATGCCCAGCCAGCTGTCGACCAGATTGGAATAACCGATCTGCTCGCCTTGCCCCAGCGCCATCGCCGCGACCTGCGTATCGAACAACGGGTGTGGCGTCTTGCCGGTCAGGTTATAAACGATCTCGATATCCTGCCCGCCGGCATGGACCACCTTCAGCACATCCTCATTCTCGACCAGCAGGTCGAGCAGCGGCTTCATGTCGAGTCCCGGCGCCAGCGGATCGATCGCCGCCGCTTCGTTTACATCAGCAATCTGGATCAGGCAGAGTTCCGGCCAATAGGTGCTTTCGCGCATAAATTCGGTGTCGACCGTGATGAAGTCGGCATTGGCGAGGCGGGCGCACAGATTGGCGAGCGTGGCGCTATCGGTGATCAGGGGGTGGATATGCATCGGCCTACCCATAGCGGGCGTGAGCGGGTTGACAAAGAGGGGGTGGGAAGGGGAGTGACCTTCGATCCTTTTGACCGTTCCCGTGCTCCTGTGCGGCGACGGCGTATGCGAGATGACACACATGCACGCCTATCGTACCCACAATTGCGCCGGCCTGACGGCCGCCAACGTCGGCGACACCATCCGCCTGTCCGGTTGGGTCCATCGCAAGCGCGATCATGGCGGCGTGCTGTTCATCGATCTGCGGGACCATTACGGTATCACGCAGGTGGTCGCCGATGCGGACTCGCCGGTGCTGCCGGTGCTGGAGGCGCTTCGGACCGAATCGGTCGTCACGATCGATGGCGTCGTGAAGGCGCGGGCCGACGGCACGGCCAACGCGAACCTTGCGACCGGCGAGATCGAAGTGTTTGCCCGTAGCGTCACGATACAGAGCGTGGCGCAGGAATTGCCGATGCCGGTAGCGGGCGATGCGGAGTATCCCGAAGACATCCGCCTTCGCTATCGCTTCCTCGATCTGCGGCGCGAGCGGTTGCATGCCAACATCATGCTGCGGTCGCAGGTGATCGCCAGCATCCGCAACCGGATGATCGGGCAGGGCTTTACCGAATTCCAGACACCGATCCTGACGGCATCGTCGCCCGAGGGTGCGCGAGATTATCTGGTCCCAAGCCGCGTTCATCCCGGCAAGTTCTATGCGCTTCCGCAGGCGCCACAGATGTTCAAGCAGTTGCTGATGGTCGCCGGTTTCGATCGTTATTTTCAGATTGCGCCCTGTTTCCGCGACGAGGATGCCCGCGCGGATCGTTCGCCGGGCGAGTTCTATCAGCTCGATTTCGAGATGAGCTTCGTCACGCAGGAAGACGTGTTCCAGGCGATCGAGCCGGTGCTGCATGGCCTGTTTACTGAATTTGCCAATTGGCAGGGTAAGGGCCGGCAGGTTTCGGCGCTGCCATTCGCCCGCATACCATACCGCGAATCGATGCTGAAATATGGCAACGACAAGCCCGACCTGCGCAATCCGATCCTGATTTCAGATGTGTCGGATCACTTCACCAGTTCGGGGTTTGGCCGCTTCGCGTCGATCGTCGAGGCGGGCGATGTGGTGCGGGCGATCCCGGCCCCCAAGACCGCCGACAAGAGCCGCAAGTTCTTCGACGACATGAACGGCTGGGCGCAAAGCGAGGGCTTTGCCGGGCTGGGCTATGCCACGCGCAAGGGCGGGGAATGGGGTGGCCCAATCGCCAAGAACCACGGTGAGGAAGGCATGGCGAAGCTGGCGGAAACGCTCGGCCTCGGTCCTGACGACGGCATCTTCTTTGCGGCGGGCAAGGAAGCGCAGGCAGCCAAGCTGGCGGGGCTGGCACGGACGCGGGTAGGCGAGACGCTGGGCTTGATCGACCAGAACCGCTTCGAATTCTGCTGGATCGTCGATTTCCCGATGTTCGAGTATGACGAAGATAACAAGAAGATCGATTTCAGCCACAACCCCTTCTCGATGCCCCAGGGCGAGATGGAAGCGCTAGAGACGATGAACCCGCTCGATATTCTTGCTTATCAGTACGACATTGTCTGCAATGGCATCGAACTGTCGTCGGGAGCGATCCGGAACCATCGGCCGGAGATCATGTATAAGGCGTTCGAGATCGCGGGCTACACGCAGGCCGATGTCGACACGAACTTTGCGGGGATGATCAATGCGTTCAAGTTCGGCGCGCCGCCGCATGGCGGATCGGCACCGGGCATCGATCGCATGGTCATGTTGCTGGCGGGCGAGCCCAACATCCGCGAGGTCGTGCTTTTCCCGATGAACCAGAAGGCGGAAGACCTGATGATGGGCGCGCCGAACTTTGCGACGCCCAAGCAATTGCGCGAACTGAATTTGCGTTCGACTGCCGAACCCAAGAAAGATATCGCCGCCATCGTCGCGCCAGCAGCGGGCTGATCTATAAACGCCGTTGCGCCGCCCGGATCGGACAGCGCAACGGCAGGTCGTCAGGCAGCTTCGAAATTGCCGTTATCGGCCAGGACGCGCAGCTTGCCGTCGTCGATCGCGAAGACGGCACCCTTTAGCTCCAACGTACCGGCGTCGATGCCAGCCTGCACGAAGGGGAAGGTTTTCAGGTTCTCGATCGACACCTTCACGCCTTCCTGTTCCAGCGCGGTCTGACCTTCCGGACCGGTGCCGTGTTCGGCGACCACTTGTTCACGGGCATCCTTCAGAATTTTGATCCATTCCGCGACGAAGCCGCCCTCGCCGGGCTTGGCATCGGTCAAAGCCCCAGAAAGCGACGCTTTCACGCCGCCGCACTGGCCATGGCCTAGCACTAGAATTTCCTCTACCTTCAGCACCGTAACCGCAAATTCGATCGCCGCCGATACACCGTGCAGGCCGCCGCTGGGGTCGAAGGGCGGTACCAGATTGGCGACGTTGCGCACCACGAACACCTCACCGGGACGCGTGCCGAAGATGGTGGCCGGGTCGACGCGGCTGTCAGAGCACGCAATCACCATAACTTTCGGTGTTTGGCCACCGGCTAGCTCAGTCCATTTTTCACGCTCGTCGATCCACTCGTTACCGCGGAAACGGTAATAGCCGTCGATCAAATCCTTGAATTTTCTCATTCGTCATCAGCCCTTCGTTGTTCCGTGTCGATGCACACGCTATATTAGACAACATGAACGATCTGTCATCTACTTCGGCTCCCGTCCGCCAACGCAAACCCGACTGGATTCGCGTAAAAGCGCCCACTTCGGCCGGATTCGCGGCGACCCGTGAGTTGATGCGGTCGAAAAGCCTGACGACCGTGTGCGAGGAAGCGGCTTGTCCCAACATCGGTGAGTGTTGGAGCAAAAAGCACGCGACCGTTATGATCCTTGGCGACACATGCACGCGGGCGTGCGCGTTTTGCAATGTGAAGACCGGTATGCCGCGCGCCGTCGATGCGATGGAGCCACAGAATGTCGCAGATGCCGCGGCGCAGATGGGATTGGCGCATATCGTCATCACCTCAGTCGATCGTGACGATCTGCCAGATGGCGGCGCGGCGCAGTTCGTCAAGGTGATCCAGGCAATCCGCCGGTCAAATCCTACGACGACAATCGAAATCCTGACACCTGATTTTCGTAACAAGGCACAGGCGGCGGTTGAGGCTATCATCGAGGCACGGCCGGACGTTTACAATCATAACTTGGAAACCGTGCCGCGGCTGTATCCGACGATCCGGCCAGGTGCGCGTTATTACGCGTCGCTGCGATTGCTAGAGAGCGTGAAGCGGCACGATCCGTCGATCTTCACCAAGTCCGGCGTGATGCTGGGACTGGGCGAGCAGCGGCTGGAAATCCATCAGGTGATGGATGACATGCGATCGGCTGACATAGATTTCCTGACGATGGGCCAATATCTGCAACCGACGCCGCGTCATGCGAAGGTGGCGGAATTCGTGACGCCTAAGGCGTTCGATGCCTATGCGGGGATCGCACGAGCAAAGGGGTTCATGCTGGTGGCATCGTCGCCGTTGACCCGGTCGAGCTATCACGCCGGCGACGATTTCGCGAAGCTGCGGGCGACGCGTGATGCGAAGCTGGGCGTGACCCGGACAGTCCCGGCGGGTAGCGGCGTTAGCGCCTGACGATCTCATGCCAAAGCATCAGGAAACCCGGCATCTGCCCTATACGGCGGATCAGATGTTCGACCTTGTCGCCGACGTGAAACGCTACCCCGAGTTTCTGCCATGGGTGACCGCGATGCGCGTTCGCAAGGATAGCGAGACGGAAACGCTGGCCGACATGATCGTCGGTTTCAAAGGCTTGCGGGAGACGTTTACCAGCCGGGTCCAGAAAGAGCGGGCGACGCGGATCGCCGTCGATTATGTCGATGGGCCGTTGAAGCATCTGCGCAACGAATGGGCGTTTCGGTCCGAAGGCGAGGGCTGCGCCGTGGATTTCAGCGTTGATTTCGCTTTCAAGAATCGGGTCTTTGAAATGCTTGCGGGTCAGGTTTTCGGTCAGGCGCTACGCCGGATGATCGGCGCCTTCGAAACGCGGGCAGCGGCGCTTTACGGTTCCAGCGAAACCGGCGGCGGTGGTAGCAGCAGTTCAAGCGCACAGAGTGCCGCCTGAAGCCTGATCCCCCCGCGACCGGTATCGTGGAACTGGCGGCGGTCGGCATGGACATCGGTTGCGTCGCCGCCTTTGTCCGCGCGCGCGAAGACGACAGTGCCGACGGGTTTCTTCTCGGACCCGCCACCGGGCCCGGCGATGCCGGTGATTGCGACGACGACGTCGGCCCCGGTCTTTTCCAGCACCCCGCGCGCCATGCTCCACGCGACGGCGACAGAGACGGCGCCGAAGGTTTCGAGCACGTCGGTGCTCACCCGGAGCAGTGCAGCCTTCGCCTCGTTGGAATATGTAACGATCGACGCTTCAAGCACGTCGGACGAGCCGGGAATTTCCGTAAGAGCAGCGGCGACCAGCCCGCCAGTGCAACTTTCGGCCAGTGCGATGCGCCTACCAACGGCGCGATAGGCGTCGACTACCCGCTGAGCGGCGTCAACGAGCTCGGGGGGGAGCAGCGTGTCCATCACGACACCGGACATAGCGGCAGGTTAGGAACGCCTGTCTTACCGTTCCGAACCGCATCCGCCTTTAAATAGCGTAGCACAGTGACGACTACGCCGGCCGTATTCCGCGCAGGCATGGGTTCTAAGTCGGTTACCAAGCGATCGATCGTGGCACAGTCGCCCAGATCGATTCGACCGACGATTTGTGGAACGATCAGGCTGGTCAGCACAGGGCGCGCATATTCGGACTGAAGCAAAAGATCGACCGCCGGGTCGCTGAGCTTGACGATCGCCGCGCGGGCGCCGGGCCAGGCGCGGTCGGCGGCGGTTTGATATTTCGTGATCAACGGACCTTGATCGCGGCGGATCAGGCTGGCGGCGGGTAGGCGCGTTGCGCAGACCCGGCCGGTATCCCGCAAAATCTCGGGCAGGGCGACGATGGCCAGCGATTCGGCTTCCGCGTCCGTCAGACAACCACGCTGTACCGCGGCTGGCGATGCGATTAAGGCAATGGCGGACAAAAGGGCGGCAAACTTCATCACGCGCTCCGCGGCAGGCTGACGGTGGCGATCGCCTGCGTGGCGATCCCTTCGCCGCGACCGGTGAAACCGAGACGTTCGGTCGTCGTCGCCTTCAGGCTGACGCGATCAGTAGTCAGGTTCAGGATGGCCGCTATCCGGGCGACCATCGCGTCGCGGTGTGGGCCGATCTTCGGTTCTTCGCAGATCAGCGTCAGATCGACGAAGTCGATCCGGCCGCCGCGCGCAGCGATCAGCGAGGCGGCATGCGCCAGAAACTGATCCGATGCGGCACCGCGCCATTGTGGATCACTGGGCGGAAAGTGCGTGCCGATGTCGCCCGCCGCAATCGTCCCGAGCAGTGCGTCGGTAAGCGCGTGCAGGACCACGTCGGCATCGCTGTGGCCAGACAGGCCCTTGTCATATGGAATGTGGATGCCGCCTAGCCACAATTCCTCGCCCACTTCCAGGCGATGAACATCGAAACCACTGGCCGAGCGGGTTTCCCACGTCATCCGCGCCTCGGCGGCGGCGAAGTCTTCGGGATAGGTGACCTTGTCGAGCATCACATCGCCCTGCACCAATGCGACGCGTCCGCCAACCCGTCGCACCATCTGCGCGTCGTCTGTCGCATCTTCATCCGCAGACCAGGCGGCATGTGCCTGTGTCAAAATGGGCATGCGAAAACCTTGAGGTGTCTGTATCCGATACACGCCCTCGCGCGGAACCAGCGTGCCGTCCCCTCTCGTCAGGGTGTCGGCGACGACAAGAGCCGGGACGGCTCCGTCCGAATCATCCAACGCTGCGATAATTCGATCGATGACGGCAGCGGGTACGAATGGCCGTGCGGCATCATGGACTAGGACGCGGTCGGCGATATCCCGCAGTGCTTTTATACCGATCGCGACCGAGTCACTCCTCAAAATGCCGCCCGTCACGATGGTCGCCTCATCGCCGATCGCCGCGCGGGCCATGGCTTGCTGCCCCTCTGCGACCATCACCATCACTTCGTCGATGCCCGGATGAGCGGCGAAGGCGGTATAGGCATGGGCGAGCATCCCCCGGCCGGCAACGGGCGCGTATTGTTTCGGGATGCTAGTGCCGGCGCGTAGGCCGCGGCCGGCGGCGACGATCAGGGCGGCGGTCCTGTAACGGGTCATGGCGCGGCGCCTAGCGCGATGTGGGGCCGCTTGCCAGCTTAGAGGCGCGAGCGTAAAGGTTGCTCAAATTTCAGGCACATCCATGCGTACCCTTGCTCCTATACAGATCGGCTCTGTCCGGATCGATTGCCCCGTCGTGCTGGCACCGATGACCGGCGTGACGGATATGCCGTTCCGCACGCTCGTCCGCCGATACGGGTCGGGTCTGAACGTGACCGAGATGGTCGCCAGCCAGGCGGCGATCCGCGAGACGCGGCAGTCGATTCAGAAGACCGCGTGGCATCTGTCCGAAGAGCCGGTGTCCATGCAGTTGGTCGGCTGCACCCCGTTTGAAATGGGCGAAGCCGCAAAGCTGGCAGAGGATCGCGGGGCGGCAATCATCGACATCAACATGGGCTGCCCGGTGCGCAAGGTGACCAATGGCGATGCCGGATCGGCGCTGATGCGCGTACCGAAGCTTGCTGCGACCCTGATCGAGGCAGTGGTCAAGGCCGTGTCGGCGCCGGTGACGCTGAAGATGCGGATGGGCTGGTGCCACGACAGTCTTAATGCGCCCGAACTCGCGCGGATCGCCGAGGATTTGGGCGTGAAGATGGTCACCGTGCACGGTCGCACCCGTAACCAGATGTACAAGGGCCAAGCGGACTGGCGCTTCATCGCCAACGTCAAGCAGGCGGTTTCCATTCCGGTCATCGCCAATGGCGATATCAATTCGATCGAAGACGCGGAGGCGGCGCTCGATCAGTCGGGCGCGGATGGCATCATGATCGGCCGAGGTGCCTATGGCCGGCCGTGGTTGCTGGGTCAGGTGATGGAATGGCTGTCCACGGGGCGTCGGGTGGCCGACCCCGATCTTGACGAGCAATATCGCGTGATCGTCGAGCATTACAACGCGATGCTTGAACACTACGGCACCTTCACCGGTGTAAACATGGCCCGCAAGCATATCGGCTGGTATACTAAGGGGCTGACCGGATCTGCCGAGTTCCGCAATGCCGTGAATCAGGAACCCGACGCCGATCGCGTGAAGGCGATGTTGGCAGAATTCTATGCGCCCTGGCGGCGACTTGCTGCGGCCTGAGCCCGTTCGGCGCGACCGACCGGGCTTTGCCGATCTCTTCGCCGCGCTGCCCGTCGCGGTGCTGGTAGTCGGTCCCGACGATCGAATCGTTCATGCCAACGCAATGGCCGAACAGACGCTGAACTTGTCGGAGCGGATCATGGCGGGGCAGCCGCTGGCGGCGATCCTGCCCCCACCAGCCGGGGTGGAGGTGCGCGACGGATATGGCTTCGCCGCGTACGATACCGAAATCGCGACCGCGCGCGGCGTGCGGATGCGGGTCGATTTTGTCGAGGCGCAGATCGCCGATCACCCAGGTTGGCGGGCGGTGACACTGCACAATGCGGCCAGCTCGCGCGGGCTGGGACAATCGAGCGATCGCGCCGCCGGCGCAAGAGCGGCGGTGGGGGCTGCGGCGATGCTGGCGCACGAAATCCGTAACCCGCTCTCGGGCATTCGCGGGGCCGCCCAGCTGTTGGGGGCAGGTGAGCTGACGCAGTTGATCGTCACCGAGGTCGATCGGATCGCAGGGCTGATCGATCGCATGCAGGAATTCGGAGATACCCGCCCGTTGCCGCTGGCGGCGGAAAACATTTATCCGTTGCTGGGACATGCACGCGGCGTGGCCCTGGCCGGTTTCGCGCGCGGCGTGCGCATCGACGAGCGTTATGATCCCTCGCTACCGCTCGCCCGGATCAACCGCGATGCATTGACGCAAGTCATCATCAACCTGTTGAAGAATGCCAGCGAAGTCGTTCGTAATGAAAGGAAGCCGTGTATCACCATCACGACCGCCTATCGCCATGGTGTCACGCGCGCGGCGGGTGACGGCCAGCCCCGGCTGCCGCTGCCGATCGAGATATGCGTCATCGATAACGGCCCCGGCGCGCCGGCCGACATTGCGGAGCATCTGTTCGACCCGTTCATTTCCGGGCGACCGGAGGGTCAGGGCCTGGGGCTGGCGCTGGTCGACAAGCTGGTGCGCGACATGGGTGGTATCGTTCAATATGCGCGGGAGGGTACGCCATCCTTCACGGTTCTGCGCCTCCTGCTGCCAAGAGCAGGAGCATGAGCACAATCCTCGTCGTCGATGACGACGCCGCAATCCGTACGGTGGTGGCACAGGCGCTGCGGCGTTCCGGTCATGCCGTCCTGACCGCAGACAGCTTGACCCAACTGGATAAGATCCTAGCGACAGGCGCGCCGGACGTACTCATCAGCGACGTCGTGCTGCCCGACGGCGACGGTATAAATCGGATGCGGGAAGTAGCCGATCGCTTTCCACAACTGCCGGTCATCATCCTGTCCGCGCAGAACACGCTCACCACCGCGGTGCGCGCGGCTGAGCTTGGCGCTTATGACTATTTGCCCAAGCCGTTCGACCTCGACGTGTTGGCGCGGGCGGTGGCTGGGGCGTTGGCGCGGGGCGGCCAAGTGGTGGCTCCCGATCGCCCGGCTGAGGATGCGGCACTGCCATTGATCGGGCGATCGCCGGCGATGCAGAACGTCTATCGCGTCATCGCTCGCGTCGTTTCCAACGATCTGACCGTGCTGGTGTCGGGCGAATCCGGCACGGGTAAGGAACTGGTGGCGCGCGCCATCCATGATCTCGGTGCGCGACGGGCGGCGCCGTTCGTTGCGATCAACATGGCAGCGATCCCACGCGACCTGATCGAAGCGGAACTGTTCGGGCATGAACGCGGCGCCTTTACCGGTGCAGCGGCGCGATCCGCCGGGCGGTTCGAACAGGCGAACGGCGGTACGCTGTTCCTCGACGAGATCGGCGATATGCCGATCGAAGCGCAGACGCGGTTGCTGCGCGTATTGCAGACGGGCGAATTCACCACCGTGGGCGGCGCCCGCACGATCCGCGCCGATGTGCGGATCGTTGCGGCGACCAACCGCGACCTGGCGGCGCAGGTGCGGACAGGGCTGTTCCGGGAAGACTTGTTCTATCGTTTGAACGTCGTGCCGATCGCGCTGCCTGCCTTGCGCGAGCGGCAGCAGGATGTGGCGCTTTTGGCCCAGCATTTCCTGGGTCAGGCGGCCAATCAGGGCTTGCCGCGTCGCAGGTTGGCGGCGGACGCCGTCGCGGTGCTGGAGGCGCATGCATGGCCCGGCAACGTTCGTGAGCTGGAAAACCTGATGCGGCGGCTTACCGTACTGGCACGCGACGAGGTGATCGATGCCGAGGTGACCTGCGCGATGCTGGGGACGCCCCAGCCCCTTGCCGCGACTGTCGATACGGATATTGCACCCGCGATCCGGGCGCTGATCAATCGCATCGCGCGTGAGCGCCCCGAGGCGCTGGAGGACGGAACGCTCTACGATCGGGTGATCGCCGAGGTGGAGCGGCCGCTGATCGAGGCGATGCTGGCCCGCCACGGCCAGAACCAACTCCGCACGGCGCGGGCAATGGGCCTCAATCGTAATACGCTGCGCAAGCGGTTGGACGTGTTGGGGATCGAACCGCGAAAAAGCTGAACCGACATTATGTGGTTTTAATGCAACATCGGAGGCTGTAGGACTGTGGCAATGATCGCAGTCGCGACACCCAACTCTCTTGACGATACGCCGATGCGGCGCTTTACCGTCACCCCTCTGGTCGAACTGATTGTTCTGGGCATCGCCATCGGCGTGGCGATCGTCAGTTACCTGCTGCTTAGCGGAGCCGACAATCCGCAGCGGCTGATCGCACCGCCCTTTGTCGCATTGCTGCTCGTGGCCAATCTGGTGCCCGGCATTCTGCTGCTCATGCTACTGGGGCGAAGGATCGCCCGTCGCCGTGCTGCTTTATCGCCGATCGGCGGGGAGGGGCGGCTTCATGTACGGCTGGTGGCGCTATTTTCGGTCGTGGCCGCAGTGCCCATGCTGCTCGTCACCATCTTTGCGTCGTTGCTGTTCCAGTACGGTGTGCAATTTTGGTATTCCGACCGGGCACGCGGCGTGTTCGAGAATGCCACCGAACTAACTCGGTCGTCATATAATCTGATACTTCAGCGGTGGGCAGACGCCACTGTCACGATGGCCGACGATCTTGCCTTTTCCCTGCGTGATGAGCCAATCGACAGCCGGCGGTTTCAGGAATATTTTGCGCGTCAGGTCTACTATCGTAGCCTGTCGGAAGGAGCCTTGTTTGCGATCGGCCCGAATGGCGACATCCAGACGCTGGCGATCGTCAATCCGTACGAGGTGGATTTCGGCCGTCAGATCACCGCAAAATCGATCGCCAAGCTGGGCGACGGGCAACGCAGCCAAGTGATCGTCAATGGTGATCGCATCCAGACGTTCACGAGATTGCCAGGCGCGTCCGGCATCTATTTGTATGCCGCACGTGTCAGCACCAATCCCGGTGAGATGACCGCGCAGACCGAGCGGGCATTGGCGGCGCAGGCCGATTATCGCGCGCTGCTGGCCCGGGCTCGGTATCTGCAAATTCGCTTCAACGCAGCGTTGCTCATCATTTCCCTGCTTATCGTGGGTGTGGCGGTGTGGATCGCACTGGCGGTGGCGGACCGGCTGGTGCGCCCGGTCGGGGAACTGGTCGACGCGGCCCGACGGGTCGCTAGCGGTGATCTGTCGGCCCGCGTCGCGGACCCGCGCGCGCGCGACGAAGTCGGCACGCTGGCGATGGCTTTCAATCGTATGACCGAGCGTCTACAGGAGCAGAACACGGCCCTCCTCACGGCCAACGATCAACTGGATAGCCGTCGTGCACTGATCGAAGCGGTGATGGCGGGCGTCTCGGCCGGTGTCGTCGCGACTGGGGCTGACCGGCGGATCAGCATAGCGAACGCCTCGGCGGTCCAGTTGTTAGGCGCCCATGCTGACGGTGTTGTCGGTCGTTCGCTGCGCGATGTAGCGCCAGAACTGGACGCGCTCGTCGGCACCGGCATCCGCGAGGCGGTGGTGCAGGTGGGTGAGGGGCTGCAGGCGAAAACTTTGGCCGTGCGATTAGCTGAAATCGATCGAGGGCCGATTCTTACGTTCGACGACGTGACGCAGCAGTTGTCGGACCAGCGGCGGGCGGCTTGGGCGGATGTTGCCCGCCGGATCGCGCACGAGATCAAGAATCCCCTGACGCCGATCCAGTTGGCGGCAGAGCGTCTCCAACGTCGCTATGGCAGCAAGATCGAGGCGGACGATGGCACTTTCGCGCGCCTGACCGAGACGATCGTGCGGCAGGTCGGTGATCTCCGCCGGATGGTCGATGAATTTTCGTCCTTTGCCCGGATGCCAAAACCGGTGTTCAATCGTGAACCGCTGCTGGATGCCGCGCGACAGGTGATGTTTCTGCACGAGGTTGCACATCCCACGATCCGGTTCACTGTGGATTACTGCGAGCCAGCACCGGTCATGGTTTGCGATCGTCGCCAGATCGGGCAAGCGCTGACCAATATCGTCAAAAACGCCGTCGAGGCGATCGAGGCTAAGGGGGCGGTAGATGGTGAGGTCGTTCTGACGCTGGGCGAGTTCGATGAAGGCCGGATCGGGATCATCGTGACGGATAACGGCGTCGGCCTGCCAGCAGCACGCGACCGGATCGTCGAGCCCTACATGACGACCCGTGCGCGTGGCACTGGCCTGGGGCTGGCGATCGTGAGCAAGATAGTCGAGGATCACGGGGGTACGATCGCTTTCACCGATCGACCGGGCGGGGGCACGGTGGTGACCATGATGTTCGATGCGGCTCGGTTGGAGACGCTCGATCAGGGGGACCAGAATCACGAGCCGGCCGGGGAAGGCCAGCTCGCCGCACTCACATCGAATCGGACATAACTGATGGCGCTCGATATTCTCGTGGTCGACGATGAGCTGGATATCCGCGAACTCGTCGCAGGTGTGCTGGAGGATGAAGGGTATGAAACCCGCGGTGCTGCCGACAGCGATGCGGCGCTGGAGGCGATCGCGGTACGACGACCATCGCTGGCGCTGCTCGACGTTTGGTTGCGGGGGTCGCGGCTCGACGGTCTGGAACTATTAGACGAGATAAAGCGCCGTGACCCGTCAATCCCGGTGCTGGTCATCTCCGGTCATGGCAGTCTCGATACGGCGGTCGCCGCGATCCGCAAGGGGGCGGTCGATTTCATCGAAAAGCCGTTTGAGGCCGAACGTCTGTTGATGATGGTCGAGCGCGCGACGGAAACCGAGCGGCTACGGCGCGAGGTGGCTTCGCTGCGCGTATCCGCCGGCGGTGATGTCGATCTGACCGGTAGCTCGGGATCGATCAACGGCGTCCGCGCCACGTTGAAGCGGGTAGCGGCGACCGGCAGCCGGGTGTTGATTGTCGGTGCCGCCGGCGTGGGCAAGGAAGTCGCCGCCCGCTTGTTGCATGGGTGGAGCCAGCGGACCGCGGCGCCGTTCGTGATTGTCAGTGCCGCCAATATGACGCCCGAGCGGGTCGAGGAGGAACTGTTTGGAATAGAGGAAAGCGGCGATCTCGTACGCCCCGGCTTGCTCGAACAGGCGCACGGCGGCACGCTGTTTCTCGATGAGATTGCCGACATGCCGCTAGCGACGCAGGGCCGGATCCTGCGCGTGTTGACTGACCAGAGCTTCACACGCGTCGGTGGCACGCGCGTTGTTAAAGTCGATGTACGGGTCGTATCCGCGACATCGCGAGATCTAAACGAGGAGATTGCCGCGGGTCGTTTCCGCGAAGATCTCTACTATCGCCTGAACGTCGTTCCTATCCTGATTCCACCGCTGGCCGATCGGCGCGAGGATATTCCCGCGCTCGTCCTACACTTTCTCGGTCATTACGCCCGCCAGCGGCGGGTACCAATGCCTGAGATCGCACCCGATGCGATGGTGGCCCTGCAATCCTGCGAATGGCCGGGTAATGTCCGCCAGTTGCGCAACGTCGTCGAGCGTACGATCATCATGGCGCCAGGCGACAGGGTAGGGCGTATCGATCTTGATCTGCTGCCAGCCGAAGTGCTGGGAAGCGATGGTGGCGGCGACCGAGGCTCCAACGCCATCATGGGCGCGCCGTTACGTGAGGCGCGCGAGGCGTTCGAGCGCGATTACCTGCGCGTCCAGATCCGTCGCTTTTCCGGCAACATATCGCGTACTGCCAGCTTCATCGGCATGGAGCGGTCCGCGCTCCATCGTAAGTTGAAGCTGCTCGGCATTACGGAAACGCGGGATGATTGATCCTGCCGCCGCTGGACGTGGGGCGGCTGGATACCTAAATTGAACCTGCCGTCCCGCCGGGCGGCACTCCGACGCCGGGAAACGGCGCATTGCGGATCACCATCCGCCAACAATAAAGGGCTGGGCATATGGCCGACAAGCAGACCTCGTTGCAGGACCTCTTCCTAAACGCACTCCGGCGATCGAAGACCCCGGTTACCATGTTCCTGGTCAAGGGCGTGAAGCTGCAGGGTATCGTTACCTGGTTCGATAATTTTTCCGTGCTGCTGCGCCGTGATGGTCAGTCGCAGTTGATCTACAAGCATGCGATCTCCACGATCATGCCAGGCGGCACGTTCGATGCGAATGCCGTCGTCGAAGCGGTGGGCGAGAGCCAGCGCAAGCAACCATTGCTGCAGGAGCTGTTCCTGAACGCGGTGCGCAAGTCCGAAGACAGCGTCACGATGTTCCTCATCAATGGCGTGATGCTGCAGGGGCAGATCGCCGGGTTCGATCTTTTCTGCATGCTGTTGCAGCGGGAGGGTATGGTTCAGCTTGTCTACAAGCATGCCGTCTCGACGATCCAGCCGGCGCGGCCGCTGAACCTTGCCGAAGAACAAAATGAGGCATCCGAAGATTGAGTACCGGTTTCGATCGTGATCGTGACGAATTCGCCCGCGGCGCCCGTGCGCTGGTCGTATTGCCCGACCGGGGGGATTCGTCCCGTGATGCAAACGCGCGGCTGGACGAATGCGCAGGGCTGGCCGCGGCGATAGGCCTTGACGTAGTTGATCGGATCGCCGTGCGCGTCCGACAGCCACGTCCCGCCACGTTGATCGGCAGCGGTCAGATGGCGGAACTGGCGACGCGGGTCACAATGGAGGAGGCGTCACTGGTCGTTGTCGATGCAGCCTTGACGCCGGTTCAACAGCGCAATCTTGAAACAGGGTTGGGCGCAAAGGTCATCGATCGCACCGGGCTAATACTCGAAATCTTTGGTGAGCGGGCCGCGACAGCTGAAGGTCGCCTTCAGGTCGAACTCGCACATCTCGACTATCAAGCGGGACGATTGGTGCGCAGTTGGACGCACTTGGAACGTCAGCGGGGCGGTTTCGGTTTTCTTGGCGGCCCAGGTGAGACTCAAATCGAGGCGGATCGTCGGATGATCCGTGACCGTATGGCGCGCCTGCGCCGAGAATTGGAACAGGTATCGCGCACTCGCGGTTTGCATCGTGATCGCCGCCAACGCGCGCCATGGCCGGTCATCGCGCTGGTGGGCTATACCAATGCGGGCAAATCGACGCTGTTCAATCGCCTGACCGGGGCAGATGTGATGGCCGAGAATTTGCTGTTCGCGACGCTGGACCCTACCCTGCGACAAATCGCGCTGCCGGGACTGGACAAGGCCATTTTATCGGACACCGTCGGTTTCGTTTCCGATCTGCCGACCCAGCTCGTTGCGGCGTTTAAGGCGACATTGGAGGAGGTCGTGTCGGCGGACCTGTTGATCCACGTCCGCGATATCGCGCATCCGGATACCGAGGCGCAGCGGGCGGACGTCGAGACGGTATTGACGGAGATTGGCGTCGCGGATGCGACGCCGCGGTTCGAGGTCTGGAACAAGCTCGACCTGCTTGATCAAGACGGCCGCGAAGATGCGATGGGTGATGCGGAGCGGCGCGGAAACGTCATGGCCATCTCGGCGCTGACAGGCGAGGGGGTGGACGACATGGTGCAGGCGGTTGCCGCCAAGCTGACCGAGGGCCACCGGCGGCATACGATCACGCTGCCGGCGAGTGATGGCGCCAGCGCGGCATGGTTGCATGCACATGGCGAAGTAATCGATCAGCGGACCGAAGGCGACGATGCGGTATACGAGGTGCGATTGGGCGAGGGGGACTATGCGCGGTTCAGCCGTCGCTTTTCTTAGCATCTGTCCATAACGCCTCTTTGTCGGCAAGATCGAGCGCGGCAAAGCCATCACCAGCGATCGCCTCCATGGCGGCGAAGCGGCGTTCGAATTTGGCATTGGCCCGGCGAAGGGCTTGTTCGGGATCGATATTTAGATGGCGCGCCCAGTTGACCACGCTGAACAGCAGGTCTCCCATTTCCTCGTCGATTTCGGATGGTGCTGCTGCGGCGATCTCTCCCATTTCCTCATCGATCTTGGCGCGGGGGCCGGTCGCATCCGGCCAGTCGAATCCAACGCGCGCCGCTCGCTTCTGCAGCTTCTCTGCTCGTATGAGAGCGGGTAGTCCCAGTGCAACGCCTGACAGCGCGCCCATTTGACGATCATCTTTCTGACGCTCGAAGGCTTTCATGGTTTCCCAATCCGGCTTTTCCAGCGCGTCGCCGAATATATGCGGGTGTCGATGCTCCATCTTGTCGGCGATAGCGGTCGCGACATCGTCTAGCGAGAACAGGCCGTTCTCCTCCGCAATACGGCTCTGAAAAATCACTTGCAGCAGCAGATCTCCTAGTTCGTCCCGCACATCCTTAGCATTACCCTGCTCGATCGCGTCTGAAACCTCATAGGCTTCTTCAATTGTATAAGGGGCGATCGTTTGCCAGGTCTGCGCTAAATCCCAGTCGCAACCACAGGTCGTATCACGAAGGCGGGCCATGATGGCGACTAGTCTGTCCAATGATGTCAAAACCATATATTCCTAACCCGATAATAGGTATTATGTTAAATCTATAAATAGGCGTTGGGTTAGAGCTCAATCACCTGACCGTCGTATCCCGGTTCGACACTCGTTGGCAGACTTCGACATAACATCGCGTAGTCCATACTGTGATCCATGTGGATCAGGATCGTCCGGGTCGGCTTGAGTTCCCGAACCCACGCCAGCACGGAGTCAACCGTCGGATGTGACGGATGCGGAGCATGACGAAGCGCATCGACAATCCACAAATCTAGACCAGTATACATTTCGCGCATCGGGTCCGTTAACGCATGAAAATCAGTGGCATAGGCGATGCTTCTTCCGCCGACGTCAAAACGTAATCCGGCGCTGGTAATTTTACCGTGCGGCTGATCTACGACCTGGACTGCGATGTCATCCAGCGTGAAGCGATCAGGCAGTTCTTCAGCCGCGATCGTCGGTGGATAACCGGATCGCCCGCCGAATGCATAGGCAAAGCGGGATTCCAAGGTCGTGAGCGTTTGTCTCCGGGCAAAGCCGCGAACCGGCTTACCCATTGCATGAAACACTTGACGAAGATCGTCGATGCCATGACAGTGATCGGCGTGGTCATGCGTCCAGATGACAGCATCCAGCGCTGCGGCACCGGCTGCAAGTAACTGCTCGCGCATATCCGGGCTGGTGTCGATCAGAACACGCGTCTGCCCATGCTCAATCAGGAGCGATGCGCGACTGCGTCGGTTACGAGGCTCGCTCGGATCGCAAGTACCCCAGTCGTTGCCGATCCTTGGCACACCCGATGACGTGCCCGATCCGAGTATCCTTGCCCTCAATTTCGGGTCTTGCCAAACAATGCGTGGAAATTCTCGGCGGTCTGCTCGGCCAGAATAGCTGGATCTACACCGCGCAATTGCGCCAGGAACGACAGCGTGTCGGCCAGGAAAGCCGGCTCGCCGGTTTTACCGCGATGCGGCACAGGTGCAAGGAACGGCGCATCGGTTTCGACCAGCAGCCGTTCGGCCGGCAGATCGCGCGCGACGTCCTGGATATCGCGCGCATTCTTGAACGTCACGATCCCCGAGATCGAGATGTAAAACCCCAATGCTAAAGCCTTATCGGCTAAATCGCGACTGGCGGTGAAGCAATGGATGACGCCTGGGTAGCGTCCCCTGCCCATCTCGTCGGTCATAATCTCGATCGTGTCATCCTCTGCCTCACGGGTGTGGACGATCAGCGGCAATCCCGTCTGTCGGCATGCGGCGATATGTGCCCGAAAGCTGGTTTGCTGCTGCCCGCGGTCGGAATGGTCGTAATGGTAATCCAGGCCAGATTCGCCGATCCCTACAATTCGAGGGTGCGCGGCGCGCTCCACCAGCTTGGCCGTATCGATATGCGGATGCTGATCAGCCTCATGCGGATGGATGCCGACTGTTGCCCATACGTCTGGCTCACGCTCCGCGGTGGCAACGACCGCGTCCCATTCGCTCTCTCGCGTCGCGATGTTCAACATTGCTGTCACGCCTCGTGCCCGCGCACGGTTCAACACATCCTGTTGGTTTTCAAACAAACCCTTGTAGTTCAGATGGCAGTGACTGTCGGCGAGCATCAGGCCACAACCTCCACCGGCATTTCCAGTCTTGGGAAGACCGGCATGGGTGTTGTCAGCCGGACGCCCGACCGTCGCTGGCGTTCATACCACTCGTCGTCATCGACCGCTGCGTGATCGCGCGTGTCCGCGCTGATCTGATCAAGGATGCGGCCGGCGCCCTCTGGGACGACCGGCAGAATGGTTATGGCAAGCATGCGGATTGCGCGAACCAGGGTTCCGAGCACCGCCTTCATCCGGTCGGGATCAGTTTTCCGCAATGCCCACGGTGCCTGTGCGTCGATGTACTGATTGCAGGCATAGACACCGCGTAACCACGCCTCGATCCCTTGGCTTAGCATCAGGTCGTTGAATGCGGCTTTCAAGGCAGCACAGGCGACGACAACTTCCTCGATCAGGATGCCGTCAGCTTCATCGGGACGACCGAGATCGGGTAATGCTCCATCCAAGTTCTTGGCGATGAACGAAAGGGTACGCTGCGCCAGATTGCCGAAGGCGTTGGCGAGTTCAGCGTTGATGCGGGTCACGATCGCTTCGGCGGAATAGCTGCCGTCTTGGCCGAAGCTGACCTCGCGCAACAGGAAATAGCGAAGGGCGTCGACGCCGAAGGCCTGCGCGAGATCGCCGGGATCGACCACGTTGCCGAGCGACTTCGACATCTTCTCGCCGCGGTGAAGCAGGAAGCCGTGGCCGAAGACCTGCTTGGGCAGCTTGATGCCGGCGGAGAGCAGGAAAGCGGGCCAATATACGGTATGGAAGCGGATGATGTCCTTGCCGATCAGATGGAGGTCGGCGGGCCAGTAGCGCATGCCGTCGCCGTCGTCGGGGAAGCCGAGCCCGGAGAGATAGTTGGTGAGGGCATCGACCCACACATACATGACGTGGCCGTCGCTGCCGGGCACGGGGACGCCCCAGTCGAAGCTGGTCCGCGATACCGAGAGGTCGTTGAGGCCGCCCTCGACGAAGCGGATCACCTCGTTGCGGCGGCTATCGGGGCGGATGAAGTCAGGGTTGGTAGCATAGAGGTCGAGGAGCGGCTGCTGGTACTTGGACAGGCGAAAGAACCAGGTCTCTTCAGCGGTCCACTCGACCGGCGTGCCTTGGGGGGACAGCTTGCCGTTGGCACCATCGACCAGCTCCTTCTCGTCGTAGAAGGCCTCGTCGCGGACGGAGTACCAGCCTTCGTAGCGGCTTAGATAGAGGTCGCCATTCTTCTCCATCTTCTCCCATAGAGCCTGGCTGGCGCGGTGGTGGGAGGGGGTGGTGGTTTGGATGAAGTTGTCATAGCTGATGGCAAGTGTGTCGCACATCTGCTTGAAATGGGATGACATTTCTGCGGCGTATTCGGCCACGTCACGGTTCAGGGCGCGGGCGGTCTGGACCATCTTCAGGCCGTGTTCGTCGGTGCCGGTCTGGAAGCGAACGTCGCGGCCGGCCTGGCGCTGGAAACGGGCGATGGCGTCGGCGGCGATCGCCTCATACGCATGGCCGATATGGGGGCGGCCATTGGGGTAGCTGATCGCGGTGGTGATATAGAAGGGGTCGGCCATCCCTGCGCCCCTAGTCCATCGCGGCGGCGTCGTGAAGCCTTGCGACGAGGCCCGCCATCTCGATCACCGTCCCCTGCGGATCGAGTGAGAGCCCCCTCGCCGCACCGGCCAGGTCGCGCGCGGCCGCGTGAGCGTCGAGCGCGATCCGCAGCCCCTGCCCCGATCGCATCCGTGCCGCGCGCGCGATATAGGCGGGCACACGGTCCAGAAACGCCTCGTACCGTAACTGCGCTATCTTGCCGGCGAGTTTCTTGCCCAGCGCGGCTCTACGGCGGTTATCTGGGTCCCCGTCCCCGGCAATCGCGGCAATCGCTTGATCTACCTCGGAAAGATCGAGGCCGGCGAAGCGCAGCCCCCTGCCCGGCGCGCCATCCGCCGCGGCGATCAGCGCCTCGATCTCCCTGTCCTCCGCTTCCGGCAGGACGGTGCGCAGGACGGTCGCGACATCGTCATCGCGCAGCCGTTCAAACCGCAACAGCCGACAGCGCGAACGGATGGTCGGCAGCAACTTGCCCGGCGTATGACTGACGAGCAGGAAAATGGTGCCGGCCGGCGGCTCCTCGAGATTCTTCAGCAAGGCATTGGCGCCGTTGCGTTCAAGATCGTCGATCGCGTCGATCACCACGACACGTCGGCTGCTCATCGACGGCAGCGTCGCGAACAGCGGCTGGAGCGTGCGGACCTGAGCGATGGTGATCGATCGGGCCAGTTCGCCTTCGGGTTTCTCCGCATCCTTGGGCAGACGCGACAGCAATCGGAAGTCGGGGTGCGAGCCGGCATCCATCAATGCCGAGGTTCGGTGGCCGGCGGGTACGTCCAGCCCGTTGGGCAGCGTCGGATCGGCCGCCTGCGCGAGCATTAGCCGGGCGATGCGATCGGCGAAGGCCGCCTTCCCTACCCCCTCCGGCCCGGCCAGCAGCCAGGCGTGATGAAGCGACCCGCTCTGTAGGGCGGCAAGGAAGGCGGCGTGCGCCGCCGCGTTGCCGAGCAGCGCGGTCATGCCCCCTGCCCGATCAGCCGCCGAATCCTATCAGCCGCCAAATGACGTCAGACCGTTCCACGCGCGGCGGAAGAATCCCGCCTCGGCGACATCCTTGCCGGCGACCAACGGCAAGTGCTGTTCGGGAACATCGGGCGAGGTAATGACGAGATCGGCGATATGCTGACCCGCCTTGATTGGTGCCTTGATCGGCCCCTTGTACACGACCTTGGCGGTCAGTTCGGGTGCGAGACCGGCGGGCAGTGTCACCTTCAGGTCAGTGCCGGCGATCAGCGGCACGGTTCCGCTGTCACCCATCTGCACTTCGGCGGTTTCGATCTGCTTGCCCTTGGCGGCGATGGGCCTGGCCTGCCACGCGCGGAAGCCCCAATCCATGAAGCGCACCGACTCCTCGATCCGCTGATTGGCGCTGGTGAGGCCGGCCATCACCATGATGAGGCGTCGGCCGTTCTGGGCGGCCGATCCGGTGAAGCCGTAGCCCGCCTCTTCGGTATGGCCGGTCTTCAAGCCATCGGCGCCGGCGACGCGGCCGAGCAGCGGATCGCGGTTTGCCTGCGTAATCTGGCTGCCACCCATCGTCTTGCCCCAGGTGAAATCCCGGCGCGAATAGAATTGCTTATAGAGTTGCGGATAGTTGCTGATCGTCTGGTCGGCGAGACGCGCCAGATCGCGCGCGGTGACATAGGTGACGCCGTTATCGGGCCAGCCGTTCGACGTGCCGAACTGGCTGTTGTTAAGGCCGATCTGCTTGGCGACGCGGTTCATCCGTTCGACAAAGGCAGGCTCCGACCCGGAGATATGTTCGGCCAGCACGACGCAGGCGTCATTTCCAGAGAGCGTGACGATGCCGTAAAGCAGATTGGCGACGCTGACCTGCTCGTTCGCCGACAGGAACATCGTCGACCCGGCGGCGGGGCCGTGCCAGCGCTGCCACGTTTCCGGGCGCACCGTCGCCATATCGGTGAGCTTCAGTTCGCCGCGACGGATCAGGTCGAACGCGACATACACTGTCATCATCTTCGCCATCGATGCTGGCGGCATCCGCCGATCGGGATCGCGCGAAAACAGGACCGCGCCGGTCGACAGATCTTCCAGATAGGCGACAGGTGCTGCCGTCTGGAACTGCGGCGCGGCGGCGGTGGATGGACATGCCAGCAGCGCGGCCATGACGGGGGCGATAATGAGCTTCTTCATGGAAAACGATCCGTTGTCAGTCGTGGCGGGCGGAATGGGGACGGCATAGCCAAGCCTGCGGCCTACGTCACGTAGCTGTTGCCGATATACTACCGGGCGGATCCAAGGTCAGCCGACCGCTGCCATCGAAGCGATTGGGAAGTCGCCGATCTTATTGATACAAAGGATGTTCTTTATCGATCGCTGTTGTCGTCGTTTCATTTGAGGGATCATTAGCGATCGTAAAGGTGACATCTCTCTTGATCACAAATGTTAATCACTAGATGAATGTCATAGATTTGCCTAACTCAATGCCTAACCTTGCCCGAAGCGCGATGGGGAATGACATAATGAAAAAGATCATTGCATCGGTACTGACCGTGACCGCGCTGTCGTTGTCATCGGCGAGTGAAGCGGCAGTTATCACGTTCGACGAACTGGCTTTTCCCGGGGCAAACGGCACGCCGGAGCAGACGTTCGCCACGCTCGTTCTCGGTGATTATAGGTTCACGGCCCTGCAAGCAAATACACCGTTCGTCGTCCGGGCGCAGGGGGATGCTAACAATGCCGATCCCGACGGCGCGACCCTCGGCATCCGGACGTCCGGCAGTTTTCCGGGCTTCACCTTCTCTCGCATCGATGGTTCGGCGTTCGATTTCACTGGGCTGCAAGCGACACATTTGAACAATGCTTTGACCGACTCCGGCAATGGCGGAACGCTGGACATTTTCTTCGACGGCGTCGTTGGCTTTCAAAGCAAGTACAACACCACGCCCGGCTTTCAGACCTATAATTTTTCGGGAACCGGGGTTCGTACGGTGCGGATCACGAGTAACAATTTTTTCCAGATCGATAATCTGACGGTGACTGCCGGCGCGGTGCCGGAACCAGCGAGCTGGATGCTAATGCTGGCGGGGTTTGCGGCGATCGGCGGAGCGTTGCGCCTGCGTGGCAGCAGGACCGCCCTGCCGCGTCCGATCGTGTGACCGATCAGGACGCGCGCAGCGTCCAGGCCAGCCATAGCCAACCGCCGATCAGCATCGCCCCGCCGATCGGCGTGATCGCCCCGAACCAGCGGGGGGCACCGATCGCCATCGCGTAGAGCGTGATCGCGAATATCGCCCCACCGGCAACGAACAGCCACGCCGGCCCTCTCGCCTCCAGTCGCAAGGCAACCAGCGCGGCGACGGCGTGGATCAGCTGATATTGACCGCCGGTGCGCAGCCAGTCGGCGGCCTGCCCGGTGACGCCATGGGCGCCGAATGCCCCCGCCGCGACAGCCAGCGCCCCCGACAAGGCGGCCAGAACAGCGAGCATCGCCTTATCCTCTCGTCGGTTGGGTGATGATGCGATCAGTGGCGGCGCGGAGGTCGCCAGCCTCCACCTGCGCATGCAGGCGTTCCTTGTCGCGGGCGCGGTAGAGCTGTTCGGTGCGGTCGATCTGGGTCGGATCGACGTTCAGCGCGGACAGCGCGCGGCGGCCCATCGACACGGCGGATTCCAGCACCTCGCGCACGACATAATCGACAGGCGCGCCGCGCAGCTTGATGACGGCGCGACGATCATAGGCACGGACGAAGATGGCGGCGTTCGGGAAGGCGGCGTGGACCCCCTCCAGCGTGTCAGGTTCGATCTGATCGCCATCCAGGCAGAACAGGATCAGTTCCGCTTCCGAGGCGCCGGCCTGGCGCAGCAGGTCGAGGCGCGTGCCGTCACCATAATACACTTTGGCACCGAACTCCTCGGCGATATCGATCATCTCGATATCGCGGTCGATCAGCGTCACCGGTACGCCCTCGGCGATCAGCATCTGCGCCACCGTCTGGCCGAACCGGCCATAGCCGACGATGAGCGCGTTGGCGCCGTCGGTAGTGGGGCCGTCGCGCTCCTGATGCTTGGCAATGGGCTGGGCGCGGAAGCGGCGGGTGGCGCTCATCAGGAACGGGGTCGTCGCCATCGACAGGGTGATGATCGCGCCGAACAGGCTTGCGGCCTCTGGCGCGACCAGCAGGCCGGATTGCGCCTGTGCAAACAGGACGAAGCCAAATTCGCCGCCCTGGCTGAGCAGCAGGCCGAGCGCGAGCGCGCCACGCCATGGCATACGGAATGCCATGCCGATCGCGAAGATCACCGTCGCTTTCGTCAGGATCAGCGCCGCCGCCATCGCGATGACGAACAGCGGCCGGTCGGCGATCGCCTGAAGATCGAGCATCATGCCGATGGCGAGGAAGAACAGACCGAGCAGGATCGATCGGAACGGTTCGACATCCGCCTCCAATTCGTGCCGGTAAGGGCTGTCGGCGAGCATCACGCCGGCGATGAACGCGCCGAGCGCGGTGGACAGGCCGAGCATCTCCATGATCGCGGCGCTGGCGATCACGGTAAAAAGGGCAGCGAAGATGAACATCTCGCGCTCGCCCAGATTGCCGATCAGGCGGAAGAACGGGCGCAGGATGAAACGGCCGGCGAGGACGAGGCCGACGACGGCGGCGATGGTGTAAAGGCCGAGCAGCCAGCCCGGCGGGGCGTGCGCGTCGGCCGGATTGCGGCTCATCGCGGCGATGATGGTGATGAGCGGGACGATGGACAGGTCCTGGAACAGCAGGATCGCGAAGGTCCGCTCGCCGAACGGCGTCCGCATCCGGCCGGACGACTGAAGCATCGGCAGCACCTGCGCGGTCGATGACAGTGCCAGCGGCAGGCCGAGCGCGAAGGCCGCGGCCGGGCTGAACCCGGCGGCGAGGATGACGGCGGTGATCGCGAGGCCGCAGGCGACCACCTGCAACAGGCCGAGGCCGAAAATCTCGTGCTTCATCCGCCACAGGCGTGACGGGTTGAGCTCCAACCCGACGATGAAGAGGAGCAGCGTGATGCCGAGTTCCGCGATGCCCATCTTCGACTCTGCATCGCCGACCAGGCCAAGGACATGCGGGCCGACGACGGCGCCCGCGACGAGATAACCGAGAGTGGCGCCGAGGCCGAGGCGGCGGAACAGAAGGACGAAGAGCAGCCCCGATCCGAGCAGGATCGCGCCGTCGCGCAGTAGCGAGAAGGATTCGGCTTCGTGCATCAGGTCTTTGCCGGTTCGCGGGCGGCGGCCTGTTCGGCGGCTTCGGCGGCGGCTTCGAACGCCAAGCGGATCGAGGCGTGGCGGGCGGTGTATGACAGGGCGGGTGTGAAGATGGCGAGGCCGGGCCATGCCGGCGCTTCGCCGTTGCCCGCCGCTAGCCATGTGGCCAGCGAGTCGCGGGCGTCGGCGAGTTCCTGGGGCGTGCGGCCGATGATCTCGGCGGCGAGCAATGAAGACGATGCCTGACCGAGCGCGCAGGCGCGGACGAGCAGACCGACCTCGTTGACGCGGCCGTCAGGACCGACGTTCACATCTACAACGACGCGGCTGCCGCAGATCGGCGAGCGCCGCTCGACGCTGGCCATCGGGTCAACCAGGCGTTCGTGGTGGGGGATCGAGGCCGCCAGCCGGAGGATGTCGGTGTTATAGAGGGGAGCGCTCATGGGGCCTCGCTGGCGTTGTCGATGACCGACGACGAAGCGGGTCGCGCGCCGAATACAGGTTGGCCGCGACGGCGGCGGTCGACGAAATCGGCGATGCCTGCGCTGGTGGCGTTCAGGAGCGGATAGGTGCGGCTGGCGGTCATCCAGGCGGGCCGGCCGGCAGGGCCGCCGCCGATCGTGTCATAGACTAGCGCGGCGAGCAGGAAGCAGAGGCTGGTGAGGATCAACCCCTTCAGCGCGCCGAAGCCGAAGCCCAGTGCGCGATCGACCGGCCCCAGTACCGAGGTGCGGGTCCGAGCGCCGATCGCGCCGGCGACCAGCTTGCCGCCGAAGTACGTTATGCCGGCGATCAACGCGAACGCCAGCACGGCGGCGCCCGACACGGTCCCGACATAGTTGCTGAGCGCCTGAGCGACGGTGATGTGGAACAGTTTGAGCGCGGCGACGACCGCGATCCAGGCGAACAGCGACAACACCTCCGTCACAAAACCGCGCACGCCGCCCATGATGGCGGCCCCCGCGACGACGAGGAGGACGACGATGTCGAGTGCGGTCAGAGCCATGGGTCCATTCGCCTACCCGCGCCCCAGCATATGGTCAACGAACTGGCCGAGCGTGCGGAAGCCTGTGAGATGCATCGCCCCCTCTCCCTTGCCGTCCTTCGCGACCGCGATGGGGACGAGGGCGCGTTCGAAACCGAGCTTGCCGGCTTCCTTCAGGCGAAGCGGACCGTGGGCGACGGGGCGGAGTTCACCGGAAAGAGCGACCTCGCCAAAGGCGACCGATTCCGATGGCACGGGGCGTTCCGACAGGGCGGACACCAGCGCGGCCGCGACGGCGAGATCGGCGGCGGGGTCCTGCACGCGGTAGCCGCCGGCGATGTTGAGATAGACCTCCGCGGTCGAAAAGCTGAGGCCGCAGCGGGCCTCCAGCACGGCGAGGATCATCGCGAGGCGGCCGGAGTCCCAGCCGACTACCGCCCGGCGCGGGGTGGCGCCGCTGGCGAGGCGGACGACGAGCGCCTGGATTTCGACCAGTACGGGCCGCGTCCCTTCCAGCGCGGGGAAGACGGTGGCGCCGGTCACGCCCTCTTCGCGGTGGGTAAGGAACAGGGCAGAGGGGTTGGCGACCTCGGCCAGTCCCTCGCTCTGCATCGAGAAGACGCCGATCTCGTCAGTGCCGCCGAAGCGGTTCTTGATGGCGCGCAGGATGCGATACTGGTGCGATCGCTCCCCCTCGAACGCCAGCACGGTGTCGACCATATGTTCGAGGACGCGGGGCCCGGCGATCGTGCCGTCCTTGGTGACGTGGCCGACCAGCACCAACGCGGTGCCGCGTTCCTTGGCGAAGCGGATCAATTCCTGGGCGGAGGCGCGGACCTGGCTGACGGTGCCGGGCGCGCCCTCGATCAGGTCGGAATGCATCGTCTGGATCGAATCGATCACGAGCAGCGCGGGCGGCGCGCCGGTTGATAGCGTCGTCAGGATGTCCCGGGTGGAACTGGCCGCCGCGAGTTGCACGGGGGCATTGCCGAGACCGAGGCGTCGGGCACGCAGGCGGACCTGATCGGCCGCTTCCTCGCCCGAGACATAGGCGACCGAGTGGCCGGCGAGCGCCATCCGGGCGGCAGCCTGCAGCAACAGCGTCGATTTGCCGATGCCTGGATCGCCGCCGATCAGCGTCGCCGAGCCTTCGACGAAGCCGCCGCCGAGCGCGCGGTCGAATTCGGCGATGCCGGTCACCATCCGTTCGGGCAGCGTGACCTCCGCATCGAGCGAGGTCAGGACGACCGAGCGGCCACCGCCCTGGAGGTTATGCTTGGCCGCAAATGGCGTGACGACCGCGCCCGCCTCCTCGACCAGCGTGTTCCATTCGGAACAGTCCGCGCACTGCCCCTGCCAGCGGGATGCGACCGAGCCGCACGCCTGGCACACATATCGCTTTTGCGGTTTCGCCATGCCGCCGATCTAGGCGGAACGATACGGGAACACAATCCGCAGCAAGCGAACGGATGCGATGGATGGTGGCATTTGGGCCATCGCGGCGCTATCCGCGCCGCTCCATGCAGGCATCCGACCTCCGCGTCGCCCTATTCAGCGGCAACTATAACTATGTACGGGACGGGGCCAATCAGGCGCTGAACCTGCTGGTGGGGCATTTGCTGTCGCGCGGCGTCGCAGTGCGGGTCTATTCGCCGACCGTCGCCAACCCGGCTTTCCCGGCGACGGGCGATCTGGTCGACGTACCCGCGATCCCGTTGCCGGCGGGTCGCGGCGAGTATCGGATGGCGCGCGGACTGTCGGGCAGCGTGAAGCGCGACCTGGCAGCGTTCGCGCCCAACATCGTGCATGTATCCGCGCCGGAATTGCTGGGACACCGGGCGGTCAGCTGGGGTAGGCGGAAGGGTATTCCCGTCGTCGCATCGTTGCACACCCGGTTCGAGACCTATCCACGCTATTATGGCCTGAGCATTCTCGAACGGCCGATCGAACGGCTGCTGGCGCGCTTTTATGGGCGGTGCGATGAGGTGCTGGTGCCGACACCCGGTATCGCGACCATCCTGCGGCAATGGGGTGTGACGACGCCGATCGACATCTGGTCGCGGGGCGTGAATCATGACCGTTTCAATCCTGCGCAGCGCGATGCGACGTGGCGGCGCGAACTTGGCATTCCGGACCAGGCGGTGGCGATCGGTTTCCTCGGCCGGTTGGTGAAGGAAAAGGGCCTCGACGTGTTCGCCGAGGTCGCCAAGGCGTTGAGCGCGCGGGGCGTGCCGCATGAGGTGCTGGTGATCGGCGACGGGCCGGCGCGCGAATGGTTCGCCGGGCAGGTGCCGACCGCCAAATTCGCCGGGTTTCAACGCGGCGAGGCGCTGGGTCGGGCGGTCGCGTCGATGGACGTGTTCTTCAATCCGTCGGTTACCGAAACGTTCGGCAACGTGACGCTGGAGGCGATGGCGGCCGGCGTTCCCGTCGTCGCCGCGCGGGCGACCGGGGCCAGCGACCTCGTCGACGAGGGCAAGACAGGTTTCCTCGTCTCGCCCCGCGACGCGGCGGCCTATGCCGATGCGATCGGCCGGATCGTTGCCGATCCGGCGCTGCGCCTGGCGATGGGTGCCGCCGGCCATGCGAAGGCGGCGACCTATCGCTGGGATACGATCAACGAGGCGGTGCTCGACGCCTATCTGGCGGTGATGGCGCGCCGATAACCGCAGGTCAGCCGGCGGTCTGCCATTCGAACGTCAACGGAGCCTCGCGAAAGGCGAAGCGGTCGAGGTGGCTGGACACCACGTCGCGCATCCGCACCATGTCACCATCATCCTGCACGGACAGTTCGACATCCAGCGTATCGCTGGCCGCCCGCATGACGAGGCGGGCGCCGTTCGGAAAAATGATCGTCCCTTCCTCGGCCGTGAAGGCCACCTCCATCTTGTGGCTCCAGTGTTTGGCTAGTTGCTGAAGGTAGCGACTGGCCGACTGCGTCGGCACGCGGGCGACCGAGACGCTCACCGCAGTCGCTCGATCTTCTGGGCAACCTCGTCGATCAACGCAGCGACGTCGTGCAGCGTCTCCTCCGAACACTCGCCGCGGCCCAGCCGGTCGGACAGGGCGACCTTCAGATTGCCCATCGCCCGCCGGATCGGTGCGCCGTCCGTCCGCTCGCGATGCTCACCCAGCGCGCGGAGCCGGTCGAGCAGGCCCGCAACCTGTTCCGACCGCTCGGCCAGATGCGCTGAGCCGGCGTCGGTGATCGCGAAGCGCTTCTTGGCGCCTTCCGACTGTTGTTCGCCGATCAAGCCCATTTCGTCGAGCAGGGTCAGCGTAGGATAGACGACGCCCGGACTGGGGGCATAGGCGCCGGCGGTCATCGCTTCGATTTCGCGGATCAGATCGTACCCGTGGCGCGGTTGATCGGCGATCAGGCGAAGGAGGAGGAGGCGCAGTTCGCCGCCATCGAACATGCGACCGCGCCGGCCGCCACCGCCACGCTCCGGTCCGGTGAACGACCATTCGACCGACATCGGGCCGCGCTGCCAGCGGCCGCCACGGGGTCCGCATTTGTGTTCTTGATGATGATGGGGAAACATGAAACGTCCTTGCTGTGTCTTGATACGTCCAAGATATATCTGACTGATCTATCGGCAAGACCCGTTCAAGATATAACTTCATAGCAAATGCGTGACGAGCGCCGACCGGTCCCTTAGATGGCGGCGATGGCCGACCTGTTTGCCGGGTTCGAACCCCCTGCCCCCACCGACATACCTCCCGCCGATGCGCCATTGGCCGACCGGCTGAGGCCGCGCACGCTGACCGAGGTCGTTGGCCAGGACCATCTGACCGGCTCGGACGGCGCGATCGGGCGGATGGTAGCCGCCGGACGGCTGTCGTCGATGATCCTGTGGGGACCGCCGGGGACGGGCAAGACGACGATCGCGCGGTTGCTGGCGGACGCGGTGGGGCTGCGCTTCACCAGTATCTCGGCGGTCTTCTCCGGTGTCGCCGACCTGAAAAAGGCGTTCGCCGAGGCGAAGGATCATGGCCGGACGGGCAAGCGCACGTTGCTGTTCGTGGACGAGATCCATCGGTTCAACCGCGCGCAGCAGGATGGCTTTCTGCCCTTTGTCGAGGATGGGACGGTGACATTGGTGGGAGCGACAACGGAGAACCCGTCGTTCGAACTCAATGCCGCGTTGCTCAGTCGCGCGCAGGTGCTGATCCTGCACCGGCTGGACCGGGCGGCGCTGGACCAGTTACTGACGCGGGCGGAAGAGGTGGAGGATCGTCCTCTGCCCCTTGATCCCGCCGCGCGTGACGCATTGATCGCCAGTGCGGATGGCGATGGCCGTTTCCTGCTCAATCAGGCGGAGACGTTGTTCGCGATCGATCTGCCCGCCCCGCTCGATCCTGCCGGGCTGTCGGCGCTCCTCCAGCGGCGGGTGGCGGTGTACGACAAGGATCGCGAGGGGCATTACGGCCTGATCTCGGCGCTTCACAAATCGATCCGGGGGTCCGATCCGCAGGCGGCGCTGTATTACATGGCGCGGATGCTGGTGGCGGGGGAAGAGCCGCTCTATGTACTGCGCCGGCTGACGCGGGCGGCGGTGGAAGACATCGGCTTGGCCGATCCGCAGGCGCTGGTGCAGTGCATCGCCGCCAAGGACACGTATGATTTCCTGGGCAGCCCGGAGGGGGAACTGGCGATCGTGCAAGCGTGCCTGTATCTGGCGACCGCACCCAAATCGAACGCCATCTATACTGCGCAGAAGGCGGCGTGGCGAGCCGCGAAGGAAGGCGGATCGCTCAGCCCGCCCAAGCATATCCTGGGCGCGCCGACGAAGCTGATGCGCGACATGGGGTACGGTGCGGGATACGAATACGACCATGACACCGAGGAGGCATTCTCCGGCGCGGATTACTGGCCCGAAGGAATGGCGCCGCAGCGCTTCTACGAACCCAGCGGACGCGGGCATGAGAAGCGGGTGGCGGAACGGATGGCGTGGTGGGAAGAGATGCGACATGCGAAACGTGATTAGGCTTAGGCTGGTGCCGGCGGTTCCTGCGGACGCGATCCGGTGAAGGATTGGGCGGAGGTCGCGGCGTTTGCCCTGACGCTGCCGCATACCGAGGCATCCACCTCGTACGGGCGGCCGGCGATCAAGACGGGTGGCAGTATGTTCGTGTCATCCGGGCATGAGGCAGGCAGCTTCCACGTACGCAGTCCGTTCGCCGAAAAGGAGGTGCTGATCGATACCGATCCCGTGACCTTCTGGCAGACGCCGCATTATGAAAGGTGGCCGGGCTTGCTGGTCCGCTATGGCACCGCCGATGCCGACCGCGTGCGAGTGGTCGTGACGCGGGCGTGGTGGGATATGGCCTCGATCACCCGACGCAAGGTTTTCGGCGATCGTCCCTGATCGCTTCACGCGTTTTGCCGCGATCGACTGGTCGGGGGCGAAGGGAACGCGACATCACGGCATCGCCGTCGCGCTGTGCGGGACGGGCGATGCGGCGCCGGTGCTGATTGAGGCGCCGGGGGGCGTCTGGTCGCGCGGCGGGGTGCTGGACTGGCTGATGGCCCAGCGAGGGACGTCGTTGCTGGTCGGGTTCGACTTCAGCTTCTCCGCGCCGTTCGTTGAACGGGGTGCGCATCTGCCGGGCGAGCCGCCGACCGCCGATGCGCGCGCGCTGTGGGCTTATGTAGAGGCGGAGTGCGACGATCCCGATCTGGGAGCGGCGTCGTTTCTGGAACGGCGGCGGGGGCGGCATTTCTATCTGGGGGCGGCGGATGGCGCCAAGGCGTCATTCCTACACTGGCGGATATGCGAATTGCTGGCGGAGGGTGGGCGCAAGCCGTCTACGGTGTTCGACGCGATCGGCGCAGCGCAGGTGGCGAAGGCGAGTTTCGCGGGCATGCGATTGCTCCACGCGCTGGCGCCGCACATGCCGGTGTGGCCGTTCGATCCGGTGCCGGACTCAGGACCGGTGGTGGTCGAGATCTACACGGCGATCGCGGCGCGGGCCGCCGGGATGCGCAAGGGTCGCAGCAAGATTCGCGATGCGGTGGCGCTGGATGCCGCGCTCGCGGTGCTGGGATCGAAAGCCCATCGACCGCTGGAGCGCTACGACGACCACGCCACCGACGCGATCGTGACCGCCGCGTGGCTGCGCGGGCGGGCGGACGAAGACGGTCTGTGGCACCCGGCCGCGATGACGACGCAGATTGCGCAAACGGAGGGCTGGACCTTCGGCGTCGCTTGACGCATGGGGACCTCCGCGCCGGTTTAGCTCAGCTGGTAGAGCAGCGGTTTTGTAAACCGAAGGTCGCGGGTTCGATTCCTGCAACCGGCACCATGTTTCCACAGGTTCAGGCGGCTTGGCGGCAGATAGGGCCGCCGAAGGAGAGCGGATGAGCGATGTGGAACAGGCGACCGTTCGCCGGGTGACGTGGCGGCTGATGCCGTTCCTGGGCCTGCTGTACCTGATCGCGTACATCGATCGTCAGAACATTTCCTATGCCAAATTGCAGATGGTCGATGCGCTGGGGCTGAGCGAGGCAGCGTTCGGGCTGGGGGCTTCGCTGTTCTTCATCGGCTATTTCCTGTTCGAGGTGCCGAGCAACCTGTTCCTCCACCGCGTTGGTGCGCGTGTATGGTTCGCGCGGATCATGGCCAGTTGGGGTGTGGTCACGTTGCTGCTGGCGTTCACGCCCAATGCTACCGCATTTTACATCCTGCGTTTTCTGTTGGGCGTGGCGGAGGCCGGGTTCTTTCCGGGCGTGCTGTATGTCCTGACGCTCTGGTTCCCGGCGCGGCACCGGGCTCGCGCCGTTGGGCTGTTCATGCTGGCGAGCGCGGTGGCCAATGGGGTCGGGGCGGCGATTAGCGGCTTTCTTCTGGATCAGGGCGGCACCTGGGGGCTGGCGGGGTGGCAATGGGTATTTCTGGCGACGGGTCTGCCGGCGATCCTGCTCGCCCCCGCCGTGCTGTTCCTGTTACCGCGGTCGCCCGATAGCGTGGTTTGGCTGACGGTGGAGCAGAAAGCTTGGCTGGCGAACGAACTGGCCGAGCCACCAGCACACCCCGCGGCGGAACAGGGTCACGCGCTGGCGACATTGCGCGACCGGCGGGTGTTGTTGCTGTGTCTGGTCTATATTGGATTTCCGCTGGCGGCGTACGGCCTGAGTTATTGGCTGCCGACGATCGTGCGCGGTTTCGGTGTGTCGAATACCGTCAACGGCTTCCTCAACATCATCCCCTGGACGCTGGTCGGGTTGGCACTGTGGGTGGTGCCGCGCCATGCCGCGGGGTTCCGGAACCAGATCTGGCATGCGGCGGGGCCGGCGCTGGTCGGGGCGGTGCTGCTCGTGGCGAGCGTGATCGTCGATGGCGTGGTGATTCGCTTCGTCCTGCTGAGCCTTGCGGCGGCGGCGATCTTTGCCGGTCAGCCGGTATTCTGGACGTTGCCGCCCCGCTTCCTGTCGGGCGCCAGGGCGGCGGCCGGGTTCGCGGCGATCAATTCGGTGGGCAATCTGGGCGGGTTCGTCGCGCAGGCCGTCGTGCCGGCGATCCGAGATAGCACGGGAAGCGACACGGGGCCGATGGTGTTCCTGGCGGCGTGCCTGTCGGCGTCGGCGCTGGGGGTGCTTGCCGTCGAGCGGATGCTACCGCGCGCACGGGCGGTTGAATAAAGGTCCGGCTCTATCGCGACCGGCGTTTCGTGGTATGCGGGGCGTCTTCTCCCGCCGCCAGATTTCGCCAGCGTTCCAGACGCTCCACCGTCAACTCACCCGTTTCGATCGCGGCGCGAACGGCGCAGCCAGGCTCGTTGCCGTGCGAACAGTTCGAAAACCGGCATTCCGCCGCCGCCGAGGCGAAATCGTCGAAGACTTCGGCGATACCACCGGCAGCTTCCGACAGTTGCAGTTCCCGCATGCCGGGCAGATCGAGCAGCCAACCACCCTGATCGAGGCGATGCATCTCGCGAACCGTCGTTGTGTGGCGCCCGGTGCCGTCATTCTCGCGGATCGCCTGCGTGGCGATGCTGTCGGAGCCGCGCAAGGTGTTGACGAGGGTCGATTTGCCGACGCCCGACGAGCCGAGAAGCGCGACGGTCTTGCCCGGCCCGCACCAGTCGGCAAGGCTGGCGACATCGGCGGGATCGCGGCCATTAACCGTCTTGACGATCAGTTCCGGCTCGATCGCGCGTGCCGCTTCGGCGAAGGTCTCGGGCTTATCGGTCAGGTCGGTCTTCGTCAGGACGATGACCGCGTTGACGCCAACCTCGCGCGCCATCACGAGATAGCGTTCCAGCCGCGCGACGCTGAAATCCTGGTTGCACGATGCGACGATGAAGACCGTATCGACATTGGCGGCGATCATCTGTTCGCGGCGGGGATCGCCGGGCGCACGCCGCTTGAACAGGTTCTTCCTGTCGAGGACGCGAACCGGTTGCAGTGTGGCAGCGGCGATCAGCAGCCAGTCGCCGACCGTCGGGTGATGATCCGACGGAGCGGCGCCGGGGATATGCGGCGAGCAGAATCCCGCCCACCAGGCGCCGGCAATGGCGATCTTTCCGCGATGAACTGACATCACTCGCACGGGACGGCAATAGGCGGCGTCCTCGATCGACAATTGCCGGTCGAAATGCTCGTCCCAGCCCAACGCCTGCAAATCCCGATCGATCGAATTCATATGGTGCCGTTGCATCTTTCGTTGTGACCCGGTCGATGGCGAGCCGGTGTCATCGTCATTGATAATGGGTGGTGTTCCCGAACCCGTCGTTCGTCTTCGTCATCCGCACCAATTTCTTTATATAGGTGCGGACATGTCGGTCGAACCGGGCATCGTCATACACGCCGCGCCAGATATAGTCGTCACGATCGAGCAGGGATCTGAGTTCGGCAGAGAAGGATTCCATCGCATCGACCGATTTGCTGCCCTTGAGGAGGGAGCAGACCATCTCCTCGGCCGTCGCCTTGTCGCAATCGTCCTGTCGGTCCCTGCCGCCCCGCTCGGCGACCACCTGATCGGATCGCGCGGCCATAACGCGGCTTTCCAGCCATTTCCGGACGGCGGCGCCGTCCCATTCCCTTGCCGTTCCGGCCATCGTCGTCTCCTGCCGGGCCGCGTCTAGCAGACGATGGCGGACGGGTATGCGATGTTGTTCAAAGGCCGACCTTTTCGAGGGCCGATGCCAGTTCGGCGTCCTCCGCCGCGTCATTCTTCGGCTTCGATCGGTTCAGCACCGTCTGGATGCGTTTCTGTGCGACCTGCAAGGTCTTATGACGCACCTCCCGGATGGCGTTCGTTCGCCACGACGGGCTTTCGCCGAGCAATGCTGCCCACTTCGCCTCCTCGGTGGCGAGGATGGACAGTGCCAGGCGCAGGCCGTCTCGTCGGCCATGTGCATATTCGTCGACCATCGATTGCCTTTAGCCGAACCAGTCGCTGGTGCGTAACAGCGATTCGCACCGTCGACGATCAGCCGATGGCCTGCAACCGGGGCCATCGGTTCTGCGTTGCGTAGCCGGAATGATAAAAGTCGCCAGCTACAACATGCACAAGGGGATTGGCGCCGACCGCCGCCGGAACCCCGAACGAATTCTCGATGTGTTACGGGAGATCGACGCCGACGTCATAGCACTCCAGGAAGCGGATCGCCGCTTTGGTGCGCGGACCGGCGTGATCCCACCACATTTGCTGGAGGACCATAGCGATTGGAAGCATATCGCGGTCGGGCTTCGCGCGACCTCCATGGGCTGGCATGGGAACGCGCTGCTGGTGCGCAAAAGCGCAACCGTAGTTGGGTGCGAGGCGATCCACCTGCCTGCGCTAGAGCCGCGCGGGGCCGTGACGGCCGATATCGCGATCGGCGATGTCTTGCTGCGGGTGGTGGGAATGCATCTCGACCTGTCCGGACTGTGGCGGCGGCGGCAGGCTGCAGCGATCCTGGCGCATGTAACCCACCGGGACAGCGTCCATCCGACGGTGTTGATGGGTGACCTGAACGAATGGAGCGCGTCGGCGGGGTGTCTGCGTGACTTTGGGCGCGATTATCAGGTGGCGGGCACCGGCGCATCGTTCCACGCCCGCCGGCCGATCGCCCGGTTGGATCGGATCATGGCATCGCGCGATCTGCGGGTAGTGGAATGCGGCGTTCATGCCAGCGCCGCCGCGCGCAAGGCTTCCGACCATTTGCCGATCTGGGCGATGTTGGACGTGATACCGCCGCGTGAAACGGACGCTGTCGATGCATGAGAAGGAGCTGCGGCTGGCGCTGGTCTGTTACGGCGGGATCAGTCTGGCGGTTTACATGCATGGCATCACCAAGGAGGTATGGCGGCTCGCCCGCGCCAGCCACGACTATCATGCCGGCGATACGCCAGTCGCAGGCACTGACATCGTCTATCACGCATTGTTGGGTGAGATCGAGGAGCAGGGCGGACTGAAACTTCGCGTGCTGGCCGATATCATCGCGGGGGCATCGGCGGGCGGGATCAACGGAATTTTTCTGGCGCAGGCGATCGCGACCGGGCAGTCGCTCGATCCGCTTACCGATCTGTGGCTGACGTCGGCGGACGTCGATGCGCTGATCGATCCGGCCGCCGCCCCCGCATCACGCTTTTCCAAGGCGTGGGCGCTGCCGCTGGCGTGGATGGCGGCAGGGCGCAGCAAGGAGGCGGTGGACGAACTGGACGACGCCGCAACGCGCGACGAGGTGCGGGCGAAGATGTCGCGGTTCGTTCGATCGCGTTGGTTCGAACCGCCGTTCGGGGGCAAGACATTCAGCGGCCTGTTGCTCGATGCGTTGGCGGCGATGGATGCGGCGCCGCGTGGCCCGCGCCTGTTGCCGCCCGGCCAGCCGCTCGACCTGTTCGTGACCGTGACCGATTTCGGGGGGCACCCGGAGCGACTGCCGCTCAACTCCCCGCCCGAGGTGGTGGAGACCGAGCATCGGGTCGTCGTCAGCTTTTCCGATGCGGGTGAGCCCGTGGATGCGTTGGCGGCGATGCCAGAACTCGCCTTTGCGGCGCGGGCCACATCCAGCTTTCCAGGTGCCTTTCCGCCGTTTTCGGTCGGCGAGATCGACGCAGTGTTGCAGACGCGCGGCACGGCATGGCCGGGACGGCGGGCGTTCCTGCGCCGCATCCTGCCACGCCATGCCGCCGCCGGACGGGCGGACAAGGCCGTGCTGATCGATGGGTCGGTGCTGGCCAACGCGCCCTTCCGCCCGGCGATCGACGCGCTGAAGGAACGGCCCGCCCGCCGGCAGGTCGATCGTCGGTTCGTATATATCGATCCGTTTCCGGGTCTGAAGTTTCGGCTGGCGGGCGGTGGCGAGACGCCGGGCTTTTTCCAGACGATCCTGGGGGCGCTGAGCGAACTGCCGCGCCAGCAGCCAATCCGCGACAATCTGGACGCGCTGGCTGCCCGTTCAGGCCGGGTCGAACGGCTGGCGGGCATCGTGGACGCGATCCGCCCGGCGGTGGAGGCGGAGGTCGAATCGCTGTTCGGCCGCACGTTGTTCCTCAATCGGCCGACGCCCCGGCGGCTGGCGACATGGCGACGGCGGGCTCAGACGGCGGCGGCGGCGCAGGCGGGATATGGGTATGTCGCCTATAATCGGTTGAAGCTAGACGGCGTGCTTACTGCGCTGGCGGTGCTGACGGATGCGATCGCGGGCGACCATGGTGCCGGGCATCACCGGCTGCGATCGGCGGCGATCTCTAGGGCCGGCGCGGTCGAGATGCACGAAAGCGCCGGGGCGATCTATTTCCTACGCCGGTTCGATATCGGTTATCGGATCCGCCGGTTGCGCCTGTTGGCACGGCGACTCGGCGAATTGGAAGAGGCACGGGCCGATGCCGTGCTGACGCCGATGCGGGAGGCAATATATCTGTCGCTCGCCCCCTATCTCGATGCACAGCGCAGCGAGCCGCATCGCGCGCTGCGGCCGATGGCGCGCGAGTTGCGGGAGGATGCCGGGCCGTTTCTCGACCAACTGGCTGCGTCGCTTGATCTGGCGCGGCTGGACGCGGAGGCGGACGAGCGATTGTCGACCGCGCTCGCCGGACTGGACCGAGATGCCCGGCGGCCTCTGCTGCTCGCCTATCTGGGTTTTCCCTTCTTCGACGGTGCGACGCTACCGCTGTTGCAGGGAGAGGGGCTGGATGAGTTCGATGCGATCAAGGTCGATCGTATCGCCCCCGATGACGCGACGACGATTCGGGCCGGCGGGGCAGAGGCAACGTTGAAAGGTATCCAGTTCAACAGCTTCGGCGCGTTCTTCAGCCGTGCTTACCGCGAGAACGACTATCTATGGGGTCGGCTGCACGGGGCGGAACGACTGATCGATATCGTCGTGTCGGCCCTGCCCGCCTCCGCGCGCTTGAAGGCCGGCCGGATCGCTGCGGTGAAGCGGCAGGCGCTCGTCGCAATTTTGGATGAGGAGGAACCGCGGCTGACGGCGATCGGGCCGCTGATCGCCTCGGTGCGGCGGGAAATCGGCTGAAGGCTGGCCAAGTCGTGCCGCGGCCGCTAGCGATATGGACGAAGGGAGAACCGCATGCAGTTCCTGAAAATCCTGTTCTGGTGCCTCCTCGCGTTTCTGGCCGCGGCATTCACGATCGGTAACTGGACGGCGGTGCCGATCCGTCTGCCGGGTGGGCTGGTGGCTGATATCAACCTGCCCTTCCTGCTGTTCTTCACCTTTTTGCTCGGACTGCTGCCCACATTGGGGTGGCAGGCTGCACGCCGGTGGCGGCTGAACCAGCGGCTGACGACGTGCGAACGGACACTGGCAGAAACGCGCGCGCTGCATGCCGCGACCGCGCCGATCTCGCCGGTCGTGGTGTCGCCTGTCGCGCAGCCCTCACCCGGTCTGGCGCCGACACCGATCGCGCACGCTGGCCCGGGGCTGCTCTGATGACCAACCGTGTCTTCGTCGCGATCGATACTCCTGATCTGGCCCGCGCAAAGGCGATCGCCGATCGCGTGCATACCCATGTCGGCGGCCTGAAGCTGGGCCTGGAATTCTTCGCCGCGCACGGCCAGCCGGGGGTTCGTGAGATGGCGGGTTTCGGCCTGCCGATCTTTCTCGACCTGAAACTGCACGACATCCCAAACACCGTCGCCAAGGCGGTGCAGGCACTTGCCCCGCTGGAACCGGCGATCCTGACGGTCCATGCATCGGGTGGTCGCGCAATGCTGGAGGACGCCAAGGCGGCCGCGCCGTTGGGTACGAAGGTGATCGCGGTCACGATGCTGACCAGTCTGGATGCCGACGATCTGGTTGCTACCGGCGTGCAGGGCAATGCCCATGACCATGTCGTGCGGCTGGCCGCGCTGGCGCGGGAGGCTGGTGTCGATGGCATCGTATGTTCCGGTGCGGAGGTGGCGGCGGCCAAGGCGATCTGGACCAAGGGGTTCTTCGTCGTGCCCGGCGTACGCCCGGCCAATGGACCGGTGGGCGATCAGAAGCGGGTCGTGACGCCCCGCGCCGCGATGGATGCCGGTGCGTCCATCCTGGTGATCGGGCGCCCGATTACGCAGGCCGATGATCCTGATGCCGCCGCGCGGGCGATCGCCGCGACCTTATAGTCAGCGCGGCGTCGATTGGCCGCGACATAAAACGCAGCGTTAAAGCGTTCGTCACCCACCTACGTTGTCACAAAAACCGTAAGATCGTTTTTCATTAAAATTTTGCTGGCGAGACGTCATCCAGTATTTGCGAATATTTGCGACTTCCTCCTAGGTATATTGGGTAAAGTTAGAAGCTAGGCCTGCGCAGCGCGAGAAAATAGCATTCCTGTTTTTGCGGCCGCTGATACCGCGACTGTAGGGTGATTTTACTCATGATTATCATTACGTACTTGAAGTGAAAAAAGAGATCATGCTCGTCAAAATCTGCGGCCTGAACACGGTCGCCACTCTCGATGCCGCACTGGCGGGTGGGGCGAGCCATGTCGGCTTCGTATTCTTCCCCCCTTCGCCGCGGCATCTGGATTTCGATACCGCCGCGCAACTGGCGGCGCGGGTGCCGGATCATGTTGCGCGGGTGGGGGTGTTCGTCGATCCGGACGATCTGTTGCTGGAACGGGCCGCGCCCCTCCTCGACGTCATCCAGGTTCACAAGACGATGCCGGCCCGCACGGCAGCCATTCAGGCGAAGCTGGGCAAGGATGTCTGGGCGGCAATCGCGGTGAAGACGCGCGGCGATCTGGATGTGGCTCCCGGCTTTGTCGGGGCTGCCGATCGACTGTTGTATGATGCCAAGACGCCCGATGATGCGGCGCTGCCCGGCGGCATGGGATTGCGGTTCGACTGGTCGTTGCTCGCCGGCTTCCGTCATCCCCTGCCCTGGGCGTTGTCGGGCGGGCTTGGCCCCGACAATGTCGCTGAGGCGATCGTCCGTACCCGGACGGCGTTGGTTGATGTATCGTCGGGTGTGGAAAGCGCGCCAGGCGTCAAGGATATGGACAAGATCGCTCGGTTCCTTAAGGCCGCCCAGTCATGAACGCATCTGCTCCCCACGCGCCCAACTCCTTCCGCGCCCAGCCTGACGACCGTGGTCATTTTGGCCAGTTCGGTGGTCGCTATGTCGCCGAAACGCTGATGCCGCTGATCCTCGATTTGGAGCGCGAATATCGCGCGGCGAAGGCCGACCCGGCGTTTCAGGCGGAGTTCGACGATCTGCTGGAGCATTATGTCGGCCGCCCCAGCCCGCTTTATCATGCGGAACGGTTGTCGGAAGCGCTGCGTACCGGCGTCGATGCGGGCATGGGCGCACAGGTGTGGTTCAAGCGCGACGAGCTGAACCATACCGGCGCGCACAAGATCAACAACTGCATCGGCCAGATCCTGCTGGCGATCCGCATGGGCAAGACGCGGATCATCGCCGAAACGGGGGCGGGCCAGCACGGCGTCGCCACCGCGGCGGTCTGCGCGCGGTTCGGCCTACCTTGCATCATCTATATGGGTGCTAAGGACGTCGAGCGGCAACAGCCCAATGTGTTCCGCATGAAGTTGCTGGGCGCCGAAGTGCGGCCGGTCACGTCGGGCGCGAAGACGCTGTCGGATGCGATGAACGAGGGCCTGCGCGACTGGGTCGCGAACGTCCACGACACGTTCTACATCATCGGCACCGCCGCCGGTCCGCATCCCTATCCCGAACTCGTCCGCGATTTCCAGAGCGTGATCGGGCGTGAGGCGCGGGCGCAGATGCTTGCGCGTACCGGCCGCCTGCCCGACATGCTCGTCGCCGCGATCGGTGGCGGATCGAATGCGATCGGGCTGTTCCATCCCTTCCTCGACGATGCGTCGGTGGCGATGCTGGGCGTCGAGGCGGCGGGTCATGGTCTGGAGGGTAGCGAACACGCCGCCAGCCTGGCCGGTGGTTTCCCCGGCGTGCTTCACGGCAACAAGACCTATCTGTTGCAGGATCAGGACGGCCAGATCGCCGAGGGCCATTCGATCTCCGCAGGTCTCGATTATCCCGGTATCGGCCCCGAACATGCGTGGCTGCGTGATATCGGCCGCGTGCAATATGACAGCGCGACCGACAAGGATGCGCTGGACGCGTTCCAGTTGCTGTGCCGGACCGAGGGGATCATCCCAGCGCTGGAGCCGGCTCATGCGATCGCCGCTGTGTCGCGCCATGCCCGTACGATGCGTGACGACCAGATCATCCTCGCGAACCTGTGCGGGCGCGGTGACAAGGACATCTTCACCGTCGCGGCGGCGCTGGGAGTGGCGATGTGAGCGACGGCGTTGCCATCAATCGCCTCGCCGCGGCGTTCGCCAAGGACCGCCCGGCGCTGATCGCCTTTGTTACGGCGGGTGATCCTACAGCCGCCGCTACCCCCGCCATTCTCGATGCACTTGTTGCCGGCGGCGCGGACGTGATCGAACTGGGCATGCCGTTCACTGATCCGATGGCGGACGGGCCGGCGATTCAGAATGCCAACATTCGCAGTCTGGCCGCCGGCACTACCACCGCCGATATCCTGTCGATGGCTGCCGGTTTCCGTGCGCGTCATCCGGCGGTGCCGCTGGTGCTGATGGGCTATGCCAATCCGATGCTGCGACGGGGCGCCGACTGGTTCGCCGACGCGCTGGCCACCGCCGGTGTCGATGGCGTCATCTGCGTCGATATTCCGCCCGAGGAGGACGACGCGCTGGGGCCGCAATTGCGAGCGAAGGGTATCGCGCCGATCCGGCTTGCGACACCGACTACCGACGCCGCAAGGTTGCCGACCGTGCTTGAGGGCGCAGAGGGTTTTCTTTATTATGTCTCGGTCGCCGGCATCACCGGGCTGCAACAGGCGGCGCAGGCGTCGATCGAGGAAGCGGTTGCGCGGCTGAAGGCGGCGACGGACCTGCCGATCGCGGTCGGTTTCGGCATCCGCACCCCCGAACAGGCCGCGGCCGTGGCGCGAGTGGCGGATGCGGTGGTTGTCGGATCGGCGATCGTTGAGGTCGTGGCGGAACACGGTGCCGATGCGCCGGCGCCCGTCACCGCCTATATCCGTTCCCTTGCAGACGCCGTTGAATCCGCACGGAACAATCGTATCGAGGAAACTGGCCGATGAGTTGGCTAAACAACGTCCGCAATGCCTTGGCCTTCAAATCCAAGAAGGACCAGCCGGAAGAGAATCTCTGGCACAAGTGCAAGGGATGCGGCCAGATGGTCTTCACGCGCGAAATGGAGGAGAACCTCTATGTCTGCCCGCGGTGCGAGCATCACGAGCGCATCGGGCCAAAAATCCGCTTCTCGCAAATATTGGACGAAGGCAGCTGCGCGCAGCTACCCGCACCCAAGGTGCCGGAAGATCCGCTGAAATTCCGTGACTCGAAGAAATATGTCGATCGGATCAAGGCGGCGCGCACCGCGACCACCGAGCCCGATGCGCTGCTGAATGCGCGCGGCACGATCTTGGGTCACCGCGTGGTGATGGGCGTGCAGGATTTCGCCTTCATGGGCGGATCGATGGGTCTGGCGGTCGGCGAGGCGTTCGTCCGCGGCGTAGAGGCGGCGATCGCGGATCGCTGCCCTTATCTGATCTTCACGGCGGCGGGCGGAGCGCGGATGCAGGAGGGCATCCTGAGCCTAATGCAGATGCCGCGCAGCACGGTGGCTATCCAGATGCTGCATGATGCCGGCTTGCCCTATATCGTCGTGTTGACCGACCCGACCACGGGCGGCGTCACCGCCAGCTACGCGATGCTGGGCGACGTGCAGATCGCCGAGCCGAATGCGCTGATCGGTTTTGCCGGCCAGCGGGTGATCGAAAGCACGATCCGCGAAAAGCTGCCCGAGGGATTTCAACGGGCGGAATATCTGCTCGATCACGGGATGCTGGATATGGTCGTACATCGCAAGGAACTGCGTGATCGGCTGGCGCAGGTGATCGGTTACCTTTGCGGCAATCGCGCGGCGGCGGCATAATCGGCGGATCATAAGTCCGGGCCGAGGAACCATCATGCCCGATCATGCCACGTCTTCGCATGTCGCCGTCCAGTATCAGTTAGATCGGCTGGCGATGCTGTCGCCCGGCGCGGATGTGCTTGGGCTGGAGCGGATTGCCGCCCTGCTGACGCGACTGGGCGATCCGCATCTGTCGATGCCGCCGGTGTTCCATGTCGCCGGGACGAACGGGAAGGGATCGACCTGCGCCTTCCTGCGTGCAGCGATCGAGGCGGCGGGTTTGTCGGTCCATGTCTATTCCAGCCCGCATCTGGTCCGATTCAATGAGCGTATCCGGGTTGCAGGCCGATTGATCGATGACGATGCGCTGGCCGGGCTGCTGGCCCAGGTGCTGGATATCGCTGACGATATCCGCCCGAGCTTTTTCGAGGTGACGACGGCTGCCGCATTCCTGGCCTTTGCCCGCACGCCGGCGGCGGCGACCATCGTCGAGGTCGGACTGGGTGGACGGTTGGATGCCACCAATGTCATCGTCGCGCCGGTCGTGACCGGCATCGCGGCGTTGGGGGTGGATCATGAGTCGTTCCTGGGTCGCGGTGCGGTGACGATTGCGGGAGAGAAGGCCGGCATCGCCAAGGCGAGAGTTCCGCTCGTCACAATGAATTATCCGCGTCGCTCCGCGGATCGCATCGCGCAGATTGCCGCCGCCGCCGGGGCGCCGGTGCTGGCGCGGGGGCGTGACTGGCACAGTGAAACGGCGCGGTCGACGATGCGCTATGCCGATCCGGGATTTTCGATCGTCACCCACCGCCCCCGCCTGATCGGGGCGCATCAGTCACGCAATCTGGCACTAGCGATTGCGATGCTGCGGCATCAGGGAGCGCTGGCGGTGCCGGAAGCGGCGTATCGCGCGGCGGCGGATTGGGCGCAATGGCCGGCGCGGATGCAGCGATTGTCGCCGGGGCCGCTGACCGGGCTGTTGCCGGATGGGAGCGAATTGTGGCTGGACGGGGCACATAATCCCTCCGCCGCCGCTCCGGTGGCACGGGCGCTGCGCGGGATCGCGCGGGGGCGGCCGGTGACTCTGGTACTGGGGATGCTGGCGAACAAGGACGCGCCAGCGGTGCTACGGCTGCTGTCGTCATCGGTCGGCCGCGTGGTGGCGGTGCCGGTGCCGGGGCATGAGCATCATGATCCGGCGATACTGGCTGGACTGGCGCATGACCTTGGGGTGGAGACAATGCTAGCCGAATCGGTCGAGGCTGCTCTGGCCTGCGTGAAAACGGCTGGCGTCGTTTTGATTGCTGGGTCGCTTTATCTGGCCGGCTCGGCACTCGTCGCCAATGAAGAACTGCCGATCTAGTTGCTATTGACTTGCAATAACGTATGCGTGACGCTTGGTTTCGAGCTGAGCGGAGACGTCCTGATGACGACCGATACGACCACCCTGTTGCCCCACGCGCTGCCCACCTGCATCAATGCGCGTATCGCGTTGTTCGCGATGCGGCGGATGGGGGCGCATGGTCTGGCGGATGCCCGTGCGGCGCATGCTTTCTTCACCGCGTTCGGGCAGGGCTTTCGTCGACCGCTAATACTGATGCGGGTGCTCATGGCCGAGCTTGCATCGACCGCAGCCGGCACGATCGCGATCGCGCCCTGCTGCTGTGGACGTATGACCCCGGCGGAGGCAGCGCTGATATCGATCCTGGGACGGATCGAAATGGCGCCGGAGAAGGCGCGGCTGCTCACCGCCGATCTGCTCGGCGTGCGACGGGTCGAGAATGTGCTAATGGCCGCCGCCGCCGTAACCGCCGCTTTTACCGATGAAGGGCGGCCCGTTAGCTAAGACGGGATGCCTTACGGAACATTGCGGGCATCTCCCTCGCCTGTGATGCCCGCGCTGCCGATCGACTGATCGACCAGACCGGTCCGGCTCATCCACCAGAACAGGACGACGCCCGGCAGCGCCAGCAGCGTCGTCATCAGATAGAAATGGACATAGCCGAACCGCTCGATCAACGCGCCCGCGGTGGTGCCGGTTACGATCCGGCCGACGATGCTGGCGGCGGCCGAGATCAGTGCGAACTGTGCGGCGGTGAAGCGAAGGTCGCACAGCGCGGAGAAATACGCGATGACCACGACGCCGCCATAGCCGCTCGCCGCGTTCTCGAACCCGATCGCGGCCGCCATGCCGATGTTGGAATGGCCCGCCGCCGCCAGTCCGGCGAAGGACAGGTTGGAGACCGCCATCAGGACTAGCGCGAGCAGCACCGACCGCTTCATCCCCATCCGCGCGTACAGGATGCCACCGATGAAGATGCCGACCAGATACGCGATGAATCCGACGCCAACGTCGTAGAACGCGATCTCGTCGCCGGTGAAGCCCAGATCGTCGAACAATAGCCGCAACGTCAGATTGGCCAGCGTGTCACCGATCTTGTGGATCAGAATGAATAGTAGCACCAGGAGAGCGCCGTCGCGCGCGAAGAACTGCACGAACGGCCCCCAGATCGCTTTCAGCCCCTCGGCGAAACCACGCTGAACGACGGGATCGCGCCGCCGGACCGGCTCACCCAATACCAGTCCCGCCAGCATCGCCGGCAGGGCGAAGGCGGCGCAGGCCAGATAGGCGGTGCTCCATCCCGACCGTTCCGCAACCACCAGCGCCAGCGCACCTGCGCCCGCTGATCCGATCCGCCAGCCATATTGGCTCATGCCTGAACCGACGCCGAGCTGCCTCGGCGCTAGTATCTCGATCCGGTAGGCGTCGATGACGATGTCGAACGTGGCCCCCGCCGCGCCGACCAGTATCGCCGCCGTCGCGGTCGCGCCGATGCTGGCGGACGGATCGACGAGTGCCAGATTGGCGACCGCCGCGATCACCAGCAGACCGGCCAAGATCAGCCACGAGACGCGCTGGCCCAATCGACCGATCAGCGGCAGGCGGACGCCATCCACAACCCACGCCCATAGCCATTTAAGGTTATAGACGAGGAAGGCGAGGCTGAACGCCGTTACTGTCTTCTTGTCGATGCCGCTGGCGGCCAATCGCGTGGTCAGCGTCGCGCCGATCATCGCATAGGGGAAACCGGAAGAGATACCGAGCGCCAGCGCGGCAAGCGGCTGTCGCTCGAAATAAGGCGCCACGCCGTCCCGCCACCGTACCTGCGTTACCGTATCGCCCATGCCCGCTCCTTATGAGAGCGGGCGACCATAGCGACGATCGCTGTGGAAGGAAGCGTTACGCGGCGGGCGCGAACAACCGGAAGCCGGGTGGCAAGCGCTTTGGGGGCTTGCCCTGCAATCCCGCCTCGATCGCCACGATCGCTGACAGCAAGTCGCGCTGGTTATAGGGTTTGGACAGGCAGCCGGCGGCCAGTTCCACAGCCTCGGGCGGCAGAGACCCGGTCACGAACATTACGGGGATATCGCGCTGGCGGGCGGCGCGGGCGACGTCCAGACCCGACCCATCGGCCAGATTGACGTCGACGAGAATGAGATCGATCGCCTGCCCGTCGGACAAGATATCGACGGCGTCTGCTACCCGATCGACTGTGGCGACCACTTCGTATTTAGCCTCCGACAACACATGTTCGTTGTCGAACGCCACCAGTGGTTCGTCCTCGACGACCAACAATCGGACGATGTGCCGCTTCTTTTTGCCGAACAGCATGGCGCCCCGCCCCTTATTACGCTTGCGGGTCATAACGCACCCCGACGCCAACGGGCGCAAAGATTTTTTCGCCTGATCGCGTCAGAGCATGTATTCGGCCGATCATGAATGACTCCGAGCCCCGTCCGGGCGATCGCATCGCCAAACTTCTTGCTCGCGCCGGCATCGCGTCGCGCCGGGAGGTCGAACGCATGATCGCGGAAGGCCGCATCGCGCTGGATGGGGTCGCGCTCGACACGCCGGCCACCGTGCTGACGTCGCTGAACGGCATCACGGTTGATGGCCACCCGGTCGCGGCGCCCGAGGCGGCACGGCTGTTCCTGTATCACAAGCCGACCGGTCTGCTCGTCACCGAGCGTGACCCGGCCGGTCGTCTGACGATCTATGACCGCCTGCCCACCGATCTGCCGCGGACGGTGCCGGTGGGGCGGCTCGATCTGGGTACGGAGGGGTTGCTGCTGCTGACGACCGATGGCGGGTTGAAGCGTCAGTTGGAGCTGCCTGCCACCGGCGTCGAGCGTACCTATCGTGCTCGTGCCTATGGCGATGTAACGCAGGCGATGCTGGAGGATCTGATCGAGGGGATCGAGATCGAGGGGATCCGGTACGGCCCGATCGATGCCAATCTGGAACGCCGCACCGGCGCCAATGTATGGATCGAACTGACGTTGTCGGAGGGCAAGAACCGTGAGGTCCGCCGGGTGCTGGAGCATCTGGGGCTACAGGTCGGTCGCCTGATCAGGACGCGGTACGGGCCGTTTGTGCTGGGCGACTTGCCGCCGGGTGAGGTGGGCGAAGTGAAGCAACATGACCTGGTCGCGTTCACCAAGACGCTGGCTGGACCGCGCCGTGCCAAGGGAGCGGACCTGCAATCGCTCGTCACCGTCGAGCCGAGGAGCAAGGCGGCGAAGCCTGCCCCGGCGGCACCGGCCGCCGCGCCAGTCGAACGACCGGCCGCCGAGGCGCGACCAACCCGTGCGCCGGTACGTGCGGCCCCTGCCCGCGCCGCTCCCGCCAAGCCCAACAGTGGCTGGGGCAGCCGCACCCGGCCCAGTCGTCCCGGCGATACAGGTGAAGCGCGGCCGGCGACCGGCCGTTTCCAGCTTTCCGACGCGGGGGCGCGTGGCGGCCGATCCGACCGGCAGCCGCGTGATCGCTCCGGCAGCGAGCAGCGTCCGCAGCGATATGATGCCGGCGATCGGCCGCGTTCGGCCGCGCCGCGCGAAGGGCGTCCCGCCACCGTGCCGCGCGATGGCAGCGAACGCCCGCGCTCGTTCGCGCCGCGCGGCGACCGTCCTGCTGCGCCGTACCGTGATCGGTCGGATGCAGCGGATCGGCCGCGGACGCAATATCCGCGTGAGGGGCGTCCGGCCACCGGGCAGCGGCGTGACGGCTCGGAAGCGAGCGAACGCCCCCGGTCGTTCGCGCCGCGCGGCGATCGGTCGACGGGCAATTATCGGGATCGGCCGGAGCAGGGCGATCGTCCACGCGGTCAGTCACCACGTACTGAAGGCGGTGAACGGTCCCGCGCGCCGAATTTTCGGAGTGACCGCCCTGCCCGCACCGGCGACGATCGGCCACGCACCGCGACATCGGGGACGTTGAGCGCGAACCGTGGCGGCGGCAAGGGGCCTGCCGGTGGCCGTGGCCATCCACCGCGTGCGGTGAAACCGTCGCGCAAGGGTCCACCGTCCGGCGCGCCCAAGGGATCGCCGCCGCGGGGCAAGCGCTGAAATGCGGGTCATTGCCGGTCAATGGCGGGGCCGCCCGCTCGTCGCGCCCAAGGGCGATGCCACCCGCCCCACCGCGGATCGGACCCGCGAGGCGCTGTTCTCGATGCTCGCCAGTCGTCTCGGCAGTTTCGAGGGGCTGGCCGTCGGCGACCTGTTCGCGGGTTCAGGTGCGCTGGGGATCGAGGCGCTGTCGCGCGGTGCCGCCACTTGCCTTTTCGTGGAGCAGGACCGTGCCGCGCTAGACGCACTGAAGGCCAATCTGGCGAAGCTCGGCACGCGCGGCGACGTTCGGGCGACGTCGGTAATGGCGCTGGGGCCGGCGCCCGCGCCGCTCGACCTTATCATGATGGACCCGCCTTATGGCACGGGAGCGGGTAGCGTGGCGCTCGACAAACTGGGTCGGCTCAGGTGGATCGGGCCGGCGACATGGGTCAGCATCGAAACCTCGAAGCCGGAGGAGATCGAGCTGCCCAACTTCGTCGTCGATGCTACGCGCGTCCATGGCAAGGCGCGGCTCACCCTGTTGCGGCGCGGTTAGAGGACCGCGTCGCTAGGCGTGGCGGGCGTCGTTGCGCGTGGTCGCATCATCACTAGGGCGATGAGGCTCAACGCGGCCGCGCCGCTTAGATACAGGCCCACGGCCGCCAGCCCGCGCTCCATCGCCAGCCCCTGCGCGACCAGCGGCGTCAGCCCGCCGCCGATGACGCCGGCGACGTTGAAGGCCATCGATGCGCCGGTGTAGCGGACGCGGGCCGGAAACAGTCCGGGCAACCAGGCACCGAGCGGGCCATAGACGAAACCCATCGCGAACAGAGTGAGCGACAGAAACGCGAAAGCCCCGATCGCCGATCCGTTCATCAGCGGAGCGATAGTGAAGCCGACCAGAATGGTGGCGACGCAGCCACCCGCCAGCACCCGCCGTTCGTCCCAGCGATTGTCGGCTAGCCAAGCCGCGAGATAGATACCGACCGCCATGAACAGGATCGCGCCCAACTGCATCAACAGAAACTGCTGCATCGTGAAGCCCAGCGTCTTGGTGCCGTAACCCAACAGGAACGCCGTGCCGACATAATAGGCGGCGAAACAGGCGATCGCGCCGACCGTCCCCGCCAGCGTCGCACCGAGGTGCTGGCCGAGCAGTTCGGCAATCGGCACCGCGGGTGGTGGCGCCTCCTCCAGCGAGGCCGCAAATTCTGGCGTTTCTGTGAGCTTTAGGCGAATCCATAGCCCCAGCGCCACCAGTATCGCGCTGATCGCGAAAGGAATGCGCCAGCCCCAGTCACGAAACTCCGCCGGCGACAGCCACAGGCCGAGCAACAGGAACAGGCCGTTGGCGGCGATGAAGCCGGCCGGGGCGCCCAGTTGCGGCGCGCTGCCATAGCGGGCGCGCCAGCCTGGCGGTGCATGCTCCACCGCGAGCAGGGCTGCTCCGCCCCATTCGCCGCCCAGGCCAAAGCCCTGACCGAACCGCAGGACGCAGAGCGCGACCGGCGCCACCCAACCGGCCGTGGCGTAAGTCGGCAGCACCGCGACCAGCGTCGTCGACACACCCATCGTCAGCAGCGACGCGACCAAGGTCGACTTGCGGCCGATCCGGTCGCCGAAATGGCCAAATACCAAGCTGCCGATGGGCCGTGCGAAGAAGGCCACGGCCAAGGTGGCAAAGGCGGCTAATTGCTGCGCGCCGGGAGCGCCGAGCGGAAAGAACAGCTCGCCGAATACCAGCGCGGCGGCGGTCGCGTAGACGTAGAAATCGTAGAACTCGATCGTGGTTCCGACGAAGCTGGCGAGCAGCACGCGGGCATGGGAAGGATGCGGTCGATCGGTCATGCGCTTCCTTCACGTCCTCGCCGGACGCGGTCAAGCTGCTGCGGTCAATCCATGCCAGGGTAGGTGGCGAAGCGGGGCAGCGTCTCGACGTCGTCCATCCAAGCGACACGATCCTTGACCATGATCTGGGCGCCGGGTGGATTGCCGGCATAATCGTCGAGCGTGCCGGACTGGATATCGACGATGCCGGGCAGATAGACAGGGTTGCGATAGAACAGGCCGGTTCCGCATGTACCGCAGAATTGTCGGGTCGCTTCTTCGGATGATGCGTAGGTGGCGGGGGTGCCGGTCACCGTTACCTGATCCTCAGTGAAGGCGATCCAGCCCACCATCGGTGCGCCCGACCAGCGGCGGCAATCGGTGCAATGACACAGCGCGTGATGCTGCGGCTCACCGGTAGTGGTGTAGCGGATCGCGCCGCAATGGCAGGCGCCGGTGTAAGTCTGGGTCATGGCGACATGACTGGCAATCGGCACGCGCATGTCGACCACGGCGCCAGGGATATCCGGGCACCGCGGTCGGCACGGTCGATCAGCGGGCGGCGACCTGCACAGCGCCGCGACGCTCAATCGCGGCAAGCTGACCGTTACCGTCGGCCAGCATCTCACGGTAGCAACGATCCGCATCGGTCATCGCGGTGCCGCGCATCGATCCGACGCCGCAGGCGCCACGGGCGGCACGGGCGATACGCTGTGCCAGACGGCCACGGTCGCTGGCGTTGGCGAGATTGAGACCGGCACGCGATACGTTGACGATTACGGGGACGCGGCGATCGGTCCGATCAGCGGCCGATACGGTGGTGGCGGAAATCGCGCACGCGGCAAGGGCCGCCGCCGTGGCGACGTTACGGATGATGGTCATGATAGCTCCTGCGGGTTGGCGCCCGGCTCTGCCGGTACGTTGATGGCTCACGCGCACCCATCCGGGCCTCGTCGGCTGAGGCTTCGCTAGCCCTGCTTCGTTACGCAGGCGCGACGATCAGGTGTCGCTTCGATGACGTGGACCGCGCTTGTCTGTGCGGCGTTCGTTCCCTACTTGTTCGGTGGTGAACCAGTCCGCCATACCCTCGACGATCGATGAGCCGCCTTATCTGCGCGGGCTGAACCCGCCCCAGCGCGAGGCGGTGTTGACGACCGACGGTCCCGTTCTGATGTTGGCCGGAGCCGGCACGGGCAAGACGGCGGCCCTGACCGCTCGGCTCGCGCATCTGCTGTACACGCGCAAGGCGTGGCCGAGCGAGATTCTGGCCGTGACGTTCACCAATCGGGCGGCGCGCGAGATGCGGGAGCGGGTCGGCCGACTGGTGGGCGATGCGGTGGAGGGGATGCCGTGGCTCGGCACCTTTCACGCGATCGGCGCCAAGATGCTGCGCCGGCACGCCGAACTGGTCGGCTTGCAGTCCAATTTCACCATCTTGGATACCGACGATCAGCTTCGTCTGTTGAAGCAGCTCGTCGTGGCGGCCGATCTGGACGAGAAGCGGTTCCCGCCGAAGCAATTGGGTGGCTTGATCGACGAGTGGAAGAATAAGGGGCTCACCCCCCGCGATATCGACGCCGGCGAGTCCGAGCGTTACGCCAATGGCCGTGGTGGCGAATTGTACGTGCAGTATCAGGCGCGGTTGCGGGCGGTGAACGCATGCGACTTCGGCGACTTGTTGCTGCACATGCTGGTGATCCTGAAGACGCATCGCGACGTGCTGGAACAGTATCAGCAGCGCTTCCGCTATATCATGGTGGACGAGTATCAGGACACCAATAGTGTTCAATATCTATGGCTGCGGCTGTTGGCGCAGGAGCGGCGGAACATCGCTTGCGTAGGCGATGATGACCAATCGATCTATTCGTGGCGCGGTGCGCAGGTGGAGAACATCCTCCGGTTTGAAAAGGACTTCCCGGGCGCCACGGTGATCCGCCTGGAGCAGAATTATCGCTCTACTCCCCATATTCTCGGTGCGGCGGGTGGCGTGATTGCGCATAACAGCGGCCGGCTCGGCAAGCAGTTGTGGACCGAACTGGACGCGGGCGAAAAGGTCCGCGTGCTGGGCGTTTGGGATGGTCCCGAAGAAGCGCGCCGGGTGGGCGACGAGATCGAGGCGGCACGGCGGAACGGCACGACGCTGGACGATATTGCTATCCTGGTCCGTGCCTCGCACCAGACCCGCGAGTTCGAGGACCGGTTCATCTCGATCGGGATGCCGTATCGTATCGTCGGTGGTTTCCGCTTCTACGAGCGGGCAGAAATCCGTGACGCGCTGGCGTATCTGAGGGTCATCAACCAGCCGGCGGACGATCTGGCGTTCGAGCGCATCGTCAATGTTCCCAAGCGGGGGTTGGGCGACAAGGCGTTGGCGCGTATCCATCAACTGGCGCGGGCCGAGGCGTTGCCACTGACCACGGCGTCGGCCCGTATTCTCGACACCGATGAACTGACCGCACAGGCGCGGCGATCCCTTGGACGATTGATCGGCGATATCGCGCGCTGGCGCGACATGGCGCAGACCCTGCCCCACCCCGAACTGGCCCGGCAGCTGTTGGACGAGAGCGGTTACACGGCGATGTATCAGGCCGAGAAGTCGGTAGAGGCGGCGGGCCGGCTGGAGAACCTGACCGAGCTTGTCCGGGCAATGGAAGAGTATGAGTCGCTCGGCGCCTTTCTCGAACATGTGTCACTGGTCATGGACAACGAGGGCGGCCGTAACGATCCGCAGGTGACGATCATGACCATCCACGCGGCCAAGGGTCTGGAGTTCGACACCGTCTTTCTCGCCGGTTGGGAGGAAGGGCTGTTTCCCTCGCAACGATCGCTGGACGAAGGCGGGACCAAGAGCCTGGAGGAGGAACGGCGGCTTGCCTATGTCGCCATCACGCGGGCCCGGCGGCGGGCGTTCATCCTGCATGCCGCCAATCGCCGCATCTATGGGCAGTGGACGTCGAGCATCCCCAGCCGCTTCGTCGGCGAACTGCCGCCCGAGCATATCGACACCGAAACCAGCATGAGCGGCGGCGAGAGCCTGTGGTGCGCCAACTGGTCTGAACGTGCCGATCCGTTCGCCGATGTCGCGCGCGGCACCGGGCGGGGGCCGGGCTGGCAGCGCGCCGCCGGGCAGATGGGTGGTTCCAGTTTCACGACCGCCCCCAAACGGATCGTTGAGAGCCGGGCCAGCGCGGTCAGCTTGGGTAACAAGGGGCGCGGTGACCTGTCAGTCGGGCAGCGCGTGTTCCACCAGAAGTTCGGCTATGGCGCGATCGCCGAGATCGAGGGGAACAAGCTGGAGATCGATTTCGAGAATGCCGGGCGCAAACGAGTGATGGATACGTTCGTGACCCTGAGCTGAGTCACGCCGACGTGCGACCTATTCGGTTGGCGTCGGCCGGACGATCCGGTCGCGGCAGATCTGGCGCAGCTGACGGCGGATCGTGGGGCCGGAGAGATGGGCGTTGACCGAGGCGTAGCGCTCTTGTTCCAACTGACGCCGGATATCGTCGAGCGTCGTGCATGGTCCCTGCCGCGCCAGTTGATAGGCGCGCTCCACCGTGGACTGGGCGCGAACCGGAGCATCCGATGCGCTGTCAAAGGGCGATGCTTCCTGCATCATCTGGCTGGTGGAGGCGTGGTCCACGTCCATCGGACGATCCTTCTACGCGTAAGCGGCGGCCTCTGTCGGGTATCCGTCATCACGAGCATGCCTACGGGGTCGGGCAAGTGATATGCCGTCCTAGCACACGGGGTGACGCAACGCCGCATGCTTTCGATCAAGACGGATGGGGCCGTTCAGGAACGATCGGGTCTGCCGGCGGTATCAGAGCATCAACGCCCGATTCGCGGGCTGGAGGACCAGTGATATGCTTTCCCGTCTTCTAACGATCGGCCTCGTCGTTGCCACCGTCGCCGGGTCCCCCGCCCTGGCCCAGAGCAGCGCGCAGGAAACCCGGTTCCGCGCCGCGCAGGAACGGTTCGATCGTGAGTATCAGCTCTATCGCCAGGAAGTGGACCGGTATCAGGAAAGTCGCAACGACCGGCGGACGAGCGACGACGGCCCCTATCGTCAGGCGCCCGATCGGTACGAGAACGGGTATGACGACACCGCTGTTTATGATCCCGCGCGCGATTATCGCACCGGCGGTCAGTATCGCGAGCGTGTGCTGTCGACGGACGAGCGGGTCTACGCCGGTTATGACGGGCGTTATTATTGCCGCCGGTCGGATGGCACAACGGGCCTGATCGTCGGAGGCGCGGCGGGCGGCTTGCTCGGCAACGTCATCGATGGCGGTCGGAGCCGGACCGTGGGCACGTTGCTCGGCGCGGCGGCGGGTGCATTGGCCGGTCGTGCAGTCGACCAGAACCAGCAGGTTCGTTGCCGCTAGGGAAACCGGCGACTGACGATAAGTTGAATGTCGGGTCTGCCGCTTAACGCGGGCGGCAGACCAATTACTGTTGATTTCGTCTCGTGGCGCGGCGATAGACGGAGCGTTCTTAGAAGCAGGGGTACGGGGCAGCGATCCCGCCCGACCGTTCAGGAGACGACCATGACTTCGCCGATCCGTACCGAGCGCCATGACGATGTGCTGGTCATCATTTCGGACAATCCGCCTGTCAACGCGCTGGGTGCGGCGGTGCGTCAGGGGATCGATGCGGCCATCGAGGAGGGCGTCGCTGACGCCTCGATCGAGGCGATGGTGATCCGGTGCGATGGCCGCACGTTCTTTGCCGGCGCGGACATCACCGAATTCACCAAGCCGCCGGTCGAGCCTTTGCTTCCGACGGTGGTGGATATCATCGAAGCGTCGTCGAAGCCCGTCGTCGCTGCGATCCACGGCACCGCACTGGGTGGCGGATGCGAAGTTGCGCTGGGCTGTCATTACCGGATCGCCGTACCCTCCGCCAAGATCGGCACGCCGGAAGTGAAGCTCGGCCTGTTGCCCGGCGCGGGCGGGACGCAACGCCTGCCGCGCATCGCGGGCGTAAAACTGGCGCTGGAGCTGACCGCCAAGGGTGATCCGATCCCGGCCAAGAAGGCTTTGGACGCCGGCCTGATCGACCGCCTTGCCGGCGAAGACAGTCTGGCGGACGACGCGATCGCTTTTGCGCGTGAGATCAAAGCGAACCGGCCGATACCTCGCGCGAGCGAGAAGGAAGCGAAAGCCGATCCGGAGGCCATTGAAGCGTTCAAGAAGGAAAACGCCCGCCGTTTTCGTGGCTTTGACGCGCCAGCTGCCAATATCGCCTGCGTCGAGAAGGCTGCCTCCGTCGCGAGCTTCGCCGAGGGTATCGCATTCGAGCGACAGGAATTCATGCGGTTGATGATGGGCGTTCAATCTGCTGCCCAGCGCCACATCTTCTTTGCCGAACGTCAGGCATCGAAGATCGACGACGTTCCCGCCGACATCAAGGTGCGCGATATCAAGCGTGTCGGTGTGATCGGCGCCGGCACGATGGGCGGCGGCATCTCGATGAACTTCCTGTCCGCCGGCATTCCGGTGACGATCGTCGAGATGCAGGCGGAAGCGTTGGAGCGTGGCACCGGTACGATCCGCAAGAATTACGAAGCGACAGCCGCCAAGGGCCGGATGAAGCCGGAGCAAGTCGAACAGGCGATGGGCGCGCTGAAACCGACGCTCAACTTCGATGACCTGCGCGATTGCGACCTTATCATCGAGGCGGTGTATGAGGAAATGAGCGTGAAGAAGGACATCTTCACGCGGCTGGATGCCATCGCCAAGCCCGGCGCAATTCTCGCCTCGAACACGAGCTATCTTGATATCGACGAGATTGCCGCCGCGACTGCCCGCCCGCAGGATGTGCTCGGCATGCATTTCTTCTCCCCCGCCAACGTGATGAAGTTGCTGGAAGTCGTGCGTGGTGAGAAGACCGCGGGCGATGTGCTGGCGACCGTCATGGCGCTGGCGAAGAAGATCAAGAAGGTCGCGGTCGTCGCCGGTGTCACCTATGGCTTCATCGGCAACCGCATGCTGATGCCGCGCCAGGTCGAGGCGACGAAGCTGCTGCTGGAAGGTGCCACGCCCGAACAGATCGACCGCGTGCATGTCGCGTTCGGCATGCCGATGGGGCCGTTCCAGATGGCCGACCTCGCCGGCGTCGATATCGGCTGGCACCGCGACCCGACCCGGATCGAGAACATCCGCGACGCCCTCGCTGCCGAAAACCGCTGGGGCCAGAAGACGAAGGCTGGTTTCTACGATTACGACGAGAAGCGCACGCCGTCGAACAGCGCCCGCGTTGCAGAGATCATTGAGGATTTCCGCAAACGCGAAGGCGTCACGCCGCGGGAGATTAACGATGACGAGATTGTCGCCCGCACGCTCTACACGATGGTCAACGAGGGTGCGCTTATCCTCGAGGAGGGTAAGGCTCAGCGCGCGTCCGACATCGATGTTGTCTGGATCTATGGCTATGGCTGGCCCGTCTATCGCGGTGGCCCGATGTTCTGGGCGCAGACCGAGGGATTGGGCAAGGTCGTCGCCGGATTGGAGAACCACGGCTTCACCGTCGCGTCGTCGCTGAGGGATGCCGCGGCCAGCGGAGGCCGGATCAAGTAAGACGCAGCCGTCGTCCCGGCTTTTGCCGGGACCTTCCCCTTAAAAAGCGGGACGACCGCCACGGGGACTGGACGAGGAGAGGATGCCATGACCGATCTCGATAGTTTCCGCACGGACACGCGTGCCTGGCTGGCGGCAAACTGTCCGGCCGCGATGCGTCAGCCGCTTCGCTCCGATGGCGACGTGTGCTGGGGCGGCCGTCGCTATGCGCCATCCAGCCCCGAACAGAAGCAATGGCTTGACGCAATGGCGGCACGCGGGTGGACCGTGCCCGACTGGCCGACGCAATATGGCGGCGGGGGCCTCTCACCAGAAGAGACGAAGATTCTGCGCGAGGAGATGGGCACGATCCGTGCCCGGTCGCCGCTCTATTCCTTCGGTATCTCCATGCTGGGACCTGCACTCCTGAAATACGGCACCGAGGAACAGAAGCTCGATCATCTGCCCAAGATCGCTCGCGGTGAAATCCGCTGGTGCCAGGGATACTCCGAACCCAATGCCGGGTCCGATCTAGCCAGTTTGGCGACGAGCGCGGAAGACGGCGGCGATCATTATATCGTCAATGGACAGAAGGTGTGGACCAGTTATGCCGACAAGGCGGACTGGATTTTTTGCCTAGTCCGCACATCCAAAGAGTCCAAGCAGGGCGGCATCAGCTTCGTCCTGTTCGACATGGCATCGGATGGCGTATCGACAAAGCCGATCCTGCTGATTTCCGGAAATTCGCCATTTTGCGAAACCTTCTTCGACAATGTGAAGGTGCCCAAGGCCAACCGGGTCCATGACGAGAACAAAGGTTGGGACGTCGCCAAATATCTGCTCGGCCATGAACGTGAGATGATATCCGGCATGGGCCTTGGCGGTTCGGGCAAGAACCCGCTGATCACTGGTGCGATCGCCACGATCGGGCTTGACCATGACGGCCGGCTTGCCGACCCTATCCTTCGCGCAAACATCGCGCTCTTCGAGGTGCGCGCGCGGGCCTTCTCCGCCATGTCAGAGCGCTTCATCGATGAACTGAAGGCGGGTCGCGCACACCCTGCCCAGCCCTCGATGATGAAATATTACGGCACCGAGTTGAACAAGGATCGTCACGAACTGATGATGGCGGCGGGTGGATCGGATGCGCTGGAATGGGAAAGCGACGCCTCGAGCACCGGCGCTATGCCCCGCGCCTGGCTGCGGACGAAAGCCAACTCGATCGAGGGTGGCACGTCCGAAATACAGCTGAACATTATCGCTAAACGCATTTTGGCGTTGCCCTCCTGACCGCCGATCTACGGTTGACGATTACTCTTATGACAGCAGATTTCGGTCTTGGCCGGAATGGAGGTTCACATGCCCCTCTACCTTGATGACGACCAGACGGCCTTGCAGGATACGATCCGCGATTTCATCGCCGATGCCGCGCCGGTTTCGCATCTGCGCGCGCTGCGTGACGCCGATGATCCGGCCGGGTTCAGCCGCGATCTGTGGAAGCGATTTGCCGACATGGGCTTCACCGGCATCCTGATCGACGAACCTGCCGGTGGCCTCGGTCTCGGCCATGTCGAGGCCGGTGTCGTGCTGGAAGAGATCGGCCGCAACCTTTCGCCTTCCCCGTTCCTCACCACTGCCGTCGCTGCAGTCGAGGCATTGCGCGGCTCTGCGCAATCGGATCGCTGGTTTCCCGGTATCCTCGCTGGCGATACAGTCGCGGCACTGGCGATCGACGAAGCGGCCAAGCATCGTGACCGGATCGAACTGTCGGCGGTACGATCCGGCAACGGCTTTCGCCTGACGGGCGCGAAGCGGTTCGTGGTGCAAGGGCATGTCGCCGATCTGTTGATCGTCGCGGCCCGGACGGGCGGCAGCGGAGCGGATCGCGATGGCATCACCCTGTTCGCCATCCCGCGCGACGCCGTGAACCTGACGATCACACCTGCGCGGCTGGCGGACTCCAGCGTTGCCGCCCATCTGGGATTCGAGGGCGTGGACGTGGACGCCGATGCGGTGATCGGAGAAGTCGATGCCGGACGCGCGCCGCTCGATCGGTTGCTGCGCGCCGCGCGGACGGGCGCGTCGGCAGAACTGCTGGGCGTCGGTGGCGGGGCGATGGACATAACGATGGGTTATCTTAAGCAACGCAAGCAATTCGGTCAGGCGATCGGCAGCTATCAGGCGCTGCAGCACCGCGCCGCACATCTGTACAGTGAGATGGAGGTCGCCCGCGCCGCCGTGCTGAAGGCGCAGCAACTGTTAGATGCCGGTTCCGACCGCGCGGACGAGGCGGTCTCTGTCGCTAAGGCGATGTCGGGCGTGGCGACGACGCTGTCCGTCAACGAGAGTGTTCAGATGCATGGCGGCATCGGCATGACCGACGAATACGATATCGGTTTCTACATGAAGCGGGCGCGGATGCTGGCCGAAATATGGGGCGACGCGAATTTCCATGCCGATCGACTGGCGATCGCCGCCGGCTATTGACGCTGTTCCGGCCGACCGCGAAGGCAGGCGGCATGAACCAGAACATGCCTGTCGACGTCGATCCCACCGCCCTGGTAGCAGGCCTCGTTACTCTGCTCGATGTAGAACAGATCGATGTCGACCTGTTCCGCGGCGCTCGCCAGCCCGGCGGTGAGGGGCGGGTATTCGGCGGTCAGGTGATCGCCCAGGCGTTGCAGGCGGCTCAGCGATCGACTGATGCACCGAAGGTAGCCAATTCGCTGCACGCGTATTTCATGCGGCCGGGTGACGAGAACCACCCGATCGTCTTTCGCGTCGTTCGCGATTTCGAAGGTCGCAGTTTCGCCACCCGCCGGGTAATCGCGATGCAGCGCGGCAAGCCGATCCTGAACATGGCCTGTTCGTTTCAAGTGCCTGAAGAGGGCTTTACGCACCAGGATACGATGCCGGATGTGCCCTCGCCGGACACGCTGACCAGCGAAGCGGCGTTGCGACGGGATATGGCCGACCGGATACCGCCCGAATATCACCGCGTATTGCTGAGGCCACGCCCGATCGATATCCGACCGGTTTGCCCACGTAGCTGGATCGATCCGGCACCGGGCGACCCAGTTCAGGCGATGTGGTTCAGGCTGGTGGCGCCGATCGGCGACGATGCAGCGCTCCACCGAGCAGTTCTGGCCTATGCATCCGACATGGGGCTGTTGGGGACAGGGATGATTCCCCACGGCGTCGGCTGGATGAACCCGCGGATGCAGGTTGCGAGCCTCGACCATGCCCTATGGTTGCACGAGCCGTTCCGTGCCGACGAGTGGTTGCTCTATGCGATGCGTAGTCCGTGGGCTGGCCATGCCCGTGGTTTCAATCGTGGGTCGGTCTTTACACAGGATGGGCGGCTAGTGGCGAGCGTCGCGCAGGAGGGTTTGATCCGCCAGCGCGATTGATCCGCTCAGTCGGCGATCATCCGTCGGGCCAGGGCGGTCGCCTTGCGGGTGTCGCTGGCCAACTTCTTCACCTCGGCAGCTACCACCGAAAATCCACGGCCAGCGTCGCCGGCACGGGCCGCTTCGATGCTGGCGTTGAGCGCCAGCAGGTTCGTTTGTGTGGCTATCCCCGCGACGGTTTCGACCACTTTGCTCAACTGGACGATCAACTGTTCGGCTTCCAGCCGGCGCGCTTCGGCCTCGTTGCGGAAACGGCCGGTTTCCTCCAGCCGGGCGCCGACCTCTTCTTCCAGTCGGAACTGTGCTGTCACGTCGGTGGCCAGCTTGACGATCTTCACTGGCTTGCCCGTTACGTCGAGGATCGGCGTATAGGTCGCTTGAATCCAGCGCGATGAACCATCCGCGGCGATGCGGCGGAAACGATCAGCGACGAAACGGCCACTACCAAGCATCGCCCAGAAAGCCTGATATTCCGGACTGGCGACATGGGCGGTATCGCAAAAGATGCGGTGATGCCTTCCAAGGATTTCTTCGCGCCGATAGCCGAACAGCTTCAAGAAGATGTTATTCGCGTTCAACACGGTGCCGTCGATGTCAAATTCGATCACCGCCTGTGATGCGTCGATCGCGGTTCGCCAGCGGTCGGCCTCATTCGCGCGTTGCCGGGCAGCCGTAATATCGTGTCCGATCATGACGATACGGACCACCGATCCCCGATCATCAAGGATCGGATGATAAGCCGCATCGATCCAGATCGGGCGATTGCCATGGTTAAGGCCCTGATATTGACCAATCACGGATTGACCGCTGCACAACCGCGCCCAGAATTGCTGCTGGTCCTCACCCTCCGAGACTTTCCAGACATCGTCATGGACCATTCCAAGGATTGCGTCTCGGCGATGATCCAGCATGCCCACCATTCGATCGTTCACATCGACGATCCGTCCGTCAGGCGCGAAGGCCATCATCGCATGGGCGCGCTGAATGGCATCCCATACAGCGTCGGCAATGACATGATCGGTGTCGGCAGATCGAACCATGTCGTCCAGGTAGCAAAGGACCATATAACGGCGCGTAAACTACGCGGCGGTTATCCCGTATTCCTGCCAGATGACGGGATGGCTGGATGACAGCCCGCCATCGACGACAATCGCTTGCCCGTTGACATAGCTTGCGTCGTTGGAGGCGAGGAACAGCGCTACCTTGGCCAGTTCCTCCGGCGAGCCACCGCGACGAAGCGGGTTCAATCGGCCGACGCGGTCCAGCTTCCCGACGTCGCGTGCGTGATCGAACACCACCTGCGTCATCCCCGTTTCGGTTAGTCCGGGTAGCAGCGCATTCACCCGCACGTTCGATCCAGACAATTGCTGGGCGGCGACCTGGGCCAGATTGATGACGCCGGCCTTCGACGCGGAATAGGCTGGCGACCCGGCGCCCGATCGTAGCCCCGCAACGCTGGCCGTGAGCACGATGGCACCGCCGCCGCGCTCTGCGATGCGAGGGGCGGCGTGCTTGATGGCCAGGAACGGCCCGATCAGGTTCACGCGCAACACCTCGGTTATCAGTGCAACGTCGGTATCGAAAATATTCGCCATGCCACCGGAGATGCCGGCATTGGCAAACATGATATCCAGCCCCCCATGCGCCTCCACGGCAAGGGCGATCATGCGAAGGACATCGTCTTCATATCCCGCATCGATCCGGATCGCGCGTGCAGCCGGGCCGATCATCGCCGCGGTTTCCTCCGCGCCGTCGGTTAGATCCGCGACCACCACCTGCGCGCCCTCGGCCGCGAAGGCGATCGCGGAAGCCCGCCCGATGCCCGACCCGCCACCGGTGACGATTACCGACTTTCCCGTAAACCGTGCCATCGATCTTCTCCCGCTATGCGCCCGCCCGTTCGGCGAACGCCCAGGCGGCATCCGCCAATCCGCGTACCCTCGCAGCAGTTTCCTGCGCCTGCGCACTGGCCGCATTGCCGTCGATGATCCGGCGCTTGATGCCCTGTACGATGCCGGTCAGCCGGAAAAGGTTATACGCGAAATACCAATCGAGCTGTGGCACGCCGTCTCGACCAGTTGCCGCGCAGTAGCGTTCGACGACCTCTTCCATGGTCGGAATGCCCGTGTCGGGCCCGGTCAGGCCCAACACGCCCGACCGCCCCTCGGGCGCAGTCACCCAGTTCATCAGAAGGTAGGAGAAATCGGCGAGCGGATCGCCCAATGTGGACAATTCCCAATCCAGGACCGCAAGCACGCGCGGGCCATTTTCAGCGAAGATCATGTTGTCGATCCGGTAATCGCCATGGACGATCGACGTACGGGTTTGTTCGGGAAGCGTTCGGGGCAGCCAGTCGATTAGCCGATCCACCGCCTCCATCCGCTCCGTCTCGGCGGCACGATATTGCTTCGTCCAGCGTGCGACCTGCCGTTCGAAGTAATTGCCGGGCCGCCCATAGTCCGACAACCCCGCCGTCGTGTAATCGGTCTGATGAAGCGCCGCGAGCATATCGACCATCGCATCATAATGCGCCCGTCGGTCGGCGGGCAGCGCGTCGGGCATCCCACCGTCCCAGATCGTCCGTCCTGCGACCAGTTCCATCACATAAAAGGGCGATCCGATGACCTTATCGTCATCACACAACCCCAGCGGCTGGGGCACCGGGAAGCCGGTCGGATGAAGACCGGCGATCACGCGGAATTCGCGTTCGACCGCGTGGGCGGACGGGAGGATCGGGCCAAACGGTTTGCGCCGCAGGACATAGCTTCGGGCCGGCGTATCCATCCGATAGGTTGGGTTCGATTGACCGCCCGCGAACCGGCGATAAGTCAGCGACCCGTGAAAGCCGTCGACATGGGTCTGCATCCAGTCACCCAGCCGGTCCAGATTCAGCCGGTCGCGGGCGGCTACCTCGATCGTGCCGTCCGGTGCGCTCACCTGACAGGCCGCTCTGCCGCCACATCGCCATATTTGCCGAATTCGGCACGGGCGATGGAACGGTTGTGCACCTCGTCCGGTCCGTCGGCGAAGCGCAGTGTACGCATCGCGGCCCAATCATGCGCCAGCGAGAAGTCCTCACTGACGCCAGCGCCGCCATGCGCCTGAATAGCGTCGTCGAGAATCTGAAGCGCCATGGTCGGGGCGGCGACCTTGATCATCGCGATCTCCACCTGCGCCGCCTTGTTGCCCGCCTTGTCCATCATGTCAGCGGCCTTCAGGCACAGCAGGCGGGTCATCTCGATATCGATCCGCGCTTTGGCGACGCGTTGTTCCCATACCGAATGATCGGAGATGCGCTTGCCAAACACGATGCGCGATTGCAGGCGCTTCGCCATCGCCTCCAGCGCCGTTTCGGCGACGCCGATCGTTCGCATACAATGATGGATGCGGCCCGGCCCCAGTCTTCCCTGCGCGATCTCGAACCCCCGCCCCTCGCCCAGCAGGACATTCGAGGCAGGTACGCGGACGTCGGTCAACAAAACCTCGCCGTGGCCGTGCGGCGCGTGGTCGTACCCATAGACCGACAGCATCCGTTCGATCGACACGCCGGGCGCTTCCATATCGAGGATCATCATCGATTGCTGGCTGTGCCGTGATCCTTCGAAGCTGGTCTTGCCCATCAGGATGGCAACCTTGCAGCGCGGATCGCCGACGCCGCTCGACCACCATTTGCGGCCGTTGACGATATAATCGTCGCCATCGCGTACCATGCTGGTCTGGATATTGGTCGCGTCCGACGATGCTACCTGCGGCTCCGTCATCAGGAAAGCGGAACGGATGTCGCCGTTCATCAATGGACGCAGCCATCGTTCCTTTTGCTCGGCGGTGCCATAGCGCAGGAACACCTCCATGTTGCCCGTGTCGGGTGCCGAGCAGTTGAAGCATTCGGAAGCCCAGCTGATCTTCCCCATCTCTTCGGCACACAGGGCGTATTCGAGATTGTTTAGCTGCGTCCCTTCGAACGTGAAGCTGTCGTCGACATGGGCACGTCCGGAGCGGGGGGGCATAAAGAAGTTCCAAAGACCGGCGGTCTTTGCCTTCACCTTGACCTCCTCGATCACCGGCAACACCTTCCAGCGCTCGCCCGTATGGCCCTGCGCGATGTAATCGGGGTGCCGTGGCCGGATTTCACGGTCGATGAATGCCTTCACCTGATCCCTGAAATAGGTTTCGCGTTCGCTCAGGGTGAAGTCCACCGCCACTCTCCAGCCATCGTTGTTTTCTGCTTCGTAGACCGTACCGGATGTTCGGTAAAGCCGTCGATCTATCCCAAAAATGCCGTAAACGAGGATACCGGAAAAGGGACTGGCCCTGCAAAAGGAAGCTGGTACAGATGGCACGATGACGGCGGACGAGAGCGTAGAAATCGGAACCAAGCGCTTTCGCGCCAAGCGCGACGCGATCCTCGCTGCCGCCGCGGAAGCCATCAACGAACAATCGGCCAAGGGCATGACCTTTGCCGATGTTGCCCGGCGTGTTGGGCTGAATACAACCAGTGTCACGTATTATTTTAAGCGCAAGGAGGATCTTGCCGCTGCGGCATTCGAGAATACGCTCGATCGCTTGATGGATATGCTAGAGGACGCGCTGCGTGCCGACACCCCCCGCGCCCGCGTCGCGCGCTATCTGCAGCTCAATATGGAACGGCTGGAGCGGATCGACCGGGGAGAGGAGACGGCGTTCGCCGTGCTGTCGGACCTGCGCGCTACGGAGGATCCGATCCGGTCGCGTCTGATGGCGGGGTGGCAAAAAGTGTTTCGGACCACCCGTGCCTTGTGGGGCGATCCCAGCACCAGGCTGATGAAGGATTTGACCAGCGCGCGGGCGCACGTGCTGCTGGAGAACACTTTCTGGCTGCCGATCTGGATCCAGCGATACGATGCCGATCAGTATCCGCGGGTGGAGGCGCGGCTGATGGATGTGTTTGCGAACGGCATTGCTGCGTCCGGCGCGCGTTGGACGCCGACTATACTCGATCTGAGCCACGATGAACGCGAGCCGGGCCGAGCGGCATTTTTGTTGGCAGCCACGCGCCTTATCAACGAACTGGGCTATCGCGGCGCTTCGGTGCAGCGGATCGCGTCGGAGTTGAACGTCACCAAGGGCAGCTTTTACCATCACCTCGATGCGAAGGACGAGTTGGTCACCGCCTGTTATCGCCGTTCGTTCGATACGATCTCCGAGGCGCAGGTGCTGGCCGATGCGCGCGATGACAGTTATTGGCAGCGATTGGCGAGCACGGTCGCCACGCTGCTCGACGTGCAGTTCGCCGAGGCTGCGCCGCTGTTGCGCACCACGGCGCTGAGTGGACTGCCGGCTGGCGTGCGCGATGCCATGGTTGATCGGTCGAACCGGATCGCGCGCCGCTATGCCGGCACTATCATGGACGGCGTGGCGGAGGGGTCGTGCCGTCCGGTCGATGCGCTGGTGGCGGCGCAGGCATTGATGGCCTTGCAGAATGCCGCGTTCGACATGCGCAAATGGGCCGGCACGATGCCGCGCGACCGGGCCGTGGCGATGTACGCATCGACGTTGCTGTACGGCCTGTTCGACGACCGGATGGCCGCGGCCTGATTGCCCTCCCCTTTCGATAGTCCACTGAACCAACCATCTTCAGCGGGACCATGTAAGGACCAACGCGATGATCGATCTGCACTACTGGCCCACACCCAACGGGCACAAGATCACGCTCTTCCTCGAAGAGGCCGAAATCCCCTATCGCATACTGCCGGTAAATATCGGCAAGGGTGAACAGTTCGCGCCCGATTTCCTGGCGATCGCGCCGAACAACCGGATGCCCGCGATCGTCGATCAGGAACCAAGCGATGGCGGCGCGCCGATTACGGTGTTCGAATCGGGCGCAATTCTGTTGTATCTAGCGGAGAAGACTGGCCGCTTCCTTTCAGCGGATATACGCGACCGTGTGGCAACAACGCAGTGGCTGATGTGGCAGATGGGTGGCCTTGGTCCGATGCTGGGGCAGAACCATCACTTCAACCGCTATGCGCCTGAAAAAATTCCATACGCGATTGACCGATATGTGAAGGAAACCAGCTGTTTGTACGGCGTGCTGAACACGCAACTCGACGGGCGCGATTTTATCGCCGGCGACTATTCGATTGCCGACATGGCCTGTTACCCGTGGATCGTCCCGCATGAAGCACAGGGGCAGAATCTAGAAGACTTTCCCCTTCTACATCTTTGGTTCGATCGCATCGCTTCGCGGCCAGCGACCATTGCGGCTTATGCAAGGGGACAGGAAATCAGTGAACGCAACGTCGTGAATGACGAGTCAGCGAAGAAGATTTTGTTCGGTCAGACGGCGCGCTGACGGATTTAGAAAAATACGGGCAATGAGACGCAGATAATAGACGTTTTGATCGTCGCGTCCGAAGTGTCAGGAAATCGTTGACGGGTACCTATTCCTCGATCGATACGCTTCGGATGGCCACTGCCTAAAACGGGGAAATTGAATTCGTTCGGCATGGCGGACGCCACGTTCAAGCAGCACTGTGGTCTTCGCCTGAGCTGTGTTCATACAAATTGCGACACAACGTAGGCTGATCGACACAAGAGTGCGACAATGGTGAGGGATAGGTCCATCCATTCGGCGCCCGGATGGTCCACGCGCCGGCCGGAGCTGTCCGATGATTGTCTCTCTTCTGCTTGCCGCCATGGTTCAGGCTGTCACCCCGTCTGCCCCGCCACCCGGGGGGCCCGCCGGTCTTCGTCGTGCTGATGCCAATGGTGACGGAGTCGTGACCCGCGCAGAAGTAATGGCACAGGCGGACGCCATGTTCGCGCGCATGGATAGCAACCATGACGGTAAGGTGACCCCCGAAGAGCGTCGTGCCGCGATGGATGCGATGCGAGCGGAGCGACGCGGCGATGGTTCGGGTCGCGGTGGACGTGGCATGGGTCGCGGCGGCGATCGGGAACTGACGTTGGAGCAAACGCGGCAGATGGCAGCGACCCGTTTCGATCGGCTGGATACGAATAAAGATGGCCGCCTCGATGCAGCCGAACTGGCAGCCGCCCGCCCCGGCTCCCGCCCCCCGCGCGATGACGATGCGCCTCCGTCTCCAACGCAATGACCCACTGTTTCCGGAGATCGGCGTCATGCTAGACGCCAGCGTCATGGGAGACTTGCCGCACCTACTGCTAGTCGATGACGAGCGCTCGATCCGCGAACCGCTGGCGGTGTATCTAGGCAAACAAGGTTTCCGCGTCACCCAAGCGGGTGATGCGGAGGGCGCGCGGTCGCGTTTGGCGGCATATGCGATCGATCTGGCGATCATCGACATCATGATGCCGGGCGAGGACGGCTTGAGCCTGTGCCGTCACGTCGCCGCGACCAGTGACGTGCCAGTCATCCTACTAACCGCCCGAGCGGAGGAGACAGACCGGATCGTCGGACTGGAAATGGGTGCCGACGATTACGTCGTGAAGCCGTTTTCGCCGCGCGAGCTTGCCACTCGCGTAAAGGTGATCCTTCGGCGCACGCAGGGCGGCGGCACGCGCCAGCATGCGCCCGAAACCGGTTCCTATGCCTTTGCCGGTTGGGTTTTGAAATCGGGCGAACGCGCGCTGGTCGATCGCGAGGGCGTGTCCGTCCCGCTGTCGACGGGCGAGTTCAATCTGCTGCTGGCGCTGGTCACGCGCCCGCGTCAGGTGCTGACTCGCGATCAGTTGCTCGACCTGACACAAGGCCGTGAGGCCGCCGCATTCGACCGGGCGATCGACAATCAGGTCAGCCGCTTGCGCCGCAAGATCGAGGCAGATGCAAAAGCGCCCGACATCATCAAGACGGTGTGGGGCGGCGGCTACACCCTGGCAGCGGAAGTAACCCGGCTTTGACCCTTCTATCACGGCTTTGGCCGAGAAAGCTCGCGGGCCAGATCGCGCTGCTGATCGCGCTTGCGCTGTTCGTGGCACAGGCCATCAACTTTACGCTGTTGTTGCGGGAACGGCGATTCTTTGCGCTGGCGCAGATCACTGGCCCGGCCGCGACGCGGTTTTCTGATGCGATCGAACGCAGCGCGCAGGGCCGGCCGCCGGTGGCCGATCGCGGGCGGGTTCGCCTGGTATCCGCCAACCCCGTTCCCGCTTCGCTGCCCCGCGAACCGGAAGTCGAGAAGTCCTTGCGGTCCGGTCTTGCGGAAGCGGGCGTACAGGTCGGTCGCATCGTCACCGGCCTTAGCCCACTTCGCGCCGACAATCCTTTGCTGCGTCGTCTGCCTGTCGGCCGGCGACGCTACTTGATGCGGAGCGCTGACGAACTGGTGATCGCGGTCGAGCGGCCGGGCTTGGGCTGGCTGGTCCAGCGCATGCCCTGGGGCGCGCATGACATCAGTCTGGTGTGGCGGTTGGCCGGTCAGACGGCGATCCTGTTCGTCATCGTCCTGCTGCCCGTCCTATGGGCGGTCCGGCGGCTTTCCCGACCCTTACGCGATCTGACCGCGGCGGCCGAGCGTTTTAGTCCAGGCGAACCTGTGGCGCCTGTTGCCGTCAGTGGTCCTGACGATATCGCGGCGCTCATTGCCGCGTTTAATGGCCTGCGCTTGCGTGTCACGGCGATGCTGGATGAAAAGGACCGGATGCTGGGTGCGATCGGCCATGATTTGCGAACGCCACTGGCGGCATTACGGGTGCGGATCGAGTCGGTCGAGGACGATGCAGATCGGCTCCGCATGATCGATACGATTGCCGACATGAATCGGACACTCGACGATATTCTGTCGCTTGCCCGTCTCGGCCGGCCAAGCGAACCGCTGACCGAAGTCGATCTGGCCGCGCTGGTCGATGCGGTGGTCGAGGATTTCAGAGATTTGGGTGCACCGGTGTCGTTCGAGGAGACCGACCGGCTGCGCATGCGGCTGCGCCCTGCCCTGATGCGCCGCGCCGTCCGCAACCTGATTGAGAATGCGGTAAAATATGGTGATGCGGCGGAGGTCAGTATCCGGGCCGAGCAGCACGCCGTGGCGATCGTCGTGGCCGATCGCGGTCCCGGTATCCCCATCGACCGGATGGGCGACGTGTTCGATCCGTTCACGCGGCTGGAGACTTCCCGCAATCGAGAAACCGGCGGGATTGGCCTGGGACTCGCGCTTGCTCGCGCCATCGTGCGGGAGGCGGGGGGTGAGGTTGTGCTGGCCAATCGTCTTCAGGGAGGTCTGGCCGCGACGATCACCCTGCGTCGTTGATCTCACCAGACGAACGCCGCACGGTCAATCGCGTCGGCAGGACTAGGCTGGCGGCGAGATCGCCCTTGATCCGGGCAAGCAATAGTTCGACCAGCCGTCGCCCTGCGGTGCCGGCATCCTGCACCACTGTCGTCAAGGGTGGATTGGCGAGGCCCGCTGCAGGAATATCGTCGAAACCCACGATGGCGACGTCATCCGGTACGATGATCCCCGCCCCCGCCAGCACCCGCATCGCCGCCAGTGCGATCAGGTCGCTGGCGGCGACAATACCGTCGAAGGTGACACCCCGAGCCAGCAACTCTTTCGCGGCCCGCACGCCATCCTCCTCGGTCGAGATCGAGGGTATTTGCAAAGCGCGATCTGGCGACAGGCCCGCCGCCGACAGGGCTTGTACATAGCCACGATAACGATCGTAGAATTCGGGATAGTGATCCGTCGCATTGCCAAGGAACGCGATCCGCCGCCGTCCGCGTTCGATCAGGTGCTGCGTGGCCGACTGGCCGCCGGCGACGTTGTCACACCCCAATGTCAAACCCGGCTGGCCTGGCTTGACATGGCCCCACCGAACGAAATGCGTACCCTGATCGACCATGTCGACCAGCCGGTGATGATAATCCGCATAGTTGCCATAGCCGAGCAGGATCAGTCCATCGGCCCGGTGGCTCCCCTCATAATCGCGATACCAGTCGCCCGACATCTGCTGGAACGAAACCAACAGGTCGTAGCCCGCGTTCGCGCACGCTCCCATCATCGATCCCAGCATCGCAAGAAAGAACGGGTTTATGAGCGTCTCGTCCGGCGTCGGATCGCGGAACAGTAACAGAGCCAATGTGCGCGTTGCGCCCGATCGGAGATTGGATGCCGACCGATCGACCGAATAATTCAGCTCGCGCGCGATCGTTTCGATCCGCTGACGCGTCGCGGCGCTGACAGTCGTACTGCCACGAAGCGCTCTTGACACCGTCGGCTGGGACACCCCTGCCAGCTGGGCGATATCGAACGAGGTGGCTCTGCGCTGGCCCGACACCGGGTGTGATATCCTCTCTAGCGAAATCGTCCTGGGGGTCTTTGCCGGAACAGTCGCCCGGACTTTGCGTGTCCACCAAGCGATGCTCTGGTCGAATACGTATGCCATCCCCTTGGCAACGGCAACGACAGGTTGGATCAAGGCGCCTGCAAACGGTTGCCACGCCAAATCGGCGGGCAGCATCGCGAGAGGATTTCCATGTACTTCTCCAAACGCCGCGACAGTTCGGCCGATCGCCCGCTGCGTAACGGGCTGGCCATGTGGGTCTTGGCTAGTGCCCTGTGTGCGGCCTCCGGTGCCGACGCGCAGACGACGCCCGCCCCCGCCAACGAAACGTTCAAGTTCGTCCCACAGGTGAATGCCGCCGGTGCCGAGGAAACGTCGCCCGACGGCACGATCAAGGTATCGGTGACGACCGACCCGGATGGGCGGCCGCTCTATACGATCACGCGTGGAGCGGAGACGATCATCGCGCCGTCACGCCTTGGTTTCCTATTCACCGATCAGCCGAAGATCGAACGCGGTATGCGGATCGAGCGCGTCACGCACGACAAAGCGGATACGACCTGGACGCAGCCGTATGGCGAATGGCATCAGATTCGCGACAATCACCGCGAGATGCGGGTCCGGTTGATCGAGGTCGGCAATCTACAGCGCAGTTATGACATTGTGTTCCGTATTCAGGATGACGGCGTCGGATTTCGTTACGAGGTGCCGGATCAGGCAAACCTGCACGGCGCGAACATCGCCGAAGAGCTGACCGAATTCACCTTTGCCGAGGGCGGCACCGCGTGGTGGAAGCCCGCTTTCCTATGGAACCGCGAAGAGTATCTCTACGAACGAACGCCGCTGTCCGCAGTGGGTACCGCCGCCACGCCGATCACCATGAAGCTGGCGAGCGGCACGCATGTGGCGCTGCATGAGGCGGCACTGGTCGATTATGCCTCGATGGCGGTCATGAAGACGACGGGCAACACGTTGAAGGCCGTGCTGACGCCCGGTTCGGGTCGGCCGAAGGTGGTGAAGCAGGGAAACTGGACGACGCCGTGGCGGACGCTCATCATCGCGAACGACGCGCCGGGGCTGTACATGAGCCATCTCGAGCTGAACCTCAACAAACCCAACAAGCTGGGCGACGTGTCGTGGGTGAAGCCCGGCAAGTTCGTCGGTGTGTGGTGGAATATGATCAAGGGCGACTGGACGTGGGCGCGTGGCCCTCGCCACGGCGCCACCACCGCCAACGTCAAGAAATACATCGACTTCGCCAGCGTGAATAAGATTCCGGGCGTGTTGGTGGAGGGCTGGAACATCGGCTGGGACGGCGATTGGGCGGGGCATGGCAGCGCGATGCAACTCGCCCAGCCGACCGAGGATTTCGACGCCGCCGAGCTGGCCCGCTATGCCAAGGCGAAGAACGTGTACATCATCGGCCATAACGAAACCGGTGGTGCCGCCAGCCATTATGAAGGCCAGTTCGACGCGGCATTCCGCTATGCCGCCGACCACGGCATCCCGACGATCAAGACCGGTTACGTCACCGACGCCGGCCAGATCGAACGTACCAATCCGGACGGCACGACCGCACGCGAATGGCATGAGGGGCAGTGGATGGCGAACCACCATCTGCGCGTCGTGCAATCGGCCGCGAAGTACAAGGTGTCGATCGATGCGCATGAGCCGATCAAGGACACTGGCCTTCGACGCACCTATCCCAATTGGCTGGCGCGTGAAGGATCGCGTGGGATGGAGTATAACGCCTGGCCGGGGAAGAACCCGCCCGAGCACGAGGCCAATCTGGCGTTTACCCGGATGCTGGAGGGACCGATGGACTTCACGCCGGGCGTGCTCAGCCTGACGGGGACGGACAATAGCCCGATCCTGTCGACCATCGCCAAACAGCTGGCGCTATATGTCGTGCTCTATTCACCGGTCCAAATGGCAGCCGACACACCCGAAAATTATGCTAAATATCCGGATGCGTTCAAGTTCATCCGCGACGTTCCCGTCGATTGGGAGGAAACGCGTGTCCTGAACGGCGAGGTCGGCGATTACGCCACCTTCGCCCGGCGCGATCGCAATAGCCGTGACTGGTATGTCGGCAGCATCACCGATGAGAATGCGCGCAGTTTGCCCGTGAACCTCGACTTTCTCGATGCGGGCCGGACCTACACCGCCGAAATCTATCGCGATGGCTCGGGTGCGGATTACCGGACCGATGCCCGCCACGCGATCGCGATCGAGACGAAGCAGGTTCGCAAGGGCGACACGCTGACGCTGGCACTAGCCCCCGGCGGTGGTCAGGCGATCCGCTTGCGGGCAAAGTGATGAACCGGGGCCGTGCCCGAAGCGGCAAGGCCCCGGTTATTCAATCCTCGATGATCTGGCTGTTGCGGCCGGTGTCGCGCATCCGCAGATACACGATCAGCGACACGCCGATCATCGCGGTGACGTACCAATAGAAACCGCGCTCCATCCCCTCGTTCTTCAACCACAGCGCGACATATTCCGCCGTGCCACCGAATATCGTGTTGGCCAGTGCATAGGGTAATGCGACGCCCAGCGCGCGGATATGCGCCGGGAACAGCTCGGCCTTCACCACCGCGTTGATCGCGGTATATCCCGTCACGATCACGAGTGCGGCCGTCACCAGCGCCCAGGCGGCATAGGGGTTCGTCACCGTCTCCAGCGTCGTGAAGATCGGCACCGTCGATACCAGACCCAGCACGCCGAACCCAACCATCAAGGGCTTGCGCCCGATCCGGTCGGACAGCGCACCAGCCGCCGGCTGGATTACCGCATAAAGCGCCAGCGCCGCCGTCATCACCACCGTCGCCGTCTCGCGGCTGAACCCGGAGGTGTTGACCAGGAATTTCTGCATGTATGTGGTGTACGCGTAGAAGGCGAGCGTACCGCCAGCGGTCAACAGCATTACCGTGATAGCCTCGCGCGGATGTTCGCGGAACAGCAGCATCCCGCTCGACTTCTTCTGCTCGTTGCCGTGGTTGTCCTTCTTCGCATTCTGGAACGACTGCGTTTCCATCAGCCCGCGACGGATGCGGAAAACGATAATCGCCAGCAAACCGCCAAGCGCGAACGGCACCCGCCAGCCCCACCCTTCCAACTGGACCTCGGTGAGCGTCGCCTGCAGCAGCAGCAACACACCCAATGCCAGCAACTGCCCCGCGATCAGCGTGACGTACTGGAACGACGAGAAGAATCCGCGCCGCGACTTGCCGGCCATTTCCGACAGATAGACCCCGCTCGCGCCATATTCGCCGCCGACGCTCAACCCCTGCATCAACCGCGCCGTCACCAGCAACGCTGGCGCGACCCAGCCGATCGCGGCGAACCCCGGACAGATGGCGATCAGGAACGACCCCGCGCACATCAGCGTCACCGATACCGTCAGCCCCGCCTTGCGCCCGTACCGGTCGGCATAGATGCCCATGATCCATGCGCCGATCGGTCGCATGACGAACCCGACCGCGAACACCGCAGCCGTGCTCAGTAACTGCGCGGTCGGGCTTCCCTCAGGAAAAAATACGGGTGCAAAGTAAAGGCCGAACGCGGAATAGACGTACCAGTCGAACCATTCGACCAGATTGCCCGCCGATCCGCCGAGGATCGATTTCAATCGGCCTGCCGGTGCGCCGCTCATTTTCCCGCCCCCTCGAAACCGCGCTTCTTCAGCAGCGCATGAACATCGGGGTCACGACCACGGAATGCCCGGTATGCCTCCGCCCGGTCGGTTTCGTTGCCGGTCGACAACAGTATCTTGGCGAAGCGATTCGCCGTCGCCTTGTCCCACGGGCTGCCCGCCTCCTCGAACGCGGCGAACGTGTCCGCGTCCATCGTCTCCGACCAAAGATAGCTGTAATAGCCCGCCGAATAGCTGTCGGACGAGAACAGGTGATTGAACTGCGGCAGGCGGTGCCGCATCACCAACTCCTTCGGCATGCCGATGCCGGCCAGCGTCTCGCGTTCGAACCGGTCGGGATCGACCAGCCCGTCGGGCAGCGAGTGCAGCTTCATGTCAACGATCGCCGACGACAGATATTCGGTCGTGGCAAAGCCCTGGTTGAAGGTCTTCGACGCTTCGATCTTGTCCAGAAGCGCCTGCGGCATTGCCGCCTTCGTCTGGTAATGCCGGGCATATTTGTCGAGTACGTCGCGGGTCAGCAGCCAATGCTCGTTCACCTGGCTGGGATACTCCACGAAATCGCGCGGCGTGCCGGCGAGGCCCGGATAATAGACGTCCTGCAACATCGCATGGATGGCATGGCCGAATTCATGGAACAGCGTCTGCGCGTCGTCCAGGCTAATGAGTACCGGCTCACCCGCGGCCGGTTTGGCGAAGTTGTTGTTGTTCGACGACAGCACTGTCTGCGCCGGCGGCATCCGCCGCTGCCCGCGATAGGTGTTTGCCCACGCGCCTGACCGCTTGCCCGTGCGTGCAAAATCGTCGCGGTAGAAGAGGCCGACTTCCCTGCCCGCGCGCGTCACATGCCACACCCGCATGTTCGGCTCGAACAGGGGAACGGTGCCGGTGATTTCCTTGAATTCAAGCCCGTACAGTCGGTTCGCGGCATAGAGCGAACTCTGGATGATGTTGTTCAGTTCGAAATACGGCTTCAGCTCTGACTGATCGAGGTCGTAGCGGTCCTTGCGGACCTTCTCCTGATAAAACCGATAATCCCAGGGTTCGATCGTCAGGTTGGTACCCGCCTTGCTGGCGATCGCCTGCATATCGCGTACTTCCTCAGCAACGCGGGCCTTCGCGAATGGCCAGACCCGCATCATCAGGTCGGTCGCGGCTGCCGGCGTCTTGGCCATCGTATCCTGCATCCGCCAGTCGGCATGGGTTTTGAACCCCAACAGGTGCGCACGGTCCGCCCGCAGCTTCACGATCCGCGCGATCGTGGCATTCGTGTCGTTGGCATCGCCATTGTCACCACGATTAACGAAGGCCCGCCACACCTGTTCACGCAACGCCCGGTCGGTGGCGAAGGTCATCACCGGATCGACCGCCGAGCGGGTGTTGACGATTGCCCAACCCGGTTGCCCACGTTCCACCGCCGCGGCCTTTGCCACCGCCTTCACACTGGCCGGCACGCCAGCCAGCTTCACCTCGTCCGTCACCGTGATCGCCTTGCCCTCGTCGGCCAGTAGCTTTTCGGAGAATTCGGCGAAGGCGGTCGCCAGTTGCTGGTTGTATTGTGACAATTGCGCTTTCTGCGCCGCGTTCAGCTTCGCGCCTTGCCGAACAAAGGAGTCATAGGTCCGCGTCACCAACCGCTGCTGCTGCGCATTCAGCGCGGCCCGCTTGGCATAGATCGCCTCGATCCTTGCGAAGAGCTTCGGATTGAACGTTATTTCGTCCTGCGCGGCGGCAAAGCGCGGTGACCATTCGCGGTCGAGCGCCTGATAGGCCGGCGAATTCATATTGCCGGTCATGACGCCGAACAGCGTCATCAACCTGCCCATTCGCTGTCCCGCCAACTGCATGGGTACGAAGGTATTGGCGAAGCTCGGCGCGGCAGAATTGTCCGCAATCCGTTGATAGTCGGCGCGGCGCTCGGCCAAGGCCACCTGGAAAGCTGCCGGAAAAAGAGCTGGCGTCACCTTGTCCCACGGCGGCACGCCACCATAGGGGCCCGTCCAGTCGGCGAGCAGCGGATTGGTCGCCGCCGTCGCGGCGGGTGTCGACGAGGTTTGGGCCAGAGCGGTGGTCGCCATCAACGCGGCACCACCAGCCAGCAGGAAAATCGATCGCACATGTCACTCCCGGTACGGTGAATACCTGAAGCATAGACAGATCGGTGCCGATCGAAACCCCGGCACTCGTTGGCGACAGGAACCGGTCAGCGGCTCCCGACAGACACCGCCGGCAATTCGGTGCTGGGCTGAATATACAGGTATGACGGATCGAATTCGGCCAACGCCACCAATTTCGGCCAGTTGACAATGGTCGCTATGCCACTGCGGAACACCAGCAACTCGCGTTCGCGCAGGGACCGCAGAACCCGGTTCACATGCACGACGGTCAATCCGCACGCCTCCGCCAGATCGGCCTGCTTGAACGGTAGCGCGAAGCGATCGCCCTCTACCAGCCCCACCATGTCCAGCCGCGTCTTCATCTCGCACATGAAATGTGCGACGCGACCATCGGCGTCGAGCCGGCCGAGACGGAATATCCATTCGCGGTGGATGGCTGCATCGAGCAGGGTGGAGAACCACAGCATCCGGGTCAGATGAGGTCGCGGGGCGATCAATTGTTCCAGCGCCTCGTGCGTCCAAGTGGCAATCCGCACCGGACCGACCGTTGCCACATCATGATCCAGCCGCTCAAGTGGCAGGGCGTGGAGATCGACAAAATCGCCGGGCACCTGGATCGCGACCAACTGTCGATAACCGGCCCGATCATCCATGTAGCGACACATGAAGCCGTTCAGCAGCATGCTGCTTTCGCTGACTCGCTGCCCTGCGCGGACTACGATTTGTCGCGCAGGCAGGTCGCGGATACGATCGACGGTTGTTTCCAACAGGCCGATCTCCTCCGTGGTCAGCCGATCATGGCCGCGCCCACGGAGAAATTTCTCGGTAACCTGCTGCAACTTGTGCATTGTAATACGATCCCCTGGTATTGCCTTCTGCCACGGACCCTCGGGAAATCGTCCCGATGTCCGTTCAGCTCATGACCTAATACCTTCGGGCTTTAAGACGAAGCAATTCGAAACGCCGTATTGCGCCACCGCACTTGGCGATCGCGGCGTTCGCGGCGTTGATCGGGCGCCGTCAGAAGCGGAAAGATATCCATCCGGCGAGGAAATCGGAACTCGCATAACCTGCGCGAGTCAGCGACGGTCCTGCCGACAGATGCTCGTACCGACCGGTGATGCTCAGGCGTGGCGTGATCGGATAGACGACCTGCAATCGTGCCGTGTCCGCGATCTTGCGACTGGTAACGTTTTGGGTGCCGGCAAAGGCGGTGCCGTTTGCCCGGTACACCGCATCGCGTGCCGAATCGCGCCACGAGAACTGATATTCCGCCGAGATGCGAATTTTGCCCAGTGCGGTAAACGTGTAGTTCGGCGCCACGGCGATCAGGTTGGTAGGCGTCGCAAACAATTGATAGCTGTAATAGACGTTGTTGCCGAACGGCGCGAGCGAGGTCCGCAATTTCCCGCCGTCATACGAACCACCGCCCGATGCGTAATCGACATGAACGCCGATACGCGGCGAAGTCCGATCTTTTCCTAGACGATAGGTCTGCGCCATCAGCAGCAGCCATGCCTCGATCGGCCGACCATTATAATCGCCGCCCTGATAATTCACCGTCCAGTCAAGGTTGACCGGGCCGGCATCGCCCCAGACGTGCAGGCCATAGAAGTTGCGGACCTCCCGCGCCGTCGTCCGCCCCCAGACTGCGGCATCGTTGCGCAAACGCCAGACGAAGGGGTCGACATAAATCTTCGACCCGCCGAACCAGTCCTTCGGCAGGACGATCCCGGTCGATACGCCTGAGAAGCGACGACCCTTGTCGCTGATATCGTCCCCGGTGCCCTGCACGCCCAGGCGCGTCGTGTGATAATCAAAGATGTCGGCGCGTACCTTGGTCGATCGCGCCCAGGCGCGGACGCCGTTATAGACGAAGAAGATCGTGTTGTTGTCGCGCGGCACGACCATCAGGTTGGGGCCATCGGCGAAGGTCTGGCGGCCATACCTAACGCCGAGATCGACATCGGCGACGGTGCCGGTCACATCAACGAACGACTGCTGGACGACCAGATCGTTTTTCAGGGTCGCCGCCGGGGTTCCGAGGTTTACGCCGCCAAGACCGCCATGCGCCAGTTCGCCGAAGAAGCGGACGTGTTTGCCCAGGTGCAGGTCGGCGCCGCCGACGATGCGATTGATATCCTGACGTTGCGCCTCGCTCTCACGCAGGTTGGGATTGGTCGTCTGGTTGACCCGTAACCGCAGCTCGCCGGACAGAGTCAGGTAGATATCGCCATCGGTATCGAACGGGATGAATTTGAGGCGGTCGAGGAAATCGTCGCGCTTCTTCGGGTCGCGGTATTTGCTCCAGTCCTCCGCCCAACGTGACTGGTTGTAACCGCCGGTCGTCACCCCGTCGCCAAGCGCCTCGGTCGGATAGCCATCGGCGATCGGCGCGGCGGCGCTTGGCGGGGCTTGGTCTTTGGCGGTCATCCGTTGTGCCGCGCTGGCGTCGGTCGCGGTTGGCGTAGCAACCATGGCCGGAGACACGCCGTTGGCGAAAGCCGGGGCATTGGCCATGATGGCGACAAGCGCCATGGCACCGCCGCCAAGGGCGCGGCCTGAGATATTCTGCATCATCTTATCCACGCTGGAAGAGAGAGATTGGGCGGATCGCACCATCCACTATAGCGGCGGATGGCGCGATCGGCGGGAGCAGCGCGATATTTACTCGGCCGGAACCGCCTCGGCGCCCAATTGATCGATCCGCAATTCCTCGCCGCGCATCGCCGCATCGAAGCGATCGCGGTCCAGCGCACCCTCCCAGCGGGAGACGACCACGGTCGCCACCGCATTGCCGATGAAGTTGGTCAGGCTGCGGCATTCGCTCATGAAGCGATCGACGCCCAGAATGAGCGCCATGCCGGCCACCGGCACCGACGGGACGATCGACAAAGTGGCGGCCAGCGTGATGAATCCCGCGCCGGTAACTCCCGCCGCACCCTTTGAACTCAGCATTGCGACGCTCAGCAGCAGGATCTGCTGGCCCAGCGTGAGGTCGACATTGGTTGCCTGAGCGATGAACAGCGCCGCCAGCGTCATGTAGATGTTGGTGCCGTCGAGGTTGAACGAATATCCGGTCGGAACGACGAGCCCGACGACCGACTTGGGACAGCCAGCCCGCTCCATCTTCTCGATCAGCGCGGGCAACGCGCTTTCCGACGAGGATGTGCCGAGCACCAGCAGCAATTCCGCCTTCAGATAGCTGATAAGCCGGAGAATGGAGAAGCCGGCGAGCTTCGCCACCGTGCCCAGAATGACCAGAACGAACAGCAGCGAGGTCAGATAGAACGTACCGACTAGCGCCGCGAGGTTGGCGAGCGTGCCGACCCCGTATTTGCCGATGGTAAAGGCCATGGCGCCGAACGCGCCGATCGGCGCGACCTTCATGACGATCGCGACGAGCTTGAAGAAGGCCACCGAGATATCGTTCAGGAAGCTGAGGATGCGCTCGCCCCGCTCACCGACCAGCGCCAAGCTGACGCCGAACAGGATAGCGACGAACAGTACTTGCAGGATGTTGCCTTCGGAGAAGGCGGAGACGAACGTGTCCGGGATGATGCCGGTCAGGAAGCCGGTGATCGTCGTATCATGCGCCTTGGCGGTGTAATCGCTGATCTTGGCCGCATCGAGCGTCGCCGGATCAATGTTCAGGCCCGCCCCCGGCTGAATGACGTTGGCGACGATCATGCCCACGATCAGCGCGAGCGTGGAAAAGAAGAAGAAATAGACGAAGGCTTTGCCGGCGACCCGGCCAACCGACGCCAGATCACGCATGCCCGCGATGCCGGTGACGATGGTGAGGAAGATGACGGGAGCGATGACCATCTTCACCAGCTTGATGAAGGCGTCACCGACCGGCTTGAGCGATTCGCCCGTCGCAGGATAGAAATGTCCGAGCAGAACACCGGCGATGATCGCAATCAGTACCTGCGCGTACAGATGCTTGTACCAGGGTTTGGCCGCGGACGGCAGCGGGGCCGGATGCGTGACGTCGATCATAAGGCTGGACCTTTCATCCTCTGTGTCGTTTCCGCTTCTAGAGGCGGGCTACGTGATGCTTGATTTTGCGAGCGCGCCCGATCGCTGGCAAGTTTTTGCGCGAACGATGCAAAACATTGTTTTATTGCGACTATTTAACAGGTTTGGCGATTGGACGCGTTCTAGCGCGGTTGCTTCCGTAGATAGAATGTGCAGGAATTTGCACAGGGCGCTTGTGGGACTTGAACATCGATCATGAAGACGATGAAGGCACGGTGGTGGCGGTGGGCGCTGTTGATCGCCGTGCTACCGATTGTCGCTGCGTTGATCGTGGGAGGGATTGCCCAAAGGCAGGCGCTGGCGCGACTTGCAACGGCGACACAGATCGACGCGCGGTTGCGACAGGCGCTCCTGCTGAGCGAGATCGCCCGATTTCGACTGTTGCCGCTGGCGCTCGCAGGTGATCGCGACCTGCTGGCCACCGTTATGGGAGAGGAGAGCGCACGCCGGCTGCTAAACGTCAAACTCGAAACACTCGCCGACACCACAGGCGCCGCGGTGATCTATGTCCTCGACCCGCAAGGGCGAGCGATCGCGGCCAGCAATTGGCACACCTCCGGTAGTTTCATCGGACAGGATTATTCCTTCCGGCCCTATTATGTCGAAGCGGAACGTCGTGGTTCGGCCAGCCAGTTCGGTCTCGGCACGGTCAGTCGCCGGCCGGGTCTTTATCTCAGCCGCCGGGTCGCAGGCGGCGGCGTTATCGTCGTGAAACTGGAATTCAACCGGATCGAACGGCAATGGCGTCAGGCGGGCGGCGTCACGCTGATAACCGACGCCGCCGGCGTGGTTTTGGTCACCAGCCGCCCTGATTGGCGGTTCGCGACCACCGTACCGCTACCAGCTGATCGTGCAGCGCGCATCCGGATCGACCTGCAATCAGGCGCCGGGTCGCTTCTGCCCCTGCCGGTCCGCTCGATAGCATCAGACGCGCGGCAGGTCGTCGTCGCGGGCACGACTACCCCGATGTTGCAGGAACGCCTCGCCCCGGTCGATGGCTGGCAGTTGGCGTTGATCGTTGCAACGAGTGATGTCGAACGGACGGTGCGCAGCGCCCAGATCGCCACCGTATTTGCCATGCTGGCGCTGATCGGTCTGGTGTGGGGCATCCGCGAGCGTAGTCGCCGCCGCGCGGTACAGGTCGCCAGCGCCGCTGCCCGCACGGCCGAATTGCAGGAAGCCGTTTCAGTCCGCACGGCCGAACTTCGGCGCGAGATGGACGAACGTATCGCCAGCGAAGCACGTGCCGACACGCTGCGCGAAGGCCTGCGCCAAGCGAACCGGCTTGCCACGCTCGGTCAGGTGACGGCCAGCGTTGCACATGAAACCGCCCAGCCGGTCGCCGCGATCCGGACCTATGCCGCCAATAGCGAACGGTTGCTGGAACGTGGTGACAACGGCCAGGTTCAGGCCAATCTACAAGCGATTGGACGCCTGGCGGATCGCATCGGCAAGGTAACCGCCGAGCTCCGCGGGTTCGCCCGTAAAGGAGCGGGCGCGATCCAGCCGATCGCACTGCAAGAGGCGATCGATGGAGCGCAGTTGATCCTGAAGGAACGGCTGGCGGCGATCGACCTCCGCATACCCGACATCGCGCCCGACCTGCTCGTACTGGCGGGCAAGGTCCGGCTAGAGCAGGTACTGGTCAACCTGTTGCAGAATGCCGCCGAGGCGCTGGCCGACCAACCGGACGCGGCGATCAAGCTCACCATCAATGTGACGGACGATCAGGTGCACGTCGACATCATCGATAACGGGCCGGGGATCGACGATACGGTGGCCGACCGGATATTCACGCCGTTCGTCACCAGCCGCGCCTCTGGTCTGGGATTGGGACTGGTGATCGCGCTGGACATCATGACTGATATGGGCGGCACGCTCCAACTGCTGCCCAGCGACCGCGGTGCCCATTTTCGCCTGTCGCTGCGGCGGCCGGTATGAACACCGCCGACGTTCCGGTCGTGGCGCTGGTCGACGACGATGACGATCTCCGGACGGCGATCGCTCAACTGCTCGATCTTTCTGGCTATCGGGTGATGGAGTTTGCGGGCGCAAGGGTAGCGCTGGCGGCGATTGACGCGGCGTTTGGCGGTGTAGTCCTTACCGACGTTCGAATGCCACAGATGGGCGGTATCGAATTCTTCCACGAATTACGCCGGCGCGACGCCGAGTTACCGGTGATCCTGATGACCGGTCACGGCGACGTGCCGATGGCGGTCGATGCGCTGAAATCCGGTGCGTGGGATTTCCTGACGAAGCCATTCGATCCGGAGGCGATGCTGGCGGCGGTCGGTCGTGCCATCGCGCATCGATCGCTGGTGTTCGACAACCGACGCCTGAGGACGTTGGTCGAAAGCGGGAATGCCTCGCCATTGGTAGGTCGATCGCCGGCGATCGACCAGGCGCGCGGCATGATCGAACCGCTGGCAAACGCCGATGTCGATATTTTGCTGGAGGGAGAAACCGGCACTGGCAAGGAGTTGCTAGCCCGTTTGATCCATCGGGCGGGCAAACGAGCGCGGCACCCGTTCCTGTCGATATCGTGCGCCGCTTTTCCAGATGCGTTGCTCGACGATGATCTGTTCGCGGAGAACGGCCGGATCGCCGCGGCGGCTGGCGGTACGTTGTTCCTGGACGATGTCGATCAGGCCTCATCCGCATTTCATGCCCGCCTGACCCGCCTGGTCGAGGAGCGCACGCTCGGAGGCCGCGACATGACGCCGATCGACCTGCGGCTGATCGCAACGGCGGGTGAAAAGGCGATCGAGCGGATGCCCCCTGCCCTGTTCTATCGACTCAGCGCGGTTAGGCTGCGCCTGCCACCACTGCGGGAACGGTTGGAGGACGTGCCGCTATTGTTCGCGCATCTGCTCGACATATCAGCGTCACGGCTGCGGCGGCCGGTGCCTGACCTGACCTATCCGGTCCAGCAACGCCTGGCGTCACACGACTGGCCAGGCAATGTCCGGGAACTCGCAAATTTTGCGGATCGTGTGGTGATCGGCGTCGACGCGGCGATCGCCGATGAAGGCCACGTCGATACACTGCCCGCGCGCGTCGACACGTTCGAACGACAGGCGATTATCGATGCGATCGTTAACGCGAAGGGCGAGGTCGGCCAAGCGATCCAACGCCTTGGCCTGCCGCGTAAGACTTTCTATTACAAGGTACAGCGCCTGGATATCGATGTCGCCGCTCTCCGGCGTGAGCTGGCCGTCGCCCGTTCGCGACAGGCGCTATGATGGTATTCCTGGCATGCCCCCGCCCGTCCGGCTGATAAGCCGGTTGAGGTTACGCAGCGCCTTGACCAACGCCAGTCCATCCGGCCCGGCGATGTACCGGGGAGCCCAGACGGGCGCGAATTTCTCCTTATAGGCTCTGAGCCCGCGGAACCCGTAAAGCCGCTCGCCATGGCGAAAGAGAAGCGCGGCGATCTTCGCCCATGCCGGCGCCATCCGTCGTCCGGCAATGCCCGAGAGCGGCGCGAGGCCCAGAGCAAAACGGCGATAACCTTGAGCGCGTCCCCACAGCATCAGTTCCACAAATAGATAATCCATCACGCCGGACGGCGCATGATCGTCATGTCGCATCAGATCGAGCGACAATTCACTCAGATCGTCGGTGCGCCAGACATTGGCAAAAGCGACGATCTGTCCATCGACCCGAACGACGGCACAGTCGAACTGCGCCATATATGTAGGATCGAACCGCCCTAAGCTGAAACCCTTTTCCCGGTGGGCCTTGGCCGCCAGCCACGCACTGGACACGATTGCAAGTTCCGGGATCAGGGCGGGCACTTCGATCGCCGGGATGACGGCGAACGTCACGCCGTTTCGCGTCAACCGGGTGTGCGTCTGACGCAGCGATCGCTTGCCGCTACCCTCGACTGTGAAGCTTGTCAGATCGACCAGCGCCTCCTCGCCATATTTGATGATCGAAAGGCCCATCTCAATCGCGATCTCAAGCACGTCGGCGCTGATCTGGTACAACAGCAACTGCCCCTGCGCCGCGTCCGACATCGATCGCAGTTGCCATAACAGGTCTGGCCATGCCGCCTTGGCGCCGACCGGATCGGCCATCGCGATCCAGCTGTTGCCATGCACCTGATACATCACGAACGCATCGCCGTCCGCCGACACCAGAAAGCGCTTGTCGCCCGTCAGCGCCAACATCGCGTCCGTCCGCGTGGCGGTGGCGAGGATCGTGTCGATCTCGCCTGGTGCGACGGTTGCCGATGCACGGACGGGGGCCGGCAGGAATAGCCACCATAGCGCCGCCGCGGCCAGCGCTACCGCGATGCCGAGGCTGGATCGCAGGAAGCGGGACGCGTCATCGCCGACCGCGAATTGCCACCACAGTGACTGCTCGTAATCGACATGCTTGTACGAAAAGAGGCCGACCCAGATCGCCGTGCCGATCACCGCGGCGATGCTGACGAGCCATGCCGCCGACAGCGGCCGCCCCACGAGCGATGTCCGGCGATAGAAGGCCGGCTTCGTCAGTTGCAGCAGACCGGCGATGGTCAAGCAGACGATCGCTTCCTCGTAATCGATGCCCTTGAACAAGCTGAACGCCGCCCCCGCCAGCAGCAGCGTTCGGGCCATCAGAAACGCACCGTCCAACCGCCGGTACAGGCCCGGCGCGATCAGCAGCAGACCGGTGCCGACAAGGCTGGCCGCCAGATGCGACGCCTCGATAAAGGGCAAGGGCATCACCGACGCCAGATCGCGTAGCCGCCCCGGTACCGAAGGCAATGATCCGGAGAGCAACAGGACGGCACCGCCACCAAAACAGGCCGCACCGAGCAACGACGGTGCGATCCCCTCCGCCACGCGTCGAGCGCCGAAGATCATCTGCGATGACAGGCGCTGTCGCGCCTCATGCCAGCCGAGCGCGATGACGCCCAGCGCCAGCGGAAACAGGTAATAGATGACGCGATAGGCGATCAATGCCGCGAACAGGGCGGTACGATCGACGGGAATGGTCGCGATCGCCACCGCCTCGAACACGCCGATGCCACCGGGAACATGGCTGACCAGCGCCACGATGATGGCCAATGCATAGCCGAGTACGAAGGTGGGCAGCAGCGATGGATCGGCACCGGGTATCAGCACGAACAAGGCGGCGCTGGCAGCTGCAAGATCGACCGTTGCCACCGCGATCTGCGCCATCGCCTGGCCGGCGGTCGGCAGGGGTACGCTCCAACCACGCCAGCCGATCCGGCGCGGTCCTTTCGCGCACAGCGCCACGAAGCCAATCGCCAGCACGACCACTATGCCCCCGGCGAACGGCGGCACCCATACAGGCAAGATTTCGCTGCCAATCGCCAGCGGCCCCGAATGCCCGAGCATTGCGAAGCCGGTGACGGTCAGCACCCCCATCCAGAACGTCGCCCCTGCAATCGCCACGACGCGGGCGACATCGGGGCCGTCCAGCCCGGCCGCCGTGTAGATGCGATAGCGGGCCGACCCGCCGGTCAACAGCGACAGACCCAGATTGTGGCTGAGCGTGTAGCTGGTGAACGAGGCCAGCGCGGCAGTACGCCATGGCAAGGGTCGGCCGACGATACGCAGGGCGAGAACGTCGTACAGGATCAATGCGGCATAACTGATGGCGGTCAGGAGCAGCGCCACCACGACTTGTCCTCTGCCGATCGCATCGAACGCGGCGGACACGTCGGCCAGACGGATCTGCCGGGTTAGATGGTGAAGCGCACCCAACCCCATCGCAACCACAACCACAACGACTGCCGCCGTTGCATAGGCGCGGTGCCCGCGTATCCAGTCCAGGACGTTACGCATCCGGCAAATGCTCGATGCGGCGCCAGACCTGTGATTTGCAGATGAAGCCGCCGATCAGGCATCCCTTGACCTTCAATCGATCGCGATCGAGAAGCGTGATGGTCGACGAGAAATGGCGGCCCAGATCAGGCACGAAGATGGTCCCGGACCAGTTCTTCGCATTGCTCGGCTGATAGTCCTGCAGCAGGGCCACACCGATCAAGGGATCGACGCCCTCTTCGCGCGCATCCGACTTCGCTTCGGCATTGGCCCAGGCGACCCAGCCGCACAGCTTCGGTCCGCAATCACCCGCCCGCACAGCAACGCTGTTGTATGGATTCATCCACAGCCCCGCAATGGCATCGCCCGGGCGTTGAGCGGCGGCGGGCACGGCGTTGATCGCCGCAGCGACGGCAAGCCCGATAAGACAACGCATGACGGCAATCCCTCCCGATGATGTATTGCTGTTAGGCGGGGCGAGGTGACCGGCTGTTGGGGGGGCTGTGAACTTTACGTCATGTGACGGTGTAGGTGATGATGAAGCAGGCGCCGGTCAGCAGCACCATCGCCACGATGAAACTATGATCGGCGATCCGTTCCAGCCAATGCAGCCTGCCCTCGCTGCCACCGCGCAGCGCGAAGTAGGAACTCAGCGTCGCAAAGAGGAACAGCAGCGCGTCGAACGACAACAAGTCGTCCGCGATCGATCCGTGCCGTTTCACCGACACCACGACGTGAAGCAATCCGATACCGGTCAGGCACACGCCGACCATACCGGCCGCGATCGGGCAGATCAGGCGACAGATGCGCTGGTCCAGCAACGCGGCCCGCGTCCGGAACGGTTGGGTATCAGAAGGTATAGGCGACACCCAATGCTCCGTTCCACTGGCCCGCGCTGCCCGCATCTGCCACGATCGGCGAGCGGGCATAGCGGCCGAGCAACCGTTGATGACCCGCCGTCGCGAAGACGGTCAGGCCGTGCGTCAGATCGCCGGTCAACGAATGCGCGACCAGCATGTTCGTGTTCCAGTCCTGCCAGCCGGCCCGGTCGGCTCCGTCATAGGCAGCAAGGCCGCTAGCCGCGGCACCGACGGTGGATATGTCGAAATAATAGCTGCCGAATCCGCGCCCGATATAATCGGCCCCCGCGGACAGGCTGACATAATCCTTATGCGACAGCGGCGTCGAATAACTGACGCTGGGGCTGATCATGTAACTCCGATGCGCGTTGCCGACGTCGCGCTGGTACGACGCGGTGATGGACAGCGTGTCGTACGGGCTAGTGACGACACCGGTGCGCTGCATGCCGCCCCAGACGCCCACTTCCCAGGCGGTATTCAATTCACCAAGCGCCGACACGCGGGCGTCGCCAATCCGGGTCGTCCGGTTCAGCCGCGCGGCGATGAGCGGGCCGAGTTGTGGTTTCCACCCCGTGCCGCCATGACCCTTGATGGCATCGACGTAGAGCGATGACCCCGCCGTGTCGAAGGCGAAGCCCGAAACCTGGCCCTGCACCGCGATGCCGGGCACGAGGATATACTGGTCTGACCCGGTATAGCTCGGCACCAGCGCCGGGCCGACGCCGATCGTGATGCGATCCGCGCCCAGATCGACGGTGGCTGGCGCCGGGGGCGAAGCGTCCTGCGCGAGTGCCGGGCTGGTGATGGTCAGCACGATGGCCGTGGCTGCCAGCCGGATGAGCATATTGGTCATCACGCGCTGATAGGCGCCGGCACCCGGCAACAAGCTGGCGAAATCATGACGATCACGCCAGCTTCGCCATCGCCGTGCATGACACGACCGTCATGATGCGCCCACGCCGCGCCAAGCCGGGTGATGGCAGATAGGGCGCGTACCGAGGATCCCCGCTATGGCCACCACCCCCTTTCGCCATCTGGCGTCACGCATCACCGGCGATCGCGCCCGCGCGCTGGACCCCGAAGAGGAGCGCGTGCTCCACAAGATGAACGAACGCCTGCCCATTTCGCGCGATGCGGCGGATGTTGCCGACGAGCGATCCACGATCGGCGATCGATTGGCCGACCGGGTGGCGGCGGTCGGCGGTTCATGGGGTTTCATCATCGCCTTCACCTGCGTTCTCATCGGCTGGATGTTGTTGAACAGCGATGTGCTGACGCATTGGGGACACGCGTTCGATCCGTATCCCTACATCTTCCTCAACCTGTTGCTGTCGACGCTGGCGGCGATCCAGGCGCCGGTCATCATGATGAGCCAGAACCGGCAGGCATCGAAGGATCGGCTGGCCGCAAGCCTCGACTATGAAGTCAATCTGCGGACCGAACTGGAGATCCTGCGGCTGCACGAGAAGCTTGACGGCGCTATTGCGGAACGGCTCGACCAACTGCTGGCGGCTAGGGTGGATACCGCACGATGAACGGCTTGCGCGCCGCTGGCCTTGGCGCGGGCGGGGCTGTGCTGATCGGCTCGTTCGCGGCAACGCTGGTGTCGAGTTACTCGGCCGAGCGCAAACCTGCATCGGCAGGCGGCGCGACCTTCGTCGTCGTCGACCGGCGCCTTGTGGTGACCAGCCTTCGCACCGGCGGCGCCGAGGGAGCAGCGGGTCTACAGGTCGGCGATATGATCGAGGCGGCGAACGGTATCCCCCGTCCCACGCTCCGCGCGTTAACCCAGGCCGAAAACTACGGTGTCGTGTCGCTACGGGTGCGACGACATGGTGACGTGATCCCGGTGACGCTGCTACAGCCACGACCGGGAGGGCCGACGTGACGAAAATCTTATTAGTCGAGGACGACGATACCACCGCCGATTATGTAGCCAACGGCCTGAAGGAGGAGGGCTTCGTCGTCGATCGCGCGGCAACCGGGCGCGATGGTCTGTTTCACGCCACTGACGGCAGTTACGATTGCATCGTGCTGGATCGGATGCTGCCGGGTATGGACGGCATGGCGGCGCTGGCGGCGATGCGGGCGGCAGGGGTAGCGACACCGGTGCTGATCCTGTCAGCGATGAGTTCGCCCGACGACCGTGTCGCGGGCCTGACATCCGGCTCCGACGATTATCTGACCAAGCCGTTCGTCTTCGCCGAATTGCTGGCGCGGGTGCGGTTGTTGGTGCGGCGTGGCCAGAGCGGTGGCCCGGCGGTAGAGACCAAGATCGGTTGCGACGATTTAGAGATGGACCTGCTGGGGCACCGGGTGAAGCGCGGCGACAAAGTGCTGGAGTTGCAGCCGCGCGAGTATCGGCTGCTCGAATTCCTGCTTCGTCATGTCGATCAGGTCGTCACCCGCACCATGTTGCTGGAGGGCGTGTGGGATTATCATTTTGATCCAGGAACGAACGTGACCGACGTCCATATCAGCCGCCTGCGCAAGAAGGTCGATGAAGGACATGCCCGCCCGCTGCTCCACACGGTACGCGGGTCGGGATATAAGCTGAGCGTGGCGCCATAGGATTGCGCCTGCCCCGATCGACCACGCTGCGATTTGCCGGGCTGGTCTTCGCGTTGCAACTGGCGGGCGCGGGCGCGACGCTTTTTACGGTGCGGGAGATCACGCGCGGGCAGATCACGGCGGAGGCGGAGCGAAACGCCACGCGGATGCGCAATACGCTACTGGCGGCGTACCGCGATGGCGGCGTGACCCGGTTGGGGTCGATGATCGCCCTGCGGCTTCGGCAGCATCGGGTGGCGCAATCGGTCGTCCTGTTGGTCGATGGTCGGGGCCGGTTTCTGGCCGGGAATGTCGGCGACTGGCCGCCCATCCTGAAACCCGGCGGGGCCGCCACGACGATCGAGATTTTCCGGATCGGCCGCGACGATCCGGAACGGATGCGGGTCGTCGCCACCGCTCTGCCCCATGGCGGCAAGCTGCTGACCGGTCATGTCGTGGAAAGCGAACTACGCTTCGCCCGCGCGATGGAAGAGGCGATGGCGGTCGCGATGGCCGTCGCGCTGGCGCTGGCCGGGTTCGCCGGCTGGATCGCCGCGCGGATGATCGAGGCACGGCTGGGCCGTACGGTTGAGGTCGCGACGGCCGTGGCGGATGGCGATCTCCATCGTCGCGTCGCACCCGGTGGTGGCGATGATGCCTTCGAGGCGCTGGGCGCGGCGGTGAATGCGATGCTCGATCGGATCGCGGCGCTGGTCGGCGAGTTGAAGATGGCAACCGATGGCCTGGCCCATGATCTCCGTTCGCCCCTAACCCGTTTACGCGTAACACTGGAGCGGGCGCTGGCGGCGGCGGAAAACGAACCGGGTCGCGTCGCCGTGTTGCGGGCGATGGACGAGGGCGACCGCCTGCTGACGATGCTCGACACGGCGTTGCGGATCACCCGCGCCGAGGCCGGGCTGGGCCGCGAGGCGTTCACCGACACCGATATGGCCACACTCGCCCGCAACGTCGCCGACATGTTCGAGCCATTGGCCGAGGATCGCGGGATGATCGTGACCGCCACGACGCCGCCCGCGCTGATCGTCTCCGCGCATCGGGAATTGCTCAGTCAGGCGCTGTCCAATCTGGTCGATAACGCCCTGAAATACGGTGCCGGCGAGGTGTCGATCTCGGTCGAGGATGGCGTGGAGGCCGTGGCGATCATCGTGGCCGACGATGGCCCCGGCATCCCCGCCGACCGTCGCGAGGATGCGTTGCGGCGGTTCGGGCGGCTGGATGCGGCGCGGGCGGAGAGTGGCGCGGGGCTGGGCCTGTCGCTTGTCGCGGCGGTGGCGCATCTCCACGGTGGTACGCTCACCCTGGGTGATCACGCGCCGGGGCTGGCGGCGCGCCTGACGATCGCGCGCTGATCGCCTGCCCCGGCGTGATGGCTCAGCCGTTCGTCGCCTGAACGCTGCCGGTCCGTTCCAGCTTGCCCCAGCCGACGATCCAGCCGCCGATTGCCGACGAGATCGCGCGCAGCACGACCCAGTACATGATCTGGCGATAGACCAGCCGCTGCGCGACCAGCAGATGCGCCGGATAGCGCGCGTTGTGGCCGTCGAGGTGATAGGCGACCCAGCCGCACGCCACGTCGATCGCCGTGAAGGCCAGCCAGTATATCCCCATCCGGCCGACATCGCCGCTCGTCTGCGCCCAGCCATGCTGCATGATCCTGAGCACGGTGCCGACGATCGACAACAGCAACGCCAGATCGATCAGCGGCGAGATCGCGGCAAAGGCGATCTGGAACAGCCATGCCTGGGGCAGGCCGATCCGGGCGAGGCCGGCGGGCTTGCCGGTGCGCAGGATGCGGCGATGCTTCCACAGGCACTGCAGCGTCCCGAACGCCCAGCGATATCGCTGCTTGGCGAGCGCACGGAAGGTCTCGGGCGCCTCGGTCCAGGCAACGGCGCGCGGATCATAGGTCACCCGCCATCCAGCCCGCTGGATCGCGATGGTCAGGTCCTGATCCTCGGCCAGCGTATCTTCGGGATAGCCGCCGACCGCATCCAGCGCCGAACGCCGCCATGCCCCGACTGCGCCCGGCACCACCGTCATCGCGTCGAATCCGGCGAGCGCGCGGCGTTCGAGGTTTTGCGCGGTAATATATTCGACCGCCTGCCACCGGGTGACGAGGTTCACGCGGTTGCCGACCCGCGCATCGCCCGCCACCGCCCCGATCACCGGATCGGCGAACCAGCGCGCCAGCCGGCCGATCGTCTCCGGTTCGAACTGGGTGTCGGCGTCGAGCGCGATGACGACCTCGCCACGGGCCTGCAACAGCGCGCGGTTGAGCGCCGCCGCCTTGCCGCCATTGACCAGTGTCAGCAACGTCACGCGCGGATCGTCGGCAAAGGCGCGGGCGACGACGGCGCTGGTGCCGTCCTTCGACCCGTCATCGACGACGATGACCTGCAGGCCGGGATAATCACTTGCTAGGACGCGGGCCACGGACGATCCGATCACCCGTTCTTCGTTATAGGCGGGGATGATGACCGACACCGCCGGCTGAAACACCGGAGGCGCCGGCCGTGGCTTGCGGGCCTGTACCCAGGCAAGCGCCGCCATCAGCACCGCACGGGCAATGCCGAGCGCGATGGCTAGATAGAACAGCCACGCCAGCATCACCGAGATCAGCGCCAGGATGATGAAGATCGTGACGTCGGTCCGCACCGCCAGCAGGTCGCGGCCTTTGACGAGCGGCATCGCCACCGATTGCGGCACCCCGACCAGTTGGCTGGCGGTAACGAAGCTGTATCCCTTCGCCCGGAGCGTCGCGATGATGCGCGGCAGGGCCGCAACCGTCTGTTCGCGATCGCCACCGCCATCGTGCAGCAGGATGACGTTGCCGGAATTGGTTGGCGTCGCGGCCTCGACCTGAGCGACGACCTGATCGACGATCGCGTCGGTGCCGGGCCGCTGCCAATCGTTGGGATCGACGTGCAGGCCGACGACGGTATAGCCCTGCTCCTGCGCCAGCATCGCTGGCCCGATCTCGTCCGCTGTCGTCGGTTCGGCATCGCCGAAATAGGGCGCGCGGAACAGCGTCGTGGAACGGCCGGTATAGGCCTCGATCAGGCGCTGCGTCGCGTTCAGTTCCAGCCGGGTCGCGCGCTCGCCGGTCGTGGCGAGGTTGGGGTGCGTGTAGGTGTGGTTCCCGATCTCGCTGCCATCGTCGACGATGCGGCGGAGCAGGCCGGGGTGCTCCAGCGCATTCTCACCGATGACGAAGAACGTCGCCGGGACATGTGCCTGTTCCAGCACATCGAGAATACGTGGTGTCCAGGTCGGGTCCGGGCCGTCATCGAACGTCAGGGCCAGCGACTTCGCGCTCGCCCCTGCCCGCTGCACGACATAGGGGGTCGGCAGAACCTGATATTGTTCACGCCGGATCATGCCTTGCGGATCGAAACCGACAACACGCCGCCCCTCCGTCGGGGACGAGGTGATTCGCAGGATCTCGCCATTCCCTTCGACGTCGACGTTCAACGCGGATTGCAGGCGGTTTAGCACCGGCACCTTTGCCGGCGTGCGGAACGCCGCGAAGTCGGCCCAGATGCCGGGATCTTCGCTGCCGAGCCGCCACATCGCCACATCGTCGATGCCCAGTTTGCGAAGGGCAGCCAGCTGGTTCCAGCTGGTCGCGGCGTCGAGCATCCAGACCTGATGACGCTCGCCATCCTCGTCATAGGCGAAACCGGCATTGCCGCTGGCCGCATCGAAGCTGACCGGCGCGCGGCTGTCATGCGCCGCCAGCCATGCCTCCTCGATCGACAGCGCGTCGGCGCCCTTGCCGTGCCAGTCATAGGCATAGCTGCCCAGCGCCACGACCAGCCGGTCGCGACCGACCTGCCGCACCGCATCCTCGACCACGTTCAGGAACCAGGACTGCGAAGCGATCGGGCCGGGCGTGCCGCTTTCCCAATGTTCGTCATAGGCCATCAGGATGATCCGGTCGGCGACCTTGGCGAATTGAGCGAGCTGCCAGTCGGCGTCGCCGGCCGGCACGGTGATGGCCAGTTGCGACCCCTTGGGCAGCGCCGCACGGAGTTGGGCGAGGAACCCGGCATAGGCGCGCTGCGAGCCCGCCGGCAGGTTCTCAAAGTCCATCACCAGACCTGCGTCGTGGCGCTGGGCAACCATCGCCGCCAACTGAGCGATCACCGCCTGCCGGCGGGCGCGGTCGGCGAAGAGGCGGGCGACCATGCCGCCGTCCCACTGATCGCCGACGAGGTTCTGGACCATCGGCAGCAAGCGGGGCGGGCGGGTGGTGGCCGCGACGAGCTGTTCGAGCTGGGGATCGGTTTCCACCGTCACTTTCGCATCGGCGCCGACATTGACCATCGCCGGCACCAACCAATCGAACCCGCGGATATGGCGGCGAAGCGAGGCGAGGCCGGCGTCGTCGCCGGGCACGTAAAAGCCGATCGTCAGCGGCGTTCCCGGCGCCCCGGTCGTGCGTTCGGGTAGCCAGTGGCGATGGTGATGCACCTTGTTGCCGCGTGGTTCGAACAACTCGCCGTGGCGGCGGGCGAAGGGCAGCGGCAGGCCATGGGCACGCGGCGTGACCACCAGCGTCGTCGCGAAGGCGACTGCGGCCAGAACGATGCCGGCGATCACGATGGCGACCACGCGCCGTGACCACACGCTGCGGCGACCGCTGGGATCGAAGAAGATCGGCTTGCTCACGAACAGGCTCCCGGACACCCACCAGCCGGCGGGTCAATTGCCGATCGCGCCCTAACGGCGCGCTAACGATCGGGCGGTGAGCGGGAAATGAAACATTTGTCATGATCCGGAAGGCGGCTGGTTGGCCCCGGTCCGCGAAGGACGATCCTGCCCAAGGAGTATCGGTCCATGTCCTCCCCAACCACCGCCACGCCCCCGTCAAAGACCCGGCGTTGGCGCCGCGTACTAATTGCGGTGGCGGTCATCTTGCTGGGCGTGGTCGGGCTGCTGATCGCGACCGGCGTCTTCGACCGTGATCCCATGCATATCTATGAGGCGCAGGGGCCGCGCGCGCCGGTCGGGGCGTTGTTCTTTTCCGGCGATCTGGGCCTGCGGTTCGGCATGGGGGCAGCGACCACACAGGCGCTGGCGGCGCATGGGATCGAGACGGTCGGCTTCAATTCGCCGACCCTGTTCGGCACGCGGCAGACGCCTGCGCAGGCGGATGCGATCATCGAGCAGGCGGTGCGTCAGGGACTGGCTCGGCTGGGGACCGAGCGGATCGTCCTGATCGGCCAATCATACGGCGCCGACGTGTTGCAGACCGGGCTGGCCGCCCTGCCCGCCGACCTGCGCCGCCATGTCGCGGCGGTCATCCTGGTCGTACCGGGCGAGACGGTGTATCTGCGGGCTGACCCATCCGGCCTCGCCTATCGCGGACCGCCGGACAGCCGGGCGGATACGACCGCGAATCTGATCGACTGGACGCCGCTGACCTGCATCTATGGCCGCCAGGAAACCGACAGCCTGTGCCCGCAGATCCGCCTGCCGAACGCGCGGATCATCGCGATGCCGGGGGGCCATTTCCTGGCCCATGACGCCGATGGCCTGACCGCGCAGGTGCTGCGCGCGGTCGCACTGGCGAGCCAGCGCTGACGCGGAAAGTTAGGCTAAAGTTACACCAAGAACGTGTCGTTTCCGGGCTTTTTGCGCGGTCGAAACGATGGACGACGATGAGAAAGAGCGATCGCCGCCGTCATAGACGAGCATGGCGGTGTAGGACACCACCATGCTCCATTTTTCCTACATTTTCATCGTCAGGCTGAACTGATAGACGCGGCCGGTTTCCATGTAGCCGCCGTTACGATCGTTGGAGATGTACTTCTTGGACTTGCCGACCGTCGCCCAATAGGTGTGCTGGTCGAGCAGGTTGCGGACCGACGCGCCGATTTCGAGGTTATCCGTCACTTCATACGCCAACCCGAAATTCAGCTCGCCGACCGACTGGACGTAGATGTCGGGTTGCGAATCCTGCACCGTCGCCAGGAAGCGGCCGGTATGGTTGTACCAGAGATTGGTGCGGACCGGGCCGGCGGCGTAGAACAGCTCGGCGTTGAAGATCAGATCCGGCGCCTGAGGCAGGCTGGTCTGGCGGACATCGGTGGCCGAGATCTGATAGTTGGCCTCGGTATTCTGGTAGGTGACGTTGCCGCCGATGCCGAGATTGCCGAGCACGCTCGAACCCGCCAGATCGCCAAGCGTGAAACGACCGGATAGCTCGACGCCCTTGGCATTGCCGACCAGACCATTGGTCGGACGGATCAGGATCGTGCCAGCGCTGGTGCCGGCCTGAGCCACCGACCGCGTGCCGGTCGGCACGAGGATGTTCTTCAGATCCTTGTAGTACAGGGAAAGCTGCACGTAGCGGCCGACGCCGGCATAATATTCGATGCCGGCATCATAGCTCCATGCCTCGACCGGCTTCAGGTCGGGGTTGGGCTGGACGATCGTCACGACACCGGCACTCGACGGCTCGCTGATTTGGGTGGGGCCGGCGATTTGATCAAAAGCGGGGCGGGCATAGCTGGACCGTACCGCACCGCGCACGACCAGCCGGTCGTCGGGCTTCCACGCCGCCAGGATGCTGGGATCGACATGATCGTACTGGCGACCGGCGCTGACGAAGCGGGCGCCGCCTACATCGCGCAGGAAGAAGCGGGCCGAGAAGTCGTTATCCTCGTACCGGACGCCGGGGGTGATCTCCAGCGTGCCCAGCTTCAGGTCGGCGGTGGCGTACACCGCCTTGCGCTTTTCATTGCCGTCGAGCAGCCCCTGATTGAGCGTGTTCGCCGAGACGCCGGCCAGCACACCCGGAACATACTGGCGCGCCTGCGCATCGAGCTGCTGGCGCGACAGTACCTTGATCGGCCGCGGCGGATAGTAATCGAGGAAGCCGTTCAGCACGTCGCCGAGATACTGGTTGATCGTCGGCCCCGTCACGGTGCCGGTCTGAAGCGGCGTGAGAAAGCGATAGCGTGTGTTGTCGGGTGCCAGGCTGCGTCCCGTGCGGTCAGAATCCTCGTACAGGCCACCGACGGTGACACCGGCCAGCACACCCTCGTTCTGCCAGCCGATGCTGCCCTTCAGCGTCTTCTTGGTTTCCGACAGATAGTCATAGCCTTTTTGTACGTAGAGCTGGGTCGGGCGATCGAGCGACGAGATGTACGCAATCGCCGCCGACGACAGCACCGGGCGCGGCGACTTGTTGTTCGACAGATCGACATTCACCCCCGCGCTGGCCGCGCCGGTGTTCGACGTCGCGCCGTTGAAGGCGATGCCGCGGAACGCCGCCTCGATCCGGTTCGGCTGGTCGAAGCGACCATCGGCATACGCACCCTCGATCGACGCGGTGAAGGCTCCGGCATGCGCCTTGGCCCCGACCTGCGCCGACAGCAGTTCCTGTTCGATGTCCTCGGTCCGGAAATAGCTGGCCGGATTGATGCCATAGGGCGTGTAAACGCCCGTCGCGTTGTACGACCCGTTCGGATTGGGGTTGGTCTGGCCGCGCGTCAGTTCGTTGCGAAGCGCCGTCTGGTTCATCGTGTTGGTGTTCAGGTAGGTCGCGTAGTTGATCCGCGCGAACAGATCGACGGGATCGCTGCGGAAATCGAACGATGCCGTCGCGCCGTACCGCTTGATCTTGTTGTTGTAGAAATTCCACTGCACGCCGTCCGCCGACAGCGCGTCGCCATTGGCGCGGGCGGTGCCGACGTTGAAGTTCGTCGTCTTGTAATCATTCTGGATGGCAGTCGATTCGGCGGTGTTGCCCCGTTCCTCGTAATAGCCGGCGACATAGAGGCCGAACTGGTTGTGATCGCCGAAGCGCTGCGCGGTATCCAGGCCGATCGCGCCACCGAACCCCTCCTGCTTGCGGCGGATCGCCAGCTCGGCACCCTGCGCCAGCACGCGGCCACGGATGAACGACGCGGCAAAATCGAACGCGGTCGGGGTGCGCAGGTCGAGATTGCCGGCAATCGAATCCGCGTCCTTGGCGGCGCCCGGCGTCTTGTCGGCGACGATGTTGCCGATCGCGAAGGGCGAGAACAGGTTGAGCGAGATGGCGCGCGAACTGCCCGACGTCTGCGGCAGGCGGACGCCGTCCAGCGTATAGGCGTTATAGCCGGTGTCGAAGCCGCGGATGGTGACGTACTGCGCTTCACCCGTGGCGCTCTGGTTGCGGCCCTGATCGCGGCTGACCGAGACGCCCGGCAATTGCTTGGCGAGATCGGCGATGCTGGTCTGGGAATGGATGGCCACGTCACCGACGGTGACGATGTCGAGCACGCCAACGGCGGCGCGTTCCTCGGCAATCGCGCTCTGCTGGCGGCGACCGTTGACGACGATATCGTCGGTCAGGGATTCGCTGGCGGTCTGGCCCTTCTGGTCAGGATTCTGGGCGGGGTCGGCCGCCACGATTGCTTCATCCGACGCCGGCGCGACGGTGGCAAGCCCCGCGGCCTGCGCGACGGCGGTGCCGGCGATGGTCATGCCGATCACGGCGACCGCGCTGCCCAGCAGGCGGATCTTCAACACGTTCATTACAAATACCCTGTATGATTGTCGTGGGGCGCCGCCACCGGCAGCGCCCGTAAGAGGTCGGTCGATCAGACGGCGAAGGTGATGCGCGCGGCGCGCCGACGCCGCATCGCGATACCGATCGCGCCAAAGCCGGCGATCATCATCATCCAGCTGGCGGGTTCCGGCACGGCGCTGACGCTGAAATTGACGATCCGGCCGATCTGGGTGGCGGTCAGCCCATCGGTGCGGGGTGCGGCCAGCAGCGCGGCGCCGGTGGTCTGGGCGAGCGTGACATCGCTGGCGAGCGGGCCGTTTTCGTCACGGGCCAGGAACGCGAAGTTCAGCAGGTTAACGCTTTCGCCGGCGGCGACGTTCAGCATGAAGCGGGCGTTGTAGCGATCCGCGGTGATCGCGGCCTGGGCGAGGCCGTTGTTGCCCGATACCAGCGCCAGCACCGCATCCTCGGTGCAATTGCCGTCGCCGTCGTCCTGACAGCTGACGATCAGGCCGGCGCTGTTCGTGCTGACGATCTCGTCACCGTCGGAGCCGAGATTGCCGAAGAAGTTGACGGTGGTGCTGATCGCCGACCGGCCGGTGTTGGTGAAGGTGTCGAAGAAGCGAAAGACGTTGCCGTCGAGCAACTCCACCTGCCGCGACAGCGTCAGGCCGGCGAGACCGCTGTTGAAGAAGCCGAAATTGTCGAAGGTGTCGGCGCCACCGTCCTGCGCCGATCCGAACGCGCGGTTGCTGGGCGAGGCGGTGCCGCCCGGCCCGACATAGCGGCTGCCGAAACCGGTGCCGGTGAAGATGTCGCCGCTCGCCTGAAACTGGGCGGCATGGGCGGTGGCGGGGACGATAGCGGCGGTGCCGATGGCGAGCGCCATCGTCGAAAGAATCTTCATGTCGTGTCTCCTGATTGGGGGCGCGCGAGGCGGGCCGGCGCGGGGCGCCGGCCCGGTCGTTCACGCGATCATGCGCGGCGGGCGGTGAGCCACTGTTCGGGCTTCAGCGGGCGGCCGACGAGGCGCACTTCGCCGATATGGCCGAAATAGCCATCGACGCGGCTGCCGTTCCACCACGACGCGCCGAGGATCCATGGCTTGTCGACGCCCTGCGACCGCATGCCGATCGCGCCGGTGATGTTGCGCAGGACGGGTGCGCCCTCGACATACATGATCGTTTCCCGCGTGGCGGGATCGCAGACGATGGCGACGTGATACCAGGTGTCGCGCATGATCTCACCCGACCAGTTCGACTGCGGCTGGCTGGAGTTTGTGGCCGGTACGACTTCCCACTGCACTTCGCGAAGCGACGAGATCGCGAACAGGACCGACGATGCCTCGCGGTCGCCGCCGTTGAAGCCGGGCAGGTTGCCACGGTTGCCGACGCGGCCGAGGATGTTGCCCCAGCGATGGTTCTCACGCGTCCAGTTGGCGTCGACCTTGATGAATGCCTCAACCGTGTAACCGTCCCAGAAGCTGCGGTTGTTCACGGCCGCGTCGATCGCGGTCGAGAACGAACTGTTGCGGACGGTGACCTTGTCGGTGTTCACGAAGCGAACGCTGGCCGGGCATGACGACAGGTGATGTCGGTCGTCGGACCAGACCACGTCCTCGACCTGAGCCGGGGCGGCGAGCGCGACGCGCTTCATCGGGAACTGGCCGAGCGCGTCGGGCAGCGTTTCGCCCACCGCGACCGCCATGCCGGCCTTGCCCGCCACGGGGCGCCAATGGGCATAGGTGTCGGCGACCTGCGGATAGTCGTTCTCGTCGCGCGGCGGCACCTGTTCGGGGACGGTCGGCTCGACATAACCGGCGAGCAGGTCCTGCTTCACGCGCGGCAGGATCGGGGTGCCGGCGGTGGCCAGCGTCGGCTTCCACTTCATGAAGCCGGCGAACCGCTTCTTGAAGTTCATCTCGATGCTGAACTGCTCGTTCGCTTCGGGCAGCACGGCGCGGTCGAACTGGTTGAGCGTGTTCTTCGGCTTCTGCACGACCCAGGGCGAGAACGACAGGACGTCGATGCGGTTCGCCGACAGATCGAATTCGTACAGCCGCATCAACGCGTTACCGCCCTGATACGCCATCTGGTAATCGACCACCATCTCCTCGACCGGATTGCCGAAATCGTTGATCTTGGTCAGCCGGGCGGCGCCGTGGTGATGGCCGTTCAGCGTCATGAAGATCTGGTCGTTGTCGCGGATCAGCTTGTCCCACAACATCTTGCCATATTCGGTTTCGAGCGGGCTGATGGCGTCCTTGTCTATGTTGAGAAGCTGGTGGTTCGACAGGATGACCGGCAGCGTCGGGTTGCGGCGGATCACGTCGCGTGCCCAGGCGATGGCATTGTCGGAGATGCGCCACGACAGTGACAGCACCATGAACTGGATGCCGTGCGCCTCGAACACATGATATTCGTGGAAACCGGTGCCGTCGCGTTCGCGGAAGGTCGCCTGCGCCGCGGCGCGGGTCTTCGGGAACCAGGTGATATACGGTTCGGCCGAGGGATTGCGCTGGGCATCGGTGCCCGATCCCTGATCATACGCGCCGCGATATTCGTAATCGACCAGCACGTCGTGATTACCCGCGAGGATCGAATAGGGGATGCGGGCCGCCTCAAGCTGCTTCATCGCGGCGTCGGCGACCTTCCACTGATCGGGCTTGCCGACCTGATCGACCACGTCGCCGAGGTGGATGACGAACGGAATGTTGTAGGATGCGGCGTTCTTCGCGATCCAGGCGGTCTGTGCCGCGAACGGCTCGCTGCCATATTTGCGCGAGAACTGGCTGTTCTCCGCCGCCGTGGCATAGCGCGAATAGAATTGCGTATCGGGCAGGACCGCAACGGTGAAGCTGGTCGTCGCGGTGGAAACGCGTGACGAGGCGAGCGTCGTCGCATCGCTGGTCGTGCTGGTTGCCGATGGGTTGCCGCTGTCGTCGTCGCATCCGCTCAACAGGCTGGCGCCCAGTGGCAGGACGGTGAGGCCGGCCGCGTTACGCAACACGGCGCGACGATCCGCCACCCGGCGCAGCGGGCGCCGTTCGTTCTCTGTATCCATGATGTGTATTCCCCCGTCGGCATCTTTGCCGCTGAGGCCGCCCTAGTCCGGGATCGTTACGCTACCATTGCAGTACCAATATGTATCCATGACGGGCTGATGCCATCCGGATGACAATTGGGGCAGCAGGACGGTCCGGTCAGCTGCTGTGATCGGACATGATCCGCCATGCCGATCCGCGACGCTCGAAGATCAAGGTGGTCAGTCCCGTCTGCCTCTGGGGTCCGTGCAGCGTCCAGCGACCGATCAGCAGACGGTGGCGAGCGTCAATCGGGCGTTCGACCAGCGGTTCGATCGTCAGCTTGCCGCGCGTGTTCGTGCCGCCGGTGAAGCTTGGCGCATAATGTTCGGCGATGGTTGGCTTGCCGCGGACCACGCCCTTGCTGGTCACATAGATCGCGTCGTCGGCATAGGCCGCCATGAAGCGGTCGAGACTGCCGCTGTTCCAGCCGGCGACACTGTCCGCCAGCGCAGCGGCCGGCGAGGAAGCGTCCGCGGGGGCCGCCGCCGGTGCGACGATGGCGGTGGCGAGCATCAGGATCACCGGCATCATCGTTCCTTTTCCACCATCGCCGCCAGGGCCGTCTCGTCCAGCGCGCCCGACCGCAGGAAACCCTGATACCAGCCACAGCCCTCCGCCGCGAGCAGGGCCAGTTGTTGCGGCGTCTCGACCCCCTCCGCAATCACCGCGAGGCCGAGCGCGCGGGCGATCTCAATCACGCCGCGGACCACGACACGGTCGCGCGGGTTGCCGGTGATGTCGCGGGCAAGCGCCTTGTCGATCTTCAGATAGTCGAGCGGCAGCGCCTTCAGATAGGCGAGGCTGGAATAGCCGGTGCCGAAATCGTCGATCGCGATCCGGCACCCGGCGCCGCGCAGCTCGGTCAGGATCGACGCGGCGCGATCGAGTTCCTGGATCATGCCGGTTTCGGTGATCTCGACCGTCAGGCGACCGCGCGGAAAACCGCTGGCATCGACACGGTCGAGGAACAGCCGCGCGAAACCGGCGCGAGCGACGTCGGCGGCGGTCAGGTTCAGCGAAAGCCGCAACGCATCCAGCACGCGCGGCCAGCGGGCGGCACGGGCGAGCGTCAATTGCTGAATATGATCGGACAGCGCGATACCCAGATCGGCACGATCGGCGGCGGCGAACAGCGTGTCGGCACCGAGCGGCCCCAGACGGGGATGCTCCCACCGGGCCAGCGCCTCTACCCCGACGATGCAACCGCTGGCGATTTCGACCTGCGGCTGAAAGACGATGCCGATATCGCCGCCGGTGATCGCATGATGAAGATCGGCGGCGAGTTCATCGAGTGATCCCGCATCCTCCGGCCCCGCGACACGGGTGGTGGCGCCGTCGCTGATCCGCGCCTGCGCCAGCGCGTCACCCGCGCGGCGAACCAGTGTATCGACATCCTCGCCGCCCTCGTGCTCGGCGACGCCGACGCGGTTGCCGAGCAGCATCGGCCCGCCGTCCACATCGAACGGACGAGCCAGGGCCGTCCCGATCGCGGCCAGCGCGGGATGCCAGTCGCCGCCCAGCCCGACGAGGAAACGCGCGCCACCGACGCGTATGACGAAGGCGTGCGGCCCGGCGGCGGTCATGATCCGGCCAGCGATCTGCGCGGTGGCGGCATCGACGCGATCACGACCATGCGCGGCGTTGACCAGATCGAGTCGCGACAGCGCCACCACGATCAATGCACAGGGACGCTTTGCCGTTACCTGTTGCGCCAGCCAGTCCTGCACCCGTGCGGCATCATCGCCTTCGACATCGGCAAGCTCGCGGCGTTCCATCATGCCGGCACGACGGGCGTAACGAAGAGCGACGGCGATCTCCGCCTCGTCGCGTGGCGCGGCGAGGAAGGCGAATGCGCCGGCATTGAGGAAGTCGTCGGCGATCGCGGCATCGTCGGTCAGGACGAGCAGCGTTTCCCCGTGGCGGGCACGCGACCGCACCTCGGCCAACGCCGCATGGGCGCGTCCGCGAGCATCGACCAGGTCGACCGTGCGTCCTTCATGGGGATATCTCATCGCCCCCGACCGTAGCCGGGCGTCGCCCTGCCCTCAATCCGGCATCGCCCCTTGCTGATGACCTGTGCGCGCCCTAATTCGGGACTGATGTCGATCGCCTTGGCTCCTTCTCCACCCACGCTGATCGACGCCCATGGCCGGACGATTCGCTATCTGCGCATTTCGGTGACCGACCGGTGCGATCTGCGTTGCCGATATTGCATGTCGGAGCAGATGACGTTCCTGCCCCGATCGCAGGTGTTGAGCCTGGAGGAGATCGCGGTAATCGCCGAACGCTTCGTGGCGCGGGGCGTGAACAAGATACGCCTGTCGGGCGGCGAGCCGCTGGTCCGGCGCGATGTCGGCGAACTGGTGCACCGGCTGGGCGCGATGGTCGGGCGACCGGGCGGGCTCGACGAACTGACCATGACGACCAATGGCACGCGGCTGGCCGAACATGCACCCGCGCTGATCGCGGCGGGGATGCGGCGTGTGAATGTCAGCCTAGACAGTCTGGACGCCGATCGTTTCCGCTTCATCACCCGCCACGGCGATGTTGCGCAGGTGATCGGTGGCATTAGGGCGGCGCGCGATGCCGGGTTGCGCGTGAAGATCAACATGGTTGCGCTCAAAGGGCTGAACGAGGACGAGATCGGCGACATGCTGCGCTGGTGCGCGGACGAACACCTGGATCTGTCGTTGATCGAGACGATGCCGCTGGGCGCCGTGGATGAGGACCGGGTCGATCGGTTCCTGCCGCTGACCCGCGTGTTTGAGGATCTGTCGACGCGTTTCCCCCTGGTGCGCGACACGCATCGCAGCGGCGGGCCGGCACGGTATTGGCGCGTCGAGGGAACGAACACGCGCCTGGGCCTGATCTCGCCATTGACCGCCAATTTTTGCGATGGTTGCAACCGGGTGCGCCTGACGACCGAGGGCAAGCTGTACATGTGCCTGGGTCATGATGATCAGGTCGACCTGAAGGCGGCGTTGCGTGACGGCGGGCTGGCGGCGGTGGACGCCGCGATCGATATCGGCCTGCGCGAGAAGCCGGCGCGACATGATTTCCGGATCGAGGCAGGCGCCGCACCAGCGGTGGCGCGACACATGAGCGTGACCGGCGGATGAGCGGATATGAGCGGCGGGCGCTGGTCGCTTCGCCCACCGCGCCGGCGCAGGCGGCGGCGGCAGAGCTGGCGGATGCGGCCGACTGGGTCGATGTCGACGACGCCGATGTCGTGATCGCGCTGGGCGGCGACGGTTTCATGCTCCAGACGCTGCACCGGATGCTGGAGCGGCGGACATCGCCGACGCCGGTGTTCGGCATGAACCTGGGCACGGTCGGGTTCCTGATGAACGAGTGGCGGCGGCATGGGTTGGAGGAGCGGCTGGCGCGGGCGCGGCCGTTTCAGGTGACGCCGTTGCAGATGACCGCGACCGGGATCGACGGGCGCATCCACACCCTGCCCGCGATCAACGAAGTGTCGCTGCTGCGCGAGACGCGCCAGACCGCCAAGCTGGAGGTGATGGTGAACGGCCGCGTCGTGCTGCCCGAACTGGCATGCGACGGCATCCTGTGCGCGACGCCGGCGGGATCGACCGCATACAATCTGTCCGCGCATGGCCCGATCCTGCCGCTGGGTGCGGGATTGCTGGCGCTGACCCCGATCAGTCCGTTTCGTCCACGCCGATGGAACGGAGCGATCCTGCGCGATCAGGCGCGTATCTCGTTGAAGGTACTGGAGCCGGCCAAGCGGCCCGTCTCTGCCGTCGCCGACCAGCGCGAGGTGCGCGACGTGGCGCAGGTGGACATCTGCATGGACCGCGCGCGGGAGCTGACACTGCTGTTCGATCCCGAACATGCGCTGGACGACCGGATCACGATGGAGCAGTTTCTCGGCTGATCATGCCGCAAGTGCACGAACAGGGTTGCATCCTCTTTTCGGTCGATTATAGACCCGCCCACGGCAACGATCCCTGATAGCTCAGCGGTAGAGCTCTCGACTGTTAATCGAGTGGTCGTAGGTTCGAATCCTACTCAGGGAGCCACCCTTCGTCATGGACGGAGGATGATATGGCGATGTTTTCTGCCGATCATCATTTAATTCTTTCGATCATGGTTCTTTTCCGGCCAAGGTACTGATCGCGCCCGCCGGCATCGGCCCCTGAGCGTTATGTCCCGAATTGGTGCACAATGGCTAATAAGTCGTTGGTCGTGTCCGTTTCGGACGTTGTTTGCCCAGTGGCGGGAACCTTATCTTCATAGTCGATCCAACCGCGATTGCCGTTTGTCTGTTCGACGGAGCATCCTCGTTAGGAGGGCGGAGAGCCCCGGTCGTATGGGGAGAGGATGATATGGTCGACAAGAATGTCGGGGGGCGGGCTCAGGATCGTGAGATCGTGCTGGGATCGAATGCGTTACGCCGCGCCGCAGCCGTGCTGGCGATGATCGCTACGCAGGAAGAGCGTGATGACGAGCCCGGCGATCTGCACCGCCTATCGCACTGGTTGGGTCTGGTCGGGCGACAGGACGATGCCTGTTATCTGCGCACCTATCCCTGATCGCTGACGCCGCCGGGAAAAAAGCGACCCGGCAGGATCTGCCTGCCGGGCCGAGTTATGCGAGACAAGGTGAACTGAACTCGCTCGCCGCGATTAACGGCGATTGGTAAAGGGATCGTTGCCCGACCTTTCGCGATCGATCCGTTGCAGTGCGGAGCCGTAGCGGCAAGGCAAGCGTTGATGGTCGATGATACAGGCTTTCAACGATATGGTCATCCCGACAAACGGTCAGGGAATGATCGACGTCACCGCGCCGATCGCGCGCTGGCTGGATGATCAGCGGATCGATGGCGGACTGCTGACGATATTTTGCCAGCATACATCGGCATCGCTCATCATCCAGGAAAATGCGGCGCCCGCCGCGCGGCGTGACGTGGAGCGTTATTTCGCCCGCATCGCGCCGGAAAGCCGCGAGTACGAGCATGACGACGAAGGACCGGACGACATGCCGGCGCATCTGCGCACCGCGCTGACTTCGGTCAGCCTGTCGATCCCCGTCCGGGACGGTGAGATGACGCTGGGGACGTGGCAGGGCATCTATTTGTTCGAGCATCGCCGGCGGCCGCATCGACGCAGGCTGACGCTGCATTTGATCGGTGAATAATCATTCACACAAGCGGCTCCGCACTCATTTTCCTGAACGGGAGCCATCTCGTTCATCGCTCGTTCCACCACCGACGGCTAAGGCGGGGCGTTTCGCCGCATTTGCCGCGAACGGAGACGTCGACATGGCTTTTTCCTTTGGCCGCAGGGCCCTTGTGGCAGCGTTGGCCACCAGCACTCTTCTCGTCGCCGGTTGTGCGACGGAAACGCGTTATCGCCCGGCCACCGGCCAGGGTTTCTATCGGACAGGCTACAGTGACCGGCAGATCGAGCCGAACCGCTTCCTCATCAGCTTCGCCGGCAACAGCGTGACGTCACGCGACACGGTGGAGCGGTATCTGTTCTTCCGTGCGGCCGAGCTGACGTTGCAGCAGGGTTACGACTATTTCGTGATGGCTGACCGCGACACGAACCTGCAGTCGCGCACCTATTCCACGCCCGGTTTCGGCGGTGGTTTTGGTGGCGGCGGGTTCGGCTATGGCGGGTTTGGCGGCTTCTGGGGTCCGTCGTGGCGTTATTACGGCCGTGGCGGCTGGGGCGGCTGGGGCCCGTGGGGCGGCGGTTTCGGTGGCGGGTTCGGTAACGATTTCGACATCCGCACCGTCGATCGATACGAGGCGGCAGCCGAGATCGTGATGCGCAAGGGTCCGATCCCGCGCGACAACATCCGGGCATTCGATGCGCACAAGGTTGTCGAGACGGTCGGCCCGTCGGTGCAGTTGCCCGATCAGCCGCGCTGATCGCCAAGGACGATCGTTGAAAGGGACCGGATGGCGATGGCGATCCGGTCCCTTTCTCGTTGGCGGTTACAGCATCGACACGCCGCCGGTGACGGGAATCAGCGCACCGGTGATGTAGCTGCCTTCCCATGATGCCAGCAGGACATAGGCGGGAGCCAGTTCGGCGGGTTGGCCGGCGCGGCCAAGGGGGGTGTCGGCGCCTAGCTGCTCCAGTTCCTCCGTGGTCTTCGCGATCGGCTGGATCGGGGTCCAGATCGGGCCGGGCGCGACGCAGTTCACGCGGATGCCCTCGGGCGCGAGCAGGTTGGACAGGGCTACGGTCATGCTGGCGATCGCGCCCTTGGTGGCGACGTAGATCAGCATCTTTTCGTTCGCGACCTTCGCCTGCTCGCTGGTCGTGTTGATGATGACCGCGCCCGGCTGCATATGCGGTACGGCCTCGCGCGCCAGATAAAACATGGCGAAGACGTTGGTCTGGAATGCCGCCTCGACATCGGTGGCAATAATGTCGGCCAGCGTCTTGTTCATCGTCTGCGCGGCGGCGTTGTTGACGAGGATATCGAGCCGGCCCAGTTGTTTGGCCGTCTGGGCGACCAGGTCGCGGCAGTAGTCCTCCGACCGCAGATCGCCGGGCAGTAGGACGCAGCGGCGGCCCGCCTGCTCGACCCAGTTGCGCGTCTCCTCGGCATCGACCTGTTCTGCGGGCAGGTACGAGATGGCGATATCAGCGCCTTCGCGGGCATAGGCGATCGCCACCGCGCGACCGATGCCGGAATCACCGCCGGTGATGAGGGCGACCTTGCCGGTCAGCAGAGCCTTGCCGACATAGCTTTGTTCGCCGTGATCGGGCGCGTTGCGCATCGCGGCGACGAGGCCGGGCGCTTCCTGCGTGGGTTCGCCCGGAAACGGATGCTGTCCGGCGTTACGGGGATCGTCGGTCATGGGAGGGTCCTTTGCCATTCGCACGGCTAACGATCGCGGTGCAGGCAAAGGTCCGCTTTTTCAGCGCCGTCCGAACAGCTTCTCGATATCGCTGTGAGCCAGTTTCACCCAGGTCGGGCGGCCGTGGTTGCATTGGCCGGAATGCGGCGTCGCCTCCATCTCGCGGAGCAAGGCGTTCATTTCGGCCACTGACAGAATGCGGCCCGCGCGGACCGATCCGTGGCAGGCCATCGTCGCGGCGACGTGATCAAGCCGTTCGCGCAGGGACAACGCCTCGTCGAACGCCGCGAGTTCGTCGGCGAGGTCGGCGACGAGGCCGCGCGGGTCCGCCTGCCCCAACAGCGCCGGCGTGGCGCGGACCAGCATCGCGCGGGTGCCGAACCGTTCCAGTTCCAACCCGAAATCGGCGAGTTCGGCGGCGCGGGCCTCCAGGCGGTCGCAGGCGGGTTCGTCCAGCTCCACGACTTCGGGCAATAACAGCGCCTGCGACGCGACGCGACCACCCGCCAATGCGGCGCGCATCCGTTCGAGGACGAGGCGTTCGTGCGCGGCGTGTTGGTCGACCAGGACGAGGCCGTCCTCCGCCTCGGCCACGACATAGGTCTTGGCGACCTGACCGCGCGCGACGCCGAGGGGGTGGGCGGTATTTTCCGGCGGCGGCGCCCAGGCGGGTTCGGCGCGGGCCTGTGGCGGCGCGGTAAAGAAGGTGGGGCGGCGATCGAACAGGCTGGTCGCGACGCCGGCGGGCGGGGTCAGCCAGTCTGGGCTCGCTGGCGCCGGCTGCACGGGTTCCGGCCGCCACATCTCCAGCGCGGTGTCGGTCGGGCGATGCACCACACGGTGGCCGGCTTCGTCCAGCGCGCGGCGAAGGCCCGACACGATCAAGCCGCGTACCAGCGACGGATCGCGGAACCGCACCTCCGTCTTGGCGGGGTGGACGTTCACATCGACCTGATCGGCGGGCAAGTCGAGGAACAGCGCCACCACGGCATGGCGGTCGCGCGGCATCATTTCGGCATAGGCGCCGCGGATTGCGCCGATGAGGAGCCGGTCCTTCACCGGGCGGCCGTTGACGAACAGATATTGATGGTCGGCGACGCCGCGGTGGAACGTCGGCAGGCCGGCGACCCCGCCCAGCACCATATCCTCGCGAACCCAGTCGATCGTCACCGCATTGTCGGCGAGCGCCCGGTCGGTCAGTGCGGCGACGCGGGCCGGCCGACCTTCTGCCGCCGCCACGGTCAGCACCCGGCGGCCGTCATGCTCGACCGAGAAGGCGACGTCCGGCCGCGCCATCGCCAGCCGCCGGACGGCATCGAGGCAGGCGCCATATTCGGCGCGGGCGGAGCGCAGGAACTTGCGACGCGCGGGGACGCGGGCAAACAGCTCCTCCATCACGATGCGCGTGCCCGGTGGCAGAGCGGCCGGACCCTCGGCCACCAACTGGCCGTTATCGACGACGCGCCGCCAGCCATCCGCGCCGCGCGGCCGGCTCTCTACGGTCAGGCGCGCGACGCTGGCGATCGAGGGTAGCGCCTCACCGCGAAAACCGAGCGTTTCGACCGCCTCGATCCGCTCGTCGGGCAGCTTCGAGGTGCAATGCCGCTCCAACGCCAGCGCCAGTTCGGGCGGGGTCATGCCGCAACCGTCATCGACCACCTCGACGCGCGACAATCCCCCTTCGACTAAGGCGACGGCAATGCGGGTGGCGCCGGCGTCGAGCGCGTTCTCGACGAGTTCCTTCAACGCGCTGGCGGGCCTTTCCACCACCTCACCGGCGGCGATGCGATTGACCAGATGCTCGGGCAGGCGACGTATTGACACAGGGGTGGCTCTAGACCAAGCCAAGCCATCCCGCGACCCCGCTTAACCATGACATCCATCCGGCAGCTCATGAGCATGCGGCGGCCAGCGAGATGCCCTGCGACCGGTCGCCGGCTCTCCGGCGGCGTTGAATGGACCTGCGCTAGATGAAGTTCCCCCGATTCTTCAAATTCATGTCTCACGATATGGCGATCGACCTCGGCACGGCGAATACCGTCGTCTATGTCCGTGGTCGCGGTATCGTGTTGAACGAACCATCGGTGGTGGCGGTCGAGACGATCAACGGCCAGAAGCGCGTGAAGGCCGTCGGCGACGATGCCAAGCTGATGATGGGCAAGACGCCGGGGTCGATCGAGGCGATCCGACCGCTGCGTGACGGCGTGATCGCCGACATCGACGTCGCCGAGCAGATGATAAAGTATTTCATCCAGAAGGTGCACGGCCCCCGCCGCTTCGCCCGCTGGCCGGAGATCGTGATCTGCGTACCGTCGGGCTCCACCAAGGTCGAGCGCCGCGCGATCCGCGATGCCGCGTCGAACGCCGGTGCCAGTCAGGTCTGGCTGATCGAAGAGCCGATGGCGGCCGCGATCGGCGCCGACATGCCCGTGACCGAGCCGATCGGCAGCATGGTGGTCGATATCGGTGGCGGCACGACCGAAGTCGCGGTGCTGTCGCTGCGCGGTCTGGCCTATACGACGTCGGTGCGCGTCGGTGGCGACAAGATGGACGAGGCGATCGTCAGCTATGTCCGCCGCAACCATAATCTGCTGATCGGTGAAGCCACGGCCGAGCGGATCAAGCACGAGGTCGGCTGCGCGAAGCCGCCCGCCGACGGGATCGGGACGATCATCCACATCAAGGGTCGCGATCTGGTCAACGGCGTGCCGAAGGAAATCCAGATCAACCAGGGCCAGATCGCCGAGGCGCTGTCGGAGCCGGTGGCGACGATCGTCGAGGGCGTTCGTGTCGCGCTGGAGAACACCGCGCCCGAACTGGCCGCCGATATCGTCGATCAGGGTATCGTCCTGACCGGTGGCGGGGCGTTGCTGCAGGGGCTGGACGAGGTTCTGCGCGATGAGACCGGCCTGCCGGTGACGGTGGCGGAAAATCCGCTGACCTGCGTGGCGCTGGGCACTGGCCGGGCGCTAGAAGATCCGATGTTCCGCGGCGTGCTGCACAACGGCTGATCTGCCAGACTAGGAGCGGCGCATGGCGCCAGCCCGTGACCGGCGAACCGGATTTTCGCGTCGTCGGCAATATGGACTGTTTCTGGGCTACGTGCTCGCCATCGCCGGTGCGGTGGTGGGCGCGGTGTTGCTCGTCGCCAGCACGTTCAATCCGCCGCTGTTCTCTGGCCTGAGGATGACGGCGGCGGGCGTGACCGCGCCGGTATCGGCGGTGTTCGCGTCGATCGGATCGGCGGCGGCGGAAGTACCGCGCTTCGTCAACGGCTGGGTTTTCGCGCATGCCGAGAATGAGGCATTGAAGCGCGAGCTGACGAGGGCGCGCCCGTTGCTGATGCGGGCGCGGACGATCGCTTATGACAATCGTCGCCTCCGCACACTGCTGGCGATCCGCGACCGATCGGCCCAGCCGGTGGTCACGGCGCGGCTGGTGAGTTCGAGCGCATCGAGCGGGCGCCGTTTCGCCGTGCTGAACGCGGGACGGTTCGATGGCGTACTGCCGGGGATGCCGGTGCGGGCCTCGGATGGTCTTGTCGGCCGGGTGACGGAGGCCGGGCCCAACGCGGCGCGCGTCCTGCTGTTGAGCGATGCGGACAGCATCGTGCCGGTTCGCCGCACGCGCGACGGCCTGCCCGCGATCGCGGCTGGGCGCGCCGATGGAACGGTCGACATCCGGTCGGTCAATGCCACCAACGTCCGTTTCAATGCGGGTGACGTGTTCGTGACGTCCGGCATCGGCGGGCTGTACGCACCCGGACTGCCGGTGGCGCAGGTGATCGCCGGTGGCGCAGATACCGTCGTCGCCCGTACCTTCGCGCACCCGGACAGCCTCGATTTCGCAGTGGTCGAACGCGCGTTCATGCCCCTGCCCCCACCCCCGTCACTGCCAACCGCGCCATGAGCCCGACCGCCGATCTCGATCCCTTCGCCCCCACGCTGACGCCGGGTCGTGCGCGCGCGCTGCCATGGGCGACGGTGATGGCGGGATCGCTGGTGACGATCGTGCCGGTCATCGCGACGGTGCCGATCCTGCCGCCGTGCGGGCTTTTGATGCTGCTGGCGTGGCGATTGCTCGCCCGGTTCGCGTTGCGGCCATGGGCGGCAGCGCCGCTGGGACTGTTCGACGATCTGTTGAGCGGGCAGCCGCTCGGCTCGGCCGTGCTGCTATGGTCGCTCAGTTTCCTGGCGATCGACCTGATGGAACGGCGTCTGGCGTTCCGTGATTTCTGGCAGGACTGGCTGATCGCAAGCGGGACGATCGTCCTGTGCCTGGCGGGTGGACGCGTGATCGCCCTGCCCGTCGGTGCGCATGTCGATGGTGCGTTGCTGGCGCAGGGGGCGGTCACTGTCCTGCTGTTCCCGGTGTCCGCCCGGCTGGTCGCGTGGATCGATCGCAAGCGGGGGCTGGCATGAGGCGGGCGCCCCGCATCGTGACCGAGGCGACGCAGGCGTACAGCTTTTCGCGGCGTGCCTGGATGCTGGGCGCCGGCCAGTTGGGGGTCGGTGCGTTGCTGGCCGGGCGGATGGCGTGGCTGTCGATTGCCGAGAATGCGCGGTACAACAGCCTGTCGGAAAGTAACCGGGTCAACGCCACGCTGATCCCGCCGCGGCGTGGCTGGCTGATCGATCGCAACGGCGTGCCGGTGGCGAACAACCGCACCGATTTCCGCGTCGACATCATCCCCGATCGGCTGCGCGATAAGGATCGCGTGCTGCCGCTGCTGGCGCAACTGCTGCAACTGCCGCCCGACGAGATGGAGCGCATCCACCTCGACCTCGACCGGGCGGCGGGGTTCCAGCCCGTGCAGATCGCCGAGAAGCTGGATTGGGAGCGGTTCGCCGCGGTGAGCGTGCGGCTGCCGGAATTGCCGGGCGTGCAGCCGACGCGGGGCTTCGCGCGCCATTATCCCGGTGGGGCAGCGGTCGCGCATCTGACCGGCTATGTCGGCGCGCCGACCGCCGAGCAGTTCAAGGAGACGCGCGATCCGTTGCTGGTCACGCCCGGTTTCAAGCTGGGCAAGGACGGGCTGGAGAAAGCGCTGGAAAAGCGCCTGCGCGGCGATCCCGGTGCCAAGCGGGTCGAGGTGACGGCGCGCGGCAAGCTGGTCGCCGAACTTGCCACCCGGCCCGATGTGCCGGGCCGGAACACGCGCCTGACGATCGATGCGGGGTTGCAGGAATATGCCGCGCGCCGGCTCGGGACCAATTCCGGGTCGGCGGTGGTGATCGACTGCCGCACGGGTGAGATGCTGTGCATGGTATCGATGCCGGCGTACAATCCCAACAGCTTTTCCGACGGGATCAGCCATCTGGAATGGGAGATGCTGTCCGCCAACGATCATGTGCCGCTGATGAACAAGGTGACACAGGGGCTGTATCCGCCGGGCTCCACGGTCAAGCCGATGAACGCGCTCGCCCTGCTGGAGGCTGGCGTGGCGCCGACCGACCGCATCAACTGCACGGGAGCGTTGCGCGTCGGAACGGGTGTGTTCCACTGCCACAAACGCGGCGGTCACGGTGGTCTCGACATGAAGGGCGCGGTCGCGCAATCGTGTGACATCTATTTCTACGAGATGATCCGGCGGATGGGGTACGACCGCATCGCGCCGGTCGCCCGCACAGTGGGGCTGGGGCAGAAGTTCGAGCTGCCGTTCGGCACGCAGCGATATGGCACCGTGCCCGACAGCGCGTGGAAGCTGGCGAAGTACAAGGACCGCTGGACCGTCGCCGATGGCCTGAACGCATCGATCGGACAGGGATATGTGCTGGCCAATCCGTTGCAACTGGCGGTGATGGCCTCTCGCCTTGCCTCCGGGCGGGCGCTTCGGCCGAGCCTGTTGGCCGCGCAGGTCCACCGTGATGCCGATGCCCTCCCCTATCAGTCCGAGCATCTGCAACTGGTGCGCGAGGCGATGTGGGGCGTGGTCAATGGCGGCGGCACCGGCGGCGCCGCGCGGCTGCTGGTGCCGGGCATCGCCATCGCGGGCAAGACCGGCACCGCGCAGGTGCGCCGCATCACGATGGCGGAACGCCGTGGCGGCGTGCTGAAGAACGGGCAATTGCCGTTCAAGATGCGCGACCACGCGCTGTTCGTCGGCTTCGCGCCGGCGGACAATCCGCGCTATGCGATGGCGGTGGTGCTGGAACATAACGGCCACACCGTGCGCAACCTCGACACACCGATGATCGGGCGCGACATCATGACGTATATGTTCGATCGCGACCGCGCGCTGGCCACGTTGGCGGAGGTGGAGCCGACCTGGGGCGGCGATATCGCGACCCGCATGGCGGCCGACGAGGCTGCCTATCGCGCCGAACACAATCCGCCACCCGCCGCCGTCGCGACCAAGACCGACGACGTGGTGCCGAGCGACGCACCCGCGGTCGAGGCCGCGACCGATCTGGCCAACCAGACACAGGCCGCACTCGCCAATGCCGCCGCCGGCGTCACCCCCGCCGAAGATGGCACGACGGAGCGTATTCCTTGAGTGCAAGCCTGCTGCCCGAACCCATCGCCCGCCTGCCGTGGCGGGTGATCCTGCTGGTACTGGCGATCGCCTGTTTCGGGCAGGTGGTGCTGTATTCGGCCGCTGGCGGCTCGGTACGGCCTTGGGCGCTGTCACAGGGTATCCGCTTCTTCGTCCTGTTGGGGGCGGCGCTGACGCTGTCTTATGTGCCTATCCGGATATGGAAGACCGGCGCGCTGCCGACCTATGCGATCATCGTCGTGTCGCTGCTGGCGGTGGAATTGCTCGGCAAGGTATCGGGCGGATCGCAGCGATGGCTCGATCTGGGGTTCATCCGGCTGCAGCCGTCGGAATTCATGAAGCCGGCGATCGTGCTGGCGTGTGCGCGCTTCTATGACCTGTTGCCGCCAGGCGAGACGCGGCGGTTCGGTGCGATCTGGCCGGCGGCAATCCTGATCGGCGTGCCGGCGGCGCTGGTGATGATGCAGCCTGATCTGGGCACCGGCCTGATGATCTGTGCGGGCGGCGCGACGGTAATGTTCCTGGCCGGGATCCCGCTGCGCCTGTTCATCGGCGGTGGGCTGGCGGCGGCGGTATCGATCCCGCTGGCGGTCAATTTCCTGCTTCACGATTACCAGCGCAATCGCATCCTGATCTTCCTCGATCCCGAAAGCGATCCGCTCGGCACCGGTTACCACATCAGCCAGTCGAAGATCGCAATCGGCTCCGGTGGGATATGGGGCAAGGGCTTCATGCAGGGAACGCAGAGCCACCTGGATTATCTGCCCGAGGGGCATACGGATTTCGTCTTCGCGACGATGGCCGAGGAATGGGGGCTGGTCGGCGGATGCCTGCTGATCCTCGCCTTCATGCTGGTGATCCGCTGGGGGATCGAGGTGGCGCAGGCATCGGAGGGCCGCTTTGCTCGCCTGACCGCCGCTGGCCTCGCCTCGACGATCTTCTTTTACGTGGCGATCAATCTGATGATGGTGATGGGGCTGGCGCCGGTCGTCGGCATTCCCCTGCCGCTGGTCAGCTTCGGCAGCTCGGCGCAGATGACGGTGCTGTTGTGCCTGGGTATCCTGATGTCGATCGACCGCGAAAATCGTCGCCGCGCCCGCTGGTAGATAAAAAAGGGGTTGCGCGGCCGGCCCACGATGTTAACAGCGCGCTTCCCCGATGCGGCGGCGCCCACCAAGCGCCTTACTCGCTGCCCGGTATGGACGCATAGCTCAGTTGGTAGAGCAGCTGACTCTTAATCAGCGGGTCCTTGGTTCGAGCCCAAGTGCGTCCACCATTTCTTCTCGGTCATATCAGCATTTCAGCGCAACACCTTATCGAGGGTTCGAACGCTGAGTGCCAAATAGACAACGATCCTGTTTTGAATTCCGAAGCATCCTTCGTCTTGCGATAGAGGTGCGCGGACGCATTGCGCGTTCCGTAAAACGCTAGACCTCGTTATGGTCAGGACCCTAGCCAGAAGATGATGACGGCCGCGAGAGCATGGCGGAGAAGACGGACCGTAAGGCACCGGTCATAGCGGGTCGCGACGGGGCGCCAGTCCTTTGGCCTGCCAAACTTGATCTCGATGCGGCTGCGGCGCCACGCGGCACTTGGGCGATGATGCTGGTAGGATTCGGCATGATCGGTACGCCTGTCCACGACCGTTGTCGCCATTCATTGGTTCGCTACACCTGATGTTTCTCCCTCGTTTTTTCTGGCGAGGCGGGGGTCTGTGGTCAGAAAACCATCGGCCCCTTTCGCTTGACGTTCACTGCGTTTTGGAACCGGTAAGCAGGACTGTCGTTGTCATGGCCTGCGATGTTTTTTCCCCCCTTTAGCATCGCAGTCGACATGGGCCGCTGATCGCCATTCAGCGGCCCTTTTTCATCTTCTGTTCCACGAAATGCCCGTTCCGTGAAACGTGACCTCGCGACGTTGAGGCTACGCAAAGGGTTTGCGCGTAAACGTGTATATGCTGGCGGCTAGCTGGGCTAAAGACAGTGCTATGGACATTGACTCGCTCCCCACCGCTCTCGCGCACGCACGCGCATTTGCCGCTACGCTAAAGCCGGGCGACGTCATCGACGATCAGACCGGTTTTTCGGCCGACAACCTGTTGGCACTCATCGCCGCGGCGGCGCCGCCTACGGCTGAAGATGCGGTGATCGAGCAACTGGGCGACCTTGCCTGACGATGACACCAGAGCACGAGCGATGGGCTGAGGCGCTTGCGGTTATAAAACAGCACGGTGACGCTCTGGCCGCATTCGTGACCAAGCCGTGCGTGACGCTGGCAAGGGCGAGGAATATGGCAGACGTCGTCCGGCGGCGGGAGGTCATCCAGCGGTACGACCAACTTCGTAACGGGACGACCCAGTAGATGTGTAACCGTGCCCGGCTTAGCAGTGAGCCAGAGACGATCCGCGAGACGTTTGCAGCTGACTGGCTGGTCGATAAGCCGATGGACAATCGTTTCGATCCGAAAGAGCTACGCCCGTTCGGACGCGCCTATGTCGTGCGCAACGACGCTGGCCGTCGCGGGATTGACGTCATGGAATGGGACGTTCTGGCGGGACAGGCGAAACAAGACGGTCGCAAGGTGGCGCAGACCAATGTCCGCAGCCTCCACCTGCCGCAGTGGCGCTCCCTGGTCGCAGACCCAGCCAACCGCTGCCTGATCCCTCTGACCGAGTTCTGCGAATGGGCGCGCAAGCCATCCGATCTCGGCGACGGCAGGAAGCCGATCAAGGGCGAGATGTGGTTCGCCGTTACCGACCAGCCGGTGTTCGCGGTCGCCGGGTTCTGGCGGCAGGTTGGGGATCAACGCTATTTCGCCATGGTGACTTGCGATGCCAACAAGCTGGTCCAGCCGATCCATCCGAAGGCGATGATCACCATTCTGGCGCCGACCGATCAGGATCACTGGCTGACCGGCGACTATGACGATGCGGTGGCGCTGCAGCGGCCATACCCGGCCAATCGGATGACAGTGCGGGGACCGGTGTTCCCGACCCGAGAGACTGTGGCGACGCTCCTGTAAAAGCGCTTATCGACAGGTGCGATCAGGGGTTGGCTAGGCCCGGCTTGACGGGATCGACAGAACTGCCTTCGCTGGGCTCATATCGGATCGTCCACTGCGGGTGTCCATCTGCCGTCATCTCGATGTCTGGGATGGCGATCGGATCGTTGCCGGTTTCGATCCAGCCAGCGCCGTCGCACCGGTCGCACACCGTCCGCTTACACCGGAAACTCACGAGATCGATCTCGGTATTCCACTGGCCACGGCCGCCACATACCGGGCATTTTGCATCGAGGCTGCCATTGCGCGGCTGGAGCGGCACGATGTCGAAGGCGTGTGGGCTGTCGGGTCCGTCGCAGTAGACGATGTTGCTGGCATGGGGCATGCCGCTCACTCCGCGTTGATGACGCAAAAAGCAATGGATGGTCGCCAGAGCGCCTATCGAGTGGCTGACTTCAGTCAGGCGCCACCTCTGTTGCAACCCCGCAACAATACAAAACCAAAAGAGTGACATCGGCGCCGTCGCCTTGTCGGCCAACGCAATCCTCATAAGGTGTCGTTGGATCGAGCAGTGGGAAGCTGCTCGGAACAGGGGGAAATTCATGAAGCACGGCAAATTTATTGCGGGCCTGTCGTTGTCCGTGTCAGCAATGGCGCTCGGAGCGCCTGCCGCGGCACAGACGATCCAGTCGGCACCCAGTCAGGAGACAACTGCCGACGCGCAGGTCGCTCCAGAGGCTGACGCCGGCAGTCAGATCGTTGTCATTGGCAGCCGTGTCGCCAATCGTACCGTTTCCGATAGCCCGGTGCCGATCGACGTGATTTCCGAAAGCGCGCTGCAGGCTTCAGGGACGGGCGAGCTTAACAAGACGCTCAATCAGCTCATACCTTCCTTCAACTTCCCGCAGCCTTCGATCGCCGACGGTTCCGACGTCACCCGCCCCGCGACGCTGCGTGGCCTGAACCCCGACCAGACGCTGGTGCTGCTGAACGGCAAGCGCCGTCATGTCTCGGCGCTCCTCAACATCAATGGAACGGTCGGTCGCGGCGCTGCGGCGGTGGATATGAACATGATCCCGGCGCTGGCGATTCAACGGATCGAAGTGCTGCGTGACGGCGCCTCGTCGCAATATGGGTCGGACGCGATCGCCGGTGTGATCAACGTGCAGTTGAAGACCGCAAGCTCGGGTGGGCGTGCGCAGGTCAGCTACGGGAAATATGTCACCACCTTGGACGGGGTGTCCGACTTCGATGGTCTGGTGACGTCAGGTGGCCAACCGGCTCTTGGGACCGCGGATACCCGCTATCTCCAGGCGAACAGCTCGGGTGAGCGCAAGGCACGTGACGGTGGATATACGACGTTCGGCGTCAATGTCGGCCTCCCCATTGGCGATGGCGGCTTTTTCAATTTTACCGGCGAATATCGCGACCGCAACTTCACCAATCGGCAGGGTTACGATCTACGGCCCAATTACATCCGCCCGACCACGACAACGTTCGACGCGCGCGAGGCGACGTTTGATCGACTCGATTTCCGTTACGGCGATGCCAAGACGGAGGATTTCAACTTCCTCATCAACACAGGTATGCCGCTGGGCAACGCCGAATTCTATGGCTTCTTCACCTATGGCCACCGCGACGGCTTGTCAGCGGCGAACTTCCGTCAGCAATCGGCCGCGACCAATCGTGACTTCTCGACGCTGACGCCTGGCACCGTGCCAACCAATGCAAATTTCGTCGGCCTGACGCCTGATGGCTATCTGCCCAAAATCCAGTCGAATATCGACGACATGTCGGCGACCAGCGGCATTCGAGCTGACGTTGCGGGTTTTAAGGGTGATTTCTCGTTGGGCTTCGGGCGCAACGAGCTGAACTACCGAACAGAGAACAGCGTCAACGTCTCATTCGGGCCTCAGAGCCAGGGCTCATTCGATGCCGGCGGTCTCTCCTTCTCGCAAATCCTCGCCAATGCCGATCTGTCACGCCAGTTCGACGTCGGGCTTGCGGGGCCACTGTCGTTCGCGTTCGGTGGCGAATATCGCCATGAGATCTATCAGATCCGTCCTGGCGATCCCCAGTCATATCTGACCGGGCCGCTGTTTACTCCGGCGCGGGCAACGACAGCTGGGAATTGCACCGTGCTTGGCGGCGTCTTCGCCAACGGGATCTGTTCCTTCCCCGGTCGCGCCGCCGCAGCGGGTGCGCAGGGGTTTGGCGGCCTACCCGTCTCAGCACGCACCAACGTGAACCGCGACAGTTTCGCCGGTTATGTCGAGTTCGACGCCGACCTGTTCACTGGTCTCACCGCCACCGCAGCGGGCCGTTATGAGCATTACAGCGACTTTGGCGACACGCTGAACGGCAAGCTCGCCTTGCGCTATGAATTTGTGGAGGGCTTCGCGTTGCGCGGGTCGGTGTCGAACGGTTTCCGTGCGCCATCACTGCATCAGCAGTTCTTCACGACCACGTCGACCAACTTCCTCGCCGGTGTGCCGGTCGACGTATCCACGGTGCCGGTCAGCAGCCCCGTTGCTCGCGCACTCGGATCACAACCGCTCGATCCTGAGAAATCGTTCAATCTATCGGGTGGCGCGACGTTCAACCCCTTCCGCGGTTTCAACCTGACGGTCGATTATTTCCGGATCAAGATCACGGACCGCGTGGTGCTGTCGGAAAATCTCGGCGCGGCCGGTGTCGGCACCGCTGCGCAGAATGCCGCCGTGCAGGCCGTGCTGACCAGCAACGGCTTCAGCAACGTCGGCGCCGCCCGCTTCTTCATCAATGGTCTCGACACGACGACGCAGGGGGTCGATGCAGTGGCCACCTATCGGGCCAATCTGGGCGGCCTGGGTGCGTGGAATCTCTCTGCGGCGTATAACTACACGCAGAACAAGATCGACAAGCGTCTGAACAACCTTGGCCCGCTCGCTCAGATTCCCGGCCTGGTGCTGTTTGGCCGCGTCGAGGGTATTCGGTTCGAGCGTGGTCAGCCGCGGACGAAGGCCGTTTTCGCTACCGACGGGAAAATTGCCGGCGTCGGCGTATCGGCACGGACGACGCGTTACGGTTCTGTCATCTCACCAGAGACGACCGCGCCCCTTGGAGCGGATGCGACGAGCCTGACGGCTTTGGGACCCGACGATCAGCGGCTGCGGCCGAAGTGGATCACCGACTTCTCGCTGAGTTACGAATTGCAGAGTGTGCAGCTGACGCTTGGCGTCGATAACGCATTCGACATCTATCCCGATCGTCGCCCATTCGGCCCGCGGCCGACGAGTGTCGGGGGCAGCTATCCCGCGACCTATCAGTTCCTGCCGTACAGCGGGTTCTCGCCATTCGGCTTCAACGGTCGCTTCCTCTATGCACGGGCTGCGGTGAACTTCTGATCGCACGTGGGAGGGGCCTGGGGGTCCCTCCCTATCTCTGGTCTTTGTGCTCGCGGCGTTTCGATCAAATGAGCGACTTCGATTCGTCGTTGCAACATGACCATAAGTTGCGGGGCAGCTTTTGTGACATATGGACCTTCAAACGTTATTCTGCCGGTCCGGTTAGCACCTCGCTGATGCTGGTTGTCCACGCCTTGGCATTTTTGCTCTTCTGCGGCGGCCCCTTACGTTGATCGCCGCCGCGACGAAACGCTTGGGATGATCGGCTACCCCGCTTTGGCAGATAATCGGGGGGGCCAGATCGATAAGATCTGCCCCCCCTTCGCTTGGACATGTCTCAATTGGCAATGCTTGTTCAACCTCGGACGTCGAACCGATCGAGCATCATCACCTTGTCCCATACGGCCACGAAGTCCCGGACGAACCGGGCATGCCCGTCGCCACTCGCGTATACCTCCGCCACCGCGCGAAGCTGACTGTTGGAACCGAAGATCAGATCACTTCTCGTGGCGGTGAACCGCACGTCCCCGGTGGTACGACCGTTGAGCGAGAACGCCATCCCGGTTTCGTCGGTCTTCTTCCACTCAAACTCCATGCTCGTCAGCACGGTAAAAAAGTCGTTGGTCAGCACGCCGACGCGGTCGGTGAAGATGCCGTTCGCCGAATTGTCGTAATTCGCCCCCATCGCGCGTAGACCGCCGATCAACGCGACCCATTCGGGCGCCGTCAGCGCAAGCAATTGCGCCTTGTCGAGGAACAGCTCTTCCGGTGCGACATCGCGGGCGATCGTGTCGAACTGATCGTCGACATAATTGCGAAACCCATCGACGACCGGCTTCAGCCAATTGAACATCTCGATATCGGTCAGCTCTTGGGTCGTATCGCGTCGCCCCGGCGTGAACGGCACCGCGACATCAAGTCCGGCCTCCGCGGCCGCCCTTTCGACCGCGGCACACCCGCCCAGCACGATCAGATCGGCCAACGAGACCTTGGTCGTACGACCCGGCGCACCGTTGAAATCCGCCATGACGTCACGCAGCGCGGCGACGACGGGGATTGTCCGCCGGTTGACGGCCCAATCCTTCTGAGGCGACAAGGCTAGCCGCGCGCCGTTCGCGCCACCGCGCTTGTCGCTATTGCGATATGTGGCCGCCGCGGAAAATGCGGTGAACACCAAGTCGGACACCGACAGACCAGTGGCCATGATCGCCTGCTTGAGCGCGGCAATATCCGCCTCGCCGATCGGATCGTGATCGAGCGGCGGGATCGGATCCTGCCACAACAGGTCGTTCTCCAGCGTCCGCTCGGGCCCCAGATAGCGTTCGCGCGGCCCCATGTCGCGGTGGGTCAGCTTGTACCACGCCTTCGAAAACGCCTGCGTAAACGCGTCGAAATCGCCGAGGAACTTCTCGCACACCGCGCGATAAGCGGGATCGAGCTTCAACGCGATATCGCTGGTCATCATCATCAGCGGGTGCATCTTACCCTGCACATGCGCGTCGGGCGTCTTGGGCGCCGACGGATCGATCGGCGTCCACTGGGTCGCGCCGGCCGGACTCTTGGTCTGCTCCCACTCGAACTTGAACAGGTTCTCGAGATAGCTGTTGTCCCACTGAGTCGGGTCGGGCGTCCAGCTACCTTCGATACCGTTGGTCATCGTGAATTCGCCCGCGCCGGTGCCGACCGGGTTGTGCCAGCCGAGACCCATTGCCTCGATCGGGGCGATCTCGGGCGGCATGCCGATTTGGTCGGCCGGGACCATCCCGTGGCTCTTGCCGAAGGCATGGCCGCCGGCGATCAGCGCGACGGTCTCCTCGTCGTTCATCGCCATGCGCGTGAAGGCGATCCGGATGTCGCGCGCCGATCCGAGCGGGTCGCCATTGGCATAGGGACCTTCGGGATTGACGTAGATCAGCGCCTGGTGCGTCGCGGCCAGCGGGTTCTCAAGGGCGTAATCGGCGTCGCCGTTCTGGCCACGCCAGCGCTTGTCGCGGTTCACCATGCTGTCGGGCGACTGGATGTTGGTCGGATCCCAGACTTCCGGACCCCAATATGTCGCCGAATCGGCTTCCCACGCGTCCTGGCGGCCGCCCGCAAAGCCGTAGGTCGGAAAGCCCATAATCTCGAGGGCGCAGTTGCCGGTCAGCACCATGAGGTCGCCCCATGACAGTGCGCTGCCGTATTTCTGCTTGATCGGCCAGATCAGGCGACGCGACTTGTCGGTGTTGCCGTTGTCCCACCAGCTGCTGATCGGCGCGAAGCGTTGCAGCGCCTCCCCGGCGCCGCCGCGCCCATCGGCGATGCGGTACGTCCCCGCGGCATGCCACGCCATGCGGATCATCTGCGGGCCGTAATTGCCATAGTCCGACGGCCACCACGCAACCGACGACGTCAGGAACGTTTTGATCTCCTGCTTCAGCGCCGCAAGATCGATCCGGTTGAACGCTGCCGCATAATCGAAGTCCTCGCCCAGCGGATTGGCCTGCGGCCCGTTCTGGTGGAGCATCTCCACCTTCAGACGATCCGGATACCAGTCAGAAAGCGCCGGCGGCGTGCCGATCGCCCCACCGATCCGATCGCCGCCGAACGGGCATTTTCCTTCCATTTCATGGGTCTGCGTGTTAGTCTTGTCATCCTGGATATCGAGCATGGAGGGCAGTCCTTCGTAGGCCGACCCGCCAGCGGGGCGGGACGGCAAGAGCGTGTCTCGAAAAAGAGAACGTCGCAGCACCCGATTAGGTCACGATGTTTCTGCACGAATCTGACGAACCGGTCCCGACGTCCGGCACGGCACCGTTATCCGGATCGTGCGCCGCGGGGTGCGAAAGACCACCTCGCGCTGAAATAACTGTACAGGCACGAGGAATTTGCGCGCACCCGGTAACCGATGCTGGTGTGCAGCGTTCCATCAGCGCATTTCGGAGACTATGGCCATGGCGACGATCGATCTAGGCAAAGGTATGCCAGCAACGGACCTGCGCGACGATACGCCGGTCGCAGGATCGTTCGCGGGCGAGGACGTCATCCTGGTCCGGCATGGCGGCAAGGTCTGCGCGTTTGCCGGCAAGTGCACGCATCAGGGCGCGCCGCTCGACACCGGCATGGTGATCGACGGAACGATACGCTGCCCGTGGCACCACGCACGATTTTCGCTCGACGATGGCGAAGCTGTGTCTGCGCCGGCGTTTGCGCCGCTCGACAGGTTTGCCGTCATTGAGGAGGACGGCATCGTATCCGTCACTGGCAAGGATCAGCAGGAGCGGGCCACCCCATCCGTCGCGTCGATCGGCAAGATCGTCATCGTCGGCGGCGGCGCGGCGGGCCATGCCTGCGCCGACATGCTCGCACGCTCCGGGCTCGGCGGTGACGTGACGATTCTGTCCGACGACACCGACGCGCCCTATGACCGCACCGCCGTCTCGAAGGGCTATCTTGCGGGTGACGTGGAACGCCACGAAATTGCAATGCCCGAAGCCGGTCTGGGTCGCGGTCCTGCCCCGCAGGTCCGAGCCGGCGTCGCGGTGACGTCGATCGACGTCAACGACCGCGCCGTGGTCACCGCCGATCAGGACTGTGTGCCCTACGACATTCTCGTCCTCGCCACCGGCGCAACGCCGGTCACGCCCGATACGGTGAAGTCCGCGGACAATGTCTTCGTCCTGCGCACGCTGGCCGATGCCGATGCGCTGAAAGCCGCCGCGGAGGATGCGAAGCGCGCGATCGTGCTGGGCGCTAGCTTCATTGGGCTAGAGGCGGCAGCCTCGCTGACACAGGCAGGACTCGCCGTCGCGGTGATCGCCAGGGATAGCGTCCCACTCGCCAAGGTTGCAGGACCCGAGGTCGGTAAGTTCGTTCAGGCGCTGCACGAGGAGAAGGGCGTCACCTTCCATCTCGACCGCGAACTCACGCGGTTTGACGGCAACACCGCCAGGCTCGACGACGGCACGACGGTCGACGGTGATCTGATTGTCGTTGGCGTCGGGGTAGAACCGAGGATCGACCTGGCCAAGGCGGCAGGGCTGAGGATCGCGGATAAGGACGCCGGGGGCGGCGTCGCCGTTGATGCGCAGTTGCGGACGTCAGTCGCCGGAATTTACGCAATCGGTGACATAGCCAGCTATCCCGACCCGCGGCTCGGCCACCCGATCCGCGTCGAACACTGGGTTCATGCACAGCGCCAGGGCCAGTGGCTCGCCCGCTCGCTGCTCGGGGCGGTATCCGGTAGCTATGGCGACACGCCGTTCTTTTGGACCGGGCAGTATGACGCCAGCCTACATTATGTCGGCCACGTCGCCAAACCTGATGATCGCAGAGTCGAAGGAGATGTGAGCGCCGGCGACTTTGCGGTATTCCTTCACGAAGACGGTGAGGAACAGGCGGTGTTGACCTGCGGTCGCGACGAGATTGCGCTCGTAAAGGAGGCCGCGTGGGACGCGGCATGACGCGCTCAGCGATAATGCTCGTGAACTTGCTGGGTCGCAGCCCTTGGTAATGAGAGCCTAGTATCGAACGCCACGCCTGATTCTACCGCCAACTTTTAAAATTGCTGAGCTTCCATCTTCGTCCGGCGTGGCGGTATCAGGCGGGCTATATCTCCGGAAGCGCACGCGCGACCAAGTGATGAAATCCGAGATCGACGACGGTAAGCGTGGCGGTGTTTAGACCAGGGTGGCCGATACATGACGGCGCTGGATCAGGAGGTTCGCGAACTGCGGGAGGCCGACGAAATCCTGCGCAAGGCATCGACATATTCTTTAAAGGCACTCTGCCATCAGCGAGGCGGGTCACAAACGACTGCACGACCCGCTCGTCAGCGGGACGAGCTTGCGTCGTGCTAATCGCCTTACAACCCCCTAGTAAAAGCGGGGGATTGGTCCGACCTGACGTGTCTGGTCAGGAAGCTCGACTTCGACATCGTCGATATAGCACCATCCCCAGCCCTCAGGTGGGTCATAGCCTTCGATGATGGCATGCTGCGTCGCGTTGAAGTGAGCCCTAGCATGTCGATGCGGGGAGTCGTCGCAGCAACCGACGTGACCGCAGACGCGGCACAGTCGTAAATGCACCCATTCGCTGCCGATTTTCAGGCACTCCTCGCAACCTCTGGCGCTCGGCGTGACGTCGCGGATCGTGTCGGAGTGGGTGCAGGTCATCGATGCATCTCCTGGTTGGCATGTTCGGCGAACAAGCTGTGGATCTGGGCGACGACCGCTGCACCCTCGCCAACGGCGGCGGCGACGCGCTTGGTCGAGCCGGCGCGAACATCGCCGATCGCGAAAATGCCGGGCCGGCTGGTTTCAAGGGACAGGGCATCGGCCCCGGTCACGATGAAGCCTTTCGCGTCGGTATCGACGCAATCGTTCGCCCAGTCAGTATTCGGGTCGGCCCCAATGAACAGGAACATGTGCCGTACCTCCCGCCTCGTCAGTGATCCATCGTGACGGTCGCGGAAGGTTGCTGCGGTAAGGCCGGTCTGACGATCGCCTTCCAACCCCGCGATCTCGCTGCCGACGTGCATCTCGACGTTCGGCAGCGCGGCGATCCGGTCAATCAGGTAACGCGACATCGTCTCTGCCAAGTCGCGCCGCACGACCAGATGAAGCTTACGCACCTGCGGCGCCAGGAAGACGACGGCCTGTCCCGCCGAGTTGCCACCGCCGACCAGCACCACCTCCTCGCCGGCGCAGAGCCGCGCCTCGATGGCGGATACCCAGTAGGAAATGCCCGCTCCCTCGAACTCGGCGAGGTTCGGCACGTCGGGCCGGCGATACCGCGCGCCCGAGGCGATGACCACGGCGCGCGCCTTGACGCGGCGTTCCTCCGCGCAGTGCAACGACAGGGTCGCCCCCTCGCACTCGAGGCGTTCGACCGACACCGGGATCGCAACCTCAGCGCCGAATTTCAGCGCCTGATTGAACGCGCGACCCGCGAGTGCCTGACCTGAAATACCGGTCGGGAAACCGAGATAATTTTCAATGCGCGCCGACGCGCCCGCCTGTCCGCCCATCGCTCTGGAATCCAGGACGATGACCGACAGTCCCTCCGACGCGGCATAGACCGCCGTCGCTAGCCCGGCGGGTCCGGCGCCGACAACCGCAACGTCGTACAGACGGTCAGGGTCGATCGTCGGCACGACACCGAGACAAGCGGCGAGTTCCTCGACGCTCGGACGCTTCAGCACCGAGCCGGTCGGACATACTACCAAAGGCAGTTCATCCGGCAGGACGCCGGTGCGTTCGACCAACGCTCTCCCCTCCTCGTCGGACCGGATGTCGAGCACGAGGTTGGGCAGTCCGCTACGGCCGAGAAATTCCTGCAGTCGCACCATATCGGGATTACCCGGGGTCCCGATCAGGATAGTGCCCGCACCGCCCTGTTCGATCAGGCTGACACGACGCAGGATCAGCGCACGCATGACGATCTCGCCGACGTCCGCCGACCCGACCATCAGCGCACGGAGATGCGCAGGATCGAGGGGAAGCGCGGTGCATCCGGAATCGCCAGCGCGACCCGCCGCGATCGACGGGCGGCCCGCCAACTGGTTTACCTCGCCAGAGAACTGGCCCGCATGATGGACGGTGACGACGGCTTCCCGGCTCAAGCCATCGCGGCGAACGACCTCGATCGTGCCGTCGATGACCAGCCATGCCGGCGCGCCATGGTCGCCGATCGCATAGATGGTCTCGCCGGGCGTGAAACGGGTTTCCGGGCCGCTCGCGAAGCGGCGCGCGGTGTCGATCTGCGCCGGTGTCAGAACCGGGAAACGCTGATGTTCACGCGTGTCGATCATGGTCATCTCCCTCGTACCTGCCTCGACCATTAGCCGCTTACGCCGCGGGAGGCACCCAGTCGCCGGCCATGATCCAGGACGCACGATCAATGCTCAACGGATCAGCCGAGAATGCACTGCTCGCACTGGACGCCCAGCCCCACAGCACGGCATGCACCAACCCCATCGCGTTGCCGGCCGTCTTGGCTACGCCCATCGCGGTGTGGTGCTGTGCCATCGCTCAACCCCTCCGCTTTTGCCCACCAAGCTGAATCAATACGCCAGCGAGGGAGAGGACGCCGCCGAAGAGCACAACTGGGGTCCAGCCGCCAGCGTTCCAGGCAAACGTCGCACCGGCGGAACCGGCGGCACCGCCGAGGAACATGGCACCCATGAAGATGGTGTTCAGCCGCGCCCTTGCCTCCGGGCGCAGGGCGTAGACGATGTGCTGGTTGGAAACGAGCGCACTCTGCACCCCGAAGTCGAGCATGAGGACGCCGATAATCAGGCCAACGATGGTGCTGAAAACACCGAACACCACCCATGCCGCCAGGGCCAGAGCGGCGCCCAGAAGGATCACGAGTTTCGGCCCGCGACGATCGGCGATGCGCCCGGCAACGGGGGCGGCGAGCACGCCGACCGCGCCCACGATGCCGAACAAGCCGGCGACATCGGCACCGAGCGAAAACCGCGGTTCCTGCAGGCGCAGCGCGAGGATCGTCCAGAACACGCTGAAGCCAGCGAATAGCAGCGCCTGAGTGATCGCCGCCTTGCGCAGAGCGCCAAATTCTAGCCAGAGTCCGCCAAGCGAGCGGAGCAACGAACCGTAGGTGTGGGTCGTGTCGGGTGCGCTTCGGGGCAATACCGCCGCCATCAGCGCGCCGGCACCGACCGCCAGCGGCACGCCGAGCCAGAACATTTCGCGCCAGCCGGCGTGAGTGGCAACGAAGCCCGCGAGCGTCCGGCTGAGCAGGATGCCGCACAGCAGACCGGCCATGACGGTGCCCACGGTCGTGCCGCGCCGCTCGGGCGTCGCCAGATGCGCGGCGAACGGCACGATCTGCTGTGCGACCGTCGAGAGGACGCCGACGAGAAGGGAGGCAAGGATCACCATGATCGCACCCGGCGCGACCGCGGCAAGCGCCAGCGCTACCGCCAGCCCACCGAACTGGAGGACGATCAGGCGCTTGCGTTCGATGAGATCGCCCAACGGCACGATCAGGAAAAGACCGGCGGCATAGCCGAGCTGCGTCGCAGTCGGCACGAAGCTGGTGGCTGAACCGTGCAGATCCCGCTCCATGATGCCGAGCATGGGCTGGTTGTAATAGATGTTGGCAACCGCGATGCCGGCGGCGGCGGCCATGGAGAAGTTCAAGGCCGAGCCGAGCCGAGGTTTTGGTTCCGCCTCAACGGTGTGTGCGGTGGATGTCATGTAAAATTCCTCATGTGCGGCGACCCGACCCCATCTGGACCTTATCCTTGCAAAGCATACTTGGCGCGATTTGATCAGCCGGCTTATCACGATTGGATATGCTGGATCTTGCAGACCTCGCCGTTCTTGTCGAAGCGATGGAAAGAGGCAGCCTCTCGGCGGCGGGTCGTCGCCTGGGAATAACGCCATTGGTCGCATCGCGCCGGCTGGCATCGCGGGAGGCAGAGGTTGGCGTCAGGTTGGTCCACCGGACGACCCGCTCGCTGTCGCTGACGCCGGAAGGCGAAGCGTTCCTGCCGCATGCTGAGGCTATCCTTGCACATGCGGAAGATGCGCGCGCTGCTGTTTCCGGTGGCCAGGAAGGAGCAGGCGGTTTGCTACGCGTTGCCGCGTCGGTGCCGTTTGGCCGAAAGGTGCTGACGCCAATGCTTGGCCGCTTTCTTGACGATCATCCTCGCGTGAGTGTCGAGCTTCTGTTGGGCGACCTCGTCGTGGACATCGCCGCGCAAGGGGTGGATGTCGCAATCCGTTTCGGGGAACTGCGCGACAGCACTTTGGTTGCGCGTCGGCTGTCGGATAATCCTCGCGGTCTTTATGCCGCGCCAGCTTATCTAGCGCAGCGGGCGGCTCCGATGGCGGTGGCCGAATTGCGCGACCATGAGTGTCTGGCCCTGCCCACGACACGAATGTGGACGTTCGACCGGAAGGGAACCATTGTTCGCCAGGCGGTCGGCGGTCGCTTCGCCGCGGACAGCGTGGAAGCGTTGCATCAGGCCGGCGTTCAAGGGTTGGGTATCGTGCAACTGTCGGCATGGAACGTACGCGACGATGTCACCGCTGGTCGGCTAGCCGAAATCAGACTGACCGACGGTGTCGTGCCCGATCAGGGCATCTGGGCGGTGCTGCCGACTCGTCGGCTCATCCCTCGCAAAGTGCATCTCTTCCTCGACGCGCTCTCCGCTCACCTCGCGTCATCCCCATGATCGTGCCCTTTCCCTATCGCTCAACGAATTGCTTGGGGGGCATATGCGCCAACGGTCCGGCAGCGGAACGGCACGCGTGGCCAATGTCAAACCGGGCGAACCGAGGAGGTTGAAAGACAGATCTGAATCTCGACGTATATCCGCGCCCGGGAATTTTCAGTTCCATATTTCAGCCGCTGCTTAACGCTCGGCAGGCATAATGCGTTGAAATTGGAGTGTTATGCCAGTGTCAGATATGGCCTTTGAGACGGTCGCCCTCAGCGATCTGGAGAGAATGAGCGCCGACGAGCGGGACATCCTACCGTTTGGCGTTGTCGGGTTTGGTGCAGACACCCTCGTGCAGATTTACAATGCGACCGAGGCACGCATGTCCGGGCTGGATCCGTCAACGGTGATCGGTGTGCCGTTCTTTGACGCGGTTGCGCAGTGCATGAACAACTTCATGGTCGCGCAGCGGTTCGAGGACGAGGCGCAGATCGATGACGTCGTTCCTTACGTGCTCACATTGCGCATGCGTCCTACCAAGGTGCGACTGCGGCTGCTGGCAGACCAGGCGACTCCCCGCCGCTACGTTCTCATCGAACGCTAAGGGCCGATCATGAGTGACACGTCAGGCGAGGAACAGCTACTCGAGTTCCTCTATGCCTGCCCCGTCGGGCTGATCGAATGCAATATGATGGGCGAGATCGTGCTCATGAACCCGCACGCGATGCAGCATCTTATGCCGCTTGCGGGGGCACGCGACGCCGGTAATCTGTTCGCCGCTCTCGAACAGCATGCGCCCGAGCTTCGAAGCCTTGCCGCCGCATTTGGACCCGCCACAGGTCGGATCACTGACGGCCACCGAATCTTCGTCGATCTTGGACCAAGCCGGCGGACGCAAGTGCCCAAGGTCCTTGCCTGCACGATGGTGAAACTGGGTGCGGATCGCCTGATGGTGACGCTATCCGACATCAGCCAACAAGTCGTTCAGGAGGAACGATTGCGCCAAGCGGACACCTGGTTCGCAACGCTGCTGGACGGTGTGAACGAGTATGCAGCACTCGCCATCACCCCGGATGGAGCGATCACATCCACCAACGCCTGCTTCACGCGGCAAACCGGGCATGATTGCTCCACGGCGATCGGACGCAACCTGGCAGACGTTCTCGAAACCGATGCGTCGGGCGGCGACCTGCGGCTGATGGAACAGGTTGAGATCGCCGGACGGGACGGCTGGCATCTTCAGGAGGGATGGCAACAGCGTGCCGACGGCAGCCGATATTGGTGTCAACGCCTTGTCGTTGCACGATCGGAAAAGGATTCGGCACTTCCGACTGGCTTTTCCGTCGTCTTGCGGGATGTGCCGCGGCGCGAAGCTGCGGCCGAGGATATGCGCCGTCTGCTGACCTGCGATCACCTGACCGGTGCATCGAACCGCCGACACTTCAGCCAGGTCATGGAGCGCGAGCAGGCACATTGGCGCGAATTGCGGCAATCGCTCTCGCTGATCGTCATCGACCTCGATCATTTCAAGGCGGTCAACGATACCCATGGTCATCCGGTGGGTGATGCCCTGCTCTGCCGGGTCGTCGAGGTCTGTGCCGGAATGCTGCCACCACGCGGCATTTTCGCTCGGCTGGGCGGCGAAGAGTTTGGGGCGCTACTGCCGCGTTACGATCATAACCAGGCGCTCGGGCTCGCCGAGGAGATGCGCAAGGCGATCGCCGGCCTGTCCATCCAGACGCCGGATGGCGTGTTGAATGCAACCGCGAGCCTTGGTTGCGCGACGCTGGACGAGGCCGGTGGATCAATCGACGGGCTGATCAAATTGGCCGACGAACGCCTCTATGCGGCCAAACGGGCGGGAAGAAATCGCGTCTATCATTGCCACGCCGAGGCCGCATGACCTTGCCGCTTTGCCGCACCGCGGCGCGCCGGATGGCGTGCGCCATCGTCGCCGCCGAGGTGCGGCGGCTGCGCGCCATCGAGCCGCCGCTGCCTCACTCGTACGACTGGTCCGAGACACTGCCGATCGGTGACGAGGGACTTGGACTGGATTCGATCGAGCAACTGGGGGCGATCGGCGCGCTGGCCGAGACATTCGGATTGGACGACGGCTTGCTCGGCCCCGAGCCTCCCCGCCTGGTCGGGGCGTGGGTCGATCTGGTCATGCGTCGGCATGCTGCTGGCGATGGGCAGATCACGGTCGCGACATCCGGATCGACAGGTAGTGCCCGGCCCTGCCTTCATGCCGTCAACGATCTGCTTCGGGAGGCGCAGTTCCTGGCCACGCAGGTTCCCGGCCGGCGCCGGGTCATGGCATTGGTGCCGGGCCATCACCTCTATGGTGTGATCTGGACGGCAATCCTGCCGACTGTCCTCGACATCCCCGTCGTCGCCCGCGCGATCGGCACACCTCTGGATTTCACTGCGGGCGATCTCGTTATCGCCGTACCCGACCAGTGGCAGGCTATGTTGCGGATGACCCGCCTCTTTCCTGCGGATGTCGTCGGGATCAGCTCCGCCGGGCCGTTGGATGAGGGTCTAGCGACCGACCTGCTGGCACGCGGTCTTGCCAGGTTGCTCGACATTTACGGTTCGTCGGAGACAGGCGGCATCGCCATGCGCGAGTTACCATCGGCGGCGTATGACCTGCTGCCCCGTTGGCGCCTGCTACCCCATGGCGACGGCGACTGGCAACTCGGTGATGAGCACGGGCGCTGTCAGGGGCTTCCCGATCATGTCGAGCGCATCGGCGAGCGCCGCCTTCGTCCTATCGGTCGGCGCGATGGTGCCGTTCAGGTCGGGGGCCATAATGTCTGGCCCGGACGCGTTGCCGACGTTTTACGCCAAATCGATGGCGTGGCCGACGCGGCGGTCAGGCTCCATTCAAATGGTCGATTAAAGGCCTTCATCGTGCCGGATGGCGATCATCAGCCGACCGCACTTACTGCAACTATCACACGCGTTGCCGCTGCTCGATTGTCTCCGCCGGAAAGGCCTTGCAGCCTGAGGTTCGGCGACACCTTGCCGCGTAATATGATGGGTAAACTGGAAGACTGGATATGATACACTCGCCAATATCCGCCGCGGATGTCGAACGATCCAGGCGCGCGATGCCGAGCGACGTCTGCCACGGCTGTCGAACAAGTTCGCCATTGCCGTTTGACATCACGATGGCGTTCCAGCCGATCTTCGATATCCGGACAGGTTCGGTATTTGCCTACGAGGCACTCGTCCGCGGGGTCGGCGGACAATCGGCAGGAGACGTCATGGCCGGTGTCGGTCCGGACATGATCTACAAGTTCGACCAAACGTGCCGGGTGAACGCGATCGAGCTGGCTGGCCGACTGTTCGCGCCTGACGATGATGCGAAGCTGTCGATCAATTTCATGCCGAACGCGGTCTATGAACCGGATGCCTGCATCAGGGCATCGCTGGCTGCCGCACATCGCGTCGGTTTTGACCCCGGTCGGTTGATGTTCGAGTTTACCGAGGACGAGCGTATGCAAAATGTACCGCACGTCCGGCGCATCATCGAAGCCTATCGCGCCCGCGGATTCACCACCGCGATCGACGATTTTGGTGCCGGCTATGCAGGCCTCGGTCTCCTGGCGGATCTTGAGCCGGACATGCTGAAACTGGACATGGCGCTCATCCGCAGCATCGACACGTCATCAGCGCGGCGGACGATCGTCGCTGGTGTCGTCCAGATCGCGGACGCTCTCGGCGTGAAATGTATCGCTGAAGGCATCGAAACCGCTGCCGAACTGCAGACACTGCGAGAGATTGGTATCCGTCTGTGCCAGGGATACCTCCTCGCCCGACCCGCAATAGGAGCGCTGCCGCAGGCGTTTTTGCCAGATTAGCCAAAAGTTGGAGGGTTCAATTTCCTCGGTCGCCTTGTGCGATAGTCTTATTTGTCTTGGCAGACACGACCCACAGCGCGCCGCGCGGCAGTGGCGACGGTGGTAAGGTAACAAGCCTGCGCTCAGGTTTTTCCCTGCGACGATGGTCAGAGACGATGGAGGTTCCTCAACAAGCGGAACTTCATCCTGGCGCCTCTACCGATCGAAACACCCGCTACGCCGCAGCGTCAGCGATGCTCGACGCCATGGAGATACGCTCAACACGGTCGCGCAACCAGAACGCTGGAACGTCCAACACGTAGCAACTGTTCTGCATCCAAGGAGAACATGATGACCGTTCCAAGCAAACCTGACGCCCGCCATGCTGCCCACTCCAGCGACAACGCGTTCGACCAGCCGACCGGCTATTCCGGACAGGGGAACGTGAAGAGGAGGAGGGTCGCAAACATCCAAGCGGCCATCCGCTGACGGGCGACCCATCCCGCCACGACACCACCGATCAGGCACACACCGAGAAACGGGATATTCCACCGGAGACCGGCAAACGTGGCTGGGTCGATGCAAAAACCGGCGAGGTTCACGGAAGCGGGTCGGGCGCCGGGGGCGGCAATGCAGGCGAAGACATCGACGGCGGAACACCGGGTAGCACGTAAGCCCGCCCGGTTGCTCAACCTAAGCCTCTATTGTGTCGGCACGACAGAGGCTTAGGGGCACATATTGATGTGCTGGCGTCGACCCGATCCAGTTTCAGACGTGCGTAGTCTTCTTCTGTTTTTTTCCATGCGACCGCTAATTCACGCCATGCCAGATGTCTTCCGACCCATGTTCGGATTGACCCAGGTTGCAAGGGGGCGCGTACGACGTTGCAGCCGGGCGATAGCTGCCCCACGTGATATCCGTGAGTAGCCAACCGATCCTCCTCGACGTGCGCGCTCTGGCCAAATCGGTGCCGGGACCGAGGCAGTTGTTCCGATCGCTCGATCTTCATGTCGGCGCAGGCGAGCTGGTCGCTATCATCGGCGAATCAGGGGTCGGCAAATCGACCCTTCTCAACATCTTCGCCGGGTTGGATGATGCCGACGCGGGCAGTGTCGCCATTGACGGCATAGTGCTGGGCACGCTCGACGAGGCATCGCGGACGCGGCTGCGCCGCGAGCGCATCGGCTTCGTCTTCCAGGCGTTTCACATCTTACCCTATCTCACGCTTCTCCAGAACGTTGCCCTGCCGCTCGCGCTGGTGTCGCCGGACGCAGTGGCGGCGGAGGCACGCGCCCGCGCTATGCTGGCGGCGGTAGGCTTGGGTGATCGCGGCGAAGGCTATGCGCGCGATCTGTCGGGGGGCGAACTCCAGCGTGTCGCCATCGCGCGTGCGCTGGTACACCGCCCCGCCCTGATCCTGGCGGACGAGCCGACCGGCAACCTTGATCCCGACACTGCTGCACGTGTGCTGGCGCTGTTCGCCGCTGCGGTGCGTGACAATGGCGCGGCAGGTGTGATGGTCACGCATTCCGATGCGACTGCTGCCGTCGCCGACCGGGTGCTGACGCTGGGCGCAGACGGGCTGACGGAACGACGTGGCCGCTGAACCCGGCCTGCTGTCGGCACGGCTCGCGCTTGGCTGGTTGATTGGCGGCGAGTGGCGTTTTCACCCTGCCCGCTTTCTCACCACCGCGGTGGCGATCGCGGTTGGCGTAGCACTCGGGTTCGCCGTTCATCTCGTCAACGGATCGGCGCTTGCCTCGTTCGACGGCGCGGTGCGCGGTGTGAATGGCGCAGCCGAGCTGTCCGTGCGTGCCACCAGTCCACTCGGGATCGACGAGCGGCTCTATCCGACGGTAGCGCGTGCCGCCGGCGTTGCCGACGCCAGCCCGGTCGTGCGGCTGGATGCCCGGATCGGCAAGGCGCGGCTGACGTTACTCGGGCTCGATGTCATCCGCGCAGGGGCGGTGACGCCGTCTCTGGTCGGGCTACCGCCCCGCGGTCCCGATGCCAGTGGTGCTGTCGTGTTCGACGAGGCAGCGCTGTTTCTGTCGCGCACTGCACTTGTGCAGTCAGGTGTTACGATCGGCGCGCGCGTGGATGTCACGGCCAATGGCAGAACGGTACCGCTTCGTATTGCCGGCACGTTGCCTGCCGCCGATGCGGACGCGACCATCGGTGTGATGGATATCGCCGCGGCGCAGTGGCGGTTCGGCCGGCTCGGCAAGATCGATCGTATCGACCTGTCCTTGTCGGACCGCCAAATGGCCGAGGCAGCACTGGCCAAGCTCCTTCCCGACGACGCCATTCAGTCGACCGCCGAGGCGCGCGGGGCGCAGGGGTCCGCGCTGTCGCGCGCCTATCGCGTCAATCTCGACATGCTGGCGCTGGTCGCGCTGCTGACGGGCGGCTTCCTCGTCTATTCGGCGCAATCGCTGTCGGTCGCGCGACGTCAGCGCGCGTTCGCGTTGCTGCGCACGCTGGGGATGCCGCGTGGCGGCGTCATTGCGGCGGTGGTGGTCGAGGGGTTGGCAATCGGAATCGTCGGCGCGGTTGCCGGGCTCGCAATCGGCTACGGTCTCGCCTGGGCGGCGCTCCACTGGCTCGGCGGTGATCTGGGAGCAGGGTATTTCGGCGGCGGCACGTCCAGCGTAGTGTTTCAGCCGATGGCGGCAGCCGGGTTCTTCGCGCTCGGTCTGTTGGCCGCCGTTCTCGGCAGCGTGATCCCCGCCCGTGCAGCAGCCCGGGCCATGCCCGCCGCCGCGTTGAAGAATGCGGGTGACGTCCTTGATCCGCGGCGCCCGGTCGCATGGTGGCCGGCGGCGGCGCTGCTGGCTGCCGGCGGAGCTTGTGCATTGCTGCCCGCGGTGGGTGGACTTCCGCTGTTCGGTTTTGCCGGGATGGCGCTGATGCTGGCCGGCGGTGTCGCTGGTGTGCCGTGGTTCGCGCGTGCGTTGCTTGCCCCGCTCGCCCGGCGGACGCGCGGCAGCGTGCCCGCGCAGCTGGCCATTCGCCACCTCCACGGGGCGCCAGGCGAGGCGGCAACCGCGCTCTGCGGTATCGTCGCCTCCACCGCGCTGATGATCGCGATGGCAACGATGGTCACCAGCTTTCGCGGCGCGGTGGACGATTGGCTGGGGCAGGTGCTGGGTGCCGACCTCTATCTGCATACCGTGGCGGGCGCGAGTTTCGACCCTGCGACGCGGGCGCGTCTGGCCGCCGTGCCCGGCGTCGAGCGGCTGGCATTCAGCCGCCAATTGCCACTGACGATCGCCGCCGACCGCCCACCGATCAGCTTGATCGCGCGGCCGGAGCGCGACGGCCGTGATCCGCTGCTCGTCCTGATCGAGCAAGCGCCGCCGCTACCAGCCGACGCGCTGCCGGTGTGGGTGTCGGAGCCTGCGCAGCGGCTCTATGGCTGGGATCCCGGCGAGACGATCTCGCTTCCGATCGCGGGCCGCACGCACTTCATCGTTGCAGGCGTCTGGCGCGACTATGGGCGGCAGGCAGGCGCGGTACTGATCGACGAGGCCGATTATGAAAGGCTGACCGGCGACACGGGGCGCGACGAGGCGTCGGCGATGCTTGCCCCCGGCAGCGACGCCGTCGCCATCGGCGAGGCGATGACCGCATGCCTGCCCGCTTCCCTGCGCGGGCAGGTTGAATTGACTCAGCCCGCAACCCTCCGCCAGCTGGCGCTGACGCTGTTCGATCGCAGTTTCGCTGTCACCTATTTGCTGGAGGCGGTGGCGATCCTGGTCGGGCTGGCCGGAGTGGCGGCGACGATGTCCGCCCAGACGATCGCGCGCGAGCGTGAATTCGGCATGCTCCGCCATCTCGGGCTAACGCGCCGCCAGCTCGGCGCGATGGTCGCCACGGAAGGAGCAATGGTGGGATTGACTGGCGCGCTGGCCGGGATCGGGCTCGGTCTGGTGCTGGCGCAGGTGCTGATCCACGTCATCAACCCGCAATCGTTCAATTGGACGATGACGACGCAAGTGCCGGTGGGCACGCTGCTCGGCGTCGCGGCGGCGCTGACCGGGGCAGCAGCGGCCACGGCGGTGTTGGCGGGCCGCCGCGCCACTGCACGGGATGCAGTGCAGTCGGTGCGAGAGGATTGGTGATGCGCGCAATGCTTCCGGTTTGGCTTGCCGCTGTCGCCGTCGCGGCACCCGCTGCGGTACCCTTCCCTGTGGTGCGCCCCGGCATAGTGCTCAGCTTTCCCGCTGACCACGGCGCCCATCCCACATTCCGGACCGAATGGTGGTACGTCACCGGCTGGCTACGGACCGACGACGGCAAGGACCTTGGCTTTCAGGTAACCTTCTTCCGCACCCGTCCACCGGTCGATCAGGCGAACCCGAGCCGGTTCGCCGCGCGGCAGGTGCTGTTTGCCCACGCGGCCCTATCCGATCCCGCCACCGGTCGCCTGCTCCACGGCGAGCGCGCCGCGCGCCAAGGCTTTGGCCTCGCGTCTGCTCGGATTGGTGACGCCGACATCGCGATCCGCGACTGGCGCCTGCACCGTGCCGCCAATGGCGTTTGGGCTACACGCGTCGCAGCAGACGGTTTTGCGCTGTCGCTGGATTTCCGCCCCACGCAACCGCCGCTGCCGCAGGGGCTGGGCGGCTACAGCCGCAAGGGACCACAGCCACAACAGGCGAGCTATTATTATTCGGTTCCGCATCTGCGCGTGGCAGGAAAGGTTAGACGCGGCGGCCGGATCGTTGCGGTGACGGGCGAGGCATGGCTCGATCGCGAATGGTCATCCGATTATCTCGCGCCAGATGCGCAGGGGTGGGATTGGACGGGCCTGAACTTCGATGACGGCTCGGCTCTGATGGCATTCCGCATTCGGCGTAAGGGAGGCGGCACGCTGTGGGCCGGCGGTGCGCTCCGGCGGCCGAATGGGAACATCACCGCCCTGGGGCCACAAGACGTGGCGTTCCGGCCGCTTGCGACGTGGCGCAGCAGCGCCACCGGCGCTGTCTATCCCGTATCACAGGAAGTCAGCCTCCGCCTGGACGGCCGCATTGCCCGATTTCGTCTGACCCCGATGTTCGCCGCGCAGGAACTCGACGCCCGCCGTGGCGGTATGCCGGTCTATTGGGAGGGCGCGGTGCGGACGCGGGGCGGGCGCGGCTATCTCGAACTGACCGGCTACGACCGGGCGCTGAGGATGTAACGTGAGCCAAGACACCCTGCCCGAACTGCCCGCTGGCGCCTTCACACGACAGGACGAGGGCGACGACCTCGCCTTCTATGCCCCGCCCCGCCTCGTCACGCACATCGACGAGGCAGCCGTCGCTGCGCTGTCTGCCCGATACCGCGACCTCCTGCCGCCCGGCGCGTGCATCCTCGACATCATGTCGAGTTGGGTGAGTCACCTGCCCGCCGACGTCACCTATGGTGACGTCGTCTGCCACGGCATGAACGCGCGAGAGCTTGCCGCCAATCGCCAGGCGGATCGCTGGTTCGTCCAGGACCTTAACCGCAATCCAATGCTGCCGCTGGACCACGGCGCGTTCGATGCGGCGCTTTGCTGCGTGGGCGTCCAGTATCTGCAACACCCCATCGACGTCTTCGCCGACGTCCGCCGCGTGCTGCGCCCGGACGCCCCCTTCATCGTCAGCTTCTCCAATCGGTGCTTCCCGACCAAGGCGGTGGCGATCTGGCGTGCACTTGACGCTGCCGGGCACGCCGCGCTGATCGACCTCTATCTCACCCGCGCAGGGTTTAAAGCAATTACGATTGAGACACTGGTGGATGGACGTAGGAGCGACCCGCTGACGCTGGTGATCGGTCGCGCTTGATCGGGCCGCGAGCGGCACGACTGAACGTCCATGCTGGACAATGGGTCCGCTGACCCGGAACCGCGCGCCTATTCGCTTCTTGTAGGCATAAAGGGAAACGACATGCCGCCGATCGATCGTCGCCAGGGACTATGGATTCTTGCAGGTAGCGCCATCGCGGCAACGGTGGTCGCCGCCCGCGCGATGGCGCGGACGGTGCCGGCGGCGGCCGAGGCTCGCACGCTGGCACTGGTCGAGAAGGGCGCCGGCGGCGTCGCCTTCTATGCGGTCCCGACGGGTACGCAGCTCGGAAGGGTAGCATTGGGAACACAACCGCACGAGATCGCACTCGACCTGACGGGGCGGTTCGCCTTCGTGGGGCATTATGGAGTGGAAAGCTGGAAGGCCCCCGGCGCTGGCGGCAGCCAGGTGTGGATTATCGATCTCGTTGGTCGAGAACTGGCCGGAACGATCGATCTTTCGCCACTGGGGCGGCTACATGCCGTGAGGACGGACAGCAAGGGCCGCCTTTATGTGCTGTCGGAACAGGACAGCATCCTGGCGCGCTTCGATAATCCCGTGGCGGACCGAACACCGTCACGCCTGATCCCGGTCGGTGGCGCGCGCAGCCATTACTTGGTCATTCGGCGCGATGGCACGCGGGCCTATATCGCCGACACGCTGAGTGGCGGGGTCATCGCGGTCGATCCCGACGACATGGCCGTTGCCCCCCTGCGCCGACATATCGGAGCAGCGCCGGAAGCCATGACGCTAAGCCGCGACGAGCAAACATTGTACGTCATCGATCGTCCCAGTGGCACGATTCACGCGCTGGATTCGACGACGCTTGCGGAACGGACACGACGCGCGATGCGCGGCGAGGCGGTTCGGGTCGTGACGCAGTCGGATGGCAAGCTGATCGTCTCGAACACGGCCGACAAAAGTCTGTCCCTGCTCGATCCGATAACCTTGGCCGAGGAGGCTCGCCTGCCTCTTGGCGTCGGAGCGCCGGGCCTCAATCTGATCGGCGACACCCTGTACGCCTCGCTGGAGAACGATCACGTGGCGATCGTGGACATCCGAACATGGAAGGTCACGGGTCGATTCGCCACCGGGTCGGCACCCGATGCCGCCGTTTTATTTCAGGAGTCGCAAGGAAGTGGCTGACGGCAACGGTTTGAACATTAAGCGGCTCGTTTCCCAGATCCGTGCGAAGCTATCGGCTGCAGTGCTCTATAAAAACAGGCGCTAAGAGATTAGCCCAGATCACCGGTGATCGGATCGCGACCGGCGGGCGACTGAATTACCCTGTAGCCGCGCCGCGATCCGAACTGGTCCGAGGCCTAAGCCACGGGACCGAGAATTTACTTCTCGAAGTTATCCGCAACGAAGCGGTCGAGTAGCTTCACGCCGTAGCCGGTCGCGCCCTTGTCCCAAGTCGGACCCGCCTTGTCGGACCATACCATGCCGGCGATATCGAGATGCGCCCATTTCACGCCATCATCGACGAAGCGCTGAATGAACTGTGCGGCGGTGATTGATCCAGCGCCGCGGGGGCCGACGTTCTTCATGTCGGCGATCGGGCTGTCGATCATCTTGTCGTAGGTGGCCGACAGCGGGAAGCGCCATAGCTTGTCGTCGGTCGCCAGCCCCGCCGCCACCAACTGATCGGCCAACGTATCGTCATTCGAGAACAGACCGCCATGTTCGTTGCCCAGTGCCACGATCATCGCACCGGTCAGCGTGGCGAGATCGACGATGGTCTTCGGCCGGAACGTCTTCTGCGTCCAGGTGATCGTATCGGCCAGCACCAGCCGACCCTCGGCATCGGTGTTCAGCACCTCAATCGTCTGGCCGGACATCGACGTCACGACGTCACCCGGCCGCGTAGCCGCGCCGTCTGGCATGTTTTCGACCAGCCCGCAGACGCCGACGACATTCGCCTTCGCCTTGCGCCCCGCCAGCGCCTTCATCGCGCCAACGACGGCGCCCGCACCGCCCATGTCCCACTTCATATCTTCCATGCCGGCGGCCGGCTTGATCGAAATGCCGCCGGTGTCGAACGTCACGCCCTTGCCGACCAGCGCCAGATCAGGATCACCCTCGCCCGCACCCTGCCAGCGCAATGCCAGTACGCGGGCCTCGCGAACCGACCCAAGACTGACGGCGAGCAGCGAACCCATGCCAAGCGCGCGCATTTCGTCCTCGTCGAGGGTCGTTATCTCCAAGCCCAGTCCCTCGACCTCGGCGCGCACGCGCTCGACGAAGGTTTCCGGGTAGATGATGTTGGCCGGCTCGGCGACGAGGGTGCGGGTGAGCGCCAGCCCCTGGGTGATCGCATCCTGCGTCCGCCACGCCTCGTCCGTGCCATCCGGTGCGCCCGCGATCGTGATGGTGGTCAGCGTCGGCTTGGCGGTGTCGGCCAGCTTGGTCCGGTACACGTCATGCCGCCATGCCCGTTGCGCGGCAGCGGCGGCGAGCCGGGCGGCGGCAGTGGGTGTCGCACCGCTGCCGGTCAGATCGACGGCGAGTTCCGTTGTGCCCGACGTCAGCAACCGCGCGACGATCGCGCCGCCCGCCTTCGTCCAATCACTATCGGCGCCCGTGCCGACGCCGACCAGCAGCACGCGCTTAACCGCGTCGCCGGGTACGAACAGTTCGACGACCGAACCGGCCTCGCCAGAGAATCGGGCGGCAGTCGCGGCGGCGCGGGCGATCGGTTCCACCCCAGCGCCGATCCGCGTCCATTCGACACGTGCCAGGCCGTCCTTGCCGACGGGAAAGGCGACGAACGGCGCGTCGGGGGCGATGGCGGGAATGAAGTGGATCTGCATGAAGTCCCTCTTTGTCACTTCGTCCCATCTAGGGTTCGGCGCGCCCTTAACAAGCGCAACCGCCCGCTTGCATTGCGGCGCGGGGCCGGCGATGCGATAGGCGCATCGTAACAAGCGACCGTATCAGGGCGGCCGCATCGACCGAAGGGGTCCAGTACCAGTGTCGCGTTTCAGCCTGCCGACCGGCTGTGCCCCCACCCCCGTGCCGGCGCCCATGCTGGCACCCGTATTGGCGACGGCGTTCGCCCTGATCCTGGCGACGCCGGCGATCGCCGCCGCGCAGGATCTGCAGGACCGGCCGGTGGCACCGGCTGCGCCGGTCGCGCCGCCCGTGGCCACGCCACCGCTCACCGACGATCAGGTGCAATTCAGCGCGACGACGCTGGAATATGATTACGACGCCGACATCGTCACCGCGACCGGCGATGTCCGCATGCTTCGCCAGGGTGAGCGGCTGCGCGCCGACAAGGTCGTGTGGAGACGCAAGACCGGCAAGGTCGTGGCGACGGGCGACATCGCCATCGCCAATCCGCAAGGTGACATCGCCTATGGCGACCGCATCGACCTGACCGATTCGCTGAAGGACGGCGTGGTCGACAACATGCTGGTCGTGTTGGAACAGGGCGGACGGCTGGCCGCGGCGAAGGGCACGCGCGAAACGGATGGCACCGTCCGGCTGGTGTCGGCCGCCTATACGCCGTGCGCCGTGACCAACGCCGCCAACTGTCCGAAGGAACCGACGTGGAAGATCACGGCGGTGCGCGTGACGTATCGCCCCGAGCGCAAGCGCGTTTATTATGACGGGGCGCGGATCAACCTGTTCGGCCTGCCGACCGTGCCCCTGCCGCGATTCTCGCATCCGGTCGGTGGCGGCAACGACAGCGGCCTGCTCAGCCCGAATGCGCAGTACAGCCGGGTCAACGGCCTGGAATTCTCGCTACCCTATTATTTCGCACTGGCGTCCAATCGCGGGCTGACCGTTACGCCGCATATCTACACCAGCGTCCTACCGATGGCGGATGTGGAATATTCGCAGTTGACCAGCAACGGCGCGCTCCGACTGCGCGGCTATCTGACGGAAAGCCGGCGCAGCGACGATCTGAACACCGTCGACCCGACCGACACCAGCCAGGCGCTACGCGGGTATCTGGATGGCACGACGCGCTACCAGTTCTCGCCGGAATGGAGCGCCAGCGGATCGCTGCGTCTGACCACCGACCGCACGTTCCTGCGCCGCTACAACATCTCGCGCGACGATCGGCTGCGCAACACGGCGACGATCCAGCGGATCGATGCGAACAGCTATTTCGCGCTGACCGGCTGGGCGGTGCAGACGTTGCGGGTCAACGATCGGCAGGGCTTGCAGCCGATCGCCCTGCCCGAGATCGATTATCGCCGCCGGTTCGCCGATGGCCTGCTGGGCGGGCGGGTCGAGATGCAGGTCAACAGCCTCGCCCTAACTCGCACCGAGGGACAGGATACGCAGCGGGCGTTTGCCAGCCTACGCTGGGATCTGCGCCGGCTGACGAGCTGGGGGCAGGAACTGACGCTGACGGCCTTTGCGCGCGGCGACGCCTATAACGCCAATGACACGCTCAGCACCGCCGTCGCCAGTTATCGCGGCGAGGAAGGGTTCCAGACGCGGGCGATCGGTGCGGTCTCGCTCGACGTGCGGTGGCCGTTGATCGGCAGTTTCGGCGCCGGGACGCAGCGGTTGACCCCCCGCTTCCAGATCGTCGCCGCGCCGCGCATCAAGAACTTCTCGATCCCCAACGAGGATTCGCGCGCCGTCGATCTGGACGATGCTAACCTATTCGCGCTCAACCGGTTTCCCGGATATGATCGGTTTGAGGATTCGACGCGGGCGACATACGGCGCGGAATGGGCGCTCGACCTGCCCGGCTTCACGCTGGATACCGTGGTCGGCCAGAGTTACCGCCTATCGGTGCGGCCAACCATCCTGCCAGACGGCACCGGCCTGTCGGATCGCTGGTCCGATTATGTCGGGCGTACAGAACTGCGCTTCCACGATTTTGTCTCGGTGATCCACCGGTATCGGCTTGATAAGGACGGGTTCAAGATCCGCCGGAACGAGATCGACGCGACGATCGGATCGCGTGGCACCTACGCGCTGATCGGCTATCTGAAGCTGGATCGCAACATCGTGACAGTCGAGGATCTGCGTGATCGTGAAGAGGCGCGGGTCGCCGGCCGCGTGCAGTTTGCGCGGTTCTGGTCGGTGTTCGGCTCGGCGATCGTCGATCTGACCAATCGCGACGAGGACCCGCTATCGCTGGCGGACGGCTTCGATCCGATCCGCCACCGTCTGGGCGTGCAGTATGAGGACGACTGCCTGCGGCTCGGCCTGACGTGGCGGCGCGACTATCGCCAAATCGGTGATGCGCGGAAGGGGAACAACTTCTCGCTGACGCTGGCCTTTACCAACCTCGGTCGCTAAGCGCCTGTTCAGCATCGTGGGGATAGTCGCGTCGTTTTGCAGACGGCGGCAGGCCGAAACGGCGGATGGGGATTGGTACGTACGTGAAGCATGATCGTCGACGGGCCGGTATCGGCCGATTGCTGGGTGTAGCCGCGCTGGCCGCCATCGCCGGTGGCGCCGTGGCCCAGGAACAGGGCGCCACGCCCAATTCCGCCGCGGGCCTGGACCTGCCGACCAATTTCCAGCTTTTCGGCAAGCTCGACCCCAATGTCCGCAAGCCGACTGCGATCGTCAACGATACGGTCATCACCGGCACCGATCTCGACCAGCGCGTCGGGTTGGTGCTGGCGGCGAACAACCAACAGTTGAGCGCCGAGGATCGCGACCGGTTGAAGCTGCAGGTGCTGCGCCAGTTAATCGACGAAACGCTGCAGATTCAGGAAGCGAAGACCGCCGACGTCACCATCACACCCGCCGAGCTGACGCAAAGCTACGACCGGGTCGCCAAGAACTTTAATCGCACGCCGCAACAGATGACCGCGTACCTGCGCGAATCCGGCTCGTCGGAGCGGTCGCTGAAGCGGCAGATCGAGGGCGAATTGGCATGGCAGCGTTACCTGCGCAAGAAGGTCGAGCCGTTCGTCAACATCGGCGATGCCGAGGTGAAGGCGATCATCGACCGGCTGGAAGCGTCGAAGGGGACCGAGGAGTTCAACCTCCGCGAAATCTATCTGTCGGCCAACGACGCGACCAAGGATCAGGTCGCGGCCAAGGCGCGTCAGTTGATCACCGAAATCCAGAAGGCGCAGCAACCGTTCGGTTTCTTCGCCCGGCAATATTCGGAAGCATCGACGCGCGGCGTCGAGGGTGATCTGGGCTGGGTGCGCGGCGCGCAGTTGCCGGCAGAGCTCGCCACCGCCGCCCAGCAGATGCAGGTCGGTCAGGTCGCGGGGCCGATCGAGATCCCAGGCGGCTATTCGATCATCTACCTGACCGACAAGCGCCAAGTACTGACCGCCGATCCGCGCGACGCCAAGTTGAACCTGAAGCAGCTGACGCTCCGTTTCCCCGCTAAGACGACGCAGGCCGAGGCCAGCACCCGCGCCGCCGCGTTCGGCAAGGCGATCCAGCAGATCCAGGGTTGCGGCACGGTCGAAAAGATCGCCGCGACGGTGAACGCCGAAGTAGTCGACAACGACACGGTCCGCATCCGCGATCTGCCGCCGCAGTTGGCCGACATCATGCTGCAGCTTCAGATCGGCCAGTCGACGCCGCCGTTCGGTTCGGCCGAACAGGGCGTCCGCGCCCTGGTGCTGTGCGGTCGCGACGATCCGAAGACCGGGCAGTTACCCTCCACCGATCAGGTCGAGAACCAGTTGCAGCAGCAGCGCGTCAATCTGCGCGCCCAGCAGAAGCTGCGCGATCTCCGCCGTGACGCGGTGGTGGAATATCGTTGACGGGATGGCGGCCGTGACGACGCAGCCGCTGGCGATCTCACTCGGCGATCCCGCCGGCATCGGGCCGGAGATCGTCGCCAAGGCCTGGGACGCCCGCATCGAGCGTGGCCTGCCGCCGTTCTTTGCGGTGGGCGATGCGCGGTCGGTGATGCGGGTCTGGAACGGCCCGATCGCCGCGATCACCGATCCTCGCGCGGCGGTCGGTGCGTTCGCCGACGCGCTACCGGTGATGACGGTCGAGGACGCCGGTGAGATCGTGCCGGGCGTGCCCGATCTTGAGGGTGCGCGCTGCGCGCTGCGGTCGATCGAACTGGCGCTGGGGCTCGTCCGGTCGGGGGCGGCGAGTGCGCTCGTCACCGGGCCGGTATCGAAATCGCAGCTTTATGCGATCGGCTTTACCCATCCCGGCCAGACCGAATTCGTCGCCGAGCGTTGCGGCGTTTCGGGCGATAACGCCGTGATGATGCTCGCCGGTCCCGGCCTGCGCGTCGTGCCGATGACGACGCATGTGCCGCTGTCCGCTGTTTCCGAGTTGCTTACGATCGACCTCGTCCTGCACAAGGCGCGGGCGACCGCACGCGGCCTGCAACGCAATTTCGGGATCGACCAGCCCCGGCTCGTCATGGCCGGCCTCAACCCCCATGCCGGCGAAAGCGGCGCGATCGGGCGTGAGGAGATCGACGTGATGGAACCGGCCATCGCCATATTACAGGCCGAGGGCATGGATATCACCGGTCCGCACGCCGCCGACACGCTGTTCCATCCCCGCGCTCGTGCACGGTACGACGTGGCGCTGTGCCCTTATCACGATCAGGCGCTGGTTCCGCTCAAGACGCTGTTCTTCGATGACGGTGTCAACATCACGCTGGGCCTGCCGATCGTCCGCACGTCGCCCGATCATGGCACCGCGTTCGCGATCGCCGGTCAGGACCACGCCGAGCCGGGGGCGATGATCGCCGCGATCACGATGGCCGGAGAGGCCGCCGCCCGCCGCGCCGCAACCGCCGCCGCCATCGCGGCGTGACCGCATCGCTGCCCCCCTTGCGGGACGTGATCGCCCGCCACGGACTGTCGGCGTCCAAGGCGCTCGGCCAGAATTTCCTGTTCGATGGCCAACTTCTCGCCCGCATCGCGGCCGTTCCCGGCAAGCTGGACGGTGCCGAGGTGCTGGAGGTCGGCCCGGGTCCCGGTGGCCTTACCCGTGCGCTGTTGGCGGCGGGCGCGCGCGTCACCGCGATCGAGCGTGATCGTCGCTGTATCCCGGCGCTCGCCGAACTGGACGATGCCTATCCCGGACAATTGCGCGTGATCGAGGACGATGCGCTGGCGATCGATGCGCCATCGCTGTTTACCGGCAAGCCACATATCGTCTCGAACCTGCCCTACAATATCGGCACCGCCCTGCTGGTCGGATGGCTGTCGGCCGACTGGCAACCATGGTGGCAATCCTGCACGCTGATGTTCCAGCGTGAGGTCGCCGACCGGATCGTGGCATCGGCGGACGACGATGCCTATGGCCGGCTCGCGGTGCTGTCGCAATGGCGTAGCACCGCGCGCATCGCGATGCCCGTCCACCGCTCCGCCTTCACGCCGCCGCCCAAGGTGATGTCGGCGGTCGTCCACCTCGTCCCCACCGAGCCGCCCGCCGGCGTGACATTCAAGGTGCTGGAACGCCTGACCGCCGCCGCCTTCGGCCAGCGTCGCAAGATGCTGCGTCAGAGTGTGAAGGGGGTGCCGGGTGCTGCCGAGGCAATGGAGAAACTAGGTATCGACCCCACCCGCCGTGCCGAGACCGTATCGGTAGAGGAATTCGTTACGCTGGCCAGAGCGCTTTCATAACCACTTCCTCTCGCAAGGGAGAGGAAGGGAAGCGACGGTCACTGTTTGGCAGCCACCGGCTTGGCATCCGCCTGCGCCGTCGTCACCGGCGGTCCCTTGGCGATCGCCGCCGCCAGCGTTGTCGCTTCCGGACAGGCACCCTTACAAAGGGTCCGTAGCTTGGCGAGGTTGTCCTTGGCCCGTGAAATCGCGCCCTTGGCCACCAGCGCCTCGCCTTGCCCCTTCAACGCCACCCGATCGTTGGGTTCCAGCAACAGCGCCTCGCGGTACAGCCGGATCGCCTTGCCCGGCAGGCCGCGCTGACCCGCTACCTCAGCCAGCACGATGAACGCGCCCCGGTTGCGCGGATCCACCGCGACCGCCGTCTCCAGCGTATCCGTCGCACCATCGAGATTACCCGCCGCCTTCATCGCACGACCTTGCGTCAGCAATTGCAGCGAGCGGGCGTCGATCTGATCATCCGGTCGCTGACCCTGTAGCGACGTGGTGATGCTGACGGTCGCCAGCGCAGCGGCGAGGGCGACGGACGAAAAGCGCATGAACGTCTCCATGGGGGGTCTGGCGTAACGGCGTATCACGGCGCCACCAACCGCGCGACGAAAAACCCGTCCGTACCGTCATTTGCGGGGTCTAGCCGGATACCGAAGCCATGCCGCCGTCCGGCCGGCAGATCGGGCGTCTCCGCCCGCCAGCCCGGATGATCCGCCAGAAACGCATCGACCTGTTCGCGCCCCTCAACGTCCAGCAACGAGCAGACGATATAGACCAGGCTGCCACCCGGCTTCACCAGTTCCGCGCCGATGCCCAGCACATGCCGCTGCGTCTCGACCAGCCGCGCCAGCCGATCAGGTGTCAGCCGCCAGCGCGCCTCCGGGTTGCGGCGCCACGTCCCCGTCCCCGAGCAGGGAGCATCGACCAGCACGCCATCGGCCGAACCGCGCCACGTCTCCAGCGTCGCCAGTTCGCTCTTGGGGTCGAGCAACCGCGTCTCGATGCTGGTCGCCCCTGCCCGTTCCGCCCGCGCCGGCAGCCGCGACAAACGAGTTCGATCGGTATCGCAGGCCAGCAGCGTCCCCTGATCCTGCATCCGCGCCGCCAGCGCCAGCGTCTTGCCGCCTGCGCCCGCGCACAGATCGACGATACGGTCGCCCGCTTTCGCCGGCAGCGCGAGGCCGACGATCTGGCTGCCCTCGTCCTGCACCTCGATCGACCCGTCGCGCCATGCCGGCAGCGCCTCGATATTGGTGCCCGTCGGCAAGCGCATGCCGCCGTCCGCGCGCGGCAGAGGCGTCGCGTCGGGCAGTTCGGGTGCCGTCTTCAACGCGTTGACCCGCACATCCAACGTCGCGCGCGATATCAGCGCCGGCAGCGCGTCGGCCGACAGCCCCGACGCGATCAGCGCCTCGATCAGCCATGGCGGGGCGATGCCGGGTTCGGCCCGCACCTCGTCCGGCCCGATCGCGGCCGGGCCATGCGCCACGCCGTCGAACGTCGCAGCGATGGCAGGATCGGCATCGGCCAGCAACAACATCGCCGCCCGACCGCTCGGCGGCACATCGCCCGCCTGCCGGATCGCAGCATAGACCAGTTCGCGCACCGCGCGACGGTCCTTCGACCCGGCATAGCGGCGCGTGCCGAAGTAGCGCGCGATCAGCGTGTCGGCCGCGGCCCCGCCTTCACGCGCGGCGGTAATGATGGCGTCGAGCAACTCGATCGCGGCTTCGGTACGGGCGCCTGGTGTCATGATGGCACCCCTTCATGCTGGTTAACGGGTTGGGTAATTGGGAGCCTCACGCGTAATCGTCACGTCGTGGACGTGACTTTCCTTCAGGCCGGCGCCGGTGATCTGCACGAACTCCGCCTTGCGCTGAAGATCCGGGATCGTCGCGGCGCCGGTGTAGCCCATCGCCGCCTTGATGCCGCCGACGAGCTGATGGATCACTTCGCGGGCGGCGCCCTTGAAGGCGACCTGCCCCTCGATACCTTCGGGGACCAGCTTCATCTGGTCCTTGATGTCACCCTGAAAATACCGGTCCGCCGACCCGCGACCCATCGCGCCGACCGATCCCATGCCGCGATAGGATTTATAGGCGCGACCCTGATACAGGAACGTCTCGCCCGGTGCTTCCTCGGTGCCGGCCAGCAACGATCCGACCATGCAGGTCGATGCACCCGCCGCCAGCGCCTTGGCGAGATCGCCGGAGGTGCGCAGGCCGCCATCGGCGATCACCGGCACGCCCGCCTTCGCACCCTCTTCGGCGCAATCCATCACCGCCGTCAGCTGCGGCACGCCGACGCCGGCAACGATGCGTGTGGTGCAGATCGATCCGGGGCCGATGCCGACCTTGATCCCGTCCGCGCCCGCATCGATCAGCGCCCGCGTCGCCGCGCCGGTCGCGACGTTGCCGGCGACGACCTGCACCGTGTTCGACAAGCGCTTCACCCGATCGACCGCCGCCGCGACCTCGCTGTTATGACCATGCGCGGTGTCGATGATGACCAGATCGACCTCGGCATCGACCAACGCCTCGGTCCGCGCGAAGCCCTTGTCGCCGACCGTGGTGGCGGCGGCGACGCGCAGTCGGCCGGTGGCATCCTTGGTCGCATCCGGATGGATCGCGGCCTTCTCGATATCCTTGACGGTAATGAGGCCGACGCAGCGATAGTCCTTGTCGACCACCAGCAGCTTTTCGATCCGGCGCTGGTGCAGCAGGCGGCGTGCCTCCTCCTGCCCGACATCCGTCGACACGGTGGCAAGGTTCTCATGCGTCATCAGTTCGGACACGGGCTGGCGCGGATCCTCGGCAAAACGCACGTCGCGGTTCGTGAGGATGCCGGCGAGGCGACCGTTCGCCTCGACCACCGGGATGCCGCTGATCCGGTGATGCGTCATCAGCGCCTGCGCCTCGGCCAGCGTCGCGGTGGGCGCGATCGTGATCGGGTTCACGACCATGCCGCTTTCGAATCGCTTCACCTGGCGGACGGCGGCGACCTGTTCCTCGATCGTGAGGTTGCGATGGAGCACGCCGATCCCGCCAAGCTGCGCCATGACGATCGCCATGTCGGCCTCCGTCACCGTATCCATTGCCGCAGAGACGACGGGGATGTTCAGCGAGATACCGCGCGTGATCTGCGTGCGCGTGTCCGCCATGCTCGGCAGGACCGAGGAGGCCGCAGGCACGAGCAGCACGTCGTCAAAGGTTAGGCCGAGGCGGATATCCATGGGGGCTGCCGAATCCTGCAGTGAGGGCAAGTGGCGGGCCATGTAACCAAGATACCCGTCTCTCGCTAGGGGGCATCCGTTCTGCTTGGCGGCGGGGGCGGGGCACGATAGGGACCATCCCACGATTGCCGGCTCACGGCGGCGGGGAGGATGCCTGGTCCATCACGAGGAACCGGTATTGCAGCCCCGAACTGAATCCCTGCCGATCGGTCGGCCGCACAGCGTAGCCGAAGATGCGTACGCGCTGGCGATCGGCTGCATCCTGTTGGTGCTGGGGCTGGTATTCCTGAAATCGGCGGGGCTGGTGACGGGCGGCATCGCCGGCGTCGCGCTGCTACTCTCCTATCTGATCCCCTTGCCGGCGGGCGTGTTGTTCACGCTCATCAACATTCCGTTCTTCGCCTTCGCGCACAAGGTGCTGGGCGCGCGCTTTGCGATCAAGACGGTGCTGGTGAATGTCGGCATCGCCGCGTTCTCCAGCCTGACGCGCATGTCGATCCGTGTGATGGACGTGCATCCCGCCTTTGCCGCGATCGTCGGCGGCACGTTGATCGGCATGGGCATCCTGTGCCTCGCGCGGCATCAGGCGGGCGTCGGCGGCACCGGCGTCATCACCCTGTGGCTGCAACGGACGCGGGGCTGGAACGCCGGGTCGACGCAGATCGTGCTCGACGTCTTGATCCTGTCGGCCGCGATCCCGGTCGTTAGCGGCCCGGAACTCGGCTGGTCGATCCTGAGCGCGGTGGCGATCAGCCTGATCCTGATCGCGTGGCATCGGCCGGGCCGCTACATCGGCCACTGATCCCGTTCAGAATGACGTGAGCATCGCGAGCCGTTCCAGCGCCGCGATCGGTGCCGCCTCGGGATAGCATTCCGCGGTTGCCGGCAGGATCATCCAGGGCTGTTTGCTGCGCGTCCAGATATGCAGTGGCACATCGATCCGGGCGCTGTCGTCCAGTGTGCCGGCCCGGATATTGACCAGCCACGGCCGCGCATCGTTCGTGTTGTACAGCCGCGTGTGACAGGTCGGGCAAAAGCGCTGCACGGAAAACCGCCCAATCGGATTGACGAAGCCATATTCGGTGACGGTGCCGTTCACTGCCAGCACCTCCACCGCCATGAAGAACTGTGTGCTGAACGCACTGCCGCTCCACGTCTGGCAATCGGTGCAATGGCATGCATAGGCGGCCGGCAACGTATCCCGGGCCACCGTATAGCGGACGGCGCCACAACGGCAGCCGCCCGCGATCACCTCAGGCGCCCTTTTGCAGGTGACGCCGCCCCAGCAATTCCGCGATCTGCACCGCGTTCAGCGCCGCGCCCTTGCGAAGATTGTCCGACACGCACCAGAGCGACAGGCCGAATTCCACGGTTGGGTCCTCGCGCACGCGGCTGACATAGGTGGCGTCGTCACCCGCCGCCTCGATCGGGGTTATATAGCCGCCATCTTCGCGCTTATCGATCAGCATGATACCGGGGGCCTCGCGCAGGATATCCTGCGCATCCTCGGCCGTCAGCTCGTTCTCGAACTCGACGTTCAGCGCCTCGGAATGGCCGACGAACACGGGCACCCGGACGCAGGTGGCGACGACCTTGATCTTGGCGCCCATGATCTTCTTGGTCTCGACGATCATCTTCCATTCTTCCTTGGTCGATCCGTCGTCCAGGAAGCTGTCGATGTGCGGGATCACGTTGAACGCGATCTGCTTGGTGAACTTGTTCGCCACCGCCGGATCGCCGACGAAGATGTTGCGGCTCTGTTCGAACAGTTCGTCCATGCCGACCTTGCCCGCGCCCGATACCGATTGATACGTCGCGACGACGACGCGCTTGATCGTGGCGGCATCGTGCAGCGGCTTCAGCGCGACGACCATCTGCGCGGTCGAGCAATTGGGGTTGGCGATGATGTTCTTCGCCTTGTACCCGTCGATCGCGTCGGCATTCACCTCGGGCACGATCAGCGGCACGTCCGGGTCCATCCGGTACAGCGACGAATTGTCGATCACGGTGCAACCGGCGGCGGCGAATTTCGGCGCATAGACGGCGGTCGCTTCCGATCCGATCGCGAACAGCGCCATGTCCCAGCCGGCCGGATCGAAATGCTCGATGTTCTGCACCTTCAGCATCTTGCCGGTGTCGCCATATTCGATCTGGTCGCCCTGGCTGCGCGACGACGCCAACACCGCGATCTCGTCGAGCGGGAATTCACGCTCGGCGAGGATATTCACCATCTCGCGCCCGACATTGCCCGTCGCCCCTGCGACCACGACCCGGTAACCCATGTCATTCTCCAAAATCCGTGGCGCGCCCGTAGCGTCATTGCGCCACGGCGTCCAATCGCTTTCCTAATCGTGCGTGCGGGTCATGCTACGAGCGTGACCCGGCATGACCCGCACGAGCAAATCCGCGCTAAGGAGCAGGCGTTGCCGGCACCGGCGCTGCGGGTGGTGGCACGGCGGGCGCCTCGGGTTTGTTCTTCACCGTCCGATCGAGGAACGACAGCATCGTCCCCCATAGATGCTGGCTGATGCCCGGTCCCGACACGCGGTGGGTATAGCCGGGGTAGAACATCATCTCGAACGGCGTCGCGGTCTTCTGCATCTCCGCGGCAAAGGCGGTGGAGTTGTCGAGGAAGACGTTGTCGTCGGCCATGCCGTGGATCAGCAGCAACGGATCACGGATTTTGGCCGCGTCCGCCACCGCCGCCGATGCCGCATAGGCCGCCGGATCGAGCCGGGGGTCGCCCATATATCGTTCGGTGTAATGCGTGTCGTACAGCGTCCACTCGGTCACCGGCGCGCCGGATACGGCAGCGGCATAGACGCCCGGCGTCTTCTCCAGCATCTTGATGGACATGTATCCGCCATAGGACCAGCCATAGGTCGCGATCTTCGCCGGATCGACGAACGGCAGCGTCTTCAGGTAATCCGCGCCGGCGAGCTGATCGGCGACCTCCACCGTCCCCATCGCGTGATAGATCTGGTCCTCGAACGCCTTGCCGCGATTGATCGAGCCGCGATTGTCGATCTGGAAGAAGATGTAACCCTGATCGACCAGGAACTGCGGCAACGGCCCCTGCCAGCCGCGCGTCACCTGCTGGCTGTGCGGGCCGCCATAATGTTGGAAGAACACGGGGTATTTGCGGCCCGGCTCCAGCGGCGGGGTAATCATCTCCCAATGCAGCGTCGATCCGTCCGCCGCTTTGATCGTCCCGAACGTCGTCTGCTGATGGCTGGCGAGATATGGGAAATAGGGATGGCCGGCGACCACCGCGTTCTCGTTGATCCAGCGGACGCGCTTGCCATCCGCATCGGCCAGATAGACCTGCGTTGGCTGGGTCGGGCTGGACCGCGACACGACGAAGCGGGTGGCGGTGCCGTCCATCGTCGCCGAATAGGTCGCGCCCCGTTCGGTCAGGCGGGTGATGTCGTTGGGCTTGGCGATATCGACCGAATAGAGATGCTGTTCCAGCACATCGTCGCGCGTGCCGGTGAAGAATATCCGGCGCTTGCCCTCGTCGATCCCGACCAGGCCGGTCACGACCCAGTCGCCTTTGGTCAACTGTGTCCACTTGCCCGCCGCGAAGCGGTACAGATGGCCGTAACCGCTGCGTTCGGACCGCCAGATCAGGCTGCCGTCGCGCATGATCTGATAGGCGTCGGTCAGGTTCAGCCAGCTTTTCGCGCCAGCCCGCTCGGTGAACAGGATCGTGGCCTTACCCGTCGCCGGATCGACGCGCAGCACATCCATCCGCTTCTGGTCGCGCGACTGGCGCTGGATCAGCAGGCCCGAACCATCCGGCGTCCAGTCGACCCGCGCCAGATAGATGTCGCGTTCCGCACCGAGATTCACCTTCACCTGACCGGTGCCGTCCGGCTTCATCACGTACAGGTCGACCAGCACATTGGGGGTGCCGGCCGCCGGATAACGTTGTTCGTACACCCGCGTGCCGGTCGCGCCGATCGCCGCGCGCGTGGCGACATGGACGGGTGCCTCGTCGAACCGCTCGACTGCGATGTAGCGGTCGTCGGGGCTCCACCAGTAACCCGTGCTGCGATCCATTTCCTCCTGCGCGACAAACTCGGCCTCGCCCCAATGGACGGTGCCAGCGCCATCGGTGGTCGCCGCCTTGGCCGCGCCCGCGTTGGAGCCAAGTGACTGCACGTACAGATTCTGGTCGCGGACATAGCTGACGAAGCCGCCACGCGGCGACACGACGGGATTGAGCGCCCCGCCCGCTCCCTGCGTCAACTTGCGGACATTGCCGTCCAGCGTGGCGAGGAACAGGTCGCCGTCCAGCGGCACCAGGATCGACTTGCCGTCCGACGACCAGTCATACGCCACGATCCCCTTCGACCCGCCGATCCGCGCGCGTTCGCGCTGCATCTTCTCTGCCTCGGACAGCTCGGCGCCTGACCCGACTTTGCTGGAATCCACCAGCATCCGTTCAGCACCGGTCACGGCATCGGTGGCCCACAGGTCGAACCGCTCCTTGTCGTCCGGGCGGTTACGCAGGCTCGTCAACAGGCTGCCATCGGGTGACAGGCGCAGCGATCGCGGCTGTTGGCCCGACAGATCGGGATTGCCGAAGACGCGTGCCAACGTCAGGTCGCCACCCTCTACCGGCGGGATCGGCGCGGGTTTTGCCGCCTGCACCGGCGCGGCCGGCGTCGATGGCGCGACCTGGTCAGCGGCCATCGCCGCCGTTCCCGTCGAGGCCAAGGCTAATCCCAGCAACCATGCGCGCATCCCGTCAGTCTCCGGAGGATCATGCCCCGCGGTCGCGGGAGCATGGCCGCTTATCGCGACCGGCGGCGGACGCCACAACCCCCACGATTGCGATGAATGGCACGATCGATGAAGGCGCCGTCAACCAACTCTTTACGACGGGCCGTGTAGAACCGTTTTGAAGGCAGTGGCGTCGGATGGCGTATCAGCCGCGCACCTTCACGTGGGACCAGGCATTTGGATAATATGCAGTTCGGCATCAGTATTGGCATCGAACCCGCCAACCGACACAGCGCCTGGACCATGCTGACCGGGCTGGTGGCGGTCGATGGCAGTATCAGGCACCCGCATGTCCGCCGCCTGCTCGCGCCCAGACCTTCGCGCCGTGATCTGTCGGACGCTGTCCATGCGCTCTGCACCGTCCATGGCGGCCATCCCGGCATGATCGACGAGGCGAGCGACCATTGCGCGCAACCGGACGCGTGCGACTGGCTGGCCATCGCCGCGCAGGGATTCGCCGGCGAACGCGCCATGCTGGTGCGCCTATCGGCGGCGGTCGGCCCCCTTCCCTCCACACCTGGTCAGGCGGAAACGGAGGGTGCGCTGGTCGGGATGCGCCATGCGCTCGGCATGCTCGCCCAGTCGGATCGTCGCGGCTGTGCGACCGGCGCAGCGGTGGCGCTGGTGATGGATTGGGAGACGGTGCGGCGACTGCTTGCCGTCGCGGCGGAGGCTTTCGGCGCCGAGCTTGCCGCCAGTAGCCTGCCCACGGCCGATATCAACGCCGCGGCGGTGGCGATGCTGGGCGACACGCCGGCGACCGAGCGGGCGATGGGTTTCGGTGTGCGGCAGTTGTTGGGTCAGCAATATGGCCTGTGGAACCTGCTAGAGGCACGGGCGGCGGCGCGCGAGCCCCGATAGCCAGCCGCTTGCACCCGCCCGGCGCTTCCGCCACATCTGGGCGATGAAGCGCTTCGACAGCACCGGCAGCTATATCGCGACCGACGACCTGAAGGTGGCGGTCAACGCCGCCGTCCACCTCCGCCGCCCCCTGCTGGTGAAGGGCGAACCCGGCACCGGCAAGACGGTGCTGGCGCACGAGATCGCGCGCGCGATCGATGCGCCGCTGATCGAATGGACGGTGAAGTCCACCACCAAGGCGGCACAGGGCCTGTACGAATATGACGCCGTCGCCCGCCTGCGCGATGGCCAATTGGGCGATCCCCGCGTCCACGATATCGGTAACTACATCCGCCGCGGCAAGTTATGGGATGCCTTCACCCGCCCGGCGCCACCGGTGTTGCTGATCGACGAGATCGACAAGGCGGACATCGAATTTCCGAACGATCTGCTCCATGAAATCGATCGCATGGAATTCCATGTCTACGAAACCGGGGAGACGGTGCGGGCGGTGGAGCGGCCGATCGTCGTCATCACATCGAACAACGAAAAGGAGCTACCCGACGCGTTCCTGCGCCGCTGCTTCTTCCATTATATCCGCTTTCCCGATCGCGACACGATGCAAGCGATCGTCGACGTGCATTTCCCCGGCGTCCAGAAGCTGCTCGTCGCCCGCGCGCTCGACCTGTTCTACGAGGTTCGTGAGGTGCCCGGGCTGAAGAAAAAACCGTCGACGTCCGAACTGCTCGACTGGCTGAAGCTGCTGCTGCACGAGGACCTGCCGCTCGACGTCTTGCAGAACCGCGACCCGACCAAGGCGATCCCGCCGCTCCACGGTGCGCTGTTGAAGAACGAAGCGGACGTAATGCTGTTTGAACGTCTCGCCTTCATGGCCCGGCGGCAGGGGCGGCCGTAACCGACCACCCCCTTCCGCCTGACGATCAGGCGCTCACCGCGCCGTGGCAATGCTTGTACTTGCGGCCCGATCCGCAGGGGCACGGCGCATTGCGATTGACCCGCCCTTCCCATTCGGCCGGATCCTGACCCAAATCCTGCGCTTCCGGCCGGACCATCTGCAGCGGCGGCAGCGTGGTGGTGACGAAGCCGCGGGTGGCGGCGTCCATGTCGGCCGAATTGTCCTCGCCGGTGAACGGGTCGAAATGCGTGGTGATGAAATCGGGCAGCGGCGGCAGTTCCGGCGGCGCCTGATACTGGAAATCCGCATGGCTGATCGTGCGCGCCACATCTTCACGGATGTTGTCGAGCATCCGCTGGAACAGCGAAAACGCCTCCTGCTTGTACTCGTTGATCGGCGTCTTCTGCGCATAGGCGCGAAGGTGGACGACCTGGCGGAGAGCATCCAGCGTCGACAGATGCTCCTTCCAGTGATGATCCAGATGCTGGAGCAGGATCGACTTCTCAATCTGAATCCACGTCTCCGGTTCGACCTGGGCGGCCTTTTCGACCATTGCCTCGTCGGCGGCGGCCTGCACCCGCTCCAGCACGATCTCGGGATCGATCGCGTCTTCGGTCAGCCAGTCGTCGACCGGCAGATGCAGGTTGAGCAGATCGGCCAGCTTCAGCTTCATCCCTGGCACATCCCATTGTTCCGGATAGGAATTGGGCGGGCAGGATTCGCCGACGATCGTGTTCACCGTTTCGGCGCGCATGTCGGACATCATGTCGCCGACCGTCTCGGCGTCCATGATGTCGGAACGCTGCTCGTAGATGACCTTGCGCTGGTCGTTCATCACGTCATCATATTCGACGACCTGCTTGCGGATGTCGTAGTTGCGCGCCTCGACCTTCTTCTGCGCGGTCTCGATCGCCTTGCTCATCCACTTGGACGGGGGCAGCGCCTCGCCGTCTTCCATGTTCGACCGCATCATCCGCGCGAACAGCGTGTCCGGCCCGAAGATGCGCAGCAATTCGTCATCAAGGCATAGGTAGAAGCGCGACAAGCCGGGATCGCCCTGACGACCCGAACGTCCACGCAACTGGTTGTCGATGCGCCGGCTCTCGTGACGCTCGGTGCCCAGCACGAACAGGCCACCGGCCGCCAGCACCGCCGCCTTCTCGGCAACGATCTCCTCGCGCACCCGCTCGGCGACGCCCTCGTAATCCGGCGTGCCGGGGTCGAGATCGCTGTATTCATCGGTCATGCGGAATTCGAGATTGCCGCCCAGCTGAATGTCGGTGCCGCGACCGGCCATGTTGGTGGCGATCGTCACCGCGCCCTTGCGACCCGCCTGCGCGACGATGTGCGCCTCGGATTCGTGATAGCGGGCGTTCAGCACCTTGTGATCGACGCCCTCGGCGGTCAGGAATTCCGACAGCAGTTCCGATTTCTCGATCGACACGGTGCCGACCAGCACCGGCTGACCGGCGGCGGCATGTTCGCGGATCGTCTTGGCAATGCCGCGGAACTTGTCCTCGGTCGACTTGTAAAACGTGTCCTCCTCGTCGATCCGCTGGACCGGGACGTTGGTCGGGATCGACACGACGTTGATCTTGTAGATGTCGTAAAATTCGGCCGCTTCGGTCGCGGCCGTACCGGTCATGCCGCCGATCTTGGGGTACATGCGGAAATAATTCTGGAAGGTGATCGAGGCCATCGTCTGGTTCTCAGGCTCGATATTCACGCCCTCCTTGGCCTCGACGGCCTGGTGCAGACCCTCGGACCAGCGGCGGCCGTCCATCATGCGACCGGTGAATTCGTCGATGATGACGACCTTGCCGTCCTTCACGATGTAATCCGTATCGCGCTTGAACATCATGTTGGCGCGCAGCGCCTGGTTCAGATGGTGGACGACCTGCGTGTTCTCGAAATCATACAGGTTCTCGCCTTCCAGCAGCCCGGCCGCCTCTAGCATCCGCTCGGCCCGCTCGGTGCCGTCCTCGGTCAGGATGATCGACTTCTGCTTCTCGTCCTTCTCGTAATCCTCAGCCGCGAACTGCTTCACGACTACATCGACCTGCTTGTAGAGATCGGACTTGTCGTCGGTCGGGCCGGAGATGATCAACGGCGTGCGCGCCTCGTCGATCAGGATCGAATCGACCTCGTCGACGATCGCGAAGTTGAACGCGCGCTGCGTCATGCCGCTGCGCTCGTACTTCATGTTGTCGCGCAGGTAATCGAAGCCGAACTCGTTGTTCGTGCCATAGGTGATGTCGGAATTATACGCATCGCTGCGCTGCTGGTCCGTCAGGTTCGGGATGATGACACCGGTGGTCATGCCGAGAAAGCTGTACACCTGGCTCATCCATCCGGCATCGCGGCTGGCGAGGTAATCGTTGACCGTGACGACGTGTACGCCCTTGCCCGGCAGCGCGTTCAGATAGGTTGCGAGCGTGGCGACCAGCGTCTTGCCCTCACCCGTCCGCATCTCGGCGATCTCACCGCGGTGGAGCACGATGCCGCCGATCATCTGGACGTCGAAATGGCGCATGCCCAGCACGCGCCGCGCCGCCTCGCGCACCGTCGCGAACGCCTCCGGCAACAGGTCGTCCAGCTTGGCGCCGTTTGCCAGTTGCTCGCGGAACTTCACCGTCTGCGCAGTCAGATCGGCGTTGGACAGCGCCTCCAGCGTCGGCTCGAACGACGCGATTTTCGCGATAATGGGGTTGAGCGATTTGACGTAACGGTCGTTGGACGACCCGAAAAGCGACTTGGCGAGGCCACCGAACATGGGCGGAATTCCTGATACGAGAGCGCACGGCACCGCGCCATCGCGGTCCCGCGCCGGTAAAGGGCGTTGGATCGGGCGGCGGCCCGGCTATTCGCGGCGGCGGCTGGCCCAAATCGGCCGGAAGGGCGCGAGCGGCCATATCGGCGCCACGACGGAGACCGCCACCGCGGCCAGCGGCGCGATGCCTTGAACCGGCCGATGCGCCGAGCGCGGGCAGATCGACCGCGCCACCGCAACGGTGGCCTGCCCCGCCGTGACCTGCACCGCATCGGGCGCACGCACGCTGCCACCGATACCGGTGATCGCGGACAACAGGGCCGACAGGAGAAGGAGCAGGTTCATGCGTGTCCGCACATAAGCAGCAAGGGGTTAAAGGTCCATCCCGCCATGACGAGGCGCAATGGATCGCCGCCCCTGTCCTACACGCCTCTCATCGGTCATCGATGCCGGGTGAGATCCAAACACCCCGACCGGATTATAATCCGTACACCGGCATACAAGCATGCGCGCCCATGCGCCCGATCGCACGCGTGGGAGGGTGTGACTTTTGAGACTTTCCACGCCCGCTGCCTTGCCGCAAAGACCAGGGTCATGAGCCATCCTGCATCCCCCCTCGCCCTGACCTTTCCCGCCATGCCACCGATCGCCGGCGTCGAGCTGCGCGTGGCGCGGGCGCGCTACAAGACCTGGGATCGCTGTGACCTGACCTTCGTCACGCTGGCGGCGGGGACGACGGTGGCCGGGGTGCTGACGCAGAGCCGCTGCCCCTCGCCCGAGGTCGAATGGTGCCGCAAGGCGCTGGTGCTGGGTCAGGCGCGGGCGCTGGTCGTCAATGCCGGCAACTCCAACGCCTTCACCGGCGATCGCGGGCGACAGGCCGTGGAGGCGATCGCCGCCCGCACCGCCGCCCATGCCGGCTGCCAGCCATCGGACATCTTCGTCGCTTCGACTGGGGTGATCGGCGTTCCCCTGCCGATCGACAAGGCAGAGGCCGGCTTGGAGGCCGCATTCACCAGCGAGCTTTGCGACTGGAAGGCGATGGCTGAGACGATCGGCACCACCGACACTTTTTCAAAGGGTGCCATGACCACCGCGATCGTCGATGGCCGGACGGTGAAGCTGGTCGGCGTTATCAAGGGATCGGGCATGATCGCGCCCGACATGGCGACGATGCTTGGTTTCATCTTCACCGACGCCGCCGTCGATCCGGCCTTCCTGCAACGCGCAATGACCGCCGCCAACGCGCCCAGTTTCTCGTGCATCACCGTGGACGGCGACACCTCGACCAGCGACACGGTGCTGGCGTTCGCCACCGGGGCGGCGGGCAATGCGACACTGATCGATGATGACAGCACCGGCGCCGATGCATTCCGCGCGGCGCTGAACGATCTCTGCCATCAACTCGCCCTGCTGGTGGTGCGCGACGGCGAAGGAGCGACTAAGCTCATTGAGATCGCCGTCACGGGCGCTGACAGCGATCGCAGCGCCCATCGGGTCGCCATGAGCATTGCCAATTCGCCGCTGGTGAAGACCGCGATCGCAGGCGAGGATGCCAATTGGGGCCGCATCGTGATGGCAGTCGGAAAAGCCGGCGAGCCGGCGGAGCGTGACAAGCTGGCGATCCAATTCGGTGATACGCAGGTCGCTGAGGGCGGGCTGGCCGTGTCAGGCTATGACGAAGCGCCGGTTGCCGCTCATCTGAAGGGGAAGGAAATCGAAATCGGTGTCGATCTTGGCATGGGCGAGGGCAAGGCAACGGTGTGGACGTGCGATCTGACGCACGGCTATATTTCGATCAACGCGGATTATCGGAGCTGAGAATGCGGCGCCGCCTCACAGGCAGCGCCGTTTTCGCTTCAGGCTAGTTCGCCCTGCAGCCAGGCTTTCAGCCGGCCCTTGGGCTCCGCACCGACCTTGGTCGCCGCGGGAACGCCGCCCTTGAACAGGATCATCGTCGGGATACCCCGAACGCCATATTTGCCGGGCGCATCGGGATTTTCATCGATATTCAGCTTGGCGATCGTCACCTGCTCGCCAAGTTCCTCGGAGATTTCCTCCAGCGACGGGCCGATCATCTTGCACGGGCCGCACCACTCGGCCCAGAAATCGACGAGTACCGGGCCGTCGGCGCTCAGCACGTCGGCCTCGAAGCTCGCGTCGGTGATCTGCTTGGTTGCCATCGTAAAATTACTCCTTCGATCTGCGATTTAGGGTGCCGGATCGCTACGCTCAACACGCGACGGTTCAGCTTTGCTCCGTGACGGGATAGCGTGGCTTGTGCATCGCCAGATCGGCGGCGGTCAGCACGAACAGCCGGGGACCAGCGGTGTACAGCAACGACGCCTCGATCGGCCGGCCAGGAAAGATCACGGCCAGGGCAGCGGCATAGCCCGCCATCTGGCGCAGATGGTATTCCGGCGGCGTATCCGGCACTCGGCGTCCGGTCTTGAAATCGACGACGCGGATGGTGTCACCAATCAGCAGCCGATCGACCTTGCCGGCGATCACCACTCCGCCGTCGATCGTCGCGGCGATGGGCGCTTCGGCAAGGCTGTCGGGACCGAACAGCGCGGCATGGGCGGGATCGTCTATCACCCGCAAGCCGGCCGCGACGATATCGGCGCGGATCGCCGGGTCTTCGACGCCGCCGGCGCGAGCCAGCCAGCGGTCGGCCGCCGCCGAACGATCGGGCGCGGCCACGGCCGGCAATCGCTCGAACAGCGCATGAAGCAGGCGGCCACGCTCCGCCGCCGCCCGCATCGCGGCGGTGGGTGGCGGATCGGACACCAGATCGTCGCCCAGTGTCGATGGCGCCAGCGGCCGCGATGGTCGCAGCTCGACGGGTGCCGCGACAGTCGCCCAATTGGGGAGCGTCACCGGCACCTCAACATCGCGCGGTCTGGCGCGAGCGGCGGCTATGGGTGTGCCATCCTCATACAGCCGCTCGCCCTCGCCGGCCGGCACGCCCAGCGCCGTCATCGCGCGGGCGGCGGCGGCGTACCAGCTGGCGGCGGGCGGCTCGCCCCGCGCCCTCGGCCCCAGTGCGCCGGCGATGACCAGCCGCTCCTCGGCGCGGGTGGCCGCGACGTAGAATAGTCGCCAATGCTCTTCCAGTTCGCGCGCATCGGCATCGGCGCGCACCAGATCGAGAGGTCCGCCGCGTTCGCTAGCACGCGGCGCGAAGATCGGGATCGGTGCGGCCCCCTCCTCCGGCGCCCAGCGCAGGACGGAGCGCGGTGAGGCGGTGGGATCGACGGTGGCGTCCGCAAGGATGACGACAGGCGCCTGCAATCCCTTGGCGCCGTGCGCGGTCATGACTCGCACCGCATCGAGCGGCGCCGACGGATCACGGACGATCTCGACATCGCCGCGATCGAACCAGTCGAGGAAGCGCTGCAGCGACGGCGTCGTCGTGCTCTCAAACGCCAAAGCGGCGCTGAGCAATTCCTCGATCGGATCACGCGCTTCGGCCCCCAGTCGGCCGAGGAGCTTGCGCCGGCCATCGAGCGGGCCGGACAGCATCTCTTCGAGAAACTGATATGGCGTGGTGAAATCGGCGCGCGAAAGGATACGGCGGAGAGGAGCGAGGCGCTCCGGCGGCTGCGTATCGCCGAGGTGCCGCCACAAGCTGCCGCCAGCCCGTGGTGCTGCGACCATCAATTCGTCCTGCGTCCATCCGATCAACGGCGAGACGAGCAGGCTGGCCAGCGACAAGTCGTCGTCGGGCTGCAAAACGAAGCGGACGGCGGCGAGCAGATCCTGCACCGCCAGCGGCGCATTGAGACGCAGGCGGTCGACACCCGCAACGGGTACGCCCTCCGCATAAAGCCGCGCCACCAAGAGCGAGGCGAGTTCGCCGCGACGCTTGACGAGAATCATGATATCCTCGGGCCGCATCTCGCGTCCCTTGGCGCCCAGCATCGTCTTTTTGTCGAGCCAGCGGCGGATCGTCCTGGCGATGTCGCCGGCCAGTTGCCGGACGGCGTCGGTGATCCAGGCTTCCTCGTCATCGTCGCTGCCGCCCGCCACCACGGGGGGCCAGAGCGTCACGCTGCCGGAGCCGGGCACCTCGCTGGCATGCGCTTCGATATCGCCGATCGCACCGAGCCCAGGTTCGGGCACCGCTTCGACGGCGGCATCGACGAAGCGGAGGATGGGCCGGGTCGAGCGGAAACTATGCGTCAGCGACAGGCGGTGGAACGGCAGGCCGCGCTCATGCTCGGGCCAGTTTTCGTCGCCCTCCACCACCTGCGCCTGCATCCCGAACCGGCGTTCGGCCCAGGCGAAGTTGAGCGGGCTGGTGCCCTGAAACCCGAAGATCGCCTGTTTCCAGTCGCCGACCGTGAACAGCGTTCGGGTGGAGGGCGCATGCACGCCGCGACCGACGAAGAATTCGTCCGCCAGCGCCCCGACGATCCGCCACTGGTCGAGATTGGTGTCCTGCGCCTCGTCGATCAGGACGTGTTCGGTGACCTGATCGAGCTTGAACCGCACCCACTCGCCGACGCCGGGCTGTTCGAGCAACGCGACCGTGGTGCGGATCAGATCATCGAAGTCGACGCCGCCGACCCGGCGCTTGGCGAGATTATAGGCGCGCGCATATTCACGACCAACATCCAGACCTGCGGCGAGCAGATCGGCGTACGCCGCCCGCGTCGTCAGCGACACGAGCGCCGTGCATTCGTCACCCAGTGCGGCGGCGAGTTCGACATAATCGGGGTCGGCGGCGACCAGCTTCGGCGATGCCTTGCGCGGCTCGCCCTTGCCGGTGAGGACGACGGTGGCCAGTTCATCCAGCGCGGCGATGCGGCGGTCGATCGAGCCGGTCAGCCAGCGCGCGACAATATCGGCATGGGCGAGGCCGGTGGCCGTACCCCAAGCGGCATTGGCCGCTGCGATCCGGCGGATGGCGGCAACGTCCATCGCCTCGCACCGGGCGGCGACGGCCTCCGTCACATCGCCCTGCGGCAGGTCGAGCGCCCGCCGCAGCCAAGGCTGGATACCGGCTGGCAGCGCCTCCAACGCCTTTAGCGACCGAGCACAGGCATGCAGAAAATTCTCCGCACCGCCCTCGCCCAACCGCAGACTGAGCGCGCCGATTGTCTCGACCACGCGGTCGCGCCCTTCCCGCTCGGCATCCGACAGCATTGTTGCCAGCGCTTCACGGGCAAGGCCCGCTTCCTCGCGGGTTTCGAGCGGACGGAAGCCGGGGGTCAGCCCCGCCTCGACCGGAAATGCCGCCAATAGCCCTTGGCAGAAGCCGTGAATGGTCTGGACGCGCAGGCCGCCACCGGGCGCGTCCAACACCTTGGCGAACAAGGTACGGGCGCGGGCGCGTTGATCGGGATCGCCATCCTCACCCAGCGCGTGGAGATCGGCGGCCAGCTCGGTGGCGGACATCCGCACCCAGGCGGCGAGGCGGGAGTTGACCCGGTGCGCCATCTCCGCCGCGCCCGCCTTGGTAAAGGTGAGGCACAGGATCGCGGATGGATCGACACCCTTGAGCAACAAGCGGAACACGCGGGCGGAGAGAACCTGCGTCTTGCCAGTGCCGGCGGAGGCGGAAAGCCAGACATGCGCCTGCGGATCGCTGGCATAGGCTTGATCGCCCTTCAGGCGGGGCAGCGGGCGAAGCTCAGCGGTCACGACCGTACCATTCGTCGCGGCGCATCAACTGGTCGTAATCGGCATAGGGCGCGTATTCGGGGACCAGCTTGGCGGTGAAGGGTTCGTTGCCGGTCAGCCACAGGCCGGCAACCTCGGCGAAATTATGCGCGGCGACGGCGGTGAAGCGGTCGGTGACGACCCGGTCGCGCTTGCCCTCGGGATCGACGGGCGATTCAATGAAACCGAACGCATCGCGGCGCTTGGCGAGCGACCAGTATTCGAAGGCGCCGGCAACACCCCGGACGTCATCAAAGCCGCCGCGTTCGGCGATCAGCCCCAGCAGCCCAAGTTGAAGGCTGAACCCCTCACGCACTGCGGCGGCCGATGGTGGTTTGCCGGTCTTGTAATCGATGACCGCGAGCTTGCCGTCGGGCAGAAGATCGATGCGGTCGTAGCGGCCAGAAAGTTTGACGCCGGCGATCTCGATCTCGCCGCGCCCCTCGGCGGCGAGGACCTTGCGACCCTCCCCGGCCATGGTGGTGACCTGACCCGCGATCCAGTCGATCGCTTCACGCAGACGGGGCTGCCAGAGCGCGCGGAGCAACGGATGCACCTCCGCCTGCTCCAGCATCGCCAAGGCGCGGGGGCGGAGGGCGTCGGGGGCGCAGGCGTCCTCTTTCCACCATGCTTCCAGGATCGCGTGGACGGCCGTACCGCGCCAGGCAGCGGTTGGATCGGCATCGACAGGGTCGAGCGGCGACAGGCGCAGCACGCGACGTGCATAGAAAGAGTAAGGATCGGCCTTCAGCCGGTCTACCTCGGTCACCGAAATGGCGCGCGGACGCAGCTTGGCGACCGGCGATGGTGCGGGCCGATCGGCCGGCATCGGTACCGATGCGGCGTCGATCAGTCGCGCCTGTTGCTCCAGCACATGGTCGCGCTCGAACCGGTCGCCGGCCATCGCCTGCAACCGGAGCCACAAGCGCGAGGCCAAGGCCGGCGACGACGCATCGCGGCGGGCGCGGGTCACGAGAACCTGCGGCGCGCCGAGCCCTTGCGCGAAATCATGCGCGGCGATGCCGATCCGGCGTTCCAGCCCCGGCAGACCCAGCGTCGCACGGATGCGGGGGGCGAGCCACGGATCGGGCGAGGGGCGACCGGGCCAGACGCCCTCGTTCAACCCGCCGAGGATCATCAGGTCGGCGGACTGGAGCCGCGCCTCGATCAGCCCATAGATCGCGATCCGGGGGTGCCAGTCGCGCTGCTGACGGACGGCGATCTCGTCGAGCAGCGTCCGCATCAAGGTTGGCAATTCGGCCGGATCGACGCGTGGCGGGCCGGCGGGAGCCTCGGACTCCAGATCGGCGACGAATTCGGCGGCGGCGCGACCGGCCGGGCCGGACCAGAGCGGATCGCCGCACAGATCGACGGCAGTTTCGCGCAGGGTGGCGACCAAGCCGGCGAGCGGTTGGGGGCCGGCATCGAAGATTGCAGCAAGAGGATCGAGCAGTGTCCGAACTTCTTCCCAGAATGTCGCCGCATACCCTTTAAGCACCGTGCCGATACCATGCAGCCCGGCGGGTGGCCGCGGGCCGCGCAACGCCCGGTCGAGCGCACGGACGCCGTCCAGCCATGGCAGACGATCCTTGCCGCCACGGACCAGCGGATGCTTGAGCAGCGCCAGCAGCGGCAGCGGCGAGAAACGCTGCGCCGCCGCCTCGGCCAGCGCCAGCAACAGCGTACCCGAGGCGTTGAGCGACAGCGGCCGGCCGGCGGTATCCTCGATTTCGATACCCCAACGACTGCAATGCACCGCGACGCGACGGGCCAGTGCGCGATCGGGCGTAACCAGCGCAGCGGTGCGGCCGGGTTCCTCCAAAGCACTACGCAGCGCCAGGGCAATCGTCTGCGCCTCATCGGCCGGGGTAGCCAGTTCGGCGGCGGAGACGTCGGACAGGCGACGATCGGCAGCAGCGAGGTCGGTCCATTTGCCAGTGAAATCGGCGGGCGCGAGGGCGTTGGCGATCGCGCGGCCACGAGCGGCGCTGGCATCTGGTCCCTCGCCGCCGCCCCGCCAGCGGGCGACTTCGTCACGGGCGACACCCATGCGATCGAGCATCTCCTTCAGATGGAATTGCGGGTGGGTTTCGATCGAACGGCGGATGAAACCGGTGTCGGGATCGGGACGATGGGGGCCGAGGGCGTCCCATTCCTCGTCCGGCATGCCAAGATCGAGATCGGCGAACACTACCTGCCCCTGCGGCATCGCTGCCACGCAACGGAGCAATCTGGCAACAGCGGGTGCCGCATCGGTTACGCCGGCCGCACAGACGAAACCGGCAGGCGGGGCGGCATGCCAGCGCCGTTCCAGTTGATCGAGCAGCCGCGACCGGCGATCCGCCGCATCGATCGCGCCGAGCTTCGCCAGCTCGCCCGGCCAGCGATCGATCACCACCGAAAAGGTCGACAGCGCGCGGCGCCAATGTTCGGTCAGTTCCGGCGCCAGATCCAGTTCGGCCAGCTTGTGCGGCGGTACCTCCTCTACGAGCAACTGATCGAGCGTACGGGCCAGCTCACCGGCCAGCCGCACCGCCTCCGACGACGATACGGGCTCGCCGGCACGCTCGCGTTCCTCCGCGACCAGGCGGGCGAGGATCATGCGGCGCGCATAGGGCGCGACGGCGGGCGGCGGTGGTTCTTCGGTATCGGCGACGTCGAGCGCGGCACCGATCGCCTCGCCCAGATCGGGATCGCCGAGAGGAACCAGTCGCGGCAGGATCAACCCGCCGCCGCTGGCCCGCACGAACGCATCAGTGACGGCCCGGACGGCGCGATTGTTGGGCAATAATACCAGTCCGCGCGCCAGATCGCCGGGCGATCGTCCGCGCATCAATCCGGCGACGAGGGCATCCGCAAACGCGCGGTGGGCCGGGATTGTGAACAGCCGCAAGCCGCGTTCAGGCATCTAGAAGAAGCGCTTCGGTACGGGGGATGGCGGCAGGGGTACCGACATCGAACCACAAGCCCTGATGCACCTGCCCGTATGCGCGGCCAGCGGCGATCGCCCGATCCCAGAACAGGTTGGTGGAAAACGGTCCCTCTGGCCAGTCGGCGATCAATCGCGGATGGATGATCTGGATGCCGGTATATGCGAACGGCGCCACGGTGCCGTGACGCCGACGGCGGGTGATCCGCCCGTCACTGCCCAGGTGAAAGTCACCGGCGCCGCGATGATTGTGCGCACGCGCGAGCGGCACCATCAACAGCAGTGCATCCATCGTCGCGTCGTCCCACCGGGCCGCGAGCAATTTCAGCGAATCGACCGGACCGTCGATCCAAAGATTATCGCTGTTTAAGACGAAGACCGGTTCGTCGCCCAGCAACTCGCGTGCCTGCACCAGACCACCACCGGTTTCCATCAACCGGCCGCGCTCGTCAGACACGATCACCTCGATATCGGCGAAGCGCTGTTCGAGATGCGCCTCCAGCGTATCCGCGAGGTAATGCACGTTGACGATGGCGCGGCGGACGCCGGCCGCCCTTAGACGATCGAACACATGATCGATCAGCGGCTTGCCGGCGACCTGCACCAGCGGTTTCGGGCGGGTGGCGGTGAGCGGGCGCATCCGCTTGCCGAGACCGGCCGCCATCACCATCGCGGTCCGGGGTACGGGCTTGCCCGGATCGGGACGGATCGACCGCTGACGGGTCATGCCGACGTCGCCACGAAAGGCGCTATGGCCAGAGGATCACCACGGCGATCGGCGGGAACATTGGTATCGAACCAAGCCGCAACGGGTGCCAGCACCGGCTGAGCCAGATCACGCTCGAGGTACGTCCAGACGCGGGGACACAGGCCAGCGTAGCGCGACTTGCCGTCGCGCTTCCATAGGCGCGTGAAGATGCCGATGATCTTGGCGTTCCGCTGCGCCCCCAGCACATGATAGGCGCGCAGGAAATCGTCGCCGACTTTGCTCGCCGCACAATATCGGTCCAGCATCGTAGTCTCGATCGCCGGGTCCACGTCGCGGCGTGCATCCTGCAGCAGCGATACGAGATCGTACGCGGGATGGCCCGCCAGGGCGTCCTGAAAATCGAGCAGACCGAGCCGACGATCATCGCCGACCAGCATCAGGTTTTCCGCATGATAATCCCGCAGCACCGTGACCGGTTCGGCCGCATGGGCGTGATCGAACACGGCATCCCACGCGGCACGGTAGCTATCCATATCGGCATCGATCCCGACCGCAGGACAATACCATTCGACGAACAGCGCGGCCTCCCGGTGCAGGACGGCCCGGTCATACGGCGGCACGGGGCCGGCCGGCTGACGGGTAAGATCGATCAGCAGATCGACTGCCTGTGCGTATAGCACCAGCTCTTCGTCGGAATCCTGGTCGACCGTCTCACGTAAGCGGACATCACCCAGGTCGCTCAAGAGCAGCAGTCCCTGATGCTCGTCGAGAGCGAGGATAGCGGGCGCCAGAAACCCGGCATCCTCAAGCCACCGCGCCATCGTGACAAACGGCCGGCAATCCTCGTGGGGCGGCGGCGCGTCCATCAAAACGGCGCTGCGGTTGCCTTCCATCACGCGGAAATATCGTCGGAATGACGCATCGCCCGCTAGCGGTTCGATCAGCGCCTCGCCCCAGCCATGCGCCGTCAGAAAGGCAGCGGCGCCGGCAGGAGGAAGCATCGACGGCGGGATCAGATCGGCCATCGCGTTTCCCAAGCCGGGGGCACCGTTGCTGTCAAGCGACGCGTGTCATCAGGTTCGATCGAGAGGGTCAACGCCAGTGCGTCTGGCCATGCCACAGCACCGGCGCGTTCCGGCCATTCGACCAGCAGGACGCCATCATACCGCTCGTCCTCCAGGCCCAATTCTTCGACCTCAGCGGGATCGTCCAGCCGGTAAAGGTCGACGTGCAGCACAGGCAGGATCACCTCAGGCGGGCGATAGGGCTGGACGATGGCAAAGGAGGGCGACGGCGCCTCACCGGCTAAACCCAGCGCCGTCAGCAGGCCGCGCGCAATGCTCGTCTTGCCGGCACCGAGCGGCCCGACGAGCGTCACGACGTCACCCGGTTGAACCGCTCCAGCGAGCCGCGCACCGAAGGCCTGGGTCGCGGCCGCATCTGCGAGGATCATCGCCGCGGCAACTCCACCGTCACCAGCGTGCCTTGCCCCAGCTCGGAAACCAGATCGATCGTGCCGCCGTGCGCCTCGACAAATTGACGCGCAAGCGGCAGACCTAGCCCGAGTGCGCGTTCGCCGCCCGGTTGCAGATGCGGCTCGGCGAACCGGTCGAACGCGTGCTCGATGCTGTCCGCGTCGAGACCCGGCCCGTCATCGGACACGATGATCCGCGCCCGCGTCGCATTGCCATCGGCGTGGAGCAGGATGCGTCCTCCTTGCGGCAGCGCCGCCAGTGCATGACGCAGTAAGTGCTCGATCACTTCGCGCAACCGTCGCGAATCGCCCTGCACGCGGCCAACCGAACGGGCGATCTCGACCGCAAAATCGATCTTGTGACGCTTGATCGCCGGTTGAACGGCGCCAGCGGCGATACGGGTGATCGCCGCCAGGTCGACATCGCCGCGTTCGATCTGAGCGCCTTCGTCACCGCGGGTCAGGTCGAGCACATCGTCGATCAGCAGGCCGAGTCGCTCGACCGAATCCAGGATCGCTTCGGTATAGCTGGTCGCCTGTTCTGGCAGCTTGCCGGCGTAGCCCCCGTGAAGCATTTCCGCGAAGCCGCTGATCGAAGTCAGTGGTGTCTTCAGTTCGTAGCTCATGTTCGCCACGAACTGGGTCTTAACCTTGTCCGCCGCTTCCAAGGCATTCGCGCGTTCGCGCAACGCATATTCCGCGCGGCGGCTGTCGGTGATGTCGAGCAGCGTAAAGAGCGCGTTGCCATCCGGCAGCGGCACCGCGGCGAATTCGAAATGGCGGCCGTCAGCTAGCTCGACCCGGCCGCCCCGCTGCTGACGATCACCCGTGGCGGATCGTACCAGATCAGAAATCAGGCCGGACCGGGCGGGGGTCGCCAGCTTGCTCGCCACCCGTTCCGCAAACGCATCGACACGCGGATGCGTCGACAGGAATTCCTCCTCGACACCCCACAGCGCCCGGAATCGGTTGTTCCAAAGCTGAAGCCGACCATCGGCGGCGAAAACGCCCAGTGCCTCGAACAGATTGTCGAACGTCGCGGTCCGTACCCGCAACAAGGTGTCGCGCGCGCTGGCAAGCTGCACCTGCTCGGTGCGATCCTCGAAGATGATAAGCAGACCACCATCGGGCAGCGACTGCGCGACGACGCGCAAATGCGTGCCGCCGGGCAAGTGCCAGTTCTCCTCAGTCGCGCCATCCGCGCCGACGAACCAGTTCCGCCGTTCCGCCTTCCACCCGGGGAAATCGCGCACCTCCGGCAGGCGGTTCGATTCGCGCATCCGTTCCAGGACGCGATCAAATTCGGGGCGATCGACCAGCCATTCCGCGCGCATCGCGAACATGCGGCGAAACGGCTGGTTGTAGAATTCCAGCGTGCGATCACCGCCGAACTGGACGACGCCGGCTGACAGGCGGTCAAGCATCCCGCGCTGCGCCTCGGCGAAACGCTTGGCGCCATTGCGCGCCTGTTCCAGATCTTCGATATCTACCGCGAATCCGGCGACGCCGCCGGTCGGCAGCGGCACGTCGATGATCCTGAGCGTCCGCCGGCTGCCGCCGATCGTCGCCGGCAGCACCTGTTCCGTCGGGCGACCATGGCCGCGCGCCGTGGTCGCGCCAGCGATTGGTCCACCCCGATCGGAGCCTTCAACAAGTTCGAGCCCCCGGGTAACCACATCGGTCGCGTCGCGCCCTTCAACAGCCGCGACATAGGCGGAATTGACCATGGTGAGCCGCAGATCGGCACCGCGATACCACATCGGCAGGGGGGCCGCCTCGATCAACCCGGTCAGCGCGTCATAGGCTTCGCGCATCCGCGCGCTACCTTCGCGCAAGCGCTCGATTTCGCCGCGTGTGTCGGTGGCGTCATGCACCCAAACGAACACGCCGTTGCCGAACTCCGCAGGCGCGCGGGCCCCGCGCAGGGAGAGAGAGCGGGCCGACCCCTGCGGTCGCATCGTCCGATCGAAGGCGCGGCCGGACCGCTGCGCGACCCCGACATCATGGGCCAGCATCGCTGCGTCGTCGGCGGTCAATCCCGCATCGCCTGCCGACATCTCGACCAGAGAGCGCGGTGGCGCGGGCAGACCAAACCAGTCGGCCAGACCGGCCGACATCTCGACCTTGCCATCGCCCCGCACCACCATCGCCAGCGCGGTGCTGGTGCGCAGCATCGCTTCCAGACGGCGGTTTTCGCTCGACACGATGGCCGCCCGCGCCCGCGCCCGCAGGCCTAGAAACATCAGCAAGACACCGATGGCGAGCAGGGCGAACAGTATGGCGCCCATGACGATCGCCGTCTCGTTACGCAGGACGATCATGGTCGTTGGCCGGTCGGACGCATTGCGATCATTACATCCGTCTATCGGATGCGGGTCTGGTCCAAAAGGGGGTGACGATAAAACCCGCTAAAGACGCAGGTTTAGATCGACGCTCTGCCTTGCGAACGCAAAAGGGGCGCCGGCTTTCGCCGACGCCCCGATGCATGAAGGAGCCCACAGGATCAGTAGCGATAATGATCCGGCTTGAACGGCCCTTCGACCGGCACGCCGATGTAACCGGCCTGCTTGGTCGTGAGCTGCGACAGCTTCACACCCAGCTTTGCCAGATGCAGCGCCGCCACCTTTTCGTCGAGATGCTTGGGCAGGACGTACACTTCATTCTTGTACTGATCGCTCTTGGTCCACAGTTCGATCTGCGCGAGCGTCTGGTTGGTGAACGACGCCGACATCACGAACGACGGGTGACCGGTGGCGCAGCCGAGGTTCACGAGGCGGCCCTTGGCCAGCACGATGATCTGCTTGCCGTCAGGAAATTCGACGAGGTCGGTGCCGGGCTTCACCTCGGTCCACTTATAGTTCGACAGCGCCGCGATCTGAATCTCGCTGTCGAAATGGCCGATGTTGCAGACGATCGACATCGGCTTCATCGCCTTCATGTGATCGGCGGTGATGACGTCGGCATTGCCGGTCGCGGTGCAGAAGATGTCGGCGCGGGTCACGGCCTCTTCCATCGTCACGACCTCAAAGCCCTCCATCGCCGCCTGGAGCGCACAAATCGGATCAACCTCGGTCACCATCACGCGTGCGCCACCGTTGCGGAGTGACTGCGCCGAACCCTTGCCGACGTCACCAAAGCCGGCGACGCAGGCGACCTTGCCGGCCAGCATCACGTCGGTGGCGCGACGGATCGCATCGACCAGCGATTCCTTGCAGCCGTACAGATTGTCGAACTTGGACTTCGTGACCGAGTCGTTGACGTTGATCGCGGGGAAAGGCAGCTCACCCTTCTTCGCGATCTCGTAAAGGCGGTGCACGCCCGTCGTCGTCTCTTCCGACACGCCCTTCAGGCTCTTTACCGTCTCGGTCAGGTAGCCCGGGTTCTTGGCGATGAACGCCTTTACCGAACGCTGGAATTCGACTTCCTCTTCATTCTCAGGCTCGCCGAAGGTAGCACCCGCCTCCAGCTTGGCGCCCCACAGCGCGAACATCGTCGCGTCACCGCCATCATCGAGGATGATATTGGCGGTCTGGCCTTCGACCGTGCGATCCCATGCGAAGATGTCGCCGACATAATCCCAATATTCGGCCAGCGTCTCGCCCTTGATCGCGAACACCGGCACACCCGTGGCGGCGATGGCGGCGGCCGCGTGATCCTGCGTCGAGTAGATGTTGCACGTCGCCCAGCGGACGTCGGCGCCAAGCGCGGTCAGCGTCTCGATCAGCACGGCGGTCTGAATCGTCATGTGCAGCGAGCCGGTGATGCGCGCGCCCTTGAGCGGCTGCGACGCGCCGAATTCCTGGCGCAGCGCCATCAGGCCGGGCATTTCGGTTTCGGCGATGCGAATTTCCGCACGACCGAAATCGGCGAGGGCGATGTCCTTGATGACGTAATCGTGCTGCTCGGCGGCGAGGGCGGTGGCCACGAGGAATTCTCCTGAAGAAATCTTGATGGCCAGTCCTTAGGCCCTCAACGCTTCCGGATCAAATATAAAGATATCTTTATATGTCGTCAGGCATTGCCGGACCCGGTCACCAACTGGCGGGGATCGATACCGGCGGTACGATACGCCGCCTGCCAGCGGTCGGCAGCATCCGAAGTCCAGAGAAGGTCGGTATCTCCCTTTACGGGAAACCAGCCGGGGCGGGCCAGTTCGCCATCAAGTTGCCCCTCCGCCCAACCGGCATACCCGAGCGCGACGACCCACCGACGCGGCCCCGAGCCGTCTGCGATCGCGCGCAAGGCATCGATCGTGCCCGACAAAGCCCACCTACCCGCGACATCGACCGTGTCCTGCCCGCTCCAGTCCAGCGAATGCACCACGAACCCCCGGCGCATCTCGACCGGTCCGCCGAAATGGACGGGGGCGTCTGGCGTAGTGCCGGGGTCGATCTCAAATTGCTCTAGCAGAGCGTGAAAGCCCAGTCCGCCGATCACCGCACCCACCCCGATGCCGATCGCGCCCTTCGCATCATGCGCGCACATCGCGATCACCGCCCGGTCAAACCGCGGATCGCCCATGCCCGGCATCGCGAGAAGAAATTGCCCCGTCAGATAAGCGGCTTGCGTCACACCTAGCTAGATAGCCGGTCAGTCTCTTCATCGCCACGCTTGAAATAGCGCCGCGACACGATGACATCGCGTCGCAGTCCCAAAGGAGAACAGTATGACGATCAATGTCGGTGACCGCCTGCCTGAGGCAACGCTCGTGAAGGTAACGGCCGATGGCCCCGATCAGGTAAAGGTCGCGGATTATTTCGCTGGACGCACGGTCGCGCTGTTCGCGGTGCCTGGTGCGTTCACGCCGACCTGCTCTGCCCAGCATCTGCCGGGCTTTCTGGGCAAGGCGGACGAACTGGCCGCCAAAGGCGTCGATGAAATTGCCTGCACAGCGGTGAACGACCCGTTCGTCCTGCAGGCATGGTCGAAGGAAAATGGCGCCGAGGGCGTCACGATGCTGGCCGACGGCAATGGCGATTTCGCCAAGGCGGTCGGATTGACGATGGACGGCACCAAGTTTGGCCTCGGCATCCGTAGCCAGCGTTATTCGATGCTGGTCGAGGACGGCGTGGTGAAGCAATTGCACGTCGAACAGCCCGGCGAGTTTAAGGTCAGCTCGGCGGAATATCTGCTCGACCAGATCTGATCCCGGCGTATCGGCGATGGCGGTGGCGTCTTGCCTCCGTCATCGCCGACGCTTACCCCCTGCCGATGCAGACCGCTACCCAAATCGTCGCCGAGCTTGACCGCCTCTACACCGCCTCCGTTACCCGATTACAGGCGGCGCTGACCGCTTATTTGACGAACCGCACGGTGCCCGATGCCGCGGCGCGCTTGGACGGATCGTTCGCCTATCCCGAAATCCGCCTGTCCTTCGCGGGCGAGCACGGCCGCCCTGCCCCGCTGCGATCGTTCGGACGACTGGTGTCGGCGGGCGAATACCGGATCAGCGTGACCAAGCCGGCGATCTTTGCGGATTATCTAATCGAACAGCTCGACCTGCTGATCGAGGATTATCAGGTTACCGTCGAAGCGGTGCCGGGGCGCCAGGAAATCCCGTTTCCCTATGTGCTCGATCCCGGCCATGCGCTGAGCCTCGACGAGGTGTCCGCATCCGAACTGGCGCGGTTCTTTCCGGCGACCGAACTGGCGCATATCGGTGATGAAATTGCCGATGGCCTGTGGATGTCGGCGGATGGCACGCGGCCATTGGCGCTGTTCGACGGTCTTCGCACCGATTTCAGTCTGGCCCGACTACGGCATTACATGGGCACTCCGGCTGAACATGTTCAGCGGTTCGTCCTGTTCACGAATTATCACCGCTATGTCGATGAATTCGTTCGTTGGGGCGCATCGCAACTGGCACCGGACAGCCGCTTCACCGCGCTGTCGGGAGCAGGCGGCATCGTGATTGAGCGGCCCGAGGACGTCGACAAGCTCGTCACCGACAGCGCGTGGCGGCGGCATCAAATGCCTGCCTATCACCTGATGGCGGCAGACGGCACGGGGATCACGCTCGTCAACATCGGCGTCGGGCCATCCAACGCCAAGACGATCTGCGATCATCTGGCCGTGATGCGGCCCGAAGCGTGGTTGATGATCGGCCATTGCGGCGGCCTGCGTCCGTCGCAGCGCATCGGCGATTATGTTCTGGCGCATGCGTACCTGCGCGACGATCATGTGCTTGACGACGTGCTGCCGCCCGAAATCCCCGTACCGGCCATCGCCGAGGTACAGGTGGCGATGGCCAAGGCGGCAGAGATCGTATCGGGCCAGTCGGGCGATGAACTGAAGCGGCGGCTGCGGACGGGGACGATCGTGACGACCGACGATCGAAACTGGGAGTTGCGCTATTCGCGGTCGGCGCTTCGTTTCTCGCTGTCGCGGGCGGTCGGGATCGATATGGAGTCCGCCACGATCGCGGCGCAGGGTTATCGCTTTCGTGTACCTTACGGCACGTTGCTGTGCGTGTCCGACAAGCCGCTGCACGGCGAACTCAAACTGCCCGGCCAGGCGAACCGCTTCTATGAAAGGGCGATCAGCGAGCACATGCGGATCGGCATCGAAGCGTGCGAACAGTTGCGTTTGGAAGGGGCAAAATTGCACAGCCGCAAATTGCGCGCGTTCAACGAACCCCCTTTCCGCTAAGGGAAGTCGGACAGACTGACTCGCAACCATCGCGTGACAATGGCGTTACGCTCCCGGAACCATTTTTCCGAGGGAGCCGACCATGGCCGACGCCGACACGCCCGCTACCGCCGACACGCCCGCCAAGAAGCCCGCGCTTCGTCGCTCGACGACGCCGGCCAAATCCGCCGCTGCCAAGCCGCGCGCCGCCAAGGCGAAGACCGACGACGCGGCAGCGTCTGCCAAGCCAGCCGCAGCGGCGAAGGCACCCCCCAAGCCGCGCGCGACCAAGCGCCCGGCAGCCACTCCGACGACGAAAAAGTCATCGAGCCGGGCCTCGGCACCGAAGAAGAGCGCAGTCGACATGGTCGGCGGCAAGTGGGGCGCCGCGGCGATTGCGGGTGGTCTGGCCGCAGCGGGTGCGGCCGCCGCCTTGCTGACCCTTAAGGGCAGTTCGGCGAAGCCCGGCGATCCGGCAAAGCCGAAGAAGCTGGCGCATCAGCCTGATGGCAAGGATTCGTCGGCGTCGTTCAAAAACGGCATCGTGGACGAAAATACCGTTCCCGATAAGGCATAAGGCACAACGAGCCTGAGTTCGTAGAGGTCGGTGTGATGTGATATTGCTCGACGACGGGTTACTCCCGGCCGTCGAGCAATAGCCACAGCGTTACCAGCCCTGGGGCTTACCCCGGTTCTGTGTATCCAGCCACTTCTTCAACGGTGCGAAATAGGCAATCATCGCTTTTCCGCTCATCTCTCGACTACCAGTGAACACCTGGAGGGCATCGGGCCACGGCTTCGACTGACCCATGGCGAGCATGGCGTTCAGGCGCTGACCGACATCCTTGTTGCCGTAGAACGAGCAGCGATGCAGCGGCCCCTTCCAACCCGCTTGCTTGCATGCCGCCTGATAGAATTGGAACTGTAGCACGCGGGCCAGGAAGTACCGCGTGTACGGCACACCCGCCGGGATATGGTATTTCGCGCCGGGATCGAACTTCGTCTCGTCACGCGCAACCGGAGGCGCGACGCCCTGATATTGCAGGCGCAGCGCATCCCAGCCCGCCTGATAACCGGTCGGCTTGATCTCGCCCGAGAACACCTTCCAGCGCCACTTGTCGATTAGCAGACCGAACGGAAGGAATGCGACCTTGTCCATCGCCTGCCGGAGCAGCAATCCGACATCCTTGTCGGCGCTGGGTACCTTGGCGCGATCGAGCAGACCGATGTTGACCAGATAATCGGGTGTGATCGACAGGGCGACGGTATCGCCGATCGCCTCGTGAAAACCATCATTCGCGCCGTTCTTATAAAGGAACGGCTGCGCCTTGTAGGCGCGTTGATAGTAATTGTGGCCGAGTTCGTGATGGATCGTGACGAAATCGTCCCCGTTCACTTTGGTGCACATCTTGATGCGGATGTCGTCGGCATTGTCGATATCCCACGCCGATGCGTGACAGATCACCTCGCGATCGGCCGGCTTGACGATCTGCGACCGCTGCCAAAACGTGTCGGGCAGGGGCGCGAAGCCGAGCGAGGAATAGAACCCCTCGCCCTGCTTCACCATGCGGACGGGATCATATCCCTTGGCCTTCAACAGATCGCCGGTGTCAAATCCCAGATCGCCGGCGCCGGCCGGCGCGACGATGTCATAGATATTGCCCCATTCCTGCGCCCACATGTTGCCGAGCAGATCGGAACGGATCGGTCCGGTCTTCGACTGGACGGCATCACCGTATTTCTCGTTCAGTTTCCAGCGCACATAGGTGTGTAGTGCGAGATAGAGCGGCTCCACTTCCTTCCAGATGCGATCGGTGGTGGCGGCGAATTCGTCCGGCGCCATGTCGTAACCCGATCGCCACAGTGCGCCGGTGTCGGCGTATCCAAGGCCCTTTGCTCCGGCATTGGCGAGATCGCTCATCCGGGCATAATCCGCCCGCATCGGCGCACCGACATTGTCATGCCAGCTAGTCCACATCTCGCGCAGCTTAGCGGGATCGCGGGTCACGCCCATCGCCGCCTCGATATCCGATCCGTTGATCGGTTTGCCATCGAGCATTCCACGGCCCTTGCCATAGGATGACGACATCCGGGTGGTCAGCGTCGCCAGTTCGTCCGCCGCACCGGGTGTGGCCGCCGCCGGCAGCGTGATGCCACCGCGAAGCAGGTCGAGCTTACGGCGTGTGTCGGGGGACAGACCCGGCGCGCGGGCATAACGAGCCGCCTCGCCGGCGAGCTTTACCTGCAGCTCGGTCGTCTGAGCGTTGGCGCGGGCCGCTAAAGTGTCGGTATCGTCGGTGATGTAGGTCGCATTGACCCAGTTGATCTGGTTCACCGGCACGGACACCGCCGCCAGCTGGCGTTCGGCATCGGCGATGAACGCGTCAGCCTGCGCCGCCGTGGCGGTCGTGGCATCCGTAGGCTGTTGCGCCGGCGCCGACGTCGTCGCGAGGGCGGCCGCCAGCACGGCAAGGGAAGCGGTGATGCGGATCATGTCTTTCCTTTTTATCTCAGGCGCCGTGCATCGGCGCGCGACCGCGATCGGTCAAGCAATCGACAGTCAGGCTGCCAGAAACTCGGCGATCGCGCGGCCGAGTTCCGGTTTGGCGACAGAGCTCATATGGCCACCCGGCACCTCGACGAAACGTGCGTGCGGCAGCACGTCCGCTAGGGCCGCGGCCGATCCGTTGTCATGATCCTCGACGCCGGCGACGACCAGCGTGGGCTGGGCAAACGCCTCGATCGTGGCAAGCGGCGTATCGATAAAGGTGTCGAGGATGCCCAGCAAAGCGACGGGATCACCCTTGGTGGTTTTTAGGAAAGCCTCGGCCAGCCATTCCGGGCTGCCGCGCTCATGCTCGCCGAGATGGGTCAGGATATGGCGGAAATGACCCGCGCGTCGATCGGTGTCGGTCAGGCCCTCAAGCCCCATGCCGGCAAAAACCAGCCGCGTCGGTGTCGCCCCCGTGGCGATCATCCGCGACGTGGTGCGTGCGCCAAGCGAGTAACCGCCCAGATCGTAATCGGTCAGGCCTAGATGCGCGATCAGCGCATGTCCGTCCCGCGTAAGCGCATCGCGCGGATAGGCGCTGGCGTCATGCGGCTTCTCACTTTCGCCATGCGCGCGCAGATCCGGCATGATGACCCGGTATCCTTTTGCAGCGATAGCGGCGGCGTGCCCGTATCGTATCCAATTCGTATAGGCATCGGAGAAATAGCCGTGGATAAGAACGACCGGCCGCCCCTCCCCCATCTCGCGCCACGCGATGCGGACGCCATCGAAACTGGGGACGAACTGGGTGGGGGGCATATCGGTCATCATGGCGATGCTCTTATGTCAGGCGAACGCCGCGCGCGACCCCGTCTTGATCGAGCAGGCGACGGACGATTGAGCAGGCTCCGGCTTTCGACTAGGAGCGGTACATGACGGCAACGATCGCGCTCGTCGACGACGACCGCAACATCCTGACTTCGGTTTCGATCGCCCTTCAGGCCGAGGGGTTCCTGACCCGCGTATATTCGGACGGGGAGGCCGCGCTGAAGGCGCTGGCGGACAATCCACCCGATCTGGCGGTCTTCGACATTAAGATGCCGCGAATGGACGGGTTGGAACTTCTACGTCGCCTGCGGGAAAAACAATCAACGCCAGTCATTTTCCTGACGTCCAAGGACGACGAATTGGACGAGGCACTGGGCCTGGCGATGGGGGCGGACGATTACATCGCAAAGCCCTTCTCCCAACGTCTACTGATCGCCCGCATCCGCGCCATCCTACGGCGCGCCGAACCGGCTGCTCCCGCCGGCGGAAATGGTGAGGAAGCCGCCCCAGCCTTGGAACGCGGACGGTTGATGATGGACCCTGCCCGGCATCGCACGCTGTGGAACGGCGAAGCCGTGACGCTGACCGTCACCGAATTCCTGATCCTCGAAACGCTGGCGCAGCGCCCCGGTGTGGTAAAGACCCGCAACCAGTTGATGGACGCGGCGTATCAGGACGACATCTACGTCGACGACCGGACGATCGACAGTCACATCAAACGCGTACGGCGCAAGTTCCGCGCGGTCGATCCCGAATTCGATTCGATCGAAACCCTCTACGGTGCCGGCTATCGCTTTTCCGAGGAATGAGCCCGCGCCGGACGATGGCGGCGATCTGGCGCTCCGGTGGTCGGGGCGGGTATCGCTTACGCGGCGCATCCTGGCGGTCAACATCATCGCGCTGCTGTTGCTGGCGGGCGGGTTCTTCTATCTCGACAGCTATCGATCGCGGACCGTCGACAACAGCGTCGAGCAGGCGACGCGAGAGGCGCGGCTGATCGCCGAGGCGCTGGCGGCAGCGCCGCGTCCGCTCCATCTTGCCCTGCTCTCGAGACTGGCGCGCGACACGGGTGCCCGCATCAGGGTGCTGGGCCCTGATGGCATGGCCCTCGACAGCCGCGCGCTCGGTGTCGATAATTTTCAGTTGCAAGACCCCGATCGCGAGGGGATCGACCAACGTGTCGCCCGCCTGTTGGACGGCGGAATCGATACAATCGTCGGCGCATCACGTCCGCCACTTTATCGCGAACGGTCCGATCCGTCCGACTGGCCCGAGGTGCGGACGGCGCGAACCGGCCACGTTGCCGCGACGGTATGGCGGGCACCCGACCGGACGCCGGTCATCACCGCCGCATCGCCGATGCCCGGCGGTGCCATCGTACTAACCGCCGTCAACGCGCGAACCATTACCCGAATCGTCCGGACGGAGCGGTTGCGCCTGAGCGTTGTGTTATTGGTGGTCACGATCATTTCGGTATTGCTGTCGTTGTTTCTGGCGCGGACGATCGTCCGGCCGCTACGCCGGCTGGCAAGAGCAGCGGTACGAGTCCGGTTGGGTCGCGCGCGTGAGGTGGTGGTGCCCCGTTTGCCATCACGTCGTGACGAGCTCGGCATGCTCGCTCGCGCGCTGTCGGACATGAGCCTGGCCCTGCGCGCGCGGATCGACGCGACCGAGGCGTTCGCGGCCGATGTGACGCACGAGATGAAGAACCCCCTCGCCTCTCTCCGTTCCGCCGTGGACGGTCTGGGGCGGATCAGCGATCCCGACCTGCAACGGCAATTGCTGGCGATCGTCCAGGACGATGTGCATCGCCTTGATCGCCTCATCACCGACATTTCCGACGCATCGCGGCTCGACGCGCAGCTCAGCCGGGCTAAGTTCGAACCGGTCGATATCGGCGCGATGATCGCCGGACTGCTCGCCCAGCGTGAGGCGCGCGGTGTGGAACGAGGCGTCCGCTTTCACTTCGACCGGGCGCCGGACACGCTTTTGCTGACCATCGGGGAGGGCGCGCGCCTGGAGCGGGTGTTCGAGAACCTGCTCGACAACGCCCTGTCCTTCTCACCCGATGATGCGCAGGTCGCGATCATCGCCACCGCCGATGCCGATGAGATGGTGGTGCAGGTCGAAGACGAAGGCCCGGGCGTGCCGGAGGAGGCGCGCGAGGCCATCTTCCGCCGATTCCAATCGATCCGCCCGCAGGGTGAGGCATTCGGCCGCCACTCTGGATTGGGTCTCGCCATTGCACGAACGATCGTCGAGGGGCATGGCGGATCGATCGCGGTCGAGCCGCGCGAAGGCGGAGCGGGCGGCGCCCGATTCGTCGTCCGCCTGCCGACCGCCGATCCGGCCCCATAGGACGTATCGATGAGCGAAGCCGATACCGAAACGCTGCACGCGTCCACCGTCGCCATCGACGGCCGGGCAGTGATGATCGAGGGGCCGTCGGGTGCGGGCAAATCCGATCTCGCGCTGCGCCTGATCGATCGCGGCGCGATCTTGGTGAGCGATGATTACACGCTGGTAACGGCGTCCGACGACGGCCTGATCGCCAGCGCCCCCCCCACGATCGCCGGACGGATCGAGGTGCGGGGGCTGGGCATCATCGACCTCCCAGCTATGGCTGCGGCGCCCGTGGCGTTGCTCGTAAGTTTATTTGGAGAACTGGAACGGATGCCCGAACCGACGTCACGCGTGATCGCCGGGCGACCGGTTCGGACGCTCACGCTCGACCCGTTCATGGTGTCGGCACCAATCAAGGTCGAACTCGCCCTACGCCGGGAGATGCCGGCATGATCGGTCATCAGGACGTGCTGCTGGTCACAGGACTTTCCGGAGCCGGCAAATCGACGGTGTTGAAGACGCTTGAAGACCTTGGCTGGGAGGTGGTCGACAATCTCCCACTCATCTTGATCGACCGGCTACTCGACGCGCCGTTGCCGGTGGGAGCCGACGGTCGACGTCAACGACTGGCGTTAGGTTTGGGCACGCGGACACGGGATTTTGAGCCAGCGCGGATCATCCAGCGGATCAGGCAGTTGCAGGATATGCAGAGCCTGTCCGTCGGCACGCTTTTCCTGGAATGCTCGGACGCCGAACTGGAACGCCGCTATGCGGAGACGCGGCATCGGCATCCACTGGCACCAGACCGACCCGCAAGCGACGGGATCGCCCGTGAGCGCGAACTGTTGGCGCCCTTGCGCGACTTCGCCAACCGACTGACCGATACGACGACGCTCTCGGCCCACGAACTGGCGCAGCAGATCCGCACCACCTTTGCCGACCGTGCGGGCGAGCCGGTGTTGTCGGTCACGTCGTTCGGTTTCGCGCGGGGCTTGCCGCGTGGTGCCGATCTGGTGTTCGACATGCGCTTCCTGCGCAATCCGCATTGGGACCCGGCACTGAAACCCGGCACTGGGCTGGACCCGGCGGTTGCTGCTTATGTTGCGGCCGATCCCGCCTATGAAGCGGCGGTGTCGCGGATCGAGGAACTGCTGGCGCTGTTGCTGCCGCGCTACAGGGCGGAGGGAAAGGCATATGTTAGCGTCGCGATCGGCTGTACCGGAGGGAGACACAGGTCGGTTCATGTCGCGGAACGTATCGGCAGGTTCTTGTGCGATGCGGGGTTTTCGCCCACAGTCGCACATCGTGATTTAGGGGCGGCACCGCAGGACTCACTTGAGGGGTCGCCGGTTGCCCCGCTGGTGTAGGTAGCGCATCCGACTATGATCGGCCTGGTTCTGGTGACGCATGGGCGGCTCGCCGACGAATTCGTGACCGCGATGGTTCACGTCGTCGGCCCGCAGGAGCGGGTGGCGACGATCGCGATCGGGCCGGAGGACGATATGGAATCGCGCCGGCACGACATCGCCGCCGCGATTGCCGAGGTCGATACCGGCGCGGGTGTGATCGTTTTGACCGATCTGTTCGGTGGCACGCCATCCAACCTCGCGATATCGCTGATGGTGCGCGGCCGGGTCGAGGTGATCGCGGGCATGAACCTGCCGATGCTGATTCGCCTGGGTTCCGCCCGCAAATCGATGAAGGTGGTCGACGCCGTGGCCGCCGCGCGGGAGGCGGGGCGCAAGTATATTTCGGTCGCGTCCGAAGTGTTGGGTGAGGCGGCGGCATGAGCGTCCGTCGGACCGTCACGATCTGCAACCGCCGCGGGCTCCATGCCCGCGCCAGTGCAAAGTTCGTCACGCTTGCCTCTGGCCTGCCGTGCGAAGTCCAGGTCGAGAAAGAGGGCAGCGGCTCCGTCACGGGCACGTCGATCATGGGCCTGATGATGCTGGGCGCCGCCATGGGCGATTCGATCACTATCTCCGCATCGGGCGACGACGCCACGCAGGTGGTGAATACGCTGGTCGAACTGGTCGAGGCCAAATTCGGCGAGGATTGATCCTCCTCGATTGCTATCATGCCTCGCGAGATCACCGCCTTTTCCAATCCGCTCATCAAGAACGTCCGCGATCTGCGCGACAAGCGACATCGCCGTGAACAACGACGGTTCCTGGCCGAGGGTCTGCGCATCCTCACCGAGGCGCGCAAAGCGGGGCGGCTCCCGGTGCTGCTGTTCTTCGCCGCGGCCAGCGCGGATCATCCGCTGGTTAGAACGCTCGTCACCGAAGTGGAGCGCGCGGGCGGCGACGCGATCGAGACGACGCCTGATATCCTGACGAAGCTGTCGGGCAAGGACAATCCGCAGGCGGTGGTCGGGGTGTTCGACGAGTTCGAGACAAGGTTAAACGACCTCGATCGGAATGCGGCTGGCATCTGGCTGGTGGCGGAGCGGCTGCGCGATCCGGGCAATATGGGTACGATCCTGCGGACCGGCGACGCCGTGGGCGCTGGCGGATTGATCCTGATCGGTGACTGCGTCGATCCGTTCTCGGTCGAGGCGGTGCGCGCCAGCATGGGCGCGCTGTTCACTATCCCTGTCGTGCGGACGGAATGGGCGACGTTCCTGACGTGGTTGCGGACTGGTCCCGGCCAGTTGGTCGGCCTGAGCCTGGAAACTGAGCATGACTATCGCGGCGCACATTATCCGGCGCCAACGTTCCTGCTGACCGGCAACGAGGCGCAGGGCATGCCGAGCGGCTATGCCGCCGGGTGCGATCTGTTGGTGAAGATACCGATGCTGGGTAAAGCCGACAGCCTAAACGCTGCGGTCGCGACGGCGGTGATGGCGTATGAGGTACTGGCGCAGCAACGCGGGTGATCGCGCGCCCGTTTGCTGGAGCGTAGTTGCGGTGCGAACGCTTACCGGCCAATCTGCGGCATGATCGCCATCGTCCTGCTCGCTGCTGTTGCCGGTTCCATTGGGTACCGTGCAAGCGGCACAGAACCATTCTGGTCTGTGACAATCGACGACCGCCACATTCGGCTGAAACAGGTCACTGTGCGCTCCATCAGCGTCGCGGTCCCGAAAGCGCGGTCGATCATGAATGGACGCAGGTATGTGACGCGAGCGATGACGGTGGCCATCGTCCGCAAACCATGCAGCGACGGGATGAGCGATCGGCTTTACCCCGACACGGTCACCGTCGATGTCGGGAGGCGACGGTTACAAGGATGTGGTGGCTTGGCAGATCGCGTCGTGATGAAACTGGCTGATACACAATGGGCGATTGCAGCGCTCGATGGCAAAGCATTGCGGATGCCTGGTGTCGCGACCGTCGATTTCGATGCCGATGTCATGCATGCGCGCATCTGCAACCGCATTTCGGGAAGTTACCGCCTCGAAGGTAAGATGCTCAGCCTTGGTGCCATGCGGGCGACGCGGATGGCGTGCATTGAGGATGAGGTGATGCGGGTTGAGAACCGGTTCCTCGCACTCGGCGGTTTGCCAATTACGATGACGTGGCCCGATGCGGATACCCTGGTTCTGGCCGACGGACGGGGCAGCCTGACGCTCACTCGCCGGTCGACACCAGCTTCGTGAGCGGACGCGGGCTTTGTTCGACGATCGGGAGCGGATCGATCGACTTGCCCGCGGTGTCGATATTGAGTGTTTCGAAACGACGGGCCGTTGTCAGCACCTGACTCTCAAGGCTGCCAACAAATTGGTTATAAGCGGTATTAGCCGTCTCCAGATTGCGGCCGAGCTTGGCGACATGCTCGCCCATCTTCGACAAGCGGCCGTATAGCTCCTTGCCCAGCACGCCGATTTCGCGTGCTTGTGCCGCCAGCTTCTCCTGCCGCCATACCGCCGAGACGGTGCGGGCGATAGCGATCAGGTTAGTTGGGGTCGCCAGCAGGACGCGCTTGTCGAACGCGAAGTCCCACAACGTAGGGTCGTGCTCGAGTGCCGCCGACAGGAAGTGCTCTCCGGGGACGAACATGATGACATATTCCGGCGTGTCCTCGAACTGCGTCCAGTAGCTCTTGTTGCCGAGGCCGTTGACGTGGTTGCGCATCGATTGGGCATGGGCGGCGAGGCCGATCTGGCGCTCGCCCTCGTCCACCGCGCCGAACGCGTCCTGATAGGCGTTGAGTGATACCTTAGCGTCGATGATGAGCGACTTGCCGCCCGGCACCTTGACGACGGCATCGGGACGCAGGCGACCACCCTCCCCGTCTGACACGCTGACCTCCATGGCGAAGTCGGTGTGTTCGGCGAGGCCGCACGTCTCCAGCACGTTGCGGAGCTGCTGCTCGCCCCAGCGGCCGCGAGCTTTGGGGGCGTTGCGCAGCGCGTTGACGAGCTTGGCCGCCTCACCCGACACGCGCTCCTGTCCGAGCCGCATCTGTTCGATCTGGCCCTTCAGATCGCCGAAGGCGTCGCGGCGTTCGGCCTCGACCTTGGCGACGCCCTCTTCGTAGCGCTTAAGCCGTTCGGTGACAGGCTGAAGGAGGGCGGCGAGGCGTTGACCGCTCGTCCGTTCCGACTCGGTGAAACGGGCCTGGGCGCGTTCGAGGAACTGGGTTTGGGCGCCTTCCAGCGCCTTGGCGGCGGCGGCGCCGAACTGTGCGTTCATCGCCTCCTTTGCCTCATGCAGCTGGCGGAGCGTTTCGGCATGAGCGGCCTGACGCTCGGCGCTCTGGGCGCGGAGCGAGGCCAGGTCCTGCATGGCGCCGCGGGCGTCGTGGAGCTGGCGGAGGGCGTCCTCATGGGCGGTGTGGCGCTCGGTGGCTTGCGCGCGGAGGGAGGCGAGGTCCTGCATCGCCTCGTTGCGCTCCCGCTCCACGGCATCGCGGGCCTGGCGGACGAGGTCGGCGTCGGCGGCGCGGGTGCGGGCGACGGCGAGGTCGCTGGCGAGGCTGGCGGCGCGGCGGCCGGCGATCAGCCAGCCGGCCAGCAGGCCGACAGCGAGCGCCAACAGGGCGACGATGGCCAGTTCAGGGGTCATACTTCACCAACTTCACGCATATCGCATCTTCCGCATCGGCATCCGTGGCACCGACCGGAGCTGGCGCCGTTGCGGAACGTAGCAGGAACGATGGCTGTAGGACAGCCCGGTTGCGGTCAACCGATGCGGCGTTGCTTGGCCAGTTTCTTGAGGAGCATATCGCGCTTCAGCTTCGAGACGTGGTCGATGAAGAGGACGCCGTTCAGATGGTCGATCTCGTGCTGCATGCACGTGGACAGAAGGCCGCTCAGTTCCTCCTCATGCGACGCGCCGGTTTCGTCCAGCCAGCGGACGCAGCAGGTCGCGGGGCGCTTTACCTCGGCATATTGCTCCGGGATCGACAGGCAGCCCTCATTATAGACGGACAGTTCCTCGCTTTCCGAGAGGACCTCCGGGTTGATGTACGCCTTGGGATTACGGACGGGCTTGCCTTCCTCGTCCTCGCCTTCCTGAAGGTCGATCACCAGGACGCGCTTGTCGACGCCGACCTGGATGGCGGCGAGGCCGATGCCGCTGGCGTCGTACATCGTTTCGATCATGTCGGCGACGAGGGTGCGGATCTCGTCGTTCACCGCGTCGACGGGGGTGGAGACGAGGCGGAGGCGGGGGTCGGGGATTTCGACAACTTGAAGGACGGCCATGGCGGGTCCGCTATGCCGGGTGGGGTACGGGGTCAAGTTTTTGCCCGTTAAACAGGCTTGGCGTTTGAACCCCCTCCACCAGTTTCGCTGGTCCCCCTCCCCGTGCCGGGGAGGAATTCAGGTCATCGGCCTTCGTGCCCGCAGCGCCTGGGCGAGCGTGCCTTCGTCGAGGTAATCCAGTTCGCCGCCGACGGGGAGGCCGTGGGCAAGCTGAGTGACGCGGATAGGGAAGCGTTCGATGCGTTCGGCGATGTAGTGGGCGGTGGTCTGGCCCTCCAGCGTCGCATTCATGGCGAGGACGACCTCGTCGATGCCGCCTGCCTCGATCCGGCGGACGAGCGCGTCGATCGACAGGTCTTCGGGGCGAATGCCTTCCAGCGCCGAGAGGCGACCGCCAAGGACGTGGAAACGGCCGGGGAACAAGCGCGAACGGTCGAGCGCCCACAGGTCGGCCACCTCCTCCACCACGCACAGCGAACGGGCGTCGCGGCGGGGATCGGCGCAGATCGAACACGGATTGGCGGTGTCGACATTCCCACAGGTCGAACAATTCTCCAGCCGTTCGTCGACCTGCTCCAGCGCGTGGCGCAGCGGGCCGAGCGCGCCCTCTCGCTTCTTTAGCAGGTGCAGCACGGCACGGCGCGCGGAACGGGGGCCGAGGCCCGGCAGGCGGGCGAGCGCCTGCGTCAACGCTTCGATTTCAGGAGACGCCATGGGGAACAGATAGGGGGTTGCGCGGGGGTTCGCCAGCGGAGAGAGGCGTGGCCATGCGGATCGTCTTCATGGGAACGCCCGACTTCGCGGTGCCGACGCTGAATGCGTTGGTGTCGGCCGGGCATCGGGTAGTTGCGGCCTATAGCCAGCCGGCGCGGCCGGGCGGGCGGCGCGGGCGCGAACTAGTGCCCTCGCCCGTTCAGCGACGCGCCGAGGCACTGGCGATTCCGGTGCGGACGCCGGTGTCGTTGAAGAGTGCGGAGGAACAGGCGGCGTTCGTCGATCTGGGCGCGGAGGTAGCGGTAGTCGCGGCGTATGGCCTGATCCTGCCGCGCGCGGTTCTGGATGCGCCGGTGCATGGCTGCCTGAACGTGCACGGATCCTTGCTGCCGCGCTGGCGCGGGGCGGCGCCGGTGCAGCGGGCGATCATGGCCGGCGATGCCGAGACGGGCGTCGGCATCATGCAGATGGAGGCGGGTCTGGATACCGGCCCGGTGCGGCTGGAAGGGCGCACCCCGATCGACGACAAGACGACGGGCGACCTGACGATCGAGCTGGCGGCGATGGGCGCGCGGCTGATGGTTGAAGTGCTCGGCGATCTCGCTGCGCATCCAGCGGTGGCGCAGCCGGACGAGGGAATTACCTATGCCGCCAAAATCAACAAGGCGGAGGCGCGGATCGACTTCACGCAGAGCGCGGTGGCGATCGAACGATTGGTGCGGGCGATGAACCCGGCGCCGGGCGCATGGTTCGAGGTGGCGGGCGAGCGGGTGAAGATACTGGCGACGGAGGTGCTGCCGTTCACCTTCCCGGGCGGCGACGGATACACCGTGGACGACCGGTTGACGATTGGGTGCGGCGACGGGTCGATCCGGCCGACTCTGGTGCAGCGCGCCGGGCGGGGCGTGACATCGACCGAGGAACTGCTGCGCGGCTTTCCGATCGCGAGCGGGACGCAGCTTTGACGCGATTCGCGCTGACGGTGGAATTCGACGGGCGGCCCTTCATGGGCTGGCAACGGCAGACTCACGGGCCGAGCGTGCAGGCTGCGCTGGAGGCGGCGGTGCTGGCGGTGACGGGGGAAGCGGCGGCGGTGCATGCAGCCGGGCGCACCGATGCCGGCGTGCATGGGCTGGCGATGCGAGCGCATTGCGACATCGCCAAGCCGATCACGCCGTTCCGGTTGATGGAGGCGCTGAACGCGCTGCTGCGGCCGGCGCCGGTGGCGGTGCTGGCGTGCGACGCGGTAGCGGACGACTGGCATGCTCGATTTTCATGTGTCGGCCGGTCGTATGAATACCGGATCGTCAACCGGCGTGCGCCGCTGACGGTAGAGCGTGGGCTGGCATGGCAGGTGCCGCAGCCGCTGGACGCCGGCGCGATGGCGGCGGCGGCGGCGATGCTGGTGGGGCGGCATGACTTCACCACCTTTAGGTCGGCGCATTGCCAGGCGGACAGCCCGGTGCGGACGCTGGACGTGCTGACGGTGGAGCGGGAGGGCGACCTGATTATGGTGCAGGCGGCGGCGCGTTCATTCCTGCATCATCAGGTGCGGTCGATGGTCGGGTGTCTGGCGCTGGTGGGTATGGGGCGATGGGCGCCGAGCGAGGTGGGCGCGGCGTTGGCGGCGCGGGACCGGGCGCGGCTGGGGCTGAATGCGCCGCCCGATGGGTTGTTTTTCGTGGGGGCGGTTTATCCGGTTGGTGCTGCTGCCGGGTAGGGCAGTTTCTGTTCCCCGGCGAAGGCCGGGGTCCAGTTGGGGAACGTTCGCTATCGTTCTCGGAAGCCTTTTCAACTGGACCCCGGCCTTCGCCGGGGAACAGGAGGTCTTCCTTTTACCCCTGATCGAAGATCAACAGGCCGACCGAACGCGTTCACCTCTATCTAACGAACCGCGCCGCCAGCTCCACATGGGTGGACCAGCGGAACTGGCCCACGGGCTGGACCCAGTCGATCCGCCATCCGCCTTCCACCATAACCTTCGCGTCGCGCGCGAAGGTACTGGGATTACACGAAACATAGGCGATGCTGTTCACCTTGCACGCGGCCAGCGCGTCGGTCTGCTCGCGGGCGCCGGCGCGAGGGGGATCGATGACGACGGCATCGAAGCGATCGAGTTCGGCGACGGTCAGCGGGCGCCGGTAGAGGTCGCGGTGTTCGGGGAAGACCGGACGGCTGCGGAGTTGCGCGGCGGCTCTGAGCGAGAACAGCGCGTTGCGGGCGCCCTCGGCCGCATAGACCTTGGCGGGCAGCGCAAGGGCGAAGGTGCCGAGGCCGGCGAACAGGTCGGCTACCGCTTTTGCTGATCCGGTGGCTTCCTTCACGGCCGCGACGAGCGCGTCTTCGCCTTCCTGTGTGGCTTGCAGGAAGGCGCCGGGGGGCATGGCGACGGGAATGCCGCCAAGAGTGATGGTAATCGGTTCCGGTTCCCAACGGGCTTCGGGGCCGACGCCGTCATCGACCGAAAAACGGGCGACGCCGTGTTTTTCGCAGAAGGCGGTCAGGGCTTCGGCGGCTTCTAGGCCCTGAGGCGCGAAGCCGTTGATAAGGATATCGGGACCCTGATCGGCCATCGCCAGATGAACGTCGACACGGCGTTTCAGGCCGACGCGCTGGAGCAAGGTGCGCAGCGGCGCGACGAGCGCGAACAGTTCGGGCAGCAGGATATGACATTCGCGCATGTCGACGATCTGGTGGCTGCTTTCGGCGGTGAAGCCGAGCAGGCCACGATCGGCGTGGAGCGTTGCGCGGCGACGGGTGCGCGGCGGCGACAGCGTGGCCGGGCGGATCGGCGCTTCGAGTCCCTGTGCATCGAGGGCGACGGCAATACGGTCGGCGACGAAGGCCGTATAGCTTTCGTCGTCGAGATGCTGGAGCTGGCATCCGCCGCATCGCGGAAAGTGGCGACAGGGTGGCGACTGGTGATGCGGGCCGGCGATCACCTCGCCCGTGGCGGTCAAAGTATCGCCGGGAGCGGCAAGGGCGGCGTGGCGGCCGTCGGCGGCGACGCCGTCACCGCGGGCGGCGACACGGAGGATGGGGCTCATCGGACGCGCGATAGCGCGTTGGCGAGGTCGTCGGCAATGAAGGATCGTCCACACAGGCGCGCGGCCTCGCGGTGGAGCCACACGGCGGCGGTGGCGGCCTCGAACGGCGGCAGGCCGCTGGCGAGCATCGCGCCGGTCGCGCCGGCCAACACGTCGCCGGTGCCGGCGGCGGAGAGCCAGTCGCTGGCATCGGCCGAGACGGTGACCCGGCCGTCGGGGGCGGCGATGACGGTGTCCGGGCCTTTGAAGATGATGACAGCGTTCGCGCGGGCGGCGGCGGCGCGGGCACGATCGATCTTGCTGGCGGTGCTTTTGCCGAAGAGCGCGTCGAACTCCCCGGCATGGGGCGTGAGGATCGTCGGCGCGCGCCGGGGCGCGTCGGGGTCGAGCAGGCGGAGGGCATCGCCGTCGATCACCAGTGGGCGACCGCTGACGTGGGCGGCGTCGAGGCGGGTGCGGGCGTCGTCGTCGCGGCCGAGACCGGGACCGATCACGACGGCACCGATGCGGGGGTCGGTCAGGGCGTCGGCGCTCCAGGGGCGGCGAACAAGCGCGTGCGGTGCGCCTTCGCCGTCACCCAGATGCAGGACGTAGCCGGCACCGGCGCGCAGGGCAGCGAGGCTGGCGAGTTCGGACGCGCCGGGCATTGCACCGCCGACGAGCGCGACCATGCCGCGGCTGTATTTATGCGAGTCGGGGCCGGGATCGCGAAAGGCTGGTTTGGCGATGACGGTAGCGGTGCCGATGAGGGGCAGGCCGAGATCGATCAGGCGGACGTGACCGGCGTAGCGTGCAGCAGGCTGGAGCAGGTGTGACGGCTTGACGGCACCGAGCGCTAGCGTGACGTGGCAGCGGGGCGGTTCGGTGAGGACGCGGCCGTCGTCGGTCGTGACGCCGCTGGGGAGATCGATGGCGATCGTCAGGCGGGCGGCGGCGGCGAGGCGGTGGAAATGGGTGGCGTGGACGGCGTCGAGCGGGCGGGACAGGCCGGTGCCGAACAGCGCATCGATCAGGATAGGTGCGGGCGTGGCGGTGGCGAGCGGTTCGACGAGACCGGTCCAGCGTGCTCGGGCGGCACGGCCAAGGTCGGTCCTGGGTTCGGTCGCGGCGGCGACGCGGACGGGGTGGCCGGCGGCGTGAAGCTCGGCGGCAGCGACATAGCCATCACCGCCATTGTTGCCGTGGCCGCAAATGATCAGCACCTCCGACGCGCCGGCCAGCCGCCGGGCGGCGATGGCGACCCCTGCCCCGGCTTGCGCCATCAGGGCGGCGAGGTCGCCATGTGCTGCTTCCGCGTCACGCATGGCAGCGGCGGTGAGGATGGGGTGGCCGTCAATCTGGATCATGGCGGACGAACGATCCGGATCGACGGCGCGATCCCTTTAGATGTCGGCGTAGACGTGCCGTTCGGCCTTGGCACCGGGATGCGTCACCGCGCCTTGCCATGCCGGGCCGACATTCTGGGCGTAGCGCCACAGGGCGCCGGCCTGATAATCGTTGACGCGGGGCGTCCACGCGGCGCGGCGGTCGGCGAGGATGGCGTCGTCGACCAGCAGGTCGATCGTGCCGGCCTCGGCATCGATGCTAATTCGGTCGCCGTTCTCGACCAGCGCGATCGGGCCGCCTTCGGCTGCTTCGGGGCCGACATGGCCGATGCAGAAGCCGCGAGTGCCGCCCGAGAAACGACCATCGGTGATGAGCGCGACGCTTTCACCCATGCCGAGACCATAGAGCGCGGCGGTGGTCGACAGCATCTCGCGCATGCCGGGGCCGCCCTTGGGGCCTTCGTATCGGATGACGATGACCTCGCCCTCGACGATGGTGCGGTGTTCGACGGCGGCGAAGGCGTCTTCCTCGCAATCGAAGACGCGGGCGGGGCCTTCGAATTGCAGGCGGTGCATGCCGGCGACCTTCACGATCGCGCCGGCGGGGGCGAGGCTGCCGACGAGGCCGACGACGCCGCCGGTGGGGGTGATCGGCGTGGAGATGTCGTATATGACCTTTTGATCGGGGTTCCACGTCACGCGGTCGATGTTCTCCGCCAGCGTGCGGCCGGTGACGGTCATGCAGTCGCCGTGGAGCAGGCCGCCGGCCATCATCGTCTTCATCAGCATGTACACGCCGCCGGCCTCGTACATGTCCTTGGCGACATAGCGCCCACCGGGTTTCAGATCGGCGAGGTACGGCGTTTCCTTGAAGACGCGGGCGACGTCGTGGAGGTCGAAGTCGATGCCGGCCTCGTTCGCCATCGCGGGTAGATGCAGCGCGGCGTTGGTGGAGCCGCCGGTGGCGGCGACGACGCGAGCGGCATTCTCGAACGCTTCGCGCGTGCAGATCATCCGGGGGCGGAGTTGCTGCTGGACCAGTTCCATCACCTGCGCGCCGGCGGCGATCGCGATCTGTTCGCGGCTGGTGTAAGGAGCCGGCACCATGTTGCTGTTTGGCAACGACAATCCGATCGCTTCACCGACACAGGCCATGGTGTTGGCGGTGAACTGGCCGCCGCAGGCGCCGTGGCCGGGGCACGCGACCTTTTCCAGCTCGTGGACCTCGGACAGCGGACAGGCGCCAGCCGCATATTTGCCGACGACTTCGAAAACATCGACGACGGTCACATCGCGGTTCTGGTAGCGGCCGGGGAGGATCGAGCCGCCATACACGAAGATCGACGGCACATCGAGGCGGAGCATCGCCATCATCATGCCGGGCAGCGACTTGTCGCAGCCGGCAAAGCCGACCAGCGCATCGTAGCAATGGCCGCGCACGGACAATTCAACCGAGTCGGCGATGACCTCGCGGCTGACCAGCGAGGATTTCATGCCCTGATGGCCCATCGCGATGCCATCGGTGACGGTGATCGTGTTGAAGCGACGGGGCAGGCCGCCGCCCTGAATCACACCGGCTTGCGCGGCATCGGCCTGCGCATCGAGCGTCGTATTGCAGGGCGCGGAGTTGTTGCCGGCAGAGGCCAGTGCCACGAAGGGACGGGCAATATCCTCTTCGGAAATGCCCATGGCATAGTAGTAGCTGCGGTGTGGCGCGCGCTCCGGCCCGACAGAGACGTGGCGGCTCGGCAGGCGGGACTTGTCGAAGGTCTGGGTCATGGCGACAGCCTATGTCGCGACAGCCATATTCGACGCAAGCATCTTTCGCATGGGCGTCAGTGCACGATGGCCATCAACGACAACAAACCGAGCAACACCACAAACACGATCACGATTAGCAGTGCGATGATGAAGAAGGTGCCGGATCGATTATCGAACGCCAATGCGAGCGCTGGGAGCATCAGGATCAGCGTGGCCACCACTGCAACCGCGCCACCCAATGCGTAGCCGGATACGACCAACGCCGTCGTACTTGCCGACGCCACGATCCGTGCGTGGCGCATGTCGGTTCAAAGCGCCGCTAGCGCCTTCGCCACACCGTCCATCGTGAAGGGCTTTTGCAGGACGGGCCGATCGCGGAAGCGTTCGTCGACGCTGTCGTCGCCGCCGCCGGTGGCGAAAACGAAGGGCACGCCGGCCGCGGCCAACGCTTCGGCGACGGGGGTACTCTTCTCACCGCCCCGCAGGTTGACGTCGAGGATCGCGGCGTCGATGCCGCCCTGGCCGACGCGTTCCAGCGCGGTGGCGACGTTATCGGTGCTGCCGGCCACTCCCTGGTCGAGGATGTCGAGGAAATCCTCGAGCATCATGGCGATCAGGGGCTCGTCCTCGACGATCAGAATCTGCTTGGCTGCGGTCATCCGTTTCGTCTTTAGCGGGAGTTGTGACGCAAATGCAACGTCATGGCCCGGCGAGCACTTCGCGCGCGGCCTCCGCCAGTTGCTGGACCGAGAACGGCTTGGGCAGGAATGCGACATTGTCGAGGTCGATCGACCGGCGTAGCTGCTCCTCGGCATAGCCGGACATGAACAGCACCGGCAGATCGGGATAGCGTTCGCGGACGTGGCGAACCATCGTCGGCCCATCCATCGTCGGCATTACGACGTCTGAAATCAGCAGGTCTGGCCGGTCGCTTACGCGCAACAGTTCGAGTGCGACCTCACCATTTTCCGCTGTCCACACCGTGTAACCCTGACGAGTCAGCGCGCGTTCGGCGACGGCGCGGACCATGTCCTCGTCCTCCACCAGCAGGACGGTCCCCTGCCCCCACAGCTCGCTAGGTTTCGGCGCCGGCTTGGGCGGGGCCGCCGGGCGCAGCGTCGCGGGATCGACGGTGTGAACGGGCAGGTACATCGTGAAGGTAGCGCCCTGCCCCGGTTTCGAATCGGCGAAGATCCAGCCGCCCGATTGTTTGACGATGCCATAGACGGTGGACAGGCCGAGGCCCGTTCCCTTGCCGGTTTCCTTCGTGGTGAAGAACGGCTCAAAAATCTTGGGCAGGATGTCGGCCGGGATGCCGGTGCCGGTGTCGGTGACCGACAGCGCCGTGTAATCAGCCGCCGGCATGATATCCTGTTCCATCTCGCGCACCTCGGCAGGAGTGACGGCGCGGGTATGGATGCTGAGCGTGCCGCCGCCCTGCGGATTGGCGGTGACGATTGCGTCGCGGGCGTTCACCGCGAGGTTGACGACGACCTGTTCCAGCTGGCCGGGATCAGCACGCACCGCACCCAGACCGCGGCCGTGGCTGACGTCGAGCCGGACGGTTTCGCCCATCAGGCGTTTCAGGAGGTTCGATACCTCCGACACCACGTCGGGCAATTGCAGAACCTGCGGTCGAAGCGTTTGCTGGCGGGAGAAAGCGAGCAGCTGGCGGGTCAGGCTGGCGGCGCGGTTCGAATTGGTGCGGATCTGCTGGATGTCGTCGTAATCGCTGTCGCCCGGTGAATGGCGCATCAGCATCAGGTCGCAATGCCCCAGGATGGCGGTCAGGATGTTATTGAAGTCATGCGCGACGCCGCCGGCAAGCTGGCCGACCGCCTGCATCTTGGTCGCCTGCGCCACTTCGCGCTTCAGGCGGGTTTCCTCGCTGTTGTTCTTCAGGCTTAAAAGGACGGCGGCGTCGCCTAGTCCGCGTGCACCGGCGATGGTGAGCGCAACAGGTTCGTCGGGGTGATCCTTCAGCCGCACCGCCATGTCGGTCGAGTGTGTTGCGCCGGCGGCGAAGCGGCGGATCGCATCGGCGACGGCGGCCTTGTCCTCGCGCACCACCAGATCGCCGGGATAGAGCGGGACGTCCGTCGCCTCGACTCCCGCCGCGCGCAGGAACGCGTCATTCATCTGGAGGAAGCGCCCTTCGCGATCGACGAGTGCCATGCCGAACGGCATCAGGCTGACCAACGAGCGGACGTGCGCGGAAGCCGACGCACCGGGGGCCGGCGTATCGTCACGATCGTCGAGCAGGACGACGAGCATCGGCGCGTCCTGACCATTCAGGAACGGCACCTGGATCAGGCGTAGCGGCGTCCCCTCCAGCCCCTCACGCTCAAACCGGACCAAACCACGACTGTCGGTGATGAGCAGATCGACGAAATCGCGACCGTTGATCGATCCCGGATGACCCAGCGCGCGGTGTTCGAGCACGGCGTTGGCGGCCAGGACGTGGCCATGCGGGGTCATCAGCGCGGCCATGATCCCCGCCTCACCCAGCCGGTCACCGGTGGGGCCGCCAATCAGGAAGCGCGCGGACATCGCCAGATCGCGTTCCTCGGTCGGGGCAAATCGCCAGACCAGCATGTCCGCCTCGTCACCCGCACGGGTGATCGTGGCGGTGAGGGACGCGTCCATCCCCTCTACCCGCTCGACGTAGGCGATGCCGTCGCGCCAAGCGACGCGGGCGGCGGCGGCGAGCGCATCGGTCGCCTCCTCGTCCAGCGGCAGGCCGGGGGGCGTGGGGAAGCCATCGAACATCGCCTCATAGGCGTCGTTGGCGCAGATCAGGCGACCACCGCGATCGGTGACCGCGACCGCATCGGCACTGGCCCCGGCGACGGCGCGGGTGATGTTCCAGTCGATCGCACGCGCGCCATCCGCCGCGACCGGTGCCAGCAGGCGCCATGCCACGACCGCGCCGACGACGATGATCGCGGTGGCGACGAAACCGGCGGCGGCGATCCAGCTGTCGGCAACAACCAGCACCAGTGCCGCCGAAACGAGACCGACGCCGAGCGCGATAGCTGCAGCGGCGCGGGCGGGCGATGATCGGGGCGCTAGCGAAGCCATGGTGTGTCTTCGGGCCGTGTGCCGCGCGTCGTCAAGCGAGTTGACCACGTGCGGGTGGATGGGGCGCGTCCCCGTCGCACGCCGTGAATGGCTGCGACGGGGACGGCGCGGAGTGCGAGCTTACCAGACCTTGATACGGTCGGCCGGCGCCAGATAGTATTTCTCGCCAGGCTTGACCGCGAACGCGGTGTACCAAGGGTCGAGATTGCGGACGACATAGGCGCGCCAGTTGCCGGGCGTGTGCGGATCGGTGGTCAATTGCTGGCGGATTGCCGCTTCGCGCGCCTTGGTCTGCCAGACCTGGCCGAAGCCCATAAAGAAGCGCTGATCGCCGGTATATCCCTCGATAACCGGGGCTGGCTTGCCGTTCAGCGAGATCTTGTACGCGTCATAGGCGACGGTGACGCCGGCGAGATCGGCCATGTTCTCACCCAGCGTCAGTTCGCCGTTCACGTGCATGCCCGGGACCGGTTCATATGCACCATATTGGGCAACGACCTTGTCGGTGTACGTCTTGAACCGAGCTACGTCCTGCGGCGTCCACCATTCGGCGAAATTACCCTTGGGGTCGAACTTTCGGCCCTGATCGTCGAAGTGGTGGCTGAGTTCGTGGCCGATGACCGCGCCAATCGCACCGTAGTTCACCGCCGGATCGGCGTTGGGATCGAAGAACGGCGGTTGCAGGATCGCGGCGGGGAACACGACCTCGTTCATGGTCGGGTTGGCATAGGCGTTGACCGTCTGCGGCGTCATGAACCATTCGCTGCGGTCGACGGGCTTGCCGATCTTGGCGAGCTGGCGGTTATACTCGAACTCGGCCACGCGATCGGCATTGCCCAGCACGTCGCCGCGCACGACCTGAAGCGCGGAATAGTCGCGCCACTTGTCGGGATAGCCGATCTTCGGCGTGAAGGCGGCCAGCTTGGCGCGGGCCTTCACCTTCGTTTCGGGTGCCATCCATTCCAGCTTCGACAGGCGGACGTCCATCGCGGCGATCAGGTTCTTGACCAGCACATCCATCTTGGCCTTGGATTCAGGCGGGAAGTAACGCTTCACATAGAGTTCGCCGACCGCCTCACCGAGGCTGCCGTTGACCAGATCGACGCCGCGCTTCCACCGCTCCTTCAGCTGCGGCGTACCGGACAGGGTGGTGCCGTAGAACGCGAAATTCTCGTTCACGAACGGGCTCGACAGCTTGGAGGCCGCCTCTGAAATGGTGTGGTAGGCGAGATATTCGCGCCACGTCGACATCGGCGTGGCGGCGGCGATCTTGGCGGTGCCGGCGAGGGCCGATGGCTGGGTGACGATCACCTGCGGCTGCGCGGACAGACCCTGTGCCGCGAGCAGCGCCGCCCAGTCGAAGCCCGGCATCCGCGTCGCCAGTTCGGCGGTGGGTACGGGGTTGTACGCCTTTTCCACCTGACGCTGTTCGGCGCGGGTCCAGTGGACGGTCGCGATCTGCTTTTCCAGATCGTAGATGCGCTTGGCCGCGCCCTCAGGATCGGGCTGGCCGGCCAGACGCAACATCGTGGCGATGTGAGCCACGTATTTGGTACGCGCCTCGATGAACTTGGGATTGTCGACGAGGTAATAGTCGCGGTCCGGCAGGCCCAGACCGCCCTGCCCGGCATAGACCGTGTAGACGGTGTTGTCCTTCAGGTCCTGCTGTACGCCCAGGCCGATCGGCACATCCATGCCGTGACGGTTCGCGTCGCCGAACGCGGTGGCGAGATCCTTGGGCGTCTTCACCAGCGCGATCTTATCAAGATAGGGCTTCAGCGGGGTCGCGCCCTTCGCCTCGATCGCGGCGGCGTCCATGAAGCTGGCATAGGTGGTGCCGATCTTGTCACCGATGCTGCCGGGCGCGTTCTGCGCCTTGGCGGCATCTTCGATCACGATGCGGGTGCGCTGGTCGGACAGGTCGCGCAGGATACCGAAGCCGCCCCAGCTGGACTTGTCGGCGGGAATTTCGGTCTTGTCCTGCCACTTGCCGTTGACGAAGCGGTAGAAGTCGTCACCCGGCTTCACGCTCTTGTCCATATTGGCGAGGTCGACGCCGAAATCGCCCAGCTTGGGCTTGCCGGCGGTGGTGTCAGCCGCGGCGGCCGCGGGGGCTGGCGTGGCAGTCTGCGGGGCGGAACCAGCCAGGGCGGCGGTCGACGCGGCGGAGGCGAGCAGGAAGGCGGCGAACAAGCGCTGATGCATCGATGATCCTTGGGAAAGGTCTTGGCTGATGCCGCGTGTTGTACTCCGCTGAAACGCCTCGTCAATTCGCCTTGTGATGATGCCGCGTGCGCCATTTACGGGCGATCCACAAACGCCAGCCGAGCGTGGAGAGCGCATAGCCGACCAGCGCCGACACCAGCGCGATGACGACCAGACCGGTGATCGTCGCCGGCCCCGCCTTCCACAGCCATTGCAGCCAGTTGGTGGCGGCATCGGCCACCGGCTGGGCGACGACGGGGGTGTCGAGGCGTAACATCCAGGTGCCGATCCAATAGGCGAAGACGAGGATAAAAGGCGTGGTCAGTGGGTTGGTGATGAACGTCGTCAGCGCGGCGACCGGCACGTTGGCGCGGAACGGCAGCGCGAAGACGGCGGCAATGGCGATCTGCGCGACCGGGAACAGCACGCCGGCGACCATGCCGAGGGCGACGCCGCGCGGCACCGAGCGGCGGGTGAAGCGCCACAGTTCGGGTGCCAGTACGCGGTGGGCGACGGGGCGGAGCATCCGGCTCTTTTCCATCGACTCGCGGGTCGGAAGGTTGCGGCGGCACCACGCGGCGCTGCGATGCCACACGCCGGGGGCCGTCGATGCCATCAGCCGCGATCGCGGAGCACGCGCCCGGCCTCACGCTTCCACTCGCGTTCCTTGATGTGTTCGCGCTTGTCGTGGTCCTTGCGGCCCTTAGCCAACGCAAGTTCTACCTTCGCGCGCCCCTGCGAATTGAAATAGACGGACAATGGCACGAGCGTCATGCCCTGTCTGGCGACCGCGCCGTGCATCTTGTTGATCTCGCGTTCGTGCAGCAGCAGCTTGCGGGGGCGTTTGGCCTCGTGATTGAAGCGGTTGCCGTGGCTGAATTCGGGGACGTTGGCGTTCACCAGCCAGACTTCCTTGCCCTTCACCTCGGCATAGCTTTCGGCGATCGATCCTTCGCCGAAGCGCAGGCTCTTCACCTCCGTACCGGTCAGCGCGATCCCCGCCTCGTAGACGGTATCGATCGAATATTCGAACCGGGCGCGACGGTTCTCGGCGACGATCTTCTTCTTGTCGAAGGCGACGGGTTTTGGGCGGGGCATGTGAATGGCGATGTAGGCGGCCGATACGCCGTTGGGAAGCGGCGGACGCCGAGTGGGCGCAAAGTGACGATCGCCAGAGCGTCGGCCGGGGCGAAACGTCACTAAAGTCACACGTCCATGCGCGCGCGATCGCGCGCGGGCGCATGAGCGCGCGAGCATTATACAATCGCCGGGGACTAGGGGTGAGAAAGAGCGAAAGTTGGTGTTACCGGAAGTCCCGCCCTGTAGGACAGCCGGTTTCTCGCCTGGCGTGAAAGGCCCCGGAAGATGGCTCTTAGATCAGCCCGGCATGATCCAGCGCCGCATCGACGAGCGCGCGCGCGGCGTCGTTCGCGGGCGTCATCGGCAGGCGGAGATGCGCGGGGAAGCCGGGGCGGACCCGGGTCATGGCGTATTTCACGGGGCCGGGCGATGCATCGGTGAACATCGCGTCGTGGAGCGGATAGAGGCGGTCGTGGAGCGCGAGCGCGGTCGCCATGTCGCCGGCCGCACAAGCCGCCTGAAAATCGGCGGACAGGCGCGGCGCGGCGTTGGCGGTGACGGAGATGCAGCCGGTGCCACCCATCGCGTTATAGGCGAGTGCGAGGTCGTCATTGCCCGACAACTGAACGAAGCTGGTGCCGAGCGCACCGCGATGCTGCGAGACACGGCCGAGCGCGCCGGACGCGTCCTTGATGCCGACGAACACCGACGGAAACGCCTGCACGATGCGGATGACGGTGGCGGGCTGGATGTCGGTGACGGTGCGGCCCGGCACGTTGTAGAGGACGATTGGCAACGGCGCATCGGCGGCCAGCGCCTCGAAATGGCGGAAGATGCCCTCTTGGGAGGGGCGGTTGTAATAGGGTGGCACCATCAGCGCGGCATCGGCGCCGGCATCCCTGGCGGCGCGCAGATTGGCGGTGGCGACGCGGGTATCGTTGGAGCCCGCGCCGGCGATGACGGGCACCCGCCCCCTCGCCTGATCCACGCAGACGCGGACGACGTGGAAATGTTCGTCATAGCTGAGCGTCGCGGCCTCACCCGTGGTGCCGCAGGCGACCAGCGCGGCTGATCCTTCCGCGATCTGCCATTCGACGAAATCGCGGAACACCGCCTCGTCGAAATCACCGGCCGCGTCGAACGGGGTGACGAGCGCGGGAATCGAACCGGAAAACATGGGTGCAGGCGTCCTTTTGGGCAGCTTGGGTGCATTTCGTTCAGGACAGATACGGGTGCGATGCGTAATCTGTCCACATGATCGCACCGATGAAATCAGGGATGCTGCTGGCGATGCTGGCCGGCACCGCCGCGCTGTCCCAGTCGACACCCCCCTATTCCACCCAGTCACAGGACGCGATCGACCGCGCCCAGACCGAGGCCGCCAATCGCGGCGCGGCCATTGCGACCACCACCACGGTCCGCTCCGCCGCCCCGGTGATGGTGGCCCCCAGCAACCCGGCGATCGCATCGGCGCTGGCGCAGTGGCGGGCCCTGCAACAGACCGATGCACTGCCGTTCGACAGCTATGCCAATTTCGTCATCGCGCATCCCGGCTGGCCGGGCGAGACGGCGAACCGACGCGCGGCGGAGCGGCAGGCGGGGCTGGGCACGGGATCGCCGGGAAATGTCGCGGCGTTCTTTCGCAAATATCCGCCGCTGACGGCGACGGGCATGGTGGCGCAGGCGCGGGCGTTGCTGGCGGCGGGCGACCGGGCGGGCGCGGATGCGGCGGCGCGGGCGGCGTGGCGGATGGGATCGCTGTCGACGACCGACGAAAGCGTCGTGCTGACGAGCTTTCCCGGCGCGCTGACGCCCGCCGATCAGGACGCGCGCATGGATGCCCTGTTGTGGCAGGGGCAGACGACGCTGGCGATGCGGCAATTGCCGCTGGTCAGCGCGGCAAAGCGGCCGGTGTTCGAGGCGCGGCTGGCGTTCCGGACGAAGGCGGCCAACGCCGCCGAACTGTCGGCGGCGACACAGGCGATCTATGCCAATGACGCGGGCTACATCGCGGATCGCGCGACGTGGCTGCGCGATACGTTGAGCCCCAGTGCGCGGACCTGGCTGGCGCAAACGCGGACGCTCGCCAGCCGGCCGGGCCATGTCGAAAAATGGTACGAAGTCCTGCTGGTCAACGCGCGCGGTGCGGCGGCGGACGGACAGCATCAGGTCGCCTACGACATCGCGCGGCAGATCGACGATGCCTATCCGGTCGGCACCGACGTTTCGACCAAGCCGTATGGCGAGCGCGACGATTACACCTCGCTGGCGTGGCTGGCGGGGCAGACCGCGCTGAAGCAGTTGAACCGGCCCGCCGATGCGATGACGATGTTCGATCGCTATGGCCGTGGCAGTCAGGCGCCGCAGACGCGGGCCAAGGGCTTCTACTGGGCCGGACGCGCGGCGGAAGCAGCCGGCATGGCCGAACAGGCGACGGCGTTCTATGCGCGGGCGGCGGGGTATCGCGACCAATATTACGGGCAACTGGCGCTGGAGCGGACCGGGCGTCCGCTGGTCGCCCCGCCCGCGATCGCGGCGCCGACGATCGATCCCGCGGTCCGCGCGGCGTTCACCAATCGCGAAACGGTGCAGGCCGCACGCTTCCTGGGTCAGATCGGCCAGTGGCAGGACCAGACCGCCTTTGTCCGCCAGATCGCGGCGGATGCGACCAGCGCGACCGATCATCTGCTAGCGGACGAACTGTCGCGCCAGATTGGCCGCCCCGATCTGGCGGTGATGGTCGGGCGCAGCGCGATGCAGAACGGCCTGACCGATTACTCGGCGGCGGGCTTTCCCGTGGTGCCGGTGCCGGCGGGGTATGAGGGCAACTGGACGCTGATCCACGCGATCGCGCGGCAGGAGAGTCAGTTCGACCGGGCGGCGGTGAGCGGCGCGGGAGCGCGCGGTCTGATGCAGTTGATGCCCGCCACCGCGCGCGAACAGGGCGGCAAGATCGGCCTGAGTTTTACGCCCGAGCAATTGTCGAGCGATCCGTTCATCTCGATCATGCTGGGATCGAGCTATTTCCAGCGCGTCTATGCCAATTACAACAGCTTCCCACTGGCGGTGGCCGCGTACAATGCCGGTGGCGGCAACGTGAACAAATGGCTGCGCCAGTTCGGCGATCCGCGCACCGGCGCGATCGACATGGTCGATTGGGTCGAGCTGATCCCGTATGGCGAAACGCGCAATTATGTGCAGCGCGTGCTGGAGAATGCGGTCGTGTATGACCTGATGAATCCCACCCGCGCCAAGAGTCAGGGTGCGGCGCGCCTGTCCTGGTATCTCGGCAAGTCGCGGCCAGGCTGATGGAGGCGCGGCCCAATTACATCACGCCGGCCGGCTATGCGACGCTGCGCGCGGAATATGAGCGGTTGTTCGGCACCGAACGCCCCGCGCTCGTCGAGACGATCAGCTGGGCGGCGGGGAACGGCGACCGGTCAGAGAATGGCGACTACATCTATGGCCGCAAGCGGTTGCGCGAGATCGACCGGCGGCTGGGCTGGCTGTCGAAGCGGATGCAGGCGGCGAAGGTCGTCGATCCCGCCCGCCAGGAGGATCGCGCGCGGGCGTGGTTCGGCGCCAGCGTGACGATCGTGGACGAGGAAGACCGGGAACGGACCCTGACGCTGGTCGGCGACGACGAGACGGATGCCGCGGTCGGTCGGATCGGGTGGAGCGCACCGTTGGCCCGTGCCCTGCGCGGCAGCGCGGTCGGTGATCTGCGCCGGGTAATTCTGCCCGCCGGCGAGAAGGAATATGAGGTCGTGGCGGTCGCCTATCCGACGACGTGAGGAACACCGCCTTGCCCGCATCGGTTGATGGTCGAAGGAGACACTAGGATGACGGAGCGCCAGCGCGACAATCCGGCACGCGAGGCCGAGGACGAGGCGATCATCAGAGCGGCGCTGCGCGAGACGGGTCTGGACGCGATCGCCGGCGGGATGGGCGGCAGCCTTCAGGCCGAATTCGCCTTGCAGGCCGAGTTGCGCGACGCCAATGACGACGATGAGGCTGAGCCCGATGCAATCGTGACGCGGTGACGGGCAGAGGCTTGCGGGCGCGGGGCGGCTCGGCGAGAAGGCGGGATGGATTATACCCCCACCCGTAACGTCGCTCTGCTGATCGACGCCGACAATGCCTCCGCCGCGACGCTGGACCCGGTACTGACCGTGCTGGCGGAATTGGGGACCGTCAATGTGCGGCGGGTGTACGGAAACTGGTCGAAGCCCGGCCTGAAGGGCTGGCGCGACATGACCGTGAAGCATGGCATCGAGCCGCAACAGCAGTTCGACCTGACCAAGGGCAAGAACGCCACCGACATGAAGATGACGATCGACGCCATGGACCTGTTGTTCCGCGGCAAGATCGAGGGATTCGGAATCATGTCGTCGGACTCGGATTTCATGCCGCTGGCGATGCGTATCCGGCAGGAGGGTATCCCGGTTTATGCGTTCGGCACCAACCGGACGCCCGAAGCCTTTCGCCAAGCCTGCACGCGCTTCATCGATGTCGGCGCGCTGACGGCGGAAGCCACCGCCAAGCGACCGATCGTGGCGACCGATGTGCCGATTTCGGATTCGTTGCCGCCGGCGATCGGAGCGGCGATGCCCACAAGCACGACGCGGCAAGCGCCTGCTCCGGCCAAGGGAACGGGACAGGTCGATCCTGAATTATTGAAGCTGCTGATCGACGCGTATGATTCGGTGCGGCGCGACGAGCGGGGGTTCGTCAGCCTGTCTGCGATGGGCCAGTTGGCGGGAAACCGGTCCAGCTTCGATGTGCGCAATTTCGGCTATCGGCAGCTATCCGACTTGATCGCCGCCGTACCCAATTTTCAGATGGAACGGCGCGACAATGGTCGCGCCTATGTGCGCCGGGTACGGTAAAGCTTAGAGCTGCCTGGCGATCGGTGCCGTCGCGTCTTTCAGCGAGGGGCGATCCGGCAGACCAGCACCGACTACCGCTGCCCCAGCCGCAATGAGCACGATAAAGGCAGCAAGTCTTCCGGTACGCTGACGGGGCATCAAACTCTCCAATCGTGGAGACCTCTTGCGGGCCTGTTAACCGCGCCGTACCGAATGTTGCAGAATTAATCCAGCATGAATCTGAAGGACTGAGATCAGTACCGGGGACTGGCTGTGACGCATACCCGAACGCCAGGTCCGGCATCCTCGAAGACGATATCGCCGCGCAGCTGGCGTACGAGGCTGTGGATCATGCGCATGCCCAGACTGGTGCGCGATGCCGCCTTCCCTTCGACGTCCGCCGGCAATCCGATCCCGCGATCGGCCACGACGATCGACATGCGTTCGTCCGCGACCGTGATCTGAACGGTGATCGGCCCGGTTTCGTCGCCATAGGCGTATTTGATCGCATTGGTGACGAGTTCGGTGACGAGCAGACCGATCGGGATCGCGGCGTCCGCGCTGAGTTCGATATCGACGACGTCGCAAGCGATATCATGACCGGCGGATTGTTCGCGAAGCTGCGCGACGATGCCGCCGACGAGATCGTCGAGCTGCACGATACCCACCTTGTCGCCGCGCCACAACTGGTCGTGCGCCTGCGCGATGGCTGTAATCCGAGCCTGCGCGTCACCGAGCAACCGGGAGATGCGGGGATCGTCGTCTTCCTGCATCTGGAGGTTCAGCATCGCCGACACCAGCGCGAGACTGTTCTTCACGCGGTGGCTCGCCTCGCGCGTCAGCAATTCCTGATGGACCAGCGCGTCGTTCAGGCGGGCCTCGGTCTGCTGGCGTTCGATCGCGACGCCGATCAGGTTGGCGAACCCCTGCATGAAGGCGAGATCGGCAGCCTCAAACTTGCCCTCGTCCGGACTGTCGACTTCCAACACGCCGAACCGGTCACCGCCGGCATGGACCAGTACGTTGATCGCGCGGCGGATCTGATGGTCGGCCATGAAGGCGGGGGTGCGAAACCGAGTCTCGTTCTCAAGATGATTCGAGATGACCGGTTCGCCCGTTTGGTAGGCAAAGCCGGCGGGCGAGCCGAGATCCGAGCGCATTTCGACCTGCCCGACGACGCCAGCCCGCCAGCCGACGCCGGTACGCACGATCAGCTTGTCACGATCGGGACAACCTTCGAGGAACTTGCAGTACCGCGATTGCATGCCGTCCGCGCATAACTCCACGGCGCGTTGCAACAGCGGATCGAGATCGCGGGCGCGTAGTGCCTCGATCCCGAAATCTGCCAAGACGGATTGCTGGCGCAGGCGATATTCCAGCTCGCCCGCGCCGGGCGGTGCGTCGCCACCAGGAGATTCCTCGACCACCGCCACCCCCGATCAGCGCGTCAGTTTCTTGTACGCGAGACGGGTCGGACGATCGGCCGCGTCACCGAGACGACGGCGCTTGTCCTCCTCGTAGCTTTCGTAATTACCCTCGAACCATTCGACGTGGCTGTCGCCCTCGAACGCCAGGATGTGCGTGCAGAGGCGATCGAGGAAGAAGCGATCGTGGCTGATGACCACGGCGCAGCCCGCGAACGTCTCCAGCGCCTCTTCCAGCGCGCGCAGCGTCTCGACGTCGAGATCGTTGGTCGGTTCGTCGAGCAGGAGGACGTTGCCGCCCTCCTTCAGCATCTTGGCCATGTGGACGCGATTGCGCTCACCACCCGACAGCTGGCCGACCTTCTTCTGCTGGTCCTGCCCGCGGAAGTTGAAGGCGCCGACATAGGCGCGTGTGCCCATCTCCTGCTTGCCGAAACGGAAGATTTCCAGCTCGTCGGAGATTTCCTGCCAGACGTTCTTGTTGGGATCGAGATCGTCGCGGCTTTGGTCGACATAGCCGAGCTTGACGGTCGAGCCGACCTCGATCGTGCCTTCGTCCGGCGTTTCCTGACCGGTAATGAGCTTGAACAGCGTCGACTTGCCGGCACCGTTGGGGCCGATGACGCCGACGATGCCGCCCGGCGGCAACGTGAAGTCGAGCCCGTCGAACAACAGCTTGTCGCCGTACGATTTGGTCAGGCCCTTGGCCTCGATCACCTTACCGCCCAGGCGCGAGGGCAACTGGATCAGGATCGCGGCCTTGCCGGCGACGCGGTTCTCCTGCTTCTCCATCAGCTCGTCGAAGGCGCGGATACGCGCTTTGGACTTGGTCTGGCGGGCCTTGGGCGTCTGGCGCATCCAGGCCAGTTCGTCCTGGATCGCCTTCTGCTTGCCGGCTTCTTCGCGCTCTTCCTGCTCCAGCCGCTTGGACTTCTTTTCCAAATAGCCGGAATAGTTGGATTCGTATGTGTAGTAACGGCCGCGATCGAGTTCGAGCACCCAGTTGACGACGTTATCGAGGAAGTAGCGATCGTGCGTCACGAGGATAACGTTGCCGGCATATTCCTTCAGATAATTTTCCAGCCACGACACCGATTCGGCGTCGAGATGGTTGGTCGGCTCGTCGAGCAGCAGGATGTCCGGCTTTTCGAGCAACAGCTTGCAGAGCGCCACGCGGCGCTTCTCGCCACCCGACAGATTGGTGACTTCTGAATCACCCGGCGGGCACCGCAATGCTTCCATCGCCTGTTCGAGCTGGCTGTCGAGCGACCAGCCATCGACCGCGTCGATCTTGGCCTGAAGGTCGCCCATTTCCTCCATCAGCGCGTCGAAATCGGTGTCGTCCTGCGGATCGCCCATTTCCGCCGAGATGGCGTTGAAACGATCGACCAGATCGGCGACGGGACGCACGCCATCCTTGACGTTGCCCATCACGTCCTTGGTCGGATCGAGCTGCGGCTCCTGCGCCAGATAGCCGACCTTGATGCCCTCTGCGGCCCAGGCCTCGCCCACGAAATCCGGATCCATACCGGCCATGATCTTCATCAACGTCGACTTGCCCGACCCGTTGGGGCCGATGATCGCGATCTTCGCCGAAGGAATGAACTGCAGGTGGATGTTGTTCAGAACGGGCTTGTTCGCGCCGGGGAAGGTCTTGGTCAGACCCTTCATGACATAGGTGTACTGGACGGCCATCGGGGGCTCGCGCTCCATGCGTTGGAATGGCGGGAAAACTTCCACGCGCAAATAGCCGTGCCGGGGCCGGAACGCAAACGACGGCGTCGGGGCGTGCCTATCCATGCCGACTTGTGTGGCAGCGGCAATCCGCCCTACCCCTGCGACATACCAATGTGACGTACCAACAAGGGGATCGATATGAAGCGCCTCGCCCTCATGCTGCTTGCCAGCGCCGCACCCGCCGCCGCGCAACAGGCAGCGCCCGCCACCCGATCGCGCGCGGCGCCGCCGGCCGCCGCCGTCGATCCGAAGGTCGCCGCCCTTCGCGACAAGGCGCTGCGCGACGATGTCGCCTATGCCATCACCGAAGGGCTGACGACCGAGATCGGCCAGCGCGGCACGGGCGGATCGGCGGCACAGGCGCGGGCACGCGATTGGGGCGTGGCGAAGCTGAAGGCGTTGGGGTTCCGCAACGTGCGAATCGAGACATATACCCTGCCGAATGTCTGGCAGCGGGGCGTGGAGACGGCCGAGGTGGTGGCCCCCTATCCACAAGTCCTGCGACTGACCGCGCTGGGCAATTCGGGCGCGACACCGGCGGCCGGCCTGACCGCGCCGATCGTGTACTTTGCCAGCCTGAACGACCTGATGGCGGTGCCGGACGGCAGCCTGACCGGCAGGATCGCCTTCGTGTCGAACGCCATGCAGCCCACGCAGGATGGATCGAGCTATGGCAGCAGCGGCGCCGCGCGGTTCGTGGGACCAAACATCGCCGCGAAGAAGGGCGCCGCGGCCATCGTAATCCGGTCGATCGGCACCGATCATGGCCGAGGCCCCCATGCCGGCACGACGAACTTCGATGCGGGCGTCACGCCGATACCGGCCGCCGCGCTGTCGGTGGCGGACGCGGAAAATCTGGAGCGGATGGTGAAGCTGGGGAAGCCGGTATCGCTGAAGCTGACGCTGACGCCGCGCCTGATCGGCCCGCGCCAGTCGGGCAACGTCATCGCCGAGGTGCCGGGGACCGACAAGGATGCCGGTATCGTGCTGGTCGGCGGGCATCTCGACAGTTGGGAACTGGGCACCGGCGCGATCGACGACGCCAGCGGTCTGGGCATCACCACCGCCGCCGCCAAGCTGGTGATGGACGCCGGCCGCCCCCGGCGGACGATCCGCGTCGTGTGGTTCGGCGACGAGGAGATCGGCGGTTTCGGCGGACAGGAATATGCCAAGGCCCATGCCGGCGAACGCCATGCCAGCGCGAGTGAAAGCGACTTCGGCGCCGACCGGGTGTGGCGCGTTGAGACCGCCCTGCCCGACAGCGCCAAAAACGTCGGCGACCGGCTGGCCGCCGCCCTTGCCCCGCTCGGAATCGTACGCGGATCGGGTGTTGGCGGCGATGGGACGGACATTGGCCCGGTCATCCGCACCGGCGTGGCCGGAATCGACCTGAATCAATCGGGCCTGCGATATTTCGACGTACACCATACGCCGGAGGATACGCTGGACCGCGTCGATCCGGAACAATTGCGCCAGAACGTAGCGGCTTGGACGACGATGCTGGCGATCGTGGCAAATGCTCCGGAGGAAATCGGACCCGTCGTCAGGCAGCCGTGACTGTCATCATCTCGTCGCAACATTGCTGTTTGATGAATTTTCCGCGTTGACCGCCTCCGTCCGTCCGCTATGCACGCCGCTTCGCGACGGCAATCAGGTCGGACGCGATTTTTTCTATGCTTGGGAGCATTCGAATGAAGAAGATCGCCTTTGTTCTCGCTGCCGCCGGCCTGATGTCCGTGGCCGCCTGCTCGAAGTCGCCGGAAGCGGCTGCTGTTGAAAACAATGCCGAGATGATGGCGGATAACCTGGAAGTCCAGGCCGACAACCTCGAAGATCTGGCCGACAACTCTTCGAACGTCGCCGCTTCGGCCGCGCTCGAGAACGCATCGGACAACCTCGAAGCAGCTGCGGACAACGTCCGTGACGCCGCTGACGAGAAGATCGACAACATGAAGTAATCGCCGGTCGGGCTTCATGCCCGATCGACCGTTACGAGGAAAAAGGGTGCTTGCCATGCGGCAGGCGCCCTTTTTCTTTTTGGCGGACTGCGCTAGGCGACGTCGGCGTGGGCCTGTAGCTCAACGGTTAGAGCTGGCCGCTCATAACGGCTAGGTTGCGGGTTCGATTCCTGCCGGGCCCACCACTTTTACCACAATGACCACGCTGCAACGCTTGCACACGGCGCATTACCCCTCTACCGCCACCTTCGTCGGGGAGTGGCGCAGGCTGGTAGCGCACCTGGTTTGGGACCAGGGGGTCGCAGGTTCGAATCCTGTCTCCCCGACCACTTATTCAACAAATCTTCGAGCGATGGCGCAGGCTGGTTTGCATGACCCGATCGGGGTCGCGTGTCTTCGATGCGTCACCGACCCAGCCCGCGCCGATGGACTCGAGATCGATCATCGACATCCTCACATCAGGACATCGCCGGCGCTGGTGGGACTGGGCCATCCGGCAGGGGAATGAATTCCTGATCGTCCGCGTCCGGCAGCTTCATCCGTCCCTCCCGCCAATCGGCGGCCGCTTGCATCAGGCGTTCATGGGATGAGGATACGAAATTCCAATACAACAGGCGCTCGCCCACGGGATCGCCACCCAGCACCATGACGGTCGAGGGCCGCAGCGCGCGGACTGAGGATGCCGTTCGATCGACGACAATCATGCGTCCGGCTTCGTGCCGCTGGCCACCGCATTCGACCTCTCCTCGAGCGACATAGACCGCGCGCTCGGCGTGACCGCTGGGGATCTCGGCGATGCTCCCCTCGGCCATTTCTAGGTGCGCGTAGAACAGGGGCGAATGGGTTCGGGCCGCTGCGGTCAGCCCGAATGCGCTGCCTGCGATCAACTGCCCGATGACACCGCGATCGTGCCACTGCGGCAGGTCGTTCCCCTCGTGATGGGTGAAGGAAGGCGCCGTCTCTTCGTCGCCCGTGGGCAATGCCACCCAGGCCTGGATGCCGTGAAGATGATCGCCGACTGCCCGCGCGCGCTCGAACCGCTCGCTATGCGTGATGCCGCTGCCGGCGGTCATCCAGTTTACCTCTTGCGGTCGAACCGCCTGGACCGAACCGACGCTGTCGCGGTGCATCATTTCGCCGGCGAACAGATAGGTTACCGTGGACAGGCCGATATGCGGATGCGGCCGCACATCGACGCTGCGATCCACCCCGGATGCCAGATCGAGCGGACCCATGTGATCGAAGAAGATGAATGGTCCAACCATCCGCCGCTTGGCGAAGGGCAAGACGCGTCCGACCTCGACACCGCCGCCCAGGTTTCGTCGACGTTGTTCGATGATCATCTCGATCATGATGTAGCTTCCCTGAATATCTGACGACCTGCGCTTCGGTACATTTCTATGTCAGTCGATCACTTCGGTCCAACTCGCAATCGAGAGGCCAAGGCGATGCCTGCCACAAGTTGCAGAACGCCATACATCCGGCGACGGCCGGGCTTGCCGCCGAATGGCCGGACCAACATGTCGGCAGCGACAAAGTTTGATCGCCAGAGCTCGACATGCCGTTCGGGCTGCAAAATGCCGAGGATGCCGTCGCCGATCATAAAGATCGCAGCCATTTCGGCAGTGCGATTGATCGCGATTTTACGGTCGGCCGGTTTCATGGAATGCTCCTTCAGCAGTCTAAACGCGGCGGCACGTGGTCGGTCTCCTCATGCCGTTGCTCACGAGCCGATCTTACAAGGTTGCCGCGTCACATCTGGCTGGAAAGAGCGCCTGTCGCGTGTCACCATCGATCGTGAACGAAGGTAGCGACCCCACATTTCCTGAGGGTTTGCCGGTCAAGGGAAGGCATGGAATGGCTGTGAACCGTCGAGGCTGGATGGCAGTAGTTGCTGCACTGGGTTCATCCATCATCGCCGGCCGGGCGATCGCCGCGGGCAGCGGTGGTCGCAAGCAGATGGTTCACCACGTCTTCTTCTGGATGAAAACGCCCGGCCGTTGGACTGACGTGGACAAGCTCATCGCGGGTCTGGAAACGCTGCGCGCCATCCCGGAAATCCGCGAGTTGCGGATCGGCGTCCCGGCAGACACCGAGAACCGGTCGGTGGTGGATGGCAGCTACGGCGTTTCCGAACTGATGGTGTTCGATACGGTCGAGGACCAGCGCCGGTATCAGGACCATCCCATCCACAAGCGGTTCGTGGAATCCTGCGGTGAGCTTTGGGACCGTGTCGTCGTCTACGACAGCATCGATGTCTGATCGGTCCTGATGCAGGCTCAGCCCGGACTGTTGCCCATCACCTCGCCGAGACGCACGGTGCGTTCGGGCGACCATTGGTCGTTGAACTCGATCGCATCGTGTTTGAACAGCATCACGATGGTCGAACCCAGCAGGAAGCGACCCATCTCCTCGCCCTTCGCCAACATGATACCCTGATCAGCATAACTCCATTCGGCCGCCCTGCCCGTGCGCGTCGGATTGACCACGCCGTGCCAGACCGTGGCGATGCTGCCGACGATAGTCGCACCGACCAGCACCATCACGAAGGGACCGTGGATCGGGGATTCAAACACGCACACGACCCGCTCGTTGCGCGCGAACAGGTTCGGCACGCCGCGCGCCGTCACCGGATTGACCGAGAACAGCGCGCCCGGCACGTAGATCATCCGCAACAGTTTGCCGTCACACGGCATGTGCAGCCGGTGATAATCCTTTGGCGACAGATAGAGGTTGGCAAAGCTGCCATGCGCGAATTCAGCCGCTAGCGTCTCGTCGCCACCGATCAACGCCGCGGCGGTAAAGCGATGGCCCTTTGCCTGGATGATGTGGCCATCATCGATCGGGCCGAATTGGCTGATCGCGCCGTCCACCGGGCATATGAAATCTGCGGCGGCCAGAGGACGTGCTCCGGTCTTGAGCGGGCGCGTGAAGAAATCGTTGAAGCTCTTGTAGCTGGCGATATCGGAATTCGCGGCCTCATCCATGTCGACGCCGTATTGGCGGACGAACCAGCGGATCAGGCGCGGCGTCCCCCAGCTCGACTGAGCGCTGGCGACCATGCCGGCGAAGGTTGTCAGGCGTTGCTTCGGGAGCAAATGTTGAAGCAGGACCTTCACGCGATCTGACGTGCCGGGGTTCATGCGTCCGACGCCATAACGTCGGCTGCGTTGCGCGCGGGAAATCGATAACGGACGCTTATTCTCATGAGTGAAGGCTATGCGCAGCCAACCGGAAGTCCAAGCGAATCCGGTTTGCAACAATCTGAAATCTGTTTCGTATGACCCAGTTGCAGGAGTGGCGCGCCGCCGCCGCGTTGCATATAGCTGCCGCCATGATCTTTTTTTCGAATGCTTCGCGCCGTGCCGTCCTCGCCGTGATGCTGCCCTTGCTGGCGGCGCCATTGCCGGTCAGCGGCGCGACGGTCCGCAAGCAAAAGCCGCGGGCTGCCGCATCAACGCCGGTTAAGGCGAACAACACCATCATCGCTCTGCCGTTGAACCCGGTGGTGCCACCGGGGCAGCGGCTGTGTTCGGCGACGACCGCGTCGGGATTGGGATATACGATGCTTCGATCAGGTACGGGCGCAAAGCCCGGCCAGAGCGACGTCGTGCTGCTGAACTACGTCGGGTATCTGGCAGCAACCGGCGCGGTGTTCGATCAGGGCATGCGGTCGCCCCTGCCGGTCAACGGCGTTATCCCCGGCTTTTCGCAAGGGCTGCAGATGATGGCGAAGTCCGGCGTCGCGCGGCTCTGCATCCCGGCGGCGCTGGGCTATGGCGCTCGAGAGTCAGGACCGATCCCTGCCAATTCCGATCTGGTCTTTCAGGTTGAAGTCGTGGATTTCAAGACTGCGGCCGAAGTGGCGAGCATGAACAGCGGCGCAACAGACGGGGTAGCCGTGCCGAAGGATGCCAACCCACAGCCATAGTCGGATTGCCGCTGCACACGAGGTTTATCAGCCAAGGTATTACGTTGGCTCGGCCACCTTCCGGAGGATGCGCGAGAGCTGCTCCACTGAATAGGGTTTGTGCAGCAGTTCGAAGCCGTGGGTCACATCTTGCGCCAGCACGTTGCTGTAGCCAGACGTCAGGACCACCGGCAAATCGGGGTATTTCGATCGGATCAGCTTTCCGAGTTCAATCCCGTTTATGCCGGGCATCATGACATCGGAAAACACGATGTCGAAACGCGAGATATCATTAGCGAGTTCGGCCAACGCCTCCTGCGCATCTGCCGCCCACACCGTCACATAGCCCAGTTCGGCAAGGGACTGGGTAGTGAACGTCCCGACCTCCTTGTTGTCCTCGACCACCAGGACACAGGTGCCATGCCCATCGGCCAGGGTTTCAAGCGTCGTACCAGTCGCCACCACATCATTGCCGTCGGCCCGCGGCAAATAGAGGGTGAAGGTCGTACCTTCGTCGACCCGACTTTCGACGACGATGTCACCGTCGGATTGCTTGGCGAATCCGAATACCTGACTGAGGCCGAGGCCGGTTCCCTGCCCTACTCCCTTGGTCGTGTAAAACGGCTCGAAGATGCGCTCCAGCTTGTCGGGCTCGATGCCCGATCCGGTATCCCTCATCGAGATAGCAACATACTGTCCCTCGACGGCCGGATGCGCGCGGACGGCGGGAATGAACGACGCGGACCTGACCGAGATATCGATCCGGCCAGCCCCATCCATCGCGTCGCGCGCGTTCACCGCCATGTTGACCAGCGCCGTATCGAGCTGGCTGGGATCGACGTTGGTGAAGCAAGGCGTTTCCCGCAGATCGATGCCGATCTCGATTCTCGACCCGGTCAATGTTCCCAACATGTCGGAAATGACCCGCAGGCTCTGGCCCACATCGATGACCTCTGGCCGCAACGCCTGCCGACGGGCAAATGCAAGTAGCTGACCAGTCAGCTTGGCCGCGCGATCGGCGGTGTCGGAAATCGCGTCAATATACCGAGCCTGCCGCTCGGGGCTGAGATCGGGTCGCTTGAGCAGGTCGGTCGCCGACCGGATGACCGTCAGCAGGTTGTTGAAGTCGTGGGCGACGCCACCGGTCAACTGGCCGACCGCCTCCATCTTCTGCGATTGGCGCAGGGCGTCTTCGGCATGTTGCAACTCCCCCGTCCGGGCGGCCACCTGTTCTTCGAGCGACAAGGCGAGCGCTGCCAGTGCCTGCTCCGTACGGCGACGTTCCGTGGCGATCCTGGTCCGCTCCGCGACTTCGCGAGCAAACATGATCTCGGCCGAACGCCAGCGCAGTTCCCAAGCACTACCCAAGTAGAGCATGGCGACAAGCTGGCCATTCTCCATGATGGGCATATTGATCAACGCACGCGCGTTAACCGATTCAAGCGCGTCAACGGCCTGCCATGTGCGGGGATCGAGACGAATGTCTTCGATGCAGACCTCTTCGCCGCGCTTCATATCGTCGATGTACGACCCGAAATTGCGGAGATTAAACGTACCCGACAGGGGATGCACGCCGGGCGCAGTCCAGTCGCGAGTCACGGTCACAGTTTCGGCTGTCGCGTCGATCTCGCCATAACCGACCCTGCTCAGGTCGATCGTGCGGCCAATGATCGCGGCGGCGGCAAGGACGATGTCGTCGGGAGATTCAGTATCGCGAAATACGTCACCTAGCTCGACAAGCGCGGCGCGCATGATCTCGTTACGGCGCTGATCGGTGATGTCGATCGAAACGCCGGCAATGCGCAGCGCCTTGCCCTCGGCATCGAAAAATGGCTGGCCCCGCGAGCCGATCCATCGCATTTCGCCGTCAGCGCGATAAATCCGGTAGGTGACATCATAATCCGTGCCCTCCGCCACACAACGGCGGACCTCGGCCACGCTTTTCGCCCGGTCATCAGGATGAATGGCCTCCAGTCGATCCGCATAGGTGAAGGGTTGGTCGATCGGCCGGCCGAAAATTTCTTTGCACGTTTCGGATGCCGTTAGTTGCTTCGACTCAATCTCCAGGCTCCACGTGCCAAAACGGGCGGCCTTGAGCGTGAAAGCAAGTTCGCGCTCCTGCTCCTGTTGCACGCGCAACCGATCGGTCAATTCGGCCATGAGCGATGCGTTACTGGTCTCCAGCCCCTTCAATCGCTCCCGCTCGAGCGTGACGTCGACCTGGCTGGCGAAGAAATAGGCCAGAACACCCTCGGTATCGTAGACCGGCGCCATCAGCAGCCGGTTCCAGAACGTCTCCCCATCCTTGCGATAGTTCTGAATGTCGATCTCGATGGACTCGGCTCGCCCGACCGCATCGCGGATTTTGCGCACGGTTTGCGGATCGGTGTCTGGTCCCTGGAGAAACCGGCAGTTGCGCCCGATTATTTCATCCCGGCCATAACCGCTCAGACGACAAAAGGCATCGTTGGTGAAGACGACAGGGTTGTCTGACAGCCGGGGGTTGGTGATGATCATCGGCATGCGCGTGGCGCGCACCGCCGCCACGAACGGATCGGTTCCGAGATCTTGGCCAATCAACTCGGCGGCGATGCGTTCGGCATCGGCGGTCATCTTCGAGCCGATTTCGACGGCGCGATCGGTCGTGTCACTCAAGGCCGTCACTCGTCGATTGCCGCGTTGTTACCGGCCTCTACGCGACACCTGTTTTCGTCGCAACGACGCTGTTGCGCGTCCGTTTTCCACTCGTCCATCTCGAACGTATCGAAATGAAACAGCAAAGACACAATGGTACTTCGACACCAGATAAACCCGCAAAAATACCAGGAACACGCATCACGGCGAGCGGTTGATGCGGCCGAACCGGTAGCGCCTAAGCGGAGTCGGTGCGGAGATCGACCATGAAGGCACTGACGACGATGTTGCTGGGAGCGCTGGCGCTAACTGCCTGTGCCGCCCCCGCGACGCGTATCTCGACGGGGCTGCAGCGTTATGGGCTGGATGCGGAACGTTCCGATTGCGTCGGGACACGATTGCAGAGCGATCTGTCGCTGGGCCAGCTTCAGAAATTGGGCCGCGCCGCTGCCGCCTATCGCAAGGGTGACACCACGCCCGGCGTTTTGACCGTTAGCGATCTTCTGAGGGTCGCCGGCGAGTTGAAGGATCCCGCCATCGCACTCGCCGTGGGCAAGGCCGCCTCCGGCTGCGGCGTCCTTCCCTGACCGATCACCGTATATCCATTTCATTCTTCAAGGAGACGATCATGAACAACGACGAATTTCAGGGTAGCGTCCGCTACGTCGGCGGAAAAGTCGAAAAGGCCGTCGGGGATGCCGTCGACAGCCGCGACTGGAAGGTTGACGGCGTTGTCGATCAGGTCGCCGGCGGGGCGCAGCACACGTACGGGCGAGCCAAGTCGATTATCGGTGATGCCATCGATAGCGCACCCGAATTGGCGGACGAGGCACGTGACCGGTTGAAGGCGGCCGGGGAACGTATCGCCGATACCGCGCAGAAGAGCGGCAAGGCGGCGGCGCAGACCGTGCAAGATACGCCCGTTCTCTCGGCAGTCGCAGCGGCGCTGGCCGGCTATGGCCTCGCCTGGCTCGTGCACGCCCGGCACGACTGAGTTCGTCATGACCGAGGCAGCATTCAAATCCCTCCGCGAGACAGCCGACCTGCGCCATCTGCGTCAGATCATCGTCGGTCTGGACGAGGGTGTGATCCTCATCGATCCCGACCAGAGCCTGCTCTGGGCGAACGATGCTGCCTTGACCATGCACGGCGTGGAAGACATCGCCGAACTCGGCGCGACCGTGGACGATTACCGGTCACGATTCCAACTGCGTTACCGCAACAACCACCGGGTCGAAGCGGATGACTATCCTGTCGAACGCGTGGTTGCCGGAGATTCCTTTTCGGAGGTGGTGGTCGAGGTGACGGTGGCGGGAGACGACGCGCCCCGCTGGGTGCATCAAGTGCGCAGCCTGGTCCTCAACGATGCCGACGAGGCAGAACCCGCGTGCCTCGTGCTCATCATTCAGGACGTATCCGCGCGCTACGAGGCCGAGGACCGTTTCGAGCAGTCGTTCAATGCCAACCCCGCGCCTGCCGTGATCTGCCGGCTGAGTGACCTGCGGTTCGTCAAGGTCAATCAGGGCTTTCTGGATATGACCGGCCACCACCGGGATCAGGTGCTGTGCAGGACAGTGTACGACATCGATGTTCTACGCGGGGCAGACAGGCGCGATCTGGCCAAGGAGCGGCTCGCCGAGGGGCGTACCATTCCGCAGATGGAGGCGGAAATGGAGCTTCCCGGCGGCGGCACCAAGCTCGTCATCGTCGCGGGGCAACCGATCGACATGGGCGAACAGCCATGCATGCTGTTCACCTTCGCCGATCTGGAACCGCGCCGGAAAGCACAGGACGCCCTTCGCCATAGCGAGGAGCGCTTCACCCGTACTTTTGAAATGGCCCCGGTGCCGATGGCGATCGGCACGAGGGACGGGCACTTGCTGTGCGAGGTCAATACCAGCTTCACCTCGATGACCGGTTATACGCCGACAGAAATCATCGGTCGGCCACTTGGCGAGGTCGAGCTTTGGGAAAGCAGTGCGATCCGGCATCGGATCGAGGAAGCGATCAAGGACGGTCGTGATCTGCGCGGCCATGACGCCCGTATCGTGGCAAAAGACGGCGCGCCGATCGACTGCATCATATCGACCGAGGCGATCACGCTGGGTGACGACGCCTGCGTATTGTGGGCGTTCCAGGACATCACCCAACGCAAGGCGACGGAACTCGAACTGGTCGACGCGATCGAGGCGGTGATGAAGGACACGAGCTGGTTCAGCCGTTCGATCATGGACAAGCTGGCCCGGCTCCGCGCACCCCAGCCGGATATCACCGGTCCGGGGCTCGACGATCTAACGGCGCGCGAGCGCGAAGTGCTTGCACTCATCTGTCGGGGTTACGACGACAAGACGATCGCCCGCACGCTCGATGTCGCCAGCAACACAGTCCGTAATCATGTCGCCCGCATCTATGCCAAGATCGGCGTCAACCGCCGCATCGCCGCAGTGGCCTGGGCCCGTGCCCGGGGCTTCGACGGCGAGGGCGTGATGCACGAACGGACCCAATTGGAGACCACAGCATGACGGCCCGGCGCACAGGTAAGGAAGCCCCTGCCGACCCAGAGGCGAAGAATGCGGCAACGCGTGTCGCCAAGGGATCGGTCCAGGAGGCGATCGGTAAGCTGATCGGTGACGATGCGGCGCGTGAGCGTGGCACCGCCGAAAAGAAGGCGGGTGTCGCCGAGGCTACCGACATCCAGAAATCCCAGAAACCCTAAAAATCATCGCGGTTTTGATCGCGGCGAAGATATCTTTCCAACAGGAGTAACTATGGCGACCCACGTAACCACCGGCCTTGCGCCGGTCGATGATGCTTATCTCGGCAAGACCCCTACTCGACTATCCTGGGGCGCAATCTTCGCCGGCGTCGTCATCGCCGTCGCGGTGCAACTCGTCCTCGGCATTTTGGGCGCTGGCATCGGGTTGACGATGGTCGATCCGGTCGAGGGGACCACACCGGGCGCGGCCGGGTTCGGGATCGGCGCCGGCATCTACTGGCTTATCACGACGATCCTCGCACTCGGTATCGGCGGCTATGCCGCAGCGCGGGTTGCGGGCGTCCACGAGCGGTTTGATGCCCTGGTCCATGGCCTGGTCGTCTGGGGCGTGACGCTGATCCTCACCCTTTACCTGCTCACCTCAGCGGTCGGTGGGATCATCGGCGGTGCGTTCCGGACCGTCGGCGCAGTGGCCGGCGCGGCTGGCACGACGGTAAGCGCGGCGGCGCCAAAGGCCGCCTCGATCGCCGGGATCGATGAGGGTGATGTCCGCAGCGAGGCGGCGGCCTATCTGTCGGATGCGCCGACCGATCCCGCGCAGATGACGACCGAGCAGGCGCAAAAGGAAATTGCGAAGCAGCTTCCAGCCCTGGCGCGTGGCGGGACCGACGGCCAGCAAGCCGAAAGCCGCATCGTCGATATCGTCGCTGCTCAGCGCAAGATCAGCCGTCCCGAAGCTCAGGCGCAGGTAACGCGCGCCAAGCAGCAGTTCGTGGAAACGAAGAACAAGACGGTCGCGACCGCCATTTCGGCGACCGACAAGGCCGCCGGCGCGGCTGCGGGCACGTCATTCGTTCTGGTGTTCGCGCTACTCGTTGGTGCGGCCGCTTCCGGTATCGGTGCAACGGCGGCAACCCGTCGCCGGCTGCGCTGAGTTTCTGCGGCGGATGGGCGTACCGCATCCGCCGCACCCCATTTTTCCCATGAAGGATAACATTATGACAAAGCAAATCGGCCTGGTGCTGGCACTGACCACCGTGATCGGCCTTTCCGCCTGCAACACGGTGAACGGTGCCGGGAAAGACGTGAAGTCTGCCGGTACCGCGATTTCCAGCGCGTCGGGCGAGAGCAAGAAGTAACTGCCTTAAGCACCGCTCGGCCTGGTTTGGTCGGGCGGTGCTTTTATCGATTACTCGTCTCCAGTCTCATTTGTATCCGGCGCTTCTTGCGCCGCTGCCTTTCGGTCAGCCTTGGCTTGCGCTTTCTTCGCGGACTCGGTGGCTTTGGCCTTCTCGCGCTCCCGGCGCTCGAAATCGTAGTTTGGTTTGCGTGGTATGTCAGTCACTCCGTGGCACGGCGTTGGCGGCCGGGATGCCTGGCCAGGAGCAGGCAATCAGCCACTCCTGGTCAATAGCAAATCGCCGGTCCTGTTCAGGACCAAGCGCGATCCGGTCAACGCTCTCCATAGCGAAGTTTCGCGCCAAGATAAATGAAGCGCCCGACAGGCGAGATCGGGACGTTCGTCTCGAACCCGATATCCGGCTTCTGATCGGCCAGATTGTTGACGCCGCCATAAAAGGCGAACCGATCGTTGACCTCGATCTGGGCCTGCACGTCGTGCTGCCACAATTCCTTGTACCGGAAATAGCGCGGATCGACGAGGCTGGAGTTCGCGGCGGTATCGATCCGGCTGAACCGGCGCACGCCGTCCTGCCAGCGTAGGTTATAGCTGAGCGTCAGCGGCCCGGTGGTCCAGGTCGGCGAAACGGTGAAGTTATATTTCGGCCGAAATATCTGGTCGACATTGTTCTCGACCACCGCGCCAGGTGTCGCGATCTGTTCCAGCCGGTCGAGATAGCCGCCCACGAAGCGCAGATCGAATGTGCCGGCCCGTGTCGTGGTAAATCGCCAGGCGATGTTCAGTTCGGCACCCGCCGTGCGGAAGGCGGCCACGTTCTGCGGCTGCACCACGAACCCGTTGATGAAGCCGCTGCCGGTCCGGCGGCTGATCGACGCACAATACGGATTGTCGAGCGTTGGCTGATCGACGCACAGCGCGGCGATGGCGTTGGCATCCGGCGTGTTGATCGCGTCGCGCAGGCGAATATCGTACCAGTCGAGACCGATCGAAAAGCCGGAGACGGGCCGCAGGACGACGCCGGCTGTCCAAGTGCGGGCGACCTCTGCACGCAAGTCAGGATTGCCCTGCTGCGTACCGGGAATGAAGATCGTGGCATCCGGATTGTTCTGGGCGGTGAAGGTGGCGGGATTGCCGCCGGCGGCGGTGATGAGCGCCTGGCAATTGGCGCCGCGGAACGAGGTGCCGAGGCTGCGGTTGCCGACATAGCAGGGGTCGGAGAAGAAGTTGCTGGTCCCGGTCCGCGGACGGAATATCTCACCGATATTGGGTGCGCGGACCGAGCGGCCATAGGACCCGCGGAAGCTGATCTCGCGGACGGGTGCGTAGATGCCGTTGAACTGATAGCTGCGCGTCGAATCGACGGTGGAATAATCCGAGTAGCGCCCGGCCGCACCGACCGACAACAGGTTGGCGAACGGCAGATCCTTCAAGATCGGCACGTTGACCTCGCCAAACGCCTCCCATACATCGAAATGACCGTTCGACGGCGTGGGGATGATGTACTCGTCATATTGATAGAACAGATTGTCGGTCAGCGCCTGGGCGGGACGGAAGCGGCTGGACTCGCGCCGATATTCGCCACCTACCGCAAAGGCGACCGGGCCGCCGGGCAACTCGAAAAGCTGACCGAAATCGCCAGTCAGCGAAGCGTTAGCGACATGCTGGGTCAGGCGGGCGTTACTGATCGGATTGCTGAGGAAGTAATCGAACGAGGCCGGGTCGACCGTGATGCCGCCGAACGTGTTGACCGGCACGCAACCCGCGGTGCGCGCCGCGGCCGAACGGCATACCACCTGCCCGGTCGTCGGATCGCGTACCGCGTCGAGCGCAGCTAGGAAACGGTCGTTCAAACGGTCGTTCAGCTTGGTCGCGCGGACGTCCGTCTGACCATAGGTGTAGGAGGCGTCGTAGCTCAGATGGTCCGAAAGCCGCCCGGTGACATCGACCACGCCGCGGTACGTGCGCCGCCGATCCTCCTCGCCGCGACGGGAAATGTCGAAATTGTTGCGGCTGATATCGACAGAGGTCAGGCCGGCATTGCGCGCTGCCGTCAGGATACTGGCGGGAATGAACGGATTGTCGAGTGCGATCGTCGCCGGGTAGTTGCCGCCGAAGCCGCTGAAGCTCGTCACCGTGGACTGAACGAACTTGCCCTCCAGGCTGATCTTGAATGCGTCCGATGCGTCGAAATGAGTGAGCGCGTTGACAGCATGGCGCCGAGTGCGCGGAAAGATGTCGCCGATGTATCCCGCCACCGGCGTATCGTCACCGCCGATCGAATAGCCGTCGTTCTGCAGGAAACGGCCAGGCGTGTAGATCGCACCGTCGCCGCGAAACACCTGATTGCCGATCACGACATATCCCTGGTTCGAACCGTAGGGATAACGCAGGTCGCGCACCGGCCCGATCTTGTAACTGCCCGGCCGCGCAGGATCATAGCCATCGAGGTTCACAAAAAACTGGCGCTCGGCCAACGAGAGATAAGAGCGGTCGTCGTTCGCCAGAGGCTGGTCGGCATTATACTCATACGCCAACGTCACGTTGGCGCGGCCGTCGGCGAAGTTCCGGCCGGCGACGATCGAGGCGAAGCGGTTGGCGGCGTCGCCACGATCGGAAATGCCGAACTGGCTGCGAGCGGCCACCCCGTCAAAGTCACGGCGCAGCACGAAATTGACGACGCCAGAGACGCCATCCGCGCCATAGACGGCAGAAGCCGCGCCGGTCAGTACATCGACACGTTCGATCAAGTCGGTCGGGATTGCGTTGATGTCGAGCGCGGCAGTGTCCGGCTGGCCGGCGACGTGCCGACGGCCATTGACCAGCACCAGCGTACGGTTCGGCCCCAGTCCGCGCAGATCGAGCAGGTTCAGCCCGACCTGACCGAAACTGCCGTCCGACTGGTTGCGACCAGCGGTGCGCGTGCTGTCCAGCGAATTGGTCAGCGCCGGCACGCGTTGCAGGAAGCTGGTGACGTTGGTGCTGCCCGATCGCTGAATATCGGCCGCGCCGAACGAGACGATGGGATTGGGCGCCTCGTAATCCGGGCGGACGATCCGCGATCCGGTGACGACGATATCCGTGTCTTCGCCAGCGATAGCAGCAGGGTCAACGTCCGGCGTTACAGCCGGCGCCGCGTCGGTCACGGTCGGCGCCGTCTGTGCGTGTGATGCGGACGCGACGATCAAAGCCACGCCGCACAACAGATGGCAGCGCCTCAGGATGGGCAACATGTCTATCTCCCCTTTTGATCGATGCCTTTACATCGACAGTCGTTGAGCCAGGGCATACGCCAATACCCAAAGACAGAACAGCGATCGCCATCCGCGCCGGATGCCAACCGATTTACATAGCTCAACTTTTGCGCCGTTTATTATGGTGGCGGGCTGGTGTGAGATGAGCGGATGCGGCACGTTTGCTCGATGGAGGGGCACGCGCAGCATTGGACGCGGCGATCGGCGTTGGGTTTGCTGCCGGCCGTTGCCCTGTCGGCCTGCGCAAACACGACCAGCGATCAACCACTGCGGTTCTGGGCGATGAGTTACGAGGGCGATTACTCCCCGTTATTGATGCCCCCGTTCACAGCGGCGACCGGCATTCCGGTCGAGGTGCAATCGCTGCCGACGACGGCGTCGCATGAAAAACTGCTGACTGCGCAGGCGGGTGGCGCGATGCCGGACGTGCTCATGCTCTTCAACAGCTGGATAGAGGAATTCGCAACGATCGGCGCGATCGCGCCTGTCCCGGCCCCCGCGCTGGTCGCCGATATAATTCCGGGTGTGCTGACGGCGACCAGGATCAAGGGGCGCGACTATGCGATCCCGTGGTCGGTGGCACCACAGGTGCAGTTCTATCGCCGCGACATCCTTCGCCAGGCGGGTTATGAAACGCCATCCGAGGAATGGGACGGATGGCGCGCCATGGCGGGGGCGATCAAGCGGCGGCGGCCCGACGACTTCGTGTTCCTGATGCTGCTCAACTGGCCCACCGCGTTGATCAACATGCTGTCTCAGGCGGGGGCGGTGTTGCTGCGAGACCGCGACACGCGCGGTAATTTTCAGACCGCGGAGGCGCGGATGACGTTCGCCTATTATGCGTCACTCTTCGCCGACGGGTTCGCGCCGCGCGCACTGTCGACCGAGGTGCAGGACCCGGTAGCCGCCTTCGCGCAAGGGTTCTTCGCGATCTGGCCGAGCGGTCCGCCTACCCTGCTCGATTTCAAACGGCGCGCGAACGACCTGCCCGCCGACCTCTGGTCGACGGCGCGGATCGCGGGGCCGCAGGGTGCGGGCAGGCTGTCCGGCCTGAGCACAAGCCTGTGCGTATCCGCCACCACTTCGCGACCAGCAGAGGCATGGGCGCTGGTCCGCCATCTGAGCTCGGCAAGCAGTGAGTTGCGGTATCAGCGGCTGATCGGCAACCTGCCGGCGCGGGCCAGCGTTTGGTCGTCGCCGCAACTGGCAACGCCTGTCCTCGCCCCCTTCGCCGAGCAGATGCGCGAGCCGGCTTTCCTGCCCCGCGTGATCGAATGGGAACGCATCCAGATCGAGATCCAACTGGCGGCAGAGCGCGTGGTGCGCGGATTGCAGACGATCGATCAGGCGCTCGCCGCGCTCGATACGCGGGTCGATCGACTTCTCGCCAAACGGCGCGCACTGGTCGAGGCGGGCAAGCTTGCATGACCCGGCAGGAGCGCACCGCCTGGCTGTTCTCCGCGCCGGTGCTGGCGATCATCGTTCTGGTCTTTATCGTGCCGACCGCGCTGGCGATGGCGTTGTCGGTCACCGATTATTCGATCTATGCGCTGGCTGACTGGTCCAATCTGCGCTTCGTCGGGCTAGGAAATTTTATCGACCTGTTGTCGACGCCGCTGTTCTGGCGGGCGCTGGGTAATACCGCATTGTTCGCGGTGCTCGGCGTGCCGATGGCGATCGGCACGTCGCTGGCCGTCGCGCTGTTGCTGAACGACGTCACGGTACGCTGGAAGCCGCTGTGGCGCGTGCTGCTGTTCGCGCCCTATGTCACCAGCGTGGTGGCGACGGCGGTCGTCTGGCGGTTCCTGTTCAACGAGCGGTTCGGATTGATGAACCGCGCGCTCAACGCGGTCGGCGTGGCGTCGGTCGACTGGCTGGGCAATCCGGCGACGTCGATCCCGGCGATCCTGATCTTCGTGACGTGGAAAATTTTCGGATACAACATGATCGTTTTCACCGCCGCGCTGTCAGCGGTGCCGCAAGACCTGATGGAGGCGGCGCGGCTGGACGGTGCCGGCCTGTGGGGACGTTTCCGCCACGTAACCTTGCCGGCGATCGGGCCGACGCTGTTGCTGGCGGTGGTGATGAGCGTCGCCGGCTTCCTCCAGATCTTCGCCGAACCCTATGTCATGACGCTGGGCGGCCCCGCGCAAAGTACCACGACGGTGCTATATTTCATGTTCGACGAAGGCTTCAAATGGTGGAATCTGGGTCAGGCGAGCGCGGTGGCGTTCATCCTGTTCCTGATGATCCTGGCGCTGACCATCGTGCAGACGCGCATCGGGCGGCGGTACGAATGGCTGTGAGGATGTCGCCACGCGCGATCGTCGCCAATGCGGCGGCGCTGTTGCTAACCGCACTGACCGTCGCGCCGCTGGCGTACATGGTGATCGTGTCGTTCATGCCGCGCGGGGAGTCGAGCACGCTGCCGACGCCGCTCTGGCCATCCCGCTGGTCGTGGGAGAATTATTACGAGCTGCTGTTCCGCCGGCAGATCGAGGGCGCGTGGTGGGATTACCGGATCGTCCCGGCACTGTTGAACAGTCTGGGCATCGCGGCGGTATCGACCGTCCTCGGACTGCTGCTGACGGTGCCGGCGGGCTATGCCTTTGCCAAGCTGCGTTTTCGCGGGCGGGAACGGTTGCTGCAATGGCTGATCGCATCGCTGGTCGTGCCTGGACAGGTGGCGATGCTGCCGCTGTTCCTGATCTTCAAGGAACTGGGGCTGGTCAACAGCTATGCCGGCGTGATTCTGCCTGGTCTGGCCGGTATTTTCGCGATCCTGTTCGTCCGGCAGGCGACGCTGGCGATCCCTGACGAAATGATCGACGCAGCCCGGATCGATGGCGCCAGCGAGGTCCGCATCTTTGTGTCGATCGTGCTGCCGCTGCTGACCCCGATCGTCGTGACGCTGGCGCTGTTCATGTTTCTAGGCTCGTGGAACGACTTCCTGTGGCCGCTGATCGTATTGGCCGATCAGCATCTCTACACGCTGCCGGTCGCGGTCGCCGCGATCGCGCGGGAACATGCGGCGGATGGCGAGTTGATGATGGCGGCGGCGGTCGTTACGACGATGCCGGTGCTGCTGCTATTTCTCGCGCTCCAGCGATATTATCTGACCGGGCTGCTGGGCGGCAGCGTCAAGGGATAGACGCGGCCATCGGGGCCGAAGAGATGGGCATCCCCCGGCGACACGCCGAAGCGCAAACGCTCGCCCAGCGTCACCGATCGATCCCCCGGCAATTGCGCGACGATCGTGTCCACCGCCCCCCGCACGCCGAGATGCGCGAACGACAGGGGGCCAAGCCGCTCGAACAGCTCCACCGCGCCCTCGAACGGCCCGGTGGGATCGAGATGGAGATGCTCCGGTCGGATGCCCAGCGTCGCCGATGCGCCGATCGCGTCCCGTGGCACGTCCGCCCCGGTCAGCACCTCCTCGCCACCCGTCAGCCGCACCATCGCGCCACGTTTGTCGCCGGCAATGATCGTTGCGGGAAGCAGGTTCATGCCAGGCGATCCGATCGCGGCAGCGACCGCCACGCTCGCCGGCCGGCGATAGACGTCGAGCGGCGCACCGCCCTGTTCGACCCGCCCCGCCCCCATCACGACGATGCGGTTGGCGAGCGTCATCGCCTCCAGCTGGTCGTGCGTGACGTAGATCATCGTCGCACCCAGCTGTTGGTGAAGGCGTGCGAATTCGTGTCGCATCCGCGCGCGCAGGTTCGCATCGAGGTTCGACAGCGGCTCGTCGAGCAGCAGGACACGGGGCCGCCGAACCACTGCTCGCGCGATCGACACGCGCTGGCGCTGTCCGCCGGACAGCGCGCGCGGACGGCGATTGAGCAGGTCCGACAGGTCAAGCATCGCGGCGACCTCACGGACGCGATCGTCGATCTCGCGTCTGGCAATGCCGGCGACCTTCAGCGGGAAGGCGATATTGGCTGCGACGGTCAGGTGCGGATAGAGCGCATAGGATTGGAAGACCATCGCCAGCCCCCGGTCCGACGGCGCCGCGTTCGTCACGTCGCGGCCATCGATCACCACGCGGCCCTCGCTCGGCTGCTCCAGTCCGGCGATCAGGCGGAGCAGCGTCGACTTACCACAACCCGATGGCCCGACGAGCACGACGAACTCGCCATCCTCGATCCGAAGGTCAGTCGGGTGGAGAACGGTCGTATCGCCGAAGCGCTTGGAAAGCCCGATGATGTCGACGCTGGCCAATGACTGCTCCCTCGATCCTGTCGATCCTGTCGATCCTGTCGATCCTGTCGATCCTGTCGATCCTGTCGATCCTGTCGATCTTTCCGATCGATCGCTAACCAGTGAAGCGCAACCTGCAAAACTGTTTCAAGGACTTAGTTGCCCTTCATCACCACGGATCAATGGCCGGCTGATCCGTCAGGGCGAAGATGCGGCGCATGGCCAACCACTTTTCACCGTCCGGATGCAGAGGGCGCTGGAATGCGTCCATCTCGGATTCCCAGTCGTCAACGGTCTGAGCCAGCGCTGGATCGCTCCGTCGAGGAAAGTCGTCGGTCACCTCGGCGATCATCACCAGCCGGTCATCGACGCGCCAGATTTCCATGTCGACATATCCGCGTAGACGAATATCGCGGATCACATCTGGCCAGACCGCCGCCGGCGCATGGCGCGCTTCATAAGCCGCGATCAAGGCGGCATCGTCGACCAGGTCGAGTGCGAGCACCATACGTTGAGTCATTGGTCAAACCTCTCCTCGCGCATTGTCATCATGCGCCGCTCGATCGATCAAGTGGCTGGACATGATGCAACCGATAAGTCCAATATGATACCTGAAATGAACTTTTGACGGGTAAAAGTTCGAGGGCGGAGACGGACATGCGTTTTCAGGGCAAGGTCGTGCTGGTCACGGCCGCCGGACAGGGGATCGGCCGCGCGACGGCGGAGCGGATACGCGATGAAGGTGCCACGGTTTGGGCGCTGGACCGCGATGGCGAGGCGCTAGAGGCGGTCGTCGGCGTTAAGCGCATCGTTGCCGACCTGACCGACCCCGCCGCCATCGCCGCCCTGCCCGCCACAGTCGGCCCGATCGATGCGTTGGCCAATATCGGTGGGTTCGTCGGCGCGGGTGACATCCTGCAATGCACCGACGACGACTGGACGCTCAGTTTCGATCTGAATGTCCACGCGATGCATCACGCCATCCGCGCGTTCCTGCCGGGTATGCTGGCAAAGGGTGTAGGCTCGATCGTCAACATGAGCAGCATCGCCTCCAGCATCAAGGGCATTCCCAATCGCTATGCGTATGGGGCGAGCAAGGCGGCGGTGATCGGCCTGACCAAGGCGGTTGCCGCGGATTTCGTTGCGCGCGGCATCCGCTGCAACGCAGTGTGCCCCGGTACGATCGAGACGCCGTCGCTGCGCGCGCGCGTCGAAGCACAAGCGGGGGCGCAGGGGATCGAGGTGGCCGATGCCGAGGCCGCCTTCATTGCTCGCCAACCGATGGGTCGACTGGGCCGCGCCGAGGAAATTGCGGCACTGGTCGCCTATCTGGCAAGCGACGACGCCAGCTTCACCACCGGCGCGGTGCATGTGATCGACGGCGGTTGGGTAAATTGACAATGACATTGCCGCTTCTGGAGCAGACCGCATGACCCGCATCACCGGACTGCGCACGATCGACCTGCGCTTTCCGACCAGCCTCGCGCTCGACGGGTCGGACGCGATGAACCCCGACCCCGATTATTCGGCCGCCTATGTTGTCCTCGACACCGACACGCCGGGGCTGGAGGGACATGGCCTGACCTTCACGATCGGCCGGGGCAACGACATCTGCGTCGCCGCGATCGAGGTGATGCGTCATCTGATCGTTGGGCTGGAACTGGACTGGATCGCGGAGAATCCGGGGCGAATGTGGCGACACTTGACCGGCGACAGCCAGCTCCGCTGGATCGGGCCGGACAAGGGCGCGATGCATCTGGCGACCGGTGCGGTCGTCAACGCGATCTGGGATTTGTGGGCAAAGGCGGCGGGCAAGCCGGTCTGGCGACTGGTCGCCGACATGAACCCCGAACAGATCGTGGCCGCGATCGATTTCCGCTACCTGACCGACGCGATCACGCCCGACGAGGCGCTGGCGCTGTTGACCGAACGGGCGGCGGGCAAGGCGGAACGGATCACAACGCTGATGGCGGAGGGGTATCCTTGCTACACCACCTCGTCCGGCTGGCTGGGTTATGACGACGCGAAGCTGCGCCGGTTGACGCAGGAAGCGGTCGATGCCGGTTTCACGCATGTGAAGCTGAAGGTCGGCCGCGATCTGGCCGACGATATCCGCCGGGTACGGATCGCGCGCGAGGTGCTGGGGCCAGACCGCCGGCTGATGATCGACGCCAATCAGGTGTGGGAAGTCGGCGAGGCGATCGACTGGGTCCGCGCGCTGGCTTTTGCCGATCCGTGGTTCATCGAGGAGCCGACCAGCCCCGACGACGTGCTGGGCCACGCCGCGATCCGGGCGGCCATCGCGCCGGTGAAGGTGGCGACCGGCGAGATGTGCCAGAATCGCATCCTGTTCAAACAATTCATGGCGGCTGGTGCGATCGATATCGTCCAGTTGGACGCATGCCGCATCGGCGGCGTCAACGAGGCGTTGGCGGTGATGCTGCTGGCGGCGAAATTCGGCCTGCCGGTCTGTCCGCATGCCGGCGGCGTCGGCCTGTGTGAATATGTCCAGCATCTGTCGATGATCGATTATCTTTGCTTCTCCGGGACGACGGAGGGCCGCGTGACGGAGTATGTCGATCATCTACATGAGCATTTCGTCGACCCCTGCGTGATCCGCGGAGCCGCGTACATGCCGCCGTCCCGGCCGGGCTATTCGATCGAGATGAAGCCCGCGACGCTCGTCCACTACCGGCACGTTTCGTGATTTGAGCCTCGCCGGGCAGGTGGGGATCGTGATCGGCCGTAGGTCGGGCACCGGCGCGACCATCGTGGGGGCGCTGGTGGCGGAGCAGGCTGATCGCGATGGATCACCGATCGGGTAGGCGATAGGCCGTCGTCGCATTCCCGCCGAAGATGGCGTCGACGTGATCGGGGCAGCGCGCGGAGACGTGCTCCATCGCAACCGCATGGACACGGCCGTAATCGGCGGCGAGCAGGCACACCGGCCAGTCTGTTCCGAAGATCAATCGATCGGGTCCGAAGCAGTCGATCAGGTGATCGACGTAGCGGGCCAGATCGTCCGGCTGCCACGTCGCATGATCGGCCTCCGTCACCAGTCCGGACAGCTTGCACCACACGCCCGGATAGTGTGCGATCCGGGTGATGGCGTCTGCCCATGGCTGCCACCCACCCGTCGCGATCGGTGGCTTGCCACCGTGATCGAGGATGAAGCGGCCATCGCCGACCTTGTCGAGAAAGGCGGGGACGTGGCTCGCCTGTCGCGGGTAGATCAGAATATCGTAAGCTAGTCCCGCCGCGGTCGTCGCCCGGACGCCGTTGGTGAAATCATCGCGGAGCAGGAAGCGATCGTCGGGTTCGTCCTGCACGACATGCCGCAACCCAACGAGCCTTGGATGCCGCAACGCGGCGATACGGTCGGCGATATCGGGTGCACATAGGTCAGCCCATCCCACTACTCCGGCGATCCACGGATGACGCTTGGTCAGCGCCAGCAGCCACAGTGTTTCGGCTTCGCTCTGGGATGCCTGCACGGCGATCGATCCGTCGATGCCAGCGCAGTCCATCGCGACCCGCACGTCCGGCGGCAAGCGATCTTGCGCCAGGGACGTGGCGGGATCGATCCAGCTAAGAGCAACCGGATCGTATCGCCAGAAATGTTGATGGGCATCGATCGTACGCACCATTTCTCTCCTCAATCCGCCGGTGACACGGCTTGGGGCAGTTCCAACGAAGTGCCCCTCGTAGCTCTCAAACCGTGGAGACGCGTTCCAGTCTGGGCGACAGGAGATGCACTGCACCCAGCGCCAGGAAATAGGCGGAGCCGGCGACGTAGAACAGGGGCGCATAACTGCCGACGCCGTCGAGGACGAAGCCGGCATATTTCGCCATCATCATGCCCCCGACCGCGCCCACGGTACCGCCGATGCCGATCACCGACCCCACCGCCGCGCGGGGAAACAGATCGGACGGCAACGTATAAAGATTGGCCGAGAACGCCTGATGCGCCGCCGTCGCGATACCGATGACCAGCACCGCCACCCACAGATTGTCGATCGACTGCGCGAACAGCACCGGCGTGACCGCGAAGGCACAGACCAGCATCGTCGATTTCCGCGCGAAATTGACGGTGCGGCCGCGCGCGATCAGTCGTGACGACATCCATCCGCCCGCCACGCTGCCCAGATCGGACAACAGATAGATCGCGACGAGCGGCGGCCCGAAGCTCAGCAGATCGAGGTCGTACCGGTCGCCGAGATAGCCGGGCAGCCAGAACAGGAAGAACCACCAGATCGGGTCGATGAAAAACTTGCCGAGCGCATAGGCCCAGGTCTCGCGGCGGGTGGCGATCCGTCGCCAGCCGATCGCAGTGCCGGTGTCGGCGGGGTCCTGCTCGATCCACGCCAGCTCGGCGCCGGTCACCTTCCTGTGTTCGCGGGGGCGGCGATAGATCGCCAGCCACGCGATCAGCCAGACGAAGCTGACGACGCCCGTCACGACAAACGCCATCCGCCAGCCATAGGTGATTGTCAGGACGGGGATCGCCAGCGGCGTGATGATCGCGCCGATATTGGCGCCGGCGTTGAACACGCCGATGGCAAAGGCGCGTTCCTTGGCGGGAAACCATTCTGTCACCGCCTTGATGCCGGCGGGGAAGTTGCCCGCCTCGCCAATGCCGAGACCAAATCGGGCCATCGCGAACTGAGTGACGCTATAGGCGCCGCCATGCGCGATATGTGCCAGCTGCCAGATAACGAACGCAACCGCGTACCCCATCCGCGCGCCGATCACATCGACCAGTCGCCCGAACCCCAGATATCCGATCGCGTAGGCCATCTGGAAGAAGAAGATGACGTTCGCGTAATCGGTCTCGTTCCAGCCGAGATCCGCGGACAGGGTCGGCTTCAGCACGCCGATCATCTGGCGATCGACGTAATTGATGACCGTCGCCATGAACAACAGCGCGACGATGCTCCAGCGATAGCGCCCCGACCGCTCGACCGCGCTCCCTATCGTTTCAGCTCGGCCCGGTTCCATGTCCCGCTTCCACTCCCATTGCCTGTGCCGGCATGGCCGCGTCGATCGCGCAGCTCACCCGCATTTCGCCGAAATCGGCCTCAAACCGCTGACCGGGTCGCACCTGGTGCACCCCGGTCACCGCCCCCGACGATACCCATTGTCCCGGTGCCAATGACAGCCCGCGCGCGGACAGGCAATCGATCAGAAACGCAACCGCACCGATCGGCCCGTCGAGCATTTCGCGCGCTGTGGCCTGCCCCACGACGGCGCCGTCGATCCGCGAGACGACCGGCCAGTCGAGAAAGCCCAGGCTCCGCCAATCTGGCACGGCATCGCCGATCAGCAATCCGAAATTGTTGCCGTAATCGCTGATCGTGACCAGTGGCCCGTCCCGATTGATATGCGGGTAAGGCGAACTGGCGATTTCGACGCCGATATGGACCGCGTCCACCAGTTCCAGCGCCTCATCGAGCGTCAGCCCGGTGCTACCCGGTGGCGGCGCGCGACCGATGCGGATGCAGAACTCCGCTTCTCCCGCGGCGAAGCCATCGACGATCACGGGCAGCGTGGCGGTTTCGGTCGCATCATATACCTGATCCGCGAAGATCGGACCGGCTAGCCGATTTGTCCCGATGATCCCGATGAGCGGTGCCGGGATACGCCCGACCTTCCAGCCTGCGACGGATCTGCCATCGATCGCGATCGCCCTGTCCTGAATGGCGTAGGCGTCCCTCAGCGTTTCGGGCCGGGTGCCCGGATACTCGGAAACGCCGTAAACGCCCCGCCGCGCCTCGACGAACGCATGCGCGATCCGGTCCTCGTTGGCCATTTCCGCTGTATCGATGTGCCTCATCGTTCCGACGATCCTTTTGCCCGTTACATCCGGCTCTACTAATGCTTCGCCGGTGGATGACAGCGGGCAGTCGATATCAACCTATAAAGGCGCGTCGATCTCGAACACCACGCCGTCTGGTCGATAATCGACACGAGCCTTGCCGCGGATATGCTGGGCAAGCACGCGTTCGATCATTCGTGAGCCAAACCCCGTGTGGGTCGGCGTGACGACGGGCGGGCCACCAGTCTCCTGCCAGCGGAAGGTAAGCCGACGGCCGGTCGCGTTCGAACAGATGTGCCAGGCGATCGTGACGTGACCACCCGCTATCGACAGTGCACCATATTTGCTGGCGTTGGTCGCCAGTTCGTGAAGCGCCATCGAAAATGCGAGCGCGATGCGCGGCTCCAGCTTCACGTTTGGGCCGTCCATCGTCAGCCGTCGGCCCTTTGCATCGTCGAACGGCGCCATGACGCCGCTGACGATGTCACCGATCGCCGCGCCCTCCACCTCATCGCGCAGCAACAGGTCGTGCGCCACGGCAAGTGAGGCGATGCGGCCAGCAATCGTATCGCGCGCGGCCTCCATCGACCCGGCATCACGCAGTGTCTGGTTCACGATGGCGCCAACCGTGGCGAGCGTGTTCTTGACCCGGTGGGTCAACTCGGCCGCCAGCAGTTCGCGATGTTCCTCGACGCGCCGGCGTTCGGTAATGTCGGTCGAGAAGCCGCTCATCGACAGCGGACTGCCATCGCGACGGGTCATCAATTCACCGCGGATCGCCGCCCATCGCACCTCGCCCGACGGCGTGACAAGGCGATATTCGATGTCGTAATCCGCGCCGGTGGCGATCGTCCGATCGATCGCAGCCAGCACCCGGTCGCGGTCCTCGGGGTGGATGGCGGCGCGGAGATCGTCATAATCGAACGGCTCATCGGCTGCGCGGCCGAACACCGCCTTGCAGCCGGTCGATGCGTCAAGCCGCCCGGTGGCCGGATCGAGCGTCCACGCCCCCAATCGGCCCGCCTTCAACGCAAATTCAAGCCGCGCCGCGCTATCGGCCAGATCGACCTGTTGCCGTCGCTCGACGCTCACGTCATGTTGCGACGCGACGAAATAGCAAAGCTCGCCCGCTGCATTGAACACCGGTGCGATATGCAGGCGGTTCCAGAAGGGCGTCCCATCCTTGCGATGGTTGAGCAGATCGATTTCGATCCGCTCCTGCGAGGCGATTGCCGCGCGCAGCGATTCGACGTCCGCCGCCGCAGTCAACGGCCCCTGCAGGAACCGACAATTGCGGCCGATCACCTCGTCGCGGCAATAGCCGGTCAGCTTTTCGAACGCGTCGTTGATATGGACGATCGGGTTGTCCGGCAGGCGGGGATCACTGATCGCCATCGGCAGCACGGCTTCGCGGAACCCGGCGACGAATGGATCGGCCGGATCGAACCGGTCTTCGCGGCCAATCGCCGATGAAATGCCATTTCTCGCCATCAGGTCGTCTGCGACAATCCTGGGATTCTCAATCTGTTCCACCCGCATCTGCTAGCCGAATTGCGCCTTGCCGGACAATGGGTGCATTATGCGGGGGCATTAGTAGCGAACGGGTGGTCGATCGATGGCTGCGGCTCGGTGAACCATGCCGCGCCCGTATCGGTAACGTGGAAATGATCCTCTAGCCGGATGCCGAACCGGTCGGGTACAACGATCATCGGCTCGTTGGAAAAACACATGCCGGGCGCTAGCGGGGTCCGGTCGCCCCGCACCAGATAGGCGGGTTCATGGATCGACAGGCCGATGCCATGGCCGGTGCGATGCGGCAGGCCGGGCAACCGGTAATCCGGGCCTAGACCGCCTGCCTCTAGCACCGATCGAGCAGCGGCATCGACCGCCTCGCACGTCACGCCGGGTGCGGCGGCGGCGAAGGCGGCGGCCTGTGCGTCGTGTTCCAGTTGCCAGATATCGCGGATTTCCTGATCCACATTGCCAAAGGCATAGGTGCGGGTGATGTCCGAATGATAGCCACGGACCCGGCAACCGGTGTCGATCAGCACCAGTTCGCCCTCACCCAGATATTGCTCACCGGGCAGGCCATGCGGAAACGCGGTCGCGCGACCGAACTGGACGATGCAGAAGAACGATCCGCCCCCGCCGATCGCATGATGCGCGGCATCGATAAAGCGGATGACCTCGCCCGCCGCGATCCCGGGCCGCAGGATGCGCGCGGCGCGTTGCTGCACCTCCAGCGTCATTACCTTGGCCTCCGCCAGCAACGCCAGTTCGGCGGGCGATTTGATCGTGCGGCACCCGTCGATCGCCGCCGCCCCGTCGATCACCGACAGTCCCGCCGCACGCAGTTTCTCGCCCCAGCCGAACGGCAGCAGCGGATCGATCGCGATCCGCGCCATCCCCGTCGCGGCATCGGCGACGAGAGCGATCGGGTCCTCGTCTTCTTCCCACAGCCGCAGGTCGGCGGCGATGTCCAGATCGGCTTCCAGCGTGCCACGCTCGAACCGCGGGCAGATGACGATCGGCTCGCCATGGACAGGCAGCAGCAGCGCGACCATACGTTCGCTCGCACCCCAGGGAACACCGGTGAAATAGCGCAGGCTGGCACCGGTATGGACCAGCAGCGCATCGGCGCCGATCCCCGCCGTCAGCGCCCGCGCGCGATCCAGCCGCGCCGCATATTCGGTCGCTGCGATGGCAGGCGCACGGGTGGCGGGCGGGCGGATCGCCGCGAGTTCGGTGGCGGCGTCCGAAGTACCGATCGTCATGGTCGCTCCTGTCCCTAGAATCGTGCGATATCGAACGGTGTGCAATCGATCGCCGGTGCCTCGCCCAGCACCATCGCCGCCATCAATTCCCCCGTGACGGGCGCCAGCGTCAAGCCGAGATGCTGATGGCCGAACGCGTAATAGAGATTGGCCGCCCGGCGCGACCGGCCGATGGCGGGCAGGTAATCGGGCAAGGTCGGGCGCGCGCCGATCCAGCGGCGGAACGGCCCGGCGATCGGCATTCCCAGCGCGGCGACATGGCTTTCCAGCCGATCCCATTTGCGCGGGTCGGGCGGCGCATCGGCACGGCCGAACTCGACAAACCCGGCTACTTGCACGCTGTCGACATAGCGCGTGACGATGATCGACCGGTCCTCGAACACGACGGGCGGCAGATCGGCGGGCCAGTGATCGGCCGCCGCCCGGATGTGATAACCGCGCTCGGCGATCAGCGGCACGGCATCGCCCGCCGCCGCCATCAGGGCGCGCGATCCGATGCCGGCCGCGACAATGATCCGGTCGGCGTCGAACCCCGCTACATGCACCCCCGCCCCGCGCCGCTCGATCGTGGCGGTGCCGCGTTCGATCCGCACGCCCGCCGCGATCAGGGCATGATCGAACGCCGCCGCCAGCGCGTCGAGATCGCTTACCTGGCCGCTACCGCTGAACCGGATTGCATCGACGACGTTCGGCGACAGGGCCGATAGCGCTGTGTGGTCACTGGCATCGGCCTCGCCGACCCGCGCCGTGCCGGTGTTGGCCGCCTGCCATGCCGCGCGGCCTTTTACGGCGCTGCCAGCGTTTTCCCACGCGACGAGATGACCCTGTTCGCGCAACAGATCCGGTGCGCCCAATCCCGCAACGAGCCGCCGCCATGCCGGCATCGCCGCGGCCAACAACGATCCTAGCGCCGCCTCCCCCGCCGCGAACCGGCGCGGCTGCGTCGACCGCAGCAGTCGCAAGGCGAACGGCAGCCAAGTTGCAATCATGCGTGGCGGCAGGTCGAGCGGCCCGCCCCGCACGAACAGTCGACGCGGCAACGATCGCACCATCGCGCGCGAGGCGAGCGGCACCACTTGTTCGGTTGCGATATGCCCGGCATTGCCCCACGATGCGGCAGACCCGGCACATGCGGGATCGACTATCACAACCTGAATGCCCTCGCGTTGCAGGTGCCAGGCAATGGAACGGCCGACGACCCCGCCGCCGATGACCAGAATTTTCAACATATGTCAGCGATCTTGTTGCACTGCGCAGATTGGTATCGTATACGGTATTCATTGACAAGACAGGGACGGCGAAGATGACGATTGGCTGGCAAGGTGTTTTTCCGGCGGTGACGACACAGGTCCGCGCCGACTACTCGCTTGATATCACTGATACGCAGCGCGTGGTCGACGATCTGGTGAACGACGGCGTGACCGGCGTCATCGCGCTCGGCACCGTGGGTGAGAACAACTCGCTGACCTTCGAGGAGAAGGTCACCATGCTGACCGCGATCGTCGAGGCGGTCGATGGTCGCGTGCCGGTCATCACCGGGGTGTCCGAATACGACACCCGCCGCGCCGTTGAGTATGCGCAGGCCGCCGAGAAGGCCGGGGCCGACGGCCTGATGCTGCTGCCGCCGATGGTCTATGTGCCCAAACCGCACGAACTGGCCCTCCACTTCCGCGGCGTGGCCGAGAAGACGGCGCTGCCGATCATGCTCTACAACAATCCGCCCGCGTATCGCACGTCGATCACCAACGAGGTGCTCGAGATGCTGCTCGACGTCGACAACATCGTCGCGGTGAAGGAATCGGCGCCCGATACGCGCCGCTTCACCGATCTGCGCAACTCGTTCGGTGATCGGTATGTGCTGTTCGCCGGCCTCGATGACGTGGCGCTGGAGGGATTGTATCTCGGCGCGCAGGGCTGGGTATCGGGCCTGACCAACGCGTTCCCGCGTGAATCGGTCGAACTGGTTCACGCCTTTGCACGCGGCGACCATGCTAAGGCGATGGAGATCTATCGCTGGTTCATGCCGCTCCTCCATCTCGATGCGGAGCATGATCTCGTCCAGTCGATCAAGCTCGCCGAGCAGGTGATGGGTCGCGGGTCGGAGCGCGTGCTGCCGCCGCGTTACCCGCTGGAGGGTGCCCGCCGCGCCGAGGTGATCGCGATGGTCGAACAGGCCGCCGCGACGCGCCCGACGCTGACGCCCGCCACGCCGGTCGTCGAAGAGGTGGCGTGATAGACTGAGCGTCATGCGCCACACCTTCTTCTGCATCGACGGCCACACCGCCGGTAATCCCGTCCGGCTGGTCGCGGGGGGCGCACCGCTGCTCCGCGGCGCTTCCATGTCGGAACGACGCCAGGATTTCCTGGCCCGTTTCGACTGGATCAGGACGGGGCTATGCTTTGAACCGCGCGGCCACGCGATGATGTCGGGCGGATTCCTTTACCCGCCGACGCGTGCCGATACCGATATCGGCATCCTGTTCATCGAGACGTCGGGCTGCCTGCCAATGTGCGGCCATGGCACGATCGGCATGGTGACGTTCGGGCTGGAACACGGGTTGATCCAGCCCGTAACGCCCGGCCGATTGCGGGTTGAGGTGCCAGCCGGCGTGATCGACATCGCCTATGAAACGGAGGGCGACCGTGTCACCGCGGTGCGCATCACCAACGTCCCCGCCTATGTCGCGGCGCGCGGCGTGACGGTGACGGTGGAGGGGATCGGACCGCTGACGGTCGATGTGGCCTATGGCGGCAATTACTACGCCATCGTCGAACCGCAGGCGGGCTATCCCGGCCTCGACGCGGTGGGCGCATCATGGCTGGTCGAGATGGGTCGGCGTGTGCGGGCGGCGGTGAGTGCGGCGGTGGAGCCGATTCACCCCATCGACCCCACGATCCGCGGTGTCAGCCATGTGTTGTGGGCCGACGCACCGAAATCGAACGGCGCGGACGGGCGCAACGCCGTCTTCTATGGCGACGCGGCGATCGACCGATCGCCCTGCGGCACCGGCACGTCGGCACGGCTGGCGCATCTGGCGGATCGCGGCACGCTGAAACCCGGCGACCGGTTCGTCCACGAAAGCTATATCGGCAGCCGCTTCATCGGCCGGGTCGAGGCGGCGACGACGATCGGCGAGACGCCAGCGATCATTCCCTCGATCGAAGGATCGGCGATCGCGACCGGTTTCAACACGATATGGATTGATCGTGCCGATCGGTTCTGGGAAGGTTTCGAGGTCAAATGACGGCGCTCCTCGCGCCGGCCTGCCAAGGAAGCCGCTGTTGAGCATCGTCGTGCGTACCCTGTCCGATCAGGTCTTCGAGATCGTGCGCGAGCGCGTGGTGACGGGATCGTTGCCTGCCGAAATGCCGATCCGTCAGGATGCGCTCGCCGCCGAACTGGGCGTCAGCAAGATTCCCCTGCGCGAGGCGCTGGCCCGGCTGGAGCAAGAGGGCCTGCTCATCAGCCAGGCCAACCGCGGCTATACGGTGCGGCGGATGTCCGCCGATCAGGCCGACGAAATCTATGCGCTGCGGCTGGCGATCGAGCCGTCGGCCGCCGCCGTCGGTGCGATGAACGCCGACGAGAACGCCCGAACCGAGGCGTTGCAGGCGTTCCAGGCGCTTGACGAGGCGGCACACACCAATCTGGCCGAAGTCGCCGTCCGTAACCGCGAATTCCACACCGCGCTGGTCCGCCCCGGCGGCCGGTTGCTGACCACGCAGCTCGTCGAGCGGCTGGCGATCCTCGCAGAACGCTATGTCGTCGCCCATCTCGCCCCCGCCGGGCGGGACGCGCGCGCGCATCTGGAACATCGCGGCATGATCGATGCTTGGCTGGCCCGCGATGCCGGTCAGGTCGAAACATTGCTTCACGCCCATATCGCCGGCACGCTCAGCGATCTGCGCGCACAATTCGCCACCGGATAGGCTGACCGGGGAAACCCCGGCAGCACCGGCAATCAGGGTTAGAGGGGTAACACCATGTCGATCATCGGACCGCGCAAGCCACTGGGCGCGCACGCGCCCTCGGGGCAGGCGCTCGCCAAAACACTCAGTTGGCCGCATCTGATCGCGCTGGGTGTCGGTGCGATCGTCGGCACCGGCATTTATACGCTGACCGGGGTCGGTGCCGAACGCGCCGGGCCGGCGGTGATCCTGGCCTTCGCGATCGCCGGTGCGGTCTGCGCCTGCGCCGCCCTCGCCTATGCCGAGCTGGCGACGATGATCCCGGCAGCGGGCAGCGCCTATACCTTTAGCTACACCGCGCTGGGTGAGACGATCGCCTGGGTGGTCGGATGGAGCCTGATCCTCGAATATTCACTCGCCTGTTCCACCGTTGCGGTCGGCTGGTCGGGCTATCTGGTCGGCTGGATCGAAGCGATCGGCATACACCTGCCACCGGCCCTGCTGGTCGGGCCGCACGCGGGCGGCATCATCAACCTGCCCGCCGTGCTCGTCGCGCTGGCGGTGATGGGCATGCTGGTCGCCGGCACGCGCGAAAGCGCAACGTTGAATATCATTCTGGTCATCATCAAACTCGTCGCACTGACGGTGTTCGTGGCGTTCGCCGCACCGGCGTTTGACTCCGCCAACCTCCATCCCTTCATGCCATACGGCTTCGGCAGTACCGAGGTGGAGGGCACCAAGCGCGGCGTGATGGCCGCCGCCGCGATCGTCTTCTTCGCGTTTTATGGCTTCGATGCGGTCGCCACCTCGGCCGAGGAAGCCAAGAACCCCGGCCGCGACCTGACGATCGGTATCGTCGGATCGATGGTGTTGTGCACCGCGATTTACATGGCCGTCGCCGTCGCCGCGATCGGCGCGCTGCCGTTCCGCGTGCTGGCCGATTCGCCTGAGCCGCTGGCCCTGGTCCTGCGCTCGCTGAACCAGCCTTTCGCCGCCCATGTCATCGCCTTGGCGGCGGTGATCGCTCTCCCCTCCGTGATCCTCGTGATGATGTACGGGCAGAGCCGCATCTTCTTCGTCATGGCGCGCGACGGCCTGTTGCCGCAGCGGCTGGCGACGGTCAGCAAGCGCAGCGGCGCGCCGACCCGGATCACGATCCTGACCGGCCTCTCGATCGCCGCCGTCGCCGGTTTCTTCCGGCTGGATGAGATCGCCGAGCTGGCGAATGCCGGCACGCTGATCGCCTTTATCGCGGTCGGTGCCTGCCTGATGGTGCTGCGCCGCACCGCCCCCGATGCCGCCCGTCTGTTTCGCTGCCCGGCGCCCTATATCGTCGGTACGGGCGCGATCTTGGGATGCCTGTACCTGCTATACAGCCTGCCGATCGCAACGCTGGTCCGCTTCGCCATCTGGAATGCGTTGGGGCTGATCCTGTATTTCGCGTTCAGCCGCCGGGCCAGCCTGTTGCGGCGTGGCGACGTCGCCGTCTGATCGACACTTCAGATACCGGCAGCGTGTTCCGCTGCCGGTACGAACGCGGCCGGCAGGCGCAGCGTCAGGTGGTCGGCATCGATCGCCAGTGCCCCGCCTAGCTCGGTCGCCAAATTTCGTACCAGCCGCAGCGTGAATCCCGCGCCCAGCAACGGCGCACCATCGCCACCGTCGCCGATCCCACCATCTAGGCTGAACAGCGCGTCGCCGGGCAGATCGGCCAGCGCGCGTGGTCGATCGACCGTCACTACCGCGTGATCGCCGACGGGGTGTACGGCCACACCGATCCGTTCGCCCGTCTGCGCGGCAGACACCAGCGCCGCCAACAACCGCGCGAACAGTCGCTCGGCCGCGCGGTCGTCGGTCGAAGCGACCGTTTCCTCGCCCGACAGCATCAGCGTCGCACCGCGTTGACGGGCTAGCGGCTCCAGCGCTGTCATCGTCTGTTCGACGAGTTCGCCCAGCCTCACCTCCGTCGGCCGGAGATCGAGTGCACCGCCCTCGATCCGAGCAGCGGTGTCGAGATCATCAATCGCGGCAAGCAGATCCGCTGCCTGATGGCGTATGGCACCGGCACGGACGCGATAGGACGCTGGCACCGGACCCAGCAATTCGGTTTCGATCAGCTCGGCGAACCCGGCAACTGCGTTGGCGGGCGTGCGCAGTTCATGGACCAGCTGGCGCAGGCCATCCGACATCGTGACCTGCGCAGCCGTTGCCGGCGCGGCGCTTTCATGGCGCAGCGGCCGGCGACCGGTTCCGTAATATCCGGTGAAACGGCCGCTCCCCGCCTCGAAACGGGGCGTACCGGCGATCCGCCACGATCCGGCTGCATCCGACAGGCCACCGACCTCCAACCGCAAATCGTGGAAGCGAGCCCGCTGGCGAAACGCCGCGGCGGTGCCGGCATCGAGACGCACCAGGCCCTGCAACGGCGCCTGCGCCCCCGGCATCAATGTCGATCCACCCGGCATCGCCAATGATACGCCAACCAGCGCCCCGCGGGACACGCCCTCGACCCAACGGATCACGCCCGTATCATCGGTTTCGAACCGGAAGCCGTCCTCGATCGGCGCCGGTGCCGTCGGGACGACCCGGTCGTCACGCACACGATTGAACGCCTCGATCCGGGCAACCAGATCGGCGATCTCGAACCTTGGCGGTGGGGCGATCGGCGGCGCGTCAAACCGGCGCAGCGCGTCGGCAACGAGCGGCAGACCGCGCGTGATGTCGCCCAGCGCAGTGAACGGCCTCGACGACCAGGGCATCGTCGGAGACGGCGTCAGATCGACGGCCGAAACCGCCGCCGGCTCGCTCGTCGGTTCCGCCAGGTCGAGGATATCGACAAGATCGTCGGGTGCATCGATGGTCGGAGTAAGGGTCGCTTCCTCCACCACCTCGGCGTCGACGGGGTGATCGCCCTCCTCGATGTCCTCGCCGATCGGCTCGGCCGCCTCGATCGTTTCATCGGACAGCACGAAATCCACCGAGCCCAGGCTCTCCAGCCCGCGCTTCACATCATCATGCAAATCGCGCCGCTGTCGCAGGATCGAACGACCGGCGGGTGACAGACCGCTGATAAGGCCCAGCCAGTCGTCGACCGGCAGGGCCACCATCCGCAACACTGGCGCCGCGATCGCGAGTTCGTCGGCGGCGAAGAACCCGACAAGAACCGCCGGTGGCCGGGCAAAAGCCAAAGCCCGCGCGCTGGCGGCACGCACCGGCAGCGGCACGACATCGCGGAGCGACTCCAGTCGCGCCATGTTCTCGTCCGTCGCCTCGATCCGACCACGGCCCATCAGATCGACCAGTTGGCGCCATGCCGACTGAGCACCCAATCCGGGTCCCTGGTCGGCCGATAGCACCGTGGTCAGGCTGTCGTCGAAACGCAAAACAGATAACTCCCTCGTTTCGTCATAGCGGGTCTGATGAAACAGGTCCTTAATTAACTCGAATCGACCGCGATACGGTTGTTTTGTCGGTGTCGCGTTGTGGGACAATTGCGGTAGAGAGCAATTATATTATTTGAGCGAGGGCATCGCCGATCGGTCATGCCATCAGGAGGAACGCAAAGAATGCCGATCGATCGAATCGACCGCCAGATCCTGTCTCTGCTGCAAGCCGATGGTCGCATGACCAACGTCGATCTCGCCGAGCAGGTCGGCCTGACAGCACCCCCCTGCCTTCGCCGCGTGCGCGCGCTGGAAGAGGCTGGGGCGATCCGGGGCTATCATGCCGATCTGGATGCGGCGCGGCTCGGCTATCCGATCACGGTGTTCGCGATGGTGTCGTTGCGCAGTCAGGCCGAACACGACCTGTCCGCCTTTGAAAATCATGTCGCCGCCATTCCGGAAGTCCGCGAATGCCACATGCTGAATGGCGAAATCGACTTTATCCTGAAGATTGTCGCATCGGACCTGAAGAGCTTTCAGGAAATCCTGACGACGCACCTGACGCCGGCACCCAACGTCGCCAGCGTCAAGACGTCGCTGACCATCCGCACCGCCAAATCGATCTCGGGCATCCCCGTCCCACCCGAATAATTCGCTCGTCATGAAAACGTATGGCTCGCCCCGTCGGCAAGCGGTTTGTGTCTAATATTCTGAGCAGTCTGCGAAAACGTATCCGGCCTTTCGACGCGAGGTCGTTGGCCAA
>NZ_LMRS01000011.1 GCF_001426195.1 Sphingomonas sp. Leaf339 | reverse complement strand
CAATCGAAACCGCATGCACTCGGCCCTCGGGTATCTCACGCCCGAACAGGCCGAGCAGCGCATGACCAGCTAACCCAGCGTGTCCGCCGAGTCAGGGAAAGATCAGTCACGTCGGAGCTGCTTGACGCGTGGCTACGTCTCTTACGGCTTCTCGATGCGCCAAAGGATATTGCCGTGTTGGCCCCGCTTTGCGAGCGAGAGATCCTCTATCGTCTACTTCAGGGTCCGCAGGGGGCAATCGTCCGGCAGATCGCGCGCGCTGACAGCCGGCTTTCGCAGGTACGCCGGGCGATTGCACTGATCCGCGATCAGTTCGATAGGCCGTTGCGCGTTGAGGCGCTGGCTGACGTGGCCGGCATGAGCCCGGCTTCGTTACACCGGCATTTTCGCACAGCAACGGCGATGAGCCCGCTGCAGTACCAGAAGAGCCTGCGGCTTCAGGAGGCTCGTCGGCTGATCCTGGCCGGCCGCGACGTCGCCGCGGCTGGCTTTGCGGTGGGCTACGAAAGCGCATCGCAATTTAGTCGGGAGTACGCCCGCCTGTTCGGCTCCCCGCCGTCCCGTGATGCAAAAAGCACTAAGCTAACGGGCGAAAGCAACCGAGCCCTAGCTGCCTAAACGATGACGACTTGACCCACTTGCGGTCATTCGCGGCCTCTTTCTGGCTCCCCAACTTCTGCCATCCATTCAGTATTGCAGCAGAGAAGGTGCTGAGCCTCGGCCCTGCACGCTGACTCGCCAGCTTTCAAAGGATGATGAGGCGGCAAAGCTTTTGCCGGCCCATTAACGGGCTGTCGGCTGCATAAGCTCTATCGTGATATGATCGGGGCCTGAAACGTAGGCCACCAACGTTCCCTTCCGTGGRCCACCYGGGATCGGCAGCGGATTACCTTTCGCCTTCCATCCTGCTGCCTCGACACGGGCAATGGCGACATGAATGTCCTTTACGGTCAGAGCCAGGTGGGCCGCNGGGATCGGCAGCGGATTACCTTTCGCCTTCCATCCTGCTGCCTCGACACGGGCAATGGCGACATGAATGTCCTTTACGGTCAGAGCCAGGTGGGCCGCTCCGATCGATCCCGCGCCGCTGGGCACCGTCCCGTTCTGGAGCCCGTTTGAATATTCCAACAGTTCGACCACGTAGCCGTCTTGTGCCTTGACGATTGCCGTTCTCACTTTCGGATCATCGACACCTGTCACCTGATGCAGGAAGTCGCCCCCCATCTCCGATTGCCGCTCAAGTGTGAAACCGAGCGCTCCCGTCCAGAACCGAACGGCTTCGTCCAAAGAAGACACAGCGAAGCCTGTGTGGTCCACGGCAATTACGTTTGTGGCGTCCGTCATTACTGCCCTCTCACTGGTATGCCGCCCGTGCTTACCACGCGACCGTTCACCATCGTAAACCGCTTTCCCTAAACCCNGGCAATTACGTTTGTGGCGTCCGTCATTACTGCCCTCTCACTGGTATGCCGCCCGTGCTTACCACGCGACCGTTCACCATCGTAAACCGCTTTCCCTAAACCCTTTCCCGCATACACTTTCCCAACATGGGCTGGTGGACACGGAGAAACGGAAAGGCTTTGAGCCTTTTAAAGCAGCTAGTTCCAGGATGCGAAAGACCTTGGGAGCAGACGAGCGTGATCATGCAGCGATCAGGCGACCAGCGGCCGCGGAGACCAACAAAAGGACGCCCGCGCCCCTTACCTTGCTTCTTAACTTCGGGCGCTGGTTCATCATGATTTGAGGCTTTCAGTACGCTGAAAGGTCTGCTTATACGGCTTCTAGTGGGGAAACGGCCAGTCCGATCAAGGAACGTCGCAACGCTCAACCGAGCCTCTAATCCGTCGCAATTCAAATTCCTCTCGCAGCACCCTGACCAAGGCTGCTGCCGGCATGGCACGAGAAAGCGGCGCACCTTGCCCCGCCCATTGCGCTCCGAAACCGTGCTCGCCTTGCGCCTTGGCAGCCGCGTGCAAGGCCTTTCCCGCATCATAGGCGATAGGATAATCAGGCGGTCGGCGTTCATCAACCGACTGACTCAGAGCCGTGAACCGGTTGGCCAGCGCACGCGCGGGTCGACCAGAAATTAGCGAAGTGAGGACGGTGTAGTAAGCGCCCTCACCGGTGAGGGCCGCCCGGTATGCATCGTCTGCGGCCGACTCCGGGCACGCGACAAAGGCAGTTCCCAGTTGCGCTGCCGATGCGCCCAGGTCGAGCGCCGCGGCGATGCCGGCGCCGTCCATTATCCCGCCAGCAGCGATGATTGGTAGGTTGTTCTTGCGCACCAGGAGCCGGGTCAGCGCGAATACGCCGAGCGCGTCGTCAGGCGCGATGGGGTCGAAGACACCCCGATGCCCGCCAGCCTCGATCCCTTGCGCGACCACCGCATCGATCCCGGCGGCCTCGATCGCGTGTGCTTCGTTGAGGCTGGTTGCGGTCGCCATGAGATAGATACCACGCGCTCGCAACGCCGAGAGCACGTCGGCGGACGGCAACCCGAAGTGGAAGCTAACCACTGGCGGCGCGAGGTCGAGCAGTACCGCCACCATGTCGGGATCATCTGCGAAGCTCTTGTATATGGTCATGAGTGCCGTCGGGGGTTGTGCGCCGTACTCGGCGAACAGCGGGGCAAGCCAATCCAGCCATTGCGCTTCCCGCGACAGATCGGCCTTTGGGCCAGCGTGGACGAAGACGTTGACGTTGAACGCGCGGGTCGTGCTGCTGCGCACCTCCTCGATCATCGCCCGTGCGCCGGCGGCGTCGGTCGCGGCTACTCCGATCGATCCCAACGCTCCCGCCTCGGATACCGCTGCCGCCAGCGAAGGTGTGGCGACGCCTGCCATCGGCGCCTGGATCAAGGGCACCGAGAGTTCAAACCGATCGATGAGAGACATACCTACGCCGGATCTGGTTATGAACAATTGTCCGCTTATGACTACGCCAGCGCATTAAGTGAATGGCGCCAGGTGGGCTAGGTGCGGATCGTCTGCCCTTCAACCGCTCCGACCCAGAAAGCGACATTGCCGAACCGCTCTCGCCCATCCACACATTTGCAGTTCGTTCAGGCGCCGGCGACGCCGCGATCAATGGGCGAACGCCGCCGGAACGCCGCCGGCCTGCGTTTGAGCCTTCACCGGGAGGAATGCTGAAATGGAAATCTGCCGAGCCTTCGCCGCGAAATAGCTTGTCCGGCGGTCCCGGTCAGGACCACACGCCCCGCCGCCCCTGTTCCCGCATCGCGTCGATGAACACCCTGACCGCGGGCATAGCGGCTCGACCGGGATCATAGAGCAGGCTTACCGGCATGGCGGACGGAGCATGATCGGCCAAAACCTCAATGAGTCGCCCGCTCGCGATATGCGCGGCCGACTGGTAACTCAGTACATTGGCAAGGCCGACGCCTGCTTCCGCAGCAGCGAGGATCGCATCGATGCCGTTGACGGTCAGGCGGGGGACGATTTCCAACAGCCTCTCGCCGCGCGCGCCAAACGACCATCGGGTGCCGGCGCGCACACCGCTACCCATGATACACCGATGCTGGGCCAGGTCGCCATGATCGATGGGCAAGCCATGTTCGGCAAGATAGCCCGGGCTTGCCACGATGGTCTGACGGACCGAACCGATCGTCACGGTGCGCAGCGTGCTGTCCGCCAGCGTCCCGATCCGCACCGCCACATCGACACCCTCCTCGACGATGCGGACATTACGATCGAGCAGCATCATGCGCGCGTTGAGGCCGGTGTGGCTGGCCAGCAGCGCGCTGATGACCGGCAACACATGCAGCCGCCCGAATATGACCGGCGCAGTTACGTAGAGCTGCCCCCGGGGAACCGAGCGACCGCCCATGGCGATCTGCTCCGCCTCGCGAATGTCCGCGAGTATGCGCCGCGCCCGATCGAGCAGGCTTGCCCCGTCGTCCGTCAGGGACACCGCTCGCGTCGAGCGGTGGAACAGCGTCACGCCCAGATGCCGCTCCAGCGCCGCGACCGCACGGGTCACGGCAGGAGGCGACAGATTGAGGACGCGCGCCGCAGCCGCGAAGCCGCGCTGCTCTGCCACCGCGACAAAGACGGAAAGGCTCTCGAAGCGGTCCATTATTCCCCGTATCGCAATAGTCCGTATCAGTAATTGCGAATTATCACATCGCGGGCAACTCGCCATCCTCGTGGCCATGGCGCAGGCATATCTCCACACCCTTTTCGGACCACGCGCTCGCGCGCTGCAAGAAGCAGCGGGGTCGCGAGCGTCCTACGCACGCATGGAAGCCGGCGCGGAGACGGTCGACCGGATTACGGCCAAAGAACTTGCGTTCATCGCCGCCCGCGACAGCTTTTACCTGGCGAGCACGTCCGAAGATGGCTGGCCCTATGTCCAGCATCGCGGCGGGGCAACCGGTTTCGTCCGACACCTCGGGGGCAATTGTTTCGGGTTCGCCGACTTTCGCGGCAACCGACAATATCTCTCCGTCGCGCATATTGCGGCCGACGACCGGGTTGCGCTGTTCTTAATGGACTATCCGAACCGCCGGCGCCTCAAGATCATCGGCCATGCCCACGTGAGCAAAGACCCCGCCGTCATCGCAGCGCTCATGCCGTCCGGCTACGCGGCCGAGCCGGAGCGTGGCTTTCTGATCGATGTCGTCGGGTTCGACTGGAACTGCCCGCAGCATATCACGCCGCGTTTCACCGAGGCGGAAGTGCGCCGCACTTCCCAGCCGCTCATTGACGAGATTGCGGTGCTTCGAGCCCACATCGCTCAACTTGAACGGGCAGCATCATGACCAGCAAACTCACACGCGGCGTCCACCATGTCGGGCTAACCGTGCCCAACCTCGATCAGGCACGCGCCTTCTTCTGCGACACGCTCGGATTCGATGAAGTAGGCGGCGTGCCCGACTATCCTGCTATCTTCGTATCGGACGGCACAATCCTGCTGACCTTGTGGCGCGCGGCCGACCCCGTGACGGCCCGCGCCTTTGACCGGCGCGCCAATATCGGTCTCCATCATCTCTCGCTCTCGGTCGCCGACGATGCTGCACTGGCAGCGGCGTGGGCCGCCGTGACGGCGCATCCAGAAGTCGTGGTCGACGCAGCGCCGGGCGCCATCCGTCCCGGATCAACGGCGCACCACTTCCTGATCCTCATTCCGGGCGGGATCCGTCTGGAGTTTGCCACGCCCTTTGACTGAAAGGATCCGTTCGATGCCACGACTGCCCCTCCCTCCCTTCACCCATGAGACTGCGTCGCTAAAGGTCCGCGCCGCCGAGGACGGCTGGAACAGCCGCGATCCAGCGCGGGTCGCGCTCGCCTATACCGAGGACAGCCAGTGGCGAAACCGGTCTGATTTCCTTCGGGGGCGGGATTCTATCGTCACCTTCCTAACCGCAAAGTGGCGTCGCGAGCACGAGTATCGGCTTATCAAGGGCCTGTGGGCGCATGACGGCGATCGAATTGCCGTGCGCTTCGCCTATGAGTGGCATGACGATGCCGGCGCGTGGCATCGCTCCTACGGCAATGAGAATTGGAAATTCACGCTCGATGGCCTGATGGCGCGCCGGATGGCGAGCATTAACGACGTTCCGATTTCCGAAAAGGGGCGACTGTTCCACTGGCCGCTCGGGCCACGGCCCGAGGATCATCCGGGGCTGGAGGAACTTGGGCTGTAGCTTCAAGCCGTTGTTTTCCTACCGGTCTTGGTTGATGCGCCGTCGGCCAGAGTGTGGGTGGGTTCCCGACGCTGAGAGGCCGACAGAAAACTGGAAGGCGGCGCCTGTCAGGAAGCCGCTGACGCTGAATAATGCTGTCATCGACCGCTCAGTTGCTGGGAGGACCCACAAGACGACATTCAGCAGTCGTTATGCGCTTCCCAACTTCAGACATTCGTTCATCCCCGCGCGACCTGATATTGGCGAACGATCGTCCGTCAGGGATGTCGTGAATGGGAAGGAAAGCGGACCGGCGGCTATTGGGAATGCATGTGACGTTAGCGGACGTCGCCTGACGGTGCGGCCTTTCGTGCCAAGGATCGGCTTTTGAGAATTTTCGGTGCCGGTGAATTAAGGGTCGTTGCAATCGGCCGGCCGTTAGGCCGGCAAGCACGTTTCATTGGGCTACGGCACTTACCACCCCTTCTACGCCGGCCAAAAACGCAGGTGTAAGTTTCGGGGCGATGGCGACGAGATCATAGCGCAGCACGAGTTGTCGCCATGCCGCCGGTATTTCCTGAGCCGGGATGTCTCGAAGCTGCCGCAGGTCAAGTAGGATCCAATCGGATGAAGCCGCCTGTCTCGGCCGGCCAGCGAGCGCGCTGGCGAACCAAGGATAATCTCCGTCGGCGATCGGTGTGTAAGGTTCAACTTTAACCTGCCGACCAAACCCGTTGTAAGCGCCCAAGCTGCCTTCCTTGCCCATCACTAGTATATGCAGCGACGAGGCACCTCGCCCTTCGGCGTATTCGGTGACGAAGTTGCCAAGGTCGCGTTGCCTAAGGCTGTTGAAACCTTTGGCCACATGAACGTCACCGAACTTCACAAGCACGCGACTGTTGGCAGGTACGCCCCGCAGGTAACTGCTCATCGTGCGCTTGATGAGCCGTGCTCGCCGGCCATTCGGGTCTCCGATACCGCTACTCGACGCCAAAAAGATTGCCCGCGTTTCGGCCAATTCGTCGAATAGTTGTAGAGCGCGACTGCCCCCGTCCTTGACGATTGCAGTTCGTGCCGCACTCATCTGCGCATCGCCGATCGTGTAGATCAGAAGCTTACCAGGTGATCCTGAATTCACCGCCCCGGCTGTGGACCGTCGATCAAACTCTCTCAATCGTGCGATTGCCTCTTTCGCGGCAGGCCCTTGAGCGGCAGCGGCCATCTCTTCCAGCATAAATCCGCTGGCACCAAAGAACTCTTGATCCAATCCCCAAAGCTGGAACGCATCGCCAGCTTCACGTGCGCAATCGGCGGACATCGCGCTTTCCGCTATGTTGTTTTGGAATGCCATCGCATCCGGATGAGCTCGCATGAATGCTGACAGCCGGGATGTTCTGTCGGAACGGCGAAGGTCGTTGTTGAGGAGGCGAACGGCCTCAGGCCCTGTCTCCACCGCCATGGCACGAAGCCCCTTACGAGCCATCTGGTGGCACAAGGAGACGGTGAAACGCGGTATTTCCTGCGAAAAGTGTGCTTCGCCGACCAAGACATATTGTGCGCCGTCCATCGCGGCGCCGAGAATAGCCGCCCCTGGGCCTTGAAGCCCCGGCGAACCAAGTTGAAATACAGTTTCAGCCTGCATGACCCGAGCCGGGAAGTTAGTACTAGGTGAAGGTATCGCCTGCGCAATGGCGAGACTTGGAACGGCGCCAAGAAGCGCCAAAACCTGCCTGATCGTCAATTTCCACCCCCGTTTTGAACCCGTTGCATGACCGGTTCCAACCACGGGCGCAAGGGATCTACACCGGCCAAATCTCGCTTTTTCACATGCCCGCCGACTAGGCTGCGAATCTCCGATTTTCGCTTATGAGACCCCATAGCGGGACAATAGCCCGCGCGTTCTCCGAGAGTTGATCCGGGCCTGCCCTTTCCCAAAAGTCTGCCGGTGAAAGCTCTTTCCCGAATTGGCGGACCAGAGACGAAAAAAAGGGGAAGGATCGTGCTTAACGAATGGCCGCTATCGGAAGCCCGGGTCTCCAGCATGAACGTCCGGGTGTGGGCGAAGGCACCCTGCCCCCAGCTTCCGGCTAGACCCATAACCGGTCATCTATAGCACTCTGCGCACTTCCCAACTTCAGACATTCATTCATGTCTGGAACAGAGGCGATGCCGCCGACATTCCCTCGCCTTCAACGGAGTGCTCGCTGCATTTTTCAAGCGATCTGACGCGCGTTTCGGTTGACCGGATCAACCTCTGTTAGCTTGGCGTTCAACGCCGCAAATCCAGATAGACAGCTGTCATTCGACGTGTATTGTCTGAGCACCACACCAAGGAGACCTGCTGCATGCTGCTACCCATACTCGCTGCGGCAGCAACGCCTGCTGTGACCGCTGCACAACAGCAACCTGTCCAAGTGATGGTGCTGGGTAGCTATCATTTCGGCAACCCTGGTCGTGACAAGGTGAATGCCCATGTCGACGATGTCACCACGCCGCAGCGCCAGCGCGAACTGGAAGCACTGGCTGATGCCATCGCTGAGTTTGAACCGACGCGGGTCATGGTCGAGGCGCAACGCCCGGGCCCGACCTACGATGTGACGGACTTCGCAAGGTTTTCCGCAAAAATGCTCAAGACCGACCGGGACGAGACAACCCAGATCGGCTACCGCATCGCTGCTCGCGCCGGCCTTCGGTCCGTTCAAGGTATTGACGAGCAACCCGACAAGGGTGAACCGGACTATTTCCCAATCGGCCGGGTCGAAGCTTATGCAAAAGCTCACGGGCAGCAGGCCTATCTCGACGCCGCCTTTGAAACGGTCCAGGCGTCTGCCAAAAAGTTTGAGGCTGAGCAGGCAACCACCAGCATACCACGGATGCTGATCCGCTATAACGACCCCTCCACGCCCATGGGTGGACAGGATTCATACTACTCCCTGCTCCGACTTGGTGACGGTAACGAGCAGCCCGGCGCAGATCTGAATGCCATGTGGTACCTGCGCAATGCGAAGATCTTCGCAAAGCTCATCAATGTGGCCAAACCGGGCGATCGCATCCTCGTCGTGTACGGGGCTGGACACGGGTACTGGCTGCGACACTTCGCCTCGACGACACCGGGCTACAGTTCGGTTGATGTCAGGCCCTATCTTGAGAAGGCAGCCAGCAAACTGGCCGCGCCGAGATGAACCCGTCGCTCCTTGCCATACCAGCGGCGGTTCTGCTGATCGGAGCGACCAACGTACCTCGCGACTGGGCAGCGACCTTGCGAATGGACGCCAAGGCCTATCACAACCAGATCGCCGACAATCACCCTGGTCCCTACAACAAACTCGACCCCGGCTTTGCGCGTCGCAACGATGCCGGTCTGGCGTTGGCCCTGCGTCGTGCTGCAACCGCTGGAGACTACCCAGGATATCTATGGGCGATGCGCGGTTACGTGGCGAGCTTCAACGATGGGCATGTCGCGCTCGACCTCGATCAGCCAGCGCCCCTGCCGATCCGCTGGCCCGGCTTTCTGACCGGCTTTGACGGCACCGGAGGTCAGGTCGTGATGACCCGAGCGGATGACGCTCCCTTACCGCTCGGAGCAGTACTCGTAAGCTGCGATGGCATTGATGCCGAACACCCGGCTGCCCGCAACGTCGGCGCCTTCCGAGGCAGGTGGGAATTGGTCAGCCAACGAGCGACCTATGGTGGTCGGTTGTTCCTCGACGCCGCCAACCCCTACATCAAGCGTCCAGTCCGCTGCCGCTTCAAGGTCGATGACAAGCTAAAGGACGTGACGCTCAGTTGGCGCGATCTGCCTGATGCAGACTTCGACGCACGTTTTGCCGCTACCGCACCGCGGGCACGTCCAGAGTTCGCGGCTCGAACCCTTGCTGACGGCACGCGCTGGTTCTCGGTCCCCAGCTTCAACGGTGACCCCGACAGCGCTGATGCCAAGTCCCTAACGCCAATCATCAAATCGATGAGGAAGGACGCCCTCGCGATCGCAGCGGCACAGCGCATCGTGCTCGACCTTCGAGGCAATGGCGGTGGATCGTCCGACTGGTCGTATCAGATTGCGGCTATCCTCTGGGGCCAGGCTGCAGTGAACGCGCTGCCATCAGGATCGGAAGGCGTCGACTGGCGCGCTTCGGCGGGAAACATCGCCACGCTTGAAGGCTATCGTACCGCCTGGCAGAATTCCGCCGATGTCTCGCAGGCGGTGAAAGACTGGGCCGCGCGTACCGCGAAGGGCATGACATCTGCCCGCGCCCTCGGCCAAGCGCTCTGGCGTGAAGTGGATGCCGACGAAGCTAAGCCAGCGGCAACCGGCGCTGCTCACATGCTGAAAGCGCGGGTATTCGTGCTGACGGACTGGGGATGCGGATCGGCATGCCTTGATGCGGTCGATCTATGGACCGCGTTAGGCGGCATTCACGTCGGGCAGGAGACGAGCGCTGACTCGCTCTACATGGACGTACGGCAAGTCGCTCTGCCCAGCGGTTTTGCCCGGGCCGTCATTCCGATGAAGGTGTATCGCGGCAGGAAACGCGGTTCGAACGTCCCGGCCAGGCCGGTACATGCTTACACCGGCGACATGCGCAATACCGATCAGCTCGAGCGCTGGATCACTGCCCTTTAGCCTTAAACAGTAAAATGCATCGTCTGTTCGACGACTTCGATGCCTGCGCATCCCACCATGAAAGGGGCATTCTTTTGAAAAAGCTATTATCGGCTGGGTTGCTCATTAGTTTGGCGTCTGGAGCGAATGCTGCCCCAACGGGTCCGGTGCGGCTGCCGTTGGAAAGTTACCGCAAAGGCGTAGCGGCACGAGTGAAGGTGGCCGGCCGGGAGCGGCTTTTTCAACTCGACACTGCAGGCGGACTGACGGTGATCTCACCAGCGCTCGCGAAAGAGATGGACTGCCAACCCTGGGGATCAATCACCGGGTTTCATATGACCGGCACGAAGATCACCGCCCCACGTTGCGACAATGTTGCAATCCACTGGAAGAACCAGACCCTACAGAGCCCTGTTGCAATCGTCATGGACGTGGGGTCTCCCGACACACCGATCGATGGTCTGCTTGCCCTCGACGCATTCGCCGGACGCACTGTAACCATCGATTTCGCAGGTCGCGAACTCACGTTGGAAACACCTGAAAGCGCGGCTGGGCGCAAGGCGAACGCGGTGGAGTTTCCTGCTCATCTGGCTCGTGAAATAGGCGGCCTGGCGCTGTCTGTGTTCATTGACGTCCCCACCGAACGTGGACCGGCGCGCCTCGAGCTGGACAGTGGCAATGGCGGCACGATCCTGGTTGCACCGAAACTTCTTCCTCTACTCGGCTTGAAGAAGGTTACCGGCGAGGGACCGCAACAAGGCCACTTCCAGATCGCTCCCGGTGTCGAAGCGTCCGGGATGATCTTCAGCCCCGACATCGTGATCGATGGAAACCTTGGCATGCCGTTTCTCAAAGATTGGGTGGTCACCATGGATCTTGCTCAAGGACGGGTTTGGCTCAAACGCAGTGCCGTTGCAGCACCCGCCGGCATGGGGACCCCGCCGCCAGTGAAGCCTGCGGGGTAAGGGGATGCTAGTGAAAATGTTAATGATGGGCGCGTTGCTCGCCGCCCTTCCCGCCGGACCATTGCAAGACCGCGGCCCACAAACGATAAGCCTCGAGCTTTTTCAAGGTAAGCAGTTCACTGTTCAGGCATCTGTTGGCGGCCGCGAGCGGACCTTCTTGTTTGACACCGGCGAGGGGGTGACAATGATTACGCCAGCCCTGGCCCGCGACCTTGGCTGCGAACCTTGGGGCAATGTCACGGCGTTTCGTATGACAGGAGAGCGCCTGGATCTACCACGCTGCGATGACGTTGCTTTTGAAATGGGCGAGCACGCCTACACAGCACCGACGACGATCGTCTACGATCTCGGCAAGCTCGATGCCGACACTGCCAGGCTGGACGGCTCGATCGGACTAGACCTCTTCGCTGGCCGTATCATCACTATTCGCTTCGCTAGTCGCCAGATCGTGATCGAAACACCGGGCTCCCTCGCGGCGCGTATGAAGTCCGGTCTTGAAGTGCCGGTTCGGCTGGTGCGGGGGGCAGAAGGTGCCGCCCTCGATGTCAACATCGGGGTAAACACCCCCCGGGGCCGTGCCTGGATGGAACTGGACTCTGCCAATGCAGGGCCGACCATCTTCGTGTCGCCGCAGATCGCGCCGCATCTAGGCTTACGCGCGGACATTCGGACGGCTCAGCCGGTTAGCGCAACGATTAGGCGCGACGTGGTATTTACCGGGCAAGCACGCGTCTTTCCGAATATGATAATGGACGGCAATATCGGCATGCAACTGATGGGCAGGCGCGATCTGACGGTCGATTTGGGATCCGGCCGCGCGTGGATCGGTAAGGCGCAATGACATACATGCTTGGACTGATCGGCGTTCGGCTCTGGGTAGGCGGCGCGTTAACATGAGTGAGCCAGTAAGAAATGATGCCCACTTCTCCCGCCCCTCCTACCTACCCGGCGTCGAACTCGTATCCGTCGAGTATAACGAGCGAGCCTTTCCCGAGCACAGCCATGCGGAATGGGTAGTCGGCGCGGTCATGGCAGGCTGTGAGGCCCTCGCTGTTGGCGGCAGAACCTACAACGTCGAGGCAGGTCAGGTACTGCGTCTCCATCCCGATCAGCCGCATGCCAACCGAACGACGGGAGGTGAGACCTTACGCTATCGCGTCGCGTACATCCCCGACGAAGCGATACGTCCCTACATCGCCGAGCGCCTGAACGCGCCGCGGTTTGACTCTCCTGTATTGGCTGGCGATCGGTCTCACTCCATCGTTGCTGATGCGCACGCCTTCTTGTGTCGCGACGACGCGGGGCGATTGGAACAGGAAAGCGCGCTCGCCGATCTGGCTGGGGTCCTGTTCGCCGACCAGGTGAAACAATCGTCGGATGACACCCGCGTATCCAGCGATGCCGTTGCGCGCGCTCGAAGCTACATCGACGCCCACTTCGCCGACGACTTTGGGCTGGGCACGCTCTCGACCGTATCCGGGATCAGCGTCTTCCATCTTGCGCGTAGTTTCCGCAAGGCAGTCGGGATTACCCCCCTTGCGTACCGCAATCAGTGCCGCATCGTCGCAGCACGACGCCTGCTGTTGGCAGGTCAGCCAATCGCGGAGGTTGCGCTCGATGTCGGCTATGCCGATCAAAGCCATCTCACGCGGCAATTCCAGCGTATCGTCGGTGTATCGCCGGCACGCTACGCAAACAGGTAAGCTCGCACCGTTCGCGCGACAGCAATATCGTTCAAGGCGGCGAGATTTCCTTCAGCTAACCGCATGGAAGACCACCAGCGAAAGCCGATCACATGCACCACCCCATGACCCGTCGCTCGCTGATTCATGCTGGTATCGCCCTGGGTACGGCTGCGGCATTCCCGCCGGGTATGGCCCAGGCGGGAGAGCCGGCTCATGACGTGACCTATGTCGAGGACTTCGACGAGCTCTGGCGGACACTGGACGAGCGCTACTGCTATTTCGGGGAGAAACGCACCGACTGGAGAGCAGTAAGGCGAATGTATCGCCCGCTCGCCGCTGCCGCCCAATCGTCCGAAGTGTTCGCCGGCGTTGTTGGCCGGGTGATCGGCGAACTGTACGACGCGCACACCCACTTGAATGATCCGGCACCGGATGCGGCGCGCGGGCCATATTTTGATCTGTGGGTCGAACCCAACCGCGATGGTACGGCGTTTGTCACAAGCGTTCGCGATGGGTCCCCCGCAGCGGATGCGGGCATTACGCCAGGGCACAGCGTATTGGCGATCGACGGCCGGCCGATTGGGCAGATCGCCTCGGACATAATACCGCGCTGTCTTAGCCGTCCAGATCCAGCGGCAACGGCGTTTGCGCTTAACGTGGCGGTATCGGGGCGGCGCGGCATGCCAAGGACGTTAACGGTGCGGTCGACCCCAGGTTCGGAACACGTCGTTCCCGTTCGCGTGAAGCAACCTGTTACGCTCCCCAATGTCGAGAGCCGGATGTTAGCTCATAGCATCGGTTGCATCGTCGTTCGCAGCTTTGCTGACGATGCGGTTGTGACAGCCTTCGACGAGGCGCTAGCAAGCTTCCGGAATGCACGCGGACTCATCATCGATGTTCGTCAGAATGGTGGCGGCGACACCGCGATAGCCCGCCCGATCATGGGGCGATTTATCACCAAGACGATGCCCTATGCCCGCATGCGCAGGCGCGACGGCAACCGGTTGAGTGCTGCCTGGACAGAGACCGTCGAGGCGCGGGGCCCCTTTACCTACACCGGTAAGGTCACTGTCCTCACAACGCGGTGGAGCGCTAGCATGGCGGAAGGCTTTCCCATGGGCATGCGTGGTCTCGGGCGTGCGGCTATCGTAGGAACGCCAATGATGCGGGTAGGTGCCGCGGTCTTTCCGTTACGGCTCGACCGCACTGGTCTGGCGCTGCAATACTCAGCAGAGCCAGTTTACGACGTCCAGGATAAACCCAGATGGGAACTTGAACCCGATGTACCTGTCCTCATGGGCGGCGACATTTTGGAGGCTGCAATACGCTACCTGCGATCAGCGTGACCCATCCCCGGCCACTGAGAGCGTCTTGTTCATACTCCAGAAGCCGACTGAGATGCGCCGGCTAACAGGGTTGCGACTTTCAAGCGGCGGCCCTTGATCTTTCCCTGACTCGGCGGACACGCTGGGTTAGCTGGTCATGCGCTGCTCGGCCTGTTCGGGCGTGAGATACCCGAGGGCCGAGTGCATGCGG
>NZ_LMRS01000010.1 GCF_001426195.1 Sphingomonas sp. Leaf339 | reverse complement strand
CCCAGCACGGCCTCGCCTCGCTCGACTTCCTCGAAAAGCTCTTGGCTGGGCAGGCCGTAGCTGATGTCGATGCCGCGCTTCTCCTTGCAGGCAGGGCAGACGAACATCCTAACGGTCACGCAGCGAGCGCCCGGTAGACCGACGCACGCCCGATCTTGAGGCGCTTGGCGATCTCAGTGGCACCCAGCCCCTGCTGGCGAAGCTCTTGCACAGCATCAGGCGAGATCGTCACCGGACGGCCCTTGTAGACGCCCTTGAGCTTGGCAGCGTCGATGCCGCGCCGCTGGCGGGCCTTGATGAAGTGCTTCTCCATCATCCCCACCATGCCGAAGATGGTTAGCATGACCTCGGCCATCATGTCGGTGCCGTCGAGCACGATGTTGGGGTCATTGATCCGCAGCACCGCCTTCTTCTCAATGACGCGCTTGCCGATGGTCAGCAGGTCGGCGGTATCTCGCGCCAGTCTGTCTGGGTGAAGCGAAAGAAGTTCGTCGCCGGGTTCGAGCAGCCGGATTGCCGCCTCAAGCTGGTCGCGACCGTCGAGGGACGACCCGTTGCCGATGTCGGTGAACACCACCACCGCGCCGAGCTTTTCCAGCATGGCCTTCTGGCTGGCGACATCCTGCCCCTGATCTGAACTGATTCTCGCGTAGCCCAGCGTCTTGCCCATGGCGGCCCTCATCGTCTCGTATGGCTTTAAGACCGACTCGCTCCAGCCGTCTCTGAAGTCAAACGCCACCCGGTTGGGACGCGGATGATGTCTCACCGACTGTGCCAGATAGGGTTGCCCTATCGAGGCGGGGAGCGTGCCGACAACGCACTCATTTTGCTTCAGAAAATCGCAATCCCATGAAAGCCTCGATCTTCATTTCAACGGGAGGCAGCATGGCGCGAACGACGATCAGGGATCAGCGCGGCTTTATCATCGGGCATATTGAGGACATGACGCAGGGGCGGCAGCGGGCGTTCGACTTCGCCGGCAGCATCCTTGGCACCTACGACCCCACCACCGGCAAGACGGTCGATGACACCTTCCGCATCGTCGGCACCGGCAACCAGTTGATGGGGCTCATCGAACGGGCGGGGTGAGCGTGCTATGGACTCCAACATGGATATCGCAGACATCGTGGCCTTTTGGCGAGGCCAGCAGAAGGCTGATGCTCACGGGCGGTGGACGCATCAGATTGATCAAGATGTGCTCGGCACTGGTCCCCACAGCTTCAATCTCGACCATCCCGTGAGCCCCTACATCGGGGATGTGCTGATCGCGCCGGTTATCATCCTTAACGCGAATGCTGGCTACAACCCGGTCCAAACGCCGACCGAATTTCCAGATGCCCCTTCGGTGAGCGCCTACACCGCTCGGGTCGATGATCCGTCAGGCTCGGACTGGTCATTCGTTTCGCGTTATTACAACGATACGAACTACGGCCATCTTGTCGCGTCGGGGAAGGTCGTTGTCGTCAATGCCTGCGCCTACCGCAGTCCGAGAATCAGCGACAAAAACGAGGCTGATAACCGCGCAATGATAAAGCGCCTGCCTTCATCAATAATGATGCGGCGATGGCTGCTCGAAGCCATCCTCCCTATCGCGGCTAAGGGCCACCGCCTCATCATTAATAATCGAGGACAGCACTGGCGGCTCGGGCATGCCGCCCCCGCGCCGGGTATTGTGCGAGACCCGTGCCCTGCCAGTCCACGCATCACGAGCACCGCACTCAGCGCAATGAACGACTTCCTCGGCAACCGAGCCTGACCCTCGTGCTCGATCGTCTCGTTGATCGAGCACGGCGAGGATCAGATCGATAATCGACACAGCACCTTGTCCATCGCGCTGACGCGTAAGCAAGAGATGATGCGGAGTTTGTCGCACCGCGCGATGGGGAGCCAGACCATAAAAGTGTGGTGCTCTCCCACAGTGAGGATATGGACCGGCGTCGTTGAATAGTCTCCGTGCCAGCCGGGAAAGAAGGCTGCGAAGGCGAAATTTTGTCCTGCTGCTTCCAGCAAGGCTTGTCGCTCGTCGATCTGGCTGACGCCGCATTGCGCGCCGTTGAGGATGAAGTGCGGGCCACGCTGCTCAGCGTCCAGCATGAGTTCAAGCAGGCCGTAAAATTCTGGGAGGGCGGTCCATCGAAGCATGCCGATATTTAGGACCGCCCAGCCAAGGGCTTTTCGCGCTTAAACCGATTTCACCACGGCGGTGAGATATCCGTGGCAGGCGACCGGCTCACGACGGAGTAGCCGTGCGCCCTCGCCCACGCAGCGACTTCTTCAGGCGACCATTGGCGCACCGGACCATGGCGACGAACTTGCGGCGACTTCTGCCGCCGTCTGACCCTTTCGGCGAGTTGCCGAGCCTTGAGTTTGTTGTCGCGCTTCTCTGCCACAGTAAGGAGGGGGCGTCGGCGTTTCCGGTTCTTATGAGCGGACCAGTCGAGGCGCTTACCCATGACCGATTGCCTTTTGAGAATGTAATAACATTGATGAGTGATTCCTGATAATGTTGCCTCATCTTTCTATTTTAATCAGCATGAGGCCCGCATTATATTTCTCTGTAAAAGATATATTGCGGAATTCTCGCAGGCCATGTTAAATATAGGGAAATCGGGAACTACCAACCCGCGAGTAGGCAGGCGAGAACCAAGCCTGAAATAACCTACGGTAGCCACACTTCTCCGGCTGACGAGGCCGAGTTACTTGAGCCTACCCCGGACGACTGACGGGATGGTGCCCCCGCAAGGGGCGGGCGGACAGAAGCTGCCCAAGAACGGATCGAGGCGAGCCTATCAGTATGGCTTTGACCCCCGGACGGTGCGCTCAGGCACGCTAAACGACTTGACCGGGGACGCTGAGAACTTGCGTAGCCCCGGACCCCTTACCGCAATGGTTGATGTTGATGCGGTGAGGGCACCGTTCTTAACCACGAAGAACCGGGGTGCGGCCACCAGATGCGCCGAGCGACACTGCCGAGGAGTGGTTGGGATAACACGGCCTATGTTCGATCAGGAGAACCAAGGGACAGCTTCACAGCAGGCCGCAACATCAAGCTACTTCACCAGTGAATGAGATTATCTCCCCCCGCTATAAGCGCCCTCCGGGCGCAGGCACACGGGGGGGGATTAAGCTATTGCTTTCCAATGAATGAGTGAGAAAAATATTCATGACTTCAATGACTTCATGTCCATTCATTTCGCAAGGCCAATGAGCGAAGCGCCGCTGAGCGAATGCCAGCCGCAGCCGGCGAACCCCTGTTCGCCTCCCTAAATACATGGACAACAGGGAGATGAGTATGGCTTGGCGGCATTATGAGGTTAGACATACCGGTCAGGTCGTTCTCATCGACCAAACGGGCGGGCAGATTACCGCTGAATACGAGTCTGGTCTCGTCGCTACCGGCAAAACGAGGGTGTTCGCGGGCTACTTCGTGCGCCTGACGCTACCGAGTGAAACCGTATTCCTCGGGGAGGATGAGCACGCCCTGCGTTCCGCGCTGCTGCGTCTCGCGTCAAACATGTCCGCCGTGAAGTTGGCCCCTCAGTGCGCTGGTCTTGATCCTCGCTGGCGCGAAAGCGGCTTGTCGGAAAACTCCGGATTTGGATATTTCGTTTTCTACCCGGACCCGGTTCACATGATGGACCCGATGCCCTCCCCACTTGAAGCCGATGACGCCGGAACTGACGCGAAAATCCGGGAAGCCGTGCGGGGTATGCGGATTGGCCTGACGCCCCGCCCGCGTTAAGTGCTCGACATCCAGATCGATGGAAAGCTATCGCGACAAAAATGTCAGGATAGTTTTCCATGGATATCGGATTAGCGATTCGGCGGACCCGAAAATCTGTCGGCCTTACACAGGATAAGGTCGCCACCCTTGCCGGGGTGAGCCGACAGGCAGTCGTCCTGCTCGAACAGGGCGGGGGACTTATGAGCACGCTCGCCAAGGTTGGCCCCCAAATCGGATTCAGGATTATCGGGCTCGCCAATGGCGACAACCCAGCCGCGCAAGTTCAAGCCGCGCGTCGCCGGCGCAAAATGACGCAACAGGACGCAGCCTTTCGCGCTGGGGTATCGGTGCCGACCATGCGAGCGGTCGAGCGCGGCACGGCATCAATGGCGGCACTGACTTCGGTGCTGACAGTTCTCTCGCCGAAGGCGAGAGAGGCTATACCCGCGCAAGCACACTGGCAGGTGAAGCGCGATGTGCGGTTCACACCCCCAGAGGTGGTGGAATGGGTGCTCGCTTCATTCGGCCCGATCGCCCTCGATCCTGCTGGCGACCCGCGATGTTTCGTCCCCGCCGAGCGCGTGCTGACACAGGCGGACGACGGGCTGGCAACGCTTTGGAGCGGTCGAATGGCATTCGTGAACCCGCCATTCTCTGACCTCACGCGCTGGATTGGCCGGTGCTGCGACGCATGGGACAGGCAGGAAGTCGAGATGATCGTCGGCTTGTTCCCTGCTCGAACCGAGACCACAACCTTCCGCGAGCGCGTGTTCGGCATAGCCGATGTCCTGCTGATGCCCCGCCGTCTGTCATTCTACGACGAGCATCGGACCAAGATGGCCCCGGCTCCGTTCGCCTTGATGGTCTGCGTCTGGGGTGCCGAACGGGACCGCGTGCTCGACTTCGCTGCTCGGACTGGCGCGCTTGTGCTCTGGGCCACGGACGGTGCGAAAACGAAGGTTGGTGGGCTCGACTGCGGCATGGAGCCGCTCTGCGCAGCTTGATCGAGCGGCATTTTTAGCGGCTCACTCCAAGTCGCTGTCCTCCGCAGCAATTTCTCGATAGCACCATAGGCGCGACTGCGATCGTCGGGGCGAATACGCAAAGTTGTTTGAGGGGGAGTGCGCTTGCCGACTGACATCCATAGCAAGCTCTACGCTCACGAACTGCGTCGCCGGCATGCGTCGGGCGACGCCGAAAAGCTCGCAGGCACATTGCTCGATGCGCAGGTGGACCTCAATCCACACCAGATCACGGCGGCCCTGTTTGCGTTCAACTCGCCCCTATCGAAAGGGGCGATCCTCGCCGACGAGGTTGGTCTGGGTAAAACCATTGAGGCTGGGCTTTTGCTCTCGCAGCGGTGGAGCGAGGGCGCGCGGCGCATTCTGGTCATCACACCCGCCAATCTGCGGAAGCAATGGGCGCAGGAGATGGCCGAAAAGTTTTTCCTACCAACCTCGATTTTGGAGGCCGGCAGCTACAAGCGCTTGGCCGCAGACGGGGTTCGTCCTTTCACTCAGAACGCGATTATCGTCTGCTCATACCCGTTCGCAGCGCGATACGAAGAAGAGATCATGACTACCCGCTGGGACTTGGCGGTGATCGACGAAGCCCACCGCCTGCGGAATGTCTACAAAAACTCGAACAAGACCGGGAAGGCGCTCAAGGGCGCGCTGGCGAATGTGCCCAAGGTGCTGCTCACCGCCACGCCGCTACAAAACTCACTGATGGAACTCTACGGTCTTGTCAGCATCATCGACGAATATGCCTTCGGGGATGCCAAGAGCTTCCGCGCGCAATATGCCCAACGCGGCGACGCCAACTTCGAGAAACTGAAAGAGCGGCTCGCCCCGCTGTGCCATCGCACCCTGCGGCGGCAGGTGACGGAGTATGTCTCCTACACCAACCGGGTGCCACTGACCGAGGAGTTCACGCCCACCGATGCCGAGCGTCAACTTTACGAGGATGTCTCGACATACCTCCAACGCGATGAATTAGAGGCGCTGCCGTCGAGCCAGCGAACACTGATGACGCTGGTGATGCGCAAACTGCTCGCGTCCTCGACCTTCGCAATCGCCGGTATGCTGGGAAATCTGGCGTCCAAGCTTGAGCGACAACTCAAGACCGATCGATTCGTGCGCAAGGCGATCTTCGACGCCGAGGCGGACGACGACATCGATGGCTTCCGCGAGACCCGTGAGGAGTGGGGCGACGAGACGATCGATGATGATGCAGACTTCGCGCCTGAGCTTCTCACCGCAGACCAGCGTGAGGCCATAGCCTCCGAGATCAAGGAGCTTCGGGCGTTCGCCGACGAGGCAACGGCGATCACCCATAACGCCAAGGGTGAGGCCCTCCTCAAGGCGCTGCGTGCGGGGTTCGGAAAGGCCATCCACCTCGGCGCTGCGCGCAAGGCGATCATCTTCACCGAAAGCCGCCGAACGCAGGACTACCTCGTCCGCCTGCTCTCCGCGAATGGCTATGGCGAAAAGCTGGTCTTGTTCAACGGCTCCAACACCGACGACCAGTCCAAGGCGATCTACGACGCATGGGTCGATAAGCATCGAGGCACCGATCGGGTGACCGGCTCCCGATCAGCGGATATCCGCGCAGCCTTGGTCGAGCACTTCCGCGATACCGCCGAGATCATGATCGCGACCGAGGCGGCGGCAGAGGGCATCAACCTTCAATTCTGCTCGATGGTCGTGAACTACGATCTGCCGTGGAACCCTCAGCGGATCGAGCAGCGGATCGGACGCTGCCATCGCTATGGGCAGAAGCACGATGTCGTCGTCGTTAACTTCCTCAACCGTGAGAATGCCGCCGACCAGCGCGTCTACGAACTGCTGAACGAGAAGTTTCAGCTTTTCGAAGGCGTGTTCGGCGCATCGGACGAGGTGCTCGGCGCGATCGGCTCAGGCGTCGATTTCGAGAAGCGCATCGCAGAAATCTATCAGAATTGCCGCACGGCGGAGGACATCGAGGAAAGCTTCAAGGCCCTGCGCGCCGAGATGGAGCAGGAGATCGACGCCACGATGCAGGACACGCGGCGCACCCTGCTCGAACATTTCGATGCCGAGGTGCATGACCGCCTCAAGATCAATCTCGATCGCAGCAAGGAGTATATGAACCGCTATGAGCGCAAGCTCTGGACGGTCACGAAATATGAGCTTGGCCGCGATGCCACCTTCGATGACGATCACCTGACCTTCACGCTCAAGAAGCCGATCGGCCCCTCGCAGCCCGGTGGGTTCTTCCTTGGCAAGGCAGGGCTGGACGGCCACCGCTATCGGCTCGGTCACCCCCTCGCGCAGCATCTGCTCGACGAGGCTGTGAGCCGGAATCTGCCGCGCAGGCATCTGGTATTCGATTATACGGGATGGGAAGCCAGTGCGGCGGCGCTCAAACCCTTCATTGGCGCGAGCGGCACGATGTCTGCCCGGTTGCTCTCCGTCACGGGCATCGACGCGCAGGACCACATCGTGCTGGCCGCAATCTCCGACGACGGGCAAACGCTCGATCCCGCCGCAGCGATGCGGCTGTTCGAATTGCCGGTGAGCCTCGGCAAGCCCAGCAACGATCCGGTAAACCTGAGCGAAGCACTGGACGCCCAGTTTTCCGCGATCCTTGCGAAGCTCGATGCGCAGCGTGCCGACTGGCTACAGGCCGAGATGGACAAGCTGGACGACTGGGCGGACGACAAGCGCACCGGCCTGAAGGCGGACCTCAAGAAGTATGACGACGAACTGGCCGACCTGAAAAAGCGGGTTCGACTGTCCGGGTCGTTGCAGGAGAAGCTCTCCCTTCAGCGCGCCAAGCAGCAATGTGAGAAGAAGCGAGATGAGGCTTGGCGTGCCTACGATGGTGAGGCCAAAGAAATTGAGGAGCGAAAAGAGCGCCTGCTTGACCGGGTGGCCGAGCAACTCACACAAGATACCGAAACTAATGACCTTTTCACGATAACTTTTGAGATCGTATGACCGACGCCACCAACGAACAGCCCAATCCTTTTGATCTCAACTCTGATGATGTTGCCGCGCGGAAGCGCGCCGACCTCAAGCGGCTGTTCCCCGAGGTGTTCAACGAGGACAAGATCGACCTCGACCAGCTTCGTCGGGTTATGGGCGACTGGGTGGATGAGAGCACCGAGCGCTTTGGCCTGACATGGCCCGGTAAGGCTGCCTGCATGAAGGTGATCCAAGCTCCGGCCACTGGGGCACTGCGCCCGGATCGCGAAGAAAGCGTAAACTTCGACGAGAGCGAAAATGTCTTCATTGAAGGTGACAATCTCGAAGTGCTCAAGCTTCTACAGAAGGCGTATTTCGGCAGGATCAAAATGATCTACATCGACCCCCCATACAATACGGGGAACGAGTTCATTTACCCGGATAACTATGCCGAGAGTTTAGACACCTATCTGGCCTACACCGGACAGTCGGACGACGACGGACGCAAATTTTCTACCAACTCCGAGGGGGCGGGCCGCTTCCATAGCCGATGGCTAAACATGATGCTGCCTCGGCTGTATATGGCAAAGAACTTGTTGCGAGAAGATGGAGCCATCTTTGTCAGCATCAATGATGCAGAGGCGGCAAATCTCAAGACCGTTCTGGATACCGTATTTGGGCAAGAGAACTTTATCTCGCAGATGGTGTGGCAGCGCTCGAAGAAGGGCGATTCCAAGCAGATTGCCAACATTCACGAATACATTTTTTGCTATACGAAAAACTCTCCGGAGAGCATTAAGAGCAGGGTCTGGCGCAAGCCCAAGGAGGGCGCTGACGCCGTCTTGGAGCACTATCAGAAGTTGCGTGAGAAGCTGGGTGATGACCACGCCGAAATTCGCAGCCAGATGATGGAATGGTATCGCGGCCTGTCGAGCGACGATCCTCGAAAAGCTCACAAGCACTATAACTGGTCCGACGACCGTGGGCTGTATTTCGCTGCCGATTTCGCTGGTCCAGATGATGGCCGCAAGAGCCGCCCGAGGCACGACATCTTTCACCCCTTGACAGGCAAATCCTGCAAGAAGCCTTCTACGGGCTGGCGCTGGGATGAGGACAAAACGAACTGGGCGCTGAGCCAGACGCCCCCGCGCATCCACTTCGGCGATGATGAAAATACGATCCCGAACCGAAAAAGCTATTTAAAGGAGATCGCCACCGAGCCCTCGTCATCGGTTTTCTATGCCGATGGGAGGTCTGCGACCTTGGAGGTCGAAAGGCTTGTCGGAGAGGGAGTATTTCCGTTCCCCAAAAACAAGGAGATCATTGCCGATCTCATCGAACTTATCTGCGACGATGGGGATGTCGTTTTGGACTTCTTCGCGGGCTCAGCCACGACCGGGCATTCCTGCTACTATCTGGCCGAGGCAGGACGAAAGAATGTGAACTTCATTCTGGCTCAACTCCCCGAGGCCACTGACGAAGAGAGCAAAGCAAGAGAACTCGGCTATAAAGACATCGCAAGCGTCGGTCGCGAGCGACTGAGAAAGGTCAGCGGCGAAGGAAACACAGGCTTCCGTTCCTTCAAATTGAGCCGATCTGCCTTCATGCGCTGGGATGCCTCCTCCGACATGGGGCAGCATGACCTGCTGGCCGAGATCGAAATGCACGCTTCAAATGTGCAGAAAGATGCCAGCGATAGCGACATGTTGTTCGAGCTTCTGTTGAAAGACGGGTTCGAGCTTACCACTAAAGTCGATGTGACCCCTGTTGCTGGTGGGAGGGTCTACAGTGTGGCCGATGGAGCCCTGCTAATCTGCCTTGAGCCTAATCTCACGAAAGAGATCATCGACGCTCTCGCTGACCTTGCCGAAACGAACAACGCCGCGCGTGTCGTCTGCCTCGACGCGGGTTTTCAAGGGAACGACCAACTCAAGGCCAATGCGGTCCAGACCTTCAAATCCCGCCTCGGCCATGGCGAGGACGGCAGCATGTTCCGCACGGTTTAAAGGGGATACGGCTGATGAAGCTCAAGTTCGACCCCTCGCTGGATTACCAGCGCACCGCCGTGTCTGCGGTTGCTGACCTCTTTGAGGGGCAGGCGACCGGCACCGTAGAGACGGAGACCGGGGCAGCGATCACCGATGGCCTGATCCAGACCGAGCATGGGCTGGGGAATGCCATCACCCTGTCGAATGAGCAGGTTTTTGCGAACCTGCGGGCCGTGCAGGACGAGAATGAGGTTTCCTCCAAGCGGAACATCGATGCGCTCGACTTTGCGGTCGAGATGGAGACGGGCACGGGCAAAACCTATGTCTATCTGCGTAGCGCCTTCGAACTCGCGTCGCGCTATGGCTTCCGCAAATTCATCATCGTCGTCCCATCGGTCGCGATCCGTGAAGGCGTGCTGAAAAGCCTCGAGGTCATGGGTGACCACTTTCGTGGCCTCTATGGTGCGATGCCGTTCAACTTCTCCGTTTATGATTCTAAGCACTCTTCGCGCGTGCGCCAGTTCGCGGGCGGGCAGCATTTGCAGTTCTTGGTGATGAACATCCAAGCCTTCATCAACGATGCGGGCGATGGTGAGACGAGCGGCAACATCATTTACCGCGACAGCGACAAGATGGGCGGACGCCCCATCGACTTCCTGTCGCAGACGAGCCCGATCGTCATCATCGACGAGCCGCAGCGCATGGATACCGGCAACGCAGCAGCGGCGATCCAGCGCCTCAACCCCGCAGCGATCTTCCGCTACTCAGCCACCCATAAGGACACGCGCAACCTGCTGTTCCGGCTTGGCCCGGTCGAGGCGTTCGAGCGCCAATTGGTGAAGCGGATCGAAGTGGACAGCGTGTCCGCCGATGACCGTTCATCCGACGCCTATATCAAGTTCCTCAAAGCCGATCATACGAAGTCGCCGATCTCCGCCCAGATCGAGATTTTCAAGATGCAGGCGGGTGGGCCGAAGCGCGCCAAGGTGACGGTGAAGAAGGGCGATACCCTCTTTCAGAAGTCCAAGGAACATCAGAGCTACACCGACCTGATGATCTCGAACATCGACGCCACCCCCGGCGCGGAGGCGCTGCACTTCCAGAACGGCCTCAAGCTATCGCTCAACGAAGAGATGGGGGGCGCGGCGGAGGATGTCACCAAGCTGATGATCGAGCGGGCGGTCGAGCATCACCTGCGCAAAGAGCGGGAGATGAAGGGGCGCGGGATCAAGGTTCTGACCCTATTCTTCCTCGACCGTGTAGCCGACTACCGCATTTACGGCGACAATGGCACCAGCCTCGGCCCGGTCGGCAAATGGTTCGAGGAAGCCTACACCGAACTCGCCGAGAAGCATTACAAGGACATCGCAACCTATCCCGCCGAGGCCGTGCATGACGGCTATTTCTCGAAGGACGGCAAGGGGAAGGCCAAAGACACCACCGGCAAGACCAAGGCCGATGAGGATACCTATCACCTCATCATGACCGACAAGGAGCGGCTGCTCGATCCCAAGACGCCACTCCGGTTCATCTTCAGCCACTCGGCGCTCGCGGAGGGCTGGGACAACCCGAATGTTTTCCAAATTTGCGTGCTGCAAGCGGTGGGCAGCACCATGCGCCGCCGCCAGCAGATCGGTCGCGGCCTGCGCCTCCCCGTCAACACGGACGGCGAGCGGGTGAAGGATCAGTCGATCAACCGCTTGGTGGTGATCTCGAACGAGGACTACCAGTCCTTCGCCAAGACCCTCCAATCGGAATATGAGGGTGAGAGCGGCGTGAAGTTCGGCGAAGTCGCCCGTGACGCCTTCGCCAAGATGGTCCGCAAGGTCGGTGACGAGGAAGACGCTCTCGGTGTCGATGGCTCCAACGCCGTCTGGGAGGTTCTGCGCAAGCAGGGCTATCTCGACAGCAAGGGTGTGGTGGATACCGACGCTTTCCGGCCTGACGACCTCACCTTCGTGTTCGAGCTTCCCGGCTATGACGATATCGCCAAGCCGGTGAAGGACGAACTGAGCCGCTATCTGATCTCCCGCCATGTTCGACCGACGCGCGACAAGCGGACGCTGAGCTTCCGTAAGCAGGTTCACATGGGGCCGGAGTTCAAGGCCCTGTGGGATCGGATCAGCCAGAAGACGCGCTACCGGGTCGAGTTCTCGACCGATGACCTTATCGCCAAGGCGGTCGAACGGATCAAAGGAATGGAGCGCATCAGTCCACTGGTCATCTCATCTGAGAAGGTGGCGATGTCGATCGAGCATTCCGGCGTGGCGGCGAGCGCCGTGCTGGACCGCAAAGTAAGCACATCGCGCCGCACCGGGAAGCTGCCCGACATCCTCGGCCAGCTCCAGCGCGAAACCGAGCTTACCCGCAGCACGCTGGCAGAAATCCTGAAGCAGTGCGGTAAGTTGGACGAGTTCATTGGGAACCCGCAGACCTTCATCCTGCACTCCGCCCGCGAGATACAGGGTGCCCTGCACGACATCATGATCGACGGGATCAAATATGAGAAAATCGACGGGGCGCATTACGAAATGGCCCGGTTCGAGCAGGAGGCCGAGAAGGGCATCACCCGCTACCTCAACCGCCTGTATGAAGTGAAGAACAAGGACCGGACGCTCTACGACTTCGTTGAGTATGACAGTGAGGTCGAACGCGATTTCGCCGCCGCGCTCGATGTGAACGAGCATGTGAAGTTCTTCTGCAAGCTCCCCTCGTGGTTCATAGTGGACACGCCCGTTGGCCCCTATAATCCTGACTGGGCCTTCGTCACCCAGCGGCACGAGCGGCTGTTCTTCGTCCGGGAAACCAAGAGCACGCTGGAGAGAGGGAAGCGCCGCCAGCAGGAAAATCAGAAGACCGATTGCGGAAAGAAGCACTTCAACACGCTGGGCGAGGACTACGCTGTGGTCACCGCGCTAGCCGAAGTCGATTTTTGAATGACCGGCTCATGTTCTCGTGGGGAAACTTCGAGCAGGCCATCACCTGAACGCTGCCGCAGCCGTCTAACGAGCGTCGGATCGAGGATCACCCGACCTTGGCATGCCTCGGTAAGGAATCCCAATTGCACGGGACTCGGGCCATTTGAGAGAACGGGGAGATCAAAGAGCCTGCGCTCAGAGCTTTCCAAAAGCTATCGCGATTCCAGCCGTCTGAAAGCCCTGATTTTCCGTTGATCCGGGATGCTCGTTTTCTCAATTTCGGAAATCAGTTGATATCGGTGCGGGCGACGGTGATGATGTCGCCGGGAGGCAGCGCAATGAGCAAAGGCGATGGCGGTGGAGTGTCGATTAGGTTCGGCTTCCATGGCTTGCCCGTTAGCGGCGAGAAGCGTCCCAAGCTCACCCAAGCCATCGAGATCGATTGCCACCTCAACAAGAAGCGGGCTCGGGACGAGGCAAGGGGCAAGGTCGAGAAGCACAAGAAGCGGGCGGGACCGTCCACCGCAGAGAAGAAAGCCGACAAAAAGGGCCGGCAGAGTTATCGCGAAGCATCGAAGGAGGTGGTCGTCGTTGAGCGTGTCGGCGGTGAGATCAACTCGGTGCGGACGATCAAGCGGTCGTAAGCTTGCCAATCTGCACACCTCGAGCGTAGCTTTCGAGCATGAAGGAGGTATCGCCGATGGGACTGTTCGACAGCAACGGCAACGACCGCACGAAGGGTGGCCCGAAGGTCAAGACTGGACCCAATGCAGGGCTGACGCGGGCGAAGAACGATGATGGCCGCTGGCGCGGGAAGCGAGACGACGCGGGCAAGCCCCGCAAGTGACGCGCCGCCACATCATCTGATACGAAGGTCGCGGATAGGCTGGTGAGGCTGCTGCCCTTGTGGAGGGGGCTGCGCTAGAGACCGCCAGCCTATCCGCTTCCTCAACCGTTGGACTGGTGAAGCTCGACTGCTTTGCGCCTCGTTGAATCGCGGCTCAATGCACAAACTGGGCAACCGCCGACAACCACCCCGGCTCACCCCGCCCGTTCGATGAGCCCCATCAACTGGTTGCCGGTGCCGACGATGCGGAAGGTGCCCTGCCTGCAAGGAGAAGCGCGGCATCGACATCAGCTACGGCCTGCCCAGCCAAGAGCTTTTCGAGGAAGTCGAGCGAGGCGAGGCCGTGCTGGG
>NZ_LMRS01000009.1 GCF_001426195.1 Sphingomonas sp. Leaf339 | reverse complement strand
TCTGACCGGCTCGTTGCGCGATCTGCGGCCCGGGATGCAGGGCTGGATGCCCTTGGCTTCCAGGGCGTCCCTGAACCAATCGGCGTCATAACCACGGTCGCCAAGCAGCCATTGCGCTTTCGGCAGATCGTCGAGCAAGGCTGCCGCGCCGGTGTAGTCGCTGACCTGCCCGGCGGTCATGAAGAAGCTCAAGGGCCGCCCATCCGCATCGCTGACGGCGTGCAGTTTGGTGTTCATGCCGCCTTTCGTGCGGCCGATCAGGCGGCCGAGATCCCCTTTTTTACCCGCAGACTCGATGCCGTGCGGTGTGCCTTCAGGTAGGTCGCGTCGATCATGACCGTTTTCGGCACGGCTTCCGCTGCCGCGAGCCCCTCCATCATGCGCAAGAAGACACCCCTCTCGCCCCACCGCTTCCAGCGATTGTAGAGCGTCTTGTGGGGCCCATAGTCCTTCGGCGCATCACACCAGCGCAGCCCGTTGCGATTGACGAAAACGATGCCGCTGAGCACCCGCCGATCATCGACCCGAGGCCTGCCATGGCTCTTGGGAAAGAACGGTTGCAGACGCGCCATCTGCTCATCCGTTAGCCAGTACAGGTCGCTCATCCACGCTTTCCTCACGGAGCCTGAATCAGATCGCGCCTCTCACTTCAATGGGTCCTGACCCTAGGCCGATAATTCACGTTTTTTCAGACGATGGATCGATGAAATGGAAGATAAACGATGGTCAAGTTCTCGACCTATCAGCAAAGCTAGCCGGCGACAATGTTGAGATAAGTTATATTGGCGACGGATATGAGCGAATGACGGTTTATCGCAACGTTGGGCAGAGCCTAGTGGCGGAATCTACCATTACCAGTCCAATACTGTCGGTGCCAATTCGCTTCAAAAGCATCTACACTTAATAAATGGGACAAAATACTGCATAGGTGTTAAACTGGCTATCTGAAGCTGCGGCTATTAGCGGATGTTCGAAACTGGGCGGACGCGCCCCGTCCGACACCTTCCGCCCAGACCCACAAGCAGACGTTCGAGCGCCTTTCCTCGCTTCCCAACTTCGGACAGTGGTCCATCTTCGATTTTCGAGCATGGCTATCCGCTCGCGAATGTCGTGGTGGGGGGAAGGAAAGCGGCCCGACCGCCTGGCCTAACACAATTCAGTTGAGCTACGGCGCTACGGGTCATTCTTTGACTTGCGCGGCCAAGCGGGATCGTAATCTGACGGCTTCAAACGGCGGATTGCTAGCCACAGCCCGATTAGAAGTAGATCGATGGCTAGCACTCGCGATGAACGCTCGACCCACCATTCAAAGGTCGCAATGATGAAAACGGCCAGCGTCAGTATTTTGGCTATTGCTCAAGCAGGCACATATTCCACCTCTTCGTCTTCATGCTTTGCTGAGACAGGACACCCTTCGACCTTTCCGCCAGCACGCTACCTACCGATATGTAAGATTAAATGGATGACCGGTCGTAGGCAGATTATAAGTCGCGCAGAGTGTCTGCAATCGGCGCTTTGAACTATACGACTAGATCGAAATTTCGTATGTTGGCAGCCAAAATTCGGCCATCCGCATATCAAATCGGGGGCTTAATCATCTGCTTCTTCAATGTGAAGTCAAGAGGTCTCCAATCTGGTTGATACCAGACTGTAGATTCAAAAAGGTCTTCCCCAAGCCCAGGTGGCTCAAGCTGTCTCGCCTTCAATGGATAGAGCGTCAATCGCCATTGATATCCAGGCACCAACAACTCTGAGTTCAAGATCATCCGCAAGTTTCAAGGTCTGCTCAAGCTTGTCTTTTAAAGGCCCGAACGATTCATCCATAATTATCTCTGTATATTTCGAAGTCGTAGTGCCTGGATCGACGTCGGGATCATTTAGCCTCAACGCATAACTCGGCGAAGGTTTGATCGAACTCGGCGCCACCGTCAGCTATGGCCCCCATCCTTGCGGTCTTCGCGTAAAAGAAGCGACGGAAGGCCTGCCCCGCCCCAGGCTGTACCTGTCCGCAAACAACCTGATGCCTAGAATTGGAGCCTATCACCTCGCGCAATCGGGCATCCGCCGGCAAGGCAAGCGCGCGCAGTATAACGGTGCGGTCAGAGCCCATCCAATCAGACCGTGCTAGGCCTCGGTCGACAAGTCCGGCGGATACGTTGCTGCCTGAGGCTTGACCGCCAACTGCCGGGACCGATACCACGCGTACACTATCAGGCGGAAGCCCGACCAGAGGCGGCGAATAAAACACGAATACGGCGACGAGCAGTGCGGTACAGGTACCAATAGCCAACAGGCCCCACCACAAATGACGCGACCGCGCCGTCGTGAGATCATGCATCTTAGGGTCGTTGGATATTGCTAAGGACGCCGAGCCATCCGGGTGCCGCGTTGCTCAGTTCACCGTTTTTAGCGAACGCGGCCGGCCCATCGGCCGCTCCCTGCAACTTCCACATGAACCAGGCGGTGGGATATCCGAGCAAGGGATAAACACCGAGATTGCACGACGCCGGGATACCGCCGCTCGCGCAACCAGGATTGCCCTCGATCTCGGTATGGCCGCCAAGCGCGATCATCCCCATCACCTTGTCGACCGCATCCGAAGTCGGCACGTAATAGCCCAGATTGGTCGGCAGGCTTGAGATCACATCGACGTCGCCACCAACATAGAAAATGGAACCACGGGTAACTTTTGACAGCGCGCCAAGGTCGATCGAGCAGTTCGCCACCACGCAGACCGCGCGTAGTGGGGTTTCGATCGGCACGTAGGTCTTGAACGCAGGATCGTTCCGCGAGAACAGCAAAGCCGCGGTCGCCGCACCCTGCGAATGGCCTGCCAGACCGATATTGTCGGCGTCCACCTTACCGTAAAAAACGCTACTCGGATCGCGGGATTGAGTGAGTAGGAAGTCCTTCGCGTCGGTGACCGTTTCACCCTGCCCCGTCGAGCCGTCGCGCGATCGAATGACGATGAAGCCCCAGCTCGCGAGATGGCGCAGGAAAAATGCGTTCTTCTCCGCCGGGACCGTATCCGCCGTGCCGTTGGCGAAGACAATCACAGGATGCTGAAAGCCGCTGGTCCGCCCCTTGAGCGGGTTGGCGCCAAGGTCAGCCGGATACCAGATGTCGCAAAGATTGCCCTCACGGTCGCAGGCGTGGGTCGAGACGGTTGTCGTCGTGGCCCATGGACCGTACGCCGCATAATGACGTTCGATCGGCCCCTTGGCCTCGTATGTCGCAGCCGTTGCCGGCTGCATGAGCAGCATCGCGCTTATTGCGCCCAATATTGACCAACGCATCGTTCCGTCTCCTCGAAGAGTAGCGATTAGCTTCCGGCAACTCCTGCTATTTCGTCAGCCAGCCGTGCGCGCCGAACCAGGTGAGCAGCGCTGTGCTCCAGCCAGTGCTGGTCGTGCCCGCCTTGCCGTCGAAGCCGAAGCCATGGCCGCCATGTTCGTAGACGTGAAGTTCGACCGGCCGCCCGGCGCGGCGCCAGCTGTCGGGCAGGCCATAGCCCTGCTTGCCGAACAGCTCGTCGTCGTTGGCCACCGCAACGAACAGCGGCGGAGCGCCTACGGCGACGGTCGTTGGTGCCATTGAGGGATAGATGGCGGCAAACAGGTCCGGCGTGGTGCCCGGTGCTGCTGTCTTGACCAGATCGACCCCCATGATCGCGCCGGCGGAAAAGCCGAGATAGGCGACGCGGCGTGGATCGACGCCCCATTCCCCCGCACGTGCCCGCACCAGCTTTACTGCCGCCTGCGCATCGGCGAGCGCCGGTGCAGGCGCCGGGACTACGGCACCGCCCTTCGCTCCAGCCGCTGCGGCAGCAGCGAAACGCGCCAGCGCGGCCTGCTTGAACGCATCCAGCGAAGCCGGTGTCGCATCGAGACGGTATTTGAGAACGAAGGCGGCGATGCCGTGATCGGCAAGCCAGCGTGCCGGCTTCATCGCCTCGGCCTCCATCGACTCCATCAGGAAACCGCCGCCCGGCGCGATGATGACCGCAGCGCCTGTCGCCTTTGCCTTGTCGGGCAGCACCGGCAAAAGTGTCGCGGTTGCGACGTTGCGGACCGTGGGGCGACTGGCGAGCTTGAACCAGCTTTCCGCCGGCATGCCGGGCACGCCGCCAGTGCCCAGTGCAATCGCACCGGTTTGCGGGGGTGTCGCGATCGGTTCGACCGGGATGCCCTGCGCCGTCACGGCCGTGGGGAGGGCAAGGGAAAGGGCAGTGACGAACTGGCTGAAGCGTTTCACGGGCATGCTCCTACAGTGATTGGTCAGCGCCACGGGCGCGCTGGCAGGTTGACAGTGACGACAGGGCCAAGGTCGGTTGCCGAGCGCCCGAGCGCGAAGCCATAGCGTCCTGCCGGCATCGTCCAGCGTCCACCTTTGCTGTCGGCTAGTATGCGAGGTTCGATTTGAACCGTGACGTTCGCCGTAGCCCCTGGCTGCACGGCGACCTTGGCAAAGCCAGCAAGCCGCAGTGTGCGTCCTGCAGGTGTCGAGACGAGGTAGAGTTGCGCGACGTCGCTACCTGCGCGCGTGCCGGTATTGCGGATCGTTACCGTCGCCTTTGGCTGCGCGCCCCCGGTGACCTTCATCGGGCCGGACTGGAACTGGGTGTAGCTGAGTCCGAAGCCGAACGGGAACAACGGCGTAGCATTCTTGCGCGCGAACCACCGGTAGCCCACGTCTGCGCCCTCGATATCGTAATCGATCGGATAGCGCGTCCCAGCCGCGGTTCCGGCGGCAAAGTCCCGGTCGATCATTCCGGCATACGGCAGCGCCGGGCGCGGCAGCTGGTCAAGCGATGCGGGAAAAGTGACGGGTAACCGACCAGATGGATTGCTATCGCCAAACAACGTTGCGGCGATCGCATCGCCACCACGCACGCCGCCATACCACGCCTCCATCACCGCACCTGTGCGATTAAGCCATGGCATCAGGACCGGCCCACCGGTTTCAAGAACGACGATCGTCTTAGGATTCGCGGTGGTCACCGCAGCGATCAGCGCGTCCTGCCCACCCGGCAGCGACAGATCCGGCACGTCTGCGCCTTCGGCCATCCACTGCGTCGCAAAGACGATCGTCACGTCCGCCGTTTTTGCTGCCGCAACAGCCTCCGCCGGATAGCGCCCGTCATGGAATGTCACGTTGGCGTTTGGCGCCAGCGCACGGATCGCGGCGAGTGGCGCGGTGCCATGATAGGTCTGGTTATTGTATTTCGCGAGCGGCCCCTCGCCTCCCATTGGCAGCGAGACGGACGGGCCACCAAGCGGTTGCACCTGCGTCGATCCGCCGCCCGACAGCACGCCCGCATCAGCATACCCACCGATCACCGCGATCGAGCGCACGTCCTTCGACAGCGGCAGCAACGCATTGGAGTTCCGCAGCAACACGATCCCTTCGTCGGCAACGCTTCGGGCAATGCCGGCATTCGCCGCAAAATCGATGTCGGCCTTGACCGGCGGATGCGTATCAAGCCCGACCGCGTAGATCGAACGCAAGATGCGCCGGTTCATGTCGGTGACGCGCGCGGCATAAGCCGGATCGCGGGCAGCCGCCTCGGCGAGTGGCACACCGAAGAAGATCTTCTTGTCGATCTGCGCGCCCGATTGCTGATCCAGCCCGGCAAGAGCAAAATCGAGGGCGCCAACCGCACCCCAATCGGACATGACGAACCCTGGGTAGCGCCAATCCTGCTTCAATACGCGGTTAAGCAGGTAATGGCTGCCGCATGCTGGCGCACCGTTAACGCGGTTATACGCGCACATCACCGAGCCGGGCTGGCCACGGTCGATCGCGATCTCGAAGGCGAGTAGATCGCTCATGCGGAACGCATCATCGGCAAGTTTACCGTCGACCGCGTGACGCCCCGTCTCCTGCGCGTTGAGGGCAAAATGCTTCACCGTCGACAGCACGTGCTGCGACTGGACGCCGTCGATCGCGGCACCGCCGAGAAGCCCCGAATGAAGTGGATCCTCGCCGAAATATTCAAACGTCCGCCCATTGCGTGGATCGCGCATCAGATTGATGCCACCACCAAGCAGCACGTTGAACCCCTTCGCGCGCGCCTCGCCCGCAATCATCGCATTGCCGCGGCGGATCAGATCCGGGTTCCACGTCGATCCCATTGCGGTCGCCGACGGCAGCGCGGTCGCCCCGTCCTTACGAAGATTGGCGATGTACGAGACGCCTAGACTCGCATCGGTCTCAACCAGCGCTGGCACGCCGAGCCGGGGGATCCCGGTGACGTAGCCAGCGCCCAATATCGCCTCAGCAGGAATGCGAACGTTAGGGATCAACGGAATCGCCCAAAGGCCATGCGTCAGCACGGTCCGCTCATCACCTTGCATGGCGCGTTCGGTAGCGGCCGCACGCGTATCTGCCGTGGCTGGCCTTGCCATACCGCTCGATGGCCGTTCCTGCGCGAAGGCTGCTGTCACACAGGTCACCAGCACGCCACCAAGCAATACCGACCGATGGGTCATCCTTATCATCACCACTCCCCGACGCAGCATTTCACTTTACGTGCGTGCTTGACAGTATGTTTCTTACAGACAATGATCGTTGTCAAGCGGCAGGGACCGCTGGACGGGTGAGGATAACGACGATGCGTGGATTGGCACTGCTGGTGGGCTCGAGCATTCTGGCTTGGGCGGGAACGGCTCAGGCACAGACCGGAACCCCGGTGACACCGAACGGAGCGAGCGAGGCAGCTCAAGTTTCGGACCCTACCGGCACCGAAGGCGACATCGTCGTGACGGCTCAGCGACGGACCGAGAATCTCCGCGACGTGCCGATCGCCATCACCGTCGTGAACGGCCAGTCGCTTCGCGAGACGGGAGCCAATCAGCTTGCCGACATTACCCAGCGCGCGCCTAGTCTGAACTTCACGGCGACGCCTGGTGTGCCGAACTTCGCAATCCGCGGCGTCGGCACCAACTCGTTCGACTACGGCATTGAGTCGGCCGTCGGCATAGCGGTCGACGACGTCAACATCACGCTGCCGCGCTACGTCCCGCTCAACTCGCTCGCCGATGTCGAACGTGTCGAAGTACTGCGCGGGCCACAAGGGCTGCTGTTCGGCAAGAACACGACTGCTGGCCTTATTTCGATCTCCACCACCAAGCCACAACTTGGTGAGTTCAGCAGCAGCGGTCGGGTTCAGGCGGGCAGCCGTGACCAGGTCCAGACGCAGGCCGTCGTCAACGTGCCCATCGGCAACACCGCAGCTTTGCGTGTCGTTGGCGGCTATCAATACCAGAAGCCCTCGACGCAGCTTGTTGGACCAGGTCGTCTTGATCCGGTCCGCCGGTATTTCGGCACGGCCAAGCTGCTGTGGGAACCGACCGACCGGCTTTCGCTGTACGGAATCGTCGATTACCAGAACAATAGCGGGATCGAAGCGTATTCCACGATCCGCAAGTTCGGCGGCAACGATGCGACGCCGATCCCCGCCGCCTTCCGACCCTTCGCGCCCGCCAACTTCGTGTTCATGCAGAACAGTGCGCTCGGCGTTGTCGCCTCGCCGACCAATAACAAGACTGCGATCGGGAGCACCGACGTTCTCCGCGACGAACATAGCCTCGGGGCACAATTCTCGGCGAGCTACGATGCAGGGCCGCTCACCGTCACCTCGGTCACGGCGTACCGCGACCTGCGCGCTCGCGCTAACAATGACGTCGATCAGACGCCGGTCGCGTTCTTCGACACTAATATCGCCAACTCGCAATCCCACCAGTTCTCGGAGGAACTGCGTGTTGCCAATAATGGCCACGGCTTCGTCGACTACACGGCGGGGCTGTATTTCTTCAAACAGCATATCGACGCCCAAATCCTGCAGGCGGGCACGTTCGGCGTCTTCCCCGCAAGCACGCCGGTCCGATTGTCGCCAGTCAATGGCCAGTCGAACTTCGACTATGGGACGAAGAGCTATGCAGGCTTCGCGCAGCTCACGTTCAACGTGACGCCGTCGCTCCACCTGATCGCGGGCGGCCGGTATACGCGTGACGAGATCGATTCCACGACAACCGTTACTGCCGTCTCGGGCGTCTGCAACCTCGTTACATTCCTGCTGAGCGGCGGCAGAGGCTGTGTTGGCACATCAGCCGCGCCGATCGTCGCCAACCGCAACGCCGACGGGTTCTCTGCACGTGGCGGTATCGAATATTCGATCGCATCTACCGCAAACGTCTATGCAACCTATACCCGCGGCTATAAAGGGCCGGCGGTCAGCTCCGCCGCAGGCGTTGCGTTCAACGTCGATCCGGAGAAGGTCGACGCCTATGAGATCGGCGCCAAGTTCGACCTCGCCGACCGTCGGGTCAGCCTCAACCTGGCGGGTTTCATCAACAACTTCCGAGATTTTCAGGCTCAGGTCTTCGACCCCACGCTGAACGGGGGTCTGGGTACCTTCCGTACCGGTAATGCCAGCACGTTGAAGACGCGCGGCGTCGAGGCCGAGGCTGTCGTACGACCACTGCATGGTGTCAGCCTGTCGGGCGGTGTTACCTATCTCGACACCGAATATGGCAACTACAACGTGGCCTGCTATTTCGGGCAGACCGCTGCACAGGGCTGTTCGCTACCCGGACCCAGCTTCAATGCGGCAGGGTCCCCGCTGGTCGGCGCATCGAAGTGGACGACAAGCCTTGCTGCTAATGTCGACCAGCCCATTGGCAATGATCTCAAGGTCTTCCTCAACGCAGACTGGCGCTATCGCAGCCGCTTCTATTACGCGATCAACGATCCCAGCACGATCCAGGAGGGCTATTCGCTGGTCAATGCGACGATCGGTATCGGCGATATCAGCGATCATGCGCGCTTCAGCGTGTTCGTCCGCAACCTGTTCGACAAGCGCTACGCCGCGGCAATCTTCCCAGGAAACTTCTCGGTCGGACAATATGTCCAGACGCTGCCGGACAATGCCTTCCGCCGGATAGGCGGTGCCTTCGAATGGCGCTTCTGATCATCGCACCGCGTGTCGCTTGTCGGCACGCGGTCGATCGGTCAGTAGGGCGGCAGGAGTGACGATGAGCGAGACCAAGGTTGTAAGGCGCACGCAGGAACAACGCACCGCAGAAACGCGCGGCGCGCTGTTCGAGGCAGCAGTGCGCGCAATCAGCCGCCTGGGCTACAGTCGCGCAAGTAACGCTGAAATTGCCGACGAAGCCGGCGTCAGCCGCGGTGCAATCACGCATCACTTCACGACCCGGGCCTCATTCATTGCGGAAGTCGTACGATGGGTCTTCCAACAGGAAGTGGTCGCCTACCAGGACTTGCAACGTGAATGGGGTACCGGATCACGCGTATCGGACTGGCCTCAGATCTCGTGGGAGGTGCTTTCGCGGCCCTCCGGTGTCGCGGTGCTGGAGATCTTCGTCGCTTCGCGGAGCGATCCCGAGCTCGCCGCGCTGATCAAGCCGGTCCAGGCAGAGATCGAGGAACTGGCGGTGACCGCTTTTCTGGATCGTCTCGGCGCCAAGGTCCGCGACACAACCGCCATCCGGCTGGTTGTCTGGGCGATGCACGGCATGTCGATAGGCCGTGATTTCATCGACGATCCCAACGCAATGCGAGCTTCCGTGATTCTACTTTCGAACATGCTTGAGCGCCTCGCGCCCAACGGCACGCTCGAAGAATTGCTGGGCTCCCCTCCCCCATCGTAACGCTCACGGGCAATTATCACCGTCCGCGTCCGAGCAGCCGCCAGTAAGCGACCGGCATGATCCGCTCGATCATCGCGACGATCTTTGCGTCCCGTCCGACCAGCACCCGGGCTCGCCGCTGCTCGATCCCAGTAACAATGATCTCGCCGGCCTGTTCGGGGCTGAGCTTCAGCGCCTTCGAAAAGTGCGCCTGCTGCCGCTCGCGTTCTTCGACTCCGACTGCAGCACCGGCGCGTGCGTTGGTGGCGATACCGGTCTTCACACCGCCTGGATGCACCACGGTCACACCAACCGTCGAATGTGCTGCGATCAGTTCGTGGCGCAGAGCCTCGGAAAAGCCGCGTACGGCAAACTTCGCCGCAGCATATGCGCTCTGGCCCGGTGGTGCGATGATTCCGAACAGGCTGGAGAGGTTGACCAGCTGTGCCTGCTCACGCTGCCGTAGCAGCGGCAGGAACGCTCGTGACATGCGGACGACGCCGTGCAGGTTGATGTCCAAGAGCCAATCGAACTCCGCCTCGGTGAGCTGTGCGAAGGAACCACTCAGGGCGACACCAGCGTTGTTGACGACGACGTCGACGTGTCCGTGCGCCGCCAAAACCACAGCCGGAAAGGCGGCGACAGCATCGCGGTCCGCAACATCGAGCCTGTGACGGGTGACGCGGACGCTGTTTCCGATCATTGCAGCGGTTTCAGCCAGCCCGTCCTCATTCACGTCGGCCAGCGCGACGTGACAGCCACGCACGGCCAACGATCGCGCGATCGCACGGCCTATTCCGCCCGCTGCGCCAGTCACTACCGCCACCTTGCCGGCAAGCTTCATCCGGGCGCTCATGCTGCGTTCTCTCTGGTCAAACCACGCCGACCAAAGCGCAGCACACCGTCATCGATGCGCCCAGTACGGAACGCCAACAGGTCGCGGAGGTAGTTCTGCTTCACCTTCCAAGGCGCGCTCGCACCTTGCCGAGGCAGAAGGTCTGCCGCCCGTTGCACATATCCTGAGCTCAGGTCGAGGATCGGTTCGTCGCCCGTAGTCGATGGCGGCGCAACCGGTACGACGCTGTCCATCTTGCGACGATCCATATGATCGAGCAGGCGGCGGACGAACTGCGACGTCAGGTCGCATTTGAGGGTCCAGGACGCGTTGGTGTAGCCGATCGCGAAAGCGAGATTGGGCACACCGTCTAGCATCGCTCCCTTGTAAAGCAGCTGCTTGCCCGGATCGACAAGGGCGCCATCGACGGTCAGTCGCGCACCGCCCATGAGCTGCACCTTGAGCCCCGTCGCGGTCACGACGATGTCGGCGGGGATGGCCTCGCCGCTCTTCAACTGGACACCGTCACGCGTAAACTCCGCGATCTCATCGGTCGCGATCGACGCCCGCCCGTTGCGCAGCACCTTGAACAGATCGCCGTCAGGGACGAGGCACAGCCGCTGATCCCACGGGTCGTAGCGCGGCGTCAGGTGGGTGGCGATGTCGAAGTCCGGCCCCAGCATCGCGCGCTGCTGTTGCCTAATCTTCTGCTTCAAGACATGTGGTTTGCGCCGCGACACACCGTAAACGAAGATGCCGTAGCCGATATTCTTCCACCGCACCGCCGCCTCCGCTACCTTGTCAGGCAGCCAGCGGCGCAACGTCGCGGCGCGATCGTCGCGTGACGGTCGTGAGACGATATAGGTCGGCGATCGCTGCAGCATCGTAACATGTGCGGCGCCCTGGTCGACGATGGCCGGAACCAGCGTCACCGCGGTCGCACCCGAACCCACGACCACGACGTCCTTGCCCGCGACCGAAAGATCGTCAGGCCAGAATTGCGGGTGGACAACCTGTCCCGCGAACGCGTCTATTCCAGGCCAGGTCGGCGCATGCCCCGCGGCATAGTCGTAATAGCCAGAACACAGGAACAGGAAGCGGCAGGTCAGTTGGGCCGCGATGCCGTCGACGGTATACGACACGATCCACAACGCGTCCGCCGAGGACCAGTCTGCAGTCGTGACGCGGTGGCGAAGTCGCACCTTGGCGTCAATGTCGAACGCTGCCGCGGTGTCGCGGATATAGTCGCGGATGTCCTCACCCGCAGCGATCGCTTTCTCACCTCGCCATGGACGGAATGGGAAGCCCAGCGTCGTCATGTCCGAATCCGAGCGAATGCCCGGATAGCGGAACAGATCCCACGTGCCGCCGATCGCATCGCGCCCCTCGAAGATCGCCCAGCTCCGCGTGGCATTGCCAGTCTTCAACCAGAACGCGGCGTCGATCCCCGACAGACCGGCGCCCACCACCAGCACGTCCAGATGCTCCATACCGGTCATGTCCGACTCCCACCATATTCCCGAACCTAATGACAATGCTTGTTGTCATTGTCAATATTGCTACTCTGCCGGAATGACGGCGACAACAAAACGGTGGACCGGGCAGACGCTTGACGCTCGACGGGCTGAGCGGCGGACAATGCTAATACAAGCCGCTGTGCGCTTGTATGGCTCGCAGGGGTTCCACAGCACGGGCGTGCGCGCGATCTGTCGCGAGGCAGGCCTTACCGAACGATATTTTTACGAAAGTTTTGCGCATGGGGAGGCGCTGCTACTCGCCGCGTTCGATCAGGTGATCGCCGCAGTGTTGACGCAGATCGTTGCGGTCGACGATCCCACCCTACCGACTGAAGATCGTACCCGACGGATGCTGGGCGCATATTTCGCGACGCTACGCGCTAATCCCACCACGGCACGCGTGTTCCTGGTTGAAATCGTCGGCGTAGATCCGTTGATCGACGAGGCAATTCGACGTTCGATGCATGACCTCTCCGAGCCGCTCTTTGCGGCCCTCGATCCTGATGATCGCGGCCCCGTCAAAATCAATGCGATGCTCCGACGCGGTGTCGAAGGAGGGCTGTTACACATTGCCCTCGCCTGGGGCGCCGAGAACTATAAGTGCTCATTGGAGGAGATTGTCGCCGCGGCGTGGATACTATGCGTAACGGCACGGCCGAGCGACTAACGTGCGCAGCGGAAAGGCTACGCTTTGACAATGAATGCCGGCACAACCGGCCAAGCGCTGGTCATCACTCTTGGGGGCAATAGTGAAATGCAAATACGGGTAGACGATCCAAAAGAACCATACGTCACGAATCTATTGGACCATCACTTGCGAGAGTTGCAGGGCGTAATGGCCGATCACGCTTTTGCACTTGATGCGTCTGGCCTTTCGGCAGCTAGCGTCACCTTCTGGACGGCATGGAACGACAAAAACCTGGCCGGGTTCGGCGCGCTAAAGGAACTGGACTGCGCACATGGCGAGCTGAAATCCATGCGGGTGGCCCCGGCCGCACGTGGCACAGGGGTAGGGCGAGCGATGCTTGAGCATATTATCGCGGAAGCTCGCCGGCGCGGCTACACTCGGTTGAGCCTTGAAACTGGAACTGCCGCACTACACGCGCCGGCCATATCACTTTACCGTAGTGCCGGGTTCGCTCCGTGTGGTGCGTTCGCCGATTATCGGCTCAGCCCCCATAATCAATTCTTTCAGCTGGCTCTTGTAGCGTAGCTCCTAATATTTGAGTCAAAGCGCCCTGCTGTTCGGGTTCCGAAACGACGCACCAACTCCGATCGCTTCGCTTACCAAAAGCGCTATTCGGAAAGGAACATCGTCTCAGCAGCCAACGCGGAGCGATGTTCCTCTCCGTAGTATGATGCGATCTCATCCAACCGGAGCGTGATCACTCTGCTGGGGACATGGATAGTCAACCTCTGCTGCTCGCCTTTGTTGAAGCGAGTGGCCTTATTTAACATGTCACGGATAGCTCCGCGACCGACGACTCTGTCGCCGCCAAGCCAGCCACTGCCGAGCGCAATTTCAGGTGCGAGGATGAGAAGGCCATAGTCGTCAGGTGTGAGATGCTCGGTTGTGACCATGGTGTTCCTTGGCGTGATCGCGGCTTGCCCTTTATACTGGGGATCAGTGCTTGGCGACCGGGCGGCGCTGATCCAATTGCGGTCATGCACGGGCCTGAACCGGATCAACGAAGTGGACGCCTGTCCACAATCAATCAGGCGTCCCACGTCAATTTAAACGTCACCAAGCTACCGTACCATCATCGTCGAAGAAGCCACCAGTGGGTCCATCGTCAGGTAAAGTAGCTAGTCGAATACCGATCACAGCCCCCTGCTCCGGAGTGCGTGAGCCTGTGTGCTGGTTCAGGTCGGTCGCGGTATAGCCCGGGCAGCCGGCATTAACCTTGAAGCCAAGCGGCGCGAGATCCTTGGCGAATGCCACTGTCACCGCATTCAACGCCGACTTCGAGCTGTTGTAGCCAAGCAGATTTACCTCGGCCATCGGCGCCTCAAAGTCCGATGCCCAGGCAAGCGAGCCCAGGCTGCTGCTGACCATTGATCTTCCCTCGGTTTGGCGGACACCGATGATAGGCTTTGCGGAGTCAGGAGGTGTATGATGGCGAGTACGACGAAGCGTCGGTTCACGGACGAGTTCAAGCGG
>NZ_LMRS01000008.1 GCF_001426195.1 Sphingomonas sp. Leaf339 | reverse complement strand
GGTGCTGTCAGTCGAACGCGAGCCGTTGTCCACACGATGCACGTCGGTCTTTCATGCTGGCGACATAGCTCGCAAGGTTGTGCCACTCAGCCAGTGTGGCTGAGCGTCGTTCCCGGTAGGTCTGTCGGTCGGTGAGGTGGTGCTCCAGGCTGAAGTTGTTGTGGACGTTGGTGTGGACGGATGCGAACTTTGCAGCGTCTTCATCTGCCGGAACCAGAGCATCGCCCTTTCTCGTCGGAACGGGAGGTGGCTGTTCTCCACTCGGTTGTTCGTCCAGCGGCCCACCTCCTGCTTTTCGGCATCGGCCAACTCGTTCATTGCAGCAAGGTAACTGCGAAGGCCCTCGGTGGTGACCCTGTCGGGTGAGCCGTGGCGCTTCAGCGCCTTCCTCAGGAAGGTGAGTGCCGCCGCTTTGTCGCGGGTCCTGGTAACATAGCTCTCCAGCACCTCGCCTTCGTGATCTACCGCTCGCCACAGGTAGACCATCTCGCCGTTCAGCTTCACGTACATCTCGTCGAGATGCCAGCGCCAGTGACGAAAGCCCCGCATCCGGCTGACCCGCTGGCAGCGCACCTCGCCGGCGAACATCGGACCGAACCTGTTCCACCACAGCCGCACCGTCTCGTGGCAGATATCGATCCCCCGCTCGAACAGCAGGTCTTCGACATTCCGCAGCGACAGCGAAAAACGGACGTACGTCAGCACCACCAGCCAGNCCGTCTCGTGGCAGATATCGATCCCCCGCTCGAACAGCAGGTCTTCGACATTCCGCAGCGACAGCGAAAAACGGACGTACGTCAGCACCACCAGCCAGRTCACCGCAGGCGATGAGTTAAAGTACCGAAACGGCGATGCTGGCTTGCGGACGCGGGGCTTCCGTGGCCCTAAGCCCCAGCCGATCGAGCAGGATAGCAAGCTTGCGCTCGGAACCACCGGATGCCTCGAAGCCGATCCGCAAGCAGGCCCTACCGGCCAGCTGGGTGAGCTTGCGACCGAGCATGGCAAGACCTGTCTTGTTGTTGACAACGCGCCGCAACGTTCCGGTCGGATGAAGGTGAATAACGAGTTCGTCCTTGACGACATCGATGCCGACAAAGAGGTCGGGTTGTGACATGATCCGGTCTCCCAAGCTTGTCATGCGAGGTCCGTGGACACGGCCCCTGGCAACTGTCCGGGGTTTGGGAAGACGGATGCGGCCCTGCTCAGGAACGGTCTATGTCGACCAGCCTGTCGAACGGCCTCACATCCGCCGCCTGAGCGGGGTGGCTACCTCGCTCAGGCACCTCGTGAATATACCATTTCCCACAGACAAGCCCGAGATGTGGCCGGCTCAAATAGCCCGCAACATTTCCTTGACGCGCTGTACGCCTGCAACTGTTAGCCGGACGTGGTGTCGTCGTCGATCCGCATCGTCAATGTGGCGCTCGATCAATCCGACTTCCGTCAGTTTCGCGATCCAGCGCAGCGCGGTCGTACCGGGGCTACAGGACGCGTCACACAGGGCGGTCGTCGAGGTTGCCGCATTCTCGGAACCCTGCACGTAGAGGTAGAGCAACATATCCCAGGCCGGCTCACCGAACAGCTCGCCCGCTATGCCGATCGCATCATCTCGGCGCCGCCGCTCCGCATACAACGCTCTCGCCAGTCCAGGCAGATCAAGCCCCTTACGCCTTTTGACGGTCGCTTGGCTTGGGGCCGCTGCGGCGGGCTTCGGCAGTTGATCGCTTACGCCTGACGTGTTGGGAAAACCGGCCCCCGCACCGTCATCCGATTGGCCGGGTATGGCCGCTGCAACGCCACCGCATCGTCATAGTCGCCGGTCAGCCAGTGATCCTGATCGGTCGGCGCCAGAACGGTGATCATCGCCTTCGGATGGATCGGCTGGACCAGCTTGTTGGCATCGCAGGTCACCATGGCGAAATAGCGTTGGTCCCCAACCTGCCGCCAGAACCCGGCGACCGCGAACACCGGCTGGTCGGTGACGGCGAACCACATCTCGCCCTTGATCGGCTTCCTGCCGTCGCCGAGATCGGTTGGCTTGCGCGCCCATTCGCAGAACTCGGTCAGAGGGATCAGGCAGCGGTTGGCCGGGTCCGCGACTAGTGAACGCCACTGCGGCAGGTGCAGGCTGCGGACATTGGTCTGCGCCACCTTGCGACCGGCCTGTTTCGCCTGCCCCGCGAGCACGTCCCATTCCATGACGTCGAGCCCGCGATGGCCAGCGTCGTTGCGCACGACATAGGCGCGCCCGAACGGACGTAGTTCTTTCGGGTCGAACCGGTTGTCCATCGGCTTGTCGACCAGCCAGTCAGCCGCGAACGTCTCGCGGATCGTCTCTGGCTCGCCGCTGAAGCGGGCACGGTTACACATCTATTGGGTCGTCCCGTCACGAAGTTGATCGCACCGGTGGATGATCTCCCGCCACCGGGCGACGCCTGCCATATCCCCCGCCTTCGCCAGCGCCACGCACCGCTCGGTCAGGAATGCGGCCAGACCGTCACCATGCTGATTCATCACCGCAAGGGCTTCGGCCCATCGCTCCTGTTCCGGCGTCATCGTCAGGCCAGGTCACCCACCTGCTCGATCACCGCGTCTTCGGCCGTTGGCGGAGCCGCCGCGGCGATCAGGGCCAGCAGATTGTCGGCCGTGAAGCCGGTCTTCTCGTCGATCAGATCGCCCGGCTTCAGCGTGGCGGCGAATGCTCTCGCGTGATCTAGAGCGGTGGCGAGCGGGTCAATGTCCATGCCTTGGACCTTACGACACACCGTTCGTGACCGTCCATCTTTGTCCCGCATCAGCGGCTTGCGCGCAGTCGCTGTCCGGGGAACAACGAGGATCGGGTAATCGACCACGCCACTAAGTCTGTACGGCATTGATCGTTGGCGGCGATGCGGCCGGGCAGATAGTTGAGCTTCTCGTTCACCAGCCTGCCTCCATCCCCCAAGGCGCGCGGGCGGTCGGGCAAACCCCGATGACGGTGAACGGGGTGGCCGCGCATATCCCTCCCAGGTGCGCGGCCACCACGAAGTTCGTGATCTCCGCATTGCTTTCACGGTCATTGCGGCAGGCACTGCCTAAAGCCGGTCATCCCCGCCAGGTTCGCACCATTCGATCGGCGTCGCGCCAAGCAGCGTCGAAGAGTTTTGCACAAGTGCGCCACCGGCATACCAGATCCGTTCGGCACTCAGGAACGCCACAACAGGCTCGGCATCCTCTTCGGTGCGTACCAATACCGGTGTATTCACCGGTATGATTGCCATGTCGATCTTGCTCCACGCCATCGTTCAAACCCCTGTGCGAATGCCGCCAGTCACATAGGAGCGCGTGCAGTCTCGAGCTATGCCTCGACCACCCTTGGAACGACCGGTTCGGCCGGCAAAGGCTCGACCCGCCGCAACAGCAACCCACCGACCAGCGCCAGCCCGCCAAGCACGAGACAGAAGCCAACCACACCCAGCCAACCCGCATGGGTCCACGCGACGCCGCCAGCCGATCCGAGCACGCTTGATCCGAGATAGTAGAAGAACAGATACCAGGCAGCCGCCTGCCCCCGCGCTGCGCCGCCCCGCCGCCCGACCCATGCGCTGGCGATCGAGTGAGCGCCGAAGAAGCCCACCGTCACGACTGCGATACCCAACACGACGATCCAAAGCGGTCGGGCGGCAGTCAGCGCGACGCCGACCATCAGGATGACCGTCGGTATCCAAAAGATTTTCCGGCGTCCGACGCGGCCGGCCAAGGCGCCGAACCATCCCGAACTGACCGAGCCGAGCGCATAGAGCAGGAACACCGCCCCCACCGCCCCCTGCCCCAGCGAGTAAGGTGGGCCAAGGAGGTGAAACCCAACATAATTATATACGGTGACGAACACCCCCATCAGGATGAATGCCTCGGCGTACAACAGGCGCAGGCCAGCATCTCGGAACAGAGGTGCGGCGCCGCGGAGAAGTGTCAGCCAGCTGCCCGAACTGGCGACAAAGCGCCGCGACGTGGGCGCAAGGCGGCGGAATATATCGGCCATGACCAGGCCTGTCAGCCCAACCGCGGCCAGAGCCCATCGCCAGTCCGTCATCGCCGCAACGCCGCTGGCAACAAGGCGCCCGCCCATGCCACCGAGCGCGCTGCCCGCGATGTACAGGCCCATGGCCGAGCCTACCGAGGCCGCGTCCACCTCCTCGGCGACATAGGCCATGGCGACCGCGGGGACGCCCGCCAACGTCAATCCGGCGAGCAGACGAAGCGCGAGCAAGGCGTACCAGCCAGGCGCCACTGCCGCCGCCACGGTGAGCACCCCGGCAGACATCATGGCGGCGACCATCAGTGACCGCCGTCCTACCCGGTCAGACAGAGCTCCTGCGATCAGAATACCGAACGCCAGCGGCCCGGTTGCGGCAGACACGGCCAGCGAAGCGGCTTCCGCATTTAGCGCGTAGTGAGCGGCGAGCAGCGGCAGGAGTGGCTGCACTGCGTACAGGGTCGAGAAGGTCGCGAAACCGGCAAATAGCATCGCCAAGGTCAGCCGCCTGTACGCCGGCGTACCCGCCGCGAGCGCGGCAATGCCTTGGGTGTCATCAACTGGAGTGGCCATTCAGGCTGCCTAGGCCGGCTGCACGGATCGGCCAAATCCGACCGCCCGCAAGCTTGCAGATAGAGCTATTTGGGCAGCGCGCCCTCTATCTCACGCTCTTGTCGCGCCTCGTTATTTCCTGTCGCTTCATTAGCCATCTGCTGGTTGCAGTCGGTCACATTCTCCTGACCGGGCGCGCAGGCCACCTCGTTGGCTGCGGGACCGCCATGGCTCATGCGGTAGCCGACAAAGCACACAGAGACGATGAGCATCAGGATCACGCTGAGCTTCAGGTCGAACGAGCGGCTGGGGTTGTTCTCGCTGTGCACGCATGGTCCTTGTAACGTTGCTGACGTCGCTCGTAGCCTGGCGGTATTTCTGATCCCTTTTCAATCGCCAACGGCGCCATGTCTGATAAATCCGAACCGCGGCCTGATGCCGTTGACACAACATCGCAGTTGGCACAGCTTGCCAGTCCGGCTCCGGGGGGAGTCGATCAGGGGAGGATTTTCATGAAGCTGTTGTCCGGCGTGCTCACGAGCGCGCTCATCGTTGTTACGTCCGGTGTTGATGCCCAGACGACCATTGCTGCCACGCCAGTGCCGACAACAACCGCGACGCTGGTTGCTGGCCCGTCCGATATGACCGTGCTGCGCACTGGCACGCCGGTGCCGCTGAAGATGCGTGAGCACCTGACCACTAATGGCAAGAAGCTGAAGGTAGGCCAACGTTTCCAGATGGAAGTCGCCGAGGACATCATGCTGAACGGCGTGACGGTCATTCCCGCAGGTAGCCCGGCCATGGGCGAAGTTACCGATGTCCGGAACAAGGGGATGTGGGGCAAGTCCGGGCACATCAATGCCCGCGTCCTCTACGCCACCGTCAACGGTCGGCAAATCCGCCTGAGCGGTCAGCTTGACGATAAGGGCACGACGGGTACCGCCGGCGTGGTTGGTGCGATCGCGGTCATCCCGGTGGCCGGGTTCTTTGTGACGGGCACCAGCGCCAATATCCCGATCGGTACACCGATCAACGGCTTTATGGACGAAGATGTGCCCGTCGCCTTCTCCACGACCTCCGCTGCGCCCTTGGTTGTTGCTGTACCCGCTGCACCGCAAACCACGCCTGCGGTCCTGACGACTATCTCGACGCCGGCAAAGTGAAATGCAGTCCCCGCCGCTTGATCAGCGGCGGGGCGGTTGTCGCATGTCCCCATGGTCAGCATTGCACCATTGTCATTTGACGGGAGATACCGGCGGACGCAGCATAGTGCCGTCAATCATTGCAGGAGCATTGGAATGCGTAAGATCTTCGCCGCTGTTCTCAGTGTCGGCTTGCTGGTGAGCGCCACCCCATCGATTGCTGCCCCCTGCAAGGACGCCAAGGGTAAATTCACCAAGTGCCCGCCCTCGGCACCGGTGAAGGCTGTCCGCTGCAAGGCGGCCAACGGCAAGTTCGCCAAGTGCGGAACGCCCGGCGCGAAGCCTGTCTAGGTTCTGGCGATAAGCGATCCTGCCCGGGGGTGGGGTGACCCGACCCTGGACCGGTAAGGACAAGGTCACCCGCCGGGGCATCCACCCCTCAGTTTGTCCACCGATCATGCGTGCTGCTCGAGCGGTTCTTCCGGAATGACGGGCGAAGCGAACGTCGGGTTCGGGATCAGGGAAACCCTTTTCCGCCATGTGCGCCGACGGCCGTCCCCGTCGAGTAGCTCGCATCGTCCGACGCAAGCGTGACGAAAAGTGAAGCGAGCTCCGCTGGCTGTCCGGCGCGGCCGAGCGGCGTATCTTGGCCAAATTCATGCATTTTGCCTCGCAGCTGTCCCCCTGCGACCTGAAGCGGCGTCCAGATCGGGCCGGGAGATACGGCATTGACGCGGATACCCTTCTTGGCGAGCTGCTTGGCCATGCCGCGCGTCAGATTCTGGATCGCGGCCTTCGTCGAGGCGTAATCGATGAGGTCGTCATTGGGGTCATAGGCGTTCTGCGAAATCGTGTTGATGATGACGGAACCCGGGGGCATCGAAGGGATCGCCGCCTTCGAAAAGCGGAAAACGTGAAAGATGTTAGTTTCGTAGGTGCGGACAAACTGTTCGTCAGTGATCTCCATGATGTCCGCCTTGGACTGCTGATATGCGGCGTTATTCACGAGAATATCGATACCAGCCAGCTGCGAGATTGCTTTTCTGACGGTGTCTTCGCACGCCTTTTGCGTGCGGATGTCGGCGGGCAGTAGCACCGCCTTCCGCCCCGCCTGTCGGATCAGGTCGGCGACCTCGCGCGCGTCCGGTTCCTCACTGGGGTAGTAGTTGATCGCCACATCCGCCCCGTCGCGAGCAAAGGCGATCGCGGCCGCGCGTCCGATGCCGCTGTCACCGCCGGTGATCAGTGCTTTGCGACCAACCAACTTGTCGCTGCCGCGGTAGCTTTGCTCGCCATGGTCAGGCCGGGGGGTCATCTTGCTGGCAAGCGCGGGCCAGGGTTGACGCTGCTCAGGGAATGGAGTGCGTGTGTATTTGGTGCGCGGATCGCGCAGGCTAGGGGCAGCGCCCTTGTCACTCGTCTTCGTCGACTGCCCCAAGGCCACGCCCGGCGCGGCTGCTGCCGCAAGGCCGATGGCCGCACTGCCGAGGACACCCCGGCGCGAGGTTTCACCGTTGCTCATGATTAGATCCTTCTCAGTCGGGCGCCATCCACGGCAATAGGCGGGAACGGCGGGCTGGGTGTTACTTGCTCGACGATCTGGTGAGCAGATCCGTTCCCTGAGCCTGGCGCCGAAGGTGTCGCCCGTACGCACAGGATCTCGGCCGCTGTACGGTATCTGGCATCGCCCTACGACTGCTCGGCAGGTAGCGCGATTGGGGTCACGTTTCGGGGTAAGTGTGTTGCAGCGGACGGAGATCGCGACATTTCTTTGCAGTCAGAATCCGGTCACGCAGTGCCATTCGCTCGCCAGCCTTGGACCGTGGCGCATACCGGGCGTATAACATCATGAATGCATCGGTATTGGCGATGCGAGCGGCATCACCGGGCAGGCGTTCCGGACAGACGAGCATGGTTGCCAGCTTGCGCTCTTCCCGCACCGTCAGAGAGGTAACCGGCAAGGCCGTTGCGAGGATGGTCAAGGCGACGATGACCATGGATGGTCCTCTTCCGGGTTGTTAGTGCCGCCAGCCCTGAAGCTGGCGACACCATTCGGTCAGGCGAAACTAACGGTCACGCGACGACGGCCTCGTAACGCTGCCCCCGTCAATCCAAAACCGACAAGCATCATTGCCCAGGTCGATACCTCGGGAACCGCAGACGTGCTGTTCAGATAGTCCTGGAGAATGGACGATGTGGATTTGGCGTAATTCAGGTTCTCAAGGATATTCTGATTCAAATTCCAGCCCATCGCATCGAAGATGGCAAGGTCCTGAGCGGTGACGATCCCTTCCTGACAAAGCCCGCCGGTCGGATCGAGGATGCCTACCTGCTTTTCCAGCAGCACGGTGCAGCTTACGCCGTCATGCTGCCGCAATCCCTCACGCCAGTGCGACGTCTGGAAGCCGTCCGGCCCGGCGGAAAATCCGGCATTGCCCATAAACTCGGTCGCGCCGCCATCGATCGAGAAATAGGGATTGCCCGCATAGCTGATGTCCCACGTGCCATTTTTATATCGGAACATGTCGGTGTTAGTGGGGCGCGAAGCGTTCGTCGTGTTGGCGCCAACACTGCTGGTAAAACCGAGGGCATGACCCATTTCATGGACAGCGACGCTGATGAAATCTGAAGCGACCGTCTGAAAGCCGTCGCGAGGGTCGAAGTCAAATGCCCGGGCACTATTGAAGCGGATAGTGGCATCAACGGTTCCCGGATTACCGGAATAGATACCCAGTGCCTTTTGAACGGTGTTGTTGAGTACGACCTGCTGATTCAAGATATTGGGCAAGTTGGCAACAACGGAGGCATCAAGGGCCGTCATCGCGTCGTTCGTCAACGCCGTCTTCCACACCGTCGTGGCTTTCGCACTCGATGCACTGCTGGTCGATCCCAGCGTCGTGGGTGCGAATCCGGCTGAGGTGAACCCGACATTGAACGTCAAGGACACATCATCGAGGAAGACAGATTGCCAGTAATCCGCAGCAGCACGAAAGCCGGTATAGGCCGCCGTTCCCTCTTCCACGCCGCCTGTGTTGTTCAATACGATAGTCATGGCATTCGCAGCGGCAGGCATGCCGGCGCCTAAAAGCGCAAGAGTTCCCAAGGCAACGTAACGACGAGCTTTCATATATATTCCCCTGTTAGATCGCAGCCTTTTGGCGGTCCCCTCAAGGAGAAAGGTATGTGGTTAATTTTCGTTGTGCAAACACTAAACAATATTTCATTGCCATTCCATATAATGGGAATAATTGGGGAATATCGATACTGAGACGCCGCCAGTTTCGGGGCCGCTAGATTTCGGTGCGAGGCATCCGCATGGCTGCCGCGCTATGCGTGAAAGAAGCCTCTGCAATGACGCAACAACCCGATATTCCTCACACACCCCGCTATGCACAGCTGTGGTCCGATATCAGCCATGACTTCAATGGTATCCGCCGGCAGAAAAGCATTGAGGGCAGTATCGATGGCCACCCTCGCCTGTTCATGACGCCAGGCGATGCGATCCAGTTCAACGTCTTATCCAAACGATGGAACAAGTGGCTCGGGATTTTGGAAATCGAAGCCATGGTTGACGTAGAAGCACTCGCCTTCCTTGCCGCCACAAACCAGGCCAGCATCGAACTGCGCCTTGGCATGGCGTGGAAAATGCTGCTCGCCATCGGCACGGTGATTGCGTTGCAGAAACTCGAGGTCGGCGTGTTGCTGGGGCAAGCGGTACGCGACCTGGCGAGCTACGGCACGATTGGCCAGGTTATGATCGCTGTGCTGTGGATCGGGTTTGTGACGATCGCGACCTACATGCTGTTGATCCACCTCTGGCGGATCAATGCGAGCGAGCTGCGAGCTTGTGTTGATCTGGCTTTGCTCAGGCGCAAATCAGCTGCGCAGCCGGTTCACGCCTGAACTCTGCAACCTTCCGGCGAGGAACGCGCAGATACATCAGCCGCGTTCGGTCTTCCCCGGGTCTGCGCAGTCCGCCTGCTGCTTCCTGCCCAGTTCCTCCTGCTTTGCCCCGCCTTCACGTACCGAGGCATGATCAGCGTTGGTCTTCATGGCGCCGACTGCTTCGTTCACTTCCGAACAATGTTACCGGGTCATGGCACCGTGATAATCAGCCGACGACGATATTCCAGCAGGCGCGGGGTCAGTCATTCCTGCTAATATGCAATGGATACGCCACGGTAGGTAATTTCACCGACAATGATCTTGGCAATGCCTGCGCCGACGATCGTGTTGACCTTCCCGATCGCGGTGTCGATGGGCTCACCTGGAAAGGTGATCTCGACGACATGTGAGTTCGCAACGGGCAGACCGTCGGCATCGATCACGATGGGTGCGGGGTGTAACTGGACGCGGTAGGGTGCCGCATTGGATTGGCTCATCGGGTGGCCTATGCCTCATCGGCTGAGGATGTCAGCCGGCGAACATTCCTAGGCTGGACGTAATCGCCCCATTTTGGGATCGGCTGCAACGGCTTGTGATATAGGAAGACCAGCAGTGGCAGAGCTTCCTTATAAGTGGACATTGCGTTCAGCCATGATCTGCACGGTCAGATCGGTCAGCGGTGTTGGTTCGCCGCGCGCGAAGATGTCAGCCAGATCGAGCAGGTCTTCGTTATCGAGCGCCCTGATTGAGGCTTCGATGGCCGCCAGACGACTGGACGCATGGGTAGAAGCGGTCGTCTGCCGCCTTATTCGTGATTTAAGCATATCGGCCTCTAACAGACGATAGGTGAAAACGGCAAACGCTGATCACGAAATATCGTTAAGCGAATATTGTTATCGAGCAGCGATGCTGACGACCACATCAGATGGGGCCACTTATCCGACCCCATAGCGTTGAAGTATGTCGATGAGCCGCTATCTACCGCCCGGCGATACCAAGCATCGGCATCCAACATTCACCTTGTTACCATCGGAACGATCATGACCACCGAACCCAATAGCGTCGAACTTGCCACTGAGCTGACGATCGCATGGTTGAGCAATCCCAATACGCGTACGTCGGCCGATGACGTTCCAGCGTTTCTTCAGTCGATGCATGCAGCGGTTGAGAAGCTTGGTGGATCGCAGGCCGATGAAGTGACTGAAGAGGCAGCTCAGGATTATACGCCTGCGGTCACTGTACGGAAGTCGCTGGCCAGCAAGGATCACATCATCAGCCTGATCGACGGCAAGCCGTACAAGACGCTGCGCCGCCATCTTTCAACCAACGGCATGACGCCGGAGGAGTATCGGACGCGCTACAACCTGAAGAACGACTATCCGATGGTAGCCGAATCATACAGCGAAGCGCGTCGCGCGATGGCCAAGACCATCGGGCTGGGGCGGAAGGCCGTTAACAAGGTCGAGGACGCTGGTGAGGCGGTAGTGACGAAGGCCAAGCGTGGCGGCAAGGCCGCGCTTGATGCTGCCAAGGAAGCCCTTGGTACGGCTGAGTGATTATCGGGCCGGGGCGGCATTGCCGCCCCGGACTTGTTTTCGCGCATGTGGCTTCAATGAGCGGCCACCTACACGATTGACCTCCGAAGGTTTCTACTGATGCTTGGGTGAGGCGTCAGCTGCACAGTGTGCCGGGATAGCAGCTACGCCATCGAGCTGCCGTAGCAAGTCAGCAAAATCTACGTCGCCCGTGACCGGAAAGACGCGGCTGAAGCCCTGGCCGAGCAGGCTGACGTCACGTTGCGTCAGCAATCCCACGGCTACGATCCGATCCGACGTCACGCTTACTCTCCTGCAAGCGTCATCAACCAATGGCTGTGCATAAGGTGCCGAAAGAACTAGATCAGATGTTTATTCCGCGTCGGCACCGTCAAAGAAATGATGATGCAGGTCCGGATCGAAATTCATCAGGCGACGTCGAAGCCGAAAGACGGCATCGTCGGATACCTGACCTGGTTCACGAAGCTCCATGCTCCAATAGCCGAACTCACGTTCTTCGATCAGGTGGTTGCTGATGACGCGGACGTCGGTATGGCGGGGATCAGCATAGATACGTTCATAGGTCGACAGAACGCTTGCTTCGGGTCCCTCGAGCACCTGCAGATAGGACCGTCCATCCGACAGCAGGATACCGGTAATACCGTCAATGCCATTATTACGCTTCGACGATGCCAGGATGCTGCTGGTCTCGAGGCGCCCTACCGCCCGACTGTGGTAGAGTATCTGGCGTAGCGGGTCTTGCACGACCGCTTGTTATGCCACTCATTTCGGCTCGACAAGTGGCCTGCGGCAGCCGTTCTGACGGGACCTTATCCCCTTCCGATCGTTACCATAGAGCAACTCAAAAGGGGCGCTATGACAGATATTCTCGTGGCCGCGGTCCTGGCATCCGCCATTCTCGCAACGATCGTCACGTCTGGCCTGGCGATCTGGTCGCGCAACCTGCTGCGCTGACCACTGCGTCAGTTGAAACAGATGGCGTTAGTTGACCACATGGTTGCAGTTGCGATGCCGGCGACCGCCCAATTTTCGGCTCGAGCTACTTAGCGACATGTTATCGAGGCTACACCGGAAAAGGAGACGGCAGCGATGGATGTAAACGCCCAAGGCGAGGATACTGCGTCCGAGCGAGCGGAAGTTCACTTTCTGGCAGCGCTGGTCGACGAACTGATGCGAAAGATGATGGCGGCGGGCGTGGTATCGCAGACCGACCTCAACGACATCGAAAAGGCTGTCGCCCAGCGGGTTGGAACTACGCCTCGCGCTTGGTGAACGGCTGATGGCGGTGGCGCGATTTGTCTAGGCGGAGCCTGCGCCGTCTGCGGCCATCTGGCACTCGATGATAGAAATGGCCTGAGCGACGTAGGCGGCGGCCACCGCATGTGTCTGCCGGTCCAGCTCATCCAGAACGACACGCATTGTCGCCAGCACGTTCGCGGTCGCCGACGCTTCGCCTTCCGTACCCATGCTTCGCCTCCTCAGAATAGCGAAGCGCCCCAGGGCTTCCTTCGTCACGGGGCCGTGCGTCGTGTGACGATAGGGGATCGCGTTATCATGACTCGGTTTCGAGTGTAAATTGCTGGGGCCATCGCGTCCGCCGTGGAAATCGGCAAATGCCATTGCGGAATGGAAATGGGACAGAACGGTGAGGTATCGGCCCTTGGCACCGCTGCTTTCACTTGCTCTTACCGCTACATACGATCGGCGGACTGCCGGTATTGTGCCCGCCAGACGCAACACTGAATCCATCATGGAACGGACTGATAGGTTGATCGCTATCCTGGTAGAGCGGGCATAGTGAGAAGGAACATCGTCATGCGTTTCATCCCCACGTTTGCATCGATCGCGACGGTGTTTTGGGCGACCACCGCCACGGCCTCTCCAGTTGATGCTCAAAAGCCTTTTTTTGCATCGCCCGTTTCGGACAAGGTTCTCTCGTCATCTTACGGTACGGGGGTGTCGGGGCGCTATAGCTTCGCCGATGACGTTGGGGCCAATGTTGATCGGCAGGCGGCAAGTTTGCGAAATGCCACCATCGCCACATGGTCTATCGAGTTCGCTACGCCATTGATTGTAGCAAACGCGGTGCGAGCGGGCTTGCTCGACTGACTCGATAACCATCGGGTGCGGGTCGTCGGCAAATGTCGAATGCGGCCTGCTCGCCAAGATGGATTGAGCGGCTGGCCGAGTCTTGTTGGTCTAACGCCAACCGCTCACGAGATAGCGTTGTTCAAAGGGCCAGGCGGCGGTCTGCCATCAAGTAATATCGATGACAGGTAACAGGATGTCGTAGAGCCGGTCTGTCGTAATTCTAGGCGCTGCATTACACTCGACTTCCGTGCTGCACCGAGCGACAGCACAGCTCGACTCGCCGGGGCAGGACACGCGCGGGCGTAGCCCTGATCGGTACGACCGACAGGGCTGTGGGTGGTGGAAGCGGCGCTGATGTCGCTTTGTGCAACCTTACGAGGCCATCATCATGCCAAAGCTCTCCGACACCCAGCTGATCCTGCTCGCCTCTGCCGCCCAGCGTGGCGATGGCAGCCTATTCCCCCTGCCCGACACGCTGGCCGTCAATGCGGCGGTCGCGGCGAAGTCGATCGCGGCGCTGGTAAAGCAGGGGTTTGCCGAAGAGCAGGAAACCAGCGTTTTCACTGCGGTCAGCCGGATCGATGGCGACCTCCGCTATGGCATCTTCGTGACGGCGGCCGGGTTGGCCGCGATCGGTATCGAAGCCGAGGTGCCGGATGATGCGGAGGGCAGCGCTGATGCTGGTGGTGGTTATGCCGCTACGCCTGTTGCTGCTGCTAATCCGACTGCGCAGGTCACCAAGTCTGCTAGCGTGGTCGCCCTGCTGGAGCGCGACGGCGGCGCCACGCTGCCCGAGCTGATCACGGCGACCGGCTGGCTGCCACATACCACCCGGGCCGCGCTGACCGGGTTGCGCAAGAAGGGCCACAGCATCGTGCGGGGCACGCGCGGTGGTGCCACTTGCTACACCATCGGCGGCGCCGCGTGAGCCGGATTGAAGCCGAGGTGGCGGCTCTGGAGGCAATGTCGTCGCCAGCGCTGCGCGAGGCGTGGGTCAGGATGACCGCCACACCCGTGCCGCGGATCAGCCCCAGGCTGCTGCGCCTGGCGCTTGCCTGGGAAATCCAGGCACGCAGGCTTGGCGGGCTGTCGCGGGCGACGACCCGCAACCTCGACCAGCTCGCCCGCGGCAGCACCCGGACTGCGCACCCGCGCGCGGGCATGCGGCTGGTCCGCGAGTGGCAGGGCCGTGCCCATGTCGTCACCATCGGCGAGGATCAGGTGATCCGCTGGGAAGATCGCTGCTACGCCTCGCTGAGCGAGGTCGCCCGCGCGATCACCGGCACTCGCTGGTCGGGGCCGGCCTTCTTCGGCCTGAAGACCAGGGTGGCGGTGGCGGCCGAGCGAGCCGGGCGTACGTCACGGTCGGGGGGAGCGACCGCATGAAGACGGTGCGCTGTGCGATCTACACCAGGAAGTCGAGCGAGGAGGGGCTGGAGCAGGACTTCAACAGCCTCGATGCGCAACGCGAATCCTGTGCCGCCTATATCCTCAGCCAGGCAAGCGAGGGCTGGACGCTGATCCCCGACCGCTATGACGATGGCGGTATCTCCGGTGGGACGCTCGCCCGCCCTGCCCTGCAGCGTCTGCTCGCCGATGTCGTGGCAAGGCGCATCGACATCATCGTCGTCTACAAAGTCGACCGCCTCACCCGCTCGCTGCTCGACTTCTCCCGGCTCGTCGAGGCGTTCGATGCCGCGGACACC
>NZ_LMRS01000007.1 GCF_001426195.1 Sphingomonas sp. Leaf339 | reverse complement strand
TGCCACCCGCTACGATCGCTGCCCAACGGCCTTCTTTTCCGCCGTTGCTCTCGCTGCCACCGTCATCTTCTGGCTGTAATCAACGAGTCCTGACCCTAAGTGGCCGATCTCTCAGCGAACCGGCATATACGACCAGCGCCGCAGCCTCATCGAAATCATATTCAGCCGTCTGAAGGACTGGTGCATGTCGCCACTCGCTAAAACCGCTACCGCAGGTCTTCGCCTACGCTGTTGCCCTCAGTGCCACAGTCATCTTTTGGCTACGACCGATAAGCCTTGCCCCCACCCCTAACACTCGCTTAGTCTTCTGCCTTGTATCATATGATAAAAAAGTCCTGCACACATCAACAGGCACGCATTTCGATTTGCCATCCCTTACCCGAAAACTGATTCATGTTGATATGATTTCCCCTAAAATAGGGGAACCACGCTGCCATTCTGGATCGTTACGGAAGCTCAATCGAACGGATGCAGCCCTTCTGATGCATATAGCGATCATTGCCCACCTGAAGCATGCGATCGTCGAACCGTTTGCAGGCGGTTTGGAGATGCACACGCATCTGTTGGCGCTGGCGTTGCGCACGCGCGGCCATGAGGTGACGCTGTTCGCCTCCACGCGATCGGATCCCGCCACCGGGCTGACCGCGATCTGCGAGGAAACCGCATTGCTGGAAACAGGAATTGCCGAGGCGACCGACATTGTCTTCTTTCGTGAGCATCATGCGTATCTGACGCTGATGACGATGTTGCGTCATGGTGGGTTCGATATCGTCCACAATAACTCGCTGCATTATCTGCCGGTCGCGATGGCCGACACGTTGCCGATGCCGATGGTTACGACGCTGCACACGCCGCCATTTTGCTGGCTGGAAAGCGGTATTCGGCTATGTCGGGGCGATACGGCGCGTTTCGTGACAGTCTCGGAAGCGATCCGGACGCTGTGGTCGCCGATTGTCGCTATCGACCGAGTTGTCGGAAACGGTATCGACCTCGATCGCTTCACCTATCGAGAGCAGCCGGATGTCGACCCATACTTGGTCTGGTACGGGCGCATCGTGCCCGAAAAGGGGGTGCATATGGCGATTGCCGCGGCGCGGGCGGTGGGTCTGCCGCTGCGGATCGCGGGCCCAATATCCGACCCTGACTATTTTACAGCCGAGGTGGCGCCACATCTGGACGATGACATCCGTCATGTAGGACATCTCGACCATGGTGCCCTGTCAAAACTGATCGCCGGCGCACGCACATTCCTGTGCACGCCGCGCTGGGACGAGCCGTACGGCTTGGTAGTGGCGGAGGCACTGGCTTGCGGCACCCCTGTTGCGGCGTTCGCCCGCGGGGCAATCCCCAGCCTGTTGTCTACGGCGAGCGGCGTGCTGGCGGTGCCGGATGATGTTGCTTCGCTGGCGCAGGCGGCGGTGCGGGCAATGACGCTGGACCGGGCGGCATGCCGGGCTCGGGCTGAGGCGATCTGCGACGCGGAGGTGATGATCAACGAATATGAGGCGCTGTATCACGAGATGATCACGGCGACCCGATCGGCGCCCTCCGCGATCCCCGATCTGGTGGCAGCGGAATGAAGGGTGCGGCAATCAGTCGACGCTTTTGCGTCTGCGTGCCGGCGCGCAACGAGGCGGCGCGGTTGCCGGTGCTGCTGGAGGCACTGGCCGGACAGACGGTCACAGGTCGCATCCCGGTCGCGCTATGCATCAACAACAGCGACGACGACAGCGTAGGCGTCGCCACCGCAGTGGTTGCGCGTCACGCCGGTCGGTTGGACGTGCGCGTGCAGGATCAGGTGTTTCCAGCCGCCTTGGCCCATGCTGGCAGCGCGCGGGGGCGGGCGATGGCGATGGGGTTGGAGCTCATTCAAGGCAAAGGAGTGCTGATCGCGACCGATGCCGACTGCAGGCCGCCCGCCGACTGGATCGCCGCCAATCTGGCGGCGATTGCGGCTGGCGCGGATATCGTCGGCGGGCGGATCGAACTAGACGATGCCGAGCCGATCGATCCTGCGATTATGGCGATGCGAGCGCGGCTCGATCAATATTGGGCGGCGGTGCGCGCTATCGAAGACGCAATCGATCCCTCCTCCAATGATCCCGCCCCGCGCCACGGTGACCATACCGGTGCCAGCTTAGCCATCGATGCCGTGCTTTATCAAGCAGCCGGTGGCGTCCCACCGATCCCGACCGGCGAGGACCGAGCGCTGGTGATCGCCGGTGTCGCGGCGGGCGGTCGGTTGGCGCATCCTACAGCGGTTTGGACGCGGGTGTCGGCGCGTAGCGAAGGCCGAGCCGCGGATGGGATGGCGGCGGCGATGCGGACGCTTGCGGCGGTGATTGAAGAAGGACGCGAGCCGCATCTGCCTGCGTTCGATCACTGGCGACGGCGGGCTGCCTGGCGGCGTGCGATACGGGCGACGAACGGGGCGGCCGCCATGCTCGCGGCGGAGGAGCGACTGCCTCCGATGCCAGCGGACATGCCGCTGTCGATGGTCGCCGCGTGAGCCGAGCGATCGGTTATTATGTCCATCACCATGGCGCCGGGCACCGGGCGCGGGCGATGGCGATTACAGATCACGCTGACGGACGGGTGACGTTGATCGGTACCAGGCTGACCGGACTGACGGGCGCGCATCCATGCGTCGATCTGCCCGACGACCGGATGGACGATACGTTCGATGGCGTAGACGGCGACGCGAGCCGACCGCCCGCGCTGCATTATGCGCCGATCGACCATGACGGCATCCGGCGTCGCGTGGCGGCGATGACTGCGTGGATCGCTACGTCAAAACCGGCGCTGATGGTGGTCGATGTGTCTTGCGAGATCGCGATGCTCGCGCGGCTGGCGTCGGTGCCGGTGGTGTACGTCCGGCTGAGTGGTCTACGCAACGATGGTCCGCACGAACAGGCTTTCCGCGCCGCGACGATGCTGCTCGCGCCCTTCGCGGAGGTGCTGGACGATCCTGCGGTGCCGAAATGGGTGCGGGCGAAGACACGCTATTTTCCGGGTCTCGTCACGCAACTTGATGCGCGAACTTGGTCGCAGCCGGTCGAGCCGCGATCGGTTGTCGTGGTGATCGGCCAGGGCGGAGCGGAAGGTGATGGCGCGGCGTGGGCGCAGGCGGCGCGGGCGACCGCCGACCGGACGTGGACCATCATCGGGCCTTGTACACCGGTGGCGGATGAGCCGGGCAATTTGCAGATCCTTGGCTGGGTGGACGATGCTGATGCACGGATCGCGCGGGCGGGGGTGGTGATCGGCAGTGCTGGCGACGGCGTGGTCGGCACCGTTCTGGCGGCAGGCCGACCATTTCTCTGTCTGCCCGAGGACAGGCCGTTTGGCGAACAGCGCGCGAAGGCGGCGCGGCTGGTGGCGGCGGGCGTGGCAGTGATGGGTGATAACAGCTTAAACAATGATTGGCCGGCGCTGATTGCTACGGCGGAACGGCTCGATCCGGCAGCGGCGCGCGAGCTTCAAGATGCTAATGGGGCAGCACGGGCGGCCGCTTATCTGTGCGCCCTGGCTGATCGGGGTGGACGGTCATGAATGATACGGGATTGTTGCCGGTAATGGATGATCCGCTGGTCGGCCAACTCGCGCGACTGGGGGCCGGGTATGACGAAGTGCCTTCGCATCCCGCCGACAGCATCAGCGCGCTGGCGCGCGCCAATTTGCTCGTGCGGTTCGCGCCGGTGGAGGCAGGGGGCGAGCAGTTCGCCAATGAGGATGCGCGGCACCGAGCGATGTTCGATGCGCTGCGCCGGGTCGGGCGCGGTGACCTGAGCGTCGGACGGCTGTATGAAGGGCACGTCAACGCGGTGTCGCTGTTTGGCTGGTATGCGACGTCGGTGCAGCGCGCATGGCTGGGCAGCGTACTGGCGCAGGGCGCGGTGTTCGGGGTGTGGGCGACCGAGCCAGCGCCGGGCGTCGCGCTGGTCGAGACAGACGGTGGGCCTGTGCTGCGCGGGGCCAAGAGTTTCGCCAGCGGCGCGGGCGGCATTGCCTATGCGGTCGTCACGGTGCAGCCGGCGAGCGGCGACCGACGGCTGGCAGTCGTTGCGGCGGACGATGCGGCGTGCACCGATGCCCGCGGTTGGCGGGTGCGGGGAATGCGCGCGAGCATGAGTGGCGCGTATGACCTGACCGGATATCCGATGAATGAAGATAGGTTGTTGGGAGCGCCCGGCGATTATGATCGCGAGCCGCGCTTCACCAGCGGCGCATGGCGCTTCACCGCGGTACAACTTGGCGGGATCGAGGCGTTGCTGACGGAGACGCGGGCGACGCTGTCAGAGCCCGCCCGCGCCGATCCACTGGCGCGGGCGGCGTTCGGGCAGGCGATCGTTGCGACGCGCACCGCCGGGTTGTGGGTGCGCGAGGCGGCGGTGCGCGCCGCGGGCGAGGATCGGGACGCTGCCGCGTTCGCGCGGATGACGCGCGGCGTGGTGGAGCGTGCCGGGCTAGACGTAATGGAGCACGCCGCGCGGCTGGTGGGGACGCGCAGCGCCTTTGCCGGTCAGCGCGTCGACAAGATCATCCGCGATCTAAGCCTCTATTTGCGCCAGGCGGGGCCGGACCAGGTGCGCGATGCGGCGGTGACTGACTGGCTGGATCATGATTGCTGGGGTGAGGATGCGTGGTGGTGAGCATCGCGCAACCTCTGCACGCCAGTCGTTATGCCCGTGCACGCTGGTTAGTGCTGGCGCCGCATGCCGATGACGAGACATTGGGTGCTGGTGCGCTGATTAAGGAAACCGCCGGCGCGGGCCTGCTGGCGGGGGTGGTATATCTCACCGACGGTGCGGGATCGCATGATGCGGGCGGGTCGTGGCTGGCATGGGTTCGCCGACGCGAGGCGGCGCTGGCGGTACGGCGACTGGCGGCACGCGCGGGGGCTCCGGTCTTCCTGGGCTGGCCGGACGCGCATCCCCATGCGCTGAATAGCGCCGCATGGCGGGCGAGCGTACGTTCGCTCGCGACGCTTATCCGCGCGCGCCGGGTAGATGCGATCGCGGTAACGGGCGCGCAGGAGCCGCATTGCGATCACACCGCATTCCATGTGCTGGCAGGCGCGGCGGTGCGCGCGGCGCGGCGCCCGGTCGCGGTGTTCGGCTATCGGGTGTGGACCGACCCCGCGGTGCGGGCGGCCAGGCGGACGCTACGGACCCGCGCCATGCTACCCGGCCAGCGTCGCCATGCGCTGATGGCGCATCGCAGCCAGACGAGCGTCGCCTATGGGCCGGGTTTTCGCGTAGCGCGGGCAGCGTGGCGGATGCCGGCGCGCGACATTCTTCATCTTGAAACAAATCGCGCATGACCGATCGCAGTCTGGATGCCCATTATTTCGAAGGCATATTCGCCGGCGACGACGATCCCTGGTCATTGGCGAGCAGCGCGTACGAAGCGGCAAAGTTCGCTCACACGATCGACGTTCTAGACGATCGCCGTTATGCCTCGGCGCTCGAGATCGGCTGCGCGCATGGTGTGCTTACGGAGCGGCTGGCGCCACTTTGCGAGCATCTTCTGTCGATCGATATCGCGGCCGGCGCAATCGAGCGGGCGCGAGTGCGATGCCGGGACTTGCCGCAAGTGCGGTTCTATCAAAGAGCATTTCCGGGTGAGACACTTGAGGTAACGGCGCTCGACCTCGTCCTGCTGTCCGAGGTGGCGTATTATTGGAGCGACGACGATCTGTCGCGGGCCGCCAGCTGGCTGTCCGCTCGGATGGTGAGCGGTGGGCGGATAGTGCTGGTCCACTGGACAGGTGACACCGATTATCCGCAGACCGGCGACGGCGCAACGGCGAAATTGCGGGCGGCATTGGGTGCGGCGATCACCGTCGAGTGTGTGCAACGTGCCGAAGGTTATCGGCTCGACCGGTGGGCACGGGTGTGATCGCTCCGAGCGTTCTCACCATCGTGCGCAATCGGCCGGGCCACTTCGCGCAACTGGTCGAGGGTCTGCGACGATCCTCGTTGCGCCCGCAAGAGTTGATCGTGGTGGATATGAGCGACGTGGCGCTCGCGACGCCGGTGGTGAACTTTCCCATAAAAATCGTGCGGTTAGCGACCGACGGACTGCCGCTAGCCGCCGCGCGCAATCAAGCCGTCGCCGCCTCGACGGGCGAGCATCTGCTGTTCCTGGACGTGGACTGTATCCCGCTGCACACCTGCCTGATGACAATGAGCGCGGCGCTCTTCCGGCATGACGCTTTGCTGTGTGCGGATGTGCGTTATCTCGGACCCAAAGACGCGCGGGGCGACTGGCGTGAGGAGGACCTGATCGCCGCGGGTGTGCCCCATCCGGCGCGAGCATTTCCAGCGGAGGGTATTCGGCGCGAGTTCAATCCGGGTCTTTTCTGGTCGCTCGCTTTTGCGATCCGCCGATTACGGTTTACTCAGCTGGGCGGCTTCGATGAACGTTTTTGTGGCTATGGAGCGGAAGATACCGATTTCGGTTTCCGCTCCGATGCGGCAGGAGTGCCGTTGTTGTTTGTTGGTGGAGCAGTGGCCTGCCATCAGCATCATGCCAACTACGAACCACCGCTTCAGCATTTCGCCGACATCGTCCGCAATGCACGGCTGTTTCATGAAATATGGGACCGCTGGCCGATGCAAGGATGGCTCGATAGTTTTGCGGCATTGGGGCTGATCTCTGTGACGAACGGTACAATCATCGTGCGCCGACAACCGACCGCCGCTGAGGTGCAGGCTAGCTGCCTACTCTCGACATCTGATGATTAGGTAGAAGAAAAGCCACTTTGGCTTTGAGATCGAGATCTTGAAGGTGTGTTTTAGGTTCCGAACCTTTGAGCTGCTGGTGGTTTCGCGGACCCTAGGTTAAGCTACCTGCGCTTATCGCTCGAAGTTCATGGGGCTGAGATAGCCCAGGGTCGAATGGCGTCGCGTTGGATTGTAGAGGCGCTCGATCTAATCGAACACGTCTACCTCCGCATGATTGCGCGTTCGATATGTCTTCGGGGCGATCCGTTCGGTCTTCATCGACGACAAGAAGCTATCCATCGCCGCGTTGCCCTTCGCTGGCTTTCCACCGATGATTCGCATCGCCGGAACCTTGGCCTGCTTCGCCCAGACATTGCCCGACCGGCTCATCGAGCAGGTGACGCCATTATCAGCCATCAGCCGCTGGAACTTCTCGCTCGTGTATTGGCTGCCCTGGTCCGAGTGATGCAGCAGGGCGTCAGGCTTTCCGCGTCGCCAGATCGCCATCATCAGTGCATCGGTCACGAGCTGAGCGGTCATGGTGTCGCTCATCTACTATCCGACCACGCGGCGCGAGAACAGCTCGATGACGACAGCGACGTAGAGCCACCCTTCGGCCGTCCAGATGCAGGTGAAGTCAGCGATCCACCTCTGGTTGGGCGCCTCGACGGTGAACTGGCGGTCGAGGATGTTGTCGGCGAGGACCGACCGCAGCCCGTCGTCCTTGGGCAAGCCACGACGTCGCGGACGGGCCCTGAGGCCCTGCACACGCATCAGCCGTTCGATGCGATGCAAACCACATGAATGGCCTTCGGCCAGAAGGTCGTGCCAGACCCGGCGCGCACCGTACGTCCGATAGCTGGAGATGAAGCTGGCGCGGACCCTGGCGCCGAACGCCTCATCGCTGCGAGCGCGGGCACTGGGTGCCCGAACCAGCCAAGCGTGAAAGCCGCTGCGCGAAACACCGAGCGCTTCGCAGATCCACAATACCGGCCAGATCCCTCGGTGCTTCGCTACAACCTCGAGCCTCATATCGAGTCCCTGGCGAAGTAGGCCGCCGCTTTTTTGGGATGTCACGCTTCGCCTTCATCCGGGCAAGCTCGCGGCGCAGACGCTCAACCTCCTGCTGCTCTGGCTTCATCACCCCATGCCTGGGAAACACTGATCCGGAATCCGCCGCCTATTCGCGAACCCACATGCGCAGCACGTTCTCATGCAAGTCCAGATCGCGCGCCGCCTGCGATACCGACACCCCGCGCTCCCGAACCAGCTTCACCGCCTCGAGCTTGAACTCGCGGCTTAACTTCCGTCGTTGCATTCACGCTCTCTGGTCTCAAAAACACCTCATCTCGGTGTCCACGAAACCGACAGCAGCTCAAACCTCTATTTTTTCAGGCGATAGGCCAGTGGCCTTGCGCTACCTCTGGCGGCTCACCGCCGCGCAATGGGCACATCAGGTATGGCTCATTGTCGGAGATGGACCAAGTCAGCAACGTTTACCGCCCAGATCCGGACCACATCGCAGCACTCGGCCCATCTGCGATCGGCAGATAGAGCTTTCGATACCGGGCGATGACCGAAGTCTGATCATAATCGCGCTTCACCCGATCGCGCAGCGACTTGCCAAATTCCGTGCGGCGGGCGGGGTCGGCGAGCAGGTTGATGATCGCCTTGCCCGTGGCTTCCGGATCGACCAGCGGCGTGATGATGCCGCCATGCGCATCGTCACCCTGCGCGCCCTCTAGCATCTCCCGGCAACTGCCGACGTCGGGCGCGACCACGGGGATGCCGAACGCCCCGGCTTCAAGGATTACGAGCGGCTGCGCTTCGGAAAGACTCGTGAGGACCACGACGTCGATCCGTGGCAGCCATTCATCGACCCGGACCCGCCCAGTGAAGCGAATCACCTTGTCCATCCCCATCACGGTCACGAGCGCGCGGCATTCGTCATAGTAATCGCCGTCTTCATCTAACGGCCCGAGGATGGCGAACTCGGCGGTCGGACAGGCATGATGGGCGATCGCGGCGGCGCGGATGAAGGTCTTGATGTCCTTGATCGGCACCACGCGTCCGATCAGCGCGACCAGCGGCTTTTCGGGGTTCTGCGCCACCGCAATACCCGCAAAGCGATCGAGGTAGATGCCGTTGGGAATGACCCGTAGCCGCTCCGGCGCGGCACCCAGCCGCGCCTGCACAGCATTGTTGGCCGCATACAGCGCGATGATCGGGTCGCAGTGATCGTAACAGAGCCGGGCATAGTTGCGGAACGCTCGTCGCCATAACTCGCGAAGGCCCGGCACGTCGGCATCCAGCGTCAGCCCCTGCCCCGCATGCGATCCGATCCAATCAGCCATCATGATCTCGATCTGCCGTTCGAGCAGATAGATACCATGTTCGGTAATCATCGCCGGCGCCCGGTGCTCGATCACCGCACGCGCCGCGATCAGCCCGGCGAAACCGGTCGAGATCGTGTGATAGCGCGCCGCGATCGGCAGCGGGGTCAGCAATGCCGCGAGCAGTCCGCCGAGCAGCGTCCGCGTCGCCCAGAACACATGGTGGAACGATGCCGAAGGCATCGTACGTTCGGCATAGGCGACGATCGCCTGGAACAGCACGGGATGCGTCAGCAACTCCGCCGGAGTCCATGGGTGCTTGCTGGCAGTGAGCGCGGCGAACAGGGCCGCCAGTGGCGGTTCGCCTTCCTCCTCAAGAAAGGCGAGCAGCATCTCGGCGATCACCGCGACATCCGCCGGCCGGCGGCGGCGGGGCACGACGTCCAATCCCGGCGCCAGCGATACTTCGGTGACGGACACGACGTTGGACGGGGGCTGAAGCCGCCAAGGCATCCGCGTGGCATCGGGCTTGATTGCGACGATCGCGAACCGGCAATCGGGCAGGCCGCCGATCAAATCCTGCAACCAGTTGGCGACACCGCCCACGACGTACGGGTACGCACCCTCGACGATCAGGCATACGTCGGCATGCGGCGAACCCGTCAAGCGCGCGCGACCCCACGCCAGAACTGCGCAACCTCGTACAGCGGATCGCCCGGCGGCAACGCGGCGGCATCGGTCATGGCACAGCGCTGGGCCAGCCCGTCCACGTCACGCGCGCGGACTAGCAGGTCAAGCGCCGTCCTGAGCGGCAGCCGGGCTGGATCCTTGCGTCGGGGCCGCAAACGGTGCAGCAACGCCTCCGCTGCCGTGAAACGCTGATCGGGACGAGGCAGGACGGCCAGCGCCCCTTGCATTTCCTCCACCGCGTCGTTGCGCAGGCGGGCGCGGCCGGTTTCCGAAATCAGGACATCGTGTTCGCCATGATCGGCCAGCAACTGCGCCAGCGCCAACCGGTCGTCTGGATGACCCTGCATCGCCACGGCGCGTTCCAGCCGCCGCCGCCGCTGCAACAATATCTGGTTGGCCCGCGTCGCCGCCGATGCCGCCAGCGCGCGGATCGTCTGATCGTCATCGATCAGCCCACGGGCGACGATGCTCGACAATCGCGGTTCATAGGAAGCGACAACGGTTTCGATCGCCATCTGCCGGTCCGCGATGCTGCCATGGCGGAACACCGATACCAGCGAACCGAGCTGCGCCGGATCGGGCAGGTTGATGGCTTCGCCGCTGAGCGGCGCGATATGGATAGAGCGATCGTCGGTCCAGGCGTCGTCCTCCACCGGCTCCGGCAGCGCCAGCCGCGCCGAATCCAGCGCCAGAAACCGGAGGGCCAGCACGGGCGTCGCCAAGCGCATGGCCAGCAAGCCGATCGGCCCGAATGCCGCGCCCAGCCACAGCATCCAGCCACCGACCGTCCGCCAGTCCGTCGATCGCCGCGCGATCAACAGCGCGGCCAGCGTGGCGGACACATGGACCGGCGCAAACAAGGGATAGGCTGCCGGATGGAGCGACGGCAACGCCATCGCCATCACATCCACCATTGACCAGAGGATCAGCGGCCGGATCACGCGGCGTCGCTGGTGATCGCCATCTGGAACCGTGGCGGCTGATTGCTCGCGACATCGGTGGGCAATATCGCGAGCAACGCTGCCAATCGCGATGCGACCGCATCGAGATCGACGATGCCGCGGCGGCTGAACCGCTCCGGTTCCAGATGATGGAACATCAGGATCGCCCGCACGGTAGCCCGTGCATCACGCGCCGGAAGGGCCATAACGCCGACCCGACCCAACAAAGCGCCCGCCGACGGATCGGCCAGCGTCACCGCCTGCGGTGCGGCCAGGATCGCATTAACCAGTGCTCCGGCAAGATAGTCGGGGCGGCCAGATGCTTCCTGCCCCTGCGCGAACGCACGCCACGATCCCGCCACCGGCGTATAGATGGTGAAATCCTGCGCCTGCGCATCCATCGCCACCAGGCGCGACATCGTCTGGGGCAACCGCCCCCTGTCCGGATCGAACAGCCCGGTGGCCGCCTCGATCGCCCGGCCCACCCCGACTTCGTCCACCGCGATGCGAATCTGAAGCGCATGGGCGTTTTCACTCGCCAGTCGGAAAGCGTTCGTCGCCGTGGCCAAGTCATCCTCCGTCCGACGGCCGCGCCGCTCCAGCGACGCGATCCGACGCTGGCGGACATAGGTCAGTTCACCCACCAACACGCTCGCCGCCGCCCACATCAGCGGCGGCAAAGACCGGGCGAGCATGTAATGGAAGGGGTCCTCGTCAAGCGCCATTGCCGCATGCGGTATGGCAAACCAATAGGCCGAGGCCACTCCCGCCGCCAGCAACCCCATGCCGCTGCCATATCCCAGCGCCATTGCCAGCACCGGCAGCCAAAGGGGATTGGGGTTAAGCGCCGCAAACGCCGTCCCGCCCACGAACTTGACGTCGATCAGCACCAGCAGGCCAATCATGATCGCGAGTTCCGCGTTGATCCGCAGCAATTGCTTCGCCCTCATGGCAGCGGCCCCATGCTATATTTGATCCCCGCCCGCGCGAACACCTGCGTGCCGACTAGATTGGGTCGTTGAACCGAACTGACGCCGCCCGCGGCCTCGATCTGCCAGGCGTCGTCGAGATATCCGGCCACCGTCAGCGTGGCGGTGGGGCCGTTGCCGCCGAAGCGATCGAACGTCCAACCCGCCGCCCCGGCGATCCGCCACGCGCCCAGTTGCTCGGCGATCAATGCCTGCACGGTATGATTTTCCCGGTCGACCAATGGCAGGGACAGCGCTCCACCGGGCCGCCTGACCAGCCGGTCGACATATTCCGCCTCTAGTCGATACAACAAGGTCATGGCGGGTTTCATCCGTCGCACCGTGGCGTCGAAGCCGCCGGTCACGACGGTCGTCCGGGCGAGCGTTCCTTCGCGGCCCAGTCCATAAAATGTACGTACGGCATCACCCTGTACCGACAGCGCCGGCGACAGGCGCAGCGTACCCCCCGCACCCCAGCGGTCGATGTAACCGCCCAGCAACGCCTGCTCCGCGGTCGAGACATCGGGCAAATGCCACCCGCCGATCACCCGCCCCTCGCGCTCGGCTGGGCCAACGACCAGCCGGCCGCCCAGCCCCGCACGAGTGTCCGTGAGGTTCACGGCCCCCTGCAACTCCAGCCGGGTTGCCGCATTGCCGATACTACCGGTTACGTCGGCGAACAGGGTGCCACGCCGCAGCGACCGAATAGTGCCGGCCGATGTGACGACAGCATCAGCGCTGGTTTGGAATCGGCGCACTGCCCCGCCGATCACGACATCAGTGCCGGTCGGGCTTAGAAGAACGGGAACCGCGACGCGCAGGCTCGCCTCGGCCTGCGTGAAGCCACGGCCGTCGCGCACCGTAGCGACGGTCGCCATCTCGCCCGCGGCCGCGCGGATCGTCCGGCGTGCTACGGTGTCGGTCGCCCCGAGCGTGCGATAGCGAACGGCGGCACGCGCCGTGGCCCCGCGCGCAGTATCGGCATCGGCCAGCGCGCGGGCGACTTGCGGGTCGCCGGGCGCTTGCCGATCGAGCGTCATCAGGCGCCGACGCGACCGGCCGGGATAGCCGGCGGCCGCATCCGCCGCCGCCTGCGCCAACGCATAATCGAGGGGCTCGGCCGGTACGGTCATGGCGATTGGTGCATCGCGGATCACCCTGATCGTCAGTCGATCGCCAGCAACCGTCGACACGAACCGGCGGTTGGGTGCCGGCCGGATGACCATACTGGTATCGTTCCATTCCATCCGGCCCAGATCGGCACCGGCTCGCTGACGAAAGGCGTCGAGCGCGGCCGCATCCGGACCACGGCCGAACCGGACTATGGTCTCGGCGCCATCGGTCTCCATCGACAGAGCGGCGTCGGCCGGCCAATCGAGCACGAGTTCGCTGGTTGCCACGACAGGTGGTTCGGGGGTCGCGCTGGGCGTTTGCCGGGCGGCCGGTGCGTCGATTAGGGCAAGGGCAAAAAGGATTATCGTCATCGCAAGAACAACGCCCTGGCGTCACCGGGTCGGCCGGCGGCGATCAGCAATCGTGCCTCATCGGCAATCAGCGACTTGTCGGTAGCAGCGACCGCCCGCAACCGCCGCGTCATCGCCAATGCCGCATCCGTGCGACCGAGCCGCGACAACAACGCGACCCGCGCCCGGCTGTCGCCTTTACCGATAGCCAACGCCCGCTCGAACCACGGCCGGGCGCGACGATCGCCATGCTGCTTCGTCTCGATCTCGGCCATCAACGTTGCCGCCGTCGCATCTTCGGGGTGCGCCGCGAGTTGGTCGGTGACGGCAGACCGCGCCGAAGCCAGATCACGGGCGTTCCACGCCGCCCATGCGATGTCCATCCGATCTGCTGGCAACGCAGCATTGGCCGCAATCCGACGGCGCGTGAGCGCCAGCCGCAGGTCGCGATCGACGGTCGGCATGGCGGTCGCCGTCATCAGCCGCAACTGGGCCGCCGACAACGCTCGCCCATCCAGCAGGGGTCGCAATGCGCGCTCGTTGGCACCCGGATCGGCCGTTTCCGCCGACAGGTCCAGCCGCGAAAGCAGCACCGGCGTCTGCCCGGCGAGCGGATGCTTCTCCAGCACACGTAACGCCGCCTGTGGCACATCGCGCTGGGCATAAAGCATCAGCCAGCGGAGCCGGTCATCGTTGTTCTCGGCCCGGGCCACCCGTTCGCGCAACCATGCCAGCGCGTCCGGCGCCGGACGCGGCCCCCAGAGATACAATAGCCTGCGCGTCGCGGCATCGTCCGGCGATAGCGCCATCGTCTGTAATAACCCGGCCGCCTCGTTCCGCGCGCCGATCGACAACAGCCGTTCAGCCAGCGCCACCCGCCCGGCCGGATCGCGGCGGGCGCGATCGAACAACTGCGCCTGCAGACCGGCACGATCGCCGAACCGGATCAGCAAGTCCTCGCGCGCCGCATCGCGCTGCGCCGGCGCCACCATGTCAGCATAGCGCAGCGCGGCCGGCCGATCGTCGGCCACCACCGCCAGTCGCATCGCCAGCCATGGGTCCTGCCGACGCCAATCCGCACCCGCCACGCGGTCGAGCCGAGCGATGAGGGCGGGCCGGGTCGCGAACCGACGGGCAAGATCGAGCGTCAGGGCGGCATCCGGCCGCGGTATCGCGCCATGTTCCGCCGCCGTCAGGATCATGTCCGGCGCCTGCAATGAATAGGCGACGGCGACGATATCCTGCGGCGGCGCTACGCCTGCCCGCGCCGTGGCGGTGGCCAGCAGCGCCCGCGCACCGGCCGCATCGCCGACGCGCATCGTCAGTTCGGCCCGACGCCGCCAGAGCGCCGGCCCATCACCCTTGGGATCGCTGGCGAGCGCCAGCGCGACCTGCGGCCGCTGCCGGGCCGCCAGTTCGTCGATCACGCTTGCCCGGCCGGGCTCGGCACTGCGTTCGCTCAGCGTATCGACCAGCGTGGCGATCGTAGCCGCGTCGGCGTCCTTCAACGACAGCCGCAGCAATCGTTGCAAGGCATCGGTCGACATCGACGCGCCGGCCATCCAGCGTTCGGCCAGCCGTGTCCGTGCGCTATCACCGGCACCCGCCCGCTCCTCCAGATACGCCAGTCGTTCGATACCATCGCCATCCAGCCGCGACTGCCGCGCCAGTTGCGTGAGGGCAAACCGCTCTTCTGCGCCATCATTTGCCGCGAGCGCGACGACGCGGAGCTCCCCCAAGGCCTTTTCCGTTCCGGTGCGGACGGCCTCGTCGTGCAGCAGCTTCAGGCGTTCGCCTTGCCGGCCTGCCGTCGCCAGCGCGCGGCTCATCAGCGCGATCAACACCGGATCGCGGGGATGCGCCGCGGCCACCGGCGCGAGCGCGGCCAGCGCCTCATCTGCCTTCCCCGCCGTCAACAGCGAACGCGCGAGCAATGCCTGCGTACCGGCATCGTCACTTTTGGCGTCCTGCGTCAGCCGCGCGAGGGCGGATCGATCCCCCGTCCCCATCGCCGCGCTCAATTGTTCGCCGGTGCTGGGCGCGAGCAACCATCCTCCCGCGCCGAGGATCAGCGCGGCACCGACCGCTGCCAGACCCAGCGTCGCCATCAGCGGTGCGCGACGGGCGGCAATCACCGGCCTGGCTCCGGCACGATCCGGTCGAGCGCGAGCACCGATACATATGGCACGAAACCGGCTGCCCGCTCACGGTCATACAGCGCGCGCACCCCGGCGGCATCGCCGGGCTCCCAATAATCCAGCGTCATCAGCGCCAGCGCCGGATTGGCCTGACGCGCGGCACGCAACCGCGCGGCTTGCCAGTTCCAATCACCTTCGCTCAGCGTATCATAGGTGCGGGTGCGAAAATTCCAGCGCGTCGCCATCGCCTCACCCAGCACGCCGTCGATCGCGTCGGCGACCTTCGGCAGCAACGCATAACCGCGGTTCATGACGATGATGGCGGCGGGAAACCGTTCGTGGATCGCGCGCACCAGCGATGCCGCGGCATCGACCATTCCGGCATTGTCGATCGGATTGGCTCGTTCCATCGCCTCGGCATTATCGAGGGTGTCCATGAAGATCCCGTTATACCCCTTGGCCAGGATCGCCGGGACCAGTCGGTCCAACACCTCCGCCCGCCAGCGCGCATGACGCAGGTCGGCGTAACGGGCGTCGGGCCAATGGGGATTGGCCGCCAGCAGCGCACCCGCCGCCGCGAGCGCCGCCGCCGCCGGCCGGCTTTTCTCCACCTCGCCCAGGCTGATATACCCGATCGCCAACCCACCCGGCCGGCGCAGCGATGCCGGCGTCCGGTCGTGATCGGGCTCCAGCACCAGCACGTCGTACTGGCCGGCGAGCGTCGCATCGGTTGCCGGCCCATAATCGATCGCCCAGCGCCAGTCTGTACCGGCGGGAAATCGGGGATCGCGGGCCGGCTTGGCGCACGCGTTCGTCTGTCCCATCGCCAGCACCAGCCCGGCATGGAACACCACCCGCCACCAGCGACGGGCGGCGGAGGGTTTCGCCATCACGCCCATCGACGGCGCTCCCCCACGACCGCGGGATTGTTGCCGACGAACAGGAGGTAGATGAGGTCCCAGAGCGCATGACCAGCCAGCATCACACCCGTCATCGCGGCGATCACGGCGCCGGCGAGATAACCCCAGCCGTACCAGGCGAACCCGGCATGAACCGTCGCCAGCGTAGTCGCCGCGCTGACCACGAAGAACATCGTCCAGACCATCAGCACGCGGCCGGCCAGGTCGAAATAGGACAGGATGATCGTGAAGAACAACGTCACGAGGTGAAATACCGCTCCCACCACCGTAAACCGGAAGGCGAAGATGCCGCGCGGATCGGCCCCGATCAGCTTGAACAACTCCGGCGCCAGCACCCACAACGCGGCGGCGATAGTCGCCTGTGCCACCGTCAGCAGACGGACATCGTGCAGGACGGTATTGATGAGGGCCCGCCGCGCCCGACGGATCCCCGCGATCGGCGCGGTTCCCGTGCAGGCGGCCATCAGCACTGCGAAGCTGCGGTCGAATCGCGTCTCCGTCGCCACCAGCAGTAGCGTCAAACCGGGCACCAGCGATAACAGGCCGAGAAAGCTGGCGGGATCATAAACCGGATGGAACCGCAGCATCGACAATCCCGCCACGCTGTCATCGGCGGCATACCAAATGATCCACTTGTCGATCCAGATTGCCAACGTGGCCAGCGTGCCACCGATCGCCAGATGCGCATGACGGCGATGCGCCGCGGCCCAATCGGTCGGCCAGATCGGCGGCGCCAGGAAACCGTGGCGAACCGCACGCACCAGCACGGTCGTCGTCACCGCGACCCCCGCCAATGTCAGCCACAACAGGCCGCGCATCGATACGTCGGGCGCCAGCGCGCCGATCACCACGACGACGCCGATACCGCCGGCATAGCCTGTCAGCACCGCCCAGTGCCGCCGCGTCGCAGTCAGGAACAGGTTCGCGACCCAGATTTGGGATAGGAGCGTCAGGATGGCGGTGGCCGCCAACTGATCGACCGGTACCAGCCCGGAAAAGGTAAAAACCAGTGCCCCGATCGGTACCGAGATCGCCGCCGCACTCGCCAGTGCGGCGACCAGGATGCCCGGCACTTGTTCGTGTCGCTTGGCGTAGAGAAGATCGGACATCACGCGCGTGGCGACAGCGATGGTCGGCGCCGCCGCGAGCGCCGACAGGCTGAACGCATAGACGAGGATCGTCTGCAACGCGCCGGTCGCGGCCAGACCCGCATGATGCTGGCCCCACGCTTCCAGCGCAATCACCGCACCGGCCGCCATCAACCACGGTCCCGAACTGATGATCGCGCCATGCGACGCCGCCGCCACGACACCACCGATGCCGCCGACCTGCGCCATGCGCGCCAGCTTGAAGCCGATACCTGCCATGTCGATGACGCCGTCCGTTCCGGCCTCAGAGCATGAAGTCGGAGGGGGTAAGATTGAAGTGACCGACCAGATCGACGGAGAATTCCGCAAGCGAGCCGGCATCGGTGCTGCCTTCGACGATGGTATGCTCGACCCCGTCGATCACCTGATAGACCACGCGGAGCTGGCCCGGCGCCGTAAACTTGGCGTTCGTGCCGGACAGCAGCGTAAACGCCTGATCGCCGGCGACGCGCGTGTTGGCGTCGATGAGCGACAGATCAATGCGATCCTCGCCGCGAACGAAGTCGGTGATCACGTCGCGGCTAGCGCGACTGGTGCCCGTGTCGGATACCTTGCTGAACCGGAAGATGTCACGCCCGGCACCGCCGGTCAGGATGTCTTCGCTGCTGCCGCCATCGAGGATGTCGTTGCCGGCACCACCGATCAACGTATCTTCATTGGCACCCCCGTCCAGGAAGTCGTCGCCGTCGCCACCATCCAGATAATCGTCATAAGTGTCGCCGATCAGCGTGTCGTTACCGGCACGACCATACAGCTTGTCCTCACCCGATCCGCCGTTCAGCGTGTCGTTGCCCGCCCCACCGTCGAGCAGGTCGCGACCGGAATCGCCCGTGAGGTTGTCGTGACCGTCTTCGCCGTACAGCGTATCGTCGCCCAGGCCACCGATCATCGTGTCGTTGCCGCCACGGCCGTACAGGATGTCGTTGCCCCAGCTGCCGTCGATCGTATCGTTCTCGCCGCTACCCGTCAGGGTGTCATTGAACAATCCGCCGCGCAGGTTGACGCCCGCGACGTCGCCGATCGTGACGGCATAGGCCTGCGCCGTGCTGGCGCCGCGGGCATCGCTGGCCAGGACGGTGACGTTGTAGACGTTGTTCGCGCCGGTATCGAGCGGGGTTTCGAAATCCGGTGCCGCGATAAATTTCAGCACACCCGTCTTTTCGTCGACCGCGAACAGCGCGGCGTCCGCGCCAGCCGCCAGCGTGTATTTCACGACATCGCCCAGCACCGCATTGGCGTCCGTCGCCGCGACCGTGGCGACCGCGGTGCTGTTCTCGAGGATCGTCAGCGCGATGCTGGCCTTGCCCGCACCCGATGTCAGCACCGGTGCCACGTTCGCCACATAACCGACCGCCACGTCATGGCTGCCGATCGCACCCAGCGCTAGGGTCAGGATGTCGCCCGTCCGCGACACCACCGTGGCGCCCGTCGTCTTCACCCAATCCGTGCCGGTTGCGGCCAGATCGATCGTGACGCTGCCTTCGCCGACGGCGGTAAAGGCTAGGTTGCGACCATCACCCTTCACCAAGATCAGCGAGGCGCGCATTGGCAACGCGGTGATGTGGGTCACGTCGTCGGCGACGGTGCCCAGCGTGATCGTGAACGTACCGCCACTGGCCGGCATGAACACGCTGTCCTCGTCATAGGCATACCAGCCTGCGACGCTCTTGATGACCTTGCTGCCCTGCCCGTCGACGTCGAGGGCGAAGGTGCCGATGTTGCTCGCACCGACCTTGGCGGTGATGACATCGCCGACGATGCTGGTTGTCAGCGTGGCATGCGACATGGCGCTGACCCTCTGCGACAGATCCAGCAACGTCACGAACTCCGCGCCGCTGGTGTAGGCCCGCTCGATCCAGTTGGTGAACATAGACTGCGTGTATTTGCTAGGCGCACCGGTCGCGTCCGCGGTCCAAGCGGTGGGGCCGTAATCGTGCCACGGCCAGATCACGACCGGCGTTTCCGCCTTGGCGGTCAGCGCAGCCCATTCGGCCGCCCATGTGGCCTCGGCCTGCGCCGGGCTCTTGCCCTGGAACTCGACGAGCGTGAAATCGAAGCTGGTGTTTGGGGCCAGATACACCTTGTCGGTGCCCGGCTGGATGTAACCGAACGCGTTGGGATACCCGGCACCGACGCCGGCATAGCCACCCGACAGATAATCGACGTACTTCATGATCTCTTGCGAGGTGCCGAGCGTCTCCGGCGCGCCGGGTACGGCGGCGCCGCCGACGGTGAAGGCATAACCCAGCACCTTCGACATTTCCTGTTCCAGCACTTTGCGTGCTTCGCCGAACTGGAACGCCACCTCTGCCGGCGTCAGAAGGTTGGTTTTTTCCGGATGGGTATAGCTATGCGAGCCAAGCTCGTTACCCATCGCCAGCAACTGCTTGTAATAGGCACCCGACACCGTCCAGTCGGTCGTCTCGTCGGCAGCCGCATCGTTGCCGACGTTGACATAATAGCTGCCGACGAAGTTGAAATCCTTCTTCCAGCTTTCGAGAATCGGCAGCAGCTTGTCATAGATGCCCGCTGCGTTGTTCGCCGGGTTCACCTCGTCACGGTACTGGCTCTGGTCCATGTCGGTGCGCGATGCGACGATCGAGCTGTTGCGCGTCATCTCCAAGCCGACCGATACGCCGGCACCGTTCACCGAATGATCGACCGCTTGCCACAACAGATTGCTGTCGGCCATGACCGCTTCGGACGAAAACAGAACGTTGCGACCGCCGCCCGCGGTCTGCGTCGCCAGTGCGGCGGTGTAGTTCTGGCCGTTCACCGTTTCGGTGACGATCGTAGTGCCCGTGCCGCTGACGCTGCCGATCGCGGTCCAGCCGACACCGGTGTACTGGCGGATCGTCTCGCCCGCAGCGTAATTGTCGAGAACGAGGTGGTTCGTATCCGCCGAGTTCAGCGTGACGTCTGCCGGAAAACCGCCGGTGATACGCGTCGCATCGAACAACAGCTTCATGCGGCCATAGGAGTCACCGGCCAGTGCCGCGTTGTCGGCGCCGTTGGTCATGAACTCGCCGGCAGCGACCAGACCGATACCGAACTGGCGGGTCGCCTGTTCCAGCGTAGCCGTGATCGCATCAACCGATCCGACCTGCACATTGCGGAACGACGGGAAGACAATCGTGTCGTATTTCGCCAGCGTCTGCAGGCTGGTCAGATCCTTCTCCGTCAGGATATCGAACGGCACGCCCGCCTGCATCACCTGCGACTGGGCAGCCATGAACAGCTGTGCATAGGCGGTTTCGCTGAAATAATTCTTCGCGGTCGTTTCCGAATAGACGATCGCGACCCGCTTGCCGGCGTCGGGGACGATGCCGGTGTCGCCGAAAATCGTATACTGGGGTCCGGAATAATTGCCGGGAATATAGGTCGCATCGTTGACGTCGGTCAGGATGTTGATGGCGGGAGGATTGCCGATCAGCGCCTTGGGAATCTGCACTTCCATGGTTTTGCCATCGGCCGATCGCGCCATCAGCAAGTTGGCCGCGACCAGCGTCTGCCCGGCCGCGCCCGTAAAGAGCGACGCGGTGCCATCGGCAGCGATGTTGATGTTGTATTCGGCGCCGCCGGCAAAGCCGAACACCTGATACCCGGTGGATGCGTTGCGATCTGTGTTGAGCCAGATCGTCGTATTGGCGCCGATGGCCGTGGGCGACGTCAGCGCGATCGAATAGGTGCTGGTGTCCGACGTTCCATAGACTCGATATCCGCTGACGGGGGCAGTGCCATCGATGCGATCACCCTCGACCCACTCATCCAGTGTGCCGTCGATACGGATCGGACTATGCTGAACAGCCATTTCTACTTCCCCCGATGTAGACAAGCGCCTCCCGTTGCCAAAGTAGCCGAATGACTATTCTGCCAATAGTTAACCCGCGCTGTCGTATTCTGCTGAATAACCCCGTTGTTAGGCCAGCTATCACGGAACAAGCGTCTCGGTAACCCGGCCCCTGAAACCAAAATGGCGATGTTCCAATTTGGAACACGCGGAGCGACCATTATGATTTGATCATAATTCTACGGTATTACGCCGCAACGGCGGTTCGTTTCTTGAACCCGGCGTAGAAATTTCGGCATTCCGGTCAGGGGGATGCACGAGCGGAGGGCATATCGGAATGGCAGGGGCGGAACGACCGGTCGGGTCGATGCAGGCCGCGTTGGCGGCATGTCGGCGGCATTTGGTGGCCGGCGGCGTGTTCAGCGCCCTGCTGAATATGCTCTATATCGCCCCGACTTTATACATGCTTCAGGTTTATGACCGGGTCGTACCGACCCATGGCCACCTGACGTTGCTGTTCCTCACGATCGTGCTGATGGCGTCGCTGCTGGTGATCGCCGTGCTTGATCGTGTTCGCATGCGGTTGCTGGTCAGGGCCAGTGTCGTGCTGGACGTGACACTGGCTCCCGCCATCCTGGATGCCGCGATCCATCGCCCTGACGCGCCTGCCAGCCGGCAGGCGCTGCGCGATTTCGATGCGATGCGCCAGACGCTGACTGGCCCTGGTGTGCTCGCGCTGTTCGATGCGCCATGGACGCCCGTCTACATCCTCATCTGCTTTCTGGTGCATCCGGCGATCGGCGCCGTCGCGCTGTTCGGCGGCCTGTTGCTGCCGTGCATCGCCTGGCGCAACGAGGTCGCCACCGGGACGAAGATGAAGCACGCCCAGCAAGCGGCGGTCGCGACCTATGCCGCGCAGGATGCGCTTCTTTCATCGGCAGAAGCGGTACGGGCGCTCGGCATGCGGCGCAGCACCGTGGCGCGACAGGTGCGGCAGCGCGAGGTCGCACGAGACCTGTCAACATCGGCGGGTTTCACCAGCGGCTTCTATCTCGCTGCGACAAAATTCGTTCGGTTGGCGTTGCAGTCGCTGGCACTCGGTCTCGGCGCGCTACTCGCGATCGACGGCCAGATATCGCCGGGCGCCATCTTCGCCTCGTCCTTCCTGATCGCCCGCGCGTTGGCGCCGATCGAACAACTGGTCGCCGCGTGGAAGGGATTGGTGCAGGCTCGCAACAGCTATACCTCGCTGTCAGCACTGGTCGGCCACGGCACACCCATTGAACCCACCGTTCTGCCGGCTCCGCGCGGCGCGATCGCGGCGGAGGGACTGACCGCGGTCCTGCCGGGCCATGAGCGACCACTGGTCGACAATGTCAGCTTCGCGCTTGCCCCCGGCGAGGTGCTGGCGATCCTGGGGCCAAGCGGCGGCGGAAAATCCACCCTGTTGCGGCTGCTGGCCACCGCGATGCCCGCCGACCGCGGAGCCATCCGGTTCGACGGCGCGGCAAGTACCGACTGGGATCAGGAGCGGCTGACCCGCGCGCTCGGTTTCCTGCCGCAGAACACGGCGCTGCTGGCCGGTCGGGTGCGCGACAATATTGCGCGCTTCTCGGGTGAACTGGAGGCGGATCGCGAGGATATCGACCGGGCGGTCGTCGCCGCGGCGCAATCGATCGGCGCACACGACCTGATCGTCCGTTTGCCCGGTGGCTATGACTATGAACTGGGTGCCGGCGGCGTAGGTCTTTCGGCCGGGCAGGCGCAACGGGTCGCGCTGGCCAGGGCGGTGTTTGGCGATCCCGCCATCCTGCTGCTCGACGAGCCAAATGCGCATCTCGACGTCGATGGCGATGCGCTGCTGGTCGCCGCCCTCGCCCGGCTGAAAGCGCAGGGCAAGACGATCGTGATCGTATCCCACAAGTTGTCGGTGCTGCCGGCGGTCGACAAGATTCTGGTGATGCGCGACGGCCGCGTCGCGCTGTTCGGCCCGAGGGATGAAGTGATGAATGCCCTGAAACCGGCACCTACCGTCACTGCCGCACCACAGCGTCGGACGGTGGCGCTGTGAGCGGTCGCTTGATGACCGCACGGTCCGCCCCGCCGCGCTGGATGGACCCGACGTCCGACATCCGCACCGGCACGATCGTCGCGCTGTTGTTCTTTATCGGACTGATCGGATGGGCGGCATTCGCGCGGCTCGACGCGGCGGCCCATGCCGCGGGACAACTCGTGGTGTCGGGGCAGCGTCAGGCGGTGCAGCACCGCGACGGCGGTGTCGTTGGCCGGATCATGGTGCACGAGGGGCAGCATGTCCGTCGCGGCCAGACCCTAATCGCCCTTGCCGCGCCGGAGGTGCAGGCGCAGGAACGGGCGCTCGCCTCAAATACCATTCGTCTGCTGGCACAGCGCGCGCGCCTGCTGGCCGAACAGACCGGGCAGGGCCGCCTCACCCCGCCTGTCGAGTTCGCAAGTCTGTCGGACGAGGACCGTCCGCTCGCCGATCAGGCGCTCCGCGCGCAACAGATTGAACTGTCCGCCCGGCGCGCGACGGTGTCCGCGCAACGCGGTGCGCTCGGCCAGCGCGCGGCACAGGCACGGACGCAGAGCCGTGGCTATACGCGTCAGGTGGAAGCGACGGCGGAGCAGCTACGACTGGTCGATTCCCAATTGGCCGCGCTTGCGCCCCTCGCCCAGCGTGGCTTCGTCGCGCAGACCCGCGTCCGCGAGCTCGAACGCTTACGGGCGCAGTTGCAAGGGCAAGAGGGCCAGTACGATGCCAGCATCGGTGGTAGCCGCCAGTCGGCGCAGGAGAATGTGCTGCAAAGCCTGCAGGCGCAGCAGACCTATCGCGAACGGACGGCAGCCGAGCTGCGCGAGGTCGATACGGCGCTAGGCGAAGTGCTGCCGAAACTGACCGCGGCACGTGACCAGCTCGCCCGGACGATGATCCGCGCGCCGGCCACCGGATCGGTCGTCGGCCTATCGGTCTTCACCGCTGGCGGCGTCATCAATGCCGGACAAAAGCTGATGGACATCGTGCCGGATCGCGCACCGTTGATCGTGCAGGCGCGCTTCTCGACCGATGACGCGGACGATTTGAAGCTCGGTCAGGAAGCGATGGTCCGCTTCCCATCCCTGCACAACCGCGCGCTGGCCGATATGAAGGGGCGATTGACGAAGCTGTCGGCGGACAGCTTCGTCGACGATCATTCGGGCCAGGCCTATTACACCGGAGAAATCATTGTCCCGCCAAGCGAACTCCGGCTTATCGGAACGGGCGACCATAAGGCCACCTTGCGCGCTGGGTTGCCGGCAGAGGTACTGGTTCCACTACGAGCCCGAACGGCGCTGGAATACGCGTTGGAGCCCATAACGAGCGGCTTCTGGTCGTCATTTCGCGAGCATTGATACCACGCCGAGGTGCTGCCGGCTTCGTGGACAGAGGTTGATAAGGGTCTGCTCGGTTGGTTCAGAGCAGTCTTCCGGTAATTGGGCGCGCTGATCGGATTATCCGATGATGGGTGGGCTCTGATCGGTCCACTGAACCGCCCTGTGTTTGTCGGAGGCACCAACTCCTGAGAAGGTGGAGCCTGTATGAGCAAGACGACGAACAAGTTTGCGCCTGAGGTCCGCGAGCGAGCGGTGCGGATGGTGCTGGATCACGAGCGTGACCACCGCCGCGATGGGCGGCGGTGGTTTCAATTGCGGAGAAGACGGCTGCGCACCACAGACGCTGCATGAGTGGTTGAAGAAGACCGAGGTCGACAGCGGCAAGCGCGCCGGGGTTCCGACCGAGGTTACTGACAAGCTGAAGGCGTGGAACGCGAGAACCGCGAGCTTCGCCAGGCCAACGAGATCCTGCGCAAGGCGTCAGCGTATTTTCTCAGGGCGGAGCTCGACCGCCCGTTCAAGCGATGACCGGCTTCATCGACGAGCATCGTGAAGCCTACGGGGTCGAGCCGATCTGCAAGATGCTGCCGATCGCCCCATCCACCTATCATAAGCATGTCGCACAGCGGCAGGATGCTACGCGCCTGTCGGCTCGGGCACGGGAAGATCTGGCCCTCAAGCCCGAGATAGCCCGTGTGTTCGCCGAGAACTTTGCGGTCTACGGCGTGCGCAAGGTCTGGCGGCAGATGATGCGGGAGGGCTTTGCGGTCGCGCGATGTCCCGTGAAACGGCTGATGCGCGATATGGGTCTGGCAGGCGTGATCCGGGGCAAGCCAGTGCGCACGACCATCAGCGACAAGGCAGCACCATGCCCGCTCGACCACGTGAACCGTCAGTTCGTGCTCCGGCGCCGAACAGGCTGTGGGTGTCGGACTTTACCTACGTCGCAACCTGGGCGGGGTTCGTTTACGTCGCCTTCGTCATCGATACCTACGCTCGCCGGATCATGGGCTGGCGCGCCAGCAGGACAGTACATGCCAGCTTCGTCCTAGGGTCAGGACTCATTGGTCATAGCCAGAAGATGACGGTGGCCGCGAGCGCGATGGCAGAGAAGAAGACGGTTGGGCAACGGTCGTAGCGAGTGGCGACGCGGCGCCAATCCTTCAGACGGCCGAACATGATCTCGATGCGGCTGCGGCGCCGGTAGCGGCGCTTGTCGTATCTGACCGGC
>NZ_LMRS01000006.1 GCF_001426195.1 Sphingomonas sp. Leaf339 | reverse complement strand
CAGACCAAACCCCAGTGTCGCGGGGTGGAGCAGCCCGGTAGCTCGTCAGGCTCATAACCTGAAGGTCACAGGTTCAAATCCTGTCCCCGCAACCAACAAAAACCCGCAAGCAGAAACGCTTAGCGGGATTTTTTGCGTCTGAGGCAATCCGCTCAGGATCGCCCCGGAAGCACTACGGAAGCAAGCGGGGGCGTGTTTCTGCGTGAATAGGCGTGGCAAATCTGCCCATTCAAGTCACGCCGGTACTCACAAGACCGGAGCTGATTGATCCTTTCGCCAAGGCCCGGATTGAATGCGACGAAGCGATGAATCCTTGGGGCCGCATTGAACACTGAAGCGCCAGAGGCCAATCCTCGCCCCTTATGGCGACAAACGTGTTCGACCGGTTCACTATCAAGTTGACGAACATATTATGCCGGGAGCGGTGAGCAGTAAACCGCGAATGCAGACGATCTGGATAGCGGTAAACTTGGTGGATGCACGAACCCGCTGCGCGGGAAGGTCGTGCGGGGCGCGGTTGAATTGATATCGCGGGTGTAGCGCATCGGTTGAGCGCTACGGGAAGCAGGCAGAGCATCGGGGTTCCACGAAAGGAGCCCTGCCATGACTATCCTCATACCCCGTTGTTGCCGTCAGCCCGTTACGCCAACGTCTCATTGACGAGATGGACATACGCCGCTTCGGTCCTGAGACGCGTCGGAACTACATTCGCGACGTCGGGCGGTTCGCGACGTTCCTCGGGCGCTCGCCCGACACAGCAACGGCGGAGGAGGTTCGGCGCTTCCAGATCGAGCAGTGTGACCGGGGCGTGCCTGCGCCGACCATGAATGCTATCGTATCGGCACTGCGGTTCTTCTTCATCCAGACGCTCGACCGGCCGGATCTTGCCCGTAAGCTGGTCCGCATGCGGCACGTGCGCAAGTTGCCGGTGGTCCTGAGCCAGGACGAGGTGGCGCGGCTGTTGGCGGCAACCACATGCCTCAAACATCAGGCGGCGCTGTCGGTCGCCTATGGCGCCGGACTGCGTGCGGCCGAGGTCGCCGCCCTCAAAGTGCGCGACGTCGACAGCGAGCGCATGCTGCTGCGGGTCGAGCGCGGCAAGGGCGGGCGATATCGCAACGCCATGCTCCCGGTCGGGCTGTTGGCGTTGCTGCGGGAGTGGTGGCGAGTGGGTCGGCGTGAGGGCGTATTGCACGTCGACGGGTGGCTGTTTCCCGGTCAGCACTATCTCAAGCCGCTCAGCACGCGGCAGATCTACCGGGTGGTGGTCGAGGCGGGGCAAGCAGCGGGCATCGACAAGCGGGTCGGACCGCACACGCTGCGACACTGTTTCGCCACGCACCTGCTCGAGGACGGAATCGACGTTCGCATCATTCAGACGCTGCTAGGGCACGCCAAGCTGGAGACCACCGCCTATTACACGCAGGTCGCCACCCGGGTGCTGCGCAACGTGACCAGTCCGTTCGACAGGCTGGCGATGACCGCTATGGAAGCGAGAGCGCCCAGCGGCTGAGCGAGGATGCGTGCCTCCGTCGAGGTCGCCGACATCTTTCGCACCGCTGGTTCTGCGTACCGGGCCGCCCGCGCCGGACACCTGAGCTTCTACCAACTCAAGGTCATGTCGGCGATAGAGACCTGCCGCACCGCGGTCATGGGCGGTCACGTCGAAGCCTGCACCGACTGCGGGCACTGGCGGGTTGCCTACAACTCCTGCCGGAACCGGCACTGCCCGCGATGCCAAGGCGCCGCGGCACGCACGTGGCTCGCCGAGCGCGAGGCCGACCTTCTGCCGGTCGGCTATTTCCATGTCGTCTTCACGCTGCCCGCCGAGGTTGCCGATGTCGCGTGGCAGAACAAAGCGGCGGTCTACGGCCTGCTGTTCCAGGCGGCGTCAGAGACGATGACGACCATCGCCGCCGACCCGAAGCATCTGGGTGCGCGCATCGGCATTACCGCGGTGCTCCACACCTGGGGTTCGGCAATGACCCACCATCCGCACATCCACATGATTGTCCCAGGCGGCGGACTTTCGCCCGACGGTAGTCGCTGGGTGTCATCACGACCCGCGTTCCTCCTGCCGGTACGCGTCCTGGGTAAGCTGTTTCGTCGCCTGTTCCTGACCCGGCTGATGTCGCTGCACGAAACTGGGCGCCTCGCGTTCTACGGCAGGCTCGCGCACCTCGCCGACCGGCGTGCATTCCTGCGGCACCTGTCCCCGGTCAGGAAGAAGCGCTGGGTTGTCTACGCCAAGCCGCCGTTTGCCGGCCCCGAGACGGTGCTCTCCTATCTGTCGCGCTACACGCATCGCGTTGCGATCTCGAACAGCCGAATCCTGCACTTCGACCAGACCGGCGTTACCTTCCGCTATAAAGATTATCGCCGGGGTGGCGCCGACCGCCAGCAGATTATGACGCTGACCGCCGACGAGTTCATCCGCCGCTTCCTGCTCCACGTCCTGCCGAAGGGCTTCCACCGCATCCGCCACTATGGCCTGCTTGCAGGCGCCACCCGCAAGGCGCATCTCGAACGAGCCCGCGAACTGCTCGGGGTCGCACCGCCCGCGGCGTCCGACGCACGAGCCGAACCGGACGACATCCGGCCGCCATGCCCGTGTTGCGGCGGGCGTATGGTAGTCATCGAGACCTTCCTTCGCCAGCGCCAGGCCCGCGCTCCACCGACGCCTGCGCTGTTATCCGGGATACAGGCGTCGTGACCCGGCACGGCCAAGGAGTTATCTATCTCGCAGGGCTCGTGCTCGCGGAGACGATGTTACCTGCGCCGATAGCCATCAGAGGGGCGGCAACATCGAGCAATGCCGCGCTGTCAGCGCTCGCGAACCCATCATGCCCACCGGAATCCGGACAGTCTGCTCCTAGGCTCGCGCCCACATCCGCCATGGCGCGGGCCACCAAAACCAGCCGGAAACCGAAAACCCCATAGCGCATCGCCTGCGGCCCGCGGGTTCGGGCTTCCAAGAGTTTCGTACGCCTGCCGGCATCCGAAACTCTTCAGGATTATGGCCCGGCCGCTTTCGGGCGTCGAGGTAGGGTAAGCGGCCCTTCGTTCATACCGCAAGACCCGGCAGCTAAGCGCCTCAAACTTGGTCGTTCAGCCTAACCGGCGTTACGCCGAGAAGCGGACAGGCGTTCATGCCGCGCTGTCGCCGCGATGGACAGATAAGGCTTAGATAGATTGTCGACCACCGCTTGCGGCATTTGAAGCGCTTTCTGAAACAGCGATGCCATCTCTCGACACCAAGATCGGCGATGACGGCAGTCTACGATCTAAAGATTGTATTCTGCGTATTGATTGAAGGGCATTTACCGCGCTGTCTGCGTTCATTGGCCGCCCGAAGAAATAACCCTGCCCCTCCACGCACCCAAGTTCCCGAACGATTTCCAATGCCGATACATCTTCAATCCCTTCGGCGATGACCACAACGTCAAGGCTTGATGCAAGTCGGGTAATCGCCAACACCATCTTATAAGACTCGCTATGCCTTTTAAGGCCCTGCACAAACGATCGGTCAATCTTGATCTTATCAAACGGCAGCATCTTTAGATGCTGAATAGAGGAAAAGCCGGTGCCGAAATCGTCAAGGGCGATCAGCATCCCCTGATTTTTCAGCGACTGGACCAGTCGCTTAGCGTTCTCCGGCTCTGCGATGAGTGCGTTTTCGGTAATTTCCAAAGTGATACGCCGAGCAGGGAAGCTCGTCCGCGTCAGGATCGCGAGTAGCTTTTCGCTGAACCAAGGATCTTTGAGCTGAACCGGCGAAACATTGACCGCCAGCATTACATCCGGACCCCATGCAGCGGCATCAAGGCAGGCCTGCTCGAGAAGGTCAAACATGAGCCGCCCAATCAAGCCACATTCTTCGGCTATGGGAATAAACTGATTTGGTCCGACCACTTCTCCATCACCTCGGCTCCAACGAGCGAGCATTTCGAATCCCGCCAGTTTCCCGGACGCCAGGTCCACGATTGGCTGGTAAAAGGGCAGGAAGGCACAGGCATTTATATCCCGACGCAGATCTCGCTCCAATTTTGAGCGACGCGTGATCTCCACATCCATCTGCGCTTCGAACGTCCGATGTTGCGATCGTCCATTCTCCTTTGCCTTATAGAGGGCGATGTCGGCCTGCCGCATCAAGGTTTCGCGATCGACGGCATTCCGGCTGACGACGGCGACACCGACACTTGCGCCGATATGGTGAAGGAGACCACCGACCGAGAATGGCGCCGCTAGCCCGTCTACGATATTCTGCGCCACCAGAGTTGCCAGTTCGCTGTGGGGTTCGGCCACTTCGATGACAATGGCGAACTCATCACCGCCAAGCCGATATGCAGTGCCGACCTGCTCGACTATATCAGTCAGCCGGGCAACTACCGCCTGCAGCAGGCGATCGCCCGCGGGATGCCCGTGAACGTCATTGACTGCTTTAAACCGGTCAAGATCGAGCACGAGTAGCGCCAGATGCGTTGCAGACTGATCCTGGAAACGAAATGTATCGAGATGCTCGCTTAACGCCCGGCGGTTTTGCAATCCGGTCAAAGCATCGCGATAAGAGATCTCCTGTGCGCGTCGTTCCGCTTCGCGAGCGCGTTCGCGCTCTACCTCCATATCCGATCGTCCTCGGACTACTTCCGTAAAGTCGGCATAGCTGGTGGCCATCGTCCGGAGGATCAGGATCGCAACTATTACGAAGTTGGTTCCAGTACCGATTAGCTGCCAATCACCTGACAGGAGCAACTGAAGGGTTACCGGCATCGCGCCAAAAAGCAGGACCATTCTTCCGGCCGTCGGCAGAGCTAGCAGACAGTAGCAGCAGCTGATCGTCCCAACAAAAACATAGAGCGCGACCGACATGCTTCGCTGCGGTTGAGCTTGCTCGAACAGCATCAGCCCCCACCCGCCAAAAGCGATGCTGAGTACCGCAGAGGCTATGATCGTGCCGCGAAGGTATCTTTGTATATCGGCGCGTGGCGCTTCGACGCTTCTCCGGTGTAACCACAAGCCGGTCCGAACGGCGATCACTACTGTCAGGGCAACGGGCATTCCCAGGCTCAGGACAAGCGGTATGTCATCGAATGAAGAGACTGCCAGAGAGACGATGTCGACGAACATCACCGCGTACATCAGCGGTATCTGCTTGCGCAAAGCTCCGTATTGCTCTGCCAGTACGACGTCATCAGCACGCGAAGCTGGCAATCCCAAAGGAGGAGATATGTCCGACATACGTGCTTCCTGCTCCCTAATCTCCCCGAACTAAGGCAAAGATATTGCGAATTGGTTGTCAGGGAGGCAAGGTAGAATCAGGGGCCGAGACGTCGTTCGTTCTGAACCAGCGGTAAACAGGACACCAACACGATCAACTGGCTCGGGTCATTCTATGATAAAGAATTAGGGATCAGGGAAAAGTGAATCTGCTGGCTCCAATAGACATAAGATTAAGCCACCTACAAATGCTCCTCTAAGTGGGGATGAGCCAGCCAACACTTCAGGTCTTCAAGTTGCTGCTGCCTTCACTATCAGCACGAACGAATGCGGAAGTTGGGAGGGCGACGGGTAGGGCGCCGCGACTGACGGATTTGGGGTCGCTGCTGACGCAAAATCGATGTTTACAATCGGTGTCCTCCTCCATGCTGTCCAAGTTTCAACCAAATTTTAAGTTTATCGGGGGCGGTATCTGCTGGTCTTTTACTGAGGCATTCCGTCTAGCAGCTCTACAATCCGAGAATATTTTTCTTGGAGGTTGAATACCTCGCTGTGCGTGTCCACGTCGATTACCTGTCTCGTGATCTTTTTGCTGTTTGCCGATGCGGGAAACCGGCGAGGCAGTCCGGCGGTATTAAGGTCGCCAGCCTTGATAAAGGCGGCAAAATAGCTCTGCATTGTTGCGGATATACCCCGGTCGTAGCTCGTCCAAGCGTATAATGAGTTCACATCGACGTTGCCGAGCGCATACTCGATCTCTGCGCTGTGCACCGCGCCAAGTGGCGGGGGCGTGCCGTTGGTCAGCGGCGGAAGCGCGGCGGGGCGAACGTGCTGGTAGCGGTAATAATATGTCGGTTGGCCACTGCGACGGTGCAGATCGAACCACTGCCATGTCGATGCGCCCAGGAAGCGGTCGCTCGCGCATGGCCGTTGTCGGGACATCGGCATCACTCGCGACCGGATAGAGCGCAAACAGTTCATCCTCGCGGCCCGGAGACATCCACGCCAGCGCGGCACGGTACATTGTGTCACGGTCGGTGCCATGTCACCCAGGATCGATCTCCATGCCCCTTCCTGCGAGTTCGACCCGACCAGCAAGGGCACTTTGGCTGCGCGTCCCGCGGCATAGCTGGCGGCGGGCGTCTCGGTCAGGAACAAGCCATCGAGGATGAAGTCGGCACAGAATTTCTGCTGGCCCTGCGCCGCCAACAACTGCTCGGCCGGCATCGCGCGTAAGGCGGGCAGTGTCGAGGCTCCTGCTGCTTGCGCGAATGCCGTTCCTGCCTTGACCGCCTCGGCGAGCGGCTTGGGATGGAACGTCGGCGGCAGCACCCCGCCGCTTTCACCGATCGCCCGCGCGAAGCGCGCGCGCGTTAGTGGCGAGGTCATCAGCACGCTGACGGACATCGATCCCGCGCTTTCCCCGGCGATCGTGATCTTGTCTGGATCCCCGCCGAACGCCCCGACATTGTGCCGAACCCACTCCAGTGCGGCAGCCTGATCAAGCAGCCCATAATTTCCGGCCGCGCACTTTGGTGACTCGGTCGCCAACTCGGGCGTGGCAAAAAGCCAAATATGCCGAGCTGATAGTTGATCGTCACCACGACCATGCCGCGTTGCGCCATGCTTACGCCATCATAGCGCCTTTCCGATCCGTCACCTGCGATTGCCCCACCGTCATGGATGTGAACAGAACCGGTAATTTCGCCGCCCTGGCGCCCCCGCCGGTATCCATATCCGCAGCGAGCTGGCAGGCCGCGCTAGGCCATTTCCATCGCCCGCGTTAGAGCGAAATGGCAACGGGTGCGCGACAGGAACTCTGCCCGGGTCTTCGCCTGAAGCCCGATGATCAATGTGAATGGGCATCCAGAGCCGAGGAGCGGGAAGGAGTCTGCGAATGTCCCGACCCGTTTTTGATGTGATTACCAGTTGAACCCCGCCCGCACGTAGAGGTAGCGACCGTTGAAGCCGAACGGCGAATAATAGGGAAAGCCGAGTACGCCGGTCGAGTTGTTTGCCGTGATGATCCGATCCGGATACACGTCGAACAGATTGCTGACGCCCAGCCCGATCTGCGCGCCCTTCGCCTCACCGTAGCGCACCTCGAGATCGGTGATCGCATGCCGGCCGGTGAAAACGTCTGCGGTGGCGACGGTTCCTGGCTGATTGACGTTGCCGTAATAAGTGACCCGCGCGAGCGCGCCGATCCGGTCGAGCGACCAGTCGATCGTCCCCGTCACCTTCGTCTGCGGCGTGCCGTCCTCCAGCGTCAGGATGCGGCTGCGGGCGAACAGCGTGGGCGTGGGGGAGAGCGCCACGGCCGTGTTGACCGGCACCCGGGTCACCTTTGCGTCATTGAGGTTACCCGCAACCGTGAGATCAAACGATCCCGCCGTTGCTGTACGCAGTCGGTAGTGGCCGACAACGTCGATGCCCTTGGTGGTGGATGCTAGTCCGTTGATGAAGAAGCGCGCCGCTGAGACGTTGAACGGCGCGAGGATGGCAGCGACCTGCGGACTGAAGCTTGCCTGGATGTTCTCCGACAGACCGATCTGGTTCCGAATGTGGATTCGGTATGCATCGACCGTCAGGTCGAAGCCGCCAGCACGGATAACGGTGCCGGCAGACAGGTTGGTCGATTTCTCCGCGTCGAGTTCCAGTCCGCCCAGCGCTTGGGCGACTGGGCTGACAGACGGGAAGGTGCCGGTCTCGATCGGCACCCCGTTCTGGACCACCTGTGCGGTCTGGGTGAAATACTGTTGCTGAAGGGAAGGGGCGCGGAAGCCCGTCGAGGCGGTGGCGCGCAGCGCGAACCAGTCGGCGAACTCGTAGCGCGCCGACAGCTTACCGGTGGCGGTGCTGCCGAAATCCGAATAGTCTTCCGCCCGGCCAGCTACACCGACCAGGAGCCTGGTCGTCACCTGCGCTTCCAGGTCAGCGTAGATACTGCCGTTGCGCCGGCTGCGCTTGATCTCGTTGCCCAGCGAGAAGCCGCCGAACCCTTGCGCGCCCGGTGAGACGAGCGACACGGCGGTTCCGGCCGGAATGCCCGTGACGGTTCCCTCCGGCGGGGTGCCATAGGAGGCCAACTCGCCCGCCTCGATCTTGTACCCCTCGCGCCGTCCTTCCACACCGAAGGCGACGTTGAGCGACTGGAACACATCGAACCTTCGCGTGAAGTCCAGCCCGACGACATATTGGTCGTAGGTCAGCGCCCCGTCGTCGAAGTCGCGCGGCGTCGCTGTGCCGAACGCGTAATTGGCGGAGCCGAGGGTGCGGAAACCGATCCGGTTGCGACCGTAGCTGCCCGACAGATCGACGTCGAAACCCCCGACCTGACCGCGCACACCGATCGCGGAATTCAGGTCGCGCGTCTTCGTGTTGATGATCGGCAGAAAGCCTCCGGCATATCCGGCGCGTGCAAGCACCGCCAGTTGCGCGGCGCTGGCCGTCGTCGCAGCGACGCGCGGGAAGGCGGCGCTCTTCGAATCGCGCTCTTGATAGCCGAGCCAGCCGTAGACGCTCCAGGTGTCAGTCAGCGACGTGCCGGCGTTGAGAAAGCCTGTACCCTGCTCCACTTCCGGGTCGCCATAGCGGCCGGTGACCCGCGTCGGGTTCACGCGCGGATCGAAATCGGCCCGGTTGGTCGGCTGTCGTTTCAGATACTCGCCTGTGATCGTCAGAAAACCGTCGCTGCCGAAGCCGAGCCCCTGCCAGGCGGAGACTGTGACCGCGTTCTCGCCGGTGACGTGCCGGCTGCCCCGCGCGGTGTCGACCTGCGTATCGTAGAAGCCATAGTTGACCTGCGCACCGCCGCCCGAGCGCGCTTCGCGCAGGCGCAGGTTGACGACGCCGGCGATCGCGTCCGACCCGTATTGCGCGGAGGCGCCGTCGCGCAGCACCTCGATCCGATCGAGAGCGACGGTCGGGATGGTGTTGAGGTCGACCGCCGCCGAGCCGCGGCCAACAACGCCGTTGGTGTTGAGGAGCGCGGAACTGTGCCCGCGGATGCCATTGATCAACACCAGCGTCTGGTCCGGCGACAGGCCACGCAGCGTCGCCGGACGGATCGAGTCGGTGCCGTCGTTGGCCGAGGGGCGAGGGAAGTCGATCGAGGGAGCTACTGTGGAAAGCGCTGCCGCGAGCTCGGTCGTGCCCTGCCGTTGCAGACTGGCGCCACTCAACACATCGACCGGCGAAACGCTGTCGAGCCGGGTCCGGCCAGCCGTGCGTGTGCCGGTGACGACGATCTCGTTGCCTTCGTCCGCGACGGTGGCCGCATCTGTGACCGGCGCGGCTTCGTTCTCCTGCACGGAGACCGGGGCCGCTGTTTGTGCGTGCGCGATCTGCCCCGAGAGAGCGGACAGGGAAACACCCAAAAGGGCGACGAGGCGGAACTGATGCATGGGATTACCTTATGGGCGACGACGTACGGCGACGCAGGCGATGCCGATAGAGCATGCGTCGAGCTCACGCCGGATAGAAAATCTTCAAGCCTTAGGGGTTTAGTGAGGCCAACCTTCTGCAGGCGGACACGTGTTGAAGGGAGTGTCGTACGCGAGCAGGTACAAGCCCCCTTGCCCGAGCGCGACGCAAGCATTCGCAACGTGGAACGCGTTGAGCGCGAGATGAGCGTCGCACCTATCGGAAAAACAGCCAGAGCATGGCAATTGCCGATGCCAACCTATCGTGGTTTTAACATTATTCAGCCGGGCAGGCATCGCGCCTCCATCCGAGCTTGTCTTGAAAGTGCTCTGCCGACTTTGCATCAGCCCGCCTCAACGGCAGAGATTTAGCAACACAAGTCTCGCCCTGAACAGGCGACAGTAGGTTATTTAGTCCCCAGCTCGGCATCCGCATCGTAGCTCTAGCAAATGCGATCCGATCGGCTCATGAATAAGCGCCCTTGCACGGACTCGCTCGCACGATGGGCCGCGACGCCTACAAGACCGCCTTTGACCGCTCGCATGAGAGCATCGAAGGCGAAGGCTACCGATCACTCCAGATCGTCTGCGACCATCCTGCTTGCCCCGTCTGGGGCGTTTCGAACGCCTAACTGAATTACCTGGCTCACTCAGATGAACCAGCGTCCGCTTTTGAGCAACCGCCTGGCAATGCTGAACGACTGCATCTGGGTCACCGGCACGGCTCAGCTGACGGCCGGTGGCGCCCAACACCGGACGTTGGCCTACCGCTTGGGTCGGGCAAGCCTGCGCGTCAAAGCGACCGCAGCCGTTGCGGGCATGGCTCCGATGATGCACCCGGCCGCAATCCAAATGGTCAGCATCACCAACATGACAGCAAACATGCCCGCTTCCTGCCATGAGGCGATAAGCCAAGGCTGAATGAACAGCACACCGAGGCTGTAAGATAGCAGGAATGGTGGCCGGAGGGTTGCCGCACGTGACGACAGCATCGCAACGCCGACGATCCACGCTGCGGTGATAAGCGCCGCTAGTGGGATCAGAAGGAGGCCCGAAAAGTCCATACGGCATGCTACGCGCGGCTTCACCAGCTTGCCAGCTTTCCCGCCAAATGCCAGACGTTCGCGTCCCACCACGTCGCAACATTCGTGCTACCGGTCCAACGCTGCCGGTCGGCCCCCGCCCAATTGCGGACTTTCGCACCACAGCCTATCGTGGCTGGGTGGGTAAAAGAACGAAAGGCTGGCTGCGCACCCGCAGTGCCGAAAATACGCACGGTTACAACAGTCACGTCGCGAGGTTCAGGTCGGATAACGATCTTCACCAATGGCGGTCGACCGTGTGGTTCGCCATTCCCCTAACGACCCTAACCTATGGGCTGCTTCAATCGCTCAACGTTCCATTCCGCTACTCACCAGCGGCCACCATCCCCGCTGTCTGCTTTGCCCTATTCAATCAATATCGAGCCCGGCGTGATCGCAAACTAGGCCGACGATTTAGCCAATATAACCCTGATGACCTCAGCTAAGGGCTGAAGGTCCGCTCACCACCACATCGCGACGTTCCTGGGCGGAAGAACGGCCGGACGGCAGTCGCCCAGTTGAAGACATTAGACAGTTGCGAGATACTAGGCTGATGCGCCAATTGACGTTATTGGCTTCCGCCCTCCTTCTCTCGGCCTGCGGCGACGTAGTGGACGAGCGTTATGGCACTTGGCTTGAGGCGAAGCAGGCCGGAGCCGTAAAGCGGGGTTGGGTGCCGCCGTTCGTGCCCGCGACGGCCCGTAACCTTCGAAGCCGGCACGATGTCGATACAAACTCGCAGCGCCTGACTTTTAGGCTACCGCCGCGAGCGGTTCAGCCGATGATCGACGACATTGCTCCACTATCACGCGTCAACGGCGAAATGCTTCAAAGGGCGATCAACGAAGTTGGAGGGGGCATAGGCGCAGGCACAAAGAACGCGGCCTACATGATGTGCACTGACAAGTTTTCCGCTGTGATCGTCGTCGAGCTAGATACCGGCGATGTGGCCTATCAATCGCCAGCAGAGTGGGGACGTGCAAACTGTCCGCGCCCTTTATAACGAATGGCAGCTATCCACCAGACCCGGGCGTAGAAGGCGGAAATGGCCCCAGCCGTTGAACGTCCGCTTCGGTTAAAAATCTGCCGTACGGCGCCCGTTGCCGCAACGGCCGCTTCGTCTCAAGACCAACCGGCAGCGGTCGACCAGACACGGTCGTTCAGCTGATCCAACGCGAACTTTTGCTCCTGACAGAAGCTGCGATGGGATGCGTCGAAGAGCGCCATCAGCAAACCGCCCTAAATGTCGTCGTTCGGCGACCCCCCACGAAAATCCTAAAAACCGCCGTTTGTTTAAGCGAGTTGGGGCCGGGACGGCGCGTCCGGGTCAGCGGCCCTCCCGGCTCTGATCGGCGGGCGACCAAGAGCCCCACAGGTCAATTCGCTCTGGTGGTCCGCCGGACGGTTTCCTACCATTGGACTTTGCCTGAAAGGCCGTCGCAATTGGCTAAGAACAGATACACGCTGCGCCGCTTTCTACGCTTCCAGCTCGAACAGATGAGCCCGTTCAATCAACAGCACCAATTCGAGGAGCTTGGCTTCGAGCTCGCGCGGCAACGGATCTGCCGCCGCATTCTGCCAGCAACGGGGCCAATTCAGGCTGGTGGCGATCAGGGAAGGGACGCTGAGACATTCCGCGGCTACCTCGCGTCGACCGAACTTGGGTCGCGAAGCCGGATCGGTCTAGCAGACGACAAGACGCTGGTGCTGGCCTGCACTCTAGACAAGAAGCTCCCCACGAAGATCAAGAATGACCTCGTGACGATCTTTGCTAGCGGCTCGAAACCCGATGCGGTCTATTATTTCTCTGCCACCGATCTGGCCGTCGCCAAGCGACACGAGCTTCAGGCATTCTGCGAGCGCAAGTACGGTGCCGCGCTCGAAATCTTTGATGGGCAGGCGATCGCCGATCAGTTGAGTGACCCGGACGTTTTCTGGATCGCTGAGCAGTTCCTGAGCGTCGCTGCGGACATGTTCCCCGAGGTACAAGGCGATGAGGAATATCAGGCGCTGTGCGAGCGCTGGTTCACCAGCGGGCGGGCAATTTCCGACTTTACCGACTTTCTCGAGGTAAAGCGCGGGATGCGTCGCGCCACCTTCGAGGAGGCGCTCAAGCCAGATCTCGGACGGTGGATGGACCTGATTCCACCAATTCTGGATGCAGTGCCCACGGCGTTTGCCCGCAAGGCGCTTTACGAGATCGCCGTAGCGCAACTGCGTGGGCGCCATAATCTCGACCCGGCGCGCTGGGCGGTCGACCGATTCTTCGATAGCATCGAGGGCGAGTTAGAGGCCAACGACGTCCAAGACATCGTGCTGCTCTCCACCTACACAATGACCGCGCATTTCACCGGTGAGCTGACGGTTGACCTGAAGACCGTGAAGGGGTGGCGCGACAAGGCGGACGAAGCGTTGTCGGACGCTCTTGCCGGGCCGCTTTCCGACGCTTCCCGTTTTCATTTGCTGCTGATCGCCAAGCAGATCTCGCCGGATCGTTTCACAAGCGACCCTGAAACCTTCGCCAAGATGGTATTGCCGCCCTGGGAGGAAGCCGCCGAGATCGCCGAACGCTCGCCCTTCGCCGACATCGACATGCTCAATGATATGATGCAGATTTATATTCCAATTATCGGCGGCTTGCCGCGCTATCGCACGCTTGCTGATCGCATCGACGCCATTGTGGAGAAACGCGGCGGTCGGATCGCTGGCGCTGAAAAGGGTCGCGACCGCGCGATGATTTACGCCAAGCACGACCAGCTTGTAGCGGCTATCGATCAGTTGCAGCACGCGAAGGAAGGCTGGTTCCACGCCAAAACGATTTTCGGATCGGTGCTGGCCATGATCAAACTTTCAAATTTCTATTCCGGCCTCTGGATGCCGCTCGCTGCGCGCTACTATGCCGGCGCCGCTCTCAAATATGCGGTCGATGCGAACGACGAGACATTGCGTCCTCTCATTGGCGCTGCCGCCCTAGAGCTGAGCGCAACCTATCTCACCGCTGGCGAAGGCTTGAGCTTCATCCATTCGGTCGGACAAGCGGCGCAGATATTCATCGGGCACGTGCCGGACGGCGAGGAGCTGGAAAAGCAGCCAGCCTTGTCCGAACGGCTTTCAGAAGCGACCAAAGTCTACGCGATGCTGGGCAAGCTGATGCCTGAAGCACAAAAGGACCTGGACGCAGCGCTCGACACATGGCCAATGGATCCCGCCTATGCGAGCAGTCTGCGGAAGCTGGCGAGCAACGGGTTCTGGAAAGACCTATCGAGGGAAGAGATCGAGATGCGTCTTGCGGAGGATATAGGACAGGGTCTTACCTATGACCTCGGAGCCGAGATCCACTATCGCTGGAGCGCCCTCGGCGTTAGCTGGACGATCCGGGCGGAGCAGTCCCTCCGGCATGTTGCGGAGTGGATCGGCGCGGCGTTTCAGGTGGCTGTCGTCGATCTTGCCGATGAGGATTTGGCGACGCTGCCCTCAAGGGTCGATATCGAGATCGTTCTATCAGATCAGTTGAAGCCCAAGCTGGAGCCGCTCGACGACAATAAGCGCATGGCGTACCGCCTCAGCATGCCCGGGGGAGCCTCGCTTGGCGACGAAGCGAGCTTCACGATGATGTTGCTCGCAGAAATTCTCGGGCAGGCATCAGCGTTTCCCGAGGACGAGTTTCTTGCAATCCTCAAGAAGAAGATGGAGCGAGGCCTCCTCAACAAAGCGTTTTGGGTCCATCCGGTGTCGCGACTGTTCGCCGATATGCGCGCGCTCATGATGCCCGAGGCCGTCGACCTTGCGAGCATGCAGCCTCCAGCGGACGCTCCCGCGCCTGAACCGAAAATCGGCAAGGAACTGGAGTGGCGGTCGGGCGATGGACCGACCTATACGACCGCAAAAGCTTATGAAGCGTTGTCCAACCGCTATCGCAGGCTAACGCCGGCCATTAAAGCCAACTTGGCCGCGATCAAGGCGAACCCAGCGGCAATGACACTGGTGCAGCAAATGCATGATGATGGCTTGCTCGATTGGCAGATCTACGGCGTCATCTTTAACTTCATGCTGCAGCGGGCCATCGAAGCAGAGGGTAATAGCATTATCGCGATGGCGGATGACGCGCAGATTACGCGGCGCCTCATGAAGGCGTTCGAGAACGGCAACACGCCGCGAATCGATTTAAGCGAGTTCACGCCCGAGACGGTGGAGACGACGCGTTGGGTGGGTCTGTTTGCGGCCATGCCGAGCTGGGGCCTGACCAACCACCGGCGAACGCCGGACATGGAAGCGACACGACAATTTCTGGCGGACCGCTATCATCATTTCGAAGACGACATCGAGCACACGGCCCTGTTCGACTGGGGGCCCGTCCAAGGGCGGCGGATCATTGCCCTGCCCGGGAGTTCCTAGGCAGTTGAAGCCAGATCGCCTAGCACGGACGTTTTTCTGATATCAGGCCAGATCAATAGGCGCATCCGCCCGCCGATGCCGGCGCTCATTCGCTCGTTCTCGAATGCGACGAAGCATTCACTTGAGATAGGCATGTCAGCGGGTGCGCGAATGACCGCTTTCCCCAATACGGTTGTCGGAACCCATTGGTCTTAATTGACCTTTTCTGGCGGTGTGCATTGCCGGTCGCGCAAACGCCGGATGTCGGATCCTGACGACTGCCGCCCGGCCGGTTTTGTGGTCCGCCTTTCGACGTCGAATGTCGCGATCTGGTGGTTAGCGGACATGCCGGCTTTCGGGTCGGACAGGAAGAACACCGACCTCAATCGGCCGTGAAAAGATCGAGGCCCCAACCGACGCCGCAGGCAGCAAGTAACTTCATCTGGTCCGGCTCAAGCCAGACGCCACATTGTTGGTTAGACGGCACGTATAGGCCACCGTAGACCGTTACCCGTTTTGGCCGGATCGACCTCCGAAGCTCGGCGAAACGATCCTCTCGCCCTTTTAAGTTGTCCAAGATGCGGACCAGCGCGTCGTTATGCTGCTTACCCCCTGCGAGGCGCTGACCTTCTGCCTCGTGCCACCAGCCGTTGAACGTTCGCGGTCTGCCGCTTGGCGACGGCTCACCTATTCGACCGATCGAGGTAGGCTCGAAGCCAATGGTTTTCGTGACCAAGGTTGGGTCTACGTCGAAGCCGGTAATGCAGAGTGTAAGCATCGCCGGAGTATGTCTGCTCTCGACCCAGAAGACGTCGTTCACTTCATCTCCGATGAATGTCCGGTTTGTACGAAAGCCGCCGATGGCGGCGGTCAAAGCTGCCCTTCTCCAATCGCCCAAGAGCTGACATTGACGGGAGGTTTAAATGTCGGTCCCAATGGCGTCAGCATAGCATGTATCGACGGCGGTCAGATGAACGACCCTGCGGGTATCGGTTTTCGAGTGCAGTCGCCGACGGCCTAAACGGCCCATACACCTTCCGATGATCCCGAGGCGTCGCGCCTCGGCGACGTCGCCAATCGCCATCAAGCGGAGGATGCTGTCCGAGAGCCACAGAGGGCCATGTTCACCGAGGACAGCCCAAATTGCCTGCGCTTCGATGAGGTTCGCCCGAGAGTTCATCTGAGCCCTAAGCGAAAAACAGTGGCCGCCGGATTGCTCCGACGGCCGCCGGGAAAACCCTTCAGAGCAAGATTATGCGTAGACGGCGATGGTCTTGCGACGACGGTAGCGGGCAGTGCCGGCCACCATGCCAAAACCAACAAGCATCATCGCCCAAGTAGCGGGCTCTGGAACTGCGGCTACGCTGGTGATGCCGCCCAGTCGAACCTGACGAAGGTCCTGAACACCGCTGCCATTCGTGTCAAAGGCGACGCGGGTAATGATGGTACCAGCGGTAGCGACAGCACCGAAAAAGTTCTGGCCGTTTGCACCCAGAGCATAGCTGCCGCTGGAACCATCGCTGAACACGAGGTTGACGGTTGTCGTATTAGACGAGGCGTTGAACAGATTGAACTCAACCTGCGTGAACCCAAGAAGGGGGTTGGTCAGGTAGAATGCCACCGCGTCTAGCGTGCCATCAGCCGTAAAAAAGCGCGCTTGGCCATTTGTCTGTGTAAACAAAAGTTCACTGTTAAGTGACTGAAAGGTTACGGAAGTTCCAGTGGTGTTTGTCGTACCCGTAACCGTCTGGCCAGACAAACCGTTGTTCGCCAGCACGTTTTCTTGTGGCTGAACGAAGTTCGGGGTCGGCGAAACGATTATCGCTGCCAATGCCGGCTGGGCGACGAACGCGGCGACAGAGCAGGCAAGAAGAGGGAGAAGACGCATGGCTATGTATCCTATGCGGATCACGGCAGGTAACCCCCCTGCAATTTCATCCGTTTGCAATGCCTACCGGATTGTTCCCCAAAATTAATCCGTGTTAATCGGTATCAATTGTGTGTTTTGTGCCATTCAAGGATTCAGCTTGAATTTGACGTGGACAACGCTCGTAGGCTTGGCCATCCGGGTAGCGAAGACGACACCGCCGTTGCATGACGGCTACGATCTACGCCTGATTTTACTCCCTGTTTTATCAGGCAGAGCGGAAGCCGCTGGTCAAAAGGCCGGCGGCTTTTTGCTATGAGCCGCGCGGCGCTGAACGTCCGCTCTCCACCAGACCCGGGCGTAGAAGACGGAAATGGCCCGACCGCTGAACGACCGCTTCTGTTCAGATCTGCCGTACAGTGCCCGTTGCGGCTTCGGCAGCAAAGTCCCAATCTAAGCCGTTCCGAGCGCCTGCCTGAGCCGGCCGGAGCGGTCGGTCTACTCACATGAACGAGTGGCAGGTTTCGGATGCCGCGTCGGGGTCGCTGAGTGGCCGGAAGTGGGTCGCAGCCGACAAGGCCGGGATTTTTCCGTCCTAGCGAGACTGTTAGCGGGCCGGGCCGCTTGCTCCTAATCGCACCGATTACCGCGCTCAGCAGGAGGCAGGCGCTGCATACTGGACCGGATCATATGGTCCGCAAGAACGCCGACGATGATCGCAACCGCGTAGGCGATCAGGTCCCGTAGCGAAAACACGCGCCCAAGAAGCAGCTTGCCGGGCAAGGTCAGCCGAAAGGCGTCGAGCAGCGGCGTATGATAGAGCTTGAACAGTTCGACGCAGAACGCGATCGCGCTCGATACGAGAGCGCCGCGCATGAGCGGCCAAAGTGGGCGAACGGACGAAACGGTCCAGTAGATCATCAGCGCCCACAGCAGCGATCCGCCATATTTGACGAAGGCGTTCGGCAGCTCGAGCGGCGCCAGCCTTATCGTGAGACCCGCCGCGATGGTGGCGACGATCATCAGAGCCGACAATGCGGGCGGCCTTCCTCGCACCATCTACGCCTTCCGCGTTGGCACGGCGGCGCAAGCCGGCACCGTGACGACGAAGCCCGCGCCTCTGCCGTCGTCCCGGTCGAGCAATATCATGCTTTGATGCGCATGGAGCAGCGAGCGGATGATTGGCAGCCCTAGCCCGGTGCCACCCGATGTGCGACGGCTGGTAAAGAAGGGTTCGAAGATGCGGTCGCGATCACCGGCAGGAATGCCTGGGCCGTCGTCCCGGAACGCCAGTTCAACCAACCCGCCCGACGCCCGCGCCGCGATTGAGACCCGGGATGCGGCGGCCTGTCGGCTGTTCTCGATTAGGCCGGTCAGCACCGTCTCGATCACCGCCGACGGTACAGCGACGCTCGGCAGCGCCGCGGCCGGTTCCGATACGACGTTGAAGTTGGCACCACTGAAGGCATCCGCCACACGGCGCATGACGTCGGACAGGTCGGTTGCGGCGCCCTCCACCATCTCGGCCATATCGGCGCGGGCGAGGTCGAGCAGGCGACTGACGAGCTGATTCAGGCGCGCCGCGTCCGCCCCGATGTTGGCGAGGAAGCGATCGCGATCCTCGGCGCCCATGTCGGGATGGTCCTGGAGCAACTCGACCGCACCGCCGATCCCGGCCAGGGGAGTCTTGAACTCATGGCTGACCGCATGCGCGAAATCGCGCAGGTAGCGAGAGCGCCGTTCGATCGCCTCGGCCATTAAGCCAAAGTCTCGGTAGAGCGCCTGGATCTCGACGGCGGCGGTGGTCGGGGCGGGCGGCACTGAACCCCCGCCACTCGCGACCGCCCGCGTCGCGTCGCCCAGCGCCTCGACTGGCCGGACGATACCGCGTGAAAGCAGTCCGCTCAGAACGACCAACGTGGCGAAGATCAGCACGATGCCGAGCGCAATCTTGCCCCGATCCTCGTAGATCCCGGCAAACAGCACGCGCGGGGAGCGCGATAGCAGCAGGACGCCGATGACGCGCCCGTCGGCGATGATCGGGTGCGCGTGGTGGATGCGCAGGTCCGACGCCCGGCTCAACCATTCGAGTGCGTAGTGCTGCCGGTAGGCGCCATTGCGGCGGAGCGTCGTCGCCGGCTGGCCGTCCAGCGCCGATCGCACTTCGGGCAGATCGGCATAGGAAGCTCCCGCCTGTGGACCAACGAGGATGCGGCCGGTCGCGTCGAGCAGCAGGATCGATGCCAGCGTGGTGCGTGAGGTCAGCTGCACGACTGGCTGCATATGATCGCCCCAGACGCGCGTTGCACGATCCTCCGGTCCTGTCGATGGCCGGGGCTTGGGTCGCTCGGGCAGGATGTGCGTCATGCGCAGATCGACCGACGGCGGCTGCTGGACAATCTGCTGCGGCAGCGCGCGCGCGTGAACGCCCGGCCATTCGACAGTCGCTGCGGCCGCCAGCGCCGCGCTCTGGCCGACCAACTCCGCTTCCGTCTGGCGAACGAGCGAGTTCTCGTAGACCCGCAGGAACAGCGCGCCGACACCCGGCAGTGCGGCCACGAACAGAAAGGTAAGCAGCAGGATTGTCCGCAGACGCAGGCGCGGCCAGTGATGGCGGACGACGCTTTTAACCCGCTCGATCATCCGGCGCCGCACGCGCCGAGACGATAGCCAATGCCGGCGCGCGTCTCGATCACGTCCTGGGCGCCGACGGCTGCGAACTTGGCGCGCAGATTGCGGACGTGGCTGTCGATCGTGCGATCGGTGATGGCAAAGCCCGGGCCGTGCAGCCGGGCGATGAGCGCGTCGCGGCTGAACACCTTGGATGGCATCGTCACGAGCGTGCGGAGGATGCCGAATTCGGTGGCGGTTAGCGGCACCGGCTGACCCGCCCAGCTCGCCTGCCAGCCATCCGAGTCTAAGTGCAGGCGACCATGGCGGAGCGGCTGCACGGCATCGGCGACCGCCGGCGGTCGCCCCGCCGTGCGCCGCAGGATCGCCATCACCCGTGCAACGACCTCGCGTGGGCTGAACGGCTTGGTCACGTAATCATCCGCGCCAAGCTCGATGCCCAGCACGCGGTCGATCTCGTCGTCGCGACTGGAGAGGAACAGGATCGGAAGGTCGCTCCGCGCGCGTAAGCGGCGGCACGTCTCGATCCCGTCCATCCGCGGCATGTTGATGTCGAGCACGACGAGATCGGGCGCGTGATCCTCAACCGCAGCCAGCGCCGCCTCGCCATCCTCAGCCTCGATCGTGTCAAGCCCGGCCTTGGCGAGCGCGAAGGCGAGCAGCTGTCGGATGTGGGGATCGTCGTCGGCGATCAGGATCGTGCGGGGCATGGGACACTGGATCATGGCTGGCGCTCGCGCGGTCAAGGCTGGGCCGGCGGTGCCGGATGTTCGATCGAGCCGTCGCAGTTGCGCCATGTAGGCTGGTCCACCGCCAGCGGTCGAGCAGGGTTGGGCCCGAGCATCGCCGTCGCCCGGGCCAGGCGACGCGCGCCACGGGGCGTCCACTCCGTCCAGCTGTCCTGCCGTGCCGACAGGTCGGTGAAGATCAGATCTCGAGCGTAGCGAACGCGGTCGCGTGTCACTGCATCCATTGGCCGCTGCTCCAGCGCGATCAGCGGCAGCAACGCCCCATCGCCCACCTGACCAAGGTAGCAGAGGTCGATTGCTGCTGGCGCCTGCCTGCGGACGTTCCGCGATGCGGCAAGCGCGCCCAGGTCGACGAAGGTGCACATCGTCAGCACGACTGCAGCAGCGAGCGCGTTCCAGTTGATTAGCCAACGCGCGCTGCGCCCGCCCAGAATGCGCCAGCAGATCAGCACCAGCCCGAGCGCCACCAGTCCCATCCAGGCGAGCGCGGCGATGCGCCACGCCGTTAGCATCGAAGCGTCGATATAGTCGATCGTCCGTAGTACGCTGGAGGCGACCAGCACGAGGTTTTGCACCACCCATAACGTTACGAGCCGCCGCGCCCAGGGATGGCGTGCGCTCGCGCTGCCGGGCCGAAGCATTGCCAGCGCCATCACGCCGGCGATCAGTGCGGTGCCGATCAGCGGATAGGCGCCGCGATGCACGTATTCGGTCTGAGTCATGCCGACGGGCAGCGCGCCGCCGCTCCAAAGGAAGGCGATGTCGAGCCCGTTCTGGACGACGAAGATCGCGTTGAACAAGGCGAGCGCAATCAGAACTGATGGCAGCGATGTGCCGGGCAGCACGGGCTCCGGATCGGGCAGTCGAGCCGCCAGACGCATCACGGAGGCATGCGGCCGCAGGCTCGGCCAGACGCAAACCGCGACAAGCGCCCAAAGCAGGATCTGCCACAATGATGGCAGCCGAATTGCCGCAAGAGCTTGAGCGATCAGCGGGTTGGCGGCAGCGAACAGCGCGACAAACAATGCGCCGCCCACCAGCGGCAACCCCAGCATTGCCATGATGGCGCCGGCGTTGATGCGCTTGCCTTGCTTGGATCGCCCGAAGCGCCGAAGATCGGCGAACGGCTTGCCGATCCCGCCCACTGCATGGATAACGAGACGGGCGCCCCAATGCCAAGCGTCATCGAAGCGAGTGACCTTTGGCAGCAGCGCGGCGATGGACAGCGCACACCAGAACAGCACCCAGGCAAGCGGCCCGGGATCGTCAAACAGCGAGCTCACGAAGAGCGCGGCGACCGCAAGCGCGATCCACGAGCGCCTGTTCCGCCTGATATCGCCCCTGCCCAAAACAAGACCCACCAGCCAGGCGGCGGCGAACCCACCAATGCGGGCACCCGAAAAGCTGTCAGGGAACAGCCAACCGAACAGCACCACTAGCGTGACGACGACCACAATCTTGCAGAAAAAAGTGAAACGCACGATCTGCTCCTGCCGTTTGGAGCGGCCGATCTAACCGGGCGGAATGGAAGGATGATCGCGGCCGTAGGGAGCCCTGAGGGAGAAGATGTGCAGAACCAGTGCAGCGGATGCCCATGGTTCGGGTCTCTGGCAAAGAAGTTCGATAGGACGCTAATCAGAGGCGGCGTCCAGCTAGGCAGCTAACCTCCCTGAACAGACGTCCATTCTTGGGAAGTAGCCGACGGGCGTTGAACGCCGGGCTCTGCATTGAAGTGATCACTGGACACGCTCGACCTCACCGCAGAGCGGCAGCGTAGAAGCGATTGCGCAGGACCACGCAGTTCCACTATGTTCCTGTTATGTTCCGGTCACAGAGGCTTATTGAAGCATTCGAGCATGTCGCCACCGCCGAGGAGTGGCGCTGGTTCGGACCTATGGTCGCACGGGGAACCATGCACGTCGGCGTCGATGGCTGGCCGCTTTTTTCCCACGCTACACTCACGGCCTACGACAGTTTGTACCAAGCGCTTGTAGAACGTACCCTGCAGAAGCTGCGATCTGGAGAGTGGATAGCGCGCGGCATCAGTCCTGCTTATGGACCTGAAGCAAGACAGATCGACACCCATCTTTGGGATTATTTGTGCATTAAACACCGCGGCGAGGAAGCCGAGGGGAACGGATTCCACTTCCTTGCGCTGACCATTTCGAGCCTGCGGCCGACTGAGCTGCCGGTGCCGCAAGCACAGAAGGCGCTGCTGCGCAGACAGCTGACCCAGTGGCTTTGTATTCAGGCAGACAAGGCGAAGTGGCCACTTTTGCGCACCGAGCAATTGGCAGCTGTAAGGGAGGCTTTCCCAAACGACACAATCACCGACAACATGTTTCGGGATTGCCGTCGGGCGGCTCAGCTGCCCGACCATCTCGTACAGAAAGGACGACCAAAAACGAAAGGATCAGGTTTTTAAACCTGTCGACAACTTTTCCCCCAGTTTTTTACCTGCCGTCAGCCCGTCATGTTTCGCTCCATCGCACCCAAACACGAGGAGCTTGGAAATGTCGTTTACCCACCTTCACCAGGTTGAACTGGCCCGCCGATGGAAGCTGAGTCCACGCACGCTGGAGCGGTGGCGCTGGCTCGGGCAGGGACCACAACACATGAAGATCGGTGGCCGGGTCGTGTACCGGCTGGAGGACATCGAGGCATTCGAAGCGCAGAGTGTGCGCACCAGCACCAGTGTTGTTGTCGGCTAGTGACCACCAGCCTTTCATTGCGGGAGCGCTGCGACAACATCCGCGCCTGCGTGCCACTGTCGAGTGTGGCGGTGGCCTCCCTCAAGCTGCGCCGCGCGGGCCGGGAGTGGAAAGCATGCTGCCCGTTTCATGCGGATCGCTCGCCCAGCTTCACGATCTACGCCGACGACCGCCGCTTCATGTGCTTTGGCTGCGGTGCCGAGGGCGATGTGCTCGATTACGTCATGCGGCTGCACTCCGTCCGCCTGATCGATGCTCTGGAGATGCTGGGGAGCCGGCAGTTGCCTGAGATACTGCAGGGGCGCGTACAGCTCGAGCGGCAGTACGATCGAAGCGGTGAGGCTGCCGCCATCTGGAGCGCTGCGGGACCGGCATCAGGCAGCATGGCAGCAGAATATCTCCGCTCGCGTGGCATCACCGTCGATCTGCCCGACAGCCTCCGCTGCGCCTACCTGCCGCTCGGCCGGCACTTGCCCATGCCGGCGTTGGTTGCTGCCGTGTCCACGCTGTACGGTGAGGTCGCGGGCATTCAGCGAACATTTCTTTCGGAAAAACCGATTGGAAAGGCGCCGCTGCCGGGCGGCAAGGTAAAGTTCTCGCTCGGACGGGTGCTCGGCGGTGCCATTCGGCTCGGTCTCGCCAGTCGTTCCACGCTTGTCACCGAGGGCCTGGAAGACGGCTTGTCACTGCTTCAGACCCTTGGTCGACCAGTTTGGGTTGCGGCGGGCGCCGGGATGCTCCCCGCCATGAGACTGCCGGATCTGGTCGAGGCGGTCATCATTGGTGCTGACAACGACGATGCCGGCGAGGCCGCGGCGCAGAAGGCAGCTGCCGCCTTCACCGAGCAGGGCAAGCGCGTTCGGATCATGCGGCCGAGACGTGGCTGCAAGGATTTTAACGATCAGCTCCTGGAGCGATCGTCGTGAATTCGGCTTCCTTCCAGGTCCAGTACGAAGCCGCGGCGCCATTCGCGGCTTTGGCTGAGGGGGAACCCGTGCGGATTGCGGCATCGCCATTCCGGTGGCCCGATCACCGCACGCTTCCGCGCCGCCCCTGGGTTTGGGGCAGATGGCTGTTGCTCGGCACGGTGTCTGCGATCGTCGCACCGGGCGGCGTTGGTAAATCTTCATTCGTCGCCTCGATGCTGTTGTCACTGGCAAGCGGCCGACCGGAGATCCTCGGCAAGACGGTCTGGGCGGGGCCGAAGCGGGTCTGGTACTGGAACCTGGAGGACGGGTTGGATGAACTCGAGATGCAGCTGGTCGCGGCGGCCCTGTTCCACCGCGTTGGGCAGGAAGCGTGCGAAGACCGTATCTTCCTGAATAGTGGGCCAGACGGGGCCGAACTTCGGATCGCGGTTGAAGATCGCAATGGCTACCGCATCGCGCTTCCAATGGTGGAGGCGCTTCAAGCTGAATTGATCGCCCGCCAGATCGATGTCCTGGTTGTCGACCCGTTCGTGTCGTCGCACGGTGTTTCCGAGAATGACAACGGCGCCATCGATGCAGTCGTCAAGACCTGGACCGGCATTGCCAAACGCGCGGGCTGCTCAGTGGTCCTGGTTCATCATACCAAGAAGCTCGGGAGCGACAAGGTAACGGCGGAGGCGTCCCGCGGCGCCGTGTCGCTGATTGCTGCCGCTCGCGTGACGCTGGTCTTCAACCGCATGGACAAGGAAGAGGCGCAGCGGTTCGGAATCGTCGAGGACGGGGAGCGGCGGCGTCTCTTCACGGTGCAGGATGACAAGGCGAATCGTGCACCTGCCGAAGACGCCCAGTGGTTCCGACTGGCATCGCAAACTGTCTCCAACTCAACCGGGCAGGACGATCCCTACGGCGAAGAAGGTGACAGCGTCGGCGTGGTGACGCGCTGGACGCCGCCCGATGCCTTTGAGGGCATCACTGTTGATCACCTGCGCCGGGTGCAGCAGGCAGTAGCCGCCGGCGAGTACAAGGCGCATCACTCCGCCAGCGATTGGGTCGGTTTTGCCGTGGCCGACGTTCTCGGGCTGGATGCTCACGATAAGGCGCCCCGCGCGAAAATTCTGAAGATGCTTTCAACCTGGCAGACGAATGGCGCGCTGCGGGTGGAGGAACGCAAGGACAGCAACCGGCAGATGAAGAAGTATATCGTGGTCGGGCGAGCAGCCGACGACGTGTCTGCTACACCTGCAAGAGGTGTAGCGTCGCACGGTGTAGCGGTGGAGCAGATGAGTGCTACGCTACACCCCGCCCCCGTTAGGGGGGCGGGTGTAGCAGCAGCGGCCGAGAGATCTGCAGGTGTAGCAGAGCACCCCCATGGCAATCCCGCGCTGGTCTCTTGTGGGCGGTCTGTCGACTTCCCGGAATGGGAGCGGGGCGAATGACCGCCGTCGTGTTCCGGCTGAACCGTGACATCGATGGCTAGAGTCACATGGTACCGAACCGGCCGCTGGCAGAAGCTTCGTCTTCACCAATTGAGCCTCGAGCCGCTTTGCCGGTACTGCCGCCGCAAGGGGCGCATGACCGCGGCCACCGTTTGCGATCACATCGTGCCGCACGGAGACAACGAAGCGCGCTTCTGGAGCGGACCTTTCCAGTCTCTCTGCCGCGATTGCCATGAGGGCGAGAAGCGCGTGGAGGAGGGACGAGCGCGAGCTAGGACGACCATCGGATTGGACGGTTGGCCCACATCGTGATCGCCAGCCGCTCGCACAGGTTCGAGGACGTGCGAACTACTGCGCATTGAGCATTCGACTGCAGGAGAGCGGAGGGGGGGGAGGTCAAAACCTCGTAGGGAGGGGGTCGTAGACCGACGCCAGTCCTCCACGTAGATATCCGCGAAATTGGCTAGGGGGTGGTCAGCCGGTACGACAGTAGCAGCGCGGCGGCTCCCGTTGCGCGGTGCGCGCAACTTCGAGAGGGAGCGCAGCCCTGCGTAGAGCGCGCTCGCCAGCAAGCGCCTATGCTGCGGTGCATGTCAGACGCGAGCAGCTTGGGGGCCACCTGGCCTGCAGATCACGTGGAGCGGTGGCCGTTGGATCGGCTGGTACCCTTCGCCCGAAACGCCCGAACGCACAGCCCTGCGCAGGTAGATCAGATCGCCGCCTCCATGCGCGAGTGGGGCTGGACCAACCCGGTGCTGATGGATGAGACAGGTACGATCATCGCGGGCCATGGCCGGGTTGAGGCAGCTCGAAAGCTCGGGTTTGCGGATGCACCTGTCATGATCGCGCGCGGCTGGTCGGAGTCCAAGAAGCGCGCCTATGTCATCGCCGACAACAAGCTGGCGCTGAATGCCGGCTGGAATGATGATCTGCTCGCAGCCGAACTATCGGACCTGCGCGATCTTGCTTTCGACATGGATCTGGTCGGTTTCGAGGCTGGTGAGCTCCAGCGGCTGCTGGGTGACTGCGATACGGTGGATGGCGAGGACGAGGTGCCGGACACGCCCGCAGACCCGGCCAGCCGGGCAGGGGACCTCTGGCTACTCGGCAACCATCGCCTGCTCTGTGGCGATGCCACCAGCAACCAGGATGTTTCCCGCCTGCTTGGCAGCGTGCGCCCGCACCTCATGGTCACCGACCCGCCTTATGGTGTCGAGTACGATCCTTCCTGGCGCAACGACGTTGGCGCAGCTCAGACCCGGCGCACCGGTAAGGTACTCAACGATCACCGGGCGGACTGGCGGGAGGCCTGGGCGCTATTCTCCGGAGATGTAGCCTATGTCTGGCACGGCGCTCTGCATGCCGGCACGGTGGCCGACAGCCTCGATGCTTCGGGCTTTGACATCTGATCTTCCCTCGGTTTGGCGGACACCGATGATAGGCTTTGCGGAGTCAGGAGGTGTATGATGGCGAGTACGACGAAGCGTCGGTTCACGGACGAGTTCAAGCGG
>NZ_LMRS01000005.1 GCF_001426195.1 Sphingomonas sp. Leaf339 | reverse complement strand
TGCCCTGCCTGCAAGGAGAAGCGCGGCATCGACATCAGCTACGGCCTGCCCAGCCAAGAGCTTTTCGAGGAAGTCGAGCGAGGCGAGGCCGTGCTGGGTGGCTGCATGCAGGAGATCGGTGCCCCTGACCGGCAATGCCTCGCCTGCGGGCATCAGTGGGAGGTCGCTCGTCGCGGTCGCCATTCGGCTGGGAGGGAAATCTTGTCTGATACCGAAGAGAGCTATTACTGGGGCAACGACCCTTACTGGACCGATGCCCTCGACCGTTTCCTTCACGACAGACAGTCGGGTGAGCGAACCATCACTCTCGATCTCGATGCAGTCGAAGAGGCTATCTATGGTGACGACAGCCCTGCCTTCCGACTGATGGATGCCTTAGCTTCGGTCAAAGAGCATGAGGGGTGGGAGGGCTATCGCGGAACACCACGCCTGATCTTTGCACTTCTGCAACACTTCAAAGAACGAAGCCGGTAGTGCATCGTATTCGCCCAACCGAGATCGCCGAGAAGCTCGAGATTGGGCGTGCATTGGTCGATGGGCGCTCCCTGATGTCGCATTGGATTAGTCCCCGATGGACAAGCCGGTAGCGCCGCCATCATGCGCAGGGCAGCGGCGCTGGAAGATGTCGGAGCCGTTCGAACCATACTCATGCCCGCATTCGTCGCACCGCAAAACATAGGTGATCTGATTATGGTCGTTGCCCGGTAGATCGGTCTTGCGCACCACCACTTGCTCGTTGCGGTTGCGATATCCCGGCTCCGTGGTTCCCTTCGACATCATCCCATCCTTCCCCAGCCCGAAAAGCCATTGGTCATCGTCTTGACCCGTGTGTAGCTGATTCGGCCTCAACACCATGGAGGCAACATGACCAACCACGATCCTCGCTTCGCTCTCATCGACACCGATGGTGACGAGCGCTTTGCTGCCCGCATCGATGGCACCTTCCAGATTGGGAAGGCGAAGGACGACACGCCGACCGACATCGAGAAGTTCGCCCATGCCATCCTCGTCGATGGACGCGGTGGCCGGTTCGTCTGCGCCGATGGTCGCAAGCCTGCGGTGCTGAAGTTCGTCGGGCGACCACGCGCTGTCGTTGGCTATCGCCTTAATCCCCAGATCGCCGCCAAGCTTGGCATTCCACCTACAGCGTCGAGGTGATCGTCACAGGCTCCGCAGCCATTCGACCGTTTCCTCAGCGGTCATGACACGACCCGGCTGAGCCGCTGCCCGTTCGAGCATGGCGATAAAGTCCGGGCTCAACTCCTCCCCACGGCAGATCGAACATGGCCCGTCTGTTCCATCGTCGCCGCAACCGCTCTCGAAAGCGTCATCCATGGACCATCCCCTCGACCTCACTGACGAGGCCCCAGCCACCATACAGACCATCACCGCACGCTTGCGAGACCGCGCTCAGGCGGTCAGCGAAGCGGCTCAGGATGGTGCGGCGGCTGATTTCCCTTCGCCCGCTCCAGTTTTCTCGAGGGAAGACAGCATATCAGAATAATCTGGTATGCGCCGACTAGCCGGTATGTCCGGGCTAGTTTGTATCATCAAGCCACGTAACAAACATCGCTGACTGTAGGCGTGTCGTAAACCGACCGCCATTGTCTCGGCGCTCGCGTCGCCACCGGCCGCATCGCCGTGCAGCCCCTCTAAACCGGCGTATTTGTAGCCTTCAGCGATGTGCCTTCGTAACGCGACGTCGGCCTGGTGTGCGCGACCGTGTCCTGCGATCGGGTCGCGTGGTCTGTCTTGATATTCTGGGTGACGAGAAACCAGATTCGAGCAGGTTGGATACCAGCAGGTCGCGGGCGGCTGCGCTGCGGGCGCCGAGGACGACTACGACGACCCGTTTGTCGCCGCGCAGGCTGGACGCCGCCAGATTATAGCCGGCCGGCACGGTGTATCCCGTTTTCACGCCGTCCACACCGGGAATCCTGCCGAGGAGATGGTTGTGATTCGGCCGGACCTGTCCGCGCCACCTGATCGTGCGGGTGGAGAATATCCGGTAGCGCGATGGATGCTGGCGGATGATGTAGCGAGCGAGCGTCGCCATATCGCGGGCACTGGTCAGGCCGCCTGCGGGAGCCAGGCCGGTCGCACTCGCGAAGCGGGTCGCGTTCATGCCCAGTTGTCGGGCTCGTCGGTTCATCGCCCTCACGAACAGCGCCTCGCTGCCGGATACCCGTTCAGCCAGGGCAACGGCGACGTCGTTGGCCGAGATCACGGCGACGGCGCGCATCGCCGCCTCCAGCCCCATGGTCCGGCCTGCCGCCAGACCCAGTCGGGAGGCGGGTTGCCGTGCGCCACGCGGCGTCATGACGACCTTGTCCCTCGATCGCAGCTTGCCGGCATCGATCGCCTCGAAGGTGAGAAGAAGCGTCATCATCTTGACGAGCGACGCGGGTGGCCGGGCTCGATCGGCGGCGGCTTCGTACAGCACGCGCCCGGACCTAGCATCGACGACGATCTCGGATACCGGTGCGGGCACCGACGCGGCAGCGGCGGGTGCGGCGACCACGAGGTTCAGCGTCAGGACGAACGACAGGAAGGCGATCCTGATGGACGTCATAGGGAGCTGGCCGGCAGGGGGGTCAGCTTCGCGGAGTCGATGTGCCATCGTAGTTGCGATGGCGTCGCGCCATCCACGCCGTTGACGCGGCGTACGACATAGGTGCCGGCGAAGCGCTGTCGGGTTCCATCGTCGAGCGTCGCATCGACCGTGACCGGCACCGTTTGATAAATCGAGCCCGCGCCGCCGTCGCCTGGCTGGAGCGCCCCGATCGTCACACGGGTAGTGCGGGTATGCGTGAAACCCTTCTCGAACGCAGCGAGCGTCTGGCCCGGGCGTCCGTCGTCGCCCCATTGCGTCCAGGCGGTGGCATAATCGCGCGCATCGATCGCCGAGTAATAGCGGCGGACGACCTCGGCGGCGGCTTCCATGCCCCTCGGATCGGGACCGCATCCCTTTATCTCCGGTCCGTCGCCATTGAACAGTGCGCAGCTTCGCGCGATCTCATCCTCGATCATCGCGCAGCTGTTGACGGCGTTGCAGGGCGGATGGGTGGCTGGCGACACGTTGCGACAGATGGCGACGCGTCGCGCGGCAGCGGTTGCGCCGATCTCGGCCGAACAGGATCGCGGTGTGGTCGGTGTGGAAGCCGTTGCGAGCGGGGTGGGGGTGGCCGAGACGATCGTGGCCGGTGTCTTGGGGTCATCCGCGCGCTGCATATTGTGCGTCGATGCGTCATGTTGCGGGCCGTCGGCCGGTTTGCCGCAGGCACCGAGCGCGAGCAGAGCCGCGATGAGCATGATCCCGTTAAACCGCATCGATCGACCCTTCGTCCTGTTCATGACGACCTCCATACGGCAGCGGTCGTGTTGGGCGTTTCCGGACCCATGTCATCAAGGTCGCCGCTCCGTCACTTTCAATCCGCCTGTCGCTCCAGCGCGTTCATCGCAGCGTGGACGCGCACCTCGGCTTCCTCGCGCGGAAGGCCGGGGGGGACGACCTCGCCGAAGCGCAGCGTGACGATGCCGGGACGTTTCAGGCCGCGGCGCGGCCATAGCTTGCCGATGTCGGTGGCGATCGGGACCGTCGGCATGCCCAGAATACGATAGAGACCGGCGAAACCCGGTTTCAGCGGCGGTTGCTCGCCGGGGAAGACACGGGTGCCTTCAGGAAAGATCAGCACGGAGCGCCCCTGCGTCTTGGCTGCCTTCGCCTCGCGCATCATGTTGCGCATCGCCCGCGCCGATGCATCGCGATCGACGACGATCGCGCCATATTGCCGCGCCGCGAAGCCCCAGACGGGGATGCGGGCCAGTTCTTCCTTCAGGACGATCGCGGGCGCGCCGAGGCGGCCCTGAAGGTCCAGCGTCTCCCACATCGATTGGTGTTTGCATGCATAGAGGACGGGGGTGACGGGTTGCGTCCCCTCCACCCGGATGCGGATGCCGAGCAGCCAGCGCACGGTCCAGCCGTGAAAGCGCGTCCAGGCGGTGGCATGGCGCATCATCGCGCGCTGGCTGATCATCGCCGAGAGCGGCGCGGTGCCGACGATGAAGACGGAGCCGGTGTAGAAGACCAGCATGAACAACAGGTTGCGGATCAATATCATGGTGTGCCGATCCCGACCCATAATGCCACGCGTCGCAGCAGCAGCTTGTTATACTCGTTGACCAGCGTGCCCAGCCGGGGCTGGCTCGGCACGCCATCGCCCAGTACCACGACATGCGGCCCGATCGCGGCGCCCAGTTCCATGCGCGCGCGCGGCAGGTGCCAGTCCGAGGTGACGAGCCGGATGCTGCGATAACGGTGCGATTGCACCCAGCGCACGGTTTCCTCGGCATTGGAACGGGTATCGACCGCATCGGCGCCCAGATCGACGCAACAGGTGAACAGCGATTGCCGCACCTTGTATGTCCGCGCCAGATCGGCGGGTCGGACGCCGGGGCCGACACCGGTCACCAGCATCCGCTTCGCCTGATGCGTCCGGAGCATCTCCAGCCCCCGATCAATCCGGCCGGGTCCGCCGGTCGGCACGACGATGGCGTCGGTCGTGCTGCCCTCCAGCGGTGGCGGGAGCATCATCATGAAGGCGACGAAACCCAGGCACCAGCCGATGACCGCCAGCGAGAACAGCCGGACGATCATGGCATGTTCCCCAGCGCGCGGGTGATGGTGACGCGGGCGGCCAGGATCGCCAGCAATACGAAGCCGAGCGGCAGGCACGCCAGCATCGTCCAGTCGACCGGGCGCAGCATCGCGCCGCCCGCCAGGTCCGATCCGATCGCCGCCATCTGCATACCGACCAGTGCCGTGACGCCCAGCGCCAGCGCCGCGCCGACGATCCCGCCCAGCAGCGCGTCGAGCGCGATCCGCCGCTGGAACAGCCGCGCCAGCTGACGATTGGTGGACCCCAGCATGTGCATGACCTCGATCGTCACGCGGTGCGTCTCCAGTCCGCCGCGCGCCGCCAGAATGATGATGGCGGCGGTGGCGGTGGCGAGCATCGCGACCAGCGCCAGGGCGACCAACGTCAGCGTGCGCATCAGGCCGCCGACCGGCGACATCCAGCGTTCGTGCCGATCGATCCGCGTCACCGGGCTGGCACGGCGGACGCTGGCGGTGAGTCTTGCCACCGCCGCATCGCTGGCGTCTGCGATATCGACGTCGATCAGGGCCGGCACCGGCAGGCCCGCCGCACCGGCATCGCTGCCCAGCCATGGCTGCAACAGCCGAGTAAGTTCCGCTTGCGACACCGCCGTCGCGCGGACGACGCCGGGAGTGGTGCGCAATGTCGCCAGAACCCGTGCCGCCGCCGCGTCGCGCCGCACCGGCTCGCCCTCGATCACCTGCACCGTCAGCCGTCCCGCCAGTTGCCGGTCGAGCAGGCGCGCGGTGCCGGCCGTGGCGAGGCCGAGGGCAGCGGCGAGCACGGTCAGGAACGTCATGATCGCCATGACGCCGGTCATCGCACGCGGCCCGCGCCCCTCGTCCAGTACGCGGGCAGTGCCGACCGGGCCGCTCATGCCGGTACCCGGGGCGGATTGCGCAGGACGCCGGTGGGGTCGAGCAGGCGACCCGCGTCCAGTTGCATCATCTGCGCATGGGGTACGCGGGTCAGCAGGTGCAGGTCGTGCGTGGCGACCACCACCGTCGTGCCGAGATTGCCGAGCGAACCGAACAGATGCATCAGCCGGTCGGCCATGTCGGGATCGACGTTGCCGGTCGGCTCGTCCGCCACCAGGACGTCGGGCCGGCTGACGACGGCGCGGGCGATCGCCACCCGTTGCTGCTCACCACCCGACAGCGTGGCGGGGCGGGCGTGCGCGCGATCGGCCAGACCGACCCAGGCCAGCATCTCGGCCACCGACTGATCGATGTCCGCGGTTGGCAGGCCGGCGATGCGCAGCGGCAGGGCGACATTGTCGGCCGCCGATAGATGCGGCACGAGCCGGAAGTCCTGAAAGACCACGCCGATCCGCCGGCGGAAACCGGGCAGGCGGGTGCGCGGCATCACCACCGCATCCTCGCCGAACAACCGGATGATGCCGCGGCTGGGCCGCTGCGCCAGATAGAGAAGGCGGAGCAGCGATGTCTTGCCGGCGCCACTGGGGCCGGTGAGGAAATAAAAGGTGCCGCGTTGCAACGAAAAGCTGATGTCGGACAGGATTTCCGGTGACGTGTGGGACGATGGCGCTTCCGGCTCCGTGCCGTAGCGCAGGCCGACATTCTCGAACTGCACGATCGTTGTAGAAATCGGCGTCGTGGAAATCGGCGTCGTCATGGAGGGATGGCCTTTGCACGGCGCGCGTCCCGCTTCAAGCTTGCCACGCGCCGTCGCAGCGTGGCAGACAAAGCGAACGAGGCCATGACGGCCGCCGGGGAAGCGTGCACCCTCCAATGATCCTCGAATGCCCCGAATGCCGAACCCGCTATCTGGTCCCCGACAGTGCGATCGGGGCCGAGGGCCGTACCGTGCGCTGCGCCAATTGCCGGCATAGCTGGTTTCAGGAACCGGCGGTGCTCGATCTGGCGAATACGGTGCCGCCGATGCCGGCTCCACCGCCGCCCGTGCCGCCGGTCACCGCTCCGCAGCCGGAACGGATCACGCCACAGGACGATTTCGCCCAGAAGACGGTAGCCGACGACGGGTATGACGAGGCGCAGTCTGCCGATGCCTCCTCCGAACCCGCGCCGCCGTCGATTCCCACGCCGCCGATACCGGTGCCGCCGCCGATGCCGGTTTTCGCCGCGCCCGATCCTTATCCGCCGGCGATCATCCCCTCCGCCGATGATGCGGACATGGAGCCGATGCAGCCGCGCGCCCGGCGGCCGCGTCGCAATCCGGCGCGTCGCTGGACGGTGATGGCAGTGATCGCCGGGTTGCTGATGCTGGCGGCGGCGGCCGCCATCCTGTGGTCCGGTGCGCCCGGACTGGCTTCGCAGCTCGGCCTGTCGCTCGGGCCGGCGGAGACGCCGCTGCGGTTGCGCGACAATCCGATCGAACGGCGCGAGCTGGAAAACGGATCGGAGCTGTTCGCGGTCAGCGGGCAGGTGACCAACCCCTCCTCGTCCCGCCAGCGGGTGCCCGACATCCATGCCAAACTGCGCGATGCGAACGGGAGCGTGGTGTATAGCTGGACGATCACGCCCGAACGGCGGACGCTGGCACCGGGGGCGGCGATCGATTTCAATTCCGCCAAGCTGGACGTGCCGGCGACGTCGAAGCGATTGGAACTGAGCTTCGCGGGCGAGCAATAGGCTCAGCAGTTCGGCAATGTTGGCGTAAAGCCATTGCGGGTAGGAAAACCCTCTGCTAGGGGCGCTCGCCTACCGGCTGTCGGGTGTCCCCCGTGGCTTATGACATGGGCGGCCATGGCGGAATTGGTAGACGCGCAACGTTGAGGTCGTTGTGGGCGAAAGCCCGTGGAAGTTCGAGTCTTCTTGGCCGCACCACCCCTGAGCAAAAGAGCGCACTGTTGGTGCTGCTTGTGATCTGTGCCAAGGGCGATTTGTAACACCATCGTCCGCTAGAACTGCTCGCTTGTATGTTCGGGCAGCTTCAACCGGCTATCGCAACGTCATATTTTTTTCGATCTACGAGCGGGCATTGGTCAGTCGTTTCGACAGCCGTTTTCCAACTCAGTGTCTCGCCCGATCAACCATTGAGGATCGCGGCAACGGCCGCGGGGAACTCGATGCGATCCACGCGGAGCTCGGTGCGCTTGGGGAAGCACTGGCGCAGCAGTTCGTAGCTGTTTTCATACTCGCGCGATGCGCCATCTCCGCACCCTGATCCGGGAACGGCGGCCACTCCGGTTATCCATCGGGATCAGCGATGAGCCGGCGTCATCACTGCATGTACGAAAAGCCGGGTAATCAGTGACATCTGCCAGCACTATCTGCTGATCAACAGCGCGCCGTGTCTACATCGGTCGCTGAGTGACCATAGCTTTGAATAGGAAAACCAAATGACAGACGAACCAACCAACGCACGTGACACCTTCGGCGATATCGCGCCAAAACTCGCGGAGATTACCGACAAGGTTCTGTTCGGCGACGTTTGGGCGGACGACACGCTGTCGCCGCGCGACCGGAGTCTCGTCACGATCACTAATCTGGTGGCGTTGTATCGCCACAACGAACTTGGCTTCCATCTCAAAAAGGGAATGGAGAATGGTCTGACGCAAGACGAAATTATCGCCGCGATTACGCATACCGCCTTCTACGCGGGCTGGCCCACTGCAATGACCGCAATCCAGACGGCGCGAGAGGTCTTTAAGGATAACTGAGCCATGCCGCATGTCGTGGAAAGCGTGGTGGCTGGCATCCCTTGGCCCTCTCGCCAAGCGCACGCGGCGAAGGCCATCACCGCCACACCGATGATCATGCGGCTTTTGCTAAAGCCCCAGGGGGCGTATTTCGCGGATAAGTTCGATCAACAGCCTCAGGCCGGTCGGCACCTGACGACGGCTGGAATAATAGATATGATAGGCGGGACCCATCGTGGCCCAATCCTTGAGCACCAGCGACAGTTCGCCCCGTGCCAGATAGGGCGCGAAGGATGCTTCCATCCCGTACATCATCCCGGTTCCTGCAAGTGCCATTGCCAGCATGGCCCGTCCGCCGCTCACGAGGATCTTGCTTGAAACGGGAACGGCAAATTCGCCGTCGGGACCCTCGAACTCCCAGCGATAGATATGCGCATTGCCTAGGCGAACCCCCAAACAATGGTGATGCGCGAGATCGTCCGGGTGATGGGGAACGCCAAATTTAGCGAGATAGGCGGGGGAGGCAGCAACCACCCAGCGCAGTTCGCCTGACAGGCGCTGTGCGACCATGTCCTCGGGTACGGTTCCGCCATATCGAATCCCAGCATCGAAGCCTTCGTCGATCACGTCCGTCATTTGGTCCAGGGCGGCAATATCAATCTCTATATCAGGGTACCGCTCGATGAAGACCGGCATTACCGGCGCCAACAACAAGGGGGCTGCTTCGGCGGCCACGTTGAGACGAACCCGCCCGGTCGGCGCGTCGCGATAGCGGTTCAGGCCCTCGACCGCCTGATCGATCGTGCCGAACGGTTCAGCCACCTTGTCCCGCAGCTCCTCGCCAGCCGCAGTCAACGTGACGCTGCGGTTGGTGCGGTGAAGCAAGCGAACGCCAAGCCTTGCCTCGAGTCCCTTCAACGCGTGGCTGAGCGCCGATGCGCTGACGCCCAGTTCGAGCCCGGCAAGCCTAAAGCTTCGGTGCCGCGAGATCGCCAGGAAATATGTAAGGTCGGCAAGATCGGATCGACTGGTCGGCATAGGGTATCCTGCGCCCCGATAGGATGGCTAGCAAGCTGCCGACGACGCTCAGGGCCGCGTCAGCGCAGCGGCAACCATCGTGTTTGCCTGCGTCAGCCTGATCAATCTGTTGCCGCGAGAAGCGATGACGACGATCTGACTTCATGCGCACCGTCTCTACCAACGATACGCCGCCTCCCAGGACTAGTGCCTGTCGTCAGCGACGCACTGACCCGAGGCTACCACAGTTGGCGGTCGGTCCGGATATCGGGCGCGTAGAGCTTTCATCCGCAGCCTCGCGGACAAACGTCGAGCCGCCGCCGCCGCATCTTCCGCGTGATCCAGCACAGGCGACCCAGCGCGAGCCCGCTGACCCACAAAGGCCGTCCGTCGAGCCTCAGCGTGACGCCGATGGTGACGGCTAGATTGCGGACAGCCGGTTTCTGCGGCGTGACCGCCCGGATCAACCGGGGTGGCTCACGCCACCGCCGGTAGCCTGTCGAGATGCTTGTCGAGGGTCAGCGGATAATCGCGAAGGCGGACGCCGGTCGCATTGTACATGGCGTTCGCCACCGCCGCGCCGACGCCGCACAAACCCAGCTCGCCCACGCCCTTGGCTTTCATCGGGTTGGCCTTGTCGTCGGCCTCGTCGAGGAAGATCACCTCCTGATGCGGGATGTCGGCGTGGACCGGCACCTCGTAGCTGGCGAGGTCGTGGTTGACGAAGAAGCCGAAGCGCTTGTCGACCGCCAGTTCCTCCATCAACGCGCTGCCGACGCCCATCGTCATCGCACCAATCACCTGACTGCGCGCCGATGTCGGATTGATGATCCGCCCGGATGCGCAGACTGCCAGCATGCGGCGCAAGCGGGTCGCGCCCGTATAGGTATCGACGCCGACCTCGACGAAGTGCGCGCCGAAGGTGGATAGCTGCCAGCTCTTGTCGAGATCGCTATATTCGATCTTGTCTTCGGCCACCAATTCGCCGGCAGACGCTGCCTGACGAAGGTCGGCCGAGCGATTGCCGCTGGCGACCTTGCCGCGGTCGAACACCGCATCGGACGAATTATAGCCGAGCCGCTGCGCGACCGCTCCGCGCAGTTTGACGCAGGCGGCATAGACGCCGGCGGTCGCGTTGGCGGCGCCGAACTGGCCACCCGACCCGGCCGATACCGGAAAGGCGGAACTGCCGAGCTTCACGACCACGGCATCGATGGGCACGCCCATCATTTCCGCCGCCGTCTGGGCGATGATCGTGTAGCTGCCGGTGCCGATGTCGGTCATATCGGTTTCGACGGTGACGATCCCGTCCTTGCCAAGCCGGACGCGGGCGCCGGACGTCATGTTCATGTGGTTGCGGAACGCGGATGCCACGCCCATCCCGACCAGCCAGCGTCCGTCGCGAACCTGACCAGGTGTGGCATTACGGCCTGACCAGCCGAACCTCTGTGCGCCATCGGTCAGGCAACGAACCAGTTCGCGCTGCGAAAAGCGCCGCTTGGGATCCTTAGGATCGACCTGCGTGTCGTTCTTCACGCGAAAGGCGATCGGGTCCATGCGCAGCTTTTCCGCCATCTCGTCCATCGCGACCTCGAGCGCCATCAGGCCCGGCGCTTCACCCGGCGCGCGCATCGCGTTGCCCTCGGGCAGATCGAGCACAGCGAGCCGCATCGACGTCAGGCGGTTTGCGCCGGCGTACAGCAAGTTCGTCTGCAGAACTGCAGCTTCCGGGCCGCCATTCGGCTGATCACCCGAGCCGCTCTGATGCGCGATTGCGGTGATCGTGCCGTCCTTGGCCGCGCCGATGCGGATGCGCTGGCGTGTGGCCGGCCGATGCGTCGCGTTGTTGGCCATGAACGGCCGGCTCATGGCGAGCTTGACCGGACGGCCCGCTGCCTTTGCGCCAAGCGCTGCAAGGACCGCATCGCTGCGCAGAAACAGCTTTCCGCCAAAGCCGCCGCCGACATAGGGCGACAGGAAAGTGATCTTATCCTTCGGCATGTTCAGCGTGGTGGCGAGATCGGTACGACCCCAATCGATCATCTGGTTCGACGTCCAAACCGTCAGCGCATCGCCATTCCAGGCAGCAATCGAGGCAAATGGCTCCATCATCGCATGACTGTGATCAGGCGTCGTGTATTCGGCGTCGAGCTTGACCGCGGCCGACGCGAATGCCGTTTCGAAATTGCCGACCCGATCTTCTCCCTTGCCGGGCTTTTCCGCATCGGTCAGCGGCGCCGTCTTCAATGCCGCAGCCAGATCGAATCGGCCTTTGCCGCGTGCATAATCGATCCGGACCAACCCGGCCGCGGCGCGCGCCTGCTCGAATGTCTCAGCAACAACGACTGCAATGGCCTGATGGTAATGATCGACGTCCGGCCCGGCGAGCAGCTTGACGGTGTTGAACTTGCCCTTGCCCAGCTTGCCCGTGTCGGCCGCGGTGACGATCGCGATCACACCGGGCGCAGCCTTGGCCGCGACCGTATCGATCGCGTTGATGCGCCCCTTGGCGACCGCCGCGCCGACGACATAACCGTACGCTACATTCTCGATCTCGCGATGATGCTCGTAGGCGTACGGAGCCAGCCCGGTGGTCTTGAGCGGGCCATCGACGCGCGTATGCGCGCGGCCGACGACCTTCATCTGGTCGATCGGATTGGTGGTGGCGGGTGTTTCGAACTTCATGGGATTATGCCTTCGCTTCGGCGATGACCGAGGCCAGCGCGCGGGTGGCAAGTGGTAGCTTGAAGGCGTTATCCTTGGTCGGCGTCGCGCCCTGAAACGCGCGCGCGGTCACCGCGGCGGCACCACGTGGCAACAGGGTGTCTGCTGCCTCGACACGCCAGGGGCGGGGGGCCACGCCACCGAACGCGACACGGCCGGTCCCGTCCGGCTGGATCACTGCGGCCACTGATACCAGCGCATAGGCATAAGAAGCCCGGTCGCGCACCTTCTCATAGAAATGCTTGCCGCCTAGCGGCTTCGGCAGCGTCACCGCCGTGATCAGTTCGCCCTGCTTTAGCACGGTGTCCTGCTCGGGCGTGCTACCCCATAGCCGGTGGAAGTCGGCGATCGGGATCGAACGGCGCTGGCCGGTCGCATCCACCGTCTCGACCACGGCATCCAGCACGCGCATCGCCACCGCCATGTCGCCCGGGAACGTCGCGATGCAATGATCGCTAATGCCGATGACGCCCAGTTGCCGCGAATAGCCGCCGATCGCAGCGCAACCAGAACCGGGCTTGCGCTTGTTGCACGCCATGTTCGTGTCGTAGAAATACGGGCACCGTGTGCGCTGGAGCAGATTGCCCGCGGTCGATGCCTTGTTGCGCAACTGGCCCGATGCACCAGCGACGATCGCACGGGTCAGCACGCCGTAATCACGCCGAACCCGCTCGTCGGCGGCGAGGTTGGTGTTGGTGACCAGCGCACCGATGCGCAGCCCCCCGTCACGCGTCGCTTCGATCTTGTCGAAGCCGAGATTCTGCACATCGACCAGATGCGTCGGCGTCTCGACCTCGATCTTCATCAGGTCGAGCAAGTTGGTTCCGCCGGCGATGAATTTGGCCGCTGGATTACCGGCGACCGCACGCGCCGCGGCACCCGCATCCTTCGCCCGCTCGTACGTGAAAGCTCTCATGCTTTTGCTCCCGCGACTTCGGCCATAGCCTCGGCAATGTTGGAATAGGCACCACAGCGGCAGATGTTGCCGCTCATGCGCTCACGCATTTCGATGTTGGTCGCGGTCGGCTTGGTCATCAAGTCATCCTGGGCGTGGCTGGGCACGCCACGTTTGATCTCGTCGAGCACCGCGACCGCCGAGCAGATCTGCCCGGGCGTGCAGTATCCGCACTGATAACCGTCATGCTTGATAAAGGCCGCTTGCATCGGATGCAGCTTGTCCGGCGTACCAAGACCTTCGATCGTCGTGATCTCGTCGCCTTCGTGCATCACCGCAAGGCTGAGGCAGGAATTGATGCGGACCCCGTCGACCATGACGGTGCAAGCACCACACTGGCCATGATCGCACCCTTTCTTTGTGCCCGTCAGGTGCAGATGTTCGCGCAAAGCATCGAGCAGAGTCACCCGCGGATCGAGGCTGAGTTCGCGTTTTTCGCCGTTCACCTTGAATCGCACGGGCATGGTCGGCGTGGCGCCCGCCTGTACCGGCGGCGCAGCGGCGGCACCTGCCGGCGATGCGACGATGACGGCCGTAGCCGCACTGCCCGCCAGCAGGCCACGCCGCGAAAGCTCGACTTCGGATATGCTGGACATGGGATACATCTTCCTTGCTGCCGAACCGCGCGTCCACGGTAAGGGCTTGATCTGCTTTTACGGCTGTTGACGTGACTAACGCACGGAAATCCATGTTGGATCATGCACAATGTTCAATGGGATCATGCAGGAAATTCATGACGGTTGGCATCGCGCGATGTGCACCAGGTGTGAGTGCATATTATAAGCCTGCAAAACCTGCGGCAGGTCACGCAAGAAGCGCCGGAGCGCGAGTGCCTGTCTTACGCAGCGGAGGTCTGCGACTGCCTCACCAAGCCGCGATGGGCTCGGCCGATCGCCAGCGTAGCCAATGCGGCGATGGCGAGCAGACCGGCGCTAGTCAGGAATTCGACGCGCGGTCCCGCCGCATCGAACACGATCCCGCCCATCGTCGCGCCAAGCGTGATGGCGAGCTGCACGATCGCCACCATCAACCCTCCGCCGGCCTCTGCTTCGTCGGGCACGATGCGCGCCAGCCACGTCCACCAAGCAACTGGAGCCGACGTGCCTGCGAACCCCCAGATCGCGAGCAATATCCCGACCGCCACGACCGACGTACCGAAAACCGTCAGCGCCACCGCAGTCGCCGCCATCGATGCCGGTAACACCGCAAGGGTGAGAAACAGGCGCCCGTTCAGCACCCGGCCGATCAGAACTGTTCCGATGAAGCCGGATACGCCGAGGATAAGCAGCATGACCGACAACATTACGGGTGAAACATCCGTCACCTGTTCCAGGAACGGCCGGAGATAGGTGAACAGCGAGAACTGCCCGACGAACAACATCGCGACGGCGAGCAGACCAAACAGCACCGGCGGCCGGCGAAGTAGCGCGACCATATCGCGGGCGCTCTGCCGTTCCGCGACGGGAAGGCTCGGCAGCGTCACAGCCTGCCAGATCACAGCGGCAACGGCGACGGGTACCACGCAGAAGAACGCTCCACGCCACCCGATCAGGCTGCCGACGAAGCTGCCCAGCGGTGCTGCGAGCACCGTCGCCAGCGCATTGCCGCCGCTGATGACCGCCAGCGCTTTCGGAACCGATTCAGTCGGCACCAGTCGCATGGCGATCGCTGCCGACATCGACCAGAACCCGCCGATCGCAACGCCCAGCAATGCCCGGCCAATCATAAAGATCACATAGGTCGGTGCGAATGCGACGATGGCCCCGGAGACCACCAACAAGCTCGTCAGGACGAGCAGCACGATCCGACGGTCCGTTTTCCCAAGCACGGACGATAACGCCAAGCTGGTGATGACCGCGAACAGTCCGGATATCGCGATGGCCTGTCCGGCCTTACCCTCGCTCAGATGCAGCGTGTGCGCAATCGGGCTGAGCAGGCTGACGGGCATAAATTCCGACGCGATGAGCACGAAGCTGCACAGCGCCATCGCATAGACCGCGCCCCAACGGGCAGGCTGGTCGTCGATACGCGCGGCATCGGTTGCCGCGATCACGGCGATGGGGCTTGCCATGACGGCTCTCCTGATTGTGCCAAAGGCGCCCGGACCCGGTGCGGGGGATCATCAGGGATCCGGGCGCTCGCGCCGTGCCGGTTCGGGGAGAAAAGCTCGGCTGCGAAGGCCTGCAATTTAGGGGAAGACAAGCCCACCGACAATTCGGCCGGATGTTGATGCCCTAGTGAGCATTACTCATGCATGACGACCACGCGCATTCGACTGTCGATCATGCTGAGACAGGCGTCAATGAAGGCGGTCGTGCCCGCCGATCGTACGCAGGCGGCCTTATGCGGAACCAAAGGGCATAGAGTGCGGGTAGGAACGCGAGCGTCGAAGCGTCTGCTCGAAACGCGAGACCGCGTCATCCAGGCGCGCGGTGCAGCCAGACGCGGCACCGTGGCATCGTTCCGGGCACTTGGCGGGGTCTGGGATGCCGTTGTTACCACTACGCGATCGGCGACAACCTGTAAGAGCGATCCATCACGACTGATCGCGCGATCAAACCCGAAGCAAAAGTAGCAAGCGTATCTATACAGAAACAGCCTAGCGTCCACTAAACCCCCGGCACCGTCTTGAGCGTTGAGGGTAGCCGTCGCGGAGCGACGCCAGTGTCAGTCAGCACGACTGGGGCGATGCTGCCGTATTGCCGAAAATGCATCTGCTCGATCGCGACTTGCCGGTGATTACCGTCCGTCTCGCCCAGCGGGCGGCGGTGATAGACGATATACCAGTCGTCCGTGCCGGGGATACAGATGGCGGAATGATGGCCAGCGCCGCGGGCGACCCGAGCATCCTGTTTGAGGATCTTGCCGCGGGGCGTGAACGGTCCGAGCGGGCTGGGACCCGTGGCGTAGGCGACGCTGTACAGCGGCCCTGTCCACTCCCCCTCCGACCACATCAGATAATAGATGCCGCGCCGCTTCAGCATGAAGGGCCCTTCGACATAGTCGGGCGAGGGCGTGATCGCCTTATAGATCTCCCCGTCCGCAAACGGAGTGAGACTGGTCAGGTCGCGAGACAGGCGGACGACGTTGCAGTGTTTCCAGCCGCCGTAGTAGAGATAGCACGTGCCGTCGTCGTCGCGGAACGCCATCTGGTCGATCGGCTGCGCACCGTTGACGATGCTGCCGATCAGCGGCTTCCCGATGGCGTCATGGAACGGGCCTTCGGGGTGATCGCTGACCGCCACACCAATCCCGCCGCGCTGCCGGTCGTTCTTGATGTCGTTCGCGCCGAAGAACAGGAAATAGCGACCATCCTGCTCGATCGCGGAGGGTGCCCACATGGCGTAGGCGGCCCAGCTCACGTCCTTGACGTCAAGGATGCGTGGATGGCGCGTCCAGGACACCAGATCCCTCGAAGAGAAGGCGTCGAGAAACGTCTGCCGTAGAAACGGACTCCAAATTGTCGGTGAGGCGCGCTCATGGGCCTGCCACGGCGTGAAGCGACTGGGGGCGGCGGCGGGGACAGGACCGTCGGCCGAATAGGTCGGATAGATCCAGTATCGATCACCGAAAATGCGAATTTCCGGGTCCGCATACCAGCCCGGTAGGGCGGGATTGGCTGCCCAGGCCGTGCGCGCGGCCGTGACCCCGACGGCGAGGCCGGCCAACAGCATTCGTCGATTGATCAAAGGCGTCATCGTACCGCTCTTGCTGTGACAAAATTTTCTATGAGGTCCATTGCCACGTATCAAGGGACGGTCTGGCTATCATCCAGCCAGGGAGTTTTCGACCGATCAATCGACCATACAGCGTTCTGTAAGACACGTTATTTGGACGATCGACCGCTCGATCGATATAAAAAGCCCGCATCGGACCAAAAATCCTCGTTGCTGCTATAACGATCGATGACGCTTCCTTCGGCATGTCGTCAGCGGACTGAGCCGGAGGGTTCGGTGCCGACCGGTCGAGCCGGTGCAGGGAATTGCCTAGCTGCGTGTCTCTTCGAAGCTCCTTGGGAGGAGATTGAGACATGCAATGGTTCACGGAAACGGCGCCGGTCCGCCAGAAACTGATGATCGCGTTCACCGGCATGACCCTGCTGGTCGCGCTGGCCGTACTGGTAACGTTGGGCGCGTCGGTGGCGGGATATCCGATCATTGGGCTAGCGGGAGGCGTGATCGTCACGATCGTCGCCGCGCTGGCGGGGGCGGCGCTGCGTCGCGCGGTTTGCGATCCCTATGTCGCGACCGTCATCCGTATGGAAGGATTGGCCGCCGGGGATTTCGATACGCCGATCGCCTTTACGAACTACCAGGATTGCGTCGGTCGGATGACCAAGGCGATGTTTACGTTCCGTGAGACGGCGATCAAAACGCAGAAACAGTCCACCGCGCAACAGCAGCTCGTGTCCGTCCTGACCCTGCATCTCGATCAGGTGCGCAACTGCGACCTGACATCACCGATCACGGCCGAATTTCCACCCGAATATGCCGCGGTGAAGACCAATTTCAACGAAGCGATCGACGCGCTGCGCGACCTGATCGGCGCGGTGTCGGAGAGTGCGACGACGATCCGGACGGGATCGGGCGAGATCGCGCAGGCGTCCGAGGATCTGGCGCGGCGGACGGAGAGCAATGCAGCTTCGCTGGAGGAGACGGCAGCCTCGGTGACGCAGATGGACGGCCGGCTGCGGGCATCGGCGGGTGCGGCGGCGCGGACGGTGGAGCGCGCGGATCAGGCGATCGCGACGGTCGGCGGTGGCCGGGCGGTGGCGGACGAGGCGGTGCAGGCGATGGGCCGGGTGTCGGAAAGCGCCAAGGGCATCGACAGCGTCATCGAGGGCCTCGACAAGATCGCATTCCAGACCCGCGTATTGGCGATGAACGCCGCGGTGGAAGCAGGCCGCGCCGGTGATGCCGGTCGTGGCTTTGCCGTCGTGGCCGATCTGGTGTCCGCACTCGCGATGCGCGCCGAGGAGGAAGCCAAGCGGGCACGTGACCAGTTGACGGTGACGCAGACCGACATCGTGACCGCGGTCGAGGCGGTGACCAAGGTCGATGGGGCGCTCGCCAACATCTCGGGCGACGTCGCCCAGGTGCACGAACTGCTGGCGACGATGGCGGCGGACAACCAGGCGCAGTCGGCGGCGATCACGCAGATCTCGGCAGCGATCGGGACGATGGACCAGTCGACGCAGCAGAATGCGGCGATGGTCGAGGAGACGTCTGCCGCCGCCCGCAACCTGGCCAGCGAAGTCGGCAACCTCGCCGATCAGGCAGGGCGCTTCAAGGTCGCCCATAGCGGTGGCCGGGCGGCCGCCCCCCGCAAGCCGGATTATGTGACGCCGGGCGCGTATACCTCGCCGATCAAGCCGCTGCCGGCGGCTGCCATCCCGGCGATGGTGCGGGCGGATGACGACTGGAAGTCGTTCTAACCACTTGCGACGATCCCGAGGCGGAAAGTCTCGAAAGTCACACCCGCCTACGCGTGCGAGATCGTGCGCGGAGGCGGGTGTTGATCGATCGACGGTGAGAAAGAGCGGTTTCCCGACGGAATACCCCAAGCTCGACGTGTAGGACAGCGATGATCGAGGATGGCATGATGCGCCGGGCATAGTAGAGCCCCTGTCATGACCATGATCGTTCCCGACAGCGAGCATCGCGGGCTCGTCGCGCGGCTGCCCCAGAGCCTGCGGGGGCTGGCGCTGCTGGCGCGGCTCGATCGGCCGATCGGCTGGTGGCTGCTGTTCTGGCCGGGGGCGTGGGGCGTGGCGCTGGCCGGGGGCGTGGTGGCGCGGTGGGATCTGATCCTCTGGATCTTGGCTGGATCGATCGCGATGCGCGGTGCCGGCTGCGTCTATAACGATATCGTCGACCGCGATCTCGACGGGCAGGTCGCGCGCACCGCGGCGCGCCCGATTCCCAGCGGCATGGTGTCGGTGCGGACCGCATGGGTGTGGCTGGTGGCGCTCAGCTTGGTCGGGCTGATCGTGCTGGTTCAGTTGCACGCGCTGGCCGCCGTCGTGGCGCTGGCCAGTCTGGCGCCGGTCGCGGCCTATCCCTTCATGAAGCGGATCACGTGGTGGCCGCAGGCGTGGCTGGGGCTGGTGTTTTCCTGGGCGGCGCTGGTCGGGTGGAGCGAGGTCGCGAACGACCTGTCCGCGCCGATGTGGTGGCTGTATGCCGGGTCGATCGCGTGGGTGATCGGGTACGACACCATCTATGCGTTGCAGGACCGCGAGGACGATGCGCTGATCGGCGTGCGATCGTCGGCGTTGCGGATGGGGCGGCATGTGCAGGGCGGCGTCGCGCTATTTTATGTATTGGCGTTGCTGTTGTGGGCGGCGGCGATCTGGGCGGTGCGGCCCGATCCGCTGGCGCTGGCGGCGTTGTTGCCCGCCACGGTGCATCTGGGGTGGCAGGTGGCGACATTGCGCCCCGACGACGGCGGCAATGCGCTGGCCCGGTTTCGCGCCAATCGCCTGACCGGATTGCTGCTGTTCCTGGCCTTTGCCGTGGTCGGCACCGGCGCCTGACGGGGCGGTCGGCCATTGCCGATCCGGGGCGGCGCCCTTAAGTCGCCAGCCATGCTGGATATCGATCAGGTACGTGAGCGCGCGCAGGACATCGTCGCCCGCGCGCGGGCCGGTGGCGCGGATGCCGCCGATGCCGTCTTCGCGGCGGACGCCTCGCTGGACGTGTCGGTCCGTCTGGGCAAGCTGGAGGATGTCGGCCGGTCGGAAAGCGCCGATCTGGGCCTGCGCGTCTTCGTCGGCCGGCGATCGGCGAGCGTGTCGACATCGGATATGTCGTCGGCGGCGCTGGACGCGCTGGTCGAACGTGCCGTCGCCATGGCGCGTGAAGCGCCGGAGGATGCATGGGCGGGTCTGGCCCCGGCCGAACGGCTGCTTCACGGCGCGCCGCCGCAACTCGATCTGGATGACGGCGGCGAGGCGTCGCCCGAAAGCCTGCGCGATACGGCGCTGGCGACGGAGGCCGCGGCGCGCGACGTCGCCGGTGTGACCAACAGCGAGGGCGGCGGCGCCAGCGCGTCGCGCAGCGTCTGGGCACTGGCGACCTCCACCGGCTTTGCGGGCGCCTATGCCACTACCGCGTACGGCTTGTCCGCTAGCGTCGTGGCGGGCGAGGGCAGCGCGATGCAGCGCGATCATGCCCACCATGCCGCCCGCCGCCGCCGGTTGCTCGACGACCCGGCCGCGATCGGCCGCGAGGCGGGCGAGCGGGCGGTGGCGCGGGATAACCCCGGCCGGCTGGCGAGCGGATCGATGCCGGTCGTGTTCGATCCGCGTGTCGGTGCGTCGCTTCTCGGTCACCTGGTCGGGGCGATATCGGGCGCGGCGATCACCCGGCGGACGAGTTTCCTGCTGGAGGCGCTGGGCACGCAGATCATGCCGGTCGGCCTGTCGGTACGCGACGATCCGCATCGCCCGCACGGCCTGCGTTCGCGCCCGTTCGACGGCGAGGGGCTGGCGGTGTCGCCGGTCGCCATCGTCGAGGAAGGGATGCTGGAGACGTGGCTGCTCGATTCGGCGGCCGCGCGGCAACTGGGGCTGGAGCCGACCGGGCACGCCACGCGCGGGATCGGCGGCGGACCGGGCGTGTCGACGGCGAACCTGTATCTGGATGGCGGGCATGTGCCGGTCGAGACGTTGCTCGCCGATGTCGGTGACGGCGTTTATGTCACCGAGCTGATCGGGCAGGGCGTTAACGGCGTGACCGGCGATTACAGCCGCGGCGCGGCGGGGTTCCGGATCGAGGGCGGCGTGATCGCCGGGCCGGTCGCCGAATTCACGATCGCCGGCAATCTGAAGGACATGCTCCTCAATCTGACCGCCGCGAACGACTTGCGGTTCCGGTTCGGCATCAACGTGCCGACGATGCGCGTAGACGGATTGACGGTGGCCAGTGGCTGACCTGCTGGCGGCCGTCGCGCAGATTGCCGCCGAGGCGGGGCAGATGGCGCTTGCGCGCTGGCGCACCGATTTCCGTCGCTGGGAAAAGGAAGCGGGCAGCCCGGTGTGCGAGGTCGATCTGGATGTCGACCGGATGCTGCATGCGCGACTGTCCGCGTTGTTGCCTGATGCCGGTTGGCTGTCGGAGGAGACCGCCGATGCGCCCGATCGCCTGCGCCACGATCGCATCTGGGTGGTCGATCCGATCGATGGCACGCGCGACTATATCCGCGGACGCGAAGGATGGGCGGTATCGGTCGCGCTGGTCGAAAACGGCCAGCCGCTGGTCGCGGTGCTCGACGCGCCGGCGCGGCGGGAGCGGTGGTCGGCGGCGGCGGGGCGCGGCGCCTGGCGGAACGGTGTGCGGCTGGCGGCGGGCGATCGTACCGCGCTGACGGGGGCTCGCGTGCCGGCGGATGTGTTGCCCAGGGCGGATCGCGATTTCGTGGCGGTGGCCAAGCCCAATTCGATCGCTCTGCGGATCGCGATGGTGGCGGCTGACGAGGCCGATCTGGTCGCGACGCTGCGCTGGGGCCATGAATGGGACATCGCCGCCGCCGTACTGATCGGCGCGGAGGCGGGTGCGGGGGTCAGCGATGCACTGGGTCAGGCGCTGACGTTCAACAAGCCTGATCCACAGGCGTTCGGTGTGCTGGTGACGGCGCCGGGGATGCATGCGGCAGCGGTAGCGCGGCTGGCGGAGCGTGGCGCCGGCGCTGCGTCGGTATCGGTGAGCGTACGCGGCTGACGCTTGGGGCCGCAACGGTCAGGAAATGCCGCGAGTACCCGCGGCGGCCGGCAGTTTGCGCAGCGCCTCTACATTCAGGTGGCGAGTAAGAACGGCATCCTCCGCCAGTGCCCGGCGCAGCGCCTCGCCGGTCAGATGCGGTGTTTCCCCCTGCACGAACTGCCGGCGATAGCGGCGCAGGGGCCGGCGTACATGGTGCACGCGCGTAGCCCGACGCTCCTGCCGGACCGCCGAGCGCGCAACCGATGCCGAAACGATCGCCACTGGTAACGATCCCGCCGGGGGTGGGGCGATCGCATGGTCGACCGGAAAGGGCGGCGTGGGGGTCGACAGATCGGGCGTCACCGACGCACGCGATGCGGAGGCTGGCGCCGGCTCGTGCAGCAGCGGCACAGCGATCACGCCGACCAACGCGACGAACGCCGCAAACCCGATCGTGGCGACACCGTCGATGCGCCCGAACAACGACGCCAGTCTCGATGGCGGCGGGGAAACCTCTGATATCGGATCGACGGGGGCCGGGTCGGCAGGCGGGGTGACGACGGTTGGACCGGGCGCGGTCTTGCTGAAAATCTTGCGCATATCGGCGATGACGGCATCGTTATCGAACATCGGCCATCCTCGCCAAGCTGCTGCTTTCCTTCAGTTACGTTCGAAAGCGTGATTCGGACGACCCCGACCGGTCGATTACCCGAAAGCGGTCGCCCGCATCAATGGACGAACCGCGCCACCACATCGCGGTAGGAGCGCGATACCTTCACCTGCGCGCCGGAGCCCAGCACCAGGAAACACTCGCCATTAGTGTGCGGCTTCACCTGCTTGACCAGATCGAGGTTGACGATCGTGGAGCGGTGGATGCGCTGGAACCGGCGCGGGTCGAGCCGCTTTTCCAGATCCTTCATCGTCTCGCGCAGGATCAGCGTGTTGTCGCCGGTATAGATGCACATGTAGTCGCCGGCGGCATCGATGCGTTCGATCGTGTCGACGTCGACGCGGAAGATCTGGCCGCGATCCTTGATATTGATGAGCTTTTCGAAGCGGTTGGCGGACACGTCCGCCTCGACCATGTCGGCGGCTGCTTCGGGGGCGTGTTCGGCCAGAACTTCCTTCAGCCGGTCGACCTCCTCCACGCCGCGCTTTTCGGCGAGACGTTGGCGCACGCGGTCGAGCGTGTCGGCGAGGCGGCTCTCCTCGACGGGCTTCATCAGATAATCGACCGCCTGTGCCTCGAACGCACGGAGCGCATGGTCACTATACGCCGTGACGAAGACGAACAGCGGCGGTTCGACCTCCATCAACCCTTGCACGACCGAGAAGCCGTCGAAGCCGGGCATCTGGATGTCGAGGAAGACGAGATCGGGCTTGTGGGTCTTGATCGCGCGGATCGCCTCGCGACCGTTCATGCATTTTTCGATGATTTCCACGTCTTCATGACGTTCGAGGCGAAGTTCCAGGCCCTGGATGGCAAGGGGCTCGTCGTCGACGAGGATGGTACGGATGGTCATGCGGCCTCTCTGTTCACGTCTTCCAACTGAAACGGAATCTCGATTTCGACCGAGAAGCCGCCAGCGGGTGCCGAGCGCGTTTCGAAACGCTGTTCCGGGCCATAAGCCTGGACCAGTCGTTCCCGTATATTGGTGAGCCCGACACCGGTTGAAAGGCTTGGACTGATCCGCGCCTCGTGCAAGCCGGGCCCGGTATCGGATACGCCGATCTGCACTCGTTCCCCGGCGAGCCGCACGCGGACGCAGATTTCGGCACCTTCCTCCTGCGGCGTGACCGCATATTTGATCGCGTTCTCGACCAGCGGCTGGAGTAGGAGCGACGGCAAACGGGCGCGCTCGGCGCGGGGATCGATGTCGAATTCGGTGCGCAGGCGATCCTCGAACCGCATCTTCTCGATCTCGAGGTACAGCTTCAGCGTCTCGACCTCCTGCGCGACGGTGACGTGCGCGGTGGGTTCATTGGCGAGCGTGTAGCGGAGAAAGGAGGACAGCCGGCTGAGCATCGCATTGGCGCGCTCGGTCTGTTTCAGCAGCACCAGCGTCGAGATGGAATTGAGCGTGTTGAACAGGAAATGCGGGTTCAATTGGTAACGCAGCATCGCGAGCTGCGCGTTCGACGCCTGCAATTCCAGCGCGCGCATCTCGTCGATCTGATTCTCGACGATCAGATAATAGTTGATCGCGAAATACAGCGCCGACCAGCCGGCCAGCGACACCGAGTTGATGAACAGCGATCCCGCCACCAACGTCAGCGAGATGCCCGCCATGCCGGGTTTCATCAGCGAGAACGAGAACGCGTTGAGCGTCGCATAAAGAACCGCCGCCACCACCAGGGTGGCGACGCTGAGCAAGGCACCAGCCACGCGGGGCAGTTGCCGGTAATAGCCGTAGCACGCCGACAGCAGCAGCGTGACGCAATAGCCGACGATGGCCTCGACGATCACCGGGATGATGAGTTCAAGCGTGAAGCCGTTGGAGATCGACGACACGCTGCGCAGCAACAAGTAGCCGGCCCAGCCCACCGCCTGCAGCGTCCAAAACGCGCGCGATTTGTCCTCGAAAAACGGCCGGACGTTCAGCGCCCGGCGTCGGCCCGACGATCCGGGCGACGACAGGGAAGCAGCGGAGGAAGCGGGAAGCGTAGCCATCGATCCGCCCGCTTCTACACGCCGCGGCGATTCGGCGCAAAAGCCGGCTTCTTCGCAAAAGCGAAGGGCCGCCGTTCCGGGTGGAACGACGGCCCTTCGTACGACGCGGGACGGATCAGAAGCTGAAGCGGGCGCCGACACGGATCGCGTAGAGCGATTGACGCGAATAGATCGTGTCGGTCGGCGGCGTGTTGGGTGCCAGATAGCGATACTGGGCACAGGCCTGATTGGAATTGTTGACCACGACGCCCGTGGCCGCCGTTCCAGTCGGCGTTGCAGCAGACAGACACTGAACCCGAACGGCGACCTGCGTGTACGGGAAGATGTACTCGCGGATCTGGCCCCAGTTCTTGTTCAGCAGATTGGCGACATTCTCGATGTCTCCGAAAATCTCGAAGCGCGAGCCACCGATCCCCGTAGGGATTTCCTGTGCCAAATGAAGATCGATCTTGGTGAACCACTTGGCGTTGAATGCATTGCGGGGAGCGATCTTGCCGCGATACTTGTCGAGGCCTGTCGCACCGATCAGCGCGTTCAGCGTGTCCCGCGTTCCGACGCTGTCATACGAAACCTTCGCATCGTCCAGACCGGTGGGCACGTAAAGCAGGAAGCGGCTCTGATTCAGCACGGTGCCGAACACCGGGCTGCGATTGTTGGAGGCATCCTGCATCGTGTAACTATAGGGACGGCCGATCCGGGTTTCGCCGAACAGCGCGAAGGTCGTCTTGTAATCACCGAACAGGGCCGGGTTGAACGTCAGGTTGTACTTGATGTTGTACTTCACCTGATCATTGGCGATGCCATACGCCGCGCCGTTGGCGTCTAGGAACGCCGCATTGCCATAATTGGAGTTGGCGGTCGACGAGGTCGCCGGCGCCTGATCCTTGATGTCCTGATAGGTGAAGCTGGCGCCGCCCGACAGGCCGAAGTCGAACGTCTTGTCGACGCGCGCGACCGCGACATAGCTGCGGCCCTTCTTGGTGTTGGTCAGCAGCAGATCGTAGTTGTTGTCGGCGAAGCTGGTCAGCGAGCTGTACCGGGCGCGACCGTCCGGTGTCAGCAGGCCATTGGCGCGCACGCGGCCGTCGGTGAAGAACACCTGGTTGCGAACCGATGAGTAGAACAGGTCGGCGCCGAAGTTGAACCCGCCCAGTACATCCGGTGCATAGTCGAACGACAGGGTACTGCGCCATTGCGACGGCAGCTTGAAGTTCGGGTCGAGTGCGTTGACCGGCGGCGGCGAAGTCGTCGAAAGCGTCAAGCTGTTGAGGTAGGTGTTGACGGTGCCGGGGATCGTGGTGCCGTTGACGTTGGTCAGCGCCGCCGCGCCGATTGCCGCTGCCGCCGCAGCGTTGGCCGATCCAGGCGCCGTATAGGTGCCAGCATTGGTCTGCTGGATGTCGACCGAGTTCGTCAGGAAGCCGGTGTTCGAGAAGCTGTTCGACACATAGACGTCCGGCGAGCCGCCCGAGAAGATGCCCACGCCACCGCGGATCGACAGATCCTTGATCGGCTTCAGTTCGAAACCGATCCGTGGCTGCACCACGCCACGACCGCTGATGTACGCGGTGTTCGGATAGCCGATCCGGGTCAGGAAACTCTGGTTGAACGCGGGGCGGGTATGACCACCATAAACGTCATAGCGCACGCCATAATCGAGCGTGAACCAGTCGGTGATCCGCCAGTTGTCCTGGATGCCGAAAGAATATGACTGGTACTGGAAGCGGGCGGCACCCTCGTTCGGATCATTCGACGGTGTCGCGTTGCCGTAGCGCAGGCGCTGAGCATTGCCCGCCTGGAAGTCGGCGATCGAATCGAAATAGTAATTGCCGGCCGTATTCTGCACGAAGAGATTGAAAATCTTCGTGTCCTGAATGTCAGCGAAGATACGCAGGTCGTGATTTTCGTGGGTCAGGCGACCCTGAACCAGGCCACCATAAGTGCGGCTGGTCAGTGCGTTCGATTGGCGCGAGCTGTCCGGGCCGAAATAGACCGAGGCGTAACCGGGCGCGCAGGTGGTGACGAGATTCGCCGTGCCGCCGGGCGTGGAACGATCCGATGTCGGCGCGGCGCAGACCTGGAACTGCGCGAAACCACGACCCAGGACCGGATCCTGACCGCGCTTATAATCCTTGTAGAAGCCGCGGATTTCCGTCGAGAACTCGTCCGACCAATCGCTGTTCAACTGGAACACGCCGGTGTGCAGCCGGTTCGACCCGATATAGCCGTTCGATTCGAGACCCAGGCTCGGTGCGGTCACCGACGCATTCTGGTTAAAGCGGATCGAATCCTTGGTGTACAGATAGGTCAACGACGCGCGCTGCCTGTCCGACAGATTGGCGTCGAGACGGGCCGCCAGTCGATCATCGCTGTCCTGCGAATTGTTCAGGACGCCGCCCGTGGCGTAATTATATCGCGACTGGGCGATCGAGCTGATCTGGTTGACGACGGCATCGGTCAGCAAGCCGCCAGCGATCGCGGTGCTCGGAATGACGGTGCCGGCGTTGTTTTCGGCGGTGCCTTCGGCAATCGGCGTGCCGGCGCGGATACGCTCACCAGCGACCATGAAGAACAGCTTGTCCTTGATGATCGGACCCGAAATCTCGGCGCCGTAGTTTTCGATCTTGTAGTTCGGCAACGTGACGCGGCCGGTGGGGACGCCCGGACCAGCCTTGGTCTTCTTGCCGTTCAGCTCGTCCGACGAATAGGAATAGAAGCCTGTGCCGTGGAATTCGTTGGTGCCCGACTTTAGGATGGCGTTGATCGCGCCGCCCTGAAAATTGCCCTCGCGCACGTCGTACGGTGCGACCTTGGTCTGGAACTGGCCGATGGCATCAAGCGGCACGGGCGAACGGCGGGTCGGCAGGCCATCGGGGTTCAGACCGAAATTGTCCGTGACCGGCACGCCGTCGACCGAGAAGCGGTTGAAACGCGCATTCTGGCCGGCGAACGATACGGCGCGACCGCCGCCGGGCGTGTCATCGAGACGGGCGAACGGATCGCGGCGCATCAGATCGCGGACGTCGCGGTTGATGGTGGCGACGTTGGCGATCTGCGCAGCGGTCAGGATCGTCGAGGGGCCGGTCGACTTGGTGCCGGCGCCGGCGATCTTGGACGCGGTAACGACGATCTCGTCGCCGCCCTCGGCGGTCAGTTCGATGGGCAGGTCATAGGGCTGGCTGATGACGGTGAAGATGTCGGTCACCGACTGCTGGGCATAGCCCGCAGCCTGGATCGTGACGGTGAAGGGGCCGCCGACGCGCAGGCCCGATGCGTTGAACGTGCCGCGCTCGTCCGTGGTGGCGTTCGCGGTGGTGCCCGACGGGACGTTCACGATCGTCACCTGCGCGCCGACCACCGGTGCGCCCGCGCTCGTCACCGAGCCGCGAATCGATGATGTCGTTTCCTGCGCCATGGCGCCGGCCGGCGCGACGAGCGCGATGGCGGCCACGCCAAGGAAAAGATTGTTCCGCATCTGAATTCCCCTTTTGAGCTTTCGCTCTACCCCACGGCACCGCCGCTCACTGCGCTGCCCTGTGCGTGGATTATGACGCTTCCATGACAGATGCGAGTCGGTTCCAGGTCAGTATGAAAAGCTTTATGTCGCGTTGCAAAAAGGCCACGAATCCTACCGCGTTTCGGGCTGGATCAGGTCGCGGCGGCGGCGTTTGCGACGATCCCTGCCCATGCCGCCTCGTCGATCACGCGGATGCCCAGATCGGCGGCTTTTTTCAGCTTGCTGCCCGCGCCGGGGCCGGCGACGACCAGATCGGTCTTTTTGGAGACGGAGCCGGAGACGTGGGCGCCCAGCGCCTCGGCCTGTGCCTTGGCCTCGTCGCGGCTCATGGTTTCCAGGCTGCCAGTGAAGACGATGGTCTGGCCGGACACGTCGGAGGTGCGGACGCGGTGGATCAGGTCGATCGGTTCGACCTGACGCAACAGCGCGGCGACAACGTCGCGGTTGTGCTTCTCGGCGAAGAACCCGAGCAGCGCGTCGGCCACTTCCGGCCCGATGCCGGCGGTGTCGATCGCGGCGACAAGCGCGCGGCCGCGGCGCAGGACGAACTTGCGCTCCGGCTCGCCCAGCACTGGCACGGTGGCGCGGCGGACGCGGAGGGCGGCGTGGATCATCGCGGCGAAACCGGCGGCGGAGACATAGCGGCGGGCGAGGTCCCGGGCGGTAATCTCTCCGACATGGCGGATGCCGAGCGAGAACAGGAAGCGGTCGAGCGGGATGCGGCGGCGCTCCTCGATCGCCTCCAGCAGCTTGCCGACGACCAGCTCGCTCATCCGCTCGCGCGCGATCAGCGCATCGCGATGCTCGTGCAGGCGGAAGATGTCGGCGGGCGAAGCGATCAGGCCGTCACGGAAGAAGTCCTCGATCCGCACCAGCCCCAGCCCGGTGATGTCGAACGCGTGGCGCGACACGAAATGGATCAGCCGCTCGACCCGCTGGGCCGGACAGACGAGGCCGCCGGTGCAGCGTACCACCACCTCGCCCTCGCCACGTTCGGCCAGCGACCCGCATTCGGGGCAATGATCGGGAAAGACCCAGGCGTCGCGCGGTTCGTCGCGGGTCAGGTTCTCGACAATTTGGGGGATGACGTCGCCCGCCCGCTGCAGCACCACGCGGTCGCCGATGCGGACGCCCAGTCGGTCGATCTCGTCGGCATTGTGCAGCGTCGCGTTGGTGACGACGACGCCGCCGACGGTCACCGGCTCCAGCCGGGCGACGGGGGTAAGCGCGCCGGTGCGACCAACCTGGATGTCGATCGCCTTCAGCGTCGTCTGGGCGCGTTCGGCCGGAAACTTGTGCGCGATCGCCCAGCGCGGCGTGCGGCCGACGATGCCGAGCCGTGCCTGCCAGTCGAGCCGATCGACCTTATAGACGACGCCGTCGATGTCGTAGGGCAGGTCGGCGCGGGCGGTTTCGATCCCGCGATAGATCGCCAGCGCGCCGTCGATGGTCGGCGTGCGGGTAAAGCCATCGGCCACCGGCAGGCCCCAGTGGCGGATCGCGTCGACCAGTTGCGCCTGCGTCTCGCCGGGGACCGCGCTCGCCTCGCCCCAGCCATGCGCCAGAAAGCGGAGCGGCCGGCTGGCGGTGACGGTGGCGTCCTTCTGGCGCAGCGATCCGGCGGCAGCGTTGCGGGGGTTGGCGAACTGGCGCGCTTCCTTGCCGGCGGCGGTCGCCTCGGCGAGCAGGCGGGCGTTGAGGTCGGCGAAGTCGGTCTTCGCCATATACACCTCGCCGCGAATCTCGAAGATGGCGGGTGCTTCGCTGGCCAGCGTCGCGGGGATGTCGGCGATGGTGCGGACGTTCTCGGTCACATCCTCGCCCGTCGTGCCATCGCCGCGGGTCAGCGCCTGGACGAGACGACCGTCCTCGTAGCGGAGCGAACAGGACAGGCCGTCGATCTTCGGCTCGGCGGTCAGCGCAACGGGCTCGTCGTCGGGCAGCTTCAGGAAGCGGCGGACGCGGGCGACGAATTCGACCACATCCTCGTCGGCGAAGGCATTGTCGAGGCTGGTCATCGGCCGGGCATGGGGCACCTTCGCCAGATGCGCGGCGGGGGCGGCGCCGACCTGCGTATTGGGCGAATCGGCGCGGACCAGATGCGGGAAGGCGGCCTCGATCGCGGCATTGCGGCGGATCAGCGCGTCATAGGCCGCGTCGCTGATCTCGGGCGCGTCGTCGGTATGGTAGAGCCGGTTGTGGCGCGCGATCTCGGCGGCGAGGGCGGCCAGTTCGGCGGCGGCGGTGAGATCGGTGTCGGGCAGCGGGTCCATCGCCGATGGGTTAGGGCAGCGGGGCGGGGGCGGGCAATAGCGGGGTGGGGCGGCGGCGGTAATTGCTTTATTGTGCTTTAGATATTCACTTGAAGAGGCGCGTAAATATGCTTGGCGCCGTCGTGGAACAGGTAGCGGGGAGAGTTGGAAAGTTAGGCTAAAGTTAGGCCTAAACGCGCCCTATTTGCTAAGGTTTTCCGATCGTGAGAAAGAGCGCGGTAGAGTATGCTTCGCGGGCGTCATATCATCCGGGGGTGCTGTAGGACAGCGGTGGCGTCTTGAGCGATGCTAAGATTTCATGTGTCACGTATCTGAGGAAGTCATGTTTCTGGCCGATCGTTGCGAGAGGTTCGATCTGCCGCTTTCGCCCAATAAAAGGACACAAGCTGGGAGCGGTCGGGCAACGCCAACCGCTGATAACCGTTAGTTACTAAGCGACCGTCACGTTGCCGTCATGCAGTCGATGCAATCATCCCAGCGAGAGACGATGGGCATAACGCGATGTCGAAATTGAAGTTGCTCAGCATCGTTGCTATCGCATCAATCGCTGCGAGCCCTGTGGCATCGATCCCGCTGAAATCGGGTGACTATGGCGCAATCGGTTCGGCCTGCGGCGACGAGCCCAACTCAACGATTATGAGTTTCGACGGACGTAACTTCGCGTACCCACACGCCAGCCAATGCGCGGATACCGTCACGGGGCGCTCAGATGGCGTTCTATCGAATTCTGAAACTTGCCAAGCTGCGGGCGACGGCAGCCCGACCAAAGCTAGCACCACGAAATTTAAGTTGCGGCCGCGAGGCAACGACCGGTTCGATCTGGTCAATTCGAGCAACACCATGACGTTCCGCCGATGTGGCAACGCGACTTTCTTCGACAGACACTGAAGCGGCGCCGTCGTACGATCTCCGCTGATGCTCCCACCCTTTGCGGTAGAAGCGTCAAGCTGCGCGACGTCGTGATACGACGGTAGTAGCCAGTAACGATACGCCGTTGATCAACGCATTGGCGCCTACCGCCGTTGCCACTGGAAATCCGATCAATATGGCGCCTATCGCCGCAAAAGCCGCCACCACCATGACAGTCCCCAGCAGTTTCATCGTCGGGACACCGAACAGACGCGCCAGCGGGAAAAAGTGCACGCCGATTACAAGTCCAATCGCTGGGAGCAGATAAGACAACAGGCCATATGATTGCAGTCCATAGACTAGGAGATTGAGCGCCACTATTTCGCCGGCGACGATTGCTACATAGACGATCGGTCTCGATCGAAACTGTTTACCGCCTGATGAAAAGTCTGATCTTCGGTTTAGCCGCCACACGGCGACCGCCGACACCACCAAGGCAGTTGCGTATGCGGGCCAGACCGGCGCGTTCGATCCGGCGAGTGCCTTGATTGCCCAGACCAGCCAGAGGCATCCAAAGCTGTTGCCGATCAGCAAACCCAAAGTGCCAAATCCGCGCATGATCATGACTCCGACAATCCGCTTGGGATCATCCGGGCTCGAAAGTCCTCTAAAGCGTATCGCCGAACCACACGAATGTCCGCCCACCACCACTTTCAGCCGTTCGAAAGCTTCCGAACGCCGGCCGCGTGCAGCTTTCGCGCATCATCACAGCCTTCAGGCCGTCTCCAACAACCGGTCCGCCTGTGCGCGGGCTTCGTCGGTGATGGTGGCGCCGGACAGCATGCGGGCGATTTCCTCGCGGCGTTCGGTGTCGGTGAGTTGGCGGACGCCGGTGCGGGTGACGGTGCCGTCGTTCGATTTGGCGATCAGCAGGTGCGCCGCGCCGCGCGCGGCGACCTGCGGGCTGTGGGTGACGACGAGCAACTGCGTCGCCCTGGCCAGGCGGGCGAGGCGCTCGCCGATCGCGGAGGCGACCGCGCCGCCGACGCCGCGATCGATCTCGTCGAACACGATCGTCGCGGCGCCGCCCTGATCCGCCAGCGCGACCTTTAGCGCCAGGATGAAGCGCGACAGTTCGCCGCCGCTGGCGATCTTGGTCAGGGGCGCGAAGGGGGCGCCGGGGTTGGTCGAAATCTCGAATTCCACCCGGTCCTTGCCCGCGCCCGACCAATTGTCCGGCGCGGCGGGGGCGACGACGGTGCGGAAGCGCGCGGCACCCAGTTTCAGCGGCGCGAGTTCGCCGGCGACCGCCTTGTCCAGCCCCCCGGCCGCGGCGAGGCGGCGGGCGGTGAGGGCGTCGGCGGCCTTGTCGTACGCCGTGCGCGCCTTGGCAACGGTGGCCTGCAGGGTCGCGACGCCGCCTTCACCGGCCTCCAGCCGTTGCAACCGGGCGGACAGATCGGCGGACAGCGCGGCAAGATCGTCGGGCTGGACGCGGTGCTTGCGCGCCATCGCCCGCAGCTCGAACAGCCGCGCCTCGTCATCCTCCAGCGCGCGGGGATCATAGACGAGGGCGAAGCGCGCCTCGCGCAGGCGCTCCTCCGCCACCGACCCCTCGATCACCGCGCGATCGACCGCGCCCAGTGCGTCGGCGAGCGCGGGGTGATCCTCGGCGACGCGTTCCAGCACGCGGGCGGCCTGACGCAGCTTGGCGAGGCCACCGTCCGATCCGTCGAGATAATCCTCGATCGCCGACAGGTCGTCGGTGACCTTTTCGGCACGCTGCATCGACCGGCGCTTGTCGGCGAGCGCTTCCTCCTCACCCGGTTCGGCGGCGAGTTTGTCCAGCTCGGCGACGGTGTGTTCCAGCCATTCGCGGTCGCGGGCCGCCGTCTCGATCTCGGCGCGGGCGGCGGCGAGCGCGGTTTCGGCCTCGCGCAGGGTCGCCCAGCCGCGGGCGGCGTCGGCGGTGTCGCAGCGGCCGAAATCGTCGAGCAGCGCGCGGTGACCACGGGCGTTCAGGAGGCCGCGATCATCATGCTGGCCGTGGATTTCGACCAGCCGCGGGGCGATTTCCCGCAACAAGGTGGCGGAGGCGGGCTGGTTGTTGATGAAGGCGCGGCTGCCGCCATCCGCCTTTACAACGCGGCGGACGAGGAGCGGTTCGCCCGGCTCCACGTCGACGCCGTTCTCGTCGAGCATTGCGGCGAGGGCGGGGGTGGGGGGATCGAAGCTGGCGGTGACGACCGCCTGCACGGCACCGTGGCGGACGAGACCGCTGTCGCCGCGACCGCCGAGTGCCAGACCCAGCGCATCGAGCAGGATCGATTTTCCCGCGCCCGTTTCCCCGGTCAACACGCCCAGACCGGCGCCGAAATCGAGGTCGAGCGCCTCGATCAGCACCACGTCGCGAATGGAAAGCGCGGTCAGCATCGTGACCGGATGTAGGCGGGTCGGACGCGGAATTGAACCGCTTATGTTCCGCCCGCCCGATCGCGGGCGATTATCCCCGGATACTATCCGCCTATTGCGGCCCGGACTGGCTGGGCAAGGGGGCGGAGCCGGCGCCGGTGCCGACCGTCGATGGGGTAGTACCGGCGGGGTTGGCGGTGGACGGCTGCGCGGTGCCGGGCGCGGCATCGGGCTGCGCGTTGCGCTTTTCCGTGGTGCTGAGGCCGGGGAGCGAGGCGGGGCGCGTTCCCTCTGGCACGATCGGCGTGCCGGGGGGGACCAGCGCCATCTGCTGGACCGGGTGCTTTTCCATCAGCTTGTACGCATGTTCGTACCAGTCGCTGCCGGGATAGTTGGCGCCGAGAACGGCGGCCGATTTCTGCGCCTCCGCCGGCACGCCCAACGCCAGATACGTCTCGGTCAGGCGCATCAGCGCCTCGGGCGCGTGGGTCGTCGTCTGATACTGGTCGATCACGGTACGGAAACGCATGCTGGCGGCCAGCCACTGGCTGCGCGTTTCGTAGAAGCGGCCGATCTCCATCTCCTTGCCGGCGAGATGATCGTTGACCAGATCGATCTTCAGCCGCGCATCGGACGCATAACGGGTGTTGGGATAACGCCGGGTGAGCTCGCCCAGCGCGTCGAGCGCCTGCCGCGTGATCTTCTGATCGCGGGTCACGTCGGTGACCTGTTCGTAATAGCCGAGCGCGATCAGGTAATAGGCATAGGGCGCGTCGCGGTTGCCGGGATGGACCGAGATGAAGCGCTGCGCCGACTGGATCGACGCGGTGTAATCCTTGGCGAGGTAATAGCTGAACGCGCTCATCAACTGCGCGCGTCGCGCCCAGATCGAATAGGGATGCTGGCGTTCCACCTCGTCGAACAGGATCGCCGCTTCCTTGTAGCGGTTCTGATCGAGCCGGCGGCGGGCGAGGCTGTACAGCGTACCCACGTCGCGCGCGATATAGGGCGTGTCGCCCTTCGCGGCGCGGTTGCGGGCGCAACCGGCGATGGGAAGCGCGACGGCGGCGATCAGCGCGAGGGCAAGCGCGCGGGACTGGTGGATACGCATCGACAGCCGCCTTAGCGCAGCGGACAGCGCCCGAACAATAGGCTAGAGGCGGTCGGAGCGGCACGCATGGCACATCCGCGCGTTTCGCCTGTCGATCAACGAAGCCAGAGGACCATCATGCCGGCCACCAAGCTCCATACCCACCGCGTCGAGAAGCCCTGGGGCCGGTGCGACCTGTTTCCCGGATTCGACGATGTCGCGGCTGGCGGCGAGCCGGTGGGCGAGGTGTGGTTCCAGGAACCGGGCGACACGACGCCCGATCTGCTGATCAAATATCTGTTCACCGGCGAGAAGCTGTCGGTGCAGGTCCACCCCGACGATGTCGAGGCGCACAAGCGCGGCCTGCCGCGGGGTAAGGACGAATGCTGGACGATCCTGGCCGCCAAGCCCGATTCGACGATCGCGCTGGGGCCGAAACAGGCCATGACCGCGCCGGAACTGCACGACGCGGCGCTGGATGGATCGATCGAGGACAAGCTGGACTGGGTGCCGATCGAGGCGGGCGATTTCTATTATGCCGCATCGGGCACGATCCACGCGATCGGTGCGGGCCTGACCCTGATCGAGGTGCAGCAGAATTCGGAGACGACGTACCGGCTGTATGACTATGGCCGGCCGCGCGAACTGCATCTGGAAGACGGCGTGGCGGTGGCGCATCTGGATCCGTACCAGCCGATCGTCTCGCCGGGGCCGGTGGGCGAACATCGCACGATCCTGGTCGAAGGACCGAAGTTCGTGCTGGAACGCTGGACGGGCGGCGAGCACGCGGTGACGTTGCCCGAGGGCAAGACGGCGTGGATCGTGCCGATCGCCGGATCGGGCGAGGTTGCGGGCGTGGCGTTCAAGGCGGGCGAGTGCGTGACGATGACCGGCAGCGAGACGATCACCGCCGGGGCGGATGCGGATTATCTGTTCGCTTATCCGGGGACGACGCGGGTCTGAAAGGGTCGGGTGAGCGGCGGGTCGCCCTCACCCTTCGCCGCCTTTCCCCTTTCCCGGTGGGAGAGGGAGGGACGGTTCAGGCGTCCAGCGGGTACAGCGCGGCGGCGATCACGCGGCCTTCCTCGCGCAGGACGCCCCATGCGCGTGCGGCGGCGCGGCTGTCCATTGCCTCCAGCCCGATGTTGCGTGCCTCCAGCGCGCGGACCAGCGAGAGGGGCGGGCGGACGAGGTGTGTGCCGGTGCCGATCAGGACGAACTCCGGCGCCGGGGTCAGCACCGGTTCCAGCGATTCGATCGCCAGCGTGGCGATGGGTGGCGGCGTCCAGTCCATCGCCTGAGTCATCGTCAGCAACAGTGCCGGTGCAACCGTGACGTCGTCCAGCCGGTAACCGGTGCCGGAAAAGCCCCGGATCGCCGGACCTTCCGACGGCTGGCCACGCTCCATCCGCATCGGCGGCTCAGCGCTCGCGCGGTACGATCCGCTCCGCGTCCTGACGACGCGTGGGATCGTTGGTGCCGGGCTTTTCCTTGTTCGGCTCGGCGCGCAGGCCCAGCGAGATGAGGAGCGACGACGACACATAGATCGACGAATAGGTGCCGACGATGATGCCCAGGATCATCGCCGCGGTGAACCCGCGCAGCACATGGCCACCCAGCAGCAACAGTGCCGCCAGCGCCAGCAGGATGGTGACCGAGGTCATCACCGTGCGCGGCAGCGTCTCGTTGACCGACAGGTTGATGATCTCGCGCATCTCCATCTTGCGATAGCGGCGCATGTTCTCGCGGATGCGGTCGTCGATCACGATCTTGTCGTTGATCGAATAACCGATGATGGTCAGCACGGCGGCGACGATGTTCAGGTCGAATTCGAAACGGGTCAGCGCGAAGAAGCCGACGGTCATCAGCAGATCGTGGACGATCGCGACGATCGTCGACACACCGAACTGCCATTCGAAACGGAAGATCGCGAACAGGCCGATGCCCAACACCGCGAGCACGACGGCGAGCAGGCCGTTGCGGATCAGCTCGTTCGATACCTTGCCCGACACCGTCGAATAGCGGTTGAACGTCGCGCCGGGGAAAGCCTGCGCCAGCCCGGCCTCGACCTTGCGAACGACGGCGTTGGTCGCGCCTTCGTCGGCGCCTTCCTGTGCGGGCAGGCGGATGGTGATCGTGCGGGGATCGCCGGCCTGCTGCAACTGCGCTTCGCCGACGCCCTGCGCATCGACGACCTGGCGGACCCGGTCGAGCGACGGCGGTTCGGGGAAGCGTTCCTCGATCATCAGGCCGCCGACGAAATCTACACCCATGTTGAGGCCGCGGATACCGACCAGCGCGACCGCGATCAGCGACAGCGCCAGCGTCAATCCGAACGCCCATTTGCGCAGGCGGACGAAGTCGATGTTCGTATCGTCGGGGACGAGTTTCAGAAGTTTCATGACAGGTCCCCGATCATATGTTGATCGTCTTCGGCTTGTTGCGCCGAATCCACAGCACGACGAGCATGCGGGTGAAGGTGACGGCGGTGAACACCGATGTGCAGATGCCGATCAGCAGCACGACCGCGAAGCCCTTCACCGGGCCGGAACCCAGCACCAGCATGATGACGCCCGAAATCGCGTGCGTCACGTTCGCCTCGAAGATGGTGCGGCTGGCTTCCTTGTACCCCAGCTCCACCGCCTGCACGACGGATCGCCCGCGATGCCGTTCCTCGCGGATGCGTTCGTTGATGAGCACGTTGGCATCGACCGCGGTGCCGATCGTCAGCACGAAACCGGCGATGCCGGGCAGGGTCAGCGTTCCCTTCAACAGCGCCAGAACGCCGAGGATGACGAACACGTTGATGACGACGGCGAGGTTCGCATAAAAACCGAACCGGCCATAGGTGACGAGCATGAACGCCACGACGAGGGCCACGGCGACGCCGGAAGCCAGCACGCCGGCGCGGATCGAATCGGCGCCCAGTTCCGGCCCAACGGTCGATTCCTCAATCACCTTCAGCGCGATCGGCAGTTTGCCCGAGCGCAAGGCGATGGCGAGCTGATTGGCCGAATCGACGGTGAAGTTGCCCGAGATCGACGCCCGACCACCCAGGATCGGCTCGTTGATATTCGGCGCGGAGATCACCGAATTGTCGAGGATGATCGCGAACTGCTTGCCGGTGTTCTCCTGCGTCACGCGCGCGAAGCGGGTGCCGCCGGGGCCGTTGAAGGTCAGTGCCACCTGCGGTGCGTTGGTCTGCGGATCGAACGTCTGCGTCGCATCGACGATCTGGTCGCCGGACAGGATCGTCTGGCGCTTCAGCGCAATCATCGGCGGACCGATGGGATTCGACGGATAGGGCAGGATGACGCTGCCGATCGGTGCCTGGCGCTGTGCCAGCTGTTGCGGCGTCGCGGACTCGTCGACCAGCTTGAATTCCAGCTTGGCGGTCTTGCCGAGCAGATCCTTCAGTTCCTGCGGGTTTTGCAGGCCGGGCACCTGCACGACGATGCGGTTCGTGCCCTGGCGGATGATCGTCGGTTCGCGGGTGCCGAGCGCGTCGATGCGGCGACGGACGACTTCGGTCGCGTCGTTCATCGCGGTGTCGATCGCCTGCGTCATGCCGGCCTCGGTCGGCTTCAGCACGAAACGGCTCGAATCGACGACCTGAATGTCCCATTCGCGCTGGCCGGTCATGCCGGCGCCACCGCCGGTGATCGTCAGCAGGCGTTCGCGCGCGGCATCGACCTGCGACGGGTCGCGGAGCAGGAACGAAAGCTGGCCATCGCGCGTGGATATATCACCGATGCCGATGCGCGGATTGCCGCGACGCATTTCGGTCTGCACCTGATCGCGCATCGTTTCGATCCGCGTCCCCGCCAGATCGTTGACGTCCGCTTCCAGCAACAGATAGCTGCCGCCGGCCAGATCGAGGCCGAGATTGATCCTCGGCGCGCGCGCGAGCCATGTCGGGGTATAGCGTTCTGGTACGACGCTGGGGATCGCCAGCGCGCACAGCACCGCGAGCAAAGCCCAGATGGACCACACTTTCCAGCGCGGGAAATCGAGCATCAGTCGTTCGCCGGCTTCGAGTTCGGGCTGGTGATGTCGGTCAGCGTCGATTTCACCACGCGAACGCGGGTGTTGGGCGCGATCTCGACCTCGACGATGGTGTCTTCGACACGCGTCACCTTGCCGACGATGCCGCCGGCGGTGACGACGTTGTCACCCTTCTTCACCGCTTCGACCGCCTGTTGCAGCGTCTTCATCCGCTTTTGCTGCGGGCGGATCATCAGGAAATAGAAGACCACGAAGACGAGGAACAGCGGCGCGAGGCTGAGGAACGAGGCGATCCCGCTGCCCTGCGCGGCGCCGCCCGCAGCACCGGCTGCGGTCTGGGCGTAAGCTGATGGAATGAACATCGGACCCGTTTTTTATCTGGTTGGCGGAGGAAAAGCCTCCACGCACGAACCGCGCCGCTACCACCCGCACGCATCCGTGGCAACGGGCGGCACCGTTTGCCGCCTATCCCCTGCGTGCCGAAGCGCTTGCATCGGCCGCGGCCCGCGCGTAGAGGCCGCGGCTCGGATCGGTCGACGGCGTCGGCACGGTCCCTCGGTCGGGGCGTAGCGCAGCCTGGTAGCGCATCACACTGGGGGTGTGGGGGTCGCAGGTTCGAATCCTGTCGCCCCGACCATTAAAGCCAATGACATGGACTATGTCATCGGATCGTCTGGATCGTTCCAGCACGCCAATAGCAAGCGCCAGCGAATAGTATTTGGACGCATGACCTTGCGGCCGGGAGTGCACGCCGCGTATTTGCGGTGACAAAACGACTGGGGCCGTTACGTCTTGGGAGGAAACCCAAGCATCAGAGCTCCACGGAACGAGTCGCGCCGTGGCAATCCTCGCCCTGTTTTCCGTCGAGCCGCTCCACCAGATGTCGGGATCAAACCCTGGCGACGGGCTGGCCGCCGCCCAATCTCAGACCTTCGTTCAGCTTACGATCCAAGTTTGGCCGCGTACGATGTAACCGACGAACGATGCTAATTTTCTATCTGTGTTACGGTTGTAGAATTGAACACTTGGTCCCGCGCAAGGCGGCCGACATTGAACCCTGCCAGCCATGCCTGACATAGTTCAATCCGGTCTTTGCAGAACGGACAGTCCGCCCTGTCGCCTTGCGGATCAGCACCGATTTCCAATCCACATGCGTAGACGAGGGCGATCAACGGATCGGTGTCATCTTTCAAAAACATGGAGCCGCCCTATCGACCGGTTATTCTTCGGCATGTGTCTTAGGGTCAGGACCCATTGATGTGAGCGTCGCGATCTGATTCAGGCTCCGTGAGGAGACCGGGATGAGCGACCTGTTTTGGCTGACGGACGAGCAGATC
>NZ_LMRS01000004.1 GCF_001426195.1 Sphingomonas sp. Leaf339 | reverse complement strand
ACCGCATGCACTCGGCCCTCGGGTATCTCACGCCCGAACAGGCCGAGCAGCGCATGACCAGCTAACCCAGCGTGTCCGCCGAGTCAGGGAAAGATCAAACTACCAAGTTGCGACTTTACGTAGGGCTGAGGAAGGTGGTTAGCTGCCGTTCCCAAGGCTGCGGAATACGAGGCCTGCTGGCTGGCTTAACAACACAACTAGGCGGCTGAATGGCTAAGCTTTTGCATAGCCGCTAGTCCATTCACGCCATCTCGGCGGCGATTACGCCAGCGACTTCGTTAGCGGCGGCGCGGACAGGGTGCCCGGCAAGGTGGGCGTAGCGGGCAGTGGTCTGCACCTGCGAATGGCCGAGCAGCTTGCCGATCATGGGGAGCCCCTGTCCAGCGGCAACTGCCACAGATGCAAAGGTGTGTCGCAAATCATGAATGCGAACGTCATTCAGCCCCGCGCGAGTGCGAACGCGACGCCAGAATGGCTGCAGGTCGGATAGCGGCTTGCCCGGAAGGGTGCCTGCCAACACGTAAGGGTTAAAAGGTTGCGGCGTAGTCGTTGCAAGTACATCAAGTGCAGCCTGTCCGAGCTGTACGATCTTTGCACCCGTTTTGGAATCTGGCAGGCGCAGCACACCGGCCTGCAGGTCGACATGCTCCCACCGGAGTTTCATTATTTCGTTTAGCCGGCATCCTGTCAGCACCAGCATTCTGACGGCGATTATAGCGGATGCGTGTTCGATCCGTTCGGCCGCCATTTCGCTCAGTACCTCACCCAGGCGCTTTAGTTCGGCCGGGCTCAGGAACCTTTCGCGTTTTACTTCCGGGTATTTGCGAAGGTGCCGTCGCGGGTTGCTCCCGTCAGGTCGAAGGCCCCACATCTCGGCCAGGCTGAACATTTTTGAGATGATCTCGATGTTGCGGTTCGCCTGATAAGGGATGTGACGCAGATCATGATGGAACTTGGCGACATCAGCGCGGCTGATCTCCGCCACCCGCAAACGCCCAAGAGCCGGCAGAATGAACCGGCTAAGGTTTCGCCGATATTCCTTGGCCGTGCTTTCCTTTACACGAACCTGAATGTGCTCACGGTCAAACCGTTCTGCCAGTTCACGAACCGTTACCGCCTCACGGCGCTCTTTGCGGTCACCGGCTGGGTCTCCACCGGCCCGTACCGCTGCGAGAGCTTCGATGGCTAAAGTCCGTGCCTGTTCATGCGTCAGAACGCCGTGAGCGCCAAGTGACAGCCGCCGCGAGCGTGTGCCCACCCGGTACTGGATGAGGTAGCTGCGCCGCCCCGATGGCAGAATCCGCACGCCGAACCCCGCGATATTGCCATCCCAGATCATGTATTCGGTGGCGCGTACCTCGGCGCCTTCTACTGTGCGCTTCGATAATCCTGCCATTTGATCCTCCCTGCTACCGTCCATCACCCGTCCGGCACTTCCGGCAGCGTGGCGGAAGCAAGAGGGCGAGCGTTGCAGCGAAAGGCTGCGTGAAGCAGTCATGCGGATGACCGGAGATCAGTCAACTAAGTCATTGAGAACGCGAAGAACAAGGAAGCAGAGCGTAACACAGCGTACTAGCCGCAACAGCACTCATAACCTGAAGGTCACAGGTTCAAATCCTGTCCCCGCAACCATCTTGATTTGCAACACCTCCTCGGTCACCTCCGCGGAGGATTTTTGCGTTTCCGCTCCAGCACATAGCTCGAGCATTGACGCCAGCTCCCCGCGCAGGTCGATGGTGAGATGGCCGTCCTCTGGCGTCAGCACCACCGCCTCGATGAGCGCGCGCAACCGGTCGAACGCCTGCGCCTTCAGCGCTTCGTCCTCGAAGGCCGCGGTGAGCTGTTCGACCTTCTCACGGTACACGCGGCTCAGGTCCGGGGTAAGCAGCTCGGGCTCCGGGGAAACCGTCTCTGTGGTTTCCTGTTCGGTAAGCTCCAGTTCGGCGAGCAGGGCCTTGCGTCGCTCGGTCCAGATCTTCATCTCGTCGACGAACACCATCGCGTCCACGCCTTTGAGGATAGCCGCCTTGGCGCACCCTAGCTGGTGATCGAGATTGGCCAGTTCGGCTTCCCGCTCGGGGCAGGCGCTGACAATTTCAGCTGTCAGGCGTCGGGTCTCTGCCTCATATTCCAGAAGGAACGCTCCGACGACATCGTCACGCAGCATCTCGCTCGACAAGCCCGCCAGCACGCGCGTGTCGAGTTCGTCCTGGCGGATCGTTAGCCGGTTGTCGCACCAGGTCGGGCCCTTTTTGGCGGCGCCCTGGCAGCCGAACCGGGTCTTGCCCGATTTCGCATAGCTCGCGCCGCAGCTGCCGCAGGTCATCTTGCCGGTCAGCAGATACCGCGGGCGTTGCTGTGCGAAGAAGGGCAGACTGGTCGTCTCGGTACGCGGTTTCGCTGAGCGCGCGAGCGTAGCCTGGCGGGATTTGACCCGGTCCCACAGTTCGACGGGCACGATGCCGAGCGCCGGGGACTCGACGTCATCGGATCGTTTGTCTTCCGGATTGAGGAAGGCGTGGCGCTTTCCCGTTTCCGGGTTCTTGCGATACGATTGTTTGCCGTACGGCCGTCGGCCTACATACAGCAGGTTGTTGAGGATACCGGTGCCGCGTGCGGCATTGCCGGTCAGCGTGTTCGGCGTCCAGGCCGCAGCTTTGCCGAAAGGATGTCTGCTGGCTTTGCCGCTGCGCGGCGAGGGCACACTGTCGGCATTGAGGCGCCGCGTGATGGCGATGGGCGACAGGCCGGCCGCATAGTCCTCGAAGATCCGGACCACCACCGCGGCCTCGTTCGGCACGATCTGCTGCAGGCCGCGGATGCGTTCGCCGTTGCCGTCGAGCTCGATGCGCTTTTCATAGCCGTACGCAGAACCGCCGGGGTTCTTTCCCATCGCGTGACGACGCACCAGCGCATCGCGCGTCTTGTCGCTGGTGGCGCTCAACTGCTCGGCGTTGATCGTACCGATCATGCCGATGTGCAGCGGCGTGACTATGCCTTCCTTGCGCGTGGCCAGGAGGATGCCGCGAAACCGAAGACTGTCGAACAGCGTCGCGATATCGGCCTGGCTGCGCGACAGCCGGTCCATGGCGTCAGCGTAGACGATGTCGACGCGGCCTGCGGCAATGGCCGCAAGCAACGCCTTCATACCGGGGCGGTGCATCGTAGCCGCCGACTCCGCTGCGTCTGTGAAGCAGAGCACCTCCTGCCAGCCTGCGCGGATGACCTCGCGCCGGCACATCATCAGCTGCGTCTCGATCGACTGCACGTCCTGTTTGTCCGTCGAATACCGACCAACTCACGCCGTTCTTCAGCAAAGGTGTGAGCGGCAGCTTCTCTCAAAACCCGCCACTCATCCTACGCCAACACGATGCGAGGCTTCGTGACCCATCCCCGCCATCCCTCTATTGAGTGAGAGGCGAGTGACCTACCATGTCGGAAAACACCTGTTTGTCGTACAGTCGTGCTTGTAATCGGGTTTTTCGTGCACCTGACCTTTGAACGGCGATAATGGTAGGTTTCCGCACAGTCTGGATGGCATTTCGAGAACTAATTCAAGCCAGACGACCGCGATTAACCAGCTGTCGTATTTGATGGTGCCTAGCGAACGTCTGGCTCGCTTTCGGAGAGCTAAATAATGTCTGCTATTAAATCACAATGGCTGGAACGGTGCGCAATGTTGCGCACCAAGAGATCAATGAATCGGCGGACTTTCGGAGACAGGTGACGGCGGCTTGGATAAATCAAGCTGATCGGGACCGGGGGCGCGGCATAATCTATCAACAGCCTGTTGAGGCGGCCGTCGGCAAGGTCCTGGTTGACGACGTAGCTGGGAAGGAATGCCAAACCCGCCCCCGCGATTGCGGCGTCGCGTAATGCTTCTCCGCTATCGAGCGAGAGACGCGCTCGCGGATTGACCAGGATGGTCTTGTTTTCGAGCTTGAACCGCCAAGCGCGCTTCTGGCCGGCGCTTACATAGTTCAGGCAAGCATGGCCCAGCAGATCGTCGGGATGGCTCGGTGCTGGATTGACCAGCAGATAGGCGGGGCTGGCGACGACCAGGTCGTGCTGCTGGGTAAGTGTCCTGGTGATGAGGCTGCTATTTTCGCGAGTCTCGCCAATTCGGATCGCCAGATCGATACCGTCTTCGACGATGTCGCTGACCCGGTCCGTAAAGCTCACGTCCGCCTTGAGCTTTGGCCATGAGGCGAGAAAATCATTGAGCAGCGGCAGGACCATGACGCGTCCGAACGTCATCGGCGCAGTCAGCCGAAACAGTCCCTGAGGCTCTCCGCCGCCATCGGACATCGACAATTCTGCTTCTTCGAGGTCGGTCAGGATCTGCGTGCAGCGTTCGAGGAAGATGCGACCGTCATCGGTCAGCCCAAGGCTGCGCGTCGTCCGGTGGAACAGCCGCACGCCCAACCGATCCTCCAGGCGCGCAACGCTCTTGGCGATACCCGACCGCGTCATCGAACGCACGCGGGCTGCTCCTACGAAGCTTCCCGCTTCGGCTGCCGCAACAAAGGCGACGATGTCATTGATGTTGCCTGGCGCCATGAGACGCTTCCGCTCCTCCACAGTGTAGACGTCCGATCGCCAATCCACGGACTATATTGATGACCTGAGCAGTTCACCGACATCAGGAGCAAATGAAATGGCCTTCAACGACATCGTGACGCATCGCCTGAACCAATGGGCTGAAAGCCTGCAGCACCTCGGCCCCGTCATCCTGGGCGAGAACACCGATGTGACGATCGATGAAATTCGCCAATCCTACGTCCGCAAGATGGCCGAGCACCCGACGCCTGCCGACGTGCGTATCGAGCAGATCGACATGGGCGGTGTTCCTGGGACGCTCGTTACCCCGGAAGACGTAGAGGGCGACCGAGTGCTCTTCTACATCCATGGTGGGGCGTACATCGTCGGCGGACCCGGCGGCTATCACGGGCTGGCAGCGGCATTCGCAAAGGCGATGAAGGCGCGCGTCTATCTGCCGGATTACCGACTGGCGCCTGAGCATGCATTTCCCGTTCCGATCGAAGATACGTTTGCAGCATATCGCTGGTTGATCGATCAGGGGCAGAACCCGAAGTCGGTGACGTTCGCCGGGGACTCTGCTGGCGGTGCTATGGTCGTGTCCGTAATGGTCATGGCGCGTAACGCCGGCGTGCCACTACCGGCCGGTGGGGCCGCGCTCTCGCCCTGGGCGAACCTGGAACACACCGGTGCCTCGATGTTCAATCGTGAGGGACTGGACAAGCTGAACACCAAGGCGGGCCTCGACCTCATGGCTCGGACCTTCCTGGGCGACGCGCTGCCGAACAGTCCCGAAGCCTCGCCGGTCTTCGCGGATGTTCGTGGCCTGCCACCGATCATGGTGCAGATCGGCGAAGGCGAACTGATGCTGAGCGACGCCATCCGCCTCGCGGCACATCTCGGTGAGAACCGGGTTCGTGTTTCGCTCGAAGTGTGGCCGGGTATGTTCCACGTCTGGCATATGTTCCACGCCGAGTTGGCGGAAGGTCGCGAGGCGATCGAAAACGCCGCTGCGTTTTTGGATCACGCTGTCAGGGCTGCCTGAACGCAAAGCTGAGCAACGGCGCCACGTCTCTTCAGATCGTGGCGCCGTTCACAGGAATGACGGTCGGCTCCTCGCTGTCTCTTCACGCTGGATCGGCGTTGACGCGCGACCGCACTTCTCGCCCGAGCAGTTCGATCGAGTGGAGCATGGCGGGCTGGTCGTGCGCGGCCGAACTCATCTGGAAGGTGAGGCGGTCGATCCCGCCGATGTCACGGTCGGCGCGCAGGATCTTGGCGGCGACGGTCTCCGGATCGCCGACCAGAAACGCACCGCTCGGCGAGACGAGCTGGTCGAACTGCGCACGCGTCGCAGGCGGCCAGCCACGCTCGCGGCCGATCTTGGTGAACATCTGCTGCCAGCCGGGAAAGAACCGGTCCTGCGCCTCGCGCGTCGTATCGGCGACGAAACCCATCGCGTGGATCCCGACTTTCAGCGTGTCGGCCGCGTGCCCGGCCTTCGCACCCGCCTGGCGGTACAGGTCGATCAGGGGGCGGAACCGGGCGATTTCGCCACCAATGATCGCGACCATGAGCGGCAAGCCCAGCGTTCCCGCGCGAACGAACGACTGCGGGGTGCCTCCAACGCCGAGCCAGATCGGCAGCGACGCCTGCTGCGGACGCGGATACACGCCCTGGCCCCGCAAGGGCGCGCGGAAGCGGCCTGACCATTCGACATGCGCGTTGTCGCGAACCTTGAGCAGCAGATCGAGCTTCTCGGCGAACAGTGCGTCGTAATCCACGAGGTCGAAGCCGAACAGCGGATACGCCTCCACCGACGAACCGCGACCGACGACAATCTCGGCCCGGCCGCGCGAGATCAGGTCAAGCGTCGCGAATTCCTGGAAGACGCGCACCGGGTCGGCCGCGCTCAGAACGGATACGGCGCTGGTGAGTCGGATGGTCTTGGTGCGTGCGGCCGCTGCCGCCAGGATCACTGGTGGCGCGCTGTCGAGATAGTCGCTGCGGTGATGCTCGCCAATCCCGAACACGTCGAGCCCGGCACGATCGGCAGCCTCGATCTCGTCGAGCAGGAACGCCATCCGATCGGAATCGCTGGCCGGGTTCTCCCCGCCGAGCAACGCGGACGTGGCGGCAAAACTGTCGATGCCGATTTCCATGGGTGTTCTCCGTGAGTATTGTGCGGATCCGCGCCTGCCGGACCGATCGTGAACCGGGCCGACGCGCATCGCCAGCCCGGTACTATGAATCACGCCGTCAACGTGGCGATGCGCGTCTTTGCGGTTTCGATCGCGGTAGTGCGCGCGTCGGGACCGGTCGCGATGCCCTCGGCGATGACGACTTCGGGATCGTGGATGCCAACGAAACCGAGCGCGGCGCGCATATAGGTTTCCGCGTGCTCTATACCGGCGAGTGGCGAGTTGGGACCATAGAACCCGCCGCGAGCGACCGTCAGGATCACGCGCTTGCCGCCTGCGAGCCCTTCGAGCTTGCCTTCCGAGGTGTAGCGGAAGGTCTGACCGGCAACGAGAATCCGGTCGATCCACGCCTTGAGCTGCGATGGCACGGTGAAGTTGTAGAAGGCGACGCCGATGACGATCGTGTCGGCGGCGAGGAATTCCTCGAGCACAGCGGCACCGGTCGCGAGATCGGCGCGCATTGCCTCGCTGTGCTGCGCATCCGCATTCTGGAGCGCGCCGAGATACGCGCCCGACAGATGCTGAATCGGGTCGGCGGCAAGATCGCGGTACGTGACGACGACGTCGTCGCTATCAGATACGAGGCGCGCGACCGCCTCGGCGGACAGCATGCGGCTGACGGAATGATCGCCAAGAATGCTAGAATCGATATGGAGAAGCTTCATGTCCTGGGTCTTTCTGGTTGGGGAAGGAAGTGATCAGGCTGCGAGACGGGGGGGCGTCTCGGGCAACGGGATGAATTCGACGTCGTCGCCGGGCACGCCGGGAAAGCGTCGTTCGCGCCAGTCGGCAGCGGCCTGGTCGATGCGCTCCTGGCGGCTCGACACGAAATTCCAGAAGATGTGGCGCGGGCCGTCGAGCGGTTCGCCGCCCAGCACCATCAGCCGCGTCGGGCCGACCGCGCGGACGACGATCTCGGTATCGGGACGGAACACGACCAGTTCGTCCTTGCCGAAACGACCGGTCTGGCCCTCGACCTCGATCAATCCGCCGACGACATAGACCGCGCGCTCGATATGCGCGCTTTCGATCGGAAAGCACATCCCGTCCGCCAGCACGACATCGGCATAGAGCGTCTCGGAGAAGATGTTGGTCGGCGACTGCCGTCCGCCGAAGCGGCCCGCGAGCAGGCGAACTTCGATGCCGTGATCGGCGATCACCGGCACGTCGCCTGCCGCGACATGCTGGAAGCCGGGATCGGTTTCCTCCAACGCGCTTGGCAGCCCGAGCCACGCTTGGAAGCCGAACATCGTCTCGGTGCGCGCACGGCTCTCGACACCGCTGCGTTCGGAATGGACGATGCCGCGACCGGCGGTCATCAGGTTCACTTCGCCCGGCCGGATCGTCTGGACGTAGCCCGCGCTGTCGCGGTGCTCGCTCTCGCCCTCGATCAGATAGGTGAGCGTGCTGAGCCCGATATGCGGGTGCGGACGGGTGTCGGCACCCTGGCCGGGACGGAGCACGACCGGACCGAAGCTGTCGAGAAACACGAACGGCCCGACCATCCGCCGCTTGGCCGAGGGCAGTGCGCGGCGCACCGAGAAATCGCCGAGATCGCGGGTTGCGGGCAGGATGGTCTGTTCGACCGGGCCGGTATGGGACTGAAGCGTCACGGCAGGTCTCCGAAGAAGGGGGATCAGTGGATCGACAGCGCTGCGAGGGCCGCGACCTGGTTCGCATTGAAACCGTGACCGAGCAGCGCCGAGCCCGCGGCGTCTGCCGGTCGACCGAAGCGCCGAGTGTCGCTGACAAAGGCGCGGATCGCGGCGGTGCGCGGATCGACCTGCGGCAGTGTCGGCGCGGTGCCAGTCAGCGCAACGCGGACCCGGCGCATCAAACGCGATACCAGTTCGGCACCGTCGTTCTCGACCGTCGAGAGCGCCTCGGCGACGGTCGACCATTCGGTGTTCGTCAGGGGGTGGGTATCGGAGCGCTGGTTTTTCATGGTCGTGTCCGAGACGCCTGTTTGCGTCGTGAGACCCAGATACGGACACGCAACTTTTAGCGAAACCGGCTAAGTTTCGATCGCTACGTTCGATAATCTCGACAAGGCCGGTTGGCGCGTCTGCGTGATCATCCTATGCATCGATCCACGCCGCAGACGGAAAGGCATCATTATTTCGGAACCCGGCACGCCGACACTCGACCAGCTCCGCGTTCTCGTGACCGTTGTCGAAGCCGGCAGTTTCGCAGGCGCCGCGCGCGCGCTGAACCGTGCGACCTCTGTGATCAGCTACACGATCGCCAATTTGGAGGCGCAACTGGGTGTCCGGCTGTTCGATCGGGAGACGACGCGCAAGCCGCAACTGACCGAAGCGGGCCGGATGGTGCTGGGCGAAGCGCGGCTGGTCGCCAGCAGCATCGATTCCTTGCGGGCCAAGACCAAGGGGGTGTTGCAGGGGCTCGAGTCCGAACTGCACGTGGTGCTCGACACATTCCTGCCCGAGGCGCGGGTCGTCGATGCGCTGACCGCGTTCTTCGCGACCTTTCCGACGGTTTCGTTGCATCTGTCGGTTGAGACGCTGGGCGCGGTGACGCAGCAGGTGCGCGACGGCCGGGCAACGCTGGGCGTCAATGGCCCGCTCGACACGGTGGACGGGATCGAGCGGATCGCGATCGGCAGCATCCGCCTGTTGCCGGCCGCAGCCCCTACGCATCCGCTGGTGCTGGCGGGACGCAACGCACCAGGCGCCGGGCGCGCGCATATCCAGCTGGTGCTGACCGATCGCTCGCCGCTAACGCAGGGGCGCGATTTTGCGGTAATGAGCAGCCAGACCTGGCGACTCGCCGATCTCGGATCGAAGCACATGCTGATGAAGGCGGGGATCGGCTGGGGCTACATGCCCGAAGCGATGATCCGGGATGATCTCGACACTGGGCGGCTCGTTCTGCTCGACATGCCGGATGCGCCGGGCGGGGAATATCAGATGCACGCGATCCATCGGAGCGATACGCCGCCAGGCCCCGCTGCTGCCTGGCTTATCGAGCGCTTGCGGGGGCAGCTGTGATTGGTCGGTTCAGGGACGCCTGCGTACATTCGAGGTGACGAGGGCTACGAACGTGAGCAATGCCGTTAGCGTCAGGACGACAGAGATCATCGGATCGTCGAGCTTACGAACCAGTTCTGTATAGAGCAGCAGGGCGGCACCTATGACGACCGCAAGCTGTACAACGACCGCCGTCAAAGTGACGAAGTCCGGCTTGGCGCGTGTGAGGGCGGTTCGCATCACGCCACCGACTGCACGGTGTCGAGTACCAATCGGCGAATATCAGTGATCGCTGCCGAGGAGAAACCGAACGCGATCAGTCGATCGTCGTCCGCGCGCGACAGCCTGCCGGCGCTTAGACGAAGCGTGACCGCATAGCGGCGCAACGCCTCAAGCCGTGGATCTGCGAGGGGGTTCGGACGCTCAAGCCCTAACACTGTCGCCAGCACCGACTGAAACCGACCTGAACCGGCCAGGCTCCACCGGCCATCGGTACGTGCAAGCTGGATAACCTGACGCTCCAGCATGCTCAGCCGTGAAACCGGATCGTGTCGTGGCGTGGCACGCGTCTGGGCCTGCTCGAGCGCGCCGCGGGGAAGGTTCAGTTCGAGATCGAGATAGGCCATGATGCACTCCCGGAGCGCCCGATTGCAGCGCCGCCTTGGAAGTCGCTATCGGCCCAACTGCGGCTTGGACACAGCCGAATAGTTTCGACGATCAGGTTCGAGAAAATCGAACGGTCGGCGTTGCCTCGGTGCCCCGGTCTATCGTCGAGATACCGCGGCAAAGCCATCGTCGAAGATGCATGTCAGCTGTTGTCGCCGTCCAGAGCAGCCATCACCGTCGCGCTGTCGACATATTGCTCCATCGTGACGATCTTGCCGTCCTCCAACCGATAGAGATGCGCGAAAGTCGCGGACACCGCCTTGCCGGTCGCACGGTAGGTGCCTGAATAGATCCCGAACGCGGCGACGCGGTCGCCCTCGGCGAGATAGGTGTGGACCTTGGCCGTATACCCCTCCCATTCGGTGCCGAGCCGCTGGAAGACGTTCTCGACGATGGCGTCATAGCCGACATAGGTGCCGGCATAGGGGAATCCCGCTGCCTCGGTCCATGTCGCGTCCGGCGCGAGCGCGGCCTTCAGATGCGCGCCGTTTCCGCCGACGTGCCTTCATAGGTGGCGCGAATGATGTCGGTGTTGCTTTGCATGCTCAGCCCCACTTCATTTCGCCGGTCGCGACCTTCGCGCCGACCTGCAACGCCACGCCCATCCCCGCGTCGGGATAGCGCGCGGTCATCGCCGCGATGAGCGCAGCGCTGTCCGGCTTCTTGGCGATCTCCTCCTCGAACGCCCGCAGATAGTCGCGGGTATAGATGATTGCGACTTGGCCAAGCGGTGCCGACGGGGTCATGTGGCCAGGCACGACCACATCGGGCTTGCGCGCCAGCATCGCGTCGAGCTGAGCGATCCATGCCGCCCGCGCCTCGGCACCGGCGGTGTCCGCGGTCCAGACATGGACGCCCGAGAACACCAGCACCCCGCCGAAGATTGCCGACAGCGACGGCACCCAGAGATAGCGACGGTTGGCAAGGCTGCTCGCAGCGACGATCTCGATCGCCTGCCCGTCGACCAGTAGCTGGGTATCCGAGAACGCGCTCGGCATGACGATATCGGCCAGCGTTTTGGGACCATTGTCGCCGAGCTGCGGACTCCAGGTCGCCAGCTTCTTGTCGACGTTCGCCGTGATCGCTGCGATCGTCTCGGGCGCGGCCAGCACACGAACGTCGGGGAAGGCATCCTTGATCGGGCCCAGGCTGAAGTAATAGTCGGGATCGCTCTGGCTGACATAGATGGTGGTAAGCGTGCGACCGGTCGCCTTGATCGCCTCGACCAGCGCCCGGCCGTCGGGAAGCGTGAAGCCGCCATCGATCAGGACCGCCTCGGTCGCGCCCCAGACCAGTACCGGCGCACGGAAGAATCCAGGCTCGCCGGCTGGGAATGCCTTCCACTGAAGCGCCTTGCCGGCAGCGAGCGCTTCGCCTTGACCCAATATCGATACGGCTGCGCCGCCTGCGATCATCGTCATCATCTGTCTCCGGTTAGGCATGGTGAATACTGGCTGGTTGGATTTGCGCACGGTCACGCGACACCCTGTGAACGAACGAGCGAGAGCGGGTTATGGTATAAGATGGCCGCGTCGATCGGTGATATCCGGTCGCCATCGATCCGGAACAGCGCTGGTACGCCACTCACTCCGAAGCGCCGCATCACTGTCTGCGCCTGCTCCAGCCGGGACCGGTTCTCCTCGCGCAGGCCAGGCGCGGGATTGGCAAGCGTGACCGCTGCGGCATCGAGGCCGGCGGAGACAAGCAGATCTATCAGCACGAACGCATCGGTGATGTCGCGTCCGTCGACATAGCGGGCGCGCTGGATGATCCCGAGTGCTTCGAGTTCGCGCATCGGCGCGGTTCGCGCGACCGCGCTCAGCGCGAGCGTTGCGGGTCCACTGTCGAGCGTCAGGCTGGCGCTGCCGGCGATCCGTTCGTGATAGGACGCGCCAAAGACCGCACCAGTGACAGTCGCGATCCGCTGGTCGCTCGCCATGATGTGATCGCTCATCGCGCCGTCGAGAGTGCGGGCGCCTTTGCCCGCGAACAATCCGCGGGGCATCGGCTCGACGGTCAGGTCGCCCTGGGCTGCGAGCGTAGCGATTCCGGCGGAGGCACCGTAGCACCAGCCGCACAGTGGATCGTAGATGTAGAGAAAGCGCGTCGTCATCGTCATCGACTCCAGGATGACCGGAATATGCGCCCCGTCGATTGCGATGTGTAGAACGAAGATCTAATCAGATCGTATGTCTTTGCCACACAATGTTCGCTCCGGATCAAACCGCGGCATCAACAATCTGAAGCGGCTCGCGTATTTTGCGGAAGTGGTCGAAACCGGCTCGTTCACCGCCGCGGCGGAGCGCCTGGGAATCACTAAGGCTGTCGTTAGCCAGCAGGTCGCCGCGCTTGAACGCGCATTCGAAACTACTTTGCTTGTACGCACGACACGCAGCGTCCGCCCGACTGAGGAAGGGCGCGCCTTCTATGAACGGAGCGCGCGCGTGCTGGCGGAGGCGCAGGCGGCGTTCGATGGGCTCGAGAGCAGCGACCGCGCGCCGACGGGAAAACTGCGGCTGACCGCACCGTTTGACTACGGCATCGCCGTGGTCGTTCCTGTCATCGCCGCGTTCCAGCAGCGCTATCCGGGCTGTACTGTCGATTTTGTCATCGGTGACGCAACGTTAGATCCGATCGGGAGCGACATTGAACTGGCAATTCGAGTGGGCTGGCTGGTCGACAGCGCGCTACGATCGAGGCGCATTGGGGCCTTCGACCAGTTGCTCGTCGCGAGCCCTGAATTTGCCGGGCATCTCGCACGCGACCTCACGCCTGAGCAGGTCGCGGGGCTAGCCTTCGTCGCTAACAGCAACTTGCGCGATCCGCTGGGCTGGACTTTCCGCACCCAGGACGGGCGTCAGCAATCGCTGCAGTTTGCGGCGACGCTCGCGATCAGCGCGACGCTCGGCGTGCTGCAGGCGGTGAGGAACGGTGGCGGTATCGCGGTTCTTCCCGATTTCGCCGTCGCCGACGATCTGGCAAGCGGCCGGCTCGTCCGGCTGCTGCCTGATTGGCATCTGGATAGCGGCGGGATCTACGCGGTCATGCCCGATACCCCCTACCGGCCGGCGCGCGTCACCGCGTTTCTCGACATGCTGTCGGAGATTGAACGCAGGCGGTGATGGTTGGTCGGCATTACGTGACACTGACCGGCGCCGCGGGCGCACGATCGTAAGACGGGATCGTACATAGAACGGCCCCAGATATACGCATAGCGTCGGAGGCAGGCTCGAGTGCCGCAAAACACCTGCTTGTCGCACAGTGGTGTTTCAGACCGGGTTTTCCGATCAATTGCTTGCCGAACGGCCATTATGGGAAGGACAGTGGCCTATCTGCTTTAGGGCGCCGGGATAGCAATAGCCAATGTTGCGCATGGCGACCGCCTTTTTCGAAAATGACAGTTTTTTGAAACGCCAGTGGCGAAGGGTACTGGCGAATGAGGAATCGAGAATATGCGCTCGTAGCTGACAGCAAGACGGCTACACAGCGCTAGGCCGTTTGTTCCAGCGCTGAGCTTGCCATCGAAAACATAACCGTTGCCAGCATGGCAAGCACGACTTCGCTCGCTTGCCAGCGGTCAGGGGCAATTCCGTCTTTCCACCACCTCCAGACCAATCCCGAGAAGATGTACATGCCGGCAAACGCCAGATAAGCTTTAGTGGGAACCATCTCGCGAAAAGTAATGCCCGCCACGACAAATACGAGCGCTAGCCCGGTGGCTCCAAACACTGCTTGTAGGAGTTTGCGCTGGAACGAACAGTTCCAAATTACAAGCAAAGCCAATAGCTCTAAAATCATCAATCCGAAATATACGATTGAGACGAGAAGCGTCCCCATCCTAATTTTTATCTACTTTTTTCACGACAGCGTTTGTAACGCCCTCCCTCTCAGAAGAAGCGCGACTATAGCTATGGATATTTATCCATAGTATAACGTCGAACGCTATTATTACTAGAATAATAGCGGCTAGCATTAACATGCCAGAAGCTGACATTTTGTCCGACGTCCTTCTTACATTTCTCAATGCTAAGGCGCGAGATAGCTTGTCCGGCATATAGACAAAAGATCGGTTTGATCGATCTCCATAGTGCTGACGTAGTGTTGGGTCGATTTTCAAAAAGTAGCAGCGCCAAGCCAGCTACTGGCAGCGTAAAAAAAGCGTCAGCTATATGCGCGCTATATGCCTTTTCCCGGAATCGATCTCGAATTGCTACGCTGAATGCGCCTAATCGCACATCCCTGAAGGCATCGTCACGTGACGAGCGCCGCTCAAGGGGTGTAATAATGAAGTTCCGTCATGCGGCCGTGGTCGTTGCGATCCTAGCTTTTCCAGCCACTGTACAGGCTCAGTCGACGCCGAACGACAAGGCCGAGGCTGCTGAAGCCACGGCTCCGCCATCGACGCTGACGGTCAGCGGTTCGGCCGCGATCGCCTCCGACTACCGGTTCCGCGGCGTATCGCAGTCCGACCGGGAAATGGCTGTTCAGGGCGGCATTACAGTTGCTCATGAAAGCGGTCTGTATGCTGGCGTCTGGGGATCCAATCTCGCCGGGTGGGGAACGTTTGGCGGCGCCAACATGGAGCTCGATCTTATCGGGGGCTACAAGGCGAAGCTCGCTGACAATGCAACGCTCGACGTCGGTCTTACCTGGTACATGTATCCGGGCGGCGCCGATAAGACCGATTTCGCGGAGCCCTATGTGAAGCTGACCGGCACGGCCGGCACGGCAACGCTGACCGCAGGTGCGGCCTATGCGCCCAAGCAGCAGGCGATCGGCAAATGGTACAACACTGGTGCCGATGCTGTGAATGGCGTCTATAACAATCCCGGCGCCAAGGACGACAACCTCTATCTGTGGGGCGACGGCGCGCTGGCGCTTGCCGGTACGCCGATCACGGCAAAGGCGCATGTCGGCCACAGCTGGGGGCAGGATGGCTTAGGTCCGAATGCGACCGCTGTAGCGCCTACTGGCGAATACTGGGATTGGTCGCTGGGTGCGGATGCCACCTACAAGAACCTGACATTTAACGTCAGTTATATCGACACCGACATCTCGAATCGGGAGGCGACGTACCTCCGCCCCAGCTTCAGCAAGGGTCAGGACGGCACCGGCAATATCGCTGGCGGCAAGGTCGTGGTCTCGCTGACGGCTGCCTTCTGACCTTCTGAAAGGACACCTGATGCAGGACTTGCTCTGGATCGCAATCATGGTCGGACTGGTGGCGCTCACGCTCGCCTATGCCCGCCTATGCGACAACGCCTGAGGAGACGGCAATGACCCTCGACCTTTGGCTGGCGGCGCTCACCGCGCTTGGCCTCCTAATCTACCTTGTGGCGGTTCTCATCCGCCCCGAACGCTTTTGAAGGAGGCGGACCGATGACACTCCAGGGCTGGTTCCTTATTCTGGGCTTCGTTGCCATATTGCTGGCGCTGACCAAACCGGTCGGCACGTGGCTTTTCACGCTGTACGAAGGACGGCGTACCCCGCTTCACGTCGTACTGGGTCCGGTCGAGCGCGGCTTTTACAAGCTTGCCGGGATTGATCCAAACGTCGAACAGGGCTGGCGCCGCTATGCGCTGCACATGCTACTGTTCAACGTCGCGTTGATGGTATTCACCTATGCGGTGCTGCGTCTGCAAGGCGTACTGCCAGGTAACCCGCAGGGGCTGGCAGGGCTGGCGCCGAACCTAGCGTTCAATACCGCGATCAGCTTTACCACGAACACCAACTGGCAGAGCTATGGCGGTGAGAGCACCATGTCGAACCTCAGCCAGATGCTGGGGCTGACGATCCATAACTTCCTGTCCGCTGCAACCGGCATCGCACTCGCCTTCGCACTGTTCCGGGGCTTCGCGCGCCGGGAGTCGAAGGCGATCGGCAATTTCTGGGCTGATGTGACGCGGGTCACACTCTACGTCCTGCTGCCAATCTCAATCGTTTACGCGCTCTTCCTGATTGCCAGCGGCGTGCCGCAGACGATGGCCGGTGTGGTCGACGTCCAAACGCTCGAGGGTGTAAAACAGTCGCTGCTGCTCGGCCCGGTTGCGAGCCAGGAGGCGATCAAGATGCTCGGCACCAACGGTGGCGGCTTCTTCAACGCGAACTCCGCGCACCCGTTCGAGAATCCGACCGCACTGACCAACCTCATACAAATGCTGTCGATCTTCCTGATCGGTTTCGGGCTGACGTGGACGTTCGGCAAGGCAGTCGGCAACACCAAGCAAGGCTGGGCGATCCTGTCGGCGATGGTGATCCTGTTCCTCGCTGGTGTGACCGTCACCTATTGGCAGGAGGCCGCAGGCAACCCGGTACTGCACAATCTTGGCGTCGCGGGCGGCAACATGGAGGGCAAGGAGGTCCGCTTCGGGATCGCAGCATCTGCATTGTTCTCGGTCGTCACTACCGCTGCGTCGTGCGGTGCCGTCAACAGCATGCACGATAGCTTCACCGCGCTTGGCGGCATGATACCGCTATTCAACATGCAGCTGGGTGAGGTCGTCATCGGCGGTGTTGGCGCAGGTATCTACGGTTTCTTGCTCTTTGCCATACTCGCAGTGTTCGTCGCCGGTCTGATGGTCGGTCGTACGCCGGAATATGTCGGTAAGAAGATCGAGGCGCGTGAGGTGAAACTCGCGGTGCTTGCAATCGCTGTGCTTCCGCTGATGATCCTGGGGTTCACGGCGCTGTCGTCCGTGCTGGCGCAGGGACTGGCGGGGCCGCTGAACAAGGGGCCGCATGGCTTCTCCGAAATCCTCTACGCCTTCACCAGCGCGGTCGGAAATAACGGCTCTGCGTTCGCAGGCCTCACCGCCAACACGCCCTATTATAACGGGTTGCTCGGCGTTGCGATGTGGGTCGGCCGCTTCTTCATCATCGTGCCGATGCTGGCGATCGCCGGCGGCCTGGCAGCGAAGAAGTATACGCCGGAGAGTTCCGGGTCCTTCCCCACGACGGGGGGACTGTGGGTCGGATTGCTGGTCGGTATCGTGTTGATCCTGGGCGGCCTGACGTTCCTGCCGAGCCTCGCGCTTGGTCCAATCGCCGATCATCTCGCGATGATCAGCGGCAAACTGTCCTGAAGGGGCGCCTGACATGGCAAAAACCCAATCCAAGAGCCTGTTCACGGCCGACCTTGTCGTGCCCGCGATCAAGGCGTCGTTCCTGAAGCTCAACCCCAAGGAACTCGTTCGCAACCCGGTCATGTTCGTCACCGCCGCGGTCGCGGCGCTGATGACCGTCCTGCTCGTGATCGGGCAGGACAATCTGTCCGTCGGTTTCAAACTGCAGCTCGTTATCTGGCTGTGGCTGACCGTGCTGTTCGGCACCTTCGCCGAGGCGCTGGCTGAGGGGCGCGGCAAGGCGCAGGCAGCAAGCTTGCGTGCGACCAAGGCGGAACTGACCGCCAAGCGCCTGAAAGGCGCCGGCCGTGAATTCGAAAATGTCCCAGCCAGCCAGCTCAAGGTCGGTGACATCGTGCTGGTCGAGACCAACGATCTGATCCCTTCGGACGGCGATGTCGTCTCGGGTGTTGCCTCAGTCAACGAGGCAGCGATCACCGGCGAGAGCGCGCCGGTTATCCGTGAAGCAGGCGGCGACCGATCGGCGGTTACCGCTGGCACCCGCGTCATCTCCGACGAGATCCGCGTCAAGGTCACCGTCGAGCCCGGCAAGGGCTTTCTCGATCGGATGATTGCACTCGTGGAAGGTGCAGAGCGCCAGAAGACGCCGAACGAGATCGCTCTGACCCTGCTACTCGTCGGCCTTACGATCATCTTCCTGATCGCAGTCGGGACGATCCCGGGCTTCGCCACTTATGCGGGCGGGTCGATCCCGGTCGCGATCCTGGCAGCCTTGCTCATCACGCTGATCCCAACGACAATTGCTGCGCTGTTGTCGGCCATCGGCATCGCCGGCATGGACCGCCTGGTACGGTTCAACGTGCTCGCAAAGTCGGGCCGCGCAGTTGAAGCAGCGGGCGACATCGACGTTCTGCTGCTCGACAAGACCGGCACGATTACGATCGGTGACCGTCAGGCGAGCGAGTTCCGGGCGGTGTCCGGGACCAGCCCACAGGAGCTGGCCGAGGCCGCTTTGGTGGCGAGCCTTGCCGACGAGACGCCGGAAGGCCGTTCGATCGTGCTTCTCGCGCGTGAAAAATTTCACGTGGCAACGGCTGAGCTACCTGCCGGTGCCGAGATCATCCCGTTCACGGCACAAACGCGCATCTCGGGCGTGAAGGTCGGCGGATCATTGATCCAGAAGGGTGCGGTGGATTCGATCCTGCGTGCCAACGCAGGCTCGGGCGAAACCGCAGCCGCTACTGAGTTGCGCCGGATTACCGATGAGATCGCACGCGCAGGCGGTACGCCGCTTGCAGTTGCGCAGGACGGACGGTTGCTTGGCGCCATTTTCCTCAAGGACGTGGTCAAGGCCGGCATTCGCGAGCGTTTTGGCGAGCTGCGTGCCATGGGCATTCGCACGGTGATGATCACCGGCGACAATCCGCTTACTGCCGCAGCGATCGCGGCCGAAGCCGGCGTCGACGATTTTCTTGCCCAGGCGACGCCTGAGGACAAGCTCGAGCTGATCCGCAAGGAACAGACCGGTGGGCGACTGGTCGCGATGTGCGGCGACGGCACCAACGACGCGCCAGCGCTCGCGCAGGCCGATGTTGGCGTTGCGATGAACACCGGCACGCAGGCTGCACGTGAAGCGGGCAACATGGTTGATCTCGACAGCGATCCGACCAAGCTGATCGAGGTCGTAGGTCTCGGCAAGCAGCTGCTGATGACCCGCGGTGCGCTGACGACCTTCTCGGTCGCCAACGACGTGGCAAAGTATTTTGCCATCATCCCAGCAATGTTCGTCGTACTCTATCCGGGGCTTGGCGTGCTGAACGTTATGCGCCTGGGCAGTCCTGAAAGCGCGATCCTGTCGGCGATCATCTTCAACGCCGTCATCATCCCCTGCCTGGTGCCGCTGGCACTGCGCGGCGTAGCCTACAAGCCGATGGCAGCTGGACCACTGCTTGCCCGTAACCTCGCGGTCTACGGCCTTGGTGGCCTGGTAGCACCGTTCATTGGCATCAAGATCATCGACCTCGTGGTCGGTGGCCTCGGTCTCGCGTAAGGAAAGACAGACATGGGCAAGGATTTCACCTCCGCACTGCGACCTGCGATCGTCATGACGATCCTGTTCGCAGTCCTTCTCGGGCTCGTCTATCCGCTTGCCATGACCGGGATCGGTCAAACGATTTTCCCAAGCCAGGCGAATGGCAGCCTGGTGCGGGACGCTCGTGGCACAGTCATAGGTTCAAGTGTGGTTGGACAGGCCTTCACTGCAGACCGCTACTTCCAGACGCGGCCGTCCGCTGCCGGAAAAGGCTATGATGGCCTTGCATCGTCCGGTTCAAACCTAGGTCCGGCGAGCCAAGCCCTGGTCGACCGCGTGAAGTCCGACGTAGCGAAGCGTCGCGCCGAAGGCGTCGCAGGACCAATGCCCGCCGATCTGATCACCGCCAGTGGCTCGGGGCTTGATCCCGATCTGTCGCCCGCTGCCGCATTGGCTCAAGCGTCGCGCGTGGCGCGGGTCCGCGGTGTGCCAATCGACCGTGTTCGCCAGCTAGTCGCTGACACGACTGAGGCGTCCATCCTGGGTGAAGCTCACGTCAACGTACTGGCCCTCAACCGTGCACTCGACGCACCGTCAGGCATCAGCACCTCCGGGACACGCCCGCGCTGATGCCTGTCTCAGGCGATGGAAGACCTGACCCGGACGCTCTTCTGCGCGCAGCGGCGCAGGAGGGCAGGGGGCGCTTCAAGGTTTTCCTCGGTGCGGCCCCGGGGGTCGGCAAAACCTTCGAGATGTTGTCCGAGGGTGCGGCGCGTAAACGGGACGGCGTCGATGTCGTCGTCGGTGTGGTTGAAACCCATGGACGCGCGGAAACAGAAGCGCTCACCCGAGGTCATGAGATCACACCACGTCGGGCAATTTCATATGAAGGCCGGACGCTCCAAGAGATGGATCTGGATGCGATCCTAACCCGCGCGCCGCGTCTCGTTCTGGTCGACGAACTCGCGCATACGAACGCACCCGGCAGCCGTCATCCCAAACGCTATCAAGATGTCGAGGAACTGCTTGTCGCAGGGATCGACGTCTACTCGACCGTCAACATCCAGCACGTTGAAAGTCTGAATGACATCGTCGCCAGCTTCACGCGTGTCCGCGTGCGCGAGACAGTGCCGGACAGCGTACTGGAGATGGCCGAGATTGAGGTCGTCGACATCCCGCCGGATGAGCTGATCGAACGACTACGTGCAGGCAAAGTCTATCTGCCGCACGAAGCAACGCGAGCGCTGTCGCACTTCTTTTCCAAATCCAATCTGTCTGCTTTGCGCGAACTGGCGCTGCGTCGTGCGGCCCAAGCCGTCGACGCGCGTATGCTCGACGACGTACGTGCTCTGGGCCTTGGTGGCACGTGGGCGGGCAGTGACCGGATCGTTGTTGCTATCAACGAACTGCCGGGCGCGGACGCACTGGTCCGCGCCGCAAAGCGTGTCGCGGATGGGCTACGAGGACCTTGGACGGCAGTCTTTATCGAAACCCCGCGCGCCGCCCATTTTTCGGACGTCCAGCACCAGCGTGTCGCTGCAGCAATGACACTGGCTACCCAACTTGGCGCTGCTGTCGCGACTGTGCCAGCTACCAATGTGGTAGAGGGCATTCAGAGCTTTCTGGTTGACGCCCGAGCAACCCAGTTGGTCATGGGTAAATCACGCCGGTCGCGGTGGTTCGAACTCCTCCACGGCTCCGTTGTTGACCGATTGATCCGTGACACCCCTGGTGTAACTGTTCACGTGCTGCCGATCTTTGCAGAGCAGGCGAACCAAGAGCGTAGGCGGCGCCGACCGGCACACTGGGGCACGCCAGCCGGCTACGCGATCACCGCGGCCCTCGTGGCGGGGGTCACCGCCGTCGCCAGTGCGCTGTTCCACGTGCTTAATCTTGGCAATGTTGGGCTTCTGTACCTCTTGCCCGTCATGGCAGCCGCAAGCCTCTACGGCCTGCGTACCGGCCTATTTGCTGGCATCGCTTCCAGCCTTGCCTACAACTTCTTTTTTCTCCCGCCAGTCGGCACACTCACTATCAGCAACCCCGAGAATGTTATCTCGGTGGTCGTGCTGCTCGGCGTTGCGGTCGCAACCAGTCAGCTAACGTCTCGCGTCCGGGCTCAGGCCGATCTTGCTGCGGCAAGCGCCCGCACCAACGCGACGCTCGCAGGTTTCCTGCGCCAGATCACAAGCGTCAATGACATCGACGTGGCCGCGCAGATGATCTGCGATGACGTTCGCGGCCTTCTCGAAGTGCAAGTGGTTCTGCTCGTACCCGGGGTCGGCAAAAGCCTCGAAATTCTCGCCGCGAGCGATCCAGCCTATCACCTGACCACCATGGACACTGCCGCAGCCACCTGGGCGTTGGACACCGGCATGGCGGCAGGCAAGGGCTCGGGCACGCTCGCGGCCTCGGAATGGCTCTTCCAGCCCCTGAAGGCAGGAGGTCGTGTTCTAGGCGTTCTTGGCGTGGCGAAGGATACGACAGCTAACCCCGTGCGTGCCGATCAGCTCCCGTTGCTCAGCAGCCTTATCGATCAGTCCGCGCTTGTCCTTGAGCGGCTGCGGCTTGAAGTCGAGATGCGCGATGTGGAGACGGTACGGACCAGGGACCGGCTACGCGCGGCCCTCCTGTCTTCGGTCAGCCACGACTTTCGCACGCCGCTCACCGCGGTTATTGCAGCGGCAGACCAACTCGAGCACGGGGCGACGCCCGAACTGATCGGGACGATCAAGGGCGAAGCTGCCCGCCTCAATCGCTTCGTCGCCAACCTGCTCGACATGGCTCGCGTGGAGGCGGGCGCGTTGAAGCTCAATATCGAAGCGACCGACCTTGAAGAAGCGGTGACCGGTGCAGCGCACGATGCCCGGCGCGCTCTCGAAGGTCATGGCGTACGGCTCGACGTCCCGCCGGGCCTTCCCCTTGTCCGCGCCGATCCGCAGCTCCTGCACCATTGCCTGCTCAATCTCCTCGACAATGCCGGTCGCTATGGAGATCCGGGAACCGAAATCGTTATTGAAGGCCGCCATCGCTTCGGAGAACTTCGTCTCGTTGTCTTAGACAATGGACCAGGCTTGCCGCCTGGCCGGGAAACGGAAGTGTTCGAGACGTTCCGCCGCCTTGAGGGCTCCGATCGTGCCATTGGCGGGACCGGCCTTGGCCTTGCGATCGTCAAGGCATTCGCTGAAGCAATGGGCATGGCCGTCGAGGCTGCGAACCGCGACGATGCCACCGGTGCAGCCTTCACGCTCGTCTTCCCCTCGACCCTGATCGTCCGTGATCCCGCACCAGAAGGTCTAACCTGAATGCCTGCCAAAGTACTCGTGGTGGACGATGAACCCGCCATCCGTCGCCTTCTTCGCAACACGCTCGTCCGGGCTGGCTACACGGTTGTCGAGGCCGAGGACGGACGGCAGGCGTTGCACCAGGCAGCAACCGAGCATCCAAGCGCTGTGCTGCTCGATCTCGGTCTGCCTGACCGCGATGGTCTGACCCTTATACCGCTGCTGCTCGTCCACGGCGATGCCGTCATATTAGTGGTATCGGCACGAGATGCGGTCGATGAAAAAGTGACTGCGCTCGATCTCGGCGCGCACGATTTCGTCAGCAAGCCATTCGACACCGATGAGTTACTGGCGCGGCTTCGCGTGGCGTTGCGCCACCACGGATTGTCGGAAACCACACAGAAGATCGTGCAACGCGGCGATATCAGCATCGATCTGGATCGACGGATCGTGTTCCGAGGAACAGAGGAACTTCACCTCACGCGCAAGGAACATGACGTGCTTGCCGTGCTCACCCGACATATCGGTCGGGTCGTGACACACGAGCGCGTACTTGCCGCTGCCTGGGGAGGTGAGGAGGAACCACGCGTCGAGTATCTCCGCATCGTCATCCGCAATCTTCGGCAGAAGCTGGAGCATCCAGGGCCGGTCGGCAGCGTGATCGCCAACGAACTGGGTGTTGGATATCGCCTGCGCTCCGACGCGTGACTATCTCGTAAGACCAGGCAAAATCGTCCTGCACTATGCGGGCGCTACGCAAATAACTGGAATCGATCTCGAATTGCTATGCCGAGGTCGATAACTGGATTGCCACAACAAGGATTGTGGCATGACGGCGTGGCATCGGTCGCGGCGTGCGGACCTCGGTTTGCGCGCCTCTGGACTTCTCCTTTGCGCAATAGCGTACACCGCTGTTTTGCGCCTGAGTGCGATGCATATTTCATCTCAGAATGCTGGCGCATTTGCTTACGCTTTTGCAGCAATCTGCTTCCTGGGAGCGAGCGCCGGCAGCGCGCTGGTGATGCTCGGCCACCATCTGTTCGACGAAATCGAGGTCAGCGAGCGCTGGCAGCCCCGGTCTCGTGACACCTTCCTGCCTCCGGAGAACTCGAAAGTCATGAATACGACGGAACCTGCATTGCTCGTGGTCGGACGCGATACCGATGGCAGCTGGACCGTACGCGAGAGTGCAGGGGCGATGCTGGGACGTTTCCCCTCTGCCCAAGCGGCGGAACGCTTTGCCCAAGGCGAACGGCGTGGCCGCACCGCCATTGCAATCGCGACGTCCGCAGGGTTTCAGCCACGGATCGCTGGCCGCTTGAGCCTTCGTAACGGCGGTGTCAGATCCCCGGAAACCGCTGATGCATAGATTACCGCCCCGTCTCGTCGGCGTGATGCTGATCGCGGCATCGGGGGCATCGACCCTTGTGCACCGCTCGGTCTACCAAGCGGCTTACCAAGGACCGGCGCAGACTGCGGAATTCGCGCTTGGATTGTTGACCTTCATGCTCGCAAGCGCTGGTATCCTCCTGCTGGTGCATGGCGGCAAGCTCCTTGAGCGGGACAACGCTTATAGCGTGACGCCTGAGACACAGCCGGCGGACATCGCTGCAAGGCTGATGGAACCGATCAAGGTCCATGGACGCATTTACGATACTCGACGCGGGGCATCCTTGATGCAGGCACGTCACGCTATCCGGACCTCGCGTCGCTTGATGTCGCACAACACGTCGCACGGTAAGCCTCTGCTCGGGAGCAGGCGTTCGATCCTGTCGATCTGGCGCTGATCGAGCTTCGTTGTGCCTGTCATTGCCGCCTACCTTTACCGGCACGGTCGCCGTGTCCGTGAGGTCTCGATCGACGAACGTGTCGATTGCCCGAGCGACCGGTCGGAGTTCGTCTGGATCGGTTTGTCCGACCCGTGCGAAGACGAGTTCGATACGCTGCGTGAGCTATATGGTCTGCATCCTTTAGCGGTCGAGGACGCCCTGAAGGACGGGCAGTTACCCAAGGTCGATGTTTACGGCGACCAGTTGTTCGTGATCGGGCGTACAGCGCATCTGACTGACGGCCATATCGTCTATGGCCAGACTGCGACCTTCCTGGGTCATAGCCACATCATAACCGTACGTCAGGGGTCCACCCGCTCGCACAAGACACTGCGCGAGCATCTTGAGGCCGCTCCCGACCTTCTGGGGCAGGGGGGCGATTATGTCCTCCATGCCGTGCTCGACTTCATCGTCGATGGGTATCTGCCGTTGATGACGGCGCTCGAGGAGGAAGTCGCGGCGATGGAAGAGCACATGCTCGACACGTTCCTTGGCCGGGCGGAGATTGCGCGCATCTTCGCGTTGCGACGCGACCTGATGCGGTTCGATCGCATTCTGGTACCGATGGAAGAGGTCGCCCGTAAGCTCGCACGCAACGATCTGCCGTGCGTTGATGCCGAAGCACGGCATTACTTCAGCGACGTTCTCGATCATATTCGCCGCATCGAGGCGATGGCGAGTGGACTTCGTGAGGTCCTCACATCGGTATTCGAATTCAGCAATCTGATCGAGCAGCAGCGCACCGGCGTCATCACGCGTCAGTTGGCTGCCTGGGCCGCGATCCTCGCTGTCCCGACCGCGATCGCCGGCATCTACGGCATGAATTTCGAGCATATGCCCGAACTGCGCAGCCCTTACGGCTACCCGATCACGCTCGGCGTCATTCTGACCATCTGTTCTGGCCTGTACTGGCGCTTCCGCCGGACGCGCTGGCTGTAGCGCCAAGGCGGTAAATGCGACGAGCCGTTGCCAATGCTACGGCCGCACTATGGGGTTTCCAGAAATCGATCTCGAATCACTATGCCGGGGGTCGTAATTGGGCTGCGCGGGCGCCTGGACGCTCGATCATAAAGGCAAGAAGGCGAACATGTCGTCTGAACCCAATCCGGAGCCCGATGAACGCGGGCTCGTCATCTACGTCGGGCAAGACAAGGCGGGCCACTGGCTCGTGCAGGATAACGGCAAGAAATTGGAAGGCCGTTTCGTGTCGCGTAGCGCAGCGCTGAGCTTCGCCAAAGGCGAATGCCAGATCTACCATGCAAGCCTGGAAATGGCGGGCATCCCACTGGTTCCGTTGATCCCGTTCGGTCCGGTGACCGCAGTTGATTTCCAGCTGCCGCGCGCAGCCTGAGAGGGCACTGACATGACAGCCAGAATGAAATGGGTTGGCGCACCATCGGGGTCAGCCAACCACACGCGACCGGCATCGTCCGTGACTGCTGGCAGCCGCGTCGCGCAGAGCGATCCGCGTTGGCCGCGTATCGCGTCTGCACTTGCCGATCTCCGAGAAAGGCATCGGCACTCCGTTCGTATCGTCGACGCCGACTGTGCTTGCGGAACGCTGCTGATCGAAGCGGCAAGGTACGCTCGCGTGCTCGGGTTTACCGCAATCGAGGGCCACGGCATTGATGGAGCACCGACGATGATCGGACGCTCTCGTGCAGCCGCGACGCGGTTGCACGAGCCCGCGATCGGCCTCACCTTCGAGCTTGCCGATATGGCGCAGGCGTTGGCACGGGAAGCCGATTTCCCGGCCGACATCGTGCTATGTCACGACCGTCACGGCGAGGGCGATCAGCCCGGTATCGGGGGGCTACTGGCTGCTGCCGGGGACCTTGTGATCGGCGACCCGGTATCGGCCGTTACCCGCGGGCAGGCAGCATGACCCGGCGCGACCTGCAATGGAAAGCTGGCGGCTTTGCGCTGACGGCCATCTCCTGCGCCTTGTGTACGGCCGTCGATGGTTCGCCATTGATGATCGTCTTCTTTCCGCTGGCGCTGCTCGGCCTGCCGCTGATGATCCACGGCAAACGGGTTGGGCAGATGTTCCGCGCAGAACGACGGGGGCACAGCCACACCATCGACGTGGTTCATACCGCGCGTGTTCGCCGACGGGGCCAAGGTGTCGACGGCTTCGGGCAATGACCATTCGAGGACCGAAGATGAGCTTCTTCGACTATCATGACGGCATCCTCCATGCCGAGCAGGTACCACTACCGGAGATCGCTGACGCCGTGGGCACGCCTGTCCACGTCTATTCCGCTGGTGCCCTGCGTCACACTGCCAACGGTTTCACAGCGGCTCTCCGTCACCTTCAGTCCGCCCGGTTCGCCTTTGCGGTCAAGGCCAACCCCAACACAGCAGTGCTCCGGCTGCTCGCTGAATGCGGCTATGGCGCGGACATCGTGTCGGGAGGCGAATTGCGTCGCGCCCTCGATGCGGGGATGGCGCCGTCCGGGATTGTGTTCTCCGGTGTCGGCAAGACCGACCGCGAGCTTGTCGATGCGCTGGATGCCGGGATCGGCCAGTTCAACCTCGAACTGGAAGAGGAAGGACGTGTTCTGGCACGTCTCGCTCAAAGCCGCGGGGTTCGGGCGTCTGCGGTTCTGAGGGTCAATCCAGATATCGACGGGGGCACCCACGCCAAGATTTCGACAGGCAAACGTGAGAACAAGTTCGGCGTCGCCATCGCCGAGGCACCCGACATGTTCGACCGTCTTGCGAGCCTGGACGGGTTGGACCTCCACGGAATAGCGCTTCACATCGGTAGCCAGCTCGGCGACCTGGGCCCGCTTGAAGCTGCCTACCGGCGTGTCGGTGAACTCGTGTTCGAGCTGCGCGCGCGCGGTCACACGATAACACGTGTCGATCTGGGCGGTGGGCTAGGCATTCCCTACCGTGCCGACGATACGATGCCGTCTTTTGGAGACTATGCGGCGATGGTTTCCCGCGTGACGGAGCAGTGGAACACCGGCCTTACGTTCGAGCCTGGTCGGGTCATTGCTGGGCTGGCCGGAGTTTTGCTGACCCGCGTGATATGGGTGAAGCCTGGCGTAACGCACCCGTTCGTGATCGTCGATGCGGCCATGAACGATCTCGCACGGCCTGCGCTCTACGGCGCGTATCATCGTTTTGCAGCAGTCAGGCCGAGCGGAGAAACGATGGTTGGCAATATTGCAGGTCCGGTTTGCGAGACGGGTGATACCTTCGGTATGGCGCAAACGATTGATAAAGTCGGACGCGGTGACCTCGCGGTATTCCATGCCACTGGCGCTTACGGTGCCGCAATGGCATCGAGCTATAACTGCCGCCCGCTAAGCCCTCAGGTGCTGGTCGATGGTACCGATTTTACAGTGGTGGGCGATCGGATCCTCCCGGCGGAGTTGGCAGCGTAACCTGCCCCAACATCGACGGTGTGGTTGAGCGGACCTTGCCGATTGAAAAGCTACTGTGCAGCGAAAAACGCCAGCCTTTGGCCGGCGCGTAAGCATGTTCGGCGCCCTCAAGGTCAATTCGGAGCGAACCGGGCTGGCCAACGTTCTCGTGGCAATGCTGACATAGCATCGGAGCGACGGGGAAAGCATGGACGTTCAGCGACAGGATCCGCATGAGATAAAAAAGCGAACTGGTATCGCTGCGGGATTAACGGCGCTCGGTGTCGTTTACGGAGATATCGGCACCAGCCCTCTTTACGCTTTTAAGGTTGCCGTCACGGCTGCGGGCGGCGCTCCGGGCGCTGCTGCGATCGGTGTCGCTTCGCTTATCATCTGGTCGCTTGTTGTCGTCGTTTCGATAAAATACGCCATCCTTATCTTGCGTGCGGACAACGATGGCGAAGGTGGGGTAGTAGCCATGCTCGCGCTCCTCGGCGCTCGCCATGCGGAACCCCGAACGCGGCAGGCCGCTCTTTTGATTCTGGGCCTGGTAGGCGCAGCACTTCTTTATGGCGACGGCGTGATAACACCGGCCATATCAGTGCTTAGTGCAGTCGAGGGATTGCAGGTCGACGCACCGATGCTGGCACCCGCAATCGTCCCAATCACCATCGTTATTTTGATCGGTCTCTTCGTCGTACAGGCCCGTGGCACCGGCTTTATAGGGCGTATTTTCGGTCCGGTGATGCTCGTCTGGTTCTTGGCGATCGCGTTGCTGGGTATCGCAGCGGTGGCCCGCCACCCAGCAGCCCTCCACGCACTCAATCCAACGAATGCCATCGGCTTCCTGCTTCACTCGCCACTGGGCGTGAGCTTTGCTGTCCTAGGCGCTGTGTTCCTAGCTGTTACTGGCGGGGAGGCAATGTACGCTGACATGGGCCACTTTGGCCGGTTCCCCATCAGGTTGGCGTGGTTCACGGTCGCCTTGCCCGCGCTGGTGCTGAACTATCTAGGACAGGCCGCGCTCATCGAGATGGATCCGTCGGCCGTCGCCAATCCGTTTTACGGCCTTGCCCCTGGCTGGGCGCATTATCCCCTCATCGCTTTCGCAACTGCCGCGACGGTAATCGCCAGTCAGGCCATTATCTCAGGAGTGTTTTCGCTTACCCAACAAGCGATCCAGCTTGGCTTTTTGCCAAGGCTGGACGTTCGCCACACAGCGGCCGATCAGGAAGGGCAGGTCTACCTCCCTCTTGCAAACTGGCTTTTGGCAGCAGGTACGCTAGCAGCCGTCCTTATCTTCCGATCATCCGAAGGGCTCGCTGGCGCATACGGTATTGCGGTCTCTGGCCTCATGGCAATATCGACCTTCTTGGCAGCGCTGGTTGCGCTCCGGTGGGGATACAACCCCTTGCTCGTCGTACTCGTCAATGGCGCCTTCTTTCTGCTTGATATGGTGTTTTTTGCAGCGAACGGGGTCAAACTCGTCGAAGGGGGCTGGTTTCCGCTAGTGATTGCAATCGTCGTTGCGTTCCTGATGCTGACGTGGCGGTCGGGTGTACGGCTAGTTGAGATGTCACGAGCACATCAGCGTGAGGATGAAGAACACTTTGTTCAACGTCTCGATGGATCTGTGGATTGCCGGACGAACGGTATTGGTGCGTTTCTGAGCGCGGCAACAACTGGCATACCACTTGCACTGACGCAGCATATCAGGCACGGACGATCGCTCCAGAAACGCGTTGTTCTTGTTTCGGTTGTTGTGGTCGAGACACCTTATGTCACAACGGAAACGCGCGCTGAAACATCTAGGGTCTGCGACAATATGGATCGCGTGATTTTGAGCTTTGGCTTTATGGAAGACATAAATATCCCTGACGGTTTGGCGGCATCCGGTTTATTTGACTCGGGTGAGTTTACGGAGGTCAGTTATTATATTGGCAAAGAGACAATCATCGCGGATGCAGACATTTCAGGCATGGCGCCATGGCGCGAAGAAATATTTGTCTCAATGCAGCGGAATACAGCGCCGACTGGAAACTCTTTTTGTATTCCATCTCAACAACTGGTTGTTGTTGGAACCGAAGTTCGTATTTGATCATCGTATCAGTCCCGGCAGCGTCGACTAGATCCGTTGACTGTTCTGCCCCCTACCCCATTGAACGGCCCAATCTATCACGTGCCATCCTGTCCGAAACCACATGTTTGCCGTCGACTCCCCTCGGTAGATGGCCCCAACATCGGCCACTTAGGCGGAGGCCTGGCCGTTACTGTACGACAAACCCTGTCGCCTTGTGAGACTATACGACAACCTCGTTTTAAGGGTTTGTCGTCAGGTCCATATCGCCTTGCCTCGATGGCAGCGTTCCGTGACGCGACGCTAGAAGCAGTCAGTCCGTTTCCACCACGTCGTGACGTCCTTGGACGGAGGAGCGGCCGGACGGCAGTCGCCCAATAGCGGACATGCGCCTTTGGCATTTAAAGTGTCACAACCGCACCGATCAGACCACCAAACGCCAGGATTACCGGTGTAACCCAAGCTCCTTTGAGCCGCCACACAGCCGCAAGCGCCACAATGAACACGATAACGGCAATGCCGGGCGCAGACGCTCTCGCTCCGGCCGCACCCGCCAGTTGGAAAAAGGTGGCGGCGATGATCCCAACCACCGTGGCAGCGACGCCGGCAAGCATGCGATGCAAGGACGGGTTTTCGACAATGGCTTCAAGTCGCTCAAACAAGATCAGCGAAAAAGCGAACGCCGGCAAAAAAATGCCCGCCGTGATCGCCAGCGCTCCAGGTAGCCCACCTGCAACAAAGCCGACAAAGGTAGCAAAGATCACGAGCGGCGCGGGCAGCACCCCGGCAAAGGCAATGCCGTCGAGGAATGTCGCGTCACTGAGCCACCCGCGACCAACGGTGTCCGTCCGCACATAGGGAATAGCGGTGTATGCACCGCCGAATGTCAGCAGCCCGCCTTTCAGGCCGGCCAAGAACAGCGCCAGTATTGTCGCCGGCACCGTAGCCTTGGCCACCGCTGGAGCGGTGAGAAACGACTGGCTGCCAATGAAAAGCGCAAGCCCGATCGCAACAGCAAGAGAGGCAAAAGCTAAAGCGCGACGATCGACTACAAGAGCATACAACACACCACCGGCAATCAGGGGTAGCCACAACGGCACGCCGACAAGCGTCGCAGAGAGGCTGCCCATAGCGATGCACCACAACCAGCGGTCTTCCAGGATATGTTTTGCAATCCGAACGACAGCTCGGAAGATCACGGCGAGCACGACGATCTGGATGCCGAGGAGGGGACCCAGCCAGAAGCCATGCCCGGCAATCACGAAAACATAGAGCCACGCAGCGCAAAGCATCAGCACCAGACCCGGAAGCATGAAGCCTAGCCCTGCCAGCAGGCCACCGATGCGACCCCGGGCGATGATGCCGAAGTGAACACACAATTCGTGCGCCTCGGGGCCAGGCAGCACCTGCAAGACGGCAAGCAGTCTATCGAAGCGTCCGCGGTCAATCCAACGTTCTTCCTCGACCAGCGCCTGACGCAGCATCGCGATCTGTGCGACCGGCCCGCCGAATGCCAGAAAACCGAACCGAAGGAACTTTAGGAACAACGACGTCAAACTGATCGTCGGAGGTAGGCTTGCGCTGCTTGCATCATCCATAACACGCTCCAAGGCCGCACGCGCAGCGAGTGGAGCGGACTTGGACGAAACCCGTCTAAACGGGCGTCCGCATAAGCCCGGGCCCGAAGATAAACATAAGCACGTGCGCGACGTCAACGGCAGCTTCACACGAGACCCGGGCGTAGAAGGCGGAAATGGTCCCAGCTGCTGAACGTCTGCTTCCGTTCAGATCTGCCGTACGGCGCTCGTCGCGGCTACGGCCGCTTCGTCCCACTTTTCGCCGTTCCGCGTCCTCGACACGTCGCTTACGGCGAGCGGAACAGTCTACATGAATGAACGACCGAAGCTGGGAAGCGAACAGGGCGGCCTGAACGGCCACTTGTGGGTCGTGTTTCGTATCCGAGAGAGTTGTCGATCGATCGCATTTCGGTTTGCGATAATGGTCGGCTAACGTCGCGACATGGCAGCGATCAATTTCGAGCTTTTGGACCTACGGGCTTTGATCGCAGTTTCGGACATGCGCAGCTTCTACCGTGCGGCTGAACAACTCGCGCTATCGCAGCCCGCGCTAAGCCGCCGCATCCAGAAGCTGGAGCAAGCAGTTGGTGCGGTTCTGTTTGAGCGAAGCAGCCGCAATGTCCGACTTACCCCTGCGGGCCAACAGGTCCTGCCATTGCTCCGCCGCATGGTCGAGGAGATCGACGGCTCTTTAATCGGTAGCATGGCTTCGGGCGAACAGGGGGCCGGGCGGATCACCGTCGCCAGCGTCCCGAGCGCAGCGGTCCGCTTTATGCCCCAGGTGCTGAAGCGGTTCGGCGAGGAATATCGTAAAGTACGCGTGCGCATTCTCGACCTGTCGGCCAATGAATGCGCAGAGGCGGTCCGGACGGGGGACGCGGAATTTGGCCTGTCGTTGCCGGTCGCGTCCGATGCCGACTTGTCGTTCGAGCCGCTGATTGATGATCCGTATGGCCTGATCTGCCGGCGCGACCATCCGCTTGCAGACCGAGAGGGGCTCGGCTGGGCTGATCTGGAGGGGCATCGGCTGGTCACGGTCCACCGCGCCAGCGGCAACCGAACCACGCTAGAAGCGGGGCTGGCGGCAGAGGGCATCCATTTACAATGGTTTTATGAAGTCACACGACTAACTTCGGCGTTGGCACTGGTCGATGGGGGATTGGGGCCATCAGTACTGCCACGCCTCGCCTGCGAAGGACCGGATGCACGCGATCTGATCTGGAAACCACTGCAAGATCCGACCATCGTCCGCACCATCGGACTATTGAGGCGTCCCGCCGCGCCGATCTCTCCCGCGGCCGCGCGGCTGGTGGCGTTGCTCACTCAGGCATGGCGGGAGGCGGCGGCCGCCCCGGCGTAATCGTCGCACCGGTCCAGCGCGCGATCAGCAATGTGGCGCTGATGTTGGCAAGCCCGCTGGTCAGCGCACGGATAGTGGAGAGCAGCCGATCAACCGCGATCAACATCGCTGCGGCACTCACCGGCACATGCGGCAGGAGCGACAACGTCAGCAGCAGCGCGGAAAAACCGCTGCCGGTCACCCCCGCCGCAGTTTTTGACGTGGCCAGCATCACCAAGAGATAGGTCACGATCTGCGTGGGTGAGAGACTCAGGTGAAGCGTCTCGGCCAGGAACAACGTCCCGACGATCAGATAGACCGCAGTCCCGGCCAGGTTCAGCGTATAACCGAGCGGCACGACGATGCCGATGATCGCGGGCGGAGCGCCCAACGTCTCCAGCTTATTCATGATTCGCGGCAGCACGACCTCCGACGATGAGGTGCCGAGGACGATCAGCAGTTCCTCGCGGAAGTGGCGCAGCAGTGCGACCGGCGAAACGCCGGCCCACAGTCGAAGCGCGGCCAGCAGAATTGTCACCAAGAGGACACAGGCCGTCAGCAACGTTCCCACCAACAGGCCAAGCGACCCGATGAAGGCAATGCCATAGGTGCCGACTGTGAATGCGATCGCTCCAAACGCGCCGACCGGCGCGGCTCGGATCAAAAATGCGAAGATCGCGAATTGCAGCTGGGTCAGGCCCCGGATGGCGCGTGCGATCGGCTCTCCTGCCGGGCCAATGCGCAATAAGCCGAATCCGACAAGCGCAGCGATGAACAGGACCGGCAGCACGTCGCCCGCGGTGAAGGCGGAGAAGAAAGTATCGGGTACCATTCTTAACAGGAAATCGCCCGGGCCATTGATATGGCGCGCACCCAGTTCACGGCCGATATCAATCGTCGGTACCATCGTCGGCACGTCCAAACCTGCCCCTGGCCGCAATAGTGTTGCGATCAGTAGCCCTGACATAAGAGCGAGGATCGTAATCGCCAGAAAGACGATCAATGCGCGCGCCACCGTCGATCCAGTCTGGCGGGCGCCGCCCTGTGCGACGATGCCGTCGACGATAGTACAGAACAGGATTGGCGGCACCATCATCCGCATCGCCTTCACGAAAGCAATACCAAGCGGCGCAAGACTGACCCCGAAAGCGGGCCAGATATGGCCGATCAGTGCGCCGACAAGGATGCCGACGATCATCTGCGCGTAAAGCTGGCGGGAGATCCGCCTCATCCAACCCCTAATGCGTCGCACGCATCGTTCTCACCGATCATTGCATTTGATGCAACCTGTTGCAGCGCTTCTTATACGCGTCACGGCCAAGGCATCCACCGAGAGATTGCCACGCCGCAGGATCGCCCCTGGGGCGGCACGGAGCAGGACGATGATGACGCAGGCGATTCCATTCAGACGTGACGGTTCACACGGCTTGCCACGCCGTCGCCTGATGGGCGCGATCGGCATAATGCTTGCCCCGTTACTGGTCGGCTGCCAGACGATCGCCCCGCCGTCATTAACGCCACCGTCGGCCCGCCCGGCCCTGACGGTCTTCACGTCGGGTGGGTTCAACGCGGCGTTTGATAGCTTGGCGGCATCGTACCGTCGCACCACCGGCACGCCAATCATCGTCGCGCACGGGCCCTCGATGGGTGAGACGCCGAACGCCATCCCGGCCCGGCTGGCTCGGCGCGAGGCCGCCGACATCGTGATCCTCGCGCGCTCCGGCTTAGACCGGCTAATCGCCAACGGCACGGTGACCCCCAATACCGCGATCGATCTCGGCTTGTCTCGGATCGCCGTCGCGGTGCGGGCGGGCGCGCCCATACCAAACATCGCAACCCCTGATGCGCTTCGCGCCACGCTGCTGAACGCTAAATCGATTGCTTGGTCAGACAGCGCCAGCGGCGTCTACATCCAGTCGACGATGCTCGACCGGCTTGGCATCGCCGACCGGGTCCGACCCAAGGGCCGCATGATTCCAGCGACCCCAGTCGGCGAGATTGTCGCCCGCGGCGAGGCGGATATCGGGTTTCAGCAGCTAAGCGAACTGAAGCCAGTTAAGGGAATCCGCATCGTCGGGTTGCTCCCCGATTCGCTGCAGAAGGTCACCGCTTTCTCAGGCGGCATCGTTGCATATTCACCGCATCAGGCGGAAGCGCGCGCACTTCTCACCTATCTTTCTTCACCAAAGGCCGATGCCGCGATCCGTGCAAGCGGGCTCGAGCCGGCACCTCGAAAGGCATCCCGATGATCGCAGACACGGCCATCCCGGCCCACGGCACCGCCGACACCATCGCTGCCCGGAAATCCTCCGCCTTCAAGTCGATCTTCATCGTCGCGAGCGGCAATTTCCTCGAAATGTTCGATTTCATGGTGTTTGGCTATTACGCGACCTACATCGCCAAAGCCTTTTTTCCCACCGGCAGCGAATTCGGGTCACTGCTCCTGACGCTGATGACCTTCGGCGCCGGTTTCCTGATGCGGCCGCTCGGCGCGCTGGTACTGGGAGCCTATGTTGATCGGCATGGCCGTCGCAAGGGACTGTTGCTGGTGCTGGGACTGATGGCGGTCGGCACCCTCGCGATCGCGATCACCCCAACCTATGAGCAGATCGGCATAGCTGCGCCACTCATCATTTTGGCCGGTCGGTTGGTGCAGGGCCTGTCGGCAGGGGTCGAGGTCGGCGGTGTGTCGGTCTATCTGAACGAGATCGCACCGCCGCACCGCAAGGGCTTTTTCACCTCGTGGCAGTCGGCGAGCCAACAAGCCGCGGTCGTCTTCGCCGCGCTGATCGGCCTCATCGTTTCGACGAACCTTGATCCCGACACGATGCAGTCCTGGGGCTGGCGTGTGCCGTTCATCATCGGCTGCATCATGATCCCATTCCTGTTCATCATCCGCAGCCATGTCGAAGAAACCGAGGCGTTCCTCAATCGCAAGGAGCATCCCAAGGTCGGGCAAATCATGCGGATCATTGGCGCAAATTGGGGGCTCGTGCTCCAGGGTACGCTAATGGCCGTCATGACGACCGTCTTTTTCTACATGATCACCGCCTATACCCCGACCTTCGGCAGCAAGGTGCTGAACCTCGGCGCGGGCGAGAGCCTGTTCGTGACCGCCTGTGTGGGCGTCACCAACTTTGTGCTGCTGCCGGTAATGGGTGCCTTGTCGGACCGCATCGGCCGCCGCCCCTTGCTCATCACCGCCACCGTCCTCGGCGCGACGCTTGCCTATCCGCTGATGAGCTGGCTGGTCGCCGCGCCAAGCTTCGGCAAATTGCTAACCGTCGAGCTGCTGCTCGCTGCAATCTACGCGACCTACAATGGTGCCTTCATTGTCTATTTGACCGAGATCATTCCGGCGCATGTCCGCACGGTAGGCTTCAGCCTGGCCTACAGCACCGCGACCGCAGTTTTCGGCGGATTTACGCCGGCGATCGCCACTGCACTGATCGGCGCTACCGGCGATAAGGCTATTCCTGGCGCGTGGTGCGCCGCCGCCGCCTTGCTATCGTTGCTGGCGCTGCTGATCGGCACTCGGGCGCAGAAGCGGCGGGCGACTGTAGCCTGACGGACCACCCGGGCACGGCCCGATAGATTGACGATCACCATAAAATAACAATAAAACAGGAGAGGGAACATGGCTCGCATCAGCCTGAAGACGACGCTTGCATGCGGGGGTGCCATCACGGCGCTGTCGCTCGCGCTGACCACCGCTGCCACGGCGCAGCAAAGCCCCGCGATCAACGCCGAGACGCAGGCAACCGCCACTGCCGCGCAGAACGACGCTCCAACCCCCGGCGCACAGGACGCGTCGGGAATGCCTAATGCACCGTCGACCAAAGTGCCTGCAGATCCAGACGCGCCAACCGACGCGCTGAAGTCCGCCGAGAGCAACGCGCCGGCGGATCAGGCCGATGGCGGCGGCGATATCGTCGTCACAGGCAGCCGCGTCGCCAACGGTTTCCGCACGCCGACGCCGGTGACGATGGCAAGTTCGGAACAGTTGCGTGAGACGGCGCCGACCAACCTAGCCGACGGGCTGAACCAGCTGCCCGTCTTCAGCGGCAGCACCAAGACGTCGAGCCCGTCGACCACCAACAGCCGCGGCGGCAGCAGTGGCCAGAACCTGCTCAACCTGCGTGGCCTGGGCGCGCAGCGCACGCTAGTATTGCTCGACGGTCGTCGTTTGCCCGCCACGAACAGCGGCGGATCGGTCGACATCAATATCCTGCCGCAGGGCCTCGTCAGCCGCGTCGACGTGGTCACAGGCGGTGCCTCCGCTGCCTATGGGTCTGACGCGGTCGCTGGAGTCGTCAACTTCGTGCTCGACACCAAGCTAAAGGGTTTCAAGGCCGAGGCGCTGGGTGGCATCTCCACTCATGGCGATCTGCCGTCAGCGGGCGGCTCGCTCGCCTATGGCACCTCGGCGATGGACGACCGACTCCGGATCGTCGCCGGCGCGGACTATTTCTATCAGAAGGGGCTCCGTGCCGACGAGCGCACAGGGCGCGACTGGTTCGACGATAATGCCGGCCAGATCGTCAATCCGGTCAGTGGTGCACTGCCGCGCAACCTCATCATCCCGTCGATCCGCAGCTCGCTCGGCACCTATGGCGGGCTCATCAGTGCGGGCCCCTTGCGCGGTACGCAGTTTCTGACGGGTGGCGCGACGAGCGCCTTCAACTATGGCACGATTACTGGCACCGCTTTTCAGAGCGGTGGCGATGGTGCGCGGGCCAATATCGGCCTGCAGCCGACGCAAGAGCGCTATAACGGCTTTGTCCGCAGCGAGTTTGAGGCTTCTCCCGCCGCAACTGTCTTCGTCGAGGGGCTTTACGCACGCAGCCATACAAATCAGGGTGCGTTTGCCAGCCAAAATGTCGGTAGCGCAGCAGCCTACACCATCTACCGTGATAACGCCTATCTACCCACTGACGTCCGCAACCGGATGATCCAGGCTGGTATCCAGTCGTCCCAACTTGGCCGGTTCGAAGGCGAATTACCGCTGGCGGAAAACGAATCGACGATAGACGTGTACCATGCCTCACTTGGCCTGCGCGGCGATCTGGGGGGTACGTGGAAATACGACGCGTCGTACAATTACGGCCAATCAGATCAGGAACTACGCTCCAACAACCTGACCATCGCGCGCAACCTGTATGCCGCGGCAGATGCCGTAGTAAATCCCGCGACCGGCCAGATCGTCTGCCGCTCAACGCTTGCTGGACTCGATCCGGGCTGCACTCCGCGCAACCTGTTCGGGCCACAAGCCGCCAACCAAGCCATCACCGATTACGTCACCGGCGACAACGTCTTGAACCTGCGTCTGCGTCAGCAAGTCGCCGCCGCCAATATTCGTGGCGACTTGGGTGATGCAATTCAACTCGCAGGCCCGATCGCGGTCGCTGCAGGCCTGGAATTCCGCAAAGAAAGCGCGCGGCAGATGACCGATGCGCTATCGCCGACCCGCATCGACTTCACAGGCATCCGCGGCGGGCCGTCCGCGCTCAACGGTCGACAGGGACCCTATCGTTTCTTCAATCCGCTGCCATTTTCGGGCAAATATGATATCTTCGAGCAATATCTCGAAGTCGCCGTGCCAGTGCTGAAAGATAGCGCGATCGCACGGAACCTCGACCTGAACGGCGCAGTCCGCCACGCCAATTACAGCACATCGGGCAGCGTCGTGACATGGAAGCTGGGCGCAAGCTGGCAGCTGGTCGACGAGTTGCGCCTGCGCGGCACCGTGTCGCGCGACATCCGCGCGCCCAACCTGCTCGAACTTTACAATCCGGCAACGCAGCTCAACGGCAACGTCGTGTATCGCGGCGTCACTACCCCGCAGGTAAACTTCGCAACCGGCAACCCGAATCTGCAACCTGAAAAGGCAAACACGCTGACCTTCGGTGAGGTCTATCAGCCGTCCTGGATGCCGGGTTTCCAAGCCTCCATAGACTATTACCGGATCAAGCTGCGTGATGCGATCACCACGCTGGCCGAACAGCGCGTGGTCGATGAATGCGCGGCGGGCAATCAGATACAGTGCGCGAACATCACCGTTTTGACATCGGGCGCGCTCAGCATCCTGCGTCCCAACCTAAACCTCGCCAATCAAACCGTCGCGGGCATCGATTTCGAATTGAGCTACAAGACTCAACTGGCAGGTGGTGACTTCAATGTGAGGCTGATCGGCAACCACGCCACCCGCAACGATTCCGAGACGCCGGGATCGCCCGTACGCGAGGGGCTAGGAGAGACGATCACCCCAAAATGGAGCGGCGTGTTGCAGGCGACCTATTCGGTCGATGCGTTTTCGCTGTTCGTGCAGGAACGCTTCATTAGCGCGGCGAAGCTGGATGCGACCAGGATCGAGGGAATCGACATCAATGACAATTCAACCCCCGCGGTGTTCTACACCAACCTGACCGGGACCTATAACCTGGCGCTGGGCGGCGGGAAGCAGCAAATCTATGTCTCGGTCGCCAACCTGTTCAACCGAGCACCGCCACTGTCACCACCACCCGTGACCACCTTCACCACCGCGGCCAGCAGCGCTTACGACCCGATCGGCCGTTACGTTACCGCGGGCGTGCGAATGTCGTTCTGATCACCACAGGGGGCGCGACGGATGGCCCGCTCCCTGACCCCCTTCAGGAAGGATCGCAATGAAACAGCCTGACTCTGAACCAATGAAGGTGGTATCCCAGGATATTGTCGAAGCAATGCGCGCCGGGCTGGCCGGGCAGACGACCGCGGCGCTGATGCCGTGCTACGGCATCAGCTACAACACTTGGCGCAAGGTGCAGAGCGGCAGTGCGATCCGCCGCTCGGTGGCCGAACGGCTTGAACAGCGTCTGTTAGGCGCTAACGCGCCTAGCCGAGAGCGACCGACACATTTCTGACCAAACCTATCGTGACTGATTCGACGGTACCATTCTCGTTTCACTGATCCGTGGCTTCACGCTAGGTGGCCGGCATGACATCATCGACTGCCCCCCAGCAGCTCGCCAAAGCCGGCGCCGACGATGGCGACGCACTGTCCGTAGGTACCGGCCTGGCCGGTGCACCGCCCCCGATCAGGGCGCGCGGTTATCGAACGATCGCGTTGGTCGTGGCATGCGCGCTCTTTATGCAACAGCTTGATGCGACGGTGCTGACGATCGCGCTGCCGGCAATGGCGCGTGATCTGGGCGTCGCTCCAGCCGAACTTAGCCTGGCGCTGACCTCGTATCTCGTCGCCTTGGCGATGTTCATCCCGGCGAGCGGCTATCTTGCCGACCGGTGGGGTCCGCGCACGGTCTTCTGCACCGCAATCGCAACCTTCGTACTGGGGTCGATCGCCTGCGCACAGGCGTGGAGCGTCACCTCGCTTGTCGGCGCACGCTTCTTGCAGGGGACGGGCGGCGCGATGATGATGCCGGTCGGGCGACTTGTTCTTCTGCTCAGCGTGTCCCGCGACGATCTGGTCGCAGCGCTGTCATGGCTAGTCATGCCAGCGCTGATCGGCCCAATTCTAGGACCGCCGATCGGCGGGCTGATCGTCACCTATTCAAGCTGGCAATGGATCTTCTATCTTAATGTGCCGATCGGCATCGCCGGCGTGGTGCTGGCTCTGATCCTGATCCCCGACGTGCGGGAGGGCGGCGCCCGTGCGGCGTTCGACTGGTGCGGCTTTGCGCTTGCCGGGATTGCTCTGGCGGCGTTGGTGTTCGGGTTTGAGCTTACCACGCGGCCGGGCGCAGAGGCGGTGACGGCGGTACTGCTCGGGACGGGCACGGTTCTGGCACTCCTCTACCTCCGCCACGCGCGGCGTAGGCCCGATGCGATCCTCGACTTGCGGCTGTTAGCGGTTCCCAGCTTTCGCATCTCTGTCGTCGCCGGGTCACTCACCCGGATCACGCAGGGCGCGCAACCGTTCCTGTTGCCGTTGATGTTTCAGCTCGGCTTCGGCATGTCGGCGGCGAAGACCGGCACGATTACGCTGGCCAGCGCGCTTGGCGCGCTGCTGGTCAAGCCGATTGCGCCGGGTTTGATCCGCCGCTTCGGCTATCGCGACCCTATGCTGGTCGCCGTGGCGATCGCCAGCCTTGGCTATGCCTCATGCGCGGCGTTCCGCCCCGATTGGACAGTGCCGACAATGTTTGCGATCTTGATGGTGTCCGGGCTGTTCATGTCGCTGCTGTTCACCGGCTACAACGCGCTCGCTTTCATCGACATCAAGCGATCTCGGATGAATGCCGCCACCAGCTTCTACGCCACGTTTCAGCAGCTCAGCCTGTCAGTTGGCATATGCCTCGCCGCCGTTCTCCTGCGCGTGGCTGGGCCAGTCGTTGGCACAGCGGCATCGCCCCTTGCCCCTTACAGTCTTGCCTTTCTAGGGGTGGCTGGATTGTCGTTCACTGCGATCCTGTCGATCATCTTCTTGTCGCGCGAGGTCGGACGGAAGGCGGCACCATCCGACCTTTCTGCCTGAACTGAATAAATTGCCAGATTAACGCCTTTCGGTATCCATTTTGAGCTTTGGTAGCCTGAGTAAACTATACAGACGCGCAGGCGGCGCTATTTTGGTGATCAGCATTTTCCGACCGTCGTTCGACCCCCCGCATATCATGTGATCTTCCCTCGGTTTGGCGGACACCGATGATAGGCTTTGCGGAGTCAGGAGGTGTATGATGGCGAGTACGACGAAGCGTCGGTTCACGGACGAGTTCAAGCGG
>NZ_LMRS01000003.1 GCF_001426195.1 Sphingomonas sp. Leaf339 | reverse complement strand
ACCTTCGCTCCTTCCTCAAACGACCTGCTGTCGTAGGATGACAACGATTCGGATAAGGGGCGAGCCATCCATAAAGGGGATCTCGGCCGCCTGATCGGCCGCACCAAAGGGGGCATGAACATCAAGCTGCACGCCGTCAGTGATGCGGACGGGCGGCCCTTGAGCTTCTTCATGACCGCCGGGCAGGTCAGCGACTACACCGGCGCGTCAGCCCTGCTCGACGATCTGCCCAAGGCACAGTGGCTGCTCGGTGACCGCGGCTATGACGCCGACTGGTTCAGGGATGCTTTGCAGGCCAAGGGCATCCAACCCTGCATCCCAGGTCGGAGGTCTCGGCTCGAGCCCATCAAATACGACAAGCGCCGCTACAGGCGCCGTAGCCGTATCGAAATCATGTTCGGACGGCTGAAGGACTGGCGCCGCGTTGCCACCCGCTACGATAGGTGTCCGACGGTCTTCTTGTCCGCCATCGTCCTCGCTGCCACCGTCATCTTCTGGCTTTGATCAACGAGTCCTGACCCTAACTGAAGGGCGGGGACACGCCGCCCGACTTATTGATCCTGCACCACGTGCGATCCATCAAATGCCGGGAGTATTCCCCTATCGTTGCCGTAGCCGGATCAAGCTTGTGATTTAGCGCCTGAAGGCCGTCCTAAACCTGTCGATGGGGACTGGCGTCGTCACGGCACTTGCTACGACCTAACCCCCACGGTCGTCTCGCCCGTCATCGCACCTGCTGCCGCCGCCACTTTTCGGCTATCACCGATAACCCGTCCTCCTAAGCGCACTATCTTTGGTATTAGGCGTCATTAGATCATTTAAAGTCAGGTCGGCGCTTGGAAATCATTGCGACGAAACAGGATTTATCCGAACGCTATCAGCGAGACATTGTATCAGCGCTGTGACGGGAGCAGAAGAGCGGATCGATCACGCTTCGAAGGCCCTAAGAATGATCCGCTCACCCTGGTTACAATCCGTCGCTCTCCTTGGGCTGCTCGCATCGGGTGCGAATGCCCAGACTGCGTCGCCACGGGCCGGCTCCGGCAAAGCAAATTCGATCTCCGAGCGCGCCAATCCGTTGGTCGTACCGAGCACGTTGCCCTTTCAGGCACCACGCTTCGATCAGATAGCGGACGCGGACTATCAGCCAGCGCTCGAGCAAGGCATGGCCGAGCAGATCACCGAGATGAGGGCGATCCGGGTTCAGCGATCGGCACCGACCTTCCAGAACACGATCGAGGCAATGGAACGCTCCGGTCGCACGCTTGATCGTGCCAGCCAAGCATTCTTCGGCGTCGCGCAGGCAAATACCAATGATACGCTCGACAAGACCCGTTCTGTGATGGCACCGAAGATGGCGCAGAACAACGACGCCATCTACCTCGACCCGCAGCTCTTCGCGCGGGTCGACACGCTGTACAAGCAGCGTGACAAATTGAGCCTGACGCCTGAGCAGCGGCAAGTTCTGGAGCTGTATCACAGCGATTTCCTCCACGCAGGGGCGCAGTTGAACGATGCCGACAAGACCAAGCTCCGCGCGCTGAACACCGAGATTTCCTCGGCCACCACCGCCTTCCAGCAGCAGTTGCTCGCAGCGACCAAGGCTGGCGCCCTTGTCGTCGACGACAAGGCGCAGCTTGCAGGGCTCAGCGACGCGGAGATCGCCGCGGCAGCAGAGGGTGCCAAGGATCGCGGCATGCCCGGCAAATACGTGCTGTCGCTTCAGAATACGACGCAACAGCCAGCGCTCGGCTCGCTCACCGACCGGCAGACGCGCGCGGCGTTGTTCGCCAAGGCTTGGACCCGCGCCGAACAGGGCGACGCCAACGACACCCGCACGCTGATCATCAAGATCGCGCGTCTGCGCGCGGAGAAGGCGAAGCTGCTCGGCTATCCCAACTACGCCGCCTATTCGCTCTACGATCAGATGGCGAAGACGCCCGAGGCGGCGAAACGCTTCATGGCACAACTGGTCCCTGCGACCGCCGCCGAGCAGCGTCGCGAGGCGGCCGAACTCCAGCGGACGATAAATGCCAGCGGCGCATCTTATCCGCTGACGCCCGCGGACTGGGATTATAACTCGGAGAAGGTCCGCAAGGCGAAGTACGACCTCGATCAGAATGAACTGAAGCCGTATTTCGAGATCAGCCGCGTGCTGACCGACGGCGTCTTCTTTGCGGCGGGACAGCTTTACGGGGTTACGTTCAAGGAACGCCGCGACATCCCCGTCTACCAGACTGACGTACGCGTGTTCACGGTGTACGACAAAGACGGGTCCGAACTGGGTCTGATGTATTTCGACTATTGGAAGCGCGACAACAAGGCGGGCGGCGCCTGGATGTCGAACTTCGTCGGCCAATCGAAGCTGCTCGGCACCAAGCCGATCGTATATAACGTCGCTAACTTCACCAAGCCTGCGCCGGGTCAACCCGCGCTGATCACGTTCGACGACGTGACGACGATGTTCCACGAATTTGGCCACGCGCTGCACGGCCTGTTCGCGAACCAGACCTATCCGCTCGTGTCCGGCACCAACACCGCGCGGGACTGGGTGGAATTCCCGTCGCAGTTCAACGAGCATTGGGCGCTCGATCCGAAGATACTCGCCAACTACGCCAAGGACTATCGCACCGGGGCGCCGATGCCCACGACGCTGGTCACCAAGATCAAGAACGCGGCCAAGTTCAACCAGGGCTATGAGTTGGGTGAACTGGTCGCCGCGGCGACGCTCGATCAGGACTGGCACGCGCTACCGGCGGGATCGACGCCGACCGATGTCGACGCGTTCGAGGCGGCCAAACTAGCTGACATGGGTCTCGACACCAAGGACGTGCCGCCCCGCTACCGCACCAGTTATTTCGCCCACATCTGGGCGGGTGGCTACGCCGCGGGCTATTACGCGTATCTCTGGACGCAGATGCTCGACAACGACGCCTATGCTTGGTTCATGGCCCACGGTGGGTTGACGCGGGCGAACGGCCAACGGTTCCGAGACATGATTTTGTCGAAGGGCCATACCGAAGATTACGGACCGATGTTCCGCACCTTCTACGGGAAGGACCCGGACATCGAGCCGATGCTGGAGGATCGAGGGCTGACAGCGACCGCGACGGCGTCGAAATGATGCGGGCGACAATCGCGCTACTGATTGCCGCGGCACCTTCGGCAGTCGCGGGGCAGACGGGACCCATTCACCGATTCGCCGCAGTGCAGATCGCACCTAGGGGTGATCGGCTCGTGGCGATCGAGAATGTCGCGACGGATCATGCGGCTGTGGTCGTACGGCGCGTTCGCGACGGCGGCATTGTTCGCACGATCGATCCGTGCCGTACCTGCAGCTATGGCTCACCCACCTTCGCCGCCGACGGTCGGCTCGCATTCCTGGTGCGTGACAAGGGACGTGTGTCGGTGATGCTGGCGGACGATGCGGGCGAGCGGCAGGTCGCCGGGTTTGACGGCATCGCCCAGACGCTGCGGTTCTCGCCGGACGGCCGCCGGCTGGCCTTGCTCGCGACCTACGGTGCAGCCAAGGAGGCGGGTGCGACGCAGGCGGGCGTGCGTCAGGTTGGCGAAATCGGCGAAAAAAGCGACGAACAACGGATCGCCGTCATCGAACTCGCCACCGGCGCGATCCGCGCGCTTTCCCCGGCGAAACGCTACATCTACGAATATGATTGGGCACCCGACGGGCGGGTGCTCGTCGCGACCAGCGCCTTCGGCAACGGCGACAACAAGTGGTGGGTGGCAACGCTTGACGCCATTGATGCAGAGACGGGGGCGGTTCGCCAGATCGCCAGCCCCAAGACGCAGGTTAACATGCCGCGTGTATCGCCGGACGGGCGGACGGTCGCCTACATCGGAGGGCTGATGAGCGATTTCGGCTCTATCGGTGGCGACGTGTGGACGGTGCCGCTGGCCGGTGGCGAACCGGTCAACCTCACTGCCGGGGCCAAGGCGACGGTGACGTCGCTCGCTTGGCCACGCACAGGGATGGTGGCGACCCGACTCGATGGCGATGCGGCGGAGGTAGCCACCATTGCCGTGGACGGTGGGGCGACGGTGCGATGGAGCCGCCCGGCGAGTTTTGCCGCGGGCGACGGCAAGGTCGTGGTCAGCGCCGACGGGCGGACGATGGCGACCGCGGTTCAGGACTTCGCCCATGCGTCCGCGCTATATGCTGGGCCGCTTGGCCGGGCCAAGCGGATCACGCGTGATAACGATGCCGCACCGATCAATGCGGTCGCACGCAGCATCAACTGGAAGAATGACGGCCTAGACGTCCAGGGCTGGTTGCTGGCGCCGGTGGCCACTGCAAAACCAGCGGCGAAGGCGCCGATGGTGACGATCGTCCACGGCGGTCCTGCGTCGGCATCGACGCCCAACTACGTCATGCGTGAGAGTGGGCCCGGCGCGTTGCTGGCGGCGGGATACTGGGTATTCCTGCCCAACCCGCGTGGCAGCTATGGCCAGGGCGAAGCGTTCACTGCCGCCAACCGGCGCGACTTCGGCGGGGGTGACTTGCGCGACATCCTGGCCGGGATCGACGCCGTCGAGAAGGTGGCCCCAATCGATGACGCGCGCCTTGGCCTGACCGGTGGCAGTTACGGCGGGTTCATGTCGATGTGGGCGAACACCCAGACCACCCGCTTCAAGGCGATTGTCGCAGGGGCAGGGTTGTCCAACTGGATCAGCTACTATGGCACCAACGGCATCGATCAATGGATGATCCCGTTCTTTGGACGCTCCATGTATGACGATCCGGAGGCGTACGCCCGCGTATCGGCGATCACCGTGATCAAGCAGGCGAAGACCCCTACGTTTGTCTATGTCGGCGAGCGTGACATCGAGGTGCCGCCGACCCAATCAATTGAGTATTGGCACGCGCTGAAAGAGCTCGGTGTTCCAACCAGCCTCGTCATCTACGCTGACGAGGGGCACTCAATCCGCGATCGTGACCATTCCGCCGATGTCAGGCGACGGTCGGTGGCTTGGTTCGATCGCTTTTTGAGATAGGGCGACTTTCCTGCCTTTCATTGCCGACCGGCCAGCAGAGACGCTGCGCTGGTCGGCCACCCGCTTCACCATGACGGGTAGCAATGACCGGTCGGGCTCGATGGGCCAGGCAATAGTGGCGGCCACGACGCCCGCGGGCCAAACGCGCAAATCACTCAACCAACGCGCTGCGCGGATTGATTGTTCGGTGTCATCGATCCAGCGGCCCTGTGAACTTTCCAGCGCCCCCCGCATGCCCCCCGGCTAATGCTGGGCAAGCTTGGCAGGACCCACCCGAATTAGAAGTCGATGGCTGATCGAGATAGATGGGTTAGCTAGAATTGGTGAGAGCGGGGGATGTCAGACGTATCGATCGAGATACTACGAATCTGAGGGTCGGACGTTCGAATCGTTCCGGGCGCACCACCATCTCATTGGGATGGAATGGAAAAATTCAGGCCGGTGTGGCGACACACCGGCCTGATTTCGTTTTCGCTGGTCGCCATCGCTGGCTACCCGACCGAAGTCGCTGCACCGAAGAAATGCCCGGATCGGCCGGCTCAGGCGATACAGTCACCCGAGCCGGCACCGGTCACGCGGCGCAACCGAGCGCGATATAGCGTTGCAGATGCTCGTCCTGATCGCCCAGTTGCCCATCGATCATCGTGATGCGCTTGGCATAGTGCGACAGCGGCAGCTCCCACGTCATGCCGATACCACCATGTAGCTGGATCGCCTCCTCAGCGACAAGCTGGCCCGTCGCGCCGATCGTGTATTTCGCCGCGGACAACGCGCGATCGGCGGTCTCGCCGTCAAATGCATCAGCCGCATTGATGACGGCGGAACGCGCCTGCTCGATCTCCAGCAGGACCGTCGCGATCCGATGCTGCAGCGCCTGGAACTTGCCGATCGGCACCCCGAACTGTTTGCGGGTCTGGAGGTAATCGATCGTCGCCGACTTCGCGATCTCCATCGCACCCAGCGCTTCGGCTGACAAGGCGAGCAGCCCCGCCGCCTCCGCCGCGGCGATCGCCGCCATACCGTCGCCGGCCACCTGTGCCGACGCCTCGATCCGGACGTCCCTGAGCGAAACCTCTGCCGATCGCCCGCCATCAACATTCGTGTAACCATGCACTTGCACACCGGCGGCGTCGGCCGGGACCAGGAACAGTGACGGTCCCTGATCGGTCTGTGCCGACACCAGCAGCACGTCGGCGGCTTCCGCCTGCACGACCACCGCCTTCGCACCATTCAACACCCAGCCATCGGCCTCCGCCGTCGCCCGCGTCGCGAGCGGATCTCCGGGCGCGCGGTCCTGCGGCTCGGCATGGGCGAAGGCGACGATCGTCGTGCCGGCGATAATTCCCTCCAGTTCGGCGGTACGCCCGGCTACGGCCAAGGCCCGTCCCGCCATCAGCGTGCCGAGGAACGGCTCGACCGCCAGCGCCCGCCCGATCTCCTCGAACACCACCATGATGTCAAAGCCGCCACCGCCGAACCCGCCGACATCTTCGCCGAACAGCGCGCCGATCACGCCCAGTTCGGCCAGCCCCCGCCACACATCCGGGCTATACCCGTTCTCGCCATAAGCCGCCTTGTTGCGCACATCGATCGGTGCCCGCTCGGTCAGGAAACGGCGCAGCGTATCGGCGAGCATCTGCCGATCTTCGGAATGCTGGAAATCCATCAGAGCCCCACGATCATCTTGCAAATGATGTTCTTCTGCACCTCGTTCGATCCGCCGAAGATCGAAAGTTTGCGATAGTTGAAATAGGTCGGCGCGGCGGACCCCGCGTCCTCCGGTCCCACCGGTTCGCCGTTATATCCGTCCTCCAGCGCCTCCGGAATGAAGGGCTGGGCATAGGGGCCATAGGCGCGGCGGGTGAGGGCGGTGATCGCCTGGCGGATTTCCGTGCCCTTGATCTTCAGCATCGAGCTTTCCGCACCCGGTGCACCACCGTTCGCCGCCGCCGCGATGACGCGCATGTTCGTCGTCGCCATGTTTGCCAGATCGATCTCGACCCGGGCCATCCGGGCGGCGAACAGCGGGTCTTCCGCCAACGGTCGGCCGCCCCGCGTCAACAGGCCGGCGATCGACTTCAGCCGGTCGAACGCCGCGATCGACGACCCGACGCCGGCGATGTTGGTCCGCTCATAGGTCAGGAGGTATTTGGCGTAGGTCCAGCCCTTGTTCTCCTCGCCGACCAGATTGCCCACCGGCACGCGCACATCGGTGAAGAACACCTCGTTCACCTCCGGATCGCCGTCCAGCAGCACGATCGGCCGCACCTCGATGCCGGGGCTCTTCATATCGATCAGCAGAAACGAAATGCCCTCCTGCGCCTTCGCGGTGGGATCGGTGCGGACGAGGCAGAAGATCCAGTCGGCATATTGGCCCAGTGTCGTCCACGTCTTCTGCCCGTTGACGACGTAATGATCGCCGTCGCGTACCGCGCTGGTCTTCAGGCTGGCGAGGTCGGACCCAGCACCGGGTTCGGAATATCCCTGACACCACCAGTCGGTGCCATCGAGAATACGCGGCAGGATGCGCTCGCACTGCTCGTCAGACCCGTATTTGATCAGCACCGGCCCCAGCATGTTGACCCCAAAGGGCACGATGCGCGGCGCGTTCGCGCGGGCGCTTTCGTCCTCGAAGATCGATCGCTGCACCACCGTCCATCCGGGGCCGCCATGCCGTTCAGGCCAATGGCTCGCCAGCCACCCCTTGGCATGGAGGATGCCGTGCCATTCCTCCATGTCCGCCTTGGTCATCGCCAGCCCGTGTTTCACCTTTCGCGACAGATGCTCGGGCAGTTTTTCGGCAAGGAAACTGCGTACCTCATCGCGGAAATTTTCTTCCTCGGGCGTAAAGCGCAGGTCCATCACTCTCTCCGATATGTTCTGCCGCCAGAGATAACATCAGCGTGATCGACTGCAAGTCTGCCACCGTAAAAAGCATACCCGATATTCGATAACGATCTTTTCATCGACCGATTGCGAAACGGGTCGCAGGCGGGCAGGGTGTTTCCACCGGACCCGGGCGACACGATCGGCGGCGCCCCCGGTCCGGGAGACGTCATTGAACGAAATGCAGACAAATGGCCGCGCCGATCGATGCGGCGACACGGACGAGGCGCCGGGCAGCGCCATCGTGCTGGGCGCGAACGGCCGCGTCGGCCGCGCCTTTGCGACCCGCCTGCGTCGCGACGGTTTTCTCGTGCTAACCGATCCGGTCGATCCCGCGATGATCGCCCGGACGGCGTCACCGACCTACCTGTTCGATTGCGCTTATGGCGATGGCGAGTCGGAGTCGCATGTCGAACGCGTGACGGGGCATCTGCGCCACTGGCGCCATTATGTCGGGATATTCCTACCGTCGTCGGCGTGGATCGACGGCGATCACAGCTATGGCCGGTCAAAGCGCGTGATCGAGGCGCTGGCCGGTTTCTACAACGGGCTCGGCGCGCATGTCGTGACCGACCGGATCGGCTACTTTCCCGGTGACGGGGCGGCTGCCGACCCGACCGAGCCGATGATCGACCTGTTGGTGGACGGCGAAACGCTCTATCGCCGGGTGATGGCGCAGTTGCTGGAACGCGTAGCGGCTTGAGCTAGCCGCGCGCCTCGGCGATCGTGGCCAGCACCCTGGCCGCCAGTTCCGGCCGACAGATCAGCAGATCGGGCAACAACGGGTCCGCGCAGTTATAGACCAGCGGACTGCCGTCGATCCGCGAGGCATGCAAGCCAGCGGCGAGCGCCACGGCGGCGGGGGCGCAATTGTCCCATTCATATTGGCCGCCTTCGTGCAGATAGATGTCGGCGCGGCCGTCGACGACCGCCATCGCCTTCGCACCCGCCGATCCCATACCGATCAGTTCGGCATCCAGCGCAATGCCGACGTCGCTGGCGATATCCGGGCAGCGCGACCGGCTGACGACGACGCGCAGGCGATCCTGCAACGGGGCCAGCGCGGCATGGGCATGGTCGGTGCACCAGACCCGGTTCAGTTCAGGCACGGCGACGGCTCCCACCGATGGGCGACCATCGACCGCCAGGCCGATATGCACCGCCCAGTCGGCTAACCCACCGGCATATTCCTTCGTGCCGTCCAGCGGATCGACGATCCACACCCGCCGCGCGCCGCAACGGCGGCGATCGTCGATGCTTTCTTCGGACAGGACGAAATCGTCAGGACGCTCGGCCGCGAGCCGGGCGAGGATCAGCCGATTCGCCTCCGCATCGCCACGATCGCCCAGCGCCTTGCCGGTTTCGCGCCCTTCGTCCCGGATCGCCTTCAGCAATACCCCCGCCTCGCGGGCGATGGCGGCGGCCAATGCGGTGTCGGTCACAGGTCGGGGCTCCAAATGCCGATCACATGCTCCACGATCCGCTCGGCGGCGGCTTCCGGCGTCTCGCGGGTCGTATCGATGCGGATATCGGGGCGGCCCGGCGCTTCGTAGGGGCTGGAGATGCCGGTGAAATCGGCAATCTGGCCGGCTCGTGCCTTGGCATACAGCCCCTTCACGTCACGCGCCTCCGCCACGGCCAGCGGGGTATCGACGAAGATCTCGACGAACTCCCCGACCGGCAACATCCCGCGCACCATGTCACGTTCGGCGCGGAAGGGCGAGATGAAGGCGGTGAGGACGATCAGCCCCGCATCCGCCATCAACTTCGCGACCTCGCCCACCCGCCGGACATTCTCGATCCGCCCGGCCTCGGAGAAATCGAGATCGCGGTTCAGGCCGTGGCGGATATTGTCGCCGTCGAGAAGAAAGCTGTGTCGGCCCAGCGCGTGCAGTTTTCGTTCGACCAGATTGGCGATCGTCGACTTGCCCGATCCGGACAGGCCGGTGAACCACAGCACGCGCGGGCTTTGGCCCTTCTGGGAGGCATGCGCCTCGCGCGTGACGTCGATCGACTGCCAATGGACGTCGCCCGACCGGCGCAACGCCTGATCGATCATCCCCGCCGCAACGGTCGCGTTGGTCGCGCGGTCGATCAGGATGAAGCCGCCCAGATCGACGCCATTGGCATAGGGTTCGAACACGATCTGGCGGTCACAATAGACCTCGGCCACGCCGATATCATTCAGTTCCAGCGTCGTGGCCGACAGTTCGGCCTGCGTGTTCACGTCGATCACGTGGCGGGGCGGCTGGACGGTCGCATTGACCATCTGGGTGCCGAGCTTCAGCCAGTACCCGCGACCTTGCACCATCGGCTGGTCCGCAAGCCAGACGACCGTCGCGACGAACTGGTCGGCGATCGCCGTTGGGCTGTCGGCCGCGGCGATCACGTCGCCGCGCGAGCAATCGACCTCGTCCGCCAGCGTCACCGTCACCGCTTCGCCCGCTACCGCATGGCTGCGCTCGCCATCCGCACCGATGATCCGCGCCACCTGCGTGGTGCGACCCGACGGGACGATGCGCACCCGCTCGCCGACGCTGACCGAACCAGACGCGACCATCCCGGCGAACCCGCGAAAGTCGAGATCGGGCCGGTTGACCCATTGCACCGGCAGCCGGAATGGCCGCGTCGCCGCGCGATCGGTATCGACCGGCACGACCTCCAGATGCTGGAGCAGCGTCGGCCCCGCATACCAGGGCATGGCATCGGCACGCTCGGTGACGTTGGCACCGGTCAGCCCCGACAGCGGAATGGCGGTGAAGCGGTCGATGCCGATCGAGGCGGCAAAGGCACGGTAATCAGCGACGATCGCGTCGAACACGGACTGGTCGTGGCCGACCAGATCCATCTTGTTCACCGCCAGCACGATCTCGCGGATACCGACGAGGTTCGCCAGATAGCTGTGCCGGCGCGTCTGGGTCAGCACGCCCTTGCGCGCGTCGATCAGGATGACCGCGCAGTCGGCGGTCGACGCGCCCGTCACCATGTTACGGGTGTACTGTTCGTGGCCCGGCGTGTCGGCGACGATGAACTTGCGCCGCTCGGTCGCGAAGAATCGATAGGCGACGTCGATCGTGATGCCTTGTTCGCGCTCGGCGGTCAGGCCATCGACCAGCAACGCGAAGTCGATGTTCGCCCCTTGCGTCCCGACCCGCGCCGAATCCGCCTCCAGCGCCGCCAGCTGATCCTCGAAGATCGCGCGCGAATCGTACAGCAGCCGGCCGATCAACGTCGACTTGCCGTCGTCCACCGACCCGCAGGTGATGAAGCGCAGCATGGTCTTGGCGGCGTGGCCCGCCAGATAGGCGTCGATATCCTCGGCGACGAGCGCATCGGGGCGATAGGCCGTCATGTCAGAAATATCCCTCGCGCTTCTTCTTTTCCATGCTGCCCGACTGATCGTGATCGATCGCCCGGCCCTGCCGCTCCGACGTGGTCGTCAGCAACATTTCCTGGATGATCGCGGACAGGGTGTCCGCCTCGCTTTCGACCGCGCCGGTCAGCGGGTAACAGCCCAGCGTGCGGAAACGGATCGATCGGTCCACCGGCGCCTCGCCGGGGTTCAGGCGGAACCGGTCGTCATCGACCATCAGCAGCATGCCGTCGCGCTCAACCGTCGGGCGCGGCGCGGCGAAATAAAGCGGAACAATCTCGATCCCCTCGGCCAGAATGTACTGCCAGATATCCAGCTCGGTCCAGTTCGACAGCGGAAACACGCGCAGCGATTCGCCGCGGTTCAGCCGGGTATTGTAGAGCCGCCACAATTCCGGCCGCTGCGCCTTGGGATCCCAGCCGTGGCTGGCGGAGCGGAACGAGAAAATGCGCTCCTTCGCCCGGCTCTTTTCCTCGTCCCGCCGCGCGCCACCAAAGGCGGCGTCATACCCGCCCAGCGTCAGCGCCTGTTTCAGCCCCTCCGTCTTCCACATGTCGGTGTGGCGACCGCCATGATCAAACGGATTGATCCCCTGTGCCTCCGCCTCGGGGTTGCGATGGACGATCAGTTCCATGCCGGCCTCGGCGGCGGCCCGGTCGCGCAGCTGGTACATCGCGCGGAATTTCCAGGTCGTGTCGACATGCAGCAGCGGGAAGGGCGGCTTGCCCGGCGCGAAAGCCTTTTTCGCCAGATGCAGCATCACCGCCGAATCCTTGCCGACCGAATACAGCATCACCGGCCGCTCGGTTTCGGCGACGACCTCGCGCAGGATATGGATGCTCTCAGCTTCGAGGCGTTGCAGATGGGTGAGCGTGCTCATGTCCAGTGCAGATAGGGTAGACCGCGCCGGAAAGGAGCCAAGTTATCCTGTTGACCGCAAAAGCGTGTCAGCCCGCGTACTCCCGCTCCAGTGAATCGAGGATGCGCCCGCCGGCCATGAACACCGCGATCGGACAGCACGCGAACAACAGCCAGCCACCGGTACCGGGGTATTGCTGAAGATACTGCACCCCGCGATGCGTCGCGCCGAGGGCGAGGCCATAGATGACGAGAAACGCCTCGAACTTGGTCTTGATGACGAACAGGCGGGCAAGGCGGGTGAGCATGGCTAAAGTTAAGCAAGGGCGAGGCCAATCCCGGAAATCCGCCATATCCGGGTTAAGCGATATGGTTACCTGTCAGTTAACCCGACAGTTTTAAACATCCTTCCCTCTCCCCGGTGGCAGAAGGAAGGAGCAGCAAAGCTGCGGGTGGAAAGGGTCTAGGCGTCGATCAACTCACCCAGATCGAGCAACGCCAGCAATCGCCGACGCGCGCTTTCGATGGTGGCGATGAGTGCGGGATCACCGATCGCATCGGCCGCGATCGCCTCCGGCCAAGCCTCCGCCACCAGTGCGGCAATCCGGTCGAGCTTCCCGTCATCGACCAGAAAGCGCGGATCGATCGTCGCCGGATCGGCGACGACCCGCAACCGCAAGCATGCAGGACCACCGCCATTGGCCATCGATTCGCGAACATCGACCACGTTCAGCCGCCGGATCGGGCCGTTGCCGGCCGCATGTCCCTCCAGCCAGCGCCACACGGCGGCGTTCGCTCGCGCCTCCCCGGGCACGATCAACGTCGTGCCATTCCCGGTCGAGACGAGCTGCGCGTTGAACAGGTATGACGTGATCGCATCCTGCAGGCTGACGGCGGCGGCCGGCACCTCGACGATCTCGACCGTGGGCAGCAGGCGGCGGAGGTTCGCATAGACCTGCGCCGGATCGGCGAACGCCTGCTCATGCGCGAACAGCACGCGTTCGTTGACGACCGCGACGACATCGTTGTGGAACGCGCCGGCCGCGATGGCGGCGGCGGATTGCTCCACGAACAGCGTGCGGGCGGGATCGAGCCTGTGCGCACGCGCCACTGCCTCGCTCGCCTCACGCGATTGCCTGGCGGGGAAGGGGCCGCCGGCCTTGCCATAGACGAATACTTCGACCCCGGCCGCGCCGTGATGATCGGCCAGCCGCATGTGATTGGCGGCGCCCTCGTCCCCGAACGGTGCGGGCACCGGCGGATGGACGACGAAGGCGGGATCGGCGAACGCGACGCGCAGCATCGCCAGCGTCGCCGGCCATTCGTGGCTGCGATGCGCCATCGTCACCAGATTGGCGACCGTCAGGTGACAACGCCCATCCGTCGCATCCGGGGCGGGCGAGACGGTCGCGGCATTGGCCGCCCACATCGCCGACGCAGACAGTGCCTGCGCTTTCAGATGGATCGGCGCCCGCTTGTAATCGGTGGCGAGGGCGGCGAGCCAGTCGTGATCCGGGCGGGGATGCGGCGGCAGGATGCCCTGCACCAGCCCCAGCGACAGGTTGGCGCGCATCTTGGCGATCCCCTGCAACGCGGCGGCGCGGGGGTGGGCGACCTTGCCGGCGTTACGCGTCGCGGCCAGATTACCGTGGCTCAGGCCGGCATAATTGTGGCTGGGGCCGATGATGCCGTCGAAATTGATCTCGACCAGTCCCGATGACCCTACCATCGGCCGACCCGCATTACCTTGTCTCCTGCTTCGACCCCCAGCGCGGCGGCGCAGTCGGGCGACAGGATCACGCCGTCCGCCACCTCGCGCACCTGGCCGAACGCGCAGCGGAACGCGGCCAGCCGGCCGCTCGCGACCAGCTCGTCGTTGCCGCCCCCGTCGATCATCTCATCGATCGCCACCACACGCGTCTCGGCGGCCCCGCGCACCGACGTCACCTGATCGGTGCGCGCGGTCATCGTCGGGCCGCCGTCGAAGATGTCGAGATAGCCCTCGTACCGGAAACCTTCATGCTCCAGCATCCGCATCGCTGCCCGGCCCGACGGATGCGGCAGGCCGATCGCGGCGCGAGCGCCTTCGGACAGCATGGCGGTATAGATCGGATGCTTGGGCATCAGATCGGCGATGAACTGGTGGCCATTGATCGCATTGAACTGGTCGGCATCCTGGAAATTCATCCCGAAGAAGCGCCCGGCCAGCCCGTCCCAGAACGGCGATCCCCCCGCCTCGTCGATCACCCCGCGTAATTCCGCCAGGATGCGATCGGCGAAACGCGGCCGGTGCGCGGCGATGAACAGGTAGCGCGATCGCGCAAGCAACAGCCCGAGCCCGCCCGCGCGCTCGCCGGGATGGAGGAACAGCCCGCCGACCTCGCTCGACCCTTCCAGATCGGTGGTCAGCGTCAGCATCTCGGCGCGGAACGTACGCCCCAGTTCGCGGCTGTGCTGGGTCAGCGTGCCAAGGCGATAGCTGTAGAAGGGATGCTGCTCGCCGACTTGCGTGAACAACTGGCACGTGCCGCGCACCTCGCCGGTCCTCGTGTTCTCCAGCACCAGCACGAACAGTTCGTCGATCACCGGCCCCTCGGTGCGGGCGAAGGCGGCGTTGCTGCGATCGAGCTTCGCTTTCAGCGACCGGCGATCAGGCGGCAGGTTGGTGAAACCCCCGCCGGTCAGCTTCGCCATCTCGTACAGATGCTGGAGATCGGCATCGGTGGCCGCGCGGATGCGGAACGTCATGCCAGCCCTCCTTTTGCCAGTCGCAGGATGGTGACCGCCGACAAGGCCGCGCGTTCGACGAGACTATCGACCAGCAGGAATTCGTCGCTGGAATGGATCGCGCCGCCGCGTACACCCATCGTATCGACCACCGGCACGCCGGCGGCGGCGACGTTGTTGCCGTCGCACACGCCGCCCGTATCGCGCCGGCCGATGGTCAGGCCCAGATCGGCACCGGCGCGACCGACCAGCGCGAACAGACGTTCGGCGCCCGCATCGATCGGCTTGGGCGGGCGGTTGAAACTGCCGTGCAGGTCGATGCCGACATCATGCTCGCCGGCGATCGTCGCCACCGTGTCGTTCAGTATCGCCTGCCCCTGCGCAATCGCCTCGGCATCGCGCGGCCGGAAGTTCACGCGCAGAATGGCGAGATCGGGCACCATGTTGTTGGGGCCACCGCCATCGATCCGCGCGGGGTTGACCCCCAGCATCGGTGCCTTCGCGGCGGCGAGACGTATCGCGAGATCCGATGCGGCGACCAGTGCGTTGCGGCCATCCTCCGGGTTGCGGCCGGCATGGGCGCTGCGGCCGCGCACCACGATCGAGAAATTGCCGGTGCCGCCCCGCGCGCCGGCCAGCGTGCCATCCGCCAGCGCGGGCTCATACCCCAGCGCCGCCAGCTTGCCCGCCGCCAGTTCGGCGATCAGCGCCGACGACGATAGCGATCCGGTTTCCTCGTCCGCGTTGATGAGGATATCGTACCCGATCCCCGCCGCGCCATTGCTTGCCTCCACCGCCGCCAGTGCGGCCAGCATCACTGCCAGACCGCCCTTCATATCGGTAACGCCGGGGCCGACCAGCGCGCCGTCCGGCCGCCAGGCAAGTTGCTGGAACGGGTGATCGACGCCGTAGACCGTGTCCATATGGCCGACGAACAGCAACCGCGTCGCCGCATCCGGCCGCACCGTCACCACCAGATGGCGACCATGATCCAGCATGGTCCGCCGCCCGTCGCTGCCGATGTAGTCGACCGGCACCGGCTCGACCAGTCGGATGGTGCCGGGCAGGGCGGCGGCGGCATCGGCCAGCCGGGCCGCCATCGTCGCCAGCCCGGCCAGATTGCGCGTGCCGCTGTTGATCGCGCCCCATGCCTCGACCTGCGCCAGCATCGCCGCGCCGTCGATCCGTTCGGTGACGGATCGCTCAAGGCCGCTGAGGGTAGCCACGGTCAGAACGAATAGACCAGCGAGGCGCGGCTGATCGTGTCCGTCGTCTCCCGCCCGACCGGCGGCATGCTTTCATACTGCACGTTGTACGACAGTTGTGCCGACAAGGGTCCCAGCAGCTTGGCGTTGATCGCGGTCATGCTGCTGACCGTCGAATTGAACCGCTGGACATAGGCCGACGCCTGTTCCCTCAGCGTCAGACCGCCCAGTATCTGCCAGCGGAAATCGAGCGATCCACGGCCGGCGATGCTCGACTGGATAGTGTCGTCAGTGAATGCGGTGTGCCGGTACGCCGGCCCCAGTTCCAGATCGAGCTGCGTCCGTGGTCCCTTGACCAGGCTGTAACCCGCACCGCTCGATATCGACAGACGGTCGTTATACCCCAGGAACCGGTCGCTCTCATACTGAACCGCACCATAGACATAGGCACGGTCGTCGAACTTGTAGTTGGGTTCGTACGAGATCAGGTAATGCTCGCGCGTCGTGACGTTCAGGCTTTCTTGATAATCCGCCTGCGCCCGGAACTTGTGCCGCCATTGCAGCCCCTCGCGCTCCGCCGCCAGCACCGCGCTGCCGCCCGCGGTGTCCGAATTGCCCGTCGTGACGAACCCGCCGACCTCGGCGCGGCCCTTCCACAGGTTCAGGAAACTCGCTTGCCGGATCACCTGTTCGCGCGCGGCGGCGCGGTCGGCGCGCCATTTCTCCGCGATCGCCAGTACCGCATCGCCGCTCAGCGGATCGGCCGATCGCGCATAGCGAACGATCGTGGAGACATCGCCGTCATTTCCCGACTCCAACGCCGCATCCAGCATCGCGCGGATCGATTCAGGAATCATCGCCCCGGCATCGGTCGGACCGGGCGGCGGCGCGGATGGCGTGGCCGCAGCGGGCACGGCAGCTTGCAGGATCAGGATAAGCGGTAACACGGACGCCACCCTAAAGCCCGCAACCGATGCTGCAACCGCTCAACGACCGTCCGATGCGGCGAGTTGAGGGCGGAACGCCGCCAGCACCTCCTCGTACAGGTCGCGCTTGAACGGCACGATCAGGCGCGGCAGGTCGTCGGGATCGATCCAGCGCCACGCCCGGAATTCGCGATGGCTGGTATCGATGTCGACATCCGCGTCCTCGCCCAGGAAGCGGAACAGGAACCATCGCTGCGTCTGCCCGCGCCATTTCCCCTTCCACGCCTTGCCGATCAATTCGGGCGGCAGGTCATAGGTGAAGTCGCCGGGTGCCTCCGCAATCAACTCGATCTTGTCGGGCGCGACGCCGGTCTCCTCGCCCAGCTCGCGGATCGCGGCGGTCAGCGCGTCCTCGCCCGGATCGATCCCGCCCTGCGGCATCTGCCATGCCTCGATCGTCGTATCCATCCGCTGGCCCACGAAGACCCGGCCGTCACGGTTCAGCAGCATGACGCCAGCGCAGGGGCGATAGGGAAGGTCGCTCATCCTGCCGCCTGCGCCATCACGCGCGCCGCTTCGCATTCCGCCACGACTGCTTTCAGCGCGATCAGGAAGCCGGCGATGTCACCCGCCGCCGATGGGATCGCCTTGCGCAAGGTGGCGAAGCCATGGATCGTCCCCACCGCCTCGCGGTACACCACCGGCACCCCCGCCTCGATCAGCCGCGCGGCATAGGCCCGCCCCTGATCGCGCAACGGATCGAGCGACGCCGCCACGATCACCGCCGGCGGCAGGCCGCTCAGGTCGACGGTCATCGGCGATCCGCGCGGATGCGTGACGTCGGCGGCATAGGCATCGCCGAACCACAGCATCGCCGTCTTGGTCAGGACGAATCCGTCCGCGAATTCCTCGAATGACGGATATCGCCCGGCCGGGTCGGTCACCGGATAGAGCGGCGCCTGCACGATCACCGGCACGCCCGCCGGCTCGTCGCGCAGCGCCATCGCCGTGTTGATCGTCAGCATCCCGCCCGCACTGTCGCCGCACAGCACCAGCGCCGTCGCGGTGACGCCCAGCTCGACCGGGTTCGACGCCACCCATCGCGCCGCCGCCTCCGCATCGTCGGGTGCCGCCGGCCAGCGATGTTCGGGCGACAGCCGGTAATCGACCGACACGACCGGCAAGCCCAGCATGCGCGCCATCTCCGCGCACAGGCTGGCATGCGTATCGATATCGCCGAACACGAACCCGCCGCCGTGATAGAACACCACCACCGGCCCCGGCACCCGCGTCGCCTGCGCGTCGAACAGCCGCGCCGCGATCATCGCCCCATCCAGGCCGGGGATCGCCAGATCGCGGATCACCGCCAGTTCGCCGATCGGCAGATCGGTCAGGTCCTTGGTCGCCGCGAACATCTGGCGGGCCACGACCGGCTCGACCTCATGCGCGCGCGGGCCGGGCAGGGCGTTCAGGTAATCGAGGAAGCGGCGTACGTCTGGACGGACATAATGTTGGGTCATTCAGGCTCCCGGTGGCGGATCGTGGTGGCCGGTCGTGGTTCGCGTTCCTAATTAGGCGGCGTGATCCATGTCGTCCATCATCCCGCCTATGTCACCGAAGCGCCCGGCCGATCGACCTATCGCTGGGGCAAGAACGGCGCGATCCGCGATCTGTTGTTGGCAGAGGATGATCGCATCGTCTGGCACGAAGCGACACCGATGCCGACCCCGTGGCTGGAGGCGACGCACGATCCCGATTACGTCGCCGAGGTACTGACTTCGCGCGTGCCACCGATGAAGGAACGCCGCATCGGCTTCCCGGTGACAGCCACCGTCGCCACCCGCGCGGCGATGGTGCCGGGCGGCACCTGGGCGGCGGCGCTGCTGGCGATGGAACATGGCTTTGCCGCCAACACTGCGGGGGGCAGCCACCATGCCCTGCACGACACGGGTGCGGGATATTGCGTGTTCAACGATCTGGCGGTCGCGGCGACCCGGCTGGTCGAGGAGGGGACCGTCGACCGGCTGCTGATCATCGATGTCGACGTTCACCAGGGTGACGGCACCGCCGCGCTGACGGCGGGGCGGCCGGAGATCGCGACCTATTCGATCCACGCCGAAAAGAACTTCCCGGCGCGCAAGGCGCAATCGACGCTCGATGTGCCGCTGGCCGACGGCATGGGCGACGACGCCTATCTGGCGACGCTCGAATCGACGCTGGTGCCGCTGATGGACGAGGTGCAACCGCAACTGATCCTCTATCAGGCGGGGGTCGACCCGTTCGTGGATGATCGCCTTGGTCGGCTCGGCCTGACGCTTGAGGGGCTGGCGCGGCGCGAGCGGTTGATGGCGCGCCTCGCGATCGAGCGGGGCCTGCCGCTCGCCAGTACGGTCGGCGGTGGTTACGGCGACGATGTCATGGCCATCGCCCGCCGGCACGTCGATGCGATCCTCATTCTCGGCGAGGCCTTCGCCGCGCGATAATGGCGGAGCGTTCGCCCCGGCCTTGCGTTGGGCCGGCCATGACCGATCCCGTTATCCTCTGGTTCCGCCAGGACCTGCGCCTCCACGACCAGCCCGCTTTGATCGCGGCGGCACATGAGGGGCCAGTGATCCCGGTCTATATCCTCGATGACGAGACACCGGGCGACTGGCGGATCGGCGGCGCGCAGCGATGGTGGCTACATCACAGTTTGACTTCGCTTGCCGCCGACCTGAGGGAAAAGGGCAGCCGCCTGATCCTGCGCCGTGGCCGCGCCGCCGATGAATTGGCGAAGCTGGTCGAACAGACCGGCGCCGCCCGCGTGCATGCCCTGCGTCATTATGAGCCGTGGTGGAAAGAGGCGGAGGGAGCATTGGGCGACCGTCTAAGCCTGCACGACGGCAACCATCTGGCCCATATCGAGGATGTCCGCACCGGATCGGGCACGCCGTTCCGCATCTATTCGTCCTTCTGGAAGGCGCTGCAATCGTTCCTGCCGCCCGAAGAGCCGATGCCCGCACCCCGCAAGATCGACGCACCTGCTCATTGGCCGGCCAGCGACACGTTGAGCAAATGGCAATTGCTGCCGACCAAACCCGACTGGTCCGGCGGGTTCGACGAGGACTGGACGCCCGGCGAGGCCGCTGCGCTGGAGCGGGCGAAGGAGGTGGGCGACAAGTTGGCCGCCTATGACACCGCCCGGAACATGCCGGCCGAGGAGGGGACGACGCGTCTGTCGCCGCATCTGCATTTCGGCGAGGTATCGGCGCGCACCGTCTGGCACCAGACCGATGGACACCGTGATGCCGTGACCTTCCGTCAGGAAGTCGCGTGGCGCGACTTCACGCACGGCGTCATCATGGCGCTCCCCGATTACGGTGATCGCAACGGCCGCGATAGATATGATCGCCTGCCATGGCGAACCGACAAACAGGCCAGGATCGATCTGAAGGCGTGGCAGCAGGGTCAGACCGGCTATCCTATCGTCGACGCCGGTATGCGCCAGTTGTGGGAGAGCGGCTGGATGCACAACCGCGTGCGGATGATCACGGCCAGCTTCCTGGTCAAACATCTGCTGATCGACTGGCGTGAGGGCGAGCGCTGGTTCTGGGATTGTCTGGTCGATGCCGATTACGGCAACAACGCGGTCAACTGGCAATGGGTCGCCGGTACCGGCGTCGACGCCAACATGTTCGGCCGGATCATGGCGCCGCTCAGCCAGTCGGAGAAATTCGATGCCGGCGATTACATCCGTCGCTGGGTGCCGGAACTGGCAAAGGTCGGCGATGCCGCGATCCACGACCCAGACGACGCCGGCTGCCGTCCCCGTGGTTACCCAGCCAAGATCATCGGCCACCGCGAGGCACGCGAACGGGCGCTGGCTGCGGCAAAGAAGCTGTAGAGAAAGCTGCAGGCTTTCCTGAACGCGTTTGGCGGTGCATGGGGCCGCGCATGGAAGCAGGGGCCATTCACCGTCGTCGCGGCACGTTCGTCCAACGCACCGTCGCGCGGCCGTTTCATCGGTTGCTCGACCGTATCGATTCTGGGCTAGCCGTGGGTGCGATCGAGGCGACCCTGCCGGACGGCAGCGCACGGCTGATCGGGGGGCGGGCCGATGGGCCGGTCGCCACCGTGGCCGTCCATCGTTGGCGCGCGCTGTGGCGGCTGGCGACCGGTGGATCGGTCGGCTGGTACGAGGGGTGGGAGGCCGGCGACTGGTCCAGCCCCGATCCGGTGCCGCTGTTCGACCTGTTCATGCGCAATCGCGTGCCGCTCGGCGATGCGGCGCGGGCCGGGGTCGGCGTGCGGCTGGCGGCAAAGGTGTGGCATCGGCTACGTCGCAACGACCGGCCTGGCGCGCGGCGCAACATCGCGGCGCACTACGATCTGGGCAACGACTTCTATCGCGAATGGCTCGACGACAGCCTGACCTATTCCAGCGCGCTGTTCGCCGCGCCTGGGCAGTCGCTGGAGGATGCACAGGCGGCCAAGTTGCAGGCGGTGCTCGACCGCACCGGCACCGCGGCGGGCGACACGATCCTTGAGATCGGCTGCGGTTGGGGTTCCTTCGCGGCGATTGCGGCTGGGGCGGGGCGGCGGGTCCACGCGCTGACGCTGTCGGCAGAGCAGCAACGCGTGGTCGAGGCGCGGGGGTTGCCCGGCGTCACCGTCTCGCTGACCGATTATCGCGATGTCGAGGGCGAATTCGATGCGATCGCCAGTATCGAGATGGTCGAAGCGGTGGGGCAGGAATACTGGCCTGCCTATCTCGATTCGATCGCCCGTGCGCTGAAACCCGGTGGCCGCGCCGCGATCCAGTACATCACCATCGCCGACGACGTCTTCCCCGCCTATGCCGCCAGCGTCGATTTCATCCAGCGCCACGTCTTTCCGGGTGGGATGCTGTTGTCCGAACCACGCTTCCGCGCACTGGCGGCGGCGCGCGGGTTGGCATGGGAAGACCGTAAGGGTTTCGGTCTGGACTATGCAGAAACGCTCCGCCTCTGGCGCGTCCGCTTCGACGCCGCCGACCGGGCCGGGCGACTGCCGGCACGGCTCGACTCGCGTTTCCGGCGACTGTGGCGCTATTATCTGATGTATTGCGAAGGCGGCTTCCGGGGCGGCGGGATCGACGTAGCGCAGGTAACGCTCGCCAAGAAATAGACATCTAGAACAATATCTTGGCCGTGATTTCTGACGCTAAGCTGCAGGCTGTCCTACAGCCCGGCATTCCATTATCCTGCGTCACCTGTCACCGGATCGGGCGTCGACGATGCCGATAGGCCCGTCGAAAGATAGGGCGCAAATAGGCCTAACTTTAGCCTAACTTTCCGCGCTCTTTGGGTCGTGGCGAATGGGGCTTTCAGACAAAAGCCGCCTTAATCAACCCGCTCGCGGTGGCCGGCTGGGAAGCCGTCGATCGCCAATGCGACGATCCGGTCCGCAACGACCGATGGCTCCTTGACCGACTGCGGATCCTCGCCGGGATAGGCCCGTGCCCGCATCGTGGTCCGGGTCGCGCCGGGATCGAGGATGGCGGTACGGATGCGGCCGATCTGCTCAACCTCGTCACCATAGGCACCGAGCAACGTCTCGAACGCCGCCTTCGACGCGCCATATGCGCCCCAATAGGCCCGCGGGTTGCGCCCCACGCTGGAGGTGATGCCGATCACCTTACCCGCCGACGCCCGCCGCAGCAGCGGGTCGAACGCCGAGATCAGCGCCGCCTGCGCGCTGACGTTCAGGGTCAGGACCTGCGCTAGTTCCTTGGGGTCGATCGCCGGCACCGCCGACAGGCTGCCGAGCATCCCCGCGTTCAGCACCATCAAATCCAGCGCCTGCCAGCGTTCGCCGATCGCCGTCGCCAGCCGCGCGATCGCATCGGTCTCGGTCAGGTCGAGCGGCGCAATCGTCGCCGACCCGCCGGCCGCGAAGATCGCTTCCTCGATATCCTCCAACCCCTTGGCGGTGCGGGCGGTGATGACGACATGCGCACCCTTCGCCGCCAACGCCAGTGCGGTCGCCGCGCCGATCCCCCGGCTGGCGCCGGTGACGAGGGCGAGCCGGTCGGCGAGTGGCTTGTCGGTCATCGCTCGGCTCCGGCTTAGTTGACGCGTTCGGCGAGTAGCGCGAATTGGTCGACCTGCGCGCTGTCATCCTGATCGGTCAGCGTCGTCGGGTAATCGCCGGTGAAGCACGCGTCGCAATAGCTCGGCCGCACATCGCGCTTCGCTTCGCCCAGCGCCTTGTACAGGCCGTCGATCGACACGAACGCCAGACTGTCGGCATGGATGAAATCGGTCATGCCGCCGACGTCCAGCTTGTGCGCCAGCAACTTCGTCCGCTCCGGCGTATCGACGCCGTAGAAACAGGAATGCCGGGTCGGTGGCGACGCGATCCGCAGATGCACCTCGGCGGCACCGGCATCTCGCATCATCTGCACGATCTTCAGGCTGGTGGTGCCCCGGACGATCGAATCATCAACCAGGATCACCCGCTTGCCCTCGATCAGCGCGCGGTTGGCGTTGTGCTTCAACTTGACACCCAGATGGCGCACATTGTCGCTCGGTTGGATGAAGGTGCGGCCGACATAGTGCGACCGGATGATGCCCAGTTCGAACGGAATGCCCGACGCCTGTGCGTAACCGATCGCGGCGGGGACGCCCGAATCGGGCACTGGAATGACCAGATCGGCATCGACCGGCGATTCGGCGGCCAGCTGTGCGCCGATTTCCTTGCGGACCGAATAGACCGAATGATCGTCGACGATCGAGTCGGGCCGCGAGAAATAGACCCATTCGAAGATGCAGGGCCGTGCCGCCACCGGTGCGAACGGCTTCACTGAGCGGATCTCGCCGTTCTGAACGATCACCATCTCACCGGGCTCGACGATCCGCTCGAACGTCGCGCCGCATACATCGAGCGCCACGGTCTCGGACGCGAAGATGATAGCATCGTCGAGGCGCCCCATCACCAGCGGCCGGATACCGAGTGGATCGCGGCAGGCGATCATGCCCTCCGGCGTCATCACGACGAGCGAATAGGCGCCCTCGATCTGCTTCAGCGCGTCGATGAACCGGTCGAGCAGCGTGCGGTAGTTCGATGTCGCGACGAGATGGATGATCGTCTCGGTATCGCTGGTCGACTGGAAGATCGAGCCTCGACGCACCAGTTCGCGGCGCAGCTTCATCGCGTTCGAGATGTTGCCGTTGTGCGCGATCGCGAAGCCGCCGGTCGACAGCTCGGCATAGAGCGGCTGCACGTTGCGCAGCGCCGTCTCGCCGCTGGTCGAATAGCGGACATGGCCGGCGGCGACGGTGCCGGGCAGCGAGCGGATCACATCGTCGCGGTCGAAATTGCCGGCGACATGGCCCATCGCCCGGTGGGTATGGAAATGCTGGCCGTCGAACGAGGTGATGCCGGCGGCTTCCTGACCCCGGTGCTGCAGCGCATGGAGGCCGAGCGCGACGAGGGCGGCGGCGCTGGCGCTGCCGGTGACGCCGAACACGCCGCATTCTTCACGCAGCTTGTCCCCGTCGTCGGAGGAAACATCATAGGGATTGGTGGTCAGCATGGGAGCGGGGCTCTCTTGGTGTCGCCGGCCCTATAGGACCGGCAACATGGATTGTCGCCTGTTTGTCACGATATTCCGGGAGCGTTCCATCGCATCGACCGTTTTTCGGCAAGAAAGGGGCCCTGCCATGGCGCGCGATCACGGACCATCAATCAAGGATGACGAGCTCTACGAGGAACTGCGCAAGCAGGGAAACTCAGCCGAAAAGGCGGCACGGATCGCCAACGCGAAGGCAAAGGGAACGCTCGCACATAACGGCGTCGCGCTAGAAGACCGGACCAAGGCCGACCTGCTCGCCGAGGCGCGCAAGATCAGGATCGATGGCCGTTCCGGCATGGACAAGGCGGCGCTGGTGAAGGCGATCCGGGATCATGGTTGACCGTCGCGGTTGCAGGGTCGCTGCCTTTCGGTAGGACGAACGGATGACCGACCGCGACACCACGCTCCGCCTGGACCCCCGTTACGATGCAGCGGGCCTGATTACCGCCGTCGTCACCGATCGCTCCGGTGCATTGCTGATGGTGGCGCATATGAACGCGGACGCATTAGCGGCAACGCAACAGTCTGGCGAGGCGACCTTCTGGTCCCGCAGCCGCGGACGATTGTGGAAGAAGGGCGAGACGTCCGGTCATGTACTGACCGTTGTCGAAATGCGGATCGACTGCGATCAGGATGCGCTGTGGCTGATCTGCGAACCTGCAGGACCCGCCTGTCACACCGGCGCGGCGACTTGTTTCTATCGCCGTGTGGAGGGCGTTTCGCTGGTCCGAATGGCGTGACGCGTACGTTGTGGCTGGCGTTGCTGCTGACGGCATGCGGCGATGGATCGCGCGACCCGTCGGGGGAAGGCAAATCGCCGGGCGCCAAGCTGGAAGCGGCGGCGGTGACGGCCGGGCTGGTGCCGGATGCGGCGCGGGCCAGCATCACCGGATCCTGGGCGCGCGACACCGATCGAATATGTGTCGTGAACACGCCGGGAAGGAGCCAGCGAATCGGTGTCCTGATCGAATATGGCGATGGTCACGGGTGCAGCGCTTCGGGCCCACTGGATCGGCGGGGTAGCCGCCTGAAGGTCGCTTTCGGCAATTGCCGATTCGACGCGATATTCGACGGCGAGCGGATCAATTTTCCCGCCACACTGCCGGCGGCGTGTGATGCCTTGTGTACAGGCCGCGCCTCGCTGGCGGCATTGGAAGTGGATCGACTGAGCGATTCGGCCGCTGAAGCGGCAACGCTTAGGGGGCGGAAGGGTAACCTACTGTGCGCAACTTGACGTTGACGTAAACGTCACTTAAGTTGCCAGTCATGACCGATGCTGCAACTTATGCCTCGATCACCCCGCGCGGCGATCGGGATGATTTTTCGATCACCGATCTGTGCGCCGAATTTGGCGTCACCGCTCGGGCGCTGCGCTTTTACGAAGATGAGGGTTTAATCGCGCCGGAGCGTAAGGGGACGGCGCGCGTCTATTCGCATCGCGATCGTGCTCGGCTGGCATGGATTCTCCGAGGCAAGCGGGTCGGTTTTTCGCTCGGCGAGATTCGCGAGATGATCGACCTTTACGATCTCGGCGATGGTCGTCGTGTTCAGCGGCAGGTGTCGATTGAGCGATGCCGTGCCCGCATCGCGACGCTGGAAGCCCAAAAGCGCGACATCGATGCCGCGATCGTCGAACTCAACGAATTCGTGGACCTGGTCGAAAACCGGGCCGCGGAAGAACAAGGATAAGAGGATGCCCCAGTACACGCCCCCCGTCCGCGACACGCGTTTCGTGCTGGAGCACGTTGTCGGCCTGAACGCCCATGCCAATGTTCGTGGTTTCGCGGCGGCCACGCCCGACACCGTCGATGCGGTGCTAGAAGAGGGCGGTCGCTTCGTGGCGGAGGTGCTTTTCCCGCTCAATCAGATTGGCGACCAGCATGGTTGCACCCGGAATGACGACGGAACGGTGACGACCCCGCCCGGCTTCAAGGAAGCATATCGCCAGTTTGTCGAGTCGGGCTGGGGCACGCTGTCTGCGCCAGAGGCGTTCGGCGGGCAGGAGATGCCGCACGTCGTCTCCACTGCGTTTCAGGAGTATATGATCTCCGCCAACATGGCGTTCGCGATGTATCCGGGGCTCGCCCATGGTGCGATCGCCGCGCTGGTGGTGAAGGGCTCGCCGGAACAGCAGGCGAAGTATCTACCCAAGATGGTGTCGGGCGAATGGGGCGGCACCATGAACTTGACCGAGCCGCAATGCGGCACCGATCTGGGCCTGATCCGCACCCGCGCGGAACCGAACGGTGATGGATCGTACCGCATTACCGGCACCAAGATCTTCATCTCGGCGGGCGAGCACGACCTGACCGACAACATCATTCATCTGGTGCTGGCCAAGACGCCTGGCGCGCCGGAAAGCTCGAAGGGCATATCTTTGTTCGTGGTGCCCAAGGTGATGGTGGGCGACGACGGCGTGCTCGGCGCGCGCAACGCGGTGTCGTGCGGATCGATCGAACACAAGATGGGCATCCACGGCAATTCAACCTGCGTGATGAACTATGACGGCGCGACCGGCTGGCTGGTCGGCGAGGAGATGAAGGGCCTCGCCGCGATGTTCATCATGATGAACGCGGCGCGTCTCGGTGTCGGCTTGCAGGGTCTCGGCGTGGCGGAGACGGCGTACCAGAACGCGGTCCATTATGCCCGTGACCGCCGTCAGGGCCGCGCGCTGGCCGGCCCCGCCGAGCCGAACGAAAAGGCGGATACCCTCTTCGTCCACCCCGATGTTCGCCGCATGTTGATGGAGGGCAAGGCGTGGACAGAAGGGCTCCGTGCGCTGTGCCTGTGGGGCGCCTTGCAGGTCGATCTGGAGCACAAGGCCGAAACCGAGGAAGACCGCCAGATGGCGGCCGACCTGATCGGTTTGTTGACCCCGGTCATCAAGGGAGTCGGCACCGACAAGGGATATGAGATCGCGACAACCGCGCAGCAGGTGTACGGCGGCCATGGCTACATCCAGGAATGGGGGATGGAGCAATATGTCCGCGATGCCCGGATCGCGCAGATTTATGAGGGCACCAACGGCGTGCAGGCGATGGACCTTGTCGGCCGCAAGCTCGCTCAGAATGGCGGCCGCGCCGTGCAGGCGTTCTTCCGCATTGTCGCCGAGGAAACTGCGGCGGCAAAGGGTGATGCGGCGACTGCGGATCTAGCCGGACGACTGAAAAAGTCGCTGGGGGAGCTTCAGGCTGCGACGATGTGGTTCATGGCCAACGGCATGAAAAACCCGGACAATGTCGGCGCTGGCGCGGTCAGCTATATGCATCTGATGGGACTGGTGGCGACCGGATTGATGTGGCTGCGGATGGCGACGGCAGCCAGCCGACTTAAGGCCGATGGCGATGCGCAGTTTGGACCGGCGTTCCTGGATGCGAAGCTGGTGACGGCGCGGTTCTTCGCCGAGCGCGTGCTACCCGAGGCCGGCGCCCTTCGGCGGAAGATCGAGGGCGGTGCCGAGGCGGTGATGGCCCTGCCACCGGAGATGTTCCTGGCGGCCTGATCCGGGTTCAGGGGGCGGCTGCTGGCGCCGCTCCCGGTTCAGATGGTCGGGGCGATGCGCGGCGCACACCGTCCAGCAGGAGCGGCCCGCGCGTCGGCGATGGCTGGGGCGTCTTGAGGGCAGTGGGTGCTGGCGTGGCTGCTGGCGTCGGCTGCCGCCGCATGCAGCCGCCGGGGCGGGTGTGTGGGAACAGCGTGCAGTTCCACAATGTCCGCTCCAGACTGGCCGGCTTGTCGCGTAGATAGCTGAACGCCATCGAAGCGATCTGTTGCGGGTCGAGCGCAGCGGTCTTTGGCACCGCCTTGGCATCGGCCCAACCGAGATAGCGGCAACGGTCGCGGGTTCCGCACGCCTTTTCCGCCAGCTGCGGATATACTTCGGGCGATACATTGGCGGGCAGTGCGACGAGGAAGCTGTCGGGCTCGCCGCTCGTCGTCGGCGGGGCGACGAGACCGGCTGTCAACGCCTGTGCCAGCGCGGCGGCATCGGTGGATACCGCTTCGGCGGGCGCCACGGCACCACCCAGACGGTGTGCGTCGGAGAAAGCGGCGAGCTTCTCGATGACCGGTTCGACCGGCTCGACGTGGCGGTTGAACGCCGGCGGCGTGCCCCACCAGCCGGACCAGCGGAAGAACAAATGGCTTTTTACGGCGGCGATCTTGTCGAGGCTGGACTGCCAGTACGGCACGACCCAGTCGGTGTGATAATGCGTGGCATAGCCGACCGGGCGATAGACCGCGCCGGTAAGTGCGGCGGTCGCGATCCCCCGGGCGCGGGCCCACATCGCGGGCGGCGGCGACCAGCGGGTCAGCGCACCATCGCAGGTGAAGGTGAATTGGCAGCCGGTCTTGCGCTCCTGCCCCTCAAACACGACGCCACACACCGTCTTGGGAAAGGCCGGATGTCGAAGGCGATTGAGCACGACTTGTGCGACGGCGCGCTGGCCGTCAGGATCATTGCCCGCCTCATAGAGAACGGCGGCGGCAAGACAGTCGGTCGCGCGCGCCACGTCCTCCGGTCCGCCTTGAAGGACGAAGCGGCGGGCGGCGGGATTGGCGCCACGTGAAAAAGGAACGCTCGCATTGAAGGCGCGGGCATCATCAAGCGACAGATCAACCAATTCTACCGGTTCGACCGGCGGCACCACTGTAGCTGGTACGACGCGTTGAGGTGGCCGGTGCAGGCGGGCGCTGCGCGGCAACTGCGGCGCAATTTGCGGCGCGTGCCGGACAACAAGCGCCGGCACTGCCACCGACATTGCGGCGATCAGAACGGTGGAAACCCGAACCGCTAGGCTGGGCGATGCAATTTCTGTCACTGTTCGGGCAGGAAGTCCGGCACCGACAGATAACGTTCGCCGGTGTCGTAATTGAAACCGAGAACTCGAACATTATCAGGTAGATCGGGCAATTTCTGTAGAATCGCCGCAAGCGTTGCACCCGACGAGATGCCGACCAGCATTCCTTCCTCGCGGGCGGCGCGGCGGGCCATGTCCTTGGCGACTGCGGCATCGACCTCGATCACCCCGTCAAGCGCCGCGGTGTGGAGGTTCTTCGGGACGAAACCGGCGCCGATACCCTGGATTGGGTGCGGCCCTGGCTGGCCACCGGAAATGACGGGCGAGGCGGTTGGTTCGACCGCATAGACCTTCAGCGCCGGCCATTCCTTCTTCAGCGCTTCGGCGACACCGGTGATATGGCCACCGGTGCCGACGCCGGTGATGATGACGTCGATCGGAGAATCGCGGAAATCATTCAGGATTTCCTGAGCGGTGGTACAGACATGCACGTCGATGTTCGCTGGATTTTCGAACTGCTGCGGCATCCAGGCGTCGGGCGTCTGGCCGACCAGTTCGAGGGCGCGTTCGATCGCGCCCTTCATGCCCTTTTCGCGCGGCGTCAGGTCGAAGCTGGCGCCATAGGCCAGCATCAGGCGACGGCGTTCCAGCGACATCGATTCGGGCATGACGAGGATCAGCTTGTACCCCTTCACCGCCGCGACGAGGGCGAGGCCGATGCCGGTGTTGCCGCTGGTCGGCTCGATGATCGTGCCGCCGGGCTTTAGGTCGCCCGAAGCCTCCGCCGCCTCGATCATCCCGAGTGCAATGCGGTCCTTGATCGATCCGCCGGGATTCGACCGTTCGGATTTGATCCACACTTCGGAACCTGGAAACAGCCGCTGCACGCGGATGTGCGGGGTGTTGCCGATCGTGTCGAGGATGGTGTTCGCCTTCATGTCAGGCTCTCCGTCTTCTGGTGGTGAGGTTGTTCTGCCGCGACCAACGTCGCTGGCGGATCGAAGGTCCGCGCGCGGCGGATCGAGGGAAATAGGAAGGTCCAAAGAATCGTGACAACGATCGCGCCACCGCCACCGACCATTACCGCGCCTACCGGGCCGAGCGCGGCAGCGAGGAAGCCCGATTCGGCTTCACCCAGCTCGTTCGACGCGGAAATGGTCAGCTGCGACACCGCGCCGACCCGGCCGCGCATCTCGTCGGGCGTATACAGCTGGATTAGCGACTGCCGGATATAGACCGAAAACATGTCCGCGCCGCCCGCCACCGCCAGCGCGCCGAGACTCAGCATCATCGATGTCGACAGGCCAAAGATCACCGTCGCAGTGCCATAGATTAGGACTGCGACCAGCATCCGTGGACCGACATTATTCTTCAGCGGCCGGATCGAAAAAATGATCGCGACGATCGCCGCGCCCACGGCGGGGGCGGCGGCGAGTTCGGCGAGGCCAGTCGGCCCGACCTTCAATATGTCAGCCGCATAGATCGGCAACAGCGCGCTCGTGCCAGCCAGAAAAACCGCGAACAGATCGAGCGTGATCGTGCCCAGCACCAGCTTGTTCTGCCAGACATAGGCACCGCCATCGATGATCGCGCGCAGCGGCCGGGCACGGCCGACCTGATTGGCGCGGGGCACCGGGCCGATCAGGAAAAGGCATATCAGCGCGACAGCAAACAGCCCGGTGCTGAGGAAATACGGCGCCGCCTGACCCAGATGGCCATAGGCATAACCGCCGATCGCCGGGCCGATGATCGTGCCCACCTGCCACGAGATTGACGACAGGGCGATCGCGGTCGGCAACACCTCGCGTGGCACCAGATTGGGCGCCAGCGCGGAAAAAGCGGGACCGGCGAACGCGCGGGCGACGCCGAGCAAGACCGCGACGCCGAACAGCACCGGCAGCGTCATGTCGCCGCGATGCGTCACCAATGCGAGCACGATCGCGCAGATCAGTTGCAGCGTCACCGTGATCCGCGTGATCCATCGCCGGTCGAATCGGTCGGCGACCAGCCCGGTGACGGGCGTCGTCAGGAACAGCGGTACGAACTGCAGAAAGCCGATCAGCCCCAACTGCGCAGCGGCTGCGGCGGGCGACATCGTCTGGCGCGCGATCGTGTAGGTCTGCCAGCCGACCACGATGATGAGCGCGTTCTGCGCGAGCGTCATCGCAAAGCGTGCCGCCCAATAGGCGCGGAAATTGGCGATGCGAAAAGGGTGCGGGGGACGATCCATCTGCCTCCGCCTTACCCGCCGCGCCGGCGGCAGGGCAACCTTTGCACCGGACAGGCAATTGCAGTCCGCGGCAAAGCAAGACTATAGGCTCCCCATCATTCCCTACGGAAACAAGGTTTACCCTGTGGCCAAAGCTATCCGCGCGATCTCCGAACCGCCCATGCCGAACCGGGAACGACCCGGCGAGCCACAACCTTTCGACGCCTCGAAGGACCAGTTGCTCGAATTCTACAAGGACATGTTGCTGATCCGCCGTTTCGAGGAGAAGGCGGGCCAGCTTTATGGTCTCGGCCTGATCGGCGGTTTCTGCCACCTGTATATCGGCCAGGAAGCGGTCGCGGTCGGCCTGCAATCGGCTCTGACCAAGAATGATTCGGTCATCACCGGATATCGTGATCACGGCCATATGCTGTTGTGTCGCATCCCGCCTAAGGACGTGATGGCCGAACTGACCGGCCGCGCTGCCGGCATTTCCAAGGGCAAGGGCGGATCGATGCACATGTTCTCCGTGGAACATAAGTTCTACGGCGGCCACGGCATCGTTGGCGCCCAGGTGTCGCTCGGCGCCGGCCTCGCCTTCAGCCACAAGTACAACAATGACGGCGGTGTCTGCCTCGCCTACTTCGGCGACGGCGCAGCGAACCAGGGTCAGGTGTACGAAGCATTCAACATGGCCGAGCTGTGGAAGCTGCCGATCATCTTCGTGATCGAGAACAACCAGTATGCGATGGGCACCGCGGTCAACCGCGCCTCGTCGGAAGATCAACTCTATCGCCGTGGCGAGAGCTTCCGCATTCCCGGTATCCAGGTCGATGGCATGGATGTGCTGGCGTGCCGTGGCGCGGCCGAGACGGCGCTTGAGTGGGTGCGCGCTGGCAAGGGCCCGGTCATCCTCGAGATGAAAACATACCGCTATCGTGGCCACTCGATGTCCGATCCGGCGAAGTATCGGACGCGTGAGGAAGTGCAGGGCGTTCGCGACAAGTCCGATCCGATCGAGCACGTGAAGCGGCTGCTCGATCAGCAGGGCGTGACCGAGGACGAGCTGAAAAAGATCGAGCAGGAGATCAGGAAAGTCGTGAACGAATCCGCCGATTTTGCCGAGAGCACGCCCGAACCCGAGGCGGCCGAACTCTACACGGACGTGCTGGTGGAGCGTTACTGATGCCGATCGAAATCAAGATGCCCGCACTGTCGCCGACGATGGAAGAGGGCACGCTCGCCAAATGGCTGGTTAAGGAGGGTGATACCGTCTCATCCGGCGACATCATGGCCGAGATCGAGACCGACAAGGCGACGATGGAGTTCGAAGCGGTTGATGAAGGCGTCATCGCCAAGATTCTGATTTCCGAAGGTACTGATAACGTGAAGGTCGGCACGGTCATCGCCGTTCTTGCTGTCGAGGGCGAAAGCGCTGACGCCGCCGCTAGTGGCGCCGCTACCGACAGCCGGTCCGGCGACGCCGCCAACGCTGCGCCGACGGAAACGCCGACCGACGATAAGGCTCCGCCTGCTCCCGAAGGCGCCAGCGCTTCAGCGGTGGAAAGCGGCACGCAGCAACTGGTCGCCCATGCCGAGAAGGCTGGCGCGGTCGATCCAGAAGTGCCCGCCGGCACCGAGATGGTGAAGACCACGGTCCGCGAAGCACTGCGCGATGCAATGGCCGAGGAAATGCGTGCGGACGAGCGCATCTTCGTGATGGGCGAGGAAGTCGCGCAGTATCAAGGCGCGTACAAGGTGACACAGGGCCTGCTCGCCGAATTCGGCGACAAGCGCGTCATCGACACGCCGATCACCGAATATGGTTTCGCAGGTATCGGCACGGGTGCGGCGATGGGTGGCCTTCGCCCGATCGTCGAGTTCATGACCTTCAACTTCGCGTTGCAGGCGATCGACCACATCATCAACTCGGCCGCCAAAACGAATTACATGTCGGGTGGCCAGATGCGCTGCCCGATCGTGTTCCGTGGTCCCAACGGCGCGGCCAGCCGAGTCGGCGCGCAGCACTCGCACAATTTTGCCGCCTGGTACGCCTCGGTTCCCGGCCTGATCGTGATCGCGCCGTATGACGCTGCTGACGCGAAGGGTCTCCTGAAGGCGGCGATCCGTACCACCGACCCGGTCGTCTTCCTCGAAAACGAACTGATGTACGGCCGTAGCTTCGACGTCCCCAAGCTCGATGACTGGGTCTTGCCGATCGGCAAGGCGCGGATCATGCGCGAGGGTAAGGACGTGACGATCGTATCCTATTCGATCGGCGTCGGCCTGGCGCTGGAAGCGGCCGAGAAGCTGTCAGGCGAGGGTATCGACGCGGAGGTCATCGACCTGCGCACGCTGCGCCCCCTCGATCGCCAGTCGGTGCTGAAGAGCCTGGCCAAGACCAACCGCCTCGTCGTCGTGGAGGAAGGTTTCCCGACCTGTTCGATTGCGTCGGAAATCATGGCGCTGTGCATGGAAGAGGGCTTCGACGACCTCGACGCGCCCGTGATGCGCGTGACCAATGAGGACGTGCCGATGCCGTACGCGGCAAACCTCGAGAAGCTCGCGCTGGTCGATGTCGCGCGAGTCATCAGCGCGGTGAAGAGGGTCTGTTACAAGTAGGAGGCTCGTATGGCCTATCGCATCGTTGCGCTCACTGGGTGAGCCGCGACGATGCGATAGCTTTCAGGAGCAGATTGTTGAGCGCGGCTGAAATGTCGTCATCGGTCGATACCTTGTAGAACAGACCCGGACTGGCGCAGTTCGTGAGCGCTGGCTCGACCTTGTACAGGTTCGGCAGGACATTGTCCTTGGACCACTGGTCAGACAGCGACTCTTTCAAATACTCTGTATAAAGTATCGCAATCTTGATATTGCGGTTTTTAATTATCGCGCAAAGGTTCGCGTCGATCTGTGCCTCTGGTTTGCCACCCGGCCGGTATTCATCGCGCATACCGTCTGTAATCAGGAACAACATGCCCTGAGGCGAGTCGCCCTGCATCTTGGTTCCGTTTCCCGGTGAGGGCATGATAGCGTTGATACGCGTTATGGCGTCGCTTGTCGCTGTGTCCTGATCATTGTTGCAATAAGTTTGTGTTGGGCAACCGTTGTTATAGTATAATGATGTTTCCGCGTTCTTGGAGGCGTCGGATACACTGGATAACTTGGATGTTAGTGCAGCTAGTGAACGCCAGCTATTATTGGCTCGCGCATCCGATGCTGCAAAGCTATACAGGGCTGCACGATAGGCCGCGTTGTTCGATGCTGAGGTAGAGGTCGCCACCTGCATCATATTCTGAATAGCAAGCTTCGCTTCATCGACGCGAAGGGGTATGCCGTATGAACGCGCCACGCCGTAATAGTCTGTCCATTTACCGGATTTGTCCTTCGCCGTGGCATCGTTGGTCGAGTGGCAGGCAAAAGCGCAGCCGCCTGTCTGATTCGTCAGTTGCTTCAGACCCGCAGTCGTGGTCGGCAATGCCATTGATCCCGAAGTGTCGAGCATAATATAAAAATCGATATTCGGTGCCGTCTTGGCAGTGGAACCAGCCACGCCGTTGACGGGCAACGTACTGAGTCCCAGCACGCCGCCGAAAGCATTGGCCGAGGTGCCGGCAAAGGTTACCGTTGCCGTCCGGACGTTCACCGATCCAGCCGTGTCCGATACCACGATATTCAACTGAGATGAATCGGCGAGATTGATGGTCAACCCAGGGATCGTGCCGGCAGTCACTGCGAATACCTCGCGCGCGCGTGCTTGCGCGTCGGATGTAGATTGCGACATCATCTGCTGGCTGGTCGCGGCAAGCACGGCCGCGTCGGCAGCAGCGCTCAACCTCGTTTCGATGCGCATTGCCGATGAGTAATCGATCGCCATACCCGTCGCGAATGTCAGCGGCATCATAGCAAACGCAAAGATCATGAGTACATTGCCGCTCCGGTCCTCGGCCAGCGGGGAATACGGGCGGAGCCGGTTGCTACGCGGAGATGATGACATGAACGACCTCACGACGAAGGATAGGTTATCTTGGCGGAGCGACGAGGCAGCATGAATTGCGTTTGTTTGAAGCTCATCGATCCGGTCACCCATGCGATGACAGGATCGTAGGGATAGGTGACTTCACTATATATTATAGAACTGTTGGCGACGCTTAACCCGCTGGGTACGATAACACCCTGTCCGTTATTGAAAGGTGACATGTTCTTGGCGTAGCTCCACGTAATCGACGCATTCTTGTTTGCGTCGATCGAAACCTGTGAAATGCGGATTTGAGCGGTGCTGGCGTCGTAGGGTGCCATGATCTGACTGGAAGCATTGACGATCCCGCTCATCTCTGTGGTCGAGATCGTGGCGTATTGAGAGACGAGATCAGCAAGCGCGCGCGCTGTGATCGTCACACGCCGCTTGCACGCGGATGCGTCGATCATTTGGAAGCCACCCAAATAGAGCATCAGCAGAACAGGCAAGAGGATCGCGAACTCGATCAACGTCGTACCGCGCCGGTCACGTGCTAGCCGGCGAATTACCAACACGCATGGGTTGGCAATCATGAGTAGGTCTCCGATTTGAAGACCATCGTCCCAATCAGCAGACGCTGATTTCCGCCGATATTCGATATATTGAAGCCCAACGGGCCGGTCGAAATCGGCCATATATAGATGACACGCAGGATGACGACGTCGCCCGCGTTGCCGGGCGTATAAGCCCAGTTATCCTTCACGTTGCCGGCGGAGTCATAGGTCAGCGTTAGATTAGTCGTGTCGATGTCTTGGAACGTGTTAGCCTTTTGCAGATCGACGATCAGCTGATTGCATTTCATGAACGATGGCAGGGTGGCGCAGGCTTGTTGTCGGAAAGCTTCCTTATTAGTGCCTGCCAACTGCGTCTGACCGATCAGGACGCGACGAGCCATCGTGTCGGCGGTGGTCTGCACGCATTGCTGGGCAAAGGCGGTGACGGCCATGACCAACACGGCGATCAAAAGCGCGATGAAGGCTGGCGCCAACAGCCCGAATTCGATGATGACCGCACCGTGGGTGTCGACAGCAAGAGACCTTGCTGAGCGGTGCCGGCGCGATGGCACAGGATCTGGCGGGACGGTCATGATCCCGGTTTAGGATCGGTGTAATAAAAAATAGATGAATCGGCCTCCGAAGAATGGCCAGCGACGGACAGCCACCAGAACCGTGGCGAGGTTGATCCTTCCATCCATGTCCGGCATCGACCGACGCCATGAAGCCAGTCGAGTTAACTCAACGCGATGCAATGCGTGCGATGTCGCTAACCTATTCGCCGCGATCCTGCAGGTCGGCGGTGGAGGCATTGTTTGCGCTCGACGACCGGCTTAGCCAAATCCTGAGGACAACTAGCGAGCCGCTTGTCGGCCAGATGCGGCTGACCTGGTGGCATGAGGCGTTGGTGTCGCTGGATGATCGTCGTATGTCGGCCGAGCCGGTCCTGCTTGCTCTGACCGACTGGGTTCTGTCCTTCGGAGTTACCGGTTCCGCATTGGCCGATATGATCGACGGATGGGAAATCCTGCTCGGCGATGAAGCGCTGACGGATGAAAATCTTGCTACCTATGCACGCGAACGCGGCGGGCGATTGTTTACCACGGTGGCGCAGGTTTGTGGTGCCGCGGCCAGCGATCCGGCGGCGGCGGCTGGGGAGGGCTGGGCCTTGATGGACTTGGCAACGCATGTTCGCGATCCGGCGCTGGCTAAGCGTGCGCGCGATCTTGCGGACGAACGGCTTGCGGTGGCGACTGGAGCGCGCTGGAGCCAGGCTGGACGTGGTTTGGGGGCGTTGGCGCTGATCGCCCGTAGCGGCGATAATCCCAAACCGGGATTGCTGGCACGGCTGATTTTTCATCGAATGACAGGGCGATAGGCTTTGCGGCGTCCTGCGCCGGCGATATCTTATGTTAGATAACGATAGGGGCGATGAAGATGTGGCGATATGTGGCGGGCGGTGGCGCGGGCCTGGCGGCGGTAGCGGCCGGAGCGATCCTTTGGACGAGCCGCGACACGCCATCCGTTGCTGCTCTGCCCGCCCGACCGATCGCCGCTCTGGAGCAGGAACAGGCGTCGTTGCCTGATGCCGTTCCTGAGGCATCGGCCAAGACGCGCGAGGAAAAGCGGTTCGGCCGATACGACAAGGATCGCAACGGGCAGATCACCCGCGAGGAATATCTCGTCTCGCGGCGCAAAGCCTATGCGAAGCTGGATACCGATGGCGACGGGCGGCTGTCGTTCGACGAATGGGCGGCCAAGACCAATGGCAAGTTCGCCACCGCCGACGCCGACAAGTCGGGCACCATGTCGGCGGCTGAGTTCGCGACCACGGCGGTCAAGCGCAAGCCGGCTCGGGCGGTAAAGTGTCCACCGGCTGCGGCGACGGCGGAAGAGGGCTGAGCCACGCAGCGAGCGCGGCGCGGCCGCGATCGGTGTACATGCGTTTTCGATCCGCCTTCTTCGTGCGGCCCTCGATCGGCGGGAACAGGCCGAAATTGACATTCATCGGCTGATACGTCTCGGCCTCCGCCCCGCCGGTGATGTGACCGAGCAGGGCACCCAGGGCGGTTTCGGGCGGCGGTGGCGGCAGGGTCTCGCCGCGAAGTTCGGCGGCGGCAAAACGGCCCGCGATCAGGCCGATCGCGGCGCTTTCGATATATCCTTCGCAGCCTGTGATCTGGCCGGCGAAGCGCAAATTGGGCCGAGTCTTCAGTCGCAGGGTCGCGTCGAGTAGTTCGGGCGAGCGGATAAAGGTGTTGCGATGCAATCCACCCAGCCTAGCAAATTCGGCATTCTGCAGGCCGGGGATGGTGCGGAACAGGCGGACCTGATCGGCGTGCTTCAGCTTGGTCTGGAAACCGACGATGTTCCACAACGTCGCCTGTGCATTATCCTGCCGTAACTGGACCACGGCGTAGGGCCAGCGGCCAGTCTTCGGATTGTCGAGACCGACGGGCTTCATCGGGCCATAACGCAGCGTATCGACGCCGCGCTCCGCCATCACCTCGATCGGCATGCAGCCCTCGAAATAGGGCGTGTCCTTTTCCCATTCCTTGAACGGGGTCTTTTCACCCTCGATCAGGCCGGTGTGGAAGGCGAGGTACTGATCCTTGTCCATCGGGCAGTTGATGTAATCCTTGTCTCCCTTGTCCCAGCGCGAGGCGAACCAGGCGGTGTCGAGGTCGATCGAATCACGGTGGACGATCGGGGCGAGTGCATCGAAGAACGCGAGTGCCTCCGCGCCCGTAGCGGCACCGATCGCCTCGGCCAGCGATGCCGCGGTCAGCGGCCCGGTGGCGAGGATCGCGGGGCCTTCGGGCAGGGCGTCGATCCGTTCGCGCACCAGCGTGACGTTGGGATGATCGGCCAGTGCCTGCGTGACGCCGTTCGAATAGCCGTCGCGGTCGACCGCCAGTGCGGAGCCGGCAGGCACACGGTGCTTGTCCGCCTCGCGCAGGATCAGGGAACCCAGCGTCCGCATCTCCTGATGCAGCAGGCCGACCGCGTTCGCCTCGGCGTCGTCCGACCGGAAACTGTTGGAGCAGACGAGTTCGGCCAGACCATCGGTCTGGTGCGCGGGCGTCTTCTCGCCCGAGCCGCGCATTTCGGAAAGGCGGACCTTGAAGCCGGCTTCGGCGAGTTGCCAGGCGGCTTCGGAGCCGGCGAGGCCGCCGCCGACGATGTGGATGTCGTGGGTCATAACACGTCGATAGCGCCGTGCACTTGGCAAGTCAGGCCCGCATCGCCAGCTTGGCACGCATGATTATCTACACGATCGGCTATGAGGCCACGACGATGGCCGATTTCCTTGCGACGTTGCAGGCGGCAGGCGTGGCGCGCGTCATCGATGTGCGGGCGCTGCCGCTGTCGCGGCGGCCGGGCTTTTCCAAATCGTCGCTGGCGGCGTCGCTGCGCGAGGTGGGGATCGATTACGTCCATCTGAAAGCACTCGGCACGCCCAAGCGCGGGCGCGATGCGGCCAAGAAGGGCGACGTCGTCACGCTGCGGGCGGTGTATGACGAGCAACTCGAACTGCCCGAAGCGCAGGCGCAGGCGGCGCAGATGCTCGATCTGGCCGGCGAGTCGCCATCGGCGTTGCTGTGCTTCGAGCGTGACCCCTGTCATTGCCACCGCACGCTGTTGCTGGAGGCGGTCGGGCAAAGGCATGAGGTGTGTGATCTGTACACCTGAACGGCGGCGTCGATGGACCTCTAACGTCGCTAAAGTCACACCCTCCACGCGCGCGCGATCGCGCGAGAGGTGCCCCTCACTGGCAGTGAGGCGATCAAACCGGGCTGAGGATGCGGCCATGCGGCGGGTATAACCGAGTCCCGTTCTGTAGCACATGCCACCCCAAACCGGTTATCCTGCGATGGGGAGCTTCACCTTGCCGGTGTCGTCGCGTTCCAGCGGGCCATAGGCGATCACCGTATCCAGCGGCAGCGGGCCGTAGATATGCGGGAAGAGCTGGCCACCGCGAGACTCCTCCCATCTCAGCGAGGTGTCGAACGACCCGAGATCGACCGCGGCGACGTGGAGGTCGGACTGGCCGGTGAAATGCTTGTCGACCGTCTCCGTCAACTGGTCGGCGGTGGACAGGTGGATATAGCCATCGGCCACATCCACCGGCGCACCTGCAAAGCTGCCGTCGCGTTCCAGTGCCGCCATCTGGTCGGCTGTCAGCACCTTGTAGGCGGTCTGGGGCCGACCCGTCGCCGGAGCGGTCATTCGTCGCCATCCTCTTCGACGGTTTCGTCCATCGTGTCTGGGCCGGTGCCGTCGTCGACGATCAACTGGTCGCCGGTATCGACCGCTGGCGCATCGGCCAGTTCGTCGGCGACGATCGCCTCGGCGGCGTTTTCCGGCTCTTCCTCCTCGTCGATCCGTGCGGCAGAGACGACGTGTTCGCCCTTGGCGACGCTGAACAGCGTCACACCCTGCGTGTTGCGGCCGGTGACGCGGGTGTCGCCGACCGACAGGCGGATCAGCTTCGCCTGATCAGTGACGAGCATCAGTTGCTCACCCGAATGTGCGGGGAAGCTCGCCACGACCGGGCCGTTGCGATCGGAGGTGACGATGTTCGTGATGCCCTGGCCACCGCGATTGGTGCGGCGATATTCATACGCCGACGTACGCTTGCCGTAACCGTTCGCGGTGACGGTGAGGATGAACTCCTCGGCCGCCTCGAATTCGGCCATGCGATCGGCTTCTAGCGTGACCTCGCGGTCGCCTTCCTTCCAAGGTGCGGCCTTTAGATAGGCCTCGCGCTCAGCCGGCGTGGCATCGAAGCCGCGCAGCACGGACAGCGAGATCACCTCGTCACCCTCCGCCAGCCGCGCACCGCGCACACCGGTGGAATCGCGGCTCTGGAACTCGCGCACGTCGGTGGCGGAGAAGCGGATCGCGCGACCGGCCTTCGTCGCCAGCAGCACGTCGTCTTCCTCGGTCAGTAGGGACACGCCGATCAGGCGATCCTCTGACCCCTCCTCGAACTTCATCGCGATCTTGCCCGACGTGCGGATGTTCGCGAACGAGTCCATCGAATTGCGGCGTACCGAACCCTTGGCGGTGGCGAACATGACGTGCAGGTCGCCCCAGCGCAGCTCGTCTTCCGGGAGCGGCAGGACGGTCGAGATCGTCTCCCCCGGCCCCAGCGGCAGCAGATTAATCATCGGCCGTCCGCGCGTCGCCGGCCCACCCTCAGGCAGGCGCCAGACCTTCAGGCGATATACCTTGCCGGCGGTCGAGAAGAACAGCACCGGGGTGTGCGTCGAGGTGACGAACAGGCTGGTGATCGCATCCTCGTCCTTGGTGGCCATGCCGGCGCGGCCCTTGCCGCCGCGACGCTGGGCGCGGAAGGTGTCGAGCGGGGTGCGCTTGATATACCCTTCCATCGTGACGGTGACGACCATGTCCTCACGCTCGATCAGATCCTCGTCGTCGATGCCATCGGCGGCGGCGGCGATCTGGGTACGGCGCGGTGTCGCGAACTGGTCGCGGATCGCCTGCAACTCGCCGCGCATCACGCGGTACAGCTTCGCCCGGTCGGCGAGCGTTTCGAGCAGGTCGGCGATCGTATCGGCCAGCGTCTTCAACTCGTCGCCGATCTCGTCGCGGCCGAGCGCGGTCAGGCGATGGAGGCGCAGGTCGAGGATGGCGCGAACCTGCGCATCCGACAGGCGATACACGTCGCCGGTCGCTTCCTGTTCGACCGCTTCGACCAGCGCCAGATAGGGCGCGATCTCGGCGATCGGCCATTCGCGGGCGAGCAATGCCATGCGCGCGGCGGTCGGGCTGGACGATCCACGGATAATGCGGACCATCTCATCGAGATTGGTGACGGCGATCACCAGGCCGAGCAACAGATGCGCCCGCTCGCGCGCCTTGTTCAGCTCGAACTTCGACCGGCGGGTGATGACCTGTTCGCGGAAATCGATGAACGCGCTGATGATGTCGCGCAGGTTCAGGAGTTCCGGGCGGCCGCCACGGATCGCCAGCATGTTGGCAGGGAACGACCCCTGTGCCGGCGTGTGCCGCCACAACTGGTTCAGCACCACCTCCGGCGTCGCATCGCGCTTCAGCTCGATGACAATGCGGACGCCCTCGCGATTCGATTCGTCGCGGATGTCGCTGACGCCCTCGATCCGCTTGTCCTTCGCGGCCTCGGCGATCTTTTCGACCAGCGCGTTCTTGCCCTGCTGGAACGGAATCTCGGTCAGCACGATCGACTGGCGGTCGCCGCGATAGGTCTCGATCTTGTGGTTCGAGCGGACGATGATCGATCCGCGCCCCGTGGAATAGGCGGAACGCGCGCCGGCGCGGCCGAGGATGATCGCGCCGGTCGGGAAATCGGGTCCCGGCACGATCTCGGTCAGTTCATCTGACGTGATCGCGCCATTATCGAGATAGGCGAAACACGCGTCGATGACTTCGCCGAGATTATGCGGCGGGATGTTCGTCGCCATCCCGACCGCGATCCCGCCGGCACCGTTGACGAGCAGGTTGGGATATTGCGCGGGCAATACCGATGGCTCACGTTCCGACCCGTCATAGTTCGGGACGAAATCGACGGTATCCTTGTCGAGCCCGTCGAGCAGCGAGTTGGCGACCTTGGCCAGACGCGCCTCGGTATAGCGCATCGCGGCGGGCGGATCCGGGTCCATCGAGCCGAAATTGCCCTGACCGTCAATCAGCGGCACGCGCATCGACCAGTCCTGCGCCATGCGGGCAAGGGCGTCGTAGATCGCGCTGTCGCCGTGCGGATGGTATTTACCCATCACGTCGCCGACGATGCGGGCCGATTTGCGGTACGGGCGTCCGGCGATAAAGCCGCTTTCGAAAGCCGAATACAGGATACGGCGATGCACGGGCTTCAGGCCGTCACGCACGTCGGGCAACGCGCGTGAGACGATCACGCTCATCGCATAGTCGAGATAGCTCGACTTCATTTCATCGACGATGGAGATCGTCGAAATATCAGAGGGTTCGGCGAGCAGCGTCTCGTCGGCCAAGGTGTTCTTCCGGATCGTTACAGGGGCGTGACGCCCGTCTAGTCCTTCCGGCCGCCTATGTCACGCGCGCGTAAAAGACTCGTACGCGCGCGCGGGGATCATTTGCATGCCTGCTTCGACGCGTTGCCGGGCAGCGAGCAGTTATAGGTCACCGTCTTGCCGTTGGCGAGCGTGGCGGTGACCATGCGGCCCTTGCCGGCCGGGACGGTGGTCGTCGTACGGGTGGTGGTGGTCATATGGACGGCGGTGGTGCGGTGAGCGGCAGTGGCGGCGGTCTTCGGCGCGGGCTTCGCCTGGGGCGATACCGCCACCGCGGCGGTGGCCGAGAATAGCGAGGCACCGGCGAGCACGGCGAAGGGAAGAGACCTGTTCATGATAGCGATCCTCATCCAGATGTGGCCGCCGCCGGCAAAAGGAGGGGGAAACCGGCGGCGGTGAGGACCTTATGCGCGGCCCCCGCTGATCGCGCGGTGGCCGCAGCATGAACTTTCGGACACGAAGATTTACGGCGTGATCTCGGCGCCGTCCCACGCGAACAGGCGGCCACTGTCGGGGGCCTTCAGGCCGTCGATCACGTCGAGCAATTGTACGGCGGCGCGGTCCGCGGCGAACAACTGGTCGGCCCGGACATTGGCCTGGAACGGTTTCGACAGGGCGGTATCGACGGTGCCGGGGTGCAGGCCGACGACGATCGTGCGGTCGTTGCGGCGGCGCTCCTCGATCGCCAGCGACCGGATCAATTGGTTCAATCCGGCCTTGGCCGCGCGATAGCCGTACCAGCCGCCCAGCTTGTTATCGCCGATGCTGCCGACGCGGGCGGACAGCACGGCAAAGACGCCGCGACCGATCTTTGGCATACGCGGCAGGAAATGCTTGGCGACCAGGGCGGGGCCGATCGCGTTCACCGCATATTGCCGCGTCAGCCAGACCGGATCGAGCACCGCCATCGTCTTTTCGGGGCCGTTGCCGTCTTCGTGCAGCAGGCCGGTGGCGAGGAAGATCAGATCGGGCGGTGTCGTCAGCGTTGCAGCAGCGGCGGCGATGCTGGCCTCATCCAGCAGGTCGAGATGATCGCGACCGGTGAAGGAGCGGGCGAGACCACGAACGGCGACGTCTTCCTCGGCCAGAGCCGCGACCAATGCTGCGCCGATGCCGCCCGATGCGCCGATGACCACCGCCGACTTGATGGCGCTCATCGCGCGAACCGCCACTGGTCGTCGGTGCTGTCAGCGGCGACGAAGCTATAGCCGTCGGTATCGAATGCCTTCATGTCGTCGACCTTCTCCACCCGGTGTTCGACCAGCCACCGCGCCATCATCCCGCGTGCCTTCTTGGCATGGAAGCTGATGAAACGGTCGCCGTCGCGGAAATCGACGGCGATCACGCGAGTTTCCTTCGGCAGCCGGCCATCGACGGCGGCCCAATATTCCTGACTGGCGAGGTTTAGCACGACGCCCGATCCCTCTGCCGCCAGATCGTCCGCCAGCGCGTCGGCGATCCGGCCCCGCCACCAGTCCGTAAGTTTGTCGCGGCGAGGCGCCCAGCGGGTGCCCATCTCCAGCCGATAGGGCCGCATCGCATCGAGCGGGCGGAGCAGTCCGTAGAGCCCCGACAGCATCCGCAGATGCCCCTGCGCATATTCGATCGCCGGTTCTTCCAGAGTCGCGGCGTCGAGGCCGGTATAGACGTCGCCGGCGAAGGCGAAGAGCGCCGGACGCCGGGGCGCATCGGCGAAGTCGCGGAACCTGTGCGCGTTCAGCGTGGCGAGCGCCGGCGAAATCTTCATCAGCGCGCCCAGTTTCTTCGGCCCCAGATTGGCGGCGGCGCGGGCGAGCGTCTCTGCCTCCGCCGCAAAACGAGGCGTGGTTGCTTCCAGCGGGGGCAGGGGACTTTCATAGTCCAGCGTTTTGGCGGGGGAGATGACGGCAATCATGGTCGCTGCCGGATAGACGCGGTGGCCGCGCCATACAATTCGCCATACAGTCCACCTTGTTCAAATTCGGTTCAGCGCACGGTCGCGATGGAACGAACATGGTCCGGCTCGCTTGATGGCGGGTGACCGCGCGGCTAAGCGTCCGCATCGACGCGTCGACGCTCAACAGGAGAGTTCCACGACCATGAAGACGTTTTCCAAGCTTGCGATGGCGCTGGCGCTGTCCACGGGTGCTGCCGGTGTTGCGCTGGCCCCGCCCGCGATCGCCCAGAAGAAGTCGAAGGAAGATACCGGGCCGAAGATGAGCCCCGACGCGCTGAAGGCGGCACAGACCGCGCAGACCGCGCTCGCCGCCAAGGACACCGCGACCGCCGAGCCCGCCGTCGTGCAGCTCGAAACGGTGGCGAAGACCGACGACGATAAGTATTTCGCCGCCGCGCTCCGGTATAATCTGGAGCAGATCAAGATCCAGAACGCGCGCGCCGCGAACCCGAACGCACCGGTCGACGAAACCGGTCTGGCGAAGCCGATGGAAGCACTGCTCGCCAGCGCGAAGACGCCGGCCGCCGAAAAGGGCAAGCTGGCGTATCAGCGCGGCCTGCTCGCCTATAATGGCAAGCAGTTCCCGACCGCGATCCAGTTCTTCACGCAAGCCCGTGAACTTGGGTACACCGATTCGAACCTTGGTCTGCAGATCGCGCAGGCCAAGGTCGGTGGTGGCGACGTACCGGGCGGCCTGGCCGATCTGCAGACGACGGTGCAGCAGATGAACACGAGCGGGCAGAAGGCGCCCGAGGATGTCTATCGGTATGGCATCGCCCGGTCGAACGCTGCCAAGTTGCCGCAGACAATGACGTGGTTGCAGGATTACGTCACCGCCTATCCGACGCCCAAGAACTGGCGCGACGTCGTAGTAACTTATGGCCTGTCGAGCAATTCGATCGCCAAGCTGGACGACAACCAGAAGATCGACCTGTTCCGCCTGCTGCGCCAGACCAAGGCGCTGGCCGATCAAAACGATTATCTGGAGTATGCCGACGACGTGCAGCGCCGTGGCCTGCCGGCCGAAGCCGCTGCGGTTATCAAGGAAGGTCAGGCAGCGGGCAAGATTCCGGCCGGCAACACGCTGGCCAAGGCGCTGCTGACCGAAGCGACGCGGGCGGCCGCGGCCGAAGGGTCGCTGGCGCCACTCAAGACGCGCGCCAATGCCGCGGCCAACGGCAAGCTCGCCGCCGGCACGGCTGACGCCTATCTGGGTCAGGACAACTTCACCGAGGCGGCGGCGCTGTACCGGGTCGCGCTGCAAAAGGGTGGCGTCGATGCGGACGAGGTCAACACGCATCTCGGGATCGCGCTCGCCAAGTCGGGCGATAAGGCAGGCGCCAAGGCGGCATTCGATGCGGTGAAGACCGCGCCGCGTTCGGGCATTGCCTCGCTGTGGATGGCATATCTGAATGCGCCGATGGCTTGATCCGTCGGCCATCGAGTAAAACGACGAGGGGGCGGCAGCGATGTCGCCCCCTTTATGGATGGCTCGCCCCTTATCCGAATCGTTGTCATCCTACGACAGCAGGTCGTTTGAGGAAGGAGCGAAGGTCATGGACGTATCGGTTCT
>NZ_LMRS01000002.1 GCF_001426195.1 Sphingomonas sp. Leaf339 | reverse complement strand
ACCAGACCAAACCCCAGTGTCGCGGGGTGGAGCAGCCCGGTAGCTCGTCAGGCTCATAACCTGAAGGTCACAGGTTCAAATCCTGTCCCCGCAACCAACCACCACGAAACCCCACCCGTAAAACGGTGGGGTTTCGTGCGTCTGGGGCGCACGAGCCGACGGTCAACCAGGATCACGACAGCGCGTGATCCGTCAACACTGCTGGTCAACAGCACGACGCCGAGCTTTGGCTACCTCCAGGTAAGCCCGAAAATCCGATGTTCGAACCCGGCGGGGTGACGTGGCCTGCCATGTCTCGTAAAGGGACCTATGGCTGGCATATTCAACCGCCTTATGCCGGCAAAGCGCTGGACGCCCTCCCGCTATCGCGCGCTGCTCCGCGCCCGTGGCCCCCGTTCCGTCCAGTTTCGAACAAGGGCCGCCATCCTCGCCGGGGCTATTCTGGTCGGAATCGTCGCCACACTGTTTGCCGAGGCCGCCGATTGGGCAGGCGCCGTTTTCGATCGATATGCCAAAAGTTGGCACTGGTTGCCGCTGATCACCACGCCGCTGACCTTTATGGCACTCGTGTGGGTAGCGCGTCGCTATGCGCCATTGGCGCGAGGGTCCGGTATCCCGCAGGTGATCGCTGCTCAGGCAAGCCCGAACGAAGCGGCCAAAACCTTGATCTCCATCCGCACGGTGGTCGCGAAGGCGGTGCTGACGATCGGTGCGGTACTGGGCGGCGCATCGGTGGGGCGTGAGGGGCCAACTGTTCAACTGGCAGCGGCCGTCATGGGCTTCACGCACCGGCTGGTCCGTGTACCGTTGCGGGGAGGGGTGGTGATCGCCGGCGGTGCGGCGGGCGTGGCGGCAGCTTTCAATACGCCGCTGGCGGGACTGTTGTTCGCCATAGAGGAACTAGCATCCGCCTATGAGCAGCGAGTGACGCTGCTTGTGCTCGCCGCGATCGTCATCGCCGGTATGGTCGCGCAGTCTGTACAGGGCGACTACATCTACTTCGGGGCGATCGGAGCGCACATGCCGCTGCTGTCGGCGCTCCTGGTGGCGCCGATCGCGGGCGTGGCTGGCGGGATGGCCGGGGGCCTCTTTTCCAAAGTCGTGTTGGCCATGGCGGTTGGGGGTAATCGCCTGACCGGCTGGGCGAGGGGCAACCCGATCAAGTTCGCTGGCCTCTGTGGCAGCGTGGTGGCGCTGCTCGGTGTCTTCACCGGTCTCACCTGGGGAACCGGCTATTCGTCCGCCCGGGCGATGATCGTGGGTATCGATGCGCCTTTGTGGTTCGGCCCCGCCAAGATGCTTGCGACCGCCGCGACGGCGATCGCCGGGTTGCCAGGTGGCATCTTCGCCCCATCGCTCGCGGTCGGCGCCGGGGTCGGCAATCTTTTGCGTGAGGTATTCCCGGGCGAGCCGGCCAGCGCGGTCGTGATCCTCGGCATGGTCGCATATTTCGCAGGCGTGGTGCGGGCACCGCTGACCGCCGTCATCATTCTGTCGGAGACGACCGCCAGCCGTGGCCTGATGCTACCGATGTTCGCGACCGCCTTCATCGCCGACGCCGCGAGCCAATGGGTGTGTCGCGAGAAACTGTACCACGGCCTGTCCAGGACATTCGCCATGCAGGAGACTCCCCCATCCCATCAGCACTGACAAGAATCGTCGCGTTGCCGCGCACGTGGTTCGCGATGGCGACGGATGGTGTCGATCATGACGGCGTCGTGCGGCAGGTCGCCGAGGAATCTGGATGGTCGGGCCGATATGCTTTCCTGATCGTGATCTCGGCCGCCATTTCGCTGCTTGGCCTGTTGATGCCATCGGTCGCGGTCCTGATCGGTGCCATGCTGCTGTCGCCGTTAATGATGCCGATCATCGGTTTGGGTTTCGGCATCGCGACGTTGGATTTCCATGAGGTTCGCCGGGCGGCGACCGCGCTGATCCTCGGTGCGGTCATCGCGGTGACTTTGTCGGTCGTGCTGATCCGACTGTCACCGGTTCAGACGATCACCAGCGAGATCGCCGGGCGGACGCAGCCGACCTTGTTCGATCTGCTCGTGGCACTGCTGTCGGCCATCGCCGGTGGTTATGCGCTGATCCGCGGGCGGGGCGGCACGGTGGTGGGGGTCGCCATCGCGATCGCGCTGATGCCGCCTCTGGTTGTGGTGGGTTTCGGCATCGCGACGTGGAACTGGGTCGTCTTCTCGGGTTCGTTGCTGCTGTTCCTGACCAACGCGATCACCATCGCGCTGACAGCGGCGCTGGTCGCGCGCTGTTATGGGTTCGGCAGCCATCTGTCGCCGCATCATACCGGCTGGCAACTCGTGCTGTTTGCGGTTGCGATCGGTGTGCTGTCGGTCCCGCTCGGCGCCGGGCTGCGCAGGATCGCGTTCGAAGCGGTCGCCCAGCGGCAGGTCCGCGATGCGCTCGGCGCCGACTTTCCTGCGGGTGCGCGGCTCAGTCAGGTCGAGATCGACCACGGTGTCGACCCCGTCCGGGTCCGGGCGGTGATGCTGACGCCGAGCATCGAACCCGATGCGGATCGGAAACTGGCGGCCGATCTCCGCCAGCGGCTGGCGCGGGCGGTCGATGTGCATATCGACCAGGTGCGGATTTCGCCGGAAACGGGGACAGTGGAGGCAGCGCAGATCGCCCGCGCGGGCAACGGCGAGGCCTTGACCGCAACTCGCGCACGCGACCGGGCGGTTGCGGACGTTGCGCTGATCGCGGGCGTCCCGCCTGCGTCGGTCACTGTCGATGAATCGGGTCGAACGATCCGTGTGGTGGCGGCACCGCTATCGGGGCTGGCGATCGCCGGTTATCGCGATCTGGAGCGGCGGGCAGACGCGGCCGTTGCCGATTGGCATGTGATCCTGAACCCGCCAGGCGATGTCGCGCTGCCGGATATCACGATCAGGTCCGGGGTGATCGACAATGCGGCGCTCGATGATGCGGCCTGGGTATCGGCAAGGCTCGGCCGGGCGCTGGCGGTGGATGGCGGCTCGCTTCGGCAAAGGAGCGCCGTTGCAGAAGGGCTGTCGGCGCGGGCCGGTCAGGCCGACACCGGTCGTGCCGGGGGGCGTCTCCGGCTTGGATGGGCGCTTCCCGACGATGCCGGTTCTTCGGGCACCCCGTGACCGACATGCTATAGCTGGCACTGTCAGATCGAGCGGCAATTGTTGGGCGCTCGTTTTCTGGCAAAGCGATCGTCGATCCATTGCAGCGTCGCTTTGCCCTCCGTGCGGGCGACCGTTGCATGTTCTCCACCGGGAATGGATTTATAGCTGATCGTCTTGTTGAGCGCACAGGCGCGACGGGCGAAATCGTGCACGACGGCAGGGGCGACGATCGAATCGTCAGTGCCGGTGTAAATCATGGCCGGCACGGCTATCGCTGCTGCCGATGGATTGTTCTTGCGCATCAGGCGGGCCCAGGGGTGTTGCCTGCTCAGGTCGATCTTGCGGACCACGCCCTGCACGACCGCGATGCCGAGGATCGTGCCGAGCCTTGGCTTCGCACCGGCCACGACGCAATTGTTGTCGGCGAGGCGCAGCATCACATTCTGGGTCTGGCGTGATCCGAAGGTCGACATCGGCGCGTTATAATATCGCGACCAGCTTGCCGCGGTGTAGGAGGTCAGCAGCGCGCGGACACGCAGGTCCTTACCCTCGCTAAGATTTCGCGCGAGGTCGGTCGGCGGCACGATGGCGGCTATCCCGACCAGTTGCAGGTCCGGCGCATATCGGGCGGCCATCTGCCCCGCCCATAACGCGGCATGCCCGCCTTGAGATTCGCCCCAGAGCGCAAAGCGCGATCCCGCCTCCGCTTCGGGTATCGCGCGCGCCGCCCGTACGGCGTCGAGGACCGAACTTCCCTCACTACGCCCGACCAGAACGGGGTGGATCATGTCGGAGCCCAGGCCGGGATAGTCCGGGGCTACGATCGTGTAGCCACGGCGTATCGCGTCGCCGAGTGCCGGGATCACCGTGAAGTTTCCCATGCCGATCGATGGCGCGCAACGCTGGGCGATGCCAATCAGGCCATGCGTCCAGGCGATCACCCGTCGTGGTCCACCGTTGGAGCGGCCACGTGGTGCGATCACCATGCCCGTGACCCGGATCGGTTTGCCGTTATCGGATGTCCAGTATTGAACGCGCCACGCACGCATGTCTTCGGGAGTGCCGATGACCGGTTGCGCGGCGATCAGTGTACCGGCCCGTTGGGCAAAGCCAGATTGCGGAACGAGTGCCGACAAGACCGCCACAATCGTTACCGACTTGCGCGCCATTCGATACATGGACCTGCTCCCGCAATGTGCGTCACGATAACACGCCGGCCGATCGCCTGGAATACTATCGACCGCGCCGTTGCAGCCAGTGAAGGATGCCCGTTGCGAAGAGCAGCGCGGGAACGATGCCGAGCACGACGGCGAGGATGCGCGTCGTTATTCCGCCGACCGTTCCGTCGTGGAGCGTGCGTATCCAGCTGACCAACATGGTGCCGGTTCCGGCGTGTCGAATGTCATGTACCGCCAGTATCTGCCCGGAATGCTGGTCGATGAAGACGTAGCTGCCGGGGAAACGCCGGTGGGGATCGCCCGGCACCTGATATCTGACCCTGATCGGCCCGTTGGGGGAGTTAGGGATATCGACGAATACGATGCGGTCGTTGGGTAGCGCTCGGCGTCCAGCCACCAGTGCCTGGACGATCGTGATCTGCCCGGCTCCGTCCTTCGAATTCGGGGCGGGCATGGCCGCAGGGGCAAACAAGGTCTGCGTAACTGCGGGGAGCGCCAACAGCACGCCCGTCGCCACCAATACGAACAGCAGCGCCATGCTCCAGAGGCCGAACAGTTTGTGAAGATCGCGCAGCCGGCGGATCGGGGCTGCGTCGCGTTTGAAGGCCAGTGCCTTCCGCCAGCGTCCACGCGGCCACCAGGCGAGCACCCCGCTGATGAGCAGCAACAGCATCGCTGCGCCGCACCAGCCGACCACCTGATTGCCGAACTCGCCGGCGAGCAATTGCATATGTAGCTGGTAAAGCCAGCTCATGAGGTAGCCGCCCCATGGTTCGGCGCGCACGATCCGCCGGCCATCCGGCGAGAACCACACCATCTGACGATCGCCGTGTTGACCGGGCGCCGGATAGTAGCGGGCCGGGATAGGGCCGCCTTCTCCCGTCATCTCGAACGTCCACTTGCCGTGCGGATCGTGCCAGCGGGTGCGTCCGGTCGCCAGCGCGCGATCCCATACCGGCGACTGCAAGCCGGGCGCCGGGCCGCCGTGCTCCGCGTGCATGGCGGCATGAAGCGCGGCGTCGATGTCCGTGTAGAACACCAGCGCCGACCCGGTGAGGCCCAGCACCGCGAACAGCAGTCCCACGCTGAATCCCAGCCAGAGGTGGATGCGCCGCATGAAGATGCGCGTCCGCGACGAGGCCGATCGGCGATACCCGGTCATGCTCAGAACCGCGTCGCCAGCGCGACCTCGAACGATCGCGGTGCGCCGATATAGACGTTGGTGGTCGGGTAGCCGGAATACTCACCGTAGAAGGCGTCGGTCAGGTTGCGACCGCGCAGCGTCAGGGTCGCCTGACGGCTGACCGGGAACGACAGGCTGGCGTCGAACACGGTGTGGCCGGCGACCCGGATGGCATTGGCGGTATCGGTGTAGAAGGCGCTGGCGTGGCGGAGGAACCCACCCAGCGTCACCGTGTCGGCGATGGTGTAGAGGGCCGAGGCGTTGACCGTGGTCGAGGGGATGTTGATCGGGCGGTTACCGCGCCGGTCGAATCGCATGCCGCCCGCCAGTTCCGACAGCTCTTCATATTGTGCGTCGGTATAGGCGGCACCGCCGGACAGGCGCAGCGCTTTGATCGGTGCGACGACCGCCGACAGCTCGACACCCTGCGACGATTGGCGACCACCCTGAACCGTCAGCGCCGGATTGTTCGGGTCGCGGGTCAGGATGTCGTTTTGCATGATGCGATAGGCGGCGCCGGTGACGCTGGCGCGGCCACCCCATCCGCTCGCCTTGAACCCTGCTTCATAGGCGCGGCCCTTGGTCAGCCGGAACCGGCTGTTGGCGATCGAGGCGAGCAGGATCGAAGATACCGGCGAGACCGCGGTCGTGTATTGCGCATAGAGGGTCAGACCGCCGCCCATGTCCCACGTCGTCCCCGCCCGCCAGGAGACGGGATTGAAGGTCGGGCTGTTGCGATCGACCGCGCCGGTCGCATTCTGGATCGTCGCGCGGGTAAGCGCGATGTGATCCCAGCGCACACCGCCGACCAGCAGCCACTTGGACGTCAGGTTCAGCGCATCTTCCGCGAATATTGACGTTTGTTTTAGACGAGAATCGAAAGTGACGTTGGTGGTGGTGAAGATCGCGGTCGTGGTCGGCACCGGGACGACCGCCGGATTGCGGACGTCCACCGCCGGCAGGGCAGTGACCGGCGCCTGTTGCCGCAGGCTGACGAAATCGGTCTTGTTGTGCTCGACACCAAAGGTGAAGCGGTTGCGCAAGCCCCCGATGCGGCTATCGTTGCCGATCACGCCGCGCGCGTTCCAAAACTGATGATCGTGGCGAAAATCCTGATAGCTCTGGCGGAAGCTACCGTTCGAGAAGGCAGGCGTCGGCGCGACGAAGGTCTGGCTGTCCGCCAGCAGGAACGCGCGTTTCGCGGTATAGCTCGTCAGATCGAGCGCGAAGGTCCAGCCGCTGGCGATCGTCCAGTCCAACCGGGAGCGCAGGGTCGTCTCGTCGGCACCGGAATAGGCCCCTTGCGGATTATAGTTGCGGTGGCGGAGCGCGCGATCGGCGACCAGGCCGTTGTCCGTCGTCACGGCATCGCTCGGGCGCAGTGCGTACCGACCGGGGATCAGCGGCAGGCCCTGATAGGTCGCATCGTAACGATCCTCGACATGATCGACCGCGATGAGCAGCGATAGGCGGTCACTCGGCCGCCACAGCCCGCTCGCGGTCAGGCCGGCGGAGAAGGTGTCGTTGTTGTCGACATCATAGAGGCTGTCCGATCGCTGGTAGCTGGCGTCGGCGCGTACCGCGATCGTCGCTGACACCGGCAGGTTGATCCCGCCGGCGGCGAACGCCGTGTCGAAGCTTCCGATCGATAGCAGCGTATCGAGATGGCGTTCGCCGAGGATCGGCTTGCGCGTCACCTTGTTGACGACGCCGGCCAGCGCGCCCTCGCCGTAAAGGACCGACGCCGGTCCCTTCAGAACCTCGATCCGGTCGTAATGCCAGATGTTGCTGTCACGCTGGACCACGGTCGAGGTCGATACCCGCACCCCGTCCTGAAGGATCGAGACGGTGTTGCCGGCGAAACCGCGCAAGCTGACGACCGCCGGGTTGCCCGGCACATTGCCGGCGATGGCGCCGACGACGCCATCGAACGCTTCGCGAGCGGTGCGAAGCCCGCGCAGTTGAAGGTCGTCCTGCGTCATCACTTCGACGCTGGCCGGCGTTTCCCGGATCGTCAGACCCAGCCGGCTGCCCGCCTGCGCCTGGTCGTTCAGCTTGAGCGGATCCCGCTGGCCGGTGACGAGGATGGTCGCATCGGTGGCGTCGCGCGTCTGGGCGCCGGCCGGAACGGCCAGCAGCAGGCAGGGCGCAGCCGCGCCCGCCAGCAGCGATAATCGGAGCATGGGAATACCTTTGACCTACCCGACGCCGAAGGCGCGGGCCGCAGTTCAAGAACGCGCCGACGAAGCGGCGCGGGAGGACAGTTCAGCGGTAGGCCGGTGGTCCGCGCAACGGAGGGCGCAGATGGGCAGGGCGCGATGGTGCCGGCAGGACGGCGGCAGCCAGACCGACGGTTAGGACGAAGGCGATCAGCGCTGCGAGCTGGAGGGGGTCGATCGGACCCAGGACGGCGGCCGACAGACCCGAAAAGGCGCAGGGCATTTCGGCCTTGCCGTGATCCTTCGGCTTGCCGTGATCGGCCATGTCGCCGTGCGTTGCGGTCATATCCATCGGCATCGCGCTCGGCGCAGTGCCCGAACAGATGGTGATGGCGAGACGACCGTGATCGCTGTCGATCATGTAACCGGTCGGCACCAACAGCTTCAACAGCAGCGTCGCCGCGCAGATCAGCACGGCGAGGTATCGTTGCGCGATCAGATGCCGGATGGCTTGCACACTTGGCGATTATAGCCGTGGGCAGGGCCTGTCACCCGGACATTCCGTCCCACGCGCTCGTGCTACTCGATCGGGTATATGCCGTGCATCACCGTGTCGTAATGGTTTTCGATCATCGCCGTGCAGCCGCATGATGCGTCTCGCAGGACCTGTTCGTCCTTGACGATGAATACGCCCCGACGCGTGGCGATGGTGCCTTCTGCCCGCAGTCGGCTGATGACGCGGGTGACGAAGGTCCGCCCCACGCCAAGCACTTGGGCGAGTTGTTCATGGGTCATCGCGAATTCGGGAGAGTGCGTCCGGTTGACGGCGGCCAGCAGCCATTTCGCCGTTCGCTGCGAAATCGAGTGGGTGGCATTGCAGGCTGCCGTCTGGAAGACCTGGGCCAGGAGGCAATCCGAATATCGCGAGAACCAGTGACGCAGCGTCAGGGAATCGAGCTTGGCCTGTTCCAGCGCGGAGGTTTTCACCCGCATGAATCGTCCACCATAGCGGACCTGCGCCGTGGAATAGGCAGGCAGGTGGCCGTTGGAGACGATGCCGCCAATGGCCCCCTCACAACCGACCAAAGCTACCTCCACGGTGGTCGAGCCGTCATTGGTGCTGATGCAGAACGCCGCCATCGCCGATCCACAGGGAAACCATGTGTGAATGACGTCTTCACCGGCGGGTTGCAGGATATCGTGCGCTTTAAGATCGAGGACGACCATATGCGGCGCCAGCCGGCGGCGGTCCGCCTCGTTCAGTGTTCCGAGCAGGATGTTGCCCGAAAGATCATCGGGGGAAGGCCCTAACATCATAATTCCTGAGCGTGAGAGGCACATTTCGCGACTTGTGTGCACAAGTGGACCGACGCAACTTTGTTCCTACGTTACCGGCGAACATAACTCAGCCTTCCAGAAGGTCGACACGGTCGCTGGATGCGAGTCCGGCGGGTAGCGCGAGCGCCTGGCATAGTCCTGGATCGTACCATTGCGTTCACCATTACATGATCGTTTGCCGGTAACGCGTTCGACCGGCCCCCGTTTCTCACCGTTGACCGAATATTCCGGGAAACCTGCGGAATGTGCGGAGCCGTCCGTTGATTAACGAGCAGGAACAGTCCCGCATCGAGCATGAACTGGTGCGAAAGGATCGGGGAACCGATCCTTTCGCGGCGGCGGTTCGGGCGACGCGAATGCCGATGGTCATCACCGATCCCGGACAGGACGACAACCCGATCGTCTTCGTCAACGGCGCTTTCGCGAAGCTGACGGGTTTCGCCGAAAGCGAGATTCTGGGCCGCAATTGTCGGTTCCTGCAAGGGCCAGAGACGAACCGCGAAGACGTTGCGAGGCTGCGTCATGCCATTGCCCAACGTCAGTCCATCGAACTCGAACTGCTCAATTACCGCAAGGACGGCAGCACGTTTTGGAACCGGTTGCTGGTGTCTCCGGTCTTCGACGAAGAAGGTCACGTGACCTATTTCTTCGCGTCCCAGTTCGACGTGACGATCGAACGCGAACGTCTGGTGAATCTGCAACGCGATCGCGACGTTCTCGAGGCCGAGGTGGGTCAGCGGACCAGCGATCTGGTCCAGGCGGAGAGCCGCCTTCGTTTCGCGCTCGAAGCCGCACAGCTGGGATCGTGGAGCATCGATCTCGCGACCAAGCGCATGACGGTCACCGATGGGTGCAAGGACAACTGGGGACGATCGCTGGCGACGCCGTTTGTCTACCGCGACATCGAATCCGCGGTGCATCCGGACGATCGGGCGCGTCGTGACGAGGCGCTACGCATCGCGCTTGAAGAAACCGGCGACTATGACGTCGAATACCGCATCCACACGCCGAACGGCGAGGAACGGTGGCTGGCGGTGCGGGGACAGGTGTTCCGCCGTGCCGATGGCTCGCCGCTGCTGCTGGTCGGTGTTTCGCAGAACATCACCGAGCGAAAGCGGGCCGAGGAACATCGGTCGATGCTGGCGCATGAACTGAGCCACCGGGTCAAGAACATGCTGGCGACGCTGCAGGCGATCGTCGGGCAGACCCTGCGCAATGCCACCTCGCTGGAGAGCGCGGCCGATACATTGGCTGGGCGTATCCAGGCGATGGACAAGGCCAACGACATGTTGGTCAACGATCGCTGGGAACGAGCGGCGATGGCCACGCTCGTGGATCGCTCGCTGGCGCCGTTCCGCACCGACGAGGGCGACCGGATCATGGCGGAAGGCCCCGATATCCATATTCCGCCGCGGATCGCCGTTGGCCTCTCATTGGCCTTGCATGAACTGGGCACCAACGCCGCGAAGTACGGCGCTCTCTCCATACCCGAAGGGCATGTGGCGGTGCGCTGGCGGATCGAGAACGGCGTCGATCCGGCCCGGTTGCACATCACGTGGGAGGAGACAGGCGGACCGGCGGTCGCCATGCCGACCCGGACCGGTTTTGGATCGAAACTGATCCAACGGGTGCTCGCGAGCGAAATTTCGGGTACCGCGCATATAGAGTATCGCCCCACCGGCGTGGTCTTCACCGCCGTCGCGCCATTACCGGAATCGGAGGACAGTGGCGCGGGTAAAACCTGACCGGCGTCGATATTGATCGCAACGTATGCCGTCCGAGGCCGTTGGCGCGTCATGACCATGTCAACCGTGCCCTATGCGCTGATCGTCGATGACGATCCGATCATCCTGATGGACGCGTGTGCGATCATCGAAGATGCCGGCTTTCGATCGCTAGATGCCGTCAGCGGTGACGAGGCCAAGGCGATCCTGGCCGAGCAGGCCGACAAGATCATCCTGTTGTTCTCCGATGTCGAGATGCCGGGTGACACCAACGGCTTCGCCCTGGCCCACCATGTCGCCGAGCATTATCCATGGATCGAGATCGTCATCGCCAGCGGGCGGATCCAGCCGGTGGACGGCGACATGCCGGCCAAGGCGAGTTTCATCCAGAAGCCGTTCAACGATCGGATGATCCACGCCCATCTTCGCGAGATGCTGCCCGATGGCAAACAGCCGGAACCACTGAAGCAGGCGGTCTGAGCAGGGGGGCGGACACGCTGGTCGTCGGCGCTCATTCGTAGCGCAGTGCGATAGCGGGTTCCGCTCTGGCCACACGCCACGCCTGAACGAAGATTGTGGCCGTCGCGATGATGATCGCCGCCACGGTCGCGGCAAGGAAGAACCAGGGCGACAGCGCGATCCGGTCGTCGAACCCGCTCAGCCAGCGTTGCATCGCGATATAGGCGATCGGCCAGGCGACGATGCTGGCGATCAATACTGGCCGTAGGAACGTGGTCAGCAACAGGCGCAGCACATCTGTAGTCGATGCGCCGATCGTCTTGCGTATGCCGATTTCCTTCACGCGGCGCGACGTGTCGAACGCGGCGAGGCCATAGAGGCCGATGCACCCGATCAAGATCGCGAGCACCGCGCCGATGGTGAACAGCCGGGCGCGCTGGGCATCGGCCTTGTAATATTCCTCGTAGAGGTTCTGCGCGACCGTCCGCCCCTCGAATGGCACTGCCGGCGCGATCCTCTTCCACGCCGCCTCGACCGCATCGCGGAACTGCGCGGGATCGCCGCTGTAGCGGATCGTCGCTACCGCGCTGGCGAACGGCTTGCTTGAATAGCGATATTCGACCCCGCCGATCGCTTGCCGTGGACCACGAAAGCGCAGGTCGTCGACGACGCCGACGATCGTCATCGTACCATTACCCTCCAGCGTCCCGCCAATCGCGGCGGCGGGGCTTGCGAAACCGAGGTCGGCGGCGGCGGTGCGATTGACCACCACATTGTACGGCGCCTTGCTGCCGGCCTGACGCAGGGCGGTATCGTCGCCCGGATGCGCGGTATCGAACAGGCGTCCGGCGATCAGACGTGCACCGAAGGTCGCGAAGTAATCGTCGCCGACCACGACATCCATCGTCGATCGCCCGCGGCTTTCGTCGAGGCCCGCACGATAGACGGTCGAGGTGTTGGTCGTGCTTTGGCTGCCGGGAGCATTCTGCGCCGACGTGATCGCAGATACCCCCGGCAGCGACGCCAGCGCCCGCAAGACGCCGGCGCGATCGGCGGGTTCGACATTGGCAAAGGCATGGACGATGAACAGGCCGTCACGCTTGAAGCCGAGATCGGCGTCGCGGACGTGCGCGGTCTGCGCCAGCATCACGCCGGTCCCGATCGCGAAGGCGACGGCGATCCCGAACTGGAAGACGACCAGTGCACCGCGCAGCCGTGCACCCGCCCGCCCGCCGCCCGGCGCGCGCGCGGAGGCGAGCACCGCCGCGGGCTGGAACTGGGTCAGCACCAGCGCCGGATAGATCCCCGCGATCAGCCCGACGACGACCACCAATGCGATCAGCGGCGGCAGGATCGACCCCGATCCCAGATAGTGCAGCGCGAGCTTCGTTCCGCCCGCGGCATTGATCATGGGCAATGCGAGTTCGGCAAGCGCGAGGCCGATCAGCGCGGCCAGCGCCACGGTCGCCAACGCCTCGCCGGTGAATTGCCGGATCAGCGTCGCGCGGGTGCCACCAAGTACCTTGCGCATCGCGACCTCGCGCGCGCGCAGTCCCGATCGTGCGGTGGCGAGGTTCACGTAATTGACGATTGCGATCAACAGCGTGAGGACGCCGACGATCCCCAGCGTCATCACCGCGTTCCTGTCCGCTGGATCATAGAGATGGTTGTCGACCAGCGGCCGCAACGACTGTTCCCACTGACCCTTTTTCAGGTTGCCGTCAGGGAACACATGCCGTTCCGCGAACCGCGGCAGTTCGCCGTCGAACGCGCGCGCCGCGGCAGCGTCGGGAAAACGAAGTAATGTGTACAGTGTCGTGCTGCCCCAATGATCGAACCAATCGTTGGCGAAGCGGGCGCGCACGAGCGGCACGAACAGGTCGCCGCGGAAACTGACGTCGTCACGCATGTCGGCGATCACGGCACCGACGCGGTAGGTGAAGGTGCTGCCGTCGATCGTGATCGTCATCGCCCGACCAATGGCCGGCTGGCTGCCGAAATATTTGCGCGCTATCCGTTCGGTAACGACGACCGAACCGGGATCGGCGAGTGCGCGGATCGGATCACCGGAGATTGCAGGATAACGCACCAGCGCGAAGAAGTTGGGATCGACGACCCGCAGCGACTCGGCGGTCACGGTATTGCCCTGACGGACGCTGGCGTTCTGCTCCCAGTACCGGGTGCCCTGCAATCCGGGATAGTCGGCACGCAGCACATCGAGTTGGCCCCCCATCGTGTAGGGGTTCGGATCCTCGGGATATCCCGGCATGTGATAGCGTTCCTGGATCACATACAGCTGGTCCGCACCCGGGATCGCGCGGTCGAACCCGGTTTCGAACCGAACGAACAGGAGCAGCACCAGGAACGTCGCGATGCCGAGCGCTAGGCCGCCGATGTTGAGCGCGGCGAACAGCTTGTGGCGGGTCAGCGAGCGATAGAGGCTGGTGAGCGCACTCATGGATACGGTCCTTCTAGAGCTGGCGCAGCGCGCGGGCGGGTTCGGCGCGCGCGACACGCCACGCCTGACCCGCGACGGTCGCGGCGGCGATGGCGAGCGCAAGTGCGCTGGCGACGATGAAATAGATCGGCGACAACGTGATCCGATCGTCGAACCCGCCCAGCCAGCGCGACATCGCGACCCAGGCGATCGGCCACGCGATCAGGTTGGCAAGCGCGACCGGGCGCAGGAATTGCCCGAGCAACAGTCGCAGCACGTCGCGCGTAGAGGCGCCGAGCACCTTGCGGATGCCGATTTCCTGCACGCGGCGCGCGGTGTCGAAGGCGGCAAGACCGTAGAGCCCGATGCACCCGATCAGCGCGGCCAAGATCGCACCGATCGTGAAGAGGCGGGAGCGCTGGGCGTCCTGTCGATAGAAGGCATCGTAAAGTTTCTGGTCGATCGTCAGGGCGGCGAACGGGACATTGGGCACGATGTGGCGCCACACGGACTCCATCCGCGTAAGCACCTTCGCCGTATCGGTGGCCCTGACGACGAGTACGGGGCTGAAACCGCCGTCGTCCCGGTAGCTGTAGGATACCGCATTGAGCGGTTCACGCGGGGTGGCGAACCGCATGTCTGCGACGACGCCCACGATCCGCGCGGAGCCTTCACCCTCCGACACCGACTGGCCAACCGCGGCGGTCGGCGTGGCGTAACCCAGGCGCTGGGCAGTGGTGCGATTGACGACAACCATATGTTCGCGCTTGCTGGCGTCGGCATCGGTTCGGGTTTCGTCGGTGGGGAAGCGCCGCGGATCGAACAGCCGACCGGCAAGCAGCTTCACGCCATAGGTTTCGAAGAACCGATTGCCGATCGTTGCCTGCAGGATCATGGGCGGTTCGCCGGTCGCGCCGGCGCGGTGCATCGCACTGATCGAATAGCTGCCACCGGTCGGCGCGATCCCGCTGGTCGTTAAGCCCGTGACGCCGGGTATCGTGCGGATCGCGGCGGATAGTTCGCGCCGTTGCGCCACATCCACCGCTGCGACTCCATAGCTGGGCGCCATGATGAGGCCGTTGCGGGCAAAGCCGAGATCGGCATTCTGAACGTGCCGTATCTGTGCGACGAGCACGGCGGTACAGATGATCAGCGCGATCGCGATGCCGAATTGAAACACGACCAGTATCTTGCGCAGGCGCGCACCCGCACGGTCGCCGCCAGGCGTCCGCGCTGCCGCCAGCACGCCGGCAGGCTGAAAGCGGGATAGGACAAACGCAGGGTGGAAGCCGGCCAGTAATGACACCACTGCGATCAGCAGCGTGAGCGGTGGCAGGATCGAGTTCGCGCCCAGATAGGTGATCGTCAGGTCGGTGCCGCCCATGGCATTGATGAAGGGCAGCCCGATCTCGGCAAGCGCGAGCCCCGCAAGCGACGCCAGCGTCACCGCGACCAGCGCTTCACCCAGCAGTTGCACGACCAGCGCCCGGCGGGTCGCGCCGACGACTTTGCGCATCGCGATCTCCCGCGCGCGGAGTCCGGCGCGGGCGGTAGCGAGGTTGATGTAGTTGACCACCGCCAGCAATAGCGCGACGGCCCCCACCGCGCCGAGCACGGTCACGACGGTCCGGACATTGTCGGCGGCGAGGTGCACGCTCGCCAGCGGTACGATACGCGTCTGTGCGAGATCGACCATGCCGACCGGGAAATCGGGATCGGGGTGGCGTTTCACGAACGCCGGCAGATCGCGCACCACGCGGGCAGCGGCGACCGCATCGGCAAACGATAGGAAAGTCCTGAACCCCTTGCCGCGCTGACCGGTCGCGTCCGGTGCCAGAGCGGTGAACAGGTCGCTGGTGTAGGAAATATTGCCGGGCAGCGGCCGTAGCACCGCGCCAATCCGGTAGATTTGGGCCTTGCCATCGATCACCACGGTCAGCGTTCGCCCGATCGGCGATGCCTTGCCGAAATAGCTTTGTGCGACGGGTGCGGTGATGACGATGCCGTCGGGACGCGCCAGCGCCGTGGCGGGATCGCCGTCGAGGACGGGAAATGGAAAGAGCCGGAAATAGGCCGGATCGACCTGCGCCATCGTCTGGGCGACGAGCGTCGTGCCGTTTTGCACGGCGGCGTCGAACTGCAGAAAGCGCGCGCCGGTGGTGCCGGGATAATCGGCTTTCATCTGGCCGAGCATAGTTGGCAGCGAAGGTATCTCGACCTTCGGGTTGCCGGGGAACTGCAACGTCCGATCGACCATCCACACCCGCTGCCAACCCGGCAGCACCCGGTCGTACCCCGTCTCGAACCGGACGAAGAGGTACAGTACCAGAATTACCGCGATGCCGAGCGCCAGCCCGCCGATGTTTAGCGCGGCGAACAGCTTGTGGCGGGTAAGCGAGCGGTAGAGGCTGGTCGCGACCGACATCAGGCGGCTTTTTTCCTGGCGTCGAGATAGCGGGTGATGACGATCACCAGAATGACGATCAGGGCGATGTCGAACAGGCGGCGCATCAGGCGGCCCGCCGCGCCGAGGACAGGATGCGCCCGTCGAGCATAAGGACGGTGCGCTTGGCGATGTCCGCATGCGCGGGGCTGTGGGTGACCATCACGATCGTGGCGCCGCCCGCGTTCAATTCGGACAGGATGTCCATCACCTGCGCACCGTTTTCGGTATCGAGATTGCCCGTTGGCTCGTCGGCCAGGATCAGCTTCGGCTCGCCGACGATGGCGCGCGCGATCGCGGCGCGTTGCTGCTGGCCGCCCGACAACTGGTGCGGATAATGATCGCGGCGGTGGCCGATCGCGACCCGGTCCATCGCCGCGGCGACGCGGTCGCGCTTCTCCTTTGCGGGGATGGGACGATAGGCGAGGCCCAGCGCGACATTCTCCGCGATCGTCAGTTCGTCGATCAGGTTGAAGCTCTGAAACACGAAGCCGAGGCGATCGCGGCGCAGCTTCGCAAGTTCCGCTTCGGGCGCCTTTGCGATGTCGGCGCCCTCGAACAGATAACGCCCGTCGGACACGCGATCGATCGTGCCGAGCACGTTGAGCAGCGTCGATTTGCCGCATCCAGACGGTCCCATGATCGCGACGAACTCACCCGCCTCGACGGTCAGGTCGATATCGGCGAGCGCGGTCGTCTCGACCTCGTCGGAGGCGTAGCGTCGGCTGACGTCGTGGAGTGCGATCATGGATTCGGGTCCTTACTGGAGGAGCAGGGTCTGGTAGGCGGCGTAGGTGCCGAGCGCGGAGGTGACGATGCGGTCGCCGGGTGCGAGGCCCGAGGTGATCTCGACCTGGTCGGGGTTACGGCGTCCGGTTGTGATCGCGCGGCGCACTGCCTTGTTCTGTCCATCAAGGACGAAGGCGGTGGTGCCACCCGCATCGAGCCAGCCGCCCGACGGCGCCACGATCGCGGGCCGATCGGCGCCGAGGACGAGGCGGACGTCGACCGTCTGGCCGCGGTTGAGCCCGGCGGGGGCGGCCCCGACGAAGCCCAGCTCGACCCGGAACCGTCCTTCGGTCACTTGCGGCAGGACGCGGAGCACCGTCATCCTGACGCCACGGGCTTCGATATCGGCGGTCGCGGGCTGTCCGGTGCGGACGCGGCCGAGATAGAATTGATCGACGTCGGCGGTCAGTTTCCACCGTCCTTCGGAATCGATCTGGCCGACCGCATCGCCGGGCTTCAGTGTTTGCCCCGGCTGGAGGGTGAACGCGGTCAACCGGCCCGCGACCGGCGCGCGGACGGTAAGGGCGGACAGACTGCCGCGGACCATCGCCAGACTCTCGCGTAGTTCTCGGGCGGTCGCGGCGATCCCGGTTGACTGGTCGGCGAGCGTCGCATCCGCCTGCGCCCGCCCCGCGCCAAGTGCGGCGACGCGGGCGCGCTGGTATACGACATCCTCGCGCAGCGGATCGATCGCGGGCTTGGTGATATAGCCCTTGTCGAACAGCGGTTGCCGCTGTGCCAGCAGCGCCTCTGCCTTGGTCAGCGCGTTGCGGGCATTGGCGACCTCCTGATCGCCGTCGAGCCGGTTGCGCTGGATCGCCAGTCGCTGACCGTCGATCCCCGACAATTGCCCGACGATCCCGGCGGATCGGGTCGCGACATCGAGTTCGAGTTGCGGATTGGCGAGACGTGCGAGCGGCGAATCCGCGCCGACCATCTGCCCATCGACCACCGCCAGCGCCGCGACCTGCCCACCCGACACCGCGGTGACGTAGACGGTGTTGAGCGGGGCGACCTCGGCGCGGAGCGGCACATAGTCGCGGAACGGCGCGCGCTCGACCACGCCGGTCCGCACGCTTGTGGCGTCGACCGATAGCGTCCCCGATCCGGGAAGCAGCACCCAGCCCGCGATCACGGCCGCCAGGCACGCGAAGGCGATAGTGGCGCGGACGACCAGCTTGCGACGCCGCGTGTGCGGTCGTTCGATCCGTCGATCCATCGCCGCGCCGGTGGTCTGGGGTGTTGCGTTCATGCGGACATAGTGCCGGACATCGCAAAATTATCCTAAAGCACTGTAAAAGAAAGGTAAAACAGTCTGGTTGGCGATGCGACTGTCCGCTGGCATAAGCCACTGTCCGATTCCGAACAGGTGCATCTCCATGTCAACCCAATCACCTCAGGTGCTGGTGATCGACGACGATCCCGACATCGTGAAGGCGGCGGCGTTGCTGTTGAACCGCCATGGCATTGCCGTGACCGGGGCGGGCGATCCAGACGTGGCGTGGGTAAAACTGGCCGAGCGGCGCTTCGACGCGATCCTGCTCGACCTGAATTTCGCGCGGGGGCGGACCAGTGGCGACGAAGGCTTCGCGATGCTCGAACGGTTGATCGCGGCAGATGGTGACGCGGTGGTGGTGGTCGTCACCGGCCATAGCGGCATCGCCGTGGCGGTGCGCGCGATGCGAGAAGGGGCGAGCGACTTCGTCATCAAACCGTGGAGTAACGAACGTCTGCTCGCCACGACGCAGCGCGCGATCGATCTGGCACGCGCCAAGCGCGCGGTCGCCCCGGCGCCGGTCGGGGGCGACGGTGGGCTCCTGTTGGGTGAAGACCCAAGCATCGTCCGCATCCGCAATCTCGTCGCCCAAGTTGCGCCGACGGATGCGGCAGCGCTGATCCGTGGTCCCGCCGGATCGGGCAAGAGCCTCGTTGCGCGGGCGTTGCTCGCCGCGGCGCGACGCGGCGGCCCGGTGGTGACGGTGGATGGCGGCGGCACCATTCCCGATCTGCCCGCAGACGGCACGCTGGTGATCGAGGACGTCGATGCGATCCCGCGTGCGGCACAGGCCGAGTGGGCGCGTGGGTTCGGCACGACGCGGATCATCGCGACCAGCCGGCTCGACCGCGCCGCCCTGCGTGCCGTGTTGATCGATGATCTGCTATACCGGATCAACACGATTGAGATCGACCTGCCGCCGTTGCGCGATCGCGGCGACGATGCGGTGAGGCTGGCGCGGCATTTTCTTGATCTGTTCGCCGCCCGCTACGCCCGGCCGGCGAAACCGATCGGCGACGAGGCCGCACGCGCGATCGCCGCCGATCGCTGGCCGGATGACGTGCGCGGCCTGCGTCAGGCGTGCGAACGCGCGGTGTTGCTCGGGACGGGCGCATTCCATGAAATCGCCGATTTCGCGCTTTCGGTGGACATCGACGATCCCGTACCGCGCGCCATCGCCGACCTGAATCTCGCGCGGGGCGAAAAGGCCATGGTAGCCGCCGCGCTGCAACGTCACGCCTTTAACGTCAGCCGTGCCGCCGCCGAACTGGGCCTGACCCGTGCCGCGCTCTACCGGCGGATGGATAAGCATGGGCTCTAACGCGCGCGCCCTCGTCCGTGCGGGTGCGTTGTTTGCGGCGGGGATTGTCGCGGCGCTCGGCTGGGTAAATGGCCTCTATGCGACGGCCACGCTGGCGGTGATCGCTGCGCTGTGGATCGGGGCGGCGGCGCATCACGTCGCGCGGCGCCGGGCCTCGCCTCCACCGCCGTCTCCCATCCCGGTCGGTGACGACGCGCGCGAGCGGCGGCGGCTGGCGGCGTATCTAGACCTGTCGCCCGCGCCGCTCGTCGCGCTCGATGCGCGCGACCGGTTGCACGCGGTCAATCGCGCCGCGCGACGGCTGCTTGGTGCCGATGATCTCGTTACTCATCCACCGTCCGCACTGATCGACGCGATCGGTGCCGCCGTGCCGGGCCGGGCCGCCTCGGTACGGATCGATACCGAGAGAGGTACGCATAGCTTCGCCATTCTCACCACCGATTTAACGGGTAGCGAGATGGCCACTCGCGTGGCGGCACTGATCGACATCGACAGTGAGATGAAGGCCGTCGAGGCGCAGGCGCTGCGCGATCTGTTGCAGGTGCTCAGCCACGAGATCACCAACACGCTGACCCCGATCGCATCGCTCGCGCGTACGGCCGCGCAGATGCTCGTGGACGGCGATGCCGCGCATGCGGCCGTCCACGACGCGGTGGAAACGGTGGCGCGACGGGCGGAGGCATTGCACCGCTTCGTCGATGCTTACCGGTCGATGGCGCGGCTGCCCGTGCCCACGCTCGCGCCCGTCCAGCTCGCGCCGCTCGTCGCCGATATCGCCCGGTTGTTCGATACCCGGTGGCCCGCCGCGACCCTGAGCTGCGACCTTCGCGCAGCCCCCGCAACCGTGCGGGCTGATGCCGATCAACTGACCGCTGCAATCTGGGCGCTACTGCAGAACGCGGCCGAAGTGGCGGTCACCGTCTCGCTGGACATCCGGCCAACGGCCGGCGGTGTCGAATTCATGGTCGGCGACGATGGACCCGGTATCCTCGATGCGAACACGGGCGCGATTTTCCAACCGTTCTTCACCACCAAGGCAGAGGGAAGCGGCGTCGGTTTGGCCCTGGCCCGCCAGATTTTCCGCGCGCACCACGGCGATCTGGTGCTGTTCAGTGCCCGCCCGGCAGAGTTCCTGGCGACGTTGCCGATTTAGGGCAGCGGTTGCCCGGAACAGAGCACTCGATCACCCGCGGGCAGCGACTTCGAGCGGGAATACCAGCAGCGTCGATGTCGCCGAAGCGCATAGCCGGCCCTTGGCATCGACCAGTCGGGCCTCTGAAAAGCCGACCCGGCGGCCCAGCGAGACGATCTTGCCTTCCGCCCTGACCGGTCCACTCGTGTCGCTCAGCGCCCGGTGATACGAGATCTTGAGTTCGAGCGTCGTATAGCCCTGTCCTGCCGGCAAACTCGAATGGATGGCACAGCCGCAGGCGCTGTCGAGCAGCGTCGCGGCATAGCCGCCATGCACCGATCCGATCGGATTGAAGACCTTGCGCGACGGCGAACCCTCGAACACCACGCGACCGCGCTCCAGTTCGACCAACGCAAATTCCAGCGTCTCGCCGATCGGGGGATGACGATTGGCCGCCATCAGGGCCGCCAGCTGATCATGGCCATCGAGTTCGGCATGGTCGATCAACACGTTCATATGCGAGCATCCTCGTCCTGGTGGTTGAGTTCGTCAGGCTGCGTCGTTCCGATCCATGCCCGGGTTTCGCGCAGCAGTTCGTCCGACAGTGCGGTGTCGTCGACCGCGCGGGCAAGGACGACGGCGCCGACCATCGCCGCCCATCGACCGATCGCGGAGCGCCGCCGGTCTGCGTCGTCATCGCCAGGTAGCTCCTGTGCAAAGCGACTGAGATGCGCATTTAGCCCGCGTGCCATGGCGGCCCTTGCCTCGGGCGTCTGGTGGCGCATCAATCCGGCAAGGCTCGCCATCGGGCATCCCTGTTCCGGATTCTCGCGATGGAGCGGTGACAGATAGGCATCAGTCCATGCTTCGATATCGGTCATCGTCGAACCCTCGCCCGCCAGCGTGTCGGCGACGGTTGCGGCGATCAGATCGTCCTTGGAGGCAAAATGGCCATAGAAGCCGCCATGTGTCTGCCCCGCCGCCTTCATCACATCGGCGACCGTGACGGCCGCAAAGCCGCGATCGCGGAACAACCGGCTGGCCTCGTGCAGGATGCGACGACGGTTTTCCCCCATCTGCTCACGACTGACCTTCATTGAAGAAATCTCCGGATGCCCGTTGACGTTTCATGATGGCTATCACATTAAGCATTCATGATGACTGTCATTAATATAATGATTTATGCCGAAAGGGCAATCCGATGACCAAACCTGCCGTTCTTATCACTGGCGCCTCGACGGGCATCGGTGCGACCTATGCCGATCGCTTTGCACGACGAGGGCACGACCTCGTCCTCGTGGCCCGCGACGAGGCACGGCTTCAGGCGCTGGCGTCCCGGTTGCAAAGCGAAACCGGTGTCGCGGTCGATGTCGTCAAAGTCGACCTGACCAGTCCCGATCAACTCAGCCTCGTCGAGACGCGTTTGCGTGACGACGATCGCATCGGCATCCTCGTCAACAACGCCGGTGCCGGACTTGGCGGCAGTTTCGTCGATCAATCGACGGACGCGATCGATCAGTTGATTGCGCTCAACACCACGTCGGTGGCGCGGCTCGCCAGCGCGGTCGCGCCGCGGCTGACCAAGCGGGGCGAGGGGGCGATCATCAACATCGGCTCCGTCGTCGGGCTGGCGCCGGAATTCGGCATGACGATCTATGGCGCGACCAAGGCGTTCGTGCTGTTTCTATCGCAGGGACTGGCGGCCGAGCTGGGTCCGAGGGGCGTCTTTGTCCAGGCGGTGTTGCCCGCCGCCACGCGCACCGAATTATGGGCACGGGCGGGTGCGGACGAGGCATCTCTGCCGCCGATGATGGATGTCGGTGAGATGGTGGATGCCGCGCTTGCCGGGTTCGACGCACGGGAAGGTGTCACGATCCCGTCCCTGCACGATGCCGATCTATGGGCCGCGTTCCAGAATGCCCGGGGAGCGATGCTGCCGGGCTTCGGTGAAACCAGGGCGGCGGCACGCTACGCCGCCTGACCTCCCATTCATCCTTTTGCAGGAAAGATTTCGACGATGTCCGAATCCAGCCTCTTCTCGTCCTTCGATCTCGGGCCGGTCACGCTCGCCAACCGGCTGGTCATGGCGCCGCTGACCCGCAATCGCGCCGGCGCCGGGATGGTGCCGACCGACCTGATGGCGGAATATTATGGCCAGCGCGCCTCGACCGGCCTCATCATTACCGAGGCGTCGCAGGTGTCGCAGCAGGGGCAGGGCTATCAGGATACGCCGGGCATCTACACCGCCGCGCAGGTCGAGGGCTGGCGAAAGATCACCGACGCCGTGCATACCCAGGGCGGCAAGATCTACCTGCAACTGTGGCATGTCGGTCGCGTCAGTCATGTTGATCTGCAGAAAGATGGCGCGGCGCCGGTTGCCCCCTCGGCCATTCGCGCGGAGACGAAGACGGTCGTCAACAACGGCTTTGTCGACGTGTCCGAGCCGCGCGCGCTAAACCTCGACGAGTTGCCAGGCATCATCGACGACTTCCGGCGGGCGGCCGCCAATGCAATCGAGGCGGGGTTCGACGGGGTCGAGGTGCACGGCGCCAATGGGTATCTGCTCGACCAGTTTGCCAAGGACGGCGCAAACCACCGCACCGATATCTATGGCGGCTCGATCGAAAACCGCGCGCGCCTGATGATCGAGGTAACGGAAGCGGTCGCCAACGCGGTCGGGCCAGAGCGTACCGGCGTCCGCCTGTCGCCCGTGTCGCCGGCGAACGGCATCGAGACCAGCGATCCGCAGCCCTTGTTCGAACACATCGTCGAAAAGCTCGATGCGCTCGGCATCGCTTATATCCATGTTGTAGAGGGCGCGACGGGCGGGCCGCGCGATGTCGCGCCGTTCGACTATGATGCGCTGCGCACCCGCTTCCGCGGTGCATACATCGCCAACAATGGCTTCGATCAGACTTTGGCGGAAAAGCACCTGACCAACGGCAAAGCAGATCTGATCGCCTTTGGTCGCCCGTTCATCGCGAACCCCGATCTGGTCGCGCGGATGAAGAAGGGCGTGGCGCTCGCGCAGGTTGATCCGCAGACGCTGTATGGCGGCGGGGCCAAGGGATACACCGATTATCCGATCGCGGAGTCCGTCGGATGAAGGCGTTCGTCCTCGATTCCTATGGCAAGGGGCGAAGCCTGAGACTTGCCGATTTGCCCGACCCCGTGATCGCGTCCGACGAGGTGTTGATCGACATCCACGCAACCGCGATCAATCAACTCGATGGCAAGATTCGCGACGGCGCGTTCAAGCCCATTCTGCCGTACAAGCCACCCCTGATCCTGGGTCATGACCTCGCCGGGATCGTCATAGCAGTCGGTGCGGATGTCCGCCGCTTCCAGATCGGCGATGCCGTCTATGCCCGCCCACGCGACGGGCATATCGGCACCTTTGCCCAGCGGATCGCGGTCAACGAAGCCGATCTGGCGCCCAAGCCTGATAACGTTTCGATGGCGGAGGCCGCGTCCATTCCCCTTGTCGGGCTGACGGCATGGCAGGCGCTGATCGACCGTGCCGGATTGAAGCGGGGCCAAAAGATCCTGATCCATGCCGGGTCGGGCGGGGTCGGCACGATCGCAATCCAGCTCGCCAAGCATCTTGGCGCCACAGTGGCGACGACGGCCAGTGCCGCCAATGCCGATCTCGTCCGCAGCCTCGGCGCGGACATCGTCATCGATTATCGAACGCAGGATTTCTCGACACTGCTGTCGGGGTACGACGTCGTGCTGAACAGCCTCGACGCCAAGACGCTCGAGAAGTCGCTTAAGGTGCTCAAGCCCGGTGGCAAGCTGATCTCGATCTCCGGACCGCCTGACCCCAACTTCGCCAAGGGGCAGGGCTCAAATCCGGTCTTGCGTCTCGTCATGCGGCTATTGAGCGCCGGCATCCGTCGCAAGGCGAAGCGTGTCAGCGTCGATTATTCGTTCCTGTTCATGCACGCCGATGGCGGTCAGCTCGCCCGGTTGGGCCAGTTGATCGAAGACGGCACGATCCGACCGGTGGTGGACCGCAGCTACGCCTTCGATGCCCTGAATGAGGCGGTTGCCTATGTCGATAGCGGCCGGGCGAAGGGCAAGGTCGTCGTGACTGTCCAGTCAGAACCAGCCCCTTGATCGCGGTCCGTGGCCGTCAAGCACCGACACGTAGTTCCATCATTTGGTGTAGCCACAGCCTTCGGTGCCTCAATCCATCAGGGGAGCGCTGGATGGCTAAGATCGCCGAATTTATTCCTTTGGAGGCGGGCGCACAAATCCGGTGGAAGCGCCTGCCGAACGCATAGTTGCGCTTGCGCCTTGAGTCGGGGTTGGGCAGGACCGCCGGCCAACCGGGAGATGATTATCATGGCCAGCCATGTTCAGATTGACCATGCCAGCGTCACCGACAACGATGTCGCGCGGCAGATTGAGTTTACTGCCGAGATCGACGGCGAAGAGGTCGAGTTTGCGGTCAAATATGCCGTGCTGAAGGAACTCAGCGGCGACGAACCCGAAGACGATGCCGTCGAGATGTTCGAGCGGTTCAGCGACGAAATCCTCGATGTCTGCGAAGAAGTGGCGGCCAAGCGCCCGGCCGCGACCGTCGTGATCGACGAGAGCGATCTGGAGTAGACCGGCCGCCGGACCGGCCGGCCCATCGCACGATCGTAACATTGCGCCGACAAGGGGCAATGGGATCACGGGTGGGACAGCGATGATTGTCGGTTCAGGAACGGTGCGGTGGATTCTGTTGCTATGGCTGGCGTCGTTCGCGGCGCCGGTTGTCGCTACAGCGGAGCGTCCGGCGGACGTGACGCTGCAGGGGGTCATCCACGACGTCGATCGCGCGACCACGCGCGATCTGCCGTTCTCGGTGCCGGCCGGTACCGCGCTGGTGAGGGTTGTTTTCACCTATGAGGGTCGCGATCGTGGCGTCACGATCACGCTGGGGGTCGCCGACCCGCAGCGTTTCCGTGGCTGGGGCGGCGGCACCAAATATGCCTTCGCGATCGGTGACGCTTTCGCCACGCCGTCGTTCCTGCCGGGGCCCATTCCCGCGGGACCGTGGCGGCTGATGATGACGGTGCCTGCTATTCGGACCGGCGACAGCGCGAAATGGTCAGCCCGTATCTGGTTCTCGAAGGCATCGAATCTGGATGAGGTCGCCTTCGTTCCCAAACCGATCCGCGCCGGACCCGGCTGGTATCGCGGCGACCTGCACAGCCATAGCGGCCAGAGCGATGCCCGGTGCCGCAGCTATGCGGGGCGCGAGGCCGGATGCCCGCCCTTCTACACCTTTCAGGAAGCGGCGGCGCACAAGCTCGATTTCTTGGCACTGACCGATCACAACGTGACCTCGCACTTCATCGACATGGGCTATCTGCAGCCGCATTTCGATACGTTGCTGCTGATGCCGGGGCGCGAACTGACGACGCGGGACGGCCATGCCAATCTGCTCGGCTATATGGGCGCGCTCGAAACCGATATCGGCCGACCGGGGGCGGAATCGGTGAACACGATGCTCGCCAGCGCCCATGCCACGGGTGGGTTCCTGACGATCAACCATCCATCGCGACCGACTGGCGAGGATTGTCTGGGCTGCGGCTGGGCGCCGCGCGACACCGATTATGCGAACGTCGATGCGATCGAGGTCGTCAACGGCGGCAGCACGATCGAGACGCCCGGTGATCGCGAGGCGGCCATCGCGAAACAGGTGCGCTACTGGGAGGCGCTGCTCAATCGCGGCTACCGGCTGGTCGGGGTGGCGGGGTCGGACAATCATGACGCGATCCAGTATCGCGGCAACTCGCCGATCGGACCGCAGGCGGCGATCGGCAGCCTCGCCACCGTGGTCCATGCCGACGACCTGTCGCAGGGCGCGATCCTGAGGGGACTGCGATCGGGGCGGGCGTTCGTCGATCTCGACGAAGGCCGTGGGCGCGTGCTGGACATGACCGCGCGGCGCGGCAACACGACGGCGTCGATGGGATCGACATTGCCCGCCGGAAAAAGCGCGATCACCGCGATGGCGCATGTCGAGGGCGTGGCCGGCGGGAAAATCGCCCTGACCGTGGACGGCGAACGGTTGGCGACCACCGGCATCGCGGGCGGGATGGCGGATGTGTCGCTCGACCTGCGACAAGGGGTGCGGCGATGGTTCCGCGTCGATGTCCTCCGCCCGGATGGACGTCACTGGTTGATCGGCAATCCCATCTACGTCCGCTGACCGGCTTGGTGGTGCCGCGCCGCAGCCTCTCATGAACCGCAAGACATGTCGCTGACAGACGCCCGTCATCGGTGTTGATCCAAAGCCGATGGATAGGATCAACATTCCAGGGAGGCCGATCATGGCCGACGGCGCAGTCGCAATTGTTACAGGCGGAGAATCGGGCATCGGGGCGGCCTGTGCCATCGCGCTCGCGGCGGCCGGGGCCAGGGTCGCCATCACCTATTTTCACGATGCCGACGCCGCGGCGAAGATATGCGCCTCGATCAGCAACGACCGGGCGATCGCGGTACAGACCGATGTCGCAGACGAGGCAGCGGTCCGCCGCTTGTTCGACACGGTCGAGGCGCGGTTCGGCACCGTGACATGGCTGGTCAATTCCGCCGGGCTGAACATGAGCGGCGTTCATATCGTCGACATGGAATTGACCCAGTTTGACCGAGTGATCCGATCCGACCTGTATGGGCCATTCCTGACCTGCCGCCGGTTCGTCCGCGCGCTGGCAGGTAAGGAGATGAAAGGGCGGATCGTCAACATCTCGTCGATCCATGAACGCGCCCCGCGTGCGGGTGGCGTCGATTATGATTCGGCCAAGGGCGGCCTGTCGCAACTGACCGCGACGCTGGCGCTCGAACTGGCGCCGAAGGGCATCGCGGTGAACGGCGTCGCGCCCGGCATGATCCTGACGCCGATGAACGAACAGGCGGTCGACGATCCCGGCTATCGTGCCAAGCTGGAGGCGAACATTCCGGCGGGCCGCGCCGGTCGGCCGGACGAGGTCGCAACGCTGGTCGCGTTCCTGCTCTCGCCCGGTGCAGACTACATTACGGGCACCACCGTTACCATCGACGGCGCGCTGTCGCTGACCGTCGCGCAAGGGGCCTGAGCGATGACGACCTTCGCGGTGGAACAGCTCGACACCGTCCAGCTCGCGTCCGGCTCGGCGATCGACGGCATGGACCTGATGAGCCCGTTCGTGTGGCAGGAGGATGGCGGTTACCGGATGATGGTCCGCGCCGTGCCGAATCCACTGGGGCCGCACGATCCGACCGGCATCATCGCGGTCTGTGCAAGTGAAGACGGGCTGACCTTCACGGTCGATCCGCGACTGGCGATCACGCCGGGGCCGGGGGCCGACGATGTCGGCGGTTGCGAAGACCCTACGGTCGTCTTGGTCGCACCCGGCGACGAGGCGGGCGCGCATCGATATCTCGTCTATTACACCGGCGTCGACGCCACGCGGTCTCAGGGCGCGATGATCCTCGCCAGCGGACCGGACTTGGGCGACCTGACCAAGTGCGAGGTCGTGCTGAAGGCGCCGCCCGGCGAAGGCAATATCAAGGAAGCGACGCTGGCGCGGACGCCGGCGGGCGAATGGCGGTTGTTCTACGAATACGCCGCCGATGGCGCGTCGCGGATCGGCATGGCCGCCGGCCTGACCGCGCAGGGACCGTGGACCGTCCAGCCCGACCCCTTCGGCATCCGCGACGACAGCTGGGATAACTGGCACCTGTCGACCGGGCCGATCGTCTCCGCCGCCGGGCAGGACCCGGTGATGTTCTATAACGGCGCCACGCATGATGCGCGCTGGCGGATCGGCTGGGTCAGCTTCGATCCGCAGTTCACGCGGGTCACGGGACGCGGGCTGGAGCCGATGCTGGTGCCGCCACCGGCGGTCGACCGGGCCGCGACCGACATCGCCTTTGCCGCGTCGACCGTGATGGAGGGACAGATGATCGCGCTGTATTTCTCGATCGAGGACCGAATCCTGCGCCGCGCCCTGATCCGCCGCTACGACCGGTAAGTCGGCCATGCCCGAAGACGAGTATGAGGTCCGTGGCCGGCACGACGACGAGATCGAGGAACGGTCGGCGCATGGCGAACCGCTCGGCCAAAAGATCGCGCTGTTCTCCGCTGTCCTTGCCACGCTCGGTGCGATCATCAGTTTCCTGGGCGGGCATACCCAGAACGATGCGCTCTACTACAAGAATGAGGCGGTGCTGATGAAGGCGCGCGCATCCGACAACTGGTCCTATTATCAGGCGGAGGACATGAAGCGCCATCTGGCCGACGCCGTTGCGCGACTCGCGCCGATGCCGACCGCCGATGATGCGGCGGCCGCCGCGACTTATGCGACGCGGGCACGGGCGCTTCGGACGACGGCGGAGGACTTTGACCGTCGTTCCGAACAGGCGGACAGCGAATCGCGGGACGCACTGCGCCCCCACGTCAAACTGTCGATCGCGATGACCTTCGTCCAGGTCGGAATCGCGCTGGCCTCGATCAGCGCGCTGACGCGGCGCCGGTGGTTGTTATGGGGTGCCGGCGGATGCGCGGCGATTGGTGTCGCACTGAGTGTGATCGCGTGGTTCTAGCGGCCGATCAGATCAATGGCTCGCCATACAGGTAAAGCGTCGTCGGCAGTTTGTCCGGCACCGCCAGCGTAGGGCGCGGTCGCGTCGCCGCGGCGGCGAGCCATGCTGGTCCATCGGGTCGATGGCGGGTCGATCCATCGGACCGGGTCGGCACCTTGCCATAAACCGCCGACCCGTCGCGCCCGGGCGCGCCGCCGCCGAACGAGGCGGCGATATTGCCATAGGTCGATGGATCGCGGCCATCGAGGCTAAGGCGGTCGTTGAGGTAACAGGCGGTCGCCCACGCGGTTTCCGGATCGGGCGTCATCGCGATGATACGCTTGGCCCAGTACATGCGCAGATTGTTGTGCATCCAGCCTTCGATCAGGAACTGGCGCTGGCACGCGTTCCACGTTTCGTCACGGGTTTCGCCATGGAGCAGGGTATCCAGCGTCTCGACCTCCGGGCGCGGATCGCCGGCATGCGCGGCGAGCGTCTCGCGCGCCCATTCGCTAATGCGGTCATATCGTTCGGGGGCGGGCAGGGCGCGCGCCTGATAATGAAACCACTCGCGCCATGTCAGCAGTTCGTCCGCGAACTTCTCCTTGCCGGCGACTGGGGCGATCGCCGCCTCTACCGCCGCCATCACTTCGCGCGGGCCGATCACCCCGAAATGCAAATAGGGCGACAGCATGCTGGCGCCGATCGTCTGAGTCGCATCGTTGCGGGTGGTGGCATAGGTAGGCAACACCTCGTCCATCATCCGCTCCAACATCACCAATGCACCCTCGCGACCGGCAGGAAGCATCGGGCTCAGCGGCAACGCATGGTCGATCGCCGCCGACGCGACGAAACGATCGAGATCGGCGTCGGAACAGGCGTCGAGACGGTCGGATATGAAGGGCAAGGGCCCATCATACGCGGCGACCATCGGCTTCAAATCCTCCGCCAAGAGCCAATCGCGGCGCAACGGCTGATGCCGCCGCCGGAACGCCGTGGTCGATCCGATATCGTCACCCAATATGGCCGGCGGCACCAGGCAGGCTGCATTGACCGCCAGCGCCGCACGATCGATTTTCCCCGCTACCCGTTCCGATTGCCAGCGCGCGACGAAGGTCGGCTGATCCTCGACCATCACCGCCGCGCTGTCGGCCGCGAGCCGATAAACGAGGCCCTTTTCGCGCCGATCCGCCCGGTCGACATGCTGGACGCACGCGATGCCCCGTTCCCGGCATTCGTGTGCCAGATCACTGCTCGCTCCCAGAATGAAGCGATGAAAACGGTCGGACGCGTAGGGGTAATCCTCGCGCAGGCCATGATAAACCAGCACCGGCAGGCCCAGATCGTTGGCCAGCCGGATCGCCGCATCGATCACCGGATTGTCGCGCGCCCGGAGCGCCTGTTGGAGCCAGCACAGTACATACCGGCCCTCCGGCCGAACGGTGGCATCGTTGATCGGCCGAACACGCGGAGCTTCGGACCAGGATGACAGCGCGGCAGGCAGGGGATGGGACATGGGCGCTCAACCACCCAGTTGTACTGTCGATCCACCGGGTCAGCATCCGCCACGTACCGAAGCCCCCGACGATGGCATTGCGAAAGCGGATTGGTTATCGAATGGTCCGCCATCGTCCGGTTGTCGGGTGGCGAGATCGGGTACAGGATGCGCGGCATGAAGAAATATTGGGCCGCCCCGCTGGCCTTGATCGCCGGCGGCGCTACGGGTCAGCAGCCAGCCTCGCCCGCGATGACGCAGGCCCGGCTCGACCGTCTGGCCGCGACGATCGGCTACCGATTCACGATCGTCGCCAATCGTCCGGCCGCCTGCCCGGCCGGCGCCGCGCGGTGTTTCGACTCTGACATCGCCATCACCGTGCCGGCCGACGCCCCGATCAACGCGCCGATCGAAATCCGCTACGGCTTCGTCAATCGCGTCCTCGCCGTGTCGAGCGACGTGTTCGACGGGCGTCAGGTCAAAGGCGACGTCAACGCACTGGCGCTGAAACCGGGGCAAACTCTGCGGGGGGGACAGGTCTACCACGTCAAGGTAACGGGCGTAGGTGCGTATTTCTCGCGCAATCATGCCATGCCGAACGCGATGCTGGTCGCGCCCGGCCTTGCCCCGCGCGTCATCGCCGCGACGCGGCCGGGTACCGATCCCGATACCGGACGGGAGAAGCTGCCGTTCGTCGCGCCGATGACCGACGAAGCCGCGCTGGCCGGTGGCACGGCCGAGGACAGGACCGTGTGGCGCACGCCGGAACGAGCGTTCGCGCTCTATGCCGCGCGCGGTGCCGCGACGCCGGTCGATGTCGCAATCCTGCCGACGCCGATGCGCGCCTCGCGCCCGGTGGGGCCGCCGGTCGATCTGGCGGGTGGGCTGCGCGTCACGACCTCCGAGATCGCCCGCGACGATATCGCCGCCGCGCTCGCCACCCTGCCGCCGGGGCAGGGGCGGGTGCCGCTCACGATCCGGCGACGGTCGGGGCTGGCGGCGGAAGGCTATCGGCTGATGATCGGCGACGGCGCGATCGCGATAGACGCGGCGGACGCGGCGGGCGCATCACACGCGCTGCGATCGCTGGCGCAACAGATCGCGGCGGAGGGGACGACGCTGCGGCCACTTATCGTGGAGGACGCGCCCCGCTTCGGCTTTCGCGGCCTGCTGGTCGATGTCGCGCGCAATTTCCACAGCAAGGCGGAACTGCTGAAGCTGATCGACCAAATGGCGGCCTATAAACTCAACCGGCTGCACCTCCATCTGGGCGATGACGAGGGCTGGCGGCTGGAAATCACCGGCCTGCCCGAACTAACCGAAATCGGCGGTTATCGCTGTGCCGACCTGACCGAGGCGACGTGCCTATCGCCGCAGCTTGGCGCCAACCCCGCCCGCACCGCGCCGACCAACGGCTATCTGACCGCGCGCGATTACATCGATATCCTGCGCGCGGCGAAGTCGCGGCAGATCGTGGTGATCCCGTCGTTCGACATGCCCGGCCATTCGCGCGCGGCAATCCGGTCGATGGAGGTCCGCTACGATCGCCTGATGAAGGCAGGCGATCGGGCCGGAGCGGAGCGATACCGGCTGGTCGATCCGGCGGATACGACGCGCTATCTCAGCATCCAGAATTACGACGACAATACGCTGAACGTCTGTCTCGACAGCACCTATCGTTTCCTCGACACCGTCATCGACGGGGTCGCGGCGCTGCACCGGGCGGCCGGTGCGCCGTTGACGACCTATCACATCGGCGCCGACGAAACCGCCGGGGCGTGGACCGGATCGCCGGTGTGCAAGGCGATGCTGGCGCAAAAGAATCTCCCCGTCGGAAAGCTCGGCGCATTATTCATCGAACGGGTCGCCGGCGATCTGGCGAAGCGGGGCATCCGCGTGGCCGGGTGGAGCGATGGCATGGGCCACACCGATCCCGCGCATATGCCCGCCAACGTCCAGACCAATATCTGGGGCGGCCTGCACACCGGTGGCGTCGCCGAGGCGCACGGGCAGGCCAATCGCGGCTGGCAGGTCGTGCTGTCGATCCCCGATGCCGGCTATTTCGACATGCCCTATGCCGCCGACCCGGACGAAACCGGTTATGACTGGGCGACGCGCGGGATCGATGCGTTTCAGGCGTTCGGTTTCATGCCCGGCAACCTGCCCGCCAACGGCGCGCTGATCCCCGATAATTTCGCGCGGCCGACGCCGGTCCCCGATACGGTGCCAATCGATCCCGGCCGGTCGATCATCGGCCTCCAGGCGCAATTGTGGAGCGAAACCGTGCGTCGTGACGATCAGGTCGATTACATGCTGTTCCCCCGCCTGCTCGCTCTTGCCGAACGCGGCTGGGCGCGCGAGGAGTGGGAGCCATCCTATGTCGCGGGCCAATCCTATGCGCTGGGCGATCGACGCGTAGATCGGGCGGCGCTGTTGACGGGATGGCGCGATTTCGCCGGCCGGGTGGGCGTGCAGCTACGCACGCTGGACAAGGCCGGCGTGGCCTATCGTTTGGCGCCGCCGGGCGCGCGCATCACGGCTGGGCGGCTGGAAGCGAACAGCGAATTTCCGGGCACGCCGATCGAATACCGGTCGGTCGGCGGCGCATGGCAGCGTTATGCCGGCCCGGTCGCGGCAACGGGGACGATAGAGCTGCGCACCCGTACCCCCGATGGCCGCCGCGCCAGCCGGACCGTCACGGTGCGGGCGTCGGACCCGTCGTCGGTGCGCTGACCGCGATCAGCGTCGGCGCATCGGCGACGAACCGGTCGAGCACGCCGTCGGCGATCTTGATCGGCCCATCGAAGCGCGTCGCGCCGGGGATCGACCGGATTGCGGCGGCCTCGGCAGCGAGCCTCGACGCATCCGCGAAGAATCGCGGCGCCGCAGCACTGCCCTGATCGGCGGCGGCAAGCCCGGCGGCGGTCAATTGCAACGCCCGGCCCCAGCGCTGCATCGCATCAAGCCATGGGCGGGCCTGTTCGGCGAACCCTGCATCCGCCACGCCCGCCCGGATGATGTCGGGCGCCGCCGTGAATGCATCGGCGGTGCGGGTCAGCTCGGCGATCCCCTCGCCACGCGCCTTGTCGTCACCTTCGGCAATGGCCTCGCGAACCTGGTCCAGCGTTGCCTTCAGCCGAGGCGCCTGTTCCTGCCATGGCTGGCTGCCAAAGGTCGGTGCCAGATGCTGCGTATCGAAGAATGTCAGCAACGCCGCCGTCACCCGTTCGTCGCCCCACGCCAGATCGCGCGCGGCGGCATGCCAGGTCAGGTCGGCGTCGTAATCCTTGTCGTTCCAGGCGAACGCCGTCACGCCCATCACCGCGACACGGCTAGGCGCTTCCTGATTCATCGGGTTCGACACGATGCCGGCCAGTTCGGCAGACAGTCCTGCCTCCCGCCGTGCATAGGGGGCCATCAACAGTCGCCCGGTCGAGGTCGCGTAATCGTTGACCGGATAATTGTCCCACAACAATGTCTTGCGACCGAACGCCTTGGTCGCCGCGCGTGCATCCGGCACCGAGATGGCCGGTGGCACGACGTCGGTGCCGGTCCATTGCACGACGATCCGGGGGTCGAGATGCTTGCGCAACGCGGCCTTGTAGGGGCTTTCCTTCGCGTCGTAATATTCGGTCGGCACCATGATGAGCGCGGACGACGCGTCGTGCCGGGCGACGAGATCGGCCTGTACGATGTTCAGCAGATAGGATTGCGCGATCCCGGCGGCCTCCGCGCCCGATGCGCCGAAGGTCGTCTTGTCGCGCTCGCAATTCCACTTGGTGTATTCGATATCGTCGAGCGCGACATAGAAGCTGCGGATGCCGAGCGCGCGCATCGCATCGAACTTGCGCATCAGCGCCTGCGCATCGGCCGGATCGGAGAAGCAAACCGATGGCCCTGGCGAGATCGCATAGACAAAATCGACATGGTTTCGCTTCGCCGTCGCTGCCAGCGCGCCCAGCGCGGTCAGCGTCGCGGCAGGATACGCCTCGCGCCAGCGATCGCGCGCATAAGGATCGTCCTTGGGGCTGTAGATATACGTATTGGCCTTGGTCCTGGCGAGGAAATCCAGATGCTTCGCGCGATCCGCCATCGACCACGGCGCGCCATAGAACCCCTCGATCGTGCCGCGCATGGCCATCGCGGGATGATCCTGAATGACCAGCGCCGGAATCGCGGTGTGCTCGGCCAACTGGCGCAGCGTCTGCACGGCATGGAACAGGCCATCGGCATCATGCCCGGCCAGCGTGACGAGGCTGCCCGCACCCGCCGCAACCGTGGCGAGGGTATAGCCCTCCCGGTGCCCATCTTGCGGCGCCTTGCTGCGGGTCAGCGCATCGCGGACGATCCGTGCGTCGCCGGTGCCGATCACGATATGCGGCCGGTCCAGTTTTGCGGGCAGACGCGATGCGACATCGATCCGCTCGACTCCAGCCATCCCAAGAATGCGTCGAACCTGAGCCAGCGTCTCCGCATCCGTCCCCGGCGCCGCGATTAACACGACCGACCGGCCAAGCGTGATGGCATCGCCGCCGAGGACAACTGAAACCGGGCCCGGGAAAATGGCCGGCCGCGTGACCGGTTCGGCCATTGCCGGATTCGACGCAATCGCGGTCAGACCCAGCATCGTCATCGAGAACAGGTCGGCCCCCGACAGGGAATGGCGTTGCTTCATGGCCGATCTCCGGTATCAGAATGGTATTACCGAGAGGGGTAGGGATATCGCCGCGCAACGACAAGACGCGGTGTCGTTTCGAACATCGAAGAAAGGAAGTAAGAGGGCGGTCGCGCCTACTTCTTCTCCACTTGTTCGACCGGTCCGGTGTCGTCGGCGACCGGCGCATCACGCGACGCACGAGCGGTCATGCCGGTGGCGGAGGCGTCGTCCATCATCTGTTCGTCGGGCGCCGGCGCGGCTTCCGGTGGTACGTCGGCCATCATGTTGGCGTCCGCCATATTGGCGGGGGCCGGCTCCGGGGCGGACGCCTCTGACACGGCTTCGGTGGGTTGTTCCGCCGGTAGATCGGTGACGCCGGTGTAATTCTCAACCGGCGCGACATCGTCGTCCGACGATCGCGAACAGGCCGTAGTTGTCACGGTCAACAGGGCCGCCGCGATTGTCAGGATGGTCTTGCGGTTCATCATCGTCTTTCCTCAGCGGGCGGCCAGCGCTTCATGCGCGGATCGCGCCTCGATCTTGCTCGCGAGCGTTCCGTCCCAGCGATAGGGGTCGTCGCGAAAGCTGACCTGCCCGCCCGCATTGGCGAACGCGGTCCAGTATAACAGGTACACCGCCACGGGCGCGGCCAACTGCGCGCGCACCGTCTTGCCCGCTGCGACGGTCGCGTCGATCGATTCCGCGGGCCAAGCCGGTGTCGTGCTCATCAACTGGTGCGCCAGTTCGGCCGGCTTTTCCAGCCGGACACAGCCATGGCTCGCCAGCCGGTCGAACCGCGCGAACCCGGCCTGGGCGGGTGTGTCATGCAGGTACACCGCAAACGGATTGGCGAAATCGAACTTGAACCGGCCCAGCGCACTACGTTCCGAGGATTGCTGCAATCGCCTGCTGCCATCGCCATTGTCGATGACGCGAAAGCCGTTGCGCGCCAGATAGCCGGGATTGGCCTTTTCCTTCGGCCACAACTCACGCGTCGCGATCGACGACGGCACGTTCCACGGCGGGTTCAGCACGATGCTGTGGATTTGCGACACCAGCATCGGCGTCTCGTCACCGGGGCGGCCGGTCACCGCCTTCATCGACATGATAGGCGAATCACCATCGAACAGCGTCAGCACCGCCGCGGCGATATTCACCTGCACACGGTTCCGCTCCAGCTCGGTTGGCAACCAGCGCCAGCGTTCCATGTTCGCCTTGATCTGGCGGATGCGCGCCTCGACCGGCGTGTTCAGCGCGGCGATCGTCAGCGCGCCGACCGTCCCCGTTGGATTGAGGCCATAGCGACGCTGCGCCCGGCGCACCGCCTCAAGCAGCGCGGTGTCGAACCGGTCGCCGGTCACCGTCAGTTGCGGGTCCTCGATCGCGATCCGCTTGCGCAGTGCCGTCACGCGTGACCCGCTGGCGCCGAACACCAGACCCGGATCGGCCGCGATCGGCGCCCAGCCGCCCTCTGCCGCGATCGACCGGTAACGGGCAAGGCCGGTTACCAGCGTGTCGTACCCGGCATAGGGCGGCGGCAGCGACGCGACCCAGGCGGACAGGCGATCGCGCTCCACCGCATCGCGAAACGCCGGCAATGGGTCATAAGCCACCGGCCGCATCGCCCAGTCCCGCTGGAAATCCGCTTCCGCCAGCCGCCCTGCGTGAACCGCATGAGCGTGGTCGAGCGCGGCGCGGACCAGCCGGTCATTATCCAGTTCCGCCATGGGCGCTACGTCCACCAGTCCTTGCGCGACGGCATCCTTGGCGATCAGGCTGGCGAGCCGGGTCGCCTGCGCGGCGCTCAACTGCGGCAGGACGACCGGCAGTGGTGTCACCGCTTGCACCATGGGGGCGGGGGGCGTGATGACCGGCGGCGCAACGACCGATGGCGCGACCTGTGCCAGTACGGTGGCGGGGTACGCGCAGGCGGCCAAGGCGGCATACTGGGCCAGCCTCCATCCGGTCGGCATGGAGAGAAATGTTCGGCGACGCGTCGTTGTCATGATGGCTGAACGTACCACGGTATCGGGGCGATCCGCATCGCCTATCTGACGCTGATAATTGTCGGAATGGGTCATGCACCCCATACCGGCCCCTCTTCATCGGGATAGAAGCCGTCCGTCTCGTCGCGCGTCGAGGAATACGACGGGGCGGCGGCGGGTGGCAGGGTCGGCTGGCCGCCGCCGAAACGGACGCGGATATAGGCGCCACCGCCGTGCATGCCCTGAAAGATCGCCACCACCTCCTCGCCGCGGTGGATCCGGCCGCCGATATACGGCGCGCGTTCGGCACTGACATAGCCCAGCTTCATCCCGCTCGCGGCGACGATCGCGACCGCGTTGCGATCATGGCGGTTGCGGGGTTCTGTCATCAGCGTGACGGGATCGCCGGGCAGCGTCATCATCGCCTCCGATCGCCGATTGCCACCGTCGGTATTCGGGAAATCGAGGCCGGCGATGCTAAGGGTCATTTCCTGCATGGGGCCAGATTACCGCTGCCCGCATCGTCCGCCAATGTCCGCCAGCCACGGCGAAAGATTGCTGTTCGATCCGTCGGCCAAGCGGATTAAGGGAGCGACGACAGCCGCGCGCACGATCGCGGCGGCGAGAGGCAGGGACAGGAACGATGCTGGTCAGGATCTATGTCGGCGCAAGCTGGGAAGCGGCCGTCGAGAAGGGCGATTATGATTTCGACGTCTTGCCGTCGTCCGGCCACAAGCTGGCATTCGCGACCGATGCCGGGTGGGAAGTCGGCCTGGTCCGTGATGTCGCGCACCGCATCACGCGCTCGTCAGAGGCCGCCGATATCGCGCTGCTGCTGACACGCGTGACCGATGAGGACGCCGGTGATGACCCGCTGCCCTTCGCCGCGTTCGATCGCCTCGACGGCAAGGGTACGACCGGCGTCGCATCCGTCCCCAAGACCGGCAGTCCCTGGCGCGGACGCTAACCCCCCGCCAGTATCTCCGCCTGCGATTTGAAATTCAGCGCGCAGCCCTCCAGGAAAGCGGCGATGCGGCGTTCCGCGAAGAAGTCGACATCGTCGCGGGCGGCTTCGCTGACCGGGGGAAAGGCGCCGTATCCGGCCAGCAGGCAATGCCACGACAGATTGCCGAACTGGCTGGCGTGTCCCTGTCGGGCCAGCTCTGCACCCAGATTGCCCTTGCGGAACCATGTGTCGAGCAGGTGCAGCAGCGAGTCCGGCAGCGTCATGTTGGCCGCATTCCGGCGCCAGTAATCCGTGTCAGTCCGCGTGTTCAGCTTGTAATGCGCGACGATGTAATCGCGCACGCCGTCGATCCGGGCGGTGATCGCATCGTTGAACGCCGGCCGATGGCGATCGGTGAAATCGCCCTGTTCGTAGTGATTGATGAACAGCTCGACGGTGTTCAGCACCAGATGCAGCGCGGTCGCCTCCAGCGGCTCGATGAAGCCCTGCGACAGGCCGACCGCCAGACAATTGCGCTCCCAATGCCGCGCCAGTTGTCCAACCCGAAAGGTCAGATGTCGCGCCTCGCCCATATCGCCGACGCCCAGATGGCCCCGCAATTCGGCCTCCGCCGCATCTGCGGACAGGAAATCGCGGCTATAGACATATCCATTGCCGAACCGGTGGCGCAGCGGGATCGTCCAGCACCAGCCGGTCGACAGCGCAGTCGATACAGTTTCGACCGGCGGCGGCCGGTCCATCGCGGTCGGCATCACCACGGCGGCATCGTTGAACAGCATCGACGCATAGCTGTGGAACGGCACGCCTAGCGCCCGCTCCATCAACAATCCGGCAAAGCCGCTGCAATCGACAAAGATGTCCGCCGCGATCTCCCCGCCCGTATCGGTGACCAGCGCGGCGATGTCGCCGTTCTCCGCCCGCCGCGCACCGACCACATGCGCCGGCCGGTGGACCACGCCGCGCCCGACCGCGATCTCGCGCAGGAAATCGCCGAGCAGGCCTGCGTCGAAATGATAGCCATATTCCATGCGGAACGGGAAATGGGGCGGGGTGACCGGCGCCTTGCCCTCTGCCGCCAGGATACCGCCCAGCAGGAAGTCGTCGGGGCGCACCGGCACGTCATGCCCCAGTCGCCGGTTGCGGCAATTGAGGATGAACGCCTCTTCGGTGTGGACATCCACCTGCGTGGTGAACGGATGGCTGTAATCCCGCCCCGGCGCCTGCGGGCTCCAGCCATCGAAGCGGATGCCGACCTTGTACGTCGCCTGACACCGCGGCATCCAGTCGCGCTCCGCGACGCCGATGACCTCGAAGAACCGTTTCAGCGAGGGCGTCGATCCTTCGCCGACGCCGATCGTCGCGATGTCCGGCGCTTCGACCAGCGTGATGGTGCAGCCCGATCCGGGCGCCAGCCACGCCTTCGCCATTAGATTGGCGGTGATCCAGCCCGCGGTGCCACCGCCCAGTATCACGATGCGCCGCGGTGGCATCACCCGGCCTGACCGCCGAAGGCCTTCAGGAACGTATCGTGAAGCGGCATGGTGGGCACCGGCTCGCGCTTCATCGCCGCCAGCTGGCGTAACTGCGCCGCCAGTTCGTCGTTGTCGGGTCCATCGGCCAGCGGATGATGATCGGCGGGAACGATGCCCTGTCCCATCAGCACCTGCACCCAGGACGGCTCCATGAAGATGTCGAGCGGGTCCTGCGTCAGGATGCCGCTGCGCCGGAACAGATCGATCTTCGCGGCCAGCCGATCCGGCACCGGCATCGCGCGCAGATCGCGCCAGAAGGCGGAATCGTCGCGCCGGGTGGCGTGATAATGCAGGATGATGAAGTCGCGCACCGTCTCGTATTCGATCTGCGACTGGCGGTTATATTCGGCCACCACGCGGTCATCGATGCCGTCGCGCGGAAACAGATGGAGCAGCCGGACGATCGCCGACTGGATCAGATAGATGCTGGTCGATTCCAGCGGCTCCAGAAACCCGCTCGCCAGCCCGACCGCGACGACGTTGTGGTCCCATTGCCGCCGCGCGCGACCGGTGCGGAAGGGGATGATCCGCAGTTCGTCCAGCGCTTCGCCGTCGAGGTTGCCGAGCAGGATCGATGCCGCCCGATCATCGCTGCAATGCCGGCTGCTATAGACCAGACCATTGCCGTTGCGGTGCTGCAACGGGATGCGCCATTGCCATCCCGCCTCGTGCGCGATCGATCTTGTATAGGGCGCCGTCTGCGCGAACCGGGCGGACGGCACCGCCATCGCCCGGTCGCAGGGCAGCCAATGGCCCCAATCCTCATAACCGACATTCAGATGTCGCTGGATCAGCAACCCACGCGATCCAGAGCAGTCGATGAATAGATCGCCGGCCACCTGACGGCCGTCCCGCAAGGTGAGCGACGTGACGTCGCCCGTCTCAGGATCGCGATCGGCATGCTCGATCAGCCCCTCGGTCCGGACCACGCCCAGCCGTTCGCTGTAGCGCCGCAGGTATTTGCCATAGAGCAAGGAGTCGAAATGATAGGCATAGGGCAGCGACCACGTCGGATCGTCGCCCTGCATCTTGGCGAACTTCCCCTCGCGCGCGCACAGATAGTTGAGGTCGAAATCCCAGTAATCGACGGCCATTCCTGCCCGCCGCGCACGCGTCCAAAAATGGTGGAACGAACAGAACGCTAGGTTGCGACCCGCGCTGCCGAACGTGTGATAATAGGATTCGCCGATCGCACCCCAGTTGTCGAACCGGATCGCCAGTTTGATCGTGGCCTTCGTTTCCCGCAGGAACTCGGCCTCGTCGATGCCCAGCACCGCGTTGACGTGCTGGATCGGCGGAATGGTCGCCTCGCCGACGCCGATGATGCCGATATCGTCCGATTCGACCAGCTCGACCGACACCTGCTCACCGATCACGCGGGCAATAAGCGCCGCCGCCATCCAGCCGGCGGTGCCACCACCGACGATGACGACCTTGTTGATCGCAGCCGCCATCTTTGTCTCTCCCGACGTTCGCTGCCCGAATACCCCCGCCGACGATGGCCGGCGAGGGTTTTCCGGTATCCTCAGAAGAGGGCGTAGGTCAGGTTGAGCAGGAAGTTCCGGCCGAACGTCTCGTTGCGGGTCGTCAGGCCGCTGGCCGTGTCGGTATAGGTATCCTTTTCGTTGGTGATGTTCTGCGCCTGGATCGAGACGCGGAGACGATCGAGATAGTTCACGCCGACCCCGGCGAAGTCATAACCGATCTGGGCGTCCACCAGCGTCTGGCCCGAGCGATTGACCGCCGAGATGCTGTTGCTGCCGCCCCGATCCTCGGACTGCCACTTGGACCGCTTGTTCGCCGACAGGCGTGCCGAGAAACCGTATTTCTCGAAATACGCCGTGCCCTGGAACACGCGGGCGGACAGGCCGGGGATGCGCGATCCATCGTCCAACTTACCCTTGGTGAAGGCGGCGCCACCGGTCACGCCGAAGCCGTCGAGCGCGCTGATGAAGCGGCGGAACGGCAACGACGCCTGCAGTTCGATACCCTTCACGCTGCCTTTCAGCCCGCCGACATAGGTCGTGTTGATGCCCTGGAACGTCGCCGGGGTGTACACGGTCAGACCATCACTGCTGACCGCCTGATGATAACCGGGAATGTAGAACTCGGTGAAATCCCGAACCGTGGTCGTCTGCACGTTCCAGTTCCGCAGGTCCTTGTAGAAGGCCGATGCCGAGATGAAGCCGTCACTGGCGAAGTAATATTCGTAAGACAGATCGGCTTGGTTCGCTTCGTATGGACGCAACTCGGCATTACCCGACCGCGACGTCCATGGCCCCAGCGCAGGATTGGTGTTGGTGACGTTCGCCACGTTGTTGGAGAATTTCACCGACGAGCCCGGGTTCAGGAAGTCGATCCGCGGCCGGCTGACCACCTTCGCCAGGGCAAAGCGGACCGTGTGGCCGCCGCCCATGTCGAAGTTCAGGTTCATGCTCGGCAGGACGCGCGTGTATTTGGCGCCATCGGTGATCGGCGTCGCCTGCACTCGCAGGCTCGAGACGACCAGTGCATTGAAGCCGGACGCCTGCTGGTCGGTGAACAGACCCTGCACGCCGATGTTGCCGAACATGCGGATGCTGCCCAGCTCCGATTCGAAGTCCGCCTTGATCGACGGCTGCCACACCTTTTCGTGGATCGAATAGGTATCGCCCAAACGATCCGGCTCCAGCGAGCCGGCGTCCCAACGGCGATAGAAATCGCTGTTGATCAGGCCGAGTGCGTCATAGGCGACGACATTGCCAAGGCCGACCCAGCCCAGATCGGCGACGCCGCGGCGTGCATCCTCGGGCACCGGGCCATCCGACGGATAGGACTGCGCGGTCAGGAAGAAGCCCTGGTTGACCTTCGACTTCTTGTGGTTGGAATAGCGGACGGCCACGCTGATTGACTTCAGGAAACTGTCCTCGAAGCGATAATTGGCGTCCAACCGCGCCGAGTTCAGATATTCGTCGAACCGGGCGGTGTTGACGAAGCCGTCCTGCGCCTGTGCGAAGCCGATGCCCGCGGCCCGCGCGGCCGGCGTATTCAGTTCGGTGATGGGCGCCAGACTGCCGCCCCACGACTGCGGACCGGCCAGCTTCACGATCGCGTAATCGTCGAACGTCTGGCTGTTGTTCGAGAACATCAGCCCCTTGTCGGTGTAGGTCCAGGTGCGCAGGTTGTTCGGCCCCTGCGTCGCGAGACCGGCTCGGCCGAGACCGGCATAGCTTTCGGCGCGGGTGTCGCGCTTGGTGCTTTCCGACCGCGAGACGTCGAGCGTCAGGTCGAGGTTCGGCGTCGCCTTGTACACGATATTGCCGCCGAAGACTTTCAGGTCGCCCTTCTTGTCGAGGGGATCGGTGCGGATGACCGAATTAAAGCCGGTCGTGCGGGCAGAGGTAACCGTGGTGTCGTTGGCGCTGAGGACGGTGCTGCCATTGGACCCCACCGGCAGGGCTTCGATGAACCCGCGCGAGACGCCTTGGTCCTTGAAGTTGATGTACAGCGCATCGAACGTCGCGGTGAACTGATCGGTCGGTTGATACTGGATCACACCGGCCAGCGTGTCGCGCTTGAGCACGCGCGATCGCGACGAGATATCGATGCCCTGCGGCACGTACTTGCCCGCATTGGGACCCGACGTCACCGCGGCCTGATCATAACCCCAGACGCTGAAATAATTGTCCTGCACCGGCGACGATGTCGTCGCGGCGGTCAGCGCGATGCCGATCGTGTCGTTGGCGAACTTGTCGGTGTACGACAGCGCGAAGCGATAGCCATTGTCCTTGAAGTCGGGATTTTTCGACTTCATCCCGTTCTGCTCGAACGTGGCATTGCCGATCAGGGCCCGTTTGCGCTCCAGCGGGCGTACCGTGCGGATGTCGACGGTACCGCCGATACCCATCGCGGTCAGACCGGCATCGGGCGTCTTGTACACGACGGCGGCGCCGACGATTTCGGCCGGATACAGGTCGTATTCGACACCGCGGTTGTCACCGATGCCGATCAACTCGCGCCCGTTCAGCGTGGTGCCGACGAAGTCCTCACGAAAGCCGCGGACCGAGATGCCGCTGATCCGGCCCGAACGACGCTCACCGGCGAGACCGGCCAGACGACCCAGCGAATCGGCAACGCTCGATTGCGGCAATTTGCCGATGTCTTCCGCCGAGATCGCCTCGACGACCGAGCTGTTGTTCCGCTTGAGCGATTGCGCGCGTTCGAGACTGGCGCGCAGGCCGGTGACGACGATGTCCTGGTCGGCGCCTGGCTCTTGTTCGCCTACCGGCGCCTGCGTCTGCTCGGCGGTCGGGTCCACGGGCGGTACGACCGTCCCCGTCTGGACTTCCTGCGCGAATACCGGCGTCGCGGCCATCAGGGCCAGCACCGCCGTCGAGCACGCGAGTTTGTTTATCGTAACCTTCATGAAAATCCCCTCCTCAGAATTGTCTACCGGAGGCCCTGATCCCGCCGGTGCATTCTGTCTTTCTTCGCCATATTAAACCGGGCAATCGATTACAATCATGCATACGAATACGGGATTATGCAATCGACGACACCGCCGCCGATCCGTCCTCGCGTGATCGTTCGATTGCAGTCTTGATCACCGACTACGATCGACACGTCCGTCGCGGCTATTGATTTTTGTTATGTCCATTTCGAACATAATCGGCATGTTTGGTGCCGATGCTGCCGAATAGATTTCAAGTATGCAAGTACCCGCCCATTAAAGAACAGGTCCAATTAACCGTCCGACAAGGACTCGGCGATATTCTCCAATTATCAGATGGTTGGAGTTTTCTATGGTTCGCGCCCGCAACGATGTGTTTACCACACATCCTGTCCGCAAGCGTCGGCGGCCCGTGTTTTTGGCCAGTGCGCTTTCGGGCTTGCTGCTGCTCAGTGCTTGCGGCGGAGCCAGCGGCGGCCCGGTTGAATCTGCACCGGTTACGGTCGTGCCGGCTGGCACATCGGCGCCCGTACCCGTTGCGACGCCGACACCTTCGGCAACGCCGACCGCGACCCCCACGACCGTCGCTACCCAGCCGGTCGGTGCACCGTCGGCGCGTGACAAGCTCGGCATCAATGTCGTCGGCGTCACCTATTATGGCGGAGAGCCGACCTTCGCCAACCAGTTGTTCGGCCTTCGCTGGCTAGTGCCGTCCGCTAGTTGGGGCGGCATCAGCAACGATCGGTTGCGCGCCGACGGTTCGCCAAAGGTGGTCGACGGCTCGGCTGCCGCGCCCGGTGTTGTCTCGATCCTCAATCCCCCGGCCGAAGCCAAGACGACCGCGACGGCCGTCACGCGCTGCACCTGGCAGGGAACAGGCAGTGTCAGCGTCGGCGGCTATCCCAAGGATCAGCGTTCGGGCGATCATTACCTCGAATTCCGCTGGGTGCAGGCAACCAATGACGACAACCGCGTCTGGTTCGAGATCAGCAAGTCGGATGCGTCGGACCCGATCCGCGCCGTCGATTGCCGCCTGACCACCGAGGCGTCCGACGCCTATTTCGCCCCGTCGCTGATGTCGCATCTCCAGCCCTTCGGCGTGCTGCGCTTCCTCGACATGTCGGCGGCCAACAGCAACCCCGGTTCGGTGACGTGGTCGACCCGCAGCCTGCCCAGCGATCTGGTCCAGCGCGGCAGCGATGGCACGGCGATCGAAACGATGGTGAAGCTGGCCAACGCCAACGGCTCCAGCCCGTGGTTCACCGTGCCGTGGAATGCGGACGCCGATTATCACCGTCGTATGGCGCAACTGGTTCACGACACCGTTCCCGCTGGCAAGCCGGTCTATGTCGAGATCTCGAACGAGNCCGTGGAATGCGGACGCCGATTATCACCGTCGTATGGCGCAACTGGTTCACGACACCGTTCCCGCTGGCAAGCCGGTCTATGTCGAGATCTCGAACGAGGTCTGGAACTACTCGTTCGGCCAGGCGGGTCAGGCTGAACGCGAAGGAACGGAGCGCAAGCTGTCCGACAATCGCTTCCAGGCGAATATCTATCGCTATGCGCAGAAGATCACTGAAACGATGCCGATCTGGGCGGACGTATTCAAGGATCGCCCCAAGGATCTGGTCCGCGTCGCGGCAACGCAGGCGGATAATGCGTGGGTAGGTGGCAATATCTTCGAATGGAACAATGGCGCCGCCGCTGCCCAGATCGACGCTATCGCCATCGCGCCGTATTTCAAGATCGATACCGAACAGCTGACGAACGACAACAACGTCAACATGATCGCACTGGCGGCCGAGGCGAAGCGGCAGGTGGCTTTCCAGTCCGCGGCCTACAAGGCGCTGGCCGACAGATGGGGCAAGCGTCTGCTGGCTTATGAGGGCGGCCAGCATCAGCTCGATGTCAACAACCAGGCACGCTTGGAGACGATGAACCGCGATCCCCGGATGGAGGCGATCTACAAGCAGTATCTGACCGACTGGAATGCGCTGACCGGCGACGTCTTCACGCTGTACTCGGCGACTGGGCCAATCAGCCGCTATGGCGCCTGGGGTCTGCGCGAATATGCTGGTCAGCCGCTAAGCGAGACGCCGAAGCTGCGTGGCGTGCTGGCCTACGCAAAGAGCAAATAACAACGACCGAACCTCCGTGTTCAACACGACCGACGGGCTGCCAGCATCAAGCTGGCAGCCCTTTTTTTTGCGTGAGCGGCGGCGATTCACCGATAGGTCAACTGCGCGGCGTGCAAAATGAAATGTTGTAACATTATATTGGTTCTGACTATGGAGCCCCCCAAAGCCGGGAAACGATCGACCAATGACCTATGCAAACCGGGCGCTCGCACGCCGCGCTGCCGCCTGCCTGCCGCTGATCGCGATGGGGTGGCCCACCCAGATCACTGCTCAAACCGCCGCCCAGACCGTGACGGAGGCAGAAACCGAGGGATCGGCTGACGATCACGGCGATATCGTGGTGCTCGGCACGAAGTCGTCACGTAACGACACGCTGGGGTCGGACCTCATCACCCGGCGCATGTCGCAATCCAGCCGCTCGCTGGAACGCGACCTGCTGGTCGCGGCCGGCACCTATCGCCTGTCCGATGCGCTCGAACTGTTCAGCGGGATCAGCCAGCAGAATAATCGCGGCGGCTTCCTCGACAATTTCGCGATCCGGGGTTTCCTCGGCACGCCCGATGGCGGCGCGGAATATTATGTCGATGGCTTCCTCGCCAATCGCGGGCTCGCGCCACCTCGCGACCCCGCGACGACCGAGCGGATCGAGGTGCTTAAAGGGCCGGCCGGCGCCATCTTCGGCGACATCGATCCGGCCGGTCGCGTCAACATCGTGTCGAAGACGCCGCGCTTCACCCCGCATGCCGAGGTGACGCTGCTCTATGGGTCATTCGACAATCGCCGGGCGGAGGTCGACGTCACCGGGCCGCTGTCGGCGACGCTGGCGGCGCGCATCGTCGTCGCGGCGGAGGATAGCGACGGCTATCGCGACTTCGTCGGCCTGTCGCGCCGCGTCGTATCGCCGTCGCTGACCTGGGAGCCGCAAAAGGGCACCCGGCTGACCGCGCTGGCGGAATACACCCGTTTCGACGCCGCCTTCGATCGCGGCGTGCCCGCGTTGAACAACGATGCGCTCGCCCTGCCGCGCACCCGTTTCTACGGCGAGCCGTCAGACGGCGATCATCGCGCCCGCAACACCCGGCTGCAACTGACCGGCGAACAGGCGCTGGGTGGCGAGTGGTCGCTGAACGGCGGCATCGTCTGGCGGCGCAGCACCCTGCGCGGCTTCTCCAGCGATCAATCCCGGCTGGTGGGCACGCGCACGCTGTGGCGGCAACGTCGCGAGCGAGGATATGAATCGGAGGATCTGTCGGCGCGGCTTGAACTCGCCGGCCGCTTCGACGCGCTCGGTGTCCATCACCCCAGCCTGGGCGTGAAGGGCTATACGCTCGATTATCTGGAGCTGCTGCGCCGGCGTAATCCCAATGCGGCCTTCCCCTATGCGATCGACGTGTTCGATGCGGTCTATGGCGGCGTCGCCCAGCCGCTGCTGCCGTCGATCGATCAGCGCGAGACGCGGCGCTCCGCCACGGTCTATCTACAGGATATGTGGGACGTGACCGATCGACTGACTCTGACCGGCGGTATCCGGTACGACGCCTATCGCCAGCGCCTGCGCCGCAACCTGACCGGTATCGTCAGCCAGACCAGCGACCAGCCCGTGCGTTTCCGGGCCGGCGCACGCTATCGCGTGACCGATACGGTGGCGGTCCATGCGAACTGGGGCGAATCCTTCCTGCTGAATTCCGGCACCGGCCGTCCGCCCGCCGCCGACCAGCCGGGTCAGCCATTCGGGCCGGAGCAGGCCAAGGGGTATGAACTGGGCATCGCCGGCCGCTGGCCAGGGATCGACGTCGCCGCGACCTTTTTCGATATCGAGAAGCGTGGCATCCTGACCAACGATCCCGTCGATGCGGGCTTCCTCGCGCCGGTCGGTTCGCTCACCAGTCGCGGCGTCGAGCTGGATGCGTCGATGAAGCTGCTGCGCCGGTGGCAGCTCGTCGCCAACTACGCCTATATCGATGCGCGCGCCGACGATGCGACCTTCGCGACCCCGGCGGTGCTGAACGTGGCCAAGCATTCGGGTACGCTGTTCCTCGTTGGCCGCTATCCGACCGGCCGGGGCACGGAATGGTCGGTGACGGGCGGCGTCGCGCATGTCGGCGACCGCGCCGGCGCGATCGACACCAGCGGCCTGCGCCTGCCGGCCTATACCAAGGTGAAGCTGTCCGGCGAGATCGGCGTCACATCCGCGCTGACATTGCGCGCCGAGGCCGACAATCTGTTCGACACGCATTACGCGATGAGTTCGTACAGCCCCGTCTGGGTATTTCCCGGCGCCCCGCGCACGGTGCGCGTATCGGCGCGGATGACGTGGTGATGGCGCGTCGATCACGGATGATGGCCGCGTTCGCGATGGTCTGCGCGCTGCCCGGCGCCACCACGGCGCAGGAACGCGCACCGTTGCCGCCGACGCTGCCATGGTCGGGCGCCAGCGAGGGTCTGATCGCCCGCGCGGACGACCCGTGGATCACGCCGGCGGAGCGCAGCGGTTTCCGCACTACGCCCAGCTATGCGGAAACCAGTGCGTGGCTCGACCGGCTGGTCGCAGCCTCGTCATTGCTGACGCGCGAGACGTTCGGCACCACCGCAGAGGGCAGGGCGCTCTATCTGATCCGGGCCAGCAAGGGCGGCGACAAGCCCATCGTCCTGATCCAGGCCGGCATCCATTCGGGCGAGATCGACGGCAAGGATGCCGGGCTGATGCTGCTCCGCGACATCGCGCTGCACGGCAAGGACGACATGCTCGACCGCGTCGATCTCGTCTTCGTGCCAATCCTGAACGCCGACGGCCACGAACGAACCAGCCCGTTCAACCGCCCCAACCAGCGCGGACCGGAGAACCCCGGCCAGCGATCGACCGCGCAGAACATCAACCTGAACCGTGACTATGCCAAGGCGGACGCGCCGGAAACGCAGGCGATGATCCGCCTGCTGCGCCGGCTCGATCCCGTCCTCTACATCGATATGCACGTGTCGGACGGGTTCGATCACGGCTATGACGTGACCTACACCTTTGCCGGATGGGGGGTGTACACCCGGTCGCGGCACATCACCGACTGGCTGAACGGGCCGTTCCGCGCCGGCATCGATCCATCGATCCGCCGCATGGGCCACCACCCGTATTTCTATCCCAGCGCGATCGACGAGCGCGATCTGTCGCGCGGCCTGCGCTTCGCGGCGGAGGGGCCGCGCTATTCGACAGGGTACGGCGATTACACCCGCATCCCTACAGTGCTGGTCGAGATGCATTCGCTCAAACCCTATCGCCAGCGCGTGCTGGGCGCCTATGCGATGATGGAGGCGGCGTTGCGTCAGGTCGGTCTTGACGCGCCGGCCCTCCGCACCTCGATCGCCGCCGACCGCGCCGATCGGCCCACCGAATTGCCGGTACGCTGGCAGCGGCGCGACACGCCACTCGAGACGGTGCCGTTCGTCGGCATGGCGCTGGAACGCTACCGTTCGCCGGCGTCCGGTGAGCAAGAAGTACGGTATCTAGCCCGTCCACAGGCATTGCGCCTGCCGCTGATCGGACAGACGCCGGTCGCCACCGTCCGCCCGCCACGCGCATGGTGGGTGCCGGTCAGTGCCACCGACGTCATCGCTCGGCTCGACCTGCACGGCATCGCCTATACGCCGATCGACGCGGCGCAGACGCTGGACCTCGACATGGCGCGGATCGTCGATCCGGTGTTGGGACCAGCCAGCGAGGGACGGATCATGCTGTCCGGCCAGTTTCATCACGAACGCCGCCGGGAAACCATGCCCGCCGGATCGGTCCGCGTGCCGTACGATCAGGACCGCGGCTTGCTGGCCGCCGCCCTGCTCGAACCGGAATCGGTCGATTCGTTGCTGGCCTGGGGGTTCTTCCCGGCGATGCTGCAGAAAAACGGCGGTATCGAGGGGTTTGCAAGCGCGCCGATGGCGGATGCAATGCTGGCCCGCGACCCGGCCTTGCGCGCGGCGTTTGAGGCAAAGCTGGCGGCCGATCCCGCCTTCGCCGCCGATGGCGAGGCGCGGCTCGCCTGGTTCGTTGATCGCTCGCCCTATCGCGACGACCGGTATCTTCTCTATCCGGTCGGCCGCGAAGTGCCGCACTAGCCTATTGAAGCATTCCCGCCATGCTCGGAGCGGCCAGCGGGACGGCATCTACTGCCATCAAAGCAACACCGTCGCCGGTTGCCCGGCCTTGATCCCCGCCAACACCATGCGTTCCCACACCGCGACATCGCCAACCGCGGCCATCGCCTGGTCGGGTTCGCGCAGCGTCTTCAGGACGGCGATCGCATCGGGAAGGTAGTCGCGCCATGCCGCGTCCACCTGCGCGCTGGCCGAGGTGTGAGAACCCTCGGCGTTGGCGCTGATCCGCTCGGCGGCGATCACCCGCGCGATGCGCTCGGTGATCGGGGTGGTGGACACGTCCATGGTATCTCTCCTCGCGGGTTCACCATAGCAAACCCGCGAGGCGTATTCAGTATCCGTCTATGCGGATGCGATCAGCGCGAGGCGGACGGGCCGCTGCGTGCACCACCGCCACCGCTGCGACCACGGCCACCGCCGCCGCCACCGCCGGCCGGGCGACCGCCACCACCGGCGGGACGACCGCCGCCGCCGCCCGCGGGGCGACCACCGCCCCGGCTGGCATTGGCATAGCTGCGGCCATTACCCGTAGGCGACGCGGCATGCGTCGCGCGGGGGCGGGCGGGGTCACGCTGCTGACGCGGGCGATCCTCACGCGGCGAGGGATCGGCGCCGATCGCGTTCACGCGCTGCGACTTGATCTTGTTCGCCTGGTTCATGAAGTCGTCGGGCAGTGCCTGCACCGGCACCTTCTGGCGCGTCGTCTTCTCGATGTCGCGCATGTATGCCTTCTCGTCATCGGCGCAGAACGAGATCGCGACGCCCGATGCGCCGGCGCGCGCGGTGCGGCCGATGCGGTGGACGTACTGCTCGGGCACGTTCGGCAGTTCGAAGTTGATGACGTGGCTGACACCCGACACATCGATGCCGCGCGCGGCGATGTCGGTGGCGACCAGGATCTTGGTCTTGCCGTCCTTGAACTCACCCAGCGCGCGCTCGCGCTGGCCCTGGCTCTTGTTGCCGTGGATCGCGTTCGACGCGATGCCGTTGCCGGCCAGCAGCTTCACGACGCGGTCGGCGCCGTGCTTGGTGCGGGTGAACACCAGCGCGCGGTCGATCGACGGATCGTTCAGCGTGATCGTCAGCAGCGCCTGCTTTTCAGACTGGTTCACGAACGTCACGAACTGATCGACACGCTCGGCGGTGGTGGCGGCCGGCTTGACCGACACGGTGGCCGGCTCATGCAGGAACTGGCTGGCCAGCTCGCGGATCGACACCGGCATGGTGGCCGAGAAGAACAGCGTCTGGCGCTTCTTCGGGACCATCCGCACGATCTTCTTCAGCGCATGGATGAAGCCCAGATCAAGCATCTGATCGGCTTCGTCGAGGACGAGAATCTCGATCATCGACAGGTTCACGAAGCCCTGCTCGACCAGATCGATCAGGCGGCCCGGCGTGGCGACCAGGATGTCGACGCCGCGGCTCATGTCCTGACGATTCTTGTTGATGCTGGTGCCGCCGAAGACCGTCGTCACCGACATCTTGGAAAACTTGCCGTATTCACGCGCCGAATCGGCGATCTGGCTAGCCAGCTCGCGGGTCGGGGCGAGCACGAGCATGCGGCAATGCGTCGGCAGCACGCGCTTCTGCACGGCGACCATGCGCTGGATCGAGGGCAGGACGAACGCGGCGGTCTTGCCGGTGCCGGTCTGCGCGATGCCGAGCAGATCGCCGCCTTCCAACAACTGCGGAATGGCCTGCGCCTGGATTGGGGTGGGGGTGGTATAGCCCTTCGCTTCAAGCGCACGGACCAGGGGCTCGGCGAGGCCGAGATCGGAAAAAGACATGGAGAAACCTTGTATTACGGTGCCATGCACCGTGACGCGAAAAGGCGCACGGGGGTGGCGGGGGGAGAATGACGCCCCGCGTGATTAGGGAAGCCTTAGCTCGACCGAGGCGGAGCACGAACAATCCGGTTTTCCGGATGAAGTCCGCTCACGCTGCATTACGCCTCGATGCGGTGCCAGATACGCCGATCCGCCCATAAGTCAAGATGGACGGTATCATACCACCCTATGACCAAACCGATTGCGGCGTCTGCGGGCTTGTCGGCACCGGGGTGATCGCTCTACGCCTGTACCCATAACAATATCGAGAGGATGGCGATGAAACTGGCAAGCATGAAGCAGGGGCGTGATGGCCGGCTGGTCGTCGTGTCGTCCGATCTCGCATGGTGCGCCGATGCGGCGCATATCGCACCGACGCTGCAGGCCGCGCTCGACGACTGGGATCGGCTGGCGCCGCTCCTTGAAAACCTGTCGACCGACCTCGATCACGGCGTGATCCCGCGCGAACGTTTCCACGAGCATGACGCGGCCGCGCCGTTGCCGCGCGCGTATCAATGGGCGGACGGCTCGGCCTATGTGAACCATGTCGCGCTGGTGCGTCAGGCGCGCGGGGCGGAGATGCCCGACACCTTCTGGCACGATCCGTTGATGTATCAGGGCGGGTCCGACGGCTTTCTCGGCCCCCGCGACCCGATTTCCCTCGCCGACGAGGCATGGGGGTGCGATCTGGAGGCGGAGATCGTTGTCGTCACCGGCGACGTGCCGCTGGGCGCAAGCCGGGACGAGGCATTGGCGGCGATCCGGCTGGTCGGTCTGACCAATGACGTGTCGTTGCGCAACCTGATCCCCGGTGAACTCGCCAAGGGCTTCGGCTTCTTCCAGTCGAAACCGGCCAGCGCCTTTTCGCCCGTGTTCGTCACCCCCGATGCGCTCGGCGACTGGTGGCAGGACGGCAAGCTGCACCGGGTGCTGATGGTCGACCTGAACGGGCAGCCCTTCGGCCGTGCCCAAGCGGGTGAGGACATGACCTTCGATTTCGGCACGCTCGTCGCCCATGCCGCGAAAACGCGCGCGCTCGGCGCGGGGACGATCATCGGCTCGGGCACCGTATCGAATCGCGATGCCGATGGTGGCCCCGGCAAACCGATCGCGGCGGGCGGCGTCGGCTATTCCTGCCTGGCCGAGGTGAGAACCGTTGAGACGATCACCGGCGGCACCGCGACCACGCCGTTCCTGAAGCAGGGCGATACCGTCCGCATCTGGGCGGAGGACGATCGCCACCACCCGATCTTCGGTGTCATCGAACAGGTGGTGGGCGGATAAGGGCGTTACGCCTTTGCGAACACCCATTGCCGGTTGAGCGCAAAGCTGGCGAGCGGAGTCAGGACCATCATCGCCGGCACGGGCGCCCACACCGGCGCCCGTAAGGCATGGACGAAGATCCATACCCAGCTGGCGTTCAAGACGAAGCCCAGGCCCGACACGATCGCAAAGCGCAGCGCCGTCGCACTTTCGCGCGTCGGCGTGGCGCGGAAACTCCAGCGGCTATGCACCAGATACCCCGCGCCGATGCCGCAGGCATGGCTGATCGCGGTCGCGGCCAGGGGCGGCACATGGACCGTCCCGGCCAACCACAGATAGATCGTCGCGGAAAACAGCGTGACGGCGAACCCGGCAATCGCGAACCGCAGCAATTGTCCCAAGCCATCGCCGGCCAACGATCGCACGCGGTCAGCGACCAAGGGCGATGGTGCCGGCATAATCGATCGCCGCCATCAGCGCGCGCGGCGCACCGGGCAGGGCCCGCAGGCCAAGCATAAGGCCCGCGGCCATCGCATTGGCGGCCAGCCACGGCAGCATCAGCACTGCCGCCAGCATCAGCGTCGGGATACCGACCAGCACCCGCGCCAGCGGTGAGGAAGATGGTTTCGCGGCAACGATCGGACCCATGTACATGGCAAGGCGTTTCCCTGTTTCGGTCACAGGTTTTTCGCAGAAGGCGGTTAACGCGAGGTTACGACCGAGAGACGACGACCAAAACAGCGCTTGAAATTTTATAACAAGCGCGCGAAAGAAATTCCGTGCGGTATCGCCCGTGCCAATGATGATCTGGAGAGAAGGATGGCCGAGCATACTCGCGCCAATTTGCCGCCACTGGCACTGCATGTTCCGGAACCCAAGTTCCGGCCCGGCGACGCTGTGGATTTCGCCGCGGTCGACGTGCCGCCGGCCGGTGCTACCCGCCGGCCCGATACGGCGGATGACGCGCGCTCCTTCACCGATCTGGCTTATGGGCTGGTCCGCGTTCTCGACGAGAACAACCATGCGGTCGGCCCCTGGGACCCCCGCCTGTCACCGGATATGCTGCGGCGGATGCTGCGCAGCATGGCGCTGCTCCGGGCGTTTGACGAACGCATGTTCCGAGCGCAGCGACAGGGCAAGACCAGCTTCTACATGAAGGCGACGGGCGAGGAGGCGGTTTCGGTCGCCGCCGCGCATGCGCTGGATTATGAGGACATGTGCTTCCCCTCCTATCGGCAGCAGGGGCTGTTGATCGCGCGGGGCTGGAGCCTCGTCGACATGATGAACCAGATCTATTCCAATAGTGCCGACCGGTTGCAGGGCAAGCAGCTGCCGATCATGTATTCGGCGCGCGAAGCCGGGTTCTTCTCGATCTCCGGCAACCTCACGACGCAATATCCGCAGGCTGTGGGCTGGGCGATGGCGTCTGCCGCGAAGGGCGATACGCGCATCGCCGCGGTGTGGTGCGGTGAAGGCTCGACGGCGGAGGGCGACTTCCATTCCGCCTGTACCTTCGCCGCCGTGTACCGTGCGCCGGTCATCATGAACGTCGTCAACAACCAGTGGGCGATCAGCAGCTTCTCCGGGTTCGCCGGCGCCGAATCGACCACCTTCGCGGCGCGTGCGGTTGGCTATGGCATCGCCGGCCTGCGCGTGGACGGCAATGACGCGCTGGCGGTCTATGCGGCCACCCAATGGGCCGCAGAGCGGGCGCGAACCAATCAGGGACCGACGCTGATCGAACATTTCACGTACCGCGCCGAGGGGCATTCGACCTCCGACGATCCCGGCCAGTATCGCTCTGCCGGTGAGCCGACGGCATGGCCACTGGGCGACCCGGTCAAGCGGCTGAAGGATCATCTGATTGCGATCGGCGAATGGGACGAGGACCGCCACGTCGCGCAGGACCGCGAACTCGCTGAGCAGGTAAAGGCCGCACAGAAGGAAGCCGAGAAGAACGGCATTCTCGGCCACGGCCTGCACCAGCCGCTCGACACGCTGTTTGACGGCGTGTTCGAGGAGATGCCCTGGCACTTGCGCGAGCAACAGGCGCAGATGATCGCCGAGGAAACCGCCAGCGGCCGACCATGGGATCGCAAGTGATGACCGATACGCGCGATATCGCAACGCTGCCGGACACGGCGACGGATGGTGGCGAAACCACCCGCATGAACATGATCCAGGCGATCAATTCCGCACTCGACGTCGTCATGGCGCGCGACCCGGACGTGGTCGTGATGGGTGAGGATGTCGGCTATTTCGGCGGCGTGTTCCGCGCCACCGCCGGCCTGCAGGCGAAATACGGCAAGACCCGCGTGTTCGACACGCCGATCACCGAATGCGGCATCATCGGCGTCGCGGTCGGCATGGGCGCCTATGGCCTGCGCCCCGTCCCCGAAATCCAGTTCGCCGATTATATTTATCCCGCGCTGGACCAGCTGGTGTCGGAGGCCGCACGACTGCGCTATCGCTCCGCCGGCGAATTCATCTCGCCGATGACGGTTCGCTCGCCGTTCGGGGGCGGTATCTTCGGTGGCCAGACGCACAGCCAGTCGCCAGAGGGCATCTTCACCCATGTCTCGGGTGTGAAGACGGTGATCCCGTCGACCCCCTATGACGCCAAGGGCCTGCTGATCGCCGCGATCGAGGACAACGACCCGACGATCTTCTTCGAACCGAAGCGCATCTATAACGGCCCCTTCAATGGCTACTGGGATCGCCCCGCCGAAAACTGGTCGAAACATCCCGCCGGCGAGGTGCCGACCGGTTACTACAAGATCGAACTCGGCAAGGCGAAGGTCGTGCGCGCGGGCGAAGCGCTGACGATCCTCGCTTATGGCACCATGGTTCATGTCTGCACGGCGGTGGTCGCCGAGGCTGGCGTCGATGCCGAGATCATCGACCTGCGCACGCTGGTGCCCCTCGATATTCAGACGATCGAGGCATCGGTGAAGAAGACCGGCCGCTGCATGATCGTGCACGAGGCGACGCGGACGTCCGGCTTCGGCGCCGAACTGTCGGCCCTGGTGCAGGAACGCTGCTTCTATCACCTCGAAGCCCCGATCGAGCGCGTAACCGGCTTCGACACGCCGTATCCGCACAGCCTGGAATGGGCCTATTTCCCCGGCCCCGTCCGCATCGGCGAGGCGCTCAAGAAGATCATGAAGGACGGTTGAGAGATGGCCCGTTTCACCTTCAAACTCCCCGATATCGGCGAAGGCATCGCCGAGGCCGAGATCGTCGCCTGGCACGTCGCCGTCGGTGACCGGGTCGAGGAAGACCAGAACATCGCCGACATGATGACCGACAAAGCCACGGTCGAAATGGAATCGCCGGTGTCCGGCACGGTGGTCGAACTGGCCGGTGAGGTCGGCGACCAGGTCGCGATCGGCGCCGCGCTGGTCGTGATCGAGACCGACGTCGATGTCGCGGCCGAAGAGGCACCCGCGCTTGGCCCAGTGACCGAAGAGCTGCACGCTGCCCCCCTGTCGGCCGATCAGGAAGAGGTCGCGCAACAATACGAAGCCGAAAACCCCGGCGTGGAGGAAATCCTTCCTGCCACGGTAAAGGCGACCGGCGAACCCGATGGTGCGGTCGCACCTCAAAAAGGCACGCCCACAGATACACCGCAGCGACATCACGCGGACGACCCGAAGGCCCTGGCCTCCCCCGCCGTCCGCGCCCGCGCCGCCGGCCTCGGCATCGACCTCGCCACCGTCAAGACCGATGGCGATCGTGTCCGCCACGCTGATCTCGACGCGTATCTCCGCTACGGCGCCGGGCAGGGCTATACCGCCCCCGGTGCCAGCCGTGCCCGCCCCGACGAAGCAATCCGCGTCATCGGCATGCGTCGCCGTATCGCCGAGAACATGGCCGCCTCGAAGCGCGCAATCCCGCACTTCACCTATGTCGACGAGATCGACGTCACCGCGCTGGAGGCGATGCGCGCCGACTTGAATGCAAACCGTGGCCAGCGGCCCAAGCTGACCATGCTGCCGCTGATGATCGTCGCGATCTGCCGCACGCTGCCCGATTTCCCGATGCTCAACGCGCGTTACGACGACGAGGCGGGGGTGGTCACGCGCGCCGGCCGCGTCCATCTCGGCATGGCGACGCAGACCGATGCCGGCCTCACCGTCCCCGTCATCCGCGATGCGCAGGACCGCAACGTCTGGCAACTGGCGACCGAGATCACCCGCCTGGCCGAGGCCGCCCGCGCCAACCGGCTAAAGCCCGACGAGATGGGCGGCGGCACGATCACGATCACGTCGCTCGGGCCGCTCGGCGGCATCGCGACGACGCCCGTCATCAACCGGCCCGAAGTCGCGATCATCGGCCCCAACCGCATCGTCGAACGCCCCGTCTTCCGGTCAAACGGCATGGGGGGCGACGAAGTGGTCCGCGCCAAGTTGATGAACCTGTCGATCAGCTGCGATCACCGCGTCGTCGATGGTTGGGACGCGGCCAGTTACGTGCAGGCGGTCAAACGATTTCTCGAAACGCCGGTTCTGCTGTTCGCGGACTGAGGAGATCGAGCGATGCGTGGCATGCATAAGGGCACAGTGACGATCGAGGGCCGGTTCCGCGGCATGGTGAACGGCACCGCCATCGTCCCCGCGGGAGCCGACGCCGAAATCGCCGGCATGATAAATGGCACGCTGATCGCCGAGCCGGGATCACGCGTCCACATCACCGGCATGGTGAATGGCGAGATCGTGGATCGCGGCGCTGAAATCACCGTGTCGGGCATGGTCGGCTGACGAACCGCCGCTAAAGCGATCCTTTGTTGCACCGCCGCGCCCGCCCGGCGATGGCGCGCGCATGATCGAGCGCAAGGGATTATGGCTGGGCGTCGGCGCCTATGTCTTGTGGGGGCTGCTGCCGCTATACCTGAAACTGCTGGGTGGCGTGCCGGCGTTGCAGGTGTTGAGCCACCGCGTCGTCTGGTCGCTGTTGTTGCTCGCCATCGCCGTGATCGTCCTGCGCAAGGTGCCGGCAATCCGCGCGGCGGTGCGCGGGCGCACGCTCCTCTTGCTGATGGCCAGCGCCATGCTGATCGCGATCAACTGGCTGGTCTATATCTGGTCCGTCCAGCACGCGCATGTGCTGGAGGCGAGCCTCGGCTATTTCATCAATCCGCTGGTCAACGTCGCGCTGGGCGTCGCGGTGCTGGGCGAGCGGGTGTCGCGTGTACAGAAGATCGCGGTCGGCATCGCCGCGGCCGGCGTGCTCGCACTGGCGGTGGTCGGTGGTGGCGCGATCGGGATATCGCTGGCACTGGCGGCCAGTTTCGGCCTGTACGGTCTGATCCGCAAGGTCGCGAAGATCGACGCGCTCGGTGGCCTGACGGTCGAGACGATGCTGCTCGCCCCCGCTTCGCTTGCCGTCATCCTTTACGCCAGCGCGACCGGGCAGGGGGCGTTCGGCGAGACGCGCTCGCTCGACTGGCTGCTGATCCTCGCCGGCCCCGCCACCGCTGCACCGCTGTTGTTGTTCGCTGCGGCGGCCCGGCGGCTACGCTATGCGACGCTGGGGCTGCTCCAGTATATCGCGCCGACGCTGCAATTTGCCGAGGCCGTGCTGTTGTTCGGCGAGCCGTTGCGCGCGATCCATATCGTGACGTTCGTCGCGATCTGGACAGGGTGCGCGCTATATGCGTGGGATTCGTGGCGGGGGGCGCGGGCGGCATAGCTCCATCCGTCATTGCGAGCGCCGCGAGGCAACCCAGAACCACGCGCGCCACGCTGTGTTGTTGCACGCGCAACGATTAACCGCCGCAACCCGCCGCGGCAAAGCCGCGTCGTCGGACGGATTGGCCTTTGGCCATCCGCCGGCCGGGTCGGGCGCTCGTGCTGTCGCACGACCGGCGCGGGCGTGGCCGCGCCTTAGCCCTACCGCATCAGCACCAGTTCTTCCGCCATCGACGGATGCAGCGCCACCGTCGCATCGAAATCGGCCTTGGTCAGCCCCGCCTTCACCGCCACCGCGCACGCCTGGATGATCTCCGGCACGTCCGGCCCGATCATGTGAATGCCGACCACCCGGCCAGTGATGCCGTCGCACACCATCTTGTACAACGCCCGCTCGTTGCGGCCCGCCAGCACGTTCTTCATCGGGCGGAAGTCCGACGAATAGACCTTCACCGATCCCAGCTTCTGCTTCGCCTCCGCCTCTGTCATCCCCACGCCCGCCAGCGGTGGATGGCTGAACACGGCGGCGGGCACGCAACCATAATCCACCGTCGTCGGATTGTTGCCATACACGGTGTCGGCGAAGGCCTGCCCCTCGCGGATTGCCACCGGGGTTAGCTGGATACGGTTCGTCACGTCGCCGATCGCGTAGATCGACGGGCAGGTCGACCGGTTCTCGCCATCCACCTTCACTGCGCCCAGTTCGTCCAGCTCGACGCCCGCCTCCGCCAATCCCAGCCCCTCGGTATTGGGGCGGCGGCCGGTCGCGAACAGCACGCAATCGACCACGACGGGCTCGTGATTAGCGAGATGGACGGTCAGGCAACCATCCTCGTTCTTGTCGATCCCCCGGAACGCGGCGTCGAAGCGAAACTCGATACCCTTCATCGTGGAGATCTGGAGCAGCCGGTCGCGGATCTGCGTGTCATACCCCCGCAGCAGTTCCTGGCTGCGGTTGGCGAGGATCACATGGCTGCCGAACTGGTGGAAGATGCCGGCGAACTCGTTGGCGATATACCCTCCACCCGCGATTAGGATGCGCCGGGGCAGTTCGGGCAGGTCGAACACCTCGTTGGAGGTGATGCCATGTTCGTGGCCGGGGCATTCCGGGATCGCCGGATGCGCGCCGACCGCGACCAGGATGCGCTCGGCGGTCTTCTCGGTCCCGTCGGCAAGGCGCACGGTGTTCGGCCCCGTCACCACCGCGCGCTGTGGAATGATCTCGACATGGTTGTTGTTCAGCGTCTGCATATACGCGCCGTTGATCCGATCGACTTCCGCCATCACGTTGTCGCGGAGCGTGCTCCATGAAAAGCTGCACGGCGACGGGACGTCCCAGCCGAAATGCTTCGCATCGCGCAGATCCTCCGCGAAATGCGCGCCGTACACCAGCAGCTTCTTGGGCACGCAGCCGCGGATCACACAGGTGCCGCCGACCCGGTATTCTTCCGCCACCGCCACGCGCGCACCGTGGGCTGCCGCGACGCGGCTGGCGCGGGTGCCACCGGAACCGGCGCCGAGGACGAATAGGTCGTAATCATATTGGGGCATGAAGGTCCTTCCGTTCCCCGGCATGTGGCGCGGTGGCGCCGCATCGGCAAGGCTTGACGCCCCGACAGCTCGCTACCGGCTTGCCGCCATCTCTCGGGCAGCCCAAATGTCCAAAAAATGGGCATCGATCATGCCGTACTTGCCATCGCGCACCGATCGGCCCTATTCCGGTGGGGCAACAGGGAAATGAGATGTCAGTACTGGTTGGCCATTCGGTCTCGGATGCCGATGGCAGGATTCTGACGATGGACAGGTCGCTGTGCGATCTGTTTCAACGTTCCTCCGCCGAGGTGGTGGGGATGAACTATGTCGATCTCACCCATCCCGACGATGTCGTCCGCAATGTCGCCGATGTAAAATCGCTCGGGGTATGTGGTGGGCCGGTGCTGGTCCGCAAACGATATCTCCGGGCCGACGCATCAACCGTGTGGTGCGATGTCCATGTCTCGCGTTTCGCCAGTGGCGATGGCGGGCGGCTGATCGGGACCATCCACCTCGTCAATCCGGGTGCGGTCGATCGGGGTCCTGAAAGTCTGTGGCGCGTGGCCCGGCGGGTCAGCGATCTGATGGTCCAGCGGCGGATCGAATTCGGCAACGACCTGTTCGCCGATCACGCCTGGTCGATCCTGCTCGACGCCTATCTGGCGGAGGCGGAGGGGCGTCTCGTCAGCATCGCCGCGATCGGCCATAGTCTGGAGTCACCGACGCCATTGACCCAACGCTGGATCAAGGCGCTTGAATCGCGCGGATGGATCGATCGGCCAAGCTGGGATCGCGGCGCTGTTCAATTGACGGCTGACGGCCTGACCAGAATCGAACGGCTGCTGGGATCGCAGATCGTCGCTTAGGAGCTGGCGTCCCCATCCTCGATCATCCCGATGGCGTGAGCGACATAGGCGGCGGCCGCGCTTAACTGTGCGGTATCAAGCAGTTCCAGGGCTTCGGCAAGCAATGTCCTGGCACGCTCGATCTCAAATTTGCTTTGCTCGTCCGTCATTCAGCATTTTCCGTAAAGGGTAGCGCGCACTATCATTAATACGCTAGGGCTAGCAATGATTTGGCTGACGGCACTATTGCCCCGGACCGGGATTCGACCGCGTCAATTACTCGATCGATCGCGGTTTATCTTCAGACTGGATCAACTTGCTCCGTGCGGCGCGTGACACGATCTGTCGGTGATCATCGACCACCAGCACGGCGCATCGGCATCGCGTCTATCGTTCCTTGCAATTGCTCGGGCAGAACCGGATCGGTCGCGCGGAACGCAACGGTACCGTCCTTGCCGATCAGCACCACGGCGAAACGATCCGCTGGCAGGCGGTACGTCCGGCGCAACGCGGTGGCGGCATCGCGCGTGCCGGTGACACGGTCGCCGATCGCCTCGACGACGGTGACGTCGCGGTCCTCGGCGCCCTTTCGCCAACCAGCCAGCGCCCGGCGTTGCGCGATCAGCAGCGGGTCGGTGGCGGTCGCGGCGTTCATGATCAGGACGCGACGCTGGCCACGCATGTCGCCCACGCCCATCCCCGCACTTTGAGCCGCGATCGCCAGCGCCACGAGACCTGCCACCGGCAGCATCAATCCAGCCCGGCCCGCGCGATCAGGTCCGTGGTCGAGGGGTCGAACGTCTGCCCGCCCTGATCCGCCGCCTTCGCCATCTCCTTGCCCAGCTCGACCCCGAACTGGTCGAAGCTGTTGATGCCCAGCAGCACGCCGTTCACGAACACACGGTGCTCGTAGAACGCGATCAGCGCCCCCAGCGTCCGCGCATCCAGCACGTCCAGCAACAGCGTCGACGACGGCCGATCGCCCGAATAGCTGCGCGCCGGGTCCTCGACCTGCTTGCCCTTCATCAGTGCCGCGCCCTGCGCAAAGGCGTTCAGCAGCAGCTGGCGGTGATGATCCTCGGCCAGCGTATCGCCCCCCTCGATCACTGCGATGAACTCGACCGGCACCAGATGCGTGCCCTGGTGCAGCAGCTGAAACACCGCGTGCTGCGCATCGGTGCCGACCCCGCCCCAAGTGATCGCCGCGCTCGGCCGGCCCAGCGGCTGGCCGTCGATCGTCACCGACTTGCCGTTCGACTCCATCTCCAGCTGCTGGAGATATGACGGCAACAACCGCAGCCGCTGGTCATAGGCAAACGGCGCCCGCGTCTCGGCATGGCGTACCTGCGTGTAGTACAGGTCGGCGAACGCAGCGATCGCCGGTGCATTCTCGTGCAGCGCGGCCAGCCGGAAATGCCGGTCCATTTCGGCTGCACCTTCCAGCAGCTCCTCGAACTGGTCCCAGCCCAGCGCGAGCGCAGCCGGGAAGCCGATCGACGACCACAACGAATACCGCCCGCCGACCCCTTCGGAAAATGGCAGGATGCGCGTCTCGTCCACGCCCCATTCGATCGCCTTCTCCGGCGACGCGGTCAGCGCGATGACCCGGCCATATGGGTCCTCGACGCCGTTTTCGGTCATCCAGCCGATCGCGGAATTGGCGTTCAGCATCGTCTCGGTCGTGGTGAACGTCTTGGACGCGATCACCAGCAACGTCGTCGCGGGATCGAAGCGCGCGAACGCATCTTCCAGCGCGACGCCATCGACGTTCGACACGATCTCGACCTCGTACCGCGCGTCTTCACGGTGCAGCGCATCGACGATCAGGTTCGGGCCGAGCGCAGAGCCACCGATACCGATATGCAGGATTGAGCGGATCGGCCCCAGCGCATCCGCCTCGATCGCGTCGATCAACGCCCGCATCCGGGCGCGATATTGCCGCGCCCGCGCGACGCTTTCCGGATTGCCCTCGCCACGTTCGGCGGTGTGTTCGACCGGGCGGTCCTCGGTCACGTTCACATGCTCGCCGCCGAACATCTCCTCGCGCTTCCCGGCCAGATCCTTTGCCTTCGCCAGCGCCGCGAACGCCTCGGTCGCTTCCTTGGTCAGATGCGTCTTCGACCAGTCGAAATGGATGCCCGCCACATCCAGGCTGAACGTCGCCAACCGATCCGGATCGGCATCGAACAGCTCGGTTAGCTTGGGGGAGGGAAGCGCGTCGATCGCGGACCAGTCGCTCATGTTCACATCCTGACCATTGAGTGGTATTGTATCGGTATTACCCGATCACGGCATAGCTGTATCGCGAAGTCGTCCGGGGGCAAGTCCCCCATCCGCACAATTCGCCCACGCCGATGGCTACTCAGGACGCACGAGCGCGGTTATGGGTCCATCCATGGCCAAATCCGCATCCGGACCCGCACCCGCCCGCTCGGAAACGAGCGAGACGCTCCGTTTCCTCCTGAAGCTCGCGCTCGTCGTGCTGATCTTTCGCAGCTTCATCCTGGCGCCGTTCTCGATCCCGTCGGAATCGATGCTGCCCCGGTTGCTGATCGGCGACTATCTGTTCGTGTCAAAATGGAACTACGGCTATTCGCGCTGGTCGCTGCCCTGGGGCCTGCCGATCATCCCCGGCCGCATCCTTGCCTCGGTGCCCGCGCGCGGCGACGTGGTGGTGTTCCGCAGCCCGGAGCCCGCGCCCGGCGACACCGATCCCGCACACGGCGATCACGATGTCATCAAACGCGTCATCGGCCTGCCCGGTGACACCGTGCAGATGGTCGGCGGCCAGCTCGTCCTGAACGGCAAGCCGATCCCCAAACAGCGGATCGCCGATTTCACGCTGCCGCTCACCCCCAATTTCGACACGCGCCACTGCGATACGCAGTTTCAGGACGTGTTGAACGGCCAGCCGATCTGCCGCTATCGCCGTTACCGCGAAACGCTGCCCGGCGGCCGCAGCTATTCGGTCCTCGACCAGCGCGACATTCCAGAGGCGGACGACACCGGCACCTATACCGTGCCGGCCGGCAACGTGTTCCTGATGGGCGACAACCGCGACGATTCCGCCGACAGCCGCTTCGCGCCGCCGATCGGTATGGGCTATATCCCGCTGGAGCGGATCGAGGGCAAAGCGATGGTCGGCTTCTTCTCCACCGATGGTTCGGCCGAGTGGCTGAAGCCGTGGACCTGGGTGTCCGCCGCCCGCTGGAACCGGATCGGAGAGGGCTTCTGAGCGCGACCTTTCCCGACTGGCTCSCCGCCACGTTCGGCCGGCTGCCTGCCGATATCGCCCCGTTCGAACGGGCGATGACGCATGGCAGCCAGGCGGCGGCCAATTACGAACGGCTCGAATTTCTCGGCGACCGCGTCCTCGGCCTGCTGGTGGCGGAATGGCTGTGGGAGCTGTTCCCGACCGAACCCGAAGGGCAATTGTCGAAACGCTTCAACGCGCTGGTCACCGGCGCGGTCTGCGCGCAGGTCGCGCGCACGATCGGCGTCCGCGATCATCTGCGCCTCGGCAAGCAGGCGCGCGACGATGGCGCGATCGACAGTGACAATGTGCTGGGCGACGTGATGGAGGCGCTGATCGGCGCATGGTACCGCGAAGCCGGCCTCGACGCCGCCCGCACCTTCGTCCGCGCCGCCTGGACGGGCCGCGTGCAAAGCCATGACAAGGCGCCGCAGCATCCCAAATCGGCGCTGCAGGAATGGGCGGCGGCATCCGGCCGGCGTCCGCCCGAATACACGATTGTCGATCGCTCTGGCCCCGGCCACGCGCCGCGCTTCACCGTCAGCGTCGCGATCGGCACCTTCGCCACGGCGCAGGCGACGGGCGGCAACAAACAGGAAGCGGAGACCGCCGCCGCGCGGGCGCTGCTGGAAAAGGTAAGTACATGACCGACCAACCGATCCCCGACCAGCGGCCCGAACAGCCGACACCGCCGCAACGCTGCGGCCTCGTCGCCGTCGTCGGCGCGCCCAACGCGGGCAAATCGACCCTGGTGAACGCGCTCGTTGGCCAGAAGGTCGCGATCGTCAGCCCCAAGGCGCAGACCACGCGCGCTCGCCTGCTCGGTGTCGCGATGGAGGGCGATGCCCAGTTGCTCCTGGTCGACACCCCCGGCATCTTCGAACCACGCCGCCGCTTCGACCGCGCGATGGTGTCGGCCGCCTGGGGCGGCACCGAGGGCGCCGACGTGCTGGCGCTGGTCGTCGATGCCAAGGGCGGACTGGGCGCGAAGGTGACCGACATCGCCGAGGCGCTGAAGGACCGGCCCGAACCCAAGCACCTGATCCTCAACAAGGTCGATCTCGCGGACAAGGCCAAGCTGCTGATCCACGCCGAGCGCCTGAACGCGCAGGTCGATTTCGCCGAAACCTGGTTCGTCAGCGCCCAGACCGGTGACGGCCTGCCCGAACTGAAGACCGCGCTGGCGAACGCGATGCCCCCCGGCCCGTGGCATTATCCGGAGGATCAGGTCTCCGACGCCACCGAACGCGCGCTCGCCGCCGAGGTGACGCGCGAGCAGATCTACCTCCAGCTCCATGCCGAGCTGCCCTATGCCAGCGCCGTCGAAACCGAGAAGTTCGAGGAACGCGCGGACGGATCGGTCGAGATCCACCAGCAGGTTCTTGTTGAACGCCCCACCCAGCGCGCGATCGTGCTGGGCAAGGGCGGCGCCCGTATCAAGGAAATCGGCGCCCGCGCCCGCGCCGAACTCGCCACCGTGCTCGATCGCCCGGTGCACCTGTACCTGCACGTGAAGGTGAAACCCGGCTGGGACGAAGACCGCCAGCTCTACCGCGACATCGGCCTCGACTGGGTGGAATAATATGCGAACTCTCTCTCCCATCGGGAGAGGGAAGGGGTCCGCCCGGCAACGCCGGGTGGGGAGGGTGAGGGCGGCCGGATCCCTGACTCAACCCGTTGCCAAGACCTCCTCGACCCACGCCGGCACCAACACCCCTGCCAGCCCCAGCCGCGTCTCGTCGAACGACGAACTCCCCGCCGACCGCTCCAGATTCAATTCCAGCGTCGCCGCGCCATAATGCGCCGCCATCTGCACGAAGCCCGCCGCCGGATAGACCGCGCCGGACGTCCCGATCGACACGAACAGATCGGCATCCGCCACCGCCGCCTCGATCCGCGCCATCTGGTACGGCATCTCGCCAAAGAACACGATGTCCGGCCGCAACGCCGGTGCCCCGCAGGCCGGGCAAACACTCCCCGGCGGCAGGTCCCCCGCATGCGGCCGCCGCGCACCGCACGCCGCACACAGCGCCGACCGCAACTCGCCGTGCATATGCACCAGCCGCGTCGCCCCAGCCCGCTCATGCAGGTCATCCACATTCTGCGTGACGATCAGCAACTCGCCGGGCCACGCCGCATCCAGCCGCGCCAGCGCGATATGCGCCGCATTCGGCGCCACCCCCGCCAACGCCGCCCGCCGCGCATCATAGAAACGGTGCACGAGCACCGGATCGCCCGCCAGCGCTTCGGGCGTGCAGACATCCTCAACTCTATAACTTTTTGGACCAAGATAATCTTCAATTACATCCCAATAGGTTACGCCAGATTTGGAGCGGAAGGTGGGTAGGCCGCTTTCGGCCGAAACTCCCGCACCGGTCAGGACAACGATGTTGCGCGGCTTGTTCATGGCAGCGATGATACACAGAGGTTTGGGGGACCGTAATGAAGCAATTCGCGGGCGGTTTTGCGTTGGCCACGGTGCTGGTGGGAGGGGTTGGCCCATGGTTGATCAAGCGTGTGGATGACGCCCCAATCAGGTGGCCAACACCATCATTCTACGATGACGGTAACGGCTACATCCATAGCCAAGGATCGCTGATCGGGGAGGATATGAAAGGCTCAACCTTCCTCGATGTGACATGCAACCAGACCAGTGAGGCGTGCCAGATCGCCGAACTATCAGCGTTCGGCCCTTACCGTCAGGTCATGCTCTACAACGAATCATATTCGATCACTTCGTGGAAGGCCGATCAGGTGGTGGCAGAGAGTGAACCACCCGTCACCGCTTGCAACCGGGTCAGGCTGGTGACGGATCGTGTAGCCAAGATCGTCCACTACTACCGCATCCCGAACCCCGCCGCTGATCGGCAAAAATGCGCGGAGATATTTTCAAAAGACAAGGTGTTCGACTGGACGCTTGGTGAACAGCCTTTCGATTAAGTCCGATCAGATAATGTAGAAAACTCGATCCAGCGGCTGTGTCAGGAGAGTGCAGCCCGTCACTGTCAATCCCGATTCCGCGACAGTGCCTCGCTCTCCAAGAAAGCCGTCATGCGTTCGAGCGCGGTGCTGGTGAGCGTCACCTCATCCTCATCGTCATCGACCGAAACATGATGAATCTGAACGAGATGGTTCAGCCAGCGTTTACCAACCATATGCGACACATCGACTAAATGATACAGCCGACTTTCTGATGTTTTCTGGTGGGCCGATTGCTCCACGAACAGATGGAGCAACATGGTCCATGCGTGTTCATCGAAAATTTCCGAACCGAAATACCGTGACCTATGTTCACGCATCGAGAGAAGGTTTTGCGCGACCTTCGCGTGATGCACGCTCGCCGATGGTCTGTCGTTCATCTGCCTATCTGAATGACAGTTTCAAATAATTGCAAGCGAATAAGTCGCGATATCAGATTTGTGGTGAGAGTGTGGATGACGGATCGTGAGGAAATACAGTCGCTATACGAGACCCTCGTGAAGGCGCTCGCCATCGCCGATCGGATCGAAGATTTTGTAAGCGCTGCATTCCTCACCGAAATTATCGAACGGCTGCAAGCACAGTTGCGGACTGACCGGTAGATTAGGGGTCAGGCGAGGACTGCCCGTGCCTTCGTCCATATCGCTTGACGATCAGCAATCCCCGTAATGCCACCGTTGATACGCTTCGTGAGATCAGTAAAACCTGGATCAGGCGTAGGCGATCTTTGTGTCGCGACGGCGATAGCGGGCCGCACCAGCCACCATGCCAAAACCCACCAGCATCATCGCCCAGGTCGCAGGCTCGGGAACGGCGGCTACGGGCGTTTCCTCGATCTCGTCCGGAATGACCGCAAGGGTAGTGGTCAATGAACTCGCTGGCCCCACACCGGCCGCACCGTTGTATGAATAAGAGAATGAATTGAGCGTGGTCAGCAGCCCGTTGGCAACCGAGAAGCCGGCAATGAAATCCTCACTATCCGCAGCAAGATTTTCGACGCCGTCAAATTTGACGGCAACAATATTAAAGCTGGAACCGGTGCCAAAGACGCCTACCTCGTCGAAATAAAATGATTTACCGTTGAATTCAGTATAGAAATCGGTGAGCGATAGCGTTCGGCTTTGATCATCATAGCTTGCCGATAAAGTACCCTCGATCAGGTTAACCGGGCGACTGGAATCGAACGTAGCGGCAAAGGAATAGTTCGTAATTGTCACGGCGGCTTCGGCCGACATCGGGCACAGCAGCGCCAACGCCATCGCCAACTTGATCGTCTTCATAATTTCATTCCCCCCATTCGGTACACCAGCCGATCATCGGCGGGCTCGTGGGGAAGACCAGTTAGAGTAACTTTCAAGGCTGTCCACGACTTGGTGATCCGATCTGGACAACCGCACGTTCACCGTCTCTAATCGGGACATGCAACGATGCGTGCCGAGATATCGACGATGAGCAGCGAACTCCCCGTGCGAAAGTTGTCTCGGCTCGGCAACGAACTACACCTGACCGCCGCGATCGCTGCCGTGCGTCTCTTTCCCGGCCATCACGAATGGGGCGCGGTCTTCGCGCTGCTGGTGCGGCGATGCGCGGACGACTGGGTGGACGGTAAGCGGTTTCGGGCACCGGCCGCGTCCGTCCAGTCGATGTCGATCCGGCGTATCGCCGCCTCGCTGCACCGGCCCTACACTACCACGCACGCCTATGTTCGCGGCCTGCTGAAAACGGGCGCGGTCGTCGAGGTCGAGGGCGGGATCACCTTGGCTATAAGCGCCGCCTTCGCTCCCGCCACCACCGGGTTCATGACACTGGCGCATGACAGCTTCGTGCGCCTGGCCGAGGATATGAGCCACGACGTGGCATTTCCCGCGCCGATCCGCGCGCCGTCGCCGTTGCTCCGCAAGATGACCCTATTGGCCGCGTTCGATGCTTGGCTGATCCCGTTCGAATATGCCGCCGAGCCGGTGACTGACTGGACGAGCAGGCTGATCTGGACCGTCATCGTCGTCGCCAGCGTGCGCCACGTCACCGAAGACCCCGCGTTGAGCGACGCCTATGCCTGTCAACCGACCCCTGACGACATCAGGCGCCCGATCCCGCTGCGCCAGATCATGGCACTGACGGGTCTCAGTTACGGCACCGCCTATCGCCACTGCAAGGCGCTGGAGGCGCTGGATGTCGTTCGCTACGATCGCGGCGGCTGGCTGCTGGTATCCAGCCAGTTGGCGGACGAACGCATCGACCAGGGCGTGCGCGCGGTCATCGATTACTTCTGCAAGCGGATCGAAGAACTGATCTCTTATGGGTTCGATCCGTCCGACGCCGCACGGTTCTATATCGCGGGGCGGCCCGATTACGCGTCGCTCGATCCCGACCTGTGAACCGCCGCGCCGCCGCGATGGTCCTATATCGGGCGATGCCACCGATCGCTGTCCTACAGAACCCCGTCTTGATATACCGCTGGCAAGACACCCTCGCTTCGCTCTTTCCCATCATCGTTCACCCCGGCGATAGGGCCGGTTTACGCCTAACCTTAGCCTAACTTTCCAAGCGCTGGCTTGCCCGTTCGGGGACATAAAACCCCTCCCGCCGCCATTTCCGCCCTGTCCCGCGCCCCCGCTTCCATGCGAAGGGACGGACATGGCGTATGACGACTATTTCAATGCAATGCCGGTATCGGTCAGGGCAAGTATTTCAAAACCTTCATCCGTTACCCGGCGCCGGATCAGGCTACCGGTCGGCGTGTCGTAGGTCGATCGCCGCGTGATCCGCTCGACCCTATAAACGCCGTTAATCGCGGCCGCTGTCGTCTCAGATGCCATTTGCGACGATGAGGCATAACGACGACCACCGATTTGTGCGAGCATCTGCTCGCTCCATGGTGCCGTTTTCGATCTGCGCAGAACTTCCATCTCGGCTGTGCGGCCATCGGGGCGAATCCAGAAGCCAACATCGATCCACTGGATGCCGCCGATCTCGGAGGTTCGATTCGGAAAGGCGTCTGTCAGGCCGAATTTGCGCGCATCGGTATTGGCGGCAACCGTCGCGTCGGTCGGAAAGGACGGAGCCCAAAGCAGCGCAGGCTCCATCCCCTGGCTTTGCCTGATCTCCCCGGCCAGCTTCACGACCTCCGCGTCGCTCGCGTCACGGGCGGCCATGCGAAAGCGTATCACGGCAATAACGGCTTTCATGACCGGATCGATTGCTACGGGCCGTGCCTCGATCTCGTCGATCATTCGCCTCGCCCGCGCTCGCTGGCCAATCGCCAAGCACAGCGAGACTCGTTTTATCGCCGCCAGCAAAGCGGCGCGGTCCTCTCCCGCATCCAATGCGCGCCGCTCTGCCGCCTGATAGGAAGAATCGGCCTGTCCATAATGACGCAGCTTGACCCACATGTCGCCTAGGGCTGGTGTGGCGGCAACGACCGCAGGATCGCTGACGGGCAGGTTGTCGCGCAACGTACGGACGCGATTGCCTACGGCACGCTAGTAGATTTCCTGATCGCCCTCGTGAAGGGCGACCGTGGCATAGGCTTCGTACAATGCGGCGACAGGTTTCGGAGCAATCTTTGCATGATTGCGATTACGGTTCACTGCAGCGGCAAGGGAGTTCCTGGCGTCCAGGTATTTGCCCTCGCGAAACTGTGCCTCGGCATAGGCGATGGATACCTCCGCATCTCGCAGCGGCGTGCAGCGACCCTGATCGCATATGGCATGCTCTTCAGAGAGGCGCTTTCCGGTGATGACGATGTCCGAAGACGCCGCTTGAACCATCAACAGTAGCGCGAGCATCCTCACCTCGATCCAGACCTTGCTTGGGAGAACGTGATTGAGATCAATCGACATTTCAAACGAATTTGTCTGGATCGATGCAACTGTATCGCCCTGTATGTCGGTAATTGACCATCTGTGCATCGGGCACGCCATCGTTACGCTGGCATCGAAAACCCGATCGCCAAACACGATTTCCCACCTGTCCTACGCCCCCGCTTCCATGCGAAAGGGAAAGCATGATCCGCCCGACCGCATCTTCTCGACCGACCATTCTCCATGCCCGCCCGCAACCCTCGCGCGATCGCGCGCGTGTAGGATGGTGTGACTTTAGTGACTTTCCGGGCTGCGATCTCAGGGGGGTCCACGCATGACCGCGATCGGCATCTATGGCAGCGCGGGACGAATGGGCCGCGCCATCGCCGGCGCCATCGTCGATCAGGGTGCGGTGCTGGCCGGTGGCTGTGACGCCGGGGGCGATCCGCTGGCGCTGGCCCGGACCGCGGACGTGCTGGTCGATTTTTCCACCGCCTCCGCGCTTGACGCGCATTTGGTCGCTGCGCAGACGGCGGGGACGCCGCTGGTGATCGGCACCACCGGGCTATCGGCGGCACAGCATGCCATGATCGATGAGGTCGCCCGCGACGTGGCGATCCTTCAGACGGGCAACACCTCGCTCGGCGTGACCCTGCTCGGCATGCTGGTACGCGAAGCGGCGGCGAAGCTCGGTGCGGACTGGGATATCGAGGTGGTTGAGATGCACCACCGGCATAAGGTCGATGCCCCCTCCGGCACCGCGCTGCTGCTGGGTGAGGCGGCGGCGGCGGGGCGTGGGGTGTCGCTGTCGGAACTGCGCGTGGATGGTCGCGGCGGGCTGACCGGCGCGCGCTCGGACGGCACGATCGGTCTGGCGTCCCTGCGCGGCGGGTCGGTGATCGGCGACCACAGCGTGATCTTCGCCGGCGAAGGCGAGCGGATCGAACTCAACCACCGCGCCGACGACCGGTCGCTGTTCGCACGCGGTGCGGTGAAGGCGGCGTTATGGCTCGTGGATCAGCCGGCGGGCCGGTATCGCATGGGCGACGTGCTCGGCCTGTGAGGGCAGGACGGTGAAGCGTGCCGACGTGGTCGAGTTCTATGCCCGGCTGGCGGGGGCGGACCCGCATCCGGAAACGGAGCTGGCCTACAGCAACCCGTTCACCCTCGTCGTCGCGGTCGCGCTGTCCGCGCAGGCGACCGACGTATCGGTCAACAAGGCGACGCGGCTGCTGTTTCAGGACGTGGATACGCCGGAAAAGATGGTGGCGCTGGGCGAAGAAGGGCTGAAACAGCATATCCGCACGATCGGCCTGTTCAACAGCAAGGCCAAGAACGTCATCGCCCTATCGCAGATGCTGATCGACGATTTCGACAGTCAGGTGCCCGCGGATCGCGATGCCCTGGAGCGCCTGCCCGGCGTCGGGCGCAAGACCGCCAACGTGGTCATGAACGTGGCGTTCGGGGCGGAAACCTTTGCCGTCGACACGCACATCTTCCGTGTCGGCAACCGCACCGGGCTGGCCCGCGGTAAGACGCCGCTGGCGGTCGAGCTGAAGCTGGATAAGGCGACGCCGCAGCCCTTCCGCCTTCACGCCCATCACTGGCTGATCCTGCACGGCCGCTATGTCTGCAAGGCGCGCCGCCCCGAATGCTGGCGCTGCCTGGTCGCCGACCTGTGCGCGTTCAAGCCCAAGACTCCGGCACCGACCAAGGCACCGATCACCGCCGATGCATGAAAACCCTCTGGCGCCCGCCGCATCGCTTTGCTACGCGGACCCCCACGCATCCGTAGCTCAGCTGGATAGAGCGCTGCCCTCCGAAGGCAGAGGTCGCAGATTCGAATTCTGCCGGGTGCACCATTCTTTCATCGGCAAGTCCGCCCCAAAGTCTTCGCCGATCGTTCGGTGGGCAAGGGGGACTTCATGAACAATCGGCTCTTGTCGAAACGCGCCATCGCCAGCGGTTTCCGGCGCTGCATCCATGAAGAGGCGTCGGGCGGGATCGTCCTGATGGCGGCGGCGGTGGCGGCGATCCTGGTCGCCAACTCGCCACTGGCGGCGGAATATGAGCATCTGCTGCACGTCTCTGTCGGCGGAATGGGCGTCCTGCACTGGATCAATGATGGCCTGATGGCGCTGTTCTTCCTGATGATCGGGTTGGAGGTGAAGCGCGAGATGATCGCGGGGCATCTGGCGTCGTGGGACCGGCGCGTCTTGCCTGGGGTGGCGGCGCTCGCCGGCATGGTGGTGCCGGCGCTGGTTTACCTTGGCATCAATGGCGGCGATCCGGCGAACTGGCGGGGATGGGCAATCCCGGCGGCGACCGACATCGCCTTTGCGCTCGGTATTCTGGCACTGTTGGGGTCGCGCATTCCGGTCTCGCTGAAGATCCTGCTGACCGCGATCGCGGTGATCGACGATCTGCTCGCCATCGTCGTCATCGCCCTGTTCTACACCGGGCAGATCGCGCTGTTGCCGCTGCTGGCCGCCAGCGCGGGCGTGGCGTTGCTGATGGTCCTCAACCGTTTCGGGGTGCGAACGCTGTGGCCGTACATGCTGATCGGGGTCGGCATCTGGTACGGTGTTCTGTTATCGGGCGTCCATGCCACACTGGCCGGCGTCGCGGTGGCGCTGACGATCCCGATGAAAGAGGTCGCCGCGTCCGAATCGCCGCTCGATCGGCTCGCGCGGCGGTTGCATCCGGGGATCACGTTCCTGATCGTGCCCATCTTCGGGTTCGCCAATGCCGGCGTGTCCTTTGCCGGCATGACGATCCACGATGCGGTCGCGCCGCTGCCACTGGGGATCGCGGCGGGCCTGTTGATCGGCAAGCAACTCGGCATCTTTACGGCCATCGTCGCGATGGTGCGGCTGGGTTGGGCGGACATGCCGATGGGGGCGAACTGGCGTCAGGTCCACGGCATGGCGGTGCTGTGCGGCATCGGTTTCACCATGAGCCTGTTCATCGGCGGCCTGGCGTTCGCCGATGCCGGCGACGCGATGGGGGCGGTCAAGCTGGGGGTCTTCGCTGGTTCGCTGCTGGCAGGCGGCGCCGGATACCTGCTGCTGCGTCAGGCGCCGATGGCTAACGCGGAACCCCGGCGATCCGCCTGATGGATCGCCGGGGTTCGTTGGCCCTCCCTCACGAGAGGTAGGGAGGGCCGGCGCCGGCACCCTCGCATTCGGGGGCCGGTGCCGACGCCGGAGGCTGGATTACTGGAGCAGCTTCAGCACCGACTGCTGCGACTGGTTCGCCTGGGCGAGCATCGCGGTCGATGCCTGGCTCAGGATCTGCGCCTTGGCGAGGTTGGTCGTCTCGGCCGAGAAATCAGCGTCCTCGATCCGGCTGCGCGCGTCGGACAGGTTGGTGACGTTGCTGGTCAGGTTGTTGACCACCGACTGCAGGCGGCTCTGGCCGGCGCCCAGCTTGGCGCGGGCCGTGGCGACCGAATCGAGCATCGTGTCGACATTGCCCAGCGCAATCGTCGAATTGGCGGCGGTGTCGACGGTGGCGGCGCCCAGATCGGCCGGTGCGCCAATGTTCAGATCGACCTTGTCGGTCGCTTCCGAACCGACCTGGATGCTGATCGCCGCCGTGCGGGCGGTGTAGCCGGTGGTGCCGGAATTGAAGATCTTGGTGCCGTTGAACTCGGTGGTCGACAGGACGCTAGTGATCTGTGCCTTCAGTTCGGTGACTTCGGCGTTCAGGTTCACGCGGTCGTTGGTGTCGCCATAGGTACCCGATGCCGACTGAACCGCCAGTTCGCGGATACGCTGCAGCATGTTGGTCACTTCGCCCAGCGCGCCTTCGGCGGTCTGCGCCAGCGAGATACCGTCATTGGCGTTGCGGACGGCCTGGTTCATGCCGCGAATCGAGGCGGTCATCGACTGGGCGATCGCGAGGCCGGCGGCATCGTCCTTGGCGGAATTGATACGCTTGCCCGTCGACAGCCGCTCCATCGCGGTGGACAGCGAGGCGTTGGCAGTCATCGAAGCGTTGGCGGCGCGCAGGGCCGAGGTGTTGGTCGCGATAACGGTCATGGTTGATCTCCACAGGTTTACGGCTTCCCCGCCGCCCCCGAGAGCGGAGGGCCGAGCCGTCACAGCAAGGAACGACCGCCCGGCACCGGGCTTAAGGGAAAAAATTGCCGGCCTCGCCAACGGTCGTCGATTGCTTCGCCGGTGCTCAGAACGCCTTACGCGCGCGTATGACGCGCCACGAGCACGTCGTACGCGCAGGCGGAAAATATTCGCTGGGGTTTACCCGGCGTTTACCCTGCACCCGGCAATAAGTGCCCAGTGTCCAAGGGGCTTTGCATGCGTACGATCTTTCCTTCCGCAATGATGATGGAGCAGCGATACGCGCTGGTATCGTCCCTGCGCGCCCAGGGTTTCGAAATCGGATCGGCCACGACCGCCGCACCAAAGCTGGGCGACCTGTTTCTGGTGACCGAGGGGGAGCCGGTGACGATGCCGGCCCGTACCGTGGTCGTCGGCACCGGCGCCTTCGCCTCCAACCCTGCCATCGTGCCGGGCCGCGACGGTGCACCGCATCGTGTCGTGTTCGGCCCGGCCGATGCCGCCGTCGGCAACGCCTTTGTCCGGGCGCTGGTCGGTGGGCCCGATCTGCCGACCGCAGCCGATCCGGAAACGCTGGCGCTGTTCGCGCTGGCCGAGCGGGTGGCGCAGGCGGACATCACCGTCCTCATCAACGGGCCGACCGGCACGGGCAAGGAAGTGCTCGCCCGGTCGATCCACGCCAATTCCACGCGTTCGGCCAAGCCGTTCATCGCGATCAACTGCGCGGCACTTCCCGAAACGATGCTTGAAGCGCTGCTGTTCGGCCATCAGAAGGGCGCCTTCACCGGCGCATCGTCGGGCGGGGAGGGGTTCTTCCGCGCGGCCGATGGCGGCACCATCCTGCTCGACGAGATCGCCGAGATGCCGCTGGCGCTCCAGTCGAAGCTGCTGCGCGTGTTGCAGGAGCGCGAGGTAGTGCCGATCGGCGCCTCCGTGCCGCAGCCGATCGACGTGCGCGTGATCGCCTGCGCCAATCGCGACCTGCAGGCCGAAGTGGCGGCGGGCCGGTTCCGGGCGGATCTCTATTACCGTCTCGCCGTCTTCCCGTTGTCGACCAAATCGCTGGCCGAGCGGGCCGACGACATCCCCGCGCTCGTCGCGACGATGATCCTGCGCCATGCCGGCAACCGTGCCGTCGTGCCGTGGCCCACTCGCGATGCGCTGGACGCGCTGATGCGGCACGATTGGCCGGGCAATGTCCGCGAGCTGGAGAATGTGGTGCAGCGCGCCCTGCTGTTCGCCGGGGGCGACATGATCGACCGCAGCCACGTTCTGTTCGATCGCCCCGTCGCCCTGTCCTTCCAGCACAGCCTGCCCGCAATCAGCGCGATGCCGGCCGAGACGCTGGGCAATGTGGTGCAGATGAGCGAGTTCCAGGCGATCCGCGACACGCTGGCCGCCTGTAACGGCAGCCGCATCGAGACCGCGCGTCGCCTCGGCATCTCCGAACGCACGCTGCGTTATCGACTGGCCAAGGCGCGCGAACAGGGTGATGATCTCGCCCGGGTGGCATCGGCATGAGCGGCATTGATGGTGTCGGCGGGGCGATGGGAATCGACCGCGTCATGCAGCTTCGCGCCCAGATACTGGAGCGCAACCAGGCGCTGGGGCGCGCCAGCGCAAACTCGTCGTCCGGCGCTGTTTCAGCGCAGCCGACCAGCTTCGCCGATACGCTCGACGGTGCGCTGAAAAGCGTCAACGAGGGGCAGAACCAGGCGGCCAAGCTGTCGGAAAGTTACGAACGTGGCGAGACGGTCGACATCGCCAAGGTGATGCTGGCCCGCCAGCAGGCGAGCGTGGGGTTCGAGGCGACCCTGCAGGTCAGGAACAAGCTGCTGTCCGCCTACAAGGACATCATGAGCATGCCGGTCTGATCCGATGAGCACCGCCCTGACCACCACTATCGCGTCGGGTACCCCCGAGCGTTTCGCCAATCCGCTCCAGCAGATCCGCGGCGTCATGGCCCAGCCGGCGGTCCGTCGCTCGGCCCCGATGGCGCTGCTTGTCGGGTTGATCGGTGCCGCTGCGCTTGCCTGGATGAGCCTGTCCACGCCAACGCAGAAGACGCTGTTCTCCGGCCTCGCCGATGCCGACAAGGCAGCTGTCGTCCAGAGCCTCGAGCAGGCGAATATCGCCGCGCATGTCGATGACGCCACCGGCGCGCTGACCGTGGGTGAGGACGATTACAGCCGGGCGCGCATGTTGCTTGCCGGGCAGGGCCTGCCCAAGGCGGCACCCGGCGGATATGCGATCCTCGATCAATTGCCGATGGGAGTCAGCCGCGCGGTGGAGGGCGAACGCCTGCGTCAGGCGCGTGAGACCGAACTCGCCCGCTCGATCCAGGATATCGATTCGGTGGTGGAGGCGCGCGTCCATCTCGCGATGCCGGAAGCCTCCGTCTTCGTGCGGGACCGGGCCGCGCCATCGGCGTCGGTGATCGTCAAGCTGGGCGCCGGCCGGACGCTGAGCGAGGCGCAGGTGTCGTCGATCATCAATCTGGTCGCCTCGTCGGTGCCGGGGATGAAGCCCGATGCCGTCACGATTGTCGATCAGGCCGGCGCCTTGCTGACCCGTCCCGGCGGCCGTGACGCGGCGGGGGCGATGGGGGACGAGCGCATCGCGTTCCAGGCGCGGGTCGAGGACAAGTATCGCCAGCAATTGACGCAGTTGCTCACGCCATTGCTGGGTGCCGGCAATTTCTCGGCGGAAGTGCAGGCGGACGTCAATCTCGACGAGACGCAGGCGACGCGCGAAAGCTATGACAAGCAGGGTACGTTGCGTGCCGAGACCGGTGCGTGGACCGGAAATCAGAAGGATGGCGGCGGGCCGGGCGGCATTCCGGGTGCGCTTTCGAACACGCCGCCGCCGGCCAGCACCTTGCAGGTGCCAACGCCTGCAGTCGGCGCGAGCGGTGGACCGCAGCCCGTCGCCGGTGCCGCCTCGCCCGATCCCGCCAAGCAAACCGACAGCTATCAGCGCGCCTATGATCTGGGCCGTGAGGTTTCGGTGACGCGGGCCGCGCCGGGATCGGTCAAGCGGTTGTCGGTGGCGGTGGTGCTGCGCGATCCGGACAAGGGCCGCCGCACGCAGATGGAAATCACTCAGCTGACCGATCTGGTGAAGAGCGCGGTCGGATACGACCAGCAGCGGCAGGATCAGGTGACGGTCATAAGCCGCAAGTTCGCAGGCGCCACCGACACGGCCGACACGACCAAGTGGTACGACAATGCGTGGCTGCCGGTGCTCGCCCGCAACGGCACCGCGATCCTCATCGCGCTGCTCGTGCTGTTCCTGGGCGTCCGGCCGCTGGCCAAGGGCCTGATGAAGAAGCGCGAGGATGCCACCGTGCCGGCGGTCGCCGGTGTCGGGCTGCCCGGTCCCGATGGCATGCCGATGGTCGCGCCGCCCGTCAGCCTTGATCAGCTGGAAAACAGCCGTGGCTATGACGAGCGGATCGGTGCGGTCCGCGGCTTCACGCGTGATAATCCTGCCCGCGCCGCGCTGGCCGTGCGCGACATGATAAAGGCCGACGCCAAGTGAGCGCACTCGCGATGCGGACCTATACCGGCATCGAACGCGCAGCCGTGCTGATGATGATCGTCGGCGAGGAAGAGGCGGCAGCCATCCTCCAGAAACTGGAGCCGGACGAGGTACGCCAGCTCGGCGCGGCGATGTTCAACGTCGCCGACGTGTCGGAACAGGAGGTCGAGGACGTGCTGGACGATTTCGTCGGCCGTGCTCGCGAGCGGACCGGCATTTCGTTCGACCCGCGTCCGCAGGTGGAAGCGGTAATGAACCGTGCGCTGGGTGCCGAAAAGGCGGAGAGCGTGCTCGCGCGGATAACACCGGCCGAAGCGGCGTGCGAGCTGGAACTGCTCGACTGGATGGACGCGACCGATATCGCCGCGATGATCGAGAAGGAGCATCCGCAGATTGCCGCCGTGCTGATCGCCAATCTCGATCCGTCGATCGGTGGACAGGTGCTGGAGCTGCTGCCCGATACCGCCCAGCCTGATATCCTGCACCGCATCGCCAAGCTGGGGCCGATCACACCGGAGGCGGTCGATACGTTGAAGACCCTGCTGGCGCAGCGGACCGGATCGGCCAGCGCCGCCGCCGTGACGCTGGGCGGCACGCGCGAGGCCGCGAAGATCCTGTCCGGCGCCCGCAAGGCGACCGAACAGCGGGTCATGCCGAAACTATTCAAGATCGACCGCGAGGTCGCCAAGCAGATCGAGGAGGCGATGTTCGTCTTCGACAACCTGCTGGAGATGGACGACAAGAATCTCGGCACCGTGATCCGCAACGTCGATGGCGAAATCCTGACCAAGGCGCTGAAGGGCGTCGACGAAACGATCCGCGCTCGCTTCCTGGGTTGCATGTCGGCGCGCGCCGCCGACGGCATCCGCGACGAGATGGAGGCACGCGGGCCGATGAAGCTCGCCGAAGTGCTGGAAGCGCAAAAGGCGATGATCGCGATCGCGCGCGGTCTGGCGAAGGACGGCACGATCCAGATGGGGGCGGGCGAGGACGATTATGTCTGAGGGTTTCGTCGCCGGCTTCGCCGCACGCCACAGCGCGGCTACCCATATCCTGCAGGCCGCCTTTGCGCCGCCCGCCGGTTTCGCGCCGAGCGATCCGCGCACCCGGTCGGCAACGACGATGGTGGAACCGCGCCACTTCAGCCCCGCCAATCCGGGCGAGAACCCGACCGCCGGCTGGAATCCGCTGGACGCCAGCCTCGATCAGTCGTGCTTCGTCGATCCGCTGGAAACCGCGCATGCCGCCGGCTACGCCGAGGGTCTGGCCGCAGCGGCGGCAGCGGCCACCGCGACGCGCGCGCGCGACGAGGCGCTGACGGCGGGTGTCGCCGCTGCGCTGGGCAGCGACCGGATCGACCGTGAGCAGGTTGCGGCACAACTGCGCCAGACGGTGCTGATGCTCGTCACCCGCATCGTCGGCGATGTCGGCGTCGCCGCCGATCGCCTTCACGCGCGCGTCCAGATCGCCACCGAAATGCTGGCGGACGGGGCCGAGTCGGCGCTCCTTCGCCTCCATCCCGACGATGTCGTGCTGATCGAGGGGCGGTTGCCGGGGACGGTGTTTGCGGTCGGCGACGCCAATGTCGCGCGGGGTGCCTTCGTGCTGGAAAGCGCATCGACCGTGGTCGAGGACGGGCCGGCGCTGTGGCTGGAACAACTGGCCGCTGCGATCGACCGCGTGCCTCTACCCGCCTGATGCTGAACCGCTTCACCGCCGATTATCTCGGCACGCTGGCGAATGCCGATTTCCGGCCGACCGCCTCCGTGTCGGGCCGCCTGGCCTCCTATGACGGATTGCTGATGGAGGCGGTCGGGCTGTCGTTGCCGGTCGGCACCGTATGCCGGGTCGGCGATGCGGTAGAGGCGGAGGTCATCGGCTTTCGCGGCGAACGCACGCTGATGATGAATCTGGGCGGTCCCGCCGCGCTGTTGCCCAGGGCGCCCGTCCGGCCGGTCGGTGCGCCCGGCGAGGCGGAGGTGGGGGCGGCGCTGCTCGGTCGCGTCGTCGATGGCGCGGGCCGGCCGATCGATGGCCTCGGCCCGATCCGTGGTGCCGGTCGCTGGCCACTGGCGGGCAAGTTGCAGGGGCCGCTCGATCGCGGTCGTGTGCTCGAGCCGCTCGACGTCGGCGTTCGCGCGATCAACGGATTGCTGACCGTGGGGCAGGGGCAGCGGATCGGCATCATGGCCGGATCGGGCGTCGGCAAGTCGGTGCTGCTCGGCATGATGGTTCGCGCGGCCAAGGCCGATGTGGTGGTCATTGGCTTGATCGGCGAGCGATCGCGCGAAGTCGCCGATTTCCTCGATACCAAGGTCGCAGGCGAGGCACGGGCACGCTCCGTCGTGGTCGCAGTGCCGGCCAATCATTCGCCGGTGCTGCGCATCCGTGGGGCACTCCGCACCCACGCCATCGCCGAGGCGTTTCGCGCCGAGGGCAAGCGCGTGCTGCTCATCATGGATTCGCTGACCCGCGTCGCCCATGCCGGTCGAGAGATCGGACTGGCGCTGGGCGAGCCGGCGTCGGCGCGGGGCTATCCACCGTCTGCCATCGCGATGCTGCCCAACCTGATCGAACGTGCCGGCGCCGATGCACAAGGATCTGGATCGATCACCGCCATCTACACCGTGCTGGCAGATGGCGACGACGGCAACGATCCGGTCGTTGATTCCGCCCGGTCGATCCTCGATGGTCACATCGTGCTCAGCCGGGCGCTGGCGGAACGCGGCGTATATCCGGCGATCGACGTCGGCCCCTCGGTCAGCCGGGTGATGACCGACATCGTCGGGCGCGAGCATGTTCGCGCCGCCCGTGTGCTGCGCCGGCATCTGGCGACGTATGAGGAAAATCGCGATCTGGTGCTGATGGGTGCCTATCGTCCCGGCGCAGACCCGGCGATCGATGCCGCCATCGCCTGCCACCCCGCCATCACCGATTACATCCGCCAGGATGCGGACGAGGTCGTGCCGCTGTCGGTCGCTGCCGCCGAGTTGGTCGGCGTGTTCGGCGAAGGATGACGCGCGCGGCGACGCTCGCGCGCATCCACCGCGTGCGAACATTGCAGCTCGGCCTCGCCCGCGCTGACGAGATGCGTCACCATGACACGCTCGCGAGCGAGACGGCGCTGACGGACCGGATCGCCGCACTGGTCGATGCGGTCGCGCCGACGGCCGAGGTGCTGGCGGCACAGCATCTGTCTGCCAGTGCCTTCTATCGGGAGCGTCTTCAGCTCTCCGCCGACGCCGCGGCTAGCCGCGTTCGCATAGCCGGCCAGCGGGCCATGGCGGCCGAAGAAGCGACTCGCGCGGCCAAGCGCGACCAGACCGCCGTCGAAAAGCTGCTCGACGGCGCGCGGCGCCTCGATCTCGCGAAGGCGATGCGGGCGCTGGAGGACCTGCCCGCGGTTTCCAAAGGCAAACGGCACGATCCTTGCTGAAGGACAGGTCTACACCATCGCATTGAGATCCGACCGCTTCATGATCCAGCCCGCCACCACGACCCCCACCGCAGCCAGCGCCCCGCGTGCACCGTCCATGTCGGTATTGGGCTTGGCGGTGTTCGCGCTGCCGGGTGAGGTGGAAAATGTGGGCGATGGCGCGCTCGTCACAGATGACCGGCAGGAGGATGGCAAGGACGGCAAGCTCTTGCCGGCGGCCCTGCCGGAGGCGATGTCGTTCGATCCATGGGCGGCGCTAGCCGCGTTCATGCCGGTGCCTGTTGCGGCGCCCACTCCGCCGACCGATGCGGCGCCGGTCGTTTCGATCGGCAGCACGGTTCCGACCACGCTTACCTCGATTGACCGGCGGGGACAGGGCGAGGACGGTGCGCTCTCACCCGTTGCTCTCCCGGACGGAATGCCGGTCGATCCGAGGGCGGCACTGGCGGCATTCATGCCGGCGTCCGTTGGTGTGCCGACTATCCCCACAATTGCCGCCGATATTACGTCGAAAGCTTCGATTGGCAGCATGGCCCTGGCCACGCGGACCACGACCATGGCGGCCGCGTTTGCCGGTTCAAGTTTGCCTGCCATCACACCGCCGTCCGTCGCGCCCGCCGATCGGGCGCAGTTCGATCAGACCGTTCCCGTGATGCCGACGCCTTCGGTCGAGCCGATCAACGCTGCTGTCACTACGTCACGTTCCGACGACGGGACGCAACAGCCAGTAACGGCCATGACCGAGCCCCTGGTTGGAACAGCCTCGCTTCCCCTAAGGGTGCCGGTCAGTACTTCGGTGACGACTGTAGCCACGCCAGGAACGCCCGCGCTCGCTGCTATTGAGCCGGCGGCTAGCTATCGGAGCCCGACTTCCCCTTCGACAGGGATCGTCTCTATCCAAACACTGGCAGCCGCAGCGCCGACCAGGGCGATACTGGCAACCAACTACCAGCGTCTAGATGTATCGCCGGCAGCCGCTCAATCGATCGAACCTCCGATGGCGGCATCGCTATCGATACCGCTGCCTGCCGCGTGGCAGATTTCGCCGGCGGTGGTGGCGGGGCAGCCGTTGCCCGTTGCGCCCACGAACCTCGCGACTGGGCTCGATGCCACGTCAACGCCGTCATTCGATATACCGACGCCGGGACCTGCGCCCACCCCGAAGGTTCGCTCGGACGAGGTGATCGACCGCGAGAACACATCGCCGCCGCCGTTCGTGCCAGCCGCGCCGGCGCCCGCCGGCATCGTGTTCAGTGCGGCGCGGATGGCGGCTGGTCTGACCGAACAGACGACTGACACGCCCAAGCCGATCGCGATGGACACGCCGACGGCCCCCATTGGCGGTATCGACCGCACACCGTCGTCCGTCCTGCCTGTGGCGATGGCAGCGGGGGGGCCGCCGCTGGATCTGGCCGATCATCGCTGGCCGCACGCCATGCTCGACCGGATCGAGTTACTGCGCGATGCCGCGGATGCGGTCGATACACGCATACGCGTCGTCCCCGATGCGCTGGGGGCGATCGAGGTCGGGGTTCGGCAGGAGGGTGATACGCTCCATGTCCGCTTCACCGCGGATCAGGCCCAGACCCGCGCACTTTTGCAGGAGGCGCAGCCACGCCTTGCCGAAGCGGCCGAACAACGCGGTCTGCGACTGGGCCAGACATCGGTCGGCGCGGGCGTCGATGCCGGCACGACCGGGCAGGGCCAGCATCGCCCCCCTCCCACGCCGCAGAGCGCCGAACCGCGCCGCGCCACTGCCAACACCACCCGCGCCACGACCGCCGATACGGCGGCCGATGACGACACCCGTATCGCCTGAACAGGAAAGCATCGATGAGCGACGCCAAGGATGACGCTGGCCCCCCGAAAAAGGGCGGCAAAAAGAAATTGCTGATGGGCGCCGCCGCCCTGATCGTGTTGATCGGCGGTGGCGTCGGCGCCGGCGTCTATGCCGCACAGTCCGGCATGATCGGCGGCGGCAAGGATGCCCATGCCAAGGTCGACAACGGCCCCAAGCTAGTCCCCAAAAGCGAGCAGAAGCATGGCGCCGCCGAGGGCGGCGAAGGAGGTGAGGGTGGCGAGGGCCATGGCAGCGGCGACGATGCCGAGGCGGCGACCGGTACCGACCATAAGGGGACGCCGACGCCGGAAGGGCAGGGCGGCGACAAATATGCCTCCAACTACTATGCGATGGACAAGGAGTTCACGTCGAACCTTCAGGATTCGATGCATTTCATCCAGGTCGGCGTGGCGGTGTCGACATCCTATGACGACAAGGTGATCCAGAACCTGAAGACCAACGACATCGCCGTCCGGTCGGCAGTGCTGATGACGCTGGGCGACACCACTGAGGATCAGGTGTTCAGCGCCGACGGCAAGCGCCAGTTGCAGGCCCGGCTGGTCAAGGCGATCAACGCGACGCTTCAGCAAAAAGAGGGTTTTGGCGGGATCGGTAACGTTTACTTTACCAGTTTCGTTGTTCAGTGAGGAATGGTTAACGCCCCTCCGAACCGTGATCGCCGAGCCCGCGAGCGTGAGCCCGTGACGGCGGCCGCGCTCGGTACGACCAAACTCAATCCGTTCGGTGATCTCCACACCATGCAACATCTGGCCGCGCGGCTCGCGCGGGGGATGCGACCGGTGTGGGAAGGGTTGTTGCGGCAGGAGGTGCGGTCCTTCGCCGAGCCGCTGAGCGTACAGCGGTTCGCCGATTACCGGGTGGAACGCGGCGACGCGCTGACCGGGTGGCTGCCGCTGGCAATGACGCCCAACGGCGCTCAGGCGTGGTGCGTGTTCGACGGCCGGTTCGTGCTGGAACTGCTCGACCTGTTCTTTGGCGGGTCAGGGGCGGCGCCGGCGCAGTTGCCGACCGAATTCTCGCCCGCCGCCGATGCCATGGTCGCACGGCTCGGCACGATGATCGCTGGACCGCTGGGAGCCGCCTGGGAGCCGCTGACCCGCGTCGCCTTTGCGCCCGGCAAGCCCGAACAGGCCGCCGATATCGACGGCGACGACGCGGTGATCGTCACCCGGCTGGGTCTGGCCACCGGTGAGCGGCCATCGTTCGTCGACATCCTCTATCCCGTCGCCGCGCTGAAACCTCACGGCGCCAGCCTGACCGGCAAGGTGCTGGACAAGGCGGAACCCGACCCCGTGTGGCGGACCAATCTGGCCCGCGCGACGATGGCGGTCCGTTTCCCCGTCCGTTCCGTGCTGGCCGAACCCGTGGTGTCGCTCAGCCTGTTGATGGACCTGAAGGAGGGTGACGTGATCCCCATCACCATCGCCCCCGATGTGCCGGTGATGGTCGGCCGCGACCGGCTCGGCTGCGGCACCGTTGGCACCGCCAACGGCCGCGCCGCCATCCGCCTTACCTCGCTCGCCCAACCCGACGAAGGATTCCAAGCATGAACGACATGACCGGCGGTTTCCCGGTCGACACCCCTGTTGCCGCCAATTTCCGGCTGCTGCAGGATGTCGATGTGAAACTCACCGTCGAGATCGGCTCGACCAACCTCAGCCTGCGCGAACTGCTGGCGCTGGGTGAGGGGAGCGTGATCGAACTCGACCGGCAGGCAGGTGAATTGCTCGACGTGTTCGTCAACGGCACGCTGATCGGGCGTGGTGAGGTAGTGACGGTGGGCGACCGCTTCGGCGTGCGCATGACCGAACTCGTCTCGCCCGACAAGTCCGGCATCGGACGCGGCTGACCGTCATGCTGTGGTCCTACATCCTGAAACTCGTCATTCTGTTGCCGCTGGTATGCGGGTTGATGATCGGGTGCCTCTATCTCTGGCGGCGCCTGGAATCGCGGATGCCAGGCAAGCAGGCGACGCGGCTGGTCAATGTGCGCGAGACGATGATGATTTCGCCTGGCCTACGGCTGGCGGTACTGGATTTCGAGGGTAAGCGCCTGCTGGTGTCGGTGGGACGCGGCGGGGTGACGTTGATCGATAAGGTCGACGCATGAGCATCTCGGTGACGCGAAAGGGGTCGGGACCGGCGCTGATCCAGCCGTCGGAGACGGCCGCGGCCGACCGGGGCGGGGCAGCGCGGTTGATCTGGATATTGATGGCGATCATGCTGGCGCTGGTCGTCGCGGCGCCTGCACTGGCGCAGGTCGCACCGGCGGTGCCGGCCGCGCCCGCTGGCCCTGGCGTCGGTGACGCGGTGGACCGCGCACTGGGCCAGCTCGGCGGCCAGCAGGGCCAGTCGGCACCACTGTCGCTGTCGTTGCAGGTCCTCATCATCATGGGCCTGCTCACGATCCTGCCGGGCATCCTGTTGATGATGACCAGCTTCACCCGGATCATCATCGTGCTGTCGGTGCTGCGTCAGGCGCTGGGCCTGCAACAGACCCCGCCCAATCAGGTGCTGATCGGCCTGTCGCTGTTCCTGTCGCTGTTCGTGATGGCGCCCACCATCAGCCAGATCAACACGACCGCGATCCAGCCCTATGCTGCGGGCCAACTGGCCGGCACGCAGATGATCGCGACCGCCGGTGCGCCGCTCCACCAGTTCATGACCAAGCAGACGCGGATCAAGGACGTGACGATGTTCGCCGAGATGGCGAAGTCCGGCCCCTATGCATCGCCCGACGACATTCCGTTCGCGGTGCTGCTGCCCGCGTTCATCACGTCGGAACTGAAGACCGCGTTCCAGATCGGTTTCCTGATCTTCCTGCCGTTCATCGTCATCGATCTGGTGGTCGCCACCGTGCTGATGAGTCTGGGCATGGCGATGCTGTCGCCGACGATCATCTCGCTGCCGTTCAAGCTGTTGCTGTTCGTGCTGGTCGATGGCTGGGCGCTGACCATGGGCAGCCTCGCCAATTCGTTCGCCGTCTGACGTCATGGACGCCGATTATTTCCTCACGATCGCCAACCAGACGATGTGGGTGCTGGCGCTCGCCTCCGCCCCGATCCTGGTGCCGGCGCTGCTGGCCGGGCTGATTTTGGGCATGGTACAGGCGGCGACGTCGATCAACGAGCAGACGCTGACCTTCGTACCCAAGCTGATCGTCGTCGCGTTGTCGATCGTGATCTTCGGCAGCCTGATCCTAGGGCTGCTCAGTGATTTCACGATCAGCATCTTCGAACGCATCCCCGATCTGGTGAAATAAGTCGCCATGCTGGGCTTCGGCCTCGCCATCGAGCCGCAGCTCTGGGCGCTGATCTTCGTGATGGTCCGCATCGGCGCGGCGTTCATGGCGGCACCCGTGTTCGGGGCGGTTGCGCTGCCGGTGATCGTGCGCGTGTCGCTGACCGGTGCGATCGGCCTGCTCGTGCTGGCGGCGCATCCGATCGTGCCGCCGCCCAGCGTGTTTGCGGTTGCGACCTTCGTGTCGATCGCGGCGGAGGCGCTGGTGGGGTTCGCGATGGGCTTCATCCTCCAGACCGCGTTCGCCGCGCCGTTGATCGCCAGCGAATTGATCGGCGGATCGATGGGCATCGGCTTCGCCTCGTCGATCGATCCGCAGAACGGGCGGTCCTCGCCCGCGCTGGGCCAGTTCTTCTCGATCATGCTGACGCTGTTGTTCCTGTCGGTCGACGGCCACCTCGTCCTCGTCGACATGCTGGTGAAGAGCTACGACGCGCTGCCGCCCGGCGCCGCATGGCTAGGCACCGAGCGGTTGAAAGCGATCGCGTTCTTCGGCGGCTATGCATTTCTTGCCGGACTGCTGCTGGCGCTGCCGGTCGGGTTCCTGTTGCTGTGCCTGAACATCGTGGTCGGCATGATGAGCCGGGCGGCACCGGCCCTGAACCTGTTCTCGGTCGGCTTGCCCGCCAGCCTTGCCGTCGGTGTCATCGCGCTGGCGATCGCGTTTCCGGCGATGGGGGATTACATGCTGGTCATCGTGAGCGAAAGCCTGGCCGCCGTGCAGACGCTGGTGCTCGGCTGATGGCGGACGAGTTCGGCGAAAAGACAGAAGCCCCAACACCCAAGCGCCGGCAAAAAGCGGAGGAGGACGGCAACGTCCTGCGCTCGCGCGACCTCGCCACCGCGCTCGTCGTGCTGGCGGGCGTCGCCTGGGTGGCGTTCATGGGGCCATCGCTGCTGGCGGCGTGCAAGGAAGTGATGGCGGCCAGTTTTCAGTTCGGGCGGGCGGATGTCGAGGACTTCTCGCCATGGCGGCCGTTGATGGAGGCGGGATGGCGACTGGCGCCGGCGATCCTGTCGCTGCTGGGAATCAGCTTTGCCGCGGCGCTGGTCAGCGGCGCGATGCTGGGCAGTTTCGGTTTCAACGGCAGCCTGATCGCGCCCAAGGGGAGCCGCATCAACCCGGCCGCTGGCCTGAAGCGCGTCTTCGGGAGCAACGGCTGGATCGAACTGGGTAAATCGCTGCTGAAGATGGTGCTGCTCGGCAGCATCGGGGCGTACATGCTGATGCATGCCACGCGGGCGACGCTGGGGCTGTCATCGTCCAACTTGCCGCAGGCCCTGCGCTATGTCGGCGATACCTTTACCGGCATCCTGATCGCGATGGCGGTAGGGCTGGTCGTGATCGCCGGGATCGACGTGCCGATCCAGATCCTCCAGCGGCTGGGCAAGCTGCGCATGAGTAAGCAGGAAATCAAGGACGAGCATAAGGAGAGCGAGGGCTCGCCCGAAGCGAAGGGCCATATTCGCGCCCGCCAGCGTGCGATCCTGTCGGGCGGTGCGCGCAAGGCGGTGGCGGAGGCGCATGTCATCCTGACCAACCCGACCCATTTCGCCGTCGCGCTGCGCTATGACCGCGGTCGCGATCAGGTGCCGGTGGTCGTGGCCAAGGGGCGCGGTGCGACGGCGCTGGCGATCCGCGAGATCGCGGGTGAGGTCGCAGTGCCGGTGCTGGAATATCCGGCGCTCGCCCGTGCGGTCTATTACACCAGCCGCGAGGGGCAGGAGGTGCGCGACGACCTGTATCTGTCGATCGCGGCCGTGCTGGCGTTCGTGTTCGGCCTGAACGCGGCGGCGGGCGGCACCGCGCAGCCGCCGATCGAGGTGCCGCCCACCGCGCGGTTCGACGAGAACGGGATGAAAATAACCTAAATATCCGGCGGGGGCGGCCGTTTCAGGGGATAGTATAAGGACCGGTGATGGCGACCACGACGGCAGTGAGCAGTACGACATCGATCACCACGGCGCTGGGTGCCGGGTCGGGCGTCGATACCAAGGCGCTGGTCGCATCGCTGGTCGAGGCGCAATATGCCGCCAAGAACAGCCAGTTCACTGCCAAGTCGGATACGCTCACCGCCCAGATTTCCGGCATCGCCAAGCTGAAAAGCGGCATCAGCGGCTTCGACGCCGCGCTCAAGTCGCTGGTGAAGGGCGGTACGCTGGCGACGCAGCCGACCAGTTCCAATGCCGGCGTCGTGGCCGTGTCGTCGCTGGCGGGCGGCAAGGTGGCGGGGCTGTCCGCGCAACTGACCGTCCAGCAACTGGCGGGCGCACAGGCGGCGACGACCAAGGTACCGGTATCGGCGACGGCCGGGTTCCGGGCGGGTACGCTATCCGTCAACATCGGCAGCTATACGACCGATGCCGGCGGCACCACTACGCTGTCGCCGAACAAGTCGGTCGCGATCGACGTTGCCGACGGCGCGACGCTGGCGCAGATCGCGGCGCAGATCACCGCGCAGACCGGTCTGAAGACCGCGCTGGTCAAGGATGGCGACGGCCAGCGGCTGACGATCAAGGGCGCGACGGGCGCCACCCAGGCGTTCGAGATCGCGGGCAGCGACACCGGCGGCAGCGGCCTCAGCCTGTCGTCGCTGTCGGTCGACGCGAATGCCACCGGTACGACGGTGGGCACCGCTGCGCAGGACGCGGTGATGCTGCTGGACGGGGCGCGGTTCACGCGGTCGAGCAACACGGTCAGCGATCTGGTGTCGGGCGTGAAGCTGGACCTGATGGCCGCATCGACAACGCCGGTGACGCTGGGCACGAGCGCGCCGAGCGCGTCGCTGTCGCAGGCGGCGTCGGATTTCGTGGCGACGTTCAACGAGTTGCTGGGTGTCATCAACGAAGAGACGAACATCACCAGTGGGGTGCTGAAGTCGGACAGCGCGGCGTCCGGCATGGCGCGGACGATGGGGCGGTTGACGACGACGGTGCTGGCGACATCGACCACGGGCGGGCCGCAGACGCTGGCGGATATCGGCGTATCAACCAATCGCGACGGCACGCTATCGCTGAACACCGCCCGGCTGACCGCGGCGATCGCGAAGGACCCGGCCAGCGTCGAGGCGCTGTTCGCGGACGGGGCCGGAGCCAGCAACGGTGGCATATCGGCGGCGTTGTCGGCGGTGGCGACGACGCTGACCAGCAAGACGTCCGGCCTCGATGCGCTGACCACCCGTTACACCAAGCAACAGACCGATCTGTCGACCGCCAAGAGCAAGATCAGCGATGCAGCAACCGCGATGTCGACGCGACTAACGCAGCAATATGCGACGATGGATGCCCGCGTCGCTGCCTATAAATCGACCCAGACCTTCCTCACGCAGCAGATCGCGGCGTGGAACAAGAGCGACTCCTGATGGCCTATGCATCTACCCTGCTGCGCGACCCATGGTCGACCTATCGCGAAATCGATGCTGCCGGCCGGACGGCGCAGGCGGCAAGCGGGCCGCAACTGGTGCAGTTGCTCTACAGCGAACTGGTCGCCGCCCTGCGCGCCGCGGCCCATGCGGCCGAACAGCGCAATTTCCGGGTGAAGAGCGAGCGGGTGACACGGGCGACCGCCATCCTGTTCGCGCTGGAATCGGGGTTGGATCACGAGCGCGGCGGTGAGGTGTCGAAGACGCTGGCGCGGCTGTATGCCGGCGCGCGGCGGACGGTGATCGATTCGTCGGTCGGCGACAGCGCGGCGCCCTTCCGGGAAACGGCCGATACGCTGGCCGAGATCGCCGCGGTCTGGGCCACCGCAATGGCAGCCTAAGCTTAGGAGCGTGTCATAACTGGTGGCCCGTGCGGTCGCGTTTGGTGGCCAGGTAGCGTTCGTTGTGGGGGTTGGCGGGCAGGCTGTGTGGCACGCGTTCGACGACCGTCACGCCGGCCGCTTCCAGCGCTGCGACCTTGGCGAGGTTGTTGGTGAGCAACCGGACCCGGTCCTGCCCCAGTAATTGCAGCATCCGCGCGGCGACGCCGAAATCGCGGGCGTCGACCGCGAAGCCCAGCCGGGTGTTTGCGTCGACGGTGTCGAACCCCTGATCCTGTAGCTGGTACGCGCGTAGTTTATTGACGAGGCCGATGCCGCGCCCCTCTTGTCGCAGATAGAGCAGGATACCCCAGCCGCTGTCGGCGATCGCGTGGATCGCGGCGTGCAATTGCGGGCCGCAATCGCATTTCAGGCTGCCGAGCACATCGCCGGTCAGGCATTCGCTGTGCAGGCGCACGAGCGGCGGCGCGCCGTCCGGCTGGCCGATGACCAGCGCGACATGCTCGTCGCCGCTGTCGGGTGAGCGAAAAGCGACGATCTCCGCATCCTCGGCACCGGCGACGGGCAAGCGCGCGCGGGTAGCGAGCATCAGCGCACTGGCGCTCTGATGCCGGTCGATCGCATCAGGCGTGATCGTCACTTCCGGTTCGATACCGTGGATGAAATAGGCGGGCAGCAGGCCGGCGATGCGCGCCAGGCGAACCGCCGCGAGTGCTGCGAGAGGCTGGACCACGGCGATGCTGCGAAACGGACCTTTCAGCGGGGTCGCGAGGTCGAGTTGCGGATCGGCCAGCGCCGTCGCGGTCGGGAAGTCGAGCCACGGCGTCGGTTCGATCACGACGGGCAGATCGGGGTCGGCGGCGGCCAGCTGGTTAGTCAGCTTCAACGTCGCCGCGCGGCCGCTGGAGATCAGCACGGGGCATTTCCCCGCCGGGGCGAATGTGCCGAGCCGAACCGCGTCGGCGGTCTCCACCGCCAGGAGCACCAGCCGGTCCTCGCCCAGCGCGTCGATCGCAATCGGCCAGCCCCGGCGCATCGCGTCGATCGCTCGCGCGACATCGCGCGCGGCCTTCACCAGTCGAACTCGGTCATGATCGGGATATGGTCGGACGGTTTCAACCAACTGCGGCATGGCTCGAACACCTCGTGCCGGGTTGCCTGTGCGGCCACGTCGGCGGTTGCCCACATATGATCGAGCCGACGACCGCGATCGGACATCGCCCAGTCCTTGGCACGGTAGCTCCACCAGGTGAACAGGCGGGCGGGGGCGGGATGGAAGTGGCGGCCGAGATCGACCCAATCGTTCGACGCCTGCAAGCCGTTCAGCGCGGTGACCTCGATCGGGGTGTGGCTGACGACGTCGAGCAATTGCTTGTGGCTCCACACATCGCTTTCTAGCGGCGCGATGTTGAAATCGCCGGTCAGAATGGTGGGACCAGCCAGCGTTTCGGACCAGCGCGTCATCCGATCGATGAAATCCAGTTTCTGGCCGAACTTCGGATTCACCTCGCGATCGGGGACGTCGCCGCCGGCGGGGACATAGACGTTCTCCAGCCGAACACCGTTGGGCAGGCGGACGCCGACATGGCGCGCCTCTTGATTGGCCTGCCAGTCGAAGCGGTCGTCCTCGATCAACGGCACGCGCGAGACGATGGCAACGCCGTGGTGCATCCGTTGGCCGTGGACGATGATCCGGTCATACCCAAGCGCCTTGAACGCGGCGCGAGGAAAATCCTGATCGACGACCTTGGTTTCCTGAAGGCACAGCACATCGGGCCGCACCTCACGCAGGAATTTTTCCACGATCTCGATGCGGAAGCGCACCGAATTGATGTTCCAGGATACGATCTTCACGGCTTTGCCCGTAGCGGGCGGCGGCGGCCGTCACAAGAACCGGCCCAACGAGAAAGGCCCTCACTCCGGGGGCATGGAGCAAGGGCCAACTCAGCGTTCGTCACGCAGGCAGGACATGGTGCTCATCCGAGCAACAGGGGGGAAATCCCGGACGCCCCATATCCGCGAGACCGGTCCTAGAAGACCAAACCTTGCGGTCAGATGAATGGTCAGGAACAAACCCCCATTTTCACGAGCGAACGCGACGAAGCGAACCGTTGCGTCAGTTGCGCGCCGTGCTGCGACGCGGATCGTTCCATTTGAAGGCGTTCGCCGCGACCGGGACGCCGAACCGCTGATTCGACAGGCGGATCGTGGTGCGGTTGTTCTGGCTGTCGAGCGCCACCCATCCTTGCAGCATCAGCCCGGCGGGCGCAGCGGGATTGCGCACGAAGACCAGTGTGATCGTGCCATATTCCGGATGCTGGGGATCGCGCGCCGCAACCGAGACGATCCGGTCGTCGGCACCGCCGGGCACCAGTTTCGCGAAGCGCGTGATATCGCGCTTGGGGTCGAGCAGGACGCCGAGCGGCGAATTGCGGATCGGCCAGCGCTGCACCTGCCGCACCGAGTAATCGATGAACGTCAGCGCGCCACCCTCCGCCACGATCAGCAGAGGGACGCCCTTTTCGTACTGGAAGCGGATATTGCCCGGCTGCTTCCATGTCAGCGTGCCGGTGAGCACCTTGCCGGTGCGGTCGGTCTGCGAGAAAGCGGCAGTCATCGTCGTCACGCCCTGCAAGTGCCGCTGCACGGCGGCGAGATCACCCTGTTGCGCAGTCGCGGGGGCGGCGACGATCACGAGGGCGGCGAGGGGAACGTAACGAAACATGCGGAACTCCTGTGCGGCGGACGATATCGCGCGCCCGCATTGAATGCGCCCTGAACCCCGACGATGGGATATCGGGTGCGTTACAGCGTGACCGCCGCCTTTAGGCCGACGACACCGACGTCATTCGCGGTCCTGATGCCACCGGGCTGGTGGATCCACTGGATATTGGGACGTAGCTCCAGTCCCTCCAGCGGCTGGATCGAATAATAGACTTCGGCCGCATATTCAGCCGAGTCCTGCACGGCCGGCCGCACGGGGTCCAGCCGCTGGCCCCGCGCCACGCGGCCGTTCACGTTGGTCCGGGCCAGACCGATACCCAGCACTTCGCCCCGCAAGCGTGGGGCCAGTCCGCGATAGAAGAGGCCGATCGAGATCTGGTTGTCGGTGATGCTGGTCCGCCGATCCGTCTGCGTCACATTGGCGAATACGCTGAGACCGGTCTGTGCCTTGCCGTCGCGCGCGCGGCCGGTCAGCTGTTGTTCGACGTTGATATAGACACCGTAGCGCGATCCGCGTTGCAGCGGCGACAGGCCGGTGATCGCGATCGGCCGCCGGTTCACGTCGAGCAGCACATCGTCGCCGTTGGCGGTGCCGATCCAGCCGCCGGCCTTGTACGACCCGATCCGGCCACCCGCACCCGCCCGTACCCATCCGGCTTCCACGGGCACCAGTACGCCGGTGCCGCCATCGACATGCGCGACGAAGAGATTGTCGGTCAGGTTGCGGGGATTGATCTGATACACCGCGCCGGCGATGTAGCGTTCGTCGTCGAGCTTCAGGCGCAACCGGGCGCCGAGCTGGCTGACCGGCCAGTTGTACCAATAGTCGCCGGCCAGATTGCCCGGCTGCGCCCCGCAGAAGCTGAGGTTCATGAACTGGCACGAAAAGGCGGCGAAATCCTCGCCCGGATTGGTGAGGCCCAGCTTTATCTCAAGCCGATCAGTCAGCACCTGTTCGTACCATAATTGCGTGACGCGCACCGTCTGGCCGCGGCCATAGACCTCCTGCACCTGTTGCAGGACGCCGAGACCCGCCTCGTCGGTCAGGTTCTTGCCACGCCGCCACGTGATCGTGCCCTGAAACGCGCCACCCTTCAGCCCGATCACCTTGTCGAGATCGAGCAGCATGCCGGCGTCGAGCTGCCCCGTCTCGCGGAACAGCTTCCGATCGCCGCCTGCGAAATTATAGGCGCTTTCGGACGCATACCGGGCGGTCAGGCCGATACCGCGACGGGCGAGGCGGGTGCGGATATCGAGCCAATCGCCGATCAAGCCCGGTGGCGGTGGGCGACGCGTATCGGCGGTGAGGGCGGAGGGCGTGTCCTCGGGAGCGGGAGCGGCCTCGCCGGCACCAGTTCGCGGCTGCGATTGCGTGTCCGCTTGCGAGCCGACGGGTGATGCCTGTCCCGATGCCGGCGGTGTATCTTGAGAAGAAGCGGGTGCAGCCGCGAGCGCGACGCCCGCAAGGCTCGATAGTAGCGAAATGATAGACAGTCCATCCCCGCACGGTAGATATCCCGACACGCGATCGGGTTCCGGGATGGGCATGAAAATCTGCGCCGCCCCACACAACGGGCGGGGCGGAGAATTTCGGATCAGATCGCGTGGCCGTCGGTATCGCGCAACACCTCGCGCCGGCCAACATGGTCGGGGCGGCCGACGATGCCGTCCTTCTCCATCTTTTCGATCAGGCGGGCCGCCGAGTTATAGCCGATACGCAACTGGCGCTGCAGCCAGCTGGTCGATGCCTTCTGGCTTTCGCAGACCAGCTGGATCGCCGCGCGATATTGCTGGTCCTCGGCCGAGTCCTCGCCGGTCGGTGCGCCTTCCAGCGCGAAGCTCTCCGCCGGTTCCTCGGTGACGGAGGAGATGTAGTCGGGCTGACCCTGGCCGCGCCAGTGGTCGGCGACAGCGCGGACCTCGTCGTCGCTCATGAAGGGACCGTGGACGCGGACGATACCCTTGCCGCCGGGCATATAGAGCATGTCGCCCTTGCCCAGCAGCTGTTCGGCACCCTGTTCGCCCAGAATAGTGCGCGAATCGATCTTGCTGGTGACGTGGAAGCTGATCCGGGTCGGCAGATTGGCCTTGATGACGCCGGTGATAACGTCGACCGAGGGGCGCTGCGTCGCCATGATGAGGTGGATGCCGGCCGCGCGTGCCTTCTGCGCCAGCCGCTGGATCAGGAATTCCACCTCCTTGCCGGCGGTCATCATCAGATCGGCCAGCTCGTCGACGATCACCACGATCTGCGGCAAGGGATCGTATTCGAGCTTCTCCTCCTCGTAGATCGGCGCGCCGGTTTCCTGATTGTAGCCGGTCTGCACCTTGCGGCCGAGCGGCTGGCCCTTGGCGCGAGCGGCGCGGACCTTGTCGTTAAAGCCGGCGAGGTTGCGGACGCCGACCGATGACATCTGCCGATAACGATCCTCCATCGTCTCGACCGCCCATTTCAGCGCGCGCACCGCCTTGGCCGGATCGGTGACGACGGGCGACAACAGGTGCGGAATGTCATCGTACATGATGAGTTCGAGCATCTTGGGATCGATCATGATCATGCGGCACTGGTTGGGCGTCAGCCGGTACAGCAACGACAGAATCATGCAATTGAGGCCGACCGACTTGCCCGACCCAGTGGTGCCGGCGACTAGTAGATGCGGCATCGGCGCCAGATCGGTGATGACGGGATCGCCGGCGATGTTCTTGCCGAGAATGATCGGCAATTGCGCTGCCTGATCCTCGAAATGCTGCGAGGCGACCATTTCGTGGAACGACACCGATTCGCGCTTGGCGTTGGGCAGTTCGATGCCGATCACGTTGCGGCCGGGGATCACCGCGACGCGGGCGGAGATCGCGGACATGTTGCGGGCGATATCGTCGGCCAGCGCGATGACGCGGCTGGCCTTGATGCCGGGCGCGGGTTCCAGTTCGTACATCGTCACGACCGGGCCGGGTCGCACCTCGATGATCGATCCCTTCACGTGGAAATCGTCGAGCACATTTTCGAGCAGGCGGGCGTTGCGTTCCAACCCGGCCTTGTCGATCGCGCCGGCGGTCGAGGGCGGGGCGGGAACCAGCAAGTCGAGACCGGGCAGCACGTAATTGTCGCGCAGGTCCAGCTGTTGCTGGCGTTTCGCCGGGGCCGGGGCGGGCGCGACCTGACGCTCGGCGATCACCGGCGCGGGACGGGTGTCGGGCTCCGCCACGGCACGCGGCGTGACCGGCCGGCGCTTCAGGTCGAGCGGTTCCCGGTCAAGCGGGTCGACGGCGCTGTCTTCTTCGCTGTCGTCATCATCGATATACTGGCCATCTTCGTCGATCACTCGCGCGCGGCGCCGCACCCATGTGCGATCACCGAGATTGACGCCAAGGCTCCGTCCCCAGACGATCGCACCCGCGACGCCGGCTACGAGACCAATACCGCGCGCGCCCCACATCTCGGTGACGGGTTCACCGATGAACCCAAGCGCCCAGCGCGCCGCGCCGGCGACGGCGATGCCGATCACGCCGCCCCAGCCGGCAGGGAGCGCCAGTACGGCGGAGGTCGAGATGAACGCCAGCGCACTAGCCATCAGCGCCACGCCTAGCGCGGTGCCGGCCAGCATCCGCAGCCAGCGCCCCGGCGGCAGGTCGCGCCACAGGCGGGAGGCGACGATTGGGCCGACCGGCAGCAACAGCGCGACCGCCGGTCCGAACAGCGACAGCAACAGGTCCGCGATCCACGCGCCCGGCAGCCCAAGCAGGTTCGCCGCAGCCTGGCCCGAGGCGGTGTTGATCGCCGGATCGCCGGGATGATAGCTCGCGAGCGACAAGGCGAGCGCCAGCGTGACGACGAAGAGCGTCGCCGCGGCGATCAGCGCCCCGCTCCGTACCGCTCCTGCCTTCACCGTCTCGCGCCACAACGCCGGCTGCGCCTGGCTGGCCATCGCCCTCGTCCTTCGAAAATGTCCTGAATCCGTTGAGCGGAATCATCGGCTTTCGCGTTACTCCCGTCAAGTTGCCGGCACAATTCGGGAACAGGCCGTCCGAAAAACTCGCCGGAATGTTTGGCAGGTCGGTATGGCCGGGGTAGGACGCTTCGCATGGATACTGACGTCATCATCCTCGGCGGCGGACTGGTCGGGGCCACGCTGGCACTGGCGCTGGACGCGCATGGACTTTCATCGACGGTGATCGATCCCGCCGATCCGGCAGTGACGCTGGCGCCGGGCTTCGACGGCCGTGCCTCGGCGGTGGCGAGTGCTAGCGGGCGGATGCTGGCGGCGATCGGCCTCAGCGACCGGATCGCCGGACAAGGCTGCCCGATCGCGCAGATACGGGTCAGCGACGGGCTGGAGCCTGGGGCGCTCGATTTCGTGCCCGATGCCGATGACGGCGCGCTGGGCGTGATGTACGAGAACAAGCTGATCCGGCGGGCGCTGTTCGATGCGGCGACGGCGGCCCCGCATGTCGACCTGCGGATGAAGACGCGGGCGACGACGGTCGATCGCGGGCCGCACGGCGTGGTCGCTACGCTGGACGATGGATCGACGGTGCGCGCCGGATTGCTGGTCGTGGCGGAGGGGCGTAACTCGCCGACGCGCAAGGCGGCGGGCATCAACATCGCGCAATGGAAATACGACCATGCCGCGATCGTCGGTGCTTTTCATCACGAACGGCCGCACGACAATGTGGCGTTCGAAATCTTCTATCCGGCCGGACCGTTCGCGCTGTTGCCGCTCATTGATGACGAGATCGGGCATCGATCGGCGATAGTCTGGTCGGTCCATGCAGAACACGGACCGGGGCTGGCCAAATTATCCGATCGCGGTTTCCTCGCCGAGGCGGAGAAGCGGATGGGCGGGTTTCTGGGTGCGCTGTCCGCGCCCAGCCCCCGGGCGAGCTATCCACTCGGCTTCCACCATGCCGCGCGGGTCACGGCGGAGCGGCTGGTGATGGTTGGCGACGCAGCGCACGGCATCCATCCGATCGCTGGGCAAGGGCTGAACCTGGGTTTTCGCGACGTCGCGGCGCTGGCCGAAGTGTTGGTCGAGGGCAAGCGGCTGGGGTTGGACATGGGCGATGCGCAACTGTTGTCGCGGTACGAGCGGTGGCGTGGGCTCGATACGCTGGCGGTATCGGTCGCCACCGATACCCTGACGCGGCTGTTCGGTATCCCGGGCCGCACCGCTAGTGCGGTGCGGCGAGTCGGAATCTCGGCGGTCAACGCAATCCCGCCGCTGAAAGCGCGATTCATGGCCGAGGCGCGGGGCGAAAGTGGAAATCTGCCCAAATTGCTACAAGGAATGATTGTATGATTGGATCAAACGCCACGGCGGCAAGGCGGTTAATCGAACGATAGGCTTTTTACGGCACGGACAAACTATGACCGACGATCCCCTGCACGGGCGCGACAAGCGCAGCAGCGTCATCATCCGCGCGGCGGTGCTGTTGGAAGACGGAATTATCGTCGAGCGGCGGGTGCGTAACCTGTCGTTGCACGGCGCCTGCGTGGATAATCAGAATGATATCCGCAAGGGCCAGACGGTCTATGTGTCGATGGGGACGCTGGATCAGTTGGCGGCGGAAGTGATGTGGACGACACCGCAACTGGCGGGCCTGCGGTTCCACTTGGCGATCGATCTGGAAGCGGCGCGCAAGCCGCGCGGTACCGGGACGACAGTCAAGTCCGGCTGGATGGTTGACGTCAACCACGCCTATCGCGTGCGTAACTGACGGGGCGTTGGATCAAGCGGCCGTCATCGTCCGCCGTGACCGAGCGATAGTCATCAACTGACCGAGAAACAGCAGCAGTCCCACAAGCGCGGCGTTGGCGGCGCCACGGATATGCGGTGGCGCATAATCGAATGAAACAGCCGCCCGCCCGGCGGGAAGTGCGATCGACTGGAATATCTCGTCGGTCTTCGACACCGGTACGGCGATGCCATTCACCGTGGCGGTCCAGCCCGGCATCATCAGTTCCAGACGTGTGAGTCGAGCGGGGCGATCGCAGATCGTCATCGCCTCCGTGCGCGCCGTCTTGTCGATCACGCATCCGGGCGCGGACCAGTATGGGCGGGTGCCGGGCAACCGATAGATGGTCATCAGCGCGTCAGTGTAGGCCGCTCGAAAGCCCGGGACCGGCATGTCGACAGGCGCGACAACAAAGCGCACGCCGATGGCGGAATATGCTGATCGATGTGTGGCGAAGGTGGCGATACTGGATGGAGCAGGAATAGGATCGGATCCATCCCAGGATCGAGTCGACGCTGGACGAAGTTGGTCCATGCGGCGGGGATAGGCAGATCGTTATGATTGACCTGCGCGATACCGTAATAGCTGCCGTAATTAGGCGCGATCGGTCCGAAGCTAACGAATCGCTGCTGACCGAGGTGCGTCTGCATGAAAGCGATACCGCCGTCCACTACCTCGATCCGGCGCGGATGGGCGAGAACGGGCAGCAGGAAAAGAAACATTGCTTCCGCCGCTGCAAGCGTCGCGGCGACGCGGGCGCGGGCAAGATGGTCTGTGGGGGCAATCAACACGAACCGGATGAAGGCGGCTAGCAGCGACAACTGGACGAAGCAGGCTAGCCAAGCGAACGGATCATGGGGAAGATGTCCGATCACCGGTTTTGCCAATACCCATAGCGTCACCACGATGGCGACGGCGCCACCGGTAGAAATGGTCAGTGCCTTGATCCGGGACTGGCTCAGATCGTCAAGGCCGAAAGCGGCGAGGATGCTGAGGCCCATCAGCCATGACGCAGGCAGGTAACGATAAATTGCCGCTTCTTTAAAGCCGGGAACGATCTTGATGACGGCGAAGAGCCAAGCAGCACCAAAAGTGAGCGCCAGTGCGACGATGATCCAGCCCGCAATCATGCAACGCAAAGCCCGTTGCTCGCGACCGACCAGCCCCGCCCCGGCGAGCACCAGCAGCAACAGGCCGGAATAACCACCCACCGATCCCCAGAAATCCGGCTGGGTTACAAAAATGCCGCCCATGAAATAGGGCACCGCGATCATGACCAGATAGGATGGCGCAAGATGAGCGTAATGGCCGGCGCTGTTGTCGTGCAGACCGACCTGCGCATGCGGCAGATAACCGAGGAACGCGACCAGGATCGGCGCGGCGATCAGCAGGCCGGCGGCGGTGGGCATGGCGATCCGCCACAGCAGGCCTATACGATCGCCACTGGCAGAATACAGGCGGACCAGCGCCCAGCATAGTACGAACAGCGCATTTAAATAGGCGGTCTCTGGAAAACCCGCATAGAGAGACGCGGCAAGACCAGCGGCGATCATCGTTACGCCCGCTCGCTGACCGATGCCGTCGGACCGGCGTAGGCGCTCGATTCCCCACAGCATCAAAGGCAGGAACGGGATCGGATTGACGACTGCATTGGCGAGCCATGCGAACACGCCATTGAATTCGAACATGACCGCTGCGGCGAGTGCTGCCGAACGACCGATCCGCATCTCACGCAACAGGCCATAGGTAGCTAAGCCTGCGATGATCTGAAGTGTCAGATGAAAAATCAACTGCCCATTCGGCAGGGCCAGCAGTAGCGTGAGCGGAAAAAGCGCGGCGGCCTGCATTTCGGCCGCCAATGGCGTGCCTACGCCTTCATACGGATTCCACCAAGGCAGACGCCCGACGAGCACTTGTTGTACGGCATAGGAGCCGAGGGCATGGCTGGTATAGGCGATGTTGGGATCGATAGTGGCACCTCCCGGCCACCAGCCATGATCGCCGGCCACGGTAAGTCCGGTGTATCGCTTCGCCGGGTCGACAACGAGCAGGCCGGTCAGCAGCGGTAGCTTGATGAGCATCGGCAGCAGAACAAGCATCAGCGGATTCCGCCAGACGCGCAACCGGTTGATTATCGGAACAAGGAAAAGCAGTCGAACCATGCCGCCTTGTGCGACAGCTAGTTCTCGATTTGGTTAACGCTGACTTAGGGAGCGCGCTGATCGGGTTCGATGCGCCGCGCTTCCTCAATCAACATCACGGGTATGCCGTCGCGAATGGGATAGGCGAGGCCGGCGGCATCGGAGATCAGTTCGCCGGCGCCTTCGTCATGGCGAAGGGGTGTGCGGGTAGCGGGGCAGACCAGTCGATCTAGAAGCCAAGCATCGATCATTTGTTCATCACTTACTGGAGCGTCACGCGGTTTTCGCCGTCATGGCGGCCGAAGAACTGCATCAACTGGATCGTCAGCTCGGCGCGGATTTCGATGTCGGGCGCCTCTAGGAGCGCCTGTTTGGCGGCGACGTCGAACGGGGCGATCTGGGCGATGCCGTTGACGAGGCTTTCGTCGTCGAGCCGGCCGACCGCATCCCAATCGACCGCGTAACCCTGCATATCGGCGAAGCGGCGCGATTCCATTTCCAGCGACGAACGGCGGCCGAGCGACAGCGTGTCGCTGCCGGCGCCGGCTACCAGTTCGGCCTCGACCTGCCGGAACGAGGTGGTGACGTCGAGTTCGCGGATGACGCGGAACAACGACAGCCCTTCGAGGATCAGATTGTAGCGGCCGTCTTCAAGTGCCTCAACCTCCGCAATCTTGCCGACACAACCCATGTCATACAGCGCTGGCCGATCGGGATCGCCCGTCTCGGGGTTGTCGTGCGGCTGGATGCGAGGCTGGATCATGCCGATCCGCCGGTCGCGCGCCATCGAGTCTCCGACCAGCGCTTGATAGCGCGGCTCGAATATGTGCAGGGGCAGGTGCATGCCGGGGAACAGCAACGCGCCAGGCAGCGGGAAGATCGAGAGGCGGGTGGTCGTCATCCGAACAGGATCGCGGACAGTCGCCGCCGCTGAGTTGATACCCATGGATCCATCAGGCCGACGACCTCGAATAGTTTCAGCAACTGGGTGCGGGCGGCATCTTCGTTCCAGCTGCGATCCTGGGCGATGATGTGGAGGAGGTTGTCGGCAGCGGCGTCACGATCGCCGGCCGCCATCTGGGCGTTGGCGAGTTCGAACCGTTTGTCGTGGTCGTGCGGCTGGGCGGTAACTTCGGCGGCCAGCGCCGAATAATCGTCCACCGGCGGGGCGGAGCGAGCGAGTTCCAGTGCGGCGCGGGCACGATCGATGCCGGCATCCTTCAAGTCTGCGGGCAGGGCGGCGATCGCGGCATCCGCCTCGTCATGCATGCCTGCGGCGACCAGCGCGCGGATGCGGCCGGACAGGACGGCGGGATGATCGGGTGCCATCTCGGTCAACTGGTCGAAGACCCCCAGCGCGCGGGGGGCATCGCCCTCGGCCAGGATTTCCTCACCCATCGCGATCAACGGTTCCAGTTCGGCTTCCTGATCGGCGGCGGCGGACTGGATCGGCAATTGCTTCAACAACTGATCGATCATTGTGCGCAACGCACTTTCGGTACGTGCGGGCGTCAGGTCGGCGACCAACTGGCCCTGGAACATCGCATAGACGGTGGGGATGGACTTGATCTGGAATTGGCTGGCGATGAACTGGTTCTGGTCGGTATCGACCTTAGCCAGCACGACACCCTTATCGGCATAGGCGGCGGCGACCTTTTCCAGCACCGGCGTCAGCGCCTTGCACGGCCCGCACCATTCGGCCCAGAAATCGATGATGACGAGACTGGTCATCGACGGTTCGACGACGTCGCGACGGAACGTGGTCACCGCTTCCTTCTCGGCAGGCGACATTCCCAAGGTGGCCAAGTGATGCTCCCGTTATACTTGCGAAACGCTATGTGGGGCGGCGCGTCTGTCAATGCCAGCGCCGTCTTAATGGAAGTCCCGCGATTTCGGCAGGACGCGGACATCGCGCGGATGGCCGGGGCGTTGAGGTTCGGCATGGCGGGGATCGCGGCTGCGGCTGTAATGCGGTTTCAGGATGCCATCGACGGGCAGCGGTTGCGGATCGGTGGCGTAATCGCTCGATAGGCGGGCCAGTTCGTGGCTGCGATCGTCGACCCGCGTCGTCATCAGGTGGGTGACGCCTTCCTCGCTGCGCTGGATCGTACCGTGCAACACCATCAGGCGCGATGCCATGACGGCGCGCCGGTTCGCCTCGAAATCGCGCGCCCACATCAGCGCGTTGGTGATCCCCGTCTCGTCCTCGATCGTCACAAAGATCGCGTTGCCCTTGCCGGGGCGCTGGCGGACGAGGACGATGCCGGCGACGCTGGCGCGGCGGCCGTCCTTCGTGGCGGCGGCCTCGGCGCTGGACAGCACACCCTCGGATCGAAACAGCGGGCGCAGGAAGGTCATCGGGTGATCCTTCAGCGACAGGCGCGTGGTCTGATAATCCGCGGCGACCTGTTCCGACAACGGCATCATTGGCAGCGCGGCATCGGGTTCAACACCCAGTTCAGGCGCATCGGCGGCGGCGAACAGCGGGAGTTGTGCGGGCGGCGTGCGGCGCACTTCCCAGCCGGCGGTGCGGCGGTCCCGCCCCAGCGAGCGGCAGGCGTCGGCATCGGCGAGCAACGCCAGCGCACGGGGCGGGAGCGTGGCACGGCGGGCGAGGTCTTCGATGGAGATGTAGGGGGCGTTGGCAGCTATCTTGTCGGCCCAGTCGCCGCGAAAACCCTCGACCTGACGGAAGCCGAGGCGGAGGTCTAGATTCTCCCCGGATTGAAGGCTGTTATCCCATCCGCTGTGATTCACATCGACGGGCAGCACGGTGACACCATGTTCTTCCGCATCACGCACCAACTGGGCCGGTGCGTAAAACCCCATCGGTTGTGAATTGAGGATGGCGCAGCCGAAGACCGCCGGGTGAAAACATTTCAGCCAGGAAGAAACATACACCAGCCGCGCAAACGACAGCGCATGACTTTCGGGGAAACCGTAAGAGCCGAACCCCTCGATCTGTTTGTAACAGCGTTCGGCAAAGTCGCGCGGATAACCTCGGCGAACCATGCCCCCCACAAGTCTTGCCTGAAAATCTTCCATGCCGCCGACGTTGCGGAACGTCGCCATGGCACGGCGTAACTGATTGGCTTCCTCCGGCGAGAAACCGGCCGCGACGATCGCCAGTTTCATCGCCTGTTCCTGAAACAGCGGTACGCCATAGGTAAAGCGGAGCAGCTGTTGCAGTTCGTCGGGCGGGCCATGGTTTGGATCAGGGGCGGGAAAGACCACCTTTTCCTTGCCGGCGCGGCGGCGCAGATATGGATGGACCATATCACCCTCGATCGGCCCCGGGCGAACGATTGCGACTTGAACCACAAGATCGTAAAGTCGGCGCGGCTTCAGACGCGGCAGCATGTTGATCTGAGCGCGGCTTTCGACCTGAAACACGCCGATGCTGTCGCCTTTGCACAGCATGTCGTACACGCGGTCGTCCTCATCGACCGCGACATTGTCGAGCGCCGGGCGGCCGAGGCTGTTCGCCTCCATCAGGTCGAACGCCTTGCGGATGCAGGTCAGCATACCGAGGGCAAGGATATCGACCTTCATCAGGCCGAGAACGTCGATATCGTCCTTGTCCCATTCGATGAAGGTGCGATCGACCATCGCGCCGTTGTGGATCGGCACCATCTCGTCCAGCCGCCCCTGGGTAAGTACGAAGCCGCCGACATGCTGCGACAGATGGCGGGGAAACTTCAGCAGCCGGTTCACCAGACCATGCAGCCGGGCCATTTCCGGGTTGGCTAGCGCATAGCCGGTCTCGTGGAACCTCTCCTCGCCGAACCTATCGGAGAAGCTTCCCCATACGGTGCTGGTGAGCCGCTGCGTCACATCCTCGCTCAGGCCAAGCGCGCGACCGATCTCGCGCACGGTGCTGCGCGGACGATAATGGATCACGGTGGCGGCGATGGCGGCGCGGTCACGGCCATAACGGCGATAAATATACTGCATCACCTCCTCGCGCCGTTCATGTTCGAAATCGACGTCGATGTCGGGCGGCTCGTCGCGTTCGTTCGACACGAAGCGCGAGAAGAGCAGGTCATACTTCATCGGATCGACCGAAGTGATGCCGAGCAGATAGCAGACGACCGAATTGGCCGCCGAGCCACGCCCCTGGCAAAGGATCGGCGGATCGCAATCGCGGGCAAAACGGACCACATCGTGGACCGTCAGGAAGTAATAGGCGTACGCCTTGGCCTCGATCAGACGGAACTCATCGTTGAGGAGGCGCATCACCTTTTCGGGCACATGCTCGCCGTAGCGATCCAGTGCTGCTTGCCAGACCAAATGTTCCAGCCAGTCCTGCGGTTTCCAGCCCGCCGGCACCGGTTCATGCGGATATTCGTATTTCAACTGATCGAGCGAGAAACCGATGCGGGCGAGCAGGCGGGCGCTTTCCACCACCGCCGCCGGCTGGTCGCGGAACAGGCGCTGCATCTCCGCCTCGTCCTTCAGGTGGCGTTCGCCATTGGCGGCAAGGCGGCGGCCGGCGCGCTGGATCGTCAGCCCCTCGCGGATGCACGTAACGATATCGTGCAGGTCGCGGTCGTCCGGATAGGCATAGAGCGCGTCGCAGGTCGCGAGCAGCGGCACGTCCGCCGACGCTGCCATGCGCGCCAGTCGTGCCAGTCGCCGCCGGTCGCGACCACCACGCGGCATCGTCACGCCGAGCCAGACTGCCGTGGGGTCGAGCCGCTTCAGGGCGGCGAGCGTCGAGGCGAGGCCGGGATCGGCGCGGGGCGGGGGCAGGTCGACACCCGAAACCGGGGCGGCACCACGATCGGTCGATTCGGGCAGCACGATCAACAACAGGTCCTGGTGGAGGGCGATCAGATCGCCGAGGCCAAGGATGCAGCCGCCCTTCAGCGAACGGCGGTTGCCCACGGTCAGCAGGCGCGTCAGCCGGCCCCAGCCCGTTCTGGTCGAGGGATAGGCGACGATGTCCGGCGTGCCATCCGCGAACACCAGCCGCGCGCCGACCGCCAGCTTGAAATCGACCGCCGGCAAACCCGCGCCCAGCAAACCCACATTCGCACGTTGCAGGGCGGCGTAGGCGCGCACCACGCCCGACACGGTGTTGCGATCGGCGATGCCGATGCCGGCATGGCCAAGCTCGACCGCGCGGCCGACCATGTCGTCCGGCTGGCTGGCGCCATCGAGGAACGAAAAGGCGGTGGCCGCGACGAGTTCGGTAAAGCCGGTCACGTCATGCGAACAGCCCGTGGACGTACCAGCGCGGGCTTTCGCTTTCGACATAAAGACCGTGGCGGAAGATCCAGAAGCGCCGGCCGCGCTGATCCTCGACGCGGAAATAATCGCGGGTCGGGATCGCGGCGTCGTGCCGGCGCCACCATTCGCCCGCGATCCGCTCCGGTCCCTCGGCGCGGGCGACGTCGTGAACAGTGCGACGCCAGCGGAACCGGGCAGGGGGACCGTCCGGCGTTTCGGCGGCGATCGTATCGATCGGCTGCGGCGGATCGAAGAGGTAGATCGGGCGGAGCGGCGGCTCCCCCGGCTCGGTCGCGGGCCATTCGCCGGCGGCAGGCGGTGCGGCGGCGGGCAGCATCAGTTCGGCCTGTTCGGGAATATGGCTGTCGCGGCTGGCGAAGCGGCGTACCCGGCCCCGGCCAAGCCGGGTGGAGAGGCGGTCGACCAGCGCGGCGACCTCACCCGCCTGCGTGCCGTCGCCGCTCTCGCCGCCCTCCAGCCGCAACTGGCTGGTGTCGAGCCGTTCGGCCAACACCACCGCCAGCCGGATCAGGTCGTACCCGAAACCGGGGTCGAGCGGATCGGCGAGACCGTCGATCCGCTCCGCGAACAGCCGCATCAGCACGGCGGGATCGCGGGTCGGGCGACCGGTCTCGATCCGCAATTGCTGGATCTGGCCATCGGCGCGGAACAGCTTCGCCTCCCAGCGGCGGCCGCCCTCGCCACGTTTTTCGAGCAGGGCCGCGGCGTCGGCGACCAGATCGGCGATCACCTGCAACGCGAAATCGGTGCGGCCGACGGGTTCGGCGAAGCGGCGTTCGACCACCACCGGCACCGCGACCTTGCGCGCGACGACGGGCGCGCGGGCATCGCCCGACAGGCGGCGGACCGCCATCGCCGCCTCTTCCCCGAACCGCGCGGCGATGGTGGCGAGCGGACGGGCCATCACGTCGCCCACCGTCTTCAACCCCGCCCGCGTCAGGGCGATGCCGTCATCGGCATCCAGCCCCAATGCCGCCACCGGCAGGCGGCGCACAGCGCGTTGTTCGTCAGGGGCGGGCGCGCCGGCGAAGCGGGCGAGCGCATGCGCGACCTCTGGCGTATCGCCGAACGCATGGCGGGCCAGCACGCCGCGGCGTGCCAGCCGCCCCTCGACATCCACGGCCAGCGGCCGCTCCCCCTCGAACGCATGCGTACAGCCGGCGATGTCGAGCAACAGCGCATCGGGCGGATACAGCACCACCGTCGGCGTATAGCGTGCACAGCCGTCCGCCAGCCGTTCCAGCCAGTCGAGATCGGCATGGGGATCGCCGTCGAACACCTCCAGTTCGGGCACCTGCGCGCGGGCGTCGGCCAGCGTCAGGCCGGGTTTCAGCCCAGCCTGCAACGCCGATCGGTCGAGCGCGGCGAGCCGCACCGCGTTACCCACCGTCTCGACGAAGGCGAGTGGGCTTTCACCCCGACCGACGAACAGATGCGGGCGCGTCGCGCGCAGCCGCTCCACCGGCAACCAGGGGAAGACCAGAGCCAGCCAGCGCCGTTTGGGCGGCTGGCTGGATCGGGCAGGGATCGAAGGATCGGTTTTCACGGTTCCACTCCACACGGCAACGCGCCCCGGCGGGGCCGCCGCGTCTACGCAAGGATTCGACGTCGAAGGCGGGCAGACCTGGCGCCTCCGCCTCCAGCGGCACGGACGGCATCGCCGCCACGCCCCAGCGGGTGGCGGCCGCGCTGGGCACCGGGGCGGCATCGATACGCACGCTCAGCACCGTCACTCCCGATGCTTCGGCCGCCAGCATCAGTCGACGGGTCGCGGTGAGGTCCAGCCCCGGCGCGCGGCCGCGACTTTCGACCAGCAGCATGCCGAGGCCGCTGCACCGCGCGGCATCCGCCGCGACGCGCAGCAACGCCGCCTCGTCCGCCGCCACCACCAGCACGATCGAATCGGGTGGTAGGCCGAGTTCGGCGAGACCGCCGGCATGCAACCGCCCCGCCTGCCGCTCGTCCTTCTCGGTCCGAACCCACAGGACGGGCAGCGCCCCGGCGGCCAGCGCCAGTGCCACCGCGAAGCCGATCGCAGCGGTGCCGTCCGCCGCCTCCGCCGCGTAGATTTCATGTAGCTGGGCAGGGGCGAGCCCCGTCGTCAGCCAGGCATCGGCAGCGCGATCATCCGTCTGCGTCGTCCCGGTGCCGGCTACCTCCCAACGCAACCGGGCGATCAGCATCCGGGACCCATCAAGAGCCGGCACCGGCGGTCCGGCAGGGGAAAGGGCAGGCGACTCGCTCACTATCGTTCTTGTAATGTTCTCATTCCGGATTAGCCAATCCTGAATTTTCCTTCGTTTGCCGCTTGCAGCCCTGAAAACCCGCTGCTAATGGCCCGCCTCACCCAGCCGGTTCCGACCGGCTACGGCGCCAGAGCGGGCGTAGCTCAGGGGTAGAGCACAACCTTGCCAAGGTTGGGGTCGAGGGTTCGAATCCCTTCCCGTTGGAAACGCGCATAAAACCGTCGCACAGACGGTCCAGCACCAAGATCGTCTCCACTGACCGTCTACACAATGATGCCGGTCGAGGTGTCTCAACTGTTAGTGAACGCTCAGGGAATCGTCGTCAGGGCGTCTACACAAGGCGTCTCCACAATCGACCGATTGGCCTCTGCTCGAAGCGTGGCATCTTCCACTACCGACGACGAGTGCCGACCGACCTCCTGACGATCTGGGAAGGCGGCGAGGTCTGGCGGTCGCTCGAAACGGACAGCTATTCGATGGCGCTCCGGCGAATCCACCGGGTGGCGGCAGAGGTCGAAGCTCTGTTCGAGAAGGCGCGCTGCTCGACCGGCAGCGTCATCGATATCGTGCTGCTTGCTACACCGGTCAGCGATTCATCGGTTTCGAACCCGTTAGCTCCGGCTGCTCCGCAGCCGCCAGCGCCGCTCTCGCCGTCGAGCACCCGCACCATCGGCGATGTCTACGATCGCTTCATCGCGGACCCGAAGCATCAATGGAGTAAGCGCACCCAGATCGCGCACGCCACGACCCGGAAATGGGTCATTGAGGTGTTTGGTGAGGAGACGCCGCTCAGTGGGATCACACGCGAGGGATGTCGCGACTTCGTGGCACTCCTGCGCGAGATGCCGAAAAGCGCACATCAGCGCTTTCCAGACATGTCGATCACTGAGGTGATCGATGCCGCCAAGGCGAAGGGCGAGCGCCGCGTAATCAGCACCGCGAACCTCAACGCCTACATCAATCGGTTCGGCGGTGTGATGAACTGGGCGATGAACGAGGGCTATCTCGATCGTAATCCGTTAAAGGGGCTGAAGCTCCCCGACCCGGTGAAGAAACGCGACAAGCGCAACCCCTTCTCAACTGACCAGCTACGCCGCATCTTCGACGCCCCTATCTACACCGGGTGCCGAGATGACGCGAACGGATACGCCATCCCCGGCGACCAGCGCCCTCGCCGCGCCCGATTCTGGGTGCCGCTGATCGCATTGTTCAGCGGCCTGCGGCTCAATGAGATTTGCCAGCTTGAGGTCTCCGACATTCGGGTGATCGACAGCATTCCGTGCTTCCGCGTGGCCTCCGGGCTCAGCCAGACTGGCGATGAGAAGCGCGTGAAGACAAACGCCAGCGAGCGCACCGTCCCGGTCCACGACGAACTGATCCGATGCGGTTTTTTGGCATTCGCTGAATCCCAGCGCCTATGCGGCGAGACCAATCTGTTTCCGGAGCTTCCGTTCGGGCATCTGGGCTACCGCTCTACCGCCATATCGAGATGGTTCACCCGCTTCCTCGAAAACGCCGGTGCTGCCGCGCCGCTGACCTGCTTCCACTCCTTCCGCCACAACTTCCGCGACGGTCTGCGTGAGGCGAAGATCGACCGCGATGTTGCGCTTCTACTCGGCGGCTGGACGACCGATGGCAAAGGCACGGCAGTCGCTGACAACTACGGAAACGGATTTAGCGTGCAGTCGCTTGCCGAAGCTCTAAACTTGGTTCGCTACAAGGATATCTCGTTCGATCATCTCGCTGTTTTGAATGCGGTGGCGCGGCACGGTGGAACCTTGAACTCCTTGCGCCTTTCTCCATGAGCATCCAATTTCAGCGGATGGTTCTTCCATCGAGATTTATTGGGGCCTTGGCGAAGCATCGCCGAGCGCAGACGCACATGGTGGCACTATCCGAAGCGATCCAAGCGTATGACGCCACCCACCCGTGGGAACCCGAGCAGTCGGCGGACCTCGACGAGGGGATGGTCCGAATCAGAATCAAGGAACTGCCGCCTGCGGACATCAGCTTGATACTGGGTGATGTCGTTCACAATCTCCGCGCTTCGCTCGACTATGCGACATGTTCTCTCGTGGAGTTTGGCAATGATGGGGCCGATCTTAGTCGAACTCAGTTTCCCTTCGGGACAAGAGAGACGCCCCTTTCGAAGAAGGAGCGAGAAAAAGCATCGCTCGGCAACATCTTCCCACATGCGCTCGCGATGATTGAAGAAGCACGCCGCTGTGGCGATCCTTGGCTCAATATCCTGCGACTACTTAGTAATCAGGATAAGCACAGGCTGCTTTTGACGACGGTGTTTCGTCAGTTCCCAATGAAGGTGGCAATCGATCACGATAATAATGTTGCCGACATTGTTCCAGACGATTCCGATATCAATATCTGGTTCCGCTCGATTTCGGATGGCGATGTGATCCCGATGCCCAGCATTCTACATTTTAAGCAGGGCATAGTTGTCGAAGAGGCTGAAGCGCCATACGCCATCACTGTTATAAATGAGATCAATCGAGTCGTGGGCTTAGCGCTGCGGCTGATGGCGACGGCTGTCGACATGCCCGATCCGAAGGAGGCTGCGGCAGGGGGTTGAGACACCTCGACCGGCATCATTGTGTAGACGGTCAGTGGAGACGATCTTGGTGCTGGACCGTCTGTGCGACGGTTTTATGCGCGTTTCCAACGGGTTGGAAACGGCTGGAGCGGGCGA
>NZ_LMRS01000001.1:2500-1100536 GCF_001426195.1 Sphingomonas sp. Leaf339 | reverse complement strand
CCGCTTTCCATCTGTGGACGCCCCTTCGGTTGCAAGCGGTTTATTGAGGGTCTGACACTTAGTCGGATGCTGCCATCTGTCCGGCCTGTGATGCGACCAAGTCGCTGGCCCGTATGGGAGTTCGCGGACCGGAACCACATCACCAACAGCGTGCTCATGGCACGGTGGAAAGCCCTGGTTCTTCCGGCCCCGTCTCGCCGACTGTTGTGCCATACCCTCCTTCGACCGACTGCGCCCTCCGACGCCTCTGGCCCGCCTCGGCTTACGCCGCGACTGCGACCGGAGCTCTGTAATCCTCTCGCCTCACCAGCAATGCCCACACGGTGCGCGCCATCTTGTTGGCGAGGGCGACCGTGACCAGCATGCGTGGTTTCCGGGCAAGCATGCCCTCGAGCCATGAGCCGGCGGGTGCACCGCGCTTGCTCGCCTGGAGCACGACCGCGCTGGCCCCGATGATGAGCAGCCGCCTCAGGGTTCGTTCGCCCATGCGCGAGATCGCGCCCAGCTTCTGCTTGCCGCCTGTCGACGCCTGCTTCGGCACCAAGCCAAGCCAGGCAGCGAAATCACGCCCCTTGGCGAAGGTCTCGGCTGCAGGCGCTATTGCGGCAATGGCCGTTGCCGTGATCGGTCCAACGCCCGGGATGGTCATCAACCGGCGTGCAACTTCATCTTCACGGGCGCGACGCGTGATCTCCTTATCCAGCTCTGCGATCTGCTTGTCGAGATTGGCCAGCATGCCGATCATCATGGCAAACATCGGCCGCGCCGCCTCCGGCAACGTTTGGCCGATCTCGCCGTCTTCGAGCAGATCTGCCAACATCGCGAGGTGAGCGGCACCCTTGGGTGCTACCCAGCCATATTCTGCCAGATGGCCACGGATAGCGTTAGCGATCTGGGTTCGCTGCTTCACCGCCAAGTCGCGCGTGCGAAACACCAGCGCTGCCGCCTGCTGCTCCTCGCTCTTCACCGCCACGAACCGCATGCTCGGCCGCTGCGCCGCCTCGCAGATCGCCTCGGCATCCACCGCATCGTTCTTGTGGCGCTTCACGAACGGCTTCACGTACGCTGGCGGGATTAGCCGAACCTCATGGCCCATCGTCCGCAACTCGCGCGCCCAGTGATGCGCACCGCCGCATGCTTCCAGCGCCACCACGCAACGCGGATGCCTGGCGAAGAAGTCGAGCAGCTTACCACGGGTCAGCCGGCGGCTGAACACCGTCCCTCCGCGCTCATCGGCACCGTGCGCGTGGAAAACATGCTTGGCGATATCCAACCCGATCGTGGTAACCTCTGACACGGACGCCTCCCTCAGTGGTGTGCAACACCTCCACTATCGCACATCGATGCAGTCGGGGGGCGTCCACCCCATCACCANCCGATCGTGGTAACCTCTGACACGGACGCCTCCCTCAGTGGTGTGCAACACCTCCACTATCGCACATCGATGCAGTCGGGGGGCGTCCACCCCATCACCACCTTCCGTCATGGGAAAGGGGGTCGGACGTTTCCATCCGACCCCCCTCAATTTCCTAGGATGTCGCCCATTAGGCTCCGCCTATCAGCAATCTCAGGTCGTCGGCACTGAGCCCGACCGACTGGGCGATGCGATCGACCGTCTGGAACGAGATGAACATTCCGTCGCCCATGCGCTCCGCGTATCCATCGTCGAGCAGCACACGAAGGTTACTGTCCTCATCCTCATCCGCTACGTTACGCACACTCATCACTCGCTCCCGGCGAATTAGCCGTCGATTACTCGGCCACCGGTGTTGCTGACATGTTCTCGCGCCTGAAGGACAGCCCCCTCGATCGCGTCGAGGATGACCCCCAGGGGCCAGCCGTAGATCGCCCAGGGCTTTGACCAGGGAGGCACAAGCAGGCCCGTCCAGGTTGTAGGTGCACTCGTAGGCCGCCACGCGGTGCAGCAGGATTGTCGCATCGTCGTAGTGGCCGTCGAGATGACTGACCGCCAGATCGCGGCACCGGTCGACCAGTATCTGTTTCCCCAACATCGCATTCTCCTTCAGCAAGGCCTGGGCCTTCGTACCGCCAGCCAGGGTCCCACGGGTCTTCTTGCCCACCCAGGCCTTGGCAGCTTGGCGAGACGGCTACGCCTACACCAAGGGGGCGTTCTGCTCGACGGTCTCAGGCGGCTGACATGTGCCCCAGGACGCCGTTTGGGGGCAACAACGACAAGCGAGCGCGGCTCATCAGCGCTTTGGACGAGATCAATGGGCGGTTCGTAAAGCGGAAGGCGATACCCGCATCACAGGAGTCCGAGCGGGAGTGGAAGCTGCGGTCCGAGATGCGATCCCCGGCGTGGTGATCAGCATTACCGACATACCGACAGTGCGTGCTTCGCCTTCGTGGCTTTCATTCGGTGATTACCAGGTGATTGCTAGACGCGAAAAAGCCGGATCATTTCTGACCCGGCTTCGCCCACTTTATCGTGGCTTTCCAATGGTGCGCCCGGAACGATTCGAACGTCCGACCCTCAGATTCGTAGTCTGATGCTCTATCCAGCTGAGCTACGGGCGCCCGGTGGAGGTGCGCTCTTAGCAGTGTTCGCCAACCGCGCAAGAGCGTTGCGCCGGAAAAATGAGGATCGTAGGGCCGGATCATGAAAAAAGTCGCATTGATCGCCGTTCTGGCGCTGTCGGGCTGCGCCGGAGACCGTGGCACCTACCCGTCGCTCGCCATCCGGCCGACGGAGAAGGTCGGGTTTGCGGAGCCGACGCCACCGCCCCCTGCGGTGGCCAAGCCTGATCCGGCGCTGGATGCGACGCTCGCCAGTATGACGGCGAAGCTGCGCACGATCGTCACCGGCTTCGACGCTGATGCCGCGCGGGCCGAACGGGCTGCCACCGCCGCGCGGGGACGGCCGGCGGGCAGCGATCCGTGGCTGACCGCACAGACCGCGCTCGCGGCACTCGACGAATGGCGGGCGCAGGCATCGACGCTGGCGAGCGACGCCAGCCAGTTGGCCAGCGATCGGGCGGCTACACTGGCGCCGGACTATCCCGGCGTAGCAGCGATGCAAGAGGCCGCCACAGCGGAGGCGACGCGACAGGATGGCGTGATCGGCCGTATCCAGGCATCGCTGCCGGCCGCCTAGAAATCCTTCAACAAGGGCAGAAAGCTGGAATAATCATCGGTCCATGCCGCCAGGCCGGGGCGAGTGTGCAGCGCTGTCCAGTCCGGGTCGCCGGCAGTGAACGTCGTGAGCAGCGCTGGATCGCGGGACAGGGCGATCCAGACCGAGGCGGATGCATCTGCCTGCAACGCGGACGGCCGATAGTTGAACTGCGCGACGTGCCAGCCACCCTCGCGCGCCACGGCGGCAACGACGGGCTCCAGATCGAGGAAGCGGTTCGAGATGTGGACCAGCAACATACCGTGCGGACCGAGAACGCGGGCATAGGTGGCGAACGCCTCCCGCGTCATCAGATGCATCGGCACCGCGTCGGACGAGAACGCGTCGAGCGCCAGCAGATCGAGGCTGTTCGACGGTTCGTTTTCCAGACTGATCCGCGCATCGCCCAGCCGGATGACCGGGTTCGGCAGACAGCGGGCGAGATAGGTGAACTGGCCGGTATCGCGCGCGATATGGATCACCGCCGGATCGATCTCGTAAAAGCGCCAGTCCTGTCCGGCGCGAGCGTAGCAGGACAGCGTGCCCGTCCCCAGACCAACCACGCCGACGCGGGCGTGCGGGCCATATAGCCGGGGCAGCGCCAGCATCGCCTGTCCGACGCCGGAGCCAGTCGCGTAATAGGTCGTCGGCGTCCGCTCCCGCTCCACGCTGCCGCGCAATTGGATACCGTGGACGGTGGTGCCGTGGTCCAGCTCGCGAAGACCGGTGCCGTCGCGCACGGTGTACACGCCGAAATAGCTGCGGACCCGCGCCCCCGGCTCGATCGACAGCGCCAGCGACCGATAGCCGCCGAACAGGATCAGGGCGCTGGCCAGCACGGCGAGATAGGCGGGCTTCGCGCCGATCGATGCAAGGCCGGTCGCAGCGATGACGATGAACAGCAGTCCCTGCGCACCATTGCCTGACAAGCCATCGGGCGCGGTGACCGCAACCCCGAAGAGCAGCGCCAGCGCGGCGATCACCGCCGCCAGCGCATAGTGGCGGTGCGGCCCCAACCACAGGTTGCGTAGACTGCCGAGCAGATAGGTCTGCGGCACCAGCATGCCCGCCGCCAGGATCAGTAACGGAAATTCATAGGTCCAGTCGAACACCACCGGCGCGATCAACCCGGCGAACACGCCGCCCAGCGCGCCGCCGGTCGACATGGCCAGATAGAAGCCCGTTAATCGGTCGGGCGCCGGTCGCCGCCGGTACATGAGGGTATGCAGCGCAACCGAGGCAACGAATAGCAGCATCAGCGCGATCATCAGGTTGACCAATGGGCGTTGCTGATACCCGCCCATGATGATGCCGCCGAACAGCAGGATGGTGATCGGCGCGACGCGGGTGATGAAGTCGGCCACCTCCCGACGCTCGGCGAAGGCGACGGTGAAACTCAGCAGGTACAGGCCCAGTGGCAACACCCAGAGCAGCGGCATCGCGACGATATCGGTCGTGATATAAGTGGACGTCGCAAGCATCAGCCCGGACGGCACCAGCGCCAGCACGATCCAGTGCGCCACTTGCCGGCGATCCGGCGCCATGCTCGCCTGCGGTGCGGCGGGGGCGACCGGTTCGCGGCGGGGAAGCATGGTGACGCACACCAGCACCAGACCCGCCAGCAATACATAGCCGCCGCTCCACAACAGGCTTTGCGCATGGACAGCCAAGGCCGGCTCGACGATCAGCGGATAGGCGATGAGGCCGGCAAAGCTGCCCAGGTTCGAGGCGGCATAGAGCGCGTACGGGTCCTGACCGCCACTCGCGACGCTGAACCAGCGTTGCACCAGCGGCGCCTGTGCCGACACGGCAAAGAACAACGGCCCGATCGATCCGACCAGCAGCCACGGCACCCACAGGGCCGGCTGCGCACCCATCGGCAACTGCGCATTCATCAGCCCGATCGGCAACCATAATGCCGCCAGCAGCAGAACGCCGAGATGGACCAATCCCTGATGGCGCGGCCGCAGCCGGCCGATCGCATGGGCATAGGCATAGCCACCGAACAGCAATGCCTGATAGACCAGCATCGCCGAATTCCACACCGCCGGCGCGCCACCGAGCCGGGGCAGCGCCATGCGCGCGACCATCGGCTGGACGAGGAACAGGAGGAACGACCCGGTCAGGATCGTCACGACGAACGGCGCCCGCAGGGTCCACCACCTGGCCCGCGCCGAACTGGCTTCAGCCATGCGCGCGTCGTTCCACCGCGTGGGTGATGATGCGGTGGAGCGGATGGCCCTCGGGAAAATCGGGATGATCGAAATCGAGGTCGGGGCGGCGGACCATGCCGAGCCGGATCATCAGGCCCCAAGACGCGGTGTTGGCGCGCACCGTCCAGCCCTCAATCCGGTCGCAGCGGGTGTTCGCCCAGCCCCAGGCCAAGCTCGCCTCGGCCGCCTCGCGCGCATAGCCGCGGCCCCAGGCGGAGCGACGGAGCCGCCAGCCGATCTCCAATTCGTCCTTCGCGCCGCCCAGCCTCAGGCCGCAAAAGCCGAGCAGCCGGCCATCGTCGCGGCGCTCCATCGCCCAGAAACAATGGCCACGTTCGGCTTGAATATCGTTTTGCGTCGCCATCCAGTCGGCGACGGAGGCGCGGCTGCGGACGCCATCGAGGTGACGCATCACTTCTGGATCGGCGCACAGGTCGGCGAGCGCGTCGAGATCGTCCTTCTGCCAGGGACGCAGCGTCAGCCGTTCGGTATCGATCACGCGCCGAGCAACCGGGCGGCGTGAGCGGCGTGATAGGTCAGGACGCCGGAGCAGCCGGCGCGCTTGAACGCCATCAGCGTCTCCAGCACCAGCGCGTCGCGGTCTCCCGCCCCGACCGCCACGGCGGCCTCGATCATCGCGTATTCGCCGGACACCTGATAGGCGAAAACGGGTACCTCGAACCGCTGTTTCACCATCGCGACGATATCGAGATAGGGCAGACCGGGCTTCACCATCACGCTGTCGGCGCCTTCGGCCAGATCGAGCGCGACTTCGCGCAGCGCCTCCTCCGCGTTGGCGGGGTCCATCTGGTACGTCTTCTTGTCACCCTTCAACAGGCCGCGGCTGCCGACGGCGTCACGGAACGGGCCGTAGAAAGCGGAGGCGTATTTGGCGGCATAGCTCATGATCTGGACATTGGCGTGGCCGCCCTCTTCCAGCGCATCGCGGATCATGCCGATGCGGCCGTCCATCATGTCGGACGGCGCGACGATGTCCGCGCCCGCCTCTGCCTGCACCAGCGCCTGCCGGACGAGCAGGTCGGCGGTCGCGTCGTTGACGACATAGCCGGCGGCATCGACCAGTCCGTCATGGCCATGCGTGGTATAGGGATCGAGCGCCACGTCGGTCAGCACGCCGACCTCGGGCACCGCGTCCTTCAGCGCGCGGATGGCGCGGCACATCAGGTTGTCGGCGTTCAGCGCCTCGGCACCGTCCTCGGAACGGAGATGGCCGGGCGTGTTGGGGAACAGCGCGATGCATGGGATGCCTAGGTCGCGCGCTTCGCGACCACGGGCGACGATGCCGTCGAGCGACCAGCGCGAGACGCCGGGCAGGCTGGTGATCGGTTCCTCCACCCCCTGCCCCTCGGTCACGAACAGCGGCCAGATCAGGTCGGCGGGCGTCAGGACGGTTTCGGCGTGGAGCCGGCGGCTCCAGGCGCTGGCGCGGCTGCGCCGGGGGCGGATCGCGGGATAGGAAGACATGACATAAGTCCTTGCGGGATCAGGCCGCCCCCCGCAAGCGTTCGCGTGGATAGTTCCGGGAGTGTATCGAATGCGCGAGATCAAGTCCGCCGCGATGGTGGTGAATGCGAAGTCTCGCAAAGGGCAGAAGCTGTTCAAGCATGCCTGTGCGGCGATGAAGGGCCTGCCGTACGACGTCGATGCGCGGGCGGTCGAGAATCCGAAGGACCTGGAGGATGTGGTGCGCGACGTGCTGGCGGCCAAACCGGACCTCGTGATCCTGGGCGGTGGCGACGGGACGATCAGTGGGCTGGTCGACCTGTTGGTCGGGCATGACGTGATCCTGGGCGTGCTGCCACTGGGGACCGCGAACAGCTTTGCCCGAACGCTGGGCATTCCGTTGACCGTGGATGGCGCGGTGGAGGTGCTGCGCACGGGACAGCCGCGGCGGATCGATCTGGGGATGATCGATGGCGACTATTTCGCGAATTGTGCGGCGATGGGGATCAGTCCGCAAATTGCCGAGACGGTGCCGCACGGGTTGAAGAAAGTGCTGGGCATGGTCGGCTATTTGGGCTGGGCAAGCTATCAGTTCGCCCGGTTCAAGCCGTTCACGCTGATCGTCGATGATGGGACGAAGAAGCGGAAAATGCGGGTCGTGGAAGTGCGTATCTCGAACGGGCCCTATCATGGCGGCACCTGGCTGGTGGACGAGGCATCAGTCGATTCGGGCGAGATCGTGGTTCAGGCGGTACGCGGCCATTACAAGCGGAAGCTGGCGTATAACTGGGCGGCGAGCTTTCTGGGAATGAAGGAGCGGCATCAGGACACGATCAGCTTTTTGGGCACCAGGGTAACGATCGATACCGAGCCGTCGCTGCCGATCTCGATCGATGGCGAGGTGCTGGCCAAGACGCCGGTCACCGCACGGATCTCCGCCGGGGTGATAGAAGTGATGGCACCGGCGGTGGAAAGTTAGGCTAAGGTTAGGCCTAAATCGCATTGACTAGGTGCGGTATTATCAATGATTTGAACGATTTACTCGGCAGTGCTGACATTTTCAGTTAGAAGCTCTCCTCTTGCCCCATCAGCCTGTTGCGGATGAGGAGCCAGCAACGCCGATTTCCGCCACGGGCCGTACAGATAATAGAGCGTCGCGCCCAAAAGCGTCGCGGCGGAACCGGCGGGGAAGCTCCACCACAAGGCGTCCGCGCCGAGCGTCTCGTGGAGCGCCAGCGCGAGGCCGAGGCGGACGGGGAACATGGCGGTGAACAGGATCAGTAGTGGCCCCCATACCGCGCCATTGGCGCGGACGGTGCCGAACAGCACCATCGTCGCACCGAACAGCAGGAAGCTCCACGTCGCGATCATGCTGATCCGCTGGGCGATCGGGATTGCGGGGCTGTCGGCGCTGAGAAACAGGCCGAGCGTCGATCGGTCGAACCATAGCACAGCGACGATCATTACCCCGGTGAGAGCGAGATTATACAGCAGGCCGGCACGGGTGATCTGTGCCACCCGGTCCCACCGGTTCGCGCCGATATTCTGCGCGGCCATGGCGCTGACCGCGGCGCCGACCGCCAATGCGGGCATCTGGACGTAGGCCCATAGTTGCAGCGTCACGCCATATGCCGCGCTGGTCGCCACACCCTCCCGGTTGACGAGGCCGATCATCGCCAGCGACGCGACCGAGATGACGAGCATCTGCGCGCCGATCGGCAACCCCTTGCCGACGATCAGGCGCACGAGCGCCGGATCGGGGCGGACGAAGGCCAGTTCCGCGCCCTTCAACCGGATCGGCAGGTCGCGCCAGTTGATATAGGCGGCAAGCGCGATGACCGAGACGCTGCCCGAGATCAGCGTCGCCAGTGCCGAACCGGCGATGCCCAGCCGCGGGAACGGACCGATACCGATGATAAGCAGCGGATTGAGACCGGCATCGAGGACGACACCGAGCACCATGAACCACAGGGGCGTCATGGCATCGCCCGTGCCACGCAGGCCCATCATGATGAGGACGATCATCATCGACGCGGGCAAACCGAGGAAGATGACGCGGAGATAATCCTCCGCCAGCGGCAGCGCCGGTCCCGGCGTGGCGAGCAAGACGAGGATGTCGTGCGAGAAGACATAGCCGAGCACCGCGACGACGCATGACACCGCCAGCACCAGGCCGATCGCGGAGCCGAAGGCCCGGCGCGCGCCCTCCACATCGCGTCGGCCCCAGCTTTGCCCGACCAAAATCGTCGCCGCCATGCCGAAGCCGAAGACCGCGCCGAACATCAGGAACATAATGATGTTGGCATTCGAGGTCGCGGCCAGCGCATCTTCGCCCAGAAAACGACCGACCCAGATCGCGTTGATCGATCCGTTCAGCGACTGGAGGATGTTCGATCCCAGGGTCGGCAACGCAAAGGCGATCAGCGTCTTGCCGATCGGGCCGGTGGTGAGATCACGTTGAGGCCTGGCCACTGCCGCTCCTGTCCGGGCGACGCAGGTTGCGGTCCCCGGCGCAGGCTATGCCTGATCGGGGGGATGTAGGACAGGCTTTCGGTGTGGTTTCGTTGTTTGGATCACCACTCACCGCTCACCGTTCCCCGGCGGAGGCCGGGGTTCAGTTGGGGGACGTTGCGCTTCTATCGACAGGCTATGCCAACTGGACCCCGGCCTTCGCCGGGGGACGAGTGATATTCGTTTGGGGAGTTATCCCAATCGCCCCAGCGCCGCATGGAGACGCGCGGCTTCGGCCATCTTGTCGGCATGGTCGGCGCGAGCTTTTTCGACGGCTTCGGGCTTGGCGCGTTCGACAAAGCTGGCGTTCGACAGGCGACCACCGAGCGCGTCGCGCTCCTTCTCCGCCGCGGCGATCGCCTTGGTAAGGCGGGCGCGTTCGGCGTCGAGGTCGATCACGCCTTCGAGCGGCAGGACGAACGTCGCCTCGTCGACGACGACCTGCGCCGCGCCGCCGGTCGATCCACCGACAGTCAGATCGACGCGGGCAAGACGGGCAATGACCGCCTGCTGCCGGACCAGCCGATCGGTAGTCAGGTCGCCGGAATCGCGGACATGAAGCGGCAGGCGGGCGCCCGGCGGTACGTTCAGCTCCGTGCGCGCGGCGCGGATTTCGGAGACGAGGCGGATCAGCCAGTCGATCTCCTTACTCGCCGCCGGATCTAGCGCGCGGGCGTCGGGCATCGGCCAATGACCGACGATCAGGTCATGATCGCGCTCACTGAGGCCGTGCCACAGTTCCTCGGTGATGAACGGCATGAAGGGATGCAGCAGGACGAGGATCTGGTCGAGCGTCCAGCCGGCAACGGCCTTCGTCTCGTCATCGATCGTGCCGCGCTGCTCGCCGTTCGACACAGGCTTGATGAGTTCGACATACCAGTCGCAGAACCGGCTCCAGACGAACTGGTAGATCGCGTTGGCGGCGGCGTCGAAGCGGTATTCGGCGAGCGCCAAATCGACCGCCTGCACCGTCGCGACGCATTCGGCGACGATCCACTTGTTCACCGCATGGGTGGCGACGGGCGGTTCCAGCGTGGTCGATCCACCGATGCCATTGAACTGACAGAAACGCGCGGCATTCCATAGCTTTGTCGCGAAGTTGCGATACCCCTCGACCCGCTTCTCATCCATCTTGATGTCGCGGCCCTGGCTCTCCATCGCCGCCATGAAGAAGCGCAGCGCGTCGGCGCCGTATTTGTCGATCAGGCCCAGCGGATCGACGGTGTTGCCTTTCGACTTCGACATCTTCGCACCATCGGCAGCGCGGACAAGACCGTGGAGATACAGCGTCTTGAAAGGCACATCTCCCATGAAATGGATGCCCTGCATCATCATGCGGGCGTTCCAGAAGAACAGGATGTCGAAGCCGGAGATCAGGACGTCGTTGGGGTAACGTCCGCCCAGCGTCGCGTCGCCGTTTTCGGGCCAGCCGAGCGTGGCGAAGGGCCAGAGGGCAGAGGAGAACCATGTGTCGAGCACGTCGGGATCGCGGGTGAGCGGGACGCCCTCGCCTGCCTGCGCCTGCGCCTCCGCTTCGGTTTCGGCGACGAAGATCTGGCCATCGTCGGCGAACCATGCCGGGATTTGATGCCCCCACCACAGTTGCCGCGAGACGCACCATGGCTGGATGTTCTCCATCCAGTTGAAGAAGGTCTTCTCCCACGTCTTGGGCACCAGATGGATCGCGCCGGAGCGGACGGCCTCGATCGCGGGCTGGGCCAGCGTCTTGGCGTCGACATACCATTGGTCGGTCAGCCACGGTTCGATGACCACGCCGGACCGGTCGCCGTAAGGCGTCTGGATGACGCGGTCCTCGACGCGTTCCAGCGCGCCGGCTTCCTCCAGCATATCTACGATGCGTGTGCGTGCCGCAAACCGGTCGAGGCCGATCAATTCTTCGGGAACGCCGCCGCAATCGACGATGCGCGCCTTCGCATCGAGCATGTTCAGCATGTCGCGCGCTTCAATGCCGGCGCGACGTCCCACCTCGAAGTCGTTGAAATCATGGCCGGGGGTGATCTTCACCGCACCGCTGCCCAGTTCCGGATCGGCGTGTTCGTCGGCGATGATGGGGATCAGGCGGCCGGTGATCGGCAGCTTCACCGTCTGCCCGATCAGCGCAGTGTAGCGCTCGTCGGCGGGGTTCACGGCGACCGCCATGTCGGCGAGCATCGTCTCCGGCCGGGTGGTGGCGACCGAGATCGTACCGCTACCGTCAGCCAAGGGGTAGGTGAGGTGCCAGAACTTGCCCTGGATCTCGCGCGTCTCGACCTCAAGATCGCTGATCGCGGTGCCGAGGCCCGCGTCCCAGTTGACCAGCCGCTTGTCGCGATACAGCAGCCCCTGTTTGTGAAGGTCGACAAACACCTTCAGGACGGCGGCGGAAAAGCCCTCGTCCATCGTGAAGCGCTCGTTCGCCCAATGCATCGAACAGCCGAGGCGGCGGAGCTGACCGGTGATCTGGCCGCCCGATTCCGCCTTCCATGCCCAGACCTTGTCGACAAAGGCGTCGCGGCCGAGATCGGTGCGCTTGACGCCGTCCTTCGCCAGATTGCGCTCCACCACCATCTGCGTCGCGATGCCGGCGTGATCGGTGCCGACGACCCACATCGCATCCTTGCCCTTCAGCCGGGCATGACGGGTCAGGATGTCCTGCAACGTGTTGTCGAGCGCGTGGCCGATGTGCAGGCTGCCGGTGACGTTCGGCGGCGGGTTGACGATCGTCCACGGCTCCGCGCCCGGCCGGTCGGGGCGGAACAGGCCGTTCGCCTCCCAATGCGCGTACCAGTGTTGCTCGATGGCGGCGGGATCGAAGGTTTTCGGAAGCTCGGTCATGACGAGCCCTTAGCCACTCCGCTCCCTTGGCGAAAGCTGGCGCGACGTCATTGCGTCTTCGTCCACTTGTCCATCCAGCCGAGCACCTCGCCATACCATTGCCGGCTGTTCTTCGGTTTCAGGACCCAGTGATTCTCATTCGGGAAGACGAGCAGGCGCGACGGGATGCCACGGCGCTGGAGCGCGGTGAAGCTGGCCAGCCCTTGCGTATAGGGAATGCGGAAGTCCTTTTCGCTGGTAATGACCAGCATCGGCGTTTTCCACCGATCAACGAAATTGACCGGGTTCCACTTTTCGAATGCGGCGGGATCCTCGTAATAGGTCTTGCCGCCATGTTCCCATTCGTCGAACCACAGCTCCTCGGTTTCGTACGCCATGGCACGGGCGTCGAAGACGCCGTCGTGCTGGACGATGCATTTGAAGCGATCGGGCCACTGACCCTCGATCCAGTTCATCATGTAGCCGCCATAGGACGCGCCGAGGGCGCAGGCCTTGTCGCCGTCGAGCCACGTATATTTCGTGGTAGCGGCGGCGAGGCCCTTTTGCAGGTCCTCCAGCGGCCAGCCGCCCCAATTATTGCTGATCGCGTCGGTGAAGCCCTGTCCGTAACCGGTGGAGCCGTGGAAATCGACGGCGACGAGGCCGTAACCGGCGCCCGCGAACACCGCCGGGTTCCAGCGATAGGACCAGCTGTTGTTGCTCGACCCCTGCGGCCCGCCATGGACCATGTAGGCGACGGGCACCTTGCCGGTGCTGCCATAGGGCTTCACGGCATAGCCATAAACGGTGTCGTTGTTGGCGCCGGTGAACGAGAAGCGGGAGACGGTGGGCAAGTCGATGCCGGCCAGTTTCGCGGCGTTGACGCTGGTCAGGCGCTGCGGCTGGCCGGTGCCGGTGATGCTGTAGAAATCGTCAGGCGCGACGAGGCTGTTCATCGCGATCACCGCGCCTTTCGGCGTGGCGACGACAGAGGAGACATGGCCTTCCTTCGTCAGGCGCGTAACCTTGTCACTAGTCGCATCGACGCGGAACAGCGGGGTTTCCTGCACGTCGTCGGCCGTGACGAGGAGCGAACGACCATCGAGCGCCCAGGTGATGGAGGCGACCGAACGGTCCCATCCCTCGGTCAGCGCACGGACATTGCCAGAGGCGAGATCGCGGATCATCAGGACCTGTCGGTCGGCTTCGAAGCCGGGACGCTTCATCGCGACATAGGCGAGGCTGCGGCCGTCGGGCGACAGGGTCGGCAGCATATCGGTCGCCTTGTTCGACGCAGTGAGATTGGTCGGCGCGGCCTGACCATCAGTGGAGGTGGACCAGACGTCGAGGTTGGTCGAGGTCGACTCGATCTCGCCGGCCTGACGCAGCGCGAAGAATATCGTCTTGCCGTCGGGACTCCACGTTACTTCTTCGCCGCCACCGAACGGTTTGGAGGGGGCGTCGCCGGTCAGTCCGTTTTCGATCGCGACGCCGTCACCGGTCGCGCCGGCGGGGGTGAGCGGCAGGACGAACAGTTGCGAACGGGTGCCGTCCGCCCATGTGTCCCAATGCCGCACGAACAGCCGGTCATAGGTGCGGCCCGAGCCGGCATCGGCGGCCTTCTTCTCCATGGGCGGCGCGAGGGTCGGCGCGCCGGGCTTGCGGTCGGCCCAGATGGCGAGCTTCGTCGCGTCGGGCGATACCTTGAAACCGCCGAAACCGCCCGCGAAGCGCGTTACCTGGCGCGCGGCACCGCCAGCGATCGGGATCGCCCAGACCGCACCGTCGCCACCGCCCTTGTCAGAGGTGAAGTACACGGTGTCGCCGACGATCTGCGGGTCGTTCTCGTTGACGTCCGGTTCCGCCGCGAGCTTGTCCGGCGCCGCGCCGCGCTTGGTCAAATCGAGCCGCCATAGGTCGTAGCGACCGCGGTCGTTGGCCAGATCGGTTTCGCGCTGGGCCCAAACCAGCCAGCGGCCGTCCTTCGACGCGGTCGGCGCGCCGATGCGGGACAGCATCGTGACGTCCTGGATGGTGAGTTGGCGGGCGACGGCGGGGGTGGCGGCGGAGGCCAGCGCAACGCCGGCGAGGAACAGATGCTTCATGGCCGCGACGCTATATCAGCGCGCGCGGGCGTCAACGCCCGCCGACAGATTTGTATTAGTTTTGCTTACGTATCCGGGCGCCGACAGGGCCTGAAGGCACATCTGTGGGAACCCGGTTACGTCATGTCGCGGATCAGCGTGACTGGCCGGTAATCCGAGCTATTTCGGCCGCGACCATCTTCTCCACTATGCCGGGCAACTGCGAATCGAGCCAGTCGCGCAGCATCGGACGTAGCATCTCACGCACCAGTCCTTCCAACGTGCCGTCATTGCCGGGGCCGGCCGTGTCCGAGCGGACGATCATACGGGTCAGGCTGTCGAGCGAGCTGCGGCTTGCCTCGGCTGCACGGGACGACAGGATCGTGTCGACGGCAGGCGCGGCGGCCGGCTGAGCGGCGACCGGCGGCGCGACGGGTGGCACCGGGGCAGCGGCGCGCGGCGCGACGGCTTCCGGACGCGGCGCCGGCTCGTCGATCACGGGATCGGGTGTGGTTTCGTGAAAGGGCGTCGACGGCATCGGATCGCTGAGTTCCAGCACCTCGGTGTCGTCGTCTTCATCTTCCTCGACAATCGATGGCGGCGGGGGCGTGCGCGGTGCGCGACGGTTCCGCATCGGCCCGTCGCCCTCTTCGGCGATGATCCGTTTGATGGAAGACAGGATTTCCTCCATCGACGGCTCGGCGCTCATATCCCCCATGTCCCGCTAGTCCCTTGCGACCACCCAGTTATTGGCGGTTCGGTGACGCCGTTCCTGTGGTCAATGCAGGGCTTCTGTCAATATTCGTATCGAGCATCGGATCAAGTGGCCGCGTCACTGTGGCATTTTGGGCAGGGGTCGTGGTGGTGGTAGAGGCGACCGGCTGCGGCTCGCTGTCGTTGGCCCAGTCGTTGATGCTATGCCGGACGCGGCGATAGTTGATCGTCGGATCGTACAGCGAACCGCCATCCAGCCCCAAATCGCGCGCCTCTGCATCGCCCATCGCCGCCAGCAGCGCGAAACCCGCGACATAGGCGTCGCGGCGCGCGGTGACGAGCGTCACCTGACTGTTGAGCAGTTCCTGTTCGGCGTTCAGGATATCGATGATCGTGCGGGTGCCGACGCTGTTTTCGGCGCGCACGCCCTCCAGCGACAGCTTGTTGGCGTTCACTGCGGTTTCGGACGATGCGATGACCTGTTGAGACGACTGCCAGAAGGCATAGGCCGATCGCGCCTGCGAAATGATGCCGCGTTCGGTGGCGGTGACGTTCTCGATCGCCTGCGACTGCAACGCCTGCGCCTGACGTACCTGCGCACCGGGCCGACCGCCCTGAAACAGCGGAACGGTCAATTGCAGGCCGGCGGTGGCGCTGGTGCCGGAACCAGGGATGTTGGACTGCGACGGCAGCGAACCCAGATAGTTGAAATAGTTACCGCTGGCGATCGCATTGACGCGGGGCAATCGGCCGGCGCGGGCGACGCCGACATCGAACCGTGTCGCATCGCGTGTCTTTCGCGCGGCCAGCAACTGCGGGTTCTTGCTTAACGCCTCCGTCACCGCCGCAGCGGGAGTAGCGGGAAGATTGGGCAGCGTCGGCGGCAGCTCCAGCCCGACCGGCGCATCGCCCACGAGGTTGATGTAATTTTCGCGACTGGAGATCAGCTGCGCCTGCGCGGATTGTAACTGTGCGCGGGCGAGCGCCAGCCGCGCCTCGGACTGCGCGACATCGGTGCGGGTCAGGTCGCCGACCTGAAACCGGTCGCGACTGGCCTGGAGGTTGACGTCGAGCACGCGGACGTTCTGCGTGTTCAGGCCGACGATCGCCTCGTCGCGGATCACGTTCATGTATGCCGCGACGACGTTGGTGAAGAGATTCGCCTCCGTGCTGCGCAGGTTGGCGACGCCCGCCGCCACGCGCGTTTCCGCGGCAGATACCGCATTGCGCACTGCGCCGCCCTGAAACAGCGGAACGCTGAATTGGGTATTGGCGGTCGCCTGACGGCCGGGATTCAGAAAGTTGTTGTTCGCCTGCACGACATTGTCGATCACCTGCCCGGTCGCATTCAACGAAGGCAGCCCATTCGCACGCGCGATCGGCACGTTCTCATCGACGGCGCGCTGGTTGGCACGCTGGCCCGTCAGCGTCGGATTGCTGGCATAGGCCTTCAACAAGGCCTCGCGCAGGGTCTCCGCCGCCACCGGCATCGTGGTGAACAAGGCAGCGCCAACCAACGCTGCCGCCCGGATCGACATCCCCCCCATGTCGATCAGAACCGGAAAGCGGCTGGTCGGGCGAAACCCGGCAGGACCACGCATTCGCCATCGACGAACGCCTGCACACCCTGCCCCCCGGCAGTACGACGACCGGCGGCCAACCGCGTCACGCCGCGTTCGACCAGACCGGTCGTGATCCGGCCGTCGACGCGCAATTGCTCGGTCAACGCCATCGGAAGTTCGTCCACGGCGCCGTCGATCACCAGCACGTCATACGGCGCGCCAGCAGCGTGCCCCTGGGCAAGCGATCCTTCGATCACCTCGACATCGGGCAGACCGGCCAACGCGGTGCGCGCGATCGCTGCCAGTGCCGGGTCACTTTCCACCGCCGTCACTTTTGCGCCCAGCTTGGCGATCAGCGCCGCGGTGTAGCCAGTTGTCGCGCCGATCAGCAGCACGCGATCCTGCGACACGATCTCGGCCTCGGTCAGCAACCGTGCGGTCGCCAGCGGCGGATTCTGGAAGCGCCCGCCACCCAGTGGCAGCGCGGCGTCGCGATAGACGAGCGCGGCCTCGGTGTCGGGAATGAAATCCTCACGCGGAACGGTCGCCATCGCGGTCACGACGCGGGCGTCGCTGACCGCGTTAGTCCGCAACTGGCTGGCCACCATGGCATGGCGCAGGACCGCGGTGTTCGCGGCATCGGTGCTGGTTGTCGTCATCCCCGACCTTCTGGCACGAGCGTTATAGTCGTGCAATACACTTGTTGAAGGTTGACTACGTACCGCGCCCGCCGGGATGCGCCAAGCGGGAATGATGCTTACCGGACAAGAAGCGGCCCGGCGGACGATACCGCCGGGCCGTGGAGGTGATGCGAGCAAGGTGATGGAACCCGCAGCGGAGGATGTAGCGGCAGGCCGCTGAACGACGCTCGACGACGATGTTCATCGCCCGGTAACGATCTGGTGGTTGACCGCGGCGGCAAAACCCCTCATTTGCGCCTCCCGCATCGAGGCCCGATGGCGGAGTGGTGACGTAGAGGACTGCAAATCCTCGCACCCGGGTTCGATTCCCGGTCGGGCCTCCAGATGCTATTCCGGTCGAAATGTGACACGACCGGTGACTGGATCGATGCTGATCTTTGGGGTTTTTTAAGCACCCCGACCTAAAACTCCGGTCCATGCCCCGCTTTACCGCACTTTGCCGCCTGGCGTTTCGCCTGATCGACAGTCGCCGCGCTGCGACTGCCGTTGAATATGGGCTGATCGTGGCACTGATCGTGCTGGCGATGCTGGGTGCGCTAAATAGCGTCGCCGGCGTGACCACGAACATGTGGGGCAATGTCAGCACCAAGGTAGTTAACGCACGGTAACTACAATAAAAGTGGCGGCGGTTTAAGTATTCGTCAACCGCCTTCCTCTTATCAACAGGGTGCTGACCCGGAATACCGGCTCGGCCGGGTGACTGAAGCTTCGAACGATGGAGACCGGAATGCAGACGATTCGCAACATGTTTAAGAACAAGAAGGGCGCGACCGCCATCGAGTACGGCCTGATTGCCGCACTGATCGCCGTGGCCGCCATTGGCGCCATGTCCAGCCTGGGCACGAAGCTCGGCTCGACCTTCAACATGGTCGCTGGCAACATGAAGTAATCGCCTTACCGGCGTTTACGAACAATGGGGCGGTGGACCGATGGTCCGCCGCCCCATTTCGTTTGCAAGATCAGAGCCGACCCATCTTCAGAAACTTCGCCCTGCGTTCGGCGCGCAGTTCCGGCCCTGACAAAGACGATAGATCACCGAGCGACCGCTCGATTTCATCACCGAGGGAAGCGATGGCGGTGCCGGGCGCACGGTGAGCGCCACCGAGCGGCTCGGTCACGATCGAATCGATGATACCGAGCGATTTCAGATCTTGGGCGGTAACGCGCATCGCCTCGGCCGCGTCGGGCGCACGGTCCGCCGTGCGCCAGAGAATCGAGGCGCAACCTTCGGGGCTGATGACCGAATACACCGCGTGCTCGAACATCAGCACCCGGTTGCCGGCCGCCAGCGCGACCGCGCCGCCGGAGCCACCCTCACCCACGATCGCCGCGATCACCGGCACGCCGGCCGCCAGACACGCCTCGGTCGAGCGGGCGATCGCCTCCGCCTGACCGCGCTCTTCGGCCTGGATGCCGGGAAAAGCGCCGGAGGTATCGACCAGCGTCACCACCGGCAGGCCGAATCGGTCGGCCAGTTCGACCAGACGGATCGCCTTGCGATACCCCTCCGGCTTGCCCATCCCGAAATTGTGGCGAAGACGGCTGGCGGTATCCTCACCCTTTTCATGGCCGATCGCCAGGATCTTGCGACCGCGAAAGGTGGCAAAACCGCCGATGATCGCCTGATCGTCCGCAAAGGCGCGGTCGCCGGCGAGCGGCAGCCATTCGTCGAACAGACCGGCGACATAATCCTTGAAATGTGGGCGTTCCGGATGGCGGGCGACCTGCGTCTTCTGCCACGGGGTCAGCTTGGCGAAGGTGTCGCGCAGCAGCTTGTCGGACTTGGCCTGCAGACGTTGAACGTCGGCGGCGATATCGACGTTGCCGCCGGCGGCGGTCTCACGCAGTTCGTCGATCCGGCTCTGCAGCTCGGCGATGGGCTTCTCGAAGTCGAGGAAACTTGGCATCGGCGGCGGTTAGGACCCGCCGCCGCCGCCGTCAACGTGAGCGCGTTTTGCGGGGGCGGGATCGGTCAGCGGATGGCGGGTCGTGACGAGTTCGACCAGACGGCTGGCGTCGACATGCGTATAGATTTCGGTCGTGGCGATGTCGACATGGCCCAGCATCGTCTGGAGCGCGCGCAGATCGGCGCCGCCCGCCAACAGATGCGTGGCGAAGGCGTGACGCAACACATGCGGACTGACGCGATCGGGGGGGATGCCAGCGTCCGCCGCGATGGCTTTCACCAGTTGATACAGGCGGATACGGGTCAGATGCTTCTTTCCGGAGGGGAAGAGCCAGGCGCTGTCGGTGGGCACATGGGTGCGCCATGTCGCCACGGCGGCGCGGGCGCGATCGGACAACGGCACCAGCCGTTCCTTGCCGCCCTTGCCCCGGACGATCAGATAGGGTCGGTCGGGCGCGATGGCGTTGCGGGGCAGCGACACCAACTCCGTGGCGCGCAGGCCCGATCCATATAGTAGCTCGATCAGCGTGGAGAGGCGGAGGTCACTGCGCAAGGGGCGCTCGACGCTGGTGCGATCGGCGATGACGGCGAACAGGCGGTCGACATCGGCATGGCTGAGCGCCTTGGGCAGCGATCGGGCAGTGCCGGGTCTGGGCAGGGCGGCGCCGGGATCGTCGGCGCGGTGCCCCTCGTCATGGAGGAAGGCGTAGAATCGACGCAGCGCCGCGGCTTTCCGCGCGACGGTGGCACGGGACAGCGACGACCAGCCGGCGGACAGTTCGGCGAGCAGATCGGCATCGGCCACCGACAGCCGGCCGCCGAGCGCCTTCGACGCCAATGAAATGTCGCTGCGATAGGCAGCGAGCGTGTTGGCCGCCGCCCCGGTTTCGGCCGCGAGCATTTCCAGAAACAACTCGATCAGGACGCGGTCGGACGCGCCGGTCATGCCCGCGCGATGGCCTCCGCCGCGATCATCCGTGCTTCGCCATCGAGGCCGACACTGCGCAGCGCCGCGACGATGCGGTAGAGCCCCGCCGGGGGAACGCCGCGCCAGCCCGGCGTCTGCATCCCGATCGCGGCAAGCAACAGCACCGTGCCGGGCTGACCATCAGCCGCGGCACGATCGATCGCGCGGGTCCAGCTGTTGGTGGTGCCGATGCGGACGTCGAGGTCCTTCGCGGTCCGTTCGATCTCGTCGGCGCCCATGCGGCCGAGCCCTGCGAGGCCGGCGAAGAACAGCCGGCGCTTCTCCTCGGCGTGGCCGCTGGCGTCATAACCCTGCACGTCCGACAAACCGAAACGGCGACGTGCATCCGGGTCGGCCAAGGCAAGCATCGCCCAGGCGTCGCCGCCGGCCGGCACCGCCCCCGCCCAACGGGCGGCGGTGCGGTCAAGACCGGCGGACAGCATCGCGGCGACGAGCCGGTCCACATCGGTGTTGCCGGCGGCCACCGGCTGACGCGCCGCCGCGCGGGCGGTCAGCACCAGCCGGGCATAGGGCGCGTCGTTGCCCCATAGCTGGCGAAGCGCGGTCAGGCGGGCGGCGGGATCGGTGGCGGCATAGGCCGTGCGGAGATCGTCGGCCGTGGCGCTGGCGGCGGACGTCGAATCCTCATTCGCGGCAACCGCTCCATAAAGATCGACCAGCGCGGCGGTCGACAGCACGCCCTGCGCGGCGGCGGCCTCAGCCGGGGCGATCCGGTCACCCAGCGCGATCGAGGGCGACAGCGCGCGCCAATACGTCGCCTGCGCACCGACGCCGTCGTATAGCGTATCGGGAATAGTGGCGCCCGTCGCCATGGCCAGTCCCAGCCGCCAGACGGTCAGCCGATCGACGCCGTCCCATTCGATCGTGACCGCCTGACGTCCCTGCCCGCCAGCGCCCATCACCTTTTGCGCGAGGCGCAGATCGATGTCGGCACCCGGTCGGCGACGGCGGACGGCGGCGAACTGGGCGCGGGCGGCGGTGGCGTTCCCGGCCAGTGAGGCGCAGATCGGTTGGGCGAGCGCCCAGCCCGCTTCGTGCGTCGTGGCCAGACCGGCATCGGCGAGCGGGCACAGGCCCGCCGGATCGCCGGTCGCCAGCATTGCGTTCATCGCGACCTGATAGAGTTTGGGCGTGTAATCGGCGTTATCGACACCCTCGACCACCGAGCGGGCCGCCACCGATTCGCCCATGCGCAGCAACAGCCAGGCGCGTTCGGCCGCATAATCCGCTCCGTCGACACCCCTGGGGGTCTGCAAGCGCGCAGCGAGCGTGCGGCGCAGGGCGATCGACAGCCAGCGCGACGGCAACGGCGCGGCGGTGCGGCGCATCAGCATTTCGAGATAGCGGCCATCGGCATCGCCGAAAGCATCAGGCGCCATCTCACCGCTCACGCCGACCAGCGCGGTCGATCGGCGGGCGAAGTCGGGCATTTCATATGCGGCCAACGCCTTCGGATCGACGGGCGTCGGGGAAGCGGTGGGGATCGGCACCGGCGTTGGCGTGTCACCCGGCAGCGGCTGGACGACGGCACCGGCGGGGTCGCGGGGCAGCACCGCTGCGGTGGCGGTCGCGATCGGCCGGGTGGGCGTGCCGCTCGCGCCGGGTGTTGGGCGTGCGGCAGGACGCGGTGCCGGCGCGGGGTCGCCAAAGCCGGGGGGCAGGATCGATTCGGGCCGATCCTGCGCCGCGACGCCGACGGCCATCGCCGTCAGCGCGACGGCGAACAGCGCCCTATTGGAGGTTCGCAAGCGAAACCTGCTTTTCGACCTGCGTGACCGGCCGTTCGGCGGCGCGGCTGGACAACAGGAACAACCCGCCGATCACCACGACCAGGATGACGATAAGGGAGACGACCAGGCGGGACATGGGCAAACCTTGGAAACGAACGCTGACGATACACCCGGCTTTTGCGCGGACGCGTCGCGGCTGTATAGCGCGGGCAGCGATGATGCAAAGCCACTCCCCCTGGACCGGCCGGCCGATCGTGCTCGTCGGATTGATGGGCGTCGGCAAATCCACCGTCGGTCGCCGTCTGGCGATCCGGCTGGCGGTGCCGTTCGTCGATGCCGATCATGAAATCGAATCAGCCGCCGGCATGACCGTGGCGGAGATTTTCGAGCGGTTCGGCGAACCCTATTTCCGTGACGGCGAACGCCGCGTCATCGGTCGGTTGATGGATGGCGCGCCCAAGGTGATCGCCACCGGCGGCGGTGCCTTCATCGACGAGACGACGCGGGCACTGATCCTCGATCAATCGACCGCGATCTGGCTGAACGCGCATCCCGATGTGCTGGCCGAGCGGGTCCGCCGCCGCGATACCCGGCCGCTGCTACGCGGACGTGATCCGCGCCGCGTGCTCGCCGACCTCGCGGTCGCGCGCGATCCGTTCTACGCGCAGGCGCACATTCATGTGTCGAGCCAGCGCGGCCCGCACGAAACGACCGTAGCGGCGATCTTGAAGGCAATCGGACGATGATGATGGCAGCGGCGGGAAACGTGACGGAGCGGAGCATCCGCGTCGAGCTGGGCGACCGCAGCTATCCCGTCGTGATCGCCGCCGGCCTGCTCGGTCGTGCCGCCGTCCACCTGGCGCCGTTGGCGCGCGGGCGGACGATGGCGATCGTGACGGACGAGAATGTCGGTTCGCATCTCGTCACGTTGCAAGCGGCGCTCACCGAGGCGGGCGTCGTGAGCGAGGCGCTGGTGCTGCCGCCCGGCGAGGCGACCAAGAGCTGGAACAGTCTGGCGCGGGTCTGTGACTGGTTGCTAGCACTAGGTGTCGAGCGCGGCGATCATGTCGTGGCGCTGGGCGGCGGAGTCATCGGCGATCTCGTCGGTTTCACCTGCGCCATCCTGAAGCGCGGCTGTGGCTTTGTGCAGATACCGACGACCTTGTTGGCGCAGGTCGATTCGTCGGTGGGCGGCAAGACCGCGATCAATACGCCGGCGGGCAAGAACCTGATCGGTGCATTTTATCAGCCCAGCCTCGTGCTGATCGATCCCGAGGTGCTCGACACGCTGCCCGCGCGCGAATTGCGCGCCGGTTATGCCGAGGTCGTCAAATACGGCCTGATCGACGATCCGGCGTTCTTCGCCTGGTGCGAGACGAACGGTGCCGCGCTGCTGGCGGGCGATGCCGCCGCGCGAGAATATGCGATCGCGCATTCGGTAGCCGCCAAGGCGCGGATCGTGGCGGCGGACGAGCACGAGACGAACGGCCTGCGGGCGCTGCTGAATCTCGGCCACACGTTCGGCCACGCGCTGGAAGCAGAGGCGGGCTTCGACGGCAGCCTGATCCATGGCGAAGGCGTGGCGGCGGGGATCGCCCTCGCCTATCGATACTCCGCCGTGACCGGCCTTTGCGACATGGCGGATGCGGACCGGGTGGCGGCGCATTTCCGGGCGGTCGGCCTGCCGGACGGGCTTGCCGCGTCGGGTATCCGAGCAAGCGGCGCCCGGCTGTGCGATCATATGCGTCACGACAAGAAGATGGCGGCCGGCACCCTGCCGTTCCTGCTGACGCGCGGCATCGGCCGCACCTTCCTCGACCGGACGGTCGATCTGGGTGATGTCGAACGCTTTCTCGACGCGCAGCCCCGCTGATGCCCAACGGCGTCGACAAGCAGCATCTGCCGACCAAGATCTGTCCCGCGTGCAACCGCCCTTTCACATGGCGCAAGAAATGGGCACGTGATTGGGATCAGGTTGTCTATTGTTCGGACGCCTGCCGCCGCAAGCGTTGAGGCAAAGCTGACCGGTGGCTAATAAGTAAACTCTGGGATATCGATAATATACGTGAGTATTAATGCCCCGAATAGGCACGACAATCCGGGAATCGGATATTGATGTGTTCCAAAAACTGATACTATATACGCTCTACTGACCATTTGGTTGGCAAGGGGGTGCAGTCGATGAACTTTGATCCACGTTTATCCGACACATCTGTTCTGGATCATGGCCATGCCGACGTTCGGTATGAACCGATGCAGCAGGACGCTCGACACCGTCGGGCGCCTGTGGACGGCCCTGCCCCCTCAGCCGACAGGGATCGCAAGGAACATCACGTGACTGCCACTATCGTACCGCCGGCTGAACTGTTTCTGCGTGAGGCGGCAATCCGGGGCGGCATGGATTTGATGTTCTTCGCGCACAGCCGCCATCTCCGCCGCGCCGACGACGAACTGGCGCGACTGGGCCTGGGTCGCGCGCATCACCGAGTGTTGTACTTCGTCGCGCGCAAGCCCGACATGACGGTCGGCGAATTGCTGACGATCCTGGCGATTGCCAAGCAGTCACTGGCTCGCGTCGCGCGGGAGTTAACCGATAAGGGCTTGCTGACACAGCGCCCGGGCGTCCGCGATCGGCGGCAACGGCTGCTCGCGCTGACGCCGGCGGGTGAGGCGCTGGAACGAGACCTCTTCACCTTGCTGCGGAGCAATATGGCCGATGCCTATGCCGCATCGGGCGGAACCGCCGTTACCGGCTTCTGGACGGTGATGCAGAACCTGATGGGCGAAGAAGCGCGCCAATTGTTCAGCGCGCTCCATCGCAACGATCCTTTGCCCGCGACAGGTACGCGAGCCAGCGCGCGCGCGGAGGCCGCCGCCTAACGCTCGACGGCGTCCGCCAGCAGACCGACCGACAGCGCATAGAAATTCGAGCAGTTGTAGTCGAGGATGACGCGGTAGTTGCCGGTCAAGAGGTATGCGGTCGCGCCCTCGCCGTCCGGTTCGATCAACGTCGCCTGCACGTCGTCCGCTGGCCACGCACGTCCCTGCGGCACCATGCCCAGCGCGCGCCATTCGGCCATCGACCGCCAGCCACTATGCCGCTGGAACACGCGCGGGCAACGGGGGCTGGCGAGCGTGTTGCTGGCCAGCGTGCGATTATACCCACCCGGCACGCTGACCGCGAAGCCCCATGGCTGGCCAGATCGCCAGCCCGCGTCCGTGAAGTAATTGGCGATCGAGGCAAGCGTATCGGGCTGACTGTTCCAGATATCGGCACGTCCATCGCCATCACCATCTCGCGCCAGGCGTAGATAGATCGAGGGCAGGAACTGCGGATTGCCCGTCGCGCCGGCCCAGCTGCCCTTCAACTGCGAACGTGGCGTGCCACGGTCGATCATCTTCAAGCCCGCGATCAATTCACCCTCGAACAGCGGCCGACGACGGCCATCGAAGGCTAGGCTGGCAAGCGAACGGACGAGATCGAAATTGCCAGTGTAAGCACCATAATTTGTCTCATGCCCCCAGATCGCGACCATGATCGATTCGGGGACGCCCGTCTCACGCTCGATCGCGGACAGGCGCGATCGCTGCGCCTGATAGACCGAACGGCCCCGGTCGATCCGTGCGGCGTCGACGTGGTCGGCGCGATAGGGTGCAAACGGCGAGAAGCTGGTGCTGAGCACATTGCCGGGCTGACCGCGATCCAGCTCGACCACGCGGGGATTGAGCGTCAGGTCGGCGAACTCGCGGTCGATCGTCGCCGCCGCGACGCCCTCGGCGATGGCGCGGGTGCGGACACCGGCCAGATAGGACTGGAAGGGATCGTCCTGCGCCGCGACGGGCGCGGCGACGGCAACGATGGCGAGGGCGGCGATACGCGCCGATTGGATGGCCCACATGCCTCCGCTTGTCGCGGTGCGGGGCCGTTACGGCAACCCCCGATCATCGTCGGGCTTGCACGGGCCGGCGCGGACGCTATCGGGGAGATACCGGAGAGATGGCCGAGTGGTTTAAGGCAGCGGTCTTGAAAACCGCCGTAGGTTAACGCCTACCGTGGGTTCGAATCCCACTCTCTCCGCCATTCCTGTCGGTTGGAATGATCGACCGGATCGATCCGTACCCATCTTCTTCCTACCGTCGCGCACATGAAAAAGGCCGGCCCGCTTTTCAGCGGACCGGCCCTCTTCGTCACGGCAGGGTCGGTTACTTGCGGAGCGAGAGACCGCCGCCGAAGCGCTTGTTGAAGCGGGCGACCTGGCCACCGGTGTCGAGCATCGTGCCGCGACCGCCGGTCCAGGCCGGATGCGCGAGCGGATCGATGTCGAGCGTCATCAGGTCGCCTTCCTTGCCCCAGGTCGACCGGGTTTCGAAGACGGTGCCGTCCGTCATCTGCACGCGGATCATGTGATAGTCGGGATGCGTATCGGTCTTCATGGGGCAGCTCCTGCAAGTGGCTGGTTCCGACCAGCCGAAGGACAAGGCGGGGCGCTTAGCGGCACCGCCGGGATAAGTCAAAGTTCGCTGTCTTCACGCAGATGGCGGATCGGCGATCATCGCGGTAAAGTTAGCTTCCGCAACGACTTGGCCGTCGACCTTCGCAACGCCTGCGAACTTGCAGACGCTGGACCGCTTTTGCACGAACGTCGCCTCCAGACGGAGCAGGACGCCGGGTTCGACCGGCTTCCTGAACTTCGCCCCGTCGATCGCCATGAAATAAACGAGCTTGCCCGAACCGGCGAGGCCGAGGCTTTCGACCGCGAGGATACCCGCCGCCTGCGCCAGCGCCTCGACGATCAACACGCCGGGCATGATCGGGCGACCGGGGAAATGCCCCTGGAAGAACTGTTCGTTCATCGTCACCGCCTTGATGGCGGCGATCCGCTTGTCGATTACCAGCTCCTCGACACGATCGACGAGGAGCAGGGGATAACGATGCGGGAGGGCCGCCATGACCCGTCCGATATCGAACGGGCCAAGGACGGTTTCCGGTGCAACGGCGACGGTATCAGTCACCGGTTGCGCTCAGCGGCCGCTGGACTGGGCCGGCCGGGCGGCCGGCGTCGCGGCGGCGGGAGCGGCACCGGCAGGTGCTGCACCCTGCTGCTGCTGACCGGGCTGCCAGTTGGCGGGCGGCGTGATGCCGACGGTCGGGACCAGACGATCCAGCTCGGTCGTGATCGCGGCGGTCACATCGGCGGTGGGGTTGGCGAACAGCGCGGCGTCCGGGCGGAGCAGCAGGCTGACGTTACGCGCGCGGACGACGGCCTGAACGGCCTCTGGCAGGCGGCCCGAGATCTGCTCGATCGCATAGGCCTGCGCGCGCTGGGCCGGGGCGGTCAGGCGGGTGAGTTCGGCCTGGGCGGCCTGCTCACGAGTCTGAATAGCCTGTGCCTGCGTCTGCAGCGCGGCCTGATTGGCATTCGGCGCCGCGCGGGCGGTGTTGAACGCGGTCACGAGCGGCTGAAGCTCACGCTGCACGGCTTCGCGACGGGTGTTCGCCTGATCGAGCTGCGGCTTGTACTGTGTCTCGATCTGGCCACGGGCAGCGGCCCATGCCTTGGAATTGCCGACCGCACCCTCTGGGTTGGCGACGGCGATGCCGCCGACCTGGGCCGAGGCGGTGGTGGCGATGGCCGGCGCGACGAGTGCGGCGGCGAGAAGAAGCGTCTTGAAGGTCATCAGAACTGGGTTCCTACGTTGAAAGTGATGAGTTTGTCGTCGTCGCCCTTTTGCTTGATCAGCGCGCGGGCGAGATCGATGCGCAGAGGGCCGAACGGTGAATTCCAATTGACGCCGATGCCAACGGTGACACGCGGCCGCGCCGAATTGCCGAGGAAGTTCTCGACGAAGGGCTGGCTGGTCTGGGCGACATTGGCCGAGGTGCCGGCACAGGTGCCGCCGGCCGTGGCGGAATAGCCGATCGCGCAGGTCGTCGTCAGCCCTGCGTTCGTCGTATCGGTCGCATTGACCGTGTAGAGCGCCAACGTCTGATTGTTCACGATCGTCGTCAGCGGCGCGCCAGCGAGGGTCGGCGACCCATCGGGATTTGTCCGCAGAACGCCATTGGCGTCCCGAAGCTGCGTGAAGGTCGTCGTCGCCAGCGGACGCGTCAGACTGAACAAGCTGCCTGCCTGCGCATAGATTGACGGCCGAAGCCCGAGCTCCCGCGCGCCGGAGCCGAGCGGAATTTCGAGTTCGATGCGACCCAGATAATAGGCTTTGCCGCCCAATGGATCGTCGACGATCTGATTGCGATCGGTGACCAGCGACTGGACCCCGGTGACCGGATCGGTGACGAGCGGCGTCCGCTGGATACGCGGGCCGACGCCACGGATATCGAAGCCGCGGAAGTTCGGTTCGCCCAGATAGAAGCGATCGATGATCCGGACCTTGTCGATCCCCGGCCCACGGCTCTTTTCGAGCGACCTGATGTACCCGCCCTCACCCAAAAACGAGAGGACGAAGCCGCTGCCAAGGCCCTTGTACTTCGCCGCTTCGAACCGGGTTCGGATATACTTCACGTCACCGCCGAGACCGGCGAAATCCTGGCTGAACGAAAAGCGGGTACCGGCGGTTGGGCGCAGGCCGCTGTTGAGGCTGTTGTAGATCAGCGAGTAGCCGACCGACGAGGTCCAGCGATTTCCGAGCTGTTCGCAAAGATAGCGCCCGACAGTCGCCGCGCTGCACTCGCCGTTGACGAGCAGGCTGCTGTCCAGCCCGACTTCATCATAGGACAGGCCGTAGCGACCCGACAGCGACCAATATTCGGTCAGCGGCACGCCCGAGCGGATCTGGAATCCGGTGGACACCTGGTTGTACAGCTGATTGCGATCGCCGTTGGTGGTGAAGTTGAACTGGTTGAAATCGCGGCGGAACAGATCGACGCCGACCGCGATGTTCTTGTCGAACAGATACGGTTCGGTGAAGCCCAGTTCGACCGACTTCTGATAGCTGGAATAGTTGACGCCGGCGCGCAGTTCCTGACCCTTGCCGCGGAAATTGCGCTGAGTGATGTTCGCCTGCACGATGAAGCGTTCGAGCGACGAATAGCCGGCCGACAACTGAAGTTCACCGGTCGATTTTTCCTCGACAGGTGCTTCCAGCAGGATGCGGTCCGGGGCGCTGCCGGGGCTGCGCTTGATCTCGAACTTGTCCTGGAAGAAGCCGAGCGAGTTGATGCGATCCTGCGACCGCTTGATCTGGAAATCGTTGAACGCGTCACCTTCGGCCAGCCGCATCTCGCGGCGGACGACCTTGTCCTGCGTCTGCGTATTGCCGTTGATGTCGATGCGCTCGACATAGGTGCGCTGCGCCTGCGCGATGTGGAAATTGATCCCCATCGTGAGCGTATCGCGATCGCGCTGGAATTCCGGATCGACGTTGGTGAAGGCGTAGCCGAACAGGCCGGCGGTCTGCGACAGGCTGTCGACCGAATCCTCGACCAGCTTCGCATTGTACCAATCGCCCTTTTTCGGGGCGAGCGACGCGGCGAGGCGGGTGTTGTCAAAATCGCGGATCTCACTGTCGACGGTGACGTCGCCGAATTTGTAGCGTGGCCCTTCCTCAACGACATAGGTGATGATGAAGTCACGCTTATCGGGGGTGAGTTCCGCCACCGCGCTGGTCACGCGGAAATCGGCGTACCCCTGCGTCAGGTAGAACTGGCGCAGTTTCTGCTGGTCGTAGTTCAGGCGATCCTGATCGTAGCTGGTGTTCGACGACAGGACACGAAACCAACGCGACTGCTTGGTCGCCATTTCGCCGCGCAACGCATCGGCCGAGAATTTCTCGTTGCCGATGATATTGATCTGGCGGACCTTCGACTTCGATCCTTCCGCGATCTCAAAGACGATATCGACGCGGTTCTGGTCGAGGCTGACCATCTTGGGATCGACGACGGCGGCGAACCGGCCCTGGCGGCGATACAGCTCGACGATGCGGCCGACATCGGCACGCACGGCGGTGCGGGTGAAGATCTGGCGGGGGGCGAGCTTCAGTTCCTTCTGGATCTTGTCGCTCTTGATCGCCTTGTTGCCCTCCAGGATCACCCGGTTGATGATCGGGTTCTCGCGGATGCGTAGCACGATGTCGCCGCTTTCCACGCCGGAGATCGAATAGTCGGCGAACAACTCCGACGCCTGAAGATCGACCAGCGCCTGATCGAGCGTCGCGGTGGTGTACGGAATGCCGATACGCAACTTTGTATAGGACAGGACCGTTTCAGGTTCGATGCGCTGCGACCCTTCGACCCGAAGCGAGCGAATCGTGCCGGCGGTGACGGGTGCAGTCGTAGCCTGTCCTGCGGCCGTAGGCGTCGCGGTGCTTGGCGCGGCGACGGTTGCCGGACGCGTTGTGGCGGGCGTGGGGCGCACAGGTGCTGCCTGCGCAGCGGGTGCCGGGGCGGTCTGCGCCATCACCGGGACGCCTGCGAGCATCGTGCTCGCCAGCAACGTCACGCCGATCGCCGCGACCTTTTGACCATCATTCTTCACGTACGACCCACCCACGGAAAACAAGATACACGACCCCTGCGGCGTTCGCCCTGCCCCAGACTGTTCAACCGATCAAGCCGGCGAGATTGCGCCAGAGACCGAACTGACCGAGATCGTTGAGCGTCACGAAGAGCATCAGGGCCAAAAGCGCGGCGAGGCCGCCGCGAAACGCCCATTCCTGCACACGCTGATCGACCGGGCGCCGCCGCACCGCCTCGATCGCGTAGAAGAACAGGTGGCCACCATCGAGCATCGGCACTGGCAGCAGATTGATGAACCCCAGATTGATGGACACCAGTGCGACGAGGCCGATGAACGCCGGCCAGCCCAGCGACATCTGTTCGCCCGACACCTTCGCGATGCGCAGTGGCCCGCCCAGTTCGTCGACCGAGCGGCGGCCGGTGATGATCTGGCCGATCGCATCGAGCGAGCCGCGCACGATCGAGAAGACCTGGATCGTGCCCTCGACAGGCGCGCGCCACAGCGAGACGGGGCGATATTCGATCGGCGGGCTGCCGATGCCGACGCGGCCGATCTTGTATTCGTTGCCGAAGCGATCGCGCTGTTCCAGCGTGCCGATGGTCAGCGTGGTCGACAGGGGTCGGCCGGCGCGTTCGACATCGATGCGGATCGTCTCGCCCGGCCGCATCATCGCATATTGGGCGATGTCGGCGAAGCTTTCCATCGACCGACCACCGAGCGAGATCAGACGATCGCCGGGGCGCAGACCGGCCTTGGCGGCGGGGCTGGTCGCGACGATCGCGCCGACGACGGGCGGTGCGTAACGGGTGCCGTAGAAATGCGCGAAGCCGGCGAGGATGATGATCGCAACGACGAAATTGACGACCGGGCCGGCGGCGACGACGATCGCGCGCTGCCAGACGGGCTTTGCCTGAAACGTCCGCTCGCGTTCGGCGGCGGGCAGCGCCAGCCATTCGGCGGTTGGCTGGCTGGCCGGGTTCATGTCGCCGGCGAAGCGGACATACCCGCCCAGCGGCAACCAGCCGAGTTTCCAGCGGGTGCCGCGCTTGTCGGTATAGCCGGCGATCTCGCGGCCGAAGCCGATCGAGAATGCGTCGGCGCCGATGCCGAACCAGCGGCCGGCGAGGTAATGGCCCATCTCGTGCACGAACACGAGCGGACCGATGACCGCGATGAAGGCCAGGATGGTGAGGAGAAAGCCGGGATTGTCGATCAAGCTACGCGATCCTCTACGCGCTCGCCCGCCAATATCCGCGCCTCGGCATCGACGGCAATGACCGCGTCGAGTGTTTCTGGCGCGGGCGGGTCGTAGCGTTCCAGCGTATGTTCCACGATTGCGGCAATTTCGAGGAAGCCGATGCGCCGCGCCAGAAAAGCAGCGACGGCGATCTCGTTGGCAGCGTTCAGGATTGCCGGGCGCGCGCCGCCGGCCGCGAGCGCTTTGCGGGCGAGGCGCAGGGCGGGGAAGCGGACGGGATCGGGTGCCGCGAAATCGAGGCGGCCGAGCGCGATCAGGTCGAGCGGCGCCATCGGTGTGGCCATGCGGTGCGGCCAAGCCAGGCAATGCGCGATCGGCACGCGCATGTCCGACGGGCCGAGCTGGGCGAGCATCGAGCCATCGACATAATCGACCGCGCTGTGGATGACGGACTGCGGGTGGATGACGATCTCGATCCGGTCGGGGTCGACCGGGAACAGGCGAGCGGCCTCGATCAGTTCGAGGCCCTTGTTCATCATCGTCGCCGAATCGACCGATATCTTGGCGCCCATCGACCAGTTGGGGTGGGCGACCGCTTGTTCACGGGTGACGCCCGCCATGTCGGCCAGCGACCAGTCGCGAAACGGGCCGCCGCTGCATGTCAGGATGATGCGACGGACCGCGCGGGCTTGATCGGGGGCGAAGCACTGGAAGATCGCGTTGTGTTCGCTGTCGGCGGGGAGCAGCGTGGCGCCCGATGCGGCAGCCGCAGCAAGAATGACCTCGCCGGCGGACACCAGCGGTTCCTTGTTGGCGAGGACGACGGTGCTGCCCTGCCCGACCGCGGCCATGACCGGTTCGAGGCCGGCACAGCCCACGATCGCGCCCATCGTCCAATCGGCGCCGGAGCGCGCGGCATCGATGATCGCGGCACGCCCGCCGGCTACCTGAGTATCGGTGCCAGCGAGCGCGGCGCGGAGATCGGGCAAGCAGGCTTCGTCGGCGACGACCGCCAGTTCGGCATGCGTGCGGCGGGCGGCGGCGGCGAGCTTTGCGACGTCGCAATTGGCGGTAAGTGCGCGGACGCGGAACTTGTCCGGCTCACGCTCGATCAGGTCGAGAGTCGAGGTGCCGACCGAGCCGGTGGCGCCAAGGATGGTGACGGTTCTCACAGGCCTGCCTTATCCCAACAGTTGCGGCAGGACCACGAGCAGCGCAGCGACGGGGGCGACCGGGACGATGCCGTCAAGCCGGTCGAGGACGCCGCCATGGCCGGGCAGCACATTGCCGCTGTCCTTCACCCCGGCGCGACGCTTCAGCGCGCTCTCGTAAAGGTCACCGCCCTGCGCCAGCACCGCAAGGAACGGCGTCGCGATGACTAGGCGGAACGGCAGGCCCAAGCCGACATGCAGGACAAAGGCGAAGATCGTGGCGAGCACGACGCCGCCGATCAGGCCGGACCAGGTCTTGGCGGGACTGATCCGCGGCGCCAGCTTTGGTCCGCCCAGCGAACGGCCGGTGAAGAACGCGCCGATATCGGTCGCCCAGACGAGCGCCAGCGCCCAGAGCGTCAGGACGAGGCCATCGGGCTGTTGCCGGATCAGCAGCAGCGCGAACACCGGCAGGCCGACATAGGCGGCGCCCAACGCGAGGCCGGCATTGCGATACACGATGGCGATGAAGAAGAACGCCGCCCCGAGCAGGCCGAGGACGAAGAAATGCGGACCCGCCGCGATCGGCGCCATGATCGCAAGCGGCACGGAGAGCGCGAACTGCGCCATCCGCTTCGTCTTCGCGTCGGCGCCGTGCAGATCGGCCCATTCGGCCATCATGAACAGCGCCGCGACCACCGCGAGCAGCCAGAACAGCAGGTCGCCCGCCACCAGCGCGACCAGCGCGACGGCGATCATGACGACGCTGGCGATCATCCGCAGGCGAAGATTCGACGGCGTCCTGAGCTTGGCGTCCGGCGTGTCGGGCATCGTCTCAGGCAACGGGACGGGCGTTTCGGTCACAGGCCTCCGTAGCGACGCTGGCGCTGGCCGAAGGCGGCGACCGCGTCGGCCAGCGCGTCGGCACCGAAATCTGGCCAGAGCGTGTCGACGAACAGCAGTTCGGCATAGGCCGCCTGCCACAACAGGAAGTTCGACAGGCGCTGTTCGCCCGACGTGCGGATGACGAGGTCGAGCGGGGGCAGACCGACGGTGTCGAGTTCGGCCTCGATCGCCGCCTCGTCGATCTGGTCGGCGGGCAGGCGCGCGGCGAGGCGGCGGGCGGCGGCGGCGAGTTCGGCCTGCGCGCCGTAATTGAGCGCGATGGCCAGCAACGGCCCGCTGTTGCCGGCGGTGCGCGCGACCGCGTCCTCGATCAGCGCGATCAGATCGGGCGAGAAGGCGCGGTAATCGCCGATGATCCGCAACCGGACATTCTCGCGCGCCAGTTCGGCGAGGTCGGAGCGGATGAAGAGGCGCAGCAGCCCCATCAGGTCGCTGACTTCCTCGGCGGGGCGGCGCCAGTTCTCCGAGGAGAAGGCATAGAGCGTCAGTGCCTCGATCCCCATCGCACGGGCGGCGCGGGTCACGCGGCGAACCGCCTCGACCCCCGCCTTGTGACCGGCGAGGCGCGGGAGATGACGCTGGCGCGCCCAGCGGCCGTTGCCATCCATGATGATGGCGACGTGGCGGGGGATGGCAGGCGTGTCGGTGGCGAGGATGGGCGCGGTACTCACTTATTCCCTCGCGCTGGCAGGAAGGCGCAAGACATGAACACCCGCCCTTGAGGACAGGCCCTCTCCAGACCCTTCCTGCGAGTGAGAGGAGGAATAGGAGAACTGCACCCGGCCCGTCACTTGCCCAGGATTTCCTTTTCCTTCGACGACGAGGCGGCGTCGATGTCGGCGATGGTCTTGTCGGTGACCTTTTGCAGCTCGGTTTCGTGGCGCTTGCGCTCGTCCTCGCCGAAGACGTTTTTCTTCTCGTCGGTCTTCAGGCTGTCCATGCCGTCGCGGCGCACGTTGCGGGCGGCGATCCGGGCCTTTTCCGCGTATTGGCTGGCGAGCTTGGCAAGCTCCTTGCGGCGCTCTTCGGTCAGGTCGGGGATCGGCAGACGCAGCGTCTGGCCATCGTTGATCGGGTTCAGGCCGAGCCCGGCCGACCGGATCGCCTTTTCCACCGAACTGACGTTCGTCTTGTCCCACACCTGTACGGTCAGCATCCGTGGCTCGGGCGCCGAGACGGTCGCGACCTGGGTCAGCGGCATATGGCTGCCATAGACTTCGACATTGACGGGATCGAGCAGCGTCGTGGAGGCGCGACCGGTGCGAAGACCGCTGAGATCGTGCTTCAGTGCGTCGATTGCGCCGGTCATGCGGCGCTGGATATCGGCCTTGTCATAGGCGGGCATCGATATTCTCCTGATTCTGGACGATCGTGGAAATGCCTTCACCGGCGAGGACGGCGGCGAAATTGCCGTGTTCGCGGATGTTGAAGACGACGATCGGGATATTGTTGTCACGGCACAGCGCGATGGCGGAGGCGTCCATGACCTTCAGGTCATCGGACAGAACCCGCGAATAGCTGACGGTTTCATAGCGCGTCGCGGTCGGCACCTTTTTCGGGTCGGCATCATAGACGCCGTCGACCGAGGTGCCCTTGAACAGCGCATCGCACTTCATCTCGGCGGCGCGCAGCGCAGCGCCGGAATCGGTGGTGAAGAAAGGCGAGCCGACACCGGCGGCGAAGATCACGACGCGACCCTTTTCCAGATGACGCTCGGCGCGGCGGCGGATGAAGGGTTCGCACACAGAGGACATCGGGATCGCCGACTGGACGCGGGTATCGACGCCGATCTGCTCGAGCGCATTCTGCACGGCCAGCGCGTTCATGACGGTGGCGAGCATACCCATGTAATCGGCGGTCGCGCGCTCGATGCCCTTGGCGGCGGCGGACAGGCCACGGAAAATGTTGCCGCCACCGACGACGATGCACAGTTCATACCCCTGCGCGCGGACACCGGCGATCTCACCGGCGACGCGGGCGGTGACATCCGGATCGATGGCAAGACCATTCTCACCCATCAGGACTTCGCCCGACAGTTTCAGCAAAATACGTTTGAAGCGGGGTTCGGTCATGCGTCTCGATGTGTTGGGGGAAGCGGCGCGGACCTTAGGCGGGGCGGGTGCGCGGGGCAACCGTGTGTGGCGGGGTTGGATTTAATCCGGGGCCGGTTGCGTGGACCGTCGGCTCCCAGGCGTGAATCGGTACGGATCGTTGCTCCGTGGCCGAGAGGAGATATTCACGCGAAGGCGCGAAGGCACGGAGAGTTGCGCGGGACGCCGAGTATCCTCTTTCCACGGTTAGCCGGAGGTTCGTGAAGGAAGACGTTTGTGGCGCGACATCTCCGGGGCTCCGCGTTTTCGCGAGAACCATCTTTCTTCGCGGTTTTGACCCGACTGTCGCGCGCTTCCCCACTGAACATCGATCGTGAGAGCTGTGCCCGACTTCGATCGGCTTCCCGCGCCGTCATTGCGAGCGGAGCGAAGCAACCCAGTGTTCCGCGCGCTGCGCTGGGTTGCTTCGCTCCGCTCGCAATGACGATATCGTTTACGATCGACCTGTGACGATCGATCCGCGGCAAGAGCAGACGCACGAAGGGGCTCACCACCTGCGTTGCCGCCCTTGGTGAGCCCCCTCCATCAGCGTTTGGCTGATCCCCTCCCCGCAAGCGGAGAGGGCAGTGCGTTATGCGGCGGCCTGGGGCACGCCCGACACGGCCGCGACTTCGGCGGCGAAGTCGGAGGCTTCCTTTTCGATGCCCTCGCCCAACTGGAAGCGGACATAGTCCTTCAGCACGATGGTGGTGCCGGCGTCCTTGCCCGCCTTGGCCACGACGTCACTGATCTTGGTCTTGCCGTCCATGACGAACAGCTGGCTGACCAGTGCGTGTTCCTTGCGATACTTGGCGATGCCACCTTCGACCATCTTGGCGATGATGTCGGCAGGCTTGCCCGATTCGGCGGCCTTTTCAGTCGCGATCGCACGCTCGCGCTCGATCTCGGCCTCGTCGAGGTCGGCTTCGTTCAGCGCCTTCGGGAAGGCGGCGGCGATGTGCATCGCGAGCTGCTTGCCGAGGGTCTGCAGCACCTCGTCCGAGGCATCCGATTCTAGCGCGACGAGCACGCCAATCTTGCCGAGGCCGGGGGCTGCGGCATTGTGGATGTAGGGCACGACCGCGCCCTTGCTGACTTCCAGCGTCTTCGAGCGGCGCAGCGACTGATTCTCACCGATCGTCGCGACGTTGTTGGTCAGCACTTCCTCGACGGTCTTGCCCGACGGCATGGCCTCGCCCTTCAGCGCGTCGACATCGCCACCGGTCGCGAGTGCGATCTGCGTGACTTCGCGGACAAACTGCTGGAACTGGTCGTTCTTGGCGACGAAATCGGTTTCGGAGTTAACCTCGACCGCGGCACCCTTGGTGCCGGCAACGGCGACGCCGACCAGACCTTCGGCCGCGGTACGGCTGGACTTCTTGGCGGCGGCGGCGAGACCCTTGGTACGGAGCCAATCCATGGCGGCATCCATGTCGCCGCCGGTCTCGTTCAGCGCCTTCTTGCAATCCATCATGCCTGCGCCGCTCTTCTCGCGCAGATCCTTGACCATCGCTGCCGTGATGTCGGCCATAGTCCTAATCCTTCTGTTCAGAATGTGGTTGCGGGCGAGGCGAGGCGTATCCGCCCTGCCCCGCCCGCATGACGAACCGGTGACGGTTACGCGTCGATTTGGCGCTCTGTCTCGGCGCCCGCACCCTCGACCGTGGCGGTCGCGGCGTCTTCCGGCTCGGCAGCCGGCGTCTCGACGGTCAGCGTCTCTTCGGCGGCCGGCTCAGCCATGGCGCCCATGTCGGCACCGGTGCGACGCTGCTGCTCCTGGCCACCGCGCGTCGCGGCGATCGCGATCGCCTCGCAGTACAGGCGGATGGCGCGGGCGGCGTCATCGTTGGCGGGTACCGGGAAGGCGATGCCGTCCGGCGACACGTTCGAATCGAGGATCGCGACGACGGGAATGCCGAGCGTGTTGGCTTCCTTGATCGCCAGCTCTTCCTTGTTCGCGTCGATCACGAACATGACGTCGGGTACCCCGCCCATGTCGCGGATGCCGCCCAGCGACAGTTCCAGCTTGTCCTTTTCACGGGTCAGCTGCAGCACTTCCTTCTTGGTCAGGCCGTGCGTGTCGCCCGACAGCTGCTCTTCCAGCGTCTTCATGCGCTTGATCGAGTTGCTGATCGTCTTCCAGTTGGTGAGCATGCCGCCCAGCCAGCGGTGGTTGACGAAATGCTGACCCGACTTGCGCGCCGCGTCCGCGATCGGCTCCTGCGCCTGGCGCTTGGTGCCGACGAACAGGACCTTGCCGCCACCGGCGACCGACGACGACACGAATTCGAGCGCGCGCGCGAACAGCGGCACGGTCTGCGACAGGTCGAGGATGTGGACGCCGTTACGATCACCGAAGATGTAGGGCTTCATCTTCGGGTTCCAGCGGTGGGTCTGGTGGCCGAAGTGCGCGCCGGTTTCGATAAGCTGCTGCATCGAGACGACAGGTGCCGCCATAAGAGTATTCCTTCCGGTTATGCCTCTGGGAAGCGGATGACGCGTGGCCTGAAAGGACCTGCGCACCGGTGTATGATGCTTCCCATGCGGAGTTGAGGCGCGGCCCTTAACCGATGCGATCCGATTTGGCAACCGTTCCACGCCGCTTGACAGGTAGAACATGATAGGAACATAAAGGGTTCAACAGCGGTACGAATCAGATCTCGGTTAATCCCGGTTACCAATACGCCAGAATGTCCCGCGTTTACCGAAGGATGCGGCGGAACCGGTTTTCGGAATCAGATGTTGATGCGCGTGGATGGACGACGTGCATGCTCAAGGGAGGCGAACATGGTGGCAGTGATGAGCATGATGGTTTTCGCGGGCGCATTGGCGGTATCGGTCGCCATCATCGCCGCCGCAGTTGGGCCCCAGTGGCAGCGTATCCTGCGTATTGCCGCCGGCCAGACCGACCGCGCATTCGCACCGCTTGAGCAATTGGCAAGGGCGGAACGCCACATCGCGGTCAGGCGATGGGCGTCGGCACCGGTTCCCGCCCCGATGCGGCGGTTCCGCGAAGTCGCTTGACCTTCGCATAGCTGGCGATGCTGAACGGGATCGTCAGAAGGTAAAGTGCCGAGATGACGCTGATGGTCTGCCATGGCATCGTTACCAATGCGGCGCCCAGCATGACAACACCCGCCAGCGCCTCGAAGCGAATGCTGCGACGCAGGCGTAGCGAGCCCCAAGTGAAGGTGGCGACGCTGGACACCATCAGCACCGCGACGAAGATCACCCAAGGCGCGACCAGATAGGGCGAAGCGAGGATTGGCTGGTCCATCCACAACCATGCAATCAGCGGCAACAGGGCCAGACCAGCTCCAGCCGGGGCTGGCACGCCGGTTAGGAAGCCAGCCGATTTATGCGGCTGGTCGGTTTCGTCAATCTTGGCATTGAAGCGCGCCAATCTAAGCGCGCAGAACACCGCCAGCACCAGTGCCGCCATCCAGCCGAACCGTGGCAACGCCGCGAGCGACCAGAGATACAGGATCAACGCCGGCGCGACGCCGAACGAGATCGCGTCGGATAGCGAATCCAGCTCCGCCCCGAACCGACTCTCGCCGCGGAGCATTCGCGCGATGCGGCCGTCGATGCCGTCGAGCACCCCGGCGACCATGATCATCGCCACCGCCCGCTCCCACTCGCCAGCGATGGCGAAGCGGACGCCGGACAAGCCTGAACACAGCGCCAGCGCGGTGACCGCGTTGGGCGCGACCGCGCGTAGCGGAAGGCCGCGCGGCGGCCGCGCAAAGCGGCGCGGCGATACGCCCGATGTCGAAGCGGCAGGTTCAGGGTCGCCCGGCATTCTAGGGGTCATCGGCTCACTCATTATTGGGCGATGCCGCTGACGGGCAGGCCACCGACGCGACCGACGATCGTCTCGCCAGCGACCGACCGTTGGCCGAGCGTCACCTGCGGGATGACATCGTCGGGCAGATAGACATCGACGCGGCTGCCGAAACGGATCAGGCCGATGCGCTGGCCGGTCGCGACCATGTCGCCAGGCTTCACGAAGCCGACGATGCGGCGCGCCACAAGGCCGGCGATCTGGGTGAAGCCGATGCGGCGGCCGTCGCGACCCTCGACGACGATGTGCTGACGCTCGTTCTCGTCCGATGCCTTGTCGAGATCGGCGTTCAGGAACTTGCCGGAGATATAGACGACCTGCCGGATAGTGCCGGCGATCGGCGTACGGTTGATGTGCACGTCGAACACCGACATGAAGATCGACACGCGGGTCAACGGCGCCTCGCCCAGCTCGCCCACCAGCTCGCGCGGGATGGCGACGCGCTGGATCATGGTGATGAGGCCGTCGGCGGGGGCGACGATCAGGCCGTCACCCTGCGGCGTGGTGCGGATCGGATCGCGGAAGAAGGCGGCGACCCAGATCGTCAGCCCTATCATCGGCCAGAACAGAACGTTCGAGATGACCGTCAGCAACAACGTGATGCCAACGGATATGGCGACGTATTTCCGTCCCTCTGGATGGACGGTGGGAAAGCGCCACTTCACCGTCGTCGTGGTGATCGGTGGCTTATCGAGTGAGTTCATGCGGCCCGCATCTATCGGCCCGGACGGCGTGTGACAATCTTGCATCGCCCCGGACGGCCGATCCCCTGCCCCGACCGCCGCCGGGGGAACGACCGGCGGCGGGGTGACGGGATCAGGCGGCGAGGGCAACGACGGTCCGGCGGCGGCGATAACGAAGCGCGCCGGCGGTGAGCGCGAAACCGGTCAGCAGCATCGTCCAGGTCGCGGGTTCAGGCACGGCGGCGATACCGAGCTGGCTGACGATGCCGCTGGCGATCGCGGCGTGCAGCTGCGTCGTCGGGTGGATCGTGTCGAAATAGACATAGCCGTTGCAGGCCGGTGCCGCCGTCGTGCGCAGACAGGCGGTCGTCGTGTTGAGCGGCGCGGTCAGGCCGAACGCGGTCGGGTCGGCGTAAATGGCCTGTTGCGCCGCGAACAGATCGTAGAAGGTAGCATTGACGCCAGGCGTGGCGTCGAACCCGCCGATCACCTGTTTGAAGATGTTGTTGAGCCCGAACGACAGCGACGTGCCGGCCGCCGACAGTCCCGCCGATCCGAAATCGGTCACTGCGGGGATCTGGCCGATATCGGGCAACCCTGTCACCACGAAGTTGCGCGCGCCGGCTGCATAGAGCGATGAGAGGCCAGCGTTGAATGCGGAGACGGCGGGGGTGAGATTGGGTGTATAACCGGCGATCGTCCCTAGCTTGGCCAATTCATCGCGCACGTCGTTGCCGCCGAACGTCAGCAACACCAGCGAATTGCTGTCGAACATCTTGCCAGACAGGCCGAATGTCGTGACCTGATCGGCAAAGCTCGGGCTGGCGTCACCGGCAACCTCCGCCGACTTCGCGCCGCCGACCGAGAAGTTCAGCCCGCCATAGGCATTGGCGACGGTCGGCCCCTTCCCCATCGCGATCGACAGATAATCAGCGAAATTATAGCCGTTGGAAAAGCGCCCCTGATAATAGCCCGCGGCCGCCGGCGCGGGATCGGCGCCGCCACTTGCCGCACGGCCCGCCTGCGCGTTGCCGGCGTCGACCAGACTGTCGCCGAAGACGAACAGGTTGCTGTAGGTCTGCGCCGAGACCGGGGTCGCCAGCGACAGGGCCGCTCCGGCAAAGGTCAGCATGGCATATCGTGCGTTCATCGCGTTCCTGCTCCTGTTTCGCACCGGTTCTATCCGGCTGTTAACCATGGTGTAGCACCGCCGTCGGTCGGCGCGAGTCGAAATCGGCGTGCGGCCATGGTTGCCAGCCGCGGACACGCATCCTAGACGCCCCTGCAACCCCATCCCCCCTTCGAAGGACCGGAAAGCATGGCCAAGATCAAGGTGAAGACGCCCATCGTGGAAATCGATGGCGACGAGATGACCCGGATCATCTGGGAATGGATCCGCGAGCGGCTCATCAAGCCGTATCTCGATATCGAGCTCGATTATTACGACCTAAGCGTCGAGAACCGCGACGCAACCAGCGATCAGGTGACCATCGATAGCGCCCACGCCACGCAGAAATACGGCGTCGCGGTGAAGTGCGCGACGATCACCCCCGACGAGCAGCGCGTCGAGGAATTCGGCCTGAAGAAGATGTGGAAGTCGCCCAACGGCACGATCCGCAACATCCTGGGCGGTGTGATCTTTCGCGAGCCGATCGTCATCAAGAACGTCCCTCGCCTGATCCCCGGCTGGACGCACCCGATCGTCGTCGGCCGCCACGCGTTTGGCGACCAGTACAAGGCGACCGACTTCCTGGTCCCCGGCCCCGGCAAGCTGATGATGAAGTGGGAGGGCACCGACGGCCAGGTACTGGAATATGAGGTGTTCGACTTCCCCGAGGCGGGCGTCGCCATGGGCATGTACAACCTCGACCAGTCGATCCGCGACTTCGCGCGCGCCAGCATGAACTATTCGCTGGGGCGCGGCTGGCCGCTGTATCTCAGCACCAAGAACACGATCCTGAAGGCCTATGACGGCCGCTTCAAGGACCTGTTCGCCGAGATCTTCGACGCGGAGTTCAAGGAAAAGTTCGCCGCCGCCGGTATCGTGTACGAGCATCGCCTGATCGACGACATGGTCGCCAGCGCGCTGAAGTGGAACGGCGAATTCGTGTGGGCGTGCAAGAATTACGACGGCGACGTACAGTCGGATCAGGTCGCGCAGGGCTTCGGCTCGCTGGGCCTGATGACGTCGGTGCTGATGACCCCGGACGGCAAGACGATCGAGGCGGAGGCCGCGCACGGCACCGTCACGCGCCATTATCGCCAGCACCAGCAGGGCAAGGCGACGTCGACCAACCCGATCGCGTCGATCTTCGCGTGGACCGGCGGCCTGAAGTATCGCGGCAAGTTCGACGATACGGCCGACGTCACGAAGTTCGCCGAGACGCTGGAGCGCGTCTGCATCCAGACGGTGGAAAACGGCCACATGACGAAGGATCTCGCGATTCTGATCGGGCCTGAGCAGCCTTGGATGACGACCGAGCAGTTCTTCGAGCAGGTTCGCCTCAACCTCGAAACCGCGATGAACGACGGTCAGTAAGTCTCTATCGTCGAATAATTTTGGGGGCGGCACGCGATGGCATGCCGCCCCCTTTTTGTTGTCTATCGGAGATCGAGCGGGCGTTGAACCGTCGCGCGTTAACTAAAACGTGATTGACCGATCAAGATCGCGCGGGCAACGCGCGCCGACAGCAAAAAATGCTGAACGGGAGATTAACGTGGCAACATATGTGAAGGCTGCTTTGGGCGCCATGGTGATGCTGACTGGGCTTCCCGCATCGGCCGATGCGGCAGGCTTCATTCGCTATGACGTCGCCACGCTCGGGCAGCGGTACACTGTCACGCAGGATTATGGTGCGACGCTGCCGCGGACGTCGCTGGAATATGTCAGCTACATCTTCTCGGTCGTCGTGCCGGTCGACAGCAGCGGGCCGTGGTCGCTGACGGGTTCGAGCTATGCCTCGGCGATCACTAAGCATTTCATCGCTGGCGCGACGACCGTCACGGCGGGGTCCGATGCGATCTCGTTTGTGGAAACCAGCGCCCCCAATCTGCTCTACAGCAGCAGCTATAACTGGGGCGAGATCAGCGGATCGACGTGCGTCAACGCGGGCAACCAGTTCGTGACGTCAGGCTTCCAGGGCAATTGCGGCTCGGTGCGGTACACCAATGCGTGGCGTTCGGGTTCGATCGATTTCACCGGCGGCATCGTCGATGTTCGCGCCTCTGTCGGCACGACGGCGAGCGCCGACGGTTACGGCATCGTGTCGGTCCGACAGGTGCCGCTGGTACCGGAACCGGCAACCTGGGCGCTGATGACGCTGGGCTTCGGCCTGACCGGCTACGCACTGCGCCGTCGCAAGGCTCGCATCGCCTTTGCCTGAAGTTCACCTTTGGGCGGTGTCCGGCGAACATGGCTGACAAGCCGGACGCCGCGCCGCTAAGGTCGCGGGCATGGCGATCGGGCTCGACAATGCAGGTTTCAGCGACGCGCTGGTGATATTGGGTGCGGCGGGGCTGGTAATCCCCGCATTCGCCCGCTTCCGGATCAGCCCGGTCATCGGCTTCATCCTGGTCGGGTTCCTGGTCGGGCCGGCGGGACTGGGGTCGCTGAGCGCGCAGTTTCCGTGGCTGTATTACGTCACGATCTCCGACCCGCATTCGATCGAGCCGTTCGCCGAATTCGGCATCGTCCTGCTCCTGTTCTCTATCGGGTTGGAACTGTCGTTCAAGCGGTTATGGGGCATGCGACGGTTGGTGTTCGGCACCGGCGCGGCGGAATTGCTGGGATCGGCGGCGCTGATCGCAATCGCACTGCATATCATCGGGCAGGAATGGGCCGGCGCGGCGGGATTGGGCCTGGCGCTCGCCCTGTCGTCCACGGCTCTAGTGCTGCCGCTGGTCGGTACGACGAGCGCGGTCGGGCGCGGCGCGTTCGGGATGCTGTTGTTCGAGGATCTGGCGCTGGTGCCGATCATCTTCGCGCTGGGCGCTATGGCGCCGACCGCGAGCGCCGATGGCTGGGCGGGGCTGGCCGGCGTGGCGCTACGCGGCGGCCTGACGGTGGTGGCGCTGTATGTCGGCGGACGGCTGGTGCTGCCGCGCCTGTTCGCGCAGGCGGCGCGGACGAAGAGCCCGGAGCTTTTTCTGGCCGCGTCGCTCCTGGTCGTGATCGTCGCTTCGGTCGCAACCACCGCCGCGGGACTATCGCCGATCGTCGGCGCGCTGCTGGCCGGCTTGCTGATCGCCGAGACCGAATATCATTCCGAGGTCGAGGTGATGACCGCGCCGTTCAAGGGGCTGGCGCTGGGCGTGTTCCTGATCACCGTCGGGATGAGCCTGGACCTGCGGTCGATCGTCGCGAACTGGGGATCGCTGCTGACGGCGGTGGTCGGCGTGGTGGTGGTGAAGACGGTCGTCACCTATCTGCTGCTGCGCGTCACGCAGGCGCGGCCGGCGATCGCGGCGGAGACGGGGTTGCTGATGGGCAGCCCGTCGGAGACGACGCTGATCGTGCTGGCGACGGCGGCGCAGGCGCAGTTGATCCTGCCGACCACCGCGGCGTTCTGGCAGACGGTGACGGCGCTGGGCATGACGATCACGCCGCTGCTGGCGCAGGCGGGGCGGCAGGTGTCGAAGCGGATCGAGGCGCGGACGATCGAACCGATGCCGGTGATCGATCCGGGCGAAACGCCGGGGACGGTACTGATCGGATTCGGCCGGGTGGGCCGGATGGTGGCGGACATGCTGCGCCATCACGATCAGCCCTATCTGGCGATCGAGGCGGATATCGATGTCGTCGCGGAGGCACGGGCCTCCGGTTACCCGGTGCTGTTCGGCGATATTGCGCGGACGGAGTTGGCGGACCGGCTGAACCTGATGTCGGCGCGGGCGCTGATCCTGACGATGGACGATCCGGTGCTGACGGTGCGGCTGGCGCGGCGGATGCGGTCGCTGGCGCCCGACCTGCCGATCATTGCCCGTGCCCGCGATGCCCGCCACGCCGCCGAACTCTATCGCGCCGGGGTGACCGATGCGGTGCCGGAGACGCTGGAAAGCTCGCTGCAATTATCGGAAGCGGTGCTGGTCGATCTGGGCGTGGCGATGGGGCCGGTGATCGCCTCGATCCACGAAAAGCGTGACGAACTGCGTCAGTTGATCCGCCGGGAAGCATCGCTGGACCGCGAGCCGCGGATCAGGCGGGTGAGGCGCAAAGACGAATTGCCGACCTGAGCCGTCTTAGTTCTGCTCGTCGTACCAACCGAACGGCAAAAGCCGATTGGCGAGCGCGCGGGCAGTCTTGCCGTCACCCTGGCGCAGTGGCGTGAGCACGGCGTTGGCCGCCTTTTGTTCGATACGATCGAGAACCGTCGGCGTCGGGGCGGCCACGGCGGTTTCCAACAGGCTGCGCCCTTTCGGATCGGCGGGATCGGCCTGGATACGGAGCAGACCGGCCAGCCCGGCGAACATCGCCCGGTTGCCGCCCAGCGCCACGCCGCGATCCAGCGATTCGAGACCTACGCCCTTCTGCGCGCCCGCCCCCGCGCGGCCCATGATCCGGCCGACCTTGGCGATAACGCCCAGATGCCACGCACCGAGCCCCACCAACGCCTCCGCATTGCGGGGGAAGCGCGCGACGACTGTTTCCATCTGCTTGCGCGCGGCGATAGCCTCACCGCGGTTACCGGTCAGCTTGGCGCGATAGGCCAGCGCGACGGCGGCGAGCACCGCCGCGTCCTGATCGTCGGGCAGGCGCTGTGCCGTGGCCAGCGCGGTGGCGCGGGCGCGATCGACGCGGGCGAGCGCGGCCGGCTGGCTGCGATCCTGAAACGCCGCCTGCGTCAGCAGATCACGCGCCGTCTGGGCAGCTACGGGGGCGGGCAGCGTCGCGATCGCCATTGCGGGAAGCACCGACCACGCCATCACCCGCATCACTCGCCCTCATCCTGTTGATTAGAGGCGATCTTAAGCATGATGGCGATGGCTTGACCATCCCGCCAATGATCCGACGCGCGCGATCAACCCGCCAGCGCCGTGCGGATCGCGGCCAGCGCGTCGGCCGCCTTGTCACCGTCGGGACCGCCGCCCTGCGCCATGTCGGGCCGGCCGCCGCCGCCTTGCCCGCCCAGCGCCGCCACCGCCTTGCGGAGCAGATCGACGGCGTTGTGGCTGGCGACGAGATCGGCGGTGATGCCGACCGCGACCGAGGCACGACCCTCATTGACCGCGACGATCGCGGCGATGCCAGAGCCGAGCCGTTGCTTGGCCTCGTCCACCACGCCGCGCAGGCCCTTGGCATCGAAGCCATCGAGCACCTGCCCGATGAACGCCACGCCGGCGATATCCTCGGGACCGGCGGGCGCGCCGCCTTGGCCTCCACCACCCATCGCCAATGCCTTCTTGGCGTCGGCGAGCTCGCGTTCCAGCCGGCGTCGGTCGTCGAGCAAACCCGCGACGCGGGCGGGCACCTCGTCCGGGGTGGAGCGCAGCGTCGCCGCCGCCTCGCGCAGTTTCTCGTCGCGGGCGTTCAGCCAGATGCGGGCAGCCTCACCGGTCAGCGCCTCGACGCGGCGGATGCCGGAAGAGACCGCGCCTTCGCCGACGACCTTGAACAGGCCGATATCGCCCAGCGCGCGGACATGGGTGCCGCCACACAGTTCGATCGAATAGATTCCCTCTGCGTCCTCACCCATCGAGACGACGCGGACCTCGTCGCCATATTTCTCACCGAACAGCGCCATCGCGCCCTCGGCGATCGCGTCGTCGGGGGTCATCAGGCGGGTGGTGACGGCGCCGTTGCCGCGCACCTGTTCGTTCACCCGCGCCTCCACCTCGGCCAGATCGGCGGCAGTAACCGCAACGGGCTGCGAGAAGTCGAAGCGCAGGCGCTCGGGCGCGACCAGCGAGCCCTTTTGCGCGACATGCGTGCCGAGCCGCTGGCGCAGCGCCTCGTGCAGCAGATGGGTCGCGGAGTGGTTGGCGCGGATCGCGGCGCGGCGCTGAACGTCGATCGCCAGCTTCACCGGATCGCCGACCTTGATCTCACCGGCCTTGACCAGCGCGTGGTGGACGAAGATGCGGCCGAGTTGCTTGGAGGTATCGGTGACGATGGCGCGCAGGCCAGCGTCGCTGGCGATGGTGCCGTGATCGCCGACCTGACCGCCGCTTTCGCCATAAAAGGGCGTCTGGTTGACGACGATCGCGACGGTATCACCGGCGGTGGCGTGATCGACGCGGACCCCGTCGCGGATCAGCGCAACGACCTCCGCCTCGCCCGTGTCGGCGGCATAGCCGGTGAATTCGGTCGAGCCGGACTGTTCGGCGATATCGAACCACAGATCGTCCGACGCCTTGGCGCCGGAACCCTTCCACGCTGCGCGGGCGGCGCGCTTCTGTTCGGCCATCGCGGTGTCGAAACCGGCGCGGTCGACCGCCAGCCCCTGCGCGCGGAGGGCATCCTCGGTCAGGTCATAGGGGAAGCCATAGGTGTCGTAGAGCTTGAACGCGGTTTCGCCGGCCAACGTGCCGCCCTCACCCAGCCCCGCCGTCGCCTCGTCGAGCAGCTTCAGGCCGCGATCGAGCGTCTGCCGGAAACGGGTTTCCTCCTGCCGCAGCGTCGCCTCGATCAGCGGCTGCGCGCGGACGAGTTCGGGATAGGCAGCGCCCATTTCGGCCACCAGCGCCGGCACCAGCCGGTGCATCAACGGCTCCTTCGCACCCAGCAGATGCGCGTGGCGCATCGCGCGGCGCATGATGCGGCGGAGCACGTAACCACGCCCCTCATTGGCGGGCAGCACGCCGTCCGCGACCAGGAAGCCAGCCGAGCGGAGGTGATCGGCGATGACGCGGTGCGAGGCCTTCTGCTCGCCCTCCGCGACGGTGTGGGTCAGCGCGGTGGAGGCGGCGATCAGCGCCTTGAACGTGTCGGTATCGTAATTGTCGGTGACGCCCTGCAGGACGGCGGCGATCCGTTCCAACCCCATGCCGGTGTCGATCGACGGCTTGGGCAGATTGCCGACGATCTCGTTGGCCTCCTGCTCATATTGCATGAACACCAGGTTCCAGATCTCGACGAAGCGATCGCCGTCCTCGTCCGGGCTGCCCGGCGGGCCGCCGAAGATATGCTCGCCGTGATCGTAGAAGATCTCCGAACACGGACCGCACGGACCATTCTCGCCCATTACCCAGAAATTGTCCTTGGTGGGGATGCGGATGATGCGATGTTCGGGCAGGCCGGCGATCTTCCTCCATAGATCGAACGCCTCGTCGTCGGTGTGATAGACGGTGGCGGTCAGCCGGTCGGCGGGGATGCCCCATTCCTTGGTCAGCAAGGTCCAGGCATGGGTGATCGCCTGTTCCTTGAAATAATCGCCGAACGAAAAATTGCCGAGCATTTCGAAGAACGTATGATGCCGCGCGGTATAGCCGACATTGTCGAGGTCGTTGTGCTTGCCGCCGGCGCGGACGCATTTCTGACTGGACATCGCGGTGCTGTACGGCCGCGATTCAAGACCGGTGAACACGTTCTTGAACGGCACCATGCCCGCGTTCACGAACATCAGCGTCGGATCGTTCTGCGGCACGAGCGGCGCGGAGGAGACCGGCTGGTGCCCGTGACGCGCGAAATAGTCGAGGAAGCCGCGGCGGATGTCGTTGGTCGAGATCATGCGCGCGGGCTTAGGCGAGCGCCACGCCGCACTCAAGCAGGACTAAATGGCGTCCCATAGCGAAACAGATGGCGGCGCGATGAACGATTGAGGTTAACGCCACGCGCGCTAGCATAATGGCGCATCTGGAAAGAACCGACCAACCGCACGGATGCCAACAGGGGGATTTATGCGGCTTGCCATTCTAGCCAGTGCCATCACGACACTCGTCATCACCACGCCGGCCGATGCGGCGTTGTTGCAGTTCACCATTTCGGGGACGGACACGCTATCGGGTATCGATCCCGCGCCGATCGAGTTCGCTTCGTTTCAGCTCGACTCCAATCCGTTGGTTGACGCGGTAAACTTGTTTCCAGGACAGGGTTTTGCGATCGCAGACGTGATGGGCATCTTTCAATATGGCTCGACCACGCTCTCCTCACAGTCAATCAGCTTTCTGAACACGGCGGTGAACGGCGGCCTGGTGATTGGCGACGGCACGCCGGGAGGTACACTGCTCGCCTTTGACGGCCCCCAGCTATACTTCGGGACCGAAGCCGAACCGAAGTTTCAAACTGGCAGTTTCAACCTGACCGATTTCTTCAGCGGCTCACCTATCTCGCTGACGATCAGCACGGTGTCAGCCATTCCCGAGCCGGCAAGCTGGGCGATGATGCTCGCCGGTTTTGCGATGATCGGCGGGGCGACCCGGCATCGCCGGCGTAAGGCGACCGTCGCTTACGCATGACCGTCCGGTCGTGGAGGGACGCCCCGCCATGTGGTCGGCGCTCCCGCCATGGTCGGCGCGGATCAGACCGGCGCGTCGATCGACCGCGGCGGCTTGCTAAACCAGCGGGGGCCGGCGGCGGTCATGTGGAAACAATCCTCCAGCCGGACGCCGAACTTGCCGGGCAGGTAAAGCCCCGGCTCGTCTGAAAAGCACATGCCGACGGCGAGCGGCGTGGTTTCGCCATGAACCAGATTGACCGGCTCATGCCCGTCCATGCCGATGCCATGACCTGTGCGGTGCGACAGGCCGGGCAGCTTGTAGCCAGGGCCGTATCCAGCCTTGGTGTAATAAGCGCGCACCGTGTCGTCGATCGATCCGGCGGGCGCACCGATTTTGGCGGCGGCAAAGGCGATCTGCTGCCCCCTGGCGACGGTGTCCCAGACGGCTCGCTGCTCCTTGTCGGCCGATCCATGGACCCAGGTGCGGGACACGTCGGACTGATACCCCTGCACCGTGCAGCCGCAATCCATCAGCACCACCTGCCCGTCCGCCACCCGGATCACTTCGCGGCTGCCATGCGGCAGGGCAGCGGCGGGGCCGATCAGGGCGAGCGCGAACTCGGGATCGCCCCCCAGCTTGCGCGTGGCGGCATTCATCAGCGCACCGACCTCCGCCCCGGTCATACCGCGCTCGACACGTGGATGGGTCCAGCGATAGGCGGCGATCGTCACGTCGGTCGCGGCCTGCATCAACGCGATCTCGGCCGGCGTCTTCAGCATCCGGCAACCGCGCACGACGGGATTGGCGGATACTTGCGCGGCATCCGGCAATGAGGCGCGCAGACCGGCCGCGATAAAATAGCGGAGCGTTTCCTCGATCCCGACCGGCGACCGGGCCAGTCCGCGTTCGCGCAGCCAGTCCGCGGCGATCGTCATCGCGTTCTGATCCTCCTGCCACACCCGCACCTCGGCCGGCACGGCGAGCGTCTGGCGGACCGAGGGTTCCTCGAAGAACGGCGTGACGATCAGCGGCTTACCCTCGAGCGGCAGGACGGCGAGCGTCGGCCGCTCGCTGCGGCTCCAGCGGACGCCGGTAAAATAGATCATCGACGATCCCGGCTCGATCACCACCGCGCCGATGCCGTTCGCCTTCATCAGGCTTTGCGCGCGCGACAGGCGGCCGGCACGCTCGACGGCGTCGATCGCCCTGGCGCCCGTGGTGATGTCGGACAGCGCCGATAGGTCTGGCTCGGCGGCGCGCAGGATGCCGCCCAGCGACAGGAGCGGCACCGCAGCGGCGGCGGTCAACAGGGTGCGGCGGGTCGGCTGGATCATGGCCGGACGATAGGACGCTTGACCCGGCGGCCACAATCCCCTTCGCTGGCCAACAGTTTCCGGGAGTTCATTAATGGCCAAAAGGCTGACCTTCTATATCCTGATCGGCCTGGTGATCGGCGCCGGCGTCGGCCTGTCGATCAACGGCTATATCGATGACGGTACGCCCGCCGCGGCGGCGCGGCTGACCGAGATCGGTGGGTACTTCTCGATTATCACCACGCTGTTCCTGCGGCTGATCAAGATGATCATCGCGCCGCTGGTCTTCTCCACCCTGGTCCTCGGCATCGCGCATATGGGCGACACCGGCGCATTGGGGCGGATCGGCCTCCGCAGCCTGTTGTGGTTCGTCGGCGCCAGCCTCGTCTCGCTGACGCTGGGGTTGATCCTCGTCACGCTGCTGCAACCGGGCGTCGGGCTCGCGCTCGTGGTGCCGGCGGTGACCACTGCGAGCGGTGTCGAACACGGCGCGTTCAATTTCGCCAATTTCGTCAGCCATATCGTGCCGGCATCGATGATCGCGGCGATGGCGGAGAACGAAATCCTCCAGATCGTGATCTTTTCGATCTTCATCGGCGTGGCGATCACCGCCGTCGGCGCACCCGCCCAGCCGCTGGTCCGCGCGACCGAGGCGCTGGTGCAGGTGATGTTGCGGATCACCGGCTATGTCATGAACGTGGCGCCGATCGCGGTGTTCGCGGCGGTGGCGGCGACGCTGGCGGAACGCGGCGCAGGCGTGCTCGGCGACCTCGCCTATTTCATGGGTAGTTTCTATCTGGGGCTGGCGACCTTGTGGCTGGTGCTGTTCATCGCCGCCCGCGTGGTGATCGGGCCTCGCGCGGTCGAGTTGTTCCGTTACATCCGTGATCCGCTGGTGTTGGCGTTTTCGACCGCGTCGTCGGAGGCGGCCTTGCCACGGACGCTGGAGGCGCTCGACCGGTTCGGGGTGCCGCCGCGCATCGCCAGCTTCGTGCTGCCGCTGGGTTATTCGTTTAACCTCGACGGATCGATGATGTACATGACGTTCGCGTCCCTGTTCATCGCGCAGGCCTACGGCATCGACCTCAGTCTCGGACAGCAGATCACGATGCTGCTGGTGTTGATGGTGACGTCGAAGGGGATCGCCGGTGTGCCGCGTGCGTCGCTGGTGGTGATCGCGGGCACGCTGTCGATGTTCAACATACCAGAGGCGGGATTGCTGCTGATCCTGGGCGTCGATCACTTCCTCGACATGGGCCGGTCCGCCACCAACGTCGTCGGCAATGCGATCGCGGCGACGGTGGTGGCGAAGTGGGAGGGGCAGTTGGACCCCATCGAATCGCCGATCATCGTGCCGCAGCCTGCGCCGAGCGGCGAAGGGCCGGCGGTGGCGGACGAGCGGTTCGGCGACATCGGTCGTTGAGACAGCACCACCCCGGTGTCAGGCCGGGGTGGTGTGACGTTCAGGCATAGGCGTAGGGGCCGCCGGCCTTCAGCCCGGCCTGATAGGCGGGCCGGGCGTGGATGCGTTCCAGCCACGCCATCGTCGCGGGACGGCTTTCGTCCAGACCGCCGCGGCTGCGCGCGGCCTCCAGTGGGAAGCTCATCATGATGTCGGCGGCAGTCATCTCGTCGCCGGCGAACCACGGCCGCTGGGCGAGTTCGGATTCGACATAATCAAGGTTGCGATCGATCATCGGCTGGACGCGCTTGGCGACCTGCGCGCCGACGACAGGAATCCGCGACAGCACGAGCTTGAGGAGCAGCGGCGGCATCATCGATCCCTCGGCAAAGTGGAGCCAGAAGCGATACCGGAGTACCGCGTCGCGGTGCGCCGGAGGCCCGAGCCGACCATCGGCCTTTTCGACGAGATATTCGACGATCGCGCCGGTTTCAGCGACGACGCGACCCTGCGCATCGCCATCCGCGATCACCGGCGATTTGCCAAGCGGATGGACCTGCGCCAGTTCCGGCGGGGCGAGCATCGTCTCCTTGTTCCGCTCGTAGCGGCGGACCTCATAAGGGAGGCCAAGTTCCTCGAGCATCCAGAGGATACGCTGGGACCGCGAGTTTTCGAGGTGGTGGACGGTAATCATGATCGTTCCCCTGCCTGCGCACGCCACAGCCACGCCGAGGCGGGGAACTGAACGCGCGAACCGTCGGAATGGATCGACAGAGCATCGAGCAGGCGAACCTGGGCCCGGGATCGATCGGCCGCAGGCATCGCGGCAAGGGCGGAGGCGATCGGGCCGATCCGCGAGAAAAATGTCGCTGCGTCGGCGATGGGGTCCGCGCCCTCGCCCGCGCGATACGCGAAGTCGGCCACCTCTGCGCCGATCGCCGTCCAGCCGGCTTCGGACAGGACGCGCTCGACGAATACCGGGTCGGCGAACCCGAAAGGACCGGGAGTATAGCCTTCTGTCTCAGCCGGTCGCTCGCCCGTGACGGTGGCGACGAGATCGCCCGCCCATGGATTGTACCGGCGATCGCGAAAGCAGGAGAAAACCATCGCGGCACCGGGGGCGGCCTGTTCGCGCAGGCGGGTGAAGGCCGCGACGGGATCGGCGAAGAACATCACGCCATGCCGCGAGAAGAACAGATCGGGCGCGATGTCGAGCGGATCGACGGCGGCATCGGCGACGCGGAAACATGCGGACGGAACACGTTCGCGAGCGATATCGATCAGCGCGGCTGAGAGGTCGATCCCGGTGAGGGCGAGATCCGGGCGGGCAGCAGCCAGTGCCGCGGTGGTCGCGCCCGCACCGCAACCGATATCGAGCGCGATGCCCGGTCCGGTCGGGGCGGCGGCGAAAATGGCGGCATCGAGACGGGGAGCGAGGTCGGCGAAGCTGCGATCGGTGCGGCGCCATTCGGCTGCCCAGACGTCGCCAACGCGGGTTTGCCAGTCGGCGGTGGTAGTCATGCAGGGAGCCAGCGGGGTAGAGATATGGCGGCAATCAAACAGACCGGAACCATTGTCATGTCACCCCTATTGGTCGGATGATCCCATCCTGCCCGGCTGATAACCAGCGCAAAAGCGGGTCCACCTGAAATTCCAGCGCTGGCGTCAAATCCCGTTTTTCCCGCGAACGCGATAATTCAGAGCCGCGCAGAAAATGGTGTTTAGGTCCGTGGCTCTCGGCTCCTGCCTTCGCAGGAGCATAGAAGGCGTTTTACCCAGTGGAACTGCCATCACTCGAAAAGTGCGAGGCCGGCTTACCTCCCGGCCTCGCGCACAACTCAGACGTCGTCTTCCTCACTTGGGCCGGCCATCATTTCCTCCGCGACCTTTTCGGTGCGCTGGCGGATCGCCTTTTCAAGGCGAGCGGCCATTTCCGGGTTCTCGCGAAGATAGATCTTCGCGTTCTCGCGACCCTGACCGATGCGGACGGAGTCGTAGGAGAACCAGCTGCCGGACTTTTCAACCAGACCCGCCTTCACGCCCAGATCGAGAATCTCACCAATCTTCGAGATGCCCTCACCATACATGATGTCGAATTCGACCTGCTTGAACGGAGGAGCGACCTTGTTCTTTACCACCTTGACGCGGGTGGCGTTGCCGGTGATTTCCTCGCCCGCCTTGATCGCGCCGGTGCGACGGATGTCGAGGCGGACCGAGGCGTAGAATTTCAGCGCGTTGCCGCCCGTCGTCGTCTCCGGGTTGCCGTACATCACGCCAATCTTCATCCGCAGCTGGTTGATAAAGATCACCATGCAGCGCGAGCGGCTGATCGAGCCGGTCAGCTTGCGAAGGCTCTGCGACATCAGGCGGGCCTGCAGGCCGACATGGCTGTCGCCCATCTCGCCCTCGATCTCGGCACGCGGCACCAGCGCGGCGACCGAATCGACTACCAGCACGTCGATCGCGTTGGAGCGGACGAGCGTGTCTACGATCTCCAGCGCCTGTTCGCCCGTATCGGGCTGTGACACGATCAGTTCGTCGATGTTGACGCCGAGCTTCTTGGCATAGACGGGATCGAGCGCGTGTTCGGCGTCGACGAAGGCGGCGGTGCCGCCACCCTTTTGCGCTTCGGCGATGACATGCAGGGCGAGCGTCGTCTTGCCCGACGATTCGGGGCCGTACACCTCGATCACGCGGCCACGCGGCAGACCGCCGACGCCGAGCGCGATGTCGAGGCCGAGCGAGCCGGTGGAGATCACTTCGACCTGCATCGTCTCCTTGGCGCCGAGCTTCATCGCCGACCCCTTGCCGAATGCACGGTCGATCTGAGCCAGCGCGGCGTCGAGCGCCTTTTGCCGGTCGGTTGCTGCTACTGCCACGGAGTCGATCACTTTCAGATTGGCGGCCATCGGGGGCTCCCATCGCTAGAGCATGCGCGCGTCCAGGGCAACGCGTCCGACAGCCATGTACGCGATGTGTTCTTATAGAACAAGTAGTGAACGGAATTTCGGTTCAGGCGAGCGTGGTGGCCAGCGTCCACCAACCCTGCGCCTCGGCATCGATCGCCGCCGCATCGCGGGCGTTGGCGGTGTCGAAGAGCGCGAAACAGGTCGCGCCGGAGCCAGACATGCGCGACAGGACAGCGCCGGGCGCCGCGTCGAGTTGCGCGCGCACGGTGGCGATCACGGGCGCGAGGCGGGTGGCGGGCGGTTCGAGATCGTTGCGACCGGCACGCGCGCGGGCGAGCAGATCGCCCGCCGGCAGCGCACCGCGATCGATGCCGTCCCAGCCGGCGAAGACGGCGGCGGTCGAGACGGCAACGCCGGGGTTCACCAGCAACAGCGGCGTGCCGGCGAGGCCGGTCAGGTCGGCCAGATCGTCCCCCCTACCCGTGCCGAGCGCGGTGCGGCCCGTAAGGCAGGCGGGGATGTCGGCACCGAGCGAGGCAGCGATGTCGCTCAGCCGCGGGTCGGTGAGGGGAATGTTCGACAGACGGGCCAGTGCGCGCAGGGTAGCAGCAGCGTCAGCGGAGCCACCACCGATGCCGGAAGCGATGGGGAGATTTTTCGCCAAGGTTATTAGGTAGTTGCCAGTGATACCGAATAATTCGCGAAAGGCGTTCCTTGCTCGGGTTACGAGATTGTCGCTGACGACTTCATCCCCGTCCTGAAGGGGAGCGGGGGTGAGAGCGGCGGCGAAGGGGCCGGTGATGTCGAAGGCATCGGCGTCTGCGATTTCTACCGTAATTTCATCGCCTCCGGTGGCGAAGGCGAACAAGGTTTCGAGCTCGTGATACCCGTCCGGGCGACGGTGGCGGACGTGGAGGGCCAGGTTGATCTTGGCGGGGGCGGGTTCGACGATCAAAGGCCGCTTTCCTGTTTGGCGGCAAGGCGCGCGGTGGCGGGGGGTTCGGCGGTGACGGCGGCGGCCGCCCAGGCATAGCGCGCCTCATACCGTCGACCGAGCGACCAATAGGCGTCGCCCAGATGCTCGGCGATCTCGGCATTGGCGGGCGCGTCGGCGGCGGCGCGTTCGAGGAGCGGCAGGCCACGCGGCGTCTGGCCGATGCGGTGATAGGCCCAGCCGAGCGAATCGGCGATCGACGCATCGTCCACCGCCAGCGCGTGCGCGCGTTCCAACATCCGGGTAGCGTCGGGCAGATCCTCGCCATGCTCGATCATCGCATAGCCGAGATAGTTCAGCGCGGACGGCTCCTGTGGCCCAAGATCGACGGCACGGCGCAGGACGCGGCGGGCTTCCTTCCACTGCCCCGCCTGATCGAGCGCGGCGCCGTAACGGAGCCAGGTGGCCCAGTTCTTCGACGCATCGGCATCCTTCGTCAGCGCGGCGTAGAAAGGCAGCGCGTCGGCGGGACGGTCGGCGGCGACCAGCAGATCAGCGTAACGCGCGCGGTCCACCGCCACCGCATCGCTCGCCTCGGCGCGGACACGGGCGGCGGCCAGCGCATCGGCGGCGCGATCCTCCGCATCGAGCAGATTGATGCGACGGCCGGCGGCGGTGGCACCCAACGGTCCATCGGCCGGCACCAGCGCCAGTTGCGCCAGCGCACGGTCGGGATCGTCGGCGAGGGCGAGTTGCTCGGCGAGGGTCAGGCGGGCGCGGGCATAGCCGGGATCGGCATCAAGCGCCGCCCGCGCAAAGGACAGGCCAAGGCTGCTCGCCCGATCGCCGCCGAGATCGTCGGCCAGCCGCAGCAACAGCCGCGAAACGCCGAACGCCAGCGTCGGTCGGGCGGTGGCACCGGCACGGGCGGCGGCAAGCTGGCCCGGGCGGCCGCCGAGCAACGACGCGGCCGCCTCGTCATGCCCGCCGCCGATCAGCAATTCCGCCGCGGCCAATTGCGCACCCGATGGAACGGTGCCGCCGAGCGCCTGAGCGGCTGCAATTCCTTCCGGCAGACGGCCGGCACCAATCAACAACAGCGCGCGGGTCTCGTTGACCAGACGGCGGGCGACGGCATCGTCCTTGGGCGCCTCGATCGCCAGCCCGTCCTGGCCGCGCGCGGCGGCGATCCAGGCGCGCAGCGGCGGCAACAGGATGCGCAGGCGGCCATTATCGAGCGCCGGCAGGGCGCGTTCGGCGGCGGCGGGATCGTTGGCGCGCGCGGCATCGACCAGCGGCCACAGGGCGGCATCGTCGGGCGCCACACCGGCGGCGGCGAGCGCGGTGGCGGCATGGCGGACGAGCGCGGCATCACCCGCCGCCAGCCCTTCGCGATAGGCGCGGATCGCCACCACCGGGTTAGCGGGCGCATCCGCCAGCGCGCGGGTATAGGCCGCGACCGCCTCCGTCCCCTGCCCCGCATCCTCGGCGACGCGAGCGCGCAGATAGGCGGACAGATCGCCGGTGTCGGCCGCTGCCGGCGCGGCCCCCGCCGCCATCGCCGTCAGGGCCAGCAGCAACACCGGCGCGATCGCGTTACATGTTCGGATAATTCGGGCCACCGCCACCTTCCGGTACGACCCAGTTGATGTTCTGGGTCGGGTCCTTGATGTCGCACGTCTTGCAGTGGACGCAGTTCTGGGCGTTGATGACGAACTTCGGATCACCGGTATCCTGCCCCACGACCTCGTACACGCCGGCGGGGCAGTAACGCTGCGCCGGCTCGTCGTACATCGGCAGATTATAGTCGATCGGGACGTTCGGGTCGCGCAGCGTCAGGTGGACGGGCTGGTCTTCCTCGTGATTGGTGTTCGACAGGAACACCGACGACAGGCGATCGAACGTCAAAACGCCGTCTGCCTTCGGATAGACCGGCGGCTTGACCAAATCCTTGCGCCACAGGCTTTCATGATCGGGATGATGCTTCATCGTGAAGGGCATCTTCACCCCGAAATGCTCCATCCACATCGAGATGCCCGACAAGCCAGAGCCGATCAGGTCGCCGAACTTCTTGACCAGCGGCACCACGTTGCGGACGACCGACAGCTCCTTGTGCAGCCATGACGCCTCGAACGCCTGCGGATAGGCGGCCAGCTCGTCATGCTCGCGCCCGGCCTGCACCGCGTCGAACGCGGCCTCGGCGGCCATCATCCCCGATTTCATCGCGCCGTGCGTGCCCTTCAGGCGTGGCACGTTCAGGAAACCGGCCGAACAGCCGATCAGCGCACCGCCGGGGAACACCAGCTTCGGAATGGATTGCAGACCGCCGTCGTTGATCGCGCGCGCGCCATAGCTGACGCGCTTGCCACCCTTCAGGATCGCGGCGATCTCGGGATGGGTCTTCCACTTCTGCATTTCGTGGAAGGGCGACAGATAGGGGTTGGTGTAGTTCAACCATGTCACGAAGCCGAGCGAAACCTGCCCGTTCGCCTGATGATACAGCCAGCTGCCGCCATTGGCGTCGTCGCCCAGCGGCCACCCCTGCGTATGGATCACGCGGCCGGGCGAATGGAGCGCGGGATCGATGTCCCACAACTCCTTGATGCCCAGGCCATAGACCTGCGGCTGCGCGTCCTTCGCCAGATCGAAGGTGCGGATGACCTCCTTGGACAGGTGGCCGCGCACACCCTCTGCGAAGAACGTATACTTCGCGTGGAGTTCGAGGCCGGGGGTGTAATCGCCCTTGTGCGTGCCGTCGCGCGCCACGCCCATGTCGCCGGTGGCGACGCCCTTTACGCGACCCTGCTCGTCGAAAAGGATCTCGGCGGCGGCGAAACCGGGGAAGATTTCGACGCCCAGTTCCTCCGCCTGCCCCGCCAGCCAGCGGCACAGATTGCCGAGGCTGCCGGTGTAGGTGCCCTTGTTGTGCATGAACGGCGGCGTCAGGAATTCGGGCAGGACGCGCTTCTTGGTCGCGGTCAACACCCAGTGATGGTTTTCGGTGACGGGCACCTCTGCCATCGGGCAACCCTTGTCCCGCCAGTCGGGAATCAGCTCGTCCAGACTGCGCGGATCGATGACCGCGCCCGACAGGATATGCGCGCCGACCTCCGACCCCTTTTCGAGGACGCAGACCGACAGCTCGCCGCCCGTCTCGGCCGCGCGTTGTTTCAGCCGGATCGCCGCAGACAGCCCGGCAGGGCCGGCGCCGACGATCACGACGTCATAGGGCATCGACTCGCGTTCGCTCATCCTCGTCACTCTCTCCGGCAGGCCGCTTCCGCCCACCATCGGGCGCGGCGCGGCAACATCTTGACTGGAAAGGCGATCCGACAAGTTGACCGCCGCGTCAACCATGCAGCATGACGGTGTCGATGGGGGCCTACAGCAACATCGACGCCGTGGGGGCAACCGCCGCCGACTGGCAAAGCGCACTGGAATGGTGGCGCGATGCGGGTGTCGACGTGCTGGTGGACGACGAGGTCCGGGACTGGCTGGCGGTGCCGCCGCCCCCCGCGCCTGTCCCCAATACCGTCGTCGTGGCAGCGCCAGCTGCCGATGTCCTGCCCGATACGATCGCTGCATTCGCCACCTGGCGCCTCGGCCCTGACGCGCCGGAGGCCGGGTGGAGCGGCGTATCGCTGGCCGCCACCGGTCCGGCGGACGCTACGGTCATGGTGCTTGTCGATTGTCCCGATCGCGAGGACGGCGATGCCGGCGCGCTATTGTCTGGCGTCACCGGGCGATTGTTCGACCGGATGCTGGCGGCGATCGGCCTGTCGCGTGAGACGGTGCATGTCGCCGCCGTCTGCGCGCGGCGGCCATCGTCCGGCCGGATGTCGCGCGAGATCGAGGCGCGGCTGGGCGAAGTCGCGCGCCATCACATCGAACTGGTCGCGCCCCAACGCCTGCTGCTGTTGGCCGATGCGACGAGCCGTGCCGTGTTGTCGGTGGACCGACAGGCAGCGCGGGGCAGTTTACAGCCCTTCAACCATAAACGTGGCACAACCGGTGTCATCGCCAGCCTGCATCCGCGCCTGTTGATCGAACGACCGGCGCTGAAGGCGGAAAGCTGGCGCGACCTGCAATTGCTGGTGAAAGATCTGGAAGCATGATGCGGAAACTGGCGATCGCGGCGGTGATGACCGCCTTCCCCCTGCCGGCCTTTGCGGCGGGGATGCCGACAGAGGCTCCTGCCCCGGCCGGCGATGCGCGATCCGCGGCGGTGACGCCCGATCGCGTTCCGACCCAGCTCGATCCCGCCCAGCGTGACGCGTATCGCGCCGTCTTCGCCGCGATCCGCGAAAGCCGGTGGCAGGACGCGCAGCTCGGGCTTGAGGCGATGCGGCCGGGGCCTCTCCACGCGCTGGCCCGCGCCGAACTCTACACCGCCAAGGGATCGCCGAAGGTCGAACTGACGCCGATCGTCGATCTGCTCAATCAGGCACCCGAACTGCCACAGGCAGAGGCGCTGCGGACGTTGGCGATGCGGCGCGGAGCGACTGATCTGCCGCCGCTGCCCATCGCGCAGCGACTGATCTGGCAGGACGGTGCCCCCCGCCGGGTCCGTGCCAAGGCGACCGGCAGCGATCTGGTCGCCGCCGACCTCGCAGCAAGGATGCAGCCGTTCGTGAAGACCGACGACGGCGTGTCGGCCGAGGCGCTGTTGATGAACACCTCGGGCCTCAGCATCGAGGCGACGACCGAATGGCAGGCCAAGGTCGCGTGGATGTACTTTCTGCGCGGCGACGACGCCAAGGTGCGCGAGATCGCCGGCATGGCCGCGAACGGCGCCGGCGACTGGGCGGTGCAGGGCCGGTGGATGGCGTCGCTGGCGGCATGGCGGCAACGCGATTGCGCCGCGGCGGAGGACGGGTTCGAGGGCGTGGCGGCGCGCGCCGGCGACGTCGATCTGCGCGCCGCCGCCTTGTACTGGGCATCGCGCGCCGACATGGTCTGCGCCCGCCCCGATCGCATTCAGGGCCGGCTGAAGGCCGCCGCGCAGTTCGGTGAGAGCTTCTACGGCCAACTGGCCAAGCAAGCGCTGGGTGTGCGGGACGCGACGAAGGCGGGCGGTAAGCTCGCCGCGTCGGACTGGGCGGCGCTCGACAAGCGGCCCAATGTGCGGGTCGCGGCGGCGCTGGTCGAGGTCGGCGAGAACGATCTGGCCGACGCGGTGGTTCGCCAGCAGGCCAGGATCGGCAACCCGGCCGAATTCGGCAGCCTCGTTCGCCTCGCCGAGACGCTCGATCTGCCGGCGACGACGATCTGGCTGGCGCATAACACCCCCGCCGGCGTGACGATGACCGCCGATGCCCGCTACCCGGCACCAAACTGGACGCCGGACAGCGGCTGGCGGGTGGAGAAGGCACTGGTCTTCGCCCACACGCTGGAGGAATCGCGGTTTCGCCCGCGGGTGACGAGCCAGGCGGGCGCCTATGGCCTGATGCAGATCATGCCCGCCGCTGCGACCGACTTCGCCCGTGAACGCGGGACCAGCATCGACAAGGCGGCGCTGTCGAAACCGTCGACCAACATGGATATCGGCCAGCGCCATCTAGAACGTCTGCGCGACATGGGGCTGACCGGCGGCCTGCTGCCCAAGGTGATCGCGGCGTATAATGCCGGGCCGAAGCCGGTCGGCGAGTGGAACGCGATCGTCCATGATGGCGGCGATCCGCTGCTTTATATCGAAAGCATCCCCTATTGGGAGACGCGCGGCTACGTCACGACCGTGCTGCGCAATTACTGGATGTACGAGGCGCAGACCGGCAAGACCGCCTCGTCCAGCCGCAACGCGCTGGCGCAGGGCATGTGGCCGCGCTTTCCGGGCCTGCCCGGGGCGGTCGCGGTGCGGATGGACAACTCGCCCGCCACGATGCTCGCCGCACGGACGGTGACGCCACGTATGCCGACGGTGATGCGCGCTCCGGTGGTCCGGGCATCGGTGATGGCGCCCGTGATGACCGCCGCCGCGACGGTACGCCGGCCGCTGCCGCCCGTGATGGCGCCGTTGCAGGCGACGGTCAGCCCACCGGTAATGATCGCGGAGACGCCCTCGAACCCGCCGATCGCGACCGCCAAGGCCGCCCCGGTCACCGGCATGCCGGCGGTGTCCAGCGTGGCGTCGATCGTCAAGGCGCTGCCCGGCGCGATGGCCGCTGCAGCCGGGGCGATGATCGACGGCGATCTGCTGCGTCAGGCCGGCAAGGCGATGGCGATGCAGCCGCAGGCGATACTTGGCAGAGTGGCGGCATCCATCGGTTCGGACGCGACGATCGACTGATGCCCATCGATGAAAGCCGGTTGTTCCTGCCGGTGCGGATCGCAGTGCTGACCGTGTCGGACACGCGTGGCCTTGCCGACGATCGATCGGGCGACACGCTGGTCGCGCGGCTGGAAGAGGCCGGGCATGTGCTCGCCGACCGCCGGATCGAACGCGACGACGCGGACACGATCGTCGAACGACTGCACGCGTGGATCGCCGATCCGATGGTCGATGTCGTCATCACCACCGGCGGCACCGGCGTGACCGGGCGCGACGTGACGCCCGAGGCGATCGAGCGCGTCGCGGAAAAGATGATCCCCGGCTTCGGCGAGCTGTTCCGCTGGCTGTCCTATGCCAAGATCGGCACCTCCACCGTCCAGTCGCGCGCCTGCGCCGCCGTGGCCGGCGGGACCTATCTGTTCGCGCTGCCGGGATCGACCGGCGCGGTGAAGGACGGGTGGGATGGCATCTTGCGTGACCAGCTCGACAGCCGCCACCGCCCCTGTAACTTCGTCGAACTGATGCCGCGACTGACCGAGCGATAATTCTCCCTCCGGCCGGGAGAAGGAAGGAGGAGCGCAGCGGCCGACGGACGAGGGCCACCGTTCCGCACACCCGCGCGAGTAGGTGTGTGTGACTTTAGCGACTTTCCGTTCGTTCTTTATTTGTTCTCATGAAAATGTTATCTGTCGGTCATGCCGAAACCGACTCCCCGCCCTGTCCGCGGCGCGACGCTGAATGCGGAAAGTCGGCGGTTCAACCTGCCGCAGGTGGCGGCGGACGGTGACTGGCTGGACGATCGGGAGGCGATCGACGGTGCGCCGCCAAGCTTGCGCACGACCGTCACTGTCGAGCGCCCGAAGACGATCATCAGCCGCAACACCTCCCCCGATGTACCGTTCGATCGCTCGATCAACCCGTATCGCGGGTGCGAGCATGGCTGCATCTATTGCTTCGCCCGGCCGAGCCATGCGTTCCACGACCTGTCGCCGGGGCTGGACTTCGAGAGCCGGCTGTTCGTGAAGCCCCATGCCGCCGCCCTGCTGCTCGTCGAACTGGCGAAGCCCGGCTATGTCGTGCGGCCGATGGCGCTGGGGACGAACACCGATCCCTATCAACCGATCGAGCGCGAATGGGGCGTGACGCGGGCGGTGCTGGAGGTGCTGGCGGACACGAACCACCCGCTGACGATTACGACGAAATCGGATCGGGTGGTGCGCGATATCGAGCTGTTGGCGCCGATGGCGGCGAAGGGGCTGGCGACGGTGTGCATGTCGATCACCTCGCTCGATCCACGGATCGCCGCGACGGTGGAGCCGCGCGCGCCAACGCCGACACGGCGGCTGGCGGCGGTCAGGCGGCTGAGCGAGGCGGGTATCCCGACCTATGTCTCGATCGCGCCGGTCATCCCGGCGATCACCGACCACGAGATCGAGCATCTGGTGGAACAGGCCGCCGCCGCCGGCGCGCGGCATGCGTTCTTCATCCCGGTGCGCCTGCCGCACGAGGTGGCGCCCCTGTTCCGCGCGTGGCTCGACGAGCATTTCCCCGATCGCGCGGCCAAGGTGATGGCAACGATCCAGAGCCTGCGGAAAGGGCGCGACAACGATCCCAGCTTCTTCACGCGGATGCAGGGCAGCGGACCGTGGGCGGACCTGTTGCGCACGCGTTTCCATATCGCGTGTCGGCGGCACGGGCTGAACCAGACGAGGCTGACGCTGCGCACCGATCTGTTCCGGCCACCAGCGGGACCGCAGGGCGAGTTGTTCTGACGGACCTCTAAGGGGTTGCGAAACGTTCAAGGTGAGCAACATGGACAGGAGCAGATCGTGACCGACCGCAAGCAAGACAAAGCCGCCGACCGTGAGGACGAGGTCACAAAACCCGATACGGACGGATCGGATGCCGGATCGGCCGGCGAAGGCTCCGGTGGCGGTTACGGCAACCATGCCGAACCGGAAAAGCCGGCGGCTCAGTAATACGCTTGGTCGATCAGCCGCTGCGATAACCACCAGATGTTACCGGCAGGGTCGCGAACGCCGCCCTGCCGGTCGCCATAATCCATATCGGCGACGGCCATGATCCCGGTAGCGCCCGCATCTACGGCCCGGCCCATCGCGCGATCGGCATCGTCAATATACAGGTAGAAAGCGGACCGCGCCGGCGGAAATGCTTCCGATGCCTCGCTCAACATCAGCATCGATCCGTTGAAGCGTAGTTGGGCATTGGCGATCCGCCCGACTGGATCGACGTTGCGACCAACTTCGACCGCATCGAAGGCGCGGATCAGGAAATCGATATAGGCGGGTGCATCGGTGACGAAGATGTAGGGTGTGACGGCGGCGAAACCCGGCGGAATGATCGGGGCGGTCACGCCGCCGCCAGTTGATAATCGCGAAAACGCTCCCGCAGCGCAGTCTTCAACAGCTTGCCGGTCGCGGTATGGGGCAAGTCGTGGACGAAGACGATCTCGTCGGGCAACCACCAGCGCGCGACATGCTTCGCCAGATGCGCGGTGATGGTGTCGGCGCTGACGTCACTGCCCGGCTTGCGGACGATCAGCAGCAGCGGGCGCTCGTCCCAGCGGGGATGCGGGATGCCGATCGCGGCGGCCTCGGCGACGCCGGAGCAACCGATCGCGGCATTTTCCAGCTCCACCGAACTGATCCATTCGCCGCCGGATTTGATGACGTCCTTCACCCGGTCGGTGATCTGCATCGTGCCGTCGGGATGGAGAACGGCGACGTCGCCGGTGTCGAACCAGCCCTCCGCATCGACGGCATCGACGCTGGCGTTGAAATAGCGCTTCACCACCCACGGCCCCCGGCACAACAGCCGACCGGCACTGGTGCCATCACGCGGACAGTCGCGGCCTTCGGGATCGACGATGCGCAACTCGACGCCGAACGGCACCCGGCCCTGCATCGCCACCTGATCGACCTGCTGGTCGAAGCTCAGGCTATCCCAGTCGGGCGAGCGCGCGCCCATCGTGCCGATCGGTGAGGTTTCGGTCATGCCCCAGGCATGGTTGACGCGGATGCCCATGCCCATGATCCGCTCGACCATCGCGCGCGGTGCGGCCGAGCCGCCGATCGTGACCAGTTCCAGATCGGCGGGCACCTGCCCGCCAGCGTCCAGATGCGCGAACATCCCGAACCAGACGGTCGGCACCCCGGCGGAGTGTGTCACCCGTTCGCGCGTCATCAGATCGCACAGGATGGCGGGTTCGTTGACGGCGGAGAACACCGTCTTAGTCCCCACCATCGGCATCGCGAAGGGCAGACCCCAGCCGACCGCGTGGAACATCGGCACGATCGGCATCACGACGGAGCGGGTTTCCAGCGCGAACACCGCCGGCTGGATCTCCGCCATCGCGTGGAGGACGGACGATCGATGGCTGTAGAGGACGCCGCGCGGATTACCGGTCGTGCCGCTGGTATAGCAGAGCATGCACGGGTCGCGCTCGTTGCCCTCCACCCAGTCGAACGCGCCGTCCTGCGCCTCGACGATCGCACGAAAGCCATCCGCGCCGTCGCCGTCCATGACGATGTAATGCTGGATCGATGGCCAGTGCGGGCGCATCCGGTCGACGATCGGCTGAAAGGCGCGGTCATAGAGCAGCACGCGGTCATCTGCGTCGGCGCCGATGAAGGCGAGCTGGTCGTCGAACAGCCGCGGGTTCACCGTGTGGATGATGCCGCCCATCCCGATCGCGCCGTACCAGGCGGCCAGATGGTGCGCATGGTTCATCGCCAGCGTGGCGATACGATCGCCGGGGCGGCACCCCATCGCCACCAGCGCCTGCGACAGGCGGCGGGCATCGGCGGCAAGGCCCGCCCAGTCGGTGCGGGTTTCGCGACCGTCGGCCCAGCGGCTGACGATCTCGCGGCGCGGATGTTCGCGCGCGGCGTGGTCGATGAGCCGCGGCACGCGCAGCTCGAAATCCTGCATGGTTCCCGTCACAATCGCTCTCCCGGACCGGAAGCCCGACGATCGAGACTCCGGTCTAGCCGACCAGCGCCAGCCTCGTTTCAGAGGTCTTCAGCGTGGCGGCAGTGACACCGTGCAACGACTCGACGTGGCTCGCAAGCTCGGCATCGAGCAGGAAGTCGCGACCGAGCAGCACCGTCGCCTCGCCCTCCCCAGCCGTCAGTCGCACGCGTACCTCGCCCCGCGCACCGCGATGGTCGGCGAGCAGATGGGCGAGCGGGCCGAACGCGGTGGCGTCAGCAACCTCGACCTCCAGCACGAAGCGCGCCATCGACGCGAGCGATTCGAACGGCTGGATGCGTTTGACCGACACGCGCGGCGCTTCCTCGCCGGGGCGGCGATCGAGTTCGACGGTGATGATGCCGCAACCGCCGATGCGCGCCGCCTCTTCCAGATCGGCGGCGACGCTATCGTCGAAACAGGTGGCGACGAACTGACCCGATGGATCGGACAATTGCGCCATCATATACCGCTTGCCGCGCGCGGATGTGCGCCAGCGTGCGTCCTCGACGAGCACCGCCATCGTCGCACCGGCGCGGCTGCCATCGTCGGGGATGGTCAGCTCGGACAGGCTGCCGAAGCTGCGGGCACCGTGGATGCGGGCGAGGTGCGCGTGGCGATCGACCGGGTGGGCGGAGAAATAGAAGCCGAACGCCTCCTTTTCCTGCTCCATCCGCTGCGACAGCGTCCAGCGCGCCGATTGCGGCAGCTTGATCGTGTCGCCCGCGTGGCTGGTATCGCCAAACAAGCCGCCCTGCCCGCTGGTCTTCTGTTCATGCGTACGCGCGGCGATGGCGAGCATCGTCTCGGCGACGGCGTGGATACCGGCGCGATTGGCATCGATGCCATCGAACGCCCCCGCCGCCGCCAGCGTTTCCAACTGACGCTTGTTGAGTAGGCGCGGATCGACGCGAGTCGCGATATCGTCGAGCGACGGGAACCGGCCATTGGCCCGCTCGACGATCAGCTTCTCCATCGCGCCTTCGCCGACCGATTTCAGCGCCCCCAGCGCATAACGGACGGCAAGGCCATCGACCTCCTCGACCCGGTGAGCCTCGACATCGAAATCGGCCTGGCTGCCGTTCACGCAGGGCGGCAGCATGGCGACGCCGGCGCGACGGGCATCGTCGACGAAGATCGCCAGCTTGTCGGTCTGCGCCATGTCGTAACACATCGACGCGGCGAAGAATTCATGCGGGTGATGCGCCTTCAGCCACGCGGTCTGATAGGCGAGCAGTGCATAGGCGGCGGCGTGCGACTTGTTGAAGCCATAGCCGGCGAACTTGTCGATCAAGTCGAACAGCGCGTTCGCCTCGGCCTTGGCGATGCCGTTGACGGTCAGGCACCCCTCGACGAAGCCGGCGCGCTGGGCGTCCATCTCCGCCTTCACCTTCTTGCCCATCGCGCGGCGCAGCAGATCGGCGCCGCCCAGCGAGAAACCGGCCAGCACCTGCGCGGCCTGCATCACCTGTTCCTGATAGACGAAGATGCCATAGGTTTCTGACAGGATCGGTTCGAGCAGCTTGTGCGGATAGACGATCGGCTCGGTGCCCTGCTTGCGGCGGCCGAACGACGGGATGTTGTCCATCGGGCCGGGGCGGTAGAGCGAAACGAGCGCGATGATGTCGCCGAAATTGGTCGGGCGCACGGCGGACAGCGTGCGACGCATCCCTTCGGATTCGAGCTGGAACACGCCGACCGTGTTGCCGGCCTGAAGCAGCTCATAGACCTTTGGATCGTCCCATTCGAGCGCGTCGAGCGCGATGGTGACGCCGCGCTTCGCCAGCAACTGCACCGCCTTTTGCAGGACCGACAGCGTCTTGAGACCCAGAAAGTCGAATTTCACCAGGCCGGCGCCCTCGACATATTTCATGTCGAACTGGGTGACGGGCATGTCCGATCGCGGATCGCGGTACAGCGGCACCAGCTGCGCCAGCGGTCGGTCGCCGATCACCACGCCGGCGGCGTGGGTGGACGAGTGGCGCGGCAACCCCTCCAGCTTGGTCGCCAGATCCCACAGGCGGCGGACCTCATTGTCGTTGGAATATTCCTTGGCCAGCTCCGGCACGCCGTTCAGCGCGCGCTTCAGGTCCCACGGGTCGGTCGGATGATTGGGCACCAGCTTGGCGAGGCGATCGACCTGACCATAGCTCATCTGGAGCACGCGGCCGGTGTCCTTCAACACGGCGCGCGCCTTCAGCTTTCCGAAGGTGATGATCTGCGCGACCTGATCGCGACCGTACTTCTCCTGTACGTAACGGATCACCTCGCCGCGGCGGGTTTCGCAGAAATCGATGTCGAAATCGGGCATCGACACGCGTTCCGGATTCAGGAAACGCTCGAACAAAAGACCCAGCGACAGCGGATCGAGATCGGTGATCGTCAGCGCCCAGGCGACGACCGAGCCCGCGCCCGAACCACGGCCGGGACCCACGGGAATATCATGGTCCTTCGCCCATTTTATGAAGTCGGCGACGATCAAGAAGTAACCGGGGAAGCCCATCTGGACGATGACGTCGACCTCGAACGTCAGGCGTTCGCGGTACACGTCGCGCCAGCCGGGTTCCCCCTCCGGCTCGCCCTTGGCAACGCGCAGTTCGCCGATGCGGTCGAGCCGTGCCTCCAGCCCGGCGCTGGCGTCGTCGCGCAGCATCTGCGCCTCGCCGGCAAGATCACCGGCCAACGTCGGGAGGATCGGCTTGCGATACGGCGCCATAACCGCGCAGCGTTGCGCAACGACCAGCGTGTTCTCGATCGCCTCGGGCAAGTCGTCGAACAACGCCTTCATCGTATCGGCGGGCTTCAGCCACGCATCGGGGCAGCTGCGCGGGCGTTCCTCGGTTTCGACATAGGTGGAATTGGCGATGCAGAGCATCGCGTCGTGCGCGTCGCCGAACGCGGATTCGGCGAAGCAGCAGGGGTTGGTCGCGACTAGCGGCAGGTTGCGGGCATAAGCGAGGTCGATCAGGTCGGCCTCAGCCGCCTGTTCGATCGCATCATTGCGTCGTGCCAGTTCGATATAGAGGCGGTCGCCGAACATCGTCTGCAACCGATCGCAATAGGCGTGGGCGCGATCGGGCTGCCCTTCGGCGAACAAACGGGCCAGCGCCCCCTCGCCACCCGCGGTCAGTGCGATCAGGCCGGTGGTGTGGCGGGCGAGTGTCGCCATCGACACATGCGCGGCCAGTTCGATCGGGCGATCGAGATGCGCGGCCGAAACGAGCGCGCAGAGATTGTCGTACCCGGTCATGTCCTGCGCATAGAGCGCGATCCAGTCGAGCGGGGCGGCCACGCCATCGGGTATGTCGGGCCGGCAAACGCCCAGCATCGTGCCGATGATCGGCTGCACCCCGCCCTTCTTGGCGGCGTCCGAATAGGCCATCGCCGCATACAGGCCGTTGCGGTCGGTCAGCGCGGCGGCGGGAAAGCCCTGTTTGCGCGCCTCGGCCGCGATCGCCTTCGGCTCGATCGCGCCATCGAGCATCGTGAAGGACGAAAAGATACGAAGTGGCACGAACCCTGAATGCATTGCCGCAACCTAGTCCTCCCCGCCCGAATTCGCCAGCACCGGAACCCGCGTTGCGACGGGCCGTTTGCCGCCGACACGACAGGAGCCCGAGATGACCGACACCCGACACGACTTCACCAACACTGCCATGCCGCCCGTGGTGGGCGCCGGCTGGGGATGGATGTTGGGATATGGCGTGTTGTCGGCCCTGTTGGGACTGGCCGCGTTCGCCTGGCCATTCGCGGCGACGATGGCGGCGACGCTGGTGATCGGCGCGTTCTTCATCGCCGCCGGCGCAATATCGATCGCGGCGGGCATCTTCGGGCGCGGGCATGACGGCCGTGGCTATGCGATCGGGTTTGGCCTCGTCTCGCTCATCATCGGCTGCATCATGGCGTTCGAGCCGGCGACGGGTGCGCTGTCGCTGACACTGCTGGTCACGGTATGGCTGGCGGTGCGCGGCGCGATGGAGATCGTGTGGGGCAGCCGGATGCGGCGCGGCAAGGGGATGATGATCGCGCTGGGTGTCATCAACCTGATCCTGGCGGCATTCGTGCTTGCCACCCTGCCCTTCTCGGCGTTGACGTTGCCGGGATATATCCTGGGGATCAGCTTCCTGTTCGGAGGTATCGCCTCGATCACATCGGCACTGGCGCACAAGAAGGGGGAGCCGGCGTTCTCCGTCTGACGCCGGCCTGCTACAGCAACTTTTCGATGTCGGCGGTCAGTTCGTCCGGCTTGGTCGTCGGGGCATAGCGGTGGACCGCCTTGCCCTGACGGTCGACCAGGAACTTGGTGAAGTTCCACTTGATCGCCTTCGATCCCAACAGGCCGGGCGCTTCCGCTTTCAGATGGTCGAACAACGGGTCGGCATCGGCACCGTTGACATCGACCTTCGCCATGACGGGAAAGGTCACATCGTAACTGGTGGTGCAGAAGTTCGCGATCTCCGCCGCATCGCCGGGTTCCTGCGCCCCGAACTGGTTGCAGGGGAAGGCCAGCACGGTCAGGCCGCGATTGGCGTAGCGGCGTTGTAACGCCTCCAGTCCCTCATATTGCGGGGTGAACCCGCATTTCGACGCGGTGTTAACGATCAACAGCACCTGCCCGGCATAATCCGCCAGCGCAACCTCGCCGCCCTTCGCATCGCGCACGGTAAAATCGGTGACGGTCATCGGTCGTACCTTCCCAGCAGATAGTCGAGATTCTGTCGCACCGCCGGCCATTCGCGGTCGATGATCGAGTACACGACGGTATCGCGAAGACGGCCATTCGCCATCACCTGATGCCCGCGCAGGATACCGTCCTGTTTCGCGCCGAGCCGTTCGATCGCGGTCTGGCTGCGCTTGTTGAGTGCATCGGTGCGAATCTGGACGCACTGGCACCCCAGCACGTCGAACGCGTGGGTGAGGAGCAGCCGCTTGGCCTCGGTATTCACCCCCGTCCGCTGGACGCGGGTGGCATAGAAGGTGCCGCCGATCTCCAGCCGGCGATGCGTCTCGTTCATCCGCATGAAGCGGGTGGCGCCCGCGACCATACCCTCCGCGTCGAGGACGGTGAACAAAAGCGCACGACCATGATCCTGTTCGGCCAGCGCGGACGCCGTCCAGCGGTCAGGCGTCTTCAGCTGCGATACGTTGGCATAGAACAGGTCCCACAGATCGTCCGTCCGCGCGACATCGGTCAGGGCGGCGATATCGGCGGGATCGAACGGGCGGAGCGTGACGTGGCGACCGGCCAGCGTCGGCGTCTCGCGCCACCGGCTCATGTCAGCACGCCCTCGTGCAGGCGGACGACGCGGTCCATGCGTTTCGCCAGTCGCTCGTTATGCGTGGCGACCAGCGCGGCGGAGCCTTCGCCGCGGACAAGGCGGAGGAATTCTGCCAGCACGCGGTCGGCAGTATGTTCGTCGAGATTGCCGGTCGGCTCGTCCGCCAGCACTAGCGCCGGCCGGTTGGCAAGCGCGCGGGCGACGGCGACGCGTTGCTGCTCGCCGCCCGACAACTGGCTGGGCCGGTGCGTCAGGCGATGGCCGAGGCCGAGCGCGGTGAGCAGGTCGGCGGCCCGCTCGTCCGCCGCGGCGCGGGTGGCGCCGTGGACGAGTTGCGGCAGGACGACATTCTCGGTCGCGTTGAAATCGGGCAGCAGGTGGTGGAACTGATAGACGAAACCGAGCTGATCGCGGCGGACGATGGTGCGACCATGCGCGTCGAGCTTCGCCGCTTCCGATCCGGCGATGCGGATCGATCCCTCGAACCCACCCTCCAGCAGGCCGACCGCCTGGAGCAGCGTCGACTTGCCCGAGCCCGATGGGCCGAGCAGCGCGACGATCTCGCCGGGACGGACAACCAGATCGACACCGCGCAGGACATGGATCGTCTCGCCGCCCTGCACGAAGCTGCGTGCGAGGCCGGTGGTCTGGAGGATGGCGTCGTCGGATGCGGCAGCGCCGCGCCGGCCGTCCTCCGATATTCCTGTGGGGTCATTCATAACGCAGCACCTGTACCGGATCGGTGCTCGCCGCCTTCCACGCCGGGTACAGCGTGGCGAGGAAGCTGAACCCCAGCGCCATGGCGGCGATCACGACGATCTCAACCGGATCGGTCTTCGACGGCAATGTGGTGAGATAGCGGATCGATGGGTCCCACAGGTTCTGACCGGTGACGAGCTGGACGAAATTCACCACTGCCTGCCGATAGAACAGGAACACGAAGCCGAGCGCGAGGCCCGCGACCGTGCCGAGCGCGCCGATCGTCGTCCCGACCACCATGAAAATGCGCATCAGACCACCGCGCGTGGCGCCCATCGTGCGCAGGATGGCGATGTCGCGCGTCTTGGCGCGGACCAGCATGATGAGCGACGACAGGATGTTGAACACTGCGACCAGGATGATGATCGACAGCACGGTGAACATCGCCACCCGCTCGACCGCCAGCGCCTCGAACAACTGCGCGTTCATCGTGCGCCAGTCGCTGATGACCGCCATGTTGCCGATCCGGTCGCCCAGCGGCTTCAGGATCTCGCCCACCCGGTCGGCATCCACCGTCTTCACCTCGACCATGCCGGCGACGTCGCCCATCAGGAGCAGCGTCTGCGCATCCTCGATCGGCATGACGACATAGGCCTTGTCATAATCATAGATGCCGATCTCGAAGATCGCGCCGACCCGGTAGCTGACGATGCGCGGCACGGTGCCGAACGGCGATGCTTGACCCTGCGGGCTGATGAGTGAGATTTCACTGCCCACCTGCGCGCCCAGCGCCTCGGCCAGCCGGCTGCCGATCGCCACGCTGTCGCTGCCCGGCGTGATGCCGGCGAGCGAGCCCATCAGCACCTTGTCGCCCAGCGTCGCGTTCGACCGGATGTCGCCGATGCGCATGCCGCGGACCAGTACGCCCTCGACCCGGCCGTTATAGCTGGCCATCAACGGCTGTTCGATCAGTGGCACGGCCGATGTCACGCCGGGCGTGGTGCGCGCGGCCTGCACGACCTCACGCCAGTCGGGCAGACGACCGCCGACCCCCTGCACCACCGCATGACCGTTCAGCCCGACGATCTTGTCGAACAGTTCGGCGCGGAAGCCGTTCATGACGCTCATCACGATGACGAGCGCGGCGACGCCCAGCATCACCGCGATGAGGCTGATGGATGCGACGAGGAAGATGAATCCCTCCCCCTTGCCCGGCAGCAGATAGCGGCGGGCGATCATCCGTTCGTATCGAGAGAGGATCATGTCGCCGACGGCTCTACGTAACGGCGGGGACGGACGCAACATGATCCCGCTGTTGCAGGGAATCCACAGCCGATCGGCAATCGTGTCGCGGGGGCCGCAAGGACAGTGACAAGTCGCCAGACACGATCTAGCAACAACCTCGCTGAAACACAGGCAAAGGCCTTGGTTCGGGGATGCTCTTCCGCCCGCCCTATAAGAGGCTGGAGCGAGAGCGGGAAATCGGGGGCTGACGAGCGATCGTCACGCAGGCGCCCGGGCTGGAAACGGCCCGGGCGTTTGCCGTTCTGGCGATCGGCCAACAACTTCGTGCCGCCAAAGATCACGCCATGACATCTGCCGCCCGTCCGATGCCGGCGGAAAGTCGGGAGCTTCCAGACTTCGACTCCCCGTCGGCACCCCGACTTTCTGCCAGCGCGATACTTAACGCCCGATGACCATCGTCATCAGAAACTGGCCGATACCGTCAATCCATAGGTTCGCGGATCGCCCGGCTGGCCGACGACCAGTCCTGTACTGCCCGACTGGGTGGCGAGCACATCGTAATAGTTCTGGTCGAAGGCATTGCGCAGCCACAGGAAAGCGTTCCAGCTCTTCTCTGCCTTGAACCCCAACCGGAAATTGCTGAGCGCATAGCCGTTGATGTCGGTGTAGAGCGAACGCGACGGGTTAGACGAGAATTTTGACCGGTAGCTGCCGTCATATCCCAGATAGAATTGGCCATCGACGCCCGCGACCCGTGCCGGCAGGTCGTATTCGGCGCCGTACGAGAATGCCCAGCGCGATACGCCCGGCAACCATTGGCCCGAAATATTGCAATTCGCGGGGCTGAGACCCAGCGTGCCGGCCGCCGCCGGCGTCTGACCCGCGCCGACCGTGGTGCCCCCGGCGAGTTCCGGCGGACACGGCGCATCGACGAAGCGGACATAGCTGGCGTCGGTAAAGGCACCATTCGCATACAGGTTGATCCGGCTGGTCGGGCGGAAAGCCGAGTCGACCTCGATCCCGCGCGTGCGGACCTTGCCGGCATTGGCCAGATAGCCGCGCAACACCCCCACCTGATTGTTCGTGACGGTGGCCTGATAATCCTCGATCTCGGTCCAGAAGCCCGCGATGTTCACCGTCGCGCGGCGATCGGCGAACTGGGTCTTCAGGCCGAGTTCGAAATGATTGACCTTTTCGGGTCGCACCGTCGCGGTCGATAGAATCGGATTGTTCTGCGCATCGAGCGGCAGACCCGACAGGTTGATGCCGCCGGACTTATAGCTGCGCGCGTAGGTGGCGTAATAGTGGACGTCCCGGCTGATATCGTACGCCACGGTCAGGTCGCCCGACACGTTCCAGTTGTCGAAGCTGGGATCATAGGACTGCGGCGCCAGCACCCCGCGCTGGTCGTTGGTCAGCGCGGTGTTCGTACCGTTGGTGACGAGCGAGACATACGACCCGTCCTTCTTGTCGTAATTGACGCGCAGGCCAGGTGAGATCGAAAGCTGGTCGCTGGCATGCCAGGTCAGCTTGCCGAACACCGCCGCCGACGTGTTGGTGAACCCGATCGTATTGCGCGACGTCAGATTGTTCAGAGCGGCCGGAATACAGGCCGTCGTCGTCGCGGTTGCGCAACCGGACGCGCCGGGCAAAACGCTGGCGCCGGGATTGAGCAGGAAACGGCTCGCCGCCGGTCCCTGTACCTGCAACCCTTGGGTATCGATCTTCTGATAGAAATAAAACGCGCCAAGAACATAATCGAGTGCGGTGTTGCCATTGGAGGCGAGGCGCAGTTCCTGCGTCACCTGGCTCTGCTGCGACGGGTTCGCCGACACGGTGGTGATCGGCAATCCGATGAAATCGCGATCGTTCGACGGGTTCCAGTGCCAGAAGCGATAGGCGGATACCGAGGTCAGCGTCGCCGCCCCCAAGTCCCAATTGGCGACCAGCGACAGGCCGCCCAGTTCCTGCTTCGCGCGTAAATCGGTGTCGACATCGGTGACGCGGTCGAACGCGTTGGTCGACGGCACGACATAGCCCTGCGCGGCGGCCAGGGCGGCATATTGGCGGTTCAGCGGCCGTTGCGTCGCGCCGGTGCGTGCGTAATATTGCACGCAGCAATTGGGGTTCTGGCGGTTGTAATCGCCGTAGAGCGTCAAATCGAGATTGGGTGCCGCCTTCCACAGGATCTGCGTGCGCAGGCCGAGATTATCCTGACTGTTCTGATATTCATCCTGACGGACATTGTAGATCGTGCCGCGCCGCGTGGTGACCGAGGTCGACAGGCGGATCGCGACCTTGTCGTCGACCAGGGGGCCGGACACGGATGCCTTGCCCTGGAAGAAATCGAGGTTTCCGGCGGTCAGTTCGACCCGTGCCTCCGGCGTGAAGCTGGGCTTGCGGGTGATGACGTTGATCGCGCCCGCCGTCGTGTTCTTGCCATACAGCGTACCCTGCGGGCCGCGCAGGACCTCGATCCGCTCGGTATCAGTGAAGTCGAACGTCGCCGAGGCGATGCGGCTGTAATAGACCTGATCGACATAGATGCCGACGCCCTGTTCGATCCCGTCGTTGGTCAGGCCGAACGGCGCGCCGAGACCGCGGATATTGGCGGCCGAGTTGCGCGGATTGGTCGAATAGAACTGCAGCGTCGGCTGAAGCTGGGTCAGGCGGCTGACATTATAGGTGCCGGTCTCCGCCAGCGCGGCTCCACCGATGACCGAGATCGCGATCGGCACCTGCTGGATCGATTCGGCCCGCCGTCGGGCGGTGACGACAATATCACCGCCGCTGCCCGACACAGCCGGCCCAGTGCGGCCGGTTGCCTCAGCCTGATCCTCGGGCGCGGGTAACGGATCGGTCGCGGCCGGCGGCGCCGGTTGTGGGTCGGCGGGCGGGGGCGCGACCTGAAGGGCGAGCAGCAAGGTAAGCGTGAGCGTCATGGAAAATCCCCTTGCCACTAAACTCTACCGAATCGGGGGATTTTCAATCATGGTCAGGCTTGGAGGCCCAGAAGCACAGCTTCACACACAGCAAAAAAAGCGGCTGAATTTTTCTGCGGACACCTCTTGAAGCCGGATCGGCCATTCCCAGATTGCCGACCGTACGGGGCCGAAACCGGACCGTGCAACCGGCGCCGCGCACAGGCGGGCGCCTAGCTACAACTCGCTCAATGGAGGATTTGACATGCGTATTGACCTCACCCCCTATCGTCGCTCGACGATCGGTTTCGACCGGCTGTTCGATCTGCTGGAAACCAATGCCCGCAGCTCCGGCCCGGAGAACTATCCGCCGTTCAATCTGGAACGGCTGGGCGACGACCGCTATCGCATCACGCTGGCCGTGGCCGGGTTCGGGCGCGACGAGATCGAGATCACCGCGCAACAGAACCTGCTGCTCGTCGTCGGTCGCAAGGATGAAAAGCAGCCGGGTGCGCAGTTCCTGCACGTCGGCATCGCTAACCGTTCCTTCGAACGCCGGTTCGAAATCGCCGATTTCGTGTTCGTAGAGGACGCGCGACTGGTCGACGGCCTGCTGGTGATCGACCTTGTCCGTGAAGTGCCCGAGGCGATGAAGCCGAAGACCATCACGATCAAGACTGGCGCACCGCTGACCGCGGTCGAAGCGCCGAAGGCTGATACGGAAACCGCTCAGGCGGCATAACACCGATCGCCCCCCTCCCCACCGGGAGGGGGGTTTTACATTGTCAGACCAACCGGCTCTGCTTGACGGCGGCTTCGATGAAGCTGGCGAACAGGGGATGCGGATCGAACGGCTTGGACTTCAATTCCGGGTGGAACTGCACGCCCACGAACCATGGATGGTCGGGGCGCTCGACGATTTCCGGCAGCGTGCCGTCGGGCGACATGCCGCTGAAGACCAGTCCGCCGGATTCCAGCGCGGCCTTGTAATGCGTGTTCACCTCGTACCGGTGGCGATGCCGCTCCGAGATATCGTTGGTGCCATAGATCGAGGCGACAACCGAATTGCCGGTCAGCTTCGCGGCATAGGCTCCGAGGCGCATCGTGCCGCCCATGTCGCCCTGCTCCTCGCGCTTCTCCAGCCCGTCGCGGCCCATCCATTCGGTGATGAGGCCGACGACCGGTTCGTCGGTCGGGCCGAACTCGGTGGATGAGGCACCCTTGATGCCGGCGAGATCGCGCGCGCCCTCGATACAGGCCATCTGCATCCCGAAGCAGATGCCGAAATACGGCACCTGCCGCTCGCGCGCGAAGCGGACGGAGGCGATCTTGCCTTCCGCGCCACGCTCGCCGAACGCGCCGGGGACGAGGATCGCGTGGCACGGTTCCAGATGCGCGGCGATTGCCGCCTGATCGTCGCCCTCGAACAATTCGGCGTCGATCCAGCGGACGTTGACCTTCACCCGGTTGGCGATGCCGCCATGGACCAGCGCCTCGTTCAATGACTTGTACGCGTCCTGCAACCCGACATATTTGCCGACGACGCCGACCGTCACCTCACCTTCCGGGTTGGTCAGGCGATCGACGATATCAGACCAGCGCGACAGATCGGGTGCGGCGCCTGGTTCGATTCCGAACGCGCGCAGCACTTCCTCATCCAGCCCCTCAGCATGATATTGCAGCGGCACGGCGTAGATGCTCTTGGCATCGAGCGCCGGGATGACGGCGGCGGTGGGCACGTTGCAGAACGAAGCGATCTTGGATCGCTCAGACGGCGGCAACGGATGCTCACAGCGGCAGACCAGCACGTCGGGCGCGACGCCAAGGGCCGCGATCTCGCGCACCGAATGCTGCGTGGGCTTCGTCTTCAGCTCACCCGCGGCGGCAATGTAGGGGACCAGCGTGACGTGGATCGAGATCGACTGGCCTCGGCCCAGCTCGTTCTTCAGCTGGCGGATCGCCTCGATAAAGGGCAGCGACTCGATATCGCCGACGGTGCCGCCGATCTCGCAGAGGACGAAATCGAGGTCGTTGCCGTCTTCATCGATCGTGTCGGCGCGGGCGAACGCCTTGATCGCATCGGTGACGTGGGGAATGACCTGTACCGTCGCACCCAGGTAATCGCCGCGCCGTTCACGCGTGATGACCTGATGATAGATGCGGCCCGATGTGACGTTGTCCGACTGGTGCGCCGCGACGCCGGTGAAGCGTTCGTAATGGCCCAGGTCGAGGTCGGTTTCCGCCCCGTCGTCGGTCACATAGACTTCACCATGCTGGTACGGGCTCATCGTGCCGGGATCGACGTTCAGATACGGATCGAACTTGCGGATCCGGACCTTGTAGCAGCGAGCCTGCAACAGCGCTGCGAGGGAGGCCGCCATGAGCCCCTTGCCGAGCGACGAGACCACGCCGCCGGTGATAAAGATGTACCGTGCCATGGGAGGAGTCGCCTAGCTTGGATGGGACACGCACGACAAGCGCCCGCGAAGCTCGCAGGCGCCGCGATTGCGGTGAATGGAGTTTTTAGTTGGCGAGCGGGACCGACGAGTTGTCGGCCGGGCTGCCGGGGCCAACCTGCACCGGCTTGCCGGCGCCGGTGGTCACGGTGCCATCGGCGGGCGTGTTCGGCACGGCGTTATCCTGCGGCGCGGGCACGCCCTGCGGCACGCCCGGCTGCGCCGACACCGGCCGCGCGAGCGACGTGTCGATCGATTCGACCTTACGCGTGGCGGCATACACCGCCATCACGATCGAAAAGATCACGAACACGCTGGCCAGCACCGATGTGGCGCGACTGAGGAAATTGGCGGCACCGCGGGCCGACATCAATCCCGACGGGCTGCCGCCCATGCCAAGGCCGCCGCCTTCCGAGCGCTGCATCAGGATCACCGTCACGAGGGCGGCGGCGATGATGGCGTGAACGATGAGCAGGAAGGCGAACATGGATCGGGGGCGTTCCGGACATTGAAGGGGCGATGACGGCAGCGCACATAGGCCAGCCGCCCGGCGCGATCAACCGATCGCGGCCAAAAGCCGCTGCGCTGCGGGAAACCAGCCGTGCCTCAGGGCGTTATGACATCGAAACGAAGCCCGACCCATCGGGCGACAATTCGGAAACACAGCGCCGTGGCCATATACGATCCCCATGCTCTATCGACCTGGATGACCGCGCTGGTGGACTATGTCCGCTCGGGCGAACCGGATTTGACCAATCGCCAGATGGCGTTGCTGCTGCTCGTCTACCTGAAACCGGGGCCGCATACGGTACGCGGACTGGCCGGCGCCTTGAACGTATCGAAGCCCGTCGTTACGCGCGCCTTGAACAGACTGGGCGCGCTCGGCTATCTGCGCCGGCAACGCGACGATAGCGACAAGCGCAACATCTTCGTCGCGCGCACTTCCGAAGGGGCAGTTTTTCTTGAAGAGTTCGGGCATTTCATCGGCGACGGCGCTCCCCACGCCATCCAGCGCGCCGTCGCGTAAGGCGTTCGCGCTGACGGGTCGGTCGGCGACGCTCGACCCGGCGACGAACGCGGTGCGCGCTGATCTCGCCGATGTTCGCCTCGCCGAACTCGTGTTCGCCCCGCATTACGCCGCGCCCATGCCCCGCGTGCTGACGATCGATTCGGAACTTCGCGAAGACCGGGCGGAGGATTCGTCCGTCATCGTCGTGTTGAGCGAGGGCGACGCGTTCGAGGTACTCGATCTGATCGGTGAGGCCGCCTGGGGCATAGCGCCTGGCAACGGACTGGTCGGATATCTGCCCGCCGCCGCGCTCGGCAAGCCATCGATTGAGGATGTGGCGGCATGACCGCACGGGTATTCATTGACGGCGCCGCCGGCACCACGGGTCTCGAAATCCGCGAACGGCTGACCGGGCGCACCGGCATCGACCTCATCACGATCGACGATGCCCGACGCAAGGATGCCGCGGCGCGGGCCGAGGCGCTGAACGACGCCGACTTCGTCATTCTCTGCCTGCCCGACGATGCCGCGCGCGAGGCGGTAGCGTTGATCCGCAACGTCCGGACGCGGGTGATCGACGCTTCCTCCGCCCACCGCGTCGCCGATGGCTGGACCTATGGCTTTGCCGAGCTGGAGCCGGACGGTGCGGACCGCATCGCAGGGGCGGCGCGGGTGTCCAATCCCGGCTGCTATCCGACGGGGTTTCTGGCGCTCGTCCGGCCGCTGGTGCGGGCGGGGCTGTTGCCGGCGGACTGGCCGATGACGGTCAACGCGGTGTCGGGCTATTCGGGCGGCGGCAAGGCGATGGTCACGGAATATCAGGCTGGCGGCGCCCCCGCCTTCCGTGCCTATGCGCTGGGGCTGGCGCACAAGCATGCGCCCGAGATGACGGCCCATGCCGGCCTGACCCACGCGCCGATCTTCACCCCCGCCGTGGTCGATACCTATCGCGGCATGGTGGTGGAGGTGCCGCTGCACCTGCACGCGCTGCCCGGCGCGCCGACGCTGGCGGCGGTGCGCGACGTTCTCGCCGCAGCCTATGCCGGCCAGCCGCTGGTGAACGTCGCCGATGACGACGCCGCGACGATCGCGATGGAGGAACATGCCGGCACCGATGCGATGACGTTGCGTATCCACGGCAATGCCGCCACCGGTCAGGCACGACTGATCGCGACGCTGGATAATCTCGGCAAGGGAGCCGGCGGCGCGGCGGTTCAGAATCTCAACCTGATGGCGGGCCTCGATCCCGTCGCCGGGCTTTCCCTGTAATTTAAAGGATACGCGATGCCCCGCGACCCCGTAGCCAAGCTGCTGCTGTTCGGCGCGACCGGCGATCTGGCGCAGCGCATGTTGCTGCCTTCGCTCTATGGCCTCCATGCCGATGGCCTGCTGCCGGCCGGGCTGACGATCACCGGCGCGGCCCGCCACGATTACAGCGATGCGGCGTATCGAGATTTCGCCAAGAAGGCGCTCGACGAGTTCCTGCCCGAGGATCGCAAGGACGAAAGCGCCGTCGGCGCCTTTCTCGACCGGCTGTTCTATCAGCCCACCGACCTGTCCGATCCGGGCAGCTTCCAGCCGCTGGCCGACAAGATCGGCGATATCTCGGGCGGCCTCGCCATCTATCTCTCGACCGCGCCGTCGCTGTTCGAATCGGCGATCGAGGGACTGCAATCGGTGGGCCTTGCCGGCAATACCGTGCGGGTCGGGCTGGAAAAGCCGCTCGGCTACGATCTGGAGAGCAGCCGCGAGATCAACGACGCGGTCGCCAAGGCGTTTCCCGAGGAGCGCACGTTCCGCATCGACCATTATCTGGGCAAGGAAACCGTCCAGAACATCCTCGCGCTGCGCTTCGGCAATTCGTTCTTCGAACCAGTGTGGAACGCGCAGGGGATCGACAACGTCCAGATCACGATCGCCGAAAAGGTCGGTCTGGAGGAACGCGCGGGCTATTACGAGACCGCCGGCGCGCTGCGTGACATGGTGCAGAACCATATCCTGCAATTGCTCGCCCTGATCGCCATGGAGCCACCCGCGCATTTCGACGGCGCCGATGTCCGCGACGAGAAGTCGAAGGTCTTCCGCTCGCTACGGATGATGAAGCCAGAGGAAGTGCCCCAGAACACCGTGACCGGTCAGTATGGCGACGGCGCGGTCGGCGAAAAATTCGTGAAGAGCTATTCCGAAGAGCTGGGCAAACCCTCCACCACCGAAACTTTCGTGGCGATCAAGGCGCATATCGACAACTGGCGGTGGCAGGGGGTGCCGTTCTACCTGCGCACCGGCAAACGGATGGCCGCGCGACGGTCGGAAATCGCGATCCAGTTCAAGGCGGTACCGCATTCGATGTTCGCTGGGCGCGGCGGGCTGCTTCAGCCCAACATGCTCATCATCCGTCTGCAGCCGGAGGAGTATATCCAGCTGCTGGTGATGGCGAAGGAACCCGGCCTCGACCGCGATGGCGTCCGCTTGCGTGAGGTGCCGTTGAACCTGTCGATGGACGCCGAGTTCGCCGGCAGCCGCCGGCGCATCGCCTATGAACGCCTGCTGCTCGACCTGATCGAGGGCGACCAGACGCTGTTCGTCCGCCGCGACGAGGTGGAGGCGCAGTGGAAGTGGATCGACGCGATCCGGGCAGGCTGGGTCGCCAACGACCAGAAGCCGAAAAGCTATCCCTCGGGCAGCTGGGGACCGAACGCCGCCATCGCGCTGACCGAGCGCGACGGCGTAACGTGGCAGGATGACTGACGGCGGGGCGACCTGCTATAAGCGCGTCCGCTACGCCGCCACCTAATACGTATGCCGCCCGGATGCCGGGCTTACCGAATGTTGCGGGATGACGTACCGTCCCCGCCGGAGAGAACACATGACCGAGATCGAATGGTGGGATTATGACGATGCGGCCGAACTGGCCAAAGCCGTGGCCGGCGATATCCAGTTCGTGATCGAAAGCGCACTCGACGCGCGCGGATCGGCCGTGATCGCGTTGGCGGGCGGCAAGACGCCCTTCCCCGCCTATGAGCATTTGGCCAAGGCCAAGCTCGACTGGAAGAAGGTCACGATCATCCCCACCGACGAGCGGGTGGTGAAGCTGGGCGATCCGCTGTCGAACGTTACCGCGCTCGCCAAGATCTTCCTGCCCAAGGGTGCACGGGTGATGCCGATCGTTCCGGAAGCAACGCCGGACTACAAAGCCGCCGGTCGTTCCGCCGATGCGCTGATGCAGGACCTGCACTGGCCGCTCGACTTCTGCCTGCTCGGCATGGGTGGCGATGGCCACACCGCATCGATCTTCCCCGGCCCCGATCTGGACGAGGCGCTGAACGGCCCCAAGGAACGCCGCGCGCTGGGCGTCATGCCCGATCCGCTGCCGCCCGAGGCACCCGTCGCCCGCGTCAGCCTGTCACGTGCGTCGATCGCGTCGGCCCGCGCGCTGATGATCGTCGTCACCGGCGCCGACAAGCGCAAGGTGCTGGAACAGGCGATTTCGGAAGGTCCGTCGTCTCCCCATCCCATCGGCCGCGTTCTCGCCGACGTCGAACTGCCCGTCGATATCCACTGGAGCGAATGATGTTGAACGCCGCGGTTGCTGCCGTCACCGACCGGATCATCGAGCGATCGCGGTCCACCCGGCGCGCCTATCTCGACCTGATCGACCGCGAGCGGGAGAACGGCATCCGCCGTCCGAACCTCGGCTGCGCGAACCTTGCCCATGCCTATGCCGGTACGGACGAGGATCGCGAGGCGATGAAGGCCGACCGCGGCATGAACATCGGCATCGTGACGTCGTACAACGACATGCTGTCGGCGCACGCGGTTTATTATCGCTACCCGGAACAGATGAAGGTCTGGGCGCGCGAAGCTGGCGCGACGGCACAGGTCGCAGGCGGCGTACCGGCGATGTGCGATGGCGTGACGCAGGGCTATCCTGGCATGGAGCTGTCGCTGTTCAGCCGAGACACGATCGCGCTGTCGACCGCGGTCGCGTTGAGCCACGGTACGTTCGAGGGTGCGGCGCTGCTCGGCATCTGCGACAAGATCGTGCCGGGCCTGCTGATGGGCGCGCTGCGTTTCGGCCACCTGCCGACGATCCTGATTCCGGGCGGCCCGATGCCCACCGGCCTGCCCAACAAGGAGAAGGCAGCGGTACGCGAGCGCTATGCGGTGGGCGACGCCAGCCGCGAGGAGCTGCTCGACGCAGAAATCCAGGCCTATCACGGCAAGGGCACCTGCACCTTCTTTGGCACCGCCAACACCAACCAGATGATGATGGAGGTAATGGGCCTCCACATGCCCGGCTCCGCCTTCGTCAATCCGGGCACGAAGCTGCGCCAGGAACTGACCCGCGCCGCCGTCCATCGCCTGACCCAGATCGGCGCACGTGGCGACGATTACCGGCCGCTCGGCTGGTGTGTGGATGAGCGGGCGATCGTCAACGCGGCGGTCGGCCTGCTCGCGACCGGCGGCTCGACCAACCATCTGCTCCATGTGCCGGCCATCGCGCGCGCGGCGGGGGTCATCATCGACTGGGAGGATTTCGACCGGCTGTCGGCGGCGGTGCCGCTGATCGCACGCGTCTATCCCAACGGTTCGGCTGATGTGAACGCGTTCGAGGCAGCGGGCGGCATGCCCTATGTCATCCGCGAATTGATCGGCAGCGGCCATCTGCACGGCGATCTGATGACCGTGTCGCCCGGCGGCATGGCGTCGTTCGGCGAGAAGCCGATGATGGATGGCGAGACGCTCGCCTGGGCCGATCCCGGCGTCAGTGGCGACGAGACGATCCTGCGCTCGCCCGCCGCGCCCTTTTCGGCGGATGGCGGCATGCGCATCCTTCAGGGCAATATCGGCCGTGCCTGCATCAAGGTGTCGGCGGTGGACAAGGAACGCTGGGTCATCGAGGCACCGGCGCGCGTCTTCAACGACCAGCTTGATGTCCTGGAGGCATTCAAGGCGGGCGAACTGGAGCAGGACGTCGTCGTCGTCGTCCGTTTCCAGGGTCCGCGTGCCAACGGCATGCCCGAACTCCACAAGCTGACACCCCCGCTGGGCGTGCTCCAGAATCGCGGTTTCAAGATCGCGCTGGTCACCGACGGCCGGATGTCGGGTGCAAGCGGCAAGGTGCCGTGCGCGATCCACTGCTCGCCGGAGGCATTGCTGGACGGCGCGATCGGCAAGATTCGCGATGGCGACATGATCCGGGTCGATGCGGTCGCCGGTACGGTCGATGCGCTGGTCGATGCCGCCGAATGGGCCGCCCGCCCACTGGCCGTCGCGCCGCCTGCCGCCACCGGCATGGGTCGCGAATTGTTCGGCATGTTCCGCAGTCTGGCGGATGAGGCGGAAAAAGGTGCATCGGCGGTACTCGCCGGGGCCGGGCTCTAGGGCGATCACGCCGGAGCGCGATAGGAGAGAATAATGCAGGTCGTCGCCGTCGATATCGGGGGAACCCATGCCCGCTTCGCGATCGCGGAGGTCGAAAACCGCCGCGTCGTGTCGCTGGGGCCGGTCATGACCCAGAAGACCGCCGAACACGCCTCGCTCCAGACTGCGTGGCAGGCATTCGAGGCGGCGCATGACGGTCCGTTGCCCCGCGCGGCGGCGATTTCTGTCGCCTCGCCGATCACCGGCGACGTCATCCGGCTGACCAACAATCCTTGGGTCATCCGTCCCTCGCTCATCCCCGAGCGGCTGAATGCCGAAACCTATACGATCATCAATGATTTCGGCGCGGTCGGTCATGCCGTCGCCCAGTTGCCGGCGGCGGATTTCGAGCATCTCTGCGGACCTGAAGAGACGGGATTGCCGACCGAAGGCGTCACGACCGTCTGCGGCCCCGGCACAGGGCTGGGCGTGGCGCAGGTCTTCAAACACGCCGGCGAATATCACGTCCTGTCCACCGAGGGCGGGCACATGGACTATGCGCCGCTCGACGGGATCGAGGATAATTTCGTCCGCCGCCTGCGCAAGATTTTCACCCGAGTCTCGGCCGAGCGCGTCGTCGCCGGCCCCGGCATCATCGCCATTTATGAAACGCTCGCCGAGATGGAGGGCCGCGCCGTCCCCAGCCGCGACGACAAGACGATCTGGGCGGAGGCGCTGGACGGCACCGATTCGATCGCGCTCGCCGCGCTCGACCGGTTCTGCCTTGCGCTCGGGTCGGTGGCGGGCGACCTCGCGCTGGCGCACGGCGCGAAGGCGGTGGTGATCGCCGGCGGCCTCGGTCTGCGGATCAAGGACAAGCTGCTGCGATCGGGCTTCGATCAGCGCTTCGTCGCCAAGGGCCGCTTTCAGTCGATGATGTCGAAGATCCCCGTCAAACTCATCACCCATCCCCAGCCGGGCCTGTTCGGCGCCGCCGCCGCCTTCGCCCAGGAACATCAAAGGACCGCCTCATGACCGATATCCTGACCATCATGCGCACCAGCACCGTCATCCCCGTGCTGGTGATCGACGATGCCGCCACCGCCCGCCCGCTGGCCGAGGCGCTGGTCGCCGGTGGCCTGCGCGTGCTGGAGGTGACGATGCGCACCCCCGCCGCGCTCGACGCGATGGCGGAGATGAAGAAGGTGCCGGGCGCGATCGTCGGCGCGGGCACGGTCGTATCGACCGAGCAGTTCGAACAGGTGATGGCCGCCGGCGCCGAATTCATCGTCTCCCCGGGCCTGTCGCAGGGTCTGGGCGAGGTGATCGTGCGCTCGGGCGTGCCGTTCCTGCCCGGCGTCGCCACGGCGGGCGACATCATGCGCGGGCTGGACATGGGCCTGACGAACTTCAAGTTCTTCCCGGCCGAAACCAGTGGCGGGATCAAGGCGCTGAAGGCGCTGGCCGCCCCCTTCTATCAGTGCCGGTTCTGTCCCACCGGCGGGATCACCGAAGCGAGCGCGCCCGACTGGCTGGCGGTCGAGCCGGTCGAATGCGTCGGCGGCAGTTGGGTGACGGGCGGCACGATGGCCGAGGTCGAGGCAAAGGCCCGCGCCGCGGCGGCGCTGCGCGGCTGATCGACGAACCGGTCCGGGATCTCTCCCGGACCGGTCGCCGCTTCAATAAAAGAAGCGGTTATAGACCTGCACGACCCGGCCCGACCGGGTGTCCACCAGTACGACGTCGTTGCCATAGCGGACCCAGCGCTGATACCCGTACCGGGGCGCGGCCAGTCGATAGCGCTGATAGTCGTTGACCCAATAATTGCGGCCGTAATAGCCCGGCGCGAACTGATAACCGACGTTCACCGGGCGATATCGATAGCCCGCTGGGCCACGATACGCCGACCGGCGATAGACGTCGGCATGGCTGCGGCGATAATCCCGCCAGTCCTCGCGCGTTTCCCGCCGATCCTCGCGCAATTCCTGCCGCGCCTCACGGACATCGCCACGATCACCCCGCCGTATCGCACGGTTCAGATCGCGACGATCCTCACGCAATTCGCGCTGATCGCGGCGGACCTCGCCATAGCTTTGTGCGCTGGCGGCAACGGGGATCAGCATGGTGGCGCTCATGGCGGCCAGAATGATGTGCTTCATCGATCCAACTCCTGTACATCGTGCCGGCCGATGGGCTGGCATGACCCCGGGTATAAAACCGGATCGCTGAACGGAATCAGACCGTGTCGGTCAGGCAGCAGAAAGGTAGCAGCCCAGGCGGGTTACATCTCGCCGCGCGACCGCCGGATTGCGTACCACTTGGCGACATTGGCGTTATGTTCGGGCAGCGTGTTGGCGAACACATGCCCGCCATTGCCGTCCGCCACAAAATACAGCGCCTGGCTTGCCGCCGGGTTCAGCACCGCATCGATCGACGCGCGCCCCGGATTGGAGATCGGCCCGACCGGCAGACCGGGGCTGGCATAGGTATTGTACCCGTTCTTCGCGTGCAGTTCCGACCGCAGGATACGCCGGCCAAGCGACCGCCCCTTCGTGATCGGATAGATCACGGTCGGGTCGGCCTGCAACGGCATCCCCAACCGCAACCGGTTGCCGTAGACCGCCGCGACGGTGCGCCGTTCGGCAGGCTTGCCGGTTTCCTTCTCAACGATCGACGCCAGCACGATCGCCTGCTCAGGCGTCGAGACGGCGATGTTCGGCTTCCGCTTGGCCCACGCGGCGGCGAGATAATCGCTCATCGCCTTCTGCATCCGCGCCACCAGTTGCGCACGCGTATCGCCGCGCTGATAGGCATAGCTATCGGGCAGGATCGATCCCTCGCGCGGCACCGCCACCGCTCCGGTCAGGCCATCGGCGCGCATCACCGCGTCATGGACCGACACCGACGGATACCCTTCCGGCACCGCGACCAGTCGCTGCCGGACCTTGCCCTCTTCGAGCAGCGCCAACACGTCCTTTTGACTCGCGCCGGCGGGAATCTCGTACTCGCCCGCCTTGATCGACCCGCCGCCGCCGAACACGCGCGCCAGCAGGCGGAACCGCGAGGCCGAGCGGATCGCGCCCGCCCGTTCCAGTTCAGTCGCCGCCCGGCCCAGGCTGGCGCCTTCCGGCACCACTACCGACACTGGCCTGGCGGCAGGGCCAGTCCCCGCCCACATGTTGGTCGCAACCAACGCACCGATCGCCATCAGCGCGATCAGCAGGGCAAGACAGCCTAGTTTGCGCATCGGACGGTCAGATCGACCGCATCACCAGCGACGCATTGGTGCCGCCGAAACCGAACGAATTGTTCAGCACCGCGCGCACCTGACGCTTCTTGGCGACATGGGGGACGAGATCGACGCCGACGCAGCTATCGCTGGGATTGTCGAGGTTCAGCGTCGGCGGCACGATCTGGTCGCGCAGCGCGAGGATGCAGAAGATCGATTCGACCGCCCCCGCGCCGCCCAGCAGATGGCCGATCGCCGACTTCGTCGACGACATCGACACTGTCTGCATCGCATCGCCGAACAGCCGCCGCACCGCGCCCAGTTCCAGCTCGTCACCCATTGGGGTCGAGGTGCCGTGCGCGTTGATGTAATCGATGTCAGAAGGTTCGAGACCGGCCTTCTTCAATGCCATCTGCATCGACCGGAATGCACCATCGCCTTCCGGATGCGGCGCGGTGACGTGATAGGCATCGCCCGACAGGCCGTACCCGATCACCTCGGCATAGATTTTCGCGCCGCGCGCCTTGGCGTGCTCATATTCCTCCAGCACCACGATGCCGGCGCCTTCACCCATCACGAAGCCGTCACGATCCTTGTCATAAGGGCGCGACGCCTTTTCCGGCGTGTCGTTGAAACCGGTCGACAACGCGCGTGCCTGCGCGAAGCCGGCGATGCCCAGCGGGCAGACCGTACCCTCGGCACCACCCGCCAGCATCACATCGGCATCGTCCATCGCGATCATCCGCGCGGCATCGCCGATCGCGTGTGCGCCGGTCGAACAGGCGGTCACGACGGCATGGTTCGGCCCGCGCAGGCCATATTTGATCGAAACCTGACCCGAGATCAGGTTGATGAGGCGGCCATGGACGAAGTGCGGCGACACGCGGCGCGGCCCCTTCGTATGCAGCACGATCGATTCGCTCTCGATCCCCGGCAGTCCGCCAATACCCGATCCGATCGAGCAGCCGGCACGCCAGCTTTCCTCGACCGTCATGTCGGTCAGGCCGGCGTCTTCCAGCGCCTGACCGGCGGCATCGATACCATAGATGATGAACGGATCGACCTGCCGCTGGACCTTATGATCCACGCGTTTACCCGGATCGAAGCCATATTCATGGGCGGCGGGCTTCACCTCGCACGCGATGCGGCACACCTGATCGGACGCGTCGAAACGAGTGATCGGCCCCGCCCCCGACTTTCCCGCCAGAATGTTCGCCCAGGCCGTCTCGACATCAGCGCCGAGCGGCGTCACGAGACCCAAACCGGTCACGACGACACGCCGCATACCCACTCTCCATTCCATCATAACAAAACGGCCCCCCGCCCTCTCAGCGGGACGGGGAGCCGTTCGGAACCCGTACCCCGAAGGGTGGGGCAATCAGTACCTTACGACCAGTACCGTGAGGACGAATGCCTCAGGCCCAATGTTCAGGCCTTGTGCTCGTCGATATAGGTGATCGCGTCCTTGACGGTCGTGATCTTCTCGGCGGCATCGTCAGGGATCTCGACGCCGAATTCCTCTTCGAACGCCATTACGAGTTCGACGATATCGAGGCTGTCGGCACCCAGGTCATCGATGAAGCTCGCTTCCTCGGTCACCTTTTCGGCCTCTACGCCGAGATGCTCGACGACGATCTTCTTCACGCGGTCGGCGGTCTCGCTCATGGTAGTCCCTCTTCGTTCTGCAGAGATTGGTATTTCCTGAACGCACCTATAACGGGGCTGGTGCCGTGGCAAGGCCCCGTCCGGCGCATCAAACCATCGCCATGCCGCCATTTACGTGCAGCGTCTGGCCGGTGACATACCCGGCCTCGCGGCTGGCGAGGTAGACGACGGCGGCGGCGATGTCCTCGCCCGTGCCCAGATCGCCCGCCGGGATGCGGCCCATGAGCGCGGTTTTCTGCGCCTCGGGCAACACATCGGTCATCGCCGAGCGGATGAAGCCGGGGGCGACGCAGTTGACGGTGATGCCACGGCTGGCGAGCTCCTGCCCCATCGCCTTCGACAGGCCGACCAGGCCCGCCTTCGACGCGGCATAGTTCGCCTGGCCCGGATTGCCGGTCTGCCCGACGACCGAGGTGATCGAGATCATCCGCCCGAACCGCGCCTTCATCATCGGCTTGGCCGCCGCCCGCATCAGCCGGAACGCCGCCTCGAGATTGACGCGGATGACGGTGTCCCACTCCTCGTCCTTCATCCGCATCGCCAGATTGTCGCGGGTGACGCCGGCATTGTTGACGAGGATGTCAAGCCGCCCGAGCGCGCCCACCGCCTGCGGCACCAGCGCATCGACTGCGGCGGGATCGGACAGGTTGCAGGGCAAAGCGACATGGTCCGCACCGCCCAGCGAGGCACGAAACTCCTCCAACTTGGCCGCGTTCGACCCCGAAACCGCCAGCCGCGCCCCCTGCGCCGCCAGCCCCCGCGCGATCGCGGAACCGATACCACCGGACGCGCCGGTGACGAGAGCGGTCATGCCTGAAAGATCGAACATGTTAGTCTCCAGAAGGTTGGTTCACGCGAAGGCGCGAAGACGCGAAGTTGGTGTGGCCGTTGACGACGCGGCGAAGACCCTCCTTCAGCGTGGCGCCGCCGAAATTTTTGAGCAGCCCAAGAGGCTGCTCGGTCAGTCGAAGATAGGTCAGCAGTTGCTTGCCGTGAGCGGCGTTCAGGCGTTCGACCGATTTTATCTCGACCAGCAACCGCTGTTCCACGACGATATCGACCCGGAAGGCGGCGTCGAAATCGATCCCCTCGAAACTGAACGATACCGCCACCTGCCGCGCCACATCATATCCTGACCGCGCCAGCTTCGCAGCTAGGACGGTCTCGTAGACACTTTCCAGCAAGCCGGGGCCGAGATCGCGGTGCAACCGGAAAGACACGTCAATGATGTCCGCAGCGATCGCTTCAAGATCTATCCTCTTCGCGTCTTCGCGGCTTCGCGTGAACATTACAGTCGCTTCAGCAGCGCCTCGATGTCGTCCATCGACGTGATGCTGATCGCCTCCACGTCAGGCGCGATGCGCTTGACCATCGGGCTCAGCACCTTGCCACCGAATTCCACGAATTCGGTCACGCCGGCCGCCGCCATTGCCAGCACTGATTCGCGCCAGCGGACCATGCCCGTCACCTGCGCGACGAGCGCGGCGCGGATCGTCCCGGGGTCGGCGATCGCGACGGCATCGACGTTGCAATAGAGCGGCACCAGCGGCGCGCTCAGCGTCACATCGACCAGCGCATCGTCCATCGCCGTCGCCGCATCCGCCATCAGCGGGCAGTGGAACGGGGCCGACACCGGCAGCAGGACCGCCCGCTTGGCGCCCAATTCCTTGGCCAGCGCCACCGCCCGCTCCACGGCGACACGGTGGCCGGAGATGACGACCTGCGACGGATCATTGTCGTTGGCGACGGTGCAGACCAGTTCGCCGCCGCCCTCCGCCGAAATCGCATCGACCGCCGCCCCGGCGATCGTCTGCGCCTTGTCGAGATCGGCGCCCAACAGCGCCGCCATCGCTCCCTCGCCCACCGGCACCGCCGCCTGCATCGCGCGGCCGCGCAATTTCAGCAGGCGCGCGGTGGTGCGCAGGTCGAACGATTGTGCCGCGCACAGCGCAGTATACTCGCCGAGCGAATGGCCGGCGACATAATCGGCCTTGTCGGCCAGCCTGATGCCGCCTTCCCGCTCCAGCACGCGCAGCGTCGCAATGGCGTTCGCCATGATCGCCGGCTGTGCATTCTCGGTCAGCAACAGTTCGTCCGCCGGCCCCTCGGCCATCAGCCGGAACAGGTGCTGGCCGAGCGCCTCGTCGACCTCACCGAACACCTCGCGCGCGGTGGGACTGGCATCCGCCAGCGCCTTGCCCATGCCGACCGCCTGACTGCCCTGGCCGGGAAAGATGAACGCACGCATCGGCCTCTCCTTAGGATCAATTGAGGGCGCGCCTTACGAAGGGCCGCCGCAACAGGCAACCTGATCGGGCGCAGACCACGCCGGTCGCCTTGCCTTTCGGGTGAAACCGCGTATGAGGCGCGGCACGGGGTGGCAGGCATGTGTCTGGCCGCCTTGTTGACGTACGAAGACAGCCGGAGGGGCGACCGCACGGGGCGGCGTCAGCGATCGGCCAACATAGAAGGTAAGACATGGCTCTATACGAGCACGTGTTCCTTGCGCGCCAGGATCTGGCACAAGCGCAGGTGGACGCACTGGCGGAAGCCGCCACCAAGATCGTCACCGACCATCAGGGCAAGGTCGTCAAGACCGAGACCTGGGGCCTGCGCAGCCTGGCGTATCGCATCGCCAAGAACCGCAAGGCGCATTACGTGATGCTCGAGATCGACGCCCCCGCCGGCGTGGTAGCCGAGCTGGAGCGCCAGACCCAGATCAACGAAGACGTCATCCGCTTCATGACCGTCAAGGTCGACGAGCTGGAGGAAGGTCCGTCCGCGATGATGCGCAAGCAGGAGCGCGATCGTGAGCGTCGTGGCGACCGCGAAGGCGGCGACCGTGGCCCCCGCGGCGACCGTGATGGTGGCCCGCGCGGCGATCGTCCCGAGCGCGCACCCCGTCGTGACGCACAAGAGGAGGCCGCATAATGGCTCGTCCGTTTTTCCGCCGCCGCAAGTCCTGCCCGTTTTCGGCCAAGGATGCTCCCCGGATCGACTATAAGGACGTCCGGTTGCTCCAGGGCTTCGTGTCCGAGCGTGGCAAGATCGTGCCGTCGCGCATCACTTCGGTGAGCGCGAAGAAGCAGCGCGAACTGGCCCAGGCCATCAAGCGCGCCCGTCACCTGGGCTTGCTGCCCTACGTCGTTAAGTAAGGAACGGACACATGGACGTCATTCTGCTTGAGCGCGTCGAGAAGCTCGGCGCCATCGGCGACGTGGTGAAGGTAAAGGACGGCTTCGCCCGTAACTTCCTGCTGCCGAACAAGAAGGCGCTGCGCGCCAACGAAGCGAATCGGAAGGTCTTCGAGGCCAACCGTGCGCGCATCGAAAGCGACAATGCCAACCGTCGCGGCGAAGCCGAGACCGAGGCGCAGAGCTTCAAGGACGCATCGGTCACGCTGATCCGTCAGGCATCGAATACCGGCCAGCTTTACGGTTCGGTCGCGGTCCGCGATCTGATCGAAGCGCTGGAGGCCGATGGCCACAAGGTGGCGAAGTCGGCGATCGTGCTGGACAAGCCGATCAAGTCGATCGGCGTGTACACCGTGAAGGTCGCGCTGCACCCAGAGGTGTCGGTGGCCGTCAAGGTCAACGTCGCCCGTTCGCCCGAGGAAGCCGAGATGCAGTCGCAGGGCGTCGATGTCATGGCATCGATGTTCGAGCGCGACGAAGCTGGTTTCACCGAGGATTACGACCCGAACGCCGAGCCAGGCGCGACGGCCGAAGTCCAGGACGAGCCTGCGCAGGGCTGATCGCCCACGCTATCGACCGACAGAAAAAGGCCGTCCGGAGCGATCCGGGCGGCCTTTTCCTTTGGTCGCCGAAATGGGCGGAAAGATCAATCCGCGATCATGGGCATGTCACGCACGCACCGATGACGGCGGCCAGCGGGATGAGGGCGAGGAGAACGGGAAAAATCTGCTTCATGATCCACCGGGCGATGAATGGTTGGTCTTACCCGAGATAATGCGGCGATGACGGAAAGGTTTCCCGGCGATGAACGAGGGCGATCGGATCGGGCATCGATTGTTAAGATGCGCGGGGTTACGCTTCGTCATGCACCACCGGACACAGAAGACATGGAAAGCGACCGAGCCGCTGGCGCTCCATCACAGCTGGCCATTGATCGACATCGGTCAACGGCTCGATCTCGGCTGGGTTCATAGCCCGAAAACGACCCTTCCCGCTTCCCCCAGTCTGCACGAGCAGCAATGGTTCGCCGATCGCGGGATCGGGACATGGGCCTATGATCTTCGCCATGATGTCCTCGAATGGTCGCCGGCGGTCTACGACGTCATGGGTTTCCCGCGCGGTGTCGTCGCCTGTCGGCCGGCCTCGCTGACGTTGTATCGCGAAGGGTCCCGCGCGGCGATGGAGCGGTTGCGCGCGCATGCCATCCGCCATCGGCGCGGCTTCACCCTCGACGTCGAGTTGCAACCGGTGGGTGGCGCGGTGCGGTGGATGCGGCTGTCGGCCATGCCGGTCTGCGAGAGCGACCGGGTCGTGGCACTGCGCGGACTCAAACAGGATATTTCGCACGAATATGCCTGAGATCGAACGGCTATCGATCCGAGCCGCTTGGGATATAGTATCGCCGATGTTCCGCCCGCTCCGATTCGCTGCCGCTTTGGTCGCCCTGGCGACGGCAGGCGGCGTGCAGGCGGCGTCGTTGCTCGATTATGTCGGCCAGTGCGTACCGTTCGCGCGGGCCGCGTCGGGCATCCAGATCTATGGCGACGCCTGGACATGGTGGGAACAGGCGGACGGCCGCTACCCGCGCGGCCATGTTCCGCGCGTCGGTGCGGTCATCGTGTTCGCAAAGACCAGCCGTCTGCCGATGGGCCATGTCGCCGTCGTCAGCCGCGTCGTCGAGAAGCGGGTCGTGATGCTGACCCACGCCAACTGGTCTCGGCAGAATGGCGAGCGCGGCCATGCCGAACAGGACGTGACGCTGTACGACGTGTCACCCGCCAACGACTGGTCCGACGTGAAGGTCTGGTACCGCGACAATGACGGACTGGGCGGCGGCATCTATCCGGTGAAGGGCTTCGTCTATGCTACCGGCCGGTCGGCGGCGGAGCTGACCGGCCGTCACCCGGACGATGTCGCGGCATTGATCGATGCCTATGTCCCCGACGCGGGCGCGCGCTGAACAGCGTCGATGTTCCTGAATTTCCTCGACGCCCTGCGCGCGGCGGGCATTCCCGCCGGGCCGAAGGAGCATCTGGTGCTGCTGGAGGCGCTGCACGGCGACGTCATCGATCGCAGCACCGAGGAATTCTATTACCTAGCCCGCGCGACCTATGTGAAGGACGAGGGGTTGCTCGACCGTTTCGATCAGGTCTTCGCACAGGTTTTTCGCGGGGTCATGAGGCCGGTTGACGACAGCAATGCGGACATCCCCGCCGAGTGGCTGGAGGCCATCGCCGACCGCTATCTGAGCGCGGAGGATCGCGCGAGGCTGCAATCGCTGGGGTCGTGGGATGAGATCATGGACACGCTCCGCCAGCGGCTGGCAGAGCAGCAGGGCCGGCATCAGGGCGGCAGCAAGTGGATCGGCACTGGCGGCACCAGCCCGTTCGGCAATGGCGGCTACAACCCCGAAGGCGTCCGGATCGGCGGCGAATCGAAAGAAGGCCGCGCGATCAAGGTGTGGGACCGGCGCGAGTTCCGCAATCTCGACACGACGCGCGAACTGGGCACGCGCAACATCAAGGTGGCGCTGCGCCGCCTGCGCCGTTTCGCCCGCGAAGGGGCAGCGGACGAACTCGATATCGACGGCACCATAGCCGGCACCGCGCGACAGGGCTGGCTGGACGTGCAGATGCGGCCGGAGCGGCGCAATGCCGTGAAGCTGTTGCTGTTCCTCGACGTCGGCGGATCGATGGATCCGTTCGTCACGCTCTGCGAGGAACTGTTCTCGGCGGCGACGGCGGAGTTCAAGAACCTCGAATTCTTCTATTTTCACAATTGCCCGTACGAGGGCGTGTGGAAGGACAATCGCCGCCGCTTCGCTGAGCGGACGCCGACCTGGGACGTCCTGCACATATACGGCCACGACTATAAACTCGTCTTCGTCGGCGATGCGTCGATGAGTCCGTATGAGATCAGCCACCCGCACGGATCGGTCGAGCATCTGAACGATGAATCGGGCACGACATGGCTGCAACGCCTGACCACCACCTACCCGGCCGCCGCCTGGCTCAATCCGCTGCCGCGCGAGCAATGGGATTACACCGCGTCGGTCGGCATGATCCGGTCGCTGATGGCGGACCGGATGTACCCGCTGACCCTCGCGGGGCTCGACGCCGCGATGCGCGAACTCGGCCGCAAACGGTGATGGCGGCCAACGGGACTTTTGATATCATCGCCTGATCTTTGGGAGAAGATCGATGCGCCTGATCGCCGCCGCCACCCTGATGCTACCACTCGTACCCGCCTTTGCCGCCGAAAAGCCGGTCGTGGCGCCGAAGACGACGCCGGTCCGGTGCGCCGGCCCCGTCGCCGCGAAGATGCACTCGGGATCGCTAGCATCGATGCCCAACGCGACGGAGATCAAGGCACTGAATCGAACGATGGACGGATGCAATGCGCCGATGGTCGGCCGTACCGATCTTGGAAGTAATAAATCAGCGGATGCCGATCGGCCCAATCAGCCGTTCACGATTACGCCAAGTCGCTGATGGGGGTTGCTAAGGCGGGCGGCCGGTTCAGCCTGCCAACGCTTCCAGCTTGCGCGTGTAGCTCTCGACGAGGCGCAGGCGCCGCTCTCGGGCTTCGACCGTCAGCGCACGTTCGGCTGCGGCTCGTTCGATCACCACGCGGCGGGCGTAGTAGCGATAGTCGGATTCCACGATTCAGCCCTCCCGAATGCATCGTTTAATCCATGTTATACCCATCAAATGGTTAGTCCATGGTTAACGCCCCCGATCACGACCGTGCGCCCGTCAGATGCGATGGACGACACCGCCCGTCATGGGAGCGGCGACACCCGTGGTGCCGGGAAAGCTGATCGGCAGGTTTTTCAGCGTTCTGACCGCCATATAGGCGAATCCTTCCGCCTCGACTCCGTCACCATTCCACCCGAGTGAGTCGGCCGGCTCGGCTACCAAACCGCAATGCTCCGCGATCATCCGCAGCATCGTCGGATTGCGCCGCCCGCCGCCGACCACCAGCAGACGCCGGGGTCGCGCGGGCAGATGATGCATCGCCAGCGCCACCGTCTCCGCTGTGAACGCGGTCAGCGTTGCCGCGCCATCGGCTGGCGACAGGCCACGCGCCGGCTGGATGGTGAAATCGCTGCGATCAAGCGATTTGGGAGCGGGCGCATCGAAATAGGGATGGTCCAGCATCGCGGTCAGCACCGCCTCGTCGACCCGCCCACTCGCCGCCAGGGCGCCGTCCGCATCATACCGCGCGCCGCTAAATTCGCCGATCCAGTCGTCGATCAGCCCATTGGCCGGCCCGGTGTCGAACGCCACCAGTTCGACGTTATCGCCCACGAACGTGACGTTACCGACGCCGCCCAGGTTCAGCACCGCGACCGGCTTCTCCAGCGCACCGACCAACGCCGCGTGATAGATCGGCAGCAACGGCGCGCCCTGCCCACCCGCCGCGACATCCGCCGACCGGAAATCGGCGACCGTCGTGATCGCGCACGCCGCCGCCAGCGCCGCGCCGTCGCCGATCTGCCATGTCCAGCCGCGATCGGGGCGATGCGCGACGGTCTGGCCATGGAAACCGATGACGCCGACCTCCTCCGCCGCCACGCCGGCATGGCGAAGCAGCTTGTGCACCACCATCGCATGCGTGCGCGTGATGAGATCGGACGCCTCGACCAGCGGCGGGCTGACGCGGGGCCGGTCATAGGTCAGCGCGATCCGCGTCGCCTCAGCCAGTTGTGCGCGGGCATCGTCGGTATAGGGTTCGCCCCAGAAAGCGACCGATCGCACCGCCCCTTCGCCATCGGTGTCGATGAGCGCGGCATCGATGCCGTCAAGCGATGTTCCAGACATGAGACCGATGGCAAGCATGTGTCCGTTCCGAGCAGAAAAGGACGGTGCTGGCAAATCGGCTCGTCCCGCATTATGTGGCAGGCATCCCATGGCAACGAAACTCCCCTCCCCGCCGCGCGTCGGCATGGTGTCGCTTGGCTGTCCGAAGAACCTCGTCGACAGCGAACGCATCCTGACGCAACTACGCGCCGACGGTTACCAGATGTCGCCCGACTATGCCGGCGCCGACGTCGTGCTGGTCAATACCTGCGGTTTTCTCGACTCGGCGAAGGAAGAAAGCCTCGAAGCCATTGGTGAGGCGATTGCCGAAAACGGCCGCGTCATCGTCACCGGATGCATGGGCAAGGAAGCGGAAACCATCCGCGCCCGCTTCCCGCAGGTGCTGGCCGTCACCGGCGCGCATCAATATGAACAGGTGGTAGAGGCCGTCCACGCCGCCGCACCCGCCAACCTGTCACCGTATATCGATCTGATTCCGGACGCCGGGTTGAAACTGACCCCGCGTCATTACAGCTATCTGAAGATTTCGGAGGGCTGCAACCACCGTTGCTCCTTCTGCATCATCCCCAGCTTACGCGGCGATCTCGTCAGCCGTCGGCCCGATGCTATCTTGCGCGAGGCGGAGAAGCTGGTCGCGGCGGGGACGCAGGAACTGCTGGTCATCAGCCAGGATACGTCGGCTTACGGGCTCGACCTGCGCCACGCATCATGGCCACTGAAGGGCGGTGGCGAAGTGCGCGCGCACATGACCGATCTGGCCCGCGAGCTCGGCAGGATCGCACCATGGGTGCGGTTACACTATGTCTATCCCTATCCGCACGTCGACAACGTCATCCCGCTGATGGCGGAGGGGCTGGTGCTTCCCTATCTCGACATTCCGTTCCAGCATGCCGCGCCATCGGTGCTGAAGCGGATGAAGCGCCCCGGCAACGACGCCAAGGTGTTGAGCCGTATCCATGCGTGGCGCGACATCTGCACGGATATCGCCATCCGTTCTACCTTCGTCGTCGGTTTCCCCGGCGAGACGGAGGCCGACTTCCAGTATCTGCTCGATTGGCTGGACGAGGCCCAGCTCGATCGCGTCGGCGCGTTCCGCTTCGAACCTGTCGAGGGTGCCGCTGCAAACCTGCTGCCCGACCATGTGCCGGAGGAATTGAAGGAAGAGCGTTACCAGCGGATCATGGCAAAGACCGCCGCGATCAGCGCCGCCAAGCTCGCCGCCAAGATCGGCCGCACCTTCGACGTCATCATCGATGCGGTGGACGACGAAGGCGGCGCCACCGGCCGTTCCTATGCCGACGCGCCGGAGATCGACGGCGAGGTGTTCCTGCGCGATGCCGGTCACGTTGCGGTCGGCGCCATCGTGCCGGTCACGATCGAGGACGCGGACGAGCACGACCTGTACGGCGTGCCCGTCTCCGTCTGAACGATCGCTACACGACGCGGCGGCCGGTGAAGAGCTGGATCAGGCCCACGATCAGCGCCACGACCAGCAGGATGTGGATCAGTCCGCCCGCAATGTGGAAGGTGAAGCCAAGCAGCCAGAGGATCAGCAGGATGACAGCAATGGTCCAAAGCATCTGATACGTTCCTTGGGGGCAGATTACGATGCCCGTACGCCGGCCTGCCCATCCTCTTACGGGTGCGTAACGAACACACACGATACGCCGATGGTTCCGCCGGTTGCACCGGCACCGGGCATCTGCTTGGATCATCGCCATGTTCCTGCGTCCCCTGTTCGCCGCGCTCGCGCTCGCGGTCCCCGCTCCCCTGCTCGCCCAGGCCCTGACCGCGGCCGAAACGGCGCGCATCGATACGGTGGTTTCCACCGCGCTCGCGGACACCGGCGTCCCATCGGCCTCGATCGCCGTGGTACGCGGCGGTCGGATCGTGCTGGCCAAGGCCTATGGCAAACAGGCGGAGGGCCGGACCGTCGCCGATCCCCGCCAACCCTATCAGATCGCCTCGATCTCGAAGCAGTTCACGGCGGCGGCGCTGCTGCTGCTGGAGGACGACGGCAAGCTGCGGCTCGACGACCCGATCGGCCGCTATGTCCCCGGTATCACCGATGGCGATCGCATCACGATCCGCCAGTTGCTCAGCCATACCGCCGGCCTGCAGGATTACTGGCCGCAGGATTACAGTTTCAGGGCGATGGCGACCCCGGTGACGCCACAGCAGATCCTCGACCGCTGGGCGCGCAAGCCACTCGACTTCGCACCGGGCACGCAGTGGCAATATTCGAACACCGGCTATGTCGTGGCCGGCCTGATCGTCGAGAAGGTCGCGGGGATGCCACTGCTCGATTTCCTCCAGACCCGCGTGTTCCGCCCGCTCGGCATCCGCGCGGTCGATCAGGACAAGGCGGTCGGCGCAGGGTTCCCACAAGGATACAAGCGATTCGCGCTCGGCCCCGTTCGTGTCGAAACCCCGGCGGCGTCCGGCTGGCTCTACGCCGCCGGCGAACTGTCGATGTCGGCGGAGGATCTGGCCAGATGGGATATCGCCCGGCTGAACCGCACGGTGATGCCCGCCGACGACTGGATAGCGCAGGAAACGCCGGTGACGCTGACCGATGGTCGATCGACGTCCTACGGCTTGGGCGTCATCGCCCGCGAACGCAGCGGCCGGCGCGTGATCGAACATGGCGGCGAGGCGGTGGGCTTCCTGTCGCAGAACATCGTCTACCCAGATGACAAGGCCGCCATCGTCCTCCTGACCAACGCCTGGTTCGCCGATGCGCAGAGCCGGATCGCCAGCGGCATCGCCGACATCGTTCTGCCACCCCTGCCCGCGGCATCTGCCGACGCCACCGAAGACGCCGCCGCCCTCGCCCGGGCGCGTGCGGTATTCGGCCAGTTGCGTAGCGGCCGGCTGGATCGCGCGCTGCTGACCGACAACGCCAATTACTATTTCACGCCCGTCGCGCTCGCCGATTACGCGCGCAGCCTGAGCACGCTCGGCGAACCCGGCGCGTTCGACGCGGAGGGTGGCGCCCGCCTGCGCGGCGGGTTCGTCGGCCGCGCCTACCGCGTGACGATCGGCGGACGGACGCTTTCCATCTCGACCTTCTCAGAGCCGGATGGCCGGCATCGTTTCGAACAATTTCTCGTGAGTCCCGCCCAATGAACCGCTTCGACGCCCTGCTCCTGCCCGACCGGGGCCAGCCAGCCCATCTGATCGAGGTGATCGCCCCGACGTCACACGACGCCTGGCTCGCCACCCAGCCATCGCGCGTCCGCGCGACGCTGGCGGCGCAGCGGTTCAAGGGCAAGGCGGGCAGCCATGCGATCGTACCGGACGAGGGCGATGGCTGGCATGTCATCGCCGCGATCGACGACGACACGCCATGGGCGCTGGCCAAGCTGGCAGAGCAATTGCCCGGCGGGACGTATCGGGTCTGCGGGCATGAGGGCGGGGAGCTGGGCTGGCTGCTCGGCCAGTATAGCTTCGATCGATATCGCAAGCCCGACCGCACCGACCCCCGCATCCTGCTGACCCGCGACGCCGCGTCGCTGGCGGACACGCTGCGCCTGGCCGAGGCGACGGCGTGGGTCCGCGATCTGGTCAACACCGGTGCCGGCGATTGCGGCCCCGCCGAGCTTGAGGCCGCCGCCGAGGCACTGGCCCGCCGCCACGGCGCGACCGTCACCGTGCGGCGCGGCGACGAGCTGGAACAGGGTTATCCGCTGATCCACGCGGTCGGCCGGGCGGCATCGCGCGACCGGGCGCCGCGGCTGATCGAACTGACCTGGGGCACCCCCGGCGCGCCCCGCGTAGCGCTGGTCGGCAAGGGCGTGTGCTTCGATACCGGCGGTCTCGATATCAAGCCATCGGCCGGGATGCGGCTGATGAAGAAGGATATGGGCGGCGCCGCGCACGCGCTGGCGCTGGCCGATCTGGTGATGGCGGCGCGATTGTCGGTCCGGCTTCATCTGCTGATCCCGGCGGTGGAGAACGCCATCGCCGGCGACGCCTTCCGCCCCGGCGACGTGCTCCGCAGCCGCAAGGGGCTGACCGTCGAGAACACCAATACCGATGCGGAGGGGCGCCTGATCCTGGCCGACGCCCTGACCCGCGCGGCCGAGGAGAAGCCCGAACTGATCCTCGATTACGCCACGCTGACCGGCGCGGCGCGGGTGGCGCTCGGCCCCGATCTGCCACCGCTGTTCACCGACGACGACGTCCTCGCCACCGATCTGCTCGCCGCCGGCATCGCCGCCGCCGACCCGCTGTGGCGATTGCCGCTGTGGGACGCGTATGACGAGATGCTGAAATCGGACATCGCCGACATGGTCAACGCTCCCGACGGCGGCTTCGCCGGCGCGATCACCGCCGCGCTGTTCCTGCGCCGGTTCGTGCCGAAGGACATCGCCTGGGCGCACATGGACGTCTTTGCCTGGCGACCGACCGCAAAGCCGGGTCGGCCGAAGGGCGGAGACGCCTATGCCCTGCGCGCGTCGTTCGCCGTCCTCAAAAGCCGCTATCCCGGCTGATCAGGCCGGGGCCAGCGGCGTGCCCGAACGCTGGCAGATATAGGTCGCCAGCTCCTCGCGCAGCGGCAGGCCGGCGATCGGGCGCAACGGCCCCTCGGCCGAATTGCCGACCTCGACGCTGACCCGCGACGGGCCGACGGCGAGCACGTGGAATAGCCGCTTGGCGCAATCCACTTCGGTCCGGGCATAGGCGATCTTGTCGCCGCGCTCCTCGCGCAGCATCGCGATCGTGTTGCCGCCGATCGCCCGCCGCTCGCGCAGCAGGAAATGCTTCGATCGCGTGTCCGACGGGGTCGGGATCAGCGTACCCTTCAGGCGGAACTCGCGCTCACCCGCCTCTGTTGCCACTTCGCTCTCGGTCAGGTTACGCAGCGACACCGACTGGTTCGCGGCGGCCCCTTCATCCGTCGCGCCGCCCGAACAGGCCGCGACCATCACGGCGGCGGCCAAACCGGCCGCCGCCATCATCTTGTTCACCGTCATTCTTCACTCCCGGAAAGAATATCTCGGGCAAACGTAGCCGCTGGCGGTTCGATCCGCCAGCGCCCCCGATCAAAGCCGCGCCGCCGCCTCGATGACGGGCACGAACTTCGCCGCCGTCAGGCTGGCACCGCCGACCAGCGCGCCATCGACATTCTCGGTCGACAGGATCGCCGCCGCATTCTCGCCGACCACCGAACCGCCATACAGGATGCGCACGTCCGCCGCGCAGTCGCCGATCATCATCCGCAGTTTCTCGCGCGCGATCGCATGGATCGCGCCGATCTCGTCCAGCGTCGGCGTGCGGCCCGTGCCGATCGCCCAGCGCGGTTCGTAAGCGAGCGTCAGCCAGTCCGCGGTCGCATTCTCCGGCACCGATTTCTCGATCTGCGCCTGCACGATGCGCTCGGCGCGCCCGGCATTGCGCTCCGCCTCGGTCTCGCCGCAGCACAGGATCACCGACAGGCCATTGCGTCGCGCCGCGGCCGCCTTGGCCCAGGCGTCATGGCTGTTCTCACCCTGATCCGCCCGGCGTTCGGAATGGCCGGCGATGGTGAAGACCGCGCCCGCCTCCCTCACCATCCCCGCCGAGACGCAGCCGGTATGCGCGCCCGAATCCTCGTCATGTACGTCCTCCGCACCGATCGCGAGACCCGGCACGCGCAGCGCCGCCGGGTGGATCAGCGTGAACGGCACGGCGATCGACACGTCGATATTCGGGGCCGCCGCCGCCGCCGCCGCGATCCCGTCCAGCTCCTCCAGCGTCGCGAGCGACCCATTCATCTTCCAGTTGCCCGACACCAGCTTGCGCCGCATTCCCATACTCCCATGATGTGACCCGACCCTAGCGACAAGCCGGTCGCGCTTGAAGCCCGCTCGCCCCCGCCCTAAGGCGGCGTCCAAGAAATCTCGCGAACGGTCCTTCATGCTCAGCTTTTTCCGCCGCATCATTCATTCGAAGGTCGGCTATGTCGTCACCTTCATCGTGCTGGGCGTCATCGCCCTCGCCTTCGCGGCGGGGGATATCTCGAATCTCGCCGGCGGCTCGACCGGCGGGCTGGGCGGCAACGACGTCGCCACCGTCGGCAAGCAGGAAATCACGATGGCCGACCTGCGCCAGCGTGCCAATGACGAAGTCGCCGCCGCCCGCCAGCGCAATCCGCAGGCGGACATCGCCGGCTATCTCGCCGCCGGACAGCTCGATGCCTCGCTCGACCGGATGATATCGAGCTACGCGCTCGCCGATTTCGGCCGCCAGCAGGGAATGATCGTGTCGAAGCGCGCGGTCGATGGCCAGATCGCCAGCATCCCCGGCCTACAGGGCCCCACCGGCAAGTTCGACGAGAACATCTATCGCCGCATCCTCGTTGAGCGGAAGCTGACCGACGCCGGCATCCGCCGCGATATCGCCCGCGACATCGTCGTGCAGCAACTGGTCGCGCCGACCCAGGGCGCGACGCAGGTCCCGGCCCAGATCGTCGCCCCCTACGCCTCGCTGATGCTGGAACGCCGGGCGGGTGAGGTCGCGTTCGTGCCGATGCAGGCGGCGGCATCCGGCGCCGCCCCGACGCCGGCCGAGCTGCAAACCTTCTACGCCGCCAACCTTCAGCGATACCGTGTGCCGGAACGCCGTACGATCCGCTATGCGCTCGTCACCCCCGATCAGGTCGGCGCCCGCGCCGTCGCGACGCCGGCGGAGATCGCACAGGCCTATCAACAGAATCGCGCGAAATATCAGCCGACCGAAAAGCGCACGATCACTCAGGTCATCGTCGCAGACCGCGCCGGAGCCGAAGCGATCGCCGCCAAGGTGAAGGCCGGCACGCCGCTTGCCGCCGCCGCCCGCGCCGCCGGGCTTGAGGCATCGACGCAGACCTCGGTCGAAAAGGCCGCCTATGCCACGCAGACCGGTACCGCCGTCGCCGATGCGGTGTTCGCCGCACCGGCCTCGTCGGTCGTCGGGCCGGTGCGCGGTTCGCTGGGCTTCACCGTGGCGCGGATCGAATCGGTCCAGCAGGTGCCCGGTCGCACGCTGGCGCAGGTGCAGGACGAACTGGCGAAGGAAATCGGCGTCCGCAAATCGGCCGATGCACTGGCCCAGTTGCACGATACGCTCGACACCGCGCTGACCGGTGGCTCGACCTTCGACGAGGCAGTGGCCGATGCGAAGATCAAGCCCGTGACCACGCCGGCGCTGACCGCCAGTGCCACCGATCCGAACGATCCGCTGTCGAAACCCGATCCGGCCCTGATCCCGATCGTACAGGCCGCCTTCACCGCCGAGGATGGCGACGCGCCCCAGCTTGTGCAGACCGGTGCCGATGGCAGTTTCGCCGTCGTCGCGGTCGGCCAGATCACGCCCGCCGCCCCGCGTCCGCTGGCCCAGGTCCGCGACGAGGTTGCCGCCGCGTTCGTTGCCGATCGCACCCGTCAGGCCGCCCGGCGCATCGCCGCCGACATCCTCGCCAAGGCCAATCGCGGCACGCCGCTGGCACAGGCGGTTCGGCAGGCCGGACCGTCGCTACCCGCGCCCCGCCCGATCGCCGGTGCGCGCACCGATCTCGCTAAGCAGCAGGCCGGCGGTGCCGATCCGGCGCTGGCCCTCCTGTTCGGCATGGCGCAGGGTACGACGAAGATGGTCGAGGCCCCGCAAGGCAGCGGTTGGATCGTTGTGCGGCTCACCGGCATCCAGCGCGGCGACGCATCGAAGAACCCAGCCATCCTCGCCGCGACGCGCGGGCAACTGGGTCAGATGGTCGGCAGCGAATATATCCAGCAATTCGCCCGCGCCGCCCGTAATCAGGTCGGCGTGAAGACCAACGCGACGGCGCTGAAGCGCCTGCGCGCCGAACTCGCTGGTCAGGGTGGCTCCGATAACTGATCCGCGCGCGATGACCGACGCCCGTGCCGCCGCCCGCACCAATCTCGCCGCTGGCAAGCCGGCGCTGATCTGGCGGCGGCAGGTCGCCGACACCGAAACACCGGTCGCGGCGGCGCTGCGGCTGATGGAGCCGGGTCGCGGCGATTTCCTGCTCGAATCGGTCGAGGGCGGCGCGATTCGCGGACGCCACAGCCTGCTCGGCCTCGCCCCCGATCTCGTGTTCCGGGCGCACGGCAACGATGCCGCGATCAACCGTCACTGGACGACCGATCGCGACGCGTTTGAACCCTGCGGGCAACCGACGCTCGATGCCCTCCGCGCGCTGGTCGCCGATTGCCGCGCCGATGTACCGCCCGAACTGCCCCGCGCACTCGCCTGTCTGGTCGGCTATTTCGGGTACGAGACGGTGGGATTGGTCGAACGGCTGGAACAGCCCGCCGCCGATCCGCTGGGCCTGCCCGATATGATGTTCGTGCGGCCGACCGTGTTGCTGGTGTTCGATCGCCTCGCCGACGCGCTGTATCTGGTCGCGCCCGCCTGGCCCGATCCGTCGCGCGATCCCGCCGCGATCGTCACGCAGGCGGAGGAGCGGTTGGATGCGGTCGCCTCGCGGCTGGCCGACGCCGCCTGGCCGGCGCCTGCCCGCGCGGTGCTGGACCAGCCCGCCTACACCCCGGCCATGACCTCCGCCCGCTACGGCGAGATGGTCGCCACCGCGAAGGAATATATCGCGGCCGGCGACATCTTTCAGGTCGTACTGGCGCAGCGGTTCACCGCGCCGTTCACGCTGCCGCCGTTTGAGCTGTATCGCTCGCTACGCCGGATCAATCCGTCGCCGTTCCTCTATCATCTCGATCTGCCGGGCTTCGCGCTGATCGGGTCCAGCCCCGAAATCCTCGTCCGCGTCCGCGATGGCGAGATTACCGTTCGCCCGATTGCCGGCACTCGCCCGCGCGGCAAGACCGCCAGCGAGGACGAGGCGAACCGCACCAGCCTGCTCGCCGATCCGAAGGAGCGCGCCGAGCATCTGATGCTGCTTGATCTCGGCCGCAACGATGCCGGCCGCGCCGCCGCACCGGGCAGCGTGCGCGTGACCGACAGCTATACGGTCGAGATGTACAGCCACGTCATGCACATCGTCTCGAACGTCACCGCCCGGCTGTCACCCGACAAGGATGCGCTGGACGCGATGTTCGCCGGCTTCCCCGCCGGCACGGTCAGCGGCGCGCCGAAAGTCCGTGCCTGCCAGATCATCGCCGAACTCGAACCCGAACGTCGCGGTGCCTATGCCGGCGGCGTGGGATACTTCTCGCCAGACGGATCACTCGATTCCTGCATCGTCCTGCGCACGGCGGTCGTGAAGGACGGCATGATCCACGTTCAGGCCGGCGCCGGCATCGTCGCCGATTCGCAAGCCGAGTACGAACAGCGGGAATGCGAAGCCAAAGCCGGCGCCATCCTGGCCGCCGCGCGAGAGGCTGTCGCCCGGGCCGGCGCGGCCGGCTTCGGGCAATAATCGCACGTTCGGATCAGGGGACCGACGAGTCCGCCTGACGCTGCGCGCGCTTCTCTGCCGCCCATTGCTTGGCCGCCAGCACCGAACAACCGGTCTGCCCACCATTGCCGACCGGCGAGCAGGTGTTCGGGATGCCGCCCGCCACACGATTGGTCTGGTCGATATCCGCGACCCGGTTGACCCAGCTCTGGTTCTGCATCGGGATCGGCCCGCTGTCGCGCAGGCTTTTGGGGATGCGATAGGGCTCCTCGGCCGGTGAACACACGACGATCTCGTCACCCGCGCCCTTCGGGCATTGCTGGCCGGCGGTCAGTTGCACGCTGCGGATACGCTGCGGCGGGGTCGAGCTTTCGGCGGTCTGCGCCGCGGCCAGTGCCGGTGAGGCGAGCAGGGTGACGGCAAGGGCGAGACGGATCATGGCAACGGGCTCCTTAAGCTATACCAACGTGCAAAGCCCCATGAGGCTCCGCCGGTCGATCGTCATTTCGCGTGTCCGGGTTGCGGGAATGTTTCAGGCGGCTATGGGCAGGCGATGATCCTGGTCGTCGACAATTACGACAGCTTTACGTGGAACCTCGTCCACTATCTCCAGCAACTGGGGGCGGTGGTGGAGGTGGTGCGCAACGACGCCATTTCCGCCGGACAGGCGCTGTCGTCGGGGGCTGAGGCGTTCCTGATTTCCCCCGGCCCCTGCACCCCGACCGAAGCCGGCGTCAGCCTCGATCTGGTCGAGGCGTGCGCGGCGGCGGGCCGGCCCCTGCTCGGCGTGTGTCTGGGCCATCAGGCGATCGGCCAGCATTTCGGCGGCAAGGTGGAACGCGGCGGCCTGATGCACGGCAAGACCTCGCCCGTCCTGCACGACGGCACCGGCCTGTTCGCCGACCTGCCCTCGCCCTTCACCGCGACCCGCTATCACTCGCTGATCGTCAACGACATTCCGGACACGCTGCTGGTCAATGCCCGCGCGGAGGACGGCACCGTCATGGGTTTCCGCCACGCCACGCTGCCGATCCACGGCGTCCAGTTCCATCCCGAAAGCATCGCCACCGAACACGGCCATGCGATGCTCGCCAATTTCATTCGCGCCGCCGGCATGACGGTGAAGGAACTGGCGTGACCACGATCGCCCTCCTCCCCGACACCGCATCGCCGCTGTCGCGCGAAACCGCCGCCGCCGCCTTTGCCGACATCCTCGACGGCCGTGCCAGCGAAGACGCGATTGCCGCCTTCCTGATCGGCCTGACCGAGCGCGGCGAAACCTCGATCGAGATCGCCGAGGCCGCGCGTGCACTGCGCCACCGCCTGATCCCGATCGATGCCCCCGCCGGCGCGATCGACGTCTGCGGCACCGGCGGCGACGGCCATCATACCCTCAACGTCTCGACCGCGGTCAGCCTCGTCGTCGCGGCGTGCGGCGTCCCCGTCGCCAAGCACGGTAACCGCGCCGCCTCGTCCAAGGCGGGCGCCGCCGACACGCTAGAGGCGCTCGGCCTCGACATGGCCCGCGCCGGCGCGATGGCCGAGGCGAGCCTCGCCGATCTCGGCATCTGTTTCCTGTTCGCGGCCAACCATCATCCCGCGATGGCGCGGATCACGCCGATCCGCCGCCGCATCGGCCGTCGCACGATCTTCAACCTGATGGGCCCGCTCGCCAATCCCGCTCGCGTCAGCCGCCAGTTGATCGGCATCGCCCGCCCCGATTACGCCCCCGTCTATGCCGAGGCGCTGGAACAGCTCGGCACCGAGGCAGCCTTGGTCGTGTCGGGCGAGGAAGGGCTGGACGAGCTGTCCGGCGCCGGCCCCAGCCTCGTCACCACGGTTGGCAGCGCCACGCTGCCGACCCGCGTCGTGCCGGAGGATGCCGGCCTGACCCGCCACCCGATCGATGCGATCCGGGGTGGCGATCCGGCGCACAACGCCGTGGCGCTACGCCGGCTGCTGACCGGAGAGGCGGGGGCCTATCGCGAGGCCGTTCTCCTCAACGCCGCCGCCGCACTGATGCTGGCGTCGCGCGCCGACGCCCTGCCCGATGCCGCCGCGCTGGCGGCCGAGGCCATCGACAGCGGCGCCGCCAATGCACTGCTCGACCGCTGGATCGCCTATTCATGACCATACTCGACACGATCGTCGCGCATAAGCGCACCGAGGTCGCCGCCCGCCAGGCCGCCACCACCGACGCCGCGCTTGCCGCCCGCATCGCCGCTGCCAGCCCCCCGCGCGGCTTCCGGGCCGCGCTCGACGCGAAACCGGGCCACGCCCTGATCGCCGAGATCAAGAAGGCCAGCCCATCCAAGGGCCTGATCCGCGCCGATTTCGATCCCCCCGCCCATGCCCGCGCCTATCAAGCGGGTGGCGCCGCCTGCCTGTCCGTCCTGACCGACGAACGGTTCTTTCAGGGCGCCGACGATTATCTGGTGCAGGCGCGCGCCGCCGTGTCGATCCCGGTGATCCGCAAGGACTTCATGGTCGACCCATGGCAAGCCGCCGAATCGCGTGCGCTGGGCGCCGATGCGATCCTGCTGATCGTCGCCGCGCTCGACGATGCGACGCTCGCCGAGATCGAGGCCGCCGCCATCGACCACGGCATGGACGTTCTGGTCGAGGTGCATGACGAGGCCGAACTCGACCGCGCGCTGAAGCTGCGGTCGCGGCTGATCGGTTGCAATAATCGCGACCTGCGCGACTTCTCGGTCGACGTCGCGCGCTCCTATCGACTGAAGACGCTCGCCCCGGCCGACTGCACGTTCGTTGCCGAAAGCGGCCTGACGACGCGCGCCGACCTAGATGCGATGGCCGCTCACGGCGTGCATTGCTTTCTGATCGGCGAGGCCCTGATGCGCCAAACGGATACCGAAGCCGCCACCCGACAACTGGTCGGCTTAACCTAGGTATAAACTGTCCCGAAACGGGACTGTTATGCCGCGCTGATTGCCCTTTTGTGACCATGACGCTGGCATTGCCGCTGGTTAGACCATGGCATGGGTATTTCCCTTTTTACACCTGCCCCGATCCCGTCCGACGATCATCGCCGTCTCGTGGCCGTGGCGGCGTCCGGCCTCATCGACTCACACCGCGATCCGCGGTTGATGGCGCTGGCGAAGCGCACACGGGTGACGCTTCACGCGCAATGGGCCGGCGTCACGGTGATCTCCGCAGAATCGCAGCATGTGATCGCGGCGTCGGGCGGGATGCTCGGCATATATCGGCGATCGACGTCGATCAGCAGTTACGTCGTCAACGCACCCGATGCCCCGTTCGTGGTGCTCGACGCGTCGAAGGACGAACGGTTGGCGGGTAGCCCCTTTGTTTATGACGGCCTGATCCGGTTCTATGCCGGCGTGGCATTCCGGGATCGGGACGGTCACGCGCTGGGCGCGCTCTGCATCACCGATGCGGAACCACGCGACAGCTTCTCGGACGAAGAGATCGCGTTGCTGACGGCCTTCGCCGGCGAGGTGGTTGCCTGATCCGATCCTATTTCGACAGGCGACCATCGACCGTCGCCTGCTGATCGAACGGGAACAGGATCGCCGGATCGGGATCGCCGACGTGCTTGGCCACCGAAGGCGGCGCGATCTCACGAACGATGTGTCGCATCACCGCCAGCCGGGCGGGCTTCTTGTGATCGGCCCGCACGCAATGCCATGGCGCGATCGGCGAATGCGTCCGCGCCAGCATCAGGTCGCGGGCTTCGGAATAATCCTTCCACCGGTCCTGCGCCACGGCATCCATGTCGGATATTTTCAGCGCCTTCAGCGGATCGTCATGCCGCGCCGCCAGCCGCTTTTTCTGTTCGCCCCGATCGATGTCGAGCCAGATCTTGACGATCCTGATCCCGCTTTCGACCAACATCCGCTCCAGGTCCGGCGCATCGCGCAGGAATTCCGCCTGCTCCGCTTTAGTGGAAAAGCCCATGACCACCTCCACCCCGGCGCGGTTATACCAGGACCGGTTGAAGATCACGAGCTCACCCGCCCCCGGCAGATGCGCGACGTAACGCTGGAAATACCATTGCCCGCGTTCGTAGTCGGACGGCTTGGGCAGCGACACGACGCGCGTCGATCGCGGCGTCAGATGTTCGGTGATGCGCTTGATCGTGCCGTCCTTGCCCGCCGCATCGCGCCCCTCCAGCACGATCAGCGCCCGCTCGCCCGATGCGATCATCGCCTGCTGTGTCTTCAGGAGGGCCAGTTGAAGCGTGGCGAGCTGCTCGTCATAATCTTTCATGCTCGCTGAACGCCGCACCTCAACGCATGGTTCATCCGGGCCACGGCGTGCGTTACAGCAACCCATCGCCTCTCCCGATCAGGATATCATGACCCGCCTCACCCATCTCGACGATACCGGCGCCGCGCACATGGTGGAAGTCGGCGCGAAGCCCGCGACCGCGCGTCAGGCGATCGCCACCGGCCGCATCACCATGGCCGCCGCCGCCCTCGCGCTGGTTCGCGATGCGACCGCGAACAAGGGTGACGTGCTTGCCGTCGCGCGGATCGCCGGCATCATGGCGGCCAAGCGCACCGCCGACCTAATCCCGCTTTGCCATCCGCTGCCGCTATCGCGCGTTGCGATCGACCTGACGCTGCTGGGTGACGGGGTCGCCGTCACCGCCACCTGCGCCACCACCGGCCAGACGGGCGTCGAGATGGAGGCGCTCACCGCCGCCACGGTCGCGCTGCTGACGATCTATGACATGGTGAAGGCGGTCGACAAGGCGATGGTGATCGACGGCGTCCGCCTGCTCGCCAAGAGCGGTGGCAAATCCGGCGATTGGACCGCCCCCGATGACCAATGATCCCGCTGCGTTGGGCGTCCCTCTGCTGCCCGTCGCCGAGGCGCAGGCGCGCCTGTTCGCGATGGCGCCGCCCGTCGCGCCGGAACGCGTGCCGCTGCGCGCCGCCGCCGGTCGCTGGGCCGCCGAGGATATTCTTGCCCGCCGTACCCAGCCGGCGGCCGACCTGTCGGCGATGGACGGCTACGCGATCCGGCACGCCGACCTGCCCGGCCCCTGGTGCGTCATCGGCGAAAGCGCGGCGGGCAGTCCGTTCTCCGGCACCGTCGCCGCTGGTGAAGCCACGCGTATCTTCACCGGCGCGGCCCTGCCCGCTGGTACCGACACCGTCCTGATCCAGGAAGAGGCGGGGCGCGAGGGCGAACGCCTGATCCTGACCGGCGAAGGCCCCGGCCATCTCGGCCGCAACGTCCGTCGCCGGGGTCTCGATTTCAGCGAGAGCCAGCCGCTCGTCCGCGCCGGCGAGCGGCTGACGCCCGCCCGCATCGCCGTGGCGGCGACCGGCGGGCACGGCGACCTGCCCGTCCGCCGCCGGCTGCGCGTCGCCATCGCCGCCACGGGTGACGAACTGGTGCCACCGGGCAGCGACCCGACTGGCCTGTCGCTACCGGAATCAAACGGCGCGATGCTGGCGGCGATGCTGGCGAACCTGCCCGTCGACCTGATCGATCTCGGCATCCTGCCCGACCGGCTCGACATCCTGCGCGATGCCTTTGCGGGGGTGGAGGCGGACCTGCTCGTCACCACCGGCGGTGCCTCGGTCGGCGACCATGATCTGGTCCGTCCGGCGATCGAGGCGGCGGGCGGCGTCATCGATTTCTGGCGCATTGCGCTCCGCCCCGGCAAGCCGATGATGGCCGGCCAGTTGGGGGATGCCATCGTGCTCGGCCTGCCCGGCAATCCCGTGTCCGCCTTCGTCACCGCGACGCTGTTCGTCCTGCCGGTGATTGCGCATCTGGGCGGCGCGGGCGACCCGTTGCCGCTCGTCACCAGTGCGCTACTCGGCGAACCGCTGCCCGCCAATCAGGGCCGCACCGACTATCTGCGCGCCGAGTTGCGTGACGGCCGCGCCTTCGCCTCGACCATTCAGGACAGCTCGATGTTGCTGACGCTGGCGCGTTCGACGTGCCTCATCATCCGACCCGCGCACGCTCCGGCCGCAACAGTCGGCGAATCGGCGGAAATCCTCGTGATCGCTTGACGCAAGCGCTAATGTTCCGTATCGGTTCCTTATCTGTTCCCGGAGGCCGAGATGCTCACGCGCAAGCAGCACGAACTGGTGTGCTTCATCAACGACCGCCTCAATGAGACGGGCGTCTCCCCCTCGTTCGAGGAAATGAAGGACGCGCTCGACCTGAAATCGAAATCCGGCGTCCATCGCCTGATCTCGGCATTGGAGGAACGCGCCTTCATCCGTCGTCTGCCCAACCGTGCCCGCGCGCTGGAAATCCTGCGCATGCCGGAACGGACGGAAAAGAAGCCGGCGGGTCGTGCCGCAAAATCCACCGTTGCCCCCGTGCCGTCGCCCGCCAACGACGTGATCGAAATTCCGCTGCACGGGCGCATCGCCGCCGGTATGCCGATCGAGGCGTTTGAGGGGTCGAGCATGCTCGCCGTTCCCGCCGCGCTGCTCGGGCCGGGCGACCACTATGCGCTGGAAGTTGCCGGAGATTCGATGGTCGAGGCTGGCATCCTCGACGGCGACTATGCGCTCGTCCGCCGTACCGAGGTCGCCCATGATGGCGAGATCGTCGTCGCGCTGATCGAGGATTCGGAAGCGACGCTGAAGTATTTCCGTCGCGAGGGCGCGATGGTCCGCCTCGACCCCGCCAACCGCGCCTATGATCCGCAGCGTTATGCCCCGCAACAGGTGCGTATCCAGGGCAAGCTATCGGGCATCCTCCGCCGCTACGACTGAGGATAGTAGGTTGAGCAAGAACGTGAGTTTTACGGCGTTTTTGGTGTAACTTTAGGCGATTATGTACTTTACAAACCCAACTTGATTTAGTAGGACAGACGGCAAGGAGCAATGCCGTCATGTCCGTTCTGTCCAGCCCTCACTTTCACGACGAAGCCAAGGCTTTCGAGTATCTGGAGAGCATCGTCTGGGCGGCTGGCGTGACGTGCCCGCATTGCGGCGTCGTCTCGGGTCGCGTGTACGATCTGTCGGGCGTTCGCGGTAAGCCTTCGGTCAAGTCCCCCGAGGGTGCGCTCCGCCACGGCCTCAAGAAGTGTGGCGAGTGCCGCAAGCAGTTCACCGTCAAGGTTGGCACTGTGTTCGAGCATGCCCGCATGCCGCTTCACCTGATGCTCCAGGGCGTACACCTGATGGTGTCGAGCAAGAAGGGCATCAGCGCCCACCAGCTTAGCCGCGTCCTAGAGGTGCAGTACAAGAGCGCTTGGTTCCTCGCCCACCGCATCCGTGAAGCCATGCGCTCGGGTGATCTGGCCCCGTTCGGTGGCAACGGTGGCATCGTGGAAGCCGACGAGACGTTCATCGGCCGCATCAAGGGCGCGCCGGTGAAGCGTTCCTACCACCACAAGATGAAGGTGTTCGCGCTGGTCGATCGTGACAGCGGCCAAGCCCGCACGATGGTTATCGATGCCGTCAACGCCAACGAGATCATGCCCATCATCCGCGCCAACGTCGCCAAGGAAGCGCGCATCATGACGGACGAGCATCGCGCCTACGCCAGCATCAAATATCACTTCGCAGGCGGTCACGGCATCACCGTTCACAGCGCTGGCCAGTACGTCGATCTGGCTGACCCGACGATCCACAGCAACACCGTCGAAGGCTATTTCAGCATCTTCAAGCGCGGCATGAAGGGTGTGTACCAGCATTGCGGCGAGCAGCATCTGCACCGCTATTTGGCCGAGTTCGAGTTCCGCTATAACCACCGAATTGCGAACGGTTTCAACGATCGCCAGCGCGGGCAAGAAGCTCTGGCGGGTATCGTTGGCAAGCGCATCACATATAGGTCAGTTGACGTCTGACGCGCCTCCGGCGCCCCGAGGTGGCAAGCGCTACCGCAGCCGTTGGCATACGAAAACCCGTAAGCGAGAGACTGCTTTACGGGCGCCTAAGCCACGCCTAGAATCTCAAGTGGAGGCGATGAAACTGACCGAGAATGGGGAAAGCTCTGGATTTACGATCTACCTTGATGGCCACGAAGGCCATCGAGGAAACGTGCTCGTCCATAGCTATCTCAGCAAAGTTCAACGCTTAGTGCTGGTATTAAACAAGCTTGAACGCGCCTACATAAACTCGGGAACGAGGCAGACAGACTTTGAAATAGTCGGGGCCGACAAACGCAATCCCACGACACTGAGCTTAAAGCCTGTAGCGAAAGCAAAGGCCTATGATCCGGCTCCCGCTTTGAAATGGAGCATTCAGCAGATTGATGCTGTTAGCCACGGGAATGATCCCGACCCGCGCGTTGACAGCGAAATAGCTCTAGATTTGGTGAAGTTGTCTACAAAGGACAGTGAGTACGGTTACAAAGCCTTCTGGATCAATGGTCACGCTGAAGCAGTGAAGTTTGACGACGTTTTTTGTGAGAATGCGCGGCGCATTGCCCGTCAGCGAATAGAAAGCGAAGCCCCTAACCGGTGGCGGATAGGCGTGTCTCAGGGATCGGTTGTCGGCGAACTTAAGAAGGTAGATGGCCTGGAAGGCGACAATCTATTTGTCGTCGTGCCTCCGATTGGACCTGACCGGGTAGTCTGCACCTTTCCAGAAAATATGCGAAACGAGATGGGGCAATATCTCTTCAAGGTCGTACGAGTAGTAGGAAACCTTCACTATAGCGCGGAAAGCCCGTTTCCCTTTAAAGTGGAAGCGCTTGGCATTGAGCCAGTCTTGCCACGCCGAAAGCCTATGAAGTCCATGATTGGCTTGTTCGCTGGGCAGGAGCAGGTCCCCATGCAGTGGGGTGATCTCCTGCATGGCTAAGAAAGTATTATACTGGGACTCGTGTATATTTTACGAGTGGCTTTGCAGCGAGGACGTCGCTTCCGAGAAGCGATTAGCAATCGAAGAAATCCTATCTGATAACGAAAGTGGTGATAGCATAATCGTTACGTCAGTAATTACACATTTGGAAGTATTGCCTCGTAAGCTCGCTGGAAAAGGCGCGTCGGATGAAGCGGATTATTTATCTCTATTCGATGGGTTGCATTTTCACGACATCCAGATTGATGCCAATATTTTAATGCGGGCACGAGAAATCAGAGACTACTATTTTTCTCCGATGGCGGAAAACAACAAGATGATGGACTTGGGTGATTGCATTCACCTTGCGGCAGCTACCATCAACGGCGTGGACGAGTTCCACACCCGTGATGCCAGCCGGCGCGGGTCTAAAGTGCCTTTGTTGAACCTGTACGAAATGACCAGTGTGCCGAAGCTCTGCGGTAAGTATGACCTTACAATCCTTTCGCCAGAGGCGGCTCAGCCGAGATTGGAGGGACTTTGACCGACGAACCTACCCAGCTCGATAAGTTCAAGGAAGCCGCCCGCCAGCTGGAGACGGACGACGACCCGGAGCGGTTCAAGGAGAGGCTTGGGAAGCTGGTGAAGCATAAGTCTACCGACACGTCAGAAGACGAATGACCGCTCTCGCCAATTTGCGGATATTCGCAGCAAATAAATACACGCCCCAACCGCGCTAGGAGCAGAACAATGAAAATGTTCAACTCTTACCGCCCGCTCCCGGTTCGAATTACAGAATACCTCGGGATATGTTCAGTCGTATTCTGGTATATTTCTATCATATGGTGGGACATGCGGATGAGAGGCGGTAGGGACTCAATATCGCACACTGCAACGTTCTGGCTGGGGGTATTCCTTATTGTAATGATACTTTGCGCCACACGCTTTAGAAGCGACGTTGCGTTAGGGGTGATCATGCCGTTTCTTTTAACGCTAATTTTTGTAGCTTTGACATATACATTTGGCCCTGAACCACAGTTCTTCCACTTTACTGAAGAAAAGCGTATGATGGCATTGTATTATATTAAGCTTAGTACTTGGGCGTTGAATTGCTCAGCGCTCTGCGGTGCCGTCGCCGCAGTTTTAATGTGGACGCCAAGCGCACGGGCATGGCGAAAAAGTTAGGTGATGCTCAAACTACCCGCACAAAAATGGTCTGGGTTTGCAAAGTGCATAATCGCCTAACTTTAGCCTAACTTTCCGCGCTCTTTCCTGATCGGCATCACGCGGGGCGGCATGCGCCAGGGATGCCGATCCCCCGGCCGTTTCACCGTCGCCACCTGCCCCCGCGCAAAGCTCACCGCCACGCCACCGGTCGTCGCCAGCGTCGGCCGATCCAGCCGTAACCACCGCGGCCGGCACCCTCTTGGCAATCGCCGCTCGCTGACCACCACGTCCGCCACCCGGCACGCCGCGATCAGCTCGCCGACCGGCACCAGATACGCACTTCGCGTCATCAACACCCGCCACTGCCCCGCAACCGTCGCCACGCACAGATCGGCGCTGCACCGCATCCCCAGCGCCTCGGACATCAGCCCCGGCTCCTCCGTCGATCCGCCCGTCTCCGCCAGCATGCCACGCATATAATCGCCCGTCCGATCGCGGAGCAGCAGCACCCCCGCCGGCGTCCTGATCGCCGCATGTCGGCCGTCGCCCGTCACCAACAGGTCGGGCGCCGGCGTCATGATCGCCCACGCCGCCCCCGCGACCAGCGGCACCAGTCCCCATCGCCGCCAGCCGGTCCGCCACAGCGCCAGCCAAAGCCCACCGCCGACCATCAGCGCGAACGCGCTATCGGGCATCGCCGGCCACGCCGACACCGCCCCCGGACTGGCCGCCACCAGCCGCGCCAGCCACAGCAACAGCCCGATCGCCTGCGCCACCAGCCACCAGAACGGCCCGCCAAGTCCCACCGCATCGAGTACGAGCGCCAGCGCTTCCAGCGGCATCACCACGAACGTCGTCCACGGGATCGCGACGATATTGGCCAGCGCCCCGTACAGCCCCGCTTTGTGAAAATGATAGGCGGCGATCGGCATCAACGCCGCCTCCACCACCACGCCCGTCAGCAGCAACAGCGCCGTACCGCGAAGCAGCCGCCGCCCCACCCCCTCGTCCCGCACAAGACCGAACGTCCGCAGCCGGGGATGATCGTGCAGCGCCACGATCGCGGTGATCGCCGCGAACGACAGCTGGAAACTCGGCCCCGCCAGGGACTCAGGCCAGAACAGCATCACGATCAGCGCCCCCGCCGCGACCAGCCGCAGCGTCATCGCCTCGCGTCCCATCGCTAGCCCGACCAGCACCAGCAACGCCGCGACGCACGACCGGATCGTCGGCACCTCCGCCCCCGTCAGGGCGTTGTAGCCGTAGCCTACTGCCGCGCGATTTTCTCGAACGTCCGCTGACGCCCACTTGCGGACATTCCACGGGCCGGGGTGACTGCGGGTTACGCGCCAGTTAGGTGAGACTGCTAATAGCGATCGAAAGTCGATCAGCCTTCAGGAGAGTGTCTGTGCTTTTTCACACCATGGTCGGATCGAATGACATCGAACGGTCAAAGCGCTTCTACGACACGGTGCTCGCCACCCTGAGTGCAGGCGAAGGAACGCGGAACATCGCCGACAGCGGCCATACCCGTCTGATCTACAACAATGGTAACGGAACCAACTTCATCGTCAGCCAGCCGATCAACGACGAACCGGCAAGCGTCGCTAACGGCAGCACCGTTGCCTTTTCCTGCGACTCGCCCGAACAGGTGAAGCAGCTTCACGATACCGCCGTTGCCGCTGGCGGGACCTCGATAGAAGCTCCGCCGGGACCGCGCGAAACTGCCTCCATGGGCACCATCGAGCTGGCCTATTTTCGTGACCCCGACGGCAACAAATTGTGCGGAATTCATTTTCCTGCCTGATTCGTTCGATACGGGTCCGCTTCTGTCGATAGCGGACCCCGATCATGCGATCCCGCGAAGACCCGCTTTCCTCCAATCCCGGACATTCAGTGGCCGCGCAAATCTGCCAAAAATAAGGGTTTGACTCCTATAACGCACGGGTCAGCAGGGTATACCCCACCGCCGCCAGCGCCCCCGCACCCGCCGCCACCAGCGGCAAACGGACGCGCAGCGCCAGTCCGGGGATCAACGCGAGCAACCGCAGCATGACGATCATCGTCGCCCCGACGACCGCGGTGATGTGCAGCCCACTCACCGACAACAGGTGCGCCAACCCCGCCGCCCGCATCGCCTCCGCATCATTCTCCGAGATCGATCCGGTATCCCCCGTCACCAGCGCCGCCGCGACGCCGCCGGCGCTACCCGCCACCCGGCTCGTCACGTGACCGGTCAGTGCCCGCCGCAGTCCGGCCTCGCCCCGGCCGGCAGCGATCACCTTCACCGGCGCGAACCCGCGACCCGTCGCCCCGATACCGGTGAACCACGCTACCCGCGCATAGTCGTACGCACCCGGCACGGCTGCCTCCGGTGGCGGCATCAATCGGGCCCGCAACCGGATCGTCGCCCCCGCACTCAGCTCTGCCGGTGCATCGGCCTCCGTGAGATTCACCCTGACACGGGGCCGCAGCGAGGCGACATCCGGCGCCAGCGTCAGCCGCACCAGCCCCCGCGCGACCAAAGGCTCGACCCGCTCAACTCGCGCCGTCATCGCGACCACCGCCGGTCGTCCAAGCACCGGCGCCGCGACCCGCTCCGCGCGCCACCAAATCAGGGCCATACCCAATGCCATCGCCAGCGCCCCGACCGCCAGCGACCGCACCAGCCGCCCGCCCCGACCCAAAGCGAACAGCGTCAGCCCGCCTGCCACCAACGCCAGCATCGCCGCAGCCCACAGCGCCGGGCGCGGCAGTGCGAACCACAGCACGACGCCGCCGCCCAGCGCCACCGGCAACCATAGGCCGAGCTGGTCGCGCTCGATCTCCAGCCGTCGTTCGAGCGCAGCCGCGATCGACCCCACCGGCATTTGTCGCCGCGGGAGGTGCATGCTAGGGGCGTCGGCGGCTGAACTGGCCATTCATCATCCAGTCTGGGAGCATGCGCGCTTGGGCGCAATAACCGAACGGGGCGCCGCGACGGCGTCCGCCATTTCTTCGCCGGTCGTCACGCGCTTCGCGCCATCGCCAACCGGCTTCCTGCATCTCGGCGGCGCGCGCACCGCGCTGTTCAACTGGCTGTTCGCCCGCCATCATGGCGGCAAGTTCCTGCTCAGGATCGAGGATACCGATCGCGCCCGCTCCACCCAGCCCGCGATCGACGCGATTCTGGCTGGCATGCGCTGGCTCGGCCTCGACTGGGACGATGAGGCCGTCTTTCAGTTCGCCCGCGCCGATCGCCATGCCGAGGTCGCACATCAGATGGTCGCCAGCGGCCACGCCTATCGCTGCTACATGACGCAGGATGAGATCGCGGCCCAGCGCGAGGCGGCGCAGGCGGCCAAGCAACCGCTGCGCATCGGTTCGCCCTGGCGCGACCGAAGCGATGGCCCGGAGGGCGCCTCGTTTGTCGTCCGCCTGCGCGCGCCACAGGATGGCGCGACGACGATCGACGATCAGGTACAAGGATCGGTCACCGTCCAGAACGCGGAACTGGACGACCTCGTCCTGCTGCGTTCCGACGGCACGCCGACCTATATGCTGGCCGTGGTGGTCGATGATCACGACATGGGCGTGACCCATGTCATCCGCGGCGACGACCATCTGAACAACGCGTTCCGCCAGCTGCCGATCTATCGTGCCAATGGCTGGCCAGAGCCAGTTTATGCCCATATCCCCTTGATCCACGGATCAGACGGCGCCAAGTTGTCGAAGCGTCACGGCGCGGTCGGGATTGAGGCGTATCGCGACGAGCTCGGCATCCTGCCCGAGGCGCTCGACAATTATCTTCTCCGGCTCGGTTGGGGGCACGGCGATGCCGAGATCATCGCCCGTGACGAGGCGGTGCAATGGTTCGATCTCGGGGCGGTCGGCAAAAGCCCGTCGCGGTTCGACCTGAAAAAGCTCGAACACCTGAACGGCCATTACATTCGCGAAGCGGACGATGCGCGGCTGGCTGCCCTCGTCGCCGACAAGCTGGGTGGCCATGTCGATATCGCGCTGCTCATCGCGGCGATGCCGGTGCTGAAGCCGCGGGCTGCGAACCTCAACGAACTGGCCGATGGCACCGCGTTCCTGTTCGTCCAGCGACCGCTGCCGATCGATGAGGCGGCGGCGCCGTTGCTGGCCGGCGAAGCACCCGCGATCCTCGCTTCGCTCCATGCGGCGCTTGACGCGGTCGACGGCTGGGATACGGAAGCGCTCGAAGCCGCGGTACGCGGCGTGGCCGAAGAGCGGGGCGTGAAGCTCGGCCAGGCCGCGCAGCCGCTGCGTGCCGCATTGACCGGGCGCAAGACGTCGCCCGGCATCTTCGACGTACTCGCCCTTCTAGGGCGCAGCGAAAGCCTGGGCCGGATCGCCGACCGCATGGCTGCCTGACACGTGAACGCTCAATACAAAGGATGCGTGGAATGACCGACGCCGCAAAGCTCTCTCTGGCCGGCAAGGAACTCGAATATCCGGTCATGTCGGGCACGATCGGCCCGGATGTGATCGATATCCGCAAGCTCTATGCCCAGACCGATGCCTTCACCTACGACCCCGGTTTCACCTCGACGGCATCGTGCCAGTCGAAGCTGACCTATATCGATGGCGATCAGGGCGTCCTGCTCCATCGCGGCTATCCGATCGGCGAACTTGCCGAGCAGTCCAGTTTCATGGAGGTCGCCTATCTGCTGCTGAACGGCGAATTGCCCGATGCGGATCAGTTGGGGACATTCGACCGGACGATCACACGCCACACGATGGTGCATGAGCAATTGGCGACGTTCTTCCGCGGGTTCCGTCGTGATGCGCATCCAATGGCTATCCTGTGCGGTGTCGTTGGCGCCCTGTCGGCCTTCTATCACGACTCGACGGACATCCATGATCCGGCGCAGCGCGTTATCGCGTCGCATCGCTTGATCGCAAAGATGCCGACGATCGCCGCGATGGCGTACAAGTACAGCGTTGGCCAGCCGTTCCTGTATCCGGACAACTCGCTGTCCTACACCGGCAATTTCCTGCGCATGACGTTCGGCGTCCCGGCCGAGCCGTATGAGGTAAACCCCGTGATCGAGCGGGCGATGGATCGCATCTTCATCCTGCATGCCGATCACGAGCAGAACGCGTCGACCTCGACCGTGCGTCTTGCCGGTTCGTCGGGCGCCAATCCATTCGCCTGCATCGCGGCGGGCATCGCCTGCCTGTGGGGTCCGGCGCATGGCGGCGCCAATGAAGCCGCACTCAACATGCTGCGCGAGATCGGTACGCCCGATCGCATTCCGGAGTATATCGCCCGCGCCAAGGACAAGAACGATCCGTTCCGCCTGATGGGCTTCGGCCACCGCGTGTACAAGAACTACGATCCCCGTGCGACGGTGATGCAGAAGACGGTGCGCGAGGTGTTCGCCGAACTGAAGGTCACCGATCCGCTGTTCGACGTGGCATTGCAACTGGAAGAGATTGCGCTGAACGATCCGTACTTCGTCGAGAAGAAGCTGTTCCCGAACGTCGATTTCTATTCGGGTGTCATCCTGTCGGCGATCGGTTTCCCGACGTCGATGTTCACCGTGCTGTTCGCGCTCGCCCGTACCGTCGGCTGGGTGGCGCAGTGGAATGAGATGATCACCGATCCCGATCAGAAGATCGGCCGCCCGCGTCAGCTGTACAGCGGTCCGGAACAGCGGTCTTACGTTCCCTTGGCGGAGCGCTGAGACCGATGAGTGTGCTGCGGCCGATCATCACCATCCTCGGCGTCGCGTTCGCGGCGACGGGGATCTTATGGATCGGCCAGGGGCTCGGCTATATCCATTGGCCGCGGTCGAGCTTCATGCTCGATCAGCGGCAATGGGCGGATTATGGCGCCGGTGTCGCGATCACCGGGCTCGTGATGCTATTGATCGCGCGACGCCTGCCGCGTCGGTAGCGTCAGAGTGAAGCGAGCGCCCTCACCAACGGCGCTCGCCACGGTGAGGTCGCCACCCATCGCCCGCGCCAAACGACGGGCGATGAACAGACCTAGCCCGTTGCCACCCGCTTCGGTCGGATCGATACGTTCGAACTTGTCGAAAATCCGCTCCTGATCCACGGTCGCGATGCCTTTGCCCCGATCGGTCACCGTGATCCGCGCGATCTGGCTACCCATCGACGTTTCGATCACCACCCGCTCGCCCGCTGGGCTGTAGCGCAGCGCGTTACCGACCAGATTGACCATAATCTGCAACACGCGACGAGCGTCGCCCATCGCCGGCACCACGGCTTCGGCCGGCGGCCGGTCAATCGCGACGCCGGCATGTTCGGCGCGCACCGACAACAGGTTGGCTGTGCGGCCGGCGATATCCGCCAGATCGATTGGGTCGATCGCCGTCGTGAAATCGGAACGCTCGATCGCCTGCAAATCGATCAGGTCGTCGATCAGGCTCATCAGATGCCGACCGGCGCTGCCAATGTCGGCGGCATAATCCGCATAGTCCGCGCTGATCGGTCCATCACGCTGCAATTCGATCGCATCGGCGTCAGCGACGATCCGGGTCAATGACGATCGCAGCGCCGAATCAAGTCCCGCAGTAAACGCGGACCTCAGCACATCCTCGTCATCATCGTCCGCCACCGCCGCACGTGCCGTGCCGGTTAGGCCCGCAAACGAGCCTGTCAAATCTGGCCGGATCACCGCAGAGAGTGTTACCGGACGCAAGGTAGGGCGAAGCGTCGCCGGCTGGTTGTTGAACGGCCGCCTTCGCGCCAGCGCGTCGAGGATCGCCATGGCGCCATCCGCGTCTTCGCTAAAGCCAAACAGCACCGTCAATGGCCGCCCCAGCACGGATGCAGGGTCCAGTCCCATTGCCCGGCTGGCGACGACGGACAGATATGTCAGTCGCAACGAAGCGTCGGTTTCCCAACACAGCCCACCCTCATGGACATGCGGTGCAGGGCCCGCCGCCGGACGCCAGGCCGGTACTTCAATCCAGCCGCTGGCTGCCAGGCGGACCCGGTCGCCCTCGGGCTGCGCGCGGATCCACAGTTCGACATCGGTTTCGTCATCGGCGACGGTCACCCGATGGCAGACGGGAACGCCCAGTCGCTGCGCCAGGCCCGCCGCATTGGCCAATGGTGGTACAGCGCATGGCAAGCCCAGCATACCGCCTGCGCGCAGGTTCAGGGCATCCAAAGCCGGGTCGGCTGACAGCAGAACGCCGTTCGAATCGATCACGGCGTGCGCGATCATCGCGCCGATCATCATGTCGGGTGCGTTCATCGAATGGTCCAACGATCGACCGTTCGTATCGCCGCATGATATTCGGCCGGCAATGCCAATGGCGCCAGCGCCGCCGCCGCTTGTTCAACCGGTATGCGCACGATCATTTCGATCTGTTGCGCAAAAGCCTGCACATCGCGACGGGGATCTGCGTCCGCGAGCGCCAATCCGATTCTGGCGATCGCCGTCCGGTCCAGCCCCAACGCACGTAACGCCAGCCACAGGCGATCGCCAACCGGATCGATCGTCAGCGTTCGGACCTGTTCGATCGGCAGCGACAACGTCTGCGCCAACAAAGCGATGAAGAAACCTAGTCGGCGATCACCGATCGCCTCGACCAGCAGGCTCGAAATCTCGGCGGGTCGCGGATCGATTGCGGCGGCCAGCCGCAGCGCTGTGCTGTCGCCGCGCTCGTGATCGTCATGAGCGGACAAGCACCGGACTACCGCCTCTGACAGGGCGCGATCGACGACCGGATCGGCACCGTCACCGCGCAAGGCGGCCGCCACATGCCACACCAAGCGCCGATGGAGCTCGCCCGACAGATCGTCGACCTGCATCTCGCCCCGATCCCGCGCATCCCGACGTCTGCTGTCCGCCGCAAGCAAGGCAAGCGCAGCACGCGCCACCAGCGCATCCGGCGCTGCCGCCAATCGCACCAACAGGCTCGGCTCGTCGGGGCCGGTGACCGCCACCGGCAGGGTTTCGGCGATCAGATCCTCGCGAACACGCGCGATCACATCGGCGAGCAACGCCCGTTCCCGTAGTAAGCCTGCCCGAATCAACCGCGCGGTCGCCTCTTCCGACGAGCGAAGCGCAGTGCCGCCCGGCGCAGCGCGATCGGCCAGCAATCGCGTCGCGTGACGCCGGATGGCGGCCTCGACGGTAGCGAACATACTTCGCAGGCTTTCACCCAGCGCAAGGCGGGTTCGCTCCTCCAGGCGATAGCCGTCGGAAAGGCCCGCATCGGCGACGGCGGCATCCAGTTCGGCCTGCACGCGCGATTCGGCCGCCGCGACCCGTGCCGCCAGCCCGAAGGGAGTCCAGCCCCCCGCCGCTTCGTCGTCAGATCCGGGCGCCATCACCCTGTGGTTTATCCTTTCGACGGTTAACATCACCCTAGGCATCCAGCCGCAAGGTTTCGACCACGGCCGCCAGCGTGATTGCCGCATAGAGTGTCGCCAGCAGCAGGCCCGCTAATGGCCACCCTAGCAAAGCCGCGATCGTAATCACCAAAAGATATGCTGGCGGCGATCCCCATCCGGGACGGCGTCGCGGCCGAGCGATCGCCCGCTCCGCCAATCCGCCCAAAAACAGGAGCATAACCGCCATGATCGGCGCGACCGGTCCGGCCGCGTTTCCATTACCCATGACGACGCCCAGCACCAACGCGGCCCCCGCTGGGAGTATGGAGATCGCGATCTGCTGCGTTCGTGCGGACCGTGGTTCGTCACGCAGCATCGCCAGCACCCGGCCGACGCCCATTCCCAGGCATCCGGCCAGCGTCGCGACCAGCCCGCCGGTCATCGCACCGAACAATATCGCCCCGATTCCGGCCATGGCGATCGCGCCGGCAACACCGCCAACCGCCACACCGGGTATTGCCCGCTCCATCAACAACGGCGCCGACAGTCGTGCGATCGGCGCGAGTATCCAGCCGTTGAACCAGTTGCGCCGGTCGGCCACCGTCGCCGCCAGCACCGCAAGTCCGCGTTGCGCGAGCGCGGTGCTCGCATGTTCGATGCCATGGCCGTCGCGAAACGAGCCCGCCGCCATCGGCACATGCATCGCTCGCGCCTGTTCGGCGAGACGCAACGTAGTCGATTGCAGATCATAGTCGCGCGGCAGGCAGGCGACCTCGGCAATCCGCTTCGCCTCCAGTCGCGCCACGCCCGCCCACGCCATGCCGCCGCCCAGGCGTTCATAGGCCGCAGGCGCCTCATCATCGGGCATGACCAGCAACGTGTCCTGCGGGGCGGCGGCGAAATGATCTACCACCTCTTGCATCGTAACCAGCCCATCGGCGAGCATCACGACATGCGACAGAGGATGCAGCTTCTCCGTCGCCTCCGCCGCGGTGCGCACCGCATCGACGGTGATTCCGCGTCGCCCGATCCGTCCCAGCGCGCCCAAGAGTTCTGGCGTCAGCCGCCCGACCGACACGATCAGTTGCGCCGCCCCGGCCGCGATCAGCAGCCGAGCCTGATATTCGATCAGGCACACGCCCCCAAACGGCAAGGTCGCCGTCAAATGGCCGGGGCGATCCAGCGCCTCATGATCGGCAAAAAGAAGCCCCGCGAGCATTCGCACAGGCTGTTAGGCAAGGTACGCGATGATGCAAGCCCGTTTGGGCAAGACCGTCACAACCGCACGACGGCCCGTCGCAACTTCGACAACGTCGGCAGGTCGCCCGGCCTTCCATCGATCGCGTCCGCCGCCGCCGCCATCAGCCGCACCGCGCCGAAGCTGGCGGCCAGGCTACGCAGCCGGGCGGCGGCGGATCGCCATGCGTCCACATCCTCCCCCGCCGTCTCCATGGCCGATAGCGCACCTTCCGCACTGGTGACGAACGCCAGCCTCAGTTCCAGGATCAGCGCGGGTTCGTCACCCACCGCAGCTGCCAGGGTCGCATCGATTGCTCCGGGGTCATAGGCCATGTCCGCTGCTGTATGGCGGCGATACTTAAGGGGAGGTTGAGAGGCTTGGGCTTTGCGCGCGGAGGAAAGCTGGTACAACGCGTCCGATGAACGGGGGGCCAGCTATGGGCGCGCGCATCGACGCACATGACGATCTGTGGCCACGGGCCCCGGAAAACTGGGAAGAGAACGATGTTCTCGATCTGGTCGACGCTCATCCGATCGATGACGACCGTTGGCGATGGGCGGGGCCCGCTATCGCGGCAAGTGTCGCGGTCGTCTGGGTCGGCGGGCTGTTATGGCTGGCACGAGACTCGCTCTCGTCGCTGCCGCCGGTCGATCTGGCGCAATTTCTGGCGGCACTTTGCATCGCGCCGACGCTGATCGGCATCGTCTGGTTGCTCGCCCGGCGGACCAGCCGCGCAGAAGCACGACGGTTTGGTGCTTCGGCACAGGCGATGCGATCGGAAGCCGCCGCGTTGGAACGCCGCGTCGCATCGCTGACGCGCGTTCTGGCATCGCAGCGTGAACAACTGACGGTGCAGCTCGACGCTAGTGCCGCTGCGGCCGCTCGCTTCGAAACGATCGGCAGGGCGATGGCGCAGGAAGTGCATCAAGCCGAGGCGCAGGCAACCGCCCTGGCCGATACCGCTGAACGCGCACGCGGCACAGTCGGCGAACTGATTGCCTCGATGCCGCGCGCACGCGCCGAGAGCGAGGAAGTCGGGCGTCGGCTCGATCAGGCTGGCCTGACGGCGGCGGCACAGGCCGCCGCTCTCGAGGCGCAACTGGTGGCTCTCGGCGCGCGAGCACGTGATTCGGACGAGCATGCGGCCGGAGCTGCCGACCGGCTCGCCGCTCATATAGCGCGCATGGATGCGGTCGGCGAACAGGCCGGCGCGCGATTGGAACAGGCGACCGCCACCGCCGCCGCAGCGCTCGACGCGCTGGTCGAGACAGCTACACGGCGCCTCGATCAACAGATCCAGAATCTGGATGCGACCGGGTCGATGGCCGGTGGCCGCCTCGAACTGGTCGCTAGCGACCTTGCTATTTCCGTGGATGCGATAATCGGTCGCACCGAACGGGCGACCGAAGTGGCGCGACTGGAACTCGCGCAGCAGGGTGAGACGATGCTGGCCGGGCTGAATAAGCATCAGACCGCGCTGGATGCGGCGGGGCGCGACAGTGTTGAGGCGCTGACGATCCGCCTCGACGAGGTAGATATCGCGATCGATCGCATCGCCGGCCGGCTGGGCAAGCAACGCATCGCGGGTCAGGAGATGGTCGGCGAATTGGTGGATGGGCTGGGTCATGTCGAACGCCAGCTCGATACGCTGCACATTTCCGGCACAGAGCGGACGCAGATACTCGCGGCATCGATCAGCGCGCTCGGCGGTTCCGCCGACGCAATGAGCGAGGCGCTGCGGAGCGGCGACATGATCGCCGCGCGCACGATCGGCACTACAGAATCGCTGCTCGTTGCGCTTGATGCCGCTGCGCGCGAGATCGACGAGACGTTGCCCGATGCACTCGGCCGACTGGATACACGCGTCGATGACAGCCGGCGTCTGATCGCCCATGCCAAACCGGAATTGCTGGCACTCGTGACGGCGGCGGAAAGCACGCATGACGCGATCGAAGCGGTCGCCGGCGTCATCGCCGATCAACGGCGTACGCTCGACCAACTATCAGGGACGCTGCTCGAAACCTTGGCCGCCGGTCGTGCCAAGGCGGGTGAACTGGGCGAAGCGATCGATGATACGATCGGCCGCACCCATAGACTGGCCGACGAAGCCGCACCACGTTTAGTGGAGGCACTGTTGCGCGTGCGTGAAACCGCGCAGGTCGCCGCCGATCGTGCCCGCGAGACGCTGGCCGGGATCATCCCGGAAGCGGCCGCCACGTTGGAACGCGCGACCGCCGAAGCGATGCGCCGGGCTACGACGGATACGGTCGAGCGGCAGGTCGAGGCAATCGGCGATGCAACCCAGGTAGCGGTCGATGCCGCCACCCGCGCCACCGAACGGCTGGCTGGCCATATCGACACGATCAGCGAACAGAGCGCCCTGCTCGACGCCCGGATCGAGAAAGCCCAGAGCGACCGCGAAGCCGCCGATGGCGATTCGATAGCCCGTCGCGTGGCGTTGTTGATCGACGCGCTCAATTCGGCATCGATCGATATAGTGAAGGCGTTCGCGCCGGATGTGTCCGACAGCGCGTGGGGCGCATATCTGAAGGGTGATCGTGGCGTCTTTACCCGCCGTGCCGTCCGCTTGCTCGAGGCCAGCGACGCTGCCCGCATCTCGTATTTCTACGATAGCGATGCCGATTTCCGCGATCAGGTGAACCGCTATATCCACGATTTCGAGACGATGCTTCGCGCCATTCTCGCCCAGCGCGAGGGTTCACCGCTTGGCGTCACCCTCTTGTCGTCGGACATGGGCAAGCTCTACGTCGCGCTGGCGCAGGCGATCGATCGGCTGCGATAGGAGGGAAATCCTCCGGTAAGGAGTGATCGATAGCATCGTATCATGAACGCTATCAGCCCGATCACTGCAGACACCAACACGATCTGGAATGAGGTGCAACGGGCGGCCAACCAATGGCGGGGTAATACCATTCATCGCTTCGCCCAAACCGAACAGGCGATCAGCGAAACATTGATAGCGCTGAGTAATGTCGAAGAGCGGGGGAAAGCGATCCGCCTACCGCATCTGACCGGACAGCGTTTTCAGATCCTAAGTGAAGCGTTGGCCACCGACGGGCCGTTCGCCGAAGAAGGCACCGCTGTTCGTGAGATGCTATCGGTGGCATTCCGGCTTCATGAAGACCTGCGGCCATTCCTGTGTCACGGGGTCGGCAGGATCGCGTTAGATCGGCATGATCGATGGCTGCTCGTGCTGGACATGATTGTCTTTCAAAACAGCAAGGCCGAAAGTGGCCGTCGGGTTATCGACGAACGCGAAACCCAGCCACTACTTATCGATTTAAACAAGAGCAGACAAAAACTCGCCTCGGCACTGCAGAAGCTACGAAGCAAGCTCCAGCCCTGAGTGCCCGACGTCCTATCGCGTTTCCATATCCATCCTGCCAAACAGATCGACATCACGCGGCGTTACCCAGCCATAGTGATAGTTCAGCTGGAACAGCACGAACAATAGCGTCGCCACGATCGTCACCCGCCACGCGATACGCCCCGCACGAAATTCGTGAGGGGCGCTTTCGGCGGTGCCGGGAACATGCTCGCCCCCGGCCTCGTGCGTCGTCCGGACCCCGAACGGCAACACGAGAAAGACCGAGAACGACCAGAACAGGACGTAGATAGCCAGCGCCGAAGTCCAGCGCATGAGCGTCAGGCCTCGATCAACAGGACATCGACGACCGGCTTCTTGCCAGTCCAGCGCGTCGCCACCTTGCGCACAGCAAGACGGACATCCTCACGCGTGCGATCGATGCCGCGCTTGCCGCCCCGTACCGCCTGCGCCGCGGCATCGACCGCGTCGTCGACGAATGCCTGACGCTCATCTTCGACCGGTACGCCTTGTAGACGAACCTGCGGCCGCCCGATCGCGCGGCCATCACGACCGATCGCGAGTGCGACCGAGATCTGACCGTTCAATGCCAATTTACGACGCTCGTTGATGGTCGAGCCATCGGCCGGGAGGATGACGTCACCGTCGAGCACCAGTCGACCGATCGGCGCGTTGCCCAGCTTCTTGGGTCCACCCGGCAGCAACCGGACGATATCGCCGTTGCTCTGGACGATCGTCTTCGGCACGCCCTTCGACAGCCCGTAACGTGCATGCTCCATCATATGGCGCACCTCGCCGTGGACGGGAACCAGCACTTCGGGTCGCAGCCATTCGTACATCTTGGCGAGTTCCGGACGGCCAGGATGGCCCGACACGTGAACATGCGCCTGACGCTCGGTAACCATCTCGACGCCACGCGCGGCGAGCAGGTTCTGGATACGACCGATCGCTACCTCGTTGCCGGGGATTTGCTTCGACGAAAAGATCACCGCATCGCCCGCGTCGAGCGAGATCGGGTGCGACCCCTCCGCCACGCGCGACAGTGCGGCGCGCGCTTCGCCCTGACCACCGGTTGCTACGATCAGCACCTTGTTGCGCGGCAGCCGCATCGCCGCTTCGGGATCGATCGTCTCAGGAAAATCCTGGAGATAGCCGGTGGCCTTCGCCACCTTCAGAATGCGATCGAGCGAGCGGCCGGCGACACATAATCGCCTCCCGGTTTCACGTGCAACCTGGCCGAGGGTATGCAGCCGCGCCGCATTTGACGCGAACGACGTAACGAGCACTCGGCCCTTGGCCCGACCGACCGTCTCGGCCAATCCAACGCGCACACTAGCTTCGGAACCCGACGCGTCCTTGTTGAAGATGTTGGTCGAATCGCAGACGAGGACGTCAATGCCCTTGTCGCCGATCGCCGTCAGTTCTTCGGGGCTAGCCGGGTTGCCAAGAACCGGCGTCGCGTCGAGCTTCCAGTCGCCCGAATGAAAGACCTTACCCTCGGGGGTATCGATCACCAGCGCCGATGCCTCGGGGATAGAATGCGACATGGGGACGAAGGTGACGCCGAACGGCTTGATGTCGATCCGCTCGCCATATTTCACCAGCTTCAGCTTTACACGGTCGGCGATGCCTTCCTCGTCCAGCTTGCCGCGAATCAGGCCCGCGGTGAACGGCGTCGCATACAGCGGCACGCCAAGATCCTCGGCGAGATATGGCAGCGCGCCGATATGATCCTCGTGACCGTGCGTCAGGACGATGCCGACGAGATCGTCGATGCGGTCTTCAATGAATTGCAGATCGGGCAGGATCACGTCGATGCCGGGATAGGCGGGGTCGGCAAAGGTTATGCCGCAATCCACCATCAACCATTTGCCACGGCAACCGTACAGGTTGACATTCATACCAATCTCGCCCGAGCCGCCAAGGGCGCAGAAAAGAAGTTCGTTCTTAGGAGTCATTCAAAACTTTCAGATAAGGGAAGCACCTGATGGTCGCCCGGCGCGAGCGTGGTTTAGCGTATATGGGCCTTTTCCCACATCATCGCCAGCCCCTGGATCGTGAGATCCGGCTCGATCGCGTCGAACACCTTGGTATGACGCTCGAATAAAGTGGCGAGTCCGCCGGTGGCGATGACCTTCACTGGCCGCCCGACCTCCGACTTCATGCGCGCCACCAGTCCCTCGATCATTGCGATATAACCCCAATAGATGCCGATATGCATCTGATCGACGGTATTACGGCCGATCACGCTGACCGAGGCAGGTGCCTCGATCGCAATGCGGGGTAGCTTGGCGGCGGCGGTGACAAGGGCATCCAAGGATAAGTTGATGCCCGGCGCAATGATCCCGCCTTTGTACGCACCGGTGTAGTCGCTGACGTCGAACGTGGCGGCGGTTCCGAAATCGATCACGATCAGATCGCCCGGATGCAGCGCATGCGCCGCGATCGTATTGACCGCACGATCCGCGCCGAGCGATGCCGGTTCGTCCACATCGATCGCGATGCCCCATTCGACCGGCGTCCGCCCGGCAATCAAGGCCTCGGTCCCGAAGTATTTCTGGCTCAACACCTGCAGATTGTGGAGTGCGCGTGGCACCACCGTGGCAACGATCACCGCATCAACGTCACTGCGGGCAAAGCCTTCCAGCGCCAGCAACTGGCTCAGCCAGACGGCATATTCATCTGCCGTGCGGCGTGGATCGGTCGCAATCCGCCAGCGTGCCTTGATCTCCCGCCCTGCCACTAAGGCGAAGACGATGTTGGTATTACCGGCATCGATCGCGAGCAGCATGGGAACCTCAGATCAGGAAGATGTCGGCTGCGTGGATGACACGCCGCTCGCCACCCGCCAAGCGGAGGATCAACGCACCGCCGGCGTCAAGACCGTCGAACAGTCCGTCGATCGCGGTACTATCGGGTAATCGAGCGGTCAGGGCGGTGCCAGGCGGATGCGCGCGTTCCAGCCAGCGCGTCCGCACGGTCGCCAGCCCCTCACAACGCCAGCGCCCGACCCAGCGGGCCGTCGCCTCGGCAAGCACGTCCAGAAAATCTGCTGGTGTGACCGCCATACCTTGCGCGACCAGACTCGTCGTCGGCCGATCGGGTAAATCAGGGTGGTGCATTAGATTGACGCCGATACCGATCACCACCGCCTCGTCCGCTCGTTCCAGCAGGATGCCGCTGACCTTGGCGCCGTCCAACAACAGGTCGTTCGGCCATTTCAGTCGCCAGCCGCCGTCAATCCCCAAGAAGGTATCCACCGCCTCGTTCAGCGCCACCGCCGCGACGAGCGCCAATGTCGCAGCCGGCGGATCGTTCGGTCGCAGCCGGACCAGATTGCTAGCGTAGAGATTGCCCTCGGGTGAGGCCCATGTTCGTCCGTGCCTGCCGCGCCCGGCAGTTTGCATTTCAGCGCGCAACCACACCCCATCCGCCGCACCGTTCCGCGCCCATGCGGCCATGTCCGCATTGGTCGACCCCGTCGAGGCAACGGTGCGGATAACCGTTTGGCCCGACATTCCTAGATCAGAACAGCGCGCGTGCTGCCGCGATGCTCCATGCGCCCAACAAAGGGATCGTCAGGTAACCGAGCGGAGACACGATGACCGCCGCGACGGCGATTAGGCCGCCCTGCAACGGACCCTCATCGCCCTTGACGAAAGCAGGAGCCGGATCGTCGAAGTACATCGTCTTCACCACCCGCAAATAATAGTAAGCACCGATCGTCGATGCCGCGATGCCGACTGCCGCCAGCGGGAACAGGCCAGCCTTCACCGCCGCATCGAACACCGCGAACTTGGCGTAGAAGCCAAAAAGAGGAGGAATGCCGGCTAGTGAGAACATGAACATCGCCATCGCCGCCGCCAACGCTGGTCGGGTCCGCGACATGCCCGACAGGCTGACGATGCTCTCCACCGGCTGACCATCGGGATCACGCATCTGCAATACGACCAGAAAGCTGCCCAGGGTCATCGCGACATAGATCGCAAGATAGGTAAGTACGCCGGCCACACCCTCCGGTGTACCTGCCGCCAGACCGATTAATGCAAAACCGACATTGTTGATCGAGGAATAGGCAAGCAGACGCTTGATGTTACTCTGGCCGATGGCGGCAACCGCGCCGAGCAGGATGGATGCCAGCGCCGCGAAGATAACGATCTGGCGCCACTGATCGAGCGCCGGACCCATCGCCTCTATAGCCACCCGTACACCAAGACCGATAGCTGCGACCTTGGGCGCAGACGCGAAGAACGCAGTGACCGGGGTCGGTGCGCCCTCGTACACGTCGGGCGTCCACATATGGAATGGAACAGCCGATATCTTGAACGCTATACCGGCAAAGATGAACACCAGCCCAAACAACAACCCCATCGACCGACCGGCACCATAGGCATCGGCGATCGCGTCGAACTGCGTCGTGCCAGAGAAGCCGTAAACCAAACTGATTCCGTACAGAAGAATGCCGCTTGCGAGGGCACCCAGCACAAAATATTTCAGGCCCGCTTCCGCCGACCGCGCATCGCGACGCATGAAGCTCGCCAACACATAGGCCGACAGGCTCTGCAGTTCGAGACCGACATAGAGCGTCAGCAGGTCAGCGGCCGACACCATCATACCCATGCCGGCTGCGGATAACAGCAGCAGCACCGGATATTCAGGTCTCAAATCATCACCAGACGTTCGCTGGAAAAATCCCGGCGCCATCAGGATCGCAACCGCCGTCGCGATGTAGATCAGTATCTTGGTAAAGGTGGAGAACGCGTCTGCCCGGTACAGGCCGTCGAACGCCACCCCACCTGATCCGGCCGGACCGATGAGAGCTACCGCGGCGCCGAACAGCACAGCGACAGCAGCCCATGACACCGCACGGGTCGATCCAGGACCACCCCAGGCCGACACCAGCATCAAGGCGACCGCTCCCAATCCCAATACGAGTTCGGGCAGCGTCATCGCCAGATTGGCGGCGTAATCCATTAGTGCGCCTCCCCGGGCGTCTCGTGATGCTCTGGAACGTGCGCCGCGGCGGCAGCCGGATTGCCCGCAGTTGGTCGTGAATCGCTTAATGGCGTCGCCCGGTCGATCCGCTGCAACAGGACTGCGACGTCTTTCCGCATCGGTGCCATGAAGCTCTCAGGGTAGACACCCATCCACAACACGACCGCAGCGATCGGTGCGAGCAACCACAACTCGCGAGTGGATAGATCGGACATACCCCGAACTTCCTCCGACGTAATCTCGCCGTACGCGATACGCCGGTACAGATAGAGCATGTACGCCGCACCCAGAATGATTCCGGTCGTGCACAACAGCGCGGTCCAGGTCGAAATCTGATACGCCCCCATCAACGCCAAGAATTCGGCTACGAAGCCGCTGGTGCCGGGAAGACCGATCGATGCCATCGTGAAGAACAGGAACATTATCGCATAGCGCGGCATGTTGATGCTGAGGCCGCCATAGCGAGCGATCTCGCGCGTATGCAGCCGATCGTAGATCACGCCGACGCACAAAAACAATGCGCCCGACACCAAGCCATGGCTCAGCATCATGATCATCGCGCCCTCGATACCCTGCCGGTTGAAAGCAAACAGGCCGATCGTCACGATCGCCATATGCGCGACCGACGAATAGGCGATCAGCTTCTTCATGTCGGCCTGAACCAACGCAACGAGCGAGGTGTAAATCACCGCCACCGCCGACAGAGCGAAGATCAACCACGCCAACTGCCCGGATGCTTCCGGAAACATCGGCAAGCTGAAGCGCAGGAATCCGTAACCGCCCAACTTCAACAGCACGCCTGCCAGAATGACCGAACCCGCCGTCGGCGCCTGCACGTGAGCATCGGGCAACCAGGTGTGGACCGGCCACATCGGCATCTTCACCGCGAATGACGCGAAGAAGGCCAGCCACAACCAGGTCTGCACATCAGCCGGGAAATCATAAGCCTGCAACGCCGGGATGCTCGACGTCCCCGCCGTCCCTGCCATGTACAACATCGCGACAAGCATCAGCAGCGAGCCGAGCAGCGTATACAAAAAGAATTTGTACGACGCATAAATCCGGTTCGCGCCACCCCAGATACCGATGATGAGATACATCGGGATCAGGCCAGCTTCGAAGAACAGATAGAACAGGAACAGGTCTTGCGCCGCGAAGGTGCCGATCATGAGCACCTCGGTCAACAGGAATGCCGCCATATATTCCGGCACTCGGTGGGTAACCGAACGCCAGCTGGCGCCAATGCAGATCGGCATCAGGAACACGCTGAGCATGATGAGCAGCAGCGCGAAGCCGTCGATACCCAAATCCCACCCGAAGAAGCCTAGCCGAACACCCTGCTCGACGAACTGCCACTGCGCTCCCCCGATATCGAACTGGGTCCAAAGCATCGTGCCGAGCGCCAGATCGATGAACGTCGCGATCAGCGCCGTCCAACGCGCAGTATCGGCCGATAGGAACAGGCACGCGATCGCGGCGATGGCTGGGACCGCGAGCATGACGGAAAGTATAGGAAAGCCGTCCATCAGCCGATCAACCTGCAATGGCCCAGGTGACCGCGGCAGTTAGCCCGATCAACATGACGAACGCATAGGAATAGAGATACCCCGACTGAAGCTTAGCCGCCCCGCGCGCGCCCCATTGAACCAACCACGCCGAACCATTTGGCCCGAACCGGTCGATCGTCTGCTCATCACCACGATGCCAGAGCAAACGGCCGATCGCGAATGCGGGACGCACAAAGATAAGATGGTACAGCTCGTCAAAATACCATTTGTGCAGCAAGAACCCGTACAACACCCGGAACTGCGCTGCCATGACGACCGGGAATTCCGTGTTGCGAATATAGGCATACCAAGCGGTAAGCAGCCCCAGCAGCATCGCGATCGTCGCCGACAATTTGATTGCCACCGGTACCTCATGCATCGAATGCATCAGATGCTCGCGAAATGCGATCGCTCCACGCCAAAAACGCTCGCCCGATTCGGGTTCGATGAAATAGCCGTGGAAGACGAACCCCGCAGCGATCGCTCCGATCGACAGGATCACCAGTGGGACCAACATCGGCAAAGGACTCTCGTGCGGATGGTATCCGCCGGTGCCGGTCGATGGATGATGCCCAGCAGAAACGTGACCCTCATGGCTCATGTCATGATCATGCGTCTCGCCATGATCGCCATGGCCATGTGCATCATGCAGTAAATGTTGAATGTGCTCGGATTCGGCCCAGCGGGGCTTGCCCCAAAAGGTCAGGAACATGACGCGCCACGAATAAAAACTGGTCAGCCCCGCCACAAGAACTCCAACGAACCAGACTCCCGGCTGCCCGGCTGCCCAACCCGCTTCAATGATCGCGTCCTTCGAATGGAAGCCGGCGAAACCGATCCCGAGCGGGTTGCCGAACACGGCGGGAAGACCGACGCCAGTGATCGCCAACGTACCCATCATCATCGCCCAGAATGTCACCGGGATCTCTTTCCGCAGCCCGCCATAATAGCGCATGTCCTGCTCATGGTGCATCGCATGGATTACCGAGCCTGCACCCAAGAACAACAGCGCCTTGAAAAAAGCGTGCGTGAAGAGGTGGAACATCGCGGCGCCATACGCCCCGACGCCCGCCGCGAAGAACATGTAGCCGAGTTGCGAGCAGGTCGAATACGCGATCACTCGCTTGATGTCCGTCTGCACCAACCCGCAGGTGGCCGCGAACAAGCACGTTGCGGCACCGACGAAGCGCACGACGTCGAGCGCAACAGGTGCGATCTCGAACATCGGCGAAAGGCGGCACACCATAAACACGCCGGCAGTGACCATCGTCGCGGCATGAATCAGCGCCGACACCGGCGTTGGTCCCTCCATCGCATCCGGCAGCCACGTATGTAGCCCGAGCTGTGCCGACTTCCCCATCGCTCCAACGAACAACAGCAGGCACAGAATTGTCATCGTATCGAACCGATGGCCAAGGAAGCCAATGGTTGATCCAGCCATGCCTGGTGCCGCCGCCAGGATATCAGGGATCGAGACTGTGCCAAAAACCAAGAATGTGCCGAAGATGCCCAGCATAAAACCGAGATCACCGACGCGGTTGACCACAAACGCTTTGATCGCCGCAGCATTGGCGGACGGCTTGCGGAACCAAAAACCGATCAACAGGTACGACGCCAGACCGACGCCCTCCCAACCGAAAAACATCTGCACCAGGCTGTCTGCCGTCACGAGCATCAGCATCGCGAACGTGAACAGGGATAAATAGGCAAAGAACCGCGGCTGATCGGGGTCCTCGCTCATATAGCCCCAGCTATAGAGGTGGACGAGAGCAGAGACGCTGGTGATGACGACCAGCATCACCGCGGTCAGCGCATCAACGCGAAGTGCCCAATCGACGCTCATATTGCCAGACACGATCCATGTCAGGACCGGCGTCACGCTGGCGGTCGAGGACCCCGACAGAAAGCCGATGAAGACCGGCCATGACAGCGCGCACGACACGAACAGCGCGCCCGTGGTCAGAAGCTTCGTCGGCAGGAAGCCAAGCGCTTTATTGCCCAGCCCCGCGATCGCCGCAGCAAGCAGCGGCAAGAAGACGATCAGAAGGATCAACCGTTTATCCCTTCATCCGGTTGACGTCGTCGACCGCGATAGTGCCGCGGCCACGGAAATAGATCACAAGAATCGCGAGCCCGATCGCAGCTTCGCCAGCGGCGACGGTCAACACGAACATCGCAAACACCTGCCCGACCAGATCACCGAGATAGGACGAAAAGGCGACGAAATTGATGTTCACCGCCAGCAGGATCAGTTCGATCGCCATCAAGATGACGATCAGGTTCTTGCGGTTCACAAAGATGCCCAACACCCCCATGGTGAACAGGATCGCCGAGACGACCAGATAATGGACCATCCCGATCACAACTGCACCCCCTGCCCGACGGGCGGTTGGACATTGCGGGTCGCATCCTGCGGCCGACGCGCGTTCTGGCGCGCGACGTTCTGGAAGCGCGAACCCGACCGCTCACGATGGGTCAACACGATCGCACCGATCATCGCGACGAGCAGAACGAAGCCTGCTGCTTCGAAGATAAAGACATACCGCGTATACAACAGCGTGCCGATCGCCTGAATGTTGGGCGTCACCGGATCAATTGGCGCCGCGCGGCGCGTCAGGTCGATCTTACCGGCGCTCCATGCACCCACCGCGATCATCACTTCGGCCGCCAGCGCCACCGCGACGGCCAGCCCGATACCCGCATATCGCGCGACACCTGCTCGCATTTCGGCGAAATCGATGTCGAGCATCATCACCACGAACAGGAAAAGCACGGCGACCGCACCGACATAAACGATCACCAGTAGCATCGCGATGAACTCCGCGCCGACAAGCACCATTAGGCCTGCCGCGTTGAAGAACGCCAGAATCAACCACATGACCGAATGCACCGGGTTGCGCGACGCGATCGTCAACGCACCCGACAGAATCACCACGAAGGCGAACAAATAAAAGGCGATTGCCTGGATCACTCGGTTAGGCCCCCTTGCCTACCGCTGGAACGAACGAGGGCGCGCATTAACGGTACGGCGCGTCGGCGGCAAGGTTTGCTGCAAGCGTGCGCTCCCAACGATCGCCATTATCGAGCAGCTTGGATTTGTCGTAGATCAGTTCTTCCCGCGTTTCGGTCGAATATTCGTAATTCGGTCCCTCGACGATGGCGTCCACTGGGCACGCTTCCTGACACAGGCCGCAAAAGATGCACTTGGTCATGTCGATATCGTAACGCGTGGTGCGACGGCTGCCGTCGTCACGCGGCTCAGCCTCGATCGTAATTGCCTGCGCCGGGCAAACCGCCTCGCACAGCTTGCACGCGATGCATCGCTCCTCACCATTTGGGTAGCGGCGCAGGGCATGCTCACCACGGAAACGGGCGCTGACTGGATTGCGCTCGTACGGATAGTTGATCGTCGCCTTCGCCTTGAAGAAGTATCGCAGCGTCAGCGCATGCGCCTTAACGAACTCCCACAGCGTAAACGACTTGATGATCTGCGCGACACTCATGACCCGAATCCTACGCGCATCCACATGAGGACACCCGACACGAGGAAAACCCAGAACAGCGACACGGGCAGGAAGATCTTCCAGCCTAGCCGCATCAGTTGGTCATAGCGGTACCGTGGCACGGTCGCCTTGATCCAGCTGAACACGAAGAAAAAGAACATCATCTTGGCGAACAGCCAGATGATTCCTGGCACGGCATAGAGCGGCGCCCAGTCGAGCGGCGGCAACCAGCCGCCCCAGAACAGCGTCGCGTTCAGCACGCACATCAGGATGACGTTGGCGTATTCCCCCAACCAGTAGAGCGCGAAGCTCATCGACGAATATTCGGTCTGATATCCAGCGACCAGTTCCGATTCCGCTTCGGTCAGATCGAACGGCGCGCGCTGCGTTTCGGCCAATGACGAGATCAGAAACATGATCGCCATCGGAAACAGCAGCGGGTTGAGGAAGAAGCCGTTGATCGGCGTGTTCAGCACGCCCTTCTGCGCCAGCACAATGCCACTGAGGTTGAACGTTCCCGACCACAAGACAACTGAGATCAGGATGAAGCCAATCGCCACTTCATAGCTGACCATTTGCGCGGCCGCACGCAGGGCGGAGTAGAAAGGGTATTTGGAATTTGACGCCCAACCCGCAAGGATGATGCCGTACACCCCAAGCGACGACGCCGCGAGCACATACATTAATCCGACATTGATGTCGGCCAGCACGACGCCCGCCTGAAAAGGCACCACCGCCCACACGATCAAGGCGACCGTGAAGGTGATGATCGGCGCGATCAGGAACAGACCCTTGTTCGCCGCCGACGGAATGATCGTTTCCTGCAGGAAAACCTTCAGGCCGTCCGCGAACGACTGCAACAGACCGAAGGGACCGACGACGTTCGGGCCGCGACGCAGCGCCATCGCGGCCCAGATCTTTCGATCGGCATAGATGATCATCGCTACCGCCAGCATCAGCGGCAGGGCAATCGCCAGAATACCGACGATGGTCGCGACGAACCATGCCCAGCCATAAGGGAGGCCGACCGTTGTATTGAAGAAGCTCGTCACTCCGCGGCCTCCGCGAACGTCTCGCCATGGATCAGTTCAGCCGAGCAGCGTTGCATCGTCGGGCTCGCCCGGCAGATGGCATTGGTCAGATAGAAATCCTTGATCGGATACCCCTCCAGCACGCCAAACGCCTTGCCGTCGATCGCCGGCACTGCCCAATCGAACGTGGCCAGTCCCTGCTCGCGCAACGCTGGCACCTCCGCGTACATCGCCTCTCGAACGCCGGCGAAGCTGTCGAACGGCAAGGTCACGCCCATCGTGTCCGACAGCGCGCGGAAGATGCTCCAGTCGTCGCGCGCATCGCCGGGGGCGAACACCGCCCGCTCACCACGCTGGACGCGCCCTTCGAGGTTGACCCACGTGCCCGACTTCTCTGCATAGCTGACACCCGGCAATACGACGTCGGCATGCGCCGCGCCCTTGTCGCCGTGGTGACCGACATAAACCTTGAACCCGCCGAAATGACTGAAATTCACCTCATCGGCGCCGAGGAAGAACGCCAGCTTAGCCTGGGTCAGGTCGGCGATGCCGCCCTTCTGCGCATAGCCCAGCATCAGGCCGCCCATCCGGGAGGCGGCCATGTGAACGACGTTGAAGCCGTTCCAGCCATCCTTCACCAGTCCGAGTGTGTCGACCAGCTTCAAGGCCGCGCCATGCGCACCCTTCAGCGCGGCGCCGCCGACGATGACCATCGGCTTCTTCGCGTTGGCAAAGGTGTCGACGACAACTTCCGGCAGGTCACCCAGCACCGACAGGTCAGCGCCCAGCCATTCCAGTTTATACGTCAGGTCCGTCTCCGGCCCGACGGCAAAAATCTTGGCGCCCTTCTTGATCGCTTTGCGGATGCGCGTGTTCACCAGCGGCGCTTCCCACCGCAGGTTGGTGCCGATCAGCAGGATCGCGTCCGCTTCTTCGGTGCCGGCGATCGTCGTATTGAAATTCACCGCCGCCATGGACGACGTATCGTAATCCATGCCCGTCTGCCGGCCTTCGAGCAGATCGGAGCCCAGCGCGCGGACGAGTGCCTTGGCCGCATACATCGTCTCGCAATCGACCAGATCGCCCGCGATCGCTGCAACGCTGCCGCCGTGATCGACCGCTGCAATCGCAGCGAATGCCTCGTCCCAGGTCGCCGCGACCAGCTTGCCTTCACGCCGAACGAATGGCCGATCGAGCCGCTGGCGCACCAGACCGTCGACGGCATGGCGCGTCTTGTCCGAAGCCCATTCCTCGTTCACGTCCTCGTTGATCCGCGGAACGCAGCGCAGCACTTGCCGACCACGGCTGTCGAGCCGGATGTTGGTGCCGACCGCATCCATCACGTCGATCGTCAGCGTCCGGCGCAACTCCCACGGCCGCGCCTCATACGCGTAGGGCTTCGACGTCAATGCGCCGACCGGGCACAGATCGACCACGTTGCCGCTCAGTTCGCTCGTCACCGCTTCTTCGAGATAGCTGGTGATCTGCATGTTCTCGCCGCGGTAGATCGCACCGATCTCCTCCACGCCCGCGACTTCCTCCGCAAAGCGGATGCAGCGCGTGCACTGGATGCAGCGGGTCATGATCGTCTTCACGATCGGACCCATATATTTTTCGGTAACCGCACGCTTGTTCTCGTCGTAACGAGACGCACCGCGACCATAGGCGACCGACTGGTCCTGCAGATCACACTCGCCACCCTGATCGCAGATCGGGCAATCGAGCGGATGATTGATGAGCAGGAATTCCATGATGCCCTCACGGGCATGCTTGACCATCGGCGTAGTCGTGAAGACTTCCTGATTGTCCGCAGCCGGCAAGGCGCAGGATGCCTGCGGCTTCGGCGGACCGGGCTTCACCTCAACCAAGCACATGCGGCAATTGCCGGCGATCGACAGTCGCTCGTGATAGCAGAACCGCGGGATTTCCTTCCCCGCCGCTTCACATGCCTGAAGGACCGTGGCGCCGGCCGGCACCTCAACCTCGATCCCGTCTACTTTCAGCTTGGGCATCGCCTAATTCTTTCTTTCGGCAGCGATCGAGGGCTTAGCCCCTCGGTACAATACCTCGGCAAGTGCGCCTTTTATTACCGCGCGGTTTAATCCGATTTTCTGGTCAGCCGTAACACAAGGGCCGAGCGAAGGCGTCAAGTTCGTTAACGCAGCGGACTCTTCCGCGCCAACCACCGGAGCCACCACAAAACGTTTTGCCGCAGCCCGATCTTTTGCAACCACACAATCTGCCAAGTCCATCAGCCACCAATAGACCTGAGACTTTCCTGTGGCCCCCGCAGCCTGCGTCAGATCGTATCCGACCAAAGCTGGCTGGCCAGCCCGACCGGCCTCGCGCCTGCGATATAGCTCGGTAAATATTGCACCGCGCAAAAAGATTTGTTGAAATCGAATTTCACCGCTGTCTAGGCAATCACTATTTGCAAGTTTTATGAGACCAGCGGCTTGGTCCGACTCCGTTGATTCTGCCAGTGCCACCGCAACCTGCCGGCTAGATCGGTCCAGTACACAACTCGCAAACATTTGCATCACCATGCGCCCGCGATCCGCTGCAGTGACATTAGCCGCGTCGGTAATGCGCGCACGATAGGGCACCGTAACATGAGATCCCGTATCGGTTTCCCGCTGCTGTGCTTCCGACGTGCCCAATGCAGACAGAAGCATCAACCCGGAGGCTATTAAACGTTTCACTCCGCCGCCTCCTGCATCGGTGCCACGTCACCCCCGCGCTCAACGATCCGGCGTTCCAATTCTGGCCGGAAATGCTTGATGAGCCCCTGGATCGGCCATGCCGCGGCATCGCCCAGCGCGCAGATCGAATGACCTTCGACCTGCTTGGTCACCTGTTGCAGCATGTCAATCTCGGACAGCTCGGCGTCACCGGTGCGCAGCCGCTCCATCACGCGCCACATCCAGCCGGTCCCCTCACGACAGGGCGTGCATTGGCCGCAACTTTCGTGCTTATAGAAATAGCTGATGCGACTGATCGCGCGGACGATGTCCGTCGACTTGTCCATGACGATGATCGCCGCGGTGCCGAGGCCCGATCCGACAGCCTTAAGGCCATCGAAATCCATCGCGCAATCCATGATCTGCGCGGCCGGCACCAGCGGCACCGACGATCCGCCAGGGATAACCGCAAGCAGATTGTCCCAGCCGCCGCGGATACCGCCACAATGCGTCTCTATCAGTTCGCGGAAAGAGATCGACATGGCCTCCTCGACAACGCAGGGCTTGTTCACATGTCCGCTGATCTGGAACAGCTTGGTGCCGCGATTGTTCTCCGCGCCGAAGCTGGAAAACCACTCGGCCCCGCGCCGCAGGATCGTCGGTGCGACCGCGATCGATTCGACGTTGTTGACCGTCGTCGGGCAGCCATAAAGGCCGGCGCCGGCTGGGAATGGCGGCTTCAGTCGCGGCTGGCCCTTCTTGCCTTCCAGCGACTCCAGCATAGCGGTTTCTTCGCCGCAAATGTATGCGCCTGCGCCACGATGAACGAAGACGTCGAAGTCATAACCCGAACCACAAGCGTTCTTGCCGATCAGCCTGGCGTCGTACGCCTCGGCCACCGCCGCAAACAACGTCTCGGCTTCGCGGATGTATTCGCCGCGGATATAGATATAGGCCGCCCGCGCACGCATCGCAAAACCGGCGACCAGTGCGCCTTCGATCAGCTTGTGCGGATCGTGGCGGATGATCTCCCGATCCTTGCAGCTGCCAGGCTCAGATTCATCGGCGTTTATGACCAGGAAGTTCGGCCGCTCCGCCTTCGGCTCCTTGGGCATGAACGACCACTTTGTGCCGGTCGGAAAGCCCGCACCACCACGACCGCGCAGGCCCGATGCCTTGACGACGTCGATGATCTTGTCGTTGCCGAGTTCGAGCAGCGCCTTCGTATTGTCCCAATCACCACGCGCACGCGCCGCGTCCAACTTCCATGACTGGAAGCCATAGACGTTGGTGAAGATACGATCCTTATCGGCGAGCATTACGCCCACTCCCCCCGGTAATCGTGGTTCGCATCGACCATCTCGTGCAGCGACGTCGGGCCACCCTCGGGGCAACTCGCACGCCGGCCGATCGTCGAGCCCGCTTCCGGATGCTCGCCCTTGGCCAGCGCCTCCAGCACCGCGACGGTGCGGTCGTAATCAAGGTCTTCGTAATTGTCGTCGTTGATCTGAACCATCGGCGCGTTGGCGCAGGTGCCCAGACATTCGACTTCGGTCAGCGTAAATAGCCCGTCGGGCGTTGTGCCGCCCTTTACCAGACCGCGGTTCTTGCACGCCGCCAACACATCGTCGCTGCCCGCCAGCATGCACGGCGTCGTGCCGCAAACTTGCACGTGATACCGGCCGACCGGTGCCAGATTGAACATCGTGTAGAAGGTCGCGACCTCGTACACACGCATGTACGGCACACCGATCGCGCGGGCGACGAATTCGATTACCGGCACCGGCAACCACCCTTGCGTCTGCGTCTCCGCACCAACCTGACGCTGAGCCAGATCGAGGAACGGGATGGACGCCGACTGCTCGCGACCCTTGGGATAGCGCCCGAGAATCTCGTTTGCCTTGCGCTGGTTTTCCTCGTTCCACGCGAATGCGCCCCAGCGCGCGCGGGTCTGGGCCTCGTCGGGGATATGAACGGCGTCAGCCATCAGCGATCACACTCACCAAAAACGATATCCATCGCGCCTAGGATGGCGGTCGTATCCGCCAGCATGTGGCCGCGGCTCATGAAATCCATTGCCTGCAGATGCGAGAAAGCGGTCGGCCGGATCTTGCAGCGATACGGCTTGTTCGTGCCATCCGCGACCAGGAACACGCCGAACTCTCCCTTGGGACTTTCGGTCGCGACATACACCTCGCCGGCGGGGACGTGAAAGCCCTCGGTGTACAGCTTGAAATGGTGGATCAGCGCTTCCATCGACCGCTTCATCTCTGCGCGCTTGGGCGGCACCACCTTGCGATCGTCGCTGGCAATCGGCCCCTCAGGCATGTCGCGCAGGCACTGCTTCATGATCCGCGCCGACTGGCGAACCTCTTCCACGCGCACCATGAACCGGTCATAGCAATCGCCCCGCGTGCCGACAGGAATGTCGAATTCCATCTTGGCGTACACGTCATAGGGCTGCGACTTGCGTAGATCCCAGGGGATGCCCGATCCGCGGATCATCGGCCCCGAAAAGCCCCAGGCGATCGCGTCGTCGCGACTCACCGTCGCGATATCGACGTTGCGCTGCTTAAAGATGCGGTTGTCGGCGACGAGGCTGATCGCGTCCTCGAACAGACGCGGCAACCGCGTGTCGAGCCAGTCGCCGATATCGGTCAACAGCTTCAACGGCACGTCCTGATGGACGCCGCCGGGCCGCAAGTAATTATGATGCATCCGCGCACCAGACATGCGCTCGAAGAAATTCATGCAGTCTTCGCGGATTTCGAACAGCCACAGGTTCGGCGTCATCGCGCCGACGTCCATCACATGGCTGCCGAGATTGAGCATGTGGTTCGAGATCCGCGTCAGCTCGGCGAAGAACACGCGCAGATACTGCGCCCGCTCCGGCACCTCCAGATCGAGCAGCTTTTCGATCGCCAGCACGAAGCTGTGCTCCATGCACAGCGGCGAGCAGTAATCGAGCCGGTCGAAATACGGCAACGCCTGCATATACGTCTTGTATTCGATCAGCTTCTCGGTGCCGCGATGAAGCAGGCCGATATGCGGATCGATCCGCTCAACGATCTCGCCGTCCAGCTCCATGACGAGCCGCAGCACGCCATGTGCAGCCGGATGCTGGGGCCCGAAGTTTATCGTGTAATTCTGGATCGTCACATCACCGGTCGTCGGATCGGACGGCGTGGTCTGGCCCAGCATCTGGCCGACATGCGGATCGATGGTCGTCGTCACCGGCGCCATGGCGGGAGCGTCACTCACTGGTTCTGCCCTCCCTTCGAGGGAACGACATCTGGATTGGCCGGTTCGGGTTTCGCATCGGGGTTTGGCGCGCCTTTGCCCGTGTCGGCAGTGCTTTCCGCCGTCGTCTTGGCATAAGGCTCGCTTGATGCTTTGGCCGTCTGCGACTGGCTTTGCATCGCGTCCGCCTTGACGATCGTGTCGGCCGATAACGGGGTCTGCGCTCCCTTGGCCTGCGGCATCGCCGCCTTCTCGTCGCCGGGCAACGTGTAACCGGCGCCTTCCCACGGGCTTAGGAAGTCGAACGTCCGGAAATCCTGCGCCAGCGACACCGGCTGATAAACCACCCGCTTTTCCTCCTCGGAATAGCGCAGCTCTGTATAGCCTGTCATCGGGAAGTCCTTGCGCAGCGGATGGCCACGAAATCCGTAGTCGGTCAGGATACGACGAAGGTCCTGATTGCCCGAGAACAATACGCCGTACAGATCATAGACCTCACGCTCCAGCCAGCCGGCAACCGGCCAAAGCCCGGTGACGGAGGGGATCGCATGTTCCTCATCGGTCGCGACATGCACCTGCAGGCGATGGTTCCGGGTCAACGACAAAAGATTGTAGACGACGTCGAACCGCTCGGCCCGCTGCGGGTAATCGACGCCGGCGATCTCCATCAGCTGCTGATATTCCAGCCCCGGCGCATCGCGCAGTGCGCGCATCGCCTCGACCAGTCCGTCGGGGTGGACATACAGCTGCACCTCACCGACCCGCACCCAGGCATCGGCCAGTGAAGCGCCGATTACCTCACGCGCCGTATCGATCGTCGACTCGTTCAGATCGGCGGCATAGGCCGGCGCCGGCGCCCTCACCGTTCGATGCTCCCGCTGCGGCGAATCTTCCGCTGCAATTGCATAATGCCGTACAACAGCGCCTCGGCAGTCGGCGGGCAGCCCGGCACATAGATATCGACCGGCACGATCCGATCGCACCCGCGCACCACCGAATAGCTGTAGTGATAATAGCCACCGCCATTGGCGCAGCTACCCATGGAGATCACGTATTTCGGTTCCGACATCTGGTCGTAGACGCGGCGAAGCGCCGGGGCCATCTTGTTGCAGAGCGTGCCCGCGACGATCATCACGTCCGACTGGCGCGGAGAAGCCCGTGGCGCCGCCCCGAAGCGCTCCAGATCGTATCGCGGCATGTTGACGTGGATCATCTCGACCGCACAGCAGGCGAGGCCAAACGTCATCCACCACAGGCTGCCGGTGCGCGCCCATTGGAAGAGCTCCTCGGTCGAAGTGACCAGGAACCCCTTGTCCGTCAGTTCGCCGTTCAGACTGTCGAAGAATCCCTGATCGGGCTGCACCAGACTGCTGGCGCCTGCCGCGACCGGCAGTTCGACCGGACCGGCGTGCATATCGACTACTCCCAATCCAACGCTCCCTTCTTCCACGCATAGACGAGGCCGAGAGCCAGTTCGCCGATAAAGATCATCATTGAAATCCACGCCGTCCAGCCGATGCTGAACACGCTGACCGCCCATGGATAGATGAATGCCGCTTCCAGATCGAAGATGATGAAAAGGATCGCGACCAGATAGAAGCGCACGTCATACTGGCTGCGCGGGTCCTCGAACGCGGGGAACCCGCATTCATATTCGGCGAGCTTCTGCTCATTGGGCTTGTGAGAGCCCGTGAGCCGCCCGACCGCCATGGGCAGGAACACGAACATGCTCGAAAGCAGAATCGCGACGCCCAGGAACAGCAGGATCGGCAGATATTGCGATAGGTCGACCAATGGGTTTCTCGCAAGTGCGAAGGGACGCAGATGGCTTTAGGCCGGTCGGCATGACCGGGCAAGGCATCGAAAGTGTGAGAATAACTCGCAATTAGGGCGATGTTATCCTGGGTTGCGATCAATACAGCAAAGCTGCCGCCTCTATCGCTCTACCGCAGCGAACCAGCGACGAGCTTGTGCAGTTTCGAATGCAGGGCATCGTTCGCGGCAAGGAACTCGTTGCGCTCCAGCGGACGGTCGCCGCCACGATAATCGCTGACGAAACCGCCGGCTTCCTTCACCAGCAACATTCCGGCCGCCACGTCCCATGGCTGCAGGTCCGATTCCCAGAAACCATCGAATCGCCCCGCTGCTACCCAAGCCAGATCGAGCGCCGCCGCGCCCAGCCGGCGGATACCCGCCACCTGCGGCGCCACCGCGCCGAAGATGCGGCTCCACTGCGCGAAATCACCATGGCCCATGAACGGGATGCCGGTGGCGATCAGCGCCTCCGACAGATCACGTCGCGACGACACGCGCAGCCGCTGGTCGGTATTCCAGGCGCCTCGACCCTTTTCGGCCCAAAAGCTCTCGTCGGTCAACGGCTGATAGACGAGCGCGGTCGTGATCTCGCGCTTGCCGTTCGGCATCGGCTCTTCGACCGCGATCGAGATGCAGAAATGCGGGATGCCGTGGAGAAAGTTCGATGTGCCATCCAACGGATCGACGATGAAGCGCGGCTTGTCGGGATCGCCCGCCACCTCGCCGCGCTCTTCCATCAGGAAACCCCAGTCCGGGCGGGCGCGCGACAATTCCTCGTAGATCGTCTGCTCGGCGCGCTGGTCGGCTTGGCTGACGAAATCGGCCGGCCCCTTGCGGCTAACCTGCAACTGCTGGACCTCGTTGAAGTCACGACGCAGGCGCGGCGCCGCTTTGCGGGCGGCGCGCTCGATGATGGTGAAGAGGCCGGAATGGGATGGCATATCTGTTACTTTCTCCCTCTCCCCTTCAGGGGAGAGGATCGGAGAGAGGGGCAATTTCGGCCCGCCACGGGCAAAGCCCGTGCCGTCGGTCGAGCGGCGCTCGCCGGCCGGGCTGGCAGACGGAATGAATAGCTACGCTATCCTTCCCTCCCGCTCAGCCTCAATCCGCACGTCGCACATAAGTCTGCTCATACACATCGACCACGATCCGCGTGCCCGCGCCGATATGCGGCGGCACCATTATACGGACGCCATTATCGAGAATCGCGGGCTTGTAGCTGGACGAGGCGGTCTGCCCCTTCACCACGGCGTCGGCCTCGACAATGGTAGCCTCGATCGTCGAGGGCAGTTCTACCGAAATCGGCCGTTCGTCGTATAATTCCAGTACCACGTCCATGCCGTCCTGCAGAAACGCCGCCGCGTCGCCCAGGATGCCGGCATCTAGCGTGATCTGCTCGTAATTGTCCTTGTCCATGAAGGTCAGCGCTTCGCCATCCTTGAACAGGAACTGGAAATCCTTGGTGTCGAGGCGCACCCGCTCGACCGTCTCGGCAGAACGGAAACGGACATTGTTCTTGCGGCCGTCGATCAGGTTCTTCATCTCGACTTGCATGTACGCGCCACCCTTGCCGGGCTGGGTGTGCTGAATCTTGACCGCGCGCCAGATGCCGCCTTCATACTCGATGATGTTGCCGGGACGGATGTCCACGCCGCTGATCTTCATGACTGTACCTGCTGGAAAGAGCGAGCGGGCGACTTAGCGATGTGCGGCCGTTCCGGCAAGCAGGGGGTATGGATTCACGTCTTCGCCCTGCCACCATCCCTCACCACCATGCATCCGCTGAACCCCGAAATGTAGGTGGTAATTGCCCGCCCCCGCGTCGCCCGTATCGCCGACATAGGCGATCTGCTCGCCCGTCTTCACCACCTGTCCCTCATGCAGACCGGGAACATAGCCGGCCAGATGCGCATAATAATGGATCCAGCGCCCGTCAGCGGATCGGACATAGATGGTCGTGCCGCCCAGACCGCTTTGGAACAGCTTCTCGACTATTCCGTCCGCCGCCGCCACTACCGGCGTGCCGCGCGGCGCCATGATGTCGGTTCCATGATGCCCGCGCGTGCCGCCGCCCCGCGCATCGCCCCAGGTGTCCGTCACCGCATCGCGGGCCACCCCCGCCACCGGCATCGCCAAGATTCCTGGTGATGGGCGAGCGAAGGATGGCAGCGCCCGCCGCACCCGATCGCGAAAACCTCCTTCGGGCGCCGATGAGAACGACAGCATGGACAAGAACAGGCCCATCACGACCAGAATGACGGTCAGGATGCCCCAGCCCAGTTTCGTCATCACCTATTCCTGGAAGACGACCGGCGTGCCGGGCTTCACCATCACCGACAGCCGTGCCGCGTTCCAGTTCGCCAGTCGCACGCAGCCATGGCTTTCGGTCCGGCCGATCAGCGCCGGCTCCGGCGTGCCGTGGATGCCATAATGATCCTTCGACAGGTCGAGCCACACCACGCCGACCGGGCCATTCGGCCCCGGCGGCAGCATTGCCTTGGTATCATCCTTGCTGGCGTCCCAGAACAGGTCCGGGTTGAAGTGGAACTTCGGATTATAGTCGGCGCCCTTGATCGTCCAGTTCCCGATCGGCAACGGATCATGCTCCGATCCGGTCGTCACCTGAAACTGCGCCACCAGCTTGTCGGCCTTGTCATAGACGCGCAGCACCTTGTCGGATTTGTCTACCACAACCTTCGCGGCCTCGGGCTGTACCGCGTCCACGTTTAGGCTGCTCAGCGTCGCCCGCCATTCATCGGTCCGCTCGGGGTCATAGGCCCGGCTGGTCGGTAGGACATTGGGAAACACCACCTCAGTGCCCGGTCGCAGCATCGTCTGGGGGCTATTCAGCTCCATCAGTACGGCGGGCGTGGTGTGGAACATCTCCGCCAGCTTTTCCATCGGGCTGCGATAATACAGGCCTGGCAGCTTGGCCTGCTCGTCCTCACCCTTGGGAATCGGGTTCAGATACGGTCCGGCGAGCACGCGGGCGTTGAGCGTCAGCGTCTTGGTTGCTTCCGTGCCCCAATAGGGACGGAGCGCCTGCATCGTCGCCGGGTCTGGCTTGCCGGTCAGCGGCAGGCCGCGACTTTCCTGGAAACCCTTAATCGCCGCAGTCAGCGACATGCCGGGCCGGCCATCCAGCACGCCCGGCGAGAAGCCGAGCCGGTCGAGCACCACCTGCATCTTCAGCAGATCGCGGTCGAGCGGCGCCGTCCGGCTTGCCGACGTCTGGGCCGATGCGGCGACCGGCACCACGACGCTGGCGGCGAGGATCAGGGAGAGAAGACGCATGGGCACTCCGATCAGAACTGTTACGCTATCGGATCAAACGTACGCGCCTTCGCTTTGGCTCCGCCCCTCAATCGCGTTTCAATATCGCGGCGAACGCCTGCACCGCCGCCGCTTCGTCGCCGCCCCAGACCGAACCGGACGCCGCGATGAAATCGGCCCCGGCCTGCACCAGCGGCAGCGCGTTCTGCGGCGTGATGCCGCCGATCGCGACGCCCGGAATCTCGAACACCGTGGCCCACCAACTGAGGATCACCGGGTCGGGATGATGCTTCACGTCCTTAGTAGTCGTCGGATAGAAGCTGCCGAACGCCACGTAATCGGCTCCCGCCTCGCCTGCCTCCATCGCCAGATGGCGGCTGTCGTGACAGGTCACGCCAATCTGCGCCGTCGGCCCCAACGCGTCGCGTGCCTCGCGCGGGTCACCGTCGCCCTGCCCCAGATGCACGCCGTCCGCGCCCAATCGCTTGGCCAAGCCGATCGAGTCGTTGACGATGAACGCCACGTCGCGATCGTTGCAGATCCGCAGCAGCGGTTCGGCGAGCCGTGCCGCCTCGTGCTGGTCGATATCCTTCACCCGGAACTGGAACGCCGCCACCGGTCCGGCGTCGAGCGCCCGCGCCAGCCGATCGGGAAAGGCGCCGCCGACATCGAGCGGCGATACCAGATAGAGCTGGCATGGCGGTCGCCGGTCGTGGCGGCGGAAGGAGGCCGCGAAGTCGGGATCGAGCGGGCCGAGAGGGTCGTCAGTCATGCGCCCCCTCTAACCACACCCTTGCCGTGACGGAAGCCGTCACTCCTCGCCCTTGTAAATGGCGATCAGCTTGGCGAGCATCGCCAACGCATCCTCGCGGCTGCGCTGGAAGGTGTTGCGGCCGATGATCGATCCGTAGCCACCGCCAGCCAGGATGTCGCGCGCGTCCTGATACACCGCGTCCGCGCCCTTGGCCGCGCCGCCGGAGAACACCACGATCCGCCGGCCGGCGAAGCTGGACTGCACGACGTGCTTCACGCGGTCCGCCTGATTCGACCAGTCGGTCCCCTCGTAGCTCTTCTGCGCTTCCTTCTGTTCGATATGGTTGCTCGGCAGCTTCACCTTGATGATGTGCGCGCCCAGCAGCGCGGCCATATGCGCGGCATAAGCACCGACATCCAGCGCCAGTTCGCCGTCCTTCGACAGGTCGCCGCCGCGCGGATAGCTCCAGATCACCGTCGCCAGCCCCGCCGCCGCCGCTTCCTCGCGCAGGGCGCGGATCTGTTCGATCGACTGAAAGATGCCGTCCGACCCCGGATAGATGGTGAAGCCGATGGCCGCGCAGCCCAGCCGCAGCGCATCCTCGACGCTGCCGGTCTGAGCCTGCGTGATCGAGGTCGCCCAGCTATTCGAGCTGTTCAGCTTCAGGATCGTCGGAATCTGGCCGGCGAACGTCTCCGACCCCGCCTCCAGCGCGCCCAGCGGCGCCGCATAGGCGCTGAGGCCGGCGTCGATGGCCATGTGGTAATGATAGTGCGGGTCATAGGCCGGCGGATTGATCGCGAATGACCGCGCCGGGCCGTGTTCGAACCCCTGATCGACCGGCAGGATCACCAGCTTGCCCGTGCCGCCTAGCTTGCCGTGCATCAGGATGCGGGCAAGGTTCGCCTTCACCGCCGGGCTGGTGCCTTCGTACTTGTCGAGAATGGACTTCACGATCGGGGTCATCATCGTCTCCTGCGAAATTCGAATCGGTGTTTCAGAGGGCCAACCAACGCCGCAGCGCCTGATCGACCTGCTCCATGCGGGTCGCGGAAGCGTGGCCGATCACGCCGGTGATCCGCTCGCGCCGGATCGAGGTGATGCGATCGACCTGCACCTCGCACTCCACCGTCAGGCCGGTGTGCTCCTGCGGCGAGATCGCGACGCGGAACAGCGCCTCACCGCCGACGACGTTGGTCAGCGGGCAGAGCGTCACGGTGCTGTGCGCGGCGTTGAACAGGTCGGCCTGGACGACGACAGCGGCACGGCCCGACGCTTCGCCCTGCCCTTCGTCACCGGGCCCTGCGATCATGACGATCGCGCCATGGGCTATTTCCATGCCGCATCCTTCGCCTCGATGGTTTCCCAGAAGGCATAGTCGTCCGCCACATCGCGTTTCGATGCGCGCAGCGACTGGCGGCGAGCCTCACGACGATAGGCCTCGTCGTACAGGTCGACGTACCGGCGGACGGCTTCGCGGGCGAGGTCGCTTTTGCTGCGACCCTGCGTGCGGGCTACGGCGGCTAGCCGTTCTTCCAGTTCGCTATCGAGCCTGACGCCGAGCAATCGCACCTCCGTTTAACATGTTAAACATACGCGGACGGTTCCGCATGTTCAACCCCGCATCCAGAATATCGATCGCGCGGAAAGTCCCGAAAGTCACACCCCCCGCGCGTGCGCGATCGTGCGCGCGCGGGCGACGGGGCGGGACAGAAGCATTTTGGGCGGTGACTGGGGGAGACAGGTCATCGCTCCAGAATACGGGAGCGTGGGCGTGTAGGACATCCCTGCGCGGTCTATAGGGAAGAAGGGATGTTCGCGCGGAGGCGCGGAGACGCGGAGTGGTTGAGGTCGCTTTGCGGGGGGCGGGATCGCTGTCCGGCGGTCGTGGTGATGATCGGAGGAGCTTTCGATGCAGAGCTTCGGCATCCCCCATCGTCGTTGCGCGCGTAGCGAAGCAATCCAGTGTTGCGCGCGGGGGAATGGATTGCTTCGCTCCGCTCGCAACGATGGGTACTGTCGCTATTTATCAATGATTTGTTCGAAGTCATCCCATTGAGAACGCGCGCAGCGCCACAATCCCTTTTTCTTCTTCTCCGCGTCTCCGCGCCTCCGCTCGAACCCGTTCAACAGTCTGCCAAGCCGACCGCCGTGGCGGATACAGAGCGCCGCCGGCCCGAACGAACCGGCGGCGTGTTCAATCAGCGCATCAGGGCGGCGACGCCGGGCAGGTCCTTGCCCTCCATCCATTCCAGGAACGCACCGCCGGCGGTCGAGACGAAGGTGAACGAACCCGCCACCCCCGCCTGGTTGAGCGCCGCGGCGGTGTCGCCGCCGCCGGCCACCGAGACGAGGCTGCCGTCGCTGGTCAGCGCGGCGGCGGTGCGGGCCAGGGCGACCGTCGCCATGTCGAACGGCGGCGTCTCGAACGCGCCGAGCGGGCCATTCCACACCAGGGTGCGACAGTTCTTCAGCACGTCGCCCAGCGATTCGACCGCAGCCGGCCCGACATCGAGGATCATCTCGTCCGCCGCGACCTCATGCACGTTGACGGTACGGGTCGCGGGGTTCGGTTTGAACTCCTTCGCGACGACGACGTCATAGGGCAGATGCACGGTGCAGTTCGCACGATCCGCCGCGTCCAGAATCTCCTCGGCGGTGCTGGCGAGATCGTGCTCGCACAGGCTCTTGCCCACATCCACACCGCGCGCCGCGAGGAAGGTGTTGGCCATGCCGCCGCCGATGATGAGGTGATCGACCTTGGTCACGAGGTGCTTCAGTACGTCGAGTTTGCTCGACACCTTGGCACCGCCGACCACCGCGGCGACGGGGTGCTCCGGCTTGCCCAGCGCCTTTTCCAGTGCATCGAGTTCCGCCTCCATCGCCCGCCCGGCAAAGGCCGGCAGCTTGTGCGCCAGCCCTTCCGTCGAAGCATGGGCGCGGTGCGCGGCGGAGAAGGCGTCGTTGACGTACAGATCGCCCAGCGCGGCGAAGCGATCGATCACCGCCGGGTCGTTCTTTTCCTCACCACCGAAGAAGCGCGTGTTCTCCAGCACGGCGATATCGCCCGGCTGCAGCGTCGCGACGGCGGCGGCATCGCCCTCCCAATCTATGTAGCGCACGGGGCGGCCCAGCACGCCCTCATACGCTTTGGTGATCCGGGCCAGCGACATGTCGGCGCTCGGCACGCCCTTGGGCCGTCCGAAATGCGCCAGCACCAACACGATCGCACCGCGATCGGCGAGTTCCAGTACGGTCGGCACGGTCGCGCGCAGCCGGGTGTCGTCGGTGACGGCGCCATCGGCCATCGGCACGTTCAAATCCTCGCGCACCAGTACGCGCTTGCCCTGCACGTCGCCCATTTCGTCCAGCGTCTTGAATGGCTTGCTCATGATGTCTCGATCCTGATGATATCGCCGACGACGATCGTCCCGCCGGCCAGAACGCGTGAGCAGGCGCCGCCGCGCCAATCGGGCGACAGGGCCGCGAACAGGCCGGGCGCCAGTGCCTCCATCCGGTGGCACGGCTCGGTGTCGCGCGTTACCTCCAGCACCACGTCCGCGCCGATGCGCAGCCGCGTGCCCGGCACCTGCGGCAGGTCGAACCCGTCGATCAACAGATTGGCGCGGCGTTCCCACCATGGGAGGTCGCGTGCGACCTCGGCCATTGCGGCATCCCAGTCGATCCGCTCGATCAGCGTCACCTGACGCCGGCCATAGCCGCCAGGCTTGCGCACGCCGCGGTGATCACCGGCGATGCCGCCGTCCAGCGACACCTCAGCCCGATCGATCGTCTCCATCGGGCCCTTGGCGCGCCCGTGGCGGGCGATGCCGGCGATCACGCCTGCCATGTCAGCCGCTTACAGGAACGAGGCCATGACCTTCGCGGTATCGACCATGCGGTTCGAGAAGCCCCATTCATTGTCGTACCAGCTGACGACGCGGACCAGCTTGCCGTCGAGCACCGCCGTCTCCAGGCTGTCGATGGTCGACGATTGCGGCGTATGCTGGATATCGATCGAGACCAGCGGTTCATCGGTATAAACCAGCACACCGACCAGCGGTCCGCTTTCGGAGGCAGCCTTCAGGATCGCATTCACCTCGTCACGGGTCGTGTCGCGCTTCGGCGTGAAGGTCAGGTCGATCAGGCTGCCGTCCGGCACGGGGACGCGGATCGCCGAGCCGTCGAGCCGGCCCTTCAGTTCGGGCAGCACCTCGCCCACCGCGCGCGCCGCGCCGGTGGTGGTCGGGATCATCGACATCGCCGCCGCGCGGGCACGACGCAGATCGGGGTGGATCTGATCGAGGATCTTCTGGTCGTTGGTATAGGCGTGGACGGTGGTCATCAGCCCGCGCTCGATCCCGATCGCGTCGTTCAGCACCTTGGCGACGGGCGCCAGGCAGTTGGTGGTGCACGACGCGTTCGACACGATCGTGTGATCGGCGGTCAGCTTGTCGTGGTTGACGCCGAACACGACGGTGAGATCGACATTCTTGCCCGGTGCCGAGATCAGCACCTTCTTGGCGCCCGCATCGATATGCTTCTGGCACGACACGTTGTCGGTGAAGAAGCCGGTGCATTCCAGCACCAGATCGACACCCAGTTCCTTGTGCGGCAGGTTGGCGGGATCACGCTCGGCGGTGACGCGGATGCGCTTGCCGTCGACGACCAGATCGTTGCCCTCGGCCGAAACCTCGCCCGGATATTTGCCGTGGACGCTGTCGCGGCTGAACAGCCACGCGTTCGACTTGGCATCGGCGAGGTCGTTGATCGCGACGAGGTCGAGACCGCTGTCACCGCGTTCCAGGATCGCGCGCGCGACGAGGCGGCCGATACGCCCGAAACCGTTGATCGCTACCTTGACCGTCATGTATGGCACTCCATCAGGGGCGGCCGCGGATGCCGGGGCCGGGACGCAGCGGCCTTTGCGGGGGCGGCGGCGTTCCTGTCAACCGTCAGCATCCAATATCTGGGACGTCGCAGGCCAAAGCCGGGCCGGCGCAGATCGCCGATCACAGCCGTTGCCGTAACGGTCCCATCCGCCTAATCCCGCCCGATGACCGAAACACCCCCACAGGTCGCACCGGCGGTGGAGCGCATCGACCGGGCGATCGCGCGCATCGAGGCGTCGATCGCCGCGCGTTCTGAAAGCGGCGACGCCCTCGCCCGCCGCCACGCCGCGTTGAAGGCCCGCATGGCCGAGGCGGTCGCCGCGCTCGACGATGTGATCGCGCGGGGCAGCACGCGCTGATGCCCAATGTCACGATCCAGATCGGCGGCCGCCCCCATGCCGTCGCCTGTCGCGCGGGCGAGGAAGCACGCGTCCAGATGCTCGGCCGGATGCTCGATGATCGCTGGGGCGCAGCCGACCGTGCGTCGGGCGGGCAACCCGAACGCGCGATGCTGTTCGTCGCGCTGATGCTGGCCGATGCGCTGGACGAGGTGGAGAAGCGCCCGCCCGAGGGTGCGGCCGTCAGCGAGTCGGCGTTGCAGCGGATCGCCGATCGTCTGGAAGGATTGGCGGATGCTCTTGAGCAAGCGCCTCCGACGTCCTAGATGGGTGTCGGCGGGTTCTGCCCGGTACGAGCCTTTATTATCCCTGAGGCTATTCATCATCCAAAGGGGGCTGTCCCTGCCCGGACCCTGGTCCGACGTATATGGTCCCCACCTGACGTACCGTGCGTCAGTGGATAACCCGGCACACGGCCACGGCGGTCCCGCCACCCGCCCTTCATGATGGGCAAACGCGCCCTCCGCGCCCGGCTGCGGGCCATTCGCGACGCCGCACCGCCCGCGTCGATGGTCGTGCCGGACGCATTTGCCGCGCGGCTGTCGCCCGGCCTGATCGTGGCATCCTATATCGCGATGGGTGGCGAGGCCGATCCCGCTCCCCTCGATCGGGTCGCGGCCGATGCCGGCTGCCGCCTCGCCCTGCCGCATGTGGTGGACCGGCCGACGCCGATCCGTTTCCTCGATGCGCGTCGTGCGCTGGTCGATGGTCCGTTCGGGTTGCGCCAGCCAGATGCCGGTGCGGCGGAACTGGCGCCCGATATCATCCTGACGCCGCTGGTCGGATTCGACCGACGGGGCAATCGACTGGGTCAGGGGGCCGGACACTATGACCGTGCGTTTGCCGCGTATCCGGCGGCATGGCGGATTGGCATCGCTCATGCGGCGCAGGAAGTACCGTCGCTCACACCCGATCCGTGGGACGTTCCGCTCCACGCAATCCTCACCGAACAGGAATGGATCGTTCCATGACCCCTAGTTGGCGCAAACCCGCAGGCGTTCTCGCCATCCTCGCGCTCATCACGATCTGGGCGGTGATGGTCGCCAGTATGTCGGATTTGGTGGGTGGCTTGCACTGGGCGGTGCAGGCGATGTTCTATCTGGTGACGGGCATCGTGTGGATCACGCCGATGCGGCCATTGCTGTCGTGGATGGAAACGGGGCGCTGGCGCTAAAATTTTTAGGGTAAGCGCCATCCACTGAAAGGGATGGCGCGAGTGACGGGACTTGAACCCGCGACCTCCGGCGTGACAGGCCGGCGCTCTAACCAACTGAGCTACACCCGCAGAACCTAATGGACCGCGGTATCGCGATCCGTAATGGACGTCGGCTTGCCATGATTTGCTCCATCCCGTGTCAGGGGATGGCGCGAGTGACGGGACTTGAACCCGCGACCTCCGGCGTGACAGGCCGGCGCTCTAACCAACTGAGCTACACCCGCTTGGAAGCGAGGCCGGCCAACTAGGCGAGCCCCCCCTGCCTGTCAACGACCCTTTTTTAAGAAGCCGTCGATGGATCGGCCGACGGCCGCTTCCTCCCACGCTGTTGCTGGACGAGCGTGCCGTGTTCGAACAGGAAACCGGCGATATCGGGCCTGCCCGCCGCTCCCAGCACGGTCTGGATGATGATGAGCAGCGGCACTGCCAGCAGCGCGCCGAGCGTCCCCCACACCCACCCCCAGAAACTGAGCGAGATGAGGATGAGCAGCGGACTGATCGTGAGACGATGGCCGACAATGAACGGCGTGATCGCATTCGCCTCGATCAGGTGCAGCCCGTACATCATCGCCGGCGGCAGCATCGCCATCCAGATGTCGGAAAAGGTCATCAACCCGCCCAGCGCCAGTAGGAACGCGCCGATCACCGGCCCAAAATAGGGGATGTAGTTAAGCAGCGCGACGATCCCGCCCCACATCGCCGGATAGGGCATGCCGATCGCCCACAGCGCCACGCCGGTTACGATGCCCAGCACCACGTTGATCGCGGTAATTGTGCCGAGATAGGCGGACACGTCGTCCACGACGTCCTGGATGACGCGGGCGGTCGCCATCGCGCCGTCGAAACTGGTGCGGCCGGTGATCGTCCGCTGGCGCATGCGTGTCCAGCCGGACAGGAAGAAGAACACGATCAGTATGCCGAACAGAACCTGCACGATCACTGCCGGTGCCGAGGTAGCTGCCAGTTCGAGGATCGATCCCGGCGCTGCCACCGCCGCGGTCCGTGGCTGGCGGATCGGCGTCGTCGCCACCTGCCGCAGCGTCTTGTTCACATAGGTTTCGAGGTTGGAATACAGGTCGAATAGCGGCGCCAGATTATCCTGGATGCGATCGAGCCGTGTCGGCAACAGGCGGAAGAAATCGGCCGCGGGGACGATGATCGCCGCCAGCGCGATATTGGCGGCGAGCAGGAACGTCAGCAGGCATAGTAGGGCCGCCAGCGGTGACGGCACCCGCCGCCGCTCCAGCCATTCCAGCACGGGGATCAGTGCAACCGAGATCACCAGCGAGATCGTCAGCGGCAGGAAGAATTCCGACCCCGCCTTCAAGGCGAAGGGCAAGGCCAGCGCTAGTCCGGCACCCGCCGTCAGCGTCAGCGATGCGAGCAGCCGATCACGACGCATGGCGATCCGCACCGCTTCCTCTGCGGCGACCCCCACGGGCACGCCCAACAGGGAGTCGCCGGGCATATCGGAAGTAAGATGGGTGTCCGGGTCGACCATGTCACCACCCTAGGAGGGCGACCGGCAGGCGGCAACGACCCGTGTAGTTTTTCCGTCACCCAGACGCGAATCAGTTCGGCTCGATCGCCATCAACACGGTGCCGTCGTAACGTGGGTCGCCCGGATTGTGCAGCGCGCTTGCCGAGAAACGGCGCGGCGTGATGCGCAGCGCGCCGAGGCCAGCCAGCTTGAACGAGCCCATTTTCTCTTCCTTGGGCGGCTTGCCGTCGCGCTCCAGCGTCGTGGCATCGACGTAAATCTCGTCGTGCCGGGTGTAGATCGCGTGGGGAGCCAGCGTCACTTCGCCACGGTTGTATGTCGCGGCGACCGCCAGTTGCTTGACGATCGCCTCGAAGATCACGGCCGGCGAGGGCGGCGGCGAGGCAGCGGGACGTTCGATGGCAGAGCTCATATCGTTCATCCCGCTCCCTTTGCTCCTATCGCTGCGTTGCAGCAATAACGATGTCGCGAACGCATCGTTTCATCGCGGCACGCAATCGCAGGCAGGATCGCGGTGGAAATTCTACCGCGCGGCCGTCCCCCCGGCTGGTCCGATCAGCTTCTGCGCGAAATAGGTCATCTGCAAGGCCTGTAACCGTGCACCCTGCGCGATGTCGGCATCACCCGAATGCCCGCCCGCCGTATCCTCATAGAATAGATAGGGAAGACCATATTCCTTCAAGCGTGCCGCGAACTTGCGCGCGTGCTGTGGCCCGACGCGGTCGTCCTTGGTGGTCGTCCAGATATATGGCTCCGGATAAGCACCGCCCTTCTTGATATTCGCATAGGGCGATATCTTTTCCAGAAAGGCGCGCTCCGCCGGATTGTCGACCGAGCCATATTCGTCGACCCACGACGCACCCGCCGCAATCTTTTCGTACCGGATCATGTCGAGCAGCGGCACCTGGATCGCGACCGCGTTCCACAGATCGGGATGCTGGTTGAATTCCACGCCCATCAACAGGCCACCGTTCGATCCGCCATAAATGCCGAGCTTCTTCGCACTCGTCACCCGGCGCGCGAACAGATCCTTCGCCACCGCGGCGAAATCGTCGTAGATCACCTGCCGCTTGGTCTTGCGGCCGGCATCGTGCCACGCCGGCCCGAACTCGCCACCGCCACGGATATTGGCGAGAACATAGGCACCGCCGCGTTCCAGCCACAGCTTGCCGGTCGATCCCAGATAGGTCGGCAGGCGCGACAGTTCGAACCCGCCATAGGCGGTCATCAGCGTCGGCGTCGTGCCGTCGAGCTTGGCCCCCTTTGGTCGCACGACGAAATACGGCACCTTGGTGCCGTCGGTCGAGGTTGCATCGAACTGTTCCACCGTCACGCCAGTCGCATCGAACTGCGCAGGCAGCGTCTTCACCACCTTCGGGGCGGCCGGGGCCGCCGCATCGATGGTGGCGAGCGTGGTCGGCGTCGCGAAGCCGGTCAGCGAGACAAAGGCGCGGTTCTCGCGATCGGTAGTGCTGGCGACGCCGACGCTCATATTCTCCGGCACGGCCACCGGCGTTGGCGCCCAGCCGGTCGCGGTCGGCGCGAACACGGTCATCCGGCCCCGGACATTGTCGATATAGGTCAGTATCACGCGATCCTTCGCCGTCGACACGCCCTGTACCGCCTGACGCGGGGTCGGGGCGAACAGAACGCACGGCGTCATTTGCCCGCTTTCCAGCTCGGCCAGTGGCACCCATGCCACTGAGCCGGCAGCGATGTTGCCCCATGGATCGCTGGTATCGAAGATCACCCGGCCATCGACCATCCCGGCCGGAAAGGTGCGCGCCGGCACGTCGAGCTTACGGGTCGTGCCAGCGGGCGATCCGGTGGGCGTCCATACGAACTTCTCGCCCCCAAAGAACGTCAAGCGCCGCTCGATCACCACCGCGCGGTTGCCCTTCGCGTCGATCAGCGTCGTCGCATAGGTGCCGAGCTGGTCCTGCGGCGATCCGCGGAACACCTCGACCGCCTGATCGACCTGTTGTCCACGCTTCAGCAGCTTGACGACGAAGGGATAGGACGAGGCAGTCAGCGTGCCGGCACCCCAGTCGCGGCTGACGAGCAGCGTGTCCTTGTCGATCCAGGTCGCCCCCTGTTTCGAAGTCGACAGCGCGAAGCCGTTCGCGACGAACTGGCCCGTAGCCAAGTCGAACTCGCGATAGCTGATCGCATCCTCACCACCTTCCGAGAGGGCGACCAGACACAGGCGTTCCTCGGGTTGCAGGCAGGTGGCGCCCTTCCACACCCATTTCTTGCCCTCGGCCTTGCTGAGCGCGTCGAGATCAATCAGCGTCTTCCACGCGGGGGCGGGCTTTGCGTAATCGGCTTCGGTCGTCCAGCGCCACAGCCCTTGCGGATGATCGGCATCGCGCCAAAAATTCAGGATGCGGCCGAACTGCTGGTTCGGCATCGGGATGCGATCCTTGGCCGATGCGATCGCCAATGCCTCTGCATAGAAGGCAGCGTAGCGAGGATCGTTCTGGAGCCGTGGCAGCGTGCGGGCGTTCTCCGCCTCTACCCATGACAGCGCCTTGGCGCCGTCCTTGTCTTCCAGCCAGATATAGGGGTCGTTGGTCATCGCGGCGGTCTGAGCGAGCGCTGGGGCGCCGGCAAGCCCCCCGGCCAGGATCGTCGCGGCCAGCAACATCTTCAATTCACGCATGAACGGCTCCGTTGAGACAATATCACGCCTTGTGCATGGTGCGCACCGGGATCGCAATCCGCGTGGCGAGCCGGGGGGCGGCATTTTCCGCCCCTTCCCGCCACTTCTGTTAAAACACCGCCCGCGCGGTCTTCTCCCCCATCATTGCCTGTCGGACCAGCGGGATAGGTGGGCCACCGAAGCTGAGGAAGCGGTCGTGGAACGCCTTCCAGCCGCCCCGGCCACCATGCGTCGCGGTCCAGTCGGCACGCAGGCGGCGGATCATCAGTTTGCCCATCGTGTAGTTCAGATAGGCGGGATCATACGTCCCGCGCGCCGATTGCTGGCGGGCGTTGCCCTCGTCCTGATAGCATTGATCGACGAACATCTGGCGCGACTGTTCCTGCGTCATCCCGCGCGCGTGCAGGCCGATCGCCGAAAGGAAACGGCAATCGCGCAGCAGCGCGTTCGACAGCTGGCCGATATGCACCTGTGCACTGCCCTGCCCCAGGCCCGCCTCCCACATCATCTCCTCGCTATAATGCGCCCACCCTTCCGCATAGGCATAGCCGACGAAGATCCGGCCGAAGAGCGACGGCGACCGGTTGGCATGCAGGAATTGCAGGAAATGGCCGGGCATCACCTCATGCACCGACGTGAACAGCAGATCGTCCTTTGCCGGCACGAACGCATCGCGTGTCGCCTTGTCCCACGCGGGATCGGGCGGCGAGATGTAATAGATCGACGGGATGTTGCGCTCGAACGGCCCCGGCGGATCGATATATGCCGGGTTCTGGCGCATATAGGGCGGCGCTTCCTCGACGAGCGCCTGTTCGGTTCCCGGGATCGTGACCAGATCATTGTCGACGACGAAGGCGCGCAGCCGCGGTATCTGGCGGCGCGCCTCCGCCACCGCACCATCGGCGGGCTTGTCCGATTTCATCCGCTTCACGCAGACCGGCACCGTCGTGCCGGGCGCATATTGCGCGCATGCCGCAACCAACGCCGCGCGATTGCGCGCCAGATCGGCACGGCCCGCCGCCTCTACCTGCGCCAGCGGCAGCGTGACGCCCTCGGTCGTCGCCAGCATCCGCGCGAAGCGGGGGGCGCCCAGCGCGAAGTCGCTGGTGGCGCTGGGCCGTTGCTGTTCCAACCAGCCGCCGAGCGAGCGCATCGCCGCCGATGCGCTGGCGGCCGCCGCCTTCAGATCGCGCTGAACGCGGTCGTCCTTCACCTCGGCAAAGGCGCGGACGGCGTCGCCGGTGTAATAATCGGCGAAGCCATTGAACCCGGCCGCGCCGAAATCGGCGAAACTGAGCGGTATCGGCGTCGCCAGATTGGCGCGGATATTGGCGGCGGCGGCGGGTACGGCGAGGAAGAACTTCGTCAGCGCCCGCGCCCGCGTCGTCGCATCGGCATAGTTGCGCGCGATATAGACGTTCGGGTCGAGCCCCGCGGTCATGTACCATTGCGGATTGTGATGGGGCTGGTCGGCGTCTTCCAACCAGAACAGCCGGCCCTCGGTAACCTTGATCAGATAGTCGCGCTCGAACCGGTCCTGCGCCGTCATCCCGCGCACCGGCATCGCCCGTGCCGCGACCAGCGACCGGCGATAGAAATCGCCCAGCCGCTTCAGGCCCGCCGGGCTCCAGTCCTGCACCTGCCCGTCGAGATCGTGCCGCCCCTGATAGATCGCGTAGCCGGGATCGAGCCGGAACAGTTCCTCGACATAGGCGTCGCGGAACCCGCCCCAGCGGCTGGCCGGCGCGGTGGTTACGGTCTTCATGGCCGTTTGCGGTGCCGGTACCGCGCCGGTCAGCGCCAGCCACGCGACGGCGGCGGCCATCCCCCATTTTCTCATTCGTCTCTCCGATTCGTCCCGTGCCGTCATGCTGGCAGGCGCGCCGCATCGACGCCAGCGCGAAGGAACGACCACCGGCGGGCGGACGTTCACCGCCTTGACCGACCCGACTGGAGACGATCGATGCCCTATGTAAAAACCCGCGACGGTACAGATATTTACGTCAAGGACTGGGGCAGTGGTCGCCCCGTCATCCTGCTTCACGGCTGGCCGCTGAATGCCGACAGTTGGGACGCGCAGGCGATGGCGCTGGCCGACGCCGGGTTCCGCGCGATCGCGTATGATCGCCGCGGGTTCGGACGGTCGGGGCAGCCATGGTCGGGTTACGATTATGACACGCTCGCCGACGATCTGGCCGATGTGATGAAGGCGACGGGGGCCGATTCGGATGCTGCGATCATCGGCTTCTCGATGGGTGGCGGCGAGGTTGCACGCTATATGAGCCGCCATGACGGCCAGGGCGTGATCGCCGCCGGCCTGATTTCATCGGTCGTGCCGTACATGCTGAAGACCGACGACAATCCGCACGGGACGCCGCAATCGACGTTCGATCAGATCGGCGACGGCATCAAGGAAGATCGCGCAAAGTTCTTCCGCCACACCTTCGTGCCGCAGTTTTACGGCGTAGGCTTCATCTCCAGCCCGGTCAGCGACGATGTCGTCCATTGGTCGACCAGTCTGGCGATGCAGGCCGGCCTGAAGCCGACGCTGGCGTGCGCGAAGGCGTTCGGCCACACCGATTTCCGGCAAGACCTGGCCTCGTTCCGCGTGCCGACGCTGATCGTTCACGGTACCGGCGACCAGACCGTGCCGATCGACGCTTCCGCCCGCGCGGCCAAGGCTGGCATCGCGAACGCGCAGCTGGTGGAATATGACGGCGCGCCACACGGCCTGAACGTGACGCACAGCGACCGCCTGACGCAGGATCTGCTGACCTTCCTGGGCCGATGATCGGATCAAACGCGCCGGTCACCCTATAGGCGACCGGCGCGCATCATCATTTTGGGTCGAGCGGGACGATCACCTCGTCGGGATGGGTGACGTTCAGTTCCTTGCGGACCATCTCGTCAACCATGTCCGGGTTGGCATGATCCGGGTTCAGCAATGCCACCCGGTTCTTCAACGCCTGTCGCCGCTGGTCGAGCGTGGCATAGTCCCGCTCGCGCTTCATCAGCTGCCGCTTGTAATCGCCATAGGCGAGGACGCCGTTCGGCCCCAGCACCGCATAGATGCCGAAAAACGCCATGACCGCGAGGACTGCCGCCGGCACCGCAGCCCGTCGCAGCGTCCGACGAAAAGCCGACGGTTTCCTCGCGCGCATCGTCAGCCCCCGATCAGCACGTCGCGGCCGGCATAGCGCGCCGCGCTGCCCAACTCTTCCTCAATGCGGATGAGCTGGTTGTATTTCGCCAACCGGTCCGACCGGGCAAGGCTGCCCGTCTTGATCTGACCGCAGTTGGTGGCGACCGCCAGATCGGCGATCGTCGAATCCTCTGTCTCACCCGACCGGTGGCTCATGACCGCGGTGTAGCCAGCGCGTTGCGCCATCGACACCGCCTCCAGCGTCTCGGTCAGCGTGCCAATCTGGTTGACCTTTACCAGCAACGAATTGGCGATCCCCTCGGTGATGCCGCGCTTCAGGCGCTTCGGGTTGGTCACGAACAGGTCGTCGCCGACCAACTGGACCTTGTCGCCGATCATGTCGGTCAGCGCCTTCCAGCCCTCCCAGTCGTCCTCGCCCATGCCGTCCTCGATCGAGAAGATCGGATAGCGGCGGGTCAGGTCGGCGAGGTATTCGGCCATCTCATGGCTCGACAGGATGCGGTTCTCGCCACTGATGTTGTAGCGGCCGTCCTTGTAGAATTCCGTTGCCGCACAATCGAGCGCGATGTGGACATCGTCGCCCGGCGTGTATCCGGCCTTTTCGATGCTCTGCATGATGAAATCGAGTGCGTCGGTGGTGCTGGCGATGTTGGGCGCAAAGCCGCCTTCATCGCCGACCGACGTGTTCAGGCCCTTCTCGCTCAGGCCTTTCTTCAGCGTGTGGAAGATTTCCGAACCGCAGCGAACCGCCTCCAGGATGCTCGACGCGCCGACCGGCACGATCATGAATTCCTGGAAATCGATCGGGTTGTCGGCATGTTCGCCGCCGTTGATGATGTTCATCATCGGCACCGGCAACAGGTGAGCCGACACCCCGCCGACATATTTGTACAGCGGCATGCCGCGTGCATCCGCCGCCGCCTTGGCCGCAGCCAGGCTGACGCCAAGAATCGCATTCGCGCCGAGCCGGCCCTTGTTCTCGGTGCCGTCCAGTTCGATCATCGCCGCATCGAGATCGGCCTGATCTTCGGCGTCGAGACCGACGACCTTTTCGGCGATCTCGCCGTTCACCGCTTCAATCGCCTGATCGACGCCCTTGCCGCCCCAGCGGCTCTTGTCGCCGTCGCGCTTCTCGACCGCTTCATGCGCGCCGGTCGATGCGCCCGACGGCACCGCCGCGCGGCCGAAGCTGCCGTCTTCCAGCAGGACATCGACCTCGACGGTCGGATTGCCCCGGCTGTCGAGGATCTGGCGGGCGTGGAGGTCGATGATGGCGGTCAAGGTGGCTTGCTCCTGGGGCACGCTATGGATGCGCTGTCTTGCGGAAGCGCTGGGTTCTGTTGCGTCCTATATCGCGGGGCTCGCATCGGCAATCGTTGCGCGCACGTTGCATGCAGGGAACCGGCGCGGACAAGACTTGTTGAACCGACGAATAACAAGGACGCTCATCATGCCCGACCACGATCTGAACCCGATGACCGACGGCGATACCGTTGCCAGCCACGATCTGCGACCTGCCGCGCCGCTGAAGAATGCCAGCGCCGCAGCCGACGAGCTGATGGGCGACAAGACGCTGTCCGCCCGCACCGCCGATGCCAAGCAGGCGATTCGGGACGGTGCCGGCAAGGTCGGCCAGCAGGCCACGGAAAAGCTCCGCACGCTGGCCGATGATGGGAAGGCGAAGGCCGGCACGGTGCTGGATCAACTGTCGCAACTGCTGATCGACGCCGGTGCGCAGGTGGATGAGGGGATCGGCGCACAATATGGCGAATACGCGCGATCCGCAGCGGGGCAGGTATCGGAGTTCGCCGAGACGGTTCGTAGCAAGAACATCGACGACCTGATCGAGGATGCCCGCGATCTGGTGAAGGCCAGCCCGGCCGTTGCGGTCGGTGCCGCTGCCGCGATCGGCTTCGTCGTCGCTCGACTGATTCAGTCGGGCGTGGATACGCAGGATTGACCTCTTTGCCGCCCCTGATCGAAGAAGACGGGATCACGACGTTGATCGGTCGGCTGGTCGATGACAGTCGACATGTGGTGTCCGCTGAAATCGGCTTGTACAAAGCAAAGGTGTCCGAACGGATTGCAGCCTACAAATCCGCAGTCGCGTTCTTCGCGGTCGCCGGTGTGCTGGCACTGGCAGCGCTGATCGCGCTGCTGGTGGGGCTCATCATGTCGCTCACGCCGCTCGTCGGTCCGTGGCTGGCGACCGGCATCGTCGTAGTAGTCGTGCTTGCGATGGCGGGCAGTCTAGCCTTTATCGGCAAGGGCAAGCTCGCTGCGCCGATCCTGCCGGAGCGATCGGTATGAGCGATCCACGCCTCGATCTCGTCGCCGCAGAATTGCAGGCGGCCGAAGCCCGCGCCCGTTTGTCCGGCACCGTTGCCCAGCTTCAAGGTCGGCTGGACCCGAAGGTCATCGCCGATGATGCTCGGCAGGCCGGTCTAGATGCCGTGAGCGCCGGCGTCGATGGCGCGAAGCGTCATCCCGGCGTCGTCGCCGGCGCGATGGCAGCGATAGGATTGCTGTTCGCCCGTCGACGCATCGCCGGGGCTCTGGATAAGCGTCGTGTCAGCCGTCCGGTTCCCGCTTCCCCGATTACCCGTTCAAAGGATTGAAATGATGAGTGATACCCCTCACCGCCCCCATGACGGCGTCAAGACCGATACCGATACCGATGCCGCATCGAGTTACGAGCAGGTTCGCGAAACGGCCTCGCGCGTTTATCATGACGCGCGGGACCGTGCGGCGGACGTCTATGATTCGTCCAAGCGCGCGACCAAGGATGTTGCGCATCGCGCCGCAGATGAGATCGAAACCAATCCCTTCGTCATGTTGATTGGTGGCATTGCCGTCGGGGCGCTGGTCGGCGCGCTGCTGCCCCGTTCGGCAAAGGAAAAGGAGCTGCTCTCGCCAATCGGGCGTAAGCTCGGTGACAGCGCCCGCCAGGCATTTGCCGCAGCGCGTGAGGCGGGCAAGCAGGAGCTGGATCAGGCGGGCCTGACGACTGGCGCAGCGCGCGAGCGTGGACAGGCGCTATTCGACGGCGTGCTGAAAGCGATGTCGAGCGCCAGCGGTGCGGCCGCTCAGGCTGCCAAGGGCAGCACGCGGGGCTAACTTTCGGTGCCGGGGCGACGTGTGGATGTCACGTCGCCCCATTGCCGCATGCTGCGGCGCACCGTAAAAGGCGGAACATGAGCAAACTTCATCTCGTCTTCGGCGGTCGTGTCAGCGATCCCCGCACTCTTGACTTCGTCGATCCCGGCAAATTGGATGTCGTCGGTATTTTCCCCGACTATGCCAGCGCGGAGAAAGCATGGCGCGCCGCTGCACAGCGTACGGTCGACGATGCCGAGATGCGATTCGTCGTTGTGCATCTGCACCGGTTGCTAGAGCCGGACATGATCAAGCCAGCATGATCGACACGAGGGCGTCCTCCGGAACGCCCTTTTGTTGTCTTGTGCCTAAAGACGGGCTTGCAGATCGGCATCACGGTTGGGTGCCGTTCAGTCGGAGAAACGTCAGTCAACCGACGCCTCCTGCGAAGCTTTGGGCTGCTTCGCGTGATGATTACGACAATCGATCTTTAGCCGAAATGTCTGCCGCAAGCAGTCACGCCCGGCGGTAGCGCCAGCCCAGCAGCGGGCGCGCCAACAATACGCCAGCCACGAACCCGCCGATATGCGCGCCGATCGCCACTGATACGCCGCCCATGCCAGCTAGCCCGATCAGCAACTGAATGCCGATCCACGACGCCGCCAACCACGCAACGTGCATGATATAAGCCGGGATCGGGCCTAGCCGCTTCGCGCGCCGTTGCCCGAACAAGATCGCATAGGCACCGATGATCGCGGAAATTGCGCCGCTCGCCCCGATCATCGGTTGGGCGGAGAGCGGTTCGAACGACCATTGCACGGCCGCCGCCGCATAGGCGCCGATCAAGTACAGGACAACAATGCCGCCGGCGCCCAGCACGCGCTCGGTCTGCTGCCCGCAATAGACGAACATCAGGATGTTGAAGCCTAGATGCATCCAGCCGCCATGGATCAACGTCGCACTGAGCGGCGTGAGCCATAGCGGCGCCATGAACAGATGGCCGGGCGGCGGCGCGCCTTCGAACCGCAACGGAATAAAGCCCCAGCCGACCGCTGCCGTCGGCAACGTTCCGCTAAGGATTAGCAACGCCGACACGAGAACGGTGGTGGCGGCGATCGCCGCGGTTGCCCGCCCTTCGCGCCACATCGTCAGATGAATTCGATCTTGGACACGACGTAGTAACGATCGCCCGCAGGCACCGACACCTCGACATCCTCATCGACCTTGCGGCCGATCAGCGCGCGGCCCAGCGGCGAATTGTAGCTGATACGCCCGGTCTTCGCGTTCGCCTCGGTCTGACCGACGATCTGGTATTTCACCGGCTTGTCGTCATCATCGAGCAACGTTACGGTCGCGCCGAATACCACCTTGTCTCCGGACAGGTCGCGCGGGTCGATGATCTGCGCCCGGCTGAGCTTATCCTCGATATCCGAAATCGTGGCCTCATTCTGGCCCTGCTGCTCCTTGGCGGCGTGATATTCGGCATTTTCCGACAGATCGCCATGCGCACGGGCTTCCTCGATCGCATCGACGATATGCGGCCGCTCGGCTTTCAGACGCTTCAGCTCCGCGGTGAGCGTTTCGTAGCCCTCCTGGAGCATCGGCATCTTTTCGACGGTCGCCATGTGTAGTCCCCAATTCAGTCTATCCCCGAACGACCCGTCAGGGTCGCCCGCACATCACGTTACTTTCGGGATCAGTTGTGCGACTGCGAATAATAGGACTGCAAGGGCCGTACTTCAAGCACGCCCGCACCGGTCGCGATCGCGTGTGCTGCCTGCACGCTCGCGGGAGCGGTCGTGAAATACGGGATGCGACCCGCCAGCGCGGCCTGACGGATCGGTTTCGAATCCTTCAGCGACTGCCAGCCCTCGGTCGTGTTGAAGATCAGCGCGATGCCGCCATCGGCGATGCGATCGACGATATGCGGTCGCCCCTGCGCCACCTTGTTGATCCGCTCGACCGCCAGGCCGGCCCTTTCCAGATAATCAGCGGTACCGCCGGTCGCGACGACGGTGAAGCCCTTGTCGATCAACTCGCGCATCGCTGGCACGATCTGGGGCTTGTCACCATCCTTCACGCTGACGAACACCGCGCCTTCGGTCGGCAGGATCGTGCCGGCGCCTAGCTGCGACTTGGCGAACGCGGTGGTGAAATCCGCCGCGATCCCCATGACTTCGCCGGTGGACCGCATTTCCGGTGAGAGCACTGGATCGACACCGGGAAAGCGGTTGAAGGGGAATACCGCCTCCTTCACCGCGACGTAATCAATATGGCGATCGATCGGAGGCAGGTCGCGCAGCTTCTCACCCGCCATCACCCGCGCGGCGATTTTGGCGATGGGCACGCCGATCGCCTTTGCGACGAACGGCACGGTGCGTGACGCACGTGGATTGACCTCGATCAGATAGACCTTCCCGTCCTTTACCGCGAACTGGATGTTCATCAGGCCGACGACAGACAGCGCGTGCGCCAGTGCTTCGGTCTGGCGTTCGATCTCGGCGATGATTCCGGCGGACAGGCTGTAGGGCGGGATCGAGCAAGCTGAATCGCCGGAATGGACGCCCGCCTCCTCGATATGCTGCAGCACGCCCGCGACCACCACGTCCTCGCCATCGCAGATCGCGTCGACATCGACCTCGATCGCGTCGCGGAGATACTGGTCGATCAGAACCGGTGCATCGCCAGATACTTGGACGGCGGTCTGGATATAATTCTCAAGCTGCGACGGGCCATCGACAATCTCCATCGCGCGACCACCCAGCACAAAGCTCGGCCGCATCAGCACCGGATAGCCAACCCGGTCCGCGACGATCAGCGCCTCGTCCCGGCTGCGCGCGATCCCGTTCGATGGCTGGAGCAGGCCCAGCTTGTTGATGAGGGCGGCGAATTGCTCGCGATCCTCGGCAAGATCGATCGCGGCCGGCGTGGTGCCCAGGATCGGGATACCGGCGGCTTCGAGCGCGCGCGCCAGATTGAGCGGCGTCTGGCCCCCGAACTGCACGATCACGCCGACCAGCTCGCCGCGCGACTTCTCGACATCGAGGATCGCTAGAACGTCCTCAGCGGTCAGCGGTTCGAAATACAGGCGGTCCGACGTGTCGTAATCGGTGCTTACCGTCTCCGGATTGCAGTTGACCATGATCGTTTCGTAGCCGGCATCCGCCAGCGCAAAGCAGGCGTGGCAGCAGCAGTAATCGAACTCGATCCCCTGCCCGATCCGGTTCGGTCCGCCGCCAAGGATGACGACCTTGCGGCGGTCCGACGGCATCGATTCGTCCTCGGGCTCGCCAAAGGTCGGCGCCTCATAGGTCGAATACATATACGGCGTCTTCGCGTCGAACTCGGCCGCACAGGTGTCGATCCGCTTGAAAACGGGGCGCACGCCCAGCTTCAGGCGATGCGCGCGTACCTCGTCCTCCGTCACGCCGCCGGTCATCGCCTTCACGACTTCGTGGATCAGGCCCGATCCGCGCGCGATACCACGCGTCATGCCGCGCAGATTGGCGGATTGCAGCGCTAGCCAGGCGAGTCGCTTGTCGCTGAAGCCCATCGCCTTCAGGCGGCGCATGCCGGGGGCGTCGATCGGCAGGCCGTGTTCCATCACCTCGGCCTCCGCCGCGACGATCTCGGCGATCCGTTCCAGGAACCAGGGATCGTACTTGGCGATCGCGTGGACCTCGGCGACGGTGAAGCCTTCGCGTAACGCCTGCGCCGCGACCAGCAGGCGGTCGGGCGTCGGCGAGGCGAGCGCCGCCTCGATCTGGCCGCGCGGTGCGCCGACCAGTGAGTCGACATTGTTGAACCCGGACAGGCCCGTTTCCAGACCGCGCAGCGCCTTCTGCATCGATTCGTGGATGTTGCGGCCGATCGCCATGACCTCGCCGACCGACTTCATCGCGGTGCCCAGCGTCGGCTCAGCGCCCTTGAACTTCTCGAAGGCGAAGCGAGGAATCTTGGTGACGACGTAATCGATGGTTGGTTCGAACGAGGCCGGCGTAGCGCCGGTGATGTCGTTCTCGATCTCGTCGAGCGTGTAACCCACCGCCAGCTTCGCCGCGACCTTGGCGATCGGGAAGCCAGTGGCCTTCGACGCCAGCGCGGACGAGCGCGACACGCGCGGGTTCATCTCGATGACGATCAGGCGGCCGTCCTTCGGATTCACCGCGAACTGTACGTTGGAACCGCCTGTTTCCACGCCGATTTCACGCAAAACCGCGATCGATGCGTTGCGCATGATCTGGTATTCCTTGTCGGTCAGCGTCAGCGCTGGCGCAACGGTGATCGAGTCGCCGGTATGGACGCCCATCGGATCGACATTCTCGATCGAGCAGATGATGATCGCGTTGTCCTTGCGGTCGCGCACCACCTCCATCTCATATTCCTTCCAGCCGAGGAGCGATTCCTCGATCAGGACTTCGGTCGTCGGCGACAGGTCCAGCCCGCTGCGGACGATCGCGAGGAATTCAGCGCGGTTATAGGCGATGCCGCCGCCCGAGCCGCCCATCGTGAAACTGGGCCGGATGATAGCGGGAAGCCCAACCTTCTCAAGGCCGTCCAGCGCTTCCTTCTCGGTATGCGCGATGGCGGAGCGGGCGCTTTCAAGACCGATGCGATCCATCGCATCGCGGAACTTCAGCCGGTCTTCCGCCATGTCGATCGCATCAGCGTCGGCGCCGATCATCTGCACGCCGAACTTTTCCAGCGTGCCGTCGCGGAACAGCGCCAGCGCGGTGTTGAGCGCGGTCTGGCCGCCCATGGTCGGCAGAACGGCGTCGGGCCGCTCCTTCTCGATGATCCTGGCGACGACGTCCGGCGTGATCGGCTCGACATAGGTGGCGTCTGCCAGCTCGGGATCGGTCATGATCGTGGCGGGATTGGAGTTGACGAGGACGATGCGATAGCCCTCCTCCTTCAACGCCTTGATCGCCTGCGTGCCCGAATAATCGAACTCGCACGCCTGACCGATGACGATCGGCCCCGCGCCGATCACGAGGATGGAGGAGATGTCGGTGCGTTTGGGCATTAGTTGTCCTCGAAAGGCGAGCCGCCGATCACGCCGATGATCGGGGAGTGTTCAATGCAAAAAACGCCGGCACTCACCGAAGCGTCTGGATAAAGACGGTGAGGAGATTCGATCAGGGCTGCACCATCGTGACGAGGTGTAACGACCACCGGCTTATCAACTGCACGTCGAAAATCACGCAAGGCCGCTCCAACGCAATCTAGTTTGATACGGAAGCGAGCGACCTCCAGCATCAGGTCGCGTCCTTCAGCGAGGTTACAAACCGCTCGAACAGATAGAAGCTGTCTTGCGGCCCCGGCGATGCCTCGGGGTGATACTGCACCGAGAACGCCCGGCCACCGTCGATCTCCAGACCCGCGTTGGAGCCATCGAACAGCGACACATGCGTCTCCGTCACGCCGGCGGGCAGGCTGTCGCGTTCGACCGAGAAGCCGTGGTTCATGCTGGTGATCTCGACCGCACCGTCGCTCCGACGCTGGACGGGGTGGTTCGCGCCGCGATGGCCCTGGAACATCTTGGTCGTCGTCGCGCCGACCGCGAGACCGAGTAGCTGGTGACCAAGGCAGATACCGAACAGCGGCAGCTTGGTATCCAGCAACTGGCGGATCACCGGCACGGCATATTCGCCGGTCGCAGCGGGATCGCCGGGACCGTTCGACAGGAAGATGCCATCGGGCTTGAGCGCCATCACCTGATCGAAACTGGCGGTGGCGGGAAGGACGGACACCTTCGCGCCCGCCTGAACGAGGTTGCGGAAGATATTGCGCTTGCTGCCATAATCCAGCGCCACGACGTGCGGGCGATCGCCCTGTTCGTCGTCCGCATAACCGAAACCGAGGCGCCAGAGGCCGCCCTGCCAGCCATAATGCGTTTCGGTCGATACGGTCTTGGCGAGGTCCATGCCCTCCAGACCCGGCCAACTGCGCGCCATATCAAGCAGCAGGGCGAGATCGAACGTCCCCGTCGCCGAATGAGCGATCACGCCGTTCGGCGCACCGCCCGTTCTGATCCGCCGTGTCAAAGCGCGTGTGTCGATACCGGCGAGACCAATGCGCGCATGGCGGCGCATCCAGCCGTCGAGATTCTCCATCGCGCGGAAGCTTGACGGCGCGGTCGGGTATTCGCGTACGATCATACCCAGCGCGTGGGTGGCATCCGCCTCCACATCGTCGGGATTCGCGCCGACATTGCCGATATGCGGGAAGGTGAAGGTAATCATCTGGCCCGCGAAAGACGGGTCGGTCATGATCTCCTGATAGCCGGTCATCGCGGTGTGGAAGCACACCTCACCGACCGCTTCCCCCTCGGCGCCGAAGCCACGGCCCCAGATCACGTCACCATTGGCGAGGACGAGAACGCCGGTCGCGCCCTCTGGCTGCGGGGGCGCGGATGCGACGGGCGCGGCAAATGTCGTGGCGTCGGCCATGATGCGGCGGGCACTCCTTTGGATCAGCGATGTCGCTAAGCCCCGCCCGCTAAAGACGCCCACCCTCGCCGTCAATCTGCTATGGGCCGCGCATCATGATTCGAGACGACATCAAATCCGCCCAGATCGCCGCCATGAAGGCCGGCGACAAGGAAACCCGCGCCGCCGTGAGCCTGATTCAGGCCGCGCTGAAGAATCGCGACATCGAGGCCCGTGCCCCGCAAAGCCGCGAAGGCGTGGCCCCCGCCGACGACGACGCGCTGGTCGTCGAGGTGCTGCAGAAAATGGTGAAGCAGCGCCGCGAATCGTTCGCGATGTACGAACAGGGCAACCGGCCCGAGCTGGCCGCGGCGGAAATGGCCGAGGTCGCGGTGATCGAACGCTTCCTGCCGACGCGCCTGACCGACGAAGAAACCAGCGCGGCGATCGAGGCGATCAAGGCCGATCTGGGGGCCACGGGGATGAAGGACATGGGCCGGGTGATGGCGGAGCTGAAGGCGCGCCATGCGACGGCGCTGGATATGAGCATGGCGAGTGGATTGGTGAAGGCCGCTTTGGCGTAAGGAAAACGCCCCTCTCGCGAGCGGGAGGGGAATTAAGGGAATGGTTGCTCTTCTGCCGTAAACCCGACATAGGCGTTATAAAGCGCGCATGAGCCTCTCACCCGCCTTTCTCGACGAACTGCGCGCGCGCACGTCGTTGTCGGCGTTGATCGGCAAAACCACCAAATTGCAAAAGGCCGGCCGCGAGATGCGCGGTTGCTGCCCCTTCCATAACGAGAAGACGCCCAGCTTCTACGTCAACGACGACAAGGGCTTCTATCACTGCTTTGGCTGTTCCGCGCATGGCGACGCGATCCGGTGGATGACCGACCAGCGCGGCCTGCCGTTCATGGATGCTGTGAAGGAACTGGCCCAGACCGCCGGCATGGAACTGCCCGCGATGGATCGCCAGTCCGCCGCCAAGGCCGAACGCGCCAAGGGCCTGCACGAGGCAATGACCGACGCGGCGGCATGGTTCACCGAACAATTGAACGGGCTGGCCGGCACCGAGGCGCGGGCGCTGCTCGACCGGCGCGGTATCTCGGCGGAGACGGCGCGCACCTTTGGCATGGGCTTCGCACCCGATTCGCGCGGCAAGCTGAAGACCGCGCTGAAGGACTATGGCGACCCGATGCTGGTCGAATCCGGCATGTTGATCCAGGTCGAGGGCAAGCAGCCGTACGACCGGTTCCGCGGCCGCCTGATGATCCCGATCCGCGATGCGCGTGGCCGGACGATCGCGTTCGGTGGCCGCATCCTGGATCAGGGCGAACCGAAATATCTGAATTCCCCCGACACCCCGCTCTTCGACAAGGGCCGCACGCTCTACAACCTCGATCGCGCCGCTTCCGCCGCGCGCAAGGCCGACCGGGTATTGGTGGTCGAGGGGTATATGGACGTCATCGCGCTGGCGCAGGCCGGCATCGGTGAGGCCGTCGCGCCGCTCGGCACCGCGCTGACCGAGGCGCAACTGGAGCGTCTGTGGCGAATGGTCGACGTGCCGATCCTGTGTTTCGACGGGGATGCGGCCGGGCAGAAGGCTGCGCTGCGCGCCGCGCACCGGGCGCTGCCGATGCTGGCGCCGGGTCGCAGCCTGTCATTCGTGACGCTGCCACAGGGGCAGGACCCGGACGATCTGGTGAAGGCCGGCGGCGCGGCGGCGATGGAGAAGTTGCTCGCCGAACCGCAGCCGTTGGTCGATCGCCTTTGGCAAGCAGAACTGGCCGCCGAACCGCTCGATACGCCCGAACAACGCGCGGGGCTGAAGCGGCGGCTGGGCGAACTGGCGGCGGGTATCGCCGATGCTTCGGTGCGGTCGGAATACCAATCCGACTTCCGCCGCCGGTGCGACACGCATTTCACACCCCAGCGCAAACCCTTCGTCCCGTTCCAGCGCGGCAAGCAGCCATGGCGGCCGGGTCCGGCGATCACCAGCGGGCCCGTTACCAGCGAAGCCAAGGCAGTACGAGATACCGGCATCGACCCGGTTCTTGCGAAGGCGGTGCTCGCTGGTTTGATCCGTCACCCTGCGGAGATCGCCCGGCATATGGAGGTTCTTGGCAGCCTCCGTTTGGCCGATGGCGCGCTTGGGCGATTATTTGAGGCGGTGGTCGACTTGGCACTGGAGGACAGGCGCAAAGCAAACGCGCTTGATAGCGCGCACCTCGTCACCATATTGGCAAGGTCAGGTTTCGGGGAGGTCGCCACCGATCTCCTGCGGGCCGATGCCATGCCCTATACGTTCACGCAAAGACTGGGTGATGAAACCCGTGCCCGTGAAGACCTCGACGAGGCGATCGCCATCCTGATCGCCCGGCCCGAGGTGGACGCCCAGCTCGCACAGGCGACCCAGGCGATGCAGACACGCTTCACTGATGAGGCGTTTGAACGGCAAGTGGCACTGGTGAAAGAGAAACAGGCGTTGGAAATGCGACTTGCAAACCTATGTCAGTCGAACGAAGACGCCCGATCGTTGGGATCTGAGGGTAATTGATGGCGAAGGCTAACATGACAGCGGATACGGCAGAGGCTCCGGATACGGGTGACGCACCGCTGATCGATCTCAACGATGCGTCGGTCAAGAAGGTGATCGCCCGCGCCAAGAAGCGCGGTTATATCACCTATGACCAGTTGAACGAGGCGCTGCCGCAGGGTGAAATGACGTCCGACCAGATCGAGGACATGACGTCCGCGCTGTCGGAAATGGGCATCAATATCGTCGAGAATGACGAAGCCGGCGAAGATGGCGAGACCGAAGAGCGCGCCGACGCCGATGACGAGCCGGAGGCCGCCGAGGACGGTGCCGCCGATACCGCGCTGCCGGAAAAGAAGAAGGAAACGATCGATCGCACTGACGATCCGGTCCGCATGTACCTGCGCGAGATGGGAGCCGTGGAGCTGCTGTCGCGCGAGGGCGAGATTGCGATCGCCAAGCGGATCGAGGCTGGCCGGGATACGATGATCCTCGGCCTGTGCGAATCGCCGATCACCTTCAACGCGATCATCGACTGGTCGACCGCGCTGAACGAAGGCACGATGCAGCTACGCGAGATCCTCGATCTCGACGCGATGTTGTCAAAGGGTCCGTCGCCCGAGCAGGTCGAAGGCGCCGAGGACGACGAGAATGGCGAGATCAGCGAGAAGACCGCCGGCGCGTCGTTCAAGGAAGAGGCCGAACCCGAAGAGCCGTCGGCCGACGAGGACGACGAATCGGGTGAAGCCCGCACGCCGCGTGCATCGGATGACGAGGAGGAGGACAACACCCTCTCGCTCGCCCAGATGGAAGAACAGCTGAAGCCGATCGCGCTAGAGCGGTTTGCCAATATCACGGCGCTGTACAAGAAATTCGCCAAGCTGCAGCAGACGCGTCTCGATTCGATGTCCGCCGGTGGCGAGCTGTCGGCGTCGGACGAGCGTAAGTACCAGAAGCTGCGTGAGGACCTGACCGCCGAGGTCGAGAGCGTCCAGTTCCATAACGCGAAGATCGAATATCTCGTCGATCAGCTATATGCCTTCAACCGTCGTCTGACTGCGCTTGGCGGTCAGATGTTGCGTCTGGCCGAGCGCCACAAGGTGCCGCGCAAGGATTTCCTCGACCGCTATATTGGCCATGAGCTAGACGATTCGTGGCTGGCAAGCGTGGGCAAGTTGGACAAGAAATGGACCGCCTTCGTCACCAACGAAGGCGAAGCGGTCGATCGTATCCGCACCGAGATCGGCGAGATTTCGCAGGCGACCGGCATGGCGCTGATCGAGTTCCGTCGCATCGTGAACATGGTGCAGAAGGGCGAGCGCGAAGCCCGTATCGCCAAGAAGGAGATGGTCGAGGCCAACTTGCGCCTGGTGATCTCGATCGCCAAGAAATACACGAACCGCGGGCTGCAGTTCCTCGACCTCATTCAGGAAGGCAATATCGGCCTGATGAAGGCCGTCGATAAGTTTGAATATCGGCGTGGGTACAAGTTCAGCACCTATGCCACGTGGTGGATCAGGCAGGCGATCACTCGCTCGATTGCCGATCAGGCGCGGACGATTCGCATCCCGGTGCACATGATCGAGACGATCAACAAGCTGGTCCGCACTAGCCGCCAGTTCTTGCACGAGCAGGGCCGCGAACCGACCCCAGAGGAGATGGCCGAACGCCTCTCCATGCCGCTGGAGAAGGTTCGCAAGGTGATGAAGATCGCCAAGGAGCCGATCTCGCTCGAAACGCCGATCGGTGACGAAGAAGATTCGCATCTGGGCGACTTCATCGAAGACAAGAACGCGGTCATCCCGGTCGATGCGGCAATCCAGGCTAATTTGAAGGAAACGGTCACCCGCGTCCTCGCCTCGCTGACGCCACGGGAGGAGCGCGTGCTGCGCATGCGTTTCGGCATCGGCATGAACACCGATCACACGCTGGAGGAGGTCGGCCAGCAGTTCAGCGTTACCCGCGAGCGCATTCGTCAGATCGAGGCAAAGGCACTGCGCAAGTTGAAGCACCCGAGCCGTAGCCGGAAGATGCGCAGCTTCCTGGATCAGTAGTCGGAAACGAACCGGGGGGTATCGACGTCATGACGGTAGGACGAGACGCCGGGCAGGCGTTGCTGAGCTTGTCGCCCAATATCCGCATCATCAATCTCGCGAGCCGGACCGACCGGCGTCGCGAGATGGAGCACGAGCTTGCAGAACTGGGACTGGCGATCGGTGGTGATATCCGGTTCGAGGTCGCGGCCCGCCCCGATGAGGCGGGCGATTTCCCGACAATCGGGGCGCGTGGATGCTTTCTCAGCCATCTCGGTATCTTAGAGGCGGCTGTAGCGGACAATTTGCCGTCCGTGACGATCCTGGAGGATGACCTGAGCTTTTCGGCCGAGGAGATTGGCCAAATCAGCTCTGCTGTTGCCGCAGCGAACAAACAGCCATGGTCGATTTTCTATGGCGGTGTTCTGAAATATGGCGACGGTCTGGAGCAAGTGAGGCCAGAGCCGGTGTTCGACGCTGACCCGGATGCCGGCATGATGGGTAGTCATTTCATCGTCGTGCGCGGCGATGCGATTGCGATGCTGACGAAGTACTTTACGGCGATGTTGGGCCGCCCCGCCGGCAGTCCGGAAGGTGGGCCCATGCATGTCGATGGTGCCTATAGCTGGTTCCGCGCCAACCATACCCACATGTTGACCCTGGTGGCCAATCCGGAACTGGGTCATCAGCGGGCATCGCGGACCGACGTTCATGACCTGCGTTGGCATGACCGGGTGCCGGTCGTTCGCGACATCGTCGCGTTCCTCCGCCGTTTTCGCTGATCGACAAAACCGCGAATAGCGGCAAAGGCCGTTCGCTTTATTTTGTTAATCAGCAGTCGGATGGTGCAAATAGAAAAAGGGCGCGGAGGCCGAAGCCTTCGCGCCCTTTCCCTAAGCCATCGACAACCGATGTTACTCGGCTGCGGCCGTGCCCTTGGCCGGACGCGTGTCGCGGCGCTCGGCGATACGAGCCGACTTGCCGGTACGACCACGCAGATAATACAGCTTCGCGCGACGCACGGCGCCCTTGCGGACGACGTCGATCGAATCGATGTTCGGCGAATACAGCGGGAACACGCGCTCAACACCCTCACCGAACGAAATCTTGCGCACGGTGAAGCTGGAACCCATGCCCTTGTTCGAGCGCGCGATGCACACGCCCTCATAGGCCTGGACGCGGGTACGCTCACCCTCGACCACCTTCACGCCGACGCGCAGCGTGTCGCCGGCGCGGAATTCGGGGATTGCGCGCTTTTCGGTCAGCTTGGCGATCTGCTCGGCTTCGAGCGTCTGGATCAGGTTCATGTCTTCAAATCCTCATCGTGCCGCGCGCCAGAGGGAGATCGGACCCGAGCGCCCTCATGGCGCTCCCACAGGTCCGGCCTCCGTAGCCGTGTATCGATCTCTGCCTTTGACTTTCGCCAGGCCGCGATCTTCGCATGATCCCCCGATCGCAGCACTTCGGGGATCGTGCGCCCTTCCCATTCATAGGGGCGGGTGTAGTGCGGATATTCGAGCAGGCCACTTTCGAAGCTCTCGTCATCCCCACTGGAAGGCGCGCCCATTACCCCAGGCAGCAGCCGGACGCAAGCATCGAGCAGGACCAGCGCCCCCATCTCGCCGCCGGACAGGATATAGTCGCCGATCGACACCTGTTCGATCCCGCGCGCCTCTAACAGCCGCTCGTCGAACCCTTCGAACCGCCCGCACAACACGGTAAGGCCAGGGCCGGCCGCCAATGCCCTCACCCGCTCCTGCGACAAGGGCACGCCACGCGGCGTCATCGCCAGCAGCGGCAGGCCGGGCGCGGCGGAGGCGGCATGATCGACCGCGCGCGCCACCACGTCGGCACGCAGCACCATGCCGGCCCCGCCCCCCGCCGGCGTGTCGTCTACGGAACGGTGGCGGTCGGTGGCGAAGTCTCGAATCTGCAACGGATCACACCGCCACCGTCCTTCGTTAAGCGCACGACCCGCGATGGACAGGCCAAGCGGACCGGGAAACATCTCGGGATACAGCGTCAGGACTTGCGCGATGAACGTCATGGCTCCCCATTCCCCCGACGCGGGGCCAGCGCAAGAGGGCGTGGATGACTGCGTCATCATCGGTGCGGGGCCGGCAGGCCTGACGGCGGCGATCTATCTGGCCAGGTTCTGGCTGAAAATCCGGCTGTTCGATTCAGGTAACAGCCGCGCCGCGTGGATACCGCGCACCAATAATCATGCCGGTTATCCCGATGGCATCCCCGGCCAGGATCTGCTGCGCCTGATGCAGGAACAGGCACAGCGATTTGGCGCGGTGCGCGAAGAGGCGACGGTGACGGCGATCGAGCCCGATGGCGATGGCTTTATAGTACGCATCGGCGCTCGCAGCGTCAGGACACGATCGGTGTTGCTGGCGACAGGGGTCGTCAACAATCGGCCCGAGATGGATGCCGGACTGCACAGCCGCGCCTTGGGTGCTGGCCTGTTACGCTATTGCCCGATCTGCGATGGATATGAGGTGACAGACAAACGCGTCGGCATCGTCGGCAAGGGGCAGCATGGCATGAAGGAGGCGCTGTTCCTGCGCGGTTACACACGGGACGTGACGCTGGTCAGCCCGGATGCCGACATGGCGCTGGACGATGCGTGCGCCGCCGCACTGGACGATGCGGGCATCGTGCGGATCGCCGGACCTTGCGGCGGCTTTGCGATCGAGGGCGACCGCTTCGTGTTCGACACGGCGGCGGGCCGAATGTCGTTCGACAGTGTGTATCCGGCGATGGGATCGGTGATCCGGTCCGAGTTGGCCGTAGCGGCCGGCGCGCGCGCAACCGCGGAGGGATGCCTGGAAGTCGACGATCACCAGCGCACCTCGATCCCCGGCCTGTTCGCGGCCGGGGATGTGGTGAAGGGGCTCGACCAGATCAGTCACGCTATGGGTGAGGCAGGCGTCGCGGCCACCACGATCCGCAACATGCTGGGGGATCAGCGGCCGATCAGGCGCTGACGGCCGTTTTTGGATCTGGAAATCGCATCCGAAAACCTTCGCAGCTCGTCATCGTTGACGTCGATCGATGAATTATCCCGATGTGATGGTCGCGGTCGCCGGCCAGTCAACCGGGTGACTGACTTCGATATCACGAATGGCATGAATACCGTGGATGCCATTGCTTTAACTAGGAAAATCTCCCGCCATACTTGCCGCTAGCGATACGATATTAGGCGCCATCCATTTTCGACATCTATGCTGCCCGAACAATTGGTCCATGTTAAGATACTGCATCAGACTTTTGTTTGCCGAGCCGTCGCGCGGACATGTTATGGACGTTCATCGCTGAACGGATATCCGGGCTTTGGCGACCGAGAGATGCTTCGTGCTCCCGCCCTTACGCGGGAAATAATGATGAGTGCTCCTCCGAATCCTCTGCAGTCGCTGATTCGGAATCTTTCGCTGCGCGCCCCACTAGATGCCGATGATTGCCGGTTGATGGCCGCGTTACCGGTCACGGTACGGACCCTGGAGGCATCAACCTATGTGATCCGGGAAGCCGAGCGGCCGGGATCATGTTTCGTGCTGATGGCCGGTTTCGCCTTTCGCCAGAAGCTGACCGGCGACGGGACGCAGCAGATCGTCGCGCTGCATATTCCCGGTGATCCGATCGATCTGCACTATCTGGCGCTCGACGTCGCAGATCACAGCGTCCAGATGTTGACGCGCGGCGATATCGCAGTGATCGCGCGGGCCGACCTGCAACATCTGGTCAAGACCCGGCCGGCGGTGGGACATGCGCTGTTCGCCAACATGCTGGCGGAGACAGCGATTTCCCGCGAATGGATCGTCAATGTCGGACGCCGGAATGCGCTTACACGTACGGCACATCTGCTCTGCGAGCTTGGCGCGCGATTGGAAGCGGCCGACCTGATTGACGAGTATGGCTACGTTCTGCCGATGACGCAGGAGCGGCTGGGCGACGCGCTGGGCCTCACATCAGTTCATGTGAACCGGATGCTGAAGGAGTTGGAAATCGGCGGTCTGATCTCACGCACGAAGCGGAAGATCAATTTTCCCGGATGGGAGCAATTGCGCAGCATCGGAGATTTCAATCAGCGCTATCTGCATCTCCAAGCAGACCTATTCAGCCACTCCGGTTAATCGGTCGAGGCCAACTCATTCTACGAATAGCGGTTCGATTACCAATCGTTCCGGTGACCACTCAGGCACCGCCTCCGGCCGCATCGGCACCATGAAACGCTTCCCGGTCGGCCGTTCAATCTCGATGACATCCCCTGCCCCGAAATTGTCGACGGCGATGACGGTGCCGAGCAGTTCGCCTTCTGGCGTCACAGCCATGAGGCCAAGCAGATCGGCGTGATAATATTCGCCCTCACCCAACGGCGGCAAGGCACCACGCGGGACGGTGAGAGTGGTGCCGCGCAGCGCCTCGGCCGCAGTGCGATCCTTCACCTGCGTAAAGCGAGCGATCGCACCGTTGCCGCCATGGCGTAACGACGTGAGGGTCAGAGCGCCGTCGTTAAAGCTGTGGTGCGCACCGAAGTCCTCCGCGAAGACCTTCAGGCGCACCTCACCTGCGATACCGTGCGCGCCGATGACGGCGGCTAGCGTGACAGGCTGCGTTGGATCAGCGTTGGTGGGGGGAGCCATCATTCTCCGGAGGCGTACCATCGCCGCCCTCGGCGGGCTGCTCGGCCGATCGACCCTTGTTCGTTGCGTCCTCCATGTCGTCGGGCGCAGTGCGGGGGTCGGGGGTGGGGTTCGTATCCATCGTCATCATGCGTGCTCCTGCTGGATAGCGGGATAACGCATGATGACGCGGATCGGCTGCTTACTCGGCGGTCGCTTCGGCAGGTGCCTCAGTCGTCTCGGCTTCCGGCTCAGCGGCCGGCGCGGCCTTGGCGGCGGCGGCGGCTTCCTCGGCTGCCTTCACCTTTTCGGCCCGCTCGTCGGCGCGCTCGGTGGCCTTTTCGCCGGGCTTGCCCTTGTTCGGGTTCTGGCGAGCGGCACGCTCACGCAGGCCGGCGGCATCGAGGAAACGGGCAACGCGGTCGGTGGGCTGTGCGCCGACCGACAGCCAATGCTTCGCACGGTCGGCATCGAGCACGACGCGGTTCTCGGCATCCTTGGCAAGCAGCGGGTTGTAGTTGCCGATCTTCTCGATGAACTTGCCATCGCGCGGGGCGCGCGCGTCGGCGACGACGATGCGGTAGTACGGGCGCTTCTTGGAGCCGCCGCGCGACAGACGAATGCTGATGGCCATGATATTATTCCTTCTTGATATCGTGGTCCCGGCACGCGCCGGGACATGTTGGTTGGATAAGCCCTCTCGCCGCCGCAGCGGGATCGGGCAGGTCGTTATTTCTTCTTGAGAAGTCCTTCGAAGCCGGGTGGCAGCTTGGGCATGCCATCGGCACCACCGCCGAGGCCGGGAAGCCCGCCCCCCGCCTTGCTCATCAGATCGCCCATCCCAGCGCCGCCGATGGCATTGCCGAGCCCGGCCATGCCGCCGCCCATGCCGCCCTTGCCCAGCATCGCCATCATGCCCTTCAGCCCGCCCATCTTCTTGATCTTCTTCATGGCGGTGGACATTTCGAGGTGCATCTTCAGGAGCTTGTTCACCTCCTGAACCGTGGTGCCCGAACCCTTGGCGATGCGGATCTTGCGCTTCGCGTTGATGAGTTCGGGCTTCGAGCGCTCCTTGGCGGTCATCGACCCGATCATCGCATCCATATGGATCAGCATCTTGTCGCTGCCCGGCTGGGCGGCGAGCGCGCCTTGCGCCTTCTTCATGCCGGGCATCATGCCGGCCAGCGCGCCAAGCCCGCCCATCCGACGCATCTGCGCCAGCTGACCGCGCAGATCCTCCATGTCGAACTGGCCCTTGGCCATCTTCATGGCCATCCGCTCGGCGTCTTCGACCTGAATCGATTCGGCGGCGCGCTCGACCAGCGACACGACGTCGCCCATGCCGAGGATACGGCCGGCGACGCGTTCCGGATGGAACGCCTCCAGCGCATCCAACTTTTCGCCGGTGCCGGCAAACTTGATCGGCTTGCCCGTGACGGCGCGCATCGACAGCGCGGCACCGCCACGCGCATCGCCGTCCATCCGGGTCAGCACGATGCCGGTCAGCGGCACCTGATCCGAGAAGTTCTGCGCAACGTTGACCGCGTCCTGACCGGTCAGCGAGTCGACGACGAGCAGGATTTCCTGCGGGCGCGCGATGTCGGCGACCGCCTTCATCTCGTCCATCAGCGCCTGATCGACGTGCAGACGCCCGGCGGTGTCGAGCATCAGGACGTCATAGCCCTGCAACTTGGCCGCCTGCATCGCGCGACGGGCGATCTCGACCGGCTGCTGGCCGGCGATGATCGGCAGCGTCGCGACATCGACTTGGCCGCCGAGCGTCGCCAGCTGTTCCTGCGCATTGGGGCGATTGACGTCGAGCGACGCCATCAGCACCTTCTTGCGCTCGCGACCCGTCAGGGAACCCTGGGTCAGGCGTTTCGCGATCTTGGCGGTCGTGGTCGTCTTGCCCGACCCCTGCAGGCCGACCATCATCACGACCGCGGGCGGCGTGACATCGAGCAGCAACGACGATTCGTCGGCGCCCAGCATCGCGATCAGCGCATCGTGGACGATCTTGACGACTTGCTGACCCGGCGTGACCGACCGCAGGACGTTCTGGCCGATCGCCTGTTCGGTCACCTTGTCGACGAAGTCGCGCGCGACAGGCAGCGCGACGTCGGCTTCGAGCAGCGCCACGCGCACCTCGCGCATCGCCGCGCGGACATCCGCCTCGGTCAGCGCGCCCCGGCCACGCAGGCGGTCGAAGACGCCGCCAAGCCGGTCGCTCAAGCTCTCGAACATGGTGTCACCAACCTCTAAACACGCCAAACGCAAAAGCGCCGGCGGGCGAAAACTCGCCGGCCAGCGTGCACGCCGCGCAAAGGGCGGTCGTGCTGATCTTCAGCGTTCGACAACGAACGTGGGCCGTCCGATAGGCGAACGCGACGGGATTGGCAAGGACGGCGGCTACCAGCCGCCGCCCGTCTCCTCCAGATATCGCCGCTCCGCGTCGCTGCTGTCCCGCCCCAGCGCGTCGTTGCGGCCGGGGAAGCGACCGAACCGCTGGATCACCGTGCGATGATCGCGCGCGAAGGCCAGATTGTTCTCGCGACCCAATGCGGCATATTTCTCGACGCACAAATCCTGCGTCGTCGCATCCTCGGCATGCATCAATGGCAGATAGAGGAAGACGCGCTCGTCATCGGTATAGTCGCCGTCCCACCCCCGCGCGATCGCGTCATGCGTCAGCGACAAAGCGAGCGGATCGGCCGCGAACGCCTCCGCCGTGCCGCGATGGATGTTGCGTGAAAACTGGTCGAGCAGGATGATCGCGGCCAGCAAGGTTTGTGGATCGTCACGCCACCCCGCCGCGCCCGATGCCAGCGCCGCGTCGCGCCATGCACCGAACCGGGTGGCGATGGTCACATCGAGCGCCTCGCTCTTCGCGAAATGCTCCTCCGGGGTCAGCGCGAACCAGAAGTCCCGTATCGCGCCGGCCTGTTCGCGTGGCTGGTCGTGGACTTGCGCGTCGTGCGCCCCTAAATCGCCGATCATGTCGCCTCCTCCTGCGGCCGAGGTGGTCAGCCTCGGATGTCGCCTCAACATAGCCGAAAGCGAAACGATCCGCGCCCTGATCGCGGGGCGGGACATGGTCGTCGTCAACAGTTGCGCCGTGACGAACGAGGCCGTGAAGCAGACCCGCGCCGCGATCCGCCGCGCCGCGCGCGACCGGCCGGGCGCAGCGATCGTCGTCACCGGATGCGCCGCGACGATCGATCCGGCGAGCTTCGCGGCGATGCCGGAGGTCGAGCGCGTGGTCGCCAACGACGCCAAGCTGCTGCCCGCCAGCTGGGGCCGCACCGATGCCCTGCCCGCCACCCTGTTCGACGGCCATGCCCGCGCCTTCGTCGAGGTGCAGAACGGCTGCGACCACGCTTGCACCTTCTGCATCATCCCGCAGGGGCGTGGGTCCAGCCGGTCGATCCCGGCCGGCGCGGTCGTGGATCACATCGCGGCGCTGGTCGATGCCGGCCACCGCGAGGTCGTGCTGACCGGTGTCGATCTGACGAGCTATGGTCACGACCTGCCGGGCGCGCCGTCGCTCGGATTGCTGGTCGAGCGCATTTTGCGCGGCGTGCCCGGCCTGATGCGGTTGCGGTTATCGTCGCTCGATTCGGTCGAGATCGACGACCGGCTGTTCGATCTGGTGACGGGCGAGACGCGGGTGATGCCGCATCTCCACCTGTCGCTACAGGCCGGCAACGACATGGTCCTGAAGCGGATGAAGCGCCGCCATTCCCGCGCCCAGTCGGTGGCGCTGGTGGAGCGGATCAAGGCGCGCCGGCCCGATGTGGCGATCGGTGCGGACCTGATCGCCGGCTTCCCGACCGAGGATGACGCGATGTTCGCCGATACGCTGGCACTGATCGCCGATTGCGACATCGTCCACGCGCATATCTTTCCCTATTCGCCGCGCACCGGCACCCCCGCCGCACGGATGCCGCAGGTCGATCCGGTCGTGCGGCGCGAGCGCGCGGGCCTGTTGCGGCAGGCAGCGGCGACGCGCCGTGCCGCATGGCTGGCGGCGCAGGTCGGCACCGTCCGCACCGTGCTGGTCGAGCGACCCGGCACGCGCGGCCATGCCGACGACTTCGCCGACATCCACCTGACCGCCCATGCCGAACCCGGCACCATCATCCGCGCCGCGATCACCGGCGCCACCGACACCCATCTCATCGGAACCACGGTATGAGCACCACTCCCTCCTGGCATGACAAGCTGCTCGGTGGCTTCCGGCGGACATCCGACCGGCTGGTCGGCAACCTCGCCGGCCTCGGCACCGCGCGGCTGGACGATAACACGCTGGAGGAGATCGAGGAGGCGCTGATCGCCTCCGATCTCGGCCCCGAGACGGCGGGCCATATCCGCACCCGGCTGGCCGAGGGCAGTTTCGAGCGGAACATGGAGGAACTCGGCATCCGCCTCGTCGTCGCGGAGGAGGTGGAGAAGGCGCTGGTCAAGGTCGCACGACCGCTGGAGATCGATGCCTTTCCCCGGCCGCAAGTGATCCTCGTGATCGGCGTCAACGGGTCCGGCAAGACGACGACGATCGCCAAGCTGGCACATCTGTTCATGGAGCAGGATTACGGCGTGATGCTGGCCGCGGGCGACACGTTCCGCGCCGCCGCGATCGGCCAGTTGCGCACCTGGGCCGACCGGGTCGGCGTACCGATCGTCACCGGCAAGGAGGGCGGCGACGCGGCCGGCATCGTGTACGAGGCAGTGAAGCAGGCGACCGCGACGGGCATCGACGTGCTGATCGTCGACACCGCCGGGCGGTTGCAGAACAAGCGCGAGCTGATGGACGAGCTGTCCAAGATCCGCCGCGTCCTCGGCCGCCTGAACCCCGCGGCACCGCATGACGTGGTACTGGTGCTGGACGCCACCACGGGCCAGAACGCGCTGAACCAGATCGAGGTATTCAAGGACGTCGCCGGCGTCACCGGTCTGGTCATGACCAAGCTGGACGGCACCGCGCGCGGCGGCGTGCTGGTCGCCGCGGCCGAACGCTTCGGCCTGCCGATCCATGCGATCGGCATCGGCGAGGGGATGACTGATCTTAGGCCGTTCGACGCGAACGAGGTCAGCCGGATCATCGCCGGTGTCGAGGGGGTGAAGAAGTGACAATCAGGTCGAATATAGTCGACGACGCAAAAAGCCGGACCGTCGAACTGCGTGAGGGCTCAGCCGGCATCCGGATGGCGGTCGATTACGCGCCGCTGGTCGTGTTCTTCCTCGTCAACTTTCTCGCCCCCGCCGAACCGATGATGCGGCTGGTGGCGCAGTTCAGCGGCTGGCTGAACGACATGGACCGCGTCGGCGCGCTGGTGATCGCGCGCGTGATCTGCGCCACCACCGCCTTCATCATCGCCACGGTCATCGCTATCGTCGTGTCGCGCGTGAAGCTGGGCAGCGTATCACCGATGCTGTGGATTTCGGGTGTGCTGGTCGTGATATTCGGCGGCCTGACCGTCTATTTCCACGATCCCCGCTTTATCCAGATGAAGCCGACCATCGTGTATGCCACCTTCGCCAGTGTGTTGGGCTTCGGCCTCGTCACCGGGCGACCGTTGCTGGAGGGGTTGCTGGGTTCCGCCTATCCAGGCCTGTCGGCGCTCGGCTGGCGCAAGCTGACGCGCAACTGGATGATATTCTTCGTTGCCATGGCGATCCTGAACGAGATCGTCTGGCGCAACGCCGGCTGGGATTTCTGGGTGGGGTTCAAGCTGTGGGGCGCGATCCCGCTGACGCTGGGTTTCGCGATCGCGAACCTGCCGATGCTGATGCGGCACGGGTTGCAGGCGGGTGAAGGCGCGGTGGCCAAGGAATTGCCGCCGGAGTAAGGGGCAGTCGTAAGACCACCCCTCTCCCACATTCTCATGCCAGCGAAGGTTGGCATCTCCCGGAAATCGGTAAGTACCTGACTACCGGGAGACGTCAGCCTTCGCTGGGGCGACGACAGATGTTTGTCGGTTCGTTTATGCCGCTACTGCGTAGTACCGCTCGCCGACCTTGTCCCAGTCGACCACGTCCCACCATGCCTTCAGATAACCCGGCCGGTCGTTCATGTACGTCAGGTAATAGGCATGCTCCCACACGTCGTTGCCCAGCAGCGGCGTGCCCGGCTCCTTGGCGTCGTCCATCAGGGGGTTGTCCTGATTGGGGGTCGACGTGACCTTCAGCTTTCCGCTCGCATCGGCGATCAGCCATGCCCAGCCGGAACCGAACTGGCCCGCGCCCTTTGTGTTGAATTCTTCCTTCAGCTTGTCGAGCCCGCCAAAATCGCGGTCGATCGCCTCGGCCAGCTTGCCCGATGGCGCGCCGCCACCCTTCTTCATGGTGTTCCAGAAGAAGTCGTGGTTCCAGAAGCCGCCGCCGTTGTTGCGGATACCGGCCGGCAGCGTCGAGATCATGCCAAGGATGTTCTCGATCGTCTTGCCTTCCAGCTTCGAATCGGCGGCAACGAACTCGTTCAGCTTGTTGGTATAGGCGGCGTGGTGCTTGTCGTGGTGGAACGTCATCGTCTCCTTCGAGATCGTCGGCTCCAGCGCGTCATAGTCATAAGGAAGGGGCGGCAGTTCGAACGCCATGGGGCTTCTCCTGATTGAGCCTGAATGAGACGGTGCGAGAAACGCACGCCACGCTCAATTGGTCCCCCGGCGTGCGTTACGCAACCGTTCCGATCAGATCGTGACGGCGCAGCGCATGGCGAAGCTGGTCGTAGGACAGGCCCAGCGCATCGGCGGTCTGGCGCTGGTTGAAGCGGTTTTCCGCCAGACTTCGCGTCAGCAGGTCGCGCTCGAACAGGGCCACGCGGGATTTGAAATCGGATGGCCCGACCTCGCACGCCGTCACCTCGTCGTCCTGCACCGGCTGGTCCGTCCCCGCCCCTGCCATGACGCTTGCCTCGGCGCGTGGCATCGCAGGGCCTCGCGATTGCGGGCGGTAGGGAGACGCGAACGGATCGATCTCGATCGAATCGATTGGCCCGCCATGTTCCCAGCGATACACCGCCCGCTCCACCACGTTGCGCAATTCGCGGACGTTGCCGGGCCAGCGATGCTTCAGCAACTGATCCACCGCGACCGGGCCAAATCCTGGCCAACGCTCCCGCCCAAGTTCCGCCGCCATCCGCCGCCCGAAGTGATCCGCCAGCACATGAATGTCGCCCGCACGGCTGCGCAACGGCGGCAATGTTACGACCTCGAACGATAGCCGGTCGAGCAGGTCGGCGCGAAACTCGTGATGGTCCACCTTGTCGGGCAAGTGTTCGTTGGTCGCGGCAACGATGCGGACATCGACCCGCATCGGGCGCGACGATCCGATCCGCGTGATCTCGCCATATTCCACCGCGCGCAGCAGGCGTTCCTGCGCCGCCATCGACAGCGTGCCTAGCTCGTCGAGGAACAGGGTGCCGCCGTCCGCCTCTTCGAAACGTCCGACTCGTGCCTTGGTGGCACCGGTGAAGGCCCCCGCCTCGTGCCCAAACAACTCCGCCTCGATCAGCGTCTCGGGCAGCGCCGCGCAGTTCATGATGACCAGCGGATGGTCCCAGCGCTGGCTGAGGCGATGGAGTCGCTCGGCGACCAGTTCCTTGCCCGTCCCGCGTTCGCCAATGACCAGCACGGGGCGATCGAGCGCGGCCGCGCGGCTCGCACGTTCGAGGGCATCGAGGAACGCCCCCGACTGACCGATGACCTGGCTAGCCCGTTCCATCGCCAATGTTTGGCGCAAAATACCAAGTTTGCGCAACCCGCCACATCAACCAACGCGCCAGAAATCGCGTTAGCCGCTGTTTTTCCACGTTTTTCAAAACTGGCACGGCCCCTGCAAAGCATCAGATATCCCGCCGACAGCGCGGCCAACCAGATACGGAGGCAATGATGTTCAACGACCTGACCCACAAGTTCGCCGCCCTCGCCCTCACCGTCGTCATGAGCGCCACCTGCGTGCTCGCCGCCGTCGGTCCGGCGGCGGCGAATGACGGCTCGATGAAATCGGGTGCGGCAGTCGCCACGGCGACCCGGTTCGTGGCATAAGGGCGTGAACGCCATTTCCGCCCCTCAGGAGTTCATGATGGGAATATTCAGCCGCACCCGCGACATCGTCGCCGCCAACTTCGCCGACCTGCTCGATAAGGCCGAAGATCCGGCGAAGATGATCCGGATGATCATCCTTGAGATGGAAGAGACGCTGGTCGAGGTCCGCGCCTCGGCCGCCCGCACCATCGCCGACCAGAAGGAAATGCGTCGGCACATCGCCAAGCTGGATCAGTTGCAGGCCAACTGGACCGAAAAGGCGGAACTGGCCCTGTCGAAGGACCGCGAGGACCTGGCCAAGGCCGCGCTGATGGAACGCCAGAAGGCGGCCGACATGGCCGAGCAGCTGAAGGCGGAGGTGCAGGTGCTGGACGACGGCCTGCGCGCATCGGAAGAGGACATCGCCAAACTGCAGGGTCGCCTGCGCGAGGCGCGCAACAAGCAGTCGACGATCCAGACCCGGCTGGAAAGCGCCAACAATCGCTATCGCCTGCGCGATGCCTATGCCGGCCCCAAGACGCAGGAGGCATTCAGCCGCTTCGGCGAACTGGAACGCCGCGCCGACGAGGCGGAGGGCCGCGCCGAGGCGATGGGCCTGGGTGTCAGCAAGAGCCTGGAAGACGAGATCGCCGAGCTTCGCCAGAGCGACCGCGTCGACGCCGATCTGGCCGCGCTGAAGGCGCGCCTGAACAAGTCGGAGGGCTGACATGGATATCGAAGGCTTGGTAGCCATTCTCGCCGCCCTTGTCGGCCTACCCTGGATCATCCTCCATTACGTGACGAAATGGCGTGCTGCGCCGAAGATCACCGAGGAAGACGAGCGGATGCTGGACGAGATGTACAATCTCGCCCGCCGTCTGGAAGACCGCCTGAACACCGTCGAACGGATCGTGGCCGCCGACAATCCCGACTGGAAGCCGGGCCTGAACGCACCGCAGACGCCGACACAGTATCAGATCAACCGCAACCCCAATTTCGATCGGAGCAACTGAGATGGCTGCCCGTACCCAATTCTATCTGAACAAGCAGGAAGCCAAGTGGAAAGGCGTCTGCGCCGGGATCGCCGATTACACCGGGATCGATGTGCTCTGGGTCCGCCTGGGCGTGGCCGGCATGACGATCGTCGCGCAACAATGGTGGCTGGTGATCGCCTATATGGTGACGGCCTGGATCGTCGATCCGAAGCCGATCGGCCTTTACGACACAGCCGACGACGCCAGGTTCTGGCAGGGTGTCCGCTCGAACCCCAAGCGGTCGAGCGCCGAGGTCCGGTCGAAACTGCGCGATATCGATCGCCGGCTGGCCGACATGGAAACCCATTACACCAGCCGCAATACCGCGCTCGCCAACGAGATCGACGCGCTGCGCTGACCCTTCGCCCCACGGCGAACCACAACGAGATCAGGGAGAAAGACGATGGACTGGGGTGGACCGTTCTTCGTGCTGGCGATCATCGCCATGTCGACCGGCGGATGGGTCGTGAACAACTGGATACGCGCCAAGCACGGCTATGCGCCGAGCGACGACTGGGGCAACACCGATGACCCCGAGGCGCGCCGGCACATGAAGCTGCTCGTGAACGAGAATGAAAAGCTGGTGGGCAAAGTCAGCCGGCTGGAGGAGCGGATCGCGGTGCTGGAACGCATCGCCACCGACCCCGCCGAACGCACTGCCCGCGACATCGACGCATTGCGCTGAACGGAGACGCCATTATGCCATTCCCCTTTGATGCTTTCGTCCCCGTCGCGGTCATTCTGGGACTGTCCGGTATCGGTGGCTGGGTGCTGACCACCTGGATGCGGATCAAGAACGGCTATCCGCTGGACGGCGCCTGGGGTCAGGCGATCTATCCCCGCAAGGATCAGGAGACCGCCGAGCGGATCAAGCTGCTCAGTCAAGAGAATGCCCAGCTGCGGGCCGAAGTGGGATCGATGAAGGACCGGCTGGTCGTCGTCGAACGGATCGTGACCGACAGCGGCAATCTGCTGAGCCACGAGATCGATCGCCTTCGCAGCCATCCGAACTGAGGGTCAGACGATGTCACCCTTACTCATTCCCATCCTCGGCATATCCTGCGGCCTGCTCGCCATCATCGGCGGTGTCTTCGTCAAACCGTGGTTTGCGTACCAACATCGGCGGATGGAATTGGAAGCAAGCATGGTGGCCGAAAAGGCGGCGCAATATGCCGCCCAGACGGAACGGCTCGAACAGCGGGTCCGGGTGCTGGAACGCATCGTCACCGATCGGGGTATGGACCTGTCCGACGAAATCGAACGACTGCGCCGGGATCAGCCGAAAACGATCAAGCTGGGCTAACCGGCGTCAATTCAGGGAGTAACGAATATGAATCCCTTTTCCATGGTCGTCGCAATCGTCTTCATGGTGATGGCGACCAGGCTGTTATCACAACGATACAAGTGGACCGATCGGCGGGAAAACGATGCAACGCAGAATGCCGACGCATTACGCACGCAGGAAGAGATGCGGCAACTGAAGGAACGCGTTGCCGTGCTGGAACGCGTCATCACCGACAACCATGGCAGCCTGGGTCTCGATCGCGAGATCGAGCGGCTGCGCGACCGCTAGAAGGAGGCGGGTCATGATCGATCCATTCACCACCGTTACCCTGTCGCTGGCGGGCCTGACCGGCTTGGGCATGATCGTGGCGGGCGGCCTTGCAGGCTGGCGCGGCTGGTTGCAGTTGAAGCGCAACGAGATGGACCAGGGCGGCCACGCCCCCCTGCCCACCGCCGGCGCCCGCATCGAGATCGCCGACCTGCGCGAGCGGATCAAGAAGCTGGAAGCGATCGCGGCCGGTGTCGATCTCTAAGGGATCGACTCCGCCTGGCAGTTGTCGCGGATGACGCAAGCCGCTACCCGCCGGCCATGTCCAGCACCGCCCCCAGCCTTTCCGACATCCACGACGAATACGACTTTCTCGACGCCGACGACCGCTATCGGTTGCTGATCGATCTGGGCAAGGCGCTGGAACCGATGCCGGACGCGCTGAAGACCGATGCGACGCTGGTCCGCGGCTGCTCCGCCTCCGTCTGGGTCTATCCGACCCGCGCCGACGACGGCACGCTGCACTTTCTGGCCGACTCGAACGCCGCGATCACCAAGGGTATCATCGCTCTGGTTCTGATCGCGGTGCAGGACCGGCAACCCACGGCGATCCTGAAGACGGACGTGGCAGAGGAACTGGCGCCGTTCGAACTCAGCCGGCAGTTGAGCTCGAACCGAACGCAGGGCATTCCGAACATGATCGCGCTGATCCGTGAAACGGCCGCGCGCTACGCAAAGTAGCCGTTGCCCAACGTTCCCCAGCGGAGACCGGAGAACAGAGCAAATTAGCGGACGGCTAATCCACGCGGTCGGCAAACCCCAGTTGCGTCACCACGGCATCGACCGACTCACCCGGATCGACCACCAGCCACGCCGCTGGCCGCGCCGCACTGACCACCGCCACCGCGCGCTTGGGACACAGCTTCAGGCATTTCGTCTCGATAACCCCGAAATCAGCCTTCCGCCCCTTGCCTGCGCGCTGGCGCAGTACCTTGGCCAGCGATGTGCGGCCGTCATCGCCGAACCCGCCAGACACTTTCTTCGAACATTTTCCGCAGACCAGCACGACGCCGCGCCAGCGGCTCTTGGCGATGCGGATCACGCCGCGGTCCGACGCTCTTCGGCGGCGCGGAGCACTTCATACGCGGCCTGTACCGCCTGGAAGCGGACGGCGGCATCGGGGTCGCCCGGCCGCACGTCAGGATGGTTCTCCTTGGCGAGCTTGCGCCACGCGCCCCGGATTTCCTCGAAACCGGCCTCTTCCTCCAGCCCCAACGCGGTCAGCGCGCGGAGCTCGTCGCGAGACCGGCTACCGTCGCCCGGGCCACTCCAGGCGTAATGGCGTGACCGCTCGTATCCGGCTGCCGTCCCCGATTCGTCCGCCTCGCGCGCGGCCGCTTCTTCCGCTGACAGGCCCTCGAAATAGTCCCAGCCACGATTGTACTCGCCGGCGTGGGTCTGGCAGAACCACCAGCGATCGGGATTATTGGGCGATTTCGGCGCGGGGCAATTGCCCGGTTCCTTACAGCCATGGCGGTCGCACAGGCGCACGGTTTCCGCCTCGCGGCCAGCGCTGTAACCGCGCCATCGGGGAAAGCCCCAGTCGTTGGATCGTGTCGGGCGATACGCCATAGCCTGCCGACATAGGCGTCCAATGCCGCGACGCAACCTCGATACGGTCGTTTCGGCCCTTCGCCGTTGCACGGGCTGCAATCGTGATCTATGCGACGAGGCAGATGACAGATATGTCATGTTAAGTTCATGTCCGATACGGACATTGGCTTCGACACCTTAGCGACAGGAGCCCTGGTGCCGTCCTCGAAATCCTTGCTGGCCACCGCCCGTACTGACGTACCGGCTTCCATCGTGGTGGCGCTCGTCGCGCTGCCGCTATGCCTTGGGGTGGCGTTAGCCTCCGGCGCCCCGCTCTTTTCCGGCGTGATCGCCGGGATCGTCGGCGGCATCGTCGTCGGCGCCCTGTCGCGATCCTCTCTTTCGGTGTCGGGGCCGGCGGCGGGCCTGACGGTGATCGTCCTCACCGCGATCGAAAGCCTGCCCTCCTACCAGGTATTCACGCTGGCGGTGATGCTGGCCGGCGTGCTTCAGTTGGGGTTCTCGTTCACCAAGGCCGGTATCCTGGCCGAATTCGTCCCCTCGTCCGTCATCACCGGCATGCTGGCGGCGATCGGCCTGATCCTGATCCTGAAGCAGATTCCCCACGCCGTCGGTTTCGATGCCGAGGCTGAGGGCATTTTCGAATTCAGTACCGAGGCCGGCGTCAACACCTTCTCACGCATCGCGGAAAGCCTGACCGGCAGCATCACGCCGGGCGCCACGATCATCGCGCTGGTGTCGCTCGCGTTCCTGTTCTGGTGGGATGCCGCCCGGCCGAACAAGGGGCCGTTGCGGTTCGTGCCGGGGCCGTTGGTCGTCGTGTTGATCGGCGTGTTCGGCAACGCGCTGCTCGGTGCGGTGAAGCCCGAGTGGCAACTCACCGCGAAGCATCTTGTTCAGGTGCCCAGGGCCGCTAATCCGTCGGAATTCATCGCGCTGTTCAGCCTGCCCGACTTCACCGCCATCGGCACCGGCGCGGTATGGAGCACCGCCGCCACGCTCGCGATCGTCGCCAGCCTGGAATCACTGCTGAGCGTGAAGGCGGTGGACGAGATCGACCCGAAGCGCCGCACCACCGACAAGAACTGGGAATTGATGGCGCAGGGCGGCGGCAACATCGTGTCCGGCCTGATCGGTGGCCTGCCGGTTACCTCGGTCATCGTTCGATCCTCCGCCAACGTCGATGCGGGCGCCGACAGCAAGCTGTCGACGATCCTGCACGGCACCTGGCTGTTGCTGTCGGTCGCGCTGATCCCGGCGATCCTGAACCTGATTCCGCTGTCGGCGCTGGCCGCCGTGCTGATCGCGACGGGGTACAAGCTGACCAAGCCCAAGCTGTATATAGCCCGCTTCAAACAGGGCTGGACGCAGTTCGTGCCGCTGGTCGTTACCGTCGTCGCGATCCTGTTCACCGACCTGCTGGAGGGGATCATGATCGGCATGGTCGTCGGCTTCGTCTTCGTGATCGGACGCAATTTCCGCACCGCGATCACGGTGGCGCATGACGGTGACGACTGGCTGATCCGCGCTCGTCGCAACCTGTACTTCATCCACAAATATGAATTGCAGAAGCGGTTGGGGCTGGTGCCGGACGGCGCGAACGTGATGATCGACCTGACCTCGACCAGCTATGTCGATCTCGACAATATCGACATCATCAACGCCTTCATCAAGAACGCACACTATCGCGGCATCGGCGTCGTCGTGCGCGGCGACATCGCCGATCGCAGCGCGCCGTTGATCGACGCGCCTGTTTCCGGGGTCCGGTTGGTATGAAACAGTCCAAGCAACTCCTGCTCGCCAACCGCGCCTGGGCGGTCGAGCTGACCGACGAGAATGCTGATTTCTTCAGCCGCAGCGTGGCGGGCCAGAAGCCGGAATTCATGTGGATCGGCTGTTCCGGCAGCCGCGTCAGCCCGGAACAGAAGACGCAGTCGCTACCCGGCCGGATGGTCATCCACAGCAACATCGCCAATCTGGTCAATCCCGAAGACCTGAACCTGATGAGTACGTTGCAGCACGCCGTCGACGTGCTGGCGGTGCCAAACATCATCGTCTGCGGCCATCATGGCTGCGGCGGGATCAAGACGACGCTGAGCGGCAGCGCCACCGGTCCTGTCAAACGCTGGCTGGAACCCGCCCACGCCGCGTTGTGCGATCATGCCGACGAGGTGCACGCCCTGCCGGAGGGCGAGGCGCAGGTGAACCGGCTGGTTGAGGTCAACGTCCGCGATCAGCTCATCAATCTCGCCCGTACCGACACCGTGCAGGCGGCGTTCGCGCGCGGGCAGGACCTGACGCTGTACGGCTGGGTCTATGACATCCGCGACGGCCTGCTAAAACCGCTGATGGAGATCGACCGTCACACCGCGCTGGATCAGGTCGGCCGACCGGAGCCGGTGCTGACCGTGTGACCGCAGGCAGACCCGCCGCGTTCAGGCGGCGGGTCTGTTCGCTCAACCGGGCAGTCGGAACACGACGCGCCGTACGGTGCCACCACAACCCAGTCCGCCATCGGGTCGATAGGTCTTGGCGAATTTCGCCGTGTCGAAGAACTTCGAACCAGCCTCCGAAAAGATGAAGGGCGGATAGCTGAGCAACGCCCGCGTGTGCTCGCTGCGGCCATCGGCGCTGACGTCGAACTGTGTCACCGTCCACCCCTCGAAGCCCCAGCGCATCGCCTCCATCGGAAAGGCACGCGACCCGATATCCGACACCATCTTCGGTGGCGCATCCATGATCGCACACTGGCTGGCAGACAGGCCGGTATCAGCAAAGGTGTTGCGCGCCGCCTGCACCTGCCCGGTCCGCTGTTCGATCGATGCGATGCGGATCAGCGCCCCGACGCGCAGCGGATCGTTGGCCGCCAGCGCTTTGTCGGTCGCGACCGGGCGCAGCGTGGCGATCACCGCCTCGCCACCCTTGCCATTGTCGATCCCGTCGGCGATCAACAGACGGATGGCCGAGCGCGCCTGGGGATCGACGGCATAGGCTGGATCGCTCAGCAAGGGGGTGAGCAATCGCTGCACGACCGCCGGTTTCCACCAGTCCGTCATCGATCCAGACCGCGCCGCGACATCGAAGGTCAACCGCGCCAGCGGCGGCGCCGACTGTGCGGTGGCGATCGTCAGGCCGCGCCGGGCCAGCTCGGCGGTTTCCTCCCGCGACACGATGCCGTTGTTCATCAATCGGTACACCGCCGCCAGCGTCGCCAGCGAGGATGGTGACGCCTTCTCGGCCGCGGTCAGTGCCGCGCGCTGTTGCGGCAGCGCCGCTGCCTGCGTTCCCTCGGGCGGCGGGGGTACGGCGGCGCCCTTGCCGGCCAACCACTGCTCCAGCGCCGCATCAAGGGAACTGCCGATCGACGGCCGCTCGAATGCCGTCGAACACCGCATCTCGACCCGCGCATTGTATCGATAGAAGGGGGGGATCGATGCGACCTTGTCCGGCTGCCACGACCAGCCCCGCACCGCGCGGGCGAAGGCCAGTCCGACCTGCCCCTTGCCGGTGGCATAGACCGGCGCGGCGCGCGACACGCTGCCATCGGGATCGATGCTGAATTCAACCACGGCGACATCGTCCGGTTTCAGGCCGGCATCGCCACCGCAATCCGGCGCCCGCATCTCGGATGCCGGATCGAACTCGCCCTTGCTCAGGCGGCCGGCCCCCGTCATCGCCATGTAGCGGCGCGCTTCGTCCGGGTTCTTGTAGAGCAACAGCGCGATCGCCGCGTCCGACCGGGCGGACACGTCCTGCAGATTGGTCGACGTGGTCAGGCCACCCAACAACGTCACCGCCTTCACCGCGCTCGCCCGCGCGCCGGCGAAATCGCCCTGATTGAGCAGCAGCCGCGTATGCCGGCGCTGGATCATCGCCGTCACCGACTTGTCCAGCTTCATCGTGGCCGCCTGCGCATATAGACGCCCCAGCGTCGTGCTTGCGGCCGCCGGGTCGGTGAAGATCTGCGTCTCGACCAGCCACAATTGCGCGCTCAGCTTCTGCGTCGGTGCCGGTGCCGTGGCTTCGGCCTGTGCGAAGGCAGCGGCAGCGCCGGCATAATCCAGCGCGCTCATCGCCACGCCGCCGATGGTGAAGTACGCATCGTACCGGTCGCCCATGAGCGTCGCATCCGTCGCCGGCAGCTTCTCCAGCCCCGCCCGCGCCGCCGCCACCGCGTCGTCACGGCGACCGACTAACATGAGAGCGTTGCTCTTGCGTACCAGCACGATCGCATTGCTACGCGTGCCGGGCTTCGTCCGCTTCTCTAGTGCCTCCCACGCGGCCAGCGCGGCGGCGTGATCGGTGCCGGCGTCCAGCGCCGTCGCCGCCTCGAAATCCTGCTGCACGCTTCGTGCCGGCTGCTGTGCCGTGGCGGCCGACGCGAGCAACAGCCCGGCGCCGACGATCATTCCCCTGTTCACGCGAATCCCCATCCCGATTGATCGGCGGCATCGTGGCGCGCGGAACGATGAAACGCCAGAGGATCTGTAAGCCGGGTTCTGTCCTCCCACAAAGGGGATGGGCGACCATTCCTCTACGACGACGCTTGCGCGCCGCCTCCAGCAACCAACCCGGACGGCAGGCGGAAACACGCCCCGGACCTTGCGATCCATGCCATCCCTATTCGGTCTTGCTCCCGGTGGGGTTTACCATGCCGCTTCCGTTACCGGTCGCGCGGTGCGCTTTTACCGCACCCTTTCACATGGGCGTCGCCGAAGCGGTCGCCGTCTACTCTCTGTGGCACTGTCCCTGGGGTCGCCCCCGCCGGGCGTTACCCGGCACCGTCGTTTCGTGGAGCCCGGACTTTCCTCGCGCGGCCCGAAAGCCACCCGCGGTCGCCCGATCCTCTGGCGTCGGCAGGCCCTAGCGGGCGGGTAGTCGCCCGCCAAGCGCAATCGTCACAGGGTCAACCGTCACAGGGTCAATCGTCGCCCTGCGGCCTCGGCAGCAACAGCGCCAGCAGGATCATCCGGCATTCGGCATCGATCTCGCCATCGATCAGTTCGGGGCGAAAGCGCCGCTGGAACGCCATGATCGCCGCCATCCGGTCCGTCACGTCATAACCGAACCGCTCCAGCGCCAGGCAGAACCCCGCCTCCGACCAGTGCGGGTCCATCAAATTCTTGGTCGGCCGGGGCAGCGCCAGCCGCAGCCGCGCCAGATCGTGCCAAGGGAAAAGCTCGCCCGGATCGCGCTTACGCGCCGGGGCGATGTCCGAATGGCCGACCACGTTGCCGCGCGTGATGCGATGGCGCTCGACGATCTCGGCGATCAGCGGGATCAGCGCCGACATCTGTTCGGCCGGGAACGGGAGATACCCCCAGTCATGGCCGGGATTGACGATCTCGATGCCGATGCTGGCGGAGTTGACGTCGTCGATCTCGCGCCAGTGCGACCGGCCCGCGTGCCAGGCGCGCTTGTCCTCGTCCACCATGCGCAGGATCGTGCCGTCCTCGGCGACCAGATAATGGCACGACACCTTGGCCGCCGGATCGCGCAGCCGGGCGATCGCTCCCTCCGCATCGGGCATGCCGGTGTAGTGGAGCACCAGCATCGACACGGGCAACGCGCGCTCGTCCCAGTTGGGGGACGGTGTGTCGATGATCGTCATGTCCGGCCGTTCTCCCGCATCGGGGCGTGGTGGCCGAAGATGCGCTCGCTCGCAAGCGATCAGGCCGCGTCGCGCTCCCGCTCCACCTTCGTCCGCTCGTAAAACCCGCGAAAGCGGCGGCTCGGCTCGAACAGTCCGGTCTGCCCAATCACCGTCTCGCCCGCGCCCAGCACCAGCATCCCGCCCGGCTTCAGCGCGCCCGCGATCAGGGCGAAGACCTGCGCCTTGGCCGGCGGCGACAGGTAGAGCAGAACATTGCGGCACAGCACGACGTCGAACTTGCCCGCCGGCCCCCGATCACCGACCAGGTTGAGCCGCCGGAACTGGATCAACCGCGTCAGCTCGGGCTTAGCCACCCAATCAGCGCCGTCGCCGTCGAACCAGCGCATCATCCGCCGGATCGGCAGCCCGCGCTGGATCTCGAACTGTGTGTACCGTCCCGCCCGCGCGCGGTTGAGCGCGGTATCGGAGATATCGGTGGCGACGATCTCCGGCACCGGCGCGCCCGTTTCCGCCTGTCGTTCGGCATAGAGCATCGCCAGCGACAGCGGCTCCTGCCCCGTCGCGCAGCCTGCGCTCCAGATGCGGACACGGCGGCCATTCCCCTCATGGGCTACGACCGACTCTGCCAGCTGGTCGAAGATCGGCAGGTCGCGATAGAACGAGCTTTCGCCGTTCACCAGCGCATCCACGATCAGGTCGCCGACCGCCCGATCGGTGCCGTCGAGCAACTGCATCACTAACTGGTCGAGCGTGTCCAGACCACGGGCGCGCAGCAGCGGCTTCAAAGCGGTATCCAGCCGCCACGACCGGTAACTAGACAATTGCTGGCCGGTCCGCGCCTCCAGCAGCGCCGCCAGCACGGTCATCGCCGATGGTGAACCGGATATCGCACCCGCAACGGGTGGCGCCAGTGCTGCCGTCATGGCCGCCGCCGCGTGGCGATCAGGCGGCCGATCGCATCGGGGGGCAGCACCGCATCCGCCAGCCCCTGCATCGCGATCGCACCCGGCATTCCCCAGACCACCGAACTCGCCTGATCCTGTACCACCACGCATCCCCCCGCCGCGCGAACCCGTCGCGCGCCCTCGGCGCCGTCGCGCCCCATACCACTCAAGACCACCGCCATCAGCCGGCGCCCGAACACCTCGGCCAATGAGGACAGCATCGGGTCGACCGACGGCAGGCAACCACTCACCGCCGGGTCCGTGTTCAGCCGCACCGCCGCATTGCCGTCGCCCAGCGAGACGCAGCGCAGATGCGCGTCGCCCGGCGCCACGATCAGCCGGCCCGGCCTGATCCGCAGCCGATCGGTCGCGACATCGCACGGCCGGCCGGCCATCAGCGCCAACTGCGCCGCGAAATAAGGCATGAAGGACGCCGGCAGATGTTGAGTCACCAGAACCGGCAACCGGAACGTCGGCGGCAACGCACGCAGCATCTGGCCGAGCGCGTGGATGCCCCCCGTCGAAGCGCCGATCGCGACGATATCATACGCGTCCCCGGCAGTGCGGGGCGGCGGCGCGACCGGCGTCACAGCTATTGGCGGCGGCGTAGGCGTCCGCCCTAGCGTCGATCGATCCGACAATCGCGACAGCCGATCCACCAGCCGCCGACCGAAATCGGACGAAAGGCCACTCGCATCCGGTTTTTCCAACGTATCGGCCGCGCCCAGCGCCAGCGCCTGAATGGTGGTCGCCGCGCCATCGCCGGCGGAGGAGGACACGATCACTATCCGTGCGCCCCGCCCCGCCGCCAGCATGTCCGGCAGCGCGGTCAGGCCGTCGACACCGGGCAACGCCACGTCGAGCAGGATGATGTCGACCGTCTCTTCCGACAGGAATTGCAGTGCCGCCGCGATAGTGCCCACCGCCGCCGCCACCACGAACCGGCCATCCGCCTGCACCAGCCGGGTCAGCACGACCCGCGCGACGACCGAATCGTCCACGATCAGCACGCGCACCGCCAGTGCCGCCTCGATCAAGGGTGCGAGCGCCATGGCCGGATCAGCCCCGTGGGAGTTTCAGGCGACGCCGACGATCTGCAGCTTGCTTTCCAGCGTATCGCGATCGAACGGCTTCATCACATATTCGTCCGCACCGGCATCGATCGCGGCACGGATATACGCCATGCCGTTCTCGGTCGTGCAGAACACGACCTTGGGCCGCGTCGGGATCGACGAATCGCGTAGCGCACGCAGGAAATCCATGCCGCTCATCACCGGCATGTTCCAGTCTAGTAGGATCACGTCAGGCGCCGAGACCAGACACGCGTCCAGTGCCTCTCGCCCGTCGCACGCCTCGCTAACCTGGAAATCCAACGTCTCGAGGATGTGGCGCGCGACCTTTCGAATCACCTTTGAGTCGTCGACCACCAGACACGTCTTCATGCGAACAGCCTTCCATCACAACGAGCCGCACTGTGGCAGCAAAGGGTAAGCGGGCGCTTAACAGAGCCCCATCAATCGGTTGCCGGGTCGATCGTTGGCCGCAGATCAGGCGGCGACGGCCAGCGCGCCGGGCACCAGCGCCGCCAGGTCCAGCACCAGCATCGGTTCGTCGTCGCGCTCGACGATACCGATCGCGCTGGCGCCCCACCGGCCCTCCAGTGCCAAGCCGGATGACAACGGCATCGGATCAAACGGAAAGACATCATCGAACGCATCGACCAGAAAGGCATAGAAATGCCCGTCGAACTTCGCGATGATCGCGCGTCCCGCCAGCGGTGTAGGGGCAAGACCCAGCGCGACACGCGTGTCGATCACCGTCACCACCCGGCTGCGCAACGCGGCCAGCCCACGCACCGCCGCCGATGCGCGCGGCACCGCGACGATCGTGCCGATATCGACCGCCGAATCGACCTGATCGGCGGGCACCGCGATCCAGCGACCGGCGATCTGCGCGATCAGGAACAGGGCGCTCATGCCGCCACCTGCATGCCGGCGGCGACCGCGGCGATCAGCGCCGCACGATCGTATCGATACACGCCCGGTTCGCCCGACAAGCCCGGCTGACGACGCAGCAGCACCACCGGATGGCTGCGATCGACCCGGTCGGCGTCATCGTCCATCGCCAGCGTCACCGCGATCTGGTCACCCTCGGCCAGCCGCGTCGCGCAACGATAGCCGGATGCCTCCAGCATGGGTCGCAGGAACGTCTCCATCCATCCCGACTCGTCGCATTGCAGCAGGCAGAGCGGGCCGCTGCCCGGCGCCGCCAGTTCGCCTGCGAATAGCGCGTGGGCATCGACCAGTTCGACCTGCTCGCCCTCAACCATCACCACCCCGACGATACCCGGCCGCTCCCGTGCCGGCGCCACCGCCAGCGGCAACGTCACGATCTCATGCGCGTCGTCGATCGCGTATCCCAGTTCGCCAAAGCCGTCGGTCAGGCGCAGCAGTGTTACCTGTCCGGTCGCCGGCGGCACCGCCATCGCGACCAGCGGGATCACGCCGCCCTCCAGCGACAGGTGCAACCGCCCACCGGTGCGCCGGATCGCGGAGGCACACACCGTCTCGACGCGGTCGACCGCCGCCAGTGGCAGCGCACGGCGCTGGCCATCCAGATCGTCGAACAGCAAGGCCACGATGCCCTTCTCCTCGGCGATCTCCTCTTCCTCCGACGCGATCGCCAACGGTGCAAAGCGCAGGCCCGCCGCCGCCGCCAGCCCGGTGCCGTCCAGCAGCAGCAGTGGCAATCCGCTGTCGGGCAGGGTTTGCCCCGCATAGACGCCGGTCGCCATGATCGCCGGCGGCACCGGCTTCACCACCAGTTCCTCGGTATCCAGCACCGCATCGATCCCCAGCGCATAATCGCCTTCGCGCGTCGCGACGATCACCAGCGCGGTCGGCGCGGCGGCCTCGATCCCCAGTACCCGACCCAGCGTAATCATCGGCAAGCGACGACCGCGCACCGTCGCGACGCTGGCATCGCCCAGCGCATCGATCCGCACCGCCTGACCGCGAAGCGCCACGATCTCCTCGATCGACTGACGCGGCAGGGCGAAGCGCTGATCGCCGACACCGACGATGATCGTCGGGATGATCGACAGCGTCAGCGGTACCTGCAGCTCGATCGTCAAGCCAGCGCCCGGCCGGTTCTTCAGCGCGATGCGGCCACCGATCTGTTCGATATTGGCGCGCACCACATCCATGCCGACACCGCGCCCGGACAGTTCGGTCACGACATCGCGGCTCGACAGCCCGGCCTCGAATACCAGCGCTAGCCGTTCCGCCTCGGTCATCGCGGCGGCCTGTTGCTCGGTGCGGCGCCCGGCGGCGATCGCCTTGGCGACCAGTCGATTAACGTCAATGCCACAACCGTCGTCGGTCACTTCCAGCACGATCTGGTTGCCGGTCTGGCGCGCCAGCACCAGCAATCGCCCGTTCTCGCGCTTGCCGGCGATCCGGCGATCGGCGGGCAGTTCGATGCCATGATCGACCGCGTTGCGGATGATATGAACCAGCGGGTCGCGCAACAGCTCGATCATCTCGCGGTCCAGTTCGACGTCGGCACCCTCGATATCGAGCGTCACGGCCTTGCCGAGCGGCGCGGCGGCATCGCGGACCATGCGCGGGATCGCGGAGAACAACGTCTCGATCCGCTGCATCCGGGTGCGGGTGATCGTGTCGCGCATCTCGCCGACGGTCAGCGACAGGCGTTCGAGCGCGCCCTCCACCCGTGGATCGATCGGCTGGTCGCGCAGGCGGCGGGCGAGTTCGTTGCGCGCCAGCACCATGTCCGACATGCCGGCCATCATCTGATCGAGCAGATCGACCGCCAGCCGTACGCTGCGATTGGCAGTTCGCGTCTGCGGGCCGACGGCGGCCGGCGCCACCGGCGCGGCATCCTCGGCCAGCGCGGCGATCAGCAGGTCTTCGGTCGTGTCGTCGAGAGGAATCCCTGCCGCGATCGCCTCGGTCAACTCGCCGATCCGGTCGACGATCGCCAGCACGGCGTTGACGAGCGCGGTACCCGGCGACCGCGTGCCGTCGCGCACGGCGGACAGCACATCCTCGGCCGCGTGCGCCAGTCGTCCCAGCCGCGGCAGATCAAGGAAGCCGCAGCTTCCCTTCACGGTATGAACGAAGCGGAAGATCGCATCGAGGCGCGCGCGGTCCGTCGGATTCGACTCCCACAGCACGATCTCGCCCGCGATCGCATCAAGCGTCTCGCGGGTTTCCGCAATGAATTCCTGTAACAGGTCGTCCATGGGCCTCCGGGCTTTCGATGCCCGTCATGCCCGATGCCGGTTAATAGCTCCTTTACCCGACGACGCTTTTCGGTCGGCCGTCACCGGGGCTCAGCGCCGCGCCGAACACCATTACGCCCGGCGCCGGCTCCGACACCTGCATCGTGCCGGCCGCTTCGGCCACCAGCGTATGCACCATGAACGCAGCGGCGAGGCGCGACGTCACGCCATCCTCCGACGCACCGGTGGTCAGCATCTGCCGGATCTGAGCATCGAGGATGATCCGCAACCCCTCGATCTTCACGACAATCTCCAGATGGTCGCCCTGCTGCTCCGCACCGATATCCAGCGACCCGCCGCGCACCAGCGCCTCGTTGGCGATCAGCGCCAGGTTCAGCAGTGCCTTCACCGCCGCCTTCGGTAGCGAGTCCGCCTCGACATACCATCCCAGCGTCGTCCGCTTGGCATCGGACAGCAGCCCCTCGATCGCCGCCTTTGCCTCGCGCGGATCAACCATCTCGCCGAAACTGCCGCCCGCACCGAACGCCAGGCGAAAGAATTTCAGCTTGTTGGCGGATGTCCGCGCACTGTCGGCGAGCAGTTCCATACACCGCTGGCGCATCGCCGGATCGGTTTCGTCGGCCAGCAGTTCCAGCCCGTTGTTCAGCGCGCCAACCGGCGACAACAGGTCATGGCAAAGTCGCGAACAGAGCAGGCTGGCAAAATCGACCGGACTGATGGCCATCATAATCCCCTTGAACGTACAGCCATCTGAGGCCTTTCCGGCCTCCCCGCAAGCGGCTGTGACGTACCCTCACCCCCGGTCCGTCGCCACCACGAGCCGGACCGGCTCGAACCGGTCATGGACGGGGCCGTTCTCCACCGCACGCCATGCCGTCACCGCCCCGCCGCCGACGATCAGCCACAGCCCGCCATCGGCCGCCGCGTCCGCCGCATCACGCGCGGACGGCGCCGCGACGCCGGTGGGGTGCGAGTGATAACAGCCGACCACCGCCGGCCCACAGCCCCGCCCCCGCCGGTACGCCGCGATCAGCGCCGCCGGGTCGATCTCGAATCGCCGCGCGATATCGGTCGCGACGTTGCGGCAAGCCTCCACCGCGACGACCGCGTCGGCATTGCCGAACAGCAGACCGCACACCTCCACCGCCGGATCGGCGGCCGCCGCAGCGACGATCCGTTGCATCAGGTCGCTTGATATCGTCACGTCCATCACCATCTGGCTACCTCATGGACCGGGGGGTTTCCATCATCGAAGCGACGATCGCGCCGGCTGCGGACGGATGGCGGCTGGACCGTGCGTTGGCGGATGCGGTGCCTACAATGTCGCGCGAGCGGCTGAAGGCGCTGATCGCCGCCGGCGCGGTGTCGCTGGACGGCAACCCGGCGCGCGATCCATCCCGCCCCGCCGCCGCCGGCCTGACCTTCGCGATCGCCGTCCCCGCCGCCACGCCGCTCCACAACGAAGCGCAGGATATCCCGCTCGTCATCGCCTATGAGGACGAGCATCTGATCGTCGTCGACAAGCCGGCCGGGCTGGTCGTGCATCCAGCGGCGGGCAATTTCGACGGCACGCTGGTCAACGCCCTGCTCCATCATTGCGGTGGGTCGTTGTCGGGCATCGGCGGCGTCGCGCGGCCGGGGATCGTCCACCGGATCGACAAGGACACCTCCGGCCTTATGGTCGCCGCCAAGACCGATCAGGCGCACGAAGGGCTGGCCCGTCAATTCCACGATCACAGCATCGATCGCCGTTACCGCGCGATCGTCGGCGGCATCCCCCGTCCGGCGGAGGGAAAGGTCGACGCTCCGCTCGCGCGCAGCCCGCACAACCGCAAGAAGATCGCGATCGTCGCGAACGGCAAACGCGCCGTAACGCACTTCACCACGATCCAACGCCTGCGCGAGGCGGCATTGATCGAATGCCGGCTCGAAACCGGCCGCACGCATCAGGTACGCGTCCACATGGCGTCGATCGGCCACCCGCTCCTCGGCGACCCGGTGTACGGCAAGGCGAAGGGCCAGCCGCGCCGCGTCCTCGAAACGCTCGGTTTCACGCGGCAAGCCTTGCACGCCGCGTATCTGGGGTTCATTCATCCGGTAACATGTGTCGCTTTGGCGCTCGAAAGTCCGATGCCTGTGGATATGCAGGAACTGTTCACCAATCTTCACGTATAGATATCGGTATGCGCTCGCTGCGATGCGGCAGGCATGCTTCCAAGGAAAGGGATCGATCAATGGCAAAAGGCAGCAACGTCCCAGCGACGATCCCTGCGCTCGGCGGGGAGCAGAGCCTCAATCGCTATCTGTCGGAGATCCGCAAATTTCCGCTGCTCCAGCCGGAGCAGGAATTCATGCTGGCCAAGCGTTTTCAGGAACATGGCGATACCGATGCGGCGGCCCAGCTCGTCACCAGCCATCTGCGTCTCGTCGCCAAGATCGCGATGGGTTATCGTGGTTACGGCCTGCCAACGTCGGAACTGATCTCCGAGGGCAATATCGGCCTGATGCAGGGCGTGAAGAAGTTCGAGCCGGATCGCGGTTTCCGCCTTGCCACCTATGCGATGTGGTGGATTCGCGCCTCGATCCAGGAATATATCCTGCGGTCGTGGAGCCTGGTGAAGATGGGCACCACCGCCGCCCAGAAGAAGCTGTTCTTCAACCTGCGCCGGATGAAATCCAAGCTCGACGCATTTGAGGATGGCGACCTGAGGCCCGAGCACGTCACCAAGATCGCCACCGATCTCGGTGTCGCGGAACAGGACGTCGTCTCGATGAACCGCCGCATGGCGATGGGCGGCGACACCTCGCTGAACGTGCCAATGCGTGAGGACGGCGAGGGTCAGTGGCAGGATTGGCTGCAGGACGATGCGCCGCTGCAGGATTCGATCGTCGCCGACCAGCAGGAGGCTGACGTCCGTCACGGCATGCTCGTGTCGGCGATGGACGACCTGAACGATCGCGAGAAGCACATCCTGACCGAGCGCCGCCTGACCGACGACCCCAAGACGCTGGAGGAACTCAGCCAGGTCTATGGCGTCAGCCGTGAACGCGTCCGCCAGATCGAGGTGCGTGCGTTCGAGAAGCTGCAAAAGGGCATGATGCGCATCGCCGGTGAAAAGCGAATGCTCGCTGCAGCCTAACACCGTACCGCGTACCGTCGTGATCGGCGGCGGCGCGGCCGGTATCGCTGCCGCCCGGCATCTCCATGATGCGGGACAGGCGGTCTTGCTGGTCGAGGCGACCAATCGCCTCGGCGGTCGTGCCCGCAGCGCGACGCTCTCGCCAACGTCGGGCACCGTCGATCTTGGATGCGGCTGGCTTCACTCCGCCCTACGCAACGCATGGACTAGGATCGCCGAACAGCGGCGCATGGCGATCGACCGATCCACCGCAAACTGGGGCGTCCAGTGGCGCGACCTTGGCTACCCACCCGCCGACCAGCAAGCCTTCGCATTGGCCCGCCGCGAATGGGACTCCGCCGCCCACGCGGCCCTGGGCGGACCCGACTACCCTCTTTCCGACTTCATCGCCAGTGACAGCCCCGCCAATCCGATGATCGATGCGATCTCCGGCTTCGCAAATGGCGCCGCCCTTAGCGCGGTCTCGCTCCACGACTGGGCGGCGTATGAAGACGCCGCCACTGACGACAATTGGGCGTTGCCCAGCGGATATGGCACGCTGATTGTCGATCACGCCGCCGGCCTTCCCGTCCGCCTTTTGACCCCGGTGACGCGGATCGACCACCGCCACCGCACGCTCCGCCTCGACACGCCGGCCGGTACGATCGAGGCCGATCACGTCATCCTCTGCGTCCCGACGACCGCGCTGACGGGCGAGGCGATCACCTTCGAACCTCCCCTCCCCGCCAAGCACCATGCCGCCGCCTCGCTGCCGCTTGGGATCGCCGACAAGGTGTTTCTCGCGGTGGATCGGCCCATTTGGCCCGCCGACGCGCATCTGATCGGCAATCCCCGAAGCGCCTGCACCGCCAGCCACCGCCTGTCTCCCTTTGGTCGACCGATCGTGGAGAGCTTCTTCGGCGGTCCCTGTGCCGAGGCGTTGGAGGACGAGAACGCCGCCACCGCCTTCGCGATCGACGAACTGGTCGCACTACTCGGCAGCGACTGGAGAACGCGCTTCACCCCGCTCGCCGCAACGCGCTGGCGACAGGAACCGTGGATCGGCGGCAGCTACAGCCACGCGCGGGTCGGCGCCGCCGGCCAGCGGTCGATCCTGGCCGAGCCGGTGGACGACCGGCTGTTCTTTGCAGGCGAAGCCTGCTCGTCGCATGACTTCTCAACCGCGCACGGCGCGCACGACACCGGCGTCGCCGCCGCCGCACGGGTTCTAGCGCTTTGCGGCGCGTCTGCGTAGACGGGCAGGCATGATCGCTCTTCGCTGGCTGTTGAAGGCCGCCCTGATCTTCGTCGCGGTGACGATGCTGTGGGTTGGCCTATACCGGTTCGTCCCGCCCCCCTTCACCTTCACGATGATGGGCGATTTGCTCGGTGGGCGCAGTGTTACGAAGGACTGGATGCCACTATCCCAGATAGATCCCGACATGGCCCGCGCCGCCATTGCGGGTGAGGATTCACGCTTCTGCCAACATCACGGCTTCGATTTCCGCGCCATCGCCGGCGCGGCGGTGCGCAATGCGGAGGGTGGCCGCATTCGTGGAGGCTCCACGATCAGCCAGCAGACGGCGAAGAACGCCTTCCTGTTTCAGGGCGGCGGCTATGTCCGAAAGGCGTTCGAGGCGTATTTCACGACGCTGATCGAAATGCTCTGGGGCAAGAAGCGGATCATGGAAGTGTATCTGAACATCGCCGAGACCGGCATCGGCACCTACGGCGTCAACGCCGCTGCGCTCCGTTATTTCGGTCACGACGCCACCCGCTTGTCGCCGACCGAGGCCGCCCGGATCGCCGCCGTCCTGCCATTGCCCAAGAAACGCGCCGCGATCTCGCCCAGCGGCTTCGTGCGGCGGCATGGCAATGTCCTGGCCCGCTATGTCGGTGTGGTGCGCCGAGCGGGACTGGATACGTGCCTGCGCTGAAGCTGGCCGGTGCGTTGCTGCTGGCTACCCTCGCTCCGCCGGCGACACGGTGGCCCGACGACCGCGATGTGCTGGATGCCCTGAACTCGGTGCGCGCTGATCCTATTAGCTATGCCGACTGGCTCCTTCGCGCCGCCCAGAGCTATCAGGGTGTCTATTACCGGGAACGCGACGGCACCGAACACGCGACCTTTGAGGGCGCTGCCGCCGCCGAAGCTGCCGCCACCGCGATCGGCTCGATGCGACCGATGCCGCTGCTGACGCCGGACCCGATCCTCGCCGCCGCCGCCCGCGATCATGGCATCGCGCAAGGAGCAGCCGGCAGCATTGGCCATGCCAGCGCCGCCGGCCCCTCCCCCGGCGCCCGCGCCCGCCAGCACGGCGGCGATATCTACGTCGTCGAGGCGATCAGCTATGGCATGCACGGCGCCGACGATGTCGTCCGGCAACTGATGGTCGATGACGGCGTACCCGGCCGCGGCCACCGAAAGTTGCTGATGGCCAGTTTCTATCGCTACGCTGGCATCTGGTGTGGATCACACACAACGCGGGGATCAGTGTGCGTCATCAATCTCGCGGAGACGCCCGGCGGCAAGCCTGAGGTGCCGCCGGAAAGGTAAGGCCGCGTTATTTCTTCTCGCCACCCACGGCGTCGCCGACCTTGTCGGCCGCGCCGCCGACGCTCTTGGCCGCCGAGGTGATCGCTGCATCCTTGCGGTTTTCCGCGCCCTGCCGCCCGAACAGGTAGAAACCGCCAATCACGACCGCGATCAACAGGACGATCGCGATCAACATCCCGCCGCCGCCACTGCGACGCTCGATGATCGTGGTGTGTGGCTGCGTACCGGTATCGGTCACGATACGTTCGTCGGCCATGTTGGACATCCTCCTCTGTTATAGGGAGCGAAACGCTGTCCGATCGAAAGTTGTTCCTCTACCGTAACGGGATCGAAAATAGGGGATGTCCTACACGGGGACAAAGGCATATCCCGCCGAGCGTTCCTTCTCACCGTCTGCCACAACCGCGATTATCCTCGCGCACACGCATGCGGCCGCTCGCGCGGGCGCGTGACCGGGGGTGTGACTTTAGCGACTTTCCGATACTGAAAGCCCCTCCCGGCGGGGAGGGGTTGGGCAGAGATTGTCCATCCGCGAGCCGCTGATCGAGGCTCACAAACCCAAATTCAGAACGGCAGCTTGAACCCCGGCGGCAACGAAAGCCCGCTGGTCATCTTCGACATTTCGGTGCCCGACACCGCATCGGCCTTCGCCCGCGCGTCGTTATAGGCGGCGGCCAACAGGTCCTCCAGCATCTGCTTCTCGGACAATTGCATCAGCGAATCGTCGATTGCGATACCGATGATGCGGCCCTTGGCGGATGCCTTCACCTTGACCAGACCGCCGCCGGACACACCCTCGACCTCGATCGTGTCGAGATTGGCCTGCGCCTTTTCCAGTTCGTTCTGGACGTTCTGGGCCATCGCCAGGATTTCGTCGATATTCTTCATGCCAATCTCCGTTTACCCGGCCAGTCCTCCAGGACCGCATCGGGAAAAGCCTCTCGGGCGGCGCGTACCATGGGCGAGTCCCAGGCTGCCAGCCGCTTCGTCTCCTCGGCCGCCTCCTCCTGCTCTTTCAGCGTCGGCGTGCCGGGTACATCGTCAAAGGTAATGCGCCAGACCTGTTTCGTCATCGCCTTCAGCACCAGCGCCAGATCGGTGACGGTATCCGCCGCCATCGGTCGACTGCCGCTCAGCACCAGTTCGGGCGGCGCATAGCGGACGACGCGAGCGCCGTTATGCAGCCGCGCCGCCAACGCCAGCGATCCATTGTCCTCCAGCCGGCGGACCAGATCCTCGAACCGCTCGGGCAACAGCGCCTCGACCGGCGCCGACGGCGGCACGGGCGGCGCGGCGATCGCCGGGGCAGCGGCAACCGGGGCATGGCCGTCCGCCAGCCGCCGCGCGAGGTCTCCCGGATCGGGCAATTGCGAGGCATGGATGACGCGCAGCAATGCCATCTCCGCCGCCTCGATCGGCAGCGCTGCATGCGCCACCTCGTCATGCCCCTTCAGCACCAATTGCCACAGTCGGTGCAGCACGGGGAACGACAGCCCCGCTGCCCAGTCCGCCCGCGCCGTCCGCTCCTCGACAGGCTGCGACGGATCGGCGGCCGCGCCGACCTTGGCCAGGGTGATGCCGTGCACCGTTTCAAGCAACGACCGCAGTACCGACACCGGATCGACGCCATAATCATATTGCCGGCGCAAGCTGACCAGCGCCCCTGCCGCGTCGCCGGCCAGCAGCATCGCAAAAAGATCGCGCACCGCCCCCCGATCGGACAGGCCCAGCATCTGGCGCACCGCCTCCGCCGTGACGCCGCCGCCATCAAGGCCGGCATGGGCGATCCCCTGATCGAGGATCGACAGGCCATCTCGCGCCGACCCTTCGGCGGCGCGGGCGATCAGCGCCAGCGCCTCCGGCTCGGCGGTGACGCCTTCCTTGCGGCACACCTCGGCGAAATGGTCCGCCAGTTTTTCGGCCGGGATACGGCGCAAGTCGAACCGTTGGCATCGTGACAGGACGGTGATCGGAACCTTGTTCACCTCGGTCGTGGCGAACAGGAATTTCACATGCGCGGGCGGTTCCTCCAGCGTCTTTAACAGCGCGTTGAAGGCGTTTTTCGAGAGCATGTGGACCTCGTCCACGATGTAGATCTTGAATCGCGCGGAGACCGCCGAATAGCGCGAGGCGTCGATGATCTCACGGACATCGTCGACGCCGGTATGGCTGGCGGCGTCCATCTCGATCACGTCAATATGCCGCCCCTCAGCAATCGCCCGGCACGGCTCGCAAACACCGCAGGGGTCGATCGTCGGGCCGCCCAGACCGTCCGGACCGATGCAGTTGAGCGCCTTGGCGATCAGCCGGGCGGTCGACGTCTTCCCCACCCCGCGGACGCCGGTCATCAGAAACGCATGGGCCAGCCGGTCGCGTTTGATCGCGTTGCCCAGCGTCGTGACCATCGCATCCTGACCGATCAGTTCGGAAAAGGTCTGCGGGCGATATTTGCGGGCAAGGACACGATACGCCTCGGGTGGCGCGGCGGTGGCAGGCTGTGGCGGTTCGCCGAGATCGAAGGAGTCGGACATCGCCGTCGTCTTAGCGGCTCTGGTGAGCAGTGTCGAAGCTAGATGGTAAGATCGCGCCGCGGCGAAGCCGCGTCATTAGACGATGCTTTGTACCGCTGGCCCCGCGAACTTGATGCAAACAAGTTCGCGGTGGGAGCCGGGACGACCCGCGGCGAAATCGTTGCGGCTGCTTCCGTCAGGACCTGACCGGGTTGGCGACGACCACGTCCGCCCGACTCCCAAGCGCCCTATGGCGGAGCCGGGCGGATCGATCAAGTCGTCAGCGACGAACGCGGACAGTGCGGCAAACCTGCACGCGGCGACCATCGCGCCAGCGGTTGGTGCAGACCCGGCGCGTCCGGACGCGGTCACGGCCGCGATAATGGCGACCGCCATCGTGGCGTACGACGGTGCGGTCATGGACGACAGTGCGCTGCGCGGCCGCGGGTGCCATCGGGGCGAGACCGGACAACACGACCAGACCAGCGGCGAAAAGGGTGGTGAGTTTCATGCGATGTTTCCTTCGATATCTCGAATCCGGGCGAAATGCTTGGCTGGACCGGACCGTTCCAACCGGCACGGTCCGGTCAGATCAGCGATAGCCGCGAAAACAGGTGCGGACCGGGCCGTACCGTCCCCGTTCCATGTGACAGACCAGGCGACCGCGGCCACGACCGCGATAACCGCCGTTCCAGCGCCCGCGATCACGGTGATAGCCGCCATTCCACCGTGGGCCACGATCCCCACGCCAGCCGCGGTCATGCCCGTATCCACGATCATAGCCACCGCCATAGCCATGGCGAGGTTGAGCATCGGCAGAAGCGGCGACAAAGGTGCCGCTGGCGAGCAGGCCGGCACCGATCAGGGCGAGGATTTTCATGAGCTCTTACTCCGTTACGCACCCCCCGAACTACGGCGGGCATAACACGGATATGAACCGGGCAGGATGGATCGATACTGAACCCCGTGTTGTGGGAATGTCAGCTTCGGGGGATACGCACCGTCAGGCCATCAAGCGCGGGCGTGAGAATAATCTGGCATGCCAGCCGGCTGGTGCGCGTGGCGGCCGGGGCAAGATCGAGCAAATCTTCTTCGTTCTCGCTGGCGGGCGGCAGCCGCGGTGCATCGGCGGCGTCCACGATGACGTGACAGGTGGCACAGGCGAGATCGCCGTTACATGTGCCCTCCAGCGGCTGCCCCGCCGCCTGTGCGACGTCGAGCAGGCGGAGGCCGTCGGCACCCTGTGCAGCGGTGATGGTACCGTCGGTCGCGACGAAACGGACGCGTATCATAGGCGCTGAGCCTCCGCTGCCGCGATGATGGTATCGATCGCGCCGGTGAAACCAGTTTCGCTTGTGTAACGCCCCCAGCCCAGCCGGATCGACGATCGCGCCGGCCCCTCGCCCAAACCGATCGCCCTCAGGACATGGCTCGACCGACCGGGGCCGCTGGCACAGGCCGATCCGGCGGAAAAGGCAAGGTCGCGACAATCGGACATCAGCCGAGCAACATCCAGCCCGGCACGGCGTATGTTGAGATTGCCTCGATAGCGTGGCGCGACGGTGCCGTTCAGTTGCCAGTCGGACGACAAACGGGCGGACGCGATCCGCCATAGATTATCGATGTGCATCTGATCTTCTTCTGCCTGCGTCTCCATCAAGGACGTTGCAACGCCGAACCCCGCGCAGAGTGCCGGACTGAGCGTCCCCGATCGACCTGGAGCCTCCTGCCCGCCGCCATGCAGCAACGGCTCAAGGGCGATGCCGTCGCGTATCCACAAGGCGCCAATGCCCTTGGGTCCATAAACCTTGTGTGCGGAGATCGAGATGAAGTCGCACGCCGGTGGAATGGGTACACGACCATAGCCCTGCACGGCATCGCACAGCATCAGCGCACCGGCGGCATGGGCCATCGCCGCCAGTTCGGCCATCGGCTGGATCACGCCGATCTCGTTATTGACCAGCATCGCCACGACCAGTCCGACACCCGGTACGATCGCCGCACGGGCGGTGTCGAGATCGACCAGACCGTTCGGGCCGACCGGCAAGATCGTGACCGTCCGTCCGTTTTTCGCTTCCCCTGCAACGGTGTCGAGGACTGCGGCGTGTTCAGTCGCCAAGGTGACGATCGGGCCGGTCGTTCCCTTGATCGCCCAGTTGAGCGATTCGGTCGCGCCGCTGGTGAAGGCAATGTGGCCACCGGGGGGACAGAGTGCGGCCACTTGGTCTCGCGCTACCTCTACCGCCGCGCGCGCGGCACGGCCGGGACGGTGCGATGAGTGCGGATTGGCGTGCTGATCGCGAAGCCACGGCAGCATCGCCGCCAATGCCTCCGGCGCGAGGGGGGTAGTCGCCTGATAATCCAGGTAGATCATGCCGCGAACCGGCCGGTCGCACGCGCCATCGCGCGCCACGCGGCGATGAAGGCATCGACGTCGGTCGCCGTCGTCGCTCGGCCGAAGCTGACGCGAATCACTTCGCGTGTTGCCGTATCGGCCCATCCCATCGCGGTGAGCACGTGGCTCGGCTTCATGCTGCCACTGGCGCAGGCGCTGCCCGCCGATACGGCGAAGCCGGCAAGATCGAGGCGGATTAGCTGCGCGGTCGCGGCGGCGCCGGGCAGACGATACGACCCGATCGCCGGATGTCGCCGGGAGCAATTTGCCACCACCTCGCCCCCCGATCGCGAAATCGCATCGTCGAGCCGAGCACGCAGCATTACCAGGCGGTCGATGTCCTCTGGTTCGGCCAACGCCGCAGCGTAGCCGAGCACAGCGGGCACGTTCTCGGTACCGGGGCGATAGCCGCGCTCCTGACCGCCGGTGGGCATCAACGCGGCCAGATCCCGGACCAGCAGCCCGCCGATACCCGGCGGCCCGCCACGCTTGTGCGCCGACAGGGCGACGAAATCAGCCTGTTCGGCCAGTTCTGGATCGGCACCGGCGGGCATCTGCGCGGCGTCGACAAGCAATCGTCCATCCGCCGCGTGGACGATGGCCGCGATCTCGGCGAGCGGTTGCAGCACTCCGGTTTCACTGTTGCACCATTGGACGGCCACTAATGCCGGGGTGCGGTCGGCGTCCAGCCAGTCGCGCAGCGCCGACAGGTCCAGCATACCGTCCGCCGTCACCGGCAACACTGTCGCATTTGGGGCAGCACGCAGGACGGCATCATGTTCGGTCGCACCGATCGCTGTTCGTGTCGCGGTGCAGCGACCCAGCGCGATCGCCAGTGATTCGCTTGCCCCGCTGGTCAGCAGCGCCTCGCCCGACCAGCCATAGGCGGTGGCGATCGTGCGACGGGCGTTCTCCAATGCAGCACGCGCGGCGCGACCTTCGGCATGCGGCGAGGATGGATTGGCCCAATTCGTCAGTCCCGCCGCCATCGCCTCGCGGGCAAGCCGCGTGATCGGCGTAGTAGCGGCATGATCGAGGTAAAGGCGGGGTGAAATGGTCAGGGTCGCTCCATCGATAAAACAGGGCCGATTGCGAATGGGGGCTTTGCGCCTATATAGCGCCCCACATTCCGCGCTCCACCCGGCGCGCCCCAGATTGGCGAGTTTCCATGCCCGAAGTCATCTTTCCCGGCCCCGAAGGCCGTCTGGAGGGCCGTTTCGCGCCCGCTCCTCGTCCCCGCGCCCCCGTAGCGATGATCTTGCATCCACACCCGTCGGCGGGCGGCACAATGAATAATCGCATCGTGCAGGAACTCTACAAGACGTTCCAGCGACGCGGTTTCGCGACGTTGCGGTTCAATTTCCGGGGCGTCGGCAAGAGCCAAGGCGTGTTCGACAACGGCATCGGCGAATTGTCCGACGCGGCATCGGCACTCGACTGGGTGCAGAGCTTTCATCCGGAAGCGTCGACGACGTGGATCGCCGGATCGGGTTTCGGCGCGTGGATCGGCATGCAGTTGCTGATGCGTCGCCCGGAAATCCGCGGCTTCATCTCGATCGCACCGCCGGCGAACATGTTCGACTTCACCTTCCTCGCCCCATGTCCCTCGTCGGGCATTATCATTCAGGGTGAGAATGACGAGGTCGTGACCCCGGTGTCGGTGCAGAAGCTGGTCGACAAGCTGCGTACCCAAAAGCACATCACGATTCATCACGACATGATCCCGAAGGCGAACCATTTCTTCGAGCACGAGATGCCCGAATTGATGGGATCGGTGGACAAATATCTGGATATGCGACTCGATCCGAAGTCGCCGATCAAGTGAGGCAAGGAGTTACGGATCGAGATGACGATCCGTGACTCCAACCCGCTCGGCGCCTCGGCGTCGATCGACGGCATGCCGCCACCCTTGCATGTCCACGCTTGTTTTAGACTCACATCGTCCAGATCAGCACATTCCCTAATAAGACCCCCGCCATCACGAGCATCAGCACGCCTTTGCGTACGTCCCGACGCCCGCGGATCAATGCGATGCCACCGATAACGCACGCGAAGCATCCCAGCATCGCGATCGCCGGCGCAGCCGACGCGATCGATACCAGCGGGCCGCTCACCGGCGGATCGCCCGTGCATAAGCAGCCAGATCGACGTTGCCGCCCGACAGGATCGCCAACGTCCCCGGTTTGACGGGTACACGCCCCGTCAGAAGCGCCGCCAGAGCCACGGCACCGCCGGGTTCGATCACCAGTCGCAACCGCTCCGCCGCCCAGCCCTGCGCCGCGGCGATTTCGTCTTCGCTGACCGCCACACCGGTTGCATCACGGCGAGACAGGACATCGAACGTTAATGGTGAGACTCGCGTCGTCTGGAGCGAATCGCAGGCGGTGGGGGGCGGATTGGGGCCGACCGGCTCGATCCATGAAGCTTCAAGGCTGCGGCGCATGTCGTCCCATCCCGCCGGTTCCACGACCCAGATCGCCGCGTCCCTTAACGCGAGCGCACTGCCCGCCGCCAGACCGCCGCCACCGCACGGCACGACTACCTGAATTGGCGCCCCAAGCCCTGCGGCGACCATCTGCTGCCCCGCTTCCAGCGCGGCGGAGCCCTGCCCCTCGATGACCCATGGATCATCAAAACTCGGAACCAGCGTGCTACCGCGCGCTTCCGCCAGCCGACCGGCGATCAGTTCGCGGCTTTCGGTAGCGCGATCGTAATCGACCACCTCCGCGCCCAGTGCCAAGGTGGCCTCGCGCTTCACGCGCGGTGCGTCGGTGGGCATCACGATCGTCGCAGCGATACCCAGCCGTCGGGCTGCCCAGGCCACCCCTTGCGCGTGGTTGCCGGACGAAAAGGCAACGACGCCGCGGCGGCGGGCCACCTCGTCCAGCGCCGTCAAACGGTGCCAGGCACCGCGCAGTTTGAACGACCCGATCGGTTGCAGGCATTCGGCCTTGAAGGTGACAGGCACGCCGTTGATTTCCACCGTGAAAATCGGCGTTGGCGGCAGGATGGCCGCCAGCTTTGCCGCCGCGTCCCTGACCCCTGCGCCGGTGGGTTGTCGCAAAATCGTCACATGCCGTCCTTTGTTGACGCTAACCGCTTTACATGGGGGGATCGCGACCCTAGATCGCGCTTCCGCTGCCCCATGGGACTTCCAACCGCAAGGCAGCTTTTGTCACCGTATGCCGAAAGGCAATTGGAGGTCCCTTGAATTGCATAAGCACCATAGCGCGCTGGGGCTAGCGAAAGCCCAATCGACCGTCCTCCCCACCGTTTGTGGAGGCATCGACATCGCCAGGCGGAACCCGGTTGACCCGGTAACCCTGATTCGTCCCCACGCCGCGGCGCGGGCCGCCCGATTCTTCGCCGAGAAGTTTCCGGGTCGTTCGATGTACGCGGTGAAGGCGAACCCGTCCCCGGACCTGTTGCAGGTGTTGTGGGACAACGGCATCACGCATTACGACGTCGCCTCGATCGCCGAGGTGCGCCTCGTCGCGCGGGCGCTGCCCGACGCCACCCTTTGCTTCATGCATCCGGTAAAGGCTGAGGAAGCGGTCGCCGAAGCATATTTCACGCACGGCGTGCGGGTGTTCTCGCTCGACAGTATCGAAGAACTCGACAAGGTGATGCGCGCGACGCGCAACGCATCGGACCTGACGCTGTGCGTTCGGCTGCGCGTTTCGTCCGAATATTCGAAACTCAGCCTCGCATCCAAGTTCGGCGTGGCACCGGGCGAATCGAAGGAGCTGTTGTTTGCTGCTCGCCAAGCTGCAGACGCGCTGGGCATTTGCTTCCATGTCGGCAGCCAGGCGATGACGCCTGATGCCTATGCTCAGGCGATGGAGCGCGTTCGTGCGGCGATCGTAGAGGCGGCCGTTACCGTCGATGTGATCGACGTAGGTGGTGGTTTCCCCTCGTCCTATCCGGGCATGGAGCCGCCACCGCTGGAGCGTTTCTTCGAGACGATCCACCGGGCGTTCGAAAGCCTGCCGATCAGCTATTCGGCGGAACTGTGGGCGGAGCCGGGCCGCGCCTTGTGCGCGGAATACAGCTCGGTCGTGGTGCGCGTAGAGCGTCGTCGCGGCAACGAGCTGTATATCAACGACGGTGCCTATGGCGCGTTGTTCGATGCGGCGCATATCGGTTGGCGCTTCCCCGTCACGCTGTTGCGCGAGCCGGAGTCGACGGTCCGGGATCATCCGTTCTCGTTCTATGGTCCGACCTGCGACGACATGGACCATATGGCAGGACCGTTCCTGCTACCGGCCGATGTGCAGGTCGGTGATTACATCGAGATCGGGATGCTCGGCGCGTATGGCGCGGCGATGCGGACAGCTTTCAACGGCTTCGGTTCGGAAGAGACCGTCGTCGTGGACGACGAACCGATGGTGTCGCTCTATACCGATCTGACCGACAGCGCCGTAGTCGCATCAAACGTCGTCAAGCTGTAACTCACTGCCATCTTTACCCGTCACCCCGGCGAAAGCCGGGGTCTTTACAAGGCACGCATCGCGACCGCCGGTGAAGACCCCGTATTTTGTCGGGTGACGGCTGTTTGCTAGGAAATTGACATGACCGAAGACACCCGCATCGACGCGCAGCGCAAGGCGGAACTCCTTTCGACCACGGTCGAGCATATCGACATCACCAAGTTCGACGCGCGACCGATCGTCGACGCGATGAAGAAGATGTCGTTTACCAGCCGCGACCTCGGCCGCGCGACCGAAATCTACAATCAGATGCTGGCCGATAAGGACTGCACGATCTTTCTGGTCATCGCCGGTTCGACCTCGGCCGGTGGCTGCATGGATCTGTACGCCGAGCTGCTGCGCAACAACATGATCGACGGCATCGTCGCGACCGGCGCTTCGATCGTTGACATGGATTTCTTCGAGGGTCTTGGTCACAAGCATTATCAGGCGCTCGAAGTGCCCGATGACGATACGCTGCGCTCGCTGCTGATCGATCGCATCTACGACACCTATATCGATGAGGAGCAGTTGCAGGATTGCGACCACACGATCCTGGAAATTGCCAACTCGCTGGAGCCGCGGCCATATTCCAGCCGCGAATTCATCCGTGCGATGGGCAAGTATCTGGTCGAGAACGGCAAGAAGGAGAACAGCCTCGTCAAGCTCGCCTATGAGCATGACGTGCCGATCTTCTGCCCGGCGTTCGTTGATTCGTCGGCGGGCTTCGGTCTGGTCAAGCATCAGGTCGATCGCGCGAAGGAGGGCAAGCCGTACATGGTGCTCGACGCGATCGCCGATTTCCGCGAGCTGACCGATATCAAAATCAAGGCAGGTACGACGGGCCTGTTGATGATCGGCGGCGGCGTGCCGAAGAACTTCATCCAGGACACCGTCGTGTGCGCCGAGATCCTCGGCCATGATGACGTGCAGGTTCATAAGTATGCGGTGCAGATCACCGTCGCCGATGTGCGCGACGGTGCGTGTTCGTCATCGACGCTCCAGGAAGCGGCATCGTGGGGCAAGGTGAACACGGGCATCGAGCAGATGGTGTTCGCCGAGGCCGGGTCGGTAATGCCGCTGCTAGCGTCGGACGCCTATCATCGCGGTCTGTGGAAGGATCGTCCGGTCCGCAAGTGGGGCGCGACCTTCGACTAACGCACCGGTTTAGCTGGACTCACGGCGGCCCCCGCATCGGATTGTCCAACGCAGGGGCCGCTGCCGTTTGGGCGTTATGACGATCGAAAGCTGACGGGGCCGGACCTCTCCGGGCAGGAGTTGGGATGCCCGACAACGCCCGTACCGGCGCGATGGAGGGTGCATAGCCACAACCTCTAGATTGAGCAGCCGATGTTGTTCACGCGGCGGCGCGAATGCGTGGTTCGATTGGACCTATGTCGGCCTGTAAATCACGCACAGCGGAGCGTACGCGACCAGCGACCGGGTACGACCCACAGGTCGCGCTGCTGCGGCTATCTAGCCTCGCTCTCGTTTCACTAACTTTGCATACCGCGATGGCGGCGTTCCGCTAAACGGCCACCTGCTCAATCGCTGGCGGATGGCCGAGGAACGCCGCCGGGCTGGCCGTCGCGCCATAGGCACCGGCCAAGAAGACCGCGATCACATCGCCTGGCTCTACATGCGGGAGGGCGACCCGGTCTCCCAGTCGATCCAGTGGCGTGCAGAGTGGACCTACCACGTTGACCGTTTCCACCATCGTCTCGCCCATATGATCCGTGACAGCGAGGGGATAGTTGCGCCGTACGACCGTGCCGAAATTGCCGGACGCGGCAAGCTGGTGGTTCAGGCCGCCATCGAGGACGATGAAAATCTCACCGCCGCTTTCCTTGCGGTCCACCACGCGGGCCAGATAGACCCCGGCTTCCGCCACCAGCCAGCGGCCCAACTCGATCGCGAAGCGGCTGTTTGCCAAAACCGTTGGTCGCTTCGCGAGCGTGTCGGCGAGTCGGCTGCCGATCATTTCGATATCGAGCGGCCGGTCGCCTGCAAAATACGGCACGCCGAACCCGCCGCCGAGATTGACGAGCGGCGGTGGCGCTCCGGCTTCGTCCGCCAGTCGCGCCGCCAGCGTGACGGTAGCGGCCTGCGTCTCCGCGACAGCGCCAGCATCCAACGCCTGACTGCCTGCATAAATGTGGAACCCACGCCAATCGGCGCCGGCCGAGATCAACCGCCGGACGAGCGCCGGTACGCGGCCCGCATCGATACCAAAGGGCGACGGACGGCCGCCCATCTTCATCCCTGATCCGCGCAACTCGATATCCGGGTTCACTCGCACCGCCAGTCTGGGCGTGCGACCAATCCGATCGGCAATGACGAGTGCCCGCGACGCCTCGCCTTCGGATTCAACGTTCAGCGTCACACCCGCCGTGATGGCGGCTTCCAGTTCGCCGTCACGTTTGCCTGGCCCCGCAAAGCTGATCGAGGTCGCAGATTTCACTGTCAGTGCCAGACGCAGTTCGCCGGCCGAGGCGATATCGAGTCCATCGACCAACGGGGCGATGGCGGTCAGTAGATCAGGGTGGGGATTGGCTTTGATCGCGTAATGGAGATCGACGGCCGGTATTGCTGACCTGAATTGCGCAATGCGAGCCGCGACGATCGCCGGGTCGTACACAAAGAGAGGTGTCCCTGCTGCGGCCCAGTCGCTGGCGCGACGGCCGGCGATCTTCAAGACGCCCTGTTGGTCAGCATATTCCGGGGGCATCGGTCCCATCGGTTTGGTGTTCATTCCGGTGCCCCTTTTGCTTGATGATCCCGCCTGACGGTATCGCGGATCGAAGCGCGGTCGAGTTTCCCGTTGGCGGTTCGTGGTAAATCGGCTTGCCAGAAATAGTGCACCGGCTGCATCCAGTAGGGTAGTTCCGTTTTCAGCCTCGCCCGCAACATCGCTTCGTGCATGGTATCGCCGGCCAGCATGACCGCGACGATCTGGCCCTGTCGCTCGTCCGGAATTCCCAAGGCCACTACCTCACGAGCTTCTCCACCGGACAGGACCGCTTCCTCGATCTCCTGAGGGCTGATCCGGTGCCCAGCGCTCTTTATCATCTCGTCGTCGCGGCCGACGAAGCGGAACAGGCCGTCCCTGCCCTCGACCACCGTGTCGCCCGACCAGACCGCCTTGCCGGAAGATCGTGCAAAGGCGGGCGCGGGGCGAAAACGTTGAGCGGTTCGCTCGGTATCCTGCCAGTATCCTTGTGCGACGAGGGGGCCGGCGTGGACCAGTTCGCCCGGTTCGTCCGGTGCAGCGCGGGTGCCGTCGGGGCGCACGGCCATTACTTCTGCGAAGGGAATGGCGCGGCCGATCGAACCCGGCTGCGCGTCGACCAGTGAAGGGTCAAGATAGGTCGATCGGAACGCCTCGGTCAGACCATACATCGGATACAGGTCCGCCCGTGGAAAGCGCTCGCGCAGGCGCCGAACCAGTTGTGGGGTCAGCGCGCCACCCGAGTTGGTCAGGCGACGAAGCGTCGCGCCGGTCTCCAGCGGCCAGTCCGCTTCCAGCAATTGAACCCACAGAGGCGGGACACCCGCGAGCGTCGTCGCACCAATCCGCGCGACCGCCTTCACCACGTCGCGCGCCGTCAGATAGTCGAGCGGCGCGACGGCGGCACCGGCAGCCCAGGTAGAAAGCAGCTGGTTCTGGCCGTAATCAAACCCGAGCGGCAGGACGCCTAGCACCCGGTCGTCCGGTTCCAACTTCAGATAATGCGCGACCGAAATTGCGCCGAGCCACAGATTGGCATGGCTGAGCATCACGCCCTTGGGCCGTCCCGTCGAACCGGAGGTATAAAGGATGGCGACGAGATCGCCGGGGTCGGCATCGGAGGGCGCCAGCCCTGCCCCCGCCAATGGCACGGCGGTTTCTTCTGCGACTTTGCACCCCGACGGTACGTCATCGGCCGCCAACGTCGCGGCGCGCGGGGCCTGCGTGACCAGCAGGCGGGCGCCGCTGTCCGAGAGAATATGTGCCACCTGTGCGCGACGCAACGCAGGATTGACCGGAACATGCACCAACTGTGCGCGCGCGGCGGCGAGTGGCATCACGCAGGCGGGCCGGGTCTTGGGCAACCACGTCGCGATCCGATCGCCGGGCTCCAGCCCTTGCGAGCGCAACCAAGCGGCGGCGGCGCCGACAGCCTCTTCCAACTGGCCGAAGCTCAGTCCACCTGCCCGATCGATCAATGCTGGGCCGTCCACCCGGCCGCGGGCGGTCAGCCGGTCGATGGTGAGGGGTACGGGGTCGAGCGCGATCATATCGAATCGCATAGCAGAGCGATTGCCGTTTTCATGCCCGCGCGGTAACGCCCGCCGCGATAATGGCGGGAAAGATGATGGCGAGCGACGCAACCAGCGACGATGTGATCGAGACCAATGTGCGTGGCGTGCTGGCTGACGTGCTGGGGATCGCACCGGAACGCGCGGCGACGTTTACCGTCGATACGCCATTGTTCGGGGCGCTGCCCGAACTCGATTCAATGGCCGTCGCCGGCGTGCTGACCGAGCTGGAAGACCGGCTCGGGATCCTGATTGAGGATGACGAGGTTGATGGCGACATGCTGGAAACCTTCGGCGCGCTGACCGATTTCGTGCGGAGCAAGGCGCAGGGGCTTTAGGCCCCTACTCCGCCGCCTCGGCCATTTCCTCGAACTCAACCGCCGCCAGGAAGCGTTCGGCATCCAGCGCGGCCATGCAGCCGGTGCCGGCCGCCGTGACTGCCTGACGATAGATCTTGTCTGCCACATCGCCGCACGCGAACACGCCAGCGACGTTGGTGCGCGTCGATCCCGTCTCCACCGCGATATAGCCATCGTTGTCGAGATCGAGATGCCCCCGGAACAATTCAGTCGCCGGATGATGGCCGATCGCGACAAAGCCGCCCTCGACATCCAGTCGGCTATGCTCGCCAGTCACCGTGTCTTCCAGCTCGAGTGCGACGAGGCCGGCATTCCCGCCGCCATCGACGAATTCGCGGACTTCCTTATTCCACAGTACCGTGATGTTCGGATGGGCGTGGAGCCGCTCCTGAAGGATGCGCTCGGCACGTAACGAGTCGCGGCGGTGGATCAGCGTCACGTTATCGGAATGATTGGTCAGGTATAGCGCCTCCTCGACCGCGGTGTTGCCGCCGCCGATCACGGCGACCTTTTTGCCGCGATAGAAGAAGCCGTCGCAGGTGGCGCAGGCGGACACACCCTTGCCCTTCATGGCGTGTTCGCTGTCCAGCCCCAGCCATTTGGCCTGCGCCCCGGTGGCGATCACCAGCACCTCGCCCTCATACACGTCGCCGCCATCGCCGATCAGGCGGAAGGGACGGCGCGACAGATCGACCTCGACGATCGTGTCCCACATCAGGCGCGTGCCGACATGTTCGGCCTGCTTCTGCATCTGCTCCATCAGCCACGGGCCCTGGATGACGTCGGCGAAACCGGGGTAATTCTCAACGTCGGTCGTGGTCGTTAGCTGACCGCCGGGCTGGATGCCCTGCACCACAATCGGCGCCATTCCGGCGCGAGCGCCATAGATCGCGGCAGACAGGCCGGCCGGACCCGAACCGAGGATAAGCATGCGCGTGGTGTGGGTGGTCATTCAACGATCCTGTAGTGTGACGCTCATCTAGGTGTTCGCACGGGGAATTTGAACCGCCCCGCATCGAAAGCCGTGCCGCTTCGTTCCGCTATCAAGCGGAGGATCGCATGAGTGACGACAAGGACGTTGTAATCAAGGAATATACCGCTCCGGCCGGAGGCTGGGGTTCGATGAAGGGCATGTCGAAAATCCTGCCGAAGGAAGGCATCAGTCCCGACGTACTCGATGCGCTCCGTCGCCAGAACAAGCCCGAAGGCGTGATGTGCGTTTCGTGTGCGTGGGGCAAACCGGCCAAGCCGCACATAGCCGAATTCTGCGAGAACGGCGCAAAGGCCACCGCTTGGGAACTTACCAGCCACCGTGTCACGCCCGAATTCTTCCAGAAGCATACGGTGTCCGAACTTGCCGAATGGCCGGATTACGATCTGGAGCAAGCCGGGCGGCTGACGCATCCGATGAAGTATGATGCGGCGACCGATAAATATATGGCGGTCGGATGGCAGGAAGCGTTCGACGCGATCGGCGCCAAGCTGAAGACGTGCGATCCGACCAAGGTCGTTCTGTACGCCTCCGGCCGCGCCAGCCTCGAAACGTCGTTCATGTACAGCTTGATGGCGCGGATGTGGGGGCAGCAGAACCTGCCCGATTCGTCGAACATGTGCCACGAGACCACGTCGGTCGGGATGAAAAACGCGATCGGTTCACCGGTCGCGACGATCCAGCTGGAGGATTACGACAAGTGCGACGCGATCTTCGTGTTCGGACAGAATGTCGGCACCAACGCCCCGCGGATGCTCCATACCTTGCAGGAATGCAGCCAGCGCGGCGTGGAGATCGTGACCTTCAACCCGTTGCGTGAACGCGGATGGGAGCGGTTCGCCAGCCCGCAGAACCCGGTGCAGATGACAGTCGGTGCGCCGACGCAGATTTCCAGCCAATACCACCAGGTGCGCGCTGGCGGCGACATCTCCGCGATGCTCGGAATCTGTAAATATGTGATTGAGGCAGACGACCGCGCGCAGGTCGATGGCGGCGAGCGCATCCTCGACCACCATTTCATCGAGCAGCATACCGTCCGCTTCGACGAATTCGCGAACTTCTGTCGCGATGCGCGCTGGGACGAAATCGTCGATGAAAGCGGACTGAGCCGTAATGCAATCGAGGGTGCGGCACGCGTTTACATGAAGGCGGAGCGCGTCATCGCCGTGTACGGCATGGGCATCACTCAACACCGCTATGGCATCGACAGCCTGTACATGATCCTAAACATGCTGTTCCTGCGCGGCAATATTGGCCGCGAAGGCGCCGGCCCCGGCCCGGTGCGCGGGCACAGTAACGTACAGGGTCAGCGTACGGTCGGCATCACGGAGAAGACGGAGCTGGCACCGGTTGAGCGGCTGAAGGAATTGTTCGAGTTCGAGCCGCCGACCGAAAAGGGGTGGGACACGGTGGAGAGCTGCCGTGAGATCATTGCCGGAACCGCGCAGGGCTTCGTCCAGCTTGGCGGTAATTTCCTGCGCGCGACGCCGGAACATGCGGCGATGAAGGAAGGGTGGGCAAAGCTGCCGATCGCCGTCCACATCGCCACCAAGCTCAACAAGAGCCATCTGTATCCGGGTGAGGAGTCCTACATTCTTCCCTGCCTCGGCCGGATGGAGCAGGACATGCAGACGGGCGGTCGGCAGGCGGTGTCGATGGAGGACTCGTTCAGCCACATCTATGGATCGGTCGGCAAGGCAACGCCGGCTGCCGACACGTTATTGTCAGAACCAGCCATCATTGCCGCGATCGCCAAGGCGCTTTTGCCCGCCAATCCGAACGTGCCTTGGGATGAATGGGTCGGCGATTATGGTCTCGTCCGCACGGCTATCGAGAATGTCTATCCGGACAAGTTCGCCAACTTTAACGAACGTCTGTTCGTGCCGGGCGGGTTTTGGAAGGGCAATCCCGCTTCCCATCGCGAATGGCAGACCGACAGCGGCAAGGCGGAATTCAACGTTCCCCGGGCGCTGAACGCCAGTGGCTTTGCCGAGAAGGAGGGCCGGTTCCGCCTGGTGACACTGCGATCGAACGACCAGTTCAACACGACCATCTATGGCTATGACGACCGGTTCCGCGGCATCAAGGGCACCAGGATGGTCGTGATGATGAACCGCGCCGACATCGCCAATCTCGGTCTTGCGGCTGGCGATATGATCGCGTTGGAGAGCGACGCAGAAGACGGCGTCGAACGCGTGGTCGAAGGGCTGCGGGTTGTGGAGTATAATATTCCTCAGGGGTGCCTTGGTGGATATTATCCGGAGCTGAACTATCTGATCCCGCTCGAACATCACGCGTTGGAAAGCCATGTTCCCGCCGGCAAATCTGTGCCGGTCAGGGTGAGGTTATGATCCGACCGCTGGGCGCAGTGCTGGCTGGCGGTCAATCATCGCGCTTTGGCACCGACAAGGCTCAGGCCATACTGAACGGCCGGACACTGGTCGATCACGCTATCGCGACGCTGCGGCGTCACTGTGACGAGGTGGTGGTGATCGGCAGTCAGGCAGGTGGCCTGCCCGACCTCCCCCGCCCCGGCCTAGGGCCGCTGGGAGGGATCGCGGCGGCGCTCGATCACGCGGCGACACATGGCTTCCATTGCGTTTTAACGGTCGGCTGCGACATGCCGCACCTTCCCGATGGATTGATCGAGGCCTTGTTACATCGCGGTCCGGCCTATTGCGAGGATGCCCCGGTGCTCGGTTACTGGCCATCCGCACTGGGGGCACATCTCTTGGCCCATATCGAGACCGCACCGGACCGGTCGGTCAGAGGTTGGGCAAAGAATATCGGCGCCTTGCCGATCGGCGCTGCGACCGCACTCGCGAACGTAAATACCCGCGACGATCTTGCTGCGCTGGAAAGCGATATGCTGACCGCATGACTGCCCAAATAAAGCCAGTGAGCTTCATCCGACCGGGTGGCGTGACGGCCGGCGAGCGATGCGTGGCAGTCGAGGCGCCTGTGTCGATCGAAGTCGATGGCCTGGGCTATGCAGTAATGATGATGACGCCCTCCGATCTGGAAGCATTCGCCGTCGGTTTCATGCTGACTGAGCGACTTGCCGACACGGTTGCCGACATTATCGCCGTAGAACCGTTCGAAACGGACGCCGGCTGGATCGTCCGTATCGCACTTGCTGATCGTTGCCGGAACCGGATCCATGATCGGGTGCGGCATCGAACCAGCGATACGAGCTGTGGGTTATGTGGAATCGCCGGATTGGAGCAACTCCACCGCCCCGCACCGATTGCCCCGCGTCCCGATGTGCGACAGCACGCGCTATTTGCCGCTCTGGCGAACCTTCGCGCTTATCAACCGCTCAATGCGCTTACCGGTGCCGTTCATGCCGCGGCGGTCTGCAATCGGGAAGGTCGCATTGTTGCCGCCTATGAAGACGTCGGTCGACACAACGCTCTCGATAAATTGATAGGCGGACAGACCGGGCAAGCCATAGAAGGCTTTATCCTTGTTACATCCCGGCTAAGCTTCGAAATGGTAGACAAGTCCCTGATTGCCAATGCCCCTTTATTGGTCGGCATTTCCGCGCCCACGACGCTCGCTTTGTTGCATGCTCAGAAATATGGCCTTACGTTAATTGCGTTAGCCCGGTCAGACGCTATGATAATGGCTCACGATCCTCACAACATATTCCCGGCATTTTAAATGCCAAAGCGCGTACGTCCGTCTTCGACGCTCACCAGCGCCGGCGGGCCGGTCGTGCTACTCAACGGATCGCAGATCGCCGACTTCTTTTCCAATACGGGCAGCGGCCCGCTCAGCAGTGCGGCCAGTGTGATCCACGTGGATTCCACCGACAACAACGTGTCGGGTGATCTATATTCGCCAGAGCAGGGGATCATCGATGCCAATGCAATCGGCAGCAACGACTTCCTCGGCGCTGAAGGCGGCCTGTTCTCGCATTCGCAGGGCTATGGCTGGTTGAGCACGCTGGTATCGGGCCTGACCGATGCCGATCTGAGCGCCGGACCGTATCACAACACCTTTGCCGGTGTTGGCGGCATATCGATTCTGGGTGTCGGTGCCGCCGGCACCTCACTGTCGGGTAGCGCCGTTATTATGGGTGGGGCAGGTGGGACGATCACCCAACCGACCGTACCGGTCGTGTCGGAACCGGCCTCATAGGCAGTGATGCTAGCCGGGTTCGGAATGATCGGTGCATCAGCGCGCTATCGCCGGCGTCGCACTGTGCTTTATTTTGCGTAACCGCGTCGTAAGGCCTTCCCGTCGTATCAATACGGCCGCAAACATTTGGTTGGTGGGCATTTTTTACCAGCGACACGCCAGTCATGATCATGAGAAAAGGTTCGCGAGTGGTAGCGAAGGAGGGACTTGAACCCCCGACCCCAGGATTATGATTCCCGTGCTCTAACCAGCTGAGCTACTTCGCCCCAAGAGGCATGTTCACTCGCGAGCGGCGCCTATAGGAAGCGTCGTGGAGGCGGTCAAGCGAACATATGCCGCGACAGCGCTTCCCATGGCCCACCGCGATACCACCACGTCGCCAGCCCCGCGAGTTCGACCGGGCGCGGGCGGAATTCCTTCGCCAGTCGGTCGAGCAACAGCTTCGCAACATTCGGCGTCACCTTGTTCTGAATGGTGACATGAGGCCGCCATCCGCCGGCATCCTGTGGCGTCAACAGCCCGGCGAAAGCATCCACGAGGTCGTGCCGGATCGCCGCCAGCCCCGGCGCGTCTAGCCGGTATGCGACGCCCCGCCCCAGCGACATCAGCCCGGCGATTCGTACATCCGGCGCCCGCTCGCCGCGCGTCGCCTGATTCAAACGATGTTTCAATTCATCGGCCGCAGATGGCGGTAGATGGTGGAACAGCGTGCAGTGCGCCGACAGCACGTTGCGTTCGGGTGGAAAGAACTCCGCCCGCTGGGCATCGAACCAACCCTGATCCGACCGTCCGAACAATGCCGTGACGATGATCGGCGCAGGGGTCGGCGCCGATATGCAATCTCCGCTCAAATCTCGACCTGACTGCCCAATTCGACCACACGATTGGACGGCAGTCGGAAAAACTCCATCGCGCTCTCCGCGTTACGGAGCATCCACGCGAACAACTTTTCCCGCCAAAGCGCCATACCAGGCCGATCCGACGCAATCAGTGTCTGACGCGACAGGAAGAAGCTGGTGTCCATCATCTTCACCTCGGCACCCGGACCGTACGCGTTCTTCAACGCGAATGGTACGTTCGGCTCCTCCATGAACCCGAAGCGCAGCACTACACGGTGGAAGCCGTGACCCAATTCCTCATGCTTCACCCGCTCCGCGTCGGGCCAATAGGGTTGGTCGGCGATCGCGACGGTCAACAGGATGATGCGGTCGTGCAGCACTTTGTTGTGCTTCAGGTTGTGCAGTAACGCATGCGGCACGCCCTCGGCCGTCGATGTCATGAAAACAGCCGTTCCCGGTACCCGGCTTGCCGACGTCGCAGCCGAAGCGATGAATACCTTGATCGGCATCGCCGCATCACGCAGCCGGTCGATCATCAGCTTGCGGCCGGTCGACCATGTCGTGAGCGCGGTGAACACCACGGCGCCGACCAGCAACGGGAACCAGCCGCCATCGGGAACCTTGGTCAGGTTGGACGCAAAGTAAGCGCCGTCGATCAGCAGGAACAGGCCCACAAACGGCCACGTAACCCAGGCGGGCCATTGCCAGACGCGGCGGATCAACACGCCGACCATGAAGGTACTGATGAACATCGTGCCGGTCACCGCGATACCGTACGCCGCAGCGAGATTGGATGATTCGCGAAAGCCGAAGATCAGCAACAACACCATGATCATCAGCGCCCAATTGACCGCCGGGATGTAGATCTGGCCTGCCTCGGCCGCGCTGGTATGCTCGATGCGCAGGCGCGGCATGAGACCCAATTGAACTGCCTGTTGCACAACGGAAAACGCGCCGGTGATGACGGCCTGACTGGCGATCACGGTGGCCATGGTCGACAGGATGACCAAAGGTAGGCGCCAGTCCTCCGACGCCATCAGGAAGAACGGATTTTCCGCTGCGCCGGGTTGATCCAGGAGCAATGCGCCCTGCCCCAGATAATTGACCATCAGCGCCGGGAAAACCAGATACAGCCATGCCACCTCGATCGGGCGACGGCCAAAATGGCCCATGTCGGCGTAGAGCGCCTCCGCTCCTGTCACCGCCAGCACCACCGAGCCCAGCGCGAGAAACGCGAGTAAGCCGTCGGTCATCACGAACCGGACCGCCCAGCGGGGGTCGATCGCCAATAGGATATCCGGGCGACCGATGATGTTGATAACGCCCAGCACCGTCAGCGTACCGAAATATACGAGCATGATCGGTCCGAAGAACCGACCGACACGCGCCGTGCCGCTCGACTGGATGTAAAAAAGGCCCATCAGGATCACAACGGCGATCGGAATGACGAACGCATTGAACCCTTGCTCGACCGTCGCCAATCCTTCGACCGCCGATAGCACCGACACCGCCGGCGTTATCATGCAGTCGCCGAAGAACAGCGCCGTCGCCAGCACACCAAGGATCACGAGGCTCGGCCCCCATCGCCCGCCACCTGTCCGCCGCTGGATCAAGGCCAGCAGCGCGAGGCTGCCGCCCTCGCCGTTATTGTCGGCGCGCAGGATGATGAGCACGTATTTGAGCGTGACGATCATCGCCAGCGACCAGAAGATCAGGCTGACGACGCCAAATATGTGGAGTTGATCGACCGCCAACGGATGGTGGCCGACGAACACCTCCTTCATCGCATAGAGCGGGCTAGTGCCGATATCGCCATAGACGACCCCGATCGCGCCGAGCGCCAGCTTGGCCAGCCCCTGTTTGGGATGATGTTGATAGCCGTCGGCGGCCGTGCCGAGGGCCGCTGCAGTCTTGCTGGTGGAGTTGCTCACGGGCGGATCGATCGATCCGCGATGCGGGGTGCCATACCGCAGGCAAACGACGCACTATCAGGTGCTGACATGAACGCGCGATTAGCATGGTCGCCGAACACCCGCAACGGGACAACATGCTTGCCGCGCGTTATAGCGCCAGCATCAGAACAAAAGAGAGGTTACCATGAAGATCGGCGTTCCCAAGGAAATTAAGAATCACGAGTATCGCGTGGGACTGACGCCACCATCGGTCGCTGAACTGGTCGCGGCCGGGCATGAGGTGGTGGTCGAAACGATGGCCGGTGCCGGCATCGATTTCGAGGATGCCGATTATCAGGCGGCCGGCGCCACCATCCTGCCGGACGCCCGATCCGTCTTCGCAGCGGCCGAGATGATCGTGAAGGTAAAGGAACCGCAGGCGAGCGAGATCGCCCTGCTCGAGCCACGCCACCTGCTGTTCACCTATCTGCACCTCGCAGCCGACAAGCCGCAGGCAGAAGGGTTGATGGCATCGGGTGCGACCTGCATCGCCTATGAGACGGTGACGGCACAGGGCGGTGGTCTGCCGCTGTTGAAGCCGATGTCAGAGGTGGCTGGCCGCATGTCGGTGCAGGTCGGTGCGCATTATCTGGAGAAGGAACAGGGCGGACGCGGCGTATTGCTGGGGGGTGTGCCGGGCGTGGCGCCGGCCAAGGTCGCGATCCTGGGCGGCGGCGTCTCGGGCATCAACGCTGCACAGATGGCGGTCGGGATGCGAGCGGACGTGACGATCTATGACCTGAACATGGCGCGGCTTGCTGAATTGGACATGTTTTTCTCCAGCCAGATTAAGACCGCCTATGCCAGCAAGGCGGCGATCGCGGCGGCGGTGAAGAACGCGCATCTGGTGATCGGCGCGGTTCTGGTTCCGGGAGCCGCCGCGCCCAAGCTGGTGACGCGCGAGATGCTGAAGACCATGAAGCGCGGCAGTGTATTGGTCGATATCGCGATCGATCAGGGCGGCTGCTTCGAGACGTCGCACGCCACGACGCATGAAGACCCGGTGTTCGAGGTCGATGGCGTGATACACTATTGCGTCGCGAACATGCCCGGCGCGGTGGCACGGACATCTGCTTTCGCGCTTAACAATGCGACGCTTCCGTTTGCGTTGAAACTCGCCAATCTGGGTGCCGACGCGGCTATGGCGGCGGACCCTCATCTGGCGGCCGGCCTGAACGTATCTGGCGGCAAGATCCGTCACCCTGCTGTCGCCGAGGCGCTCGACCTGCCACTGAACTAATCCACAAAAAGCGGAACACACTGTGAACAGGGGTGTTGGTCAACCGGAAGGAATTTCGCGATGACCGACACCCCGAACCCGAAGACCGAAACGTTTTCCAATGCCGAGAAGGACCCCGACGACTGGACAACCGGCGATGAACCGATGACCGGTGCTCAGGCCAGCTATCTCAAGACGCTGAGTGAAGAAGCGCATGAGGAATTCAACGACAAGCTTAGCAAGGCGGATGCTTCGAAGCGGATCGACGAACTGCAGGCGAAGACCGGACGCGGCACTTCCTGAGAGGTCAGCGATCAAGCATCTGCCGGAGATTGTCGATCAGCATAAGGCGTTCGATGATCGCCGGCCTGTAAACCGCGTTGGGTGCAGTCAGCGACAGCGCCCGACGCCAGGACAATTCGGCTCCGTCGACATCCCCTGCACGTGCAAGCGCAAGACCCAGAAAAAAGGGCGGACCGGGATGCTTGGGATCGAGCTGGGACGCGTGACTGAAGGCTAGAACCGCAGCGGGCGACAATTGGCCGTGGTCGTGTCGCGCAATAGCGTCGCCAAGCGCTGTCCAGAGCTGAACACTCTTTGGCGACCCGCGAATACCACCCAGAATGGTCTGCACCTCATATCGCGATGATCCGTTTCGCGACAGTGCGTCGGCCGCCGTTAGGTATGTGCCCTCGGCGCCGAAGCGGCCGAACATCTGACCTCGTATGTCCGAGATCGCCGGATCGGTGGCCAAGATCTCGCCGGCAGGCATCGCCTTTTGCGCAGGCAGATCGGGGCGGCCTTGCAACGCATAGCCTGTCGCGCCTAGCATCAGCGCCGCACCGACCATCGACCACATCGGTCGTGGCAGGCGTAAAAGCATCAGCGCCGCAAACGCAGCAGCCATCATAATCGCGAGTACAATCCAGCCCATCATCGCCGCCGCCTGAAACTGGCCCTGGCGATCCATATGCCCAGCCCGAGCAGCAGGACTGGCGTCGCCCATAATAGTGAGGTTGCCGCGGACAGCGGGGGATCATAGGAAATATAGTCGCCATATCGCGCAATGAGCCAGTCACGGATCGCAACCGGCGACTCGCCCGCCTGGATACGCTGACGGACCAGCGCCCGCATGTCGCCTGCCATCGTCGCATCGCTATCCGCGATCGATTGGCCCTGACACACGACGCAGCGCAGCGTTTCCATCAGCGTCTTTGCAGCCGCTTCCTGAGCCGGATCAGGCAATTGAGTGTCGGCAAATACAGCGGGCGCGCTCGATTGAGCAAGCGCGATGGCTGGCGACAGGGCCAGCGCCATTGCCATTGCCAGCAATTTCTTCACTGCAATTTCCGGAAGTCGGCGATGATCTCATCGACCTGCTCGGGTCGAATGTCGCCGACATATTGCCGCGCGACGATCCCCCTGCCGTCTATCAAAAACGTTTCCGGCACGCCGGACGAACCGAGCGACAATTGCACGGCGCTGACCCGGTCGTCGCCGATCCGCGCATAGGGATCGCCAACACGCGTTAGAAACCGGCGGATTGCCGGCGTCGTATCGCGGATCGCGATCGCGTCGATCGGAACGCCCGCCGCCTTCAGGCGCATCAATTGCGGGGCCTCCGCCACGCACGGCACGCACCAACTGGCGAACACGTTCAGCAGGCGCGGTCCCTGTCCCGCCATCGCCGCACTCGACAGACCCGGCTTGCCGGGGACGAGCGGTGGCAGGGAAAAAGTCGGCAGCGGCTTGCCGATCAGCGCCGACCTCACCGTCCGGTCGGCCGGACGGATCAAACCCGATGCGACGACGGCAAATAAAAGTGCGAAGCCGATCAGGGGCAGCCAGAGCACACGCCGCGTCACCGCCACACCGGCTCCGGCCGAGGACGACGGCGCGGCCGCACCCGCCCAAGTAGTGACAGTGCGCCGCCCAGTGCCACCAGCACACCACCAAGCCAGATCAGCGTCACGAAGGGCTTCCACCACAATCGCAACTGCCAGCGCCCACGACCATCCGTCACACCCAACACCGTATATAGCTGGCCATCCAGCACGGTCGCGATCGCCGACTCGCTTGTGGTTGTCGGTGGATCGGTGAAGGTGCGCGATTGCGGGTAAAGGCGCCGGGATCCGCCATCGCGGGTCACGGTCAGTTGAGCCTGCAACGCCGACCAATTATCCGCCACCACCGGCGAAATTCCGTCCAAAGTCACTTGATACGGACCGATCCGGGTTGCCTCGCCCGGCCTGAGCGCGATCAGGCGCTCAGAGGTGAAGGCCGCGTCGCACGCCATCCCCGCCAGCGACACCGCGATACCCAGATGCGCGATGACCATTCCCCAGGTGAATAGCGGCGTCCGGCGAAGATCGCGCTTCCACAAAGGTGCGACGCTTGCCACCGCAAGTCCCGTCGCCACACTCAGGCCCAGCAACGGCAGCACGCCGATCGGCATGGCGAACACGATCAGCCCCGCAAAGGCAAAAGCGGTCGCGGCGATCGGCCAAGTCGCGCGGGCGATCACCGCCTGCGCCTCATCCCGCCGCCAGCGGAGCAGCGGCCCCACCGCCATAATTGCCACCAACAACAACGCGATCGGTCCCGCGGCCTTGTTGAAGAACGGTGGCCCCACGGACAATTGCACACCAAAACCGGCCGCGACGATCGGATAGAGGGTGCCAATCAAAACGATACCGAGAATGACCGACAGCAACAGGTTGTTGGCCACCAGCCCGCCTTCACGGCTGACCGGATCGAATGTCGTCCCCTGCCGAACCGTTCCGATACGTGCCGCGAACAGCGCCAGCGCCCCGCCGATGTAGATGACCAGAAGAGCGAGGATGAAAGCCCCCCGCCGTGGATCGACCGCAAAGGCATGGACGCTGGTCAGGATACCTGATCGAACGAGGAAGGTGCCTAACATCGACATTGAGAACGCGACTACCGCCAGCATTACCGTCCACGCACGCAAGCCGTCGCGTGTTGCCAGCACTGTCACCGAGTGGAGCAACGCCGTCGCCGCCAGCCACGGCATCAGCGACGCGTTCTCGACCGGGTCCCAGAACCACCAGCCACCCCAGCCGAGTTCATAATACGCCCAATAGCTGCCCGCCGTGATGCCCAGCGTCAGGAATATCCAAGCGCCCAGTACCCATGGCCGCATAGCCCGCGCGAATTCGCGCCCCACATCGCGAGTCACCAACGCACCGACCGCGAAGGAGAATGCCACCGACAGTCCGACATAGCCGGCGTAAAGCGTTGGCGGGTGGAACGCCAAGCCCGGGTCTTGCAATAACGGGTTCAGCCCCATGCCATCGGCCGGTGCCGGCTCCAGTCGCGCGAACGGGTTCGACGCAAACAACAGAAATGCATAAAAGCCCAGCGCGATAGCGGCCTGTGCGCCCAACGTTGCGATCAAGGTGCGTTCCGGCAGCCGTCGCTCCAGTAAAGCTACCGCCCCGCCAGCAAGGCCGAGAATCGTCACCCACAGCAGCATCGACCCTTCGTGGTTGCCCCACGCACCGGCCACCTTGTACAGCCACGGCTTGGCGGAATGGCTGTTCGCCGCGACCAAGGCTACCGACATATCCGATCGCCAGAACACCGCGATCAATAAGCCCATCGCGATGATCGCCAACGCACCCTGGACCACCGCCACCGGCCGGACCGCCGACATCAACTCGCCACTGCCCTTCAGACCCAGCGCCGCCATGACTAGCTGCAGGGCAGCCAGCGCCGCCGCCAGCCACAGTGCGACAAGACCGGTTTCAGCGAGCAAGCGTCGTCGTTTCGTGCATCTTGCCGGCCAATTCTGGCGGCATGTATTTCTCATCATGCTTCGCGAGCAGATTGGTCGCTATGAATGACCCGGTGGATTGGAACTGTCCCTCTGCCACGACACCAGATCGTTCACGGAAAAGATCAGGGACAATTCCGGCAAACGTAACGGGGGTGGTGGCCCGGCCATCCGTGACGACGAAGTGTACGGTCACGCCGTCCGCCGCCCGTTTGACCGATCCTGCCTCAACCATGCCGCCCAGCCGTACCGCCCGACCCAGCGGCAAGCCTTCACGCTGCACATCTGACGGAGCGTAAAAGAAGGCGGCCTGATCCTTCATCGCCGATAGTGCAAGGAGGGCCGCAACCCCGATGGCGGCCAGCGCCAGCAACACCAATGTCAGTCGCTGATTCTTCGCTCTCATCGCTCAGCCTGCTTCATCGCGAGATAACTGACGACGGCGAGTATGGCAGCCCCGCCCAGCGTGATCGCGTACGCCGCAGCGACGAATGGCCATGGGTTCATATGCGAGCCATCCGCCGCAACCGCGCTTCGGCCTTCGCCGTCGCCAGCATCGTCCTCATCCGCATCAACACGATCCCCGCGAACAGGAATGAAAAACCTGCCAGCATGATCGGCAGCGGCCAGAGGATCGATCCGGCAATAGTGGATTTCGTCAAACCGATGCTCGGCCCCTGATGCAGCGTATTCCACCATACAACCGAATATCGGATGATCGGCAACAGGATCGTTCCGGCCAGCCCGAACAGCGCCGGCACGCGACCATCGCCACCGCGGTCGTTATCAGCACGGGCCAGCGCGATATACGCGGCATAGACGAAGAAAAGCAGCAGCATCGACGTCAGCCGACCGTCCCATTGCCACCAAGTGCCCCAAGTCGGTCGCCCCCAAATCGATCCGGTGATGAGGCAGATGCCCGCGAACACCGCTCCAGGTACGGCGATCGCTCGCGCCGCAATCGTCGCCAAGGGATGCCGCCAGATCAAGAGCGCCACCGATGACAGCGCGATACCGCTCCACCCGCCCATACCCAGCCATGCGGCCGGCACATGGATATAAAGGATGCGTACCGTCTCACCCTGCAAATAATCCGGGGGTGTCTGGGTAAGACCAGCCCAGCAGCCGATCGCAATCAAGGCAATCCCGAGCCCGACCAGCACCGGCGTCAGCGGCCGGGCGATCGTTAGGAAGCGCGCAGGATTGGCAAAGGCATGAAGCGTGGGCACGATGCGCAAATGATTACGGCAGATTTTTGCCTTCGTCACGCGAGAGTTGCGTCATAGCCTCAACCAATCGCCACACCCGCGATAAACCATTTTTTTGTGGCGGCGCAGCAATGTCGAAGGGCCTAGGTGTTTGATCCCACGGTTTGATGGTGCGATCTTTTCGTTGGAATGGAAGGAAGCCATATTGGACAGGTAGGTCATGGGAGCGCCACGACCACGCACACCGTCCGAGCAGCAATACAGCGATCGCAAGCTTCGCTCGCGACGCTGAGCCGGGAGCTTGGGATCAACCCCAAGACGGTGGCGAAGTGGCGGAAGCGGGCGACGGTCGAGGATTTGAAGACCGGGCCGAAGGCCCCTCATTCAACCACCTTGTCCGAGGCTGAAGAGGCGATGGTTGTGGCGTTCCGGCGGCACACGCTGCTGCCGTTGGACGACTGCCTCTACGCATTGCAGCCGTCGATCCCGCACCTGACCCGGTCAGCGCTACACCGCTGCCTGCAGAGGCACGGCATCTCCCGCCTGCCGGATGTCGAAGGCGACAAGCCGAAGCGACAGCGCTTCAAGCGCTACCCGATCGGCTTCTTCCATATGGATATCGCCGAGGTTGACTGCCGAAGGCAAGCTCTACCTGTTCGTCGGCATCGACCGCACCAGCAAGTTCGCTGTCACCCAACTGGTTGAGAAGGCTGACAGGCGGACAGCGTGGGAGTTCCTTGAACATTAGCTGAAAGCGGTACCGTACCGCATTCACACGTTCCTCACCGACAACGGCATCCAGTTCGCCGAGCAGCCGCGTAATCGCAACACCGCCTGGTAGCGCCAGATGCGCTTCGACATGATCTGCGAAGCCAATGACATCGAGCACCGGCTTACCAAGCCGAACCACCCTTGGACCAATGGTCAGGTTGAGCGGATGAACCGCACCATCAAGGAGGCGACCGTCAAACGCTTCCACTACGAGAGCCACGAGCAGCTACGGACGCACCTTGCCGACTTCATGGCTGCGTATAATTGCCCGCCGGCTGAAGACGCTCAGCGGCCTCACGCCTTACGAATACATCGCCAAAATCTGGACGTCAGAGCCGGACAGGTTCATCGTCGATCCGATCCACCAAATGCCGGGACTAAACATCTAGCGCCCGATCAGTCGCCGCGCGATCTGGTCGGCCACATCGGACGCCGGTAGACTCGATCGGTCACTCTCGGCCCAGACTTCGTTAAGTCGGTCGGGTATGGTCGCGATGCGTGTCATTACCTCGGCCTCGTCACCATGGCCGAGATATTCGAGACCGACGTTGATGATGCCGCCCGCATTGATGACATAGTCGGGTGCATATAGAACGCCACGCTCATGCACGCGCAACCCATCGGCCCGCGTGGCAAGTTGGTTGTTGGCGCCGCCGGCAATCACCTTGGCCTTGAGTTCGCCGATCGACTGCTCCGTCAGGATCGCGCCCAATGCATTCGGACTGAATATGTCGACGTCCTGCACCAGGATCGCCTCCGGCGGCACAGACGTCGCTCCAAGTTCGCCAGCGAGCGCCTGCGCGCGGCCTTCGTTCACGTCCGCCAATGTCAGGATCGCACCGTCTTTTGCCAACAGCCGGGCCAAGCCGCCACCGACGGAGCCCAGGCCCTGAACGGCGACACGTACGCCCTTCATATTAGTCGCACCCAGACCACGCGCAGCAGCCGCCTTCACACCCAGATATACGCCATGCGCCGTGTAAGGTCCTGGATCGCCGCCCGCCGCACCGCTCGCCACCGGCAATCCAGAGACGTAGCGCGTCTGCCCGGCGATCACCTTCATCCGCGCTTCGGACATGCCGACATCTTCAGCGGTTACATATCTCCCGCCAAGCGACTCGACGACACGACCAAAGGCCTCCAGTTGATCGGTGGTGATCGTATCGCCGAGGTTCGCCGCCAGCACGACCCCCTTTCCGCCGCCAAGCTCCAAACCGGCCATCGCATTCTTGAAACTCATGCCGCGCGACAAGCGCAGTGCATCGGTGATGGCGCGGTCGCTGTCGGCGTAATGCCAAAAACGAACACCGCCCGCAGCAGGGCCAAGCTTGGTGGAATGGATCGCGACAACCGCCCTCAACCCGGAGGCGGGATCGGTGAACAGGTGGACGCCTTCATGGTCGTCGAAATCGGGGAAACCCCAGTCATGGGTCATCGCGAATGTCCGGGGGAAGAGAAATAGTGGGGCGACCGACGGGACTTGAACCCGCAACTTCCGGCATCACAAGCCGACGCTCTAACCAATTGAACTACGGTCGCCGCGAAGGTTGGAGCCTCTAGCGGCACGACCCGCCGACCGTCAAGCGGTCACAGACTTCCTTCAACCGAAAGAGCATAGCCGTCGCTGCCGCGAACGAAGCCCACCGCCTCCAGCCGAGTCGCGGCGACAGGGTCGCTTGGCCGGATCGACAGGTCGGCACGATAGCGTCCATCGCCACCGATACGCAGCGTGACCGACTCCGTTCCTGCCTGACTTGACAGCGGCAACACCAACGCGCCCGCATCACACCGCGCCACGCCAGCGACGGAGGGCGGGACGCCAATACCGGCAACATCGCCCGTCAGCGCCGCACGCACCCTTCCCTCAGCCGCAACGCAGCGATCATCCTCGAACCGTACTGTTACCTCATCCAAATCGAGACTGGTGACCGGCAACGGCTGAAACGCCCGTCCAGTGGCGATCCGAGCGGTCATGCTGCCGATGCCGTAGCCATGACGGCTGACAAAAGCATTTCCCGACAGCGGCGGCGCGCCTGTGCCGCCCGGCCCGGTCAACATCATCGTCGCTCGTCCGGCCAGCAAGGGAAGCGGCGACAAACGGGCGGACAGATCGCCCATCGCCAGATCGCCAAACCGCGCCTCACGCAAGGTCGATCCCCAGATCGTTCCTGTAACGGATCGTGCGAGCAATCCTTGTTCGCCCGCGCCCGCCCAACCCAGCACCAGTCGCATCGGCAGAAATACGATCACGCAGATGAGCAGCATCGCACCAAACAACACGGCCGGGGCGGTGGAAAGTCGAATACGCCTCATGCCGCCCGCCGCCGCAATACCAGCCGACCGGCCACGGTACGGTCGCCGTTATCAGTCAGGGCCGCGCTCTCCACGACGATCCCGGCTCGTTCCAGTCGAGCCAGCCATGCGGTCAGGGCCGAGCCCTTTGCAGACTGGATGGAGATCTGAACGCCGTCATTGCCGTCCGGATCGAGACTCGCGATCGGAAGCCCGGCCTGATCGGCGCGGGCACGCACCGCATCCGCCAGCGATCCCGTGAGAAGCGGTACCCGCGCCGCTCGTGCGTCACGCAGCGCATCCACCCGAGCCGCGGTTTCGCCGAAGCGCACGACCGCCGCCGCATGCCGCTCCCGCGCGCCGGCCATCATATCGCTCATCGGCCGGATCACGAGTCCCCAGACGATCGTGATCGCTGCCAGCGCCGTCATCACCAGCAGCAACCGCTGCTCGCGTTTTGATCGGCCATCGAACCAACTACGCAGTGTGGTCATCGGGCGCGCACCGTCATGTCGCCGGTCACCCGGCTGCCGGATGCCTGAAACACGCTGGCCTGTACGGCAAAGCCCGCCGCCTCCAGCGCGCGTTTCAGATCGGTCGCTAGCGCCTCACGCTCCGTCGCGACGGTCAGGCGCAGTTCGCCATTGGCGGCAAAATCGATCGCGGTCACTTCGGTCCCCGGAACGGCGCGGACCGCCGCGAAGGCGGCGGCGGTCGTGGTGGAGAAGCCCAACCCCGGCCCGATCACGCGGCCCGTCCGTTCACTCAGCTGGCGATCGGCGTCGGTGACCGTTTCGCCCCGCGGCAAGCCTGTCGCAGCCAGAGCATTCGCCCGCGCCTCCAGCGCATCGGCTGCAAAGCTGTATTTGGCCAGCCGGACAAGCGAAATCGCGAGCGTCACGCCGACGATCGCCACACCCAATACCGCCAATCGCCGGATCAATCGCCAATCGACAGCCAAGCGACGCCGCCGGGCGAACATCCCTTGCCGCAGATCGAGGGATGGCGATAGGGCAGCAGCGGCAATCGCCTGATCCAGCGGTTCATGCGTCAGAGCGGTCAGAGAATGACCCATTGTCACCAGCTCGGTCAGCCGCGTCTCATCGGCGAAACCGCTCGTCCTTCCCCTCACCAGCGCCTGTCCGGCAATCGTCGCCTGCCAATATCCTTCGTCCGGGCGGGGCAACAGCATCGGAGCCGGCACCATAGCAACTGGATCGACACCAACACGCGCCAACATCTCGAGCCAGTCTCGCATGGCCGCCGTTCCGACAACAGCGATCGGCCGGTCGGTGCCGTCCGATTTGTCCTCCTGTCCGATCGCGACGTGCAATTCTCCTGGCGGGGCGGCGCTGGCCTCGGCGGCGAGGATGCGCGCGGCGGCTGTCGCCTGCGCGATGGAACGCGTCGGAAGGTCCGCCCAATGCAATGTCACCGCATCGGCGGGCGCGACGGCGATCACCGGATCTTCGCCAGCGGGAATACCCTCGCCACGCGCCATTAGCCCAACATCGCCGAATCGCATCCAGCGAAAGCCGATGTCACCGGCAGGAAGGAACAGAAGCGTGGTCATGTATCTTCCCCCCATTGCCGCGCCACGAGCCGCACGGGAAGCCTTGTCGCATCAACCAATGCACGTTCTTCCAGCTGCGCCCCCGGAATTGCCACATCGATCGCCAGATTGAACCATTCGGAACGCGTCCCGAGCTGGTTCGCGCCATCCGTTGGGGAGCCGGTCCCTTCCCAAACCTGTGCGGGATTAGCCCAACCCTGCAAGGGACGGCGCAGCAGCATCTGCCGCGCGGCGTTTATCGACACGGTATCCTGCGCCAGCATCGCGAGTAGAGGAGCCTGTTCAGGCAACAGCGTGTTGACGTTCATCCGTGCCGGTAATGCCTGCGGCAAGGTGCATATCCAGGGCCGGACCTGCGCGTAGATTTCCGGCGTCACCCCGGCGATCGCGCGCAATTCGCTCGGGTCGCCCATCAATGTGCCCGCGGTGCGATATCCGACCTGCTGGCCGGTATAACGCGCATCTTCCGCCCCGTTAGCTTGCTGGTCAGTATCGGTGTCGATCCAGTCGGAGGCACCCGCCGCAATCTGATCCGCCACTTGCGTGGGAACACCGATCAACCGCATCAGTCGGGTGAACTGCGCTCGTTGCACTGGATTGCTGGAAAAAACGCTGCCGGTTCGCAGCACGAGCCCGTTTAGATTGAAGCAATTGGCGCCATCGGTAACACGCGCGGTGGCCATGCCTCCGCCAGGCAGTGGAAATCCGAACGGTTTCCCGCTCCATCCGCCAGCAAGCGTCACCCGCTGGCGATTAGCGTTCAGCAAGCCGCCGATCCGTACCCCCGCCATTGCCTCCGCCGCCACGGCATAGGCACGAATCTGCTCAGTGTTGGCAGCATTGCCGGCCAACCGCGTCGATAGCCGCAGCTTCTCCAGTGCCGCCCCCGCCATCACCGCGATCACCGCAACCAGCATGAGCACGGTAAGCAATGCCGCACCACGCTCATGGGGCGCCTCAGTTCGCACCGGGGTTTACCGGCGGCGGTGTGGACGTAGGGGTGGCGCCGGGAGGCGATCCCGGCAACGTGCCTGTATAGCCGGTGCCGACAAGGAACATGGCGCGGTAACCTGGCCGCTCGCCCCGATCGAGCGTCAGTTCGACCGCCTGCGGCAGTGGAACACCCGCTGCTCCATCCCACCGGTCGCTCCAGGCGCCGGCATACCGATATCGCCAGCGCAGGCTACGTACCTCCGCGAGCATCGTCGTCGGCGGCAACGCCACCGCGCCGTCGAGATGTGGATAGCCGATCCGTACCAGCGAGCCATCCGAGATCTGCCAGAAGACCTTCTGCTCGCCCGCCCGTGCGGCCGCGTCGATATTGGTCCAGCCGCCGCGCACCAGTTCGAGCGTCGCCGCTTCGCCGACAAAGGCCGGTCGCAAGGTGCCACCTTCATCACGCGCGGCACGGGTATTCGCCTGGGCAAGGTCCGCCGACAGGGCCGAGACGGTCCGTGCCAGCGCCGATGCATCGTCCAGCCGCGTAGCAGTCGCGGCCTGGGCCCGGATACTGAACGACAGGATAGCGACACCGGCAGCGGCAATCATGCCAAAGATCATCAGCGCAACCATCACCTCGACTAGGGTAAAGCCGCCCTCTGACCGGGTACGATTCATGATGGCGCGCCAACGACCGGCGCCGCTGCGCTGGGCGGTCGGATCATCATGATGCGGCCGACTATCTGTCCGGAGCGGCTGGCGACCGCGACGTCGATCCGCACAACGGTGGGATCGCCGGTTGGTGATACTTGCCGTGTCCAGCGCCACGCGCGGCCGCCGTTCACTTCGGCTCCGCTGGTGCGGCCCGGTGCGGGCGGCTGTGCCTCGGTCAGCGCATCTAGCGCGACGTTGCGAGCCACCATTTGCGCCACCATCGATTCGTCGATCAGGCCGGCGCCGCGCACGGTGGCGCTTTCCAGCCGGAGAAGCGCCAGCACCGCAAGGCTGAACACCGCCAGCGCGACCATGATCTCGATCAGCGTAAAGCCGCGCTCACTGCGCATCGGCACGCACCTCGCCATCCGCGCCGATCCGGATCAGTGCATCGACGCCACTCCGTGTCAGGCGAATGTCGATGCTGCGATCCGCGATACCGGTAGGGTCGAAGGTGACGCGCACCCGTCCGCTTGCGTCCGGCAAAATCGCGCGGGTATCTTCCGACCATCGCTCCACTCGCAGCGGCTTTTCCGCAACTGGCCGCCATGTGCCGCCCAGCCGCCGGTCAAAGCCATAACCGCCGCCGGTCACCCACAGGCTGACGGGCCGCGCCTCGACCACCGCGATGTCGCGAGCGGCGCGGACGCGGGCGGCAAAACGCAATCCTTCGTCGAGTACCCGTCCGCGCGGATCAGGCATCGCGAACGCCGCCACGGCGGACGCCAGACCGATAATGGTGATGACGACCATCAATTCGACCAGCGTGAAGCCGCCCTGCCGCGCGTCGGCGCGAGCGGGCGACATCAGGGGGCGGTTACTGCCAGCTACCGATATCGGCATTGATCCCCTCGCCGCCTTCCTTGCCATCTGCGCCATAGGTCCAGACGTCGGCTTCACCATGCTGGCCAGGCGAGGCATAGAGATACGGTCGACCCCATGGATCGTCGGGCAGGCGCTTCAGATAGCCGCCTTGCTGATAACGGGACGGATCGGCGAGGCCGGAAGGCGCCGTTACCAGCGCCTGCAACCCTTGCGTGGTCGTCGGGAAATTCACGTTTTGAAGTTTGAACAGCTCCAACCCACCCTCGATCTGCGCGATGTCGGCCTTCGCCTTCTGTATGCGCGCGGTATCGCCCGATGGCAGCACGTTCAGTGCGACGATCGTGGCGAGCAGGCCGATAATGACGATCACGACCATCAATTCGACCAACGTGAAGCCTTGTTCGGCGGACCGCTTTACGGGCTTGAGGCCGGTTTCGCGGCGGTGGTTCTTATTCGATTCGGTACGCATGAAACCTCTCATTGGCGCCTATCCCCCGGCCAACGTGTTGAGCTGGAGGATCGGCAACAGGATCGATAGCACGATCGTCGCGACTATACCGCCCATCACGACGATGATTGCCGGTTCCAGCAGCGACAGCGCTGTGGCGGTGAAACGATCGAACTCGCGTTCCAGATAATCGGCCGCGCGTTCCAGCATCTCGTCCAGCCGCCCTGCTGCCTCGCCCGACGCCGCCAGATAGGTGAGCAGCGGCGGGAACACCCCTGCCCGCCGCATCGCCGCCGACAGGCTGCCACCCCCACGGATCGCATCAACCAGATCATCGGACGCGACGCGCAACCGACGATTATGGATCGTTCCGGCCGTTAGCGTCAGCCCTTCGAGAAGCGGCAATCGACTGGCGACCATTGTGCCCAATGTTCGCGCCATCCGTGCGGCGTGGAGATCGCGGAGCAATCGTCCGAGCAGGGGGATGCGGAGCAGCCAGCTGTCGAACGACAGGCGGATCGCCGGCTCCTTCAGCAAACGCCACATCGCGACCCCGCCCAGCGCAAGAGCCATGAGCGCCACCCACCACCAGCCGACGAGGAAGTCCGACAAGGCGATGACCATCCGCGTCAGCAGCGGCAATTCCTGGCCCACCGTGTCGAACTGTTCGACCACCTGGGGCACGACGAACATCATCAGCGCGGTGACGACACCCAGCGCGACGACCGCCAAGATGGCGGGATAGGCAAGCGCGGTAATCAGCTTGCCGCGAATCTCCGCCTGCCGTTCCAGTAGCGCAGCCAGCCGGTCGAGGATCGTCGGCAGCGTGCCCGAGCTTTCGCCTGCCGCGACCATCGCACGGTATAGCGGCGGGAAACTTTTCGGCTCACGCGCCATAGAATCGGCCAGCCGCCGCCCCTCGACTACGCCGGCATGAACGATGCTGACGATGCCGCGGACATTGTCCTGCTCGGTCTGCTTCGTGATGGTGCGGAGCGACTCCTCCAGTGGTGACACGCGGTTGAGGGTCGCAAGCTGACGCGTGAACAGCGTCAGATGCTTTACGCTCATCTTGGCGCGGCCTAGCTGCAGACCAAAGAGCGGGCGGCCGCGCACTGTCGGCGGCGATCCGGACTCGATCTTGACGACGTACAGTTTCTGCCGGCCCAGCGACACGCGCGCGGCATCCAGATCGGGCGCAGCGACATGACCGCGCTTTTCCGCGCCGCGCGTGTCGATCGCGATGTAGTTGAAATCAGCCACCGGCTATGCTGCGCTATAATCGACGGCGGTCTTACGCATCGACCGGTTCCGGCACGTCAGTCATGTCACGCCGCGACACCCGCACGGCTTCTTCCGGCGTCGTCTGGCCGGCACGGACCAGATCGCGCGCAGCATGGGCAAGATCGGGCACGCGGCGGAATGCGTGATCGGCAATCGCCCGTTCGTCGCCACCTTCATTGATGAGACGGCGGATCGTGTCGTCGACGCGCACGGCCTCGTACACGCCAATCCGGCCCTTGTAGCCGCTATGCCCACACTGGTCGCAACCAACGGCCGTGAACACCGTATCGGTCGGTTCCAGCCCCAGCAACAGCGCCACCGTTCCTGCCGCGGGCACTGGCTTTCGGCAGGACGGGCAAAGCCGCCTCACCAGCCGTTGAGCCACGACGGCGCGCAACGTGGAGGCGAGCAGGAACGGTTCGACCTTCATGTCGCGCATCCGCGTGATTGCGCCGATCGCGTCGTTGGTATGGACCGTCGACAGCACTAGATGCCCAGTCAGCGATGCCTGCACCGCGATCTCCGCCGTCTCGCGATCACGAATTTCGCCGACCATCACGACGTCGGGGTCCTGCCGCAGGATGGCACGCAAGCCTGCCGCAAAAGTGAGCCCGACCTTGGCATTTACCTGTGTCTGGCCGATGCCATCGACGGCATATTCCACCGGGTCTTCGACCGTCAGGATATTGCGGCTGCCGTCGTTCAACAGACGCAAGCTTGCATAAAGGCTTGTCGTCTTGCCCGATCCCGTCGGCCCGGTGACGAGGACAATGCCGTTCGGCTCGGCCAGAACCTCCTGCCAGATTTTCAGCATCGCTGGCGGCATGCCCAGCGCATCGAGATTGATGCCGGCGTTGTCCTTGTCCAGGATACGCAGCACGACGCGCTCGCCCGCCCGACTGGGCAAGGTCGAAACGCGGACGTCGAGCAGCTTGCCACCCAGCGTGAGGCCCATGCGCCCGTCCTGCGGCACTCGCCGCTCGGCGATGTCGAGGCGTGCCATCACCTTGATGCGGCTGACGACCACTGGCGCGACGTGCGGCGGCATCCGCATCGTCTCACGCAGCACGCCGTCGATCCGCATACGAACGACAAGCCCGGTTTCATATGGCTCGATATGGATATCCGACACGCCGTTACGCGTCGCATCGGCAATGACGCCATTGATGAGGCGGATGGCCGGTGCATCGTCGGCGGTATCAAGCAGATCTTCGGCCGTCGGCAGGTCGCCGGCAAGCAAGTCGAGCTCGTCTCCCATGCCGACCGCGGCCAGCGCGGTCGCCTGACCGTCCATGGCATAGGCATCCGACAACAACCGGTCGAACGCCGGTGCGTCGACGATCGTGACGTCGAACGGCTGTGCCAGATATCGCCGTGCCTCCAGCAGCGCCTTTGGATCGGCGCCATCGCGTAATGCCACGGTGAACAGCGAGTCGGGACCGGTCGGCTGCACCACAACGCCGAACTTGCGCGCAAAACCATAAGGCAACACCAGTTGCGGCACGACCACGTCGCTAACACCCGGTTCGGGCGCCAAAAAGTCGCTACCGGCGATTACCGCCTCATCCGCGACCCCACCGGCGATCGGCGGCAGCGATGGCGGCGGCGCTATCTCGTTGCCCTGACGAATAATCATTGCCGCTCGGGCCGGATCGACATTGACGATCGGGTCTGCACCGGCACTGCGATCTTCGGATCCTCGATATTGCCCGCCATCGGTGCGGAGGGGATCGGTGGCGCGGCGTTCATATAATCACGCACCAGCTGGTCGATCGACGGCTCCACGCCCGGCTGTGCATAGCCCTGCACCGCGCGAAGATAGCCATATCGCTGCTCGGTCACGCGCCGGCTATCTTCGGGCGTGCGCAGAATGGTCGGCCGGATGAACACCATCAAGTTGGTCTTGGTCCGGCTGCGCGCCTTCGATCGGAACAACACGCCCAGACCGGGAATGTCACCCAGCACCGGGATCTTCTCGATCGTGCGCCGCTCATTGTCGTCGAGCAGCCCGCCGATCACCGTGATCTGGCCGTCGTCAGGCGTGAAGACGTTCTCGAACGCGCGTTTGTTTAGGATTAGTTCGGAATTGTCGCTCGACACCGGCCCGGCGATCGAGCTCACCTCCAGTCGGACATACAGCTTGAGTGACCCGCCGGCATTAACCTGCGGCTTCACGTCCAGCTGGATGCCGACATTCTGGCGCTGCACCGTACGAAAAGCGTTGTCAAAATTGTTCGATAGCGCCTGCCCGGTCGTGACCGGGATTTCCTGACCGACCAGGCTGTGCGCCTGCTGATTGTCGATTGTGATGATATGCGGCACCTGCAAGAGATTCGACGTGTTGTCCGATTTTACCGCGTTGATGATCGCGCCGAAGATCGTGTCACCCACCTTACCGCCCCAGCCGGCAAAGCCGCCAGCGGTGCCTAGGATCGAGCTGATCGCAGACTGCGCTAGCGTGTCCGCCGCCGTGTTGCCGGTGTTTGTCGTCGTTCGCGTGCCATCCGCAGCGACGACGGTGGTGGTGGTGCCACCGACCTCGCGCGCGCCGATCGCGCCAGCAATCGACAAGATATTGGGCGCGGTGTTGGTATAGGTTGACGCACCGAACGCGCCGCCGGACAGGCTGCCCACCAGGAACTGCGCACCCAGTCGTTTTACCGTCGCATCCGATACCTCGGCGATGATCGCCTCGATCAGCACCTGTTCGCGACGGGTATCTAGCTGGCGCACCACCTCCGACAACTGACGCTGGATTTCGGCGGGTGCGGCGATGACGATCGCGTTGGCGCCGGTGAAGCGCGTAACGACGGCCTGAACGCGGCTGCCCGGCTGCGATATCGGTGCCTGCTGCCCATTGGCGGTCGTATTGCTGCCACCACCGCCGCCGGAAACCTGAGGAGCCTGCTGGATCGCTTGCGGCTGCACATTGCTGCCGTTCGATCCGCTGGTCGCGTTGCTTTGCTGGAACGTACCACGGGACAGCGTCGTCGTCTGGATAGGATCGGGGGTCTGACCGACAAGCTGCTGGAGCACGGGCAACAACTGTTCCGCGTCCGCGTTTTCCAAAAACACGACCTTGATTTCGGTGCCGCTTCTCGCTTTGCGATCGAGATCAGCCGCTACTGCCGCCAATCTTGCGACGCTCGACGCATCACCGCGTAGCGCGATGGAATTTGAGCTTTCGATCGCGACGACCGATACGCCGCTGCCACCAGCAGCTGACTGGCCACCCCCGCCGCCCGACGTCGCGCCACCGGCGCCGCCCGCCAGCGATTGTAGCGCCGTCGCGATCTCGCGCGCGCTGGAATTGCGCAAGGCGACAACGCGGGTCGTACTGCTGTCGGTATCGATGCGCCGTATCACTTCGCGGATCCGGCGGATGTTGTCGGCGAAATCGACGATCACGAGGCTGTTACCCCCGCGGTTGGCGGTGACCGCGCCCTGCGCGCTAACCAGCGGTCGTACGGTTTCGACCGCGCTTGGCGCATCGATCGATCGCAGGCGGACGATCTCGGTCACGAAGCTATTGCGCGCCGCTCCGCCCGATCCGATCCGGCTCGGCTGTGCGGCGGCATTGTCGATCGGCTGGATGCGCAGCGCGCCATTGCCAGTCGGCACCGCGACCAGGCCATTGGCGCGCAATGTCGACAGGAAAACTTCGAAATACTCGGAGCGCGACAGCGGCCGGTCGGTCACCACCGTCACCTTGCCCGCCACCCGCGCGTCGATGATGAAAGTCCGGCCCGTGACGCGCGCGGCATCGGCGATGAAGGCGCGGATATCGGCATCGCGGACGTTCAACGTCGTCTGCGCCGCCACCGGCGATGCCGCCGCCACGATGATGGCCGCCGGAACGAAAGAAGAAAGTTTCATCGGGTGGGAGCCGCTATCGTAATGGCGAGCGGCAGCGTTTCCTGCCCACGCTCGACGGTGATGGGAATATTGCCGCCGCCCGAGAAATCGGTGGCGACACGGTCTAGATCGGCGGGGCTGGATACCGGTCGGCCACCGATCGCGGTGATGACGTCGCCATCGCGCAAGCCCGCCATGCGAAACGCCTGCCCCGTACCCTGCGATCGAACGGCGAGACCACTGACCCGACCACCATCCAGCCGCGGGATGAAGCCGATTTCCTGGCGCAACTGACCGATGCCGATCGCGGGCGCGCCGCCGCCCGGACGCGGTGTCGATCCGCCCGGTACCATCGGCACGGTCGCCGGCGGTCCGCTGCCGGGCACGCCGCCCGGTGGCGGCGGGGTTTGGCCGGACTGATCGAGAAACAGATCCTCGTCCACACCTCCACGGTCAAGCGTGATATGGTCGAACGACACCGCCTTCAGCCGGACGCCGGGTTGAATTTCATCACCCACCGCTACGCTTTGCTGCACGCCGTCAGGTCCTGCGACGATCGCCGAGCCACGCCCCGTCGCCTCATCGAGCCGAGTGCCGAACAACGTCAACTGCAACGCGGTGACCGTAGATGGCCCTATCTGCGCACCCTGCAACCGGAAGAACGGATCGAAGCTGGTCAACAAGCCGAACGGCGAGCCCGGTACCGTGACCCCCACCGGACGCCAGTCACCCAGCGGCCCAACTGGCGTCACCAGCACCCACAACAGCCGCGCGCATTGAACCGACAGTCCCGCCATCAGCGCGAGTTCCGCCACTGAATAGACGTTCACTACGGGCAATCGCCGCAGCAGGCGCCGGGCGCGCGCGTCTAGCTTCAATCGCATTCCATACTCATCCCGCCCCGCACGCTGGCGCTTAACCATGGCATGTTACCGCTTTACGTCAAAGGTCTGAAACGAAAAGAAGCTGGCACACGGACACGATGCTGGCAAAAGCGTGGCCATGGCTACGCTTCCCCCGATCGGCTCTGGCCTTGACGCTGCCCCGATCGTCGATCGCATCCTGTTAAATCGCAGCGTCCAACGCCTGCCAAGCGCCAAGTTGACGCTGTTCGTGCGCCGCGAGTTCCTGACATCCACCCTCTGCGCCACGTTGGTCGACCGGATCGACGCGGTTCGCCGCCCCTCGACGATCGCCGACAGCAACGGCGACGCCGGCTATCGCACCAGCGAAACCGGCGATCTGGACCCCGCCGATCCGGCCGTGATCGAAACGGAGGCGCTTTTCGCCGCGCTAACCGGCCTCGACCCCGCGCACGGCGAACCGTTGCAGGGCCAACGCTATGCGGTCGGGCAGGAATTCAAAGGACATACGGATTATTTCGAACCGCAGGGCGCGGATTACGACCGATATTGCTCGGTCGCGGGCAACCGGACATGGACGCTCATGGTTTACCTGAACGAACCCGAGGCCGGCGGCGCGACGCGGTTCAAGGCGATCGACAAGATCATCCAGCCGGAAACCGGCAAGCTGGTCTGCTGGAACAATCGCCGCGCAGACGGATCGCCAAACCCCGCCACGCTGCATCAGGGGATGAAGGTACGCAGCGGCGTAAAGTACGTCATCACCAAATGGTATCGCGAACGTCCCTGGAGGTGACGATCGTCCGCCACCCCCAGGGACGTTCGCCTCAAAAGGTCGTGCTTAGCCCCAGCGAGAAGATGCGGCCCTGCTTGTAGCGGTTGATGTAGACAACGTTGCCGCTGTCGAACGTTTGACGCTCCTGATACTGCGTACCCGTCAGGTTGCGTGCCTCCGCCTTCAGTTCGAATCGGCCGCCGATCAGGTCGAAACCCTGCCGCACTACCAGATCGAGGCGGATGCCCGGCTTCTCGATGATGTCCGGCTGGAACCCCGACCCGCTCAGGTTAGATGGGCCACGATTCGTCACGCGCTCGCTGGCATAGTTGAATAGCAGCGTGGCCGCCGAAAGCGACTTGGTATCCTCGATGCCTAACTGCAGGTTGACCAGATGATCCGACTGGCCGGTCAGCGGCGCATCCGACCGGAACAGTGAACTGGCAAAGCCGAAGCCAGCCGCACACCCGTTCAGGCGCAGCGTGCCGTTCACATCACCCGGATTGGGAACGCAAGTGTCAGACGCGTTAATCTTTGATTTCGTGTAGGTGTAGTTCGCGATCGCCAGCAGACGCCGGGTCGCGAAGAAATCGCTATTCAGAAAACCGAGGGGGAAGAACTTCTGCACCTCGAATTCGCCGCCGTACAACGTGGCGCTGGGCAGGTTGGTGAAACCGGTCTGGAGCCGGTCGTCCGAACCCGGATAGAAGCCGACCTGCTCTATCGGGTTGTCGATCCGCTTGTAGAAGCCGCCCAACGTCACACGCTGGTCGCGGGCGTAGAACCACTCGTACCGGCCTTCCAGATTGTACAGTTTGGTATCGACCAGGTTCGGGTTGCCGAAGAACAGGCGATCCGAATCCGGGTCGCGAAACTGCTGCGGCGCCAACTCGCGGAACTGCGGCCGCGAGATCGTCTTCGACGCACTGGCGCGCAGCTGCATGTCGGCGGCGAAGTTCCAGGTCAGCGTTGCCGCGGGCAGGAAATAGTCGTTCTTCAACCGGCGCGTCGGCGACATGATCGGTGTAACCCGCTCGTCAGCGGTTTCATAGCGCACGCCAATCGTGGCGCGCACGCCGTCGGTGGCTTCGGCCTCGGCCTGGACGTAACCGGCATGAGTACGGAGAAGCGCGTCGTACTCGTACGCACCCTGCGGCGTCACGAACTGCAACTGTACCGTGCACGCGCCCGTCCCGACGAGCGGGCAGGCGTTGTTCAGCACGTCCGGCGACAGCAGATAGTCGGGGCGATACAGATTGTACGGAAAACCGATCGCGGTGCCGCCGCCGGTATTCAGCTGATAATTGAACTGAAGCCGGGTCGAGGTCCGCTGCGTATCAGAATAATAATAACCGGCAGAGACAGTGAACGGACGATCGGTGGGCAGCTTATAAGCCACATCCGCCTGACCGCTCCAGAGATTCTCTTCCAACTCACTGAAGATGATCGAGGCGAAGGGCGAGAAGCGCTGGTTGACCTGATAGACACCGTCGCACTGCTTGCCACCAGCGTCATTCGCCGATGTCTGTGAGACGGTCAGACCTTGCGGACGAGCGACGCAGAGATAATCGAACTGCCGCTCATATGGCGCGTTCCGCTTCGAATTGGCATAAGCACCGCGCACGTCGACGCTGAAATCGTCTATCGGCTTGAACTCACCGACCAGCTGAGTCTCAATCAGCTGACGCTCGAACCAGCTAGTGTTCTGCTGAAAGCGAAGTCCGCTGAAATTGTTGTAGTTATCCGATACCGAGGCGCGACCCTGTTTCAGCGTGTCGTGGATATACACGTTAGTCCAACGGATCTTGTTTTCGTCCCACTCGTACCCGACGCCGACCAGCGCATTGGCGACGATGCGGTTGTCGGTGATTAGCGTCTGGTAGTCGTTCCGGATCGCACCATTCGCGCTGACCGAGTCCTGTTGCGTCGTCGAACGCGTGCGGAATGTGTTGCTGACGCTGACTGATCCGATCACACCCAGCCGCCCGGTGCCCAGATCATAGACCGATCCGCCACTGATCTCGCCCGACCAGTTAGCCGGCAACTGGTTGTTCCGCTGAAGCAGAGTAGTGCGAGCGTTGCTCAGCTGTGCGACCTGCTCGACCGGGATGATGCCCGATCCCTGCGGTGCGTTACGGATGAAGCCCGGCACGCTGCGGGTTTTGTCGTCATATCCGATCCAGTCGGCGCCGCCGCCATAATAGGTATAGCCCAGTTCGCTGGTCGTCGCGGTATCGGCAGAGATCGTCGCGCCAGCCGACACGAAATTCTTGTCCGGGATCGCCTTGGTCGTCAGATTGATGATGCCGCCGCCGAATTCGCCCGGGTAGTTCGCCGAATAGGTCTTCTGCACTACGGCCGAGCCGACAATCGCGGTTGGAAAGATGTCGAGCGGCACCGACCGGCGTAATGGCTCCGGGCTCGGCAGTGGCGATCCATTCAGCAGCGACGAAGAATAGCGATCGCCGAGACCGCGGACGAACACGAAGCCACCGCCGACCACCGACAGACCAGTGACGCGGGTCAAGGCGCCGGCGATATCGCCCTCACCCGTGCGCGCGATATCGGCGCTCGATAGGACCGAGACGATTTGCGGCGTCGCGCGGACGAAATTGGGGATGTTGCGCCCCACCACCACGATATCCTCGGCATCCGTGCCGCCGCCGGGGGCGGAGATTTCCGCTTCCTGCGTCTGTTCCGCCGGCGCCGCTGCGGTGTCGGGTTGGGTCGCCGTCGTGCTGGTTGGGGCGGGCGGCGGTGCGGCCGGGGCGGGTGCGTTCTGCGCCAGCACGGCCGGTGCGGCCAGTTGCGAGGTCAGAAGAAGGAGCGTGGCGTAGCGCAGGCGCTGGGGCATGACCGGGGTTCCAGATCAGAAATTCTATGGCGAATGCCGGGGCAGCTTGTCAGCCGCCCCGGCACCGATGCTCATCGGGTCGCGAACGGGCTCAGCGGCCCTGACAGGCGAAGTAGACCGAGCTGAACACTGGCGGTCCGACATCCTGCAGGGCGGAGTTAGCCGCTCGGACAGTCGAGCGGTCGGATACGCTGACCTCACCGGCGACCAAGTTGATGCACGCCACGCCCGATGGCGTCCGGACGATGCCATTGGTGAAGCGCATGTCAGCACCGCCACGAAGACGGATCGCGGCAGGCGCCGCTGCCGTCTGGAGGAAGGTGAAATTGGCATACTGGCCAAACGTGCGTGGCAGCAGATCTTCGGCATTGTTCGAGTCGATCTCGGTCGAGAAGCTGTCGGCCGTGGCACCCGATACCTTCTGCGCGGCGATCATGAACTGGATGAAGCCGCGATAGCCATTGTCGATATCGAAGCCGTCATCGTCCGCGCCGGTCACCGCAAAATACTTCATGTTCGTGGTGCCGCCGAAGATTTCGACGCCATCATCCGCCGAGTTGTGGCTCTGAATGTGGTCGATCACCGTACCCGAACCGGTGCCGCCCAGCGTCAGACCCTGCAGTTCGTTACCGTCGGAGATGGCGATGCCGCTGTAGCGAATTTGCACGTACGACATCTGGCCGCTGCTGTCCGCCGCGGTCGGCCCACCATAGAAGCGCCCGGTGACGCCTTCGATCGCCTGCTGGCAGGTCGTGCTCGTGCCACCGGCATTGTTCGGACCGGTGCCCGTCGCGCAGACCGCAACGGGTGCGCGGCCGAGCAGGATGATACCGCCCCACTGGCCCTGGGTCGCATCGCTGACGCCGTTGCTGGCGAGGTTCTGCTGAGACGTGAAGATGATTGGCGCGCTTCGGGTGCCGATTGCGCTGATCTTCGACCCGCGATTAACCAGCAACAAGTCGGCCGTCGCCTCGGTCGAATCGGCGGCAATCACGACGCCCGCGGCGATCGTCAGCGTCACGCCGGTATCTGCACCGGTCGTACCGACATCGGCGCCGACTTCGGTCTGGCCACGCAGACGATAGAACACGCCGGCAATCTTCGGCAGCGTCAGGCTGCTGGTGATAAGGGTCGGCAGGCGGCAGGCGCGGAACGTCTGTACCAGACCGTCGTCGATCGTGCCAGTTGGGCAAGCAGCCGTCGAACCACCTGTACCTACCGCCGGCACCGCGGTGCAGGCTGCACCGGTGCCACCGAACTGGGCAGAGGTTGAGTTGCAAGTCCAATCCTGGAATGCCGTATCGGTTGGTCCGTTCAGCGCGCCGACAAAATTGGTGCTGGTGAAGAACGCATTGATGCTCGACGGGTCGGTCGCCGTCGCTGCGGACGTCGCACTGACGGGATAGACCCCACTCAGCACATTCACGCCATTGACGTTGTTGTTCGTACCTGCATTGACCAGTGCCAGCTGCTCGTCGGCGGTGATGGAGATATTGTTGACCGTCGTCACTGCGGCGAACTGCGCGGCGGTGATCGCCGACGGCGTGGGCGTACCGGTGGGTGCCGGGGTCGGCGTAGGTGCCGGGTTGACGATGGTGACGCTGCCCGCGCCGGGAGATGCCACGCTGTCGGCGCCACCGCACGAAGCTAGCAAGACGCAGGCGGTGCCCGCCATCAGAACGCGCGTAACCGCCGTGAAGCTGGCCATGTCGAAAACTCCCTGTCGATCTTCTTGTGGTGTGGCAGGCGCCCAGGATCGACATCGGAAAACCCCGTCGATCTCGAAGGGGCAATTAGGACGATCGCATGACGGGAAGATGTGAATCGAGCGACAGATTGGTGACGGGTACGTGACGAAACCGTGACAATGCCCCAGCGCGGGACGATCAGCAGATAGGCAATTGCCGAGCAGTTACTTTCATTTTGGACATTCTTTTGCCCGGTTAGTTAGATGACCGGCGGTGCCACGGTGCCGATCCGCTCATATCCATCGCGCGCGACAATCAGATGATCGTGCAACTGGATGCCGAGGCATTCGCCCGCCAGCGCCAGCCGCCGAGTAAAACGGCGGTCGGCAAAACTGGGTGATGGATCGCCGCTGGGATGATTATGGATCAGGACGATACCAGTCGCCGCCAATTCCAGCGCACGAACGATCACCCGCCGGGGCTCGATCGCCACTGCATCGGAACCGCCATGCGCCAGCACTTCTTCGGCGAGCAACTCGCGCCGACCATTGAGGAACAACACGCGCAGGGACTCTTCGCCATCATAAGCCATGCGATGATGCAAATAACGAAGTAGATCATGCCGCGTCGCGACGATTGGTCGTCGTACCGCCCGCTCGCGCAAGACCCATAACATCGTTTGCCGTTGCGCGACCAACAGCGCGACCACACGTTCCTCACCGCCCAGTACCGCTTTCAGCCGCTGCGCGTTCGCGGCCAATACCGCACCCACGTTGCCGAATGCCGCGATCAACCTGTCCGCCCAAACCACTGCCAGCGTGGCGTCGATGGATGCCAAGAGATTGACCAAAATCGGTCGAGCCGCGTCTCGCCGCGCCGTCTGACAGGCCAGCGCATCGGGAGGATCAGTAAAATCGTCGCCAGATGAACAGGAAACAGATGCGCCGCCTGATAGAAGCTCGCCATGGTCGCGCGTACCGTCGCCTTCGCCCCGTGACCGACGACGCCAGCGCCATGCAGCGCCATCATTCATAAGGGCGTGAACCGATCCACCAGCGAAGCGACGGCCACAGGCGAGACGAGAATGGCAACGTGAGTAAAGAGCACGCCAGATTCGAGCCCAACGAATTGCGCGGCATCACTTCAGCAACGCCGATCGCGATCGCCCAGACAACAACGGTGCCAGCCAGTTGGATCGCCGCAATGCAGTGCTCCGGCGCACCGACCATATACACGACATAGCCACGGGCGGCAGCAAGCCGGGCATGGAGGAGGAGGATGTGGATCGTAACCGGAACACGGCGCGATCTGCTCGCACGCCGGCCATCCGCATCAGCCGGGCAGACGGATCGCATCTGGGTTCACCTACTCGCCCAGTCCGGTCGTGAACGCGTGGTCTTCGATTTGATCGCCCAAGGTTTTGGTCGGCCTTCCGTCCTTGGCATAGGCCAGCAACAGGCTGCGCATCCGGGTGATCTTGCAGCGTGCTGAGGCCAGCGCCGTGAGCGTGGCGGCTGCATCCAGCACCCCTCGTGCCGCGATCGGCGAGACCCATGGGCGCACGATCTTCTCCAGCAGGTCGGCTGGCATGCGCGCGCTTGGCCGGGCAGCCAGATCGATCTCTTGGTCCAGCCCGGTCAGATGCTCGGCGATCTTTCAGGCAATGTTGGAGCGGATGGTGGTCAGGTCCGCGATGCTCCGATCCGGCCGGTAAGGGCGTGGCCGATGGCGGATGTCTGGCCATCCAACTTTTAATCAGCGACTGGCCTCGACGAACAATCCCAAGGCCACGATCAGCCCGCTCATGACGGCCAACCGGATTGCGATCCCCACATCGTTCCGCCCCCCCCTCCCGTGTCGGAAACGGCCGCGGCTGCGCCGGTTCTGGAGGATAGGGGGGCGCTACGCCGTTCCGCAGGCCACCAATGTCGTCCAAATTATACGACTGGCCCATTGGGGGGACATCGGGATTGGCCAAATCCCGTAGCCTCGGCGGAATACTCCTACCCAAAGCACCAATGGCATTCGGAGTCTGGCCTAGGGTGTAATCATACGCGTCGATCCACAGCGCGATATCAATCGATTTCACCAAGCCCAGCACGGTTGGCACGGTGCGCAAGCGGTTCTTGCCGGTCAGGTCGAAACTGCCGACCAAACACCCGATCTCGCTCGCTTCCAGTCCGCTCGCGACGGGCCGGGTGCATTGCAGCTGTCGGGAGCTAAAGCCGGCTGACCGGTCGTCCATCGGGTTTGACTATCGGTAAGTAAAGGAAATTGCTACTTAGCTGTCGATCGGGGATGTTCGTCGGCGGTTTGATCCATTCTTGCCGTAACGGTTGGGTGCCACCTGGGCTTGTCACTGGCAGCGCTTACGCACAAACGGGCCGCCACAGATCATTTCGGAGAATAGCATGGCATCGGGATTGGCCGCTTTGCTCGACGATATTGCCGGCATCACCCGGCTGGCGGCCGCTTCGCTCGACGATATCGGCGCCGCCGCCGGCCGCGCTGGTACTAAGGCGGTGGGCGTGGTGATTGACGATACCGCGGTAACACCGCGCTATGTGATGGGCCTATCCCCGGCGCGGGAATTGCCAATCATCGGCAAGATCGCCGTGGGTTCGCTGCGCAACAAGTTGTTGATCCTGTTACCAGTTGCGCTGTTGCTCAGTGCATTCGCCCCATGGGCACTGACTCCCTTGCTGATGATCGGCGGTGCCTATCTCTGCTTCGAAGGATCAGAGAAGTTGTGGGAAGCGATGTCTGGCCACACCGTCGTCGCCGAAGATGCCGATACGGCGATCACGCCCGAGGCGCTCGAACAGCAGAAGGTGTCGGGCGCAGTAAAGACCGACTTCATCCTGTCTGCAGAGATTATGGCGATCGCGCTGGCCGAGGTGTCGGAGGGCAACATTGTCAGCCAGGCAGTTGCCCTGGCACTGGTCGCGATCGCGATCACCGTTGGTGTATACGGTGCGGTCGCCATCATCGTAAAACTTGATGATATCGGCCTGAACCTGGCCCGCCGCCGCTCGGCGATGACGCAATCGATCGGTCGAGGAATGGTGAAGGCAATGCCCGTCATCATGACCGCGCTTGCCGCGATCGGCACTGCCGCGATGATCTGGGTAGGCGGCGGGATTATCGTCCATGGTCTGGAAGGGCTTGGTTGGGGCAAACCCGCTCATCTGATTCATGACGCTGCAGAGGCGGTAGCCGGCACGGTGGCTGGCCTGCACGGGGTGATCGCGTGGACCGTGACCGCAATCGGATCAGGCATTGTCGGCCTGATCGTCGGTGGCGTCATCGCGGTTGTGATGCACAAGTGGAAGCACCGTAACGCACATTGATCTTCACATCGCGGACCAACACGAAAAGGCCCGCCACTCACATCTGAGTGGCGGGCCTTTTCGTGTCCGAAGATGGTGGGCGCGACAGGGATTGAACCTGTGACCCCACCCGTGTGAAGGGTGTGCTCTACCGCTGAGCTACGCGCCCATCCTCGGCGGGAGGCAGCGCACTAATCGGCCGCACCCTTCCTGTCCAGTCTATTAGTTGACCGAATCCTTCAGGATCTTGCCTGCCTTGAACTTAGGCTGAGTCGAAGCCTTGATCGTCATCGGTTCGCCGGTGCGCGGGTTGCGACCCGTCGATGCCTTACGCTTGGATACCGAGAACGTCCCGAATCCTACCAGACGTACTTCGTCACCCTTTTTCAGACTGGTCGAAATGGTGTCGAACACCGCCTCCACCGCCTTCACCGCGTCGCTGCGCGCCAGTCCCGATGTGTCGGCGACCGTCGCGATCAGCTCCTGCTTGTTCATTGCAAACCCCCATTTACGAATCGTGATGCGCACAGGTGAGGTGCGCAAGCCAAGCGCCCAATAACAGCGGGCAATCCCTGCAAGTCAACCTGCCGCGAGACGATATGGTCCCGCGGCAGGACATGATCGCTGACCAATGATCAGTGATGCAGTTCGGCACCCGCCGGCGCCACGCCCGGCGGTGGCAGAGCGGCGAGCTCGTCCGCATCTGTCCAGTCGATCGCCTCCAGTGGCTCGGTCAGCGCCAGCCGTAACACCTCATCCACATGAGCGACCGGGATGATCGTCAACCCGTCCTTCACGTTCTGGGGAATGTCCGCGAGGTCCTTTTCATTCTCCGCTGGGATCAGCACCGTGGTGATACCGCCACGCAGCGCCGCCAACAGCTTCTCTTTCAGGCCACCAATTGGCAGCACCCGACCGCGTAGCGTCACCTCACCCGTCATCGCGATTTCGCGCCGAACAGGTACACCCGTCAGCGTCGAGACCAGCGAAGTTACAAGGCCGATACCCGCCGATGGTCCATCCTTTGGCACCGCGCCTTCGGGCAGATGGACGTGGACATCCTTGCGATGGAACAACGACGGCTTGATTCCGTAACTTGGCGCACGCGCCTTCACAAAACTCCAGGCCGCCTCGACAGACTCCTTCATGACGTCGCCAAGTTTGCCAGTGGTCTTCACCGCCCCGCGCCCGCCAACTGTCACGCTCTCGATCGTCAGTAGTTCGCCACCGACCTCGGTCCATGCCAAACCGGTGACAGCGCCGATCTGGTGCTCGGTTTCCGACAATCCATGCCGATACTTCTGGATGCCGGCATATTCGTGGAGATTGTGGGGAGTGATGATCACACTCTCCATCTTGCCTTCGAGAATGCGACGCAGCGCCTTGCGGCATAACTTGGCGATCTCGCGCTCCAACGTTCGCACACCCGCTTCCCGCGTGTACTTCTGGATCAGCGCGCGCAAACCGTCCTGCGTTAGTTCGAACTCCCCAGCCTTTAGACCATGCGCTTCGATCTGCTTCTCGACCAGATGCCGCTCGGCGATCTCGACCTTTTCGTCCTCGGTATAACCCTCCAGACGGATGATCTCCATCCGGTCGAGCAGCGGCTGTGGCAAGTTCAGCGTGTTGGCCGTGCAGACGAACATAATATCCGACAGGTCGAGGTCGATCTCCAGATAATGATCCTGGAACTTACCGTTCTGTTCGGGATCGAGCACTTCCAGCAGTGCCGATGCGGGATCACCCCGGAAATCCTGACCCAGCTTGTCGATCTCGTCGAGCAGGAAGAGCGGATTCGACGTGCCGGTCTTCTTTAGATTTGTAACGATCTTGCCCGGCAGCGAGCCGATATAGGTCCGTCGATGACCGCGGATTTCCGCTTCATCACGGACGCCGCCAAGCGACTGGCGAATGAACTCGCGTCCCGTTGCCTTGGCGATCGATTTGCCCAGTGACGTCTTGCCGACACCCGGCGGCCCAACGAGGCACAGGATTGGCCCCTTCAGCTTGTTGGTGCGAGCCTGCACGCCGAGATACTCGACGATCCGGTCCTTCACCTTTTCCAGCGCGTAATGATCCTCGTCGAGGACGATCTGCGCAGCAGCGATATCCTTCTTGATCTTCGACTTCTTGCCCCAGGGAAGGCCCAGAAGCACGTCGAGGTAATTGCGCACGACGGTCGCCTCGGCACTCATCGGCGCCATTGTCTTCAGCTTCTTCAGCTCCGACGTGGCCTTCTGACGCGCTTCCTTCGACAGCTTGAGGGTTGCGATCTTTTGGGTCAGCTCGGCCAGCTCGTCGCCGTCGCCTTCCTCATCGCCGTTGCCCAGTTCACGCTGGATCGCTTTCAACTGCTCGTTCAAATAATACTCGCGCTGCGATTTCTCCATTTGCCGCTTCACGCGGCTTTTAATCTTTTTCTCAACCTGCAGAACGCCAAGCTCGCCCTCCATCAGGGCGAACGCCATCTCCAGCCGCTTGGCTGGATCGGCCTCGACCAGCAAAGCCTGCTTGTCCGCCACCTTAACTGCGATATTAGCGGCGACGGCGTCGGCCAGCTTGGCCGGCTCGTCGATCTCACCCAGCTGTACGGCGGTTTCGGCAGGCAGCTTCTTATTGAGCTTGGCGTAATTTTCGAACTGCCCGACGACCGAGCGCATCAGAGCCTCAACCTCCGTACCCTCGGCCGCCAGATCGGCGACGGCGACGATGGTGGCCGTCAGATGCGTTTCGATGGGGATCAATTCGTCCATCCGCGCCCGCTCCTTGCCCTCGACCAGGACGCGAACGGTGCCATCGGGCAGCTTCAGCAGTTGCAGCACGGTGGCAGTGACGCCGACTTCGTAGAGGTCTTCACGCGCGGGATCGTCCTCTGCAGGATCGAGCTGCGCGACGAGGAATATCTCCTTGTCGGCATTCATCGCCGATTCGAGCGCGGCGACGGATTTGTCACGGCCAACGAAAAGGGGCACGATCATGTTAGGGAAAACGACGATATCGCGCAGTGGCAGGACGGGATAGGTCTGGTTCATGCAAACTCCGGTGAGTGCCGATCCGGGCACTCATTCTTCTGATATATGGGGAGTATTGGGAAACCATCAATCGGCTTGCGCCGGATCGCGTGAGCGGAGACATATTCGGCCATGATCGTGACCGCCCTCGCCCTACTCGCCACTGCTTCTGAACCGCCCAAAAAAGGCACGCCGGCGATCACGGAGCAGACCCAGCGATCGGGTGGTGAGCGCGCTGCGGACCAACTGGCATTGCGGTTCGACAGCGCCGATCTGGCATTCGAAGTGCTGCCGAATACCTATCAGGTGACCGGCATCGCCACCCTGGGCTTCACCGCGAAATCACCGCTGACCCGATTGGTCATCGATCTCGACCGCAACCTGCCTGTCAGCGCCATCGCGATCGACGGCACCACCCTGCTAACATCGGCATGGTCGAATCCCGAGGGGCAGCTTGTCATCCGCTTGCCTCGCCCGCTCGCCGCCGGACAATCGGTATCGGCCCGCATAACCTATGGCGGTACGCCGCATGTCGCACTCAACGCCCCATGGGACGACGGTGTCGTCTGGTCGAAGACGCCGGATGGCCGTTTATGGTTCGCCACCACGACGGAAGGGTACGGGTGCGATCTGCTTTGGCCCTGCCTCGACTTCCCAGAAGGAGAGCCGGCGGCCGTTACCCTACACGTCACCGTGCCGAAGGGATTGAAAGCACCCTCGAATGGCAAGCTGATCGGTGTCGACACGCTGTCGGACGGCCGCACGACATGGCACTGGCGAACGACCCATCCCAACACCTACGCCATCGCACTCAACGTCGGTCCGTACGAAGAGATCAGCGGCACCTACAAGAGCCGCTTCGGCAACAGCATACCGATGTTTTATTGGTATCTGCCGGGTGAGAAAGCGCAGGCGGAGCGACTGTTCGCCGAATTTGCACCGACACTCGACTTCTTCGAGACTATGGTCGGCCCCTATCCGTTCGGCGCCGAAAAGGTCGGCGTGGTCGAAACCCCGCACAAGGGCATGGAGCACCAGACGATCAATGCCTATGGCAACGGCTATGCTAAGGCGATCGAGGGATTCGACTGGCTGTTCCAGCATGAATTCACCCATGAATGGTTCGCCAACCAACTGACCGCCGCAAATTGGGACGACTACTGGTTACATGAAGGCTACGGAAGCTATATGCAGCCCGCCTATGGCCAATGGCGCGAAGGCTATGCCCGATACATCACGATGATGATGGGGCAGCGCGGTCAGATCGTCAACAAGGCACCGATCGTTCGCGGCAAGATTTTGACCGAAGAGGAGGTTTACGAGCCATCCAAAGGCGGCGCCGGTCTCGACATCTATATGAAGGGATCGTGGATGCTCCACACCCTTCGCGGTTTGATCGGGGATAAGGCATTTTGGGATGTCACCCGCCTTGCCGTCTATGGCCGTCCCGACCCCCGTCCCGGCAATTTCACCCCACGCTTTGGCTCGACGAAGGAATATGAGGCGCTGGTCGCGAAGGTGACGGGCAAGGATTACCGCTGGTTCTTCGACGTCTATCTACGCCAGGCGGCGCTGCCCGATCTGGTGGAGACACGAACCGGCGACACGCTGACGCTGGCGTGGCGGGTACCTAGTAACGGCCCCTTCCCTCTGCCGATCGATATTGCCGTTGATGGCATCCGCCGAACGCTGCCGATGACGGACGGTCGCGAAACGCTGACGATATCAGGTGGCGCTCACGTCGTCATCGATCCCGAAGCCCGCGTCTTGAGACGATCGACAGCGGTGGAGGAGATGCAGGCGTGGCAAGCGAGATCACGCTGAGGCCTGATCGGCGAAGCATTCTTCAATCTCGTTGTCGCAGTTTACGCAGTCGATCAGACGAAGCGTCCGAAAATCGCCGCGATCGCACGATGTTAGCATCGTCGTTCCTGTTCATCGCCGGAGCGTTGACTCGATAGCGCTTGTTAACCGATAATTGCGGACCGGATCTCGTGATCCCTCCACATAACCGCCAGCCCCGGAATGCAACACGGTCGCCCTTCGATATGACCGATCTGCACCTCCCTTATGTCGAGGTTCGATGCCCCGTATCCTTTTTCTAACCCATTGCCCAATAGGTGATTTTTCGTTCGGCGGCAGTCAGCGGGCGAACCATCTGCGCAATGCTTTGCTGGCAGCGGCCGAGGTCGACACCCTCATCATCAATGGTGGTCCGAATTTTGCCATGGGCCAGGAGTGGTCGGCGGATCGAACGCGAGAGGGCAAGGTCAGCGTGTACGGCATGTCGCCGGAGGCGTTGCGCCAACGTCGTGAGCTTACCCGCTGGATCACGACGATTCTCGCCGGCGAGCATTACGACTTCATTGTCGCGCAGTATCTCGATCTGGCGTTGCTGGTGCCGCGCAAGGATCGGGCGCGCATGATCTTCGATCCGGACGACTTCCTCAAAACTGCACCGCCAGGCGCCGCCGTTTCTATGCTGGTGCGGATCAAGATACAGGTGCGCAATATGCTCGCGAGACGGGTCGCTCGTCAGGCTTTGCATGTGTGGTACGCCAGTCCCAAACCCGGGGATCTGCCCAACAATGCCCGACGCAGTTTCATGCCCAACGTCGTTTCCGTGCCTGATCCGACGCGCGATCGAGAAGCGCCAGTGGCGGGCCGGTTGCTGATGGTTGGCCTTTTTGCGCATGAGCCCAACATAGAGGGCCTGCGCTGGTTCGCCGATCACGTCTGGCCGGCGCTGTCGGCGCGTTTTCCCTTTGCCGAACTGCACGTGATCGGTCGTCACGGTCCAGACCTGCCTGAACAAATTCGCGCCGCCCATTTCCACGGCTTCGTCAAAGATTTGGCCGCCGAATACGATCGGGCGGCTGTCGTGGTCGCCCCGATTCGATCCGGTGGTGGTACGCAGATCAAAGTCATTGATGCGCTCGTTCATGCCCGGCCGCTTGTTTCGTCCACGTTTGCCTATTCCGGCTTTGCGGCAGATCTGAAATTGAACGATCATATGTTGGCCGCCGACAGCGCCGCCCAGTGGATTGACGCCTGCACCTCTCTGCTGAATGATTCCGACGCGACAGAAGGGATGGCACGGCGGGGCGCTGAAAAAGCGGCCGCAACATACGGCCCAGAGCGAATGGTGACGGAAGTTCGGTCGACGCTGGCGTCGGTCGGGCACTGACTCACTCAGCCACCCGAGAGCGCAAAGACATTTCCTGTCGTTGAAGCGAAGCCAGCGGCTCGGTGGCACAGGACAACGGCGGGGGGCTCCCCCTCTTCCACTCTGCTGCCCATGCCGCCAGCGCGAGCGGCAAACCGCGCAGTGCCACATTGCCGAGAGCCATGGCGTTCAACACCCGTGCCAACCGACTTCGCCGCTGCAGCCAAGTCGGATTACCCAAGGCCGCGGCATAGGGTTGCGCCGCCGCATGGAACGGGGACAATTCGAAGCAGACGAAGTGTAGATAATCGGCCTTCGAACGAAGGGGATCCGGGGGAACATCAAAAGACCAGGGCTTGTATCGACCAAGCATATGGACGAACGCCGGTCGTCTGAAAATCATACGCAGTCGATCGATCACGTGATAGCCGTTGGCTCCGCAATGTTGCACCATCTCCGGTCCGTTGCGAATGTAATGAACAGGCAGATCGGCAAATTCCGTGGAGACAAGTAGCGCCGCCAGGACGTCCTGATCGCCCAGCAAGTGGGTTGGGCGCGTCGCGATCGGCATCTGCTGGGCCGCAACGAAACGAGGATCGGCGAGCAGTGCCTGCCATCGCTCCAGTAGCGGTCGATGGGCCTTGGTGACCCGGACCGAACCGGAATTGGTCATGCAGTCCAGCTCGCGTGAGACCGTCAGCCCCCATGCCCGCGCGCGGGCCGAACAGCCACCGAGCTGACGGTAGCGATATTCTTCGCCAACGACGACCGCGCCCGCGGGCAGCGCATCCAGCAATTTTCCAAGACCACCCGAAACCACGACATCCGTATCGAGCCACAAGGCGCTATCCGACTCCTCCAAGGCATGCAGCAGTACCGTCGGCTTCACGCTCCAGCCGCTGACACCCAAATCTTCGACCGGGCGCAATTCCATTCCCGGAAGTTCATCGGATAACGCCTTGGCCCCGGCCAGCGACGAGAAACACAGAAGCCGCAGATGCGGCGCATGGTTCGCGATCGATCGGGCCAAAAGCGCCAAGCCCGGCAACGCCGACTCGCGATCCTCGTAGGTGCAGACAACCACGGGCGGAACGCCCTCGCGTTCCGCCGACAGAGCGGAAAATGCCATCATCAATTGTCGATGCCTGAAGTTCAGACGATGCGGGTGGGGCGCAACGTCCATCTGCGGGGTAAAGAGCAAAATCCCGACGATGGGTCCGCCATCGCAGGATGCATCGATACAACACAGTGCCCTGCCAGACCGCAATGGGCGATGTATCCAGAACGCTTTGCATTCTAGATATTTGAATATTCAGGTTTTTAAGAGATCTGGCCCACGTTTCCGCGGCCTATACATCATTTTTAAGCAACGGTTATTTATCGCAGGGCAACATAGTCAATCAAGACCGACCAACTGCGCCAATCAAATACGACCAGAGCATGACCGATCTGATATCGCGAACAAAACGCTTTCGGTTTTTTGCGTCAATATGGATACATTATTTACCCCCCGACCAGTCTCAATGGAAGGCCGCCAGGAATTTAATGGCGTCACCAGCCGACCCCTGGGCTGGTGACGCTGGTTCAACCCTAGCCGCTACGCGGCGTCGCCAGTCTTCTTCTTCTCGGCGTAGACGCGAATGGGCTCCTTACGGCCCTCAACGACGTCCTTATCGATCATCACTTCGTCGACGCCGTCCATGCCCGGCAAATCGAACATTGTATCTAGTAGGATCGCCTCTAGAATCGACCGCAGACCGCGGGCGCCGGTCTTGCGCTCGATGCCCTTCTTGGCGATCGTCACCAGCGCATCGTCGGTAAAGCCCAGTTCCACCTGTTCCATGTCGAACAGCTTCTGGTATTGCTTGACCAACGCATTCTTTGGCTCTGAGAGAATCTTGACCAACGCCGAGATATCCAAATCTTCCAGCGTCGCGATAACGGGCAAGCGGCCCACGAATTCCGGAATGAGCCCGAACTTCAACAAATCTTCCGGTTCAGTCGACCGCAATACTTCTCCCGTCCGGCGCTCTTCCGGGCTAGCGACATACGCGCCAAAGCCAATCGACTTGCCCTGCAAGCGGTCGCCGATGATCTTTTCAAGGCCGGAAAAAGCACCGCCACAGATGAAAAGAATGTTCGTCGTGTCGACCTGCAGGAATTCCTGCTGCGGATGCTTGCGCCCACCCTGTGGCGGTACGGACGCGGTGGTGCCCTCCATCAGCTTCAACAGCGCTTGCTGGACGCCTTCGCCCGACACGTCGCGCGTGATCGACGGGTTTTCCGCCTTGCGGCTGATCTTGTCGATCTCGTCGATATAGACGATGCCGCGCTGCGCTCGCTCGACATTGTAATCCGATGCCTGGAGCAGTTTCAGGATGATGTTCTCGACATCCTCACCGACATAACCGGCCTCAGTCAGCGTTGTCGCGTCCGCCATGGTGAATGGCACGTCAAGAATACGCGCAAGCGTCTGCGCCAGCAGCGTCTTGCCGCAGCCGGTCGGTCCCACCAGCAGAATATTCGACTTCGCGAGTTCGACATCGGCACCCTTGGCACCATGATTCAGCCGCTTGTAATGATTGTGTACTGCCACCGACAGCACACGCTTGGCCTGCTTCTGACCGATGACGTAGTCATCGAGCACATTGCAGATTTCCTGCGGGGTCGGCACGCCACCGTCCTTCTTGGACACCAGCGCCGACTTCGTCTCCTCACGGATAATGTCGTTGCAAAGCTCGACGCACTCGTCGCAGATGAACACCGTTGGTCCGGCGATCAGCTTGCGAACTTCGTGCTGCGACTTGCCGCAGAACGAACAGTAGAGGGTGCTCTTCGAGTCGCCACCGCTCAGCTTCGTCATTCAGATAACCCTCTTGGCAACCGCACCACACGGTCGCTCGCTATGCAGCGTGCGCCATCGGAAAATGGCACGCGGACACAGATATGGCCTCACGCCATCGGCTCTACAAGCCGTAACCGATCACCTCCGGGCGCAAACCGATAGTAATCCAGCCATGTGGATGCATTGATGCCTATCGACAAAGAACGAGTCCGGTCAGGTGGGTGGTGGCGGGAATCGCTGGTTTTACCGAAGCCTGAAGTGGGACAGGCTAACCTGCCACGGTTGTTGACACGTCCCATCGTCACCGACCACGATCATCCGTCGGATAGGTGACGCCGGCGCGCACCGAAGGGGGAACGGGTGCAAAATACGAAATTATATCCGGCTGACCGGCTTCGCTGGCTGGCGGCGATCGCAATCGTCCTGGCGATGGCGGTGCCGTTACTCGCTACGCCGTTTCCACTGCTGATCGATCTTCCCGCTCACGTCGCCCGTTATCATGTCGAGCGCAACCTGCCGTTCACTCCCGAACTAAGCCGATTTTTTACTTACTCCTGGCGCTATCTTCCCAATCTGGGCGTGGATCTCAGCGTCGCTTTCCTCAGTCAGTGGACGAACGTCGAAACTGCGGCGCGCCTCGTCGCGGCGACGATCCCGCCGATCGGTGCTGCCGGCATGCTATGGCTTGGTTATCGGCTGCATGGTCGCATCACCGCGACCGCGCTGCTCAGCCTGCCGCTAAACTATGCCTATCCGCTGATCTTCGGCTTTGTGAACTCCTGCCTCGCGGTTTCGCTGTCGTTCGTCGTCTGCGCAGGCTGGCTGACACTGGAGCAACGCGGCCAGACGCGCTGGAGCGCCCTTCTTCTGGCAATCGCCGCACCCGTCATCATCACAGCGCATATGATCGGTTATGGCGTCATGGGGCTGATGATAGCCGGCGTCGCGGCGGGGCAAGCCATGCGCCAAGGCCACCGTCCAACAGAGCTATTGAAAACCGTCTTTCTGAAGGCGTTGCCGATCTCCTGGCCGTTGATCCTTCTTGTGTTCTGGCGAAATGATCAGACCGGTACCGCCGGCAGGTGGTTCGATTTTGCGCTTGACGCCCGATGGCTGCTGATGATCCTGCGAGAGCGCCATAACATTTTTGACATTGCATCGGCCGGGATGTTGTATGGCGCGGCGTTGTTGCCCCTCCTAGCCCGTCGCCGGTTCAGCAGCGATCCGCGCGCGTTAGTGCCCGCGATCCTGCTATGGGCTTGCGTGTTCCTGATGCCCAGCCAGATCGTCGGGTCGGAGTTTGCCGCCGTCCGATTAATCGCACCCGCCCTGGCGCTCGGCCTGCTGGCCGTAAGCGAGGTGAAACCCCTGCCCCGATGGATCTGGGGATCTGCATTCACTTTCGTGCTGCTGCGGCTGGTCGTCAGCACCGTGACGTTCGTCGACGTATCCCAGAGGGCGGATCGGGAACTAGCACTGCTCGATCAGGTCCGATCTGGCAGCCGTATGGTGGCAATCTGGCTGACCGATTGTCGGCGCGACTGGGAACCGCCCCGCTACTCGCACCTCGGCGCATTTGCCACCGTCCGGCGTAACGCTCTGGTCAACGGGCACTTTATGAGTTCGGGACAACAGTTGATGTCGCTCGTCCCGAACGCCGACGACGCTCTAACAGAAGCGCCATCGATGATCTCCGCGGAGCCGTGCGAACGACTGGGACAAAAAGACAGCGCCGCCGATATCGTTCGCAGGTTGCCATGGCGGCACATCGATTATCTGTGGCTGATCGACATTGGCGATCTTGCCATACCCCTGCCGGTCACCGCGCATCAGATTGCGGCAACCGGCCAGTCACGCCTGTTGCGTGTCGATCCGGGCGTATTTGCTAAGCCTCAGTAGTAACGACGACCCCTATCGCTTACGCCACGTGAAGATCGAAGACATCGCGTAATTCCACACTACACTAACAAGCACACCAGCAATAGCGGAGAAGACCCAAAAGGTCTGATGATCGAAGAGCCAGTCAGCAATGCCAATATTGGCGACCGCTCCCGTCGCACAGACCAGATAGAAGCTGACCCAGCCGCGAAGCAACGCCGGACCACGAAGCCGTTGATCGCGATAAGTCAGCAAATTGTTGAGAAAAAAGTTGTTCGAGATCGCCACGATCGTCGCCACGGTCTGCGCGGCATTGAACGAAGTGCCGATGCCTACGAACAGGATCGACAGTACGAAGAAATGGACCAAGAGGCCCAGCCCGCCGACCATCGCAAAACTCATGAACCGAACCGGGATCACCCGACCAAATGCCTTGTCGAGGATCAGTTGAAAATATTCCCATAGCACCAGTGAGTCGAGCTTGCTTTCGCCATGCTGGCGCGTGCGGAATGTATAGGGAACTTCCGCCACTCGTAACGGTGCCGGCGCGCTAGCAGCGATGTCGAGTAGAATTTTGAACCCGACCGACGACAAGCGCGGCAACGACCGTTCGAACGCGGTCCGGGTCATCATGAAGAAGCCGCTCATGGGGTCGCTGATCGGCGTACGCGTCAACGTCGTGGCCATCCGCGTCGCCAGCTTGCTCGCTGCGGTCCGGCCGCGGGTCCAATCGCCAAAACTACCGCCTTCTACATAGCGGCTACCAACGACCAGATCGATATCGCCACCCTGCAACCGATCAAACATTTGACTTAGCAACCGCTCGTCATGCTGCAGGTCGGCATCCATCACCGCCACAAAAGGTGCTGCAGTCGCCATCACGCCCTCAATGCAGGCCGATGCCAAACCCCGTCGGCCATATCGCTGGACGACCCGGACCCGCGGGTTCTCCATCGCCAGGTCTCGCACTCGGGCTGCGGTCCCATCCGGCGAATTATCATCGACGAACACGATTTCCCACGCGACATTCGGAAGCGCCGCTGTAACCGCCGCGATCAGCAACGGTACATTGTCGATTTCGTTGAATGCGGGCACCACGATGGCCAGCTGAGCAGGCAGCGAATGCCCCGTCACGGCGCTAGCCTGTGGCAACAAGTTCAGTTGACCCATAGTCGTCCCCCTTCGCCCATCCGTGGTGCCGATGGCACTACCCTAAGTGGGGTAGCGCCGTTGGCAACCGCCGCCCGTCAGCGGCGGATGCCCCGGTATGGGACTTGGGAAACGGAGTGACGCGGCTCAGGCAGCGGCGGCTAGTTCATCGGTAGGCATCGGACGCTTGTCGAATACTTCGTCGATCAGCCCGAAATCCCTCGCCTCGTCCGCCTGAAGGAACGTGTCGCGATCCATCCTGCGCTCGATCTCCTCGATCGGCTGACCGGTATACTTCGAATAAAGCTCATTCATCCGCGCACGGATACGCAGGATTTCCTTCGCCTGAATCTCGATGTCCGATGCCATGCCCTGCGCGCCGCCCGATGGCTGGTGGATCATGATCCGCGCATTGGTCAGCGCGACGCGCATGCCCTTCTCGCCAGACGCCAACAGGAAACTGCCCATCGAGGCAGCCTGCCCGATACATACCGTCCCGACCCGCGGCCGAATATATTGCATCGTGTCATGGATCGCCATTCCCGCCGTAACGACACCGCCCGGCGAGTTGATGTACATGAAAATATCCTTTTTAGGATTCTCTGACTCCAGGAACAGCAACTGTGCAGTGATCAGGCTGGCCATGCCATCCTCGACCCCGCCCGTCACAAACACGATGCGCTCGCGCAATAATCGGCTGAAGATGTCGAACGAACGCTCGCCACGATTCGACTGCTCGATGACGATCGGGACCAGACCACTGCGGGTCTGCTGGAGGCCGACGCCAGCCTGCGTTAGCGGGCTCGCGAAATCGCCGGTCTCGAACGGATTGTGCATTATTGATATCCCTTATGCCGATGGCTTGTAGATCGACGGTCAAGCGAGCGACTTCAAGTCCTGATCGCTCACACAGATCGACCGTGTGCCGCATTCACACTGTCAGCCTATGTAGCGCGATCTCGGATCAATCTGCGATTGCCACCAGCATCCGGCGCCAGCCAATAGGCAAGATCAATCGGGCTCGGGGGAAAAATCGTGGAAAAACCAACAGCGTGGTTCCGCGAACGAATCCTCCTGTTTGCTTGCGTCGGCATCGGCGCCGCAGAGCGCATAGCCTGGGCGATCGTGCGTCCCGGTGTCGCTCATTCAGAGGCTGCATCTGTCGCAATTTCGCTGGCAGAGGGACGCGGCTTTGCTGATGCCTATGCTGCGGGGCAAGGCGCGACTGCACACCTCCTACCGATCACGCCGCTGCTGGCCAGCGGTGTGTATCGCGCATTTGGTATTCGCTCCTTGATGTCTGAAACAGTCCTGGCGTGCTGGTCCATCAGTTTGGCGCTAGGGTCATATCTGTTGTTTTATAGGGCGTTCGCCCGATTGGGTGTCTCGCAGTGGGCGCGGTTGGGCGCTTTGGCATTTTTGTGCCTTGCGCCAACTTATATCGGACAGGAAGTCATCGATTTTCGAATTTGGGAGGGCGGATTGACCGCCTTTCTCTCGGCTGTTTTTCTCGATCGCGTCATTCAGCAGGTTGACACGCCTCGCAGCGACTGGCGAACGATCGGCCTGTTTGCCGCATTAAATGCAGTGATATTCTTCGTGAATCCGGTGATCGGTATCGGCTGTTACTGCTGCGGTGCCATTCTCATTATTCAGACGATACCATGGCGGCGCATCATACCCGCTGCCGCCGTCGCGACGCTATGCCTCGCCCTTTTTGTGGTGCCTTGGGCACTACGAAACCAAGCCGCACTTGGCGCGCCGGTCTTACTGCGTAGCAACGGGGGATTGGAACTAGCACTGGCTATGTATCCCGGCGCGGTACGCCCGGCGGATCCGGCCCACGCCATGGAAACCTGACTGAAAGCTATCCATCCGTTTGGCAACCCCGCCGTGTTGCGACGAATGCAAGCTGTTGGTGGAGAGGTCGCCTATGCACGCGCATTAGGGGCTCAGGCGACGGCGTGGATCCGATCCGCACCGATCGACGCCGCTACTATCGCCATTCGCCATGTCACTGAGGTCTACGCTCCGCGCCCGTGGCAATTCAGTGTCTCAGCCAATGGCACCGGAACCGGTATCAAAGCACTATTCGCAACGCTGGTTGGGATACTCGGCCTGGCAGGCGTTCTACTCGCCATCGCGCAGCGACGCCGTCATTGGATCTTTCCTGCGCTGATGGCGACAGTATCGGTTATGTTGCTCGCGCCGTTTCAGCCGGTACCCCGCTACACCTACTTGTTCTACGCGATGCTAGCCTATTGCGCCGCCTTCCTGATATCGTCGCTGATCGACATGCTGATCAGGGCGCGGGATGGGACAGATATGCCAATCGCCTGACCTCGCGTCGGCCGCGCACCACCGTATCCAAGATTAGCCCGGTGAAAAAACTGAGCGCCGCGAGGATGATCAAGCCGGTAACGAGGATCGCAGTCGGCATCCGTGGGACCAGTCCGGTATCGGCATATGTAACGATCAGCGGCACCGACAACACGATGCCGAGGAGGCCGAGCACCAGCGCACCCGCACCGAAGAACCACAATGGCCGTTCGAAGCGGTACAATGTCAGAATTGTATTCAAGATGCGCCAGCCGTCGCCATAAGTATCAAGCTTCGAAATGGAGCCTTCCGGTCTCGCGTAATAAGGCGTCTCGATCTCTGCACAGGGCATTTTCAGCTCGAGCGCGTGTACACTGATTTCGGTCTCGATCTCGAACCCTGCGGAAAGAGATGGAAAGCTCTTGACGAAGCGCCGTGAAAAAACGCGATAGCCGGTGAGAATATCGGTGAAGCTACGCCCAAACAGCCTTCCGAGCATTCCGGTCAGCAGCGCATTGCCAAATCGGTGACCGCGTCGATAGGCAAGTTCAGCCTCACTTATCCGACTACCGACGACCATGTCGAGCTTCTCCGTGATCAGCTCGTCAACCAGCTTGCCGGCAGATGCCGCATCATATGTCGCATCGCCATCGGCCATCACGTACACATCCGCGTCGATATCGGCAAACATACGCCGCACGACATTACCCTTGCCCTGAATACGTTCACGACGAACAATCGCACCCGCCGCGGTCGCGATCTCGACAGTTCGATCCCGGCTGTTGTTGTCATATACGTAGATATCGGCATCCGGCAGCGCGACGCGAAAATCGCTCACAGTCTGACCAATTGCCGCCTCTTCGTTGTAGCATGGCAGCAGTACCGCAATCCGCGGCTGAATTCCGGTCATTAACACCCCCTGTGACAGCGTGATGCGCACGCTATGTCAAGCGCATAGCAGGGCGATTTTGACCGGGCGAGAAAAAGCGGGGCAGAAGCCGATGCTTCCACCCCGCCACAAACGCTCGCGGAAATTTCTTATTTTCCTCAGATCAGCTACATCAAGCAGGGCACCGCTCTGATAGCAGCCAGCAGAATCGAGCTCATATCAAGCCAAGATCTGATCAAATATAGATAAGGTGGGTCCCGGCCAGCAGAAAGAGCCTACGCAGAGCCATCCGCTTCCCCCGCCTTCGATTAGCTACTCAACAGATCTTATCGGTCGTGTAAGGAGATGCGTAATCTGGAGCGGTATTACGCCAAAGGTAGCTTCAACTTAGAGGAAGCCCCCAAAACGGATCAGTCTGGCGCTGCTACCATCAGATACCACTGCCGGACCACCTGAGTTTTGCCGGCAGTGGTTATCGAATGGATTATTCGCCGGCGACCTCTGCCTTTGCCTTCTTGGCACGCGGCTTCTTTACTGGCGCATCAGCGGCTTCCGTGCCTTCGGCGTTTTCGGCAGCCCCGGGCGATGCTTCTGTCACCTGAGTTTCGGCTGCGATCGGAGCGGCCTTCTTGGCGCGCGGCTTCTTGGCGGGCGAAGCTTCCGTGCTCGCGTCGGCAACAGTTTCCTCTGTCTTGGCAGCCGCCTTTTTCACCTTCGCCTTTGGTGCAGGTGCTTCGGTAGCGGCTGCCTCCGCGGCATGATCATGGCCATGATGGTCGTGGTCATGCCCGTGATGATCGTCATCGTGGTCATGGATATGCGTACCGGTCGCAAAGCCATCCTCGCTTTCGATCGCCGCTTCCAGTTCCTCACGCGTCGTCTCACGGTCGGTGATCTCGGCCTTGCCGAACAGGAAATCGACGACCTTGTCTTCATACAGCGGCGCCCGCAGCTGGGCAGCCGCCATTGGCTCCTGCTGGACATACTGCATGAAGCGCTGGCGATCCTCGGCATTATACTGCTGTGCAGCCTGCGCGACTAGGCGATTCATCTCCTGCGCGTTGACCTCGATACCATTGGCCTGACCGATGTCGGACAGCAACAGACCCAGGCGCACGCGACGCTCGGCGATCTTCTGATAATCCTCGCGCTCGGCCTCCATCTCGGCCTTCGCCTTTTCCGGATCAGCCTCGTGGGTCGCCTCATGCTCCAGCTGCGACCAGATCTGGGCGAACTCGGCTTCGACCATCGACGGCGGCACTTCGAAGTCGTGCCCGTCGGCCAGCTGGTCGAGCAGCTTGCGCTTCATATGCGTGCGCGTCAGGCCATTGTGATCTTGCTCGATCTGCCCCTTGATGAGACCGCGCAGCTGATCCAGGCTTTCGAGGCCCAAATTCTTTGCCATGTCGTCATCGATCTTGGACTCGCCTGCGGTCTTCACCGACTTGATGACGAGGTCGAAAGTTGCCGGCTGACCTGCCAGTTCCTTGGCCTGATAATCTTCCGGGAAGGTAACCGAAATCTGCTTCTCCTCGCCGGCTTTCACGCCGACGATCTGATCCTCGAATCCGGGGATCAAACGACCCGACCCAATCTCGACGCCCATGTCGGTGCCAGTGCCACCTTCAAACGCCACGCCATCGGCGGTCTTGCCAATGAAGTCGACCGTGACGAGATCACCCTGCTCGGCCGCCTTGTCGCCGGCGTCGTCCCAGCTCTTCTGACCTTCGGAGAACTTCTTTAGCTGCTCGTCGATTGCCGCGTCTGAGACGGGCACCGTGAGGCGCTCCAGCGTCAGCGCATCGATCGCCGGGGCCGGCACCTGCGGCAGCACTTCGAGCGAAATCTTGACCTCGGCATCCTTGCCGCGCTCATAGCCTTCGCCCAACTCGACCGATGGTTGCATGGCAGGACGAAGCTGCTTTTCGGCCATTAATTCCTGGATGCCCTGCTGAATCGCCGAGTTCAAAGCGTCCTGTGCCAGCGACTCGCCGTGCATCTTGCGAACCAAGTTCACGGGAACCTTGCCGGGACGGAAACCGGGCATCCGCACCTGCGGTGCGACGCGCTTCACTTCGGCATCGACCTTGGCGTCGATATCCTTCGCGGTGATGGTGAGCGTGTAGGCGCGCTTCAGCCCCTCGTTCAGCGTCTCGACAGTCTGCATTGCTGGCCTTCGATCTGGAGAAATCTTTTGTCGGTGGTCAACCCGCCTGCGCTAGCGGCGGGACTGGTGCGGGCGAAGGGACTCGAACCCCCACATCTTGCGATGGCAGGACCTAAACCTGCTGCGTCTACCAGTTCCGCCACGCCCGCATCCGAGACCCGCCGTTGGGCGGGCGTCTATACCAGCCCAGTGCGCTTGAGCAAGCGCCGAGGCAACCCCTAGAGCGAACGATCGTTGAAAGGGGGTAAGGAGAGCAGATTATGGCTACCCAGCCACCCCCTGAAATGCCCGTTCCGTCGACGCAGCCCGTGCAGCCCGACGCGCCGCCACCGGAAATTTCACCTCCGGCGCCCGATTTCGACCAGCCGTCGCCTGGTATTCCCGCTGGTGATCCCGGAACGTCGCAGCCTGCCGAAATCTAGAATCTGACGAAGGTTAGATTGAAATAAATTTCTAGGATCTAATTAGCTGTACAGTCGGCCGTCCGTCGAATGACGTTCGGCCGGTATTTTATTTTACCCAATCCGAACAGTAACTTTTATTAGCTTACCTCCTTGGCAGAGGATCAGCCAGATGCGACGTATCGAACGCGTGGTCATTCTGGGCGGGGGCACCGCCGGGTGGATGACTGCGGCCGCACTCAACGCGACCTTCGGCCACACGCTTTCGATCAACTTGCTCGAGTCCGATGCGATCGGCACGGTTGGCGTCGGTGAAGCGACCATCCCCACGATCCGCTGGTTCAATGAATTGATTGGGGTGGATGAGGCGGATTTCGTCCGCGCCACAACGGCCAGTTTCAAACTGGGCATCGAGTTCGTTGACTGGGCGCAGCCGGCGCATCGCTATTTTCATCCATTCGGACGATATGGCGTTGATCTGGATCGGGTGCCTTTTCATCAACACTGGCTGCGCGCGCAGCAGGACGGATCGGATCGACCACTCTCCACCTATTCGCTGGCGACCCAATTGGCCGCCGCCGGGCGCTTTGCCAAGCCCGCCAGCGAGCACCGATCGATCCTGTCGACGCTGGGTTATGCCTATCACTTTGACGCCGGTCTCTATGCGCGGCATTTGCGTGGGATCGCCGAAGGTCGGGGCGTCACGCGGCAGGAGGGCGTGCTGGGGCAGATCGAGCGCGATCCCGACACTGGATTCATCACTGCGCTGAAGACCGAACGCGGCGATCGGCTGGCGGGCGACTTGTTTATCGACTGTTCAGGTTTTCGCTCGCTGCTGATCGGCGAAACGATGGGTGCGAATTTTGAGGACTGGTCACATTGGCTGCCTTGCGATCGCGCTGTCGCCGTGCCTTGCGCGCGCGTCGCCGAGACGACGCCCTATACTCGTTCGACCCTGCGCCCGGCGGGCTGGCAATGGCGTATCCCTCTGCAGCATCGCACCGGCAACGGATATGTCTATGCAAGCGATCACGTCTCGGACGACGAGGCGGCGGCAACACTGCTCACCCATCTGGATGGTAAGGCGCTCGCCGACCCGCGCTTCCTGCGGTTCAAGACGGGGTTCCGGCGCGAGGCGTGGCGCGGCAACGTGGTTGCCATCGGATTGGCATCGGGGTTCCTCGAGCCACTGGAATCCACCAGCATCCACCTGATCCAAAGCGGCATCGCCAAGCTCATCACGCTGTTCCCCGACGCCGATTGCGACCCCGGATTGGCGCGCCAGTTCAACACTTTATTCAGTCGAGATATGGACGGTATCCGCGATTTCCTGATCCTCCACTATCACGCCACCGAGGGTCACGATGCGCCGCTGTGGCGGCATACGCGGACGATGGCGCTGCCCGACACGCTGGTCGACAAGATGGAACAATATACCCGCACCGGGCGACTGATGCTCGGCCCCGACGAATTGTTTCGTGAGGCGAGTTGGCTGGCGGTCCTGAACGGACAGGGCATCTATGCGGCAGGCACTGCCCCGATTGCCGATACGCTGGACGGAGCAATGAACCAGCGGCAGCTCGACCAGATCGAAGCGGCCATCGCCCGTGCGGTGCCGACGCTACCGCGCCACGACGAGGCAATCGCCGCGTTGATCGGCGGCCCGCGTTGACCGGCCCGCGCGTTCTGGTCCGCGAGATGGGCAATGAGCGCGAACCCGTCGCGATTATCGATGATTTCGCCGCCGATCCAGATGCCCTACTCGCCTTTGCAGCCATGCAGCAATACGCGCCGGCCGGACGTCATTATCCGGGCATCAAGGCGTCCCTGCCCGACGATTATCTCCGACGACAAAGCCCATTGATCGCAACGATCCTGCGCGACGTGTTCGGCGTAACTGCAGTGGCATCGGTACTGGAAGCGCGATTTTCGATCGTTACCACCCCACCGATCTCGCTATCGATCGCGCAGCGGCTGCCACATGTCGATGCACTGGAACCGGGCAGGTTGGCGTTGATCCATTATCTAGTGCCGGGCGGCACCGATGGAACCGCCTTCTACCGTCACCGGGCGACCGGGTTCGAAACAGTCAATGCGATCCGTGGACCGGCCTATTTTGCTGCGCTCCGTCATGAAATCGAGAGTGCTCCGCTACCTGACGCCTATATCGCGGCGGACACGCCGTTGTTCGAACGTACCGGCCATGTCGACGGGGCCTATAACCGCGCATTGCTGTATCGCAGCCGTGTACTGCATTCGGGAGCCATCGCACCCGATGCGATCCGCTCGAGCGATCCGACGAAGGGGCGATTGACTGTAACAGGCTTTTTCGCCGCCTAGTTACTTTTTGGTGGACGCACCGCCAGATAGACGGTGCTCCACAATTGCGCGGCGTTGGATTCGTCGACATCCGCTTTGCCTGCGCCGAACGCCACGATCTGATAGTGACCGCCGCGGAACGCCCACGACCATAATTCGGAGCTTTGCACCGAGCGCGATGCCGCGATCACGCGCCACAATGCCGCCTGCGCCGCCCTTAGCCGCCCCCGTGTCGCGGTCGGCAAGTCAGTGCGGGTCAACTGACGCTCCAGCCCCGCCGCCATCATCGCCTGCTGCCACGACCACACTACCGCGCCGTGATAGGCCGCAGGCGTGAACCGTTCCTGCGTTTCGCGATCGGCGAACGCAGGATTGGCAACAAGCAAACCGATATCAGTCATCAACCCGGCGGGAAAAGGCCGCATGATCGCGGTCACATACTGGTCGAGATTAGCCGGGGACGGTCGGCCGAATAAAAGGTCGAAACACTCGTCCGAACTGACGATCGGCACCGTCCGACCAGTGGAGTCAAGTGACAACGCATGGAACACCAGCGGCTGCCGATCCAGCGTGGCGATGGCGCGATCCGCCGGTACGCCGACTGTCGCAGCATATTGACGTATCTGCGCGCCCGCTTCGGGTGCTGAAATCTCGACGCGAAACAGCGCCCCCGCTTGGTCGCGCCAGACCCTTGCCATCGCGCCTGCCCGACCGAACGTCGTGCGATCATCCGCGGATAGATACGCATCGAGCAGGCCTGCCTTCAGCAGCCGATCGGCGGCCTCGATAGCGGCAGGGATCAGCGCGGCGTTGACATCATACGCATACACACCACGCCCCAGTCCCTCCTCACTGTCGCGCCATTCGCCAGTCAGGCGCCCGGGTTTCAGTGCGATCATCGTTCGCACCGATGGTGCGTCCGCGAAGGCGCGGGATTGGCTCAACACGAACCGCAGATTGCGGACAAGCGATGCGCCGACCAGCTCGCGCTGGCCCGGCTGGCTTTCGCTGGCGAGCGGTTGCGCCAAATAGGCTCGGGCACGAGCTTTGCCGGGACCGAGGAGATAATCGGCGGCGACCGGTCCCAGCATATAATCGTCGTCGATCATGCCATAATCGAGTTCGGCAGCATCGCCGGCACGGCCTGCCTTGCGGTTCTGGACGACGGCGAACTCGCCGATGCCCTCTTCATGCGCGACCTCTCCGGTCGGCGACAGCCGCGCGATCACAGCGTTCAATCCGGACTCGATCGCGACGGGTTGCAGCGCCGGCATCAACAGCCTCACCGACATCAGCGTATCGCGGCCGAAATACGTGTTGAATCGCCATGAGCCCGCAAGAAATTTCTCACGGTAGCTGAGAAAGGCGAGCGCGCTTCGGGCCGCAGCGTCGGCGGCAGCGTTGCGATTGAGCAATTGCGCGACGGGAATCGGCGTCAGCGGCACGTCGCCGGTCAGGGCGCTGATCTCGATCCGGATACGCCCACCGTTACCGGCAAGGATCGCTCCTTGCACAATGTGCCCCTCGACGACGCGGATGATCAGTTCATAGCCCGCCGCGCCATCCAGCCGCGACCGTCGCCACGTCATGGTGTTGCCGGCAATTATCGGCATCGCCGCGACCTCCGCCGGAAAACGACCGACCGCCTGATAATCGCGGAGGAAACGGACGCTCGACAGCACCGCTTGCCTGGGCACCAGGCGCTTCGCATCGATCTTGGCGACGGCGATTGCGCCGTGCAGGGCGCCGCGATCGAGCGGCCGAGGCGGTGTTTCCAGCCGCCACGTTGCCGCCTTTTCAATCCGCTCGAACCACAAGCCGACACCACTGTTACCAGCCGGAAATGCGATAAGAATGCGCGGATCCCTACCGTTACGCAGTAAGAGATGGGCGGCTACCGAGCCATCACGAACAAAGGCGTTGAGGTTCTGCCCCTCAGTCAGTTGATAGGCGAGTTCGGGGCGAGACGGCGTTTGCGCCATGCCGACGGTGGCCAGCGCCAGCGTCGCGACGCCCGTCCAAATCGCGAATCTCGCCATGCCGTCACTCCATCATGAATGGAGCGGCCGAACGACTCCACGCCCGCCGCCCCCGTCTGTCACATGGTCGTCGATCAGAACCGGAACGTCACCGATCCGCCATATGTCGCGCCTACGATACCACGGGCGTAGAAATACCCATCGGTGATTGCCTGTGTCTGGCCCTGTCGCGGGTTACCCTCGGTCAGCCCGATGACGTTGAAGATGTTGTCGGCATTCAGGTTCAACTGGATATTGTCACTGAGGTTATACGTCACGCCGACGCTGGTGACGCCATAACTCGGTAGCGCGACACCATTGCCGGCATCGGCATAGATCTTGCCGATATGCTTGTAGCGCCCATAAACCTCACCCAGCCCACCCGGTAATTGTATCGCGGGCGAGATCGTAAATAACGTCGCGGGCGTCCGTTCCGGCCGGTTGCCCTCGAAACCGTCCTGGTTTGCACCGTTGATCTGCAGGTTCTGTAGCTTCGGATCTTGAAAAACACCCTGCAGATTGACCGAGAACCAGTCGATCGGCCGGACGTTCACGTCGATTTCGACGCCGATCGTGCGCAGATCGGCGTTGATATTGCTCTGGACGGTCGGGTTCACCGGATCGGCGAAGTTATAGTTCTGGTTACGGAAATTGGTGCGAAACACCGTCGCCGACCCGTTAAACAGGCGGCCATATTGATAACGAACACCCGCTTCGTACAATTCGATAGTAGTGATCGGGTCGATATTATTGGTCTGGAACCCGTTGGCATAGCGCGCGTAGATCGCGAAGTTCGCCGTGAACTGATAATTGGCGCCCACCGTGTATGAGGCCTTCGACTGAGTCAGCTTTCCATCCGCTCCCGTGCGGTCAAGGTTGGTCGGCGCATAAACGCCGTTGAAGGTCGATCCCACGTTGCGAACCACGCCGACCACGCCCGGCTGCACATCTTGGTTCACCGCCGCCGTCTGGCCATCGAATGCGGTAGCCGTGTCGCGCTCCCAGCGAATGCCACCGTCGATCCGCAGATCACCGATCGCCAGTTCGTCGTTGGCATAGAGCGATACGGTCGAATCCTTCCGCTCCCGAATGCCCGCACCCCAGTCGCCATAGGAGACGAGGCCATTGTCGCTAAGCGTGCCGACGATGTTGTTCGACGCGTCCAACCCGACGATGTCGTAGATATCGCTGTTGGTGCGCACGTCGTTTACGACACTGGCGGTCGCCGACTGATCTTGCGAACGCTTGACGTTGTAGTACATAACGCCGGCCGTAAGCGAATTCTTGAAGTCGTCGGCGTCATATTCCCACGTACCGCCAGCATTCAACCCGAAGTCCTTGCCATCGACATAATCGTGGTTGAGCGTCGTCCGCTGAAGAAAGCCGTTGCCGTTCAGGGCGTTTAACTCGGTCGTCTGGTTTGATCCCAGCACCACGCCGGTACGCAGGTTCTTGATGCCGAAACGCTGTGTCGTTGGAAAAGCGGCGAACCCGGCACGCAACAAATCAATGATCGGCGATGTCGCTGGATTGGGCGTCAGATAGTTGACGGCGCTGGTAAGGCCGGCGTTGCCCGTCCCCGACCCCGGAAACAGACCGTTGAAATCGTACGAATATTTCAGATAACGAGAATGCGCGAACAGATTGATTGAATCGCCGAGTGGCTTTTCGATATCGAGCCGCACCTGGGCAGTCTTCGTTTTGACCCCATCGCGATAACGAAAATCGCGAAAACCGCTGGGATGCGCAAAGGTCGATACAGGCACCGCGATGTTGTTGAAAGCATCGCCACCGACATTACCGAACTGCGTGTTCAGGCTGGGAATACCGCCCGGCTTGCCGCTCGTGAAACGATAGGGCTGATCCGCGTAATAGGCATTCTCGACATTGCCACCCTTGCCAGACAATCGGATGAAACCGCCACCGTCGAACCGATATTCCAACGCACCCTTCAACCGCCAGCCGGCATAATCGAAGGGGTTGTCGCGAACGCCGGGACTCGACTGAATATAACCGCCCACATTAAAGGCCAGATTCTCGGCGATGGGCTGCGAGTAATAGAAGTCGCCTCGCTTCAGGCCATAATTGTATGCCGTGACTCGGGCGATGGCTTCGGTCCGGTTGAAGTTTGGCAACTTCGAGACGAAATTGATCGTCGCCCCGGCCCCGTTGACGGTCAGCACACCTGACGAGCCGCCTTTGACCGCTTCCAGCCGATCGATGGTCAGGTCTTGATCAAAGAAGAAGTCTGCACCGCCGCCGCCATAAAGGATCGGCATGCCATCCTCCTGCAGCTGAACAAAGCGCTGTCCGCCGCCTTGCAGGCCGCGAACCGAATAGTTGTTGGAGATCGCACCGGCCGTCCCCTCTACGAAGATGCCAGGAACCAACTCGAGCATATCGGCGGTGGACCGCGGCGCCTTGCGATCGATATCCGCGCGATTGGCGAGCGTGATGTCGGCGGAAGCGGAGATCAGAGGACGGTTCCGCGTCGTCTGTCCGGTGATGACGATATCCGGACCATCCTCTGATGCGGTAGTCGGATCCTGAGTCGGCGGCGTCTGTGCCGTCGCGGGTGGTTCAGTGGTCTGAGCAAAAGCCGGAAGCGTGATGCTCGCGCAGCTGGCGAGAAGCAACGTGCGAAAGGCGCAGCGGTTGGTCATCAGTAATCCTCTCCAACGTACCGGTTTTTCTCCGAAAACCGTTGCAACGATGTCTACAGATCGTTCGGATCAGCGACAACGTCGCGCATCCTTCGTTCGCAGCTTTGTTGAATACTGTGGCAGATTCATCGCAGTATCCTGCCTCGGAGACACCGTTGGAGTTTTGCCTGATTCCTGCGACCGTGATGCGTCGACTACTGTTTCCGGTACGAGTTATGGAAAGGCGGGATCGATCGTGGTTTGCAGGCTAGGTTCGACCACAGGCGATATTCGTCCGTCACCATCCGGAAATCGGCGTTAGGCAAACGCAACAGCACCAAGGGGTCAGCCGTTGTAGCCACTTCCACAATTGAATCATGACTGCGCGCACCGATTGCGCTTGGCCAGCATTTGGCAGAGATACTATCCCTACTTTCAGATTCGATACACGCTACGCCACCGTGCAAGGAACACATGCCCGCAACTGGGCCTACGTCTTCCACCTGGTTACCCGCATTTCGTCACCGTCGGCTGGCCTTGATCGTCGCGCCTCGAATTTTAGCAGCGAATGACAATATCCCAACGGCGACCCAAGTCACAGTAAGCGAATACGGCACTTACGCGGATTGCGTGTCAGACGCGAAGTCGCGGTATCGATCCCCTCGCGCCTTGAGCGGGTACCGCCGTGCTGGCACGGATGATGATTTCATGCCTCAGCGTGACATGCCGGGTCGGGCTGTCGATATTGTGCAGGATATCGACCAGCAATTCGACCGCACGACGGCCGATCATGCCCTTGGGCTGCGCAATCGTGGTAAGCGCTGGCTGAAAGAAGCGAGCAAGCGGCAGATCGTCAAAGCCAATGACGGAAATGTCGCGGGGACACTCCAAACCAGCCTCGGCAATCGCACAAATCGCGCCCAGCGCCATCTCGTCGCTGAAACAAAAGATCGCGGTCACAGCACCGTGGTCTCGCCGAGCTATCAGATTCGTAACCTGGGTAAAGGCTGATGCCGCCGAATAGTCACCAATGCAAAGACAGAGCTGATCGACCAATCCGTGCCGTTCGGCCGCCACCATCGCCCCGGCCAGGCGATCACGACTGATCGGACTGATCGTGGGTCCGGTGATGATGCCGATATTGCGATGACCCAAAGCGATCAGATGCTCGACGGCATCGCTGCTGGCGGCCGCGTTATCGATGTGCACGCTGGGGACGCCAATATCCGGGCTGTACTCGCACCCGTTGACGATCGGAGCTGCGGTGCCATCGCATGACACAAGCGGCTTCAGGCTAGCCGGCAGACGATGGCCGAGGAAGATCAGGCCATCGACCTCACGCCGGGACAGCATTTCTGCATATTGGTCCTCGACTTCCGGATCATGCCGGGTGTCACCGACCACCACGGCGTAGCCCGCATCGCGCGCTGCTTCTTCTGCCCCGCGAATCACGCTGGCGAAAAACGGATTGGAGATGTCGGGCACCGTCAGCAGAATTTTAGCGGCCCTGAGCGTGCGCAGGCTCCGCGCCGCGATATTGGGCGAATAGTTCAGCGTCTGGACGACCGCCAACACTCGTTCCCGCGTATGCCGGGCGACGCGTTCGGGCTTCGATAACACCCGTGATACCGTCGCCGTGGACACGCCAGCCAACGCAGCGACGTCGATGATCGTCGTCATCGCCCTGTCATGGATCGAGATGCCTCTCTTGTCGATAGCGTGGAATGTAATCCTTTACATCGCCACCCACCATGCCTAGCCTGCGCATCAAGAAGCAGGAAAACTGCGTGAGGAGAGGTTGACGCATGGCCACTGCCGAAGGTGCAATAAACGCCGCCGAACGTCCGGCGGACGGGCTGCTCACCGGGCGCCTCAGTGCGCTGATGTTCATGCAGTTCTTCGTTTGGGGTGCTTGGACCGTCACACTGGGCCTGGTGATGCAGACGGTCGGGATAGGCAATCTGATCGGCAACGCTTTTTCGGTCGGGCCGATCGCCTCGATCGTCGGATCCTTCCTGCTCGGCATGGCCGCCGCGCGATATGTCAGCCCGCGCATGCTGATGGTGATCCTTCATCTGATCGGCGGTGCAATCTTATTTATGCTGCCATCACTGGTGAACCCGGAACGCGGCGACACGCTCGTCTGGGTGCTGCTCGGCTACATGATCCTGTATATGCCGACGGTCGGGCTCGCCAACACGATCGCGCTGAAGAGCCTGGGTGATCGGACCGACCGGTTTCCCTTCGTACGCGCGTTCGGCACGCTGGGCTGGATTGCCGCCGGCCTGATCGTCGGCTGGGCCGGCCTGTCCGCCAGCCCGCAGATTTTCACGATCTCGGCGGTCGTTTCGATCGCCTTGGGATTGTATAGCTTCACGCTGCCTAACGTCGAACCAGACGCACCTCGCGATGAAAGCGTGGTCCGGCAAGTCTTCTGCGTCGAGGCGTTCAGCCTGCTGAAGCAGCGCTCGTTCATGATCTTCATCACCTGCGCGACGCTGATCTCGATCCCGCTGGCGATGTATTACGCTTATGCTTCGCCGTATGTCGGCGCGACCGGCATCGTGAATGTCGGCGGAACGCTGGCGATCGGGCAGATGTCCGAACTGGTATTCATGTTCTCGATGCCGTGGCTGTACCGGCGGTTCGGGGTGAAGCCACTACTGCTGGTTGGCATGGCCGCTTGGGCGTTGCGCTATGCGCTGTTCGCGATCGGCGATGGCGGCGCGTCGATCTGGGCGGTCTATCTTGGTGTAGCGCTCCACGGCGTTTGCTATGATTTCTTTTTCGTGGCCGGCGCGATCTACACCGGCACGATCGCGACGCCGAAGGGTGTGAACGCGCAAGCCCAAGGAATGCTGACGCTGTTCACCTATGGCGTCGGGATGTTGCTCGGATCACAGATCGGCGCGATGCTTTATGCGCAGTTGCCCGCCACACCCAGCATCGCCGATTGGCAGCAGATGTGGTGGTATCCAGCGGTCGCCGCCGCGCTGATCGCAATCCTGTTCCAGTTCACCTTTCGCGATACCAAGACGGAGGCCGCCGCATGAAGGCGATGAAAGGACCGGGCATTTTCCTCGCTCAATTCATGGGTGATACGGCGCCGTTCAACACGCTGGAGAGTCTCGCCGAATGGGCAGCGGGGCTGGGTTATGCCGGCGTGCAGATACCCTGCAACACGCAGTTGATCGATCTGTCGCTTGCCGCTGAGAGCAAGACCTTTTGCGACGACCTGAAAGGAACGCTCGCTAAACACAACATCGAAGTCACAGAGTTATCGACGCATCTTCAAGGCCAGTTGGTCGCCGTCCATCCCGCCTACGATACGCTGTTCGACGGCTTCGCGCCGCCTGAGGTCCATGGCAAACCCGCGGAGCGTCAGGTCTGGGCGGTTGAGCAGGTCAAATTGGCGGCAAAGGCCAGCGCCAATCTGGGGCTCTCAGCGCATGCAACCTTCTCCGGCGCATTGGCATGGCCCTATGTCTATCCTTGGCCGCAGCGGCCGGCCGGACTGGTCGAGGAGGCGTTTGCCGAACTCGCCCGCCGCTGGATACCGATCCTCGATGTCTTTGAAGCAGAGGGCGTCGATTGCGCGTTCGAGATTCACGCGGGCGAAGACCTGCATGACGGCGCGTCATGGGAGCGCTTCCTCGCCGCGGTCGATCACCATCCCCGCGCGCGCCTGTTGTTCGATCCGTCGCACTTCGTGCTGCAACAGCTTGACTATCTCGACTTCATCGATCGCTATCACAACCGGATTTCGTGCTTTCACGTCAAGGATGCGGAGTTCAATCCGACCGGGCGTTCGGGCGTCTATGGCGGGTACGAGAACTGGGTAGATCGCGCCGGTCGTTTCCGCTCGCTGGGCGACGGGCAGGTCGATTTCTCATCGATCTTCAGCAAGATGGCGCAGTATGGCTATGACGGCTGGGCGGTGCTCGAATGGGAATGCGCACTGAAGCGGTCCGAGGATGGTGCGCGTGAGGGCGCGCCCTTCATCCGCGATCACATGATCCGTCTGACCGAACGTCCGTTTGACGACTTCGCGGCCAGTGGCGTCGATCGTGCGGCGATCCGTTCGCTGCTCGGCCTGTCGAGGGAGTCGTCGTGAAACGCCTTCAACTTGGTATGGTCGGTGGCGGCGAAGGCGCCTTTATCGGCGCAGTCCACCGTATGGCCGCGGCACTGGATGGTGACTGGCAGTTGGCGGCCGGCGCCTTCAGCACCGATGCCGGCCGCAATCAGCGGACCGGTGAGTTGTTAGGACTGGACGCCCGGCGCATCTATCCGTCGCTCGATGCGATGATCGCGCAAGAGCGGGCCATGCCCGCCGATCAGCGCATCGATGCAGTCGCGATCGTGACGCCCAATTATCTGCATGCCCCTATGGCGATCGCAGCGCTGAACGCAGGCTTCGACGTCTTTTGCGAAAAGCCGATGGCGATGAGCGTAGCGGAGGCCAAGGCAATCGCCGACGCTGCCGAGGTCAGCGGCCGGCGCTTCGCCCTCGCCTTCACCTATAGCGGCTATCCGTTGATCGAGGAGGCGCGGGTCAGGATCGCGCGCGGCGATTTAGGCAAAATCCGCCTCGTTCAGGTCGAATATCTGCAAGGCTGGCTCAGCTTACCGATCGACACCGACGGTAACAAACAGGCCGAATGGCGGACGGACCCCGCCCGCGCCGGCATCGGCGGCTGCCTCGGCGATATCGGGACGCACGCCTTCCAGCTCGCCGAACATGTATCCGGTTTGCGCGTGCAATCGGTCTCAGCAGACGTTGCCACACACGTGTCGGGCCGGCGGCTAGACGACGATGTCAGCGCCTTGCTGCGCTTCGATGGTGGCGCTCGTGGAACGTTGAAAGCGACTCAGGTCGCGGCAGGCGAGGAAAACGGCCTCAGGCTTCGCATCCATGGCGAGCGCGGCGGTCTCGAATGGGCACAAATGGAGCCGAACACGCTCACGCTCCGCTGGCTCGATCGCCCGACCGAAGTCGTGCGGGCCGGCGGACCGGGGCTGCACGACGGTGCCACCGCGCTGCTGCGAACGCCGGCGGGTCATCCCGAGGGGTATATCGAGGCATTCGCAAACCTCTACCGCGCCTTTGCGGCGGCGATCCGGGGCAACGGCGACCGCTGGTTTCCCGGCGTCACCGATGGCTTGCGTACGATGCGGTTCATCGAGGCCGTGATAGAAAATGCCGGGTCCGACAAAAAATGGACCCCGATCGATTCTGGAGAGACTGCATGAAACTCGTTCTATGCTTGGCCATCGGCAGCGTCGGCGCAGCGACGCTGGTCGTTGTAGCCGCGCCAACCGTCGCACAGACCGCGCCTGCCGCCGCGCCACCCGCGTTCGCCGCCTGCCGCGCTTGTCACACCGTGCCGAAGGGCGGGAAGAATGGCATCGGTCCCAATCTGTACGGCGTGGTCGGCCGTGCAGCCGCCGCCGCTCCGGGCTTCAATTACTCGCCCGCACTGAAAGCGTCGAAGCTGCGCTGGGACGAAAAAACGCTCAACGAATACCTCGCTGCGCCATCGAAGAAGGTGCCCGGCACCCGCATGCCGATCTCGACCCCCGATCCGGCCAAGCGGGCGGCCATTATCGCTTATCTGAAGGCGGAAGGCGCAAAGTGATGCGCTGGTCCTTCCGTCACAGCCCAGCAAGAATGCGCACGTGACGGTTTCACGCCGCACCGTCATCGCCGCCGGCGCCGCCTCCTCGCTGGCCTCCGGGCTGGTAGCTGCCCAGCGGACCGGCTCCAACGCAGCGCGCTTCTCGCTCAAATTTGCGCCGCACGAGGGCAGCTTCGCCAGCCGTGGCGGACGGATCGAGCAGATCGCCTTCGCGGCCGATCAGGGTTTTACCGCCTGGGAAGACAACGAGGCCGGACTGCGTACGGTCGCCGAGCAGGAACAGATGGCGAGGGCGCTATCACAGCGTGGCATGGCGATGGGTGTCTTCGTCGCCAGCATGCCGAAATGGGCGGAGTCGCGACCGTTGCTAGGCGCCAATGACGGGGCCGAACGCGAGGCTTTCCTGGCCGACATCCGCGCATCGATCGACGTCGCCCGGCGTCTGAACGCCAATCGCATGACCGTCGTCACCGGTTTCATGGACGCGAAACTGCCGGTCGATATCCAGACCGCGCGGATTATCGATGTAATGCGCCGCGCCGGCGATATCGTGGCCCCTCACAACATCGCCATGGTGATGGAGCCGCTAAACACGCGCACCAATCATCCCGGTGTTTACATGCAGACCATCGCGCAGGGCTTTGCGGTCGCGCGGGGCGTGAATAGTCCGGCGGTCAAGATATTGGCCGATCTTTATCACGAACAGATCCAGTCCGGTAACCTGATCCCCACGCTCGATACGTGCTGGAGCGAGATCGGCTATATTCAGTTCGGCGACAACCCAGGGCGCAAGGAGCCGACGACAGGTGAAATAAACTTCACCAACGTCGTCAAATGGTTGCGATCCAGAAAATATTCGGGTGTGATCGGCATGGAGCACGGCAACTCGATAGCGGGGCGAGCAGGCGAAGATCGCCTGATCGCCGCCTATCGCGAGATTGATCGAGCAGGAGGGGAACAAGGATGACGACCACATACAAGATGGCGACCATCATGACGGGATTAGTCGCGGCCGTCGCTTTGCCCGTTGCCGCGCAGGAGAAGCCAGGATTTCGGGACACGCCGACGCTGCCCGGTGGTCAATGGCATGTCCATGATGCCGACCGGCCCGCACCGACGGTAGTCACGCCGGCTGCAACCCCCGGTGGGGCGCCCGCCGACGCAGTCATTCTATTCGACGGTCGATCGACCGACGCGTGGCAAGGCGCGAGAGGTGCCTGGCCGGTCGCAAATGGCGCTATGACAATCCCGTCGCGCGCGAAGAGCGGTGGCGAGAACAATCTCGTATCGAAACAGAGTTTCGGCGACGTGCAACTGCACCTGGAATTCCGGTCGCCCAACCCGCCGACAAAGACGTCTCAGGATCGCGGGAACAGCGGCATCTGGTTCATGCAGCGGTATGAGGTGCAGATTCTCGATGGTTATCAGAACCCGACCTATGCCGATGGCACGGTGGGCGCAGTCTATGGCTGGAAACCACCATTGGTGAATGCGGCGCGCCGACCGGGCGAGTGGCAGACCTACGATATCGTGTTCGAACGACCGCGCTTCGCGGCCGATGGCGCGTTGCTGCGACCGGCTTACGTGACCGCATTCCTGAATGGCGTGCTGGTCCAGAACCATCAAGCGATGCTGGGCACCACGATTTGGCGTCAAGTTGCCAGTTACAAGGCACATCCCGATGCGGCGCCGATCCAGTTGCAGGATCACGACTCGCCGGTATCATTTCGCAACATCTGGGTTCGCCCGCTGACCGATGCGGCGATTGCGCAGGATCTTGGAAAGGACGGCAAGTGATTGACCGCAGAACTGCCTTGGCGGGCATCACCGCCATGTTCGGCACCGCCTTGTACGCCCCGATCGCCCGCGCGGCCGGCGCCGTTAAAACAGCAACGATGCCGATCATCAGCGAAGGCCCGCCCAGCGTGGCGGTGTTCACCCCCGTTCAACGGGCCCTGATGACCTCGCTCAGCGAGCGCGTATTGCCGACGACCGATACACCGGGCGCGATCGCGGCCGGGGTTCCGGCGTTTATCGAAAAGATGCTGGCCGACTGGGCCATGCCCGAAGATCGGGTACCGATCATCGCCGGGCTGGATGCAATCGAGGCCCGCAGTATGCAGGACTACAAAGTGCCGTCCGCCCGAACAACTGCCTTGCAGCAGGACGCGCTACTCACCTTGGCGATGAACGATCGGTTGCCATCAGGTAGTGTCTTCTTTGAGGCATTCCGGCAGCTCGTCCTTACCGGCTACTACACGTCGGAGATCGGCATGACGCAGGAGCGCGAATATCTGCCCGTCCCGGGCGAATATAACGGCGCCTTTCCTTATTCTCAGGTCAACAAGGTGTATTCGGCATGATTATCAACCGCAGAAACCTGCTGGCTGGCGCTGGATCGGTTGCCGCCCTGACCCTCGCCGATCTGGCGATGTCACCCGCCTCCGCCGCTCAACTCAAGGCAATCGGCCTGCAACTCTACACCGTCCGCGAACTGTTCCAGAAGGACCCGGTAGCCACGCTCGAGACGGTCGCGAAGATCGGGTACCGCGAGGTCGAATATGGCGGTGGCGGCTATGACGCCATGGACCATGCCATGCTGCGCAAGACGATGGACCGGCTCGGTCTGCGGGCACCCTCTGTCCACATCGGCTATGATGCCCTGCTTGGGCAATTCGACAAGTCAGTGACGATGGCGAAGAGCCTTGGCGCTGATACCGTCATTCTGCCTTACATGACCGACCAGTATCGGAACGAACAGGCTTGGGAAGCGGCGTTGCCAAACTTCAATCGGTTTGCCCGGGATCTTCGAAAAGCCGGTCTGGGATTCGCTTACCACAACCATGATTTCGAGTTCACGACCAAGCCGGGCGGCGTCAGTCTTTACGACCGGTTCCTGAAGGCAACCGACCCGGCGCTCGTGAAGGTCGAACTCGATCTGTATTGGGCGGCACATGCCGGTGAAAACCCTGCGGCGCTGATCGATCGCCTGTCGACCCGGCTCTACGCCTATCACGTCAAGGACATGCGCGCCGATCGCAGCATGACGGCGGTGGGTAATGGCACGATCGATTTCGGCGCCCTCTTCAAACTCAAGGGCAGCGCTGGGGTCCGCCATTTCTACGTCGAGAACGACGAGGCGCCGGCGCCCTATATCCCCGACATCACCACCAGTTTCCGCACGCTACGTTCGCTGCGTTTCTGATCGACTATTCGGAGAGGAATATCATGGCTTCGACCAACAGGTTCGACGCGATCGTCATCGGATCGGGCGTCAGCGGCGGTTTCGCCGCGAAGGAATTGACCGAAAAGGGTCTGCGCGTCCTCATGCTCGATCGCGGGGTGATGGTCGAGCATGGCGAGGGCTATACCTACGATGGCAAGCCCGCCTACGAAGTGCCGGCGCGCAACATCATGCCCAAGCCGCTGACCGAAAGCGACTATTTCATCGCCAAGCATGGCTATGTCTCGCCTAGCAATCAGCGGTTCTACAATGACGACCGACAGAACCCCTACGCCTTCGACGAAGGCAGCCAATTCTATTGGATCAGGCCCGGTGCGGTCGGCGGCAAGTCGCTGATCTGGGGGCGCTGGACTTTCCGGTGGAGCCCGGAGGATTTCGAGGCCAACAAGCGCGATGGCATCGATGGCGAGTGGCCGATCCGCTACGACGACATCGTGCCGTGGTACAGCTATGTCGAGAAATACATCGGCGTCTCGGGCTCGCGCGAGAACCTGCCCTATCTGCCCGACAGCGATTTCCAGCCGCCAATGCCCATGAACGTGGCGGAGAAGTGGCTGAAGCAGCGGCTCGAAACCAAGTTTCCCGGCCGCAAGCTCATCAACACGCGCCTGTCCAACATGACCGAGGACAAGCCCGACCAGAACCGGACGAAATGCCAGTATCGTAACCAGTGCAGCAATGGCTGCTCGTTCGGGGCATATTTCTCGACGCAGGCGGTAACGCTGCCAGCGGCTCGCGCGACCGGGCGTCTCACGCTGCAATCCGACGCGGTCGTCACAAATCTGGAATATGATGCAGCCCGCAAGCGTGTGACCGGCGTGCGCTACATCGATGCCAAGACTGGACAGGCCGAGGTGGTGAAGGCCGATCTCGTGTTCCTGTGCGCCTCGGCGATGGCATCGACTCAGATCATGATGAACTCACGCGCGCCGGGTAGCGATCGCAGCTATTTCGACGCGAGCGGGACGCTCGGTCGATATGTCATGGACCACATCTTCCGCGTCGGGATCGAGGGCGATATTCCCGGCATGGACGAATATATCGAATATGGCCGCCGGCCGGGCGGCGTCTATGTGCCGCGCTTCCGCAATATCGGCGGTGACGAGGGCGTCGGCTTCAAGCGCGGCTATGGCTATCAGGGCAGCGCTCATCGCGATCCGGCGAAACCCGTCGGTTTCGGCGCCTCGATGAAGCACGCGATGCGCAAATATGGTCCGTGGAAGTTCAGCATGGGCGCGTTCGGCGAGTGCCTACCTTACGAAGACAATCGCGTGTCCTTGCATGCCTCAAAGGTCGATCGGTTCGGTGTACCATTGATGCGGTTCGATGTCCGTTTCCGCGACAATGAGCTGAAGATGATGGCAGATGCCCGCGTGCAGGGCGAAGCCATGCTGAAGGGCGCGGGACTGACGAATGTCACCAGCTCCGAGAAGGAACATGTCCCCGGTGATGCCATTCACGAGATGGGTGGTGCACGCATGGGCGCCGATCCACGCCGGTCGGTGCTGAACGGCTGGAGCCAGGCCCACGACGCGACCAATCTGTACGTCACAGATGGCGCGCAGATGGCTTCTGTCTCATGCGTAAATCCGTCGCTAACCTTCATGGCGCTGACCGCAAGAGCCGCGGATCATGCAGTCAAGCAGATGCAAAAAGCATAAGATCGATATCACTGAAGGAAGTGGGGTCCAATTCTCGACGCTAATCAGGTCGATAATAGGACCTCACTTCCCCTTGCTAAAACCAGTGTCTGAAAACAAAGAGTTCTCGCCGTCATAAGCTAGATGGCTAAATCCGCGTCTTCCGGCAGAGGCACAGTTAAGCGACCATCTATCAAACGGGCCCTGAAAAACCGGGTTTTTGATTGCCCCCTACCCTTCAGGTCATACACCATCCAGCCGAGATCGATTATCCGGTCAGAGTGCGCCAAGCTCGGAACGCTTGGCGGGTCCTTGACCGTGGACACGGTGGCGGGACATTCGCGAAGGCCCAAAAAAGCAGCCGGTTTCACAGTCCAACCGTCGTCCTCCGTCATTCCCCGGGATCGTCGCGCATGAATGATATATTCGACATCTAGGAGCGCATTGATCCGGCGCGCAGGATAATTCCCGGCCTCAGCGCTAGTAATCCATCCGAATTGGATAGGCCGCAGGACATCTATGCTATCGACGGTCCAGCCGTCTGGCGTTCGGCTATCGACCCCCTCTAATAACCGTAGCGCGGCCAAGGGCGTCATCATGTCATAACTGACGAAATCCTCTCGGCATTCCGGGCGACGAAAACAAGCTCGCTCGCCGGATACCCGTACCGACACACGCAACGACAGCACCTCCGTTCGACTTGCGTTCGGGTTGTGTTCCGTCAAGATCGCTCAGTCCAGAAATGGCCTGTCCGGATCGGAGATTGTTAACCGCCGTTATCGAGGCAATCTTATTACCGCGGTCCACCGCCTAATGATCGGCGGTATTTGGAAGAGGGCTTGCCTCATGATTATCACCGTAACTGCCAAGCGTATGCGTTCCGGATCGTCCACGTCAGCAACCCAGTTGCAACTCCGTGTCGAGCTACCCGAGCGATCAGCCACAAATGCCCATCGCTCGTACCGTGCGGATCGCCGCGCTCGTAGCTAATAATCGATAACGCAGGCAACGGCTTGTTCGCGGGGCGAGTCCTGCGCATAGCCGTTGCCGTCTGTCGGAGCCTACGCACTATCAACGATCGTCTTTTACCCGCCATCGGTCTGCGTCTGCTGTCGGTCGGTCTGTTCGCCACCATGAACGCCTGCATCAAGCTGGCTGAAATCAACGGGGCGGTGCTGGGCGAGATCCTGTTCTTTCGACAGTTCGGGGCAGCGATCCTGGTGACCGGCGTCATCGCTGCCGGGCCAGGGCTGGCAACGGTGCGGACGCAGCGGATCGGGGCGCATGTGTCGCGGTGTGCGGTCGGCGTCATCAGCATGGCCTTTACCTTTGCCGCGTTGCTGGCGCTGCCGCTGGCAGAGGCGACGACCATCGCCTTCACGACGCCGATCTTCGCGACCGTGCTGGGCGCGGTGGTGCTGGGCGAGCCGACCGGGTGGCGACGGTGGTCGGCGGTCGCGCTGGGCTTTGCGGGCGTGCTGATCGTGATGCAGCCGGGCGGGTATGCGATCCCGCTCTACGGCGCAGCATGCGGCATCACGGCGGCGGTCCTGACGGCGGTGATCTTCATCCTGCTGCGCCAGATTGGTCGGACGGAGAAGGCGCAAACGACGGTCTGGTGGTTCTCGGTCTTGTCGTTGCTGCCGCTCGGCATCGTGTATCTAACACAGGCGCAGGCGCATCCATTGAAGACGTGGCTGGTGCTGATCGCGGTCGGCCTTGTCGGCGGTGGTGCGCAACTGGCGATGACAGCGTCGCTGAGGCGGGGTGCGGTGTCGCTGGTGGTGCCGTTCGACTATACGTCGCTGTTATGGGCGACGGCCTATGGCTGGTTGCTGTTCGGGGCGTTGCCGAGTGCGACGACGTGGATCGGGGCGCCGATCATCGCGGCCAGCGGTATCTATATCGTCTGGCGCGAGCATCGGCGGCGGCGGGCCGAGACGATGGCGGCGATCAGCGAGGAATAGCGCGCGACGCGGCCAGCAGGCGGCGGGCCCGGAGGAACATCTCCAGCCGCTGTACGGCGATCAGGCCCAGCGCGAACGCCATCAGCATGTCGGTCACCGCGATCGTATCGAGGTGCAGCCAATAGGCACCGCCGGCAGTGGCGGCGCGGCGAAGCAGGACGAGCGCCACGACGAAGATCAGCGCCGCCGGCGAGGATGCCTGGCTGAGCGCGTGGGTGGCGGGATCGACATCGATCCGCATCATCCGCCCGCGTTGCCATCCCAGCACACCGCCCAGGGCCAGCGCCATCAGGCAGAAGGCCCAGCCCCACCCGTGTGGCGGCATCTCGACGAAGAGGAAGGCCATCAGCGCGGCGAAGATGGCGGGCATGATCCATAGCCGCTCCAGCTTCAGCGGCTGTGGCCGACCCAATCGTTTCCATCGGACCGCCAGCACCACCGCCAGCACGATCGCCGGGATGGCATAAGCGGCGAAGAGGCCTTGTTGGATTTGCATGGTGCCATCATGTCCAAGCGGATCGGCGGCGTCCAGCGTGTTTGCCGCCTGTCGCGGGATCGGAAAGTTAGGCTAAAGTTAGGCCTAAACCGTACCTAACTCGACGATTGCCACCGGCGCTTTTGGCCCCATTTCACCCCCCCCTGCCCTGCCGTTCCCCGACATAATGCCGGGGAACGGGCTGGTCGTGGCCTGGACAGATGATAACCGATCCAGGGGGTTGTAGGACAGCCAGGTTATTCGGCGGCCTGCGCGATGGCGACAGGCTCTTTCCAGACTAGGATGGGCTTGCGTGCCGCCTGCGTCTCGTCGAGCCGGCTGCGCGGCGCGAAGTGGGGGGCGGTCTTCAGCGAGGCGTCGCCGGCCTTGGCCCGTTCGGCAACCGAGCGCAGCGCGCCGATGAACTGGTCGAGCGCGGCCTTCGATTCCGTTTCGGTCGGTTCCACCAGCATCGCGCCGTGGACGACGAGCGGGAAATACACCGTCATCGGGTGATAGCCCTCATCGATCAGCCCCTTGGCCACATCGAGCGTCGAGAAGCCGTCGGCGAGGTTGGAGTCGGAGAACAGCGCCTCGTGCATGCACGGCCCCGCGCCCGCGAACGGGGCATGGAGCACGTCTTCCAGACTGCGCAGCACATAGTTGGCGTTGAGGACGGCATCCTCGGCGACCTGACGCAGGCCATCGGCGCCGTGGCTGAGGATGTAGGTCAGCGCGCGGGTGAACATGCCCATCTGGCCGTGGAAGGCGACCATGCGACCGAAGCTGTCGGCATGGTGCTCGCCGGCGGTTTCCTCTTCGATCAGGACGAAATGCTCCCCCTGCTTTTCGACGAAAGGCAGCGGCGCGAAGGGCGTCAGTGCTTCGGAGAAGACCACCGGGCCGGAGCCGGGCCCGCCGCCGCCATGCGGGGTGGAGAAGGTCTTGTGCAGGTTGATGTGCATCGCATCGACGCCGAGATCGCCGGGGCGCACGCGGCCGACGATCGCGTTGAAGTTGGCGCCGTCGCAATAGACGTACCCGCCGGCGGCGTGGACCGCATCGGAGATCGTCTTTAGATCGCGTTCGAACAGACCGCAGGTGTTGGGGTTGGTGATCATCACGCCGGCGACATCGGGACCGAGCCGCGCGATCAGCGCGGCGGTGTCGATGCGGCCGTCGGGCGTGGCCGGAATGTCCTCTACCGCGAAGCCGGCGAAGGCGGCGGTGGCGGGGTTGGTGCCGTGCGCCGATTCAGGCACCAGGATGACCTTGCGCGCGACGTCGCCGCGTTTGGCCAGCGCCGCCTTGATCGCGAGGATGCCGCAAAGCTCGCCATGGGCGCCCGCCTTCGGACTCATCGCGACGCTGGTCATGCCGGTGAGCGTGACGAGCCAATGGGCGAGTTGGTGGATCACCTCCAGCGCACCCTGCACGGTATCGACGGGGGCGAGCGGGTGAACGTCCAGGAAGCCCGGCAGCCGCGCCATCTTTTCGTTGAGGCGTGGATTGTGCTTCATCGTGCAGCTACCGAGCGGGAACAGGCCGAGATCGATGGCGTAGTTCTGGCGCGACAGGCGGGTATAGTGGCGGACCGTCTCTGGCTCCGACAGGCCGGGAAGGCCGATCGGGGCGGTGCGGGCGAGGCCGCCGAGCTTGTCAGCCACCGCGGTGGGGGCATCGAAGCCGGTGAAATCGACGCCGGTCGTGGTGGTGTCGCCGATCTCGAAGATCAGCGCTTCCTCCAGCATCAGCGCCTTGTTGCCGGTGAAGGTTGGGGAGGCGTCGTTGCCCTTGGTCGGCGTGGTCGGGCGCCAGCCGCTCTGATTGATGCTCATGCCAGTATCTCCTGGAGCGCGGCGGCAAGGGTTTCGACATCCTCCGCGGTGGTCGTCTCGGTAACGGCGACGACGAGGCCGTTGGCGAGGTCGCCTTCGCCCGGATAGAGCCGGCCGAGCGAGACCCCGGCGAGGATGCCGCGATCGGCGAGCGTGCGGACGACGGGGCGTGCCTCGACCGGCAGCTTCAGCGTGAATTCGTTGAAGAAGCCGGTGTTGACCAGCTCGACGCCGGGAACCTGTGCCAGGCGCGTCGCGGCGGCGACAGCGCCGGCGTGGTTGACCTCGGCCAGTTGGCGCAGGCCGGCTTCACCGAGGAGCGTCATGTGAATCGAGAAAGCAAGCGCACACAGGCCCGAATTGGTGCAGATATTCGACGTCGCCTTCTCGCGGCGGATGTGTTGCTCTCGCGTGGACAGGGTCAGCACGAAGCCGCGACGGCCATCGGCGTCCACCGTCTCGCCGCATAGGCGGCCGGGCATCTGGCGGACATATTTGTCCTTGCAGCCGAACAGGCCGACATAAGGTCCGCCGAATTGCAGGCCGACGCCGAGCGACTGCCCCTCACCCACGACGATATCGGCATCCATCTCACCGGGCGACTTAAGCGCGCCGAGCGCGACGGGTTCGGTGACGACGACGATCAGCAGCGCCTTCTTTGCATGCGCCGCGTCGGCCAACGGCTTCAAGTCGGCGATCCGACCGAGGATGTCGGGATACTGGACGACGACGCACGACGTATCGTCGTCGATCGCACCGATCAGCCGGTCGATATCCATGTCGGGGACGAGCCACGGCGTAGTCGTGTCGAGCACGTCGCCGGTGTATTTCGCCATCGTTTTGGCGACCGAGACATAATGCGGGTGCAGGCCAGACGACAGGATCGCCTTGCCCTTGCGGGTGATGCGCCGGGCCATGCCAATCGCTTCCCAGCAGGCGGTCGAGCCGTCGTACATCGAGGCGTTGGCGACATCGGTGCCGAGCAAGCGCGCGACCTGCGTCTGGAATTCGAAGAGCATCTGAAGCGTGCCCTGTGCGATTTCCGGCTGATACGGCGTGTAGGCGGTCAGGAACTCGCCGCGCTGGATCAGGTGATCGACCGAGGCCGGTACGTGATGGCGATACGCGCCGCAGCCGAGGAAGAACGGCACTTCGCCCGCCACAATATTCTTGCGGGCGAGCGCGGTCATGTGCCGTTCGACCGCCAGTTCGGACGCGTGGTTCGGCAGATCACGGACGGGACCGTCAAGACGGGCGTCTTCGGGCACATCGACGAACAGCGCATCGATCGTGTCGGCGCCGATGACGTCGAGCATCGCGTCGCGGTCGGGCTGGGTGAGCGGCAGGTAGCGCATGTGTTGCTCCTCCCCTCCGGATTGCGGGAGGGGTTTGGGGTGGGGCGTTTGAAGAGGTGGGAGGCGCTCGTTTCGGCTTAACCCGTTGGCGCGCACTGCCCACCCCCGACCCCTCCCGCAAGCGGGAGGGGGAGAAGGATCAGAGCTTGGCGACGAAGGCTTCGTAGGCGGCCTCTTCCATCAGGCTTTCCAGTTCGCTCTCGTCCGACAGGGTGATGCGGAAGAACCAGCCCTCGCCTTCGGCGTCGGAGTTCACCAGATCGGGCGAGTCGGCGAGCGCCGGATTGCCTTCGAGGACGGCGCCGGAGACGGGCGAATAGACGTCGGATGCGGCCTTCACCGATTCGACGACGGCTGCCTCGTCACCCTTGGCCAGTTCGCGGCCATCGGCGGGAACATCGACGAACACGATGTCGCCGAGCTGGCTCTGGGCATAGTTCGAGATGCCGACGGTGCCGATCGCACCCTCGACGTCGATCCACTCATGATCCTCGGTGAAATAGCGCATTCTTCAGGCTCCAGTCTTGGTGGATTGGCGGATGTAGCGATGAGGCACGAACGGCATCGCCGAGACGGTCGCGTCGTGGACCTTGCCGCGCTGGATCAGGCGGACGGCGGTGCCGGTGATCGCGAGGTCGGCGGGGACATAGGCCATGGCGATCGGCGCGCCGAGCGTCGGGGCGAAGCTGCCGGAGGTGACACGGCCGATGATCGAGCCGTCCTCGGCGACGACGGACGCGCCCTCCCGCACCGGCTGGCGGCCGGTGACGATCAGGCCGACGCGCTTCACAGCGGGGCCGGATTCGCGCTCGGCCAGGATGCGGGCGGCGCCGGCGAAGTCGGCGGCCTCGCGGCGGCGCTTCGACAGGGCGAAGCCGAGATCGGCCATGACCGGCGTCGTCTCGGGATCGAGATCGTGGCCATAGAGCGGCAGGCCCGCCTCCAGCCGCAGCGAGTCGCGCGCGCCGAGTCCGATCGGCTTCACCTCGGGTTCGGCACAGATCGCGTCGGCGAAGGCGGCGGCGTGTTCGGCGGGGATCGAGATTTCGACACCGTCTTCACCGGTATAGCCCGAGCGGCTGATCCAGAGCGGGGTGCCGTTCCACTCGAACGCGCCGGCGGTCATGAATACCAGCGCCTCGACGCCGGGGATCAGGCGCGAAACGGCATCGACCGCTTTTGGCCCCTGCACCGCGAGCAGCGCCTGTTCGTCTTGCAGGTTGATGGTGATGTCGTCGGCCATCGAATCGAGAAAATGGCCGATATCGTCATATTTGGTCGCGCCGTTGACGACGACATAGATCTCGTCGGTGCCCTCTTCGCCGGCGCGGCGGGTGACCATCAGGTCGTCGAGCACGCCGCCGTCCTCGTTCAGCAGCAACGAGTAACGCATCCGGTTGCGGCCAAGGCCGGTGATGTCGCCGGGCAGGACGGCTTCGAGTGCCTTTGCCGGATCGACGCCGTCGCCGGTGAAGACGAGCTGGCCCATATGGCTGACGTCGAACAGGCCGGCATTCTCGCGGCACCACAGATGCTCGGCCATGATGCCCTCATACTGGACGGGCATGATATAGCCGGCGAACGGCACCATGCGGCCACCATGGGCGCGGTGCCACGCGTCGAGCGGGAGGAGCTGTGGCTCTTCCTGATCTTCGGGTGCATCTTCGACGTTGAGGAGCGTGTCGGCTGGTAGGTCGCTCATGATACCGTCTCCAAAAAGGGCGGACGACGGCGGGACGCCCGCGATCGATCCGAACCCCCTCTGTCACGGGACCTGAGAGCTTTCGCCGGCGCGCCTGACGGACGCGGGCTTACCCCTTCGGTGGCCATCGACCTGAAAGGTCAGCGGCGCTTTCCAGAGTGTCGTATATCCTCGCGCGGTCCCTGGTGCCTGAGAGATTCCGGGGTGGTTGCTCCTTCGGCGCCCCGGATCCAGTCCGGGGTCTCTCCCGCGCGGGGCATCGACGGGACCGGCTCTGGCCAGCCCCGCCGGTTTAGTCAATCGGGGATCGTGTAACTTGCCTTATCGCGTCACGTTATAGCGCAGTTGCGCTTCGTTGAGCTGGAAGCCGACCAGCGCCTCGAAACTGGCGGAGAGGACGGCCTTGCGCACCTCGGGCTGGGTCAGCGGATCGACGGCGGCGTCGTCGTCGCCGGCCTTGCGACGGCGGGTCAGGCGTTCGCGCACCTCGGCCGGCAGCGTTGCGGCGGACCGGCTGACGGTAGCACTGGCGGTGCCGCTGGCCTGGGCGCGGGCCTGACCGGCGTCGAAATGCAGCTGGATCGTGCCGACGCGCTTGGCGACCGGGTTGGCACCGCCGCGCACGACGGCGATGTAATAGGGCAGCTGCACGTCGCGGGCGCCGTCGGTGCGCAGGCGACGGGCCTGCACGTCGAAGCTGACGGTGGTGACAATATCGTCGGTGGCATCGGCGCAGGTGCCGCGCACATTGGTCATCGTTGCGACGAGATCGATCGCTGACTGCGCCTGGCTGGTCGGCGGATCGAAGACCGTGACGTCGCCGGTGCCGGCGGGCACGCCGACGACCGGGCAGGCGGAACGGACCGCGGAGACGCCGCCGGTCGCGTCGATCTCACCCTTGCTGGCACAGCCGGCGAGCAGGACGGCGGTGGAGGCGGCAATCAAGAGGGAGGCTTTCACGGGCGACGCATACCTTTTGCAAGCGGCCGGCGGATCGGCTGGCCCTTTGCCCGCAGCCATAGGAACCGGCTTGGACGGGCGCAAGCAATCGCGTAAGGCCGGCACCATGCAGACGCCCCTTGCCAAGCCGCCGCTCGACCTCCTGATCGCCGCGCCGCGCGGCTTTTGCGCCGGTGTCGACCGCGCGATCCGGATCGTCGAGCTGGCCATCGAGAAGCACGGCGCGCCCGTGTATGTCCGTCACGAGATCGTCCACAACAAGTTCGTGGTCGATACGCTGAAGGCGCAGGGCGCGATCTTCGTCGAGGAACTGCACGAGGTGCCGGACGGTGCGCCCGTCGTCTTTTCCGCGCATGGCGTGCCGAAATCGGTGCCGGCCGATGCCGAGAGCCGGGGCCTGGACTATCTCGATGCCACCTGCCCGCTGGTCTCCAAGGTGCACCGGCAGGCGGAACGGCTGGTCGCGGCGGGGCGGCATATCGTGTTCATCGGCCATGCCGGCCATCCCGAGGTGATCGGCACGTTTGGCCAGGTGCCGGCGGGCGCGATGACCCTGATCGAGACGGATGCGGATGCCGAGGCGTTCACGCCGCCCGATCCCGCCAACCTCGCGTTCCTGACGCAGACGACGCTGTCGGTCGACGACACCGCCGCCGTGGTCGCCACGTTGCAGCGGCGCTTTCCGTTGATGCAGGCGCCGCGCGGCGAAGACATCTGTTACGCGACATCGAACCGGCAGGCCGCGGTGAAGGCGATCGCCGGGCAGTGCGACGCGATGCTGGTGATCGGCGCGCCCAATTCGTCGAACTCGGTCCGGCTGGTCGAAGTCGCCGAGCGCGAGGGTATCCGGGCGATGCTGATCCAGCGGGCGGCCGATCTGGACTGGGCGTTCCTGGACGGCGTCGGTACATTGGGCTTGACCGCTGGTGCCTCCGCGCCCGAATTGCTGGTGCGCGAACTGGTGGAGCGGTTGTCGGAGCGGTTCACGGTGTCCGAGCGCGAGGAGGAGACGACGCGCGAGACGATCGCGTTCAAGCTGCCGCGCGGGCTGGAAGCGGTAGCGGCCTGAATCATCCATCGGGGGCACGAACTGAGCCATGGCCGTTTATACGCAGGTGTCGGCCGAGGCGCTGACGGCGTTCCTTGCCCGGTACGATCACGGCGCGCTGGCGTCGGCCAAGGGGATCGCGGAGGGCGTCGAGAATTCCAATTATTTGGTAGATACGACGACCGGGCGCTTCATCCTGACATTGTACGAGAAACGGGTATCGGCGGACGACCTGCCGTTCTTCTTCGCGATGCTCGATCATCTGGCGGGCGACCGTAATCTGGTGCCGCGCGGACTGCCCGATCGCGAAGGCCGGGTCATCCAGGAACTGGAAGGTCGGCCCGCCTGCCTGATCGAATTCCTGTCCGGCGTGTCGGTGACGCGGCCGACGGCGGCGCAGGCGCGGGCGGCGGCGGCGGCGATGGGGGTGATGCACCGCAGCCTGGCGAGTTTCGACGGCGGGCGGCCCAATACGCTGGGCGTCGATGACTGGCGGCCGTTGCTGGAGCGGTGCGGTCGGTCGCTCGATACCATTCAGGTGGGACTGTACGCCCGGGTCGATGCTGCACTGGCGTCGGTAGAGCGGGACTGGCCGCGCGATCTGCCGGTCAGCGTGATCCATGCCGATCTGTTTCCCGATAACGTCCTGATGCTGGACGACCGGGTGACGGGGCTGATCGACTTCTATTTCGCCTGCACGGACGTGCGCGCCTATGATCTGGCGGTGATGCATTCGGCCTGGGCATTCGATCCGGCGGGCGAACCGCTGGACCCGGCGGTGGGCCGGGCGCTGGTCGAGGGATATGACGGCGCGTTCGGGCTTTCGGCGGCGGAGCGCGCGGCGTTATCGGTACTGGCGCGGGGCGCCTGCCTGCGGTTTCTGCTGACGCGCGCGTGGGACTGGCTGAACACGCCGGCCGATGCGCTGGTGACACGCAAGGACCCCCTCGCCTATGCCCGCCGGCTGGATTGGTATGAACGGGACAATGGATTTGACGCCGGTTGAAATCGCGACGGATGGTGCGTGCAAGGGTAATCCGGGTCCGGGCGGCTGGGGTGCGTTGATCCGCGCCGGGGATCAGGAAAAGGAATTGTCGGGCGGCGAGAAGCTGACGACCAACAACCGGATGGAACTGACCGCGGCGATCGAGGGGCTGAAGGCACTGACGCGACCCTGCGCCGTGACGCTCTCGACCGACAGCCGGTACGTGATGGACGGCCTGACCAAATGGATCCACGGCTGGCAGCGCAACGGCTGGAAGACGGCGGACAAGAAGCCGGTGAAGAATGCCGAGCTGTGGCAGGCACTGCTGGACGCGGCCAAGCCGCACAAGATCGAGTGGAAGTGGGTGAAAGGTCATGCCGGCCACCCGGATAACGAGCGGGTCGACAAGCTGGCGTCCGATGCGGCGGTGGTGGCCGGGCGGGGGTGAGCCGGCGAGGGTCTGTGTCGTCGCCTTCACTCTTCGGGGGCTTTAAGCCTTCCACCCTCTCCGGGTGGGAGGGAAAGACCTAGCCTTCTTCTACGGGAGCTTCCGGGCCGTTTTTCAGGACGGAGGCGATGGCGTTCCGGGCGCCGGCCTTGCTGGCATAGCCCTCGGTCCAGAAGATCGTCTCGCTGTTGTATTTGAACTTGGCGACATACTCGCCGGCCTTGTTCTGCTCGATCACGAATTTATGCGCCATCGTCGCTCTCCTGCCACTGCTGAAGTCAGCGGATGCTATCAACGAATCGACCCGGCGCATAGCGGGCGGGATCGACGCCGGGCAGGTCTGGCGATCGATCCAGTATCAGCGCGGCCGCGAGCGCCGCCGCCGCCGGGGCGGTCTGGATACCGAAGCCGCCCTGCCCCGCGCACCAGAAAAAGCCGGGTTCGGCAAAGCCATAGACCGGGCGGCGATCGGGCGCGAAGCTGCGCAGGCCGGCCCAGCGATGCTCCACCGCCTTGATCCGCCAGTCGACCGCGCCCTGCAAGCGATCGATGGCGATCGCGACGTCGATCTCCTCCGGCGCGGCGTCGCATGGGTCGGTGGGGATTTCGTCATGCGGCGACAGCCATAGCCGGCCGCCCGATTCGGGTTTGAAATAGAAGCCGCCGGCGATGTCCGCGACATGCGGCAGGCCGGCAGGCGGCGCAGGATCCGTGCGGAGTTGCACCATGGTGCGGCGATAGGGGCGGATACCGATCGGCCGAACGCCGCAGCGCGCGGCCACCACGTCTGCCCAGGCACCGGCGGCATTGACCAGCACGGGGGCGGTGAAGCGGCCGGCGGGCGTCTCGATCGACCATCGTTCATCACGCCGTGCAGCCGATCGCACGCCCGCGTCGGTGGCGATGACCGCACCGGCGCGGCGAGCCTGTGCCAGATAATGGGCGTGGAGCCCGGCGACGTCGATATAGGCGCAGCTCGGTTCCCAGATGCCGATCGTCCAATCGTCGCGCAGACCCGGGACATGGGCGTGCGGGTCGACCGATTCGAGCGCGACCGGGCTGTCGCGGAATTCGTCGAGAAATACCGCCGCTGCCGCCGAGTCGCTGGCCCGGCCGATATGCAGCGATCCGAGCGACTCGAGGAAACCCCCCTCGCGCAATGCCGCGCCCGACGCGGTGGTCAGCGGCTGGATCGCCGGGCCGCCATAGGTTTCGGACCAGAACGCCGCCGACCGTCCGGTGGCGTGAAGGCCCGGCGTCGATTCGGATTCCAGCACGACCACGCGGGCATGCGGTGCGAGCGCGGCGGCGAGGCTGGCGCCGGCAATGCCGCCACCGGCGATCGCGACATCGTATCCGCCGCCGCTGCCGGGATCGAGGACGCTATCGGGGTTGAGGACGGGATGATCGGTCATCGAAAGCCCGGTTACGGTTTCGCAAGCCCTGCCGTCTACACCGCATGACCATGGAATGGGATTTCGTTCGGATCGCGCTGGTGCTGGTCGCCGTTACCCTGCTGTTGTCGGCGGGGATCGAGGATGCACGCACGCGGGAAATCGCCAACCGCAAGAGCGCGGCGCTGGTGCTGCTGGCGCCTCTATGGTGGTGGGCGAACGGGGCGACGCTATGGCCGGGGGTACCCCTGCAACTGGCGCTGTCGCTGGCGGCGCTGGGTGTGTTCGCGTTCGCGTTCCACATCGGTGCGATGGGTGGCGGCGACGTGAAGCTGATTGCGGCGCTGAGCCTGTGGCTGCCGCTTCAATTGTTCGTGACGATGCTGGTCGTGATGTCGCTGGCCGGCGGCGCGGTGACGCTGGCGATGATCGTCGAGCGGCGGCTGAAGCGCGGCGATCCGGCGGGTGCGGTGGAGGTGCCGTACGGCGTGGCGATCGCCATCGCGGGCATTCTGGCCCTGCGCGAACCCATCCTTAACCAATTTGGCTGATGATTAACGTCGGATCAACCGACGGCCCTTCGAAAGGCGCGAGAAAGACACATGGATAGTCGCAAGGTCATTCTGCTGGTCGGCGCCCTGATGGTCGCGGTCGTCACCGCGCTGTTCGCGCGGTCGCTGATCGCGGGCAGCGCCGCGCCGCAGGCCGCCGCCGCCAACCAGCCACCGGTCGTCAACGGCCCGGAAGTGCTCGTGGCGACCCGCGCGCTGCCGATCGGCACCATCCTGGATGCCACCGCGCTGAAATTCCAGCCATGGCCGCGCGAACTGGTCGACAACGCCTATTACCTGAAGGCCAGCACCGATCTGGCCAAGCTGCAGGGTACCGTCGTCCGCAACCCGATCACCGCCGGCCAGCCGGTCACGCAGGGTGCGCTGGTGAAGCCCGGCGATCGTGGCTTTCTCGCCGCCGCCCTTGGGCCAGGGATGCGCGCCGTGACGGTGCCGGTATCGGCGCAGGCGGCGGTCGCGGGTTTCGTGTTTCCGGGTGACCGGATCGATCTGGTGCTGACGCAATCCGTCGCCGGTGGCGGCGACGGAACGCCGCTGCATGTGTCGGAGACGATCATGCGCAACCTGCGCGTGCTCGCCACCGATCAGCGCACCGACAATATCGCGGGCGATGACGGCAAGACCGTGGTCCGCACGTTCTCCAACGTAACGATCGAGGCGACGCCGAAGATCGCGGAGCAGATTGCGGTCGCCCAGACGCTGGGTTCGCTGTCGCTGTCGCTGCGGTCGATCGCCGACAATTCGAGCGAGCTGGAAGAGGCGATCGCCTCGGGCGCAGTAAAGGTGCCGGACGGCGACCCGCGGGCGGAAAAGGCGATGATCTTGCAGATGGCGCGGCAGCCGCAGACCGGTGCCTCGACCTACGCCACCGGTGCCGATGTATCGCGGTTCCAGCGCCGGTCCGTTCCGGGTCGGGCACCGGATTCAGGTATCAGCAGCATGTCGCCGAGCGGCGTGATGGCGACCGGCGGCGTGCCCGCAACCATTCCCGGCGGCACCGCGCAGGCGCCGGTGCAGAGCGGCCCTGTCGTGCGGATCGCCCGTGGCAACAACGTGTCCGCCGTATCGGTGGGGGGAAAGTAAGATGCGCGTTTCGATGAAGGTCCTGGGGAAGCCGCTGGGTGGCACGCTGTGTCTGGCCCTCGCCATGCCGACAATGCCGGTTGCCGCGCAGACGATGCCGGTGATGGCCACCGCCGCCCCGACGCTTGCGCCGGTCGTGCAGGTCAATACCGGTCGCGGGCGGCTGGTGACGCTGGCCCGGCCGATGAGCGATCTGTTCATCGCCGACGATTCGATCGCCGACGTGCAGGTCCGCTCGCCGACGCAGCTGTATATCTTTGGCAAGAAGACGGGCGAGACGACGATCTCGGCCACGGCGCGCGGCGGCGCGGTGGTGTTCACGACGACGGTGCGGGTGGGCAATAACCTCGATTCGGTGGCTTCGATGCTGGCGCTGGCGATGCCGGATGCCAAGGTGGTGACGACGCCGATGAACGGCATGATGCTGCTGACCGGCACCGTCGCGACGCCCGGCGATGCGGCGGAGGCGGAGCGGCTGGTCCAAGCGTTCGTCGGTGACGGCATGAAGGTGCTATCGCACCTGCGCACCGCGACGCCGCTGCAGGTGAACCTGCAGGTGCGGATCGCCGAGGTGAGCCGCAGTTTTGTAAAGAACATCGGCGTCAATCTGGCGACGCGTGACACCACCGGCGGCTTCCAGTTCGGAATCAGCGGCGGCCGGTCGCCGGGTACCTTCGCAGCGGCCGGTGCGGGCGTTTCGGCTTCCGGCTTCACCAATGGGTCGCAGCGCAGCACGATCGGCATGGCTGGCAAGCTGCTGGGCCTCGACATCCTGAGTGCGATCGATCTGGGTGAGACGATCGGTCAGGTGACGACGCTGGCGAACCCCAACCTGACGGCATTGTCCGGCGAGACCAGCACCTTCCTGGCGGGTGGCGAGATTCCGATCCCGATCAGCCAGGGGCTGGGTGCGGTATCTGTCGAGTTCAAGCAATACGGTATCAGCCTCGCCTACACACCGACGGTGCTGTCCGACGGGCGCATCAACCTGCGCGTCCGGCCTGAAGTGTCGCAGCTGTCGTCGGCGGGCGCGGTGCAGATCAACGGCACGACCATCCCCGCCCTCACCTCGCGCCGGGCGGAGACGACGGTCGAGCTGGGATCGGGCCAGAGCCTGGTCATCGGCGGGCTGATGTCGAACACCCAGCAGAACTCGATCGAGAAGACACCGGGGCTGGGCGATATCCCGATCTTGGGATCGCTGTTCCGGTCGAACGGGTGGCAGCGCAACGAGACCGAACTGGTCATCGTCATCACCCCGTATCTGGTGAAGCCGGTCGACAGCCCCGGCGACATCGCTTTGCCGACCGACGGATACAAGGCGCCGACCGATATCGATCGGATCCTGCTGGGCAAGTTGAGCAACGGTCAGACCGGCGGGCAGCGGCCGGTGCCCATGATGGCGCCGCCTGTCCAGTCACCGCCCCCAGCCGGGACGACGGCGGGCGGAACCGACCCAGTGACAGCCCCCGCCCGCAAGCCCCGCGCCGGCGCGCCGGCTCCTGGTTTCACGCAATGATCGCCGCTTCCCGAGGAATCGCTTCGATGACCACGCGTTCGCTCCTTCTTGCCTGCCTGATCCCGGCGCTGGCCGTCGGCGGTTGCACCGGCACCCGCAATCGTGGCCTGGAATCGGTCCATCAGCCGGTGGTCGCACGGACGGATTATCTGCTGGATCTGCAAGCGGCGGGGGGTTCGCTGGCCGCTGGTGAGGCACAGCGGTTGCAAGGGTGGCTGGCCGGGCTGCGCGCCGGTTATGGCGACCGGATCGCGATCGAGGATCCCGGCACGGGATCACGCGATGCGGTGGCGGAGATCGTATCTGGCTTTGGCCTGTTGCTGACCGACGAAGCGCCGGTATCGGCGGGCGTGGTCGCGCCCGGCACCGTCCGCATCGTGGTCAGCCGGATGAAGGCGCAGGTGCCGGGATGCCCGGACTGGTCGCGTGATTCGTCGGTGGATTACGAACAGAACACGTCATCGGGTTATGGCTGTTCCACCAACAGCAATCTGGCGGCGATGATCGCCAATCCGCAGGACCTGATCCGCGGCGCGGGCGCATCCGGCATGGCCGATCCGATGACCGTGTACAAATCGATCGACCTGTTCCGCAAGGCAGCCCCGAGCGGTGGCGGCGGCGCGAACGTGAAGGCCGAATCGGCGGGAGGGAAGTAGAATGAACGCACCCTGGAAACCGGCGGGCGCGGCCGTTCGCGAACCCTTCGTCGCCTATGTCTGCGACGACACCACCGCCGATGCGCTGCGCCCGGTCGTCGCCGAGCTTGGCTGGTCGGTCGAGAAGATCAACAAGGGCGGCCTGCGCGCCGGCGTGCAGGCGCTGTCAGTATCGGCCAGCCCACAGATCCTGTTCGTCGATCTGGCAGAATCGGGCGATCCGCTGAACGATATCAATGGGTTGGCCGAGGTATGCGAGCCCGGCACGGTCGTGATCGCGGCCGGACAGGTCAACGACGTGCGCCTGTACCGCGATCTGGTCGCCAGCGGCATTCAGGATTATCTGCTGAAGCCGCTGCATCCCGACATGCTGCGCGACGCGTTCGGGCAGGCGCAGGCGTTGCTGCATGCCCCCAAGGCCGCCGATGTCGCGGTCGACCGGCCGCATGCGGCGATCGCGGTTATCGGCGCGCGGGGCGGGGTCGGCGCATCGACGGTCGCGTCGTCGGTCGCGTGGTTGCTGGCGGAGCGCGAGGGACGATCGACCGCGCTGCTCGACCTCGACATCCATTTCGGCACGGCAGCGCTGGCGCTGGATCTGGAGCCGGGCCGCGGCCTGACCGATGCGATCGAGAATCCCAGCCGGATCGACGGCCTGTTCATCGAACGCGCGATGGTTCGCGCGTCGGAGAAGCTGGCGGTCCTGTCGGCCGAGGCACCGATCAACGCGCCGCTCGTCACCGATGGTGCCGCCTTTTACCAGTTGCAGGAGGAGATGCGCGCCAGTTTCGAATGCACCATCGTCGACCTGCCGCGCGGGATGCTGGTCCAGCATCCGCATCTGATGAGCGACGTGCAGATCGCGGTGATCGTCACCGAACTGACGCTGGCGGCGGCGCGTGACACGATCCGCCTGCTGTCGTGGATGAAATCGAACGCCCCGCAGACGCAGGTGCAGGTTTTGGCCAATCGCGTGCTGACCGCCGGCACGCCAGAAATCACGCGCAAGGATTTCGAGACCTCGATCGAGCGCAAGATCGATTTCAGCGTGCCGATGGACCAGAAACTGGCGTGCCAGGCGGCCAAGCTGGGCAAGCCGCTGGCCGAGGCGGGCAAGACGACCAAGACGGTGACACCGCTGGTCGATCTGGTCACCGCCCTGTCGCGCATGGGGGTGGGCGCCGGCGGCGACGCGGTGAGTGCGGTAAAAACGACGACGCTGCTGGGCAAGATCGGCGATTTCAAAAGCCTGATGGCGAAGCGCTCGCCCGCAAAGAAGTAGGCGCGCGATGCTGCCGATCATCCTGATGATGCTGGGTTGTTCGCTGGTGCTGGTCATCGGCGTCATGGCCTTTTCGGGCCCATCGACGTCGCGCATCCAGGCGCGGCGGCTGGCCGGGCTACGCAATCGCCACGCCGCCGACGTGATCGTGACGGGACAAACACGCGGCATCTCCGCCACGCGCGATACCAAGATGGATATCGCATTCGGCCGCATCCTGCCTAACCGCGCGTTGTTGGCCAAGCGGCTGGCGATGACCGGCAAGGACTGGACGGTCGGCCAGTATGGCATGGCGACCGCTGGCCTGATGGTCGTCGTGCTGCTGCTGACCGTGTTACGGGGATTGCCGGTGTTGATGGCGCTGATGATGGCGCTCGCGATCGGCGCCGGCCTGCCGCATATGGTGGTGGGCAAGGTCATCAAACGGCGGGTCGGCAAGTTCACCACCCGGTTCCCCGATGCGATCGAGCTGCTGGTCCGTGGCCTCAGATCCGGGCTACCAATCAGCGAGACGATCGGCGTCGTCGGGGCCGAGGTGGACGGCGCGATCGGCGAGGAATTTCGTGCCATCGCCGACAAGATGAAGATCGGCCGCACGATGGACGCGGCGTTGCAGGAAACCGCCGATCGGCTGGGCACGCCCGAGTTCCAGTTCTTCGTCATCACCATCGCCATCCAGCGCGAGACGGGCGGCAATCTGGCCGAGACGCTCGCCAATCTGGCCGATGTGCTGCGCAAGCGCGCGCAGATGAAGCTGAAGATTCGGGCAATGTCGTCCGAATCCAAGGCGTCCGCCTATATCATCGGGTCGTTGCCGTTCATCGTGTTCGGGCTGATCTGGTTCATCAACCCGTTGTATATCGGCAAGTTCTTCGTCGACGAGCGCCTGATGGTGACGGGTATGGGCGGCATGATGTGGATGAGCATCGGCGCGTTCATCATGTCCAAGATGATCAGTTTCGAGATTTGAGGAACTACGGCTGATGGGCGAGACCGCCGGACCGACGCTGCTGGGCGTCGATGTGATCTGGGTTGCGACGATCCTGTCGGGCGTCGCGGCGTTCGCGGTGATGGTGGCGATCTATGCCGCCACGACCGTGCGCAATCCGATGGCCAAGCGCGTGAAGGCGCTGAACGACCGGCGTGAACAGTTGAAGGCCGGCATCACCGCATCGACCAAGCGACGCGCCAAGCTGGTGCAGCGCAACGAGACCACCGACCGGCTGCGATCGCTGCTGGGATCGATGAAGATGCTGCAGGAAAGCCAGATTAAGGACGCGCAACTGAAGCTGTTGCAGGCTGGCATCCGGTCAAAGGAATGGGCCGTCGCGGTGATCTTTGGCCGGCTGGCGATGCCGATCGTGCTGGGCGGTATCATCGGCTTCTGGGTCTATGCGACCGATGGGTTCGTCGAATGGTCGCCGATGAAGAAATACGCGCTGGTCGCGGGGACGCTGATCCTGTCGTACAAGGCGCCCGATATCTTCCTGAAGAACCGGATCGCCAAGCGGTCCGATGCGATCCGGAAAGGGTTGCCGGACGCACTCGACCTGCTGGTGATCTGTGCCGAAGCGGGGTTGACGGTGGATGCGGCATTCCACCGCGTGGCGCGCGAACTGGGGCGGGCCTATCCCGAACTGGGCGAGGAATTCACGCTGACCGCGATCGAACTGGGGTTCCTGACCGATCGGCGACAGGCGTTCGAGAACTTGGCCACACGGGTCGCGCTGGAGGCGGTGAAGGGCGTGACGACGACGATGGTGCAGACCGAGAAATACGGCACGCCCCTCGCCTCTGCGCTGCGGGTCCTGTCGTCGGAATTCCGCAACGAGCGGATGATGCGAGCGGAGGAAAAGGCGGCGCGGCTGCCGGCGATCATGACGGTGCCGCTGATCTGTTTCATCCTGCCGGTGTTGTTTGTCGTGATCCTGGGACCGGCGGCCTGTTCGATCAAGGATGCGCTGCTAAGCGGCAACTAAGCCGCTGAAACCAAGCGTCGGGACGGATCGTTGACCTTGCGTAACAGGAGGATGCGATGTTGTTTTCGACCCCGACGCAATTTGCGGTGCTGGCGCTGGCGCTGATCGCCGGCTGGTTATTGGGCCTGGCCAGCCACCCCGGCGGGCGCAAGTGGAAGGAACGCTATTCCGCCGAGCGAGAGGCGCATGCCGCGGCGCGCAAGGACGCGGACGACCGGATCGCCATAGCCGACAAGCGGGCGCTGGAGGCCGATCGACGGTTCGTAGAGGCCGAGCAGCTTCGCGAGGCGCCGGTGGTCGAGCGCGATCTGGCGGTCGGTACGCGTACCGAGACGGTGGCGATGCGACCCGTGGACGCCACAAGCTCACGCCCATTCGCCGCGTCGTCGGCACGGCCGGCGTATCCCAGCGACGGTCGCCGTGGCTGGTTCGATTGGGGCGACCGTACAACCGTGGGGTGATATGCTAGTCCGTCGCCCCTGCACCGGGGCGACGGACCATGACGTTTAGCGCGCCCGAAGCGCCGCCTGCGCCGCGGCGAGCCGGGCGATCGGTACGCGGTAGGGTGAGGCCGAAACGTAATCGAGGCCGATCTTCTCGCAGAATGCAATGCTGGCGGGATCGCCGCCATGCTCGCCGCAAATGCCCAGCTTGATATCGGGTCGTGTCTTGCGGCCGCGCTCGGCGGCCAGTTCGATCAGCTCGCCGACCCCCTCGACATCGATGCTGACGAACGGGTCCTTGGCGTAGATGCCCTGTTCGACATAGGCGCCCAGGAAGCGGGCGGCGTCATCGCGGCTGACGCCGAGCGTCGTCTGGGTCAGGTCGTTGGTCCCGAACGAGAAGAATTCCCCCGACTCCGCGATCTCGCCGGCCTTCAGCGCGGCGCGGGGAAGTTCGATCATCGTGCCGACGAGATATTCGATCGTCCGGCCGCGTTCCTCGAACACCGCCTTGGCAGCCTTGTCGACGACGGCCTTCATCAGATCGAGCTCACGCTTGGTGGCAACGAGCGGGATCATGACTTCGGGGATCGGCGCGGTGCCGCTCTTTTCGGCGACGTCGATCGCGGCCTCGAAGATGGCGCGGGCCTGCATCTCGTAGATTTCGGGATAGGTGACGCCCAGCCGGCAACCGCGATGGCCGAGCATCGGGTTGAATTCGTGCAGCTCGGCGGCGCGGCGCTTCAGCGTGTCGATATCGATGCCGGCGGCCTGAGCCACCTCCTCGAACTCGTTCTCCTCGTGCGGCAGGAATTCGTGCAGCGGCGGATCGAGCAGGCGGACGGTGACGGGCAGGCCGGCCATTACCTCGAAGATTTCCGCAAAGTCGCTGCGCTGGGCCGGCAGCAGCTTGTCGAGCGCGACACGGCGGCCCTTCTCGTCGGTGGCGAGGATCATCTGGCGGACCGCAGTGATGCGGGCGGCGTCGAAGAACATATGCTCGGTGCGGCAGAGGCCAACGCCCTCCGCGCCGAATTCGCGCGCGGTGCGGCAGTCGAGCGGGGTTTCAGCGTTGGCGCGCACCTTCAGCCGGCGGACCTCGTCGGCCCACACCATCAGCGTGCCGAAATCGCCGGCAAGCTCCGGCTGCACGGTGGCGACCGAGCCGGCCATCACCTCACCCGTGGTGCCGTCGAGCGTCAGCGTATCGCCTTCGCGAATCTCGCGCCCGGCGACACGCATCACCTTGTCCTTGGCGGAGATCGAGATGCCGCCGGCGCCGGAGACGCAGGGGCGCCCCATGCCCCGCGCGACGACGGCGGCGTGGCTGGTCATGCCGCCGCGCGCGGTCAGGATGCCCTTAGCGGCGTGCATGCCGTGGATGTCCTCGGGGCTGGTTTCGGTGCGGATCAGGATCACCGCCTTGCCGTCGGCCGCCCAGCGTTCGGCCGTGTCGGCATCGAACACCGCGGCGCCGGATGCGGCACCGGGGGAGGCGGGAAGCCCCTTGGCGATGACGTCGCGATGCGCGTTCGGGTCGAGCGTAGGGTGGAGAAGCTGGTCGAGCGCCATCGGTTCGACGCGCAGGATAGCTTCCTCATGCGTGATCAGGCCTTCGTTCGCCATGTCGACCGCGATCTTCAGCGCGGCCTTGGCGGTGCGCTTGCCGCTGCGAGTTTGGAGCATCCAGAGTTTCGTGCGCTCGACCGTGAACTCGATGTCCTGCATGTCGCGGTAATGGGTTTCGAGCGTGTCGAAGACCGATGCCAGCTCGGCATAGACCTCTGGCATCGCCTCTTCCATCGAGGCGGGCTTGGCGCCGGCTTCCTCGCGCGCGGTCTTCGTCAGATATTGCGGGGTGCGGATGCCGGCGACGACGTCCTCACCCTGCGCGTTGATCAGGAATTCGCCGTAATAGGCGCGGTCGCCCTTTGACGGATCGCGGGTGAAAGCGACGCCGGTGGCCGAGGTTTCGCCCATATTGCCGAAGACCATCGCCTGGATATTGACGGCGGTGCCCCAGGCGGCGGGAATGTCGTTCAGCCGGCGATAAACCTTGGCGCGTTCCGACTGCCACGATCCGAACACCGCGCCGACCGCGCCCCAAAGCTGGTCGTGGACGTCCTGCGGGAAGGGCTTGTTCCACTGCTTCTCGACCAGCGCTTTGTATTCGGCGACCAGCGCGCGGAGATCGTCGGCGCTAAGTTCGGTGTCGAGGGTGAATCCCTGATCTTCCTTGGCGATCTCCAGCGCTTCCTCGAACGCGCCGTGATCGAGTTCGAGGACCACGTCGGCGTACATCTGGATGAAGCGACGATAGCTATCCCACGCAAACCGCGCATCGCCCGATGTCGCGGCAAGTCCCTCGACGGTTTCGTCGTTGAGGCCGAGGTTGAGGACGGTGTCCATCATGCCGGGCATCGAGGCCCGCGCGCCGCTGCGGACCGAAACGAGCAGGGGGTCGGCGGCATTGCCGAACGTTTTGCCGGTAACGCCCTCGATATGGGCGATGCCGGTGGCGACCTCGTCGCGCAACCCTTGCGGGAAATTGCCGCCCTCATCGTAATAGACCGCGCAGAAATCGGTCGAGATGGTGAAGCCGGGGGGCACCGGCAGGCCGATCGACGCCATTTCCGCCAGGTTCGCGCCCTTGCCGCCGAGCAGGTTGCGGTCGCCCGAACCGCCGTCCGAAACACCGCCGCCGAATCGATAGACATACTGCGTCATGGCCGGTTCCTCGCTGGTCCCCGAAGGGAAGATCATGGCGTCCTGTTAAACAAGTTAAACGCGGTCGTCAGCCCTCGATTTTCGAAAAGTCCGCGACGGTGTGGACGGCAGCGCGGACGCGGGTAAGCAGCGCGAGGCGGGCGGTGCGTTTGGCGGGATCGGCGTCGTTGACGGTCACGGTGTCGAAGAACGCGTCGATCGGCGCCCGCAGCGTGGCAAGCGCGGCCATCGCGGCTTCGAAATCCTCGCGCGCGACGGCATTGGCGGCGGCGGGTTCGGCGGTGTCGAGCGCGGCGTGGAGCGCGGCCTCGGCCGGTTCGGGGGTGTAGGAGAGCACGCCGTCGCCCTCATCGAAGGTGACGTTTTCCTTTTTCAGGATGTTGGCTGCGCGTTTGTACCCGGCGAGCAGGTTGGTGCCATCCTCGGTCGTGACGAACGCCTGCAAGGCGCGGACGCGGGCAAGCAGGCGGACGAGATCATCCTCGCCGCCGAGCGCAAACACGGCGTCGATCAGGTCGTGGCGGACGCCAGCTTCGCGTTGCTGAACCTTCAGCCGGTCAGCGAAGAACGACAGCAACGCGGGCGTCGCGCGGTTCGAGGATTCAAGGAACGCGGCAACCACGGGGTTGTCTTCGTGGACGCCGACCCGCTCGTCGTGCAGCAGGCTCTGGATCAATTCGCGCGTGCTGGCGAAATCACGTGCAGTCTTGTCGAAAACGGCGGCGAGATCACCACCGATCCGCATGGCGACGGTGTAGCCGAAAGACTGGGCGACCTCACCCACAGCAAAGTCGAACGCCTGATGCAGCCGCAGGCGCAGCGACGAGCGTTCGATCAACAGCAGGATGCCGAGCGCGGCCCGGCGCAACGCGAACGGGTCCTTCGAGCCTGTCGGCAGTTCGCCGATCGCGAAGAACGATGCGACGGTATCGAGCTTGTCCGCCAGTGATACCGCGACCGTGACCGGATCGGTCGGGACGTCGTCGCCCTGCCCGACCGGCTTGTAATGATCGCGGATCGCGGCGGCGACGGCGGGGTCTTCACCCTGAGCCGCGGCGTAGTATCCGCCCATCAGCCCCTGTAGCTCGGGGAACTCGCCGACCATGCCGGTGACCAAGTCCGCCTTCGCGAGGCGGGCGGCGCGTTCGGCTTGACTGGCCAGGGTTTCCCCCTCGGCGGCGGATGGCTCACCGTTTGCTGAAAGGCCCTCACCTAGCCCCCGCACGCGGGATGGCCATCCTCGAACGATGCCCTCTTCCACCAGCCAGCGGGCCAGCTTGGCGACGCGATCTACCTTGTCGGCGACGGTGCCGAGCCGTTCGTGGAAGACGATCTTTTCCAGTTTGGGGCGCAGGTCGTCGAGCGGGATCTTCAGGTCGGTGTCGTAGAAGAAGCGGGCGTCGGCGAGGCGGGCGGCGAGGACCTTGCGGTTGCCCTCGACGATCTTGGCGCCGTCGTCATGTGCGTCGATGTTGGCGGTGCAGACGAAGGCGTTGGCGAGGTTGCCCGCGGCATCGCGACAGACGAAGTATTTCTGGTTCACGCGCGCGGTGAGCTGGATCACTTCTGGCGGGACGGTGAGAAACTGCTCGTCGAAGCGGCCGAGCAACGGCACCGGCCACTCGGTCAGGCCGGCATTCTCGATCAACAGGCCCTCGTCACGGACCAGCGTCAGCCCGGCCTTTGCAGCGGCCATCGTGGCGCCGAGCGCGATGATCGACTGGCGTTCGGCCTGATCGACGATGACGTGGCAGGCGCGCAGCTTTTCGACATAGTCCGCTGCCGATCCGATCGTGATCGGGCCGGGGTGATGGAAACGGTGGCCATAGGTGATGGCCGAACTGGTGATGCCGGCGATCTCGATGGGCACGATCGTTTCACCCAGCAGCGCGACGATGCCGTGCAGCGGGCGGACCCAGCGGAGCGACTCGGTCGAGGTGGAGGCGCCGCCCCAGCGCATCGATTTCGGCCACGGAAAGGCGCGGATGATCGCGGGGATCGCCTCGGCCAGCACCGATGCGGTGGCGCGACCGGGCTTTTCGGTGATGGCGAAGAAGATGCCGTCGCGTTCGACCAGCTGCTCACGGGTCAGGCCGGTCTTGCGAAGGAAGCCGTCGAGCGCCTGTGGCGGGGCGGATGTCTTCGGGCCCTTCACCTCTTCGGACACGGCCAGTGTCTCAGGCGGCAGATCGCGGGCGATCAGCGCGAGACGACGGGGGGTGGCGTAGGTGACGATCGCGGCGGCGGACAGGCCGGCCTTCGCCAGTTCGGCGGTAAACAGGCGGGCGAAATCATCCCGCGCCTTGTCCTGCATCCGCGCGGGGATTTCTTCGGAGCGGAGTTCGAGGAGGAAGTCGGTCATCGTTTTTCGGGGCCGAAGAAGAATGAAGGAGTTTGTTCGCGCGGAGACGCGGAGACGCGGAGAAGAAGATTTGAGTGGTTGGGCCGTGGGTGGGGCCGATGTTCCTTCGACGCCCGCAGGCGCTCCCTGTAGATCTGGGGACGCGACAAAAGTGCCGAGCTAACAGCGAGCGCTACGGCCCCCTTTTCCTCCGCGTCTCCGCGTCTCCGCGCGGACAAACCTTCTTCCATCCAGTCGAGCATCGTCACGCCGCCCATCCGTTCTTCTCCATCCAGGCGCCACAGGCGCCCTTCGCCAGATCGCGGACGCGGCCGATATAGGCCTGGCGTTCGGCGACGGAGATGACGCCGCGAGCCTGGAGCAGGTTGAAGGTGTGGCTGGCCTTGATTGCCTGTTCATAGGCGGGGATGGGCAACCCCGCGGCGAGGCAGTTCTCGCACTCGGCGGCAGATTTGCGAAACTGGTCGAACAGGGTGTCGGTGTCGGCGACCTCGAAATTCCATTTCGACATCTGTTTCTCGTTTTCGAGAAACACGTCGCCATAGGATACGCCGGCGTCGTTGAACTTCAGGTCGTACACATTGTCGACGTCCTGAATGTACATGGCGAGGCGTTCGAGGCCGTAGGTCAGCTCACCAGCGACGGGTTTCATGTCGAAGCCGCCCATCTGCTGGAAATAGGTGAACTGCGTCACTTCCATGCCGTCGCACCAGACTTCCCAGCCGAGACCCCAGGCGCCGAGCGTGGGGGATTCCCAGTCGTCCTCGACGAAACGGATGTCGTGCAGGTTCGTGTCCACGCCGATCGCGGCTAGGCTGCCGAGGTACAAATCCTGCAGATTGGACGGGCTGGGCTTCAGAATTACCTGATACTGATAGTAATGCTGCAGCCGATTGGGATTCTCGCCATAGCGGCCGTCGGTGGGGCGGCGGCAGGGCTGGACGAAGGCGGCGTTCCACGTATCGGGGCCGAGCGCGCGTAGCGTCGTGGCCGGATGGAAGGTGCCGGCGCCCATTTCCATGTCGTAGGGCTGCAGGATCAGGCAGCCATGATCGCTCCAGTAATCGTGGAGGGTGAGGATCATGCGCTGGAAGGATAGCGGGTTTGTCACGGGCGCGTCTCTGGCCGATGGGGCGGGCTCTGGCAAGAAGGGCAGCCCCTGCCTACATCGCGCGGGCATGACCCGATCCTTTCGCGCCGCGTTCACGGCCCTCGCCCTTACCCTGTCGCTGCCCGCCTGTGCGCAGACCGCGAAGCCCGCCAACGATGCCGATCCGGCGCTGTGGGTGGTGAAGGATGCCGACACGACGATCTATCTGTTCGGGACGATCCATGTGCTGAAACCCGGCATGACCTGGTTCGACGAAGCGGTGAAGACCGCGTTCGACCGATCGGACGAGGTGAAGCTGGAGCTGGTGATGCCCGATCCGGCGACGATGCAGGGACTGGTGAAGGCAACGGGGCTGGCCCCGGCCGGTACGCCGCCGCTGGTCGAGCGGCTGCCGGTGGCGCGGCGGGCGGCGTATACGCAAGCGGTGATCGATGCGGGCCTGCCAGCAAATGCACTCGACAAGTTCAAGCCGTGGCTGGCGGCGACGCAGCTGTCGGTGACGCCGCTGGCGAAGCTGGGATACGACACGTCGAACGGGCCGGAACAGGTCATCACGGCGGCGGCGAAGGCGGCGGGCAAACCAGTGACGGGGCTGGAGACGGCGGCGCAGCAGCTTGGGTACTTCAGCAGCCTGTCGGACAAGGCGCAGCTGGAGTTTCTGGGCAGCACGATCGATGAATTGCCAACGGTCGAGACGGTGATGTCGAAGATGGTCGACGACTGGGCTGCCGGGCGTCCGGAAGCACTGGCCGAGGATATGAACGACAGCCTGAAGGACTCGCCGGAGGTCGCCAAGGTGTTGTTGGTCGATCGCAACAAGCGGTGGGCGACATGGATCAAGCAGCGCATGGCACGGCCGGGCACGGTGTTCATCGCGGTGGGTGCCGGGCATCTGGCGGGGGCCGATTCGGTGCAGGCACAGTTGAACGCACTGGGGGTGAAGGCGACGCGGGTGGCTTATTGAATCTCTTCCCCGTCGGACGGGGGGAGACTGGAAGACTTGCGATTTTCACCTGTCTCCGCTAAGCGCGCCCGCTTCCGGCCATGGTCATCCCTGGAGGCGTGGCGCGGGAAAGCACAAGTTTCGGAGATATGATATGAGCGACACCATTACGCTCGCAGCCGAGACGCGCGACCGGGTTGGCAAGGGAGCCTCCCGGGCGCTGCGTCGTGACGGCCGCGTGCCTGCCGTGATCTATGGCCAGAACAAGGAGCCGACTTCCGTTCATCTGGAAGAGAAGGTCCTGATGAAGGCGCTGATGACCGGCCACTTCATGAATTCGATCGTGATGGTCGATGGTCAGCGCACGCTGCCCAAGGACGTGGCCTTCCACCCCGTCACCGATCGCCCGATCCACGTCGACTTCCTGCGCATCGGCGAGCACACGACCGTGACGGTCGCCGTGCCGGTGGTGTTCACCGACGAGGAAGAGGCACCCGGCATCAAGCGCGGCAATGGTGTGCTGAACATCACGCGTCACGAGATCGAACTGGTGGTCGATGCGTCGGATATCCCGGCCGAGATTTCGATCTCGCTGAAGGGTCTCGAAATCGGCGACTCGATCCACATCTCGGACGTGAAGCTGCCCAAGGGCGCGACGGCCGCGATCGACGACCGCGATTTCGCGATCGCCACGATCGTGCCGCCGACCGTGCCGACCGTCGAGGACGAGCAGCTTGAGGCCGAAGTCGCCGAAGCACAGGCAGCCGAGGCTGAGGCCGAAGCGGCCGCCGAGGAGCCGAACGACGACGATAACGACGACGACAAGGTGTCGGTCCAGAAGAAGGACTGATGCCGACTGCGTCGCCCACCGGGTGGCGTACCGATCGGGGGCAGGGAAGCGGCGACGCTCCCCTGCCCCTTTTTCGTTGGGAGAGATGACGTGCAGGTGTGGGCAGGACTCGGCAATCCGGGCGCGCAATATGCGCTGCACCGGCACAATGTCGGCTTCATGGCGGTCGATGCCATCGCGGCGGTGCATGGCTTCGGCCCGGTCAGGAAGCAGTTCCAGGGCTGGACGCAGGAAGGCCGAATCGGGTCGGAGAAAGTGCTGTTGCTGAAACCGGCGACCTTCATGAACGACAGCGGCCGGTCGATCGGGGAAGCGCTGCGCTTCTACAAGCTGGATGTGGACGCGCTGACGGTGTTCCACGACGAACTCGATCTGGTGCCGTTCAAGGTGAAGGTGAAGACCGGCGGCGGCGCGGCGGGGCATAACGGCCTGCGATCGACCGACCAGCATCTGGGCCAGGAGTATCGCCGGGTACGTCTGGGCATCGGCCATCCGGGGCACAAGGACCGGGTAAGTGGTTATGTACTCGGCAATTTCGCCAAGGCTGAAATGGACCCGCTGGCCGATATGCTGGGCGCGGTGGCGGGCGAGGCCGCGTGGCTGACCGCCGGTGATCCGGTGCGGTTCATGAATGACGTCGCCATGCGACTGTCCTGAACTGTAAATGATAGTTGATCGCAATAGTTGAATACTTGAATGAGACTTATTCGCAGCTTGAGTGAGAGTTTATCGCAATAGTTGATTGTTGTTGTTTCAGGAACTTTGCGGGGTTACTTGACGTTCAACAGACAACAACTTGCAACGGAGATATTCCATGGCTCTCACCACCGCCGGCGCCGCTGCATGCGCCAAGTGCCGCTTTTTCGATAGCGAGGCATCCGCCGATCTGGGCCTGTGCCGTTACAACCCGCCGATCAGCCAGCCGAGCGGCGACACCGCCGGCGTATGGCCGAAGGTCGAAGCAAATGACTGGTGCGGCCACTTCGAGGCTGCTGCGGCCTAACACCCCCAGTCTTCATCAAATACGAAAAAGCCGGTCGCGACGAAATCGCGGCCGGCTTTTTCGTGTGCGATGAAGCATGGGGCTGAACCGGGAGCGATCGGGGACATACTGCTGCCATGCGGATTGCTGCCATTCAATGTCGGGCCATTGCCGATGATGCCGTGGCCGCGGGCGACGCGATCGTGCAGCGCCTGCAATGGGCCGCGACGGAAGCTATCGATTTGATCGTCTTTCCCGAAGCGTTTCTGCTGGGGCATTCTTATGACCTCACCACGATCCGCTTGCGGGCGGGGCATGCATCCGACTTCGCCCTGACCGCTTTGTGCAGACGCGTGGCGGCTTATTCCACGACGTTGGTCGTGGGCGCCTTCGTTTCGGTGGACGGACGGATATTCAATCGTGCGCTGGTCATCGAACGCGGCCGGATCATCGGGCATTTTGCCAAAGCCCACCCCAACGAACCGGGCGTCACGGCGGGCGAAGATTTTCCTACCTTCGTCAGATCGGGTGTCCGGTTCGGCATCAACATCTGCAACGATGCCAATCATGCCGACGCTGCTGAAAGACTGGCCGAACAGCAGGCTCGCCTGATCCTCTACCCACTGAATAATATGCTGCCGCCAGAAACGGCAGGGCGCTGGCGGACGAAGAGTCTCGCCAATCTGGTGGACCGCGCCCGTCAGACCGGCTGTTGGGTGGTATCATCCGATGTGACCGGCGCTTGCGACGATCGCCTGAGTTACAGCTGCACCGCGATCGTCGCGCCGGACGGTCGGATCGTGGCGCGGGTTCCGGAACTGGTGGAAGGGGCCGTCGTGTTCAGCCTACCCGATGTCGAGGTGGCCACCGACCAGATTGTGGGCTGACTGACTCATCTGACGCTGGCGGCGATTATACCGGCCACACCCGAGCATGCGCTTCCTCGAACGCGGCCAGATCGTCGGGATCCTCGATCAGCCGGCGCGCCCGATCGTGACAGTTGCGGGCGAACACGCTGATGGCGCCCCGTGCGGACGGCAGGGCCGTCGACAGAGCGGCCAGCGTGCTGGTGAGACGGATGGCGACCTCTGTCTGACTGCCGCCATCCCGCAGGATGGGACGGAAGGCGTCGGCCAGCATGTCGTCAATCGTCAGTCGCGGCAGGTGAACGCGCGGCCGCTCGGCCCGCTCTGCTGGCCCCGGCTCGTCGGGTGGCAGGCAAAGCAGGACGCGAAGGAGGGCGTTCAACACTTCGATCGCGGTTCCTGGATCGTTGACCGCGGGTGACAGCGCCCGGCTGGCAATTTCGGACAGCGCGATCAGGCCAAGCCGGGGGTCCTGATCGAATGTGCGGTGCCGCTCGATCGTAAACGCAGCGATCATCGCACCGCGCGTCTCATCGTCGATCGCCCCCTCGACCTGCATCAGGTCGCGCTGTGGATGCAGCATCGTTCCCGGCAAGGCGCTGACGTGGATGACGAGGCCGGATCGGGCGGCGATCGCGCCCAACTCGGCGATATCGATATGGGTTACATATCCCGTCCTTTCGCCGCGGATCGGCGTGGCGTCACCCGGAATCGGCACGACTGGCCGGCCACCGAGATAGGGATCGTCAGCGAACGCCTTCATCGCCTGCCCGGCGGCATCCTCAACCCGGTCGATCACGTCGGACATGCGCCCGAACGCGGTGATATGCGCGATCCAGCGCAGCAACGTCACGACGACCCAGATAATGACTAGGATCGTCGCTCCGAACAGGATGATCCGGCCTTCGGTGCCGTAGACACTCGTCTGCAACCCGATGATGCCGACGATCGAAAAGACAAAGGCACCCAGGAAGGTAGACAACGCGTTCTGCGAGGTCGGATCGCTGATGAGCAACTGCGTGGCGCGGGGCGTCGCCAGTTGCGTTGCGGACGAATAGGCGCTGACCATGGCGGTGAGGGAGAATGTCGTCACCGCCAACATGCTCGACGCCATGATCTGAAGGATCGTGCCGACCGCGTCCTGCCCCAGATCGCCGCCGAAATCATAGGGCAGATGCGGCGTCACCACGGCTGCCAGTATCGCTAGTGCGACGCTCAACAGGCTGATGAGGGCAGCGCGGAACCAGACCTGACGGATGATCCGCCTGACGATCCATGACCATCTGCTCAATGTCTGCCCCTCCCCAATCGCCCATAGCTGGCGACGGATTACCAATGCACGACGCGGCCGAACGTGCCGTCGATCGCATGATACGCATTGACCAAGACGCTCCCAGCTATTAGTGAGAGGCATTCTCATTAGCGAGTGGAGTGCGTTACTTGTACGACCTCATCGATCGGCCGGTTTCCGAATTGCCTGTATTCGAACGCTATCTCCTCGATGCGACACGGACCTGGGTTCATGCACTGACGTTGGCGGGCGTACCCGCCACGGCCACCGCCAGCGGTTTTGCCGGACATGGCGGCGCGACCGCGTGTGCGGCATTCGATCAGGTGATGCGCGCCATGGATGACGGATCGGCGGAGACGCTGGTGTTCCAGCGCCCCTGCCACTCCGACGTGGAGGAAACCGAGGCCGTCGTGCTCGGCATCTGGCGACTGGTGCGCGCGGACCGCATCGCCGCGGCGCAGGCCGCCGCCGCCACGCTGGTCGATGGTACGGCCGCGCGCGCGGTAATCGCCGGAATGACACGGGTGGTCGCAGCGGATCACGCGGCGGGTTGATCCCGCCGCCGCGACGGGCGCGTGGTTGACAGGCCCTCCCCCACGGCGCACCCGCATCCGTCATGGCGGTACGGCAGTTCTTTCCCACGCTTCTCTATGATGAACAGCTGGGTGACGAGGCCCTGTTGACCGAACTGGAGCATTCGGTGCGGACATTGGCGGTGGACGATACTGCCGGTCGTCGCTGGTCGCGCGATCATGGCTATCGCGGTTATACCTCGTACGCGTCGCTGGACGACTTGCCGCGGCGCGATCCGATCTTTGCCGATCTGAAGCGGTTACTGGACAAGCATGTCGCGCGCTTTGCGGAGGCCTGTGCGTTCGATCTGGGCGGCAAGCGGCTGAAGCTCGACAGTTTGTGGGTCAATCTGCTGAAGACCGGCGGGCATCATAGCGCGCATCTGCATCCGCACAGCGTCGTATCCGGTACGCTGTATGTCGTGATGCCGGAGGGCGCCGGCGGCCTGACGCTGGAAGACCCGCGCCTGCCGATGCTGATGGCCGCCCCCACCCGCCGCGCCGATGCGGTGGAGGGCATGCGGACGTTCGAGACGATCCGCCCCCTGCCCGGCACCGTTTTGCTGTGGGAAAGCTGGTTGCGCCACGAAGTTGTCACCAATGCCGCCAAGGGTGAACGGATCAGCATCAGTTTCAATTATCGTTGATGGCGATAGCGCTTTGTTCCCGCCCGCCATTCCCCTTTATCGCAGGAATAGCGCATTTCGCCGTTAACCATTTTTCAGCGCTTGTCGGCCATTGATAAGACCGGATCGGGAATGGTGGCCAGTCGGCTGCCGGATCGACAGCGGGAAGGCGTTATGTTCGGAGCGGTTGTCTTCACCTATGGGATGCTGATGAGCTTTGTGCTCTCTGGCGCGGCGCGCAATCGCAAGGAACAGCGACCCAATCCCAAGATTCTGGAATTTGTCGGCCTGATCCTGTGCGGTGTATCGGTCGCGTTGTCGGTGAGCCTGTTCGGCTATGCCGCCGTGGACCAACTGGCCGGCTGATCCGACCCATTGAGGTAAGGGGCCGGGGCCGCTAGAGCGACGCTTTCCCCCTCACCTATCAGGAACGACGCATGGGTTTCCGCTGCGGCATCGTGGGCCTGCCCAATGTGGGCAAGTCCACCCTTTTCAATGCGCTGACCGAGACGGCGGCGGCCCAGGCGGCCAATTACCCGTTTTGCACGATCGAGCCGAACGTCGGCAACGTGGCCGTGCCCGATGCGCGACTGGACAAGCTGGCGGCGATCGCCGGCTCTGCGAAGATCATCGAAACGCAGCTGGCATTCGTCGACATCGCCGGGCTGGTCCGCGGCGCGTCGAAGGGCGAGGGGCTGGGCAACCAGTTCCTCGGCAACATCCGCGAGGTGGATGCGATCGTTCATGTCCTGCGCTGTTTCGAGGACGGCGACGTCACCCATGTCGAAGGCAAGGTCGATCCGATCGCCGATGCCGAGACGGTCGAAACCGAGCTGATGCTGTCGGACCTCGAAAGCCTCGAAAAGCGCGTCCCCAATCTGGCGAAAAAGGGTCAGCAGGGCGACAAGGAATCGAAGATCGGTGCGTCGGTACTGGGTCAGGCACTGGATCTGTTGCGCGAGGGCAAGCCGGCGCGGCTGACCAAGCCGAAGGACGAGGAGGAGGCGCGCGTCTTCGCGCAGGCGCAGTTGCTGACCGCCAAGCCGGTCCTGTACGTCTGCAACGTCGACGAGGCGAACGCCGCCGACGGCAATGCCTTCAGCGCGCGCGTGTTTGAAAAGGCCAAGGCGGAGGGTGCCGAAGCCGTTGTCGTATCCGCGGCGATCGAGGCGGAAATCGCCACGATGCCGAGCGAGGATCGCGGCGAATTCCTGGCGGAGTTGGGCCTGTCGGAAACCGGGCTCGCACGGGTGATCCAGGCGGGATACAAGCTGTTGCACCTGCTGACCTTCTTCACCGTCGGGCCGAAGGAAGCACGGGCGTGGACGGTGCATGTCGGTGCGAAGGCCCCGCAGGCCGCCGGTGAGATCCACACCGATTTCGAACGCGGGTTCATCCGGGCGGAAACGATCGCGTTCGATGATTACATCGCGCTGGGCGGCGAAAGCGGTGCGCGCGATGCGGGCAAGCTGCGTCAGGAAGGCAAGGAATATGTCGTCCATGATGGCGACGTAATGCTGTTCCGATTCAACGTCTGACGGGGTGCGTGACCGCGTCCTGACGGGTGTCGCGGTCACCGGCTTCGCGTTCGGCACCGCGACGCACGCGTGGGATTTCCTGCGCTTCGGCTGGTGGCCATATCGATATGGGCCGGTGGGCCTGACGCTGTTCTCGAACGCGCTGGTGTTGCTGGATGCGGTCGTCGTTGTGCTGTTGCTGACACGGCGGCGGGTGGGCTTGTCGGTCGGGATTGCCGTCATGATGCTGGATGTAGTGGCCAACAGCTATGCATGGCGGGTGTTAGGCTATGACGGGTTCGACATCGCGGTGCCGATCCAGGCGGCGTTCCTGATCTTCCTCTTGATCGCGTGGCCGGCGCTGGCGGGGCGGCATTGCCGCGTATAAAGGCAACTCTACTATGCCGATCGATCTGATCTGTCTCGATGCCGATGATACGCTGTGGCACAATATGCGGCATTTCGTGGCCGCCGAAGACGCCTTGCTGGCGATGCTGGCGCCGTTCACCGATGCGGGCGTCGCGCGCGATACGCTGACTGAATGTGAGGCGCGGAACCTGCCGCTGTATGGCTATGGTGCCAAAGGCTTTACCCTGTCGATGATCGAAACCGCGTTGGAACTGGGCGGCGATGCGTTGCCGGCCAGCGTGGTGGGTGAGATACTGGCGGCGGGTCGCGCTTTGTTGGCGCATCCGGTCGAGTTACTGGACGGGATCGAAGCGACGCTGGATGCGCTGGCGACACAGGGGCGGCTGGTGCTGGTGACCAAGGGCGACCTGCTGCACCAAGAGGCGAAGCTGGCTGCTTCGGGCCTGGGCGATCGTTTTGCGGGAATCGAGATCGTCAGCGACAAGACGCCGGCGACCTTCACGCGTATCTTTGACCGTTACGCCGTTCAGCCCGCGCGGGCGGTGATGGCGGGCGATTCGATGCGATCGGACGTGTTGCCGGCGATCGAGGCGGGGGGTTGGGGCGCCTATGTACCGCAGCCACTGGCGTGGGACCACGAACACGCCCCTGCCCCCGTCAACCATCATCGGTTCGCGCAGTTGCGGTCGCTCGCCGAACTGCCGGAATGGATCGATAGGATCGCCCGACTCGACGCATGATCGCTGGCGATTCGCCGTAATAAGCGACACATTCGCGGCAGGAGATTGTCGATGCGGTATTTCGAGGATGTGACCGTTGGCCATCGGGCCAGCTTCGGTGAATATGCGGTGACGCGCGAGGAGGTAATGGCCTTTGCCCAGCAATACGATCCGCAGCCCTTTCATCTGTCGGACGAGGCGGCGGCCGTGACGCATTTCGGGCGTCTGTCGGCCAGTGGCTGGCATACCTGCGCGATGACGATGGCGATGATCGTCGAGAATTTGAAACGCCATGACGAGGCGGGATTGGGATCACCCGGCATCGACGAACTGCGCTGGTTGCGCCCCGTCTATCCGGGCGACACGCTTCGTTGCGAGACAGAGATCCTCGACAAGCGGCGGTCGAAGAGCCGACCGGAAATGGGCCTCTATCGCAGCCGCATGACCGTGTTCAATCAGGATGACGTGGCGGTGATGAGCTTCATTTCGCAGGGTATGATCCGAACGCGGGAGACCGGCTGAGCCCGCCCGCGTGCCCGCCGCAGATCAGGGTATCTGGGTCTGCGGCGCGCCGCCGCGTTGCATGGATCCGCCGCGCGCGCCGCCGCCACGGTTGCCAGAACCACGACCCTGTCCGGGGTTACCGAACCCACGGTTCTCCCGTCGTTCCTGGCGCATCTGGCCACGCAGTTCGCGCTGCGCCTGGCGACGCTCGTTGTTCACCTGACCGCGATCGATCATACCATTGCGGTAGTCGGGTCGATTGCCACGAACGACACCACGATCGTTACGGCCGTCCCGGCCGCCATCGCGTGACTGATCACGCCGGAAATCGGCCCAGTTGTCGCGTGGGCCATCACCGCGGATGTTGCCGCGGCGACCCTCCCAATAACGGCGCTGGCCGTCGTTCCAACGGTGGCGACCACGGTTGCGATCGTACACGTACACGCCGGTGCCGGGATAATAGTAATTACCATACCAGCCATAGTTGGCGAGGCCGCCATAGCCGCCATAACCATAACCGGCATCATATGGGTCGTAATACCCCCCAGAGCCGTAACCGCCGCCGACGCCATAACCGACATTGACGCCGGAATAGCCATAGCCATCGGTACAGGCGGACGTGGCAAAACCCAGCCCGACGAGAAGACCGGTCAACGCAAGACGACGAATAGACATGGCAACCTCCAGTACTGCGAGGCAAGCGGCAGGAACGCACCGCTAGTCATGAGGGAACGTGGCTGAACGATTGCTGGTTCCGAAGTACATTCTGCCGCAACTTTGGTCGCCGAGCGCGAAGTGAGCCCATCACGAAGAAGGGGCAAGACCACCGGTCCCGCCCCCTTTTAAATCAAATCGTGTCAGTCACCGAACGGCTATCAATGCTTCACGTCGCGCCAGACGTTCTGATACGCGCCCCATGCCAGGAAGCAGAAGATCAGGATGAACACGACCGACGCGAAACCGGCGGCGTGGCGTGCTTCCAGTTTTGGCTCCGCGGTCCAGGTCAGGAACGCGGCGACATCCTTGGCCATCTGATCATGCGTGGCGACGGTGCCATCGGTGTACGTTACCTGCCCATCGGTCGTCAGTGGCGGCGGCATCGCGATGTTCAGGTTGGCGAAGTACGGATTGTAATGAAGACCATCGGGTGTCTTCGTTTCCGCAAATTTCTTCAGCAATTCGGCTGGTTGCGGACGATATCCGTCCTTGCCGACGAGCGAGAAAACATAGTTTGCGCCGTCATGACGCGCCTTGGTGATCAGTGACAGATCGGGCGGCAGCGCGTTGTTGTTGGCGGCGCGAGCGGCGACCTCATTGGCGAAGGGCGACGGGAAGCGATCGCTGGCAACGCTCTTGCGCGTGGCAGCTTCACCGGTGTCGGGGTTCACCGACGGCGTCTCGATCACCCATTGATTGGCGATCGCCTTCACCTCGGCCTCCGAATAGCCGATCTCTTCCAGATCGCGGAAGGCGACGAACTTCAGGCTGTGACAGGCTGAGCAGACTTCCTTGAACACCTGGAAGCCGCGCTGCACCTGACGGCGATCGTATTTGCCGAAAAATCCCGCCGACGACAGACCGGCATCGCGCGGATGCAGGTGGAATTCATGCTCGGCGGTCTCGGGCGCCGGATCGGTGATCGCGGTGGATACCGTCCCCCAGAGCGCCAGCGCCAGCACGAAGGTGAAGCCGGCGCCGACCAGTATGGCGATGATGCGAACCATGGTGCGTGTCAGTCCTTATCAGTTCGCGAGCGCAGTCTGGGCGGGGCTGGTGCCCCCATTCTTCGTCAGCACGGCCTCCGTAATCGAATTCGGAAGGGCGCGAGGCCGCTCCGAACTCGACACCAGCGGCAGGATCACGAGAAAGTGCAGGAAGTAATAGGCGGATGCCAACTGCCCCAGGATCACGTTGCGAGCATTCGCCTCCGCACCGCCGACATAGCCCAGCAACAGCACGTCGAAGAGAAGCACGATCAGGAAACCGCGATACTTCGGCCGATAGTTCGACGAGCGCACCGGCGACGTGTCGAGCCAGGGCAGGAAGAACAGCAGCAGGATCGACCCGAACATCGCCAGCACGCCCCACAGCTTGGCCGGCAGGATGAAATCCGCCGTGAAGCTCTTCAGGATCGCGTAAAACGGAAGGAAATACCATTCCGGTACGATGTGCGCAGGCGTCGAAAGCGGGTTCGCCTCGATATAGTTATCGGGGTGACCAAGCAGGTTGGGGCTGAAAAAGATCAGCGTTGCGAAGATCAGCAGGAACACGCCCAAGCCGACCGCATCCTTGGCCGTGTAATAGGGATGGAACGGCACCGTATCCTGCTTGCCCTTAACATCGACACCGGTCGGGTTGTTCGAGCCGGGAATGTGGAGCGCCCAGATGTGCAGGATGATGACGCCCGCCGTGACGAACGGCAGCAGATAATGAAGCGAGAAGAAGCGGTTCAGCGCGGCGTTGTCCGGCGCGTAGCCGCCCAGCAGCCAGATGCGGATCGATTCGCCCACCAGCGGGATCGCAGAGAAGAAGCCGGTGATGACCTGGGCACCCCAGAAGCTCATCTGACCCCATGGCAGGACATAGCCCATGAAGGCGGTGGCCATCATCAAGAGAAAGATGACGACGCCGAGCAGCCACACCATTTCTCGTGGTGCCTTGTACGACCCATAATAAAGGCCGCGGCCGATATGGATGTAGACGACGAGCAGGAACATCGACGCGCCGTTCGCGTGCGCATAGCGCAGGAGCCAGCCGGAGTTGACGTCGCGCATGATGCTTTCGACCGAACCGAATGCCACGCCGCCATTGGCGGCATAGTGCATCGCCAGCACGACGCCGGTGATGATCTGGATACCCAGCGCCGCCCCTGCGAGCACGCCGAAGTTCCAGAAATAGTTCAGGTTGCGCGGCACGGGATAACCGGCACCGACCGCGTTGTAGACGAGACGCGGCACGGGCAGCTTCTCGTCCAGCCACCGCATCAGCGGCTGCTTCGGTTCATATTGCTTGGCCCAGGGAAAGCTCATGTGCGGCTACCTCAACCCACCGTCACGACGGTGTCGGAATTGAATGCATATTCGGGAACGTGCAGGTTCAGCGGTGCCGGACCCTGCCGGATACGGCCGGCGGTATCGTAGGCCGAACCGTGGCACGGGCAGAAATAGCCGCCGAACGGCCCCTTGTTCTCGCCCTCACCCGCGCCGAGCGGCACGCAACCAAGATGGGTGCAGACGCCGAGCGTGATGAGCCAGTTCTTCTTGCCCGCCTTCGTCCGCTCTTCCAGCGTCTGCGGATCGCGCAGAGTGCTGATCTGCACCGCATCGGCAGCGGCGATTTCCGCCGGCGTCAGGTTGCGGACGAACAGCGGCTGTTTGCGAAACGAGGATTTGATCGCCTGACCGGGGGCGATCTTGGAAATGTCGATCTCGGTCGACGACTGCGCCAGCACGTCGGCCGAGGGGTTCATCTGGTTGATGAGCGGCAGCACGACCGCGACCGCACCGACGCCGGCGAACGAAACCGCGGCGACATTGATGAAGTCGCGACGGCGCGGATCATGGACCTCTTCGTCGAGGAGCGCCGGGTCCTCGCCCGGGGGAAGCTGGTCTTCGACAGTCGCCATTCAGTAAAACCCTCACCTGATCGCGGGTGCCCGGCGCCATATGCGTCGTCACGCCCGCAGCCCATCCATCCCCATGGCGGGCCGCCCGATGTGTTAGCCGCCGCTTCGCCGTTTTGCCAATAGCATTTTGAAAAGCTGGCCCCATCGCTATGGAACAGGCCATGCGCCTTGCCCTGTTCGAACCTGATATCGCCGGTAATGTCGGCACACTTTTGCGGACGGCGGCATGCTGGGGAATCGGGGTCGATCTGATCGAACCGATGGGATTCGCATTCGGCGACCGGGCGATGGCGCGGGCTGGCATGGATTATGCGGCGCGGGCCGATGTGGTGCGCCATGCCGATTGGGCAGCGTTCGAACGCCAGGTCAGCGGTCGTATCGTCCTGATGACGACAGCGGGAGCGATGCCGCTTTCCAATATCTCCTTTCGAGCGGACGATATCATCCTGCTGGGATCGGAGGGGGCGGGCGTGCCGGCCGCCGTACAGGACCGGGCCGACCTGCGCATCCTGATCCCGATGCGGCCCGGTTTCCGATCGCTGAACGTGGCGGTGGCGGGCGGAGTCGCGATGGCGGAGGCGTGTCGGCAGACCGTCTGGGCATTTTGACCGCTGGCAGTGACCGCCGCTTCGATTAGGATGGCGATTATGACCGACCACGATCCCGATCTGCAAGCTGCCCGCCGCTGGTTCGAAAGCCTGCGCGACCGTATCTGTGCCGCATTCGAGGCGATCGAACGCGAAGCGGGGTCCGATGCCGCATTCGATTATATTGAATGGGACCGCGTCGACCCGTCGGGCGAGCCAGGCGGTGGCGGCGTGCGCGGGGTGATGAAGGGTCGCGTGTTCGAGAAGGTGGGCGTCAACGTATCGACCGTCGCCGGCACGTTCGAACCCGGCTTCGCGACATCGATCCATGGTGCCGACGCCGACCCTCACTTTGCCGCCACGGGCATCAGCCTGGTCGCGCATATGGCCAATCCGCATGTGCCGGCCGTGCATATGAATACCCGGTTCCTGACGACGACGAAGCGCTGGTTCGGCGGCGGGGCCGATTTGAACCCGCCATTGCCAATCGCGGAGGACACGGACGAATTCCATGCCGTGCTGAAAGCGGCATGCGATCGGCATGATGCCGGCTACTATCCCCGGTTCAAGGAATGGGCGGATACCTATTTCTACATTCCCCATCGCGGCGTGCATCGCGGTGTCGGCGGCATCTTCTACGACCATCAGGAGGGTGATTTCGACGCCGATTTCGCCCTGACCCGCGATGTCGGCGAGGCGTTTCTGGGCGTCTATCCGCGAATCGTGCGGCGGCGGATGGATGCCGCCTTCACGGAAGCGGACATCGCCGTGCAACGGGCATGGCGTGGGCGCTATGCCGAATTCAACCTGGTCCATGACCGCGGCACGCTGTTCGGTCTGAAGACCGGCGGCAATGTCGATGCGATCCTGATGAGCCTGCCGCCGGTCGCGACATGGGATTGATGCCGGTCGCCGCCGATCAGGTAGCGACTATAGTCACCACGCTGGAGATGCGGACACGGCCAGCACTGCGACCGATGCCACCATCACCGTTGAGGCTGGTGCGGTGGGAGCGGCCGACGCCGGCCAAGTACCGGGCGCTGTTCACCCGTGTCGGGGCGCCCTGGCTATGGTTCTCGCGGTTGGTGATGGTGGACGATGCGCTGGTCGCGATCATCCACGATCCCGCCGTCGCCATATTCGCGGCGGTCGATGCGGCGGGGATCGAGGTGGGTATGCTGGAACTGGATCATCGCGAAGCCGGTGCCTGCGAACTGGGCTATGTCGGCTTCGTCCCAGAGTTGGCGGGCAAGGGCCATGGCACCTGGCTGATGGCGGAGGCGCTGATGCGCGCCTGGACGAAGGGGGTGTCGCGGGTGTGGGTGCATACCTGTACGCTGGACCACCCGGCCGCCCTGCCCTTTTACCGCCGGCATGGTTTCGTCGCGATCGGGCGGACCGTCGAGACGTTCCCCGATCCGCGCGGTACCGGGGTATTGCCCGCCGATACCGCGCCACAGATTCCGCTGCTAGTTCAGCCGCCCAATGGGACCTCGCCGTTTTCGGCGACCGTGGCGACGTAAAGCTGCGCGGTGAAGGCGGCGGCGACGACCGAGAAGACGGTGGTCACGGCCGCGCCCGCCACGGAGGCCAGAAAGGTGACGACCGGCAGCGATTCGGCACCCAGTGCCAGTCGGGCGATCAATCCGACGATCGATTGTACGGCGAGGGTCGGCACCAGCAGGACGATGGCGAACAGCACCATCACCGCCGCGATCCGCCATGTCAGACCGCGGGTCAGCCGGAAAGAACGGGCGATGGCGCCGAGGCCGCGCCGCTCATTCAGGATCACCGGGTTCAACAACAACATTCTTGCGCCGACGAACAGTGCCAGAATGACGAAGGCGATCGTGTACAGGCCGATGAAGCCCGACGCGCCGGCCGGCACCGACTGCATCGCGGTCGGCTGAGAAAAATCGACGCCGGCGCGCATCAGCGCAATCACCGGTGGCACCAGCGCCAGCGCGAACAGTACGCCCAGCATCAGGATGACGCCCAGCGCCGGCAGCAGCCGTACCGTCGCCTGCCGGGCAGCATCGTCGCGCGTCGTGGCCGGATGCGTCGCCACCGCGAGCATCGCCAACTGACCCCAGATGTTGGCGAGCAGCACCAGCAGCGCGACGACCGCGGCGACGATTGCCGTCGTCCGCGACGCAGGATCGGCGAACAGCACCAACGCCCGGTTGACGACCGAGGGAACGAAGATCGCCCCGATCGCGATCGGGGCGAGGATGTTGGCCCGTCCCCGCAACACTTCGACCGCCCGATCCCAGACCGTGCCCATTCTGACCATCAAACCATGTCCCGCCATGCTGTCCATTACCCGGTACGGCATCGCGCATCCGGGCTTAACGAACCGATAGCCGAGCACCGACGGTTCGCAAAGTGTTGCGCGGGGGATGGCCAGCCGCCAGATGCGCAGGTGTGAGCGAACTTCCTGAACCCGAATGGCGCGTATCGGCGGGCCTGATCCCCTATGACGCGGCACTGGCCGAGATGGAGGCGCGGGCCGCCGCGATCGTGGCGCATCAGGCGCGCGAGCAGATCTGGCTGTTGGAACATCCGCCGGTCTATACCGCAGGAACCAGCGCCGATCCCGCCGAACTGGTCGATCCTCGCTTTCCAGTGATGCCGGCGGGGCGCGGTGGCCGCTACACCTATCATGGGCCAGGACAGCGGGTGGGGTATCTGATGCTCGACCTGAACGAACGCGGTCGCGACGTGCGCTGTTTCGTCCACGGCGTCGAGGGCTGGGTGATCGCCGCACTAGCCACTTTGGGACTGGACGCGTTTCGGGCGCCTGGACGTGTCGGCATCTGGACGCTGGACCGCGACGGGCGCGAGGCCAAGATCGGCGCAATCGGCGTGCGGGTGCGGCGATGGGTGACGCTTCACGGCTTTTCGGTGAACGTGTCGCCCGATCTGTCCCATTTCGGGGGGATCGTTCCCTGCGGACTGCCCGATTATCCCGTCACCAGCCTGGCGGCGCTGGGCCGATCGACGACGATGACTGCATTTGACGATGCATTGGCGGCGACCAAAGCGGGTTTCCTGCAAACTCTTTCTTGCCAGACATAAAACGAGTCTTGAGAGGTTTGCGTAATCCGTTTAATGTCCACGTTGATTTGGGTATTAACCGGGCAAGCAAGCCAACCAAATCCTCTATCTAGGGAGCTTCCAAAATGCGTGCACTCATCTCCAAGGTTCTGACCGGCTCGATGATCGCCGGCGCGGCGCTCGCGGTTGCGGCCTGCGGCCCGAAGACCGAGACGACGACCGACAACACGATGGTCACGGACATGAACACCACCGAGGGCATGGACACCATGACCGACAACATGACTGCCGTCGACGGCACGATGAACGGTGGCATGATGGCCAACGACACCATGATGGCGAACGACACGATGATGTCGAACGACACCATGATGACCAACAACATGATGTAATCCTTCACAGTATTACATGTTGCGGAAGGGGCCGTCCGGGCGACCGGGCGGCCCCTTCTCGTTTTGGCATTGTCGATTGCGGATATCGTTCCACGTGCGACCAGCGGTTGGCCGCATGGGACGAACGGTTCGGCCATGAGATTTATCGAAACCGACTGTGCAAGCCGTCGAAATGCTTTAGATTCCAGCAACGAAGATTGAGCCGGGAGCTGGTGACGTGAAAAGGGTGTGGCGATCGACGTGGATGCGAGGCATCGGGACGATGGGTGCGGCGATGGCCGGTATGTCCGCCGGCCCTGCCTCGGCGCAGTTCTTCCTGCAGAGTTTCGATTATGCCGGACTGCCGGTACAGGGCGCGGAACCCGGCATGGTGCAACCGCTGCCGGGCGCGACGCCGGAAGAGGTGCGCGCCGGCCTGACCTGGACGATGCGGTCAGCGCTCAACGTCGCGGCGCTGCAGTGCCAGTTCGAACCGACGCTGCTGACGGTCGGCAACTACAATGCCGTGCTGCTCGATCATAAGGACGAGCTGAAAACGGCGTGGGATACGCTGAACAAGTATTTCGAACGCACCAATAAAACCAAGCGCGACGGCCAGAACGCACTCGACCAGTTCGGGACGCGTACCTATTCCAGCTTCGCCACCGTCGCATCGCAATACGGTTTTTGCCGGACAGCGCATTCGATCGGCCGCGACGCGCTGTTCGCGCCGCGTGGCGAGTTGGCCAATGTCGCCCAGTCGCGGATGCGCGAACTGCGCAACAGCCTGAAACCCTATGGTGAGCAGCGTTTTCCCCGTTACATCGGCTATGGCTACATGCCCGTGCCACGGCTCGATATCTTGTGCTGGAACAAGAAGGCCGAGTGGCAGGTCAAGAAATGCGGCGCCTATGCCTGGCCACCCGCCGTTGCTCCATCCGCCAGTGCGGTGGCATCACAGCCGGCCAGCAGCGCGGTGGCTGTTCAGTAAGTTTCGCCCGCTCCCTGGCCCAGTGCCGGGGAGCGATTTCGTCAGGTCGTCAGCGCAGCCCCAACAGCTTGTGCGTCTGTAGCGACAGCCGCCAAGCCGGCCGCTCCATCACCAGATCGATGCACGCCTGATGATGCGCTACCGCGTGTGCGTCGTCGAGCGGCTGGATCAGCAGATGGGTGAAATCCCACGCCTCCAGCGTGACCGGGTCGATCGCCGCCTGTGGCCATACCAGCTTCAGCTCGTCACCGGCACGCTGCACGACTTCGCTGCCCGCCTTGGGGCTGATGCAGACCCAGTCGAGCCCAGGATGCGCGGGGATCGTCCCGTTGGATTCGATAGCGATCATGAATCCGGCGTCGTGCAGCGCATCGACGATCGCGTCATCGACCTGCAGCATCGGCTCACCGCCGGTCAGCACGACGAAGCGTCGATCGAGCGACGGCCCCCAGAATTCGACGACCGCCACCACCAACGCGTTAGCATCGGCGAACTTGCCGCCCCCCGCCCCGTCGGTGCCGACGAAATCGGTATCGCAGAAACGACAAACCGCCGTCGCACGGTCCTGCTCGCGGCCCGACCACAGGTTACATCCGGCGAAACGGACGAATACCGCGCGGCGACCCGCCTGCACGCCCTCGCCCTGCAACGTCAGGAACATTTCCTTGACGGCATAGCTCATCGACCGCGCCTCATGGCTTGGCGGCGTAGCGGGTGGGATCAGCGATGCCCGCTTCCTCGAACCCCTTGGCCCGCAGGCGGCAACTATCGCACAAGCCGCAGTGGAGACCACCCGGCGCCGGATCATAGCATGACCAACTGAGCCCCATGTCGAGGCCGAGCCGTGCCCCTTCACGGGCGATATCCGCCTTGGTCATGTGTTGCAGCGGCGCGCGGATGCGGAACGGTGCGCCTTCTACCCCGGCCTTGGTGGCCAGTTCGGCGAGTCCTTCGAAAGCATGGATGAATTCAGGTCGGCAATCGGGATAGCCCGAATAATCGAGCGCGTTGACGCCGATGAACAGATCGCGGGCGCCCGCCGCCTCCGACCAGCCGAGGGCCAAGCTGAGGAAGATGGTGTTACGGGCCGGGACATAGGTAACTGGGATGCCGCCCTGCCCCTCCGCACCGACGCCGTCCTTGGGCACATCGATATCGTCCGTCAGCGCAGAGCCGCCGAAGGCCGACAGGTCGAGCGGCAACACGACATGGCGTTCGGCGCCAAGCTCTGTGGCGACGCGGCGGGCGGCGGCCAGTTCGACGCGGTGCCGCTGGTTATAATCGATCGACAGGGCGAGCAGGCGGTATCCGGCTTCGCGCGCGAGCGCGGCGGACACCATCGAGTCTAGGCCGCCCGAGACAAGGACGACCGCAAGAGGCTGAGTATTCATGATCCGCCGCGAGCTAGGCCAGCTTTCGACAAAAAGAAAGGGCCGCGCGGATCGCACGGCCCCGAGGTGTGATGGGAACGACCCACCGAGGGAGAAACACGTGCTGAAGAACAAGCACCTGATTCTCCTAACCGTAAACGCGTAAACAGGGCGTTAACGCATCGGCGTCAGGTCCTCGGCGGACACCGGAAACTTCGTCGCGCAAAATGCACAGTCGACTTCGATCACGCCATTCGCATCCGCCATCTCGCGCCGATCCTCGACCGGAAATTTTGCGAGAACGCCCAGGATATGGTCGGGCGTGCACCGGCAACCCCGCACGATCGGCGTCGATGCCAGGACGCGGATCTCACTTTCTTCGTTGAACAACCGCCAGATCAGCGTTTCCAGCGGGATCGCCGGGTCGGCCAGCTCGTCGACGCCCATCGTGCTGCCGAGCGCCGCGACATGCTCCCATTCCGGGTGATCGAGCCGAGTATGGAGGCGCTCGCGTCCAACCTCCCCTTCCGGCAGATGCTGGAGCAGCATACCACCGGCGATGGTGCGGCCGGTGGCATCGCGGCCGATGCCCAGGCGGATCAGGGTCGGGATCTGTTCGGACTGCACGAAGTAGCTTTGCGCCGCCTCGGCCAGCGTTTCGGCGTCCAGTGGCACGATGCCCTGATATCGTTCACCAGACGTCGCGAGATCGAAGGTGATCGCCAGATATCCCTGACCGAACAACGCGAACAGCGTCGGCTGCTCCGGTGCCTCGGCCAGCCGGTCGGCATCATATTGGATATATCCGCGCAGCTCCCCACCGCGGTAATCGCAGACCAGCAATTGCACCACGCCGGCATCGCTGCGCGTCTGCATGGTCAGCTGCCCGCTTTCATCCTTCAGCGTCGATCCCATCAGCGCGCACAGCGCCAGCGCCTCTGTGAGCAGCCGTTCGATCGCCGGCGGATAGGCGTGGGCGGACAGGATCGTGTCGAGCGACGCCCCCAGGCGCACGACCCGGCCGCGGGCGTGGCGGGACGGGATCGTGAAGCCCAAGGCACGGTCGGTGTCGGAAAGAATTTGCTCGGTCATCATCGTCATCCGTCAGTCCGGCGGTAACCGGACCCTGTCGCCGCAAAGGGCGCCTGAAAAGGGAAGCGCCGGTGAGTGCCGGCCAGACGGATATGGGCGCGACCGGGCGGCGATCAACCGATCTGGTCGAAGCACCAGCGCAGTACGGACTTCTGCGCGTGCAGGCGGTTCTCCGCCTCAGGCCAGATCAGCGACTGGGGACCGTCGATCACCGCCGTGGCCACTTCCTCGCCGCGATGCGCGGGCAGGCAGTGGAGGAATTTGGCATCCGGCTTTGCCAGCGCCATCAGGTCGGGCGTGACCTGATAGGGACCGAGCGCCTTCAGCTTGGCATCGGCATGAGCCTGACCCATCGATATCCAGGTATCGGTGACGATGATGTCGGCACCCTCCGCCGCCTCACGCGGATCGGAGACGACACGGGCGCGGCCGGACGCGGCGACGATTGCTTCCTCGTCCGGGGCGAACCCTTGTGGACAGGCGGCAACGACGTCGAACTGCATCAGCCCGGCGGCCTCGACGATCGACGCCAGCACGTTGTTGCCATCGCCCAGCCACGCGACCTTCAGGCCGGGCAGCGCCTTGCCGGATTCGATGATGGTCAGCAGATCGGCCATGATCTGGCAGGGATGCGAGGCATCGGTCAGCCCGTTGATGACGGGGACGGACGCGTAATGCGCCATCTCCTCGACCTTGGCATGATCGTCGGTGCGGATCATGATCGCGTCGCAATAGCCCGACAGGACACGGGCGGTATCGGCCACGCTTTCACCACGGCCGAGCTGCATGGTGCCGGCGTCCATCACGACCGACGTGCCGCCGAGCTGGCGGATCGCCATGTCGAAACTGACGCGGGTACGGGTGGAGTTCTTTTCGAACACCATCGCCAGCGTGTGACCGGTAAGCGGAGCGTCACCATCGACACGTCCCTTTGCCCAGCCGGCGCGGGCCGCCTTGCGATCGAGCGCGTCGGCCAGCATCGCGGCGATACCGTCGGCGCCCGCATCGTACAAGTTCAGGAAATGGCGCATGTTCGATCCTTCCCTGCAAGGAAGACGGGGACCACGGTTTCATCGCGTGGAAGAAAGTATCCACGAGCGCTGCCGTTGAAGCGGTCCCCCTCCACCATGCTTCGCATGGTCCCCTCCCCGCGAACGGGGAGGATCGTTTCAGTCGTCGCTCGCCGGGACGTACACCCGTGCGGCGTCGCTCAGTTTCTGGGTGAATTCGGCGATATGACTTTCGTCGATCACCAGCGGCGGCAGGATGCGGACAACGTTTTCGCCTGCCGCGACCGTCAGCAACCCGTGGTTGTCACGGCAATGCGCGACGAAGCGACGGCTGTCGCTTTTCAGCTTCAGTCCCATCATCAGCCCACGGCCGCGCACCTCATGGAAAAGATGGTCATGGTTGGGGATCATCTGTTCCAGTGACGACCGCAGCCGATCGCCCATCGCGGTGACGTGATCGAGGAAGCCATCGGCCTGCATCACGTCAAGCACCGCCTCGCCCGCCGCCATCGCCAGCGGATTGCCGCCATAGGTGGAGCCATGAGTGCCGGCGACCATGCCCTTGGCTGCTTCCTCGGTCGCCAAACAGGCGCCGAGCGGGAAACCGCCGCCGATACCCTTGGCCACCGCCATGATATCGGGCGTGATGCCGTAGAGTTCGTGGGCGAAGAATTTGCCGGTGCGGCTGTATCCGCACTGCACCTCGTCCAGTACCAGCAACAGGCCGTGTTCGTCGCAGGCGGCGCGCAGCCCCTGGATGAACTCGTCTGTGCCGACCGTCAGGCCGCCCTCGCCCTGGATCGGTTCGACCAGGAAGCCGGCCGTATTATCATCGATCAGCGCCAACGCGCCGGCCAGATCGTTGAACGTCGCGTATTTGAAGCCGGGCAGCAGCGGTTCGAAGCCGTCGCGCATCTTGGCCTGATTGGTGGCCGAGATCGTGCCGAGCGTGCGGCCATGAAACGCGTTGTTGAACGTGATCAAGTCGTGCCGCTGCGAATTGCCATTGGCGAAATGATAACGGCGCGCGGTCTTGATCGCGCATTCCACCGCCTCGGCCCCCGAATTGGTGAAGAACACCGTGTCGGCGAAGGTCGCATCGACCAGTCGCTGCGCCAGATGCTCGCCCTGCGGGCTGCCATAAAGGTTCGACACGTGCATCAGCGTCGCCGCCTGATCCGCGATCGCCTTTACCAGCGCCGGGTGGCCATGACCCAGCGCGTTCACCGCGATGCCGCTGGCGAAATCAAGATAGCGGTCGCCATTCTCGCTGATCAGGTACACGCCCTCGCCTCGCACCGGTCGCACACCGCACCGTGGATAGACGGGCATGAGCGCGGGCGTAGACATGGTGGCTCCCTCCAACGAGAAAGGGCGGCCAAGGGGGCCGCCCGATGCGCCTGATACGGGCAGACGGCACAGCCGGTCAACACCATGACCGCGCTTCCTATTCTTCAGGCGTCCAATGCTTCCTCGTCCAGCCGGGCGGCGTTTTCCTGGATGAAGGCGAAGCGGTGGGCGGGGTTGGTGCCCATGAGGCGATCGACCAAGTCCTTCACTCCTGCGCGCTCCTCATATTCTTGGGGCAGGGTGATGCGGATCATTGAGCGGCTGGCGGGGTCCATCGTGGTTTCGCGCAGCTGCATCGGGTTCATTTCGCCCAGACCCTTGAAGCGCGCGACCTCGACCTTCTTGTTTCTGAACGCGGTGCGTTCCAGTTCCGCGCGGTGAGCGTCGTCCCGAGCGTAGAGCGACTTCGCGCCGGCGGTCAGGCGATAGAGCGGCGGCTGGGCCAGGTACAGATGCCCGCGCCGCACGAGATCGGGCATTTCCTGAAAGAAGAAGGTCATCAGCAACGTGGCGATATGCGCGCCATCGACATCGGCGTCGGTCATGATGACGATGCGTTCGTAGCGGAGATTATCGGCGATACAGTCCTTGCGCGTGCCGCAACCCAGCGCCTGGATCAGATCGGCGATTTCCTGATTGGCGAAGATCTTCGCGCTGGTGGCCGACGCGACATTCAGGATCTTGCCGCGGATCGGCAGGATCGCCTGCGTCTTGCGATCGCGCGCCTGTTTGGCCGAGCCACCAGCCGAATCACCCTCTACGATGAACAGTTCGGTGCCGGCGGGGTCGTTGGCGGAACAGTCGGTCAGCTTGCCGGGCAGGCGCAGCTTGCGCGCCGAGGTCGCGGTCTTGCGCTTGACGTCGCGTTCGGCCTTGCGGCGCAGGCGTTCATCCATCCGGTCGAGGACATAGCCGAGCAGCGCCTTGCCCCGGTCCATGTTGTGGCCGAGCCAGTGATCGAAATGATCGCGCATGGCACGCTCGACCAGACCGGCCGCCTCGGGGCTGGTCAGCCGGTCTTTGGTCTGGCTTTGAAATTGCGGCTCGCGGATGAAAACCGACAGCATCAGTTCGCTGCCGACCATCAGGTCGTCGGCGGTGATGTCCTTTGCCTTTTTCTGGTTCACCAGTTCGCCGAAATGGCGGAGGCCACGCACGAGCGCCTGACGCAGGCCCTGTTCGTGCGTGCCGCCATCGGGGGTCGGGATGGTGTTGCAGTACCAGCTGAAACTGCCGTCGCTCCATAACGGCCAGGCGACAGCCCATTCGACGCGGCCTTGCCCCCCCGGAAAGTCCTGTGACCCGGCAAAGAAATCCGCCGTTGCGCACTCGCGACCGCCGATTTGTTCGCGCAAATGGTCGGCGAGGCCGCCAGGGAACTGGAAAACCGCCTCGGCCGGCGTGTCGCTCCCCTCCACCAGTTCGGCCGCGCAATGCCAGCGGATTTCGACACCGGCGAACAGATATGCCTTTGACCGAGCGAGCTTGTACAGGCGGGCTGGTTTGAAGGCGAGTTCGGGGCCGAAGATCTCGGTATCCGGGGTGAAGGCGACCGAGGTGCCGCGCCGGTTAGGAGCGGCGCCGACCTGTTCGAGCGGGCCGAGCGTCTGGCCCTTGGCGAAACGCTGGCGGTAGAGTTGCCGGTCGCGGGCAACCTCGACCACCGTGTCCGACGACAGCGCGTTGACGACGGAGATGCCGACGCCGTGCAGACCGCCGCTGGTTGCATAGGCCTTGCCGGCGAACTTCCCGCCCGAGTGGAGGGTGGAGAGGATCACCTCCAGCGCCGACTTGTCTGGGAACTTCGGATGCGGATCGACCGGAATGCCGCGGCCGTTGTCGATGATGGTCAGGCGATTGCCGGGCTCCAGCGTCACTTCGATCCGGGTCGCATGGCCGGCGACCGCTTCGTCCATCGCGTTATCGAGCACCTCGGCGGCGAGATGATGCAGCGCGCGTTCGTCGGTGCCGCCGACGTACATACCGGGACGACGGCGGACCGGCTCCAGCCCCTCCAGCACCTCGATCGACGAGGCGTCATAGCTTTCCTGAGCGGGAGGCGCCGCGAACAGATCCTTGGACATAGGAAGAACATAGGCCGTGTCGCAGGACGAAGCCAGCGCGTCGGCTGTGGCGCGATTGCCACAGCTGAAAACAACTTGGATCAGTCAGGATATTTCCAGTGTTTTCACCCGTTCCTGTGGTTCCATTCAAAAAGATGACGGAATTTTCATGCAAAAGTTGACTGCCGGCCTGCTCGGTCTGGCCTCCTTCGCTGCTCTGGCGACGCCCGCCTTCGCACAGGAAACCACCGAGGATCGTCCGTTCTCGGGCATCTATGTCGGCGCGGCCGGCGGTTACGACGTACAGCCGAACGATGTCGGTTCGCGCATCCTGTTCGATCGGAACCTGGACGGTAACTTCAACAACACCGTGCTGACTGGCGCCGGCGGGAACGCGTTCAACCCCGGTTTCTGCAACGGTCGCGCAACCCAGACCGGCAACGTCGCCTGCCGTAATGACAAGGACGGCTGGGCCTATTACGGCCGCGTCGGCATGGACGTGCAGCGCAGCAACATTGTGATCGGTGCAGTCGGCGAGTTCGGCAAGTCAGAGATCACCGACAGCGTTACGGGTTTCTCGTCCACCCCCGCCAACTACGTGATGACGCGTAGTGTGAAGTGGGAATCGTCGATCCGTGGCCGCGCCGGTTATGCCGCTGACACGACGCTGTTCTATGGCACGTTCGGCGCCGGTTATGCCCGCATCGATCGGTCGTTCTCGTCGTCGCAGAGCACCAACACGTTCACCGGCCGTGGCGATCGTAACCAGTGGGGCATGCTGGGTGGCGGCGGCATCGAGCAGAAGCTCGGCCGTAACTTCTCGGTGGGCATGGAATATATGTACCACCAGTATCAGGATAACGATTACCGCGTCCGCGTGACCGGTCCGGCCGGCACGCCCTTCACGAACGCCAACAACGGCGGCACGGTGAATGGCACTGACATCGCACGCAGCGACGACAAGTTCCGCTGGCACAGCATCCGCGCGACAGCGGCGTTCCGGTTCTGAGGCGAAGAAGGACTAACGTCGAAAGGCTTCAGTCCTTCGAGTCCGGCCGGCAGCGCATCGCGCTGTTCGACGACGCGGCTGTAGCCGCGGCGGGATAGAAAAAGGGCCGCTTCCTCACGGAAGCGGCCCTTTTGTCGTGCGCTGGAGAACGAGAAGTCTGCGAGTTCAGGACGGGCGGGCTTCTGTCTCGATCCCCCTCCTTCGCGGTCCGGCTCTGGGCAACGCCCGTAACATCGAACGCACCCCTGGCTGCGTCGGCCAAGCGGCCTTCGCGTCCGCAGGCGCTTGGCGCCTTATCGAACGCGAGGGCCGCCAAACGGCAGCGGCGGCGGAGGACGGCGATCGCGGCGGGGCAACTGCGCCTGATAGGCATGACCGCAGTGATCCACACAATACGGGAAACCCGGGTTCACCGCCTTGCCGCAAAAATGGAAGTCCGGTTCACCCGGATGGCCGAGTGGCCATTTGCAGATACGGTCGTTCAGATCGAGCAGGCTAGTCTTGCCGGCGATCTCGGCGGATGGCTTGGCGGGCACCAATCGACGCGGCGGTGCAGGCGCGATTGGCGGTTGTTGCTCGCCGGGTGCCTGACGCAGGAAGCCGCCGGGGCCGACCGAGCGCAGGATCGGTTGCGGCGGTGTCTCGCGCACGACTTCGGGGGTCGCGACGACCTCGTCATCCTCGGCTTCCGGCTCGGGCTCAGGAGCCGGAGGTGAAGGCGGCGCCGACGGCGGTGGGGGTGGCGGCGGTGGCGCTGCCTCTACGACGGGTTCAGACACTGCCTCGACCACAACCGGCGTGGGCTCGCTCGGCGACATTTTCACCGGCGACGGCCGTGCCTGCAGGCCAAGACGATGCGCCTTGCCGATGACGGCGTTGCGGCTAACCTCGCCCAGCGCTTCCGCGATCTGGCTGGCCGTCTGGCCGCCCTCCCACATCTTCCTGAGCGTTTCGATCCGCTCGTCGGTCCATGACATTCGTCGTTCCTCAGCAATACGGCCGGTTGCGGGCGGCGGCGGCAGCGACTACGCGCTTGCACGATGAGCAGCCAGCCCCCAATCGGCGAAATTCAGTCAGCGGTCCGCAACGCCCCCGGCGTGCCCGTCATCCGTAGCATCAACTGGGGCGGCCTTCGCACCCTTTATATCAAGGAGGTGCGCCGTTTCTTCAAGGTGCAACTCCAGACCATCTGGGCGCCAGCGATCACGACGCTGTTGTTCCTGGTCATCTTCACCGTCGCACTGGGCAGCCGGCATGCGGTGCAGGTCGCTGGAATCGCGGTGCCGTTCGCCGATTTCATCGCCCCCGGCCTGATCGTGATGGGGATGCTGCAAAACGCATTCGCCAACGCCAGTTTCTCGCTGCTGGTCGGCAAGATCCAGGGGACGATCGTCGATTATCTGATGCCGCCGCTGTCGACGGCGGAGTTGCTAGCGGCGCTGGTCGGCGGCGCGGTGACGCGGGCGATCTTCGTCGGATGCGCGGTGGGACTGGCGATGGCGCTGTGGCCGAGCGTGCATGTGATGCCGCGGGCGCCGCTGGCGATCCTGTGGTTCGGCATCGGCGGATCGATCTTCCTAGCACTGCTGGGTGTGCTGACGTCGATCTGGGCGGAGAAGTTCGACCATGCCGCGGCCGTGACGAATTTCGTCGTGGCGCCGCTCTCGTTGCTGTCTGGGACATTCTATTCGGTCGATGCGCTCGATCCGACGTGGCGGGCGATCAGCCATGCCAATCCCTTCTTCTACATCATCTCAGGTTTCCGTTACGGCTTTCTGGGAATCGCCGATTCGCCGGTGATGTTCGGCGCGCTGGTCGTGTTGGGGATCGACGTGATGCTGGGGCTGACCTGTTACACGCTGCTGAAGCGCGGTTGGCGGCTGAAGAACTAGGCGCCGTTCGGCACCGGGCGCGTCAGACCGCCAGCGCCTCGACCAGCGCCTTCACTTTCTTCTGCCGCCACTGTGGCAATGGTGCGACGAGCCAATAACCGCCGCGCGAGGGCATGGTCTCACCGATCGCCACCACGCGGCCGGTCGCCAGGTCGTTCGCCGCGAGCAGCTCCGGCACCGTCGCCCGACCCAGACCGGCGGCGGCGGCGTCGAGCGCCAGGCCGGCGTCGGCGACCTGCATCGGCGCTGTGGCGTCGCCATCTGGACTACCAGGCCAAGTGATGATGCTCGTCGCGGTTTCGGTGGGCGCAGTGACGGTTATCATGCCGTCCGATTCGATCGCCTCCCCCTCATGCTCGCCCGGCCCGTCGCCCCAGCGGATCGCGAGATCGAGATTGGCTTGGGTGAAGTCGATCCCTTCTTCGGCGGACAGGAGCACGAAGCGCAGGTCGGGGTCTGTCGCGGCAATCCGCGCGAGGCGCGGCATCAGCCATTTCTCGGTCAGGTCGCGGGGGGCGGCGATGGTGAGGGACTTGGAAGACTGCCCCGCCTGCATCGCCCGCACGGCTTCCTCGAACTGCAGGAAGCCGTCGCGCAACGGCGCAAGCCCCGCCTCGCCTTCCGGCGTCAGTTCCAGGCCGCGCGTGGTGCGGCGGAAGAGGACGACGCCCAGTGTGTCCTCCAGCGCCCTGATCTGCTGACCGACCGCCGCCGGAGTGACTGCAAGCTCGTCTGCGGCACGGGTGAAGGACAGGTGGCGAGCGGCCGCATCGAGGACGCGCAAGCCGTTCAGCGGAAGATGGGTGCGTTTCATGGTGTCACCGTCGGCGCGATCAGGGCGAAGCGGGGAATATCGACGTCAAAGGTGGCGCCGTCCTCGCCGATCATGCGGTAACTGCCCTGCATTGCCCCGGTCGGCGTCGCCAACGGGCAGCCGGAGACATAATCGAAGCTGGCGCCGGGATCGATCAGTGGCTGCTCACCGACGACGCCCTCGCCTTCCACTGTATGGCGCGCGCCGCGGCCGTCGGTAATGATCCAATGGCGTGTGAGGAGCTGTACCGTCTGGTCGCCCTCGTTCTCCAACCGGATGTGATAGGCCCAGAACCAGCGCCCACGCGCCGGTTCCGATTGTTCGGGCAGATAACTCACCGACACACGCACCGTTACCCCCAGCGTCGTCGTCGCGTGAGGGAACAGCGCCTTCATCACAGGCCGACCTGCCGTAGCGCCTGATCGAGATCGGCGATCACGTCGTCCGCGTCCTCCAGCCCGACGTTGAAGCGCAGCATGCCTTCGCTGATGCCCATTTCCTCACGCTTCTCGACGGAGACGCTGGCATGGGTGGTGGATGCCGGATGCGTCATCAGCGACCGGGAATCGCCGATGTTGTTCGAGATGTCGACCAATTCCAGTGCGTCGAGCAACCCATGTGCCTGTTCGCGCCCATCATCCAGTTCGAACGCAAAGATGGGGCCAGCGGCAGCCATCTGGCGCATCGCAAGTTCGTGCTGCGGATGGCTGGGAAGGCCGGGATGCATCACGCGCGGCACGCGGCCTTCGAGGAAGGTACCGACCTTCACCGAATTTTCCGATTGGCGACGGATACGCAGGTCGAGCGTCTCCAGCCCCTTCAGCACCACCCAGGCGTTGAACGCCGACAGTGTCGGGCCGGTGTTGCGGGTGAAGGGCAGCAGCGTGTTGTCGATCCAGTCCTGCGTCCCACAGACAGCGCCGGCCAGCACCCGGCCCTGCCCGTCCATCATCTTGGTTGCGGAATACGCGACGACGTCCGCGCCGAATTCCATCGGCCGTTGCAAGACCGGCGTGGCGAAGGCGTTATCGACCACCGTCACGATGCCGCGCTCACGCGCGATCGCGCAGACCGCGGCGAGATCGACCACGTCCATCGTCGGGTTGGCGGGCGTTTCGAAGAAGAAGACCTTCGTCTCCGGCCTGACGGCATCGAGGAACGCCTGCGGATCGCGGGCATCGACGACAGTGGTGGCGATGCCGAACTTGGGCAGCAAGGTGTCGGTCAGCCAGCGGCACGATCCGAATGCGGCGCGGCCGCCGACGAGGTGGTCACCCTGCTGCAATTGGCAGAGCAAGGCGGCGGTCATCGCCGCCATGCCGGTCGCCATGCTGCGGCACGCCTCCGCCCCTTCGAGCAGGGCGATGCGCTGTTCCAGCATCTCGACGGTGGGGTTCTGGAGGCGGGAATAGGTCATCCCCACCTGCTCGCCCGCGAACCGCGCGGCGGCGTCGCCGGCACAGTCATAGGCGTAGCCGGAGGTGAGAAAGAGCGCCTCCGATGTCTCGCCATATTCGGAACGCGCGGTGCCGCCCCGGATCGCCTGCGTCGCGGGCTTCCAGGTGGAGGTGATGGTGCGGTCCTGGCCGGTCTTGCGCTTCATCCGCGCGCTTTGCCCCGATGGGCGAACGCTTGCAAGTGAAGGGCGGACGGGGAACAAGGCGGCCCGTGCCACAATTCCTTCGCCGCCCCGTCCCGCTCGGCCTGTTGATCGCGCTGGTCGCGCAGCTTCTGTTCGCGTGGCGACTCACCACGCCGCACAAACTGATGTTCGACGAAGTGCATTATGTGCCCGCCGCGCGCCAGTTGCTGGCGCTGGATGGTCCGATCAACATCGAACATCCGTTGATGGCCAAGACGCTGATCGCCGCCGGTATCGCGTTGTTCGGCGACAATGCGCTGGGATGGCGGGCGTTATCGACGCTGGCGGGGACGGCCGTGGTCGCGGGCGTGTTCGCGTTGTTGTGGCTGGGGACGCGACAACTGCGCCCGGCGGCGACGGGTGCGGTGTGCGCGATGTTGGGGTTCACGGTGTTCGTGCAGGCCCGGATCGCGATGCTCGACGGGTTCATGGCGGCGTTCGTCGTGACCGGGGCGGTGTGCCTGTTATGGGCGATGCACGGCACACGGCCACAGGTCTGGCGGCGATGGGTGGCGGGCGCGGTGCTGCTCGGGCTGGCGACGGGGTGCAAGTGGACCGCCGCGCCGTATGTGGCGTTCGCGGGCCTGGCGCTGGTGGTGCTGAAGCATCGGCGGCCGGATCGATGGGCCGGCATGGACGTAATCGCCGGGCTGGCGGTGCTGGGGATGGTCAGCGTCGCGGCGTACTTCCTCACCTTCGCGCCGGCCTTCTTCTACGGGCGCGATCCCCTGACGCTGGCGACGCTCATCCCGTTCCAACTAAAGATGTATGCGCAACAGACGCAGGTGTTGCCGCCGCACACCTATCAATCGTCGTGGTGGACCTGGCCGATCGACATCCGACCGATCTGGTATCTGTATGAACAGGTGGACGGGGCGCAGCGCGGGGTGCTGATGATCGGCAACCCGGCGGTGATCTGGGGCGGTTTGATCGCGGTGGCGGCCTGTGCGCTCGGCTGGTTGCGGACGCGCGACGTGCGGCTGGGGGTGGCGGCGGCGGTGTGGATCGCCGGGTTCGCGGTGTGGGCGATCATCCCCAAGTCGTTGGGTTTCTTTTATTATTATTATCTACCGAGCATCTGGCTGTGCATCGCCATCGCGGTGGCGCTGAATCGATGGCGGGTTCGGCTGGCGGGGTGGGATGAGGCGTATATAGTGCTAGTGGCGGGGCTGTTCCTGCACTTTTACCCGATCATCTCCGCCGCGCCGCTATCTGGGCCGCGAGCGTTCGAGCGGTGGATGTGGCTGTCCAGTTGGCCTTGATATGGCCACCTTCCCTCCCGTGGGTGGGAGGGAAGGTATTTATCCCAACTGAACCATGATCGCATCGCCCATCGCGTCGGTGGTCATGCTGCCGCCCAGATCGGCGGTACGGGCGCCGGCCAGGATGGCGGCGGCGACGGCGGTTTCGATACGGTCGGCAACGTCAGCGCGGTCGAGCGAGTGGCGCAACATCATCGCGGCAGACAGGATCGCGGCGCAGGGGTTGGCCTTGCCCTGACCGGCGATGTCCGGCGCGGAGCCGTGGATCGGTTCGTACATCCCCTGCGCGCTGCTGCCGAGCGCGGCGGAGGGGAGCATGCCGATCGAACCGGCACACATCGATGACTGATCCGAGAGGATGTCGCCGAACAGATTCCCGGTGACGATGGTATCGAACTGGCCGGGATCGCGGACCAACTGCATCGCGGCATTGTCGACATACATGTGGCTGAGCGCCACATCGGGAAAGTCGCGCGCCACTTCATTCACCACATCGCGCCACAGTTGCGAGGTTTCGAGGACATTGGCCTTATCGACCGACAACAGCTTGTGTCGGCGGGTACGCGCAGTCTCGAACCCGACGCGGGCGATGCGGGCGACCTCGACCTCGTCATAGCGCATCAGGTCGTGGCCCTCGCGCAGGCCGGTGCGGGTGATGCCCCTGCCCTTGTCGCCGAAATAGACGTCGCCCGTCAGCTCACGGACGATGACGAGATCGATCTTGCGCGCGATCTCGGGCTTCAAGGCGGAGGCGTCTTCCAGACCCGCGAACAGCTTGGCCGGGCGCAGATTGGCGAACAGGCCAAGGCCCTTGCGCAATCCCAAGATCGCCTGTTCCGGCCGCATCGCGCGTTCCAGCGCATCGAAGGCGGGATCGCCGACCGCGCCGAACAGCACCGCGTCCGACCGCTTGGCCAGCGCCAGCGTCTCCGGTGGCAACGGATGGCCCTGCGTGCGATAGGCTGCACCACCGACCGCACCCTCCTCGAACACCAGATCGGGGGCGAGTGCTTCCAGCACGCGGCGGGCCTGAGCGGTGACTTCGGGGCCAATGCCGTCGCCGGCGAGTAGTGCGATGAGGGTCATGACGGGTGCCTCTGCCGTCAGGGGCAGGCTTACGCAACCGCTCTCTTGATCCGATCGATTAGCCGGTCGCGTGCGGCGAGCGGCGCGGCGCGGCGATCGTTGAGGACATCGCGAGCGATGAAATGGCCGGTGAGGCGCAGACCCGCCAGAATATCGGACCAGTCCGGCGTGTCCGCGCCGCCGGGCAGGAAGGCGGGGATCGGCAGCAACCGCTCCTCATATCCCATCGCGGCATCACGGCTGACCGCCCCACCGGTGCGCGGGCTGACATAGCCGAGATCGTCGGTCGTGCCGGTCACGACGCAATGATCGAGGTCGAGGCCAAAACCCAATTGGCCGAGCAACAATAGTTCATACCGAACAAGCGCCACCGACCACCCACGCGCACTGGGCGCGGCGAGCAGCGCGGCGAGAACGCCTGTCAGCCCGTCATATAGCCGTGGATAGGGTTGCGCCTCCGGCAACGTCGCGGTGGTCAACGCGGTGATCCAGTCGAGCGCCGTCGCGGCCAGCGGCTCGCCGTGAAGCGCCGCCGCGCTGTCGATGAGTTCCAGCGTCAGCGCAGGCAATTGTTCCGCGGTCCGCGCCCGCCATTCGCCCATCACGATGTTGCCCGGCTGGAGCACCGGCCGCAGCGACCGCGACCGACCGCCACGAACATAGCCCGGCTGTACGCCGTCATCCCGCGTCAGCGCCCGCACCACGCTGCCATGCTCACCATGCGGCCGCGCGGACAACAGGATGGCGCGGGTGGTCAGATGCATGAGGGCGCGCGCGTGAGGATCAGGGCTTGATACCCCACCGAGCATATTCGCGATCGACCTGCGGCCAGATCGCGCGTGCGGTGGCGACGTCGACCTTGCTTTCGGCGAGCTTGCCCTGCCGGGCGCGGATGATCCCGCGCAAATACAGGCTGGCGGCCTGATCGGGCGAGGTGGCGAGCGCGGTGCCGAGGTCCGTCATCGCCTCGTCGAGACGGTTAAGGCGAAAATATACCATCGCCCGACTGTCGATTACGGCGGTACTGCCACTGCTGAGTTCGATCGAACGCGAGCAATCCTTTAGCGCGGTATCCAGCTGGACGCCCAGCGTTCCCTTGATCCAGCAGCGTGAATTGAGCAGCGCGGCGCTCGCCGGATCGTCAGCCAGCGCGGCATCGATCGCGGCCAGTGCCTCGTCCTTGCGCCCTGCTTTGGCGAGCAGGTCGGCCTTCATCGCCAGATAGCTGCCTGCATCCTTACCACCGGCGTCGACATGCTCCTGAACCATCGCCAGCGCCTGCGCCTGCTCGCCATGATCTATCCGGTATCCTGCCATCGCACCGACCACGTCGCTGTTGGCCGGATCGAGTTCCGCCGCCTGCTTCAGATCGGCGACCTGTTTTACCGGATCACCGGTCTGGTCGTACAGATTGGCCCGCCAGAGATAGGTCGACACCTCCGGCTCTATCTCCAGCGCCTTGCCCAGATCGGGGATCGCGGCGGCGCGATCGTATATGCCATCGAAGAAACGGGCGCGATTAAGATAGACGTCCTTGTCGCCCGGATCATTCTCGATCGCCTTGGCATAGGCGGTGAGGATCGGCTTCAGCGTCCCGCTGCGCCGGGCAGCGACGGCACTGGCATAGGCGGACGGCAGATTGGCCGGCGCGACGACCTCCAGCAGGCGGGTGTCCGCCAACGCCAGACGGGCGCGGGTGGCAGCGACGTCGGGCGCGGCGATTTCCGGCACGACCGTCGCGCTTTCCTCGTCGACCGTGACTAGGCCAGCCGCCAACGTCGTATTGCGCTTGATCGCCCGGCCGGCGATCGTTTCCCCGAGCGTCTGATCCCCGCCCAATGCGAAGCCCTGTCCGTCCTGCGGCAGATGCAGCCGGGTGTGGATCACCAGTCGTTCGCGCGCACCCACGATCACCGGCATCGCGCGCCATGCCGGCCGAATCCGGTCAGGTGTGAATTCGATCTGCCCGACGACGCGATCGAGCGTGAACCGGCGCCGTTCCCGCTCCTGCCGCCACGGGGTTGTCAACATACCGGTCGCCGTGACGGTCGCGAAGCCGGTGGCCGCGTCATAGGCGATCTTCTCATCGGCCAGCCGGGTGTCGCCGACCAGTTTGGTGACGAGGCCCTGAACCATCTCGCGGCGCTGATCCGCCGTCACCTGTTCGGCGGCGAGGCCGATCATCGATGCCGCCTGACCACGGAACTTCATCGAGACCGACATCAGCGTCGGCAAGGTCACGCCGGCACGCTGATCAAGGTCCAGCGTCACCTCGCCATCCGCGCGTGTATCCGGGCGGAACGGCACCGGCAGCAGATCCGCCCCGGCGTCACGGAGCGGCAGCACGGTACGGAACGGCGGAACGTCATGGATATCGACCAGCCGCGTGCCGCCGGCGGTGCCGTCCAGCCACAGCGTCTCTCCGCCGATCATGGCCTTCACCATCACATGGTCGAACGCGCCGGGCATCGGCAGACGGCCGGCGATCAGGTCGCCCGCCTGCGCGGGCGCGACTGCTGCCTCCGCGTCGATATTCAGTTCATGGAGCAGGGCGAGAAGCAACAGCGTCTTCGCCTTGCAATCGCCATAGCGCAGCGTCCAGGTTTCGGCTGGTGCTTGCGGTCGGTAATTACCGCCGTCCATGCCGTTGAACAGATAGCGGATCTTTTCCTGCACGAGTTCCAGTGCCTGCGCCGCGCGCGTTACCGGATCGGCAGAGGCTGCCTTGATCCGCGCGACCTCGCCGGCGAGCGGACTGCCGGCAGGAATTAGGCCTGCTGTGGTGTAGAGCGCTGCCATCGTCTTCGAGACGGCGGACCAGCCGGCAAAACTGGTCGCCTCGACGATTGTCGGACGGGCGAAGCGGACGGGGGCATCGGTCGGGATATCGGGCTGTTTGGGCAGGATGCCCTCGACTGTCAGGTCGCGATAGCCGCCGGTGGTCGTGACCACGGGCTTCGCACCCTCGGCATAGGTCTTCCATTGGACGGGATCGGCGACTGGCCACACAAAGCGCGTGCGCGCATAGCCGATACGGAACGGGGTGACCGGCAACGGCGCGCTGGTCTGCACCTGCCCCTTCAAGGCGGAATCGCGGTTGGTGATCGACACTGCGACGCGCAGCAAGTCGCCGATGCGCAGCCCCTCGACCGGCATCGTCGCGGTCAGCACGCCGTTGACCTCCCGCTGTTCCAATTGCTGTTCGCGGCGGATTACGGTGAAACGCTTGCCACCGGCGAGCAGATCGATGTGATCGGTGCCGCGAACGATCTCCACCCGGTGAACGATCAGATCACCGTTCGACGGCTGCCATGGAATGGTGAGCGTGCCGCTTTGTGCCAGCACCTCGGCCGACGCCATCCGCGTCGCACGATCGACATAGCCCCAGACCTGACCGTCCTGCAGCCGCTGCTGGTTGTCGAACAGCACGAACAGCGGCGCGGCGGGCGCGAGTTGCGCCGGCGTGATCGCCGGGGCGGGCTTCACCCAGTCGGGCGCCGGCTGATACAGCGGCGTCTCCCCTGCATGGGCAGTGCTCGCCAGCAACGCCCACGCCCCGACCGACCAACCCCACCGCGCCATCTTAATCCCCACTGAACCAACATGATCGTAGCCGGACCACGTGCACGATCAATGAAGATTCCGTGGTTCCTATGTCCCGATCTTATCCGTGTTCCGATCAGCGCGCGTGGTAGAAGTCATAGACCTGCTGAGCGACTGCCCCGGAGACGCCCGGTGCCCGCTGCAGATCGTCGAGGCTGGCGTTGCGGACGGCGCGGCCCGTGCCGAAGTGCATCAATAGCGCCTTCTTCCGGGCGGGACCGATACCAGGCACCTCGTCGAGCGGAGAAGCGCCCATTGCCTTTGCCCGCTTGTCGCGATGCGCGCCGATCACGAAACGGTGAACCTCGTCACGCAGGCGCTGGAGGTAGAACAGGACGGGCGCATTCACCGGCAATGTCAGTTCGCGGCCATCCATGAGGTGGAACACCTCCCGCCCCTCACGACCATGGTTCGGCCCTTTGGCGACGCCGACGAGGCAGACGTCCTCAATACCCAGATCCTCCAGGACGGTCTTGGCGGCATTCAACTGGCCACGGCCGCCGTCGATCAGGACGAGATCGGGCCAGCTGGCGTCGTCACGATCGGGATTTTCCTCCATCTGCCGGGTGAAGCGACGGCGGAACACCTCGCGCATCATACCGAAATCATCGTCGGTCGCCGCCTCGTTCCCCTTGATGTTGAACTTGCGATACTGACCTTTGCGGAAACCCTCCGGCCCGGCGACGACCATCGCGCCGAGAGCGTTGGTGCCCTGAATATGGCTGTTGTCGTAGATTTCGATACGGTCGGGCGGCCCTTCCAACTCGAACAACTCGGCGATCTCGCGCAACAGCTTGGCCTGCGTGGTGCTTTCGGCGAGCCGGCGTTCCAGTGCTTCTACGGCGTTGCGCTTGGCCTGTTCCATCAGCCGACGGCGGTCGCCGCGTTGCGGCACCGACAGCGCGACCTTGTAGCCGGCGGCGTCGCCCAGTGCCTGGGCCAGCAACTCGCCTTCTTCCAGTTCGCGGTCCAGCAGGATATGGCGGGCGGGCGGGACCTCTTCGTAGAATTGGGTGAGAAAACTGGTCATCACCTCGTCCTCCGGCACCTCGGCGGTGTGGGTGGGGAAGAAACTGCGATGGCCCCAGTTCTGACCGCCGCGGATGAAGAATGCCTGGATGCCGATCAGGCCGTCCTGACAGGCAAGCGCGAAGACATCGGCATCGCCCACACCCTCCGCATTGATCGCCTGCGTCCCCTGCACGAAGGTGAGCGCACGGAGACGATCGCGGAACAGCGCGGCAAGTTCGAAGTCCATGTTTTCGGCCGCCGTCTGCATCTGCGCGCCTAGCTTGGCCTGAACCTGCGTCGACTTGCCGGCGAGGAAATCCTTCGCGTCGCCGACCAACTCAGCATAGCCGTCCTTGTCGATCCGGCCGACGCAGGGCGCCGAGCAGCGCTTTATCTGGTAGAGCAGGCATGGCCGATCGCGGGTTTTGAAGAAGCCGTCGGTGCACGAGCGCAGCAGAAACAGCTTTTGCAGGGCGTTCAGCGTGTTGTTAACGCTGCCGGCGCTTGCGAAGGGGCCATAGTAATTGCCGACCGCGCGGCGGGCGCCACGATGCTTCTGGACGCGCGGGAAATCGCTGTCGGCCCGCAGCAGAATGAAGGGGAAGCTTTTGTCGTCGCGCAACAGGACGTTGTAGGCAGGGCGATAACGCTTGATGAGCTGCGCTTCGAGGAGCAGCGCCTCCGCCTCGTTGTTCGTCGTAACGATCGTCATCGACCGGGTTTGCGACACCATCCGTTGCAGGCGCTTCGGCAGGGCCTTGATCTGCGTATAGTTGGCCACCCGGTGTTTCAGCGAGCGCGCCTTGCCGATGTAAAGCACGTCACCCTTGGCATCCTGCATCCGGTAGACACCCGAGCGTTGCGGCAGGGTTTGCAGCACGTTGCGGATCGCGGCGACGCCGGCGTCGAGATCGGGCGTGTCCGATCCGCGCAGGGTGTAGGTCTGTTGTTCTTCGTTGAAGCGATCGGAAGTGGGGGCTGACATCGTTGCCGGAATCTAGGGTGCCGGCCGCGCTGCGGCTACCCCCGTGTCGCTATACTTGCGCGAACAGCTTCGTGCCGACGACGCCGACGACGGTCAGCGCCATGAAACCCATCTGCACCGGTCCGACCCGGTCGCCGAACAGGATAACACCGCCGATGATGACACCGACCGCGCCAAGCCCGGTCCAGACCGCATAGGCCGTGCCCGCGGGCAGTCCGCGCATCGCCACAGCCAGCAGGCCCATGTTGACGAAGCTGAGAACGATCGGCACCGACGATGCCTGCCATGTCGCGAGCGTCGCCGCCCATTTCAGGCTGAGTGCCCAGCAGATTTCAGTGCCGACGGCGACGGCGAGGACGAGCCAATACATGGGATTCTCCCACGGGCTCGTTTGAAAGCGGGCCGCCGGAAACCCGGAAGAGGCGGCCCGATATTCTTCGAACGTCTTAGTTCGGCCGACCGAGCCCAGCGATCGTGCGGCTGACCATCGCGTGGTCGGCGGTCGCATTGTGATGCTCGGCGATCAGCAGGCCCGCCGCCTTGGCAGCGGCATCGGCGGCGCGGGCACGGACCTCGGCGATCGCGGCGCGCTCGGCAGCGGCGATCTTGTCTTCGGCCATCTTGGCGCGACGATCCATCAGTGCTTCGGCATCTGCCTTGGCCTTGACGATGATGCCATGGGCCTCCGCACGGGCATGCTCGCGCATCGTCTCCGCGTCGGCATGAGCCGACTTGGCCTTGGCCTCGTATTCCGCCCGGAGTGCTTCGGCCTCAGCGCGCAGTTTGGCGGCCTCGTCCAATTGCGTGCGGATCGCGGCGATGCGGGTGTCGAGCATGCCGCCGATCAGCGTCGGCACCTTCTTCCACAACATGATCGCCACGACGACCAGCGCCGCAATGGCGACCCAGCCGGTGGAGTCGAAGCCGAGCGCGGTCGGCGACGGCGCGTGTTCTTCCGTGGAAGCGACGGTGCCGTGGACGCCGTCGCCTTCCTTGATCGGCACTGCGTTCATGCCGGTTTCATGAGCGGCGTCGGCGAGGTTGTCGGCGACGGCCGTGCTGGCATTGATGCCGGGATTAGCCATGCGCCCGTACCTCCCGAACCGCATGCGCGGCCTGATCGACGCTCACCTGAACGCCCGACAGCTTGGCGACAAGCTGCTGGGCCACTTCGGCAGCGACGGTTTCCAGATTGGCGAGCGCTTCTGCCTTGGCATTGGCGATCGCCAGATCGTGGTGTCCCAGACGCTCGGCCAATTCAGCGTCCGCCGCCTTGACCTGCAATTCTGCCGATTGAGTCGCTTGAATCTTGGCAGCGTTGGTGTCGGCGGCGGCGGCGGTGCGTGCCGCCTCCATCTCGACGCGCCATGCCTCCTCCGTCCTGTCCGCCTGAAGCCGGGCGGCTTCGGCAGCGGCAAGATCACCGGCGATCCGCGATTCGCGCGCGTCGACGGTGGCCACGATCTTCGTCACCATCCCGCGACCCACTACGAAGTAGAGTAGGCCGAACGTGATGAGCAGCCAAAAGATCTGCGAGGCATAAGTGGCGGCGATCTGGGAAATCTGGGGCATGCGCGTCCTTCAGCGTTCGACCGGGAGCCCCCGATAAAGGGACACCCGGCCGATACGGCTTCTTAAATCAGGCGACGAACAGCAGGATGATCATCGTCACGAACGCGAGCAGGCCGAGAAGCTCCGCACCGGCGAAACCGATGAACAGGCGGCCCTGCTGGCTGTCCGCGGCGCCCGGATTGCGCAGGGCGCCTTCGAGGAACTTGGCGAACACGTTGCCCACGCCGAGCGAGGCGAGGCCCATGCCGATCGCGGCCAGACCGGCGCCGATCATCTTTGCGGCTTCTGCGTCCATATCAATCACTCCAGGTCAGATAAAAAAGGGTGGAAAGTCTCGAAAGTCACACCTGCGCACGCGCACGCGCGTCAGTGCAGGTTCACCGCGTCGTTCAGATACACGCTCGTCAGCAACGCGAAGACATAGGCCTGAATCGCCGCGACCAGCAGTTCCAGAAGGGTGATGCCGATCATCAGCACGAAGCTGGGCAGCGTCACGATCGCCGCATAGCCCGGACCCATGTTGATGCCGTTGATGACGAACGCCGCCAGCACCTTCAGCAGGATGTGCCCGGCGGTCATCGCGACGAACAGTCGCAGACCCAGCGAGAACGGGCGTACCAGAAAGCTCATCAGCTCGACGACGAAGATCAGCGGGATCATCACCACTGGCGTGCCGTGCGGCACGAACAGCGAGAAGAAATGGAAGCCGTGGCGGCCGAAGCCGACGATCAGGACGATCGCGAACGAGATGATCGCGAGCACGCCGGTGACGGTCAGGTGGCTGGTAACGGTGAACGGATGGACACCCGGCACGACACCGAAAGGCAACAATCCCAGGATGTTGGCGAACAGGATGAACATGAACAGCGAGAAGACATAAGGGATAAACCGCTTGCCTTCAGGCCCGACGTTCGACGTCAGCATGTTGGAGACGAAGCCGGTGAAACCCTCCACAGCGGCCTGCCAGCGACCGGGAACCAGCTCGCGCTTCATCCCGCCGATCATGAAGACCATCAGCGAGGCGAGTGTCACCACCATCCACAACGCGGAGTTGGTGAACGACAGGTCGTAGCCGCCCACCACCCAATGCGAACCCAGCACGGGTTCGATCAGGAACTGGTGCATCGGGTCGATCTTGCTGCCTTCTGCCGCCGCCACCAACTAGCTCCAAACTACGAAAAAGCGCTCGGATCACTCCGGGCGCTCGTTGCCTATACGAATGATCTGCCTGAACGCGACCGCTATCCCGAGGAACAGCAATACGATCAGCCCCCATGGCGTCGTGCCGAACCAGCGGTCTATGCACCACCCGATCAGCGCGCTGCCGACCAGACTTCCGATCAAGGCCGAGATGACGCGGTTTCCCTGGGAATATCCCCGGTCCGTATCCACCTTCACCCCCGACCGTGCCGCTTCCTGAACTCGCGCCTCTCGCAAACGCTCGTCGAGCGCGGAAAGTCGCGGGTCCTCCGCGTCATGGAAGTCCCGTCCGGAGTCGTTTTCCGCCACGTATCATCCCCTGCCCAAAACATTGGCCATACCGGGGGAAACACGAGAACGGCGAGCGACCCCGCCAAGGCGCCGTCCGTTTAGAAAGCGTAACCGGCCAAGTCAACCGCATGACAGCAATCGCGCCGTCATGCGGGATCGCGCGACCGTCTAGACGCAGCGAGGATCGCGAGTCGGCGCGGCGGCCGTCCGGGTCGCCCAGACGCCATCGGGCGTGCGGTACTTTTCCCCCGGCGCGGTCTGCGCGATCAGGTTGCAGCCGCTGGTGAAGGCCATCTGCTCGACCGTCGCACCGCTGGCCGACGCCTTTTGCGTGTAGGCCGACTTGCGCTGGATGTTGATGTTCGCGACCACCGCGCGCAGATCGGCCGAGCCGGCGCCGACAAGGCCGATATAGCCGTCCGCCTGCTCGCCCACCTGCCCCGTGGCGCGCGCGGCGGCATAGGCGGGATCGCGCTGTGCCCAGGCGGTAGCGGACAAGCCGATGGTCAGGGCCGCGGCGGCGATCAGGATGGCCTTGGTCTTCATGTCAGAAAATCCCCGGGTTCTGCTGGATCAGTGTCTTCGCCTCATTATCGAGCCGGTACACCACTTCCTGCGTCACACTGATGTTCAGGTTTATCACGATCGGCTTGTCGGGCGCGGTGACGTTCACGCATCCAGCGGTCGTCACGGTCGCACCTGCCAGCATGAGGATCGTCATTGTTCGCATCGTCGTCAACCTGAAACGGTTCATCGCATGGTCTCGCTTGCTGAAGGCTGAATGGCGGGAGTCGGCAGGGTCGGGATCGAGATCGTCGGCGGGTGCGCCTGCCCCGCGCGGCGCTGTTGTTCGAGAAGGGCGGGCAGGTTGCGCTGGATCAGGCGGCGGGGGTCGTAAAAGGACTGCGCCGAATCGAGCAGGCCGCGAAACGGCGCCTTGATGCGCACGTTGAAGATGAAGGGCAGCTTCTGCAGGCGGCGGACGAGGAAATTCGATTTTGCCCCCTGCCCCTGACTGATCCCGGCGAACCGGACGTCGGTGACCATCTCGCCCGCGAGCGGGCCGTTCAGGGTTAGCGCGAGGCTGCGATAACGCAGTGATTTCAACGCCTGGAAGGCGAGATCGCCCCAGACGCCGAGCTGCTCCTGCCCCAGCGCACCGACATAGGCGATCGTGCCGCCGCCCTCACGCATGGCGAGTTGACCGTTTTCGATCCGGCCGCCGGATTCGTCGAAGATCATCGGCAGAACGCCGTCGAAGGTGCCGGTGGCGTTCAGATTGTCGACGTCGAACTGTTGCAGGAACTGGTCGGCACGAGCTCCATCGACGCGGAAGGTCAATCGCCGCTCGCTGGTGCCGTCGAAGGTCAGGCGGGACGGATCGAGTGTCAGAGCACCGCCCGCAAAGGGCCAGCGAGCACCCTCCACCTGCACCTGCGCCGGGCCGAGCAATTGGTAGTTCACGGTGCCGTCCTGCACGGCGATGCCGGGATTGACGGTGCGGATCGTCGCAACCTGACCCGGCGGCGTATGCAGGCCGAGCAAATCGTCGAACCGCACGCGCGTCGCGATCCCCATCGCCGGGCCGAACGCGGCGGCGAGATCGAGCGCGGCGGTGCCGAAATCGCCGGTGCTGGTGACGCCGGCCGGGCTCCAGGCGATATGGCCAGTGCCGTCGACGGTGCCGCGGACATCGGCGACGACACCGAAGGTCAACGGCGTCAGCAGATCAGGCTGGAAGCCGTCGCCGAACGCCAGCGCGGGGACCGCAAGATCAGCGGTGCCGGTGCCGCTCGACAGCCGGTGGAGGATGGCGACGTTCGCGACGCGAGTGCCGGTTGTCGGTTCGTGCAGGGTACCGGTGACGTCGATGCGGTCGCCCGCCAGCGTGAGTGCCACATCGCGGGCGGCGAGCGGGCGGAAGCGAGGGACAGTCGCCTGATCCGATACGGTGAGCGCGCCGGTCAATGCGAGGGTGCCGCCGGCCAGCGTCCAGTCGCCCGACGCCGCCGACAGGATCAGCGGGACATTGCCGATCTGGCCGCCGGCGCCGTCGTATTGGCCGGTCACGCGGCCGCTCGCCACCGTGCCGGTCAGCGTGGCGATGTCGAGTCGGGAAAGGCGATCGGGGCTGCCGAGTTGGGCGGCGACGTTGGCGAGGGTGAAGCCCGGTTTACCCAACCGCCCTTCCCCGCCGGCGATCGTCAGCGTCAGGGGCGTGCCGCCGAGGCGTCCGGTGAGGGTCGTGGCGGCAAGCCGGGCGCCACCGGCGAGACGGTTGCCATCCAGCGTCACCAGCGCGGAGCCGGTCGGGCACAGAGTCGATCGGGCGGGATCGAGCGTCAGGCCGGCGAGCGTCAGCGCGTCGATCGTCACCGGCGTGCAGGACGGATTGACGACGACATGGCGGTGGCCGTCCCAGAACAAGGAGATCGGTGCGGTCAGGCCATCGACGCGACCGTTGCCGATCGGGCCGGACAAGGTCGCGTGCGTCGCGATCCGCGTCGCGCCGCCGGGAGTGGCCGAGAAGGTGACTGGCGACAGCGCGAGGCGGGCAGTGTCCGCGGTATAGGGATCGACGATGGCGCGGCCGCGGATGGGCGCGCCGACCATTGCCTGTGACAGTGAGACGCGCAATCCGGGCAGGCCCCCGCCCCCGACGATCAACTGCCCGTCGAGGCGGACGCCGGTCTGGTCGATCGCGGTCGCCCCCCATTGCGTGAGCCGCGCGCCGCTGGCCGTGTCGATCGCGATGCGGGACAGGGCGAGCGACTTGGGGGACGCCCGCAGATCGGCCACCGCGTCGAAGCGATGACCGGCGGCGGCGACGGCGGCGGCGCCCTTTGCGACCAGCGGCGCCAGCGGTGTTCCTGCCGCCGCATCGTGCCATGAGGTGACCTGTCGAAGCAGCAAGGGATCGATGGCACCGGCGGTGATGGCGGCCCGGCCAGTGAAATGCGGGTGGGTGCCGATCTGATAACGGCCATCGATCGTCAATTGACCCGCACTGCCCTGCATCAGCCGTGGCCGATCAGCGGTAGCGAAGATCGTGCCGTCGATCTGTTGCGTGGTGCCGCCGAATGTCAGCTGGCCGTGCGTGGCGGCGATGCGGGCGCCCGTCGTCGAGATGCCAGCGGTGGCGATCTGTGCCTCGCCTTGCCAGCGATCGAGGGCGGCGCTCAGCGCGACATCCAGATCGGCGCGGGCTGCGATGACAGTAATGGTATCGCACTGGATACGGGCAGCGCGGACGGGGCCGACGAGATGGGGTTGCTCTCGCGTGATCCGAACCTGCATCGAGGCAGTGGTGCCGGTCGCGATACAGGGACCGGTCGACAGTCGTGGTGCGGCCAGCCGCACGCGACCGGCGAAACCGTCGTCCAGCTTGCCCCTGCCGGTGACCGCCAGTGCGACGGCACCGGCCGGGGTCGCGAGGCGGATTTGTGCGTCTTCGACGTCGACGTTCAGGGACGGCAGCGCGAACGGCTTGCCGGATGATGGCGGCAGGAGCCGATCGATCGCGCCCAGCGAGACCTTGCCATCGACCAGCTTGCCGTTGAGGCGGACATGGCCGGCGGATACACCAACCAGGTACGGCCCCGATGGTGACAGGGCGACGCGCGTCTCCACCCAGTCGGCGGTTAGGTCGGGGTTGGCGGGATCGCCGATCGAGACGTTGGTCAGCCGCTGGCGGCCAATGCCGAGATCGGCGACCGTATAGCGCGCCGGCACTTGTCGCCGGCTTAGTTCGCGATCGACGAAATGGGTGAGGATCGGCCGACGCTCGATCCACAAAATGCCCAGCACCGTGGAGAGCGACAAGGCCGCCGCCAACGCAAGACGGCGTTTCCGGTAAGGTGATGGCTCCGGCAACGGTGCGTGGTCGTCAGTCTCGTCCACGCATTCCTGCCGTTATTCCAACGCTCATCACCATCCCATAAGGACGGCGGCGGGCGGCGGCAATCGATCCTGCGGTTTAGTCGAGCGGGGCAGGGCCGGTAGTGGAGACAGGAATCTGGCCGACGCTGTGGTCCTGTGCGGCGAGCAGGTAATCGGCGTTGGTCAGGAAGGGCACGGGGTTGACCGCGTGGCCATCCATCCGGACTTCGTAATGAAGGTGGGAGCCGGTGGAGCGGCCGGTCGAGCCCATCAGCGCGATCAACTGGCCACGGGTGACGCGGGCGCCATCGCTGACGAGGATCTTCGACAGATGGCCGTAGCGGGTCGCGATGCCCTTGCCGTGGTTGATCTCAACCAGGTTGCCATAGCCGCCCTGACGATCGGCGTGCGATACGATACCGTCGGCGGTCGCATAGATCGGCGTGCCGATCGGACCAGGGATATCGACCCCGGCGTGCATCGCGGCGGTGCCGCGGAACGGATCGGAGCGGATACCGAAATTGCTGGTGAACTGAAGCTTGGCGACGGGGTGGACCGAGGGGATCGCGATCGCGCCCTTACCGAGGCCGCCATCGAAGCTCTTCCAGGTCTGGAACAGCGTCTTGAACTGACGGTCCGCCTTCAGGTCGGCGGTCGCTTCGGCACTGGGGATCGGAATGTACTCGCCGCCGGTGGCGGGCTTGCCAGCAACGGTGTGGGCTGTGGCCGGCTCGTCGGCAGCCAGAGCCGGCGTGGCGATCGTCGAGAAGACCAACATGGCCGAAAGGAAATGCTTGTTCATCGAACCCCGCACAACATCGCCGATCTCCCGTTCGGGGATCGACCCGACCATCCAAGCTGATTCGCAGCCCCACCGCGTTCCAACACGATGATGTGTGGCCGGAATGTTCAGTCGGCGGCAAGAGGCGCGTAGAACTCTCGCGTCAGACCGGCACGGGCGCGCGCCGAATCGTTGAACGGCGGCTTAACGACACCGCGAAAGTAGCGGCGGACCAGCATCTGCCAGTGCGGCGCGGGGGCGATATCGCCCGCTGCACACAGGAATCCGAACCATTTGGCGCCGAAACCGACATGGCGAATCTCGTCGGTGTAGATGCGGTGGAGGATGCGGGCGCTCGGTTCGTCACCGGCGATCCGGAAGCGGGTGACGGTGTCGGGCGTGACGTCGAGGCCGCGTGCCTCCAGCACCATGGGCACGACCGCGAGCCGGGCGGCAGCATCGTGCGCGGTTGCCGCTGCCGAATCCCACAGGCCGACATGCGCGGGCAAGGCCCCATAGCCTGATCCCAACACGCGCAATCGCCGATCGAGGATGGCGAAATGCATCGCCTCGTCCGCGCCGACCGATAGCCAGTCGTCGACGAAGCTGCGAGGAAACTGCGCGCCGAAGCGGCCCGCCACGTCAAAGGCGAGATCGATCGCGGAAAATTCGATATGCGCCAGTGCGTGAAGCAGTGCGATCCGGCCGCGTTCCGATCCGCCGCCGCGTTTCGGCATGCGGTTGGGCGGCAGCAATTCGGGCGAGGCCGGGCGGGCCGGTTGATCGGGCATCGTAGCATCGAAATCGTGGCGCAGGTCGCCACGCCGCCATGCCCGCGCCACGGCCCGCGCGGTGCGGATCTTCAGCGGCGGGTCGGCGGCGAGCAGGACCGCCCGGCACGCCTCCCCCACCGTTTGCATCACGCCGCCCGCGCCGCCGTCAGCACCGCTTCGGCATGGCCGGGCACGCGCACCTTGCGCCACACCTGCCCCAGCGTGCCGTCGATGCCAAACAGGAAGGTGGCGCGCTCGATGCCCATATAGGTCTTGCCGTACATCTGCTTTTCGCCCCAGACGCCGAATGCCTCGCAGGCAGTGCCGTCCTCATCGCTGGCCAAGGCGACGGTGAGCGCGTGCTTGGCGGTGAACTTCATGTGGGCGGCGGGCGAATCCTTCGACAGGCCGAGTACGGTGACGCCGGCAGCGGCGAAATCGGCGGCGAGCGCGGAGAAATCCTGCGCCTCGCGTGTGCAGCCCGACGTGTCATCCTTGGGATAGAAATACACGACCAGCGGCAGCGGCATCGTCGCCAGATCGAGCGGTTCGCCGTCCGGTTTCGTTACGCGGACCGGGGGAACGGGATCGCCAATGTTCATCATGCCTCCAGCGCGGACCACGCCGCCGCGACCTCCTGCCGCGCCGTATCAAGACTGGCAACCACCGCGGCCCAGTCCGGCAGGCCGAGCGCGGTTGCGACCAGCGCGCGGGTGGCATCGGCGGGCGGCGCGGCATCAGGCGCGACGAGCCGCATCGTGATCAGCAGGCGGGTCAGCAGATCATACGCGGCGCGCATCGTCGGCGGCAGCCGTTGACTGTCGATCAGCCGATCGATCGCGGTGCCGAGATCGGGGACCAGCGCAGTGTGGTGCGACAGTTGCAGGGCGTGGACGGTGAATTCCAGATCGACGAGGCCGCCGGGCAGCAGCTTGGCATCGAGCGGGCCGGCGGGCGGCTTGTGACGGGCGACGTCGGCGCGCATCGTCCTGGCCTCTGCGACGATGTCGCGCGATGGCCGGTTGCCGCCCAAGACATCCACGACGATCGCGTCGGTCGCCGCGCGGGCGGCGGCTGAACCGAAGACGACGCGGGCGCGGGTCAGCGCCATATGCTCCCACGTCCAGGCGTCCCCGCGCTGATAACGCGCGAAGCTGTCGAGCGTCACGGCGAGCGGGCCATGCGTGCCTGATGGCCGCAGCCGCGTATCGACGGCATAGAGCTGCCCCGCCGCCGTCGCGACGGACAGCGCCGCCGTCACCCGGCTCGCGAGCCGGTTGTAATAGAGCGTCGCGCCGAGAGGCTTGGTGCCATCCGATTCGGCGGCAAAATCGCCAGTGAACAGATAGACGAGATCGAGATCGGAGGCATGCGTCAGCACGCCGCCGCCCAGTCGGCCGAGCGCGAGGATCACCAACTCACTGTCCGGCACGCGGCCATGCGTTTGCGCGAATTCGGCCACCGTTGCCTCCGCCAGCACCGCCACCGCCGCCTCTGCGACACGGGCATAACCCGCCCCGACGGCGAGCGGATCGGCAGTACCGGCGACGATCTGAGCGCCCAGCGCGAAGCGCGCCTCGCCGACGATCCGTCTGACATGGTCGAGCCGCGCACTGTAATCAGCGACATCACCACCGCGCATGGTTTCGGCGAGGGCGGTGACCTCTCCGACCCCATCCAGCGCGGTCGCATCGATCAGGCCGTCGAGCAGCGCTGGCTGGCGCGCCAGTTCGTCAGCCAGCGGCGGCGCGTGCGACAACAGCCGGACGAGCAGATCGGCGAGACCCGGTCGCGCCTCCAGCAGGCGGAAGATGTTGATGGCGCTGGGCATTCGCTCCAGCATCGTGTCGAACCGGCGCAGTGCCTGATCCGGATCAGGTGCGCCGCCGAGCGCTTCGACCAGCGTCGGCAGCACCGCCTCCAGCGCGGCACGGGCGGGCGGGCTGCGCAGGGCGGGATAAGTGCCGGTGCGCCATGCGGCAATTCGTTGGGTGGTCGTGGCCGGGTCGAAGCCCGCCGCCGCCAGTGCGGGGGCGAGCGTTTCCGGATCGCGCGACAATGCCGGGCGCTGGCGATCGTCTAGCGCGTCATACACTCGGCCGACCCGCTCGACGTGCGGGCGCAGCAAGTCGAGGAGGGCATCGCCGTCCGCCAGACCGTGCAGCGTCGCCACCTGGTCGAGCGGTTCGCCGGCCAGCGGCAGGTGGTGCGTCTGCCGGTCGTCGACCATCTGCACGCGGTGTTCGATGGTCCGCAGCAGCGTGTAGGCGGATGACAGCGCGGCGGCATCGTCGACGTCGATCGAGCCGGCGATCGCCAGTTCCTCCAACGCGTTACGTGTCGCGGGCGCGCGCAGGGCGGCATCGCGACCGCCATGGATCAACTGGTGAATCTGCGCGAAGAATTCGACCTCGCGGATGCCGCCCCGGCCGCGCTTCAGATCGTAGCCGGGGCCGAACGCCTGCCCTTGCGCGTGATGGTCGCGAATGCGCGCGGACAGGCCGCGGATTTCGCCGACCGCGCCGAAATCGAGTGTGCGCCGCCAGACGAATGGCCGCACCGCCGCAAGGAAACGGCGGCCCAATTCCAGATCGCCAGCGGCGGCGCGCGCTCTGATGAAGGCGGCCCGCTCCCATGCCAATGCCTGGCTTTCGTAATAGGCGATGGCGCCGTTCACCGGCAGGGCGATCGGCGTCACCTCTGGTGATGGGCGCAGGCGCAGATCGACGCGAAGGACATACCCTTCGCCATCGCGGGCCTGCAGCAATTCAACGACGCGCCGGGCGATGCGGACGGCGGCCTCCTCCGGCTCCTCGCGGGCGCGGCGGGGCAATGTTTCGGGATCGAACAGCAGGATAGGATCGATGTCCGATGAATAATTGAGCTCGCCGGATCCCTGTTTGCCGAGCGCAATCGCGGCGAAACCGCGCGGCTCCTCGCCGGGATATCGCTCGGTAATGGCGGCGCGGATGGCGGTGCCGAGCGCGTCGTCGGCGAATCGGGTCAGCGCACCGGTAACGGCAGTCAGATCGAGAGCGCCCGCCAGATCGCCCAGCGCGATCCCCAGTGCGAGCGCGCGGCGGCGGCGGCGGAGACGGACTGCTACCGGCAAGTCAAGTGGCAGATCGTCGGTATCGAGTAGCAGCCGCCCTGCCCTAGCCGCGTCGGCGACCCGCGGCTCTCGCGTCGCCAGCATCGCCAGAAAAGGCGACCATTTGATCGCGCGGTCCAGTGCATCGGGGAGGCCGGCGTGGACCTGCGCAATTGTCATGCGATCGTCACAGATGCGGACCTAGACGAAACGAAAGCGCCGCCCGTACGTTTAAGGCGGCATGTCATGGTCAGCAAGCCTTGTGATCGAACGAGACGGCGGCGAGCAATTCGTCCGACGCCCGCGCGACTATGCCACGATTGGTGGTGCGTTGCTCAACGCCTATACAGCCGCTGATCTGCCCGCCGACATGATCGAACTGCTCCGTCGACTGGATGGGTCCGCGTCGCGCCATCATTTATGACGCGACGACAATAACCTCAACGTCCGCGGCTAAGTTGGTCCACATCGCCCATGATCGAATCGAGCGCTGTCTTGCTGCTGTCGACCTCATGATCGCGGCGTGACGGCAGGGCGCCGTTGGTCAACAATGCTTCGAGAGCGACGCGACCGCGGGCGACGCGGCTTTTAATCGTGCCAACCGCCACGTTGCAGATCTCAGCTGCTTCTTCATACGCAAAGCCACCCGCGCCAACGAGGATCAAGGCTTCGCGCTGTGGCTGCGGCAGGTGCATCAGCGCGCGCTGCATATCACCCAATTCGACGTGGCGGTCCTGGCTAGCCGGCGCCGCAAGAATGCGATCGGCGACAAGATCGTCCCACTCGCCCTTGAAACGAGCGCGGCGCATTTGCGACAGATACAGGTTGCGCAGGATGATAAAGGTCCAGGCGCGCATGTTGGTGCCAGCCTGAAACCGCTGGCGAGCGGCCCAAGCCTTCAACAGCGTTTCTTGCACCAAATCGTCCGCCAAATCGCGGCTGCCGGAGAGCGAACGACCAAAGGCGCGAAGGTGCGGGATAACCTGCGCCAACTGCTTCTTGAATTCAGGGTCGGACAACGAAACGTGTTCGACCGGTACGATGTCCTGCTCGTCCGCGTCATCGTCACGCAGCATGGGCTGTGTCATTCTTGTCCGATCATGAGGCGCGGCGCACGAGTTGCGTTGCGCCAAGGTAGGCGTTGCCGCCCCGCTTTCCAACCCGTTCGAATGAAGCAACATTCACAAAGGTCGCGCGGGGCGGCGATCCGTCAGCGAAACACCATCACCGCGAAGATCACGATGATCAGTCCCAACGAGATCGGGAGGATATAGCGCGTCATATGCGGGGTGGCACCAGCGCGCGCCTCTTCTCCGGTCAGATGTGCCGGATGTTCTGGATCAGTCATGAAGCCTTAACCTCCCAATGTCGTTTTAGCTCCGCAACGGTTTCAGCCGAGCGGTTTATTCGGCCGGCACCGTCGTCTGGTCGAAGAACAGCGCCTGGCTAATTGCCGCCTTCACCGTCGACCGCTGGAACGGCTTAGTGATGAGGAAGGTCGGCTCGGGACGCTCGCCAGTCAGCAGACGTTCCGGGAAGGCGGTGATGAAGATGACGGGCACTTCGAATTCGGCCAGGATGTCCTTCACCGCATCGATACCCGAACTATCATCGGCCAGCTGGATGTCGGCCAGCACCAGACCAGGGCGGTCCTCCATGGCCAGGCCGACCGCCTCATCACGCGTGACCGCGACGCCGGTGACGTCGTGGCCCAGGTCGCGGACGATCGTTTCGATATCCATCGCAATGATCGGTTCGTCCTCGATTATCAGCACGCGAGCACGGGTCTGGTTCTCAATTTCCGACAGCGCCTCGGCGACCAGCCGGTCGACCTCGTCTGCATCAACGTCGATCAGGTACGCCGCATCCTCAGGCGAGAAGCCTTCCATGGCGGTTAGCAACAGCGCCTGACGAGACAGTGGCGTCATGCGCGACAGGCGCGCGCGGGTCACTGCTTCGGCACCGGCCAGCTCGCTGCCCAGATTATCTTCCATCTCGTCGTAATTGGCCGACGACCAGATGCCCTGGAACATGCGGTACAGGCCCAAACGCGGATCAACATCGCGAGGGAACTGGTCCGGCGCGGCGACGATCGCCTCGAGCGTGGCGCGGACGTACTTGTCGCCATGGCTCTGGCTGCCCGTGAGCGCCCGGCCATAACGCCGCAAAAAGGGAAGGTGCGGTGCGAGTTGCTGTCCGAGCGACATGTTCGATGAAAACTCCCTGAAACGTATCTGTCGGGCTTAACGCGCGAGCCCGAAAATGATGCAACGCCAAATGATCGAATACGGCAATCCGGTATCTGTCCGGTTTTTCGTACTGATGTGGGAACCATCGAGACGATTTTTGGTTTCATGCCGTTGTTCACGTCGCGCTACAAAGGGCGGCATACTGCGTGGCCGTCGCGTTCTGGCGGTATCTGGGGGAAAGACGCGAATCTTGGGTCAGGATAAGATCAAAAAGACGCCGGATACCAGGAAAGCCGTTGTCTCCGACAAGGACCGGGTCATGGGCTCCGCATTGCGCTCCGTCTATCAGAAGACGGTGGATGAAAGCGTGCCCGACGATCTGCTCGATCTGCTCGGCAAATTGACCTGACGCCGGGCAGCACGCCCGTGTCAGATGTACCCGACCCCATCTCCGTCGCTCCCGCCGAACGTCGTTCCGGTCTTGACCGCATTCCGACGGGCGCCAAACTATTCCTGATTTTGAGCGCGGCATTGCTGCCGTTGGCGTTGATCGCGGTCGTCGCCACGCTGCAGACGACGCGGCTAGCCGATTCAGAGGCGCGGGCGCGTCTAAGAATCGCGGCGACGGAGAGCGCGCGATCGATCGCCATCGAACTGATCGGCGATATGACGGCGCTGCGAGTGGCAGTGGACGCGTTGGGGGCCGACCCGGCCGATGCGCCTAGTTGCGCCCGCACCAAGGGCGTCTTTGCGCAGCAGGCATCGGCCGGTGCGCGGTTTGCCATCACCGACCGGCGTGGTCGTCTGTTATGCGGCGAATTACTGCCTTCGGTGCGAACCGAGGATTCGGACCTGCCAATCGATGCGGCGATCGTGCCGGATCAGGGCGTCGTCCTGTCGTTCGGTGAAGCGCGGACCGACATCATGGCCCGTGCGTTTTTTCCGCAGCAGTTTTTGCGTCGGCTCGGTCGTCCGACCAGCCGGGCCACGACGTTCGCCAGCACGTTGGTGGATGGCGGTACGGTTCTGGAATTGGAGACGATTCCGGATGACGGTCCGTTGCGTCGCATGGAGACGTTGCGGACGGAGTTGGGCATCGGTGGACTGGTCCTAGCGGCTCAGGTGCCGAGTGCGCCGATTACGTCGTCACTGGTGATCGCGCTGATGCTGCCGCTATTGATGTGGGCGGCAGCCGCGGGGATCGCGTGGTTCGTGGTGGATCGCCTTCTACTCCGGCCGCTGCGTCATCTGCGCGCCAGCGTGGCGGCGTTCACGCCCGGTCAGGTCATCGATGCAAGAGCGACCAGCCTGCCAGCTCAAGAAATCCGTGAATTGGGCGAGACATTCAAGGCGATCAGCCAAACAGTCGCAGCACATGAGGCGGGTCTGGAAGAAGGGCTGCGGCGTCAGACGAAACTGACGCGAGAAGTCCATCACCGGGTCAAGAACAACCTGCAGGTCATCTCGAGCCTGATCGCGTTTCACGCCCGTGGCGCGCGCAGCCCTGATGCCTCTGCCGCCTATGCGTCGATCCAGCGGCGTGTCGATGCGTTGGCGGTCGTACATCGTCACCATTTCGCTGAGCTTGAGGAACATCGCGGCCTGAACCTGCGGACGATGATCGGCGAACTGGCGTCCAACATCCGCGCCACGGCCTCCGAGCGGGCGCAGGCGATCGGCATCTCGCTGGACGTCGATGCCTATCTGGTCAATCAGGACGTGGCGGTCGCGCTGGCCTTTCTGGTCACCGAGATGATCGAGTTGGCCTCGTCCTGCGATCCGTCGGCGCAGATCCGCGTATCGGTTAAGCCGAGCGATCAGGAAGATCGTGCAACGTTGCGGGTCGTGTCCCGTGCTCTGGTGGATGGCGACCTGTTACAAGACCTTGCACGCACCCGGTACGGCCGCGTGATGGAGGGACTGTCCCGCCAGTTGCGAGCAAAGCTGCATCACGATCCACTAACAGGCGCATATGAAATCGCCTTCGCCGTGATCGGTCGAGACTGACGGCAAAAAATTCTCGATCTCGGCTGGAACCCGTTTTTATCACGGCCGTTTTAACTGCGGACCGCGAATTTATGCCCCCCCGCTCTCGCGGTCCACGTCATAGGCCCGGAAACATCGACCCTCCCCCCCCGGTCGAGTTTTCGGGCCTTTAACTTTTAGGCGTGGCCTCGCCATTGGTCCGTAGGTGGAACGATCGGCTGGGTCGAACATTGCTCACTTCGGCAGTTTCGCCTTCAGGAGGTTTTTATGCGTAAGTTCGTTGGTTTCGCAGTGGTCGCGGGCGCATTGCTGGTTTCGGCCTGCAACACGATCGAGGGCGCGGGCAAGGACGTGAGTTCGGCCGGCAAGACGGTGGCCAAGACCGCAGACGACGCAAAGTAAGCCATCAAGGCCGAGCCCGGTCAATTCGGGATCGCGGGCTCCGGTGTCATAGACACCGGAGCCCGTTTGCTATTCGGCCTCGAGCTCTTCAACTTCGCGGGCGCGGCGGCGTTCGGTGAACCAGATGCCGATCAGGGCCGCTTCGTAAAGAATGCAGAGCGGGATCGCGAGGAGAAGCTGCGATCCGATATCCGGCGGCGTCAATACCGCCGCGATCGCGAACGCGCCGACGATCGCATAGCGCCGTGCCGACACGAGTTGCTTGCGGGTCACGATGCCGGCGCGTTCCAGCAGCATCAGCAGGACCGGGAGCAGGAATGACAGGCCGAAGCCGAACAGGAACTGCATGATGAACGACAGGTAATTGCCGATCGCCGGCAACGCCTCTCGCTTCACGCCGCCGACGACACCATCGAAGCCAAGCAGAAAGTGCAGCGCCATCGGAATGGCGACATAATAGGCCATTGCGGCGCCAAGGATGAACAGCATCGGCGTCGCCAGCAGGAACGGCAGCAGCGCCCGCCTCTCCTTGCGATACAAACCCGGCGCGACGAATTGCCACAACTGGTTGGCAATCACCGGGAACGCGATCATCATCGCCGCAAAGAACGCGACCTTCACCTGGACGAAAAACGCCTCGAAAATCTCGGTGTAGATCACCGTCCCCTGCCCGGCCGCCAGCAGCGGCTGGACGAGGAAGGCGAAAATCGATTCCGAAAAATAGAAGGCGATCGCGAACGCGATGACCAGCGCAGCGATGCACATCAGCAGGCGGCGGCGAAGTTCGATCAGATGATCGAGCAGCGGCGCACGGCTTTCATCGATCTCGCTCACGAGGCGGCACCTTCGGAGCGGCCGGGTTCCACCTTCGTGGCGGGCGACACTTCCGGCTTCTCAACCATTATCGGTTGTTCCGCCGCCGTTGGATGCGTGGCGGGGGTCGGTTCATGATCGACATGATCGGCGGGCAACCCGCGATCCGGTATGGCGTCGGGATCGTCGGACGGTGCCGGATGCTCACGCATGATCCGTTCGTTCTCCGCCGCCCATTTCTTTTCCATTTCTTCCAGCTCCGCTTCGCGCACCATGGCGTCGAAGCCGGACCGGAACTGACGCGCGACGCCGCGCGCACGTCCAACCCAATAGCCGACGACACGCATCGCCTTGGGAAGATCCTTTGGACCGATTACGACAAGCGCGACGGCGGCAACGAGCAGCAGCTCCTGCGGCGCGATATCAAACATTCGGGACGCGCCTCAGCGATAGAGCAGAATCAGCGGTCGTCGCGCGCGCGATCGGCTTCGCGATCGAATGCGGGCTCGGCGCGGGTCTGGGCTTCGATACGCTTAGCCGGCTTGGCCGCTGCATCGTCGTCCTGTTCGGCCATGCCCTTCTTGAAATTCTTCACACCCTTGGCGACGTCACCCATCAGGCTGGAGAATCGACCGCCGCCCAGGAGCAAGATGGCGACGACGGCGAGAACGAGCAGATGAATCGGGCTGAAACTGCCCATGGTGCGTACTCCTGAAGCTGATGATCCATCTAGGCGCTATTCGAGGGCATTTCCAGCGTCATGCCAGAGCGAGCAATGCGTTGCAGCGCGCGATCGCCGCGGCGGGATCGGGAAGGTCACTAGGCCGGGTCGATATCGCATCTTGCAGGCGTCGCTCGGATCGAGCGGACATGGGCGGCAAGGCTGCAGCCAAGATCGCAATTTCATCCGGCGTCGCCCGGCAGCAGAGCGCGAGGTCGCATCCGGCCGCGACCGCAGCGACCGCAAGATCGACAAGATTACCCGTAAGTGCGTTCATGTGGAGATCGTCGGACACCAACAATCCATCGAACCCGATCGCACCACGAATCACCCTGTCGATGACAATCGGTGACAGCGTTGCCGGTTGCGCTGTATCCCAGGCGGTGAAAACCGCATGCGCCGTCATACCCGCACGGGCCTGTGCCAGCGTCCGAAACGGGGCGACATCGCGATCCAGTTCTGCCGCCGTCGCGGTGATGACGGGCAGCGCGTGATGGGGATCGACGGTCGCCCGGCCATGGCCGGGCATGTGCTTCAGGATACCGGTCACGCCAGCGGTCGCCATCCCTTCCAGCGTCGCCCGTCCCAGTGCCGCCACCTGCATTGGTTCGGCCCCCAACGCCCGATTGGCCAGTGCTGGGTCGGCGCCAGGATAGGCGAGGTCGAGCATTGGCGCAGCATTCATCGTGATGCCGGCCGCCGCCAGCGTCAGCCCGATCGCCTCACCATTGGCGCGCATCGCCTGGATCGCCGACATCGGCGCCTGTTGGTACAACGCGGCGAAACGAGCTGGCGCCGGGAAATCTGGCCATTCCGGCGGCCGCAGCCGCGCGACGGCACCACCCTCCTGATCGATCAGGATTGGCAAATTTTCCCGTCCGGTCAGCATCCGCAGTTCGTCGGTCAGCGCCCGCAGCTGGATTGGATCGATGACATTACGGGCGAACAGGATGAAGCCCGTCGGCGTCGACGCCGTGAAGGCGGCGCGCTCCACCGGTGACAGCGTCGGGCCGTCCAGCCCGACGATCATCGGGGTCATATCGGGCTACGCTCCGCAAGCATGGTCAACCGGCGACGAAGCACGCCTCGCCCGCGACCCGGAGGCGACCGCATAAATCGGCGGCCTGATTGGCGTTGCCGGCATCGACCCGGAGGCGATAGAGCGTCTTGCCGCCGCGCGCGACCGGTTGGACCGCCTTGGGTAGCGGGGCGAGATAGCCGAAGCGTTTGGCGAAGCGGCCCCATGATTCGTTGGCCACCGCTTCGCTGGGATAGGCGCCCAATTGCACCATCGTTCCGCCCGTCGACTGACCCTGACCAGCGGGACGCGAGGACGTCAGCGGCGCGGCGGCGACCAATTTGCCGCTGCGGGCCGGCACATCGGCCACCGCATTGCGGCTGCCCTCGTCGTCGGTCGCGGTGGCGTTGGGACGCGCACGCGTGGTGTCGATCGGCGCTTCCGGTACGGCGCCTAGATCGATCGCGCCGGTGCCGGCTGCCTTGCCGGCGCTGGTGGCGATGGCGCTGTCGCCCTCGCCCTCTACCTTCAGGCCACCCTGTTCCTCTGGCCGCACCTTGTAGGCGGTGGTCGCGGCGGGGATCAACTGGCCGGTGCCGGATGCCTCACGCCCGCGAAAGGTCAGGACGGCGAGAACGATGCCGGCCAGCACGGCCAGACCGACCAGCACCAGCGCGATGATGCGGATGATCGGCGCGGAGGACTCCTCGTCCTCCGCATCCACCGTTTCCAGCCAGGGAAGCCGGTCTTCGTTGCGGATATGCCTGTCGTCGGCCATCAATTCATCTCCGAAACGGCTTCGACGCCCATGATCGCCAGACCGTTGCGGATTATCTGCCCTACGCCGGCCGCCAAGAAAAGCCGTGCCCGCGTCGCATCAGCGTCTTCAACCACCAGAAAGCGACGATCGGGGCGATCGTTGCCGACATTCCACAGCGCGTGAAAGGCGCCCGCCAAGTCATAGAGATAGAAAGCGATGCGATGAGGTTCGCGCGTCGATGCGGCGGTTTCGACCATGCGCGGGAACTGGGCGAGCAGCTTCACCAGCGTCAGTTCCTCCGTCCCGAGGCGGGACAGATCGGCCTCGCCCTCCGCGATCCCCGCCTCGGCGGCGCGGCGGTGAAGCGAGGCGATGCGGGCATGCGCATACTGGACGTAGAAGACAGGGTTGTCCTTCGATGCCTCGACCACCTTGGCGAAATCGAAATCCATCTGCGCATCGGCGCGGCGCGTCAGCATCGTGAAGCGGACGACGTCGCGCCCAACCTCGCGGACGACGTCGGCCAACGTCACGAAATTGCCCGACCGTTTCGACATCTTCACCGGTTCACCGGCGCGGAGCAGGCGGACCATCTGGATCAGCTTCACGTCGAACCGCGTCTTGCCGCCGGTCAGCGCCGCGACGGCCGCGACGATCCGCTTGACGGTGCCGGCATGGTCGGCGCCCCAGATGTCGATCAACTGATCGGCGCTCTGTGCCTTTTGATAGTGATAAGCGAGGTCGGCGCCGAAGTAGGTCCACTGGCCGTTCGACTTCTTGATCGGGCGATCCTGATCGTCGCCATACTGTGTCGAGCGGAACAGGGGGAGCTCAACCGGCTCCCAATCGTCGGGGGTTTCGCCCTTGGGCGCTTCCAGCACGCCGTCATAGACCAGATCGCGCGCGCGCAGTTCCGCCTCGGCCGCCTCGGGCTTGCCGGCGGCCTGCAACTCGGCCTCGGACGAGAACAGATCATGGTGGATGCCGAGCAGGGCGAGATCGTCGCGGATAAGGACGAGCATCGCGGCCACCGCACGCGTGCGGAACAGGGGCAGCCATTCTGCCTCAGGCGCGGCCACGTAGCGATCGTCGTATTCGGCTGCGAGCGCCTGACCCACCGGCACCAAATAGTCGCCGGGATACAGGCCCTCAGGGATGGTCACGGTTTCGCCGAGCGCCTCGCGATACCGGACATGCGCGGAACGGCCGAGGACATCGACCTGACCGCCAGCGTCGTTCACGTAATATTCGCGGATCACCTTGTTGCCGGCGAATTCGAGCAGGTTGGCGAGCGCATCGCCGACCACTGCGCCGCGGCAATGGCCCATGTGCATCGGCCCGGTCGGGTTGGCCGACACATATTCGATGTTGACGGTGATGCCCTCACCCGTCGTCGAGCGGCCATAATCGGCGCGGGCGGCATGGACGGTGGCGAGTTCGGCGCGCCAGCTATCGTCGGTCAGCATCATGTTGATGAAACCGGGGCCAGCCACGTCGACACGGGCGACATCGTCCAGCTTGGTCAGTTCGGCCGCCAGTTGCTCCGCCAGATCGCGCGGCTTCACGCCGGCGGGCTTGGCCAGCACCATCGCCGCGTTCGTCGCCAGATCGCCATGGCTGGCGTCGCGCGGCGGTTCGACCGTCACGTTGCGGCGATCGAGCCCGGCCGGCAGCACGCCCGCCGTCGTCAACGTATCGAGCGCCGCATCGATATGCGCGGCGAAGCGGGTGTAAAGCGTCATGGCTGTTCCGGATGATCGAAAGCGGGGCATCTAGCGGTAAAGCCGACGCGGCTCAAATGCGGATGCATCTTCTGCAATCGCAATCCCGGACCTTTGCAATTGTCAGGCATGCTGCACCGCAATATTTGTGCGTTTAACGACATAAAGAGGACCTGATCGGGCGCCACGCCCTTCCAGCGAGGAACACGATCATGCGTACTGCCATTTTCCTGACCGCTTCTGCCATCATCTTCACCGCCGCGACGCCAGTGTCGGCCGCCGAGGGCGAGCAGAGCTTCCAGCACGAGGGTTACACCTACGTGTACAAGACGTCCGACGATAATGGCCGCAAGGTCATCAGCGGCCATCGCCTGCCCGGCAATGCGCCGTTCCGCCTCGTGGTGAAGGATGGTCGCGTCACCGGTACGTCGGGTAACACGAACGTTGCGTTCCGTACGTCGGAAGCACGTGGCGCTGCCGGCGGTATGGCTGCCATTGGCCGCTAAGCGATCATCAGTCTGACGAAAGGGCCTTCCCGGTATCATGCCGGGGAGGCCCTTTTCGTATCTCGCTTATCCCGATGCGGATGGATCAGAATCCTTCGGGCAGGTCGATCGGCCCGATCAGTTCACGATAGCGGGCGATGGCGTAGCGATCCGTCATGCCGGCGATGAAATCGGCGATATGCCGGCTGCGCGCAGGCTCCTGATCGGGCAGGCGATCGCGCCATTCGATCGGGATGGTATCCGCCCGCGTGGCATAGACCGCGAATAATCCGGTGACGATGCGGTGCGCCGCTTCGGCCGCCTCCAACTGGCGGGGGTGGTGATAGAGGTTGGCGTACATGAAGCGCTTGAGGTCGCGTTCCTCGACACGGAGGCTATCGGAAAAGCCGACCAGCGCCCTGCCTGCCTGCCGCACGTCATCGGCGCTCGTCACGCCGCTGTCGGCGATCCGCTGCTGCGTTTCGGCGATCAGGTCGGTCACCATCTCGCCGATCTGGCTGCGGATCAATTCGCGGGCCAACCGGGTTTCATCGACGGTCGGAAAGCGCGCGCGTACCGCGACCCAGGTCCGCGCGACCAGGGGCTGCGCCATCAATTGATCGAGCGTCAGCAAACCGGCGCGCAGGCCATCGTCAATGTCGTGATTATCATATGCGATGTCGTCGGAGATCGCCGCGACCTGTGCCTCTAGCGAGGACCAGCCCGCCAGATCGAGCGGGAACGCCGCATTCGCCGCCGCCAATGCCCAGCCGGGATGGCGAACCGGACCGTTGTGCTTGGCGAGCCCCTCCAGCGTTTCCCAACTGAGGTTCAGGCCATTCCATAGCGGATAAGGACGCTCGATCTCGGTCAGGGTGCGCAACGTATGCCCGTTATGGTCGAAGCCGCCCGCCGTCGCCATCGCCGCCTTCAGCGCATCCTCGCCGGCATGACCGAACGGCGGATGGCCGATATCGTGCGCGAGGCACAAGGCCTCGGTCAGATCCTCGTTCAGACCGAGCGCACGGGCGATGGCCCGGCCGATCTGCGCTACCTCGATACTGTGCGTCAGGCGGACGCGGAAATGGTCGCCATCGGGTGCCATGAACACCTGCGTCTTGTGGCGCAGGCGGCGGAAGCTGATCGAGTGGATCACCCGGTCGCGATCGCGCTGGAACGCGTCGCGGGGGCCGCGCACGCCATCCCCCTCTTCGTCATGCAATCGGCCGCGACTGGAAGCCGGGTCCGCGGCGTAGGACGCGCGGACGATCGTGGCGGGCGCCGTCACTTGCCCGGCAGACGAGCGACCTGCTGACCCGCCTCGGTCGTGACGGGGAAGCCCGCCACACCCTTTTTGGCGAGCTGATTGACGAAGGCGCGGGCCTCGGCGTCGGTCTTGAACGGACCGGTCAGGACGCGGTTGGTGGCGCGGAACGGCAGGGTGTAGCCGCCGCGCGTGCCGAGCACCGCCGGCGCCTTCGCCTTTGCACCCGTCCATGCCTTGGCAAGATCGCCTTCGTTCGCACCGCTGGCGACCTGGACCCAGACGCGGGCGGGATTGGCGCGGGCCGCCTTCTTCTCGGCGGCGGCCTTGTCGGCCAGCGCCTTGACCTCGGAGCCCTTTTTCTTGTCGGCCAGCGCGACGCGAGCGGCGGCACGGCGTTCGGCGAGCGTCTGTGCTGCAGCTTCTTCCTTCGCCGCCGCCGCGGCCTTGCGAGCAGCGGCCCGACGACCGGCAGCCGTCTTGGGCACGGGTTCGACGTCCGCCGCTTCCAGGGTCGCCTCTTCCTTGGCGGCAGCCGCCGCCTTGCGCGCGGCGGCGCGCCGGCCATCGGCTGTCTTCGGCACTGGCTCGACATCGGCGACGGCCGCCAGCGCAGCCTCTTCCTTGGCCGCGGCCGCCGCCTTGCGAGCAGCGGCACGGCGGCCGGCGGCGGTCATGGGGACCGGCTCGACCTCGGCCACGACCGCTCGACGGCCAGTTCGGCTCGGGGTGATGTCGTCAGCCTTGGCATCACCAGTCAGTTTGGCGGCGACGACGCGGCGGACCTGGGTATCGCGCGCTTCCTTGGCGGATGCCTCGGCGACGACGCGGCGGCCGGCGTCGGAGGTGGGTGCCGCCGTGTTAGTCACGGCGCGCTCTGGCTCGACGATGCCCAGTTCGGATGCGGGAATCGACAGGCTGGCGACGATCCGCGCCAAGACCGAATCGGCGCGCTGCGTCGCCGCGCTGGACTGGACGGGGGCAACGCGATCGACAGTGCGGGCTGAGACGATCGCAGCAGCGACCTCGACGGGGCGAGACACGGGTTGCTGCGGCACCGGCTGCACGACGGCGCGCGGGGCGGCCATGACGATGGTTGGTGCAGCGGGGGTCGGTGCAGCGGGGGTTGGTGCAGCGGGGGTCGGTACAGCGGATGCCGGCGCAACCGTGGTCGGTGTCGACATAGCCACGACCGGCGCGCCCGTTATCGGTGCTGCCGCCACCTGAGCAGCATTGGTTGAAGGCTGGGCCGTGACAACCGGCGCAGCCGCGACCATGGGTCGGGTATTGCGCGTGTTCCGCGACCGGCTATCGCGGCGGCGATCGACCACCGGTGTCACCGCGGCCACCTGCACCGGCGGTGCAACGGTGTCGGGGACGAAGGCCGGCAGCGCGGGGATCAGCTTCGCATCCGCCAAGCGCTCGGGCGTGGGATAGATTTCGCCGAAGTGCACCGCGAAAGCGCGATCGATCGGCGAAAGGGTCGGCAGCCGCTGGAAAAAAGCGGCAAGCCCCTGCGCCATGCCCGCGGGCATCATAGTCGTCGCGATCTTGGCGGCGGCGGCGGTGTCGCCGTTCATCGCCAAGACGAAGGCCTGAGCCCGCCAGCCCGCCCGATCCTGTTTTCGCACCAGCGGGTCGAGCTGCTGCAGCGCCTGTGCCTGTCGACCGGAAATGCCCAGCGACAGCGCGTAGCGGCGGATCGTCTCGTCGTCGCTGCCATTGGCCAGCGCGGTACGGTAATCGCGCTGGGCCCGATCCTGCTGACCGATCAGATCATAGGCGAGTCCACGATCCGCGGCGAACCGGCTGGGCGACAGACCGGCTTTCTCCGCCTGATCGAAGAACCGCAACGCCTCGCCCGGCCGTTCCGACCGGACCAGGATCGATCCCATGCCGGCCTTCACGCGGGGGTTGCGGGGATCGATCTTGTCGGCGCGCGCGAACAGCGAGGCGGCGGCGCTGAGATCGCCAAGTTTGATCGACAGTTCGCCCGCCTGCGCCAGCGCATTCACATCGCGCGGATTGGCGGCGATCTGACGCATCTGGGTGGCGAGCAGATCGGCATCGGTCAGACCAAGCGGCTGGACCACCTCCTGAGCAACAAGCGGCGGGGCGGCGGCGGCCATCGCCAGGATGACGGCAAGGGCGGAGGAGATCGGCAGTTTCATGAGACCTCGGTCGCTACAGCCGAACAGCGCTGAACCGGCAATGCCCGACATCCGGCCCCGCGACGAAGCGGGGGGTGCGGACGGCGAATGACGTACGTAACGATGGAAGGATCAATCGCCGTGGACAAACCCCACGCCGACTGTTGGTCGACGTGGGGGCAGGTACATTCGAGCGATAGAACCGTTACTGGTTGTTCTGGCGGTGCAGGAAACGCGGGATGTCGACCGGCGGATCGGCCGGCTTATCGTCATCCTCACGCGCCGCACCGCGCGCGGCGTTCGACATCCGTTCAAACAACGTCCCACCCAGCTTTACCCGCGGCGCAGCGGCCGGCTCGGCGGCAGCCGGCACGTCGTTGCCCGGGGCAATCCAGCGGCGACGCATACCGCCTTCGTCGGCCGCCGGCATCGGTGCGCCCAGCGTCGGCGCGGCGGCCGTCGCCGGTGCAGGAATCGGTGCCGGAACCGGGACGGCGTCGGCATAGCGAGGCACCGCCGGGGCGGCGGGCGGCGGTGCCGGCGGAGTCACGATCGTGTCGGCACCCAAGACCAGCTCGTCACCATCACCCGACGAATCGGCCGGCGCAGCGGCGGCGGCGGGCGGTGCGGCTGGCGTCGGTGCGGGTGCCGGCTGAACAGCGGCCGGCTCAGTGCTCGGACGGAAGGACGGCGTTTCGTCGGAACGGCGCGGGCCGCCGAAGCTGAAGCTGGTCGAAGTCCCGGCGGGGGCGGCGGGAGCCATCGGCCGCTCGATCGCCTCGATACCGGTGGCGACCACCGACACGCGGATCTTGCCTTCAAGATCGGGATTGAACGCAGAGCCCCAGATGATGTTCGCGTCAGGATCGACCAGATCGCGGATATGGTTCGCGGCCTCATCGACCTCCAGCAGGCGCATGTCGTCGCCACCGGTGATGGAGATGATGACGCCCTTGGCCCCTTGCATCGACACGCCGTCGAGCAGCGGGTTGGCAATCGCCTTCTGCGCGGCTTCCAGCGCGCGATTGTCGCCGGATGCCTCACCAGTGCCCATCATCGCCTTGCCCATCTCCTGCATCACCGAACGGACGTCGGCGAAATCGAGGTTGATCAGGCCGGGCATTACCATCAGGTCGGTGATGCCGCGAACGCCCTGTTGCAGGACCTCGTCAGCCATTTCGAACGCTTCCTTGAACGTCGTGTTGGCGTTGGCGATCAGGAACAGGTTCTGGTTGGGGATGACGATCAGCGTATCGACGTACTTCTGCAGTTCCTCGATCCCGCCCTCGGCGGACTTGGCGCGGCGATTGCCCTCGAACGCGAACGGCTTGGTGACGACACCGACGGTCAGGATGCCCATGTCGCGGGCCGCCTTGGCGATCACCGGCGCGGCGCCGGTGCCGGTGCCACCACCCATGCCGGCGGCAATGAAGCACATGTGAGCACCCTCTAGCAGCTTGGCGAGCTGGTCGATCGTCTCCTCGGCGGCGGCGCGACCGATTTCGGGGCGACTACCGGCGCCAAGCCCTTGGGTGATCTTGGCGCCCAACTGAATCCTGTGCGGCGCGGTCGACGACTTCAACGCCTGCGCGTCGGTGTTGGTGACCAGGAAGTCGACGCCCTGCACATCGGCACGCATCATGTTGGCGATGGCGTTGCCGCCGGCGCCGCCCACGCCGATCACCGCGATACGCGGGGTCAGCTCATCCACTTCGGGTGCCAGGAATTCGATGCTCATCGCCAATATGTCTCCGCCGTACCCGAAATCATGATGCGCCTGTCCGGGACCTTAAGAACTCTTTTACCCGACATGGCGCGCGCCGCCAGCCGAAAAGCGCGTCTAGTAATTTGCGCGCGCTGCCTGGATCAACTTGCGGAACAGCCCCATACCCTTGCTGGGGCGATGCACGGTCTGCCCGGCGGGTGCCACCGCCCGCAGATCGATAGGATCGGTCGCCGCGTAAAAAGCGAGACCTGCCAGCGTCGCGAAGGCGGGGCCGCCGTGAGCCTCCGGCAGACCGGTCAATCCGCGCGGGCGACCGAGCCGTACCGAACGACCCAGCGCCTGTTGCGCGTAATCGGCTACGCCCTTCAATTCGGCACCGCCGCCGGTCAGCACCACCTGACGGCCCACCGGCCCTTCGAACTTCAACTGAGTCAGCGCTTTTCGCACCTCGGCCATCTGGTGTTCCAGCCGCTGGCGGATCACGCCGATCAACTGCGCCTTGGTGATCTGCATGCCGGCATGTTCGTCGTCCTCGGCAGCGATCGGCATGACCGGGATCATGTCGTGATTGTCGCGCGGCGAGGCGTTGGCCGAGCCGTGGAAGCACTTCATCCGCTCCGCCTGTTGCCGGCGCGTGCCGAAAGCCGAGGCGATATCGTCGGTGATGTCCGCCGCGCCCATCGGCAGCGAACACAGGCCGACCAGCATGCCGCCGGCGAACAGCGACACGTTGGTGATCCCTGCCCCCATCTCGACTAGCGCGACGCCCAGTTCGCGCTCTTCCTCGCTAAGACAGGCGAGGCCGGTGGCGACGGGCGAGGCGATGATCGACTTCACCTCAAGATGCGCGGAACGGACGCAGAGATCCAGATTACGTACCGGCGATCCATCTGCGGCGACGACGTGGATGTGGACGCCCAGCCGGTCTGCATGAAGGCCCAGCGGTTTCTTCACGCCGGTCAGGCCATCGAGCGTGTAGAGCGCGGGCTGGGCGTGCAGCACCATGCGACCCTGCGGATCGATCGACTGGCGACCGGCGGCCAGCAGCGCGTCGATATCGCCCTGTTCGACGCGGTGGCCGCCCAGTTCGAATTCGACTTCGGCGACGTCGGACACCAGCCCGCCAGCAGAGAAGCCGACCCAGACATTCTCGATGTTGAGGCCGGCGATGCGTTCGGCCTGCTCCACCGCTTCTCGTACCGCTGCCTCGGTGGCGGCCATGTCGGCGATGTAGCCGCGCTTGACGCCGCGGCTTTCGCGCTGGCCGGTGCCGAGCACGATCAGCTCGCCGCCGTCACCACGCGTCGCGATCATCGCCGACACTTTGGACGAGCCGATGTCGAGCGCGGTGATCAGTCCTTCGGGCGCTACCTTGGCCATGTCTTAGTCCCCCCAACGTGCATCACCCGGCATCCACCCCCACCGGTTCCGCTACACCGCCCGCATCAGACGGATCGGCCAATGCGCGATTCTGGTCGATACCGGGCTTGCGCGCAACCAGCTTCGCCGGATCGCGCATATCGAAGCGCAGCCAGCCCCGGCCCAGCAGCGGTCGCGCGCCGTCCAGTTCCGCAAACCGCACCAGCGCGCGCGGCGCACCCTCTTCGGGGAGCGCCAGCACCTCGCCGCTTTCGAATGTCAGGTCCCAGCGGCGATTGCCGATCCACGTCGCCGCCTTAATCCGCGGCTTGAGCGCGGGTGCGGCGGCGAGCAGCGCCTGATAATTCGCCTCTTGCCGATCGGCGCCGGGGCCGATTACCAGCGGCAATGCCGGGATCGCATCGGGTCGTACCGGTTCCAGCAGCACCCCCTGCGCATCGATCAACGTCAGTTCGCCGCGATCCTGCCACACCGCCGCCGGCGTGCGTTCGACGATATCGATCAGCAACGTATCGGGCAGCCGGCGCGAGACGTGCGCGTCGGCGATCCAGCCGTAGCGCAACAAATTCTGCCGCACCGATTCCAGATCGACGAGCGGCATCGCGCGACTTTGCTGGTCGAGCGCCACGGCATAAACGGACATTCGATCCATCCGCTTCAGGCCGGTGATCTCGATCTGCTGGACCCGGAACCCCGCCTGCCCGGCGGTTTCGGCCAGCGCCGCTCCGATCATGCCAGGGATGCCGATCCACGTCGCTGCGACGACAACCGAGGCGCCGGCGATGCCGGTGATTGTCCATGTCACGGCGCGGCGAAGCGTCTCCTCGCTGACCGGCAGGCGCGCAACGATCCGGTCGATCATCGACACCTTCTTAACCGGCTGTTTGCGCCGGGGAGCGGGTCGCTTGGGCGGGGTGCCGCGCTTGATCGTCCGGCTCATCCCGATATGGCCTTCCGATCGGCCATCGCCTCATCGACGATCGCCTGCACCAGTTGCGGATAGCTCATCCCGATGTGCCGCGCCTGTTCGGGGACTAGGCTGAGCGGAGTCATGCCGGGCTGGGTGTTCACTTCGAGCAGGAACAGACCGTCGACGCCGCGTTCGTCGTCCCAGCGGAAGTCGGAGCGGCTGGCACCCTTGCAGCCGAGCAGACGATGCGCCTCCAATGCCAATGCCTTGCAGGCATCGGCGATCTCGTCGGGAATACGCGCGGGGCAGACATGCTCGGTCAGGCCGTCGGTGTATTTCGCGTCGAAATCATACCAGCCATTCTTCGGGATCAGTTCGGTGACGCCCAACGCCCGGTTGCCCAGTACCGACGTGGTCAGCTCGCGACCGCGGATGTATGGCTCGGCGAGCAGTTCCTCGAACTCCTGCCACGGACCGGTCGCGTCAGGGGCGATCGGGTCGCCGTAATTGCCGTCTGCGGTCACGATAGCGACGCCGACTGACGAGCCTTCGTTGACGGGTTTCAATACATAGGGACGCGGCAGTGGGTCGCGTTCGAACAGATCGGCGGACTTGACGATGCGGCCGCCGGGCATCGGCACGCCGTTTGGCACCAAAGCCTGCTTGGTCAGCACCTTGTCGATCGCGATGACCGAGGTGGCGAGGCCGGAATGGGTATAGGCGACGCCCATCAGGTCCATCAGGCCCTGCACGCTGCCGTCCTCACCCGGCGTGCCGTGCAGCGCGTTGAAGACGAGATCGGGCTTCGTATCGGCGAGGCGCGCAGCCACATCGCGGTCCATGTCGATGCGGGTGACGCGGTGGCCAAGCGACTCCAGCGCATCGGCAACGCCCGCGCCCGATTGCAGCGACACGGATCGTTCGGCCGACCAGCCCCCCATCAGGACGGCGATATGGAGGGTCTGAATATCGCTCATCACTTCAATCCCACCCGCTGGATTTCCCATTCCAGTGTCACGCCCGATTGCACCTTCACACGGTCGCGGACCTCCTCGCCCAGCGCTTCGATCTCGGCGGAGGTGGCACTGCCGAGGTTCAGCAGGAAATTACAGTGTTTTTCCGACACCTGCGCATCGCCGCGGGTCAGGCCGCGACAGCCGGAGGCGTCGATCAGCGCCCAAGCCTTGTGGCCGGGCGGGTTCTTGAAGGTTGACCCGCCGGTGCGGCTGCGCAGCGGCTGCGATGCCTCGCGCTCGGCAGCGATGCGGTCCATCTCGGCACCGATCGCGGCGGGATCGCCGGGGGTGCCACGGAAGGTCGCCTCAATGACGATCGCGCCGTCGGGCAGGTCGGAATGCCGATAGGTGTAGCCCAGTTGCTCCACCGTCATCGGCTGCACCGTGCCGTCGCGCAGCACCACGACGCAGGCGGTCAGCACGTCGGCGACCTCACGACCATAGGCGCCGCCGTTCATGCGGACGAAACCGCCGACGGTGCCGGGGATCGAGCGCAGGAACTCCACCCCGGCGATGCCGGCGTCACGTGCGGTGGAGGCGACGAGGATGCCTGACGTGCCACCGCCGCAGGTCATGGTGACGCCGTCGTCCGACGTGCGGGCGAAGGCGAACGGCTTACCGAGCCGCACGGTGACGCCGGGCATCCCGCCATCGCGCACGATCAGGTTCGATCCCAGCCCCAGCGGCCAGACCGGCACCGCCGGATCGAGCGCGGCGAGGAAAGCGGACAGGTCATCGACATCTGCCGGCTCGAACAGCCAGTCGGCCGGGCCGCCGGTCTTGAACCAGACGAGCGGCGCCAGGGAGGCGGACCGGGTCAGCCGGCCGCGTACCTGGGGCATCGTGGGTGGCAGATCGGCGGCGGCCGTCACCATGGACCGACACCCCATAGTCGCGTCCATGCCTGCCATGCGGCCAAATTCGCCTCCGCCGCCTTGCGCGATGCCTCCTGCGCCTTCACCAGCGCGTCGCCATTATCGACCGCCTGCTGGCCCATGTTCAGCGCCTGCTTCTGCGCGTCGAGCATCTGCTTTTGCAGGTCCATCGATGCTTTCAGCCAGTCGTTCATCGGCCCGATCCTCTTTTCGCCTCGATCGCCGGCGCGAGCGACGCCGCCCATTTGGTGATGTCGCCGGCCCCCAGACAGACGATCATATCATGGGCCTCGATCGTCGTCGCGAGTTCGTCGGCCAGCGCATCGGCATCCGTCACCACGCCGGCATGGCGATGGCCGCGCCGTTTCAGTCCGGCGACGAGCGCCTCGGAATCGACCCCGTCGATCGGCTCCTCACCCGCGGCATAGACCGGCGTCACCAGCACCCGATCGGCGTCGTTGAAAGCGGTCTGGAAATCCTCCATCAGATTGCCCAGCCGCGTGAAGCGATGCGGCTGCACGACCGCGATCACCCGGCCCTGCGCGCCTTCGCGGGCGGCGGCGAGCACCGCGCGGATTTCGACCGGATGATGACCGTAATCGTCGATGATGGTGGCGCCGGCCACCTCGCCCACCTTGGTGAAGCGCCGCTTCACGCCGCCGAACTTGGCGAACCCGTTCTGGATGGTCGCGTCGTCGATGCCCATTTCCAGCGCGACGCCGATCGCGGCGAGCGCGTTCTGGACGTTGTGGCGGCCGGGCATCGGCATCTCGATCCCCTCGATCGAGCGGGTCGCGCCATCGCGGCCCCGCACGATGCATTCGAAGCGATTGCCGCCCGGTATCGGCGTCACGTTGACGCCGCGCACGTCCGCCTGTGCGGAGAAACCATAGGTCACGACCCGGCGATCGCGGACACGCGGCAGGATGTTCTGCACCTCGGGATGGTCGAGACAGAGCAGCGCGGCGCCATAGAAGGGCACGTTCTCGACGAATTCGACGAACGCGTCCTTCACCGCATCGAACGATCCGTAGTGATCGAGATGTTCGGGATCGATGTTGGTCACGACCGCGATGGTGCCGTCGAGGCGCAGGAAACTGCCGTCGCTCTCGTCCGCCTCCACGACCATCCAGTCGCTGGCCCCGAGCCGGGCGTTGGAGCCATAGCTGTTGATGATGCCGCCGTTGATGACGGTAGGATCGACGCCGCCGGCATCGAGCAACGCGGCGACCATCGACGTCGTCGTGGTCTTGCCATGCGTACCGGCCACCGCGACGGTCGATTTCAGGCGCATCAGTTCGGCCAGCATCTCCGCCCGGCGGACGACGGGGACGCGCCGTTCCAGCGCCGCCTCGACTTCCGGATTCGAGCGCACGATCGCGGTCGAGACGACGACGACGGCGGCGTCGCCGATATTGGCGGCATTATGCCCGATCGCCACGGGGATGCCCTTGTCGCGCAGGCCCTGCACGACATAGCCCTCCGCCACATCGGACCCCTGCACGGCATAGCCGAGGTTCTTCATCACCTCCGCGATGCCGGACATGCCGATGCCGCCGATGCCGACGAAGTGGATCGTGCCGATGTCGGTCGCTACACCTCTCATGCGTAGGCGGCCTTTTGCTGGCGTGTCGTCACGGGCAGGCGCGCGCGCGGGGCGTCGAGGCTTTCGACCAGATCGGCGAGGTCGCCGACCGCATAGGGGCGACCGATGCTGCACGCGCGGCCGGCGGCGTTTTCGAGGGCGGCGGGGTCGAGACCCAGTTTCTGCATCTGCTTGGCGAGTTCCACGGCGGTGAATTTCTGTTGCGGGATCGTGCGGGCGCCGCCGATATCGGTCATCTCGCGCGCATTGGCGGTCTGATGATCGTCAGTCGCGGACGGCAGCGGCACGAGGATCGCGGGCCGGCCGGCGGCGGTCAGTTCGGCGATGGTGGAGGCTCCGGCGCGACCGATGACCAGATGCGCCCAGGCCAGTTGTTCGGGCATGTCGGGCAGGTACGTCGCCAGTTCGGCCGCGATCTGGTGTTCGGCATATTGCGCGCGGGCGGCGTCGATATCCTCGATCCGTGCCTGATGCGTCACCTGCAAGCGGCGGCGGAAGGTGGGCGGCAGCATCGCGAGGCCATCCGGCACCACCTGACTGAGCACGCTGGCCCCCTGGCTGCCACCGGTCACCAGCACCCGGAAGATGCCGTCTGCTTCCAGCAACGGATACGGACGCGTGCGTAGTGCCAGTACCGCCTCGCGCACGGGATTGCCGACGAGGTGGGTCTTGGCGATCAGCTTTTCGGGCAGGCGCTCGGTGCGTTCGTACGACGTCGCGATCGCATCGACGCGGCGGGCGACGAGGCGGTTGACGCGGCCCAGCACCGCGTTCTGTTCATGCACCGCGGTCGGGATCTTGTGCGCGAAGGCGGCCAGCAGCGCGGGCATCGCCGGATAGCCGCCGAAGCCGATCACCGCCGCCGGCCGGAACGTCTTGTACAACTCGCGCGCCATCGCCCGGCCGCGCCACATCTCGCGCAACGCCTTCGCATAGCCGAGCGGACCACCGGCGAACCGGCCGGCGGGCAGGACATGGGTCTGCACGCCGTCGAACAGTTCCGGAAAGCGCACGCCCCGCGCATCGGATACCAGCGCGACGTGATGCCCGCGCTTCATCAGTTCGGCCGCCAGCGCCGCTGCGGGAACCATGTGACCGCCGGTGCCGCCGGCCGCCAATACGTAATGCTTCGTCATTCGCCGCTCCAGCGGACCACGTAGGGTGACCGCGTCAGGAACGGATTGCGCCGGGTAAACGCCAGCAGCAAGCCCATGCCGACCGACAGCGCGATCATCGAAGACCCGCCATAGCTGATGAAGGGCAACGTCATACCCTTGGACGGGGCCATGCCGGTATTGACCGCCATCGACACCAATGCCTGCATCCCGAACTGGGTGGCGAGGCCGGAGGCGGCGAGCAGCTTGAATTCATCCTGTTCGTCCAGCAGCTTGACGAATACCCGGACGACGATCGCCAGAAAGATGACCGCGATTACAGCGCAGGCGATCAGGCCGAATTCCTCGCCGATCACTGAAAAGATGTAATCGGTATGCGCCTCGGGCAGGCCAAACTTCACGGAGCCACCGCCGGGCCCGGTGCCCGTCCAGCCGCCCGCCGTCAGCGTACGATGCGCAGCATCCACCTGAAAATGATCCGCCGCGCCTTCGCCCTCGATACCCGGAAACAGAAACGCATCAATCCGCTGGCGCGCGGTGCCGTAGAACAGATACGCCGCCGCCAGTCCGGCCGGGATCATCGCGGCCAATCCTACCAGCACCTTCGTCGGCGTGCCGGCGATCATCAGGAGCGCCATCCAGACCGAACAGAAAATCACCGTCTGGCCGAAATCGGGCTGCATCATCAGGATGAAGGCGATGCCAGCGGTGATGCCGCCGGTCATCAGCACGGTCGGCAATTCCTGATCCTTGGCCTTCAGCGACAGCAGCCACGCGATCGTGACGATGAACAGCGGTTTCAGGAATTCCGACGGCTGGAACTGCGCGAAGCCATAGCCGATCCAGCGCTTCGCACCGTTCACCTCGACACCGATCAGCGGCGTCAGTGCGAGCAACAGCGTGAACAGTGCCGCCCCCATCACCGCGAACCGTCGCGCCACCGTGACGGGGAGCATCGACACGCCGAACAAAACAGGCAGCGACACGCCCACCCACATCAACTGACGCCAGAAGTAATAAAGCGGTGCAATCTTGTGCTTGTCGCCCGAATAGCGGACCGCCGAAGCCGGGCTGGCCGCCGCCACCGCGATCAGGCCGATCGCGATCAGGAACAGCGTCAGCAACAAAAGCATCCGATCGATGTCCCAGAACCACGTGCCGAGCGGCGATCGATCGCCGCGACCGCCGCGCCGCTTCACCTGTGCCATCAATCGTGCGCCCTTGCCGTCACCGGCCCGCATATCAGTCATGTCAGCGCCTCCACGGCCGCGCGGAACGCGGCCCCCCGCTCCTCATAATCGCGGAACTGATCGAAGCTAGCACAGGCTGGCGACAGCAGAACCACCTCACCCGGTTTCGCCTGTGCCGCAGCACTGGCTACGGCGGCGGCGAGCGTGCCTGCCTGTTCGACCGGCATGTGGGCAGAGAGGACGTCGGCGAAACGTGGTCCTACCTCGCCGATGGTATACGCCTTAACGACGTGGCCGAATGACGGTGCGCAGGCGTCGAGATCGTCGCCCTTGGCGCGGCCGCCGACGATCCAGTGAACGCGGGGATAGGCGGCAAGCGCCGGAGCGGCGCTCTCTGGGTTGGTCGCCTTGGAATCATCGACATAGGCGACGCCGCCGACACTGCCGATCTGTTCCATCCGGTGCGGCAGGCCACGGAAGCTGGCCAATCCCCGGTCGATATCGACTTCTGCGGTACCCAGCGCGTGGGCGACGGCGATGGCGGCGAGCGCGTTCTGGGCGTTGTGCGGCCCTTGCAGCGACTGCCAGCCGCGCTGGTCCATGCAAACGCCCGGCGCGATCTTCGTCAGATGTTCGCCGCGGGCGGACAGCGACCGCGCGATCACGGCCGAAGGGGCGTCGCCGATGCCGATTACAGCGTCATGCGTCGCCGACTGCATCGCGAAGAGGCGTGCCTTCGAGGCAGCATAGCCGTCGAACCCGTCATAGCGATCGAGGTGGTCGGGCGTGATGTTCAGTAGCACCGCGACGTCGCAATCGAGGCTTTGCGTCAGATCGATCTGGTAGCTCGACAGTTCCAGCACATAGACGCCGCCGGCGGGCAGCGGCTCCGCGCCCAGGATCGGCAGGCCGATATTGCCGCCCATCAGCGTTGGCAGGCCGGCGGTGTCGCAGAGGTGCTTGATGAGCGCGGTGGTGGTCGATTTACCGTTAGTGCCGGTAATGCCGACGACCTTGTGCGGCGGCAGATCGGCACGTGCTTCGGCGAACAGTTCGATGTCGCCGATAACGGGTACGCCGGCGGCGCGGGCGGCGGCCACGAGCGGGTGGGTGTTGAGGGGAACGCCGGGCGATACGACGAGACCGGCGGCGCCGTCCAGACGCAGGTCGGCGAGATCGTGGATGATGACCCCATCGATCGCCGCCGCCCGCTCGCGCGCGGCCCGGTCCGTATCCCACGCCACGACATGCGCGCCGGCCGACGCCAGCGCCGCGACCGTCGCCAGCCCCGACCGTGCCAGCCCCAGCACGGCGTAGCGTTTACCGCTCCAAGTGGCGGCGACGATCACCGCAGCTTCAACGTCGATAGGCCAGCGAGCGCCAGCACGAACGCGATGATCCAGAAGCGGATGACGACGGTCGGTTCGCTCCAGCCGAGCTGTTCGAAATGATGGTGGATCGGCGCCATTTTGAAGACGCGGCGGCCGGTGCGCTTGTAGAAGAAGACCTGGATGATGACGCTCATGGCCTCGACCACGAACAGGCCGCCGATGATGCCCAGCACGATCTCATGATGCGCGACCACGGCAATCGTCCCGAGCGCGCCACCCAGCGCGAGGCTGCCGGTATCACCCATGAAGACGGCGGCGGGTGGGGCGTTGAACCATAAGAAGGCGAGGCCCGCGCCGACCACTGCGCCGCAGAAGATCGCCAGTTCGCCGGCGCCGGGCACGTGCTGGATACCCAAATACTCCGCGAACTTCACGTTGCCGGCCAGATAGACGATGACCATGAACGCTACGCTGGCGATGATGACCGGCATGGTAGCCAGGCCATCGAGCCCATCGGTCAGGTTCACCGCATTACCGAACGCGACGATCGTGAAGGCGGCGAACAGCGGGTAGAAATACCAAAGCTCGATATACATCCGGTTGGTGAAGGGCAGGTACAGGCCAGTCCCGTTCTGCCGCATGATGATGCAGGCCGCGATTCCGGCGATGATGAATTCCAGCAACAGGCGCACTCGCCCCGGCACGCCAGCGGTCGTGGCTTTGCGAACCTTGTCGTAATCGTCGAGGAACCCGATCGCGCCGAACCCCAGCGTCACGAACAGGCATGCCCAGACATAGGGGTTGGATATGTCCATCCACATCAGGATCGCCAGCGACATCGCGGTCAGGATCATCAGCCCGCCCATCGTCGGCGTGCCGCGCTTGGCCAGATGCGTCTGCGGCCCGTCGGCACGGATCGGCTGCCCCTTGCCCTGGCGCACGCGCAGCCAGCCAATGAATTTTGGACCGATGATTAGGCCGATGAACAACGCCGTAGCCACCGCCGCACCGGTGCGAAACGATTGATAGCGGATGAGGTTGAGCAGCCCCTGGAAACCCAGATGCTCGGCGATCCAGTACAACATTATCCGCCCTTCAGACCCGCGATCACGCGCGCCAGCCCGACCCCGTTGGAACCCTTCACCAGCACCGCGTCGCCGGGTGCGATTAGGGCGCGCAACCGATCGAGCGCCATCGAAGCGTCGGGCACATGGACGATTGCGACCCGGCCCTCAAGCCTTTCCGCGAGCGGCCGCATCGCTTCACCGACCAGGATGGCCGTTTCGACGCGCGCGTCCTCGACCGGGCCGGCGAGCCCGGCGTGATAGTCGGCCGATGCCTCACCAAGTTCACGCATTTCGCCCAAAACGGCAATGTGGCGTCCGGGTTCATGCGCCAGCACCGCCAGCGTCGCGCGCATCGATGCGGGGTTCGCGTTGTAGCTTTCGTCGATCACCAACGCATCGCCGGCGGTCACGAAGCGGGCGCCCCGGCCGGGCAAACCGCCCAGTTCGGCCAGCGCCAGTCCCGCCATCGCCAGATCGCCGCCGACTGCATCGACCGCAGCCAGCACGGCAAGCGCATTCGACACCCAATGGGCGCCGGGCTGAGACAGCGTAAAGCTAAGTTCGCGGTCGCCGATGCGCGCGGTCACGAAGCTACCGCCGCTTTTCACGCGCACTGCCTCGATCGCGCGGACATCGGCGGCCGGATCATTGCCGAAGGTCACGATCCGCGCGGCATAGGGCTGCGCAGCGGCGATCAGCCGGTCGCGATGCGTGCTGTCATACGGGATGATCGCCACCCCGCCCGGCTCGAGGCCACGAAAAATCTCGCCTTTGGCATCCGCGATCGCGCTTTCGTCGGGGAAGAAGGCGGTGTGCGCCGGTGCGATGGCGGTGACGACGGCGACATGCGGTCGCACCAGCGTCGTCAGATGGGCCAGTTCGCCGGGATGGTTCATGCCCATTTCGAAGACCGCCGCATGGGTAGCGGCGGGCATCCGGGCGAGGCTGAGCGGCACGCCGGTGTGATTGTTGTAGCTCTTGACCGAGCGGTGCGCCTGCCCGCGCCAGATGCGATCGAGGCAGGCGTACAGCGCCTCCTTGGCGCTCGTCTTGCCGACCGAACCGGTGACGCCGATCACCTTGGCCGCAGTGTGTGCCCGCGATGCGCGCGCCAGGTCTTCCAGCGCGGCGAAGGTATCGGCGACGCGGACATGTGGTCCGTCAGACATATCTGATACGATCGCACCGGTGGCACCCTGCGCGAAGGCTTGCGTCAGGAAACGGTGGCCGTCCGTGGCTTCGCCCGTCAGCGCGATGAACAGGTCGCCCGGCCCGACCTCGCGACTGTCGAAGGCGACGCCCGTGGCCGCGAAGTCAGCCGAGGCGCGACCACGGGTCGCAGCGGCGATCGCGGCCGACGTCCACAAGCTCATCCGTCCGCCCCGTAGCGAAGACCGAGTTTGGGACGTTCGGAGACCGGCATATTGCGCGTTTTCGGCGAGGCGGTCTTGGCCGGCATCACCAGCTTGCGATCCTTCGGGGATCGGAACCAGTCGGCCGTGACCGACAAACCATCAAATTCATCGGCCGCTTCGATCGCGGACCAATTCAACCCTGCCCTCATCCAACGCACTCCCGTGCTACGGCGACATCATCGAACGGCAGCACCATGTCGCCGACGATCTGTCCCTGTTCATGCCCCTTGCCGGCAATCAGAACGATGTCCGCCGGCCCCGCATCGCGGATCGCGGCAGCAATCGCGGTGCGGCGGTCGCCGATCTCGATCGCGTCCGGTGCGCCCTTCAGCACCGACCGGCGGATGATCGACGCATTCTCACCGCGCGGATTATCGTCGGTGACGATTACCCGGTCGGCCTGCGCCGCCGCCACCTGTCCCATCGGTTCACGCTTGCCCGTGTCGCGATCGCCACCCGCGCCGAACACGACGATCAATTGCCCTGCGGCATGGGGCTTCAGCGCCGCGATGGCCGCTTCGAGTGCGTCGGGCGTGTGGGCGTAATCGACATATATGGGTGCGCCGGATTTCGCGATGGCGGCACGTTCCAGCCGTCCGCGTACCGGCTGCAACCGGGCCAGCGCCTGCAACGTCGCCACGACCGATGCGCCAGTGGCGATGACCAGCCCGACCGCTACGAGCGCATTGGCGGCTTGGTAGGCGCCGATCAGCGGCAGTTCGATACGGTGCGTGACGCCTTCCGCCTCGATCGTCAGCCCCTGTCCCAGCAGGCTTGGTTCCCGGCCGACGAGGCGCAGCGTGCTACCGCGCGCGCCGACGGTGATGAGGCGGTTGCCGCGTTCCCGTGCCAGATCGACGACACGTGCCGACTCGGGATCATCGGCCCAGACAACGGCGGTGCCGTCAGGCGACAGCACTTCGGAGAACAGGCGCATCTTGGCGGTCAGATACGCCGCCATATCGCCGTGATAGTCCAGATGATCACGGCTGAGATTGGTGAATGCCGCGGCATCGACGGTCAGACCCTCGGTCCGGTATTGCGTCAGACCATGGCTGGATGCCTCGAAGGCCAGATGCGTCACGCCTTCGCGGGCCAGCCCGGCGACGTTGGACAGGAACGTCACGACATCGGGCGTCGTCAGTCCCGTCGTCACCCGCTCGTCGGCAGTCGTGACGCCCAGCGTACCGATAGACGCCGCGTGATGGCCCGTCATCCGCCACAGCTGGCGGACCATCTCGACCGTCGATGTCTTGCCGTTGGTACCCGTCACCGCAACCACGGTATTGGGAAACGGACCGAAGAAACGGGCGGCGGCGCGGGCGAAGGCGGCACGAGGTTCGTCGTCGATAATGTGGACCGCGCCCTGCACCACCGCTTCGGGTCGGGCGACCACGGCGATCGCCCCGGCGCGGATCGCATCGGCGATAAAATCTTCGCCGTTCACGCGAGCGCCGCGGAAGGCGCCGAAGATGGTGCCGGGCGCAACCTTGCGATGATCGATAGCGAAGCCGGTGACGGCCACGTCTTCGCTGCCGCCGGTCAGCTGACCGAGCCTCATCGCGCGCCGCTCATTGTCCGGTCGCCGGTCGGCGGCTGGGATCGTCCCACAGGGTCGGTGTGATGTCCGACACGTCGATGTCGCGCGCCTCGTCGGGGACGACGCCCAGGATTGCGCCGACCCGCGAAATCGTCCGACCGACGACGGGAGCGGCGTTCCACGCGGCAGTCTTCCAACCGGAGGTTTCCTTTGTGCCCAGCGGCGAATCAAGCATGGCGAGCACGACATAACGCGGTGCATCCATCGGGAATGCCGCCGCGAAGGTCGCGACGTTGCGCGAGCGATCATAGCCCCCCGCCACCGCCGCCTCGGCCGTGCCGGTCTTGCCACCGACGCGATAGCCCGGTGCCTCCCCCTTGCGACCGGTGCCGCGCTGGACGATCAGGCGCAACATCTGCCGCATCCGCGCGCTCGTCTGTTCGCTGATGACACGCCGGCCTGCCGCGGCATGGCCCGGTTCGACCTTCAGCAACGTCGCCGGCCGCCAGATGCCGCCATTGACCAGCGTGGCATAGGCGTTGGCGAGGTGCAGCGGCGTCACTGCGATGCCATGGCCATAGGCGGTGGTCATCGTGGTCGTGCGCGCCCAATATTTTGGCCACAGCGGACCACCCTTTTCGCGCAATTCGATGTCGGGCTTGGTATCGAAGCCGAGCTTTTTGAACATCGCCTGCATCCGCTGCGGCCCGACCTCGTCGGCGACGCGGGCGGTGGCGATGTTGGAGGAGTAGATCAGCGTTTCCGCCATATTCAACCAGCGCTTCGGATCGCCGCGCTCGTCATGGATGGTATAGCCGCCAACCTTCAGTGGATGGGTCGCGTCGAAGCGGCGGGCGAAAGAGGTCACGACGCCGGTATCCATCGCCGTCGCCATCGTAATCGGCTTGAAGGTGGAGCCCAGCTCGAACACGCTCTGCGTGGTGATGTTGCGCAGTTCCTCGCTGCCGGCCATGCCAACGCGGTTGGGATTGAACGTCGGCAGCGAAACCATGGCGATCACCTCACCGGTCGCGACATCCAGGACGATGCCGCCGGCGCCGCGGGCCGAAAAAGTGTTCATCGCGCGGCCGAGTTCGCTCTCCATCGCCGCCTGTACGCGGGTATCGAGCGACAGCGCGATGGGTTGGCCGGCGGTAGCGGGATTCGTCAGGCGCTCGTCCAGCACGCGCTCCATACCGCTCATGCCATGGCCGTCGGTGGACAGGAAGCCGAGCGCATGGGCCGCCATCGACGATTGCGGATAGAGGCGCTGCGTCTCGCGCGCAAAGACGATCGCCGGCTCACCCAATGCATTGACCTGCTCGACCAGGGCGGGAGAGGCGCGGCGTTGCAGATAGGTGAACGAGACGTCCTTGGTCAGCTGGCCATAGAACCAGGTCTGATCGCCACGATCGGGCATTAGCGCCGCCAGCTTCGACGCCAGCTCCATCTTGTCGCCCATAAGGTCGCGCGGATGCACTGCGATCGTCCAGGCATCAATCGTCCGGGCAAGCGGCGCGCCGTTGCGGTCGACGATGTCGCCCCGCCCAGCCAATGTAGCGACACGGGCCTGCGCCTCGGCACCTGAAAACATCGCCAGCACAGTCAGCCGCCCGAGCACCAGCACCACCGCCATCGCGAACAGCAGCATCAGCATCATCAGCCGCGTATGGGCCGTGGCCACCAGCTGATGACGCTGTTTGGCGTTACCACGTTGCGCGATCGGCCGGGCGACGAGAGCGGTCAACGCTTGCGACCCGCCTCGGCGCGTGCGCCCGACAGGATATCGCCGAGCGTGGTGTCGGACAGCAGCTTGCGATCGAGCAATGCCACCGCGTCCGGCCGCACCTTCGCCACCGCGGCGACGGCGGCGCGGCGGGCGACCGACATCTCCGTGCTGCGCGTAGGTGCGATCGCGACCGTGGCGATCACCCGCTGGACGGCGGGAGCGGCAACGGGCGGCGGCGTATTGGCGGCGACGAGCGTCATCGCGGCGGGCAGCAGCGGGGCGGCGCCTGTGGGCACGACCAGCGCGGCGGTCCGCACCATGGCCCCGCCCATCGGCGCGGTCACGTCGAGCGAAGCCAACTGCGCCTCGTCACTGATGAACTGGCCGGCGGTGGGCGCCGACAGAGCCAGCGTATCACCGTTCCACTTTTCCAGCTGGGCCAGATTCGCGCGCGTGTCGAACTCAGTCTCCAGCGCGCGAATATCACGCTCGGCAACCGTAATGCGGCGATTGACCTGTTCGAGCTTCTTGCGCTCGCCCGCGACCTGCAGCGAGACGAGGTAGAAGCCGAGCACGATCGCGACGCACCCGCCGAACCAGCCGATCCCCTTCAGTCTGTACGCCGCCGTCATACGCTCACCTCCACATGCCCAAGGTCGTCCTGCCACGCCGGTGCCGCCGTCCGCCGGGCCGTCCGCAATGTTGCGGAGCGGGCGCGCGGGTTCGCGGCCACCTCCGCCTCGCCGGCGCGGATACCGCGGCCGACCAGTTCGAAACTCGGTGCCGGACCCTGAATGGCCTGCGGCAAATGACGCGAAGCTGAAGGAGCACCGCCGGACCGATCGCGCAGGAACCGCTTCACCATGCGATCCTCCAGGCTGTGAAACGTCACCACCGCCAGTCGGCCGCCCGGTTTTAACACGCGTTCCGCCGCGGCGAGACCATCCGCCAGTTCGCCCAGTTCGCGGTTCACATGGATGCGAATCGCCTGAAAGGTCCGCGTCGCCGGGTCCTTTTTGTCGTGCGGCTTGTAGCCCAGCGCACGGCGGACGATCGAAGCCAGCTCGCTCGTCCGCGTCAACGGCCGCGCCGCCACGATGGCGCGCGCAATCCGCCGCGACTTGGGTTCGTCGCCATACCGATAAATGACGTCGGCGATTAGTGTTTCGTCAGCCTCGTTGCAGAACTCGGCCGCGCTCATGCCCGCCTGCGCCATGCGCATGTCGAGCGGTCCATCGGACTGAAAGGAAAAGCCGCGATCCGCCTGATCCAGTTGCATCGACGACACGCCGATATCCATCGTCACGCCATCGACCGGCCCGACGCCGATACCGTCCAGCGCCGACTCCATCGCCGAGAAATCGGCGTGAATCAGCGTTAGCCCGTCGATCGCCGCAGCTTCACCCGCGGCGATCGCATCGGGATCACGATCGAACGCAATCACCCGCGCGCCGCTGGTAAGGATCGCGCGGGTATAACCGCCGGCACCGAAGGTGGCGTCGACCATCACATCGCCCGGGGCAGGAGCGAGCGCGGCCACGACTTCGGTCATCAGCACCGGGACATGGGGGGCGCTCACAGCGCGATTCCCTTCGACTGCATATAGAAGCGCGCCATTTCCTTGACGACGACGGGCATGTCCTCAGTCGCGATCAAGGTCGTGGGGTCCCAGATTTCGATATAGTCGAGCACGCCGTAGAAGAATGCGTGTTCGCCGATCCCGGCATAGAAGCGCGGGAACGCCGGCATGATGAAGCGACCAGAACCGTCGAACGGCACCGCTTCGCCCACCGCAGCGCGGCGCTTGATGTTGTAATCGTACTCGCCGTCCGCGCTGGTGTTTTCCGCTTCGCGACGATCCAGCCGCTCGGCCAGGATATCGAGATAACCCGAATCATAAGCGACGAGGCAACGGTTCTTCTGGTGAGCACCGATGATGATCGTGCCGCCGGTTTTGCCGTCAGCCTTGGGCGCATTGGCAGCGAGCGTGGTGCGAAGTGCGGAGGGGATAGCTACCCGGCCCTTGTCGTCGACAAGGCCGATGCCGTCTCCCTGATACCGCCCCCTGATCAACACGCCAAACTCCACCCCGGCGCGCACGACTCACCGGCCTCGGACCACGACCATCGTCACGGTCCGGATGCCCAACGCATTCGGAGAGTCTGCCCCTGAAGTAACCTGGGTGTATCAGCGCCCCCCCAACCTAGCAACGGGATTTTTGGGGATTTGTGGGGATAATCCCCCTCATTTGCCGGCTCGGGCGGGATAGCCGGGCTTATACAATTCGTTGCGGGAGCGCGAATGGGTAGCAGCGGACGGTTCGTTCGCGGGACAGGGCGTTGCCGTGCTGACAGATCAGATCGGACAGACAACAAAGGTGGAGAACGATCAGAACCTCACGCCCTCAGTGAGTCGCGGGCAGAAATGCCCAGTTAGGGCGCTGTGGTCGACTCGGCCGTGGGCGATGGGACAGGCGCAGACACCGGGTTTGCGCTGCTGGGCGCTGCGCCCATTTCCGCAAGCGGTTCGCCGGAACCCATCATCGACATATCGTTACCTGCCGCCATTTCGGCCACGACATTGGCTTGAGCAGAACCGCCCACCGGCTGCTCATGGGTCGCCAGACGCAGCACGGAGCTCGCCAAGGCGATCAGCATTACCACCACGGCGAGGCCGATCATGCCGACCTTGATGCGCTGGAGCGATTGCGAGGGGTCGGGCTTGCCTTTCATCTCGTCGTCAGAATGTAACAACATAGCGTACGTCGCTCAAGCCGATCCTCAGGCCAATCCCTTTTGCGCGCGCCATGCCGGATCGTGAAGCGTCGATAGATAACGAAAACCTGTGTCGCACAGGATCGTTGCGACTCGCTTGCCCGGCCCCAATGCCCGCGCCAGCCGAACCGCGCCGGCGACGTTGATGCCTGATGACAGACCGAGGCAGAGTCCTTCCTCGTCGAGCAGGCGGCGGACCCAATCATATCCCTCCTGATCGCCGACCCGAAATTGCGTGTCGATCGGCGCACCTTCCAGATTGGCGGTGATCCGGCCCTGACCGATGCCCTCGGCCACCGAGGACCCCTCGGACTTCAATTCACCATGAGCATAATATTCATACAGCGCCGCGCCATGCGGGTCGGTCAGGGCGATCGCGACGCCCTCGTCCTTTGCCTTCAACCCCATGCCGACGCCTGCGATCGTGCCGCCAGTGCCGGCCGCGCAGGTAAAGCCGTCTATCCGACCATCCATCTGCGCCCAGATCTCTTCAGCGGTGCCGACGATATGCGCACGGCGATTGGCGATGTTGTCGAACTGGTTCGCCCAGATCGCGCCGGCGGTTTCTTCCGCGATCCGGCGCGAGGTGTGCACGAAATGGCATGGGCTGGCGTAAGGCGCGGCCGGCACCAGAACCAGTTCGGCACCCAATGCGCGCAGCGTGTCCATCTTCTCGCGACTTTGCGTTTCGGGCATCACGATGATCGTCTTGTAACCCTTGGCATTGGCGACCAGTGCCAATCCGATGCCGGTGTTGCCCGCCGTCCCTTCGACGATCGTGCCGCCCGCCTGGAGCGTCCCCCGCGCCTCCGCATCCTCAACGATGAACAATGCCGCGCGGTCTTTGATCGAGGCGCCCGGGTTGGCGAATTCGCATTTGCCGAAAATATCGCAGCCAGTCTCTTCGCTTGGTCCTTTGAGACGAACAAGGGGTGTATGGCCGATGAGTGAGAGCGTGTCGGGAGCAGTATGCATCATCGCTAGATGGCCCCCGCCCCTGCGCCCGGCAAGCGAAAGTGGCTTCGTTGCGGGCAACTGCGACTGCCGGTATAAAGGGCGGGTGAAAAGGTAGAAAATGGGCGCGCAGTTTAACATCAAGGACGCGGAAACCGTTCGGAAGACGCGGGAACTGGCGATCGGTAGCGGCCGGTCGATGACCGAGGTGATCCGCGCCGCGATCGATCGCGAATGGCACGAGCGCGAGGCTTTGGTCGCCGACAAGGTCAGGCAGGCGAATGAGATCGTGAAGCGGTTCCAACAGAACATGCCGGCGGATTGGCGCGGCAAAACGTCGAAGCAAATCATGGATTCCATCTATGACCATGATGGCTCTTCCGCATCATGATCGTCGATTCATCCGCTGTCATGGCGATCCTGATCGGCGAGCCGGAGAGTGACGTTTTGGTTCGTGCTCTGATGACAGCCGATAATTGCAGAATGTCAGCAGGCAGTTGGGTCGAATTAGCCGCCGTCCTTACCCGGAGCCGACGCGACATCCTGTTCGAGCCGCTCCAAGAGTTGATGACGGCGTTTTCGATCCGGATCGAGCCGACGACGGAAGAACAGGCAAGGATCGGACATGCCGCCTATCGGCGGTACGGTATCGGCGCGGGCCACCCTGCTCGGCTGAATTTCGGGGACTGTCTGGCTTATGCGCTGGCGAAGGAAAGCGGAGAGCAACTGCTCTTCAATAGCGACGACTTCAGGCATACCGATGTGATGGCCGCTATCTGCTGAGCCGGCAGGAATACGCTGGCGCGCGCAGAACGTTCCTGTATTGTTCTGCAATCGTGGATCTATCGACTCACCCTTCCACCGCCGTCAGCGCTATCGGTGACAGTCCGTCGGCTCGCGACACCGCGCGTGATACCATGAATATGCCGCCGCGCCCGTTGCGGTGGCTGTTTCTCGACCTCAATTCCTATTTTGCCAGCGTCGAACAGCAATTGCAGCCATCCTTGCGCGGGCGGCCGGTACTGGTGGCGCCGGTCGGCTCCGATACGACCGTCGCTATCGCCGCGTCGATCGAGGCCAAGCGATACGGCATCGGCACCGGTACGCCTGTCTGGCGGGCGAAGGAATTATGTCCGCAGGTCATCGTTACGCCGGCGCGACACGAGCGCTATGTCGAGTTCCACGACGCGATCATTGCCGAGATCGAGCGGCATATCCCGATAACTCGGGTCTGTTCGATCGACGAGGTTGCCTGCCGCCTGCTCGACAATGAGAACGGCCGTGACACCGCGGTGGCGCTGGCGGGCCGGATCAAGGCGGGCATCGCCGAGCGGGTCGGTGAGCGGCTGACATCTTCGATCGGCATCGCCCCCAATCGCTTGCTGGCCAAGCTGGCGTCGGATTTGCGCAAGCCCGATGGACTGGTCGTCTTCGAACAAGGCGATCTGCCGCATGCGTTATTTGATCTCCGCCTGCGGGACATCGCGGGCATCGGCGAAAAGATGGAGCGGAGGCTGGCCCGCGACGGCGTCAACGATATCCGGCAACTGTGTGACCGGCGGCCGCGCGATGCCGGTACGGCCTGGGGCGGTACCGATGGCGACCGCCTCTGGTATCTGCTGCACGGGGTCGACCTGCCCGACCGACCGACCCGGTCGCGCAACGTCGGGCATAGTCATGTCCTGTCGCCGCGCCATCGCGGTATCGAACCGGCGCGGCTCACTGCCCGGCGGCTCGCGCTGAAGGCCGCCAGCCGGTTGCGCCGCAAGGGCTATCGCGCGCGGCTGTTGATGCTCCACGCCCGATTCGAAGACGACAAATCGAGTTGGCGGACCTCGATAAAGCTACCTGCGACGCAAGACAGCTTCGTCGTACTTAATCATTTGGACGCGCTGTTTCCCCGTCTGCACGCCGCCGCGTCATTGCGACCCGGCGGGTTTCGGTTGCGGCTAGTCGGCGTGACGCTGGCCGAGATCGAGCCGGTCGCCGCCGAACAGGGGTCGTTGTTTGCCTTTCTCGACCCGAACGACCCGCTGGCGCGCGAGACGCGGGGACTGGCGCTCAGCCGGGCGATGGACCGGATCAACCAGCGCTGGGGTCGCAACGCCGTGTCGGTCGGGCCGTTGAACGGCGGGCGGCTCGACCGGATCGGCACCCGCATCGCGTTTGGCCGCATTCCAGAGGTCGCGGAGTTTCATGAGTAGGCAGGCTGTCGCTTGACGCACCGAAGCAGATCGGCAAAGCGTTGTTCCGCTATGAAGATGAACACCCTCCTCATCGCCGCGCCACTCGCGCTCCTGACTGCGTGCAATTCGCAGCCGTCAACGCCTGAAGTGCTTGATTCCAACCCAGATCCAATGGCCAATCAGATCGCCAACGCCGCGCCGGTAGAGCTGCCGCCGGCCATTCGTGCGGACAAGACGTTCCGCTGCGCTGACGGATCGGTCATCGGCATCGCTTTTTTCCAAGGCGATACGCAAGTCAATGTCCGCATCCCGGCAACCGGCAAGCCTACCCGTCTGACCGCCCCGGCAAAGGGCGACCCCTACACCGCGGACGGCGGCTGGAAGCTGACCGGCGACGACAGTGCCGTGACGTTGACCGAGCCCGGCAAGAAGGCGCTCAGCTGCCACACCTGATCCTTGCCGATCACGACCATCATCGGGCCGGCGGAGTGATCCGCCGGCCTTTTTCTTGTCACTTGCCACCAGCCCACCATGGCGCCACCGTGATCGGCGACCATGGATATTCTTGATCCGCAACTGGTGCTCGGCGCCTATTCGGTCGGGGTTTTCCCGATGGCCGACCATCGCGATGCCGACAGCGTCTATTGGGTTGAACCACGCCAGCGGGCGATCCTGCCACTGGAAGGGTTTCGTCTATCGAGAACCTTGCGGCGCACGTTGATTGCGGACCGGTTCCGGGTGACAGCCGACCGTGACTTTGCCGGGGTCCTGCGCCTTTGTGCCGAAAGTGTCGAAGGCCGTCCGGACACGTGGATCAATGGCAGCATCGAACAGGTGTTCGTCCGCCTGCACGCGATGGGCCATGCCCACTCGATCGAATGTTGGGACGGGGACCGGTTGGTCGGGGGCTTGTATGGCTTGGCGTTGGGCCGCGCGTTCTTCGGCGAGAGCATGGTCAGCCGCGCGACCGATGCGTCGAAGGTGGCGCTGGCATGGCTGGTGGCGCGGCTGACCGCCGGCGGCTTCACGTTGCTCGATTGTCAGTTCCAGACGCCGCATCTGGCATCGCTGGGCGCAATGGAAATGCCGCGTGCGGATTATATGGGGCTGTTGTCCGACGCGTTGGCCGGCGTCGTAGATGGCTCGCCATCGGCGGCAGGTGTGCTGGCCTCGGGCGATTTCGGCCGGCTCGATCGCGGTGTTGCCGACAACGTCTCGGTATCAGGTCCGGTCGTCGGGAAGGACATCGTGCAGCTTTTGGTCCAGACATCATAAACCGAGTGCTGAACGACGTTTAACGCCGGCCGTTCCTTGAATAGCCAGCCGGAGAAGGCGCGACGCCACGTGCGGTCGGGACCACGGACGTTGAGCTGGACGAAGGCGCCCGTCAATTGATCGACCTCCCATGGCGCGGTCCGATCGCAGGCGCGCAGCCGGACGACGACATCGCCGACGCGGACCGCGTGACCCGGCTTCACCGTCAGTTCGCGGCTTTCGCCGTTCCGCTTGTTCAACAGACCCAGCACCGCGATCCGGTCTGCCATCGGCGTGGCACCAGCGACCGCCGCCTGCGTCGCGCCGGTATCTAGCGTTTCGATATCGGAGGGCGCTCCCTCTGGCACGTCCTGTTGCACAGCGACGCTCGCCGTCGGCGTAATCGGTGCCCGCAGTGCGCGGTAGCCGAACCAGCCGCCAATCCCCAGCGCCACGACCAGCACGGCCGCGGCGAGCCAGCGGATCATCCCTCCGGCGTCCAGGCTTCGTAGTCGCCAGTCGCAGCGGCGCGGTTACCACCCTTCTCCATTGCGCCGGCAGGGCGATAGGCAAGCGCGGTGCCGGTCATATTGGCAACCGCCGGCTTCTCCCAGGCGCGCTGGAGCGGCAGTGAGCGATCGGGGATCTCGTCGACCTGACGGTGCAGCCAGGCGAACCAGTCCGGTGGCACGCGGCTGGCATCGTTGGCGCCGAGATAGATGACCCATCGGCGGGGCAGGCCCGCCGTATCGGCGCCGCCCTGATAATAGACATTGCCCAGCGCGTCGTCGCCGACCCTGGTCATGCCCCGCAGGCCATAGAAGCGCGTGCCGATGGTGGCGCCATTCCACCAGGTGAAGATCGAGGTCAGGATACCCATGCGACAGCGCTTAACGCGCCCATCGCCGCCCATCAACAACGACCTTCACTTGGCCCGTCCCGTTGCTGCTGTGGCGGACACGGGCCAAATGTCGCACACGGACTCACCTTCTGAAGGAAATGCACGAAGATCATCGCCGGGACGATCCGGACTTCAGCCTGTTTCATCGTTGAATTGCGGCGACTGGTGAGCATCGAGCCGCTGGCAGAAAAGGGCTGATCGCGCTTACCCGCTCGCCTCGACCATCACCGCCAGGGGCCCCTTGCGACCCGATACGATCCGCGCGCGCAGCCGCTGTTCGGGTTCGACCTCGGCGATTCCACCGCGCCTCAGCGTTTCCATATGAACGAAAACGTCGCTGCCATCGCTGTCGCGGACTAGAAAGCCATAGCCCTTCAACCGATTGAACCATTTGACGCTGGCGGCTTCGAACGGCCCCGCCGTGTCGATCAGCGTAACCGGATCGATACGATCCTTCAGATCGCGTGCGCGTGGCGGTGGTGCTTCCTCGACGGCGCCGGACAGGTCGATCGTCAGGATTTCACGCGCCTGAAAACCCCGGCCACGTTCGACCGACATCGTTTCGATCCGCGCCCCTTCGGGCAGGCTTCGCCGCCCATGCGGTTGCAGCACGCTGAAATGGACGAGGATATCGCCCATCGTGGCATCGTCCGCGACCGCGAAGCCGAAGCCGCGGGTCACGTCGAACCATTTGATTACGCCACCGACCGGCACGGCATCCGGCGCCGCACCGTTGTCGGTGTGCGCCACATGCGTTTCCGACGGCATAAGTCACCCCTGATCAGTCCCTGCTAGCATGGTTCATCGATCTCGCAATATTCTGTCGGCATGACGCCGTCGAAATCGACCACGCCGTCCGGCTCCGTCGTGACGATACGTCGCGACAGGCCGAATGAATGCCCCGCACGTACCATCGCCGCTATCTGCCTCTCTTGCAGGGAACGATCCGCCGCCGTCAGGGCAAAGGGGCCGAAGCGTCGCTTCCGTGCCATCGTCATCGCGCTGTCCACCGTGGACCGTATCATTACGGGACGAACGGCGGCTGCATCGGCCTCACCGACACGCGCCTGACGCAACGCTGCGGTCACCCGCCCCACCCCCAGGCCCCGCCGCGTAAGCGAGACGGCCCGCGCCTCCGCAAACGCCCGGTCATCTACGTAACCCAGCGTCACCATCCGCTCAGCCAGCTCTTGTGGATCGGCGGCGGGACCGTCCCATCCCCGCTCCCTAATCTTGCGTCGGAGATAGTCAGCCAGCTTGCCTCGCGTGGTCGCGAACCGCTCCACATAGCGCAGCGCCAGCCGTTCCAACGCGGCTGAATCGAGCGGTGGTATCTGGCGTGTGGTTCGGGTTCGTCCTGTCATCGCCTTTATTGTGCCACACTGCCTAAGGAAGAGACAATTGCCGCACCTGCGCAGCTCCGAAGGACCACCTGTGACGATGACGACCGAAACTCAATCCCAGGCCGCGCCGATCGCGACGCCGACCCAGGACGAGCTTCCCCGCCGTTTCGCCGATTTCGAGACGCTCGGTGACGCACTGGATTATGCTGCGCAAGGATCACGCGGGCTGAATTTTCACGATGCCCGCGGTACGCTGACGCAGCCCTATGCCTATGCGACGCTGCGCGACGACGCGCTGGCCGCGGCACGGCGGCTGGTCGCTGCCGGGATCAAGCCGCAGGATCGGATTGCGCTAGTCGCCGAAACATCGGCGGAGTTCGCGGCACTGTTCTTCGGCGTGGTCTATGCCGGTGCATGGCCGGTGCCGCTGCCGTTGCCGACCTCGTTCGGCGGACGCGATTCGTACATCGATCAGTTGCGCGTGCAGTTGGCCAGTTGCGATCCCAGCATGCTGGTCTATCCGCCAGAGCTGGCGTCGCTGGCCGGCGACGCCGCGGTTCAAGCAGGCGTGATGGGTATCGACTGGGCGAGCTTTGCCGAGCGTGAGGCACCCACCGTTGACCTGCCACAGGCCGAAGGCGATCAGATCGCATATCTTCAATATTCCAGCGGCTCGACCCGCTTTCCGCACGGCGTCGCCATCACCCACCGGGCGCTCCTCAACAATCTCGCCGCACATAGCCATGGGATGAAGGTGCAAGGCAGCGACCGCTGCGTATCGTGGCTGCCCTGGTATCACGACATGGGTCTGGTCGGTTGCTTTCTGTCACCGGTCGCCAACCAGGTATCGACCGATTATCTGAAGACCGAGGATTTCGCGCGACGGCCGCTGGCATGGCTGGACCTCATCAGCCGTAACAAGGGCACCACGCTCTCTTATTCGCCGACCTTTGGGTACGATATCTGCGCTCGCCGTATCTCGTCGCAGACCAAAGCGTCCGACCGGTTCGACCTGTCGCGCTGGCGGATAGCGGGCAATGGCGCCGACATGATCCGCCCGGATGTGATGCAAAGCTTCGTCGATGCGTTTGCGGATGCCGGGTTTCCGGCGAGTGCCTTCCTGCCCTCCTATGGCTTAGCAGAAGCGACGCTGGCGGTGTCGATCATGCCGCCGGGCGAGGGCATCCGCGTCGAACTGGTTGAGGAAACCGAATTGTCGGGCGCGCACGCCAACGATGACCGGCCGCAGCGCTTCCGCGCGATCGTGAACTGCGGCAAGCCGGTGCGTGACATGGAGATCGCGGTTCGCGAGGAAAACGGCACACCGCTGCCCGAACGGGCGATCGGCAAGGTCTGGTGCCGCGGCCCATCGGTGATGGTCGGCTATTTCCGCGATCAGGCGGCGACGGATGCTTGCCTAGTCGATGGCTGGTTGGATACCGGCGACATGGGATATATGTCGGACGGCTATATCTACATCGTCGGCCGCGCCAAGGACATGATCATCGTCAACGGCCGCAATCACTGGCCGCAGGACATCGAGTGGGCGGTCGAACAGCTCCCAGGCTTCAAAGCTGGCGACATCGCCGCTTTCGCGATCACGACCCCCGGCGGTGAAGAGACGCCCGCCGTTCTCGTTCAGTGTCGCAGTTCGGACGATGGCGAGCGCACGCGACTGCGCGATGCGATTCGCGAGCGGGTGCGTTCCGTGACGGGCATGAACTGCGTGATCGAGTTGATCCCGCCGCGCACCCTGCCCCGCACGTCGTCGGGCAAACTGTCCCGGGCTAAGGCGCGCAACCTGTATTTGGCAGGCGAGATAAAGCCTTACGATATCGCCGCCTGATCGTTCAATCAGCACCGCCGATATTGCGATCTTATGGAAACCTGCTGCTAACTATCTAGCGTTAGTATCAGTCGGGTGAACGACGACCACCCCTCTGTCACACCTCCGCCGGCGGGTATCAGCGATTTGCTGGCCCTGCGTGAGCGTGCGGGAACGGCCGAATGGGGCAGGATACGCGCGACACAGCTATTTGCAGGTCGTCGGCTTGCGCTTTTTATGCTGGCGGCGAATATCGCCGGTGCCATCGGCACGCTATGGCTGCTGCGCCCCTGGATCGCGACATGGCAATTGAGTTTGTGGGCAGCGATCACGCTGACGATCGCGGGCGTCGTCGCGCATCGACGCCATTCCACCAGCCATCGCCAGAACGGCTATGCCAGCCTCGCCGATGTCCGCAATACGGGACTGGAGGGGTTGGCGCTCGGTTTCATCTGGTCGGTCGTGCCGATCGTATTTTGCCCACAGACCACGCCGGGGGTGGATGCCGGTCTGGGCATCATCATGGCCATCATGATGACCGCCGCCGCCTTCACGATGGCGCCGTTGGTGTTGGCGACGCTGGGCTTTCTGCTGGTGCTGGGGTTTGCGCTGATCGGCCGGCTGGCGTTCGAGCATAACTTCGCAGCGTCGGCTGGATTTTCGGTCTTCTGCATATTGCTGGTCGCCATCTGTATCAGCCGGGCGCGCGGATTGGTGGCGTTGCGAACGGCCGAGATCGCGCTGGGCGAACGGGACGAGACGGTCAGCCTGTTGCTTCGGGAGTTCGAGGAAGCCGGCGCCGACTGGCTGTGGGAAACCGACAAGGGCCGGCGGGTGGTGAAGGCCAGTCCCCGATTCGCGGTCGCCTGCGGGCTCGATCCGGTGACGATCAATGGCATGCCCCTGTTGCAGGTATTGGCGGGCCCGAACTGGGATAACGGGCAATTCGCCAACGGCCTGCACGAATTGGCCGCCCGGTTGAACGGGCGCGAAGGATTTCGCGATCTGCGACTGCCGGTATATGTCAGGGGCGAAGAACGCTGGTGGGAACTGGCCGCCGCACCACGCCATGATGAGCGCGGTGTCTTTGCGGGGTTTCGCGGCGTCGGCTCCGACATCACCGAACAGCGAGCCTCGGCGGACAAGATCAACCGCATGGCGCGGTATGATGCGTTGACCGGCCTGCCGAACCGGTTGCTCATCAACGAAACGCTGGGCCGGGCGATGGCCGAGGCGGAAAAATGGGGCGGCCGTTGCGCCTTCATGATGATCGATCTCGATCGGTTCAAGGCGGTCAACGACACACTGGGCCATCAGATCGGCGATCGCGTGCTGAGCCGGGTATCCGAACGCCTCGCGCAGATGATGGAGAGCGGCACGCTGTGTGGCCGGTTGGGCGGCGATGAATTCGCGGTGGTGGTGCCGGACGTGAAGGACGAAGACGCCCTGCTGCATACCGCGCAACGGATCATCGATACCCTTTCGCGACCCTATGAGGTCGATCAGCAGACATTCTACATCGGCGCCTCGATCGGTGTCGCGATCGGGCCGCGCGATGGCGAAGATGCCGAGACGCTGATCCGGTCGGCCGATCTGGCGCTCTATCGATCCAAGGATGCGGGCGGCGGCGTCGTCCATGCCTATGAGCCGCAGTTGCATGCCCAGGCCGAAGAGCGGCGGCTGCTCGAAATGGCGCTGCGCCAGGCCTTGGAAAAGGGCGAGATGCATATTGCCTATCAACCGGTGGTCGATGCCGAGACGGGCAATCTGAGCGGTTTCGAAGCATTGCTACGCTGGCAGAGCAAAGAATTCGGCGCGGTATCGCCCGTGAAGTTCATCCCGCTGGCCGAGGAGGCGCGACTGATCGCGCCGATCGGCGCGTGGGTGTTGCGCACCGCCTGTCTGGAAGCGGCGCGGTGGCCGGGCCATGTCCGCATCGCGGTCAATGTATCACCCGATCAGCTGCAGAATCCGCATTTCGTGACCACGGTGGCGTCGGCGCTGGCCAATTCCGGACTGTCGCCGGAGCGGCTGGAGCTGGAGGTAACCGAGAGCGTGTTCATGCACGAGGGGCTGGGTGCCACGAAGGTACTCGAGCGCGTGCTTGACCTAGGCGTGCGATTGTCGCTCGACGATTTTGGCACGGGCTATTCGTCGCTTGGCTATCTGTCGCGGACCCGGTTTTCGACGATCAAGATCGATCGCAGCTTCGTGCAGAATGCGTCACGCGGCGAGCGCGAGGCGGTGGCGATCATTCGAGCCGTGGTGGCCTTGGCCGACAGCCTCGGCATGGCGACCACCGCCGAGGGCGTGGAGACCGAAGCCGAGCATCGCATGGTCCAGGGTTTCGGATGCACCAAGGTTCAGGGATATTATTTCAGCAGGCCGCTCCCGGTCGCGGAAGCGCGCATTTTAGTGCAAAAACGTTACAACTCGCACGCAGCGTGACAATCGTTCATGCTCAGAAGACAATGCCGAGGGCGTGATTGTAAGCGGCGGCAGCCTGATTAAAGTCGATAAAAAAGCCGACACACATGGCCAACAGAATCATGGTTTGTGATCGAACCGACGGAGCCGTTAGGTGATCGATTGAGGACGATGCTGGGCCGCTGCGTTCTCACGGCATTGCGACAGTCGTCGCGGTGCTATCCCGCCACATAATAATCGTTGCTGGAAAACTTGCGGTAGCTACGCCACGTCGGTGAGCATGACCCGTATCTCGTTCAGCGCCCAAGTTTTCCTGGGTATGGCCATCGGCCTCATTCTCGGCTTCTGGGCGCGATCGGTTGGGGAAACGAGCGCGCTGGCGGAGACGTTGAGGATTGTCGGCGAGACGTTCGTCCAATTACTCAGGGCACTGGTCGTCCCGCTGGTCTTCACCGCCATCGTCGCGTCGATCGCGGCGCTGCGTGACGTCGGCAACGCGGCGCGACTGGTCGGGAGTACGCTTATCTGGTTTGCGATCAGCGCGTTGATCGCGGTCAGCATCGGCCTGGCACTCGGCATGCTGATCCAGCCCGGCGTACAGACCGGCGTCGATGTCGCGGCGGCGGTGCGGCCGGCGACGACGGGATCGTGGCTCGATTTCCTGCGCGGGTTGGTGCCATCGAACATGCTGGGTCTGGCCGCATCGACCAAAATCACGGATGGAGCGGCCAGCACCACGCTGTCGTTTAATATCCTTCAGATCATCGTCGTGGCGATCGCGCTAGGCGTGGCGGCAGTGCGCATCGGCAGCGCGGGTGAGGCATTTCTGATCTTCAATGCTTCGGCACTGGCGATTTTTCGGCAGATATTGCGATGGGTCGTCAGACTAACGCCGATCGGTACTGCTGGTCTGCTGGGTCACGCGGTCGTCCAATATGGCTGGCAGTCGCTGTCGGCGCTGGGTGCGTTTGCGGGTGCCGTCTATATCGGACTGGGACTGGTCCTGCTGGTCGTGTATCCAACGTTGTTGAAGCTGAACGGACTTTCGGTACGCGGCTTTTTCTCGGCGGCATGGCCCGCGATTCAACTGGGGTTCGTCTCGCGATCGTCGATCGCCACGCTGCCCGTCACCGAAGCGGCCGTCGAGCGGATCGGCGTGCCGAAAAGCTATGCCGCTTTTGCCGTCCCTTTCGCCGCGACGACGAAGATGGATGGATGCGCTGCGATATATCCCGCCGTCGCCGCGCTGTTCGTGGCGCAATATTACGGCATTACGCTGCACGCGTCGGACTTCCTGCTTATCGTTATCGTATCGGTGGTCGGCTCGGCCGCCACAGCAGGCCTGACTGGCGCGCTGGTCATGCTGACGCTCACGCTGTCAACTCTTGGATTGCCGCTTGAAGGCGCGGGCTTATTGCTAGCGATCGATCCGATCCTCGACATGGGCCGCACCGCCGTGAACGTGGCGGGTCAGGCGCTGATTCCGACGATCGTCGCCAAGCGTCAGGGCATGCTTGAAAACATTAGCCTGGTCGATCCTGCGCTCGTCCCGTCCGCCTGAAGGTCGTGCTAAATTACGGAACATAAACCAGCCAACGCCTGATGGCGTGGCTAACACCTCGGCACATACGACCTGACCGATCCGGGTGATTATTGCCGCCTCTTGCTGGGTCCTTGCTTCAACTGATCAACGGTCAAACATCGGAGCTTCCTGGGCACCACAATTGGGCGCTGAGGTCGGGTTAAGCTCCCTCAATTAGTTCTTTGATACGTCCGGCAAGCGCCTCCATTGCGAATGGCTTCGTCATGATATGCATCCCGGTATCGAGCAATCCGTTGCCGATCACCGCATTCTCCGCATAACCCGTGATGAAGAGGATCTTTAGCTTCGGTCGACCGACACGCGCCGCATCCGCCATCTGCCGACCGTTCATGCCGCCGGGCAAACCGACGTCGGTTACGAGCAGATCGATGCGCCGGTCGGATTGCAGTATCTTCAGGCCAGCGGCACCATCGGCGGCCTCGATCGCCGCATAGCCAAGCTCTTCCAGCACCTCGATGACAAGCATGCGCACGGTGGGTTCATCGTCAACCACCAGCACCGTCTCGCCGGCGCGCGCACGTGGCGCATCAGCCAGATCGGGTTGCACCTCTCCTTCGTCCGCCACCCCAAAATGACGAGGCAGATAGATGCATATCAGCGACCCATCGCCCGGTTCCGAATATATCCGGACTTGGCCACCGGATTGCCGCGCAAATCCATAAATCATCGACAGACCCAAGCCCGTGCCGACGCCGAGCGGTTTAGTCGTGAAGAAGGGGTCGAACGCCTTGGCAATCACATCGGGCGTCATGCCGGTGCCGGTATCAGACACACAAAGCGATACATATTGGCCGGCAGCCAGATCGCGATCGCGCGCACCCCGATCATCGAGCCAACGGTTGCCGGTCTCGATCGTCAGACGGCCGCCGTCCGGCATCGCGTCACGTGCATTGATGCACAAGTTCAACAGGGCGTTTTCAAGCTGGTGCGGATCGACCAGCGTCGACCACAGGCCCCCTGCCCCGACGACCTCAACCTCGATAGCCGGTCCGACCGTCCGGCGAACGAGATCTTCCATTCCGGCAACCAACCGGTTGATGTCAGTCGGTTTCGGGTCGAGCGTCTGCCGCCGCGAAAAAGCAAGTAGACGGTGCGTCAGTGCCGCTGCTCGCTTTGCCGCTCCCTGCGCAGCCAGCGAATATCGCTCGACATCGGCGTATCGCCCTTGGGCGATCCGGACGCCCAGCAGTTCCAAACTGCCGGAGATGCCCGTCAGGAGATTATTGAAATCATGGGCGATACCGCCCGTCAATTGGCCGACGGCCTCCATCTTCTGGCTTTGACGCAGCGCCTCTTCGGTCCGCATCAACTCGGCGGTACGCGCCGATACCTGCTCCTCCAGCGTTGCGTTCAATGCTTCCAGATCGGCCGCCGCGCAGCGGTAATCGTCGACATCGGTGTTGGAACCGATCCAGCGAATCAATTCACCATTGTCGCTGCGTACCGGTTCGCCGCGTGCGACGAACCATCGATACGTCCCATCCGCACGACGCATGCGGAATTCGTTCTCATACACCGTACCAGCCAGTCGCGCGGCCGCCCATGAGGCTTCGGCACTGCTCAGGTCTTCGGGATGAATGACGGCGCGCCAAGCATCTAAACCGACCAGCGATCCAGTTGGGGCGCTGGTGTAGACATAAGCCTGATCGTTGAACCAATAAAAGGCACCATCGGTGCGCGCCGCCCATATCTGGTTCGGCACCGCTTGCGTAAAGACGCGAAACTCTTCCTCACTCTCGCGCCGCGCCTGCTCGGCCCGGACCCGCTCGGTCGCGGCCCGCACCCGAACGGCGAATTCCCTCATCAGCGCAATGTCATAGTCGCCATACGGGCGCGGGCGCCCGTTGTTGACGAACACAAGCGCCACGAACTGTCCTTGTTCGAGCAATGGCATGTTGACGAACGACGCGGCATCGATCGCTCTCAGTACATCCGCGGTATCAACCGTCCTGGCGTCGCCCTCGACATCAGCAATCGCGACTGTTCGGCCTGCTTTCAAATCGTCGATATACGATCCGTGGTCCCGGAATTTCAGCGTGCCAGAAATGCTCTGTACACCCGGTGCGTTCCAGTCACGCTCTATCGTGATGGTTTCAGCGATCTGGTCAATCACGCCGTAACCGGCCCGGCTGACGTCGAGCGTGCGCCCCAATATCTCCGACGCGACATAGGCAATATCACCCACATCGCTCAAATCGGCGATCCGGTCGCTCAGTTCGAGCAACGCCGCCTGACGAATCGCGGCCATCTTCTGGTCGGTGATGTCGAAACTCACACCGGGAAACCGGAGTGGCCTCCCCTCGTCATCCATCCGACAGCGCCCCTGCGCCGCAACCCAGCGCACTGAGCCGTCAGGTTGCACCAATCGATATTCCGCGGTGAAGGTATCGCCGCTCGCCAGAGCGATCGCGATCTTGTCCTGCGTCGCCGGTCGGTCGCTGGGATGAATACCGGCAAAGAACGAGGCCAACGGGGCGCCCCGCGCAGCAACAGCCGAATCTACTCCGTACAACGTTGCGAAACGGCTATCCGCGCGAACCAGATCGGCGGGTACGTCCCAATCCCAGGTGCCGATGCCCTTGCCTGCCGAAAGCGCATATTGCAGGCGCTCGTCGCTTTCGCGTGCGTCCTCCGCACTGCGCCGACGCTCGGTTATGTCCGAGAACAGAATTGCGACCTGTCGCGCGCCCACATCGCCGACGCGCAGGGCATGAACGTCGAACCATCGCCCCATTGCGGCCGATCCGTTCTCGAATTGTTCGGGCTGGCCGGTCAGGGCGACCCGGCCATATACGTCAAACCAGTGCTGCTCCAGCGCCGGTACTAACTCGCTTGCCGTGCGACCCACCGGATTGAACAGCCCCGTCTGCTGCTCAAAGGCGCGGTTGACCGCAAGAAACCGATAATCGCTTGGCCGGTCACCGGCGAATATCATCTCGATAATGCAGAACCCGGCATCGACCGCGTCGAACAACTGGCGATAGATGTCCGGTGACAAGGCGTCACCGGACGAAAGGGAATGCTGCATTGGGCCGCTGATCCTGTGCGCTGCCACGGCTGGCGTTTGCCGCATCAGGGCAGACGCAAACGGCGGTCCTCAGTTCCCGTGCTGGCACGCCACGATGGCTGCAATAACACTGAGTGTCTCTTCCGGGTCACGCACGCGCACCGTATCCAGCCCCAGTTCCTTGGCCGGATAATCGTTGCCGCCAGGGAAAATGGCATCGCCGATAAACATCATCGCATCCAGCGGAATGCCGCTGGCATCGCGTAGTTTCTTCAGACCATATGCCTTGTCGACCCCTTCGCGGGTGATGTCGATCGAGGTTGCGCCGCCCATGTTTATTGACAGCCCCGGCAACCGCTGGCGTAAGTCGGCCTGGATTACCTTGCGCTTGGCAAAATCGGGGTCCCAACTTTCCTTGGCATGAAGCGGTGCTTCCTGCCCCAGTGCCGAAAAAGTGATCTGGCTGCCGCGGTCCTCGATCCGTTCGCCCCAAGTCTGTTCAGGCACAAAACCCGTTGCTTCGAGCGCTGCGTCAAAGGCAGTCAGGATGTTGGCTTTCGTCTCGTCGTCGAACAGCTCGGCATAGACTGGCGACCAGTCGCCATCGTGATGCGTGTAGAGCTTCGTGCCGGTCGTGGGCATCAGCCACAGCTTCGATCGATCGGCCCGGTCCGGCAGGCGGCTGGCGACCTGCTTCTGGAACTGCGGCCAGTCGCCGCCCGAAATGACTGCGACGTGCGCAACGCCCAGCAGATCGGCCAGCGCCTCGCCCATGGGCTCACCCAATGGCTGCTTGCTTTCGGCCAGCGTGCCATCCAGATCGAATGCGACGAGCTGCTTCATTCCGTATCCCTTTTCAGAATCATGTGATCGATGGCGTGCGCAACGCCATCGGCATCGTTCGCCAGCGTGACCAGATCGGCCTTGGCTTTCACCGCGTCGGGTGCGTTCCCCATGGCGATCGAAAGGCCGGCGCGTACCAGCATCGCGACATCGTTCGCCTGATCGCCGATCGCGACGGTATCGTCCAGCGAGACGCCGAACGACGCCGCCAGTTCCTCGATGCCGACACCCTTGTTCGCCTCTACCGCCGTCACGTCCAGATAATAGGTCTGGCTCTGCACGATGGTGGCCCGGTCACCCCATTGCTTTGCCCGATCGTGAAGACCGCCGAGCAGGGCCGGATCGTCACTGACGAATGTGATCTTGTCGGCCCGGTCCAGCAGCGCGTCAAAATCGGTGGTCACGATAGGCTGTTGGTTCGAGGCCACCCGCTCGTGTTCGACATGCACGCCTTGATCTGTTGAAGCATACCAGCGATCGTCCGCGAAGACCCATCGATCCACCGCTGCATCACCGACCATTGCCCAAACATCCCGCGCCAGTGTTGGGTCGATCCGGTGATGCTCCAGCACCTCTCCCGACCGCCGAAAGACGATGCCGCCATTGAACGCGCCGATCGGCTCGTCGAGGCCCAGCGCGTCGGCAATCGGCATGACACCGGATTTCGGCCGGGCGGAGATGATCGTGAAACCGACATCCGCCGCCCGCAACCGGGCGACGGCGGCAATCGTGCCGGTTGTCAGCTGCTTGTCCTTGTCGACCAGCGTACCGTCGACATCGGACACCACGAGGCGTGGGGTCACTGTGGGATTTCCACGTGCCCGCCAAACCCATAACGCATCGCCGACAGCACCTTGTCACCATAAGTGTGATCGATGCGGCTGCGATAACGGGCAAACAACGATGCGGTCAGCACGTTGGCCGGTACCTTTTGTTCCATCGCCGCGTCGATCGTCCACTGACCTTCACCCGAATCCGCGACGCTGCCGGAAAACTCCTCCAACATCTCGTCCTTGGCCAGTGCGATCGCCGTCAGATCGAGCAGCCAGGACGAGATCACGCTTCCCCGCCGCCAGACCTCGGCGATGTCAGTAAGGTTCAGGTCGAACCGCTGATCCTCAGCGATCTTGTCGGTGTTTTTCGATTTCAGGATATCGAAGCCCTCGGCATAGGCCTGCATCAGGCCGTACTCGATGCCGTTGTGGATCATCTTCACGAAATGGCCCGACCCCGCCGGGCCGGCATGGATGTATCCGCGCTCGGCCCGCGAATCGACCTTGTCCGGGTCGCGGCCAGGGGTCTTGACGATGTCGCCCGTGCCCGGCGCAAGCGTATCGAAGATCGGGTCGAGCAGATCGACCGTTTCCTTGTCACCGCCGATCATCATGCAATATCCGCGCTCGCGTCCCCACACGCCGCCGGACGTGCCGACATCGACATAGTGAAGGCCCTTTTCCGCCAGCGCCTTTGCGCGGCGGATATCATCCTTATAGAAGCTGTTGCCGCCATCGATCACGATATCGCCGGCTTGCGCCCCGGCGCCGATCGTCTCGATCGTGGCTTCGGTAATTTCGCCGGCAGGCAGCATCACCCACCAGATCGCCGGACTGTCCAGATTGCTGCGCAGATCATCCAACGATGTGGCGGGTTCGGCGCCGTCATCGGCCAGCGCTTTCACCGCATCGGCATTGCGGTCGAAGGCTACGATCTGGTGACCACCGGCCATCAGACGCCGGGCCATGTTGCCACCCATTCGGCCGAGGCCGATCATTCCGATCTTCATGCTGTTTTCCTGGTATCGGGGGAGTGGATCAGACGGTTGGCGGCTGCTTCTTCGCGATCGAGCTGAGCAGGTCGTCGAACGCCTTCGCGAACGATGCCACGCCCTCCGTGACCAGTGTGTCGGTCACGTCGTTTAGGTTCAGACCCAGACGTTCCGCTTCGGCCAGCACGTGTTGGGCCTCGTCCACCTTCTCCGTCAGGGTAGTTGCCACGGTACCATGATCGCGAAACGCATCCATCGTCTTCGGCGGCATCGTGTTGACGGTGTCGGGACCGATCAGCGTGTCGATGTACAGCGTGTCGGGATAGGCGGGGTCCTTCACCCCTGTCGATGCCCAGAGCAGCCGCTGTGGTTGCGCACCCTTCGCGACCAGTGCCTGCCAACGGTCGGATGCGACGAATTCCTCGTACCACGCGTAGGCTAGCTTGGCGTTGGCGATCGCCACCTTGCCGCGTACCGCCTTCAACGCCTCTGCTTCCGCGTCAGCATCTGCGACGCGCTCATCGATCTGCTTGTCGATCATCGTATCGATCCGGCTGACGAAGAAACTAGCCACCGACGCGATCCGGTCGATCGGCTGACCCTGCCGAACGCGTTCCTCCAGACCCATCGTATAGGCTTCGGCGACCTTCTTGTAGGCATCGAGCGCGAACAACAGCGTCACATTGACGTTGATTCCGGCCGTAATCGTGGCTGCGATAGCCGGGCCACCGGCGGGGGTGCCGGGGATCTTGATCATCAGATTGGGCCGATCGACTGCGTCCCAAAGTTTGCGGGCCTCCGCGATCGTCGCATCGGTGTCGTCGGCAATGTACGGCGACACCTCCAGGCTGACATAGCCGTCCTTAGCGTCCAGCCGATCATAAACGGGCTTCAGCGTCTCTGCCGCCGCCTTGATGTCCTCGATCGCTAGATGCTCGTAACGATCGATCGTCGCAGCCTCGGGGTGCTCCTTGTCGTAGGCGGCGAGCGTGCCGTCATAGGCATTACCGTGGCCCATCGCCTTTTCGAAGATCGACGGATTGGAGGTCACGCCGGTGAGGCCATCCTCCTCCACCAGCGCCTTCAGGCCCCCGGCTTCGAGAAACTTGCGATCGACGAAGTCGAGCCACACCGCCGTACCGGTGGCGGAAAGATCGGAGAGCTTGCTCATAACAATTATTCCTTACCGGTGGAGGCGGCATCGGCAATCAACGCGCGCGCCTTTTCGACGATATGGTCGACGGTGAACCCGAATTTGTCCGCGAGCTTGGCGAGTGGCGCGGACGCACCGAACGTCGACATGGTGACCGTGTCACCATAGCTGCCGACATAACGATCCCAGCCAAGCGAACCGGCCATCTCGACCGCCAGCCGCGCCTTGGTCGCGGGCGGCAGCACCGAGTCCCGGTAACCCTTGTCTTGCAATTCGAACCGGAACCAACTCGGCAGTGACACGACGCGTGCCCGAACACCCTCGGCGGTCAGCTTTTCATAGGCATCGACCACCAGCGACAATTCGCTGCCCGTGCCGATCAGCACAACCTCGGGTTCGCCATCGCAATCAGCCAAGACGTAACCACCCTTTATCACGCCTTCGGCCGATGCGTATTTTTCACGATCGAGGGTTGGCAACGCCTGACGCGACAGGATCAGCGCGGTCGGCCGATCGGCCTTTTCCAGTGCCGCCCGCCATGCCCAAGCGACCTCGTTCGCATCGCCCGGCCGGATCGTATCGAGACCTGGGATCGCACGCAGCGTCGCCATGTGCTCGATCGGCTGATGGGTCGGACCGTCCTCGCCGACACCGATCGAGTCGTGGGTGAAGACCCAGACATCGCCAAGCTCCATGATCGCTGACAGCCGGATCGGCGCACGCATGTAATCCGCGAATACCAGGAAGGTCGAACCGTAAGAACGCAGATGCGATAGCGCCATGCCGTTCACGACAGCGCCCATGCCATGCTCGCGCACGCCAAAGTGGAAGTTTCGACCGCCGTAATTATTCGCCTCGAACGAAGGCTGACCCTTGATGTCGGTCTTGGTTGAGGGCGCGAGGTCAGCGGAGCCGCCGATTACCCACGGCACCTTGCCCGCGATCGCGTTCAGCACCTTGCCGCCGGAATCCCGGCTTGCCAGCCCCTTCGCATCGGCTGGGAAGACGGGGATATCAGCATCCCATCCCTCTGGTAGCTTGTCCTTGAGCAGCAGATCGAGTTCGGCGCCAAGGTCGGGGTGCGCCTGACGATAACGATCCGTCATCGCCACCCACTCGTCGCGCAGTGACTTCGACCGGCTTTCCAGCGCTTGTCGAAACGCCTCGGCGACGCCATCAGGCACATAAAAGCTCTTGTCCTCGGGCCAACCATAAGCCCTCTTGGTGAGGCGAATATTCTCTTCGCCCAACGGTTCGCCATGTGCCTTCTCGCTGCCCGCCTTCGGGCTACCCCAGCCGATGACCGAATGGACAACGATGAATGTCGGGCGATCGGTTGTCGCCTTGAACTGCTCGATCGCCTTGGCCAACGCATTCGTGTCGTTGGCGTCATCGACATGGATGACGTTCCAGCCATATGCCTTGAAACGCAGACCAACGTCCTCGTCGAACGCCAGATCGGTGCCGCCCTCGATCGAAATATGGTTGCTGTCGTAAATCCAGCAGAGGTTCGACAGCTTTAAATGGCCGGCGATGCTCGCCGCCTCGGAAGTGACGCCCTCCATCATGTCGCCATCGCCGCACAGCGAATAGACATCGTGATCGAAGATCGGGAAGCCGTCCTTGTTGTACCGCGCCGCCAACCAGCGCTCGGCGATCGCCATGCCGACCGAGTTGCCGCAACCCTGTCCGAGCGGACCGGTCGTTGTCTCCACGCCCGTCGTGTGGCGGTATTCCGGATGACCGGGCGTCTTGGATGACAACTGCCGGAATTGCTCGATATCGTGAAGGCTCACCGCCTCGTTGCCCGTCTTGTTCCCGTCGGCGTCGATCTCCTCGATGCCGGCGAGATGGATCAGGCTGTATAGCAGCATACTGGCATGACCCACGGACAGCACGAAGCGGTCGCGGTTCGGCCAGTCGGCATGGGCCGGATCGTATCGCAAAAACTTAGACCACAGCGTGTAGCCCACCGGAGCCAGCGCCATCGGCGTGCCCGGATGACCAGAATTTGCCTTCTGCACCGCGTCCATCGACAACGTGCGGATTGTGTCGATCGCCAGTCGTTCTAGACTGCCGTCTTCATGAAGATGGGCATCCACGGGGGTGGCAGTCAGAGTATCGGACATGAAGAGGGCCTCGTTATGGTCGTTGACCGAACGCGCGTACCTTCGGTCGGTTGCGAGATGGGGAAGCCCCTAGCCACTTGTTAGTCGCCGTTCCAGCCGCGTAACGATTCCTCCGGATGCAATATAGGCGGCATCGACCTCCGACAGGAACAGACCATGACCGACGACGCCGGGCACCGTGGAAAGCCAGCCAGCCAGCCTGTCCCAGTCGTCCGAATGCGAATTCATGCAGTCCAGCACGACATTGCCGCTATCGGTCAGGACTCTACCCCCATCGCGCAGGTCAACGGCGTCGAACATCGGGCGCAGCGCGGCCGAGACATAAGCGGTAGCGAACGGTACAATCTCGACGGGCAGTTTCGCGACGCCGATCGTCTCGACCCGCTTGGAGCGATCAGCGATCACGACCATCCGATCGCTCGCTGCTGCGACAATTTTTTCGCGCAGCATTGCGCCGCCCGCTCCCTTGATGGCGCGAAGCCCCTCGTCAATTTCATCGGCGCCGTCGATGGTCAGATCGACCCGTTCGACCCGGGAGAAATGTATTATCTTGATCCCAACCTCCCGGGCCAAGTTCGCGCTTGCCTCCGACGTCGCGACCGCCTCGATTGCTATACCGGCGCGGCCGATCGCCCGGATCGCATAAGCAGCCGTGGAGCCGGTACCCAGCCCGATCAGCATTCCCTCTTGGACTTCGGCCACCGCAGCGTCCGCTGCCAATTGTTTGTCTTCGTCGATCGATCGCGATTTATCGTTCATGATCGCAGTAACCCGCCACCCCTTGATCCGTGTCCCGTGACCAGGCAAAATCGCACGAAGCAGGCAACTAATTGCCGGCTCAAGCATTTGACGCCCGTTCCGGGCGGAAATCCGGCAGCCAGACAGGTACGATCATCTTGCAATCATCGGAAGTGCGGCACGGTACCGCGTGCATCGCAATCGGCCTGGCCTTGGCACTCGCTGCCTGTGGCGGAGGTGATTCTGCGAAAAAGGGCCAGGGCAAGGGGGGCAGCCAGCCAGGACAGGGAACGCCGCAAGTCGGGTTCGTAGTGGTGCAGCCAACCGAGGCGGCACTGGTCACCGAGCTGGCGGGCCGCACCACCGCTTTCGAAAGTTCGGATGTCCGGCCGCAGGTAACGGGCCTGATCCGCCGACGTTTCTTTACTGAAGGTACCCTAGTTCGGCAGGGACAGCCGCTCTACGAAATCGATCCGCGCCTGTATCGAGCTGCCGCTGATGAGGCGAAAGCCAACCTGGCCAGTGCGCAGGCAAATCGCGAAGCGACACGCATCCTCGCCGAACGATATCGCCCACTGGCGGAGATCGAGGCAATCTCCAAACAAGACTATACTAACGCCGTCGCGCAGGCGCGGCAGGCAAGCGCATCGGTTGCACAAACGCGGGCGGCATTGGAAACGGCGCGGATAAATCTCCGCTTCACGACCGTGCCGGCGCCGATTTCGGGCCGCATCGGTCGGTCGCTATTCACCGTCGGCGCGTTGGTTTCGGCGACGCAGACCGATCCGCTGGCGCAAATTCAGCGGCTTGATCCGATGTTTGTCGATATCCAGCAGTCAGCCGATGCTCTGTTGTCGCTACGCCGCAGCCTGGCTTCGCAAGGGATAGTGTCAACCGCCGCGCGTGTCCGACTGACGCTGCCCGACGGCAGCGATTATGGACAGACCGGGACGATCGAGTTCGCCGAAGCGCTGGTCGATCCGACCACCGGCACGACAACCTTGCGTGCTCGATTTCCAAATGCGCAAGGCATCCTCCTCCCCGGCATGTTTGTCCGCGCCCGGTTCGCGCAGGCGATCAACCAGCGCGCGTTCCTTGTTCCGCAACAGGGCGTCAGTCGCGATCCGCAGGGTAATGCCACCGTCATCATGGTCGGCCCAGACAATAAGGCGACGCAGAAGAAAGTGACGGCGGAACGTACTCAGGGCGAATACTGGGTCGTCACGCAGGGCCTGAACCCGGGCGATCGAATCATCGTGCAGGGCCTTAGCAAGCTGCGCCCAGGCCAGTCCGTGAAACCGGTGCCGGCAAACACACCGCAGCGCGTAGAAGCGCCGCAGGAGGGCAAGGACGGCCAAGGCCAGACCGGCCAATCCAAGCAGAAGGCCGGCTGACGCCCTCATGATAAGCCGCATCTTCATCGATCGCCCGATTTTCGCTTGGGTGATCGCGATCATCATCATGCTCGCCGGCGTCGGCGGCATCATGGGCCTGCCGATTGCCCAATATCCCGACGTCGCGCCGCCGCAGGTGACGATCCGGGCGACGTACCCAGGTGCGAATGCCCAGACATTGCAAAATGCCGTCACGCAGGTGGTCGAACAGACGCTGACGGGCATCGACGGGCTGCTGTATTTCCAGTCCTCGTCATCCTCTCGCGGTCAGGTGACGATCACCTGCACCTTCGCCAAGGGTACCGATCCGGATATCGCGCAGGTCCAGGTTCAGAACCAGGTTCAGCAATCGCTCAGCCGCCTGCCAAGTCAGGTGCAGCAACAAGGGCTGATCGTCCGCAAGTCCAACCCGGACTTCCTGCTGATTGCCGCAGTGTATGATACAACGGATCGTACGACCAACCGCGACGTATCGGACTATCTGACCTCGACGTTGCAGGATCCATTGGGCCGCACGCCCGGCGTCGGTGATACCAACGTCTTCGGATCGCAATATGCCATGCGAATCTGGCTGGACCCGAACAAGCTCAACAGCTTCCAGCTGATGCCGTCTGACGTCATCACCGCGGTTCAAAATCAGAATACCGAGGTTGCCGCCGGCGAGATCGGCGGCCAGCCTTCGTCCGACAAGCAGTATCTGAATGCCGTCGTGACGGCACAATCGCGGCTCCAAACGCCCGAACAATTCCGCAATATCATTTTGAAGACGCTGAACAACGGCGCGGCCGTCCGGGTTTCCGATGTCGGCTGGGTTGAACTGGGCGCCGAGAATTATTCGGCTCGCAGCCGGATCAACCAGCATCCTGGTGCCGGTATTGCCGTCCTGTTGGCTCCCGGTGCCGACGCGCTGAAGACGGCCGAACTGGTAAAGGCACAGGTCGAGCAGGCGTCGAAGAGCTTCCCACCGGGATACGAATATACCTTCGTCAACGATTCGACCGAATTCATTAAATTGTCGATCGAAGAGGTGGTGAAGACCCTGATCGAGGCGGTGATCCTCGTCGTCATCGTCATGTTCGTTTTCCTTCAAAGCTGGCGTGCGACGCTGATCCCGACGATCGCGGTGCCGGTTGTCCTTCTGGGGACGTTCGCGGTCTTCTATCTCGCCGGCTTTTCGATCAACACGCTGACGCTATTCGGCCTTGTGCTGGCGATCGGTTTGTTGGTCGATGACGCCATTGTCGTCGTGGAAAACGTCGAGCGGCTAATGGAGGAAGATCCCAGCCTGTCGCCGCGCGAGGCGACGATCCGGTCGATGGACGAGATTACCGTGGCACTCGTCGCGATCGCGCTGGTGTTGTCGGCGGTATTCCTGCCAATGGCGTTCTTCGGTGGATCGACTGGTGTGATCTACCGCCAATTTTCATTGACGATCGTGTCGGCGATGATCCTGTCGGTAGTCGTCGCATTGGTGCTGTCGCCGGCGTTGACGACCACGCTGCTGAAACAGAAAAAGCAGGATGAGAACGGCGATCCGGTCGAGGATGGCTGGCTGGGCCGCCGTTTCCCCAAAGTTGCGCATTTCTTCGCCCGCGCCCGTGACAATTTCAACAACTGGTTCGATCGCACGTCGGATCGGTATGTCGATGCGGTCAAGAAAATCGTTGCGGCAAAGTGGCTGTGGCTGGGTATCTACGGTATTATCGTCGTAGTGCTGGCCCTGTTGTTCCTTCGCCTGCCTACCGGATTCCTGCCGACCGAGGACCAGGGTATCGCGATCGTGCAGTTCCAGTTGCCGCCGGGTGCAACACAGAACCGGACGTTTGAGGTACAGAAGGAAGTCGAGAAATACTTCGTCGGCAACGAAGGCGCCAATGTTGCGACCATGTTCACGGTCAGCGGTGTCGGTGGCGGCGGCGCTCCGGGCGGCCAGAACACGGGCATCGGCTTTGCGGCGCTGAAGGATTGGTCGCTTCGGGAAGGTGCAGATAATTCGGCCGATGCGATCACTGGCCGCGCTTCCGGTGCGTTCTCCAATCTTCGTGATGCTCAGGTCTATGCGCTGGTGCCGCCCGCCGTACGCGGTCTTGGTCAGTCGAACGGCTTCACGATCGAATTTCAAAATACGTCGGGGATGAGCCAGGAGAAATTTTCTGCGGCCCGCGATAAATTGCTTGCCGCAGCGGCGGCCGAACCAACACTGGCTGGCGTACGGCTGACCGAACTGCCCGACGTGCCGACCGTAAAGGTCGATATCGACCCACAGAAATTGGCTTCGCTGGGATTGACGCAATCGACCGTCAACTCGACGCTGTCAACTGCGTGGGGTGGGCAGTACGTCAACGATTTCCTCGATCGCGGACGCGTGAAGCGCGTCTACGTTCAGGGGGACGCTCCTTACCGTTCCTCGCCATCCGACCTGAACCAGTGGTTCGTGCGCGGGTCCAGCAACCAAATGGCACCATTTTCGTCATTCGCTACGACCAGTTGGCAACAGGCGCCGGTGTCGCTGTCCCGGTTCAACGGTATTCCGTCCTTCGAATTCCAGGGCTCGTCAGCCCCGGGGACAAGTTCAGGACAGGCTTTGGAGACGATGCGACGGCTCGCGGGCGAAATCCCGGGAACGTCGGTTGAATTGGCCGGACTGTCCTATCAGGAAGACGTGTCTTCCGGGCAGGCGCCGATCCTTTACGGGCTGTCGATCTTGGTCGTGTTCTTGTGTCTCGCGGCACTGTACGAAAGCTGGTCGATCCCGTTTGCCGTGCTGCTTATCATTCCGCTGGGTCTGATCGGCGCCATCGCGTTCGTCACGCTGCGTAACCTGACCAACGATGTCTATCTGCAAATCGGTCTGCTCACGACGATGGGGCTGGCGGCCAAGAATGCGATCCTCATGATCGAGTTCGCCGAACAGGCCGAACGGCAGGGTAAGCGGGTGATGGATGCGGCGCTGGAAGCAGCAAAAATCCGCCTGCGCCCGATCCTGATGACGTCATTCGCTTTCATCTTCGGTGTGCTGCCCCTCGCGATCTCGACGGGCGCCGGCGCGAACAGCCGGATTGCCATCGGTACGGCGGTGATCGGTGGGATGTTGTCGGCGACGTTCCTTGCGATCTTCTACATCCCGCTGTTCTTCGTCCTCGTCCGGCGCGGCGTGCGTGATGGCATGGCCAAGCTGCGCGGTAAGCCCACCGGCTTTCAGGGCGATGGTCACAAGGACGGCGAGGCATATGGCCCGCCCGAACCGCAAGGCCCTCATCGGCCGGAGACGGCATGATGCGTAAAACGTTACCCTTGATGCTGGCGGTGACGGCAATCTCTGGCTGTTCGCTTGCCCCAAAATATGTCCGGCCCGAATTGCCGGTGCCCACGTCGTGGCCGGTCGGCGATGCTTATCTGCGCCAGTCAGAGGCGGCATTGCCCGCCATCACTTACCCGGCGGTCTTCACCGATCGCCGCCTGCAGTCGCTGATCGAACAGGCGCTGGTGAACAATCGTGATCTGCGAGTAGCCGCCGCCAATATCCAGGCGGCGCGCGCGCAGTATCGCATCCAGCGGGCAGATCTGTTTCCACAGGTCGACGCAACTGGGCGGTACACTTATTCCGGTGGCGGTCGGGGCGCGTCCAGCGTTGCAGGTGGCGGGACTGGAACTGGGTCGGGGACCGGGGTCGGGACGGGAACTGGGGTTGGCACCGGAACCGGCGGCACCGGCGCAGGTATTGGCACGGGTGGCACCGTCGTCACAACGTCGTCCTCGAACAGTGCGTGGTCAGTGGGTTTGGGCGTTACCTCGTTCGAGCTCGACTTGTTCGGCCGTATCCGCAACTTGAGTAGCGCCGCACTCGACCGGTATTTCAGCACCGAGGCCGCGGCCCGCGCGACCCGGCTGACCCTAGTGGGCGATATCGCCGATGCGTGGCTGACCTATGCCGCCGACCAGAGCCTGCTCCGCATCGCCCAGGATACGGCGTCGTCGGCGCAGCGATCGGTCGTGCTGACCCGTGCTCGACTTCGCGGGGGTATTTCGCCGCGGACCGATGTCGCACAGGCCGAACAGATCCTCGCTACCGCAGAATCCGATCTGGCCCAGCAGCGCACGTTGGTCGCCCAGGATGCAAACGCGATGCAGCTTCTCGTCGGCGCTCCGGTCGATCCGGCGTTGCTGCCGACGACGATCGATGCTGCCGCGGCAACGGTCGCGGCCCTGCCCGCCGGACTCGACTCCGGAATATTGCTGCGCCGACCCGACGTAGTGCAGGCGGAGTATGAGCTTCGCGCTACCAATGCCGAGATTGGCGCGGCACGCGCCGCATTGTTTCCCCGTATCTCGCTGACTGGTCTGATCGGGTTCGCCTCCACGGCATTGTCATCGCTGTTCACCAACGACGCGTTCAATTATTCGGCAGCTCCCAGCGTCAGCTACCCGATCTTTCAGGCGGGCGCAGCCCGTGCCAATGTCCGGTACTCGCAGGCACAGCGCGATGCGGCGCTGGCGACCTACGAAAAGGCCATACAGACCGCGTTTCAGGAGACGGCCGACGCGCTAGCCCGCCAGGGCACGATCGCCGACCAGTTGGCCGCCAACCGTCGGCTTGTTGCTTCAACCGCTGATACCCTGCAGTTGACTGATGCGTCCTACCGGGGCGGCGTTACGCCTTTCCTCAACACGCTGGACGCGCAGCGCTCGCTGTACTCGGCACAACGCACATTCGTGGCGACCCAACTGACGGCCGCCTCGAACCGGGTCACTCTTTATCGGGTGTTGGGCGGGGATTCTTCGTTGGAGGCGACCGCCGATGGTCCTCGGCCCGTTTCGCCCTCATCACCATCGACCACGGCACCGACACGCTAACCGGTGTCGATGCCGCTATCGGACATCATTGCTTGAAGGGGGTAACGGCGTCCTTGCCGAATTGCATGATGAGTTCGCCCACTTCTCGGGCTTGCGTCATCGCCCGATTGCCCTGATCGCGCATATAGTCACTCTGGATACGCATTACCTCGGTGATATCTTTGGCTTGCGTGGCGGCACGCATCGCGGCGAAGGCTTCACGCGTGTTCGTCTCGACCTGATCGATAATCTTCGCACCGATTGTCGATCCTTGTTCGGCGATCTTCTGGCCGGCCTCGTTCATCTTCTCCGCGCCGGCCTTCGCCTGATCCTGAAAATCCGTCGGCATCTGGGCTCTCCTGCTTGTGGTTGATGAGTCGGCAACGTTCTCACCGCAATCATGATCCTTCCCTATCGATCGCGCCATATCGCCGTCGCCTGTTCGTAAGCAGCGGCCACCTTATCCCGCCTTTCCGTCAGTCGGGCGATGTCGTCCGTCTGCCGCCGCTCCGCCTCGCGACGCTCCCGCGCCAGTGCCGCCGCGCGGCGATCGAATTCCTGTGCCGTTTTTCGGGCGTTGGTGCTCGCGTTCTCCATCGCCTGTTCGGCCTGCTCCAACTCAGCTCGATCCGGTTTTTGCGCGTCACTCCTGGATACGGCCTTGGCGCGGGCTTTCGGCTTCTCGTCAGCAGGCAGCGCCGCCATCTGCTCCGCAGCGGACCCCCTTGAGCGGCGGATGACCGCGCCGGGCGAGGCAAGCGGCTCGGCCATCAGATCGGCATCCTTTACCTCCTCGGCGATGCCGCGTGCGAACAGGTCGCGGTCGGCGCCCCATGCCGCCAGGGCCGCCTTGCGGCTAGGCGCAGCGACATAGGCGTCGTGAAAACCGATCGGCATTCGGAAAACTTTGAGCGCACGTGCCATCGTCGAAGGAGTACGTCACCGGCGGCCGCCGTCAATCGTCCGGGGGCAACGATGACGCAAAGGTTCGATGCAACCTACCCTTTCCCCACGCGCGCACCGCTGCTATCGCGCACGCACGCATTCGATCATCCGACGCCCTCGCGCCCGTGCGGCCCTGCCGCCCGACGGGTGCCGTGGGACAACAGGCAAAGGACGCCCATGACCGCCATCGGCCAGGACACGCTGAACACCCGCTCCACCCTTTCGGTCGGCAGCAAGACGTACGATTATTACAGCCTGGCCAAGGCGGCCGAGCAACTCGGCGACATCTCGCGCCTGCCCTTCTCGATGAAGGTGCTGCTGGAAAACCTGCTCCGTTTCGAGGACGGCGTCACCGTGACGCGTGAGGATATCCAGGCGATCGTCGACTGGCAGCAGGATGCCCGCTCGAACCGTGAAATTCAGTATCGCCCCGCGCGTGTGCTGATGCAGGATTTCACTGGCGTCCCTTGCGTCGTGGATCTAGCCGCGATGCGCGATGCCATCACCAAGCTGGGCGGCGATGCGGCTAAGATCAATCCGCAGGTGCCCGTCCATCTGGTCATCGACCATTCGGTCATGGTCGACGAGTTCGGCACGCCGAAGGCGTTTCAGGATAACGTGGACCTCGAATACCAGCGCAACATGGAGCGTTACGAGTTCCTGAAATGGGGATCGAAGGCGCTCGACAATTTCCAGGTCGTGCCGCCGGGCACCGGCATCTGCCATCAGGTGAACCTGGAATATATCGGTCAGGCGATCTGGTCATCGCAGGAGATCGGCCAGCATGCGATGGGCACGTCGGCGATCGCCTATCCGGATACGCTGGTCGGCACCGACAGCCATACGACGATGATCAACGGCCTGGGCGTGCTCGGCTGGGGCGTCGGCGGGATCGAGGCGGAGGCCGCGATGCTCGGCCAGCCGGTGTCGATGCTGATCCCCGAAGTCGTCGGCTTCAAGCTGACCGGTGAGCTGGCCGAGGGCATCACCGCCACCGACCTTGTCCTCACCGTCACGCAGATGCTGCGCAAGAAGGGCGTCGTCGGCCGCTTCGTCGAATTCTATGGCCCCGGCCTGTCGAAGATGACGCTCGCCGACCGCGCGACGATCGCCAACATGGCGCCCGAATATGGCGCGACCTGCGGGTTCTTCCCGATCGACGAGCGCACGATGGATTATATGCGCCTGACCGCGCGGTCCGACGAGAACGTCGCGCTGGTCGAGGCCTATGCCAAGGCCAACGGCTTCTGGCGTGACGAGAACGCGGCGGACCCGATTTTCACCGACACGCTGGAACTCGACATGGGCACCGTCGTGCCGTCGCTTGCCGGGCCGAAGCGGCCGCAGGACAAGGTGTCGCTGAACAAGGTGGACGAGGTATTCAACGGCGACCTGTTCAAGGTCTATCACAAGGAACAGGCCAAGCGCGTCGCGGTCGAGGGTGCCACCCACGACATCGGTGACGGCGACGTGGTGATCGCCGCGATCACCAGCTGCACCAACACGTCGAACCCGTCGGTGCTGGTCGCCGCCGGTCTGGTCGCCCGCAAGGCGAACGCCCTCGGCCTGAAGTCCAAGCCATGGGTGAAGACCTCGCTGGCGCCGGGCTCGCAGGTCGTCACCGACTATCTCGACAAGGCGGGGCTGACCACCGACCTGAACGCGATGGGTTTCAACCTCGTCGGTTATGGCTGCACGACCTGCATCGGCAATTCGGGGCCACTGTCGGGACCGATCTCGGCGGCGATCAACGAAAACGATCTCGTCGCCGCATCGGTGCTGTCGGGCAACCGCAACTTCGAAGGCCGCGTGTCGGCCGATGTGCGCGCCAACTTCCTTGCCTCGCCGCCGCTGGTCGTCGCCTATGCCATCAAGGGCAGCGTCACGACCGACATGATCGAAACACCGCTGGGTCAGGGCAGCGACGGGCAGGACGTGTATCTGAAGGACGTGTGGCCGACCAACGACGAGGTCGCTACGGTGATGAACGCGAACATCAACGACGAGATGTTCCGTACCCGGTACGGCAACGTCTATCAGGGCGACGAAAAGTGGTCGGGCATCGAGGTAACCGGTTCGGCAACCTATGCTTGGCCGGCCGCGTCCACCTACGTCGCCAATCCTCCCTATTTCGAGGGCATGGAGATGACGCCGGCACCGGTCATGGACATCATCGAGGCGAAGCCATTGGCGATCCTGGGCGATTCCATCACCACCGACCACATCAGCCCGGCCGGTTCGATCAAGGCCGACAGCCCCGCCGGTCGCTGGCTCTCGGAGCGGCAGGTCAGCCGCGCCGACTTCAACAGCTATGGCGCGCGCCGTGGCAATGATCAGGTGATGGTGCGCGGCACCTTCGCCAATATCCGCATCCGCAACGAGATGGTGCCGGGTATCGAAGGCGGCATGACCAAGTATGAGGGCGAGGTCATGGCGATCTATGACGCCGCCATGCGCCACAAGGCGGACGGCACGCCGCTCGTAATCGTCGCCGGCAAGGAATATGGTACCGGATCATCGCGCGACTGGGCGGCGAAGGGCACAAACCTGCTCGGCGTGCGTGCGGTCATCACCGAGAGCTTCGAGCGTATCCACCGGTCGAACCTGGTCGGCATGGGCGTGCTACCGCTGCAATTCGCCGAGGGCGTGACGCGGGAGACGCTCGGCCTCGACGGATCGGAGACGTTCACGATTCACAACGTCGCGGCGATCCGTCCGCGTCAGGATATCGAGGTCACGCTGGTGCGGGCGGACGGCAAGTCCGAGACGTTCATGACGCGGTGCCGGATCGATACGGTGAATGAGCTGGAATATTTCCTGAACGGCGGCATCCTGCAGTACGTACTTCGGAATCTGGCGGCCTAATTTTTGGAGGGGTGTGGCTGGTGGCCATGCCCCTTCATCCGGAATTTCCGCCGATTCATATTGGATGCCCGCCGATGCGATCGGTGGATATGGACGGCAACGCGGGGGCGGTGGATGCGCGGACAGATACTTGGGGTGGATACGCGAACCGGCGATGGGCTGGTCGCCGGTGACGATGGTCGTCGATATATCTTCGGTCCCGCCGACTGGGCTCATCGGGGCGAGCCGGCGATCGGCGCCTATGTAGACTTTGAAACTAGTGAGAACCGTGCGCTGAGCATCTGTCCGATGCCTGTTGCCGCTCCGACGCCAATCCACGTAATGACAACCAACGATCGCAACAAATATGTCGCGGCCGCGCTGGCGTTTCTGTTGGGAACGTTGGGCATCCACCGCTTTTACCTAGGGCGGAAGGGATCGGGTATTGCCATGATCGTGCTCAGTTGCACGGTGATTGGGCTAGTCGTGACCGGACCTTGGGCGCTGATCGACATGATCCGCTATCTGATGATGTCCGACACCGAATTTGCCAATCGTTACCCACGCAAGAAGAGCTGAGGCCCGTCAAACCGTCAGACGGTGAAACTCTCTCCGCAGCCACACGCACCCTTGGCATTGGGATTGGCGAACACGAACCCGGCGGTGAAGTCGTCTTCGACCCAGTCCATCGTCGATCCGATCAAATACAGGATCGAGCCGCCATCGACGAACAGGACGCCACCGGGGGTGTCGATCCGCTCGTCGAACGGCTTCGCTTCAGTGACGTAGTCGACCGAATAGGCCAGCCCAGAGCAGCCGCGCTTGGGGGTCGACAGCTTCACGCCGATCGCGTCGGCGGGGGCGCGGGCCATCAGGTCGGCAATGCGATCATGCGCCGACGGCGTCAGGTTGAGGGCCGCCGGGCGGGCGCGGAGCGTAGTGGCCATCAGAGCATCCCCAATTCTAGCTTGGCATCGTCCGACATCTTTTGCGGGTCCCATGGCGGGTCCCAGACAAGATTGACGTCGGCGGTCGAAATGCCCGGGACCGAAGACACACGCATCTCAACCTCGGTGGGCATCGATTCCGCGACCGGACAATTGGGGGTCGTAAGCGTCATCGACACGACGGCGTGACCGTTGTCTGTCACCTCGACGCCGTAGATCAGGCCGAGATCGTATATATTTACCGGAATTTCGGGATCGTAGATTTCCTTGAGGGCGTCAACGACCGCCTCGTACAGCGCGCCGCCGGGTTCACCGGGGGCGTCACCTTGCGGCTTCTGCGCAAGAAAGCCGGACAGATAATCGCGCTCGCGCGGGGCGGGTGCTGCCGCCTCTACCGCATCGTCCACGCGTGCCTTGGGTGGGGGTTGGACGCCGTCCACTTCCTCGACCTCGAAGCCGTTCATCCGAAAATCCTCGTTACGCGTTCCACGCCCTTGACCAGCGCCTCGACGTCCTGCGGGCCATTATAGACGCCGAAACTCGCCCGTGCGGTCGCATCGACACCCAGCGCATCCATCAAAGGTTGCGCACAATGATGGCCGGCGCGGATCGCGACCTGTGCTTCGTCCAAGATGGTGCCGATGTCGTGCGGATGCACCCCCTCGATGGTGAAGCTGACGATGCCGGCGGAATCGTCCGGTCCGAGCAGGCGGACGGAGTTGATGCTGCCAAGTGCCTCGCGTGCCTGCGCCACCAGCGCGGTTTCATGCGCGTGGATGCGCGACAAGCCGATGGCATCGACATAATCGATCGCGGCATGGAGGCCGAGCGCGCCGACGATGTGCGGTGTCCCCGCCTCGAACCGGCCCGGTGGCGGTGCGTAGGTGGTTTTGGCGAAGGTGACGCGGTCGATCATCGAACCGCCCCCCTGCCACGGTGGCATCACGTCGAGCAGGTCGGCGCGCGCCCACAGGACGCCGAGGCCGGTCGGGCCGTAGAGCTTGTGTGCGGAAAAGACGTAGAAGTCGCAGCCGAGCGCGGTGACGTCCACCGGCAGGCGCGGCACCGACTGACAACCGTCGATCAAGATCTTCGCGCCGACGCCGTGCGCCAGTTCGACCGCGCGGGGCACGTCGAGGACGGAACCGAGGACGTTAGAGACATGGGCGAGCGCGACCAGCTTGTGCCGGTCGGTCAGCATCGTGCCCATCGCATCGAGATCGATACGGCCATCAGCGGTTAGCGGGCAGACATCGATCGCGGCGCCAACACGTTCGGCCACCATCTGCCACGGCACGATGTTGCTGTGGTGCTCCAGCATCGACAGCATGATGCGATCACCGGCCTTCAACTGCGTCCCGGCCCAGCATTGCGCGACGAGGTTGATCGCCTCGGTCGCGCCGCGGACGAACACGCACTCCTCGGGCGAGGCGGCACCGATAAAGCGGGCGACGCGGCCACGTACCGCCTCATAGGCGACGGTCATATCGGCCGAGCGGGCGTACACGCCGCGATGCACGGTGGCGTAGGTTTCACCGTATGCGCGGGTGATGGCGTCGACGACGACCTGCGGCTTCTGCGCGGTCGCGGCGGTGTCGAGATAGGCCCAGCCCGACGGGATTGCGGGAAAGTCGGCCAGTGTGTCGAGGGGGGCGGCGCTACTCACAACGCGCGATCCAGCCATGTCTCTGCATCCGTCGAGAATGCGGCGCGCACGGTTTCGTCACCGATCCGGTCGAGAGCATCCGCCACGAACGCCGTGGTGAGCAACGCCTGCGCACGAGCATGGGGGATGCCACGGCTTTGCATGTAGAACAGCGCGCGGGCGTCGAGTTCGCCGACCGTTGCACCGTGGGCACATTTCACGTCGTCGGCGAAGATCTCGAGTTCCGGCTTCAGGTTGACGGTCGCGGTGCGCTTCAGCAGCAGACCGCGCAGCGATTGGACGCCATCGGTCTTCTGGGCGTCGCGCGCGACCTCGACACGGGCGACGAGGCTGGCGGTCGAGCGATCGCCGGCGACCGCGCGCCAGACCTGCTGACTGCTGCCATTGGGTTGGGCGTGGCGGACGGCGACGGCGCATTCCTGACGCTGATCGCCGGCGGTGAGCAGCGCGCCGCCGTAATCGGCGTACGCCCCCTCCCCGGCCACGATCGTCGCATCGATCCGGGTGCCGGCCTGACCGGCGCCGAGGAAGATGGTAACGAGGCTGGCACCGGTGCCGAGCGCGGCGTCTTCGCGCAAGCTGGTGAAGCCGCCAGCCTGCAACAGGCGGACCGAACGCATCAGCCGGGCAGTGGCGCCGAGCGTGACGCGCAGGTAGCGGTTGGCCCAGCCGGCGCCAACATAGGTCTCGACAACCTGCGCGACGACATCGGCGGCGAGGACGATCTCGGACGGCAGATGATTGGCGCCGCCGGTCGAGACATGGACGATCTGCACCGGCTGCGCGGCGGCAGCGGCGTCGAGATGCAGCGACCAGCCGGGGCCAGTGGCACGCTGACCCAGCGCATGGTCGCCGGCCTCGATCGAACGCAGCGTGATGGGATCGAGGGTGCTCGCGGCCTGATCGATCACCCCATCACGTACGACGATGCGCGCGCCGGGAAGGTCGAGCCACCAGTTAGCTGCGTCCTCGGTCGCGTCGGACCAAGGCAGTGACGCGGCGGCGGCGATCGCGTCCGGATCAGCCCAGCGCCATTCCTCCTCGCGCGTAGAGGGTAGTTCGATCAGGCTCATGCCGTCACCTGCGCATAGCCCTCACGCTCCAGTTCGTGCGCGAGGTCGGCGCCGCCGGAACGGACGATTCGGCCATCGGCGAGAACGTGGACGACATCGGGCTGCACGTAATCGAGCAGGCGCTGGTAATGGGTGATGAGTAGCACCGCCTTGTCGGGCGCGCGCATGATGCGGTTGATGCCGTCGCCGACGATGCGGAGCGCGTCGATGTCGAGGCCGGAGTCGGTTTCGTCGAGGATCGCGAACTTGGGGTTCACGATGCCCATCTGGACCATCTCGTTACGCTTCTTCTCGCCGCCGGAAAAGCCGACATTGACGGGACGCTTCAGCATCTCGGCATCCATGTCGAGCTTGCGCGCTTCCTCGCGCGCCAGCTTCAGGAATTCGGCGCCCGATAGCGGCTTCTCATCGCGCGTCGCGCGCTGGGCGTTCAGCGCCTCGCGCAGGAACTGGACGTTCGAGACGCCGGGAATTTCGACTGGGTACTGAAAGCCGAGGAACACGCCGGCGGCGGCGCGCTGATGCGGCTCCAATTCCAGCAGGTCCTGACCGTCAAACTCGATCGAACCGGCGGTCACTTCATAACCGGGGCGGCCGCCAAGGACATAGCCGAGCGTCGATTTGCCCGCGCCGTTCGGCCCCATGATCGCGTGGATCTCGCCCGCGTTCACGGTCAGGGACAAGCCCTTGAGGATTTCCTTGCCGTCGATTTCGGCGTGGAGGTTTTCAATCTTGAGCATCGACTTCCTACTTCGTCGCCCCTGCAAGCAGAGGCCAATTTCCTAATCCGGTCGCGCCATCATCAGATGCGCGAAACCGGAGCAACGATCAGCCGACCGAACCTTCCAGGCTGATCCCCAGCAGCTTCTGCGCTTCGACCGCGAATTCCATCGGCAGTTGCTTCAGCACTTCGCGGGCAAAGCCGTTGACGATCAGGGCGACGGCGGCCTCCTGGTCGAGGCCGCGGGACATGGCGTAGAAGAGCTGGTCCTCGCTGATCTTCGACGTGGTCGCCTCATGCTCGATCTGCGCCGAGGGGTTGCGAATTTCGATGTAGGGAATGGTGTGGGCGCCACACTGGTCGCCCAGCAACAGGCTGTCGCATTGGGTGAAGTTGCGGACGCCCTCTGCCGTGGGAGCGACGCGGACGAGGCCGCGATAGGTGTTGTCGCTACGACCGGCGCTGATCCCCTTCGATACGATCGTCGAGCGCGTGTTCTTGCCAAGGTGGATCATCTTGGTGCCGGTATCGGCCTGCTGACGATTGTTCGTCACCGCGACCGAGTAGAATTCACCGACGCTGCCGTCGCCGGCCAGCACGCAGCTAGGGTATTTCCAGGTGATCGCCGAGCCGGTTTCGACCTGCGTCCAAGACACCTTGCTGTTCTTGCCCTGACACAGCGCGCGCTTGGTGACGAAGTTGTAAATGCCGCCGACGCCGTTCTCGTCGCCAGGATACCAGTTCTGGACGGTCGAATATTTGATCTCGGCATCGTCGAGCGCGACCAGTTCCACCACGGCGGCGTGAAGCTGGTTCTCGTCACGCATCGGGGCGGTGCAGCCTTCGAGGTAGCTGACATAGCTGCCCTTGTCGGCGACGATCAACGTGCGTTCGAACTGGCCGGTGTTTTCGGCATTGATGCGGAAATAGGTCGACAGCTCCATCGGGCAGCGGACGCCCTCTGGAATATACACGAACGTGCCGTCGCTGAAGACCGCCGAGTTCAGCGTGGCAAAGTAATTGTCACGCTGCGGCACGACTTTGCCCAGCCATTTGCGGACGAGGTCGGGATATTCCTTGATCGCTTCCGAAATCGACCGGAAGATGACGCCGGCGGCCTCCAGTTCCTTGCGGAAGGTCGTGGCGACGGACACGCTGTCGAACACCGCGTCCACGGCGACGCGGCGCTTTGGCTGGCCGTCCTCACCCAGTTCCTCGACACCGGCGAGCATCTTCTGCTCGGCGATCGGGATGCCGAGCTTTTCGTAGACGCGCAGGATTTCGGGATCGACCTCGTCCAGCGAACCGAGCTTCGGCTTCGCCTTGGGCTCGGCGTAGTAATAGGCGTCCTGATAATCGATCGGGGGCACGTTCATCTTGGCCCAGTCCGGGGCCTCCATCGTCTGCCACAGGCGGAACGCCTTCAACCGCCAGTCGAGCATCCAGACGGGCTCGCCCTTCTTGGCTGAGATATAGCGGACGGTGTCTTCGGACAGGCCCTTGGGCGCGAATTCCTGTTCGATGTCCGAGGAGAAACCCCACTCGTACGTCTTCGATACGGCCGCATAAGCCTCGGCGTTCTTCGTCGCCATCACGCGATCTCCGCAATCTTGGTCTGGTGCCCGACCGGGGCTTTAACATCATGGGCGAGGTGGGCGAGGCTGACCCCCGCAAGCGCACCGCGAACGGCGGCGTTGACGATATTCCAATGCGGTTTCACGCGGCAGCTTCCCTCGATGGCGCAGTCATGCCGCGCCTCATCCACGCAGTTGGTCAAGGCAATCGGCCCCTCTACCGCCTCGATCACGTCGGCGAGGCTGATTGAGGACGGCGGCCGCGACAGGCGGAAACCGCCGCCGGTGCCGCGTGCGCTTTCCAGCAGACCGGAGGCACTGAGGCGGCTGACGAGCTTTTGCGCGGTCGGCAGCGGCACGCCGGTTTCCTCCGCGAGCAACGTCGCGTTCAGCCGCCCCGCGCCGCCGCAATGGCGCGCGGCGGCAGTCATCATGACGACCGCATAATCGGCGAGGGAAGAGAGACGCATGAGCAATCGGACCAATCTGTTCGGATTGCAGATGGTGCAGCGGAGGAGACGGATCAACCGCTATCTTTGCTAACGACTCGCAAGGGTTTCCTCGCACGCGGCAGAGCGGTAGCGAGCGACATGGCCATCTATCATCCCCTACTCTTCTCGCTCGATGCCGAGCGCGCGCATAATCTGACCGTGAAGGCGTTGGCGGCGTGGGGACGTGTGGGGACGCCGCTGAAGCGGGATGCGGCGGCCTATCCCCGACTGGCGACGCGGGTAGCGGGAATCGACTTCGCCAATCCGGTGGGACTGGCGGCCGGGGTCGACAAGAATGGCGAGGCGATCGCCGGGTTCTTTGGGCTCGGCTTCGGATCGGTCGAGATCGGGACGCTGACGCCACGACCGCAGCCGGGCAATCCCAAGCCACGACTGTTCCGGCTGGTCGAGGACCGGGCGGTGGTGAACCGCTATGGCTTCAATAACGAGGGGCTAGCGGTGGGGCTGGCGCGGGCAAAGGCGGCGAGGCGGGCCGCAAAACGGAATGGTGTGCTGGGCATCAATGTCGGCGCGAACAAGGATTCGACCGATCGGGTTGCGGATTATGCGGCGGGCGTGGCAGCAGCGGCGCCGCTGGCGGGTTATGTGACCATTAACATCAGTTCACCCAATACGCCCGGCCTGCGCGATCTGCAGGCGCAACCCATGCTGGGCGAATTGCTGGCGGCATCGCGGGCGGCGGCTGGGGTGACGCCGCTGTTCCTGAAGGTCGCGCCCGATCTGGATCGCGCCGGTATGGCCGTGGTGGCGCGGGCGGCGATCGATGCGCGGCTGGATGCGCTGATCGTCGGCAACACCACAATTTCGCGACCGGCGGACCTGCGATCGGGGGCGGCGGGCAAAACGGGCGGGCTGTCCGGCGCACCGCTGGCACCGCTGGCGCGGGCGGCGCTGATGGAGGCGCGGGCGGCAACGGGCGGGGCGATCCCGCTGATCGCGGTGGGCGGGATCGCCAGCGGTGAGGAAGCCTATGCGCGGATACGGGCGGGAGCAAGCCTGGTGCAGTTGTATACGGCGCTCGCCTATGAGGGGCCGGGGTTGCCGGGGCGGATGCTGCGCGATCTGGATGCGCTGCTGATGCGTGACGGCTTCGCCAGCGTGGCGGACGCCGTCGGGTAACGGCTTGTCCGGGGCGCGGATGCCGTTACGGTTCGGCGCCATGAAGAAACTGCTCGTCGTCGCCGCGCTCCTGCTCCCCTGCCCCGTGCTGGCGCAGGGCGTCGTCACCTCCGCCGATCCGCGCGCGACCGAGGCGGGGCAAGAGATATTGCGGCAGGGCGGCAGCGCGACCGATGCGGCGATGGCGATGATGCTAACGCTGACCGTGGTGGAGCCGCAATCGTCGGGCATCGGCGGCGGCGGCTTTCTGGTCCATAACGATGGCCGCACCGGCAAGATCGACACGATCGACGGGCGCGAAACCGCCCCGGCGGCGGCAAGCCGCACGCGCTGGCTGAACCCCGATGGCACGACGATGCCGTTCGGACAGGCGTTTCCCGGCGGCAAGTCGATCGGAGTGCCGGGCAATATCCGGTTGATGGCGCTGGCGGAGAAGAAATGGGGCAAGCTGCCGTGGGCGGCGCTGTTCCAGCCGGCAATTCGGCTGGCCGAACAGGGCTATGCCGCGACTGCGCCGATGGACCGGGCGGTGAAGACGGTCGCGCCGCTTTGGAAGCAGTTCGACGACACGCGGATGCTGTATGGTGATGTGCAGATCGGCGAAACCGTGAAGAACCCGCGGCTTGCGGCAACGCTCAGGATGCTGGCCGATAAGGGGCCGGACGCGTTCTACACCGGTGACAATGCGAAGGAATTGCTGCGCGTCGCGACTGAAAGCCGGGTCGCGCCGAGCGATATGACCGCTGCCGATCTGCTGGCGTACAAGGCCAAGGAGCGGCCGGCGGTGTGCGGGGCCTATCGCGGGTATCGCGTGTGCGGGATGGGTCCGCCCTCGTCCGGCGGGATCACCGTGTTGCAGGTGCTGGGGATGCTGGAACGCTTCGACCTGAAGAAGCTGGGCAAGGATTCGCCCGTCGCCTGGCACCTGATCGGCGAGGCGATGCAGTTGGCCTATGCCGATCGCGACAAATATCTGGGCGATCCCGACTTCATCGCCAATCCGGTGACGGGGATGATCGACCGGGGATATCTGCGGCGGCGGTCGGCGCTGATCTCGCCAACGAAGACGATCGCAGCCTACACGGCCGGGACGCCGGCGGGCGCGGGCAAGCGGACAGCGGCGGTATCGTCGGAAGTGCCGGCGACGACACATTTCGTGGCGGTCGACAAGGCGGGCGACATCGTGACGATGACATCGACCGTCGAGGGGCCATTCGGCAGCCAACTGATCGCCAACGGGTACGTCCTGAACAACGAACTGACCGATTTCACCTTCTCACCCGACAAGGATGGCGCGCCGGTCGCGAACCGGGTCGAGGGCGGCAAGCGGCCGCTGTCTTCGATGTCGCCGACGATCGTTTACGACAAGGCGGGCAAGCCGGTCTTCGCGGTCGGCGCGGCTGGCGGGCGGACGATCATCATGCAGGTCGCCAAGGCCCTGATCGCACATTTCGATTGGGGCCTGCCGGCCCGCGCAGCACTGGGCGAGCCGCTGGTGTTCTTCAACCGTGACGGGCTGGTCTTGGAAGAAGGCACGCGGCTGGTAACGATGCAGCCGGCGCTGGAGAAGCTAGGCCACAAGGTGACCGTCGGCCGCCTGCCGCTAAAGGCGAACGCGGCGGAACGGACCGCGACGGGATGGGTCGGCGCGGCCGATCCGCGTAGCGTGGGTACGGCGCTGAACGATTGATCGACGCCTGAACAGGGCGCCTGAAGGAGAAACGATGCGGACGCTGGAACATTTCCCCAATCTGGTGACGATGTTCTTCACCCGTGCGCGTGAAAAGGGCGACGCGCCATTCCTTTGGACGAAGAAGGACGGGCGCTGGCAATCGACCAACTGGGCGGAGGCGGCACGACAGGTCGCCGGCCTTGCCACCGGTCTGAAGGCAATCGGGATGAAGCGTGGCGACCGGGTGATGCTGGTCAGCGAAAATCGCCCCGAATGGTGCATCGCCGATCTGGGCATCATGGCGGCGGGATGCGTGACGGTGCCGACCTACGTCACCAACACCGAGCGCGATCACACGCATATCCTGGAAAATTCGGGCGCATGCGGGATCATCGTGTCGACCGCAAAGCTGGCGAAGACATTACTGCCGGCCGTTCTGCGATCCAATCAGGGGCAAACGGTGATCGGCATCGACGAGATGCGCGCTCCGGCGGGGAGCATCGACTTTCACGACTGGGCGACGCTGATCGCGCAGCACCCCGTCGATCCCGAGACGGTGGCGGCATCGGTCGCGGATGTCGGGCGCGGCGATCTGGCATGTATCATCTACACCAGCGGCACAGGCGGCGCGCCGCGTGGGGTGATGCAGCATCACGGCGCGATCCTGCACAACGTCAACGGCTGCTGCACCGTCATCTCCGAGGATTTCGGCTGGGACGACGAGGTGTTCCTCTCGTTTCTGCCCCTCTCCCACGCGTACGAGCATAGCGGCGGGCAATTCTTCCCGATCGGGCTGGGCGGGCAGATCTATTATGCGGAAGGGCTGGAGAAGCTGGCCGCGAATATCGAGGAGGTGCGCCCGACGATCATGGTCGTGGTGCCACGTCTGTTCGAAGTGCTGCGAACGCGGATCGCGAAGACGATCGCCAAGCAGGGTGGTCTGCCCGAACGGCTACTCGACCGGGCGCTCGACCTGGGAATGCGGCGGTACGAGGGGCGGTTGCGCTTGATCGATCGGCCGATCCAGCTGGCGATCAACATGCTATTCAAGCCGAAGATCGCGAAGAAATTCGGCGGGCGGCTGAAGGCGATGGTGTCGGGCGGGGCGCCGTTGAATCCGGAAATCGGCGTGTTCTTCGAATCGCTCGGGCTGACGTTCCTGCAGGGCTATGGCCAGACGGAGGCGGCGCCGGTGATATCCTGCAACCGGCCGGCGGCGGGGATACGGATGGACTCGGTTGGACCGCCATTGGTTAACACCGAAGTGCGTATAGCCGACGATGGCGAGATACTGGTTCGCGGCGAACTGGTGATGCACGGATATTGGCGCAACGATGGCGAAACGACGCGGGTGCTAAAGGACGGTTGGCTGCACACCGGTGACATCGGCGAGATCGATACGGGCGGACGGATCAGGATAACCGACCGCAAGAAGGACCTCATCATCAACGACAAGGGCGACAATGTCGCGCCGCAAAAGGTGGAGGGGATGCTGACCCTGCAATCCGAGATCGGGCAGGCGATGATCTTCGGCGACCGACGACCTTACATGGTCGCGTTGCTGGTGCCCGACCCGGAATGGACGCAGGAATGGTGCGCGCGGGGCGGCGGCAAATGCGACTTCCGCACGCTGACCGACGACCTCGATTACCGCGCGGCGCTGTCGGCGGCGGTGGAGCGGGTGAACAAGGACCTGTCGGTGACCGAACGCGTCCGCCGCTTCGTGCTGGCGGACGGGCCGTTCACGATCGAAAACGAGCAACTGACGCCGAGCCTGAAGATCCGGCGGCATGTGATCCGGCAGGTTTATGGCGAGCGGCTGGAAGGGCTGTATCGGTAAGTTTGGTGTCGCCGCGCCCGGCACCGGCACCGACATTCGGCTATTTGGCCGTGACCGCCCCGACCTTGTCCTTCGGCACCACCGCCAGCGTCCAGTCGGTATCCGGCCGCAGATAGCGGGCGGCGAGCGCCTGAATTTCGGCTGGCGTGGCGCTCATCAGGTCGGTACCCAGCGAGCGGACCGCCGCCAGCCGGCGCGGGTCGAGCGTGCCGCCGCCCATCTGCGACAGCCAGAACTGGCTGGAGGTCGAGGCGCGCATCAGTTGCTGCGCCATCGGCTTCACCGTGCGTTCCAGCTCGTCGGCACTGACCGGGTTCTTCGCCAGATCGGCGGCGATCTCGCGCGACAAGCGGAAGAACATTCCGACATTGTCGGGTGACACCTGACCGATCGCGACGAGGCGGCCGCCAGCGGTCATACCCATCGGCCACTGGCTCTGGACAGAGGGGCTGTAGCTGGCGCCCGATTCCTGCCGCAACCGCTCGAACAGGCGATCGGAGAACAGCTGTGCCAGCACATCGAGCTGGCGGCTGGTGCGGATTTCGGCGACACCGCCGGCGGTCGGCCAGGCGATCACCGCCGCGGCTTGCGTATCGGGACCGTCATGGGTGCGGATCACCGGCGTCGCCACATGCGCGGGAAAGCGGACGCCGGGTGCTGGCGGCGCGACAACGGCCCGCGGCTTCATGGCGCCGAACGTGTCAGCGACCGCCGCGATCGCCTCATCGGTCTTCACGTCGCCGAACACCATCACCTCGATCGGACCGGAGGCAAGCAGCGGTTGCCAGAGCTGGCGGAAGTTCTTCGGCGTCAGCGCGCCGATCTGAGCGGGCGTGGGCGTTGTCCAGCGTGGATCGCCGTCTCGCAGCAATCCTTCCAGATCGCGACCCAGCACGCCAGACGGCGAGGCGCCGTAGCCCGCCTGCGCCGCCTGTGCCCCGGCCCGCGCGCGCGCGATCGGTGCGGGATCCCAGCCGGGGACCGCCAACTTGGCCGCCATCAGCTTCAACTGGTCCTTGTAATCGGCCGGCGAGGTCATCGCGGCGAACTGGAAGGCATCGTCGTCGATCCCGAAATCAAGACCGATGCGCCGGCCCGACGACAATTGTTCGAGATCGCCCTGGTCGAGCTTGCCGACGCCGCTGGCGACCAGCGCGCTGTCAGCGGCCCAGGCGGGGCTGGACTTGTCGGCTGGCAAGGCACCATATCCGCCACCGAAGCGGGTGCGCACATAAACGCGGCCGGTTTCAGACGGGTTGGCGAACACCAGCAGGCGAACGCCATTGGCGAACGTAACCTGTTCAACCCCGATATCGGCCATCGGGCTGCGCGACACTACTTTCCCCGGCGTGCCGAGCGACGGCAGGCTGGCGAAATCGACCGACGACTGGACTCGACGCTTGCCGGCCAAGCCGGTGACATCGGCTTTTAACGCGGCGTCCAGCTTGGCGGCCACGCCGGTTTCGGGGGTAGGCGTGTTGACGATCGCGCGGGTGGCATCGCCTTGAAAGATGCGGCGTGTCGCGGCCAGTACCGTGTCAGGCGTGAACATCTTCTTCGCGCGCGCATCCTTGAAGATTTCGTAGGAAGTGGCGGGCGAGGTCACGGTTTCGCGAATGTCCAGCGCCTCGGCCATGTCATCGGCCTGCTTGCCGCCGGCCTCGACGCGCGAGGTTTCGACGATAGTGCGCAGGACGGTGTCGTAGTCGGCCAGTTCACGATCGATCTCCGCCTGCGTCGGGGCGGTAGCCATCGCGTCGGCGGCGACGGCGCGCACGTCCTTCAACGCGGCGGCCCATTGGTCGCCGACCGACACGATGGTGGTGAAGGTGCCGTTGGCGGACCGTTCCTCGTCATTGAGCGACACGGACGCCTGCAGGAACGACCCGCCACTACGCGCGCGCTGTTCCAGCCGACGGCTGACGAGGCGCGAGGCGACGGTGTCGACCATCCGCCTCTGATTGAAGATAACGGTGTCGGCATTGAACTGCCACGGGCGCAGCACGGCGGTGGCGACGATCGACGGCAGGCCGGGTTCGACCAGTGTGGCGGTGGCGGGCTTGGTCGGATCGGGTTTGCCGAAATCGGGATCGGCGGGGTTTGGGCCGATCGGCTGCCACCCGGCGAAGTGCTTGACGATCAGGCGCGAGAACAGCGCCGGGTCCATGTCGCCGGAGATGATGACGACGGCGCGGCTGGGGCGATACCAGCGATCGTGAAACGCCTTGATGGTCGCGCCGTTCGCCGCGAGCAGCGTCTTTTCGGTGCCGATCGGCGAGCGTTCTGCCAGCCGCTGGCCGGCGAAGAATGTCTCGCGCAACGCATCCTGGAACTTCACCTGTGGCCCCGGCTGTTCGCGGCGTTCGGCCAGCACGATCGGGCGCTCGGCACCAACCGATGCGTCGGACAGGATCGGCGCCGCCATCATGCCCGAGAGGATGTGAAGCGATTCGTCGAGGCCAGCTTCGGTCGCGGACGGCAAATCGAGTTTATACAGCGTCTGCGTCGGCGTGGTCTGTGCGTTGGAATCCGAGCCGAAGGTAGCGCCCAACCGCTGCCACACCCGCTTCGCCTCGCCGTCGGGGACATAGGCGGAAGAGCGAAAGCTCAGATGCTCGATAAAATGGGCAAAGCCGCGCTCGCTATCGGTTTCGTGCAGCGAGCCGACATCCATCGCGACGCGGACCGATACCTGACCGGGCGGCACGCCGTTCTTGCGGACCGCGAAGCGCAGGCCGTTGGGCAGCGTGCCGAAGCTCCATTCAGGATCGGGCGCGATGTCGCTGCCCTTGTACAGCCAGGCGCTGGTATCGACCGGCACCGGCGCGGCTGCCGCAGCGACCGCCGGCGGTTTGGACCGGGCGGCGGGACGGGACTGGCCGGCGAGCGACGTGGTCGACAGCAGCAAAAGGGAAAGAGCGGAAACGCGGAACGCGCGCGGGAAAAACGCCATGGAGCGCCATGTAGCGATCCCGGCGGCGTCCCGCCACGGTTTCGTCGCGCGATCCCGAACGACTATCCCGCTTGATCCCCCGGCCCCGCCACGCCACATGCGAGCGTATGTTGATCGAGACCGAAACCACGCCGAACCCGGCAACGTTGAAATTCCTGCCCGGCCGCATGGTGATGGAGGCGGGCACCCGCGATTTCGCGACGCCCGAAGAGGCGGAACAGAGTCCGCTCGCCGAGGCGCTGTTCGGGCTGGGTGATGTGACAGGCGTGTTCTTCGGTCGCGATTTCGTGTCGGTAACGGCCGGGCCGGGGACCGACTGGCGTGACCTGAAGCCCGACGTGCTGTCGATCCTGCTCGACCATTTCACCGCGCAGATGCCGTTGTTTCGCGCTGCGAGCGCCGGTTTCGCGGTGCCACCCGCCGACGAGGTGCTGACCGACGACCCGGCGGATGCGGAGATCGTGGCGCAGATTCGTGAACTGATCGAAACGCGCGTGCGCCCGGCGGTGGCGAACGATGGCGGCGACATCGTCTATCGCGGCTTCGACAAGGGTAAGGTCTACCTGCAGTTGCAGGGCGCATGCGCTGGTTGCCCGTCATCGTCAGCGACATTGAAGAACGGGATCGAACAGTTGCTGCGCCATTATGTCCCCGAAGTCATCGAAGTGAGGGCAGTTTGATGACGGCGATTGACCAGAACGCGATCGACCGGCTTTTCCTGAACGCGCGTAGCTACAACCATTATACCGACGCCCCCGTCGCCGAGGCTGATCTGCACGCGATCTGGGAACTGGTGAAGATGGGGCCGACGTCGGCCAATCAGCTGCCGGCGCGGCTGGTGTGGTGCACCAGCCAGGACGCCAAGGACAAGCTGGCCGCCTGCGCCAGCGACACCAATGCTGACAAGATCCGCAAGGCTCCTGTCGCGGTGATCGTGGCGATGGATCACGAGTTTCACGAATTGCTGCCCGAACTATTCCCGCATACCGATGCGAAGAGCTGGTTCACCGGCAATGCGGAACTGCGCGCCGCCTCCGCATTCCGCAATTCGACGTTGCAGGGCGCGTATCTCATCATGGCGGCACGGGCGTTGGGGTTCGACATGGGGCCGATGTCCGGCTTCGATGCCGGCGCGGTGGACAAGGCGTTCTTCAGCGACCGGCCGGCGGTGAAGACGAACTTCATCTCGACGCTGGGCCATGGCGATCCGGCGACCCTGCACGAGCGCCTGCCGCGCCCGTCGTTCGACCGGTTCAACAGCATCGCCTGATGGCCGGTGGGCGCCCTGACGGGGTCCGGCATGACGGATAGTTTCATGGCCAGAACGCTGGTGATCGAGACGGCGACTGCTGCCTGTTCGGTCGCGCTGATCGAAGACGGGCGGGTTGTCGACGCCCGGCAAGACGTCGTCGGCCGTGGCCATGCTGAACGATTGGTGCCGATGATCGCCTCGTTGATCGACGGCGGCCGGGCAGCCCATATCGCCGTCGATGTCGGACCGGGCAGCTTCACGGGCGTTCGTGTCGGCATCGCGGCGGCGCGCGGACTGGCACTGGGCTGGGGCGGCACGGTGCGGGGGTTTTCATCACTGGCGCTGGTCGCTGTCGCCGCGCTGGCGCGGAAACCCTTGCCGCGGATTGCGGTGGTGTTGGAAGCGGGGCATGGCGAGGTCTTCATGCAGACGTTCGATGCCTCGCTGTTGCCGATCGACGCCGTCGTCTCGCTCCCGCCGATGGTGGCGATGACGGCGATCGGGTCGGTCCCGGCAGTCGGCAACGGCGTGAAGAGGCTGGCGGGCTTATCGGCCGATGCGGCGGCCGATCTGATCGAAGCATTGCCGGATGCGCGCGACTGGACGCTGCTCCCCGCCCCGCTCGCCGATCTCGATCCGCGTCCGCTCTATGGCCGCGCACCGGATGCGAAGCTGCCCGGCTGATGGCGACGCGCTCGTTGATCCTGCGCCACGGCGACGCCCGCGATGCCGCATCGATCGATACCGTCATGGCCGCCGCCTTCGACCCGCGATATGGCGAGGCCTGGACGCGCAGCCAGTGTCTGGGCGTGCTAGCCATGCCCGGTGTTCACCTGACGCTGGCCTTTATCGACGACCAGCCGGCCGGATTTTCGTTGACGCGGGCAATCGCGGGCGAGGCCGAATTGTTGTTGCTGGCGGTGGCGCCGGGTTTCCGGCGCACCGGGGTCGGCGGAACGTTGCTGCGTGGCGTGATCGCCGATTGCCAGTCGCGCGACGTCACCATCCTGCATCTGGAGGTGCGCGCCGATAACGATGCGGTGGCGCTGTATGAGGCCAACGGGTTTGCCAAGTTGGGCGAGCGGCGCGCCTATTATCGTGGGCGCGACGGACGTCACTATGACGCGCACACCTATTCGCGACCGATCTGATTTTCCTTATTGCGAGTCGGTATCCCTTTTCGCAACAAGCGAACGCGCCTACATGATGCCCAACTGAAGGGTAACGCACCATGGCGCGCAAGATCGATCTGGAAGCACTCTGCAACGAGAAGGGGCTGCGCATCACCGAACAGCGCCGCGTGATCGCGCGCGTGCTGTCGGAGGCGGAGGATCATCCCGACGTCGAGAAAGTGTACGAACGCGCCTCCGCCATCGACAAGGGTATCTCGATCGCCACCGTGTATCGCACTGTCCGGCTGTTCGAGGAGGCCGGCATCCTCGACCGCCACGATTTCGGCGATGGCCGCGCCCGCTACGAACCCTCGCCCGAGGCGCATCACGATCATCTGATCGACGTGGAGTCCGGTCGCGTGCTGGAATTCGTCGACCCCGAACTGGAGCAGCTGCAGAAGGCGATCGCCGAGCGGCTGGGCTTCCGGTTGGTCGATCACCGCATGGAACTATACGGCGTCAGCCTCGACCGTAAGGTCTGAGCGACACGGCCCGCGATGGGTAATGTCCGGCTGGTAGGCCGCCTGTTGGCGCTGATCGTCGCGCTGGCGATCGGCCTGCCCCTGCACGGGGCATGGCAATTGCGCCGCCGGCCCTCGCCCTGGCCACGGCGGTTTCTGGCGACGAGTGCATGGATCATCGGGGCGCGGCCGCGGGTTGTCGGCGTGCCGGTGGCGCGGGATGTCGTGGTCCTCGCCAATCATCTTTGGTGGATGGATATCCTGTTGTTGGCGGGCAGCGCAAATGCGGTGTTCGTCGCCAAAGGCGAATTACGCGCCGTGCCACTGGTCGGGTGGCTGGCATCGCTCAACGACACGATCTTCGTCGCGCGCGGGGATCGAATGGCGGTCAGCGAGCAGGTCGCCGATGTATCGCGCGCGATCGGGCCACGGCCGGTGGTGATCTTTCCGGAGGGTACCACAGGCGACGGGCGGACATTGTTGCCGTTCAAATCGGCCCTGCTCGGCGCGATCGATCCACCTCCGCCGGGCGTCCATGTGCAACCCGTTGGCATCGATTATGGCGCCGCCACCGCCGATCTGGCGTGGACGGGCAACGAGCCGGGGCTATCGCATGCGCTACGCTTACTGCGGCGGGCGGGGCATTTCACCGCGACGCTGCGCTTTCACCAGCCGTTCGTGCCGATCGGACGCAAGGCAACCGCCGCCGAAGCGCGTCGGCTGATCGAGGCGGGTGGCCGCCCTTCCCTTTCGGACACGACCGAAAACGCGTAAGGGCGCGGCCATGAAGCCCACTCCCCAGACCTATCACGTCAAGTCCTTCGGCTGCCAGATGAACGTCTATGACGGCGAACGGATGGCCGAATTGATGGCGGCGCAGGGAATGACGCCGGCTGCCGATGCCGCCGGCGCCGATCTCGTGGTGCTCAACACCTGCCACATCCGCGAACGCGCTACCGAGAAGGTGTATTCGGACATCGGCCGCATTCGCAAGGACGCGGGTAAGCAGGGCCGCACGCCGATGATCGCCATCGCCGGCTGCGTCGCACAGGCGGAGGGCGCGGAGATCGTCGCGCGCGCCAAGGTAGACGTGGTGGTCGGCCCACAGGCGTACCACAACTTACCCGCGCTGGTGGCGCAGGCGGCGGCGGGCGAAGCGGCGCTGGATACCGACATGCCGCTCGAGTCGAAGTTCGGTAAACTTCCCGTCCGACGCAAGGTGGGGCCGAGCGCGTTCCTGACGGTGCAGGAGGGATGCGACAAATTCTGCACCTATTGCGTCGTCCCCTATACACGTGGCGCTGAGATCAGCCGGCCGTTCGCGGCGATCGTCGACGAGGCGAAGGCGCTGGTCGATGCCGGTGCGCGCGAGATCACGTTACTAGGCCAGAACGTCAATGCGTGGGACGATGACGGACGCGGATTGCACGACCTGATCCGCACGCTCGACCGGATCGAGGGGCTGGCACGCATCCGCTACACCACCAGTCATCCCAACGACATGCGACAGGGGCTGATCGACGCGCATGGCGATGTCGAGAGCCTGATGCCGTTCCTGCATCTGCCGGTGCAGTCGGGATCGACGCGCATCCTGAAGGCGATGAACCGCAGTCATGGCCGCGACGATTATCTGCGGTTGATGGACCGGGTGCGCGCGGTACGACCAGATATCGCGCTGTCGGGCGATTTCATCGTCGGTTTCCCCGGCGAAACCGAGGCGTACTTCGCCGACACACTCAGCCTGGTCGATGCGATGGGCTATGCTCAGGCGTTCTCGTTCAAATACAGCCCCCGACCCGGCACCCCCGCCGCCACGATGACCGATGACGTGCCCGAGGCGGTGATGGACGAGCGATTGCAGCGGTTGCAGGCGGCACTGGGCCGCGATCAGCAGGCTTTCAACCGCGCCTCGATCGGACGGACCTGCACGGTGCTGGTGGAACGGCGCGGCAAGCTGCCCGACCAGATGCTGGGCAAGTCCCCCTGGCTGCAGTCAGTGCACCTGATGGGCGATCATGCGATCGGCGATCTGGTCGAGGTGGAACTGGCGGCAGCAGGGCCACTGTCGATGACCGGTGTGGCCCGAATGCCGGTCGCCGCCTGAATCGGCGAAAGCGACTTTCCTTTCCCGCCGCGGCATCCCACATTCGGCTTCGACTCGTAGTCTAGAAAGGACCCGATGAGCCGTAAGCCAGTTCCCGCGCAGGCGGGCGAGCGTTCCCGTGTCGAGGTGCTCTTCGACAAACCCCAGGTACTTGCGCAGTTGTTCGGGCAGTATGACCAGAATCTGGTCGCGCTGGAAAATCGGCTAGGCGTCTATATCACCGCGCGGGGCAACCGCATCGGGCTGGAAGGCACGGCGGAGCAGGTGGCGATCGCCCGCGATGTCCTGCACGACCTGCACAACCGCATCCAGCGCGGCGAGCAGATCGATACCGGGCTGGTCGATGCGTCGATCGCGATGGCGAACGAGCCGACGCTCGACGGCATCGTGTCGGCCGAACGGGGTGGCACGCCGCCGATCATGATCCGTACGCGCAAGAAGACGATCGCGCCGCGCACCGCCGCGCAGGCCTATTACATGCGCGAGCTGGTGACGAACGACATGATCTTCGCACTCGGGCCGGCGGGTACGGGCAAGACCTATATCGCGGTCGCACAGGCGGTGGCGCAACTCATCACCGGCAGCGTCCAGCGGCTGATCCTGTCGCGCCCGGCGGTCGAGGCGGGCGAGAAGCTGGGCTTCCTACCCGGCGACATGAAGGAAAAGGTCGATCCATATCTACGACCGCTCTACGACGCGCTGTACGACTGCCTGCCTGCCGAACAGGTGGAGCGAAGGATCGCATCGGGCGAGATCGAGATCGCACCGATTGCCTTCATGCGCGGGCGCACACTCGGCGATGCTTTCGTGATCCTTGATGAAGCGCAGAACACCACGCCGGCGCAGATGAAGATGTTCCTGACCCGATTCGGCCAGAACAGCCGGATGGTCATCTGCGGCGATCCAAATCAGGTGGATCTGCCGGGCGGCGTGAAGGCCAGCGGGCTGGCCGATGCGGTCGTGCGACTGGAAGGGCTGGAGAGCATCTCGATGTGCCGATTCACCGCCGCGGATGTAGTTCGTCACCCGATCGTCGGCAGGATCGTCGAGGCGTATGAAGGCACGGACGGATAAGGATCGCTTTTAGCGGGGCCGGGTGTTGATCCGGCCCCATATCATTTAGCTGCCGGGCCGTTAAACATCGCGTCATGATCCAGATCGAACTCTCCACCGAAACGCCTTGGCCAGAGGGCGACTGGCAAGGGCTGGCCGAACGCGCCGCCCGCGCGGCGATCGAGCGTACGCCGCAGGGGCCGTTGCTGACCACGCCGGCGACGATCGAGATTTCGGTACGGCTGACCTCTGATGAGGAAGTCCACGGGCTGAACCGGCAATACCGCGACAAGGACAAGCCGACCAACGTGCTGTCCTTTCCGATGGTGCAATCCGATCTGATCGACACGATCAGCCAGAATTCCGACGATGGCGAGGTATTGCTGGGTGACATCGTGCTCGCCCACGGCGTCTGCGTGGCCGAAGCAGACGAGCGCGGCATAGCAGTCGAGACGCATGCGAGCCATTTGATGGTGCATGGCGTCCTGCACCTGCTAGGCTATGACCACATGAACGACGACGAGGCGGAAGCGATGGAGGAGATCGAGCGAGAAGCGCTCGGCACCCTCGGCATCGCAGACCCCTACCTGATACGAGAGGCATAATTGTCCGAGGACCGAAGTAGCGCCGGCAACGGCGACCACGACAGCATCTGGCGGGGGCTGAAATCCCTGATATTCGGCAACGATGCCGAGGAATCGCTCCGCGACCAGCTGGAAGAGGCGATCGACCGGCACGAGGGCGATCCTGCCCCCGATGCCAAGGGCGACCTGACCCCGCTGGAGCGGCAGATGGTGCGCAACCTGCTGCATTTCGGCGAACGCGATGCCGGCGACGTTGGCGTGCCACGCGCCGATATCGTCGCGGTGGAGGAGCAGACCAGTTTCGATCACCTTGTCCAGATCTTCGCCGAGGCGGGGCATAGCCGCCTGCCCGTCTATCGCGAGAAGCTCGATACGATCATCGGCATGGTCCACATCAAGGACGTCTTCCGTATCCTGGCGACGGGCGCGCCGCACCCCGAAAGCCTGACCGATCTGATCCGCGAGCCGCTATATGTACCGATGTCGCGCGGCGCGCTCGACGTGCTGGCCGACATGCGATCGAAGCGCGTGCATCTGGCGGTAGTGTTGGACGAATATTCCGGCACCGAAGGATTGGTGACGATCGAAGACCTCATCGAGGAGATCACCGGCGATATCGAGGACGAGCATGACGACGCGCCAACCGCGCTGTTGATCCCGCTCGACGGTGGCGCTTGGGATGCCGACGCGCGAGCGCCGCTGAAGGACGTGGCGAGCGTCGTCGACGAGCGGTTGGGCGAAACCGAGGAAGACGTCGACACGCTGGGCGGTTTGGCTGCCGTGCTGGCTGGCCGGGTGCCGCCGGTAGGCGAGTGCGTCGATCATCTTTCCGGCTGGAAACTGGAGATTACGGAGGCGGACGAACGGCGGGTCCATCGCCTGAGGCTGCATCCCCCGGTTGCGTTGGCAGTCGAGGAAGATTGAGGATCGTCTTCCCCGATTCTGATCGGTCATATCCCATCGTCGCGTTCCACTGATCGATTTTGCCACTTTGAACGATCAGGCTAATCCATTGCCGATTTGCCGTCGGAACCGCTATTTGTGCCCGGTAAGCGATGGAATGATCGAGGAGAGAGACATGGACGCGATTACCGAAGGCAGCCCGATCAACGATCCGGGCAAGCAGCCGGCTGCTAAGCGCGCGCTGTTGGGTCGTACAGCGCGTGATTGGTGGCCGGATACGCTGCCGCTGGAAATCCTCCAGGCCGATGGACTTTCAGCAAACCCGATGGGCGAGAACTTCGATTATCGCGAGGCGTTCAAGAAACTTGATTATGCCGCCGTCAAGGCGGACATCACGGCATTGATGACCGACAGCCAGCCTTGGTGGCCGGCCGATTATGGACATTACGGTCCGTTCTTCATCCGTATGGCGTGGCACTCTGCCGGCACCTATCGCACCGGTGACGGTCGCGGTGGCTCGTCGTCGGGTGCTCAGCGGTTCGCGCCACTGAATTCGTGGCCGGACAACGGCAACCTCGACAAGGCTCGCCGCTTGTTGTGGCCGATCAAGCAGAAGTACGGCCGCGCGCTCAGTTGGGCCGACCTGTTCATCCTGACCGGCAATGTCGCGATCGAATCGATGGGTGGACCGACCTTCGGCTTCTCCGGCGGTCGCGCGGATGTATTCGAGCCGCTGAAAGATATATACTGGGGCACCGAAGAGGAATGGCTCGGCCAGACCCGCATCGATGAGGAAGCGGGCATGGCGCTGGAGGAACCGCTTGCGGCGATCCAGCACGGCCTGATCTACGTGAACCCCGAAGGTCCCGGCGGTTGTCCGAACCCAATGGGCTCGGCCCGCGACATGCGCGAGACGTTCGCGCGGATGGGCATGGATGACGTGGAGACGGCGGCCCTGACCGCCGGTGGCCACACCTTTGGCAAGGCGCACGGCAATGGCGATGCGTCCAAGGTCGGCAAGGAGCCGGAAGGGTCGGATATCGCATCGCAGGGTCTGGGCTGGACCTCGACCCATGGCAGCGGGATGGGTGACGACACGATCACCTCGGGCATCGAGGGTGCTTGGACGCCGACGCCGATCACGTGGGACATGACGTATTTCGACATGTTGCTCGACCATGAATATGAGCTGGTCCGCAGCCCCGCCGGTGCGCACCAATATCAGCCGGTCGGCAATCCTGCCGAGACACTTGCCCCTGGCGCGCATTCGCCGGACAAGCGCGTGCCGACGATGATGACGTCGGCGGACATGGCGCTGAAGGTCGATCCCGCCTACCGCGCAGTCATGGAGAAGTTCCGGGCGGACCCCGCCTACTTCGCCGATGCCTGGGCTCGCGCATGGTTCAAACTGACCCATCGCGACATGGGCCCTAAGCAGCGTTACCTCGGCCCGGAAGTGCCATCCGAAGAACTGATCTGGCAGGATCCGATCCCGAAAGCCGACTACAAGCCGATCGACTCGTTCGACGTCACCGAGCTGAAGACGGCGATCGCCAATTCGGGTCTGGAGATCGCCGAGTTGGTGTCCACCGCCTGGGCATCCGCGTCGACGTGGCGCCGTTCCGACCATCGCGGCGGTGCCAATGGTGCGCGCATCCGCTTCGCGCCGCAGAAAGATTGGGAGGTCAACGAGCCGGAACAGTTGGCCCGCGTTCTCAAAGTCTATGAAGGCATTAAAGCCGAGTTCGATGCGAAGGACCCAAGTGAGGGGGCCAAGCGTGTATCGATCGCAGACTTGATCGTGCTGGGGGGCTCGGTTGGAATAGAGGCGGCAGCAAAGGCTGCTGGCAAAACGATCGAGGTTCCGTTCACACCTGGCCGCACCGATGCGACCGAGGCCCAGACCGACGCCGAGAGCTTCAAGGTATTGGAGCCCAAGGCCGACGCGTTCCGCAACTATCTCCAGACGCGCTTCACCGTGCCGACGGAGGAACTGATGGTCGACCGGGCGCAATTGCTTGGCCTGTCGGCGCCGGAAATGGCCGTGTTGATCGGTGGTCTCCGAGTGCTCGGCGCCAACAGCTCGAAGGCGAAAGAGCATGGCATGTTCACGACCCGGCCGGGCCAGTTAACGAACGACTTCTTCGTTAAACTGCTCGACATGAACACGGTATGGAAGCAGGTCGATGAACGCAGTGATCAAGAATATGTTGGCACGACACGCGGTACCCACGACCACAAATGGACCGCATCGCGAACCGACCTGATCTTCGGGTCGAACTCGCAGCTGCGTGCGCTGGCAGAAGTCTATGCCTGTGCTGATGCGGAGGACGTTTTCGTCACCGAATTCGTGACGGCATGGACGAAGGTGATGAACGCCGACCGGTACGACCTACTCGATTGAGCGATCCGCCGTAGAATAATTTAAGGGCGTCGGCAGCAATGTCGGCGCCCTTCTTTCATCCGACCATCGGCATTGCCGCACTCGCCGTCGCCGCCTAGATATCGGCCATGTTGAAGCACATCCTGCGCGTCCTCGCGCTTATCGTCGTCGTGGGCGTTGGTATCTTTGCCTATCTGGCGTGGCCTGATAAGGCGCAGGTGCCTATCGAGACGGTCGAGGGGCAGCGGCCCAACATCACCGCGCCCCGCATCCAGACGATCCCTACCGTCGAAGTCGCCGACGCGGTCGGCTGGCCGGCAGGCGCCAAGCCCGTGGCAGCACCGGGATTACAGGTCGCGGCCTTTGCGGAAGGGCTGGATCATCCGCGTTGGATGTATCGCCTGCCCAATGGCGACGTGCTGGTGGCGGAAACGAACTCGCCGCCGCGCGATGGCGGCGGCATCCAGGCATGGGTGATGAAGCACCTGATGGGCAAGGCCGGCGCAGGCGTTCCCTCGGCGAACCGTCTGACGTTGTTGCGCGACGCGAATGGTGATGGAGTTGCCGAGCAGCGGACGGTGTTCATGTCCGGGTTGAACTCGCCGTTCGGCATGGCACTGATGGATGGACAACTTTACATCGCCAACACCGACGCTCTCGTGCGCGTACCCTACGTCACCGGACAGACAAGCATCACCGTGAAGCCCGAATTGGTCGTGAAACTTAACGGCGGCGGCAATCACTGGGCGCGGAACGTGATCCCGGCAGCGGACGGCAAGACGCTGTTCGTCAGCGTCGGATCAGCGACCAACATCGCCGAAAATGGCATGGATGCCGAGAAGTACCGTGCCAACATCCTTCAAGTGTGGCCCGACAAGAACTGGCGAATCTATGCCGCCGGTCTGCGCAATCCCAATGGCATGGCGCTGAACCCTGCGAATGGCAATCTGTGGACGGTTGTGAACGAGCGTGATCTGTTGGGATCGGATCTGGCGCCCGATTATCTGACGCAGGTGGAATTCGGCGACCATTTCGGCTGGCCGTGGTTTTACTGGGGTGGCTATGTCGATGACCGGGTCGAGCCGAAGAACATCGCCTTGCAGGAATACTCCAAGCGTCCCGACTACGCACTTGGCCCGCATGTCGCCGCTCTGGGGCTGACGTTCGCGCCCGATGCGAAGCTGGGCGGCCGGTGGGCGCAGGGCGCGTTCATCGGTGAACATGGGTCGTGGAACCGCAAGCCAGTGTCGGGCTACAAGGTCGTCTGGGTACCGTTCGGCTCCAACGGATTCCCCAAGCCGGGGGTCAAGCCGGTCGATGTGCTGACCGGCTTCTTGTCGAAGGATGGCGATGCGCTGGGTCGTCCGGTCGGCGTCATCACTGACCGGACCGGCAGTTTGCTGGTGGCGGACGATGTGGGCAACCGTATCTGGCGGATCAGCGCCGCCGGACAGGTCGCGGCTCGTTGACCGATGACACCATCACCGCGCATCGTCGCGGCGATGGTGTCAGGCCATGGCGGGCAGCAACCGCGCTTCCTCTTCGGCTTGGAACAACGGCGATCGATACAGTCTCCAACGGGCGAGGCGATATTCCAGTGCGGTGCCGACCACGCCCAATCCATAAATGCAGCTACGACGGAAATTGATGCTCGACGCTTCTTGAAAATATTTTGTCGGACAGGATATTTCGCCAATCTGGTAACCGAACCACGCGGTCTGCGCCACCATCTGATTGTCGAAGACGAAATCGTCGGAGCAGGCCAGCAGAGGTAGCCGCTCCAGCACCGACCGGCTCCAGGCGCGATAGCCGGTGTGATACTCGGACAGCTTCTGTCGCATAACCAGGTTCTGGAATGCGGTCAGCGCGCGGTTGCAGATGTATTTATAGAGCGGCATGCCGCCGACCAGCGCCCCGCGACCCAAGATTCGCGATGCGAATACGGCGTCGTAATGACCGCTGGCGATCATCGATGCCATCGCCCGGACGAGCAGCGGCGAATATTGATAATCCGGATGCAGCATCACGACGATGTCCGCCCCACGGGCGAGCGCGGCCTGATAACAGGACTTCTGGTTGCCGCCATAGCCGCGATTGGCAGGATGCGACACGACATGGATGCCAAGTTCGCGCGCGACCGCGACGGTATCATCACGACTGGCGTCGTCGGTCAGGATGATGTCATCGACGATATCGAGCGGAATCTCGGCGACCGTACGCCGCAACGTTCTAGCAGCGTTATAGGCAGGCAGCACCACAGCAACCTTGCGACCCTCGATCATAAACCCCTTCCCCCTGCGACCCCGACGGACCGGGCTGGCAAAGACGCCTATCGGGCATGAGCGTTAAGAACGGCCTAATCGCTAATCGTGCGCACTTATCGCATCGTTAACCATCCGGGATTAGTCGCCTCTATATGGCTCAGGTCTTCACGCTCACCACCGATGCGCCCGCGAAAGACAACCGCGTGCTCCGTGGTTGCCTCTTCGGCGCTTGGCTGGGGATTGCCGGCTATTTCATCATCACTCATGTGATGTGGCGCGACGAAGTCAGGGCACTGAGTTTCGCGCTGGCCGGCGATTCTATCGGGGCGATGCTCCGCGGCGTGCAAGGCGAAGGGCATCCGGTGCTCTGGTACGTCCTGCTTCGGGTTGCGCACGATCTGGCCCCAGTCCGCGAGGTATTGCCGGCCATGGGCGCAGCGATCGGAATAGCCGCCGCCGCAATGCTCGCGTTCCGGGCGCCGTTTCGGCCGATCATACTGATGCTGGCACCGTTCGGTGAGTGGCTGATCTTCGAATACACCGCCGTCGCGCGCAATTACGGCATGAGCGCGCTGATCCTGTTCGTGATCGCCGATCGATATGATCCTCGATCAGGACGTGGATGGTTGGCCGGCGTGCTGCTGTTCCTGCTGTGCAACACCAATGTGCCGTCGATGTTGCTGGCCTGTGGCATTCTGCTGTTCTGGCTGGTCGAACTGCTGACGTCCGATGGTCTGCGGTTAACGCCGGCTATCAAAAGATGGGCGGTGGCGGCGGGTTGCTCGGCATTCGGTGCGATCGCCTGCGCGCTGGCGGTGTATCCGCCGTATAACGATGCCGCGGTGTCGCCGGCGCTCCACCATCTGTCGCCCGCGATCATATGGAACGCCGCGACCGACTGGGTGAACGCCCTTTTCCGCCTGCTGCCCTTCTACCTGTGGCAGTGGCGGCCGGCGACCGATGTACTGCTCGTCGTCCTTGTGTGTTGTATGCCGCTCAGCCTGATCCGCTCGCCGGGCGGATTTGCCGCGAGCCTGTTCGCCACCGCGATCTTCATTCTGTTCTTCGGCTTGATCTATCCAGCCAGCTATCGTCACGCCGCGCTGCTGTTAGCGTTCGTAATCGCCTTGCATTGGATGGTGGCCCGTGGTGGCGGCGGGCGTTGGTCATCGACGATCCAACCAAAGCTGCAATTGCCAGCCAGTGTGGGATCAGCCGGATTGGCGCTACTTCTCGCGTTGCAGGTCAGCATCACTATGGTCCAGCTGGACTATATGCTGCACGGAGGCGTCTACAGCCGCTCCGCCGATCTGGGGCAGTTGTTGAAGCGGCCCGATCTGCGGCGAGCCGTCGTGATGGCCAACCCGGACGTGATGATCGAGGCGTTGGGCTATTATGCGCCGAACCCGACTTGGCTGGTCAGGCAGCATCAGTTCGGCCGGGTCGTCCGCTTCACCTTCTATCCTGACAAGGATCTGAGCTTGGGCGAATTGCTTGCCGAAGCGCAGTTCGTCAGACGCCAGACCAGACGCCCGGTGGTGATCGTCATCCGTGAACATCTCGATGCCGGTCGTGCCGCGAAAATCGGGGACGAGGGTTATCAGATCACCTTCTCGACCACGCCAGCCCAAGTGCACGATTTCTTCGCAGCGACTCGGCGGATCGCGCGCTTCGGCCCCGCACAGATGGACGAGGATTACGACGTCTATCTGCTGCGCTGACCCTGTCAGACCTTGGCGGAATAAATCATCCGGCCGGAGCCAAGGTTGGCGAAGACGCGGTCGAGATCGTCCTCTCCGACCGCGAAGCAGCCCTGGCTGCGGCCAAGAACGCCGTGGGTCCGGATCATGTCGGGATTCGCGTACCACGCCGAATGAACAACAATCGCTCGGCCCATCGCGTTGCAATTGGTGGGGTCCAGACCGATCAACCGCTGCGACCGGCCATGCTTGCCGACATAGTAATCGGCGGTGACGAACGCCCCCTCGGACGAGGCGTTTGAATCGAAGTCATTGGAAAAGCGCTCGACATAACCGGTGTGGGCGGGATCGGACCCGCTGCCATGCGCGACCAGCAACGACTGGCTGCGGCCGCTGATGAGATCGACGAGATGGAACCGTGGCTGATCGGAGCCGGCGGCGAAGTCGGCAATCGCGATCCTGTCGCGCTGGGCGATCCGCGCTCCGTGATGGTTCAGGGCAGCTAAGGCGTTACGCAGCAATTCCGGACGCACCACGCGAGCCGACACCAGCGGTGCCGGTGCGATCCGGGCGGTCGGTTCGATCTGACTCATATCGCGGGTCGCACAGGCGACGGCACCTGGCACTGCGATCGCTCCCGCCAGCGTCAGGCCAGTCTTTAAAAATGCGCGCCTTGCGCGCGCCACATCGTGATCGTGCATCGATTTCCCGATTACCAGGTAGCCCCTTGCGACTCCCGATAGCACAAAGCACCTGAATTTTCTTAACCTTCCGAGCCACTTGTTCCGGCTACGGCCCCCATTCGCCGCAAACATCCCCCGCCCTGTCGCGCAGCGTAATGCCGGCACATTTCATCGGATCAGGCGTTGACAAGTCGAAAATGGATACGGTCGAAAGGCGTAAGCATATGAAATCAGGCTGGCTTGCTATCGGTGCGTGCATAACGATGGCGATAGGAACGTCTCCCGCCATGGCTGCGGATACGGGTGCGATGGTGGAAGAGGCCGCCGCAACCCTGGAGCCGAATCGCTATGTCTGGGTCGATCCCGGCACGTCCGATCCGGTAACGGTGGTCGTCAGCATTCCGCAGCAACGTGCGTTCGTTTATCGTGGGGAAGCGCTGGTCGCCGCGTCGAGCGTATCGACCGGCAGGGACGGCAATGAAACGCCCATCGGCATCTATCCCATCCTGCAGAAGAACGAGGTTCACAAATCGAACCTGTATAACGACGCGCCGATGCCGTTCATGCAGCGCCTGACATGGGACGGCATCGCTCTGCATGCCGGTCGCAATCCCGGTTTCCCCGATTCGCATGGCTGCGTCCGGTTGCCAGGCAGTTTCGCCAAGAAGCTGTTTGCCGTCACCGATCTGGGTAGCACCGTCGTCGTGACTGACCAATATGTCGAGGGCAGGACGCTCGATCCGACCCTTCTCCTCACGGATACGATGCAGGCCAATAGCGATCGGCTGGCCGCCGTGATGGGTTATTAAGCCGGCAGTCCCAGCGCGCGCAGACGCGGCAACAGATCATCGACACCGGTAAACAGAATGGCTGTCAGCCCGACAGCCTGCGCACCGGCAACGTTGGCCGCATTGTCGTCGATAAAAACCGCATCGCCCGCATCGATGCCGAAGCGGTCAAGCGCCAGTCGATAGATCGTCGCATCCGGCTTCACGAGCTTCTCTTCGCCCGAAACGACGATATCGCGAAACCGGTCGAACAACGCCGCTTCCTTTGCGCGAAAAGGCGGGAAGAATTCGTGGCTGAAATTGGTGATCGCAAACAGCGGCACACCGGCGTCATCCAGCCGCGCGGCCAGCTCGTGCATTCCGCGAATAGGACCAGGAATGGTATCGCCGAAACTCGGCCCCCACACCGCGATCAGGTCGGCATGCTGGGGATACAGCGCGACCAACTCCGCCGATGTATCGGCGAAGTCGCGGCCAGCATCATGCTGGAAATGCCAGTCGTGCGTGACGACATCGCGCAGGAACGATTCGAGCGCCTCACCCCGTGGGATCAGACGCTCGTACAGGAACCGTGGGTCCCAATCGTACAGGACGCGGCCGATGTCGAAGATGACCGACGACACCGGCATCGCGGGCTGGATCAGCCCTGGCGCGCCTTGAAACGACGGTTCGTCTTGTTGATGACGTAGGTACGGCCGCGACGACGGATCACGCGATTATCGCGATGGCGGTCCTTGAGCGACTTCAGCGAATTGCGGATCTTCATGGTTTCGCGCTTCTGTTCGAATGGTGTCGGAAAGCGCTGGCGCCTAGTGGTCGATCACGTGCAAGTCAAGCAACGGAGCGCCGCTCTGGCGCGTTACGCCCTCGCAACATTCGCTCGATCACCGTCCTTTCAAGGGGTTTCCATGTCCATCCGCCCGCTTACCGCCCTGCTCCCCCTCGGTCTGGCCCTGTCGGCCTGCGCGACCGGTGGCGCATTGCCGCCGACCGAAGTGATTCGCTATCATCTGGGCGAGCCGGTCGATCGCGGCACGATCCGCGTCGAACCGCTGGCGACGGGTACGGCGAGCATCGAGTTCAAGACCTATGCCGCTGCCGTAGAGACGCAGTTGCTGCGCAACGGCTATGCGATGCCGGCGGTGGGTGCGCAGCCGCAGCTGGTCGCGACCGTCGGCTTCAATCGCGCGAACCGGCTGGGACCGCCGAAATCGTCGCCGGTGCAGATCGGGCTGGGCGGCGGATCGTTCAGCGGCGGGCGTCGCGGTGGCGGTGTCGGTCTGGGTGGCGGGATCGGCTTCCCGATCGGCGGTGGCGGCCCGCGCGAGCTGGTGGTGACCGAACTGGTCGTCACCATCAAGCGCCGGGCCGACCAGTCCCCCGTGTGGGAAGGCCGCGCGCAGGCGGTGAGCGATCCGCGCAAGGTGGAGGGCGATGCGGACGTGCAAGCGGCAAAGCTCGCCAATGCGTTATTCACGGGGTTTCCGGGTGAGTCGGGTCGCACTATCGAGGTGAAATGACCCTCACTTCCTCTCCCCTCGCCATCAACGCCGCCTTTGACGGCGGCAATATCCGCGTCGTCTCGATCGACGACGCGGCCGATGGCTGCCGAATCGATCTGGAGATCGTCGCCGATCACCAGTCGGACTTCTTCCAGTGGTTCTATTTCCGGATCGCCGGTGCGCGGATCGGACAGGCGATCACGTTCCGCATCTTGAATGCAGGCAAGTCGGCCTATCCGTTCGGGTGGCCGGGGTACAAGGTACGCGGATCGACCGACCGGCTGGCGTGGCGGATGCTCGACACAGACTATGCCGACGGTGTGCTGGAATGGACGTGGACGGCGGACCGTTCGCTTGGCTGGTTCGCCTATTTCGCGCCCTATACGATGGAGCAGCACGAGGCGCTGGTCGCGCGCATCGCGGCGATGCCCGGCGTGCGTCACCGTGAGCTGGGCCAGAGTCTCGACGGGCGGGCGATCGATTACCTGTCGGTGGGCACCGGTCCCAAGCAGGTCTGGCTCTATGGCCGCCAGCATCCCGGCGAATCGATGACCGAATGGTGGATGGAAGGCGCGCTGGAGCGGCTGACCGATGCCACTGATCCCGTCACCGCAGCGTTGCTGGCCAAAGCGACATTCCATGTCGTGCCGAACATGAACCCGGACGGCACGCGGCGCGGACATCTGCGCACCAATGCGGCGGGGGTGAACCTGAACCGCGAATGGCATGCCCCCTCGCCGGAGCGCAGCCCGGAAGTGCTGTGCGTGCGTAACGCGATGGACGCGACCGGCGTCGATGTGGCGATGGACGTGCATGGCGACGAGGCGATCCCCGCCAATTTCCTCGCGGGCTATGAGGGTATCCCCTCATGGACAGATGCGCATGGTGAGAAATTCTACGACTATGGCCGTCGCCTTGCTGCCCACACGCCCGATTTCCAGACCGAGAAGGGCTATACCAAATCGTCGCCGGGCAATGCCAATCTGTCGATGTCGACCAACCAGTTGGCCGAGCGCTTCGGTGCGATGTCGATGACGCTGGAGATGCCGTTCAAGGATCATGATCCGAACGCCGACCCTAAATTCGGTTGGAGCGGCGAACGGTCAAAGAAGCTGGCGCATGCGATGCTGGAGACGCTGGCCGGGATGATCGACGAACTGTGACATCGCCACTGGTGATTCGGCAGGACGATCCGGCGGCGGCGCATGTCGCGCCGCTGCTGGCGATGCACCTGACCGAACTGCGCGGGCACATGCGCGAATTCGCGTTTGCGCTGGATGCAACGGGGCTGTCGGCGCCGGACCTGACGTTCTGGACCGCGTGGCGGGGCGAGATGCTGGCGGGCTTTGCCGCACTGAAGCGGCTGGACGGCGAACAGGCCGAAGTGAAGTCGATGCGCGCGGCCCCGGCGGCGCGGCGGACGGGTGTTGGCCGTGCGCTCCTGATGCATGTTATCGGCGAGGCGCGGGCACGGGGTTACCGCGTCTTGCATCTCGAAACCGGCACCGCCGATCTGCACGCACCCGCCGTCGCGCTGTATCATAGTGCGGGCTTCGTGGACGCCGGGCCGTTCGCCGACTATCAGCCCAGCCCTCATAACCGATTTATGTCGCTCACGCTCCGAGGCGATTTATGTCGCTCGACCTGTAAGGAACCCGCATGCCCAAGCTCGTCCTGATCCGCCATGGCCAGTCGACCTGGAACCTGGAAAACCGCTTCACCGGCTGGTGGGACGTGGATGTGACCGAGAAGGGCGCGGCCGAGGCGCGGGCGGCGGGCGAATTGATGGCGGCCAAGGGCCTCGACTTCGACCAGACCTTCACCAGCCTGCAATTGCGGGCGATCAAGACGCTGAACCTGGCGCTGGAGGCGATGGGTCGGTTGTGGCTGCCGACCGAGAAGGACTGGCGCCTGAACGAGCGGCATTATGGCGGCCTGACCGGCCTCGACAAGGCGGAGACGGTGGCCAGGCACGGCGAGGATCAGGTGAAGATCTGGCGCCGCAGCTTCGACGTGCCGCCGCCGGTCAGCGAGCCGGGTGGCGAGTTCGATATGACTCATGACCGCCGCTATGCCGGCATCGCCATCCCGACGACCGAGAGCCTGAAGGATACGATCGAGCGAGTCCTGCCCTATTGGGAAGAGCGCATCGCGCCGGCGCTGAAGGACGGGCAGCGAGTGCTGATCTCCGCTCACGGCAATTCGCTGCGCGCGTTGGTGAAGCATCTGTCGAACATTCCGGACGACGAGATCACCGGGTTGGAAATCCCGACCGGCCAGCCGATCGTGTACGAACTGGATGCCGATCTGAACCCGACCGACCGCTATTACCTGTCAGAGCGTTGATCGGCGGATCGCCGCCCGCTAGGCGACGGACATGACACTGGTCGGCATCATCATGGGCTCGACGTCCGATTGGGACACGATGCGCCACGCCGCCGAGACGCTCGATGCGCTCGGCGTTCCGTATGAGACGAAAGTCGTATCGGCGCATCGAACGCCGCAGCGGCTGGTCGAATATGCCACCGGCGCGGCGGATCGGGGGCTGAAGGTCATCATCGGCGGCGCGGGCGGGGCGGCGCATCTGCCGGGCATGGCCGCGGCGATGACGCATCTGCCGGTGCTGGGCGTGCCGGTGGAATCGAAGGCGCTGAAGGGCATGGATAGCCTGCTCTCCATCGTCCAGATGCCGGGCGGCATTCCGGTGGGAACGCTGGCGATCGGCAAGGCGGGTGCGATCAACGCGGGGCTGCTGGCCGCCGCGATCCTTGCCACCGGTGACGAGGCGCTGACCGAACGGCTGAAGGCGTGGCGCGCGGCGCAGACCGACGGCGTGGCGATCGATCCGGCATGATCGAGCCGGGTTCCACGATCGGTATCCTCGGCGGCGGGCAACTGGGCCGGATGCTGGCGGTCGCGGCCGCGCAACTGGGGTATCGCACGCATGTGCTGGCGCCCGATCGCGAGAGCGTGGCGGCGCAGACCGCGTCGAGCCTGACACGGGCCGATTACCACAATCGCATCGTGCTGGCCGACTTCGCCGAGGCGTGCGACGTGGTGACCTACGAGTTCGAGAATATCGCGCTGGGTCCGGTCGAATGGCTGGCGGAGCGGGTGCCGGTGCATCCGCACCCCCGCGCGTTGGCGGCGGCGCAGGAGCGGATCGCGGAGAAGCGCTTCGTTGAGAGCGTCGGTGGACGGCCGGCGCGATGGGCGGCGGTGGACAGTCGCGAGACGCTGGAGGCGGCGATCGCGCATGTCAGCACGCCGGCGGTGCTGAAGACGGCGCGGTTCGGCTATGACGGCAAGGGGCAGGTGCGGCTGTCGTCGTCCGCCGATGCGGATTCGGCGTGGGAGGCGATCGGCGGGCCGGCGGTGCTGGAGGCGTTCGTCACGTTCGAGCATGAATTCTCGGTCCTGATCGTGCGCGGGCAGGACGGCGCGACGGTGCGATACGATGCGCCGCTGAACGTGCATGAGGACGCGATCCTGCGCACCTCCACCCTGCCCGCGCCCACCGCCGTGCTGGCGCAGGTGGACGAGGCGACGGCGCTGGCGGGCCGGATCGCGGCGGAGCTCGACTATGTCGGCGTACTGGCGTGCGAGTTCTTTGCGACGGCCGAGGGGCCGGTATTCAACGAGATGGCGCCGCGGGTGCATAACTCCGGGCACTGGACGATGGAGGGGGCGGAGACGTCGCAGTTCGAGAACCATATCCGGGCGATCTGTGGCTTGCCGCTGGGGTCCACCGCGCTGACCGGGTCGGCGGTGACGATGCACAACCTGATCGGTGACGATCCGTGGGCGGACGCGCTGGTCGATCCGGGCGCGCATCTGCACCTGTATGGCAAAGGTGCGGCGCGGCCGGGCCGCAAGATGGGGCATGTGACGCGGGTAATGCGCGGCTAGGGTGGATGGCATGAACCATCGATTCGTGCTGCTCGCTCCCGCGCTCCTGACCATCGCCGCCGCGCCGCAGGTGGCGCCCGTGCCGGCGGTGACGCCGGTTCCGCTGGCAACACCGGTGCCGCTGCCGGCCCCCTCCCCTGCGCCCAAGCCCTATGCCACGGTCGGGGTGACGATCGTGACGAGCGAGGGGCCGATCGTGCTGGAGCTTGAGCGTGAGCGGGCGCCGATCACGACGGCCAATTTCCTGCGCTATGTCGACGGCAAGCGGTTCGACGGGACGACGTTCTACCGGGCGATGAAGCTGGGTCAGGCGGGGCTGATCCAGGGCGGCGTGCGCAATGCGACCAAGCTAATCTATCCGCCGATCGCGCATGAACCGACGACCAGGACGGGCCTGACGCATGACGACGGCGCGATCTCGCTGGGGCGGGCGGCGCCGGGGAGCGGACGGGGCGACTTCTTCATCATGGTGGGATCGGTGCCGACGCTGGATGCGAACCCGGCCGCGACGGGCGACAAGCTGGGCTATGCGGTGTTCGGGCATGTGACGAGCGGGATGGAGATCGTCCGCCACATCCTGGGCGAGCCGACGTCGCCGACCGCGGGGCCGCCGGCGATGAAGGGCCAGATGCTGATCGCCCCGATACGTATCCTGACGGCGCGTCGGGTGGTGGCGAAGCGAAGCTGAGGCCGCTCGGAACGCCGGAAAGTTAGGCTAAGGTTAGGCCAAAAACGTCAGTTTTCCGCCGTTTTTCCGTCCGCCTTGTCAAAGAGCGATGCTTGATGACGCCATAGGCTTTTCGGGGGCTGTAGGACAGCGCCTGCGGAGGCAAGATGGCTCAGCGGCGGACGTCGAGGCCACCGGCGAGATAGGCGTCGAGATCGGGCTGGCGGAAGAGGCTGGCGTCGCCGGGCAGCGAATGTTTGAGGGCAGCCAGTGCGAGACCGGTGGCCGCCGCGTTGGCGATGTCGCCGCCGGAGCGAAGCGCGTGGAGGACACCCGCCGCGAAGGCGTCGCCGCCGCCGATGCGATCGACGATACCGGCCAGCACGACCTCCTCGGTCTGCGCCTGACCCTCGCGCGAATCGACGCGGGCGGACAGGCGGTGGAGATCGACATGTTCGACATGGCGCGCGGTCGAGGCGATCGTCTGGAGCCGGGGAAAGGCATCGAACGCGGCTTCGGCGGCATGACGGCGGCGGTCCTCGCCATTTCCGGAGAAGTCGTCGCGGCCGAGCAGCAGGGCGATGTCGCGGTGGTTGCCGAACATCAGGTCGGCATGTTCGACAAGCTGGGTCAGGATCTGGCGGGGGTTGGAATCCCACCGCTCCCACAATTTGCCGCGCCAGTTGCCATCGAACGAGACGGGGATGCCGCGGTCAGTGGCCGCGCGGGCGGCGGCGATGGCGCTTTCCGCCGGTACGGGCCCGAGCGCGGGCGTGATGCCGGAGAGGTGGAAACGGTCGACCCCGGCGAGCAGCGTATCCCAGTGCCAGGCGCTGGTCGGTGCCTCGGCGAACGAAGACCATGCGCGATCGTAGATGACCTCCGTCGCGCGCAGCCCGGCGCCGGACGTGACGAAATAGAGACCCATCCGGTCGCCGCCGAGCGCGATCGTGCCAGTATCGACACCGTGCCCACGCAAGGTGGTGATCGCGGTACGGCCGAGATCGTTATCCGGAACGATCGTCGCCATGCCGACGTCATGGCCCAGGCGGGCAAGCTGGGTGACGACGTTCGCCTCTGCGCCCGCGACCCACACGTCGAGGCGCGGGGTCTGGAGCAGCAGCTCGCGGCCCGGTGGCGACAGGCGCAGCATGATCTCGCCGAATGCCAGGAACTTGGCCATGCCTTCCACCCTCACCCTTTCGGCGCGTTGCGCCTGCGTCCCTCTCCCGGTGGAAGAGGGATATCATTATCGCGCCAGCCAGCCGCCATCGACCGCCAGGATGTGACCCTGCACGTATTTCGCCGCGTTGCTGGCGAGGAAGACGGCAGCACCGCCGAGATCGTCGGCATCGCCCCAGCGGGCGGCGGGGATGCGATCAAGGATCGATTTGTTGCGGGCCTCGTCGGCCTGCAGCGCGGCAGTGTTGTTGGTGGCGATATAGCCGGGGGCGATCGCGTTGACGTTGATATTCTTGCCCGCCCATTCATTGGCGAGCAGCTTCGTTAGGCCACCGATGCCGCTTTTCGACGCGGTGTAGCTCGGCACGCGGATGCCGCCCTGGAAGGTGAGCATCGAGGCGATGTTGATGATCTTGCCGCCGCCGTTGGCGATCATGTGGCGACCGGCGGCCTGACACAGGAAGAACACCGATTTCAGGTTGGTGTCGACGACCGCGTCCCAATCCTCCTCGGTGAAATCGACTGCGTCGGCGCGGCGGATGATGCCGGCATTGTTGACGAGGATATCGAGGCCGCCGAGCTTGGATACGGTTTCGTCGACGACACGGCCGATCGGTTCGATGGTGGAGAGATCGGCGGAGACGACCTCCGCCTTGCGACCGAGCGCGCGGATTTCGGCGACGGTGTCTTCGGCGGGGGTGCGGCCGACACAGGCGACGTCGGCGCCGGCGGCGGCGAGGGCCACGGCGATCGCCTGACCGATGCCGGTGTTGGCACCGGTGACGATGGCGACCTTGCCGGAGAGATCGAACGGGTTGGTGATCATCTTGGTCTCCTCCCCTACCGCTGGCGGGAGGGGTCGGGGGTGGGCTTGCACAAGCGTCGCGCGGGTGGACAGGCCCACCAGCTCCTCCGGCAAGCGGGAGGGGAGTTTGGCTTCCCCTCCCCTATCGGCGGCTTTCCGGCGTGAGGCTTATGCGAGCTGGCAGATGTCGAGGACGTTCATGTCGGTATAGTCCTGGTTCTCGCCGGCCATCGCCCAGATGAAGGCATAGGCGCGGGTGCCGGAGCCCATATGGACCGACCAGGGCGGCGAGATGACCGATTCCTCGTTGCCGACGACGATGTGACGCATGGCCTCACCCTCGCCCATGTAATGGAACACCTTGTCGTTGTCGGTGGGCAGTTCGAAGTAGAAATAGATCTCGCTGCGCCGCTCGTGGATGTGCGGGGGCATCGTGTTCCAGACGCTGCCGGGCTTCAGGACGGTCAGGCCCATGACCAGCTGCGCCGAATCGCAGACGCCGGGGATGACGAGCTGGAAGATGGTGCGCTCGTTGGATTCCTCCAGGCTGCCACGCTCCAGCGCATTGGCGTCGGCGATGCCCAGCTTGCGGGTGGTGAACGCCTTGTGCGCGGGGCACGACGCCAGATAATAACGCGCGCCGGCGCCGGCAAATTCGACGTCGGCGGCGCCCATCGTGACGTACAGGCAATCCTTGTTGCCGAGCGTGAAGCTTTCGCCATCGACGGTCACGGTGCCTTCGACATCGCCGACGTTGACGATCGCGAGTTCGCGGCGTTCGAGGAAGGGGTGGCCGACGGCCGATTTCGGCTCAGTCTGCGCGGGCAGTTTCACCGGCGCACCGGCGACGGCGACGCCACCGATCACGAAGCGGTCGGCATGGGTATAGTTCAGGACGCACTCACCGTCGCGGAACAGGCCCTGGATCAGGTAGCGGTCGCGCAGTTCGTCGTTAGAGACGCACTCCATCATATCGGGATGCGTGGCGTAGTAGGTGCGGTCGAACATCAGATCACTCCGGTTTCGGCGGTGGCGTCGGCATAGCCGGGGCCGCGCGCCCTGATGGGGAACGCTACGACGGCCGCCCCGTCAGGGGAAGCCGTCGTTCATGCGCTTGCCCGCCTATTCGCACATGCTGGGATGAATTCCCAAATGTTTATTGCGGATCGGCGGCGGCCTCATCTGGGAAGGCGTTGGTCGGCTTGCTGCCCCAGACGGCGTAGAACAGGATGTATAGTTCGCAGACCGCGGTCAGGATGAACGACGATTGCAGGCCGTAATGATCGGCCAGCCAGCCCTGCACCGCGACGAGCGCGCCACCGGCGATCGCCATGATGAGCAGGCCCGAACCCTCCTCGGTCAGCGGCCCCAGCCCCTTGATGCCGAGGGTGAAGATCGTCGGGAACATGATCGAGTGGAACAGGCCGACGAGGATCAGCGACCACATCGCGACATGGCCGGTGGTGACGACGGTGATCGACATGACGACGAACGCCCCGATCGAGAAGAACGCCAGCACCTTGTCCGCCGCGACCTTCTGCATGATCGCCGAGCCGACGAAGCGGCCGACCATCATGCCGCCCCACAGGAAGGTGAGGTAGCGACCCGCCGATTCGGTGGTCATGTTGCCGATTTCGGGGCGGCTGACGAAGTTCACGAACAGGTTGCCGACGCCGATCTCGGCGATCAGGTAGATGAAGATCGCGGGGATGCCGAAGACGAGGTTGCGATGCTTCCACAGCGAGTGGTTGCGGCGTTCCTCCTTGGCGACGCGGCTGGTCGACGATCCCATCGCCGGCAGCGGGAAACGGGCGATGATGATCGCGAGCACCACGAGGACGATGGCGACCAGCGCATAGGGCAGGACGACCGACTGCGCGTCGGCCAGCCGCTCTGCCTGGGTCAGGACGACGCCGGCCTCTGCCGTCCCGCCCTTCGACCGGCCGAGGATCAGGTACGCGCCGAACAGCGGCGCGAGCATGGTGCCGGCCGAGTTCATCGCCTGCACCAGATTGAGCCGCGACGACGCGGTCTTGGGCGATCCCAGCACGGTGACGTATGGGTTGGCCGCGACCTGCAACAGGGTGATGCCGCTGGCGATCACGAACAGCATGACCAGCGTGATGCCATAGGACGGGATGCTGGCGGCCAGGATCATGCCGAGCGCGCCGGCGGCCATGATGAGCAGGCCGATAACCAGCGATTTCTGATAGCCGATCCGCTCGATCAGTTTGGCCGACGGGATCGAGGCGAAGAAATAGGCGATGAACCACACGCTTTCGATCAACGCGGCCTGGAAATAGCTGAGGTCGAACACGCTGCGCAGATGCGGCAGCAGCGTACCGTTGATGACGGTGATGAAGCCCCACATGAAGAACAGGCTGGCGAGCAGGCCCAGCGCCTTGCCATAACCCGATGTGGGTTGGCCGGGCGCGATGACGCTCGCGCTGTTGGTGCCAATCGGTGCGGCCATGCGTGGAAAACCCCTCTCTATTTTTTCGCGCATCCAGCCCCGCGACGATGCGGGCGGACTTGCTCTCGCGCTTTTTGTCTGAGTATAAGCGATGGCATAGTACGTCAACGGTCGGCAACTGGCCGGAACGGGAGGATCGTCCATGAATATATTACCGGCCGCCGGCGCCGCCGCGCTCGCCCTCGCTTCGGGCAGCGCCCATGCCGCGGAGGCGAAACGCGCGCCGTTCGGGACGCTGGCCGATGGCCGCCCGGTGGAGGCGGTAACACTGACCAACGCGCACGGCGTGACCGCGCGGATCATCAATTACGGTGCCATCCTGCAATCGGTGCAGACCCCCGATCGCGCCGGCAAATCGGCCGAGATCACGCTCGGGTACGACAGCATGGACGGCTATCTGAAGGCGCCCAATTATTTCGGCGCGACGGTGGGCCGCTATGCCAACCGGATCGCCGGCGGCAAATTCTCGCTGGACGGCAAGCAGTACACGCTGGGGCTGAACGACAAGACGAACGCGCTGCACGGTGGCAAGGTCGGCTTCGACAAGGTGTTGTGGCGGATCGTCGACGTGAAGAACGGGCCGGCGCCGTCGGTGACGCTGTCGTACACCAGCGCGGATGGCGAGGAAGGTTATCCCGGCAAGCTGGACGTGACGGCGACCTATACGCTTGACGACAGCAACGCGCTGACCGTGGAATACAAGGCGAAGACGGACAAGCCGACGATCGTCAACATGACGAACCACAGCTTCTTCAACCTGAACGGCGAGGGATCGGGCAAGTCGATCCTGACGCACGTCCTGACCCTGCCCGCCGAACAGTTCACGCCGGTGTCGGCGACGCTGATCCCCACGGGCGAGCGGCGGCCGGTGGCGAATACGCCGTTCGATTTCCGCACACCCCATGTGATCGGCGACCGGGTACGCGACGGCCGCGATCAGCAGATCGTGTTCGGTCAGGGATATGACCACAACTATATCCTGGGTGCCGCCGACGCGAAGGGGCTGCGTCCCGCCGCGCGGGTCGAGGAGCCGGCGACCGGCCGAGTGATGGAGATCGCCACCAACCAGCCGGGCGTGCAGTTCTACACCGGTAACTTCCTCGACGGGACGGCGATCGGCCGCTCTGGCCTGGCCTATCGCCAGTCGGACGGGCTGGCGCTGGAACCGCAGGTGTTCCCGGATACGCCAAACCAGCCGGCGTTCGGTTCGGCCCGGCTCGATCCGGGCCAGACGTATCGAAGCGTCATCGTCTATCGTTTCTCGACCAGCGCCCGCTGATCCAACCCCGGACTACCATCACCATGACCGATCGCCCGAAGCTGCGCAGCCGCGCCTGGTTCGACAATCCCGACAATATCGACATGACGGCGCTGTATCTGGAGCGCTATCTGAACTTTGGCCTGTCGCTGGAGGAATTGCAGTCAGGCAAGCCGATCATCGGCATCGCCCAGACCGGCAGCGACTTGAGCCCCTGCAACCGTCACCATCTGGTGCTGGCGGAGCGAGTGCGCGAGGGCGTGCGCGACATGGGCGGTATCGTGCTGGAATTCCCGGTGCATCCGATCCAGGAGACGGGCAAGCGGCCGACCGCGGGGCTCGACCGGAACCTGGCCTATCTGGCGCTGGTCGAGGTGCTGTACGGATACCCGCTGGACGGCGTGGTGCTGACGATCGGATGCGACAAGACGACACCGGCGTGCCTGATGGCGGCGGCGACGGTGAACATCCCGGCGATCGCGCTGTCGGTCGGCCCGATGCTGAACGGCTGGCACAAGGGCGAGCGCACCGGATCGGGCACGATCGTGTGGAAGGCGCGCCAGTTGCTGGCGGCGGGCGAGATCGACGATGCGGAGTTCATCCGGCTGGTGTCGTCGTCGGCGCCATCGACCGGTTACTGCAACACGATGGGCACCGCGACGACGATGAACTCGCTGTGCGAAGCGCTCGGCATGTCGCTGCCCGGCTCGGCCGCGATCCCGGCCCCCTATCGCGACCGGCAGGAAGTGGCATGGCGGACGGGCAAGCGCATCGTCGAGATGGTCGCCGAGGACCTTAAGCCGTCGGACATCCTGACCAGGCCGGCGTTCCATAACGCGATCAAGGTCAATTCCGCGATCGGTGGATCGACCAACGCGCCGATCCATCTCGCCGCCATCGCGCGCCATATCGGTGTCGACCTGCCGCTGAAGGATTGGGAGACGGAGGGGCACAAGGTGCCGCTGCTCGTCAACCTGCAGCCGGCGGGCGAGTATCTGGGCGAGGATTATTACCGCGCCGGCGGCGTGCCGGCGGTGGTGAACCAGTTGATGGGCCAGGGCCTGATCGCCGAGGACGCGCTGACCGTGAACGGCCGGACGATGGGCGACAATTGCCGCGGCGTGGCGATCGAGGATGAGAAGGTCATCCGTCCGTTCGCCGAACCGCTGAAGGAGGAGGCTGGCTTCATCGTGTTGTCGGGCAATCTGTTCGACGCGGCGGTGATGAAGACCAGCGTGATCGGGCCGGAATTCCGCGAACGATATCTGTCGAACCCCGACGATCCCGAGGCGTTCGAGGGGCCGGCGGTCGTGTTCGACGGGCCGGAGGACTATCACCACCGGATCGACGATCCGTCGGTCGGCATCACGCCCGAGACGTTGCTGTTCATGCGCGGCGCCGGCCCGATCGGCTATCCGGGCGCGGCGGAGGTCGTGAACATGCGACCGCCGGCGTATCTGATCACCGAAGGCGTTCATGCCCTGCCCTGCATCGGCGATGGTCGCCAGTCGGGCACGTCGGGATCGCCATCGATCCTGAACGCCAGCCCGGAGGCGGCCGCGGGCGGTATGCTGGCGCTGCTGCGCACCGGCGACCGGGTACGCGTCGATCTGGGCAAGGGCACGGTCGATGCGCTGGTGCCGATGGAAGAACTGGCAGCACGGCGCGCGGCGTTGCAGGCGGCGGGCGGCTATGCCTACCCTGCCTCGCAGACGCCGTGGCAGGAGATCAGCCGTGGCCATGTCGGTCAGATGAACACCGGCGCGATCATCGAGGGTGCGGAGAAGTATCAGCGGATCGCGCAGACGAAGGGATTGCCGCGGGACAACCATTGAGGAGTGGCCGGTTCGGGGCGGTTCCTGTGCCCCGGACCGGCTGTCGATCGGTTGATTTATTCGCACTGAGAACGTGATGGCGGGACACAGATAGGTCCGTCATCGCGAGCGGACCGGAGCAACCCACAGCAGAACGTAGCGCTCTGGGTTGCTTGGCGTCACTCGCGACGACGAGTTAAACCGGCGTCATTATTTTCTAATGTAGCTGGTTCTGCGTCCGGGCGATCAACGGTGCGTTGCCGGGCCGGTCGCCAAAGACGGGCGGTGGGTCGAGATCGCGGCTGCGGGTCAGCAGGGCGCGGGCGTCGCCGGGGCTGAGCGAGGGCCGGCCGTCCTGCCCGGCAGCGGCGATCACGCGGTCGAGCAGGTCGAGCCCCTCTGGCCAGCGACCGATGCCGCTGGCGGCGTTGATGTGGCCGGTATCACCGACGTCGACGAAATGACTGCCCCATTCGGCCGCCAGACTGTGCGCGCGGTCAATCGTGATCCACGGGTCATCGGTGCTGGCGACGACCAGCGACGGAAACGGCAGGGGGATGCGCGGGCTTGGCGCAAACGCTTTCAATTCGGCACAGGCATCGGGCCGGTCGGTATCGGCGGGCGCGACCAGCAGCGCGCCGGCGACAGGCCAGCCATAAGGCTGCGGGCTTAGCTGCGCCCACCACGCCACCGCCAGACAGCCCAGGCTGTGCGCGACGAGGATCACCGGCGCCTCGGCCTGGCGGATGGCCTCGTCCAGCTTCGTCACCCAACTGTTGCGATGGGGGGTGTTCCACATGCCCAGATCGGCGCGGTGAACGCCCGGCACGGATGATTCCCACAGGGTCTGCCAATGCGAAGGCCCAGAGCCGCCCAGACCCGGCACGGTCAGGATCGTCGGTCGAACGGCGTCATACGCGGCGAATGATCCCATCATGCTTCTCCTTCGAGTCGCCGAGATTTGGCCTCCTGCCAACAGAGGCAGCCAGCCATACTCTCGTCCCCTATTTATATCCCATCATATTAGTGGGCAATGGAGACTGCGATGAAGCGAACGGACGATGCGATGGTTCCCGGCGTACGGTGACCGTACCACGATCGTCGGCGGCAAAAGCGATACCGAAGGAACCGGGGGCGCTGCATCCGCCGGGGCGGATGACGCTGTCAGGTTATCCAGCTTCGCTGGCATCGGGCGGTCCACCGATCGTGTTTCGGTCTTACGATGCACATCATGCCGTAGCCGAAATTACCCGCCTCCCTCGTCGATAGCTCCACCAGCGCGAACGTGCCGTTGCTGGAGAATATCGGACTGCTGAAGGTCGTGTAGGTCGCATGTCCCTCCTCATCGACGACCGGGCCGGCAGAGCCTTTCCATACGCAGTGCGGATCGAACGATGGATCGCGATAGATGTCCTGTCGAGCGACCAGATCTCTGGAATCGCGGGGAGTCAGACCAAGATTGGTCCCATCGCCGGAGATGATGCCCGTACTGCCGTTCGGCGTGCGCTTCATGCGAACGTCGACTGGATAAGCGGGAGTGCGCGCGCCGATCGCGGCGGTATAGGCTGTTTGCAGGACGGCGCAGGTTCGCGGTGCGGCGGCAAAATGGCGCTCGGTCACCAGATACGAAGCGAGAACCAGCGGCAAAGCCAGCGGCGCGATCAGTCGCACCCCGGCAGGTCGACATGGATGCGGCGGTATCGCGCCTCGACAAAGCTGTAGATGCCGAACAGGCCGAGGCCGATGCCGGTTGCGGCGAGCAGCCATTGGCCGCCGGGCTGGCCTTGTAACATACCCAGTGCCGCCGCCATGCCGCCAGCCTCGCTCGCCTGCGCCTGCCACGCGGCGAGGGTGAAGAAGCCGGCGAGGATCACGAACACCAGCGCCCGCGCGCCATAACCGAGGCGGCCGATCGTGCAGACATAGGTCGGCGTCGGCGTGTCACTGCGCAAATCGGCGGCGAACCCGCCGGTCCATGCCTTGCGCGCCTGTTGCCCCGCCGCAACGACCAGACCGACCGCGACGATGCCGACAAGAATCTGGCCGAATGGCTGCGCGAGCAGCCAGGCGGTCCAGTCGCGGGCACTCTCGTCGCCGGGGGACGTGCCGCCTTCGGTCTCGCCGATATCCAGCGCGATGCGCGCGGCGGTCCAGGCGAGGATGACGTGGGCGGTGCCGCTGACCAGATGGCCGAGCCGCCTGAAATTGCCCTTCGCGTCACGGGCGATCCGTTCGGGGTTGGCCAATCCCTCGGTCAGGCGCCAGACGGCATAGCCCAGCATGCCGGCGGCGATGACCGCCAACAGGATATGGCCGAATTGTTCGTCGGCCAGCGAGGCGATCGCGCCCTGATTGTCGGCGGCCTGGCCATCGCGGAACGCCGCATCGATCGCGAACCAGCCGACCAGCAGATAAACGAGACCCCGCGCGGCGAAGCCCAGCCGGGCCAGCCATGTCGCATTGCGGTCAGTAAACATGGTTGGTGGCGCCCCGGCGGTGAGAAATGTTGCGGAGGCTCAACAATCCTCAGGCGCGCGCGTTCCTGTCGTCGGCGATCAGGCCGCGACCGCCTGTTCAGTGTCGCGCAGGGCCAGCGCCACGAGTTCGGTCATGCGGACGCGCGCGAGATCGCCGTCGCCCGCCGCGATCGCATCGTACAGCGCGAAATGTTCGGGCATCGGATCGCGCGGCGGCAGAGTGCGACGCTGCTTGAAGATCGTCGTCCAGCCGACCGCGGCGGCGATAGTGGTCGACAGCGTCGTCAGCGGCTCGTTGCGCGTCGCCTCCAGCACCAGATTGTGGAAAAGCTGGTCGGCGGCGCGGCCAGCGGGAGACGCGAGCCCGTGATGCGCCATGTCGTGCAGCGCCGCGCCCATGCGGGACAGCTCGTCGGCGGTGCGGCGTTCCGCGGCGAAGGCGGCGGCGGCGGGTTCGATCATCATGCGCAGTTCGAACAAGCTGCGGATGAACACCTCGTCCGGCTCGCTCTCGAACATCCAGGCGAGGACGTCGGGATCGAGCATGTTCCAGCGCCGACGGTCGCTGACGCGGGTGCCCGTTTTGGGCCGGCTTTCGACCAGTCCCTTGGCGGCGAGGATGCGCACCGCCTCGCGATACGCGCTGCGCGACACGTCGAGGCGGTGGCTGAACTCGATCTCGCCGGGCAATATCTCGCCCGGCTGGTGATGGCCGGTGACGATCGCGACGCCCAGATCGTGTGCGATGTTGCCGTGGATGCGGCGTGGTGCACTGGTCCCCAGCGGCGATGTTTCCGGCGTCGATCGCTGGCGGCTCACCGCATTTCTCCTGTCAGCCCGCAATCATGGGCGCGGGGTCCGCAGGTGTCGAGCGATCAGTAATGGAATGGCTCCACCGGCTTGCGGACGCCGCGCAGGAACGCATCGGTGACGTGCGCCAGCGGGGTGGTGTCGGCATCCGATTTGCCCGCGGCGATCAGTTTGGCGAATTGATCGTACAGGCCGCGATATTCGGCCTCTGGCGCGGTGGTCTTCAGCACGCCATCAATCCACAGCTCGTTGCCGCCCTTGGCGAGCAGCATCGTGCCGGCGGCGGTTTCGGCATGGACCTCCCAGGTGTGTGGCCCCGGCTGGCGGAAATCGAACTCGGCCGCGACGGGCACGCCGGCGGTGTCGACATAGGTCAGGTCGGCGGCGATCGGCGCGGCGCGGTTTTCGGGGAACTCCAGCGTCGCATCGAGCAGGAAGAAACGGCGCGGCAGGATCGCGGTCAGCACCGACAGTGCGTTGATGCCGGGATCGAACACGCCGAGCGCACCCGCTTCCCACAGCCACTCCTGCCCCGGATGCCAGACGCGGACGTCCTCCTTCCAGATGGCCTTGACCGAATGGATCGTGGTGGCGGCGAGCCAGGCGCGCGTATCCTCGATCGCGGCGCCGTAGCGGGAATGCCAACTGGCGAACAGCGACACGCCGGCATCCGCCGCCTGTTCGGCGAGCGCGGCGACCTCGCCCAGCGTCATGCCGGGTGGTTTTTCGAGGAAGACGTGCTTGCCGCTGGCGATGGCGAGGCGGGCCGCGTCGTAGCGGACGTGCGGCGGCTGGCAGAGGGTGATGGCGTCGATCGTCTCGGGACCGTCCAGCATCGCCTCGATCGAGGGATAGGAGGGTGTGCCCTCGACGCTGCCGTGGCGGCTGGCGGTGGCGACCAGTTCGAAATCGGGCGAGGCGGCGATGGTGGGGATATGCTGGTCGTGCGCGATCTTGCCGACGCCGACGAGGCCGAGACGGATCGTCATCAGAGCGCCCTCACCGCGACCGGGCGATGCACGTCGGTGGCGACGGTGTTGCGCAAGGGAAGCGCGAAGGGCGCAGCCTCAATCTCGAACACGTCGCCTTCCTGCGTGGTCACGCCGTCGCTGAACGACAGGGTGGCGGTGCCGAAGAAGTGGACATGGACGTCGCCGGCGCTGCGGAACAGCGCGTACTTGAAATGATGGTGTTCGAGATTGGCGAGGCTGTGCGACATGTTCGCCTCGCCCGACAGGAACGGCTTCTCCCACAGCGTCGCACCGTCGCGGACGATGCGGCTGGTGCCGATCACCTCCTGCGGCAAGTCGCCGACGAGCAGTTCGGGGCCGATCGCGGCGGGGCGCAGTTTCGAATGGGCGAGCCAGAGATAGTTGCCGCGCTCCGTCACATGGTCGGAGAATTCGTTGGCGAGCGTGAAGCCGATGCGGACGGGGGTGCCATCCGATGCGACGAGATAGACGCCGGCGATCTCCGGCTCCTCGCCCGCGTCCTTGGCGAAGGCGGGGGAGACGAGCGGCTGGCCGGGGGCGACCAAGGACAGGCCATTGCCCTTGTAGAACCATTCGGGCTGCGCGCCCTCGGTACCGGCGGCGGGCTTGCCACCCTCGACACCCATCAGGAACATCTTCATCGAATCGGTGGGCGCGGCATCGGCCTTGGCGGCGCGGTGCATCTGGTCGCGGCCCTCGGCGGAGCCGAGATGGGTCAGGCCGGTGCCGGTGAGGATGCAGTGGGCGGGATCGTCGTGATCGATCGGCGCGAGCAACGTGACCTGATCGAGATCGACCACATCGCCGAAACCGGCGGCAGCGACGGCGGCAGCGAGACCGTGGCCGGCATCGATCGCGCCCTGCGCCAGCGCGCGGACGCTGGTGGCGCCGGTCACGCGGCGGGGAACGCGGTCCTCACCCAGCGCGGCGACGCCGCGGTTACCGGACGCATCGCGGAATTGCAGCAACGACAGGCGCATCGGCCATCCTCTCCTGATCGGACCTGCGGCCCATTACTCAGACAAGTCGATAGCGGCTGGATGCGCGGGCGGCAAGCGCCTCCTCAGATATCGAGGCCCAGTCGGTAGATGCGGTCGGCGTTGCGTCCCCACATCGCGCGGCGTTCGTCGTCGGGGTAGCCGGCGATGATCGTCGCATAGGCATTCAAGGTATCGTCGAAATCGCCGAACAGACGGTCGGTGGGGAAATCGCTGGCGACGAGGCAACGGTCGGGGCCGAACAGGTCGATCGTCTCGGTAATCCAAGGCCGCGCATCGTCGGCGGTCCAGGGCCGCTGGACGAAGCCGAAGCCGGAAATCTTGACCGACACCTGCGGCAGCGCGGCGAGCGCGGCCATGCCGGTGCGCCATTGGTCGCGGCCGTCGGTGTCGTCGGGAACGGGCATGCCGAGATGGTCGACGATGACCGGCGTGTCGGGGTGGCGGGCCAGCAGGGTGGCGAGCGCGGGGAACTGCGCAGGATATGCCTGAAGATCGAAGGACAGGCCGTATTTGGCGAGCAGTGCAAAGCCGCGTTCCCAGGCGGGATCGGCCGTCAGGTCGCGCGGCGTATAGGTGCGGCGCGAGGTGGCGTGCCAGTTGACGATGTGACGGATGCCGCGGACGCGGCCGTGCGCAGCGTGGGCGGCGAGCAGTTGCTCGACGTCCGGGTCGTCGAGCGCGGCGAAGGCGACGATGCCGGTCGGCAGGTTGCCGTCGTTCGCCTGTGCTTCGAGCCATTCGGTTTCCGCCAACGCATCGTCGCCATGCGCGCCGGCGTCGATATGGACGATGCCGGCGACCGCCCAGTTCGCCGCCTCGGCACGATAGTCGGCGGGGCGATAGGTCGCCGCGATCGGCTCGACGCTGCCGTTGGGGCCATCATCGGCGAAGGGCGGCGTCAGCCATGGGTAGCGGAGATGGTCGAGGTCCCACAGATGGACGTGAGCATCGACGAAGGGGATGTCTCGCATCCGCTCGGGGGGGATGTCGCGCATGGATCAGGCTCCGCGATAATTGCCGTAACCGATGACGATGGTGGCGAGGACGAGGATGGCGACGCCGCTCCATACCATGCCACGAACGCGGGGGGCGGCATCCTTCCATTCGCGGAAGGCGAAGCCCCACAGCGTGCCGAAGATGATGATCGACGCCATGTGCAGCGTCCATGACGAGAAGCCGTAGCGACCCATCTGGCTCTCCCCCATCGTGTAGAAGAAGAACTGGAAATACCAGGCGATGCCGGCGACCGCGCAGAGCAAATAGTTGCGCAGCATCGGTGCCTTGGCGGGGGTAGTCGATCCCACGGCAGTGGCCGCGGGTTCGAACGTGGCGCCGTGATCGGGCGAGGCGGTCTGTGCGGCGGGATCGCTGGCGACGCCCCTGCCGAACCACTGCCCGGCGCTGCGGTTCTTCACGACGAGATAGCCGCACCACAACGCGTTGGTGATGAGGCCGCCGAACATGACGAGGCACAGCACGGGCAGTCCGGTCCAGAGCGGGCCGGTGCCGGCGGCGGCGGACAGCGCCTTGATCGGCTCACCGGCGGCGAGGCCGAAGGCGAAGCAGGCGGACATGATGCCGGCGAAGATCGCGACGACGATGCCCTTCTTGAAATCGAACTCGGCGACGGCGGCGGCCTTTTCCTCCTCGGACAGGGCGGCATCCTTGCGGGCGCCGGCCATGGCGACGACGATGATGCCGACCAGCGTCAGCAGGATGCCGGCGAGGATGATGTTGCCCGATGTCGTGGCGAGCAGTTTCTCATGGAAATCGCCGAGGAACAGCGGCGGCACCAGCGTGCCGAAGACGGTGCAGAGCCCCAGCACCACCGCCATGCCGAGAGACAGGCCGAGATAGCGCATCGTCAGGCCATAGCCGAGGCCACCAAAGCCCCAGAGTACCCCGAAGAATACCGGCCACCAGATGTTGGGCGATGGCGTGGCGGCCAGCACGCCGAGCAGGTCGTTGGTCTGGATGCTGGCGAAGAACCACGGCGCAAGCAGCCACGAGAAAATGCCGCCGGTGAGCCAATAGACCTCCCACGACCAGCGCTTCACGCCCCGGTAGGGGACGTAGAAACTGGCGGAGGCGAGACCGCCCAGCCAGTGGAACGCGACGCCGATCAGGGGATTGCCCATGGTTGCTCCGTCGAAATGAAAATAACCGTTCGTCCTGAGAAGTCGCTGAGTCTGTCGAAGCGACGTATCGAAGGACTGGCCCGCCCGGGGCAATGTCCTTCGATACGGGTCTTCGGCTTCGCTCAGCCCCTGCTCAGGACGAACGGATAATGGTCTAGAACGTCGTGCGGCCGCCCGATGTGTCGAACGTCGAGGCGGTCGTGAAACTGCACTCCTCGCTCGCCATGAAGCACACCATCGCCGCCGATTCGTCGATCTCGCCCAGCCGGCCCATGGGGATTTTCGATCGCATGTAATCGACCTGGCTTTTGGGGAGTTGTTCCAGGATCGGGCTTTCGAACGTCGCGGGGGTCAGCGTGTTGGCGATGACACCCTTGCCGGCCAGTTCCTTGCCCAGCGACTTGGTGAAGCCGATCACGCCGGCCTTTGACGCGGAATAGGCCGACGCGTTGGGATTGCCCTCCTTGCCCGCGACCGACGCGACGTTGACGATGCGGCCGTAACCGTTCGCCAGCATCAGCGGCACGACCGAACGGTTGCAATAGAACAGGCCGTTCAGGTTGATGTCGACGACGCGCAGCCAGCTGTCGATCGGGAATTCATGCACCGGCACGGTCGCGCCCGTAATGCCCGCCGAACAGACCAGCACGTCGACACGGCCACCGAGCGCGGCGTTCGATTCCCGCGCGGCGTTGGCGACGGCGGCATGATCGGACACGTCGATCGCGACGGTGTGGGTCGCGCCGATTTCGGTGCGCGCGGCGGCGAGCGCGTCGGGGTTCAGATCCCACAGGCACACCTTGCCACCCTCGGCGACGATGCGCTTGGCCACCGCCTTGCCGAGGCCGGACGCGCCGCCGGTGACGATGGCGGTGCGTCCGTCGAAACGGCCCGAAAAAGTCCTCATGCGGCGGCGCCGGTGCGCGGGTGCGCCCAGGCGACGACGGCCTGCGTCTGCGTGCCGAGCTTGTCGATCGACAGCGTCATCGTGTCGCCCGCCTTCAGGAAGATCGCCTCTGGCTTCTTGCCTTCACCCACGCCCGGCGGCGTGCCGGTGATGAGCAGATCGCCCGGCTCCAGCGTGACATATTCGCTGACGTAGGAGATCAGTTCGTCCACCGCGAAGATCATCGTCTTCGTGTTGCCGGTCTGCATCCGATCGCCATTCACGTCGAGCGACATGGCCAGATCCTGCGGATCGCCCACCTCGTCGGGCGTTACCAGCCATGGACCCACCGGGCAGAAGGTGTCGTGACCCTTGCCCTTCGACCACTGCGTGCCGCGCTGCTTCTGGTTGAAGCGTTCCGACACGTCGTTGGCCAGCACGTAACCGGCGACGTGATCCATCGCCTCGGCCTTGTCGACATAGCGGCAGGTCTTGCCGATGATGACGCCCAGTTCGACTTCCCAGTCGCCGTGGGTCGCGCCCTTTGGCAGCATGACCTGATCGTTCGGGCCGGTCAGGCTGGACAGCGCCTTCATGAACATCATCGGTTCGGTCGGGATCGGCAGGTTCGATTCGATCGCATGGTCGCGGTAGTTGAGGCCGATCGCAACGATCTTGCCAATGCCGGCGACGGGCACGCCGTAACGCGGGCTGCCCTCGACCACGGGCAGGCTGGCGGCATCGACGCCGGCCAGGGTCGTGAGGCTGGCGATGGTGATGTCGTCGACCTTGCCGGAAAGGTCACGGACCTGGCCGTCGGCATCGACCAGACCGGGTTTCTCGGCGCCCTTGGGGCCATAACGGCAGAGTTTCATCGGGTACGTCCTCGCGTGAAAATGTGGTGTCTCCCCCCGCTTGCGGGAGGGGCTTAATCAATGCGTGTACGGGCGGTGCAGCGCGACCTCGGGGTTCAGTTCCACGCCGAACCCCGGCTTGTCGAGCGCCGACGCCTTCAGGCGTCCGTTCTGCGGCACCGGCTCGCCCAGCAACTGAGGGCTGAACATCGGCACCACTTCGGTCGGTCCCGGGTGCATCATCAGGAACTCGGCGAAGGGCGAGTTGTGGCGGGTGATGACGAAGTGGTAGCTGTAGACCGACGAGCCGTGCGGCACGACCATCTTGCCCTTGGCATCGGCCAGCGCGCTGATCTTCAGCAACTCGGTCACGCCGCCGCACCAGCCGACATCGGGCTGGATGATGTCGCAGCAGTCCATCTCCATCAACATGCGGAAGCCCCAGCGGGTGGCCTCATGCTCGCCGGTCGTCACCAGCATTCCCTTGGGGACGTTACGCTTCAGCTCGGCATAGCCCCAGTAATCGTCGGGGCTGATCGCCTCCTCGATCCACTTCAGGCCATGTTCGTGGCACGCGATGGCGAGGCGGGTGGCGTAGTCGACGTCGAGCGCCATCCAGCAATCGTACATCAGCCAGAAATCGTCACCGACCTTCGACCGCATGTCTGCCAGCAGCGCGACGTTCTTGTGCAGCCCCTCCAGCCCCTCGGCCGGGCCATGGTGGAGCGGCAGCTTGCCGCCGATGAAGCCCAGTTCCTTGGCGATGTCGGGCCGCGCGCCGGTGGCGTAGAATTGCAGTTCGTCGCGCACCGCGCCGCCCAGCAGGTGATACACCGGCTCCTGCCGCAGCTTGCCGAGCAAGTCCCACAGCGCCAGATCGACGCCGGAGATCGCGTTCACGACCAGCCCCTTGCGACCGTAATACTGGGTCGAGAAGTACATCTGGTCCCAGATCTTCTCATACTCGGCCGGGTCGCGCCCTTCGAGGAAGCGGGCGAGGTGCTTTTCGACGATGAACGCCGCCGGTTCGCCGCCGGTCGTCACCGCGAAACCGACCGTGCCGTCCTCCGCCTCGATCTGCACCACCAGCGTGCCGAGCACGTTGATACCGAAGCTTTGCCGCGACTGGCGATATTCGGGATAGCGGCTCATCGGCGTGGCGATGTGATCGTCGATCCAGTGGCCTTCGCCCTGATCGTGGTAATCGGCACCACCGCCGCGCACGACGAATGCGCGGACGTGCTTGATCTTCGACAGGCTCATGCGTCTTCTCCGAACATGAGAGATAGGCAGCGCGTACCAGCATTTGGTACGACGTCGCATCGCGATGGATGACGATTGCTGTCCAGGGCCCCTCTCCTACCGCTTGCAGCGGCTTAACTTCCACATTATGGAATGGCGTATTACGAAATGAAAAACTCTCCGTCAAATCCAGAATCGGCCGACAGCACGGTCAAGAGCCCACCCGGCAGCCAGACGCTGCTGCGCGGGCTCGACGTGCTGGACGCCGTGGTCGATGGGCCGATCGCGCTTGCCGACCTCGCCGCCCGGCTCGGGCTGACACGGTCCACCACGCATCGGCTGGCCAATGCACTGATCGACCGGCGTTACCTGACGTTCGTGCCGCGGCTGGGATACCAGTTCGGGCCGAAGCTGCTGGAACTGGGCTTCATGGCGCAGCGGCAGGCGGACGTGGTGCAGATCGCGCGGCCGCATATCGAGGAGCTGGCGACGCTGAGCGAAGATACGGTGCATCTTGGCATCCTCGACCAGGACCGGGCGCTGTATCTGGACAAGATTCCGGGCCGCCGGCGGGTCGAGATTTCCAGCCGGATCGGCGACCGCCAGCCGCTGACCGCGACCGGTCTGGGCAAGGCGCTGATGCTCGACGACCTGCCGACGCGGTGGGAAGCGCTGTTCGCGGGCGATCAGGCGGCGGGCGCACCGGCGGCCGATTACGCGCTGTGGACGGAGCGGATGCAGGGCTATGTCGGTGCCGGCCGCGCATTCGATCTGGAAGAGAATCAGGATCAGATCCGCTGCGTCGCCGCACCGATCCGCGACGCATCGGGCCGGATCGTCGCGGCGATCAGCGTATCGAGCGCGGCGCAATATATGTCCGACGAGCGGATGGGGACGCTGAGCGACGATGTGCGTGGCACCGCGACCTCGATCAGCCGCGACCTCGGCTGGACCGACGAGACGCCGATACCCAAGCAAAAGCGATAATCAGGAGAGCGTTCGTGAAGTTACTCGAAGGCAAGACGGTATTGGTGACGGGCGCATCGGCCGGGATCGGCCGCGCCGCGGCGATCGGCGCGGCGCGTCACGGGGCCGACGTGGTCATCAACTTCTCACGCGACGAGGCCGGTGCGGCAGCGGCGGTCGCCGAGATCGAGGCGCTGGGCCAGCGCGGGCTGTATGTGCAGGGCGACGTCGCCGATCCGGCCACGGCCAAGGACTTCGTGGCGGAGGCCGTCGACAAGTTCGGCAAGGTCGATGTGTTCGTCAACAATGCCGGCATCTGCCCCTTCCACGCCTTCCTCGACATGCCGGTCGAGACGTTCGAGCGGACGATGCGCGTCAACATGCACGGCGCGTATTTCATGGTGCAGGCGGCGGCGAACCAGATGGTCAAGCAGGGTCACGGCGGCGCGATCGTCGCGGTGTCGTCGATCTCGGCACTGGTCGGCGGCGAATATCAGACACACTATACTCCGACCAAGGCGGGCGTGCATTCGCTGATGCAGTCGACCGCGATCGCGCTGGGGAAGTACGGCATCCGTTGCAACTCGGTGCTGCCGGGGACGATCCTGACCGACATCAACAAGGACGATCTCGCCGACGTCGAGAAGCGCGAATATATGGAAAAGCGCATCCCGCTCGGCCGGCTGGGGCAGCCCGACGATCTGGAGGGGCCGATCGTGTTTCTGGCGTCCGATCTGGCGAAGTACGTTACCGGTGCGGCGCTGCTGGTCGATGGCGGTATGTTCGTGAATCTCCAATAGGGCTTTGGCGGTAATGGCAAAGGCGGCATCTGCGCTCGATTACCGGGAACTGGCACGGCGCAAGCTGCCGCATTTCCTGTTCGAATATATCGACGGCGGTTCCTATGCGGAGGTGACGCTGCGCCGGAACGTCGCCGATCTGGAGGCGATCGCGCTCCGCCAGCGGGTGCTGACCGATGTGTCGACGCTGGACCTGACGACGACGCTGTTTGGGCGCGAGCAGAAGCTGCCGGTGGCACTCGCCCCGATCGGCCTTGCCGGCATGAACGCGCGCCGTGGCGAGGTGCAGGCGGCACGGGCGGCGGAGAAGGCGGGTATTCCGTTCTGCCTGTCCACCGTGTCCGCCTGTCCGATCGACGAGGTGGCGCAGGGTACGAGCCAGCCGATCTGGTTCCAGCTATACATGATCCGCGACCGGGGGTTCATGAAGGACCTGCTGGCGCAGGCGAAGGCCGCCGGGTGTACCGCGCTGATCTTCACGGTCGACATGCCGGTGCCGGGATCGCGGTATCGCGATTACCGGTCGGGGCTGGCCGGCGCATCCGGCTTTGCCGGATCATTCCGGCGGACGGTGCAATCGATGCTGCGGCCCGCCTGGGCGTGGGACGTGGGCGTGAAGGGGCGGCCGCACCAGTTGGGCAATGTCGCGCCGGTGCTGGGCAAGAACACCGGGCTGGAGGATTTCTTCGCCTGGATGCGCAATAACTTCGATCCGACCGTGTCGTGGAAGGACCTGGAGTTCATCCGCGACAGCTGGGACGGGCCGCTGGTCATCAAGGGTATCCTCGACCGCGAGGACGCGATCGCGGCGGCCGATCTGGGGGCGGACGGGATCGTCGTATCGAACCATGGCGGGCGGCAGTTGGACGGCGTGCCCTCCACCGCGCAGGCATTGCCGCCGATCGCGGACGCGGTGCGGGACCGGCTGACGATCCTGGCGGATGGCGGCGTGCGATCGGGTCTGGACGTGGTGCGGATGCTGGCGCTGGGCGCGCATGGCGTGCTGCTGGGCCGGGCATGGGTCTATGCGCTGGCGGCGGCCGGCGAGGCGGGCGTGACGCACATGCTGCAGCTGATGGAAGCGGAGATGCGGGTGGCGATGGCGCTGACCAGTTGCACCAGCATCGATCGGATCACACGGGATGCTTTGGTAGATTTTCGCGGCTGATCTGAGTTTCAGAGAGAAGAAGGTTGGTTCGCGCGGAGGCGCGGAGACGCGGAGAAGAAGAAGGTATTTATAGCGCTGCGCGCGGCTGTTCTTCGCCGCCGCCGGCGTCTTTCATCATGCTTGTCATCACCGGGGCACGATGCGGCGCGTCACATTCACCAGCACCCCCCCCTCTTCTCCGCGTCTCCGCGCCTCCGCGCCTCCGCGCGAACCAAATCTTCTTCCTCTGATCGACATACCCAACCAAGTGTCGCCTACGAAACCACTTGCATCATGTGAGATAGAGTACTATTATCTGGGACGAGAGCGGCGCCAGACCGCATGAGCGTTCCCGAGGAGTGGTGCATGAAGTTCGCGTCCCTGTTGCTCGCCATGGCGCTGCCCGCCGCCGCTCTGGCGCAAGCGCCCTCGCCGCCCGCGTCGATGCCGGCGTCCTGGGTGGATGCGAAGACCGGGCACCGGGTGATGCGGCTGTCCGACGTGCCGGGCAATTACCTGCTGTATTTCAACTACAACGCCTTCACCCCGCAGGGCGACAAGATGGTGTTTTCGACCGCCGAGGGCATTTCGGTCGTCGATCTGAAGACATGGGCCGTCAAGCCGCTGGTCAAACAGAAGATCGTGCGACTGCTGTTCACCGGTCACAACACGCGCACCGCCTATTACACCGTTCGCGCCACCGGCAAGGCGGCGACAGCGGGCGCGGGATCGGATGGGCAACGCGATCCACTGGAGCTCTGGGCCGCGGATATCGATAGCGGCAAGGCCCGCAAGGTCATCGATTTGCCCGCCGGCCAGATCGATACGATGAACGCGGACGAGACTTTGGTGGCGGGGCAAGTCGCCGAACGGGCGATGCCGCTGCAACCGGGGCGGACGGCGCGAAGCGGCAAGACCGACCAGGCGGAATATGCCGCCAACGGGCCGGACGGCAAACCCCTGCCCTTTGCCGAGGCCAAGGAGGTGCGGCTGAACGACCGGCTGGAAGCGCGTATCCCGATGGAGATCTTTACCATCGACCTGAAGACCGGCGCGCGCACGGTGGTGCACCAGGCGACCGACTGGCTGAACCATCTGCAATTCTCGCCGACCGATTCCGGCCTGTTGATGTTCTGTCACGAAGGGCCGTGGCATAAGGTCGATCGCATCTGGACGATCCGCACCGACGGCACGCAACTGACGAAGATTCATACGCGGACGATGAACATGGAGATCGCCGGGCACGAATGGTGGAGCCCGGACGGCAAGACGATCTGGTACGATCTGCAGACCCCGCGCGGACAGGTATTCTGGGTGGCGGGATACGACGTCGCGACACAGAAGCGGCGCTGGTATCATGTCGAGCGCAACCAGTGGTCGGTCCATTACAACACCTCGTCGGACGGCAAGACCTTTGCCGGGGACGGCGGCGACAGCGAGATGGTGGCGCATGCGCCGGACGGGAAGTGGATATACCTATTGACGCCGCAGGCGATTCCCGACGTCGCCGGCATCCACGCGGCGGATGCGGACAGTTTGATCGCGCCGGGGACATTCGCGCCGGAGCGGCTGGTCGACCTGTCGAAGCACAATTACCAGCTTGAGCCGAACATCCACTTCACGCCGGACAACAAGTGGATATTGTTCCGGTCGAACATGGAGGGCCGCAACGCGATCTATGCGGTCGAGGTGGCGAAAGCGGTGGCGCGATGAGCCGGCTCGCGATCCTGTTTGCGCCGTTGCTGCTGCTCGCGGCACCTGCGGTGGCCGGCGACAAGGTGGCGTTCGATGCGGACTGGCGTGTCACGCGCGGCGATATCGCGGGAGCAGATGCATCTGCCTTTGGCGATACCGGCTGGACGAAGATCGATTTGCCGCATGACTGGGCGATCGCGGGGCCGTTCGACGAACATGCCGCCGCGACCGGATCGGGCGCATTCCTGCCCACCGGCGTCGCCTGGTATCGCAAGCATTTCGCGCTTGCTCCGAACATGCGCGGCAAGCGGGTGTTCGTCGAGTTCGACGGCGTCATGGAGCGGTCGGGCGTCTGGGTTAACGGCGTGCATGTCGGCCACCGGCCGAGCGGCTATGCCAGCTTTCGCTACGAGATCACGCCGCACCTGAAGGCGGATGGCGACAATGTGATCGCGGTACGGGCCGACACGTCGTCGCAGCCGGCGTCGCGCTGGTATGCGGGTGGCGGCATCTATCGCCATGTTCGGCTGATCGTGAGCGGCGACGTGCATGTCGATACCGACGGCACCTATGTCACGACGCCCGCGCTGACCGCCGATGCCGCGACGGTCGCGGTGCGCAGCAGTGTCGTCAATCAGGGAACGGCCGAGCGGACAGCGCATCTGGAGGTCGACCTGATCGGCCCGGATGGCCGCCGCGTCGCGACGACGAAGGGCGAGGCGGTGGTGCTGCCGGTCGGGCGGACGATCGATCTGTCGGCGCAGGGTTCGGTTGCGAAGCCGCGCCGCTGGGATATCGACGATCCGGCGATGCACAGTGCGGTGGTGCGGGTCGTTGCGGATGACGGCAGCGTGCTGGACGAGGACCGGGTCAGTTTCGGCATCCGCGACATGCGGTTCGAGGCGCCGACGGGGTTCTGGCTGAACGGCCGCAATTTCAAGCTGAAGGGCGCGGCGATCCATGCCGATGGCGGCGCGTTCGGGATGGCGGTGCCGCTGAGTTTCTACGAACGCCGGTTGAAGGGGTTGAAGGCGCTGGGCGTCAACGCGATCCGCACCGCGCATCATCCGTTCGGGCCGGAGTTCCTCGACCTGTGCGACCGGCTGGGGTTGGTGGTGATGGACGAGGCGTTCGACATGTGGACGGTGGCGAAGAACCCGCAGGATTATCACCTGTTCTTCACCGACTGGTCGACGATCGATGCGCGCGCGATGGCGCGGCGCGATCGCAACCATCCGTCGATCGCGTTGTGGTCGATCGGCAACGAAATCCACGACACGCCGTACCCGCTGGTGGCGCAGTCGATCATCACGCGGCTGCGCGACGTGTTCCATGCCGAGGACCCCAGCCGCCCGGTCACGATGGCGCTGTTCCGGCCGAACGTGACGCATGATTACGAGAACGGCACCGCCGATCTGCTCGACGTGGTCGGCCAGAACTACCGCGAAAATGAGCTGGCCAAGGCGCATGCAGACAAGCCGAGCCGCAAGATCATCGGCACCGAAAACGGGAAGAACCGCAGCAACTGGCTCGTGGTGCGCGACGACCCGGCCTATGCCGGCATGTTCCTGTGGACCGGCGTCGATTATCTGGGCGAGGCGGATCGATCGGGCTGGCCGGCGATCAGCAATCCGTCGGGGCTGGTCGATCGCACCGATGTGGTGAAGCCGATCGGCTGGAAACGCGCAAGCTGGTGGTCGGACGCCCCCGTGGTGAAGATCGCGCGGCGGGTGACGGAGGTGATCGACATCAGCGAGATGCCGACGATGGTCGGCGTCGCCCTGCCCCAGCCCAAGGGGCCGGGGGCGCTGGCGGACTGGTCGCCGACGAACCGCACGCCGCATCCCGAGACGGTGGAGGTGTACAGCAACGCGCCCGAGGTCGAGCTGATCATGAACGGCCGCTCGCAGGGACGCAAACCCCGGCCGGCCGATGATAGCGCGCGGGCCTGGCAGGTCGGGTTCGTGCCGGGCGAGGTGCGGGCGATCGGCTGGGACGGGAAGCGCAAGGTCGCCGAGGATCGGCTGCGGACGGCGGGACCGGCGGCGGCGATCCGGCTGGTGCCGGAGGCGCGGACGATCGGGCGCGGCTTCGATGCGGTCGGTTATGTCCGGGTCGAGGTGGTTGATGCCAAGGGTGTGATCGTACCCGATGCCGCCGTGCCGGTGACGGTCGCGGTCGATGGCGGGACACTGGCGGCGTTCGACAATGCCGGCGTGACCGACCACACCGCCTTTGCCAGCCCGACGCGGACGACCAGTGCCGGCCGCGCGCTGGCGATGGTGCGCGCGGGTGACGGACGCGGGCCGGTGCGCCTGAGCGCGACCGCGCCGGGATTGAAGAGTGCCACCACCAGCTTTGCGAGCGACCGATGATCCATACGACCTTTGCCACCCTCGCCGCCATGCTGCTGGTCGGCGCGACCGAGCCACCGCGCATCTTCATTGCCAGCGATTCGACCGCGCAGGATTACAAGGCGGACAAGGCGCCGCAATCCGGCTGGGGGACGATGCTTCGCTGCTGGACGCCGCTGGCAGTTGAGAATCGCGCGATCGGCGGGCGCAGCACGCGCAGCTTCATCGCGGAGGGGCGGTTCGACAGGATCGCGACCGATATCCGCGCCGGCGATACGCTGCTGATCCAGTTCGGACATAACGACGCGGACACGAAGAAGATGGCGGAGCGGTTCACGCCGATCCCCGACTACATCACGAACCTGCGCCGCTTCGTGGCCATGGCGCGCGAGCATGGCGCGTCGCCGGTCATCATCACGCCGGTCACGCGCCGCGCGTTCAAGGACGGGCATGTGCCGCGCAGTTTCCCGCTGTACGAGGATGCCGCCAAACAGGTCGCGGCGGAGACGAAGACGCCGTTGATCGATCTGTCGCTGCTGTCGCGCGGCTGGGTAGAGCGGGCGGGCGAGGACAGGTCACGGGGATACTATTTGCATGCGACGGCGGCGGATAACTGGCCGGGCTTTCCCAAGGGTGTCGACGACGACGTGCATTTCAGCAAGGCCGGTGCCGAGGGGGTCGCTGCGCTGGTCGCGGGCGGGTTGAAGCGGACGCGCCTGCCGGTGGCGGCGACGATCCGGCGGCGGCCGTCGTGCGGCTGATCGCTTTTGCCGTGATCGCGATGATCGCCTCGCCCGTGGCGGCGCAGCGTTTCGACCTGACGGCGGCGCGGCCCTATGATGGTATGTCTGGGTTCGAGCCGGGGCAGCCGCGCCTGTTTTCGGTGAAGGTGCCGGAGGGCAATTACCGCGTCACCGTAACGCTGGGCGATCCGAAACGCGCATCGGAGACGACGATCAAGGCGGAGAGCCGGCGGCTGATGCTGGATGCCGTGGCGGTGCCGCGTGGGAAAAGCGTGACGCGGAGCTTCGTCGTCAATGTGCGTACCGCCGCCCTGCCCCCGCCGCCGGCCAATGCGCCGGGCGGGGTCGCGGTACGGCTGAACGAGCGTGAGACAGGGTCGTTCAGTTGGGACGACAAGCTGACGCTGGAGATACTGGGCGACCGCGCCGCCGCGACGGTGGTGGCGATCGAGCCGGTCGAGGTGCCGACGCTGTACCTTCTGGGCGATTCGACCGTGACCGACCAGCGGTATGAGCCGGCGGCGAGCTGGGGGCAGATGCTGCCGGCATTCTTCGGCCCCGGCATCGCGGTGGCCAACCATGCGGAATCAGGCGAGACGTTGAAGTCGTTCGTCACCGAGTTGCGGTTGGACAAGGCGCTGTCGCGGGTGCGCCCAGGCGACTGGGCGATGATTCAGTTCGGGCATAACGACCAGAAGGCGCAGTGGCCGCAGACCCATGCGCCGGCCGCGACGACCTATCGCGACTGGCTGCGCACCTACATAGCTGAATTCCGGCGACGGGGTGCGATGCCGATCCTTGTCACCTCGCCCGAGCGGCGGAACTGGACGGGCGATCGGATCAAACCGACGCTGGCGGATTATGCCGAGGCGGTGCGCGCGGTGGCGGCCGAGGAAAAGGTGCCGCTGATCGACCTGAACGCGGCGTCTATCGCGTTTTATGAGGCATTGGGGCCGGCGCGTGCACCGCTGGCGTTCAACGATGGCGGCAAGGACGCGACGCATCACGACAATTATGGTGCGTGGGTGTTGGCGCGCGCGGTGGCGGAGAAAGTATGGATGTCGGGCCTGCCACTCGCGGCGATGCTCGCGCCCGGCCTGACGTCGTTCGACCCTGCGCATCCGCCTGCGCCCGAGACATTCCGGATCGCCCCCAGTGTCGCATCCAGCGACCAGCGACCCGCAGGAAACTGAGCCGATGGACCGCCGCACGCTTCTCGCCGCCGGGCTCGCCGCCAGCCTGACCGCCACCACGCCGCTTCGCGCGCAGCTATCCGTCAAACCGGCGCAGCGCATTCCGTTGTGGCCGGGGCGGGTGCCGGGCGGCGAGGGTCTGAGCGTCGCCGATACCTTCGTGAAGCGGTCGCCCGATGGTCCGGCCGACGACATCGCGTGGACGCATCTGGCGACGCCGGTGTTGAAGGTGACGCCGGCGCTGAAGCCGAACGGCACCGCGGTGCTGATGATCCCCGGCGGCGGCTATACCCGGATCGCGGTGGGCAACGCGCCGTCGAATCTGGCGCAGATGTATGCGGCGAACGGCGTCAGCGCGTTCGAACTGCTGTACCGGTTGCCGCACGACAATTGGGCGGCGGGGCCGGATGCGCCGTTGCAGGACGCGCAGCGGGCGATGCGGATCATCCGGGCAGGCGCGCGGCGATGGGGTTTCGATCCTGCGCGGGTGCTGGCGCTGGGCTTTTCGGCGGGCGGGCATCTGGTCGGGCGGCTGGCGGAACAGGCGGGATCGGCGACGTACCAACCAGTCGATGCCGCCGATACGCTGTCGGCGAAACCGATAGCGGTCGGCATGTTCTTTCCGGTGGTGACGATGGCCGAGGCGGATGCGCACGGGCCGTCGAAGCGCGAGTTGCTGGGCGCCTCGCCGACCGCGCAGACCGGCGACACCTATTCGCTGGAACGGCATGTGCCGGCCGATATGCCGCCGACCTTCGTGTGCCACTGTGCTGACGACAGGACGGTGCCGTACACTAACAGCATCCGCATGTTCACCGCGTTGCAGGCGGCGAAGATTCCGTCCGAACTGTCGATTGCCGAGGCGGGCGGGCACGGCGTGCCGCTGATCGGGCGGGACGGCAAACCGCATGTGTGGCTGGATCTAGTTGCGGCGTTTGCGGCGCGGCATGGGTGGGTGGCGGCGTGATGGTCCTTGCGCCCGTGCATGGTGCAGACCTGGCAATAGTCTCGTCCGATGTCGTTCTGCCTTCCGGCGGAAGCAATAAGGGCAGGATGGCAACAACCGAGGAGCCGGCATGATCGACCGGCGCGCCATCATCGGTGCAGGACTGGCGATGCCGCTTCTGACCGCCGCGACGGCCCCTGTCGACGTGCGCAGCTTCGGCGCGAAGGGCGATGGCCGGACGCTGGACCACGACGCGATCAACCGGGCGATCGTCGCGGTGGCGCGGACGGGTGGCACGGTGCTGGTGCCGGCGGGGCGGTATCTGTGCTTCTCGATCCGGTTGCTGAGCGGCATCACGTTGATGCTGGCGGAGGGTGCGGTGATCGAGGCGGCCGATCCGGCGCGTCACGCCGGTGGATATGACCTGCCCGAGCCACCGTCGAACGATGTGTATCAGGATTTCGGCCACAGCCATTTCCACAACAGCCTGATCTGGGGCGACGGCGTGCATGATGTCGCGATCATCGGCCCCGGCCGGATCGACGGCATCGGCCTGACCCGCGAAGGACCGGGCGCGCGTTGGAAAGGCGGGGGAAAGAACGCAGGGTCGCACCCGGCGTCGATGCGCGGCGTAACGGCCAGCGAGATGCAGCAACTGGAACCCGATCGCAGCCTGATGAACGGGCGCGGCAACAAGGCGATCGCGCTGAAGAATGCCCGGCGGGTGCGGATCGCCAACCTGACGATCGCGCGCGGCGGGCATTTCGCGATCCTGGCCACCGGCTGCGACGATGTAGCGATCGAGGGGTTGCGGATCGACACCAATCGCGACGGCATCGACCTCGACGCCTGCCGCCGCGTCACGATCCGCGACTGCCAGGTCAACAGCCCGAACGACGACGCGATCGTCCTGAAGGCCAGCTATGCACTGGGCGAAACGCGGACTTGCGAGGACGTCACGATCACCGGCTGCACGGTATCGGGATACGACCCCGGCACGCTGCTGGACGGGACGCGTGGGCGCACGCAGGAACTGGCGCCCGACCGCGACCGCGTGACCGGGCGGATCAAGCTGGGCACCGAATCGACCGGCGGTTTCCGGCGGATCAGGATCGAGGATTGCCGCTTCCTGCGTTCGCGCGGCCTGGCGATCGAGATGGTCGATGGCGGCGTGCTGGAGGAAGTGACGGCGCGCAACCTGTCGATGGAAGAGGTCACAACCGCACCCCTGTTCCTGCGACTGGGTGACCGGCGGCGCGGGCCGGAGGGGACGGGTGTCGGGCTGTTGCGGCATGTATCGATCGCCAACCTGACCGCGACGGGTATCGATCCGCGCTATGCCGCGACGATCGCCGGCCTGCCCGACCGGCCGGTTGAGGATGTACGCTTGACGGATATCGACCTGCGCTATGCCGGCGGCGGCACGACGGCGGAAGCCGCACGGGTGGTGCCGGAGGCGCGGGACGGCTATCCGGAGCCCAGCATGTTCGGCACGTTGCCCGCCTATGGCCTGTATGTCCGCCATGTGCGGGGGCTGACGGTGAAGGGGCTGGCGATCGCCACCGACGCGCCCGACGCGCGACCGCCGGTAATTGTCGAGGATGCGCGCGACGTTCGGATCACCGGCCTGCGTGCGAGCGGCGAGCCGGTGGTGCGCGACGGTCGGAATATCAGGATCGACGCTGCGTCGTAATTGACGACCTCGCCCGTATCGGGCATGACTCCCAGATAATGATCCGTTGTTCCACATAATCAACGGACGGAGGAGTTGATGTCCACTCACGCCTTTCGTATGCAGCTAAAGCCCGGCACGATTGCCGAGTATCGCCGTCGCCACGACGAGATCTGGCCGGAACTGGCCGAGGCGATCTCGGCGGCGGGCATCCATGACTATTCGATCTTCCTCGATGAAGAGACGCTGTCGCTGTTCGCGGTGCTGAAGCGGCGCGACGATCATACCAGCGATCAATTGCCGCATCAGCCGGTGATGCGCCGCTGGTGGGATTACATGGCGGAGCTGATGGTAGTAGAGCCGGACAACAAGCCGGTCGAATGGCCGCTCGTGCCGCTGTTCCATCTCGCCTGATGCGCCGTCTTGCCCTTCTTGCCGCCCTGCTCGGTGCCACCGCCGCGCCGGCGCAGGTCGCCGCCCCCGCCAAGCCGCGTGTGGCGTTCGACGAGCGATCGTTCATCATCGACGGCAAGCCGACGCTGATCTGGTCGAGCGAGTTCCACCCATTCCGCCTGCCCTCGCCCGACCTGTGGCGCGACATCCTGCAGAAGATGAAGGCGAGCGGGTTCAACGCCGTCGCGATCTATTTCGACTGGGGATATCACAGCCCCAAACAGGGCGTGTACGACTTCACCGGCATCCGCGACATGGACCGGGTGCTGGACATGGCGAAGGAGGAAGGGCTCTACGTCATCACCCGCGCCGGGCCGTATGTGAACGCGGAACTGTCGCGCGGCGGCTTTCCCGGCTGGCTCGTGAACCAGCGCGGCCGGGCGCGGAGCGACGATCCCGAATATATGGCCGCCGCCGATGAGTGGCTGACACGGATCAACGCGATCATCGCGCGTCACCAGTTGAACGACGGCCGCGGCACCGTGATCCTGCACCAGATCGAGAACGAGCTGGCGCTGACGACGCCGTCGCAATCGCGCTATATGCAGCACCTGTACGACAAGGCGCGCGCGGACGGCATCACCGTGCCGATCTTCCACAACGATCAAGGCCGCAACGGATACTGGGTGCCGAAGTCGTCCACCGTGCCGCTGACGGTGCCGGGACCGCAGGAACTGTACGCGTTCGACGGTTATCCGGGGGCGACCTGCACCGTCCACAACACCGTGACCAAGGGTGCGCCTGCCCCCGATTGGGGACTTTACGGCGAGGGCGCGCGTGGCGGTGCGAGTGCTTCGCCGAAGACGCCGGGGTTCATTGCGGAATTCGGTGGCGGCTGGTTCGATTACTGGGGATCGAACGGCATGTATCCGTGCAACGCGATCCAGCGCGGCGTCGGGTATCAGCGCGTCTTCTATGGCACCAACATCGCCAACGGCATCGCCGCGCAGAGTTTCTACATGGGTTATGGCGGCACCAGCTGGGGCTGGCTGCCGGCGCCGGTGGTGTACACGTCGTACGATTACGGTTCGGCGATTTCCGAGCCGCGCGTGCTGCGCGACAAGGCGCTGGAGCTGAAGCAGCTTGGCCAGTTCGCGACCGGAGTTCCCGATCTGGCGAAGCTGGTGAAGGCGCCGCCCGTCACCGTGTCGGCGGCGGACGTACAGGTCTATTCGGATCGCAATCCCGATACCGATGCGCGGTTGTTGTTCGTGGCGCACAAGCCGTCGACCTCTGGTGGCGACAAGAGCTTCACGATCACCGCCGACCTGCCCGACGGGCGTTATACCTTCGCGAGCGAGCTGCACGGGCTGGACGCGAAGCTATTGCTGGCGGGGTATGATCTCGAACGCCAGCGGCTGGTCTATTCGACCTCCGAATTGCAGACTTCGCTGCGGCGGGGGGCGGAGGATATCGCGCTGTTCTATGGCCGTCCGGGCGAGAAGGGCGAAACGGTCCTGCGCTTCGCCGCCGCGCCCAAGGTGACGGTGCTGGAGGGCGATGTCGCGTCCAGCTGGGATGCGGGCAAGCGCGATCTGAAGCTGGATTACGCGCATACCGGCCTGGCCCGCGTGCGGATCGAGGGCGGCAAGGCGCCGCTGACATTGTTGATCGGCGAAGTGAAGGAGGCGCAGCGCTTCTTCCGGCCCGATGCGGCGACGCTGGTGCGCGGGCCGAACCTCGTGCGGCACGCGGCACTCGCGGGCGGGACGCTAAGCCTGACCGGCGATACGGCCGGCGGGGAACCGCTGGAAGTGTGGACGGGCGCGGGGCGCGTGCGGTGGAACGGGCAGGCGGTCGCCACCGGGCGATCGACGAGCGGTAGTCTGGTGGCGCGCGCGCCGTTGGCCGGCCCGCGTGACCTTGCCTTGCCGGAGCTGACCGGCTGGCGGATGGCGGCGGGGTCGCCGGAAACCGATCCCCGCTTTGATGACAGCGCATGGGCGGTGGCATCGGGCGGGCGCAACGCCAGCACGATCAAGCCGCCGACCGGGCAGCCGAGCCTGTCGATGGACGGGTACGGATTCCACGATGGCGACGTCTGGTATCGCGGGCGCTTCACCGGATCGGCGGAGGCGAAGACGATCGCGCTGCATTACGGCGCGGGCGGTGCGGGGATGCTGCAATTGTGGCTCGACGGGAAACTGGTCGGCCAGCATGAGTTGCCAACTGGCCTGCCCCGCCCGATCACCACCGGCGTCGCCGAATTCGCGCTGCCCGAAGCGGCATCCGTGCCCGGCGAGCATGTGCTGTCGGTGATGGTTCGCAACAACGGCCACAACTGGGACCTGGATTCGGACGAGTTCCACAAGGAAGCACGCGGCCTGATCTCGGTCTCAATCGCGCGTCCCGGCGGCATCAGCTTTGCGGTGCCGGTGGCGTGGAAGATTCAGGGCAAGCTAGGCGGCGAGGATCTGCCCGATCCGGTGCGCGGGCCTGCCAATAACGGCGGGCAATATGGCGAGCGGATGGGCTGGCACCTGCCGGGCTTCGACGACGCCGGCTGGACGCCCGCGAGCGTGCCGGCGGCAACGCCGGTGCCGGGGACAATCTGGTATCGCACCCGCTTCGACCTGAACGTCCACAAGGGTGACGATGCGACGATCGGCGTCCAGATCGGCGATCCCGCCACGCCGCGTTCGCCGGGTCCGGGCCGTTACCGCGTATTGATCTTCGTCAATGGTTGGCAGATGGGGCAGTTCGCCGCCAATGTCGGGCCGCAGCGGACTTTTTCGGTGCCGGAGGGTATCCTGAACCATCGTGGCCGCAACAGCATTGCGCTGGCCGTCACCGGCGACGGTGCGCCGGGTGCCGCGCTGGAGCCGGTCAAGCTAGTCACGCTTCATCATGTTCGCGGAGGCGTGCCTGTCGGCCTCGTCGCCGCTTCCACCACCCTATCGACCCCCAAGGAGTAATTCGTGGCCGCCCTAACCCATCAGGTTCCGCGCAAGCAGGTGACCGACGCGATCACGCTGCTGATCGACAACCTCGTCAACATCAAGGACGAGACGGGCGAGTTCCTGTTGCGGCTGGAGGACGGCCGCGTCATCGACACCAAGGGGTGGAACGACTGGGAATGGACGCACGGCATCGGCCTGTTCGGGCTGTGGCGCTATTACGAGCAGACCGGCGATGCTTACGCCTATGACGTGATGGTGAAGTGGTTCGACGATCGCTTCGCGGCCGGTACGCCGACCAAGAACATCAACACGATGTCGCCGTTCCTGACGCTGGCGTATCTGTACGAACAGACCGGCGACCAGAGCTATATCCCCTATCTGGACACTTGGGCCGAATGGCTGATGGCCGATGACGGCCTGCCCAAGACCGAGGAGGGCGGGTTCCAGCACATCGTCTTCAATGACGAGAATCCGGGCGAGCTGTGGGACGACACGCTGATGATGTCGGTGCTGCCGCTGGCCAAGATCGGCCTGCTGCTCGACCGGCCGCATTATGTCGAGGAAGCCAAGCGCCAGTTCCTGATCCACATCAAGTATTTGTTCGATACGAAGACCGGGCTGTGGTTCCACGGCTGGGACTTCAACGAGCGGCACAATTTCGCCGGGGCGCTGTGGGCGCGGGGCAATTGCTGGGTCACGATCGCGATTCCCGAGATCATCGAGATGCTGGACCTGCCCGAGGGCGATGCGTTCCGCACCTTCCTGATCGATACGCTGGCGGCGCAGGTGAAGACGCTGGCCGAGCATCAGGACGAGAGCGGCCTGTGGCACACGCTGATCGTCGACCCGACCAGCTATCTGGAGGCATCGGCCACCGCGGGCTTCGCGTACGGCATCCTGAAGGCAGTGCGGAAGGGGTATCTGCCGCGCCACTATGAAACGGTCGGGATCAAGGCGATCCAGGCGGTGCTGGCCAATATCGACGACAAGGGCGAATTGAAGCAGGTGAGCTTCGGCACGGCGATGGGCAGCACGATGCAGTTCTACAAGGACATCGCGCTGACCAGCATGCCATACGGCCAGAGCCTGGCGATCGTCGCGCTGGGCGAATTCTTGCGTTCGTATATCTGATCGACTGACCGATGGCTGTTCCCCGGCGCAGGCCGGGGTCCAGTCGGGCCGAAGCGACGCGAAGATGCGCAGCGCCCACCAACGACCCACATCGCAACTGGACCCCGGCCTTCGCCGGGGAACGGATTGTTCTCACGTTGAGGAAGCCCATGGCCAGCACGCCCGCCGCTGTCGTTCCCGCGATGCCCGTGGCCCCCACGCGGCCGGTGCGGTGGTACAACCTGCTCGCCTATGGCTCGAACGATGTCCTTGGCGCCGGGTCGATGGCGGTCATCAGTACGTGGATACTGATCTTCTACACCAGTTTCTGCGGGCTTTCCGCCGCGCAGGCGACAATCATCTTCGGCGTCGCCCGCGTGCTGGATGCGTTCACCAGCCCGATGATCGGGCATCTGTCCGACAACATCGGGCGGACGCGGCTGGGCAAGCGGTTCGGGCGGCGACGGTTCTTCATCCTGGCCGCCATCCCGCTGTTGCCGGCGTTCGCGATCATGTGGGTGTCGGGGCAAAGCTTCTGGTATTATCTCGTCACGTACGTGCTGTTCGAGATGGTCTATGCGATGGAGATCATCCCGTACGAGACGCTCGCGTCCGAAATGGCGACCGATTACAAGACCAAGGCGAAGTTCGCCGGCGCGCGCATCCTGTGCGGCCAGTGTTCCGCGATCGCCGCCGCGTTCCTGCCGGCATGGCTGATCGCGTATCTGGGGCCGGATTCGCCCGACACCTATCTGTACATGGGCATCATCTTCTCCATTCTGTTCATGGGCGCGGCGGGGCTGCTCTATGCGTTCAGCTGGGAGCGGGAGCGGCCACCGGAGCTGGAGGCGGAGGAGGCGGCGCGCGAGCGGCCGACGCTGGGCGCGTCGTTCCGGGCGCTGTACCGCAACCTGTTCTCGACGCTCCGCATCCGCGCGTTTCGCCTGCATCTGGGCATGTATCTGGGCGGATATATCAGCCAGGACATCTACAACGCGGCCTTTACCTATTTCGTGATCTTCGCGCTGGCCGGATCGACCGCGATCGTCGGGCAACTGGTCGGCGTGACGTATATCGTGCAACTCGTCGCGGTAGTGCTGGCGATCAATTTCGCGCTGCGACTGTCGCCGGCGATGGCATACCGCTTCGCCGCGCTGAGTTTCGCGATCGGGGTGTGCATCTTTCTCGGCATGTACTCGGCGGGCTATACCGCGACATCGTCACTGTTCTGGCTGCCCGTGGTGTTCGCCGGGCTGGGCCGCGGGGCGCTGAACTACATCCCGTGGGCGACGTACAACTATATGGCCGACGTCGATGAGATCGTGACCGGCCGCCGCCGCGAAGGTGCGTTCGCCGGCGTGATGACGTTCGTGCGCAAGATGAGCCAGGCGCTGGCGGTGATCCTGGTCGGGCAGGTGATGCAGGCGTCGGGTTTCGTATCGAAGGCGACGGTACAGAGCCCGGAGGCGATCGCCGCGATCGTCGGCGTGCTGGGGCTGGGCACGATCGCGATGCTGATCTTTGGCGTGTTCGTATCGACGCGCTTCCGGCTCGACCCCAGGACGCATGCGATCCTGTTGAGCGAGATCGAGCATCTGCGCGCCGGCCACGATACCCCCACCGACGAGCGTATCGCGCGCGTGGTCGAAGACCTGTCGGGTTGGCGATACGATCAGCTCTGGGGCCGGAACCCGGTGGCATGAGCGCGCCGATGTTCGGGGCGGACAGCGCCCTGCCACTGTGGGACGACCAGCCGGTCGAGGGCGCGTTCACGCTGGCTGATGCCGGAGTCGTCGGCGCGGTGGAGCGGCCCTGGCTGTTCGGCTTTGCGCCCGATCGGCCAAATGGTGCGGCGATGCTGGTGCTGGGCGGCGGCGGCTATACGCAGTTGATGGTGGAGCGCGAGGGCGTTGCGGTGGCGCGCTGGCTGAACGGCCTGGGCATCCACGCCTATGTGCTGGTGCACTGTTTTCCGACCGCCGACACCGGACCGCTGGCGCCGCGCGCCGATGCGATCCGGGCAATTGCGATGATCCGGGCGTCGGGCCATGACAAGGTCGGCGTGGTGGGGCTGTCATCGGGCGGGCATCTGGCCGCTTGCCTGTTGACGGAAGGCGCCGAGGTGGCGCGGCCGGACGTGGCGGTGATCGGCTATGCGCCGATCTCGACCAATGCGGCGGGCCGCACCGTCATCGCGGACAAGCCGCCGCTGCCGCCGGTGGAGAAGCAGGCGCTGTACGACCGGCTGCAACCCGACGCGCAACTGGCGGACGCACCGCCGCCGGTGTTCATTGTGTATGCCGGCAACGATCCGGTCGTGCCGGTGGCCAACGCGTACCGGCTGAAGGATGCGATCGCAGCGAAGAGCGGTGCGGCGGAACTGCATGTTTTCGCGGATGCGCCGCATGGCTTTGCGCTGGATACGCCGGACCAGCCGGTCAGCCTGTGGCCGATGCTGTGCGCGGCGTGGTTGCGACAGGTCGGGTTTTTGACAGAGTGATGCCAGCACTGGCTTGATGTCGTCGTTGCTTCGCTACGTTTGCAATGACGATGCAGTATGAAAAGCCCCTCCTTTGAAAAGGAGGGGCTTTTTGACGTTCAGCGTAGCTCCAGCACCGCCACCGACTTCGCCGGCAACGTCACCGACAACGTGCCGCCAGCGACCTGCGCGCCATTGAACGCGGCGGGCTTCACCGCTTCGCCCGTGCCGAAATCGTTATGCGCATCGATCGTGGCGGCGGTCAGAATTCGCCCCGTCACAGCGGTCGCGGCCACGCCAGTGATCGCCACCGACACCGACGCCGCCCGGTTGGGATCGACATTGGTCATCGCCACGCGGACCACCCCGTCCGTACCGCGGGCGGCAGTCGCGCTGACCGATGGCACCGTCCATTGCTCCTTGTTGTACCACGGCGATTTCAGGTCCAGCGGCAGATAGGTCGCGTCCTGGAAGCCCTTGTACATCTCGAACACGTGATAGGTCGGGGTCAGCACCATCTGCCCCTCGCGCGTCAGGATCATCGCCTGCAGCACGTTCACCATCTGGGCGATGTTGGTCATCCGTACCCGGTCGGCGTGACGCGTGAAGATGTTGATGTTCAGCGCCGCGACGATCGCATCACGCAACGTATTCTGCTGATACAGGAAGCCGGGATTGGTGTTCGGCTCGACGTCGTACCACGTCCCCCATTCGTCGACCGCCATGTTCACGCGCTTCTTGGGATCATATTTGTCCATGATCGCGCCGTGCTTGATGATCAGCTCTTCCATCTTGAGCGTCTTCGAGATCGTGCGGGCGTAGTCCTCTTCGCTGAACTGCGTCGCCGATCCCTTGTTCTTCCAGTCACCCGGCACCGTGTAATAATGCACGCCGATGCCGTCGATGCGGTCGCCCGCCTCGCGCATCATCACCTCGGTCCAGTTGTAATCGTCGGAATTCGCGCCGCTGGCGATGCGCAGCGTCTTCGTACCCTCTGGCACCTTGATGAAGGTGCCGTAACGGCGCGTGACGTCGGCGGCATAATCCGGTTTCATGTTGCCGCCGCAGCCCCACAGCTCGTTGCCGATGCCGAACATCGGCAGCTTCCACGGTTGCTTGCGGCCGTTCTTCGCGCGTTCCTCGGCCAGCGTGCCGGCGGGGGCGGTCATGTATTCGACCCACTCGGCCATCTCGGCCGGGGTGCCGTTGCCGACATTGCCCGACACATAGGCATCGGCACCGATCAGCTCGGCGAAGTCCATGAATTCGTGCGTGCCGAACGCGTTCGATTCGGTGACACCACCCCAGTTGGTGTTGACCTTGGTCGGGCGCTTGTTGCGCGGGCCGATGCCTTCCCGCCAATGATATTCGTCGGCGAAGCAACCGCCCGGCCAGCGGACCAGCGGCACCTTAAGCGCACGCAGTGCGGCGACGACATCGTTGCGATAGCCGCGGGTGTTGGGAATCTTCGACCCCGGCCCGACCCACAAGCCGCCATAGATGCCGTAGCCCAGATGTTCGGCGAACTGGCTGAAGATATGGCGATCGATCGTCGATCCCGGCGCATCTGCCTTCAGCGTCGCCGTGGCGGTCACGGTCGCGGCCGACGGCGCTGCTTCCTGCGCCATCGCCACCATGGGCGTCATCACCATCGCCGCCGACGCCATTGCCAGCGCGAACAATCCTGCTCTCATCCAATCCTGCTCCCTTTGTTATATTGTCTGAGTAATCGATCGGGAGCAGAACGTAAAGCTCAGGATACCTGTTGCGATTTCCCCTTCTCCGACCAGGCGGGGATCGTCCCGCGATCGATCGCTTCCGGTACTAGCGCCAGCAACTGGATCGCCGCCAACCCCCATTGCGAGGCGGCATTAGTCGACACGCCGGGCCATTCGATCACGCCCCCCACGGTGCGGCGCGGATCGTTGGTCCAGGTGCCCAGCCCCGCCTCGCCCGAGAAGAATTCGGTCGCGGCGCGGGTCGCCAGCGCCGGGTCGTGCTCCATCTGCGCGGCATAAGCGGTCAGCCGCGAATGCCCCTCGCGCAGGTTGCGGGGGCCGGCAGGCGGGCCGAACTTCGCCACGAACTGGTCGCGCGGCGCATTGTACCAGCGGCAATATTCCAGCCACGCGGCCCGGTAACGCGGTACGTCGATCAGTTGGATCAGCTCCGCATTCACCTCCACCGCGCCGAACACCGCGCTCAGATGCGACAGCCGGATTTTCTTGCCGGGATCGAGGTAACGCCCGCTTTTCAGCTCGAACGGCGCGCTGCCGGTCAGCCAGCCGCGTTCCATGCGGCCGATGCTGTCCATGCCGTTCGCCACCCGGTCGCGCCATTTCGTATCGCCGGTCCGCTCCCATTCGGTCAGCCACGCGCCGGCCATCGCGGTCCAGCTGGGGCCGAAGCCCATTTCGATCGTGCCGGCGGGCGTCGGCGCTGGCGGGCCGCTCGGCACCTTGCGACCGATCTCGACGCGGGTCAGCGTCTCGTCGGAGGTGATCAGGTCGTGCATCAGGTCGCCGACCCGCTCGTCCGCGGTCAGGTAATAGAACAGGCGGCGATAGGCGACGTTGGAGACGCGCGGCTGTTTCGAGCTGTCGGAGAAATGCTGCACGCCGTGGCGCGTGCCCATGCCCTTGAAACGACCAAGGTGATAGGTATCGACCTCGCCGGTATGGCGCGTCATCGCCTCGGCCAGCCGAAATGCCTGCGCCTTGCCGCTGCGCAGCGCCGCGTACCAAAGCCACAGGTCGGGCGAGAGTTCGCTGTTCGCCCAGGCGAAGCCGCCGATGTCGTATTTCCACTGATGCCGGTCGGAATCATAGCTGTGCATCACATCGCCATGGTTCCAGAACCCGTACCAGTTCCGCCGCTCCACCTCGCCCGCATAGAAATCGACGAGGTGATCGAGTTGGTCCTCGATCGCCACGCGATTGGGCGTGGAGCGATCCGGCAGGTTCCAGATACCGAGCACTTCGGCGGCGTGGAGGCTGGCGGGATCGGCCATCAACTGCGGCGGCACGGCGCTGGCGGCGGCCATCGCGTGGAGCGTGTTCGTCTCGGGCGTGGCGGGCAGCGCCCAGAGCGTCAGCTCGCTGGTGCGGGCAATGCCGGTGGCCGAGTCCCAACCGGGTTCGTAGTCTTCATAGGTGACATCAAGCCCCTCGTTCTGGGCGGCGAATTCCTCCATGCCCATGACGCCGCGATATGGGCGCAGGTCCATCGGCGGTGCCTCGGGCGACCACATCCAGGCGGTCAGTGTCGCACTGTCGGTCGCGGCATCGCGGATGTGCAGCGCGCTGGGGTGGCGTTGCCAGAAATAGCGTTGCGCGATCGCGACGCCGCCCTCCGGGCCGCCGACATAGGCGAGGCCGGGGGCGCGTGATCCTTGCGCTGAATCGATCCAGGCATGGCCCTCCCCCGTCCGCTTGACGATGGTGAAGCCGTGCGCGGTCGGCTGTTCCAGCGACACGTCGCCCCAGGCGGGAATGCGCTCCAGCTTGTCGCGGACCGACTTGTCCATCGATGCCAGCGCCGGGGTGGCGCGGCCGGCGGTCTGTGCGGCACGGAACGCCGCGCCGGGATCGCGACGCAGGCCGGTCAGCGGCCGCACGCCCTCCACGAACATCGCGCCATCGGTGGCAAGGCGCAGGTGCCGATCGTGCAGCGCGCCGCGCATCGGCACGCTGGCCTGCACGCCGATCGCCGACAGGAAGTCCTTCGCCGGATCGCCGTCATAGATGAAGCTGTGGACGATGCGCAGATGGCTGGTGCCGGCATAGGCATAGAGGCGCACGGTGAACGGCAGCCAGCTTTTGCCCGCGCCCTGATGCATCCCGCTCACGCGGATAACCGCGCGGACCGGGCCGGTGCTCTCCACCACGGCGTTATCGATGCGGCCGGTAAAGGCGGCAGGTGCGCCGTCGAGCGAGGGGCGTACCGCGCCGACCAGCGTGACGGGGCCGAGGACCGGCCGGTCGCCCAGCCGCGCGCCACGGATCAGCACATCACCGCTCCTGGCGATATCCCACGTCAACGTGCCGGTGCGGACGGTGATGGTGTCGCCGCGTTCGGTGACGCGGACGGGTTGCGACGGGGCGGCGGGGCGACCGGGGGCGACGGTCAGGCCCTCCAGCGCCGTACCGGGAGGCACCGCATGGGCGGTCCATTTGATCGATCCGTCGGGCCAGGTGGCGGTGGTCCAGTGCTGCGACGGCACCGCCCTGCCCCCTGCGTTCACCGACAGCGCCGCGCCCTTGCGTAAGGCACCGCGCGGCCAGGCGACGCCGACCGTCTGGCCCAGATGCGATGCGGGGGCGGCGCCGTCGATCCAGCGCAGCGGCACCGGGCGGGTGGCAGCCGGGCGCGCAATCGCGGCTCCCGTGGCGGGTGCGGCGACGGCAACGCCACCCAGCAGCGCGGCCTTCACTGCATCACGTCGGTTGATGGTCATGGCTCTCAAGTCCTTCAGGGATGCGTGACGCGCACATGGCGCAGGCGCCAGTGGCTGGCCGTAGTGCGAAAACCGAACCAGCCGCTCGTGTAGGGATGCGGATCGTCCATCACGAACAGCGGCGCGCCGTCGCGGTGGACCGCGATCCGCCGGCCATCCGCCACGAGCCGGATATGCGTCCAGCGGTTTGCGACCAGCATCGACCCCGGATCGGCGCGATCATGCTGCGGCAATAACGGCCGCTCGCCGGGCCGCCCGACATAGCGCCGCATCCGCGTCGTCGTGTTCCGGTTACCGCCGACGCCGACATAATAGGTGAGGAGCGTGTCATACTCCTCGAACTTGCCCGATCGCGGCTTGGCGAGCGGCGAGCCATCGGCGGCGGCCGGATCGGTCGCCATCCAGAATGCGTTGAGATCACTGACCGTATCTTTCGCGCCACCGGCGGACACCGCCATCGCCTCGAATTCGATCGCCACCGGCCCCGACAGGCGCTTCGCATACCAGAGCGTCAGGCCGCCGGCGGTATCGATATCGATCGTCCCCGCCGCGATGCGAACGCGCTTGGCCGGGTCCTCCGCCTCGACCCGCCACGCATTGGCGCTAATCGGCAGGTTGCGGGCCGGCGATGCGGCCGCCGTCATCATGGCGTAAACCGCCAGCCCCCAGAAAAGAGGCCCGACGCGAACGGATCGCGCCGGGCCTATCCGACCGTCATGAAACGGACGATCGGAGGGGGAACTCTGAGGCAGTGGACGGGCGGCAGCTGACATCGTCGGCACCTTCCCGTCCAAGCCCATCACAACTTCATCTGCGCACCAACGGTGATGCGCTGCCCGGGGTATGAATACTCGATCGGCCGCGCGGCATCGATGTAGGTTTTGGTGAATTCCTTGCCGAGGTTCTGACCCTCTGCCCAGATGCTGTAACGCGGCGACAGGCGGATCAGGACCTTGGCGTCGAGATACGTCTCACCCTTGCGGAAGATAGGATTATTCCCGTTGTTGGCATCGGCGGCAGTCTGCAACCAGGAACTGCGACGGTTATAGTTGAACTTGGCGTTCAACCAATCCCTGTCGTAAAAAACGCTGGCATTGTAAGTAAACTTTGACAACCCAGGATAGGCATTGAGCGGCTCGCCAGTAGCGACGTTGGTCAACGCATTATTGACAACACGGGCATAAGTGAAATTTCCACTTAGTCCAAAACCATCGAAGGGTTGAGGAAGGAAAGTGAAAACGGTCTGGGCACTCGCCTCGAATCCATCGAGCTTTGCGCCAAAACCGTTCACTGGCTGGCGAACCGTGTACAGTACGCCGTCGCCGAACAGATCGACGTTGGAGCGCGTCTGTGCCGGCAGGACGAAACTCTTGATGTCCTTAAAATAATAGCCAAGGCTGAGCAGGGTATCGACGTTGGGATACCACGACACGTTCACTTCATACTGATCGGCACGATAGGGCTGCAGTGCAGGATTGCCCGCCGTGCAGACATCGGCGATCCCCACTGTGTCCAGTGTATCGAACGTACAGGAGATCGACGGTGACAGATCACTGGGCCTGGGCCGCGCCAGATTCTTTGCGTAGTTGGCTCGGACAAACAGATTTTGCTGCACTTCCAAGTTGAAGTTCACCGCCGGCAACCAGTCATGGTAATCGTTCTGAAGGGTGATCTCCTGCACAGACACCGTGAAGTTTTCGGTAACGGCCGGGATGATCGTACCGTTCGGCAGCGTCACACCGGTTCCCGGAACAATACGACGTTCAACCCGCGTGTTTACGCTGGTGCCGCGGTCACGGGTGTAGGTATAACGCATACCGGCATTGCCGGTCAGTCGCATTCCCAGAAATTCCTGTTCGAAATTGAACTTCAGGTAGCCGGCGACGATATCCTCGTTGATGACGTAACTGGGAATCTGCGGCAGGCCATCAGCAAACCGGACGTTGTCCTGATCGAAACCGGACAGGTCGTAATAGCGCGACAGATTACCATAGTTAAATAGCGGGATCGCCAGCCGGGTCGGTGCACCGTCGGGGGTCGCGGACAGACCGGTGAAGAGCGGCGCCCCGCCAGTTACGCCGGCGTTCTGGGCCACGAATTGCTGATACTGCGCCTGTGTCAGATAGACCGTGTTGGCCGCACGAACCGCCGGCGGCGTTTCGGTGATGATCGTGTTCAGCGACACGTTGGCGGTCGTCTGAAACACCGCCGGCACACCGACGATCCCCGCCGATGGAACCGCCGTCACCGCCGGCCGTAACAGCCGATTGCCGCCGCCGAGATAGCGGAAGTATCCAGATTCGCGATACTGGCCGCCAAACTCGACGCTGGTCAACAACGGCAACAGGCCGCTCGTGTCATAGTCCACGTCCAGCTTCAGCTGCTTCTCGCTCGTGCCGGCATCTTCTGGACGGTATTGAACGCTGGGGCCGGCCTGCAACAGCCGCTGCCCATTGGCACCGGTGCGATTGAAGTTCGCATAATCGGACGGGTTCGCCGGGTCGAAACTTTCGGGGAAGATCAGCACGGGCACGCCCGCGTCGTTGCGCCGATCAACTTGGATGCTGCCGACGCCGGTGCTGATCGCCACCAAATTGGTGTTATTGATCAGCTTCGCCTTTGAATAGGAGGCAAGACCGATCATCTTCATCCGATCGAGTTCCCAGTTGAACCCGGTCTGATAGTATTGCGTCAGCTGGTTATAGTCGAAATCGCGCCGCTGGACGCTAACGATGCTGTTCGCGCCAAGGTATGTCGGCGCGGCGGCTGTACCAGTGTTGATCCCGTTAGCCTGCGTGATCCAGCTGGTGACCGTGTGCGTTTCCTGATCGACGCTGAACGTGCCCGGGGTGATACGCTGACGGCTGGCCCCTTCGAACAGGTTGGTGCCGAGCGCGCGACCGACCGGCGTAATCGGACCGTCGAAGTTAAAGCGATCGACCGAACCCGCATTCACGGCGTAATTGGCGTCGCGCAACTGCTGAATACGCTGATTGACCTGCGCCTGCCCCCAAATATTGAAGTTATCCGCAACCTTGAACTGCAATTGGAAGTCGGCGGTGGTCCGCTTGTCGTTGCGATCAAGCGTCCGATAGCGTGCGATCGTCGGCGCCCAATCAAAAAACTGGGTTTCGCAGGCCAATCGGTTAGCCGTCGCCACCGCCTGCGTATTGCCCGTCGCGCCCGAGCAGCTCTCATACGTCGCGTAGTTCGCATAGGTCGGGTTGGCGATCGTCTTGGTGCCCGACCGATCGAAATCCGCGATGCGGCCCCAATTAGTATTGGACGCATAATCTTCACGCGTATCGACGTCCGAGTAGGTGACGTTGACGATGAAGCCGAGACGATTATCGAGATAATCCCCGCGACCCGCCGTGAAATTCAGGCGCGGCTTCCAAGATTCGGTCAGGTCGAGATGCTGCGCTTCGGCCTTGATGCTGAAGATCGGGTTCTTCAGTTCCAATGGGCGCCGCGTCTCGACGCTGACGGTGCCGCCGATGCCGCCTTCGGTCAGATCGACGGTATAGCCCTTGTACACGTCGATCGACTTGACCAGCTCGACCGCCAGTTCACGGAAATCGCCGCCGCGAGCGCCCAATGCCGACTGCTGGCTGACGCCGTTGATTTCGACGCGGTTCAGATCGGGTTCGACGCCGCGGATCGAAATCTGGTTACCCTCGCCGAAGGTGCGGCTCAGCTGCACGCCGGTGATGCGACCCAGCGCTTCGCCGACGTTCTTGTCGGGGAAGCTGGCGATGTCGTCGGCGACGATCGAATCGACCACGGTGCCGGCGTTCTTCTTGCGCGCGATCGCGGACTGCAAGGACGCGCGGGTGCCGGTGACGATGATGTCTTCGGGGTTGGTGTTTTCCGGCGTGTCGGGTGTCGCCGGGTCCTGCGCCGTCGAGACGGTCTGCGGCGCGGCTTCGACGGCCTGGCTGCCGGTTGTATCCGTCGCTGGAGTCGTGGAATTCTGCGGCGTGGCGGTCTGCGCCTGCGCCGGCGCGGTCATAACCATGCCGCTCGTCAATGCGATGATCGAGGTCGCGCCCTGGATGGCGACCATACGGGTCCGAAACGTCGTCAAGCAAACCTCCCCTGTCATCATTCCCCGCAGCGCCGATCAGGGCGCCGCCGGCACTTTTTCCATGCCTTAAATCCGACATATCCGAGATTGAGGAGGATGCAAATCTATTTTCAACATGTCGAAAATTAATCCATATGTTAAGACAAAGAAAATATGAGGAGGATGTCATGCGAAGGATTCGGTGGGCGGCTTGGCTTCCCATGGCGGTCGCGACGGGAGCCGCCGTCTCTGCCGCCAGCCCTCCCGTATCGGTTGGCGGGCGCCAGATGGAGCGGCTGGATCGTGGCCTGATCGCGGTGCCGGCGGCGGATGGCGGCAACCATGTCCAGTGGCGATCGCTCGGCACCGACCCCGCCGGCACCCGCTTCGAGCTTCGGCGCGATGGCCGGCGGCTTGCTACCATTGGCGGTGACGAGGCGACCAGCTTTCACGACCGCAGCGGCACCGCCACGTCGCGCTATGCCATCTCCGTGCCGGGCCCGCGGGAACGCTCCGCCGTCGTTACCCCATGGGCCGCCGGCTTTCTGCGCATCCCGCTCGACAAGCCAGCCGACCGGACGGCGCCCGATGGCGAGCGATACAGCTACACCGCCAACGACGTCAGCGTCGGCGATCTGGATGGCGACGGCCGGTACGAACTGATCGTGAAATGGTATCCGTCGATCGCCAAGGACAATGCCTTTGCCGGCTATACCGGCGAGACGTTGCTGGATGCGTACACGCTGGAGGGCAAGCGGCTGTGGCGGATCGATCTGGGGCGTAACATCCGATCCGGCGCGCACTATACGCAGTTCATGGTGCAGGACTTCGACGGCAATGGCCGGGCGGAGGTGATGATGAAGACCGCCGATGGCACGATCGACGGTACTGGCCGGACCATTGGCGATGGCAAGGCGGACTGGCGCGGCACGGCGGCGGATGGCGAGGTGGACCAGCGCGACCGCACCGGCGCCAAGACACTGGCGGACGGCCGTCGCGTCGCGCCGCTGGTCGGGCGTATCCTGAAAGGGCCGGAGTTCGTGTCGGTCTTCGATGGTCGCACCGGGCGGATGCTCGCCACCGCGCCCTATGCGCCGCCGCGCGATGCGACCACGCTGACACCGACGACGGCGCAGATGGCGGCGACCTGGGGCGATGGCTACGCCAATCGGTCGGACCGGTATCTGGCTGGCGTGGCGTATCTGGATGGCACACGGCCGAGCGCGATCTTCGGGCGCGGTTATTATGCGCGGTCGACGGTGGCGGCATGGGACTGGCGCAGCGGCAAGCTGACGCAGCGCTGGTTGTTCGATTCCGCCGCGCCCGGCAACGCCGCTTATGGCAGTCAGGGCAATCACCAGTTGTCGGTCGCGGATGTCGATGGCGATGGCCGCGACGAGGTTATCTATGGATCGATGGCGATCGACGACACCGGGCGCGGTCTGTGGACGAGCGGGCTGGGCCACGGCGATGCGATGCACGTCTCCGACCTCGATCCGACACGGCCGGGGCTGGAGAAGTTCGGCGTGCATGAGGATGTGCGCGGCAATGGCGGGATCGGCGCAGCGATGCTCGATGCGCGCACCGGCGAACGACTGTGGACGAAGCCCGCCGACACCGACACCGGGCGCGGCATCGCCGCCGATATCGATCCACGCCATCCGGGCGCGGAGGTTTGGGCATCGAACGCGCGCGATTTGTTCAACGTGAAAGGTCAGGTAATCCCCGGTGGCCGGCCGCGCGCCGCCAATTTCGCGATCTGGTGGGATGGTGATCCGTTGCGCGAACTGCTCGACGGGACCTGGATCAGCAAATGGGACTGGCTGACCGGTACGGAGCGGCCTTTATTGTCGCCGGAGGGTGTGGCGTCGAACAACGGGACGAAGAACAACCCGGCGCTGAGTGCGGACATCCTCGGCGATTGGCGCGAGGAATTGGTGGTGCGCGATACGTACAGCACCGAATTGCGGGTCTATGCCACGCCGTATCCGACCAAGTATCGGCTGGCGACGCTGATGCACGACCCGGTCTATCGCGCGGGCGTCGCATGGCAGAACACGGCGTATAATCAGCCGCCGCATACGTCGTTCGATATGATGACGCGGCTGGAAGGGAAACAGTAGGGGCTAGACTGTTCCCCGGCGGAGGCCGGGGTCCAGTTGGAAAGTGTAACGACCGACCGCAACGCTCGACAATCTGCGTTCCCAAACTGGACCTCGACCTTCGCCGGGGGAAAGTTAAGCGGTGAACGACGCCGTCGTCTTCGCCCGCACTTCGTCCACCGTTACCCCCGGCGCGCATTCGACCAGGCGGAATGGCGTGTCGTGATCAGGCCGCTGGAATACCGCCAGATCGGTGACGATCATATCGACCACGTTCTTCCCCGTCAGCGGCAGCGAGCAGGCGGGGATGAACTTGGGGTCGCCGTTTTTCGCAGTGTGCTCCATCACGACGATGATCTTCTTCACGCCGGCGACGAGGTCCATTGCGCCGCCCATGCCCTTGATCATCTTGCCCGGGATCATCCAGTTGGCGATGTCGCCGCTCTCGCTGACCTCCATCGCGCCCAGCACGGTCAGGTCGATATGGCCGCCGCGGATCATCGCGAAGCTCTGCTCGCTGCCGAAATAGGCGGAGGACGGCAGTTCGCTGATCGTCTGCTTGCCGGCGTTGATCAGATCGGCATCGACCTCGTCGTCATACGGGAACGGGCCGATGCCCAGCATCCCGTTTTCCGACTGCAACGTCACCGTCATGCCGGCGGGGATGTTGTTGGCGACCAGCGTCGGGATGCCGATGCCGAGGTTCACGTAGAAGCCGTCCTGCAATTCCTGCGCGGCGCGGGCGGCCATCTGGTCACGGGTCCAGCCTTTGATTTCCTGGGCCATCAGACGCTCTCCCTTTCGCGCACGGTGCGGAATTCGATTTTCTTGTCGTACGGGCTGCCGACGATCATCCGCTTCACATAGATGCCGGGCAGATGGATGTGATCGGGATCGAGCGAGCCGACCGGCACCACCTCCTCCACTTCGGCGACGCAGATGCGGCCGGCGGTAGCCATCGGCTGGTTGAAGTTGCGTGCGGTCTTGCGGAAGATCAGGTTGCCGCTCTCGTCTGCCTTCCACCCCTTGATGATCGACAGGTCGGCGCGGATGCCGCGCTCCAGGATGAATTCCTCACCGTCGAAGATTTTCACCTCCTTGCCCTCGGCCACCTGCGTGCCGACTCCGGTCTTGGTGTAGAAGCCGGGGATGCCCGCACCACCCGCGCGGCAGCGTTCGGCGAGCGTCCCCTGCGGGCAGAACTCCACCTCCAGCTCGCCGCTCAGATATTGCCGCTCGAACTCCTTGTTCTCGCCGACATAGGACGAGATCATCTTCTTCACCTGTCGCGTGCGCAGCAGCTTGCCGAGACCTTCGTTATCGATACCGGCATTGTTGCTGGCGATCGTCAGGCCGCTGGTGCCGGCGTCGCGGATCGCGTCGATCAGGCGTTCGGGAATACCGCACAGGCCGAACCCGCCCGCACAGATCGTCATGCCGTCATGGAGCAGTCCCTCCAGCGCAGTCGCGGCATCCGGGTAAAGCTTTCGCATCGATATCCCTCCGTTTGGCGGAGCGTTAAGCGGCTGGACGCCGCCTGGTCAATCGCAGGCCATCGTTGACTTTTGCAATCAACCCGCTAGTGGCACCCCCGCGTTCGGCAGGCTTCTGCCCGTCGAACTCCGTCCAAGACAGCAGGTGTCGTGGGTTTGCCACGGCTTAATGTCCTGCCGAGACGGGGATAGAGAATTATCTGCCGTATTCCATGCGGCCGGTCCCCCTTCCCCATCGATGGACTCAACCGGACACGTCCTTTTCGGGCGTGTTCAAACGTGGAGAATGGCATGGATCGGACTGAAAAGGCCGCAGCCGTCGCCGAGTTGAACCGTAACTTTGCCGAAGTCGGCGTGGTCGTCGTGACCCGCAACCTCGGCATGACCGTCGCACAGTCCACTGTGCTGCGCGGCAAGATGCGGGACGCTGGCGCGACGTACAAGGTCTCGAAGAACAAGCTTGCCAGGATCGCGCTCGACGGGACCGACTATGGATCGATCGGCGATATGCTGACCGGCCCAGTCGCTCTTGCCTCCTCGATCGACCCGGTCGCCGCAGCCAAGGTTGCGGTCGAATTCGCGAAGACGAACGACAAGTTCGAAATCGTGGGCGGCGCGATGGGCTCTACGCCCCTCGACGTCGCGGGCGTTCAGGCACTCGCAACGCTGCCGTCGCTGGACGAACTGCGTGCCAAGATCGTCGGCCTCATCGTGGCACCTGCCACGAAGATCGCCACGATCACGCAGGCTCCGGCTGCACAGCTCGCACGCGTGCTGTCCGCCTATGCGGAGAAGGAGGCGGCCTGAGCCGTCTTGAGCATTCCTGGTTTCAACCTGAACTTTGGGGGCGTCGTCCCCCGCATGGAGAATACACATGGCAGACCTGAACGCGCTCGTTGAGAGCCTGAGCGAACTGACCGTCCTGGAAGCAGCCGAGCTGTCGAAGATGCTCGAAGAGAAGTGGGGCGTTTCGGCCGCAGCAGCGGTTGCCGCGCCGGCAGCTGGCGGCGGCGCCGCCGCACCGGCCGCTGAAGAGCAGACCGAGTTCGACGTGATCCTGACCGGCGACGGTGGCAAGAAGATCAACGTCATCAAGGAAGTCCGCGCGATCACCGGCCTGGGCCTGACGGAAGCCAAGACGCTCGTCGAGAGCGCTCCGAAGGCCGTCAAGGAAGGCGTGAACAAGGACGAGGCCGCCAAGGTCAAGGCGCAGCTGGAAGCAGCCGGCGCGACCGTCGAGGTCAAGTAAGCCGCAGGATCGGGTCGACGGACCCGATCCGAGGCCGGCCGGCGGCGCTCGGCGCCGTTCGACGTCATGGGATTAACTCCCATGACGGCTCGCCAAAGATAAAGGGCGGTTCCCACAAGGGAGCTGCCCTTTTTCGTTTCCGCCAACAGCTACCCCGTGGATCTTGAACCTGAGGCGCCGCCCGACCAATAGACGCCACCACGGCGAGGTCGGAAGGAAACAGGGCATGGCCGCGAACGGCACAACCGCACGGCTCATCATCGCGACCACAGCCATCGGCATCACGGTCGCCGCGCCCTCACCCGCGGCCCCGCGCTCTGCGATCACCCGGTCCGAATTCATCTACGCGACGGCCCCCTATCCGCAGGCACACGCCTCGACGATCGTCGAGTTGCCCGATGGCACGCTGGCCGCGTCATGGTTCGGCGGCAGCGGCGAAAGCCGTCCGGACGTCGCGATCTGGTTCGCCCGTCGCGGCCCCGCCGGCTGGGCGACCCCCACCGCGGTCGCCGATGGCAAGACCCCGGACGGCCGCCGGTTCCCGACCTGGAACCCGGTGCTCTTCCAGCCGCCCGGCGGCGACCTTGACCTGTTCTACAAAGTCGGCCCGTCGCCGCGCGACTGGTGGGGCATGGTCATCACCTCCACCGATGGCGGTCGCCACTGGAGCATACCGCGCCGCCTGCCCGACGGCGTCCTCGGCCCGATCAAGAACAAGCCCGTCATCGCCCCGGATGGCGCGTGGCTTTCCCCCTCCAGCCGCGAGGAGGGAACGGCGGAGGATAATCACTGGTCGATCCGCATTGAACGCAGCACCGATCGGGGCCGGACATGGCGGGTCGGCGAGCGGATCGCGTCACCCATGCATATCGAAGCGATCCAGCCCAGCATCCTGTCACATCCCGGCGGCAAGCTGGAACTGATCGCCCGCACCCGGCAGGACGCGCTGGCAATAAGCTGGTCGCGCGATGCCGGTGTCACCTGGTCGCCGCTCGCCGCGATCGACCTCCCCAATCCCAACGCCGGCACCGATGCGGTAACGCTGCGCGATGGCCGTCAGTTGATCGTCTACAACCACGCCGCGCATTTCGCCGACCGCCCCGGCGACGGACCACGCTGGCCGCTTAACGTCGGGCTGTCGGATGACGGCATCCACTGGCGCAACGCGCTGACGCTGGAGAGCAGGCCGGTACCGGACGGTTATGCCTATCCCGCCGTCATTCAGACGCGCGACGGCCTGATCCATGTCACCTACACCCACAACCGCACGCGTATCCGCCACGTCGTGATCGATCCACGCTGGGTGCGGTGAAGGTGCATACCCCTTTGACACGACCCGATGGCGACCCTATATCCCAACCCTTGCCCCAGTCTCCGGGAAACGACGCGCCGTCGCGCAGCGCGCTGATCGAATGGGAGACTGACGGTATCAGGACGCCGAAAGCCGACGCACGGGTTGCGATCGGCTTTTTTGCGTCCGACCCCTGCGCCCGTAATTCTGGCTGACCCCATTTCGTTTCGAAGGGCAACTACTCCATGGCAACCAAGGCAATCGACGGCGGTTCGATCAACTCGGGCGCACGACGCACCGAGAGCGGCACCGCGAAGCGTCGTATCCGCAAGGTCTTCGGCAACATCCACGAAGTCGTGCAGATGCCGAACCTGATCGAGGTTCAGCGCGAAAGCTATGAGCAGTTCCTGCGTTCGGACAAGTCGATCGGCCACGTCTCGGGTCTTGAGAAGACGCTGCGCAGCGTGTTCCCGATCCAGGATTTCGCCGGCACCGCCTATCTCGATTTCGACGATTACGTCCTGGAGCCGCCGAAGTTCGACGTCGAGGAATGCCGCCAGCGGGGCATCACCTATGCCGCGCCGATGCGCGTCACCCTGCGTCTGACCGCGTTCGAGGTCGATCCCGACACGGAAGCCAAGTCGGTCATCGATATCAAGGAGCAGGACGTCTACATGGGCGACATGCCCCTGATGACGGAGAACGGCACCTTCTTCATCAACGGCACTGAGCGCGTGATCGTGTCGCAGATGCACCGGTCGCCGGGCGTGCTGTTCGACCATGATCGCGGCAAGACGCACGCATCGGGCAAGTACCTGTTCGCCGCGCGCGTGATTCCGTATCGCGGTTCGTGGCTCGACTTCGAGTTCGACGCCAAGGACATCGTCAACGTCCGCATCGACCGCAAGCGCAAGCTGCCGGTCACGGCTCTGCTCTATGCACTGGGCATGACCAGCGAGGACATCCTCAGCCAGTTCTACAACCGCGTCACCTATGTGCGCGGCCAGGGCGGCTGGATCATCCCGTTCGATCCGGCCAACTGGCGCGGCGTGAAGCCGTTGTTCGACATCGTCGACGCCTCGTCGGGCGAGGTCGTGTTCGCCGCGCAGCAGAAGATTTCGCCACGCGCCGCGAACAAGTCGGCCAAGGACGGCCTGAAAGAACTGCTGATCCCGACCGAGGAAATCTACGGTCGCTATTCCGCCTATGATCTCATCAACGAGGCCACTGGCGAAATCTATGTCGAGGCCGGTGACGAGATTTCGGCCGAAAACCTGGAGGCGCTGGACAAGGCCGGGATCGAGAAGCTCGAACTGCTCGACATCGATCATGTCTCGGTCGGTCCGTGGATCCGCAACACGCTGAAGGCCGACAAGGCTGAAGAGCGCGAGCAGGCGCTGTCCGACATCTATCGCGTGATGCGCCCCGGCGAGCCGCCGACGCTGGAGACGGCCGAGTCACTGTTCTCGGGCCTGTTCTTCGATCCCGATCGCTATGACCTGTCGGCCGTCGGTCGCGTGAAGCTGAACATGCGTCTCGACCTCGATGCCGAGGATACGGTGACGACGCTGCGTACCGAGGATATCCTGGCGGTCATCAAGACGCTGGTCGATCTGAAGGACGGCAAGGGCGACATCGACGATATCGACAACCTCGGTAATCGTCGTGTCCGCTCGGTCGGCGAGCTGCTGGAGAACCAGTACCGCGTCGGCCTGCTCCGCATGGAGCGCGCCGTGAAGGAGCGCATGTCGTCGGTCGATGTGTCGACGGTGATGCCGAACGACCTTATCAACGCCAAGCCGGCGGTTGCCGCGGTGCGTGAATTCTTCGGCTCGTCGCAGTTGTCGCAGTTCATGGATCAGACGAACCCGCTGTCCGAAGTGACGCACAAGCGTCGCGTATCGGCACTCGGGCCGGGCGGCCTGACGCGTGAGCGCGCAGGCTTCGAAGTCCGCGACGTTCACCCCACGCATTACGGCCGCATCTGCCCGATCGAAACGCCGGAAGGCCCGAACATCGGTCTCATCAACTCGCTGGCATCGTTCAGCCGGGTGAACAAGTACGGCTTCATCGAAACGCCGTACCGCAAGGTCGTCGACCACAAGGTGACGAACGACGTCGTCTATCTGTCGGCGATGGAAGAGGCCAAGCACACGATCGCGCAGGCATCGGCCGAGCTGACGCCAGACAATGGTTTCGCCGAGGAACTGGTGTCGTCGCGTCAGGCGGGCGAATTCCTGATGGCGCTGCCCGACAACATCACGCTGATGGACGTCAGCCCCAAGCAGCTCGTCTCGGTCGCCGCATCGCTCATTCCGTTCCTGGAAAACGATGACGCCAACCGCGCGCTGATGGGATCGAACATGCAGCGTCAGGCCGTGCCGCTGGTACGCGCCGAGGCGCCGTTCGTCGGCACCGGCATGGAAGAGACGGTGGCCCGCGATTCCGGCGCCGCCATCTCGGCCCGCCGCGCCGGCATCGTCGATCAGGTCGATGCGTCGCGTATTGTCATTCGCGCCACGGGTGAGGTCGATGCCGGCAAGTCGGGCGTCGACATCTACACGCTGATGAAGTTCCAGCGCTCCAATCAGTCGACCTGCATCAACCAGCGTCCGCTGGTGAAGGTGGGCGATGTCATCATGGCCGGCGACGTGCTGGCCGATGGTCCGTCGACCGAGTTCGGCGAGCTGGCGCTGGGCCGCAACGCGCTCGTCGCGTTCATGCCCTGGAACGGTTACAACTACGAGGATTCAATCCTCATCTCCGAGCGGATCGTGAAGGACGACGTGTTCACGTCGATCCATATCGACGAGTTCGAGGTAATGGCTCGCGACACGAAGCTGGGGCCTGAGGACATCACCCGCGATATCCCCAACGTCGGTGAGGAAGCGCTCCGCAACCTCGACGAAGCGGGCATCGTGTATATCGGTGCAGAGGTCGAGCCGGGCGATATCCTCGTCGGCAAGATCACGCCGAAGGGCGAAAGCCCGATGACGCCGGAGGAGAAGCTGCTCCGCGCCATCTTCGGTGAAAAGGCATCGGATGTGCGCGACACCTCGCTGCGCTTGCCGCCGGGCGTTGCCGGTACGATCGTCGACGTCCGCGTCTTCAATCGCCACGGCATCGACAAGGACGAGCGCGCGATGGCGATCGAGCGCGAGGAGATCGAGCGCCTGAAGAAGGACTCGGACGACGAACGCGCGATCCTCAACCGGGCGACATGGAGCCGCCTGCGCGAGATGCTGCTCGATCAGGTCGCGACGGCGGTGCCGAAGGGCCTGAAGAAGGGCTCGGCAATCGACATGGACCTGCTGGACAGCGTCGACCGCCACGACTGGTGGAAGTTCGCGGTGCAGGACGACAAGGTCCAGTCCGATCTGGAAGCCGTGAAGCAGCAGTATGACGACGCCGCCAAGCTGATCACCGACAAGTTCCACGACCGTCGCGAGAAGCTGGAGCGGGGCGACGAGCTGCCGCCGGGCGTGCTGAAAATGGTCAAGGTCTTCGTCGCGGTGAAGCGCAAGCTGCAGCCGGGCGACAAGATGGCCGGCCGTCACGGCAACAAGGGCGTCATCAGCCGCATCCTGCCGCAGGAGGACATGCCCTTCCTTGCGGACGGGACGCCGGTTGATCTCGTGCTCAACCCGCTGGGCGTGCCGTCGCGCATGAACGTCGGCCAGATCTTCGAGACGCATCTGGGCTGGGCCGCACGTGGTCTGGGTCAGCAGATCAGCGTCGCGCTGGACGACTGGCGTGAGGCCAATCCGGACGCCAAGGCGGGTGCGATGCCCGAGGCGGTCAAGGAGCGATTGAAGGTCGTCTATGGCGATCACTATATCGCCGACATCGAGGCGCGCGACGGGCAGGAGATCGTCGAACTGGCGGAGAACCTGCGCGGCGGCGTTCCGATGGGCACCCCGGTGTTCGACGGCGCGGTGGAAGCCGATGTGGCGGCGATGCTGGAGCTGGCGGGTCTCGATGTGTCGGGCCAGTCGGACCTGTTCGACGGCCGCACCGGCGACCAGTTCGACCGCAAGGTCACGGTGGGCATCATCTATATGCTGAAGCTCCATCACCTTGTGGACGACAAGATCCACGCACGGTCGATCGGGCCGTACTCGCTCGTCACGCAGCAGCCGCTGGGTGGTAAGGCGCAGTTCGGTGGCCAGCGCTTCGGCGAGATGGAGGTCTGGGCACTCCAGGCCTACGGCGCCGCTTATACCTTGCAGGAAATGCTGACGGTGAAGTCGGACGACGTGGTCGGCCGCACCAAGGTCTACGAGGCGATCGTCAAGGGTGACGACACGTTCGAGGCCGGCATCCCGGAGAGCTTCAACGTGCTCGTCAAGGAAATGCGTTCGCTGGGCCTGAACGTCGATCTCAAGAGCAACGAGGTCGACGCGGACGGCATCGCCATCGCGGCGGAGTGACCTTCGTCTCCCTCTCCCGGCGGGAGAGGGAGGAAGGCGCGCAGCGCCGGAAGGGTGAGGACAGGTAACTGCCCTGCCCTCACCTTCCCACCAGCGGTGCTGGCGGGCCCCTTCCTCTCTCATCGGGAGAGGAGTTGAGTTTCAAAAGAGGTTCATCCCCATGAACGAACTGACCAATTTCGCCAATCCGATCGCGAAGCCCGAAACCTTCGACCAGATCCAGATTGGTATCGCTTCCCCCGACAAGATCCGTTCGTGGTCGTTCGGCGAGATCAAGAAGCCCGAGACCATCAACTATCGCACGTTCAAGCCAGAGCGTGACGGCCTGTTCTGCGCGCGCATCTTCGGTCCGATCAAGGATTACGAGTGCCTGTGCGGCAAGTACAAGCGCATGAAGTACAAGGGCATCGTCTGCGAGAAGTGCGGTGTCGAAGTCACGGTGTCGAAGGTTCGCCGCGAGCGGATGGGCCATATCGAGCTGGCCGCGCCGGTCGCGCACATCTGGTTCCTGAAGTCGCTGCCGTCGCGCATCGGCCTGTTGCTCGACATGCAGTTGAAGCAGCTGGAGCGGGTGCTCTACTTCGAGGCGTATATCGTCATCGAACCGGGTCTTACCCCGCTGGAAAAGTTCTCGCTGCTGACGGAGGATGAACTCCTCGACGCGCAGGACCAGTATGGCGAGGACGCGTTCTCGGCCGGCATCGGCGCCGAGGCGGTCCGCATCATGCTCGAGAGCCTCGACCTAGAAGGCGAGCGCAAGGAGCTGCTCGAAGAGCTGGCCACGACCAAGTCGGAGCTGAAGCCCAAGAAGATCATCAAGCGCCTGAAGGTCGTCGAGAGCTTCATCGATTCGGGCAACCGCCCGGAGTGGATGATCCTCGAGGTCGTGCCGGTCATCCCGCCCGAACTGCGCCCGCTGGTGCCGCTGGACGGCGGCCGCTTCGCGACGTCGGATCTGAACGACCTGTACCGCCGCGTCATCAACCGCAACAACCGCCTGAAGCGGCTGATGGAACTGCGCGCTCCGGACATCATCGTCCGCAACGAGAAGCGCATGTTGCAGGAGGCGGTCGACGCCCTCTTCGACAACGGCCGTCGCGGCCGCACGATCACGGGCGCCAACAAGCGTCCACTGAAGTCGCTGTCCGACATGCTGAAGGGCAAGCAGGGCCGCTTCCGCCAGAACCTTCTGGGCAAGCGCGTCGATTATTCGGGTCGTTCGGTCATCGTGACCGGTCCCGAGCTGAAGCTGCACCAGTGCGGCCTGCCGAAGAAGATGGCGCTCGAGCTGTTCAAGCCGTTCATCTACGCGCGCCTCGACGCCAAGGGCCTCAGCATGACGCTGAAGCAGGCGAAGAAGTGGGTCGAGAAGGAACGCAAGGAAGTCTGGGACATCCTGGACGAGGTGATCCGCGAGCATCCCGTGATGCTGAACCGCGCGCCGACGCTCCACCGTCTGGGCATCCAGGCGTTCGAGCCGGTCCTGATCGAGGGCAAGGCGATCCAGCTGCATCCGCTGGTCTGCTCGGCATTCAACGCCGATTTCGACGGCGACCAGATGGCCGTGCACGTTCCCCTGAGCCTCGAGGCCCAGCTGGAAGCGCGCGTCCTGATGATGTCGACGAACAACATCCTGTCACCCGCCAACGGCAAGCCGATCATCGTCCCGTCGCAGGACATGGTGCTTGGTCTGTATTATCTGTCGATGCTGAAGGAAGGTGAGCCCGGCGAGGGCATGCTGATCTCCGACATGTCGGAAGTGCATCAGGCGCTGGAGGCCAAGGCCGTCACGCTGCACACCAAGATCATCAGCCGCGTTCCGCAGACCGATGAGAGCGGCAAGCAGTACATGAAGCGTTTCGAGACGACGCCGGGCCGCATGCTGCTGGGTGAAACCCTGCCGCAGTCGTCGAAGGTGCCGTTCGAGACCGTCAACCGCCTGCTCACGAAGAAGGACGTGGGCGACGTGATCGATGAGGTCTATCGTCACACCGGTCAGAAGGAGACCGTGCTGTTCGCCGACGCGATCATGGCATTGGGTTTCCGTCACGCGTTCCGCGCCGGCATCTCGTTCGGCAAGGACGACATGATCATCGCGCCGGACAAGGACAAGCTGGTCGATGAGACGCGCGATCAGGTGAAGGACTTCGAGCAGCAGTATCAGGACGGTCTGATCACGCAGCAGGAGAAGTACAACAAGGTGATCGACGCCTGGAGCCGTTGCGGCGACCAGGTCGCGAATTCGATGATGAACGAGATCAAGGCTGTCCGTCATTATACCGACGGTCCCAACAAGGGCCGCGAGAAGGACATCAACTCGATCTACATGATGGCGCACTCCGGCGCCCGTGGTTCGCAGGCGCAGATCAAGCAGCTCGCCGGTATGCGCGGGCTGATGGCCAAGCCGTCGGGCGAGATCATCGAAACGCCGATCATCTCGAACTTCAAGGAAGGTCTGACCGTCCTCGAATACTTCAACTCCACCCACGGCGCCCGCAAGGGTCTCGCGGATACGGCGTTGAAGACCGCCAACTCGGGTTACCTGACCCGCCGTCTCGTCGACGTGTCGCAGGATTGCGTCATCATCGAGGAGGATTGCGGCACCGAGCGCGCGCTGGAGATGAAGGCCATCGTCCAGGGCGGCACGGTCATCGCGTCGCTCGGCGAGCGTATCCTGGGCCGGACCACGGCCGAGGACGTGGTCGACGCGAAGACCGGCAAGGTCGTCATCCCGACGGGCACGCTGCTCGACGAGGCGATGATCGTGCAGATCGAGGGGATCGGCATCCAGGGCATGAAGATCCGCAGCCCGCTGGTCTGCGAATCGAAGATTGGCGTCTGCGGCAAATGCTACGGACGTGACCTCGCCCGCGGTACGCCGGTGAACATCGGCGAGGCGGTCGGCGTGATCGCGGCGCAGTCGATCGGCGAGCCGGGCACCCAGCTGACGATGCGGACGTTCCACATCGGCGGCGCAGCCCAGCTGAACGAGCAGTCCAACCTTGAGGCACCGGTCGACGGCACCGCGCAGTTCAAGGATCTGCGCCTGATCGTCGATCAGCGTGGTCGGCGCGTGACGCTGTCGCGCTCCGGTGAGATCGTGATCGTCGATATGGATGGTCGCGAGCTGTCGACGCACCGTATCCCGTACGGCGCCTATGTGTTGTTCGAGGACGGCCATGTGCTGACCAAGGGTGATCGCATGGCCGAATGGGACCCGTTCACCATGCCGGTGATCACGGAGAACTCGGGCATCGTGAAGTATGTCGATCTGATCGAGGGCAAGACGCTCACCGAGCAGACCGACGAAGCGACGGGCATCGCCCAGCGCGTCGTCATCGACTATCGCACGTCGACCAAGTCGAAGGAGGATCTGCGTCCCCGCCTGACCCTGACGGGTGACGGCGAGGCTGAGGCCGCACGTTACATGCTGGCATCGGGCGCCACCCTATCGGTGGATGACAATGCGCAGGTCCACGCCGGTGACGTGCTGGCCCGTGTCAGCCGTGAATCTGCCAAGACGCGCGACATCACCGGCGGTCTGCCGCGTGTTGCCGAGCTGTTCGAGGCACGCATCCCCAAGGAAGCGGCGATCATCGCCAAGGTTTCCGGTCGGGTCGTGTTCGGCAAGGATTACAAGGCGAAGCGCAAGATCGGCATCCAGCCTGAGGATGGCGGCGATATCGTCGAGTATCTGGTGCCGAAGTCGAAGGTGATCGACGTTCAGGAAGGCGACTACGTCAAGCGTGGCGACAACCTGATCGGCGGCAGCCCCGATCCGCACGACATCCTGGAGACGATGGGGATCGAGCCGCTGGCCGAATATCTCGTGTCAGAAATCCAGGAGGTCTATCGTCTGCAGGGCGTGAAGATCAACGACAAGCACATCGAGACGATCGTTCGCCAGATGCTGCAGAAGGTCGAGATCACCGATGGTGGCGACACCACGCTGCTGAAGGGCGAGCAGGTCGATCGCGACGAGATGGACGCGGTCAACGACAAGCTCGACAAGGGCCTGGCACGCGCGTCCGGCAAGCCTGTCCTGCTCGGTATCACCAAGGCGTCGCTGCAGACCCGCAGCTTCATCTCGGCGGCATCGTTCCAGGAGACCACCCGCGTCCTCACCGAGGCGGCTGTCCAGGGCAAGCAGGACACGTTGATGGGCCTGAAGGAGAACGTGATCGTCGGTCGCCTGATCCCGGCGGGTACGGGTGCGGGCATGAACCGTCTGCGCGTGGCGGCCACCAGCCGCGACGTGGCGCTTCGTGCGCAGCAGCGGGCGCTGTCGGCTTCGATCGTCGCGCCGCTGTCGGCCGCCGATCAGCGCGCCGCTGAAAAGGCCCGCACCGCGCGTGAAAGCGCCGGTACGGGTGACGATGCACTGGCCGCGGTCGTGACGTCGGGCACCGGCACCGATGCCGATGCGGGCGAGTATCTGAACGACTGATCCGCCGTTCAGGCTGAATGAGGAAAAGCCGTCATCCGGACCACCGGATGGCGGCTTTTTCATTCCCTCTCCCGCCGGGATAGGGAGGAAAGCGCAAAGCATCGGAAGGGTGAGGGTCGGCGTCAGGGGAAAAAGCGCTGTCCTACAGCCACTGACCCACGTAGCCACTCCAACACCTGCTCTTTCTCACCGCGGCGATTAAACTCCCCACATCCGCGCGCGCCAGCGCGCGCGCGCGGCGCCGTAGGTGTGACTTTAGCGACTTTCCGATCGAACCCCAATCGCCACCGCCTGTCCCGGTTCCGCACTCATTGTCGCTGCACCGCAACAAAACCCGGTCATCCACGACTTGTTTAACAACGCGGTTTAAGGGATGAAGCCAGCATGCAATCCACCCTGCCCACCCTGATCGAACCGCGCCGTCACGGCGACGCCCGCGGATGGTTTACCGAGGTCTATAACGAGGCCAGCTTTGCCGAACGCGGTATCACCTGCCGCTTCGTCCAGGACAACCATTCGATGTCGGCGCCGCGGTTCACGCTGCGCGGTCTGCATTTCCAGCGCCAGCCGCATGGGCAGGACAAGCTGGTCCGTTGCATCCGTGGCCGCATCTTCGATGTCGCGGTCGACATCCGCAAGGGCTCGCCGACCTATGGCCAATATGTCGGGGCCGAGCTGACCGCCGAGAACGGCCACCAGTTGTTCGTGCCGGTCGGCTTCGCCCACGGATTCCTGACGCTGGAGGAGGATTGCGAGGTCACGTACAAGGTGTCGTCGCTCTACGCCCCCGATTGCGATGGCGGCGTCCGCTGGGACAGCTGCGGCATCGACTGGCCGATGCCCGCCGGCACCATTCCCGAATTGTCGCCCAAGGACGTGAAGCTCCCGACGCTCGCCGACTTCGACAGCCCCTTCCCTTACGACGGCAGCCCGCTGGCGCCCCTGGCTTGAGGTAATATCATGCGCATTCTGCTTACCGGCGGTGCCGGCTTCATCGGCTCGGCCCTTGTCCGCCAGCTGATCGACCACAGCGAGCACGAGGTTCTGAACTTCGACAAGCTGACCTATGCCGGTACGCTGACCACCGTCGAGAAGGTGTCGAGCTCCAATCGCTATCGCTTCGTGCAGGGCGATATCTGCGACGGGGCCGCCGTCCGCGCCGCGATCGAGGAATTCAAGCCAGAGATCATCACCCATCTCGCCGCCGAGAGCCATGTCGATCGTTCGATCGACGGCCCGGACGCGTTCATCCAGACCAACATCGTCGGCACGTTCCAGATGCTGACCGAGGCACGCCGCTACTGGCAGACGCTGGAGGGCGCCGCGAAGGAAGCCTTCCGCTTTCACCACATCTCGACCGACGAAGTGTTCGGCTCGCTGGGCGACACCGGCTTTTTCACCGAAGAAACGCCCTACGACCCGCGCTCGCCCTATTCGGCGTCGAAGGCGAGCAGCGACCACCTCGTCTCGGCATGGGGGCATACGTTCGGCCTGCCGGTGCTCATCACCAATTGCTCGAACAACTATGGCCCGTACCACTTCCCAGAGAAGCTGGTGCCACTGATGATCGTCAAGGCGCTCGCCGGTGAGACGCTGCCCGTTTACGGCAAGGGCGATCAGGTCCGCGACTGGCTGTTCGTCGAGGATCACGCCCGCGCCCTGCAGACCGTGTTCGAGAAGGGGCAGGTCGGCCGCACCTATAATATTGGCGGCAATAACGAGAAGCAGAACGTCGAGGTGGTGAACACCGTCTGTTCGATCCTCGACCGCCTGCGCCCGCGCGCCGATGGCCAGTCCTATGCGACGCAGATCGGGTACGTCGCCGACCGTCCCGGCCACGACAAGCGCTACGCGATCGATGCCAGCCGCATCCGTGACGAACTCGGCTGGAGCCCGGCCGAAACCTTCGACAGCGGCATCGAGAAGACCGTCGCCTGGTATCTGGCCAACGAAAGCTGGTGGCGGCCGATCGTCGAGAAGAGTGGCGCCGATCAGCGTCGCGGTCTGGCGGCCTGATTTGTCCGTGAAGCACGTCCTCGTCACCGGTGCTTCGGGCCAGGTCGGCACCGAACTGGCCCGTCACACATGGCCAGAAGGCTGGGCGGCGGTCGCGCTGACCCGCGCCGATCTCGACCTGACCGATCCCGCCGCGATCACCGCGACGGTGGCGGCTGGGCATGACGGCCAGCCCTGGTCGGCGATCGTGTCGGCAGGCGCCTACACCGCCGTCGACAAGGCAGAAACCGATGTGCTGACGGCATGGGCGGTCAATGCGGTCGCCCCCGCCGCGCTGGCGGCCGCGGCACAGGCGGCGGGCATTCCGATCGTCCATGTCTCGACCGATTACGTCTTTGCCGGCGACCGCGATGGCGAGTGGGAAATCGACGATCCCGTCGCCCCGCTCGGCGTCTACGGCGCATCGAAGCTGGGCGGCGAACTCGCCGTTCGCACCGCCTGCCCCCGCCATGCGATCGTCCGCACCGCGTGGGTGGTCAGCGCGCATGGCAACAACTTCATCAAGACGATGCTACGCGTCGGCGCGGATCGCCCAACCTTGCGCGTCGTCGCGGATCAGCGCGGCAGCCCGACGAGCGCCACCGACCTCGCCGCCGCGCTTGCCACGCTGGCGGTGCGGCTGGTCGAGGATGCCGACGCACCGACCGGCACCTATCACTTTTCCAACGCCGGCCCGACCAACTGGCATGGGTTCGCCGAGGAGATCTTCCGCCAGTCGGCTGCACGCGGTGGCCCATCCCCGACGGTGGAGCCGATCACGACGGCGGACTATCCGACCCCGGCCAAGCGCCCGGCCAATTCACTGCTCAGCCACCGTGCAATCGAGCGCGAACACGGCATCCATCCCCGCGGCTGGCAATCGGCGCTGGGCGACATTCTCGACGAACTCCTGGGAGCATCCAAATGAAGGGCATCATTCTGGCCGGCGGCTCCGGCACCCGGCTTCATCCGGCGACGCTGGCGATCAACAAGCAGTTGCTGCCGGTCTACGACAAGCCGATGATCTATTACCCGCTGTCGGTGCTGATGCTGGCGGGAATCCGCGATATTCTCATCATCTCCAGCCCCGAATATATCGACAATTACAAGCGCATGTTCGGCAACGGGTCGAACTGGGGCCTGGCGATCAATTACGCCGAACAGCCCAAGCCGGAAGGTCTGGCGCAGGCGTTTACGATCGGCGCGGACTTCATCGGTGACGACCGTGTCGCGCTGGTGCTGGGCGATAACATCTTCTTCGGCGCGCACCTGACCGACCTGCTGGAAAGCGCCGTGGCGCGGACCGAAGGCGCGACCGTGTTCAGCTACCGTGTCGATGATCCCGAGCGGTACGGCGTCGTGGAACTGGTCGAGGGCGGAAAGGCGATCAGCCTTGAAGAGAAGCCGGAAAAGCCAAAGTCGAACCACGCGGTCACCGGTCTGTACTTCTATGACAATCGCGTCGTGCAACTGGCCCGCGACCTGAAGCCGTCGCATCGCGGCGAGTTGGAGATCACCGATCTCAACCGGCTCTACATGGAGGCGGGCGATCTCTACGTCGAACAGATGGGCCGCGGTTATGCGTGGCTGGATACCGGCACGCATGACTCGCTGCTAGAGGCATCGGAATTCGTCCGCACGATACAGCATCGCCAGGGCATTCAGGTCGCCTGCCTGGAAGAGATCGCATTCGAAAAGGGCTTCATCACCGCCGATCAGGCGCGTGAGCGTGGCGAAGCCCTGAAGAAGACCGCCTATGGCCGCGCCATCTTAGCCGCGGTCAACGACGCTCACTGATCGATCGAAACATCGCCGGCCGCCATCGCCTGATTCTCGGCGCTGGCGGCCGCAGGCATGGCCTTTCCTGTCGCGCCACATTCACGCAGGCTCTTCACCTCGTTGTCGCCGCCGCGCTTGATGAGCACCGACAGCGTCCGGCACCGACCATCGGACGGCCCGGCGACGACGAAGCCGCGCTCGCTGCCGTCCGACTTCGCCCATTGCTGCATCTGACCGGTCTTCATCGCCGCCGACACCGCCGGCTGCATCGCCGCCAGCCGGGTGACGGGCAGGTCAGGCGCCGGATCGTCTTCGATGACCGACACCGCCGCATCGTCCGCCACCACATCCGCTGACGGCATCGGCGACGCGGCAATAGCGGTGCTCGGCACCGCGACCGACTTCCTAATAGCTTTCGCCCTCACGACAGCGGCTCGCGACTTCTCCGGCACGGCGATGCTTAGCGTATAGCGATTGCCCGCCGCCGCTCGCTCGGAATTGACCGCGAGGCCCAGCGTCGTCGCACCGGCGATCAGCGCCAGCATAATTCCAAGCATCGTCGTGATCGACCGCCGCTGCGGGGCTGCGCGATGGTTGATGACCTGCAACGCAGTGCAGGACGAGCGATAATCAACCTTGGTGAAGGACCAGCGCCGCGACCCTGTGACCAGTGTCCAGGATCGTTCATACCGCTGGATGTCATCCACGAAGGGATCGATCGGCCGCGTCGTCATCATGGTTCCCCCATGACGGCATTCTACGCCATCGCCGGATCAAGGCCACCCCGGAAAATGCGAGGCGTCCGTCCCGCTATGAACTGACAAAAAAAGGGGCGCCGCGACGATGGTCGCGACGCCCCTTTTTTAGATATCCGAATAACTCAGGCGAACACGACGTTCGTGCGGCGACGACGAGCGCGCATCGCCAGACCAATCATGCCGAACCCGGCCAGCATCGTGAGCCAGGTCGAAGGCTCCGGCACCGCGAACACGACGTTATCGACCTCGGCCGAATTCAGGCCGCTGCTGAACGAGATACCACCGATCTTGGCTTCGCCGCTGCCCACCGAGTAGGTGACGCGACGGTTGAAGTACGGGAACGACCTGTCGCCATTCGGTTCGAACGGCAGGGTGAAATCGGCACCGGTATAGGCGGCGATCAGGGCGCCGGTGGTGCTGAAGATCCGGACCGAGTTGAACGTATCGATCGAACCCAGGAAGAAGCTTACCGACTCGAAAGCGGCCGAACCCTGATACGATGCGGTGCCACCGCCATAGACCGCGAGATAGCCACTGCCGTCGCTGAACGCCGGCGCCGCGCTGCAACCCGTGACGCACGACAGCGGCGTGGTGCCGGAGGTGATCGCCGCGTTGGTCAGCGTGAACGCCGACGTCGGCGCGTTGAAGTTGAACGTCAGCGCGCCAGCGGGGGCGGCGAACGTCGCGGCGCTGCCCTGCTCAGAAACGAGCGTAGCGGCCGATGCCGGAACGGAAACCAGTGCGCCGAGAGCGGCGGCGGCGAACAATACCTGCTTGATCATCATAAATCTCCCTGTCTCACCTTGTCTTGCAATCTGCGCTTCGCTGGTGGAGCGCTTGATCGCGGGGGCGAACCGCGTTGCGGCCTGCAATCGGTAAAGCAGTCGTTAATCTGAGAGTAAAGCAGTCGTCGTCCATAAAAGATCGATTCCGAACGATTTATCGATCGGTGTGGTTAACGGGCAAGACCCCCGTCCCATGCTGAAACAGCACCTCTGCGCTTAATCGGCGGAAAGCGTCGGCGATCGCGATCCCGACCACGTCGCGCAACCGACCGACCGAATCAGTAGGCGGATTTGGGGAAGAGCACGGCCGCGACGGTGCGGGCCATGATGTAGAGATCGAAACCGACCGACCAGTGATCGATGTAGAACAGGTCGAATTCGACGCGCTTCAGCAGCTTCTCGTCGGTGTCGGTTTCGCCGCGCCAGCCATTGACCTGCGCCCATCCGGTCATGCCCGGCTTCACGCGGTGACGAGCGGCATATTTCTGCGTCGCTTCGCTGAACAACACGCCCGCCACCCGTGTGGAGGGTGCGTGCGGACGCGGACCGACGAGCGACATGTTGCCGATGACGACATTGAAAAGCTGCGGAATCTCGTCGATGCTGGTCGCCCGGATGATCCGACCGACACGCGTCACGCGCGGATCACTGACCTGCGCCTGCTTGATCTCGTCATATTGCAGCGTGTCGCTACGCATCGAGCGAAATTTCCAGATGCGGAAGCGACGATGGTTGAATCCCTCCCGCTCCTGCTTGAAGAACACCGGTCCAGGGCTGTCCAACTTGATCGCCAGCGCCACGATCGCCAGAAATGGTGCTGCCAGGATTAGGACGATCGACCCGAGCAGCAGATCCTCCACCCGCTTGATGACCTGATCGACATCGTTGATCGGCCGTTCGAACAGGGTCATCAGCGGCAGATCGCCGAGCATCACCATCGACTGACCGGCCATCGTGAACGACGACAGGTCGGGCGCCAGCCGGATCAGCACCGGGAGCATCGCCAGCCGCCCGACAACGTCCTGCAATTCCTCGTCACTGGCGAACGGCATCGCGACGATAACCTGATCGATCCGTTCGGCGCGGATATCCGTCAGTAGCTGCTCGACCCCACCGCGCATGGGGATGCAGCCGCCGTCATCGCCAGTAGCGCGATCGTCATAACAGCCAACGATATCCACCGTCAGCACGCTGTTTGACCGAATATAGCTGGCTAGCCGGCGCCCCTGCGTATTCGCGCCGAGAATGGCGACACGCTCGTTGAAGATGCCACGCCGCTTCAGCGATCGCAGCCCCACTGTCGTTAACCCGCGCACGACGACCAGGGACAACGCAACCGAGACGAACCAGAAGACCGCCCACCCGCGCGAGAAACCCTCCGACGCCTTCAGGAAGAAGGCGAGCGTGAGCATCGCGACGCACGAGCCCACCCATGCGGTCAGCACCCGCGTCCAGCCGTACCGCAGCGAGAAGCGGGCATCGACGTCGTAACAACCGGTCAGCTCGCCGATCAGCGCATAGACGACCGCGCTCAGCCAGGCGACGCGGACATATTCGTCCAACGGGGTCAGATCGAAAGTTATGAAGGTCAGCCAGATGCCGATCAGCCCGACGACGAGCACGGTCAGCCCTTCGAACAGTCGCGCGGCGAGGCTCGACAGCTCGAGCATCGCCGGCGTGCGGCTCGCACGCCGATCCTGCTTCGGGGGGCCGGACCCGGCGCCGTTGCCAGCATCAGTCACCGGGCTCACGATCGTCTCAACTCCCATTCCCCCGTTCTACCCCTTCGTCGCCTTGATAGAGATAGCATGATTAATATCGCGCAAACTCAACCCGGATCAGTCCCGATCGGTTCTGATCCACGTCCGCTCTCGCCGTACCAGCGCCGCCAACGACAGGCCGAGCTTCCATACGACGTAGCGCGGTACATCGCGCCAGCCCCGTAACAAAGCCGTTTGATGATGGGCAACCAACGCGACGACAACGGCGAGCATCGCCATGACCGTCATCACCATCAGGATACCCATCGCCGCGCCACCGACCCCCGCGATGACGAACGCCACCATCAAGAGAAGCGACGCGGCGGTGTCGAGCATCAACAGCGGCACCAGCGGCGGCGTCAACAGATGCAGGCCCAGCCACGCCAGACCGGGGCGACGGGTGGTGACGGCACGCCGGAACAGCGCGCCAGCACTGTCGCCGGCCACCTGGAAAAAGCCCGACTCCCATCGGCGCCGCTGCACCGCCGTGCCTCGATCGGAACTCGCGGACCCGAGCACGATGGCTAGCGCATCGAACGACGGCGGCCGCCCTGCCAGACTGGACTGCACCCCCAGCATCAGGTCTTCGGCGACATGTCCCGTCGCCAGCGGCAGATCGGTGAAGATCGCCCATGGAAAGGCCATGCCCGATCCGGTCAGCAACGCCGGTGCGCCGATCCGGGCCGCACCCAACTGGCGCACCGCGTTCTTGATGTAGAAGGCGGCGGCGGAAAAACGGGCGACGCTGCCATCGGCGTCGGTGACGGCGATCGTATAGGCGCTCTGCACCGGCCGGGCGGAGGCGATTGCCGCGCCGGCCAACCGGACCAGCGCACCGGCGGCCGGCACGGTATCAGCGTCCACCACGATCACGCACGCGGGCGGATCGCCGGCCATTTCCTGCCGACCACGATCGAGCGCGAAACCCTTGCCACGCCGCTCGACATCATGCCGCTCGACTACGTCCGCCCCGGCGGCCCGCGCGACAGCGGCGGTCTGGTCAGAACAATTGTCGGCCACGACCAGAATGCGCATGCCGGCGGGAACGCCCGCGCGCATCGCGGCCAGAACCTTACCAATCCCCAGTTCCTCGTCATGCGCCGGCACCAGGATGACGGCCGACGCGGGATCGAAGGGCGGCGTAGTACCGTGCGCCTCACGGCGCGGAATGGCGCCGCCCAACGCCTCTACCAGAAAGACGCCGGTCGCGAGGATCAGCGGCGCGACCACCAGCAGGCAGAGCAGGTCGATCACCGTCATGCCGCCTCCATATGTTTCAGCAATATGGCCGCGTTTCGACCCGCATCATGATCGTGCGAAACCCGGCGGCGACCCTCCGCACCCATCGTCGCGCGCCGTTCGGCGTCCGCCGACAGCGCCTCGGCCATCGCATCCGCCAGCGACTCGACCGACCCCGCCGGCACGATCCAGCCACAGCCGTCATCGACCAGCTCGGGAATGCCCGCCACCGCCGTTGTCACGACCGGCGTACCGACCGCCAGCGACTCCATGATGACGACCGGCAATCCTTCCGCGAAACTTGGCAGGACCATCGCCCGCGATGCCCGCAACTGCGCCGCGACCGCCGCGCCGCCCTTGCTGCCCAGCAAGGCGACCTGCCCGGTCAGCCCCCGCGCGGCGATGTCGCGTTCCAGTTCGTCCCGTAGCGGGCCGTCCCCGACCAGCGCCACGCGCGGGCGCACACCGCGTTCGCCCAGCAACGTCAACGCCTCCAGCAGGATCGGCAGTCCCTTTTGCGGCGCGAGGCGGGCGATGCAGCAGAAATCGAAGCCGGGTTCGGCATTGCCCTGCGCCGCGTCGATCGCCGCCAGATCGACGCCGCAGCGGACGACCACGATGCGCGACCAGTGCGCGGTATCGACCCAGCGGCACAGCTGGCTGCGCCCATAATCGCTGATCGCCACCGTGAATTTCGCATCGGCGATCTTGCCGGCGAGATCGAGCTGGCGCGGTTCATCGAACTCGTCGGGGCCATGCACGGTAAAACTGTATGGGATACCAGAGATCAAATGCGCCATCCGCGCGACGGCGGCGGGGTTGGTGCCGAAATGCGCGTGCAGATGGCGGACATCGGCGCGGTGCATCGCCGAACTGAGCGAACAGGCCTCCGCCAGATAGGCCACGCGCGCCACGAAGCCGCGCGCGGTCGGCGGCGTCATCGCCTTGCTGGCGCGCCACGCCGCCCATGCGCCGCCCGGCCGCCGCAGTACGACCGCGGCTGCGCCCAGCAACAGCGGCACCGGTTTGGTCAGGATAACCGCCGTCTTCTCCCGCTCCGCGCGATCGGCGGGATCGGGCAGGTCGTCGGGCGCGGCGCGGATCGAGAAACGATGGACGCGGTGACCCGCCGCCTCGATCCCCAGGATTTCGCGGCGGACAAAAGTATGGCTCACGGTCGGATAACGATTGACGAGATACGCGATGTTCATGACTGATCGGATCGCCCCCGCCCCGTGGTACACCGATGATACGCCGTCGGTCGAAATGACAAAGACGATCGGACGCGCAACGTCAACGCCTTCCCCGTCCAACCCCTCTTGTCAGTGTCGGGGAAAGTCGGGTTTAGCGGTGGAACGCCGCAATATCACGGGAAAGAGATTACGCGCATGACCGGCAGCATCGACGATCCGGCCCCGCCGCGGACGACCCTGGTCGAACCCGACTGGTCGCGGGAGCATAAGCGGCGGCTGCAATGGTATCCCTCGCGCGCGCTGCTGCGCGCGATCCGTGATTATCAGGCCGCCAGCGGCCCCTTCGCCCGGCTGAAGCGGCGGTTTGCATCCGAACGTCATCGGTTCTGGTCGATCATCACCGGCGCGGACATCCCCATCGGATCGCGGATCGGTGGCGGTTTGATGATGCCGCATCCATCGGGGATCGTCATCTCGCCCTGGGCGGTAATCGGCCCCAACTGCCTGTTGTTTCAGCAGGTGACGATCGGCAACACCGGCAAGGGCGCGCCGACGCTGGGCGCCCACGTCGATGTCGGGGCGGGCGCCAAGATCATCGGCCCGGTGACGGTCGGCGATCACGCCCGCATCGGCGCGAATGCGGTCGTAACGTCCGACATACCAGCCGGCGCCACCGCCGTCGGTATCCCCGCGCGGGTGATCAGCCGGGTAGACTGACCCCGGGCGCGTCCGGCACGGCCCGCAACCGAATCGTCGCTGGGACCCCCACCGCCAGCGCGCCCGCCGGCACATCGGTCAGCACCACGGCATTGGCCCCGATCGCCGCCCCCGCCCCGATCGTGACACGGCCCAGGATCACCGCCCCAGCCCCGACATTGACGTCGGCCATCAGCACCGGCGCATCCTGCAACCGGTCGAGCGAGCGGACGCCCAGCGTGCAGTTCTGCCGAATGATGCAGCGATCGCCGATCACGGTGGAGCCATGCACCACGATCCCACCCTGATGCTCGATCACGACATCAATGCCGACCGTCGCTGTGTAGGGCAGTTCGATACCATAGATGTTCCGGCACCAGCGAAACGCCCATCCATACAGGACCGACAACGGCGCCCGGAACGGCTGTCGCACCCCCATCCGCCAGACGCCGAAACGATAGGCCGCGATGGTGCGGAAACCGGGCTTGGTCCAGTCCTGACCATGTGCCCGCCAATCAGCCTTTACCCGCCGGCACAGATCACCCAGCGTCATGCGCGTTGCGCTTCCGGGCCCTTATATTCGATCAGCGATCCGCTCCGCCCGGTCAGGCGCCGCCAATGAAACAGCCCGGCGCCCTTGATCTGCGCGAACTTGCCCAGCACCAGATGGAACGCCAGCGACCATGCCGCCCGGTCGTCGAGTCCCGGCCGATGCCGCAACCGGCGCGCGATACGCACCACCTGCACCGGATAGAGTAACGCGACGGCGAGCCCGACCCACCACCCGATGGCGATCGCAGCGACGACAATCAGGATCGGCAGCAAGCCCGCCCAAACCGTCATGCTGCGCACCTCGCGCCGCCAATGCGGATCACCGGCCGTACCATGCCGCCACGCCAGTTGCGCAAAGGCGTGGCCACTGCGCTCGGTGCGCCGCCACCACTGGCCGAACCGCGTCATCGCCGCATCATGGCGCGTCATTTCCGCATCCAGCCGCCGAATGCGCCAGCCCGTCTTTCGTAGCCGCAGACACAGGTCAGGCTCCTCGCCGGCGATTAGCTCGGGCGCGTAACCCTCCGCCTCATCCAGCGCAGCCCGGCGGAACAACGCATCGCCGCCACAGGACTTGGCCTCGCCCACCGGCACGTTCCACTCGTCGTCGCACATGCGGTTATAGATGCTGGCATCGGGAAAGCGCTCGCGCCGGCGACCGAACACGACGGCCAGGCCGGGATCCGCGGTCAACGCAGCCACAGCGGTATCCAGCCACGCGGCATCGAGCTCGCAATCGCCATCCACCACCTGCACGAACTCGGTCGGATGCCCGGTCAGCGCCGCCAGTCCGGCATTGCGCGCGAGTGCCGCCGTGAAGCGCGTACCGGGCGGCAGGGTGACGACCTCCACCCCTTGCGTCTCGGCGAAGGCCACGCTGCCATCCGTCGACCCCGAATCGACATAGATGCGCGCCGCGTCGGCGGGCAGCGAGCGAAGACAGGTCTTCAGCCGCTCTCCCTCGTTGCGCCCGATCGCGATGATCGCAGGCGATGGCCGGGCACCGGTCATGATCGCGTCTTCCAATGCGGCAGTTGATCCTGCGGACCATCCCAGCGGCCGATCGCGGTTTCCCGGTCGAGCGAGGACGGCCCCACGCCGTTGCGGATCAGGTCGCGCCATTCGCCCGGCGCATGTGCACTGTCGCGGCCCAGGCCCGCGATCTCCCGCAGGCGCCAGATCGCATAGCCGCCCAGCCACGCGATCCCAGAAAGCCGGGCCTGTAAGGGCCCATAGGCTTTGGCGAAGAACCGGCGACGCGACCGAAACCAGTAATCGGGCAATGGCCGCTGCGCGCTCGCACCATCGACCACGCCCGTTGCCGCTCCGCCGACATGCCAGACGCGGCTGGCTGGACAATGAAGCGATCGCCATCCCGCAGTGGCGAGGCGGTGCATCAACTCGACCTCCTCGAAATACAGGAAGAAGCCCTCGTCGAACAGGCCGCAATCCCGCAGCGCCTCCGCCCGTAACAACACGCTGGCGCCGGTTACCCAGTCGGCCTCGGTCGTCTCGGTCGCCTCGATGACCAACGGGGCGCTGCCGACGAGCCGTTCGATCAAAGGCGTATTCGCCCCGCGCAAGAATTCGCGCGCAACGGTAGGAAAGCGGAAAGCAGACCCGAGCGGATGCCCATCGGGCGACAGCAGCAGGCTACCGGCCGACGCCGCCTTTGGCGCATCGACCAGTGTCGCCACCAGCAGCGCCAGCGCGCCCTCCTCGATCACCGCATCGGGGTTCACCAGATAGATAAACTCGGCGGGCTCGCTCCGCGTCAAGGCGCGGCGGATGGCCTGGTTGTTCGCCCAGCCGAAGCCACCGTTGAACGCCAGCGGCAGGAACGTCACCCAGTCGACGAACGCATCCGCCTTCACCGCATCGGCCAACATGTCGGCCGACCCGTCGCCCGATCCGCCATCGACCAGGATCGCGTCCAGCCCCGGCAGGAAACGCCGTTCCCGGTCGAGTGCCGCCAGACAGGCCATCGCCAGATCGGGTGTGCGATAATTGACGATCACCGCCGTCACGCGACGATCGATGATGCGCGGCAGGACAGGGTCCGTCATGCCGGCTTCCGATCGGCGGCATTAGCCTCGGGACCGCCTAGCCGAGCAAGGCCGCGGCCCATTCCTGCCGCGGCGATAGCCAAGATCAAATCACGCACCTGTTTCACGCTCCCGGGCGCCCGCCGCGCCGTAAACCACAGCGGCATCGATCTTCTCCTACGCCCCGGCCGTTCGGGCTGGCAAGCAGCGGCGGCGGGGTACATTCGCCGATCAACGGATGTGAAAGACCGAATGCCCCAGCACGTCGACGCCATAGCCGATGGCCAGACCGGCAAGGCCCGCTGCGATGATGAGCAATTCGCGTGATGGGCGGAAAAAGCCCAGCCGGGCGAGCCGGGTCCAGGCATAGATCTGCCCGGCGAGTTCGACCGTGCCGACCACCCAGATGATTCCGATCGGCCCAAAATACCTCCACCCCAGCCAGGCGCCGACACCCAGATAAATGATCCGGACGATGTTGGCGGCAAAGGTGTAGCTCGTCTTGCCGATCGTGATCATGATGTCGTTGGCGACGCTCGTGCCCGCCGCGAAGAAGGTCGAGATCAGCAGGATCTGGAGATAATGACCGGCGTCGGTGTATCGCGGATCGTACAGGATGTTCACGACCAGCGGCGCGCAACCGATGAAACCGCCGACGGCAAAGGCGTACAGCAGCGACAACCGCATGCGTACGCTATAGAATTTCTCCTTCAGCGCGCCCGGATCGGTACGGAATATCTCGGCATATTGCGGATACAGCACCCGCCCCGCATAGGAGCCGACCAGCGACACCGGCGTCGCCGCCAGCCCCGCCGCCATCACGTAGAGCCCCATGATGCTGAGCGGAAAGGCACGCGACAGCACCAGTTTGTCGCCTTGGCTGATGACCAGCGTCAGCATCGTCGATCCGGTGATGAACCGCGAAAATTGCCAGAGTTCGGCCGCCCGCTCGCGCGAGAAATTGAAACGCTGCCCGGAATCGGGATATAGTTTGTAGCTGAAGAACACGCCCATCAACTGGCCGAGCAGGCTGGAGAAGATGATCGCCCAGTAGGAATGGAACACCAGCGCCAGCGCGATGGTGATGGCCGCCCCCAGCAATTGGCTCATGACGTCGATCGCGCTGAGCAGCCGGACCTTGCGATTGCGCAACGCCGTGAACGGCGCCATCGACCCCAGCCCGTCGATGATCGAGAACAGCCCGGCCGCCGCGATCGCCCATTGCAGATAGGGCTTCTGCATATAGTCCGCGACCGTGCTCGCCAGCACGGCGATCAGGATCGACAGCACGATCCCGCGGATCAGACGCAGCGTCCACACCTGATCGCGGAATTCGCGTTCGTGGCTCCGCTCGTGCCGAACCATGAACGCGATGATGCCGACGTCGGAGATGAGCGCGAACGTCACCATCACCGATGTCACGATGCCGGCGACCGCGAATGCCTCGACGTTCAGCAGGCGGGTCAGGATCATCGAGCTGCCGATGCGCAGCAAATTCTGGAACACCATCACCCCGACGACGACGCCGGCGTCGCTCGCCAGGCTGCGTCGCGCGGCGCCGATCCCGGACATCAGGGGGTTCATCAGCAATCTCGGATGCATCGTCACTCGCTTTGGTCGTGCGGATCAGGAGGAACGAAAGGAGCGGTCATGCGCGCGGGCGTAGACGTCCTGCCACCGCGTCAACAGATCACGCCAACGGAACCCCAGCGCCATCGCCTTGGTCCGCGCGCGTTCCGACAGGCCATCGGCGAATGCGCCGTCCTGCCCCAGCCGATCCATCGCCACGGCCACCGCCGCCACGACATCGTCCTCGCTGGTCGGCGCGATCATGATGGCTTCATCGGCGGTCAGCAATTCCTGCGGCCCAGCCCAATCGACGCACACCACCGGCAGGCCGAGCACCATCGCCTCCTGAAACGCGATCCCGTTGGCTTCGGCGACAGAAGGCAGCACCAGCGCACGATATCCAGACAGCCGGTCGTACAATTCAGGCCCCGCTGGCACCCAGCCGACGAAGCGGACGCGCTCACCCAGCCCCAGTTCCGCGACCAGCGCCTGCAACGCCGGCCGTTCGCTGCCGTCACCGATGATGTCCAAGGTCGCCTCTGGGTGTGCCAGCGCCAGCGCCCTGATCGCCAGATCGCATCCCTTGTATGGCACCAGCCGGCCCAGATGCAGGAACGACCGGTTGACACCGGCGTGCGCGATCCGCGCGCGATCGACCAGCGCGTCGGGGATGCCGCAATCGAGCGTGAAGACGAACTGATCAGCGGTGCAGCCGCCCATCGCCAGCGCATCCGCCGTCCGCTTGCCGCCGGAGATCAGCAATAGTGCCTGCTTCTTGCCATGGAACAGAAGTCCAAGCAGCGCTTGCATCGGCCGCAGCACCGCGCGGCCCAATTTCTTCCCGGTCGGCTCACGCGACTGGAAAGCTGCCGGATGCGCGACATTGCCGTTAAGCGGCCCGATCACCACCGACCGCCCCGGCATCCGGAAATACGGCAGCACGGGTGAAATCGGCGAGGTGAAGTGAACCACCCATGGATCAAACCGATCGGCGACCGTCCGGCTCAATCGGTGGAGCTGCCATCCGTTCAACAGCCCGAGCAATGGCTTCAGCCGCAACCGGTGCAGCCAGATCTGCGCCGCATCGTCCTCGACATAATCGATCGCCAGATCGGGCTGGTCGCGCCGCATCTCGTCCCGCACGCGCGCATGCGTCACCTGACGGACGTCATGACCCATCGCCCGCAGTTCGAGATGAATCTGCAACGCCTTCAGGCCTTCGCCGCCCATTTGGCGCGAGATATTGGGGGCGACGAGCAGGATGCGCCGTCGGCCGTCCCCGCGATCGCCGGTCGCGGCGTCTGGCATCAGCCGTTACCTATCACCGAATAGAGACCCAGCTTGCGCGCGAGCTTGCGGATGCGAATCTTGCGTTCGAACTTGGCCAGCGGATAGAGAACGAACGGCCGCACCGGTGTCGCTTCGACCCGCGGCGAGCCATCGGCAAATACGCCTTCACGCTCGGCATCGACCAGCCAGTCCTTGGCGATCCCGCCGGCATGGAAAGCCTTCATCCGGCCGAACGCCAGCTTGCGCAGCATCTCGGGCCCGCTGCGGCCCAGCCGCCGCGCGATCCGCCCGGTGACCGTATTGCCGTAGCAATGCCAGCTGCTCGGATCGAGATACCCGCCACCCATCTGTTCGGCCAATGCCGCCCAGACAATCGACTCGACATGCATCGAATGGGCATATGCCCGCGTATCAAGCGTTTCCAGCAACCGCTCCAGCTCGGCATAGGGCAGCGGCGCCCGAAACTGGCAAACACCGATATCGGTGTGGTCCGCCATCGGCACCGATTGCGCATAGGCATCGCGCACCAGTGGTTCGGGCAGCAGGCAATTCGGCCGCTGCCACATCAGCAACAGGCCGGTCGCCGGCGTCGGTTCGAACGTGAAGCGATTCGGGAAATAGACGTCCGGATCGATGATGATGACTTCTTCGCCGGGCGCGGCGTAGAGTACCGGGTCGGTGATCTTGCGCCAGCACGGATGCCCGCCCCGGAACCGGATGATCGCCGGATAATCACGGAAGATGTCGGCCGCGCGCGCGTCGGCATCGGCCTGATCGTACACCGTCAGGCGGTGCGCGGTGCCCGCGACGAGCGGTTCCATCGCTTCACGCAGGGCCACTGCATCGGCGGGCGCATCGGTCAACAGGAATAGATCGAGCGGCTCGTCCGACTGTTGCAGCATGCTAGCAAGGCATGCCCGCGCATAGCGCAATGACCGCGCGCCGAGAACACAATAGACCTTGCGAAACATCGTCCCGCCCGCAGTTGCATCGTCAACGATCAATTGTAGTAATCCGAATAGCCACTGCCCTTGCCGTAGCCATAGCCATAATCATCGCCGGTGAAACCCTGAACGTAATTGTTCAGGACCGTGCCGAAGCAGCGCACCGACTTCATCAGGCGCATCGAATCGCGGACCTGCTTGGCGGTGGTGACACCGTCCTCGACCACCATGAGATAACCGTCGATCAACTCACCCACGATCATCGCATCGTCGTTGGCGAAGATCGGTGGCAGATCACACAGGACGACTGCCTGTTCCGGCATCGCCCGAGCCGCCGCGATCAGTTCCTGGAAACGTGAACCGGCCAGCAATTCGGACGACAGCACCTTGCGTACCGCCGCCGGGTAGATGGTCAGTTCCTGCCCCGCCACGCCCCACGCGATCTCGGACAGATCGTCGATCCGCCCGGCCAGATATTCCGTCATGCCGCGCTCGACCGGAAGGTTGAACCGCTCCGCCACCGAACCACGCCGCAGATCGAGGTCGATCAGCACCGTCTTCAGATCGGGCAGTCGCGCCATCGACGCGGCCAGATTGCACGCGACGAACGTCTTGCCGACCCGCGGGGTGGCGGACGTGACGCCGATCACCCGAACGCCGCCGGCGACCAGCCGGGCGATCTGCGTGCGCAACAGGTTGAACGGCCGCGACCGTTCATCCCGGCTGCGAAAGCCGACGATCGCCTCGCCCAGATTCTCGACGGGCAGGAAGTGCCGGGGCTCGGTGCCGATGATCGGCAAGCCGGAAGGGGCCGGGGACTGAAAATTCATCGACAAATTCCCGTGCTCAGCTCGTGACCGCGGCGGCCGGTGCATCCTTGCGACGCAGCAACGTCTGCCACCATTTCTTTTTCTGCAACAGCTTCGGTACGATCACCAACGGCGGCTCGCCGGTAATGTCCTGCAAGGCACCGACGCCGCGTATCGGCCGCGCAATCAGTTCGAGCAGCAACGCGATCGCCAGCCCCAGACCGCCACCGGCGATGATGCCGCCGGCGATCAGGATCGGCCGGTTGGGCGAGGAAGGATGATCCGGCACGACCGGCGGATCGATCACGCTCAACCGCTCACCGCGCTGTTGCTCGCTGATCCGGGCGGACCCGCGCGCGTTCATCAGGTTGGTCTGGATCGTCTGATAGTTGTTGCGCAAGCCGTCGGCCCGCGACTGCAACTGCGAAATCTGCTCCTGCACCGCCGGCGCCCGCGCCTGTGCGCTGGCGACCGCACTGGTCCGTGCCTGCGCGCTGCCCTGCGCCGATTGCAGATTCGCGATCGACTGGTTGTTGGTCGCGATCTGACTGCGGATCTGGGCGCCAAGATCGGCGCGCGTCACGTTGGTCGCGGCGAATTTCTTCGATTCGGCCAGACGTTGTTCGGCGAGACGGACATCAGGATGATTGTCCGAATAGATCGCGCGCATGCTGGCGAGCTGAGCCTCCGCCGCAATGACACCCGGATCGCGATCGATCGCGCCCGACTGCTGGCGAAGCTGCACGCCGAGCTGCGCATTCTCACGTTGCAGGCTGGCGATCTGGCCCGAATAATCGCTGCCGCCCGGCAGCATCAGGCTGTTGGCGCTCGACAGCGCCATACCGTTGGTCAGCTTGATGCTTTCGATCTGCCGTTCGATCGCGCTGATCTGGCCCGACAGACTATTTGCCTGCTCCTGCAGAAACTCGACCGTGCCCGTCGCCTGTTCGGCGGTCTGGCTGGCATCCAGCTTCACCAGCCGCTCGACGAAATCCTGTGCGACGATCTGCGCCTTTTGCGGCTCAGAATAATCGAAGGTCAGGTTGAACGCGATCGTGTTGGAACCCGGGCCATTGCCGATATCCGCGGCCACGGGCGAGATGCTGGTCGATCCGCGCATCTTGTCGAGGATCGCCGACAGCGGCTTCTTCTGCCGTTCTTCGCTGTAAAGATTGTTCGCCTCGATCAGTTCGATCAGGTCGGGGCGGCTGAGTATCTGCTGGCGCACCTTGGCGATCCGGCGATCGATCAGGCTGTTGGCGCCCTGCCCCCCGACCAGCTCGCTGGGCAGTTGCGGCGATTCGACGAGCAACGTGGCACCCGACCGATAGGTCGACGGCATCAGGAACGCCGCGGCGCTGCCCAGAATCGTCCCCGCCACCAGCGGCCCAACGATCCACCAGCGGCGCTGCCATGCGATGGACGGCAGATACGCAATGAAGCCAGCACCGCTGCCCTCATTGTCCATGTCCTGGGAATAGCCTTCGTTCATTCAACGTCCACCAATCGACACCGAGAGACCGAGCCGTGCACTCAGGTCCGATCCACTCGCATACACGCCATTAACATAGCGATAACCGACCGAACCAACCGCCGACAGTCGCCGCCCCAGCGCCCGGCTGAGGCTGACGTCGCTGGAGAACAGGTCCTGCGAGCCGGCATTCAACAGGCTGGTTCCGGTGCTGACGATGCCGTTGTTGGTATGGTTGTAGGAACCGTTGACGCCGATGTTCAACACTTCGCTCAACCGCTGCGAATAGCTCAGGCTGACCTGATTCTGCACCGTCACGCCGCCCAACCCGGTCGCGCCGGGGACCCGGGATACGGACAAGCAGCCGCTGCCCCGTTCACCCTGGCGGCAGACCGATCCCTCCACCGACAACGACGTCGACGTGCCGTTCAGGCTGTCCTTCACGATGCCGGCGCCGACCGCCGCGTTGAACGACCAGATTTCCGACAACGTGCGCGAATAGGTCAGCCGGGGCGTATAAATCTGCGACGACAGTCCACGGCTGTAATCGACCTTGCTCGCCGAAATCTGGAAACCACCTGACGACACTTCAGACAGCGTCCGGGAATAGCCGAAATTGGCACCATAGCTCTTGTTGTTCGAGACCAGCGAGTTGCTGCCGGGAACCACGTTACCGCCGGGATAGGTTGCCCGCGAGCCGAAGATACCGAGATTGGCCGACGACCGGCTGCTGAGCGCGTAGGAGCCATTCAACTGCGCCGACAACTGATTGCGTCGTTGCCGCAGACCGATCAGGCCGACATCGCCGTTCACACCCGTCAGATCAGGGCCGACGACCACGGGTGTAGTCAGTATTGGCGCTGTCGCGACGGGCGTCGTCACCGTCGTGCCGGTCGTAATCCCGGCCGTCGGCGTCGTGATCGTCGATACGTTGGGAATATTAAACCCACCGTTATTGCCCAGGATCGAACTGTCGTACGATGCCGACAGGCCGAGCGACGCGCGCGGATTCAACTGCGTGCCGGCATTCACCCCGATGCCGTACCCATCGTTGCTGCCATAACGCGAGAAATAATCGGAGCGGTTGTAGTTACCGCTAATGGTCGCCTGATTGACGCCATCGATCAGCAGCAATGACGGTCGGATATCGACTTGGGTCGATCCCGCGCCCGGCTGGTCGTCCCCCAGGAACGGGTTGGTCGAATAGGAACCGCCCACCGTCGCGGTCAGCGAGGGGACGGTCGTGATCTGCGCCCCGGCACCGCCCCAGGGGATGACGGCCATCGCGCTCAGCGACACCGTGGCGATCGAGAGACGGCGCATGGTCACGGAACGATGACCGTGTCGCCGCTCTGCAATTCAGGCAAGCCGGCCAGATCGCGGGCGCTGGGATTGCCCTTGATCGCATCGCTAAGCCGGACGCGGATCGGGGTCAGGCCGCTGCCCTGCTTGCGCAGGATGATGATGTCGTTGGTATTAGCGAAATCGGTTGGACCGCCGGCGATGAACAATGCCTCCAGCACGTTCAGGTAGCGGCCCGGCGTGAACGAACCCGGCGCCCGCACCTTGCCGATGACCGAGAACTGGAAACCTGATGGCGTACGGATCGACACCGTCACCTGCGGCACCTGCTCACGGAACTGGCTCGCCAATCCGCGCGAGATCGCCGCCTCGATTTCACCCGGCAGCTTGCCCGCCGCGTCGATCCGGCCGGCAAGCGGGAACGAGAATGTGCCGTCGGGGAGCACGCGGACGCCGCGCTGCAACCGCTCTTCGCCCCACACGTAGACTTCCAGCTCGTCGCCGGGATTGATGCGATAGGGGGGCAGGGTCGCCGTCGCCCGCGCCGTGGACTGCTGTTGTGCAGCTGCCGGCAAGCCGCCGACCATCGACGCCGCCGCGCCGGCAATCGCCAGCGCCCGCACCAGGACCATCTTCATTCGAAACCCCCACGCCTATTCGTTCGACCTGCTTGCCTTAGCTTCAGAACCTTGAGAAAGCCATACGCCAAGCGCCGTCGGCATCGGCCGGGCGGCATGATGAGGCGGATGATCTGCCCCTGACAGAAGAACGATCGGAAACCGGGTGATGGTCAGACAACAGCGGCGACGCGGAGCGCGAATCGCGACGCCCCGGCATCCCGGCGACGGAGCGGCGCGGCGGATCGTGATGACGGCGCTGGCAGTTGGCGGCGCGATCCTGCTCGCTGGCTGCCAGTCCCCCGCGGAGCGCGCGGCAGAGGCGATGGCGATGGGGCAGCAACTGGCGTCGGCCGGGCAATATGGCCCGGCGCAGCAGCAGTTCGACATCGCCGTCGCGGCGCGCGACGATCTGCCCGAACTGTGGATGGCGCGCGCGCGCAATCAGGTCGCGCTGAACGATTATGCCGGCGCGTTCGGTTCGTTCCGCAATGCGCTGGACCAGGATCGCACGAATCGGGAAGCACTGGATGCGGTGGCGCAATTATCGCTGGCGACCGGCCGGCTGGACGACGCCCGCGATTACGCAACACAGATATTGTCGCTCGATCCGAACAACATGAATGCCCTGCTCGTCGATGCCACCGTCGCCTTCCGACGCGGCCGGCTCGATTATAGCGAAAAGCAGATCGCCAAGATCAGGACGCTGGAACCGAACAACGAGGCAGGCCGGGTTCTCGCCAGCCAGTTCGCCCAGCGGCGAGGCCGACTGGACGAGGCACAATCATTGATCGAGCCGATCTTCGTTGCGGGTGAAGGCGGTCGCGAGCTGCGGCGGCAGTTGCAATCGCTGTATGAGCGCAGCGGCAATGCTCGTGGCCTGCTCGCCATCGCCCAGCGCAATGCCGCCGAACAACCCCGCGATCCGGCCACGCAACTGGCGCTCGCCAAACAATTGCTGCTGGGCGGTCAGGATCGCGCCGCTGCGCAGGCGCTCGACCAGATCCACCGCGCCGCACCGGGCGATGCCCAGCGCGACATGACCGTGGCGATGCTGGCCGATGCCGATGTCTCCGGTGCTAGCCTGGTCGCAATGCTGGGCACCCTGTCGCCACCCGATCCGGAACTGGCACTGGCCGCCGCGCAATATGCGCTGGCTCGCGGCGATTATGCCAGCGCGGAACGGCTGCTGGCGCCGACCGCGCGCGATCGTCAGGTCGGGCCCGACACCGCCGATGAACAGGGCGCCTATGCGCTTGCGCTGGCCGGGCTAGGCCGATCCGACGAGGCGGCTAGGCGCGCGAAGACCGCGCTGCAATTCGATGGCGGCCAGACCGAGGCGCTGATGGCGCGCGCGTTGGTCGAACTGGCCGCGCGCAACGTCGACGGTGCACTCCGCGATGCCCGCGTGGTCGCGGCCCAGAGCGCGGATTATGCGCCGGGTGCGGCCCTGCTTTCGCGCGTCTTCAATGTGGCGGGAGACAAATTGCTGGCGGACAAGGCACTGTTCGATGCGATCAACGCCGATCGCGACGATCCCATCGCGCTTCGTCAGTTGACAACGATGCTGGTTCAGCGCGGTCGCGCCGCCGATGCGGCTGATTATGCGCGCGGATTCACTGTGCGCAATCCGGCCTCGGTTGCCGGCTGGTCGATCCGTCAACCGCTATGCCGCCAGACCCGTGACGCCAACTGCGTTGCCCGCGCGACGGCGATGAGCGCTCGCCTGCACGGCCAGTCGGCGGCGCTGCCCGCCACGCCGGAGGACGAGCAACTCGCCGAGCGCGATTACAGCGACGGCGGAGATACGAAATGACCGACGGCCGCCCCCGCACGAGCTTTCTCGGCATCGATTACGACCCGCTGACGCTGACGGAGGTCGCGGCGCAGCTCGACGCCCGCCCCGTCACCGCGCCGTTTGCCTATCTGGTCACGCCCAATGTGGATCACGTCGTCCGCCTGCACGACGATCATGGCGCCGATCGCGAGACGATCTGGGCGGCCTATCGCGGCGCAAGGTGGTGCACCTGCGACAGCCGTATCCTCGCCGCCCTCGCCCGACCACAGGGTATCGACCTGCCGGTGGCGGCGGGCAGCGATCTGACCGCGCTGATCCTGGAGACATTGTGCCGGCCGGGCGACCGGATCGCCGTCATCGGCGGCAGCGAATCGACTGTGATCGCACTGGCGAAGCGCTTCCCCGATCTCGACATCGTCCAGCACAGCCCGCCGATGGGCCTGCGCCATGATCCGGTCGCGATGGCCGCCGCTGCCCGGTTCGCCACTGACGCGCGGGCAAGGTTCACGTTTCTGGCGATCGGATCGCCGCAGCAGGAACTGCTCGCCGCGCTGATCGCGCAATCGGATGGGGCGACCGGCATCGGCCTGTGCATCGGCGCGGCGATCGAATTCGTCGTCGGCGAAAGCAAGCGGGCGCCCCGCGTGCTTCAGCGACTGCATCTGGAATGGGCGTTCCGACTGGCGTCGAACCCGCGCCGCCTGTGGAAACGCTATCTCGTTACCGGCCCGCGCATCTTCCGGCTTGCCCGGCAGCATCGTAAGGCAACGCCCGGCGCCTAAGACAGCGCCGGGCGTCATGTAGCGTCAGGTCTTGTTGGCGCCTGCCGCTGCCGGCTTGCTGGCATCGGTCTTGGGTGCGAAGCCCGGCTGATATTCGATCTTCGCCGCGTCGCGCGCCTGCTTCAACTGCTTCTGGGCGATCTCGGACACCGCGGCCTTCCGGATGGCCTCGGCGGCGATCCGACGGGCCTGCTCGCCGGCAATCGGCTGCGATTCCTTGCCGGTGATGACGCTGACGACACCCTTGCCGCCCGTCGCCACGACGAACGGCTCGCCGGCCGGCAAGGCGTTGACCTGCGCCAGGAACTGCGGCGGCGTCGCCACGGTATCCAGCTTGCCCGGCGCCCGCTGGAACGGGATCGACATGCTGCGCAGGCGCGCCGCTACCGCATCGAGCGTGTGGTCAGCCTCCAATGCCTTCAACCCGCTGGGGTCGGCCGGCAGCGGGAACACGATCTGGTCGATCGCATAAACCATGCGGTTGGCGAACATCTCGGGATGGCTGGCGATATAGCGATCGATGTCGGCCGCGGTCGGCACCGGCACATTCTTCGTGACCTGTTGGCCCAGCATGCCGATCATGACCTCGTCGTCCATGCGGCGCTGTTGCTGCAGGTAATCCGGGTCCTTGTCGATCCCGCGATCGCGCGCCTGCTGCACCAACAGCTTGCGGTTGATGAGGCTTTGGAGGGCGGCGGCGCGGATTACTTCCTTATCACCACCGGTCGGCGCGTTCTTGAGCTCGCCGTTCAGTTCCGACAACGACACTTCCTCGCCATTCACCACGGCCACGACCTGACCGGTGGCGGAGCGCTTGCACCCCGTCACGGCGATTGCCGATGCCATAAGTAGGATCGTTAATGCTTTAGATCGCATAACCGTCTTTAACTCCTAACCAACGTCCAGTAACCGGATATGGCAAGCCCATCGGGTGAGGGGTGCCCGCATATACCGCCCAAGGCGGAATTCTGGAAGGAATACGTGATGCAGACTGTGTACGATTGGATCACGGTGGCCTTCTTTGCCGGGCTCGTGGTCCTGCTGCTCCAGCGCTCCGTCGGACCGGAGGAGAAGCAGGATTCGATGCTCCATTACATCGTGCCTGCCGGTGGTTGCGCCGTCACCAATTATCTCGGCAACAATGGCTACGACGCCTTCGCGATCCTCATCTTCGTCGGTATCATCGCGTATACCCTGTATTTTCTGAAGCCCTTCGCGCGAACCTGAGCATGTTTGGCCCGCCCGGCCCTCGGGCTAGTGCGGGCCGATCAGCATCGCCCGCCCCTGCTTGCCGGTGGAGGCCACCATCGTCTGAACGAACCGGGTCAGCGTTGCGAAGGCGGCGTCGCGGTCCGTGCCGATGATCGATGCCCGCGCCAGCAGACCATCCGGGATCGACCCTTGCAGGTTCGCCTTCGCCATCATCAGGCGCTGGTCGAACCAGCGCACCGGCATCGAATCGCCCACCCGCGTCCAATACACCACATACTCCCGCCGCGCGCCGCGGTCGGCGGTCAGCAGGCGGACGGGGATCGCGAAGTCCTTGGTGATCGGAATTTCCTGTGCCGTATTCTCGATGATCGAGAACCCCGCCGCCGGATAGCAGACCTCCGGGCGGTGGACCTGCAGCCGACCCTCCTGCACGCTGCTATACGCCAGCACGAGCATCACCGATTCGTCGTCGCTGCCGTTCTCGGCATACACCCGCGTCAGCAACTGTTCGTACAGTGTGCGCGACAGCTGGTCCTCCGGCGGCAGCACCAGACCCGATTCGGTCAGATAGTGCCACGGCCCGAGCGTCGTCGGCACCAACCGCTCGAACCCCGCCTCGCTGATCCGTGCGACGCTCCGCTGCGGCACATACAGCTCGGACAGCACCACCGTACCGCCGACCGCCAGACCGATGATCATCTTGCGCCGCGAAATGTCACGGCGGCCAGTCGTGTCCGCGCTCATGCCTTCATCAACCCAAGCCGATAGCCGACGACCGTGAAGATCTTGTCGACCAGGAAAATCGTCAGCACCGACACCACGAACATGAACAGCCCGGCGGCTTCGTGCAGGAAGCCCTGCGCCACCGCCTCGCCACCATAATAGGTGAGCAGGACGAGCATCAGCACGCGCAGGAAATTGGCGAACACCGCGATCGGGAAGATCGTCATGATTAGCAGCAGGGTGTACCGCCAACTCGCATTGTGGCGCAGATAGACATAGAAGCTGCCGATCGCCGTCAGGCTGATGAGCGAGTTCAACCCGGCGCACGCCGCCGCGATCAGCAGCTCGAACTGGCCGATATAAATGCTGACGCCCGATGTCGCGACCGGATAGCCGATGCCCGATAGCAAGCCGACTACCGCCTTCGAGATCGCTAGCTTCACCGGTTGCGTCGCCATATCGACGAAGGTGTCGGGGATCGGGATCAGGAACAGCGAATACAGGATCGGGAACCACAGTACTTCCAGCGATCGACGCCCGCCGACCGCATACAGGATCGCGACGAACGACAGATACGCGGCGAGGCCACGCACCTCCAGCAAACCGGTGATCCGCGCCGCCGCATACAGGATGAGGCACGGCGCCAGCCACAGATAGGCGATCCACGCCCGTGGCGGATCGGCGACGGCGGCGGCCCGTTTGGCGCTGAGCGCGAAGATCCAGATGGCGGTGGCGAACACGATCGGCGCATGCGCTGCCTGATCCGTGCCCCACCCGCGCGAGGCCAGTTCGAACAAAGTCGGTCCGGCCAGCAGCACCAGGCCCAACCAATAGATCGGGTCACGGCGCAGCGCCGCCCAGATAACCTTCGCCGTCGCCAACCACTCCTCGCGCCGGGGCGGCAGCGTGGGCGGCGTACCACCGGCGGGCGGTCCCATGGCATTGGTCGGCGAAGCCCATTCCGGCTCTGACGATGCGGTAGATGAAGAAGCGCTCAGGTCCATGATATCGGCAAGTCTAACCCGCAAAGGTTAAGGGCGAACCCAATAAAGCGATGATGAGCGGCGTTCCAAGTCGATGGATACCGAACGGCGCCAGCGGCCTTCCGGTAATGTCGCACCCCCTCCAACGCTCCGGATGTAGCGGTCGCCCGTGATCTTGGCAATCCGCGACCAAGCGGTGCGTCATTGCGATAATGTACAGATGCGGCCACTGTCCCTACACGGGACTCGGGCACCGTATTTCGGGAGAACAGGGGCATGGCTGACAATCGGGGTCGCATCGCTCGACATCGCCACGCTATGACGCGGGTTAACCGCTGATGCAGCATGACGAGATCGAACGGCGGACACGACGGCGGCGACGGGTGCGGTCACTGCTCGCGATATGGGCAGTATTCGTGTCGGTGTTCCTGTTGTGGCAGACCCTGACGTATCGCGGCCTGATGGCGCTGGCGGCGGAGTGGCAGTTCAACACCTTCGGCCGTTACTATCCCTCCCTCACCTATATCCTGCTGGCGGCGATCATCGCCTCGCCGGTGCTTTGGCTGCTGCGCGGCCGCCGTCGCCGCGACGACGAGGTCCGTGGCGTCAATTACACCATGACCGAAGCGGCACAGGTCGCCGCGAAGCTGCCCGGTCGCAACTTCATCCGCGCCATCCTCGGCGTGGCCGGTGGCTGCGTCGTCGCCTGTCTGGTCGTGCTGATCGCGATGGCGTCGCTGCCCAGCGACGTCGGTCAGGTACAACGCATCGCCATTGGCTCGCCTGCAGCGATCGAGCCGCGCACCGGCCCGACGGAACTGGTCGGCTCCGTCCTGCGCAGCCGCACGGCCGGCCTGAACCAGGAACTGCTCGTCGCCCGCCGCACGATCCGCTTCGCGCCGATGTTGTCGCCCGGCGGCAACAACCGCGAGGCACTGCATTTCTTCGTCGAGATCGGCGCCGACGAGAATGCGGCCACATTGCAGAGCGATGGCACGCGCGAAGGCGTGCTTCGCCGACACGGCCTGCCCGGCGAACTGGTCCGCCTGTTCCAATATGCCGGTTACGAGGTCGCCGACCCCTATTACGTCCTGTTCGCCTCGCGGAGCGCGCTGCAATGGCCGTACCGGGTGGCGGCAATCCAGTTGGCTATCGTCGGTCTGATCTGCCTGATCGCGGCGGGTGGCCTGCATGTGCGGCGTGAGCGGTTGCGTCGCCATCTGCGCGAGCAGGACGTGGCGATCGCGCCGGCGGGGACATCGCCGGCCTGAATCTCCTAACGCCGCATTAACGGAGCCATGGAAGGCAATCTTTAGGCCTGCGGATGCAAAGTCTGCCCATGGCTGCTTCGCTGTCCTTCAAATCCTTCTCGCTGGCCCTGGCCGCGCTCGGCTTCACCGGCGTCGCTCCACCCAGCGGCGGCGCGCGCGTCGTGCCTCTGCCCGCCGTGGTCCCGGTCGCCGCTGCGGAGGACACGATTGACCCGCTGACGCTTACCAAGGCGCATGACGGCCTGTTCTATGTCACCGCGAAGGTGAACGGGGTGCCGATCCGCTTCGTCGTGGATACCGGCGCCAACGTCGTCGTCCTGACCAAGGAAGACGCCCTGGCCGCCGGGGTCGAAAAGTCCGGCGGACCCAGCCGCACGTTGCAGACCGCCGCCGGCGATTCTACGATGCACTGGGCGAAGATCGATCACGTCACGATCGGCGACCACGCCGTTACCAGCGCCGATGCGGCGATCCTGACCGGCAACGGCCCGCCCCATTCGCTGCTGGGTCAATCGGTGCTGTCGCGCCTCGACTCGGTCACGATGCGCGGCAACCGCCTCGAATTACGCTGACGCCATTCCGGAGGCTATTACCTCCGCATAGACGCAGGTTTTCCACCCCGCCCCGTTCGCCCTGAGCGAAGCGAGGGGCATATCGAGCGATGCCGCGGCCCGGATCATCAACAGCGCAAGCCGCTGATCCCAGCGCTTGAGAACTTCAGCTAACCCGTTCGCGCCGAGTAGACCCAAAGGGGCGTATCGAGGCACCGCCCCGCGTTCCAACCCACGGGCAAAGCCCGGCTACCCCGCAGGATAGCCGGTCCAACAGCATCGATCAGAGTGCCGGAGCAGCCGAAGCCTTCGCCCGACGAGCACGACGGGTTACGATCCCGACCAGCCCCATACCCATCAGCAACATCATCCACGATGCCGGCTCCGGCACCGGCGTCACGGGATCGGGCGTCGGCGTCGTGACTGGCGGGATCACCGGCGTATCGGTCGGCGTAGCAGTGGGGGTGCTCGTCGGCGTGCTGGTGGGCGTTGCCGTCGGCGTCGCGGTCGGAACCGCCGTAGGCTCCGGTGCCGGCGTGGCCGTCGCGACCGGATCGGGCGTCGGCGTAGTCGCCGTCGGCCCCGGACCGCTGCCAACCAGACCAAAGCCGGGCGTCAGCGCCGCCAACTGCGGCCCCGGCGACCCGGCGCTGCTCGCCGGCGTCAGACCACCGGCATCGCTGACCAGCACCGGCGGACCATCGGTAGCGGGCGTCAGGAAGCTGTCGTTGACCGGCGAATCGGGAACCGTCCCCGGCACCAGGTTCGACAGCACGGTGCGCGCCGGCCCCTGCGGCGCCGCCGGCCGACCTGACCGGAACGCGCGCGCGAACGACGTCGGCGTCATCACACCGAAGCGCCTGAGCGTCGGGATTACGGGCGCCGGCACCACGGCCGCGAAAGCGGCGGGTATCCGCCCTTCCTCGAATAGCGCTCGCTCCGTATGGGGAGATAGGGCAACGATAGCGAACACGGTAACTAGACTGCCAACTACGACCGCCTGGAAGCGTCGTTCGTGTGAAGCCAAGGCCAAGGGGGAAGATATCATGATGCGGTTCCTCACCTGCATGTATAGCGCGGTAAACGACCGATGGCGATCATCGATGCACAGTTTTCAGGGGCCAATCGTCTCGACCGGCCCGTTCGGGGACACAGGCCGCTCTCGCCGGTGGCGATCGACCCGGATCGGGACGGCAATGCTGCCGATCGCGCTCGCCGCCTGCTCGGTCGGACCCGGTAACGACGATACCGCGATCATCCGGGCGACGCTGGCGCTGTTGCAATCCGGTCGCGCCCCGACGGCGCCGGGTCTGTGCGTCGATTCGCGCCCCCGCGGTGCGGCGCTCGCCATCTTCCGAACGATGCGGATGACGACCGAGCCGGACGAGCGGCCATGGCGCCTGCCCGCCCCGCTCGGCACCCCGCCCCGCGTCGTCGGTCGTCAGTTGTTCAACGATGCCACCGGCCGCGACCGGCTGCGTATCCGCGAACCCGATGCGGAGACCGCCGAATTGCCGCGTGAGACGCAGGCCCGGTTCGATGCCGCCGCCCGCGCGCTGTCGCTGGCCGACCGGTCCGAATCGTTCGTGATGAATGACGACATGGCGCCGGCCGGCATGGCCGTCCGCTGGTGGTTGATGAACCGGATCATGCGCGGGTGCGAGCGGACGTTCGTCCTGTCGCGGATCGCGCGCAACGACCGCATCGGCTTTGTCACCGTCACGGCCGATCACTGGGGCACCACTTATGCGGTCGAACGCGCTACCGATGGCTGGCGCGTGACCGGTCAGTGGGACAAGTGGCTCTATTGATCGCACGCCGCCGCGCATCGCTCGACGTCGCTCAGGCCAGCGCGGTCAGGATCGCGCCGATGATGATCCACGGCACGATCAGTCCGGTCAGGATGATTGGCCCCCGGAACTGACGGATGCGCCGCTCGACCGCATCGAGCGGCGGGTCCTCGTGCATCAGCATCGGCGGTGAGGCGACCGTGCCGAAATCGGCGCGGACGATCGTCTGCGGCGGTTCGGCCACGTCGATGCCGTCGATCGACACCGGCCGCAGGAAGCTGCAGCCATATTGATTGCCGTTCTGGCGCACGACCCGCGCGGTGTGGCGGCCCAGGCCCGCGATACCGACCGATACCGTCGAATCCATCGCGATCGGCTCGTCGCTCTGCATCCGGAACCCGGTCGACGACAGGTCGTCGATCTGCACGTCGATCGGTCGCTGGTCGTCCCGGCGCACGGTGGCGCCCAGATTCACCGGCTGCCGATCGGCGATCCGCTCGTCCTGCTCGCGATAGAGTTTCGCCGTCAGCGACATGGTACGCATCTCCAACCGATCATCGGTCAGTCTATGCGGTCGGTTGGGTTAGGGGCGCGTCAACAGCGCTGGTTAACGCAGGGGCAAAGGGCACCGCCGACCCGATCGGTCGACGATGCCTTTCAATCCCTCAGTCCGCGAAACGTACCACCGTCCGGCGCCGTCCGTACCGGATGGCGCCACCGATCAGACCGAAGCCGACCAGCATCATCGCCCAGGTCGTCGGCTCCGGCACCGGCGCCAGCACGCGATAGATGTCCGCCGACGTCGCCAGATACTTTGAGTTGGCCAGCACGTCGAAGTTCAGGTTCCACCCGATCGCATCGAACGCGGCCAGATCGTTCGCGGTCACTTCGCCCATCTGGCTGAAGCAGAAATTCGGGTCCATGATCCCGATCTGGTTGGTGCAGCCGCCCTTGTCCTTGAAGTGCGACGCCTGCTGCCCATCACCAAAATTTCGGCCGGTCGAAAAGCGCGAATCACCGAACAATTGCGAATAGCCGCCGTCGATCGAAAAATAGGTCGGCGACCCCACCGCCAGATCGAGCACCGGCCCCGAACCCGGCACAACGTTGGTCGGGTCCTGGCTATACCGGAACAGGTCGAGCGTCGTGAAGATGGCGCCCGAATTATTGATGTTGACCGCGCCATTGGCCGGGTTGTCATAGATGTCGACGCCGCTGGTGAAGCCCAGCGCATGGCCGATCTCGTGGATCGCCACGCCGATGAAATCCATCCGCCCCGCCGTGATCCCGTCGCTGGGGTCGAAATCGAACGCGAAGTTGCTGCTGAAATTCACCTGCGCGTCGCGGGCCGTGGCAGCAAAACCAGTGAAACCCAGCGCCTTCAACGCCGCGCCGTTGACGCCCATCGTCGTATTGTTGAGGCTGTCGTCGGCATCGAATACCCGCTTGGTGGTGTCGATCCCGACCTTGGTCGCGTCGTTCCGATACCCGCTGGTGATCGCCTGCAGGCCCCCGGCGCTGGTCAGCGGCATCAGGTTGGCGACGGCGATGGCGTCGAGCCTGCTATCGCCCGTGGCCGCAAGCTGTTCGTAGATGTCGGTGGTGTTGACCCGATAGCGCGAGCTGCCCGTCGATCCGATGACGTTGGCCGCTAGCGCGTTGTACCCGATCTCCAGGCGCACAGTCACGTCGTTGGTCAGGACAGACGCCCAGTAATCCGTTGCGATCTTGAACCCGACTTCGGCCGGCGTGCCGCGGACCGAGCCGTTGTAATCGACCAGATCGAACGTGAGGGCCTGTGCTGGCACCGCAGTCATTGCTGCCACCGCGATCCCTGCGGCGAGGACGTGTCTCATCATGCTCATGAACGCTAACCCTTTGTCTGGCGGACCTAACCGCTTTTGCCCCGAGCGGGCCCGACCCTTTCGGATCGGCCAGCGTCACTGTCTGGTTAACGGATGCTTCATCATTGCCCGCTGGTTATCAATTGTTTTCCTTGAACTGCTGCAACGGTTTTGCCGCATCGCGGCATATTTGCCACATGCCCGGTCAGTCGCCGGCAAATCGCAACGCTGGCACGCCTCGCTCGCGATCGTTGATCGATAGTGACCGGCCCAACGGCGGCAACGATCGTTGCCGGCAATCGGGTCGGAAACAGGCCCGGCACCCCAGCCCGATCGGTGTCGCCGGCCCGGCCAGATCGACCCCGCGCACCGCCACCAGCGATCCCGCCCGACCCACCTCCACGCCGATACCGACTGCAAAGCCGACCGGCGCCCCGCCCCACCCTTGGGACGACACCGCCCGTTGCAACGTCACCCAGCGCGCACCGTCCTCCATCTCGACCAGTTGCATCTGTAGCGACCCCGGCCGGTCGAACACGCCGTGCAGCTGCCACAGCGGACAGCGACCGGCGGCGGTGGCCAGCACCGATCCGCTCGCCCCGGCAAACCGCTTCGACACCTGCCCCGCCCGATCGATCCGGATCATGAAAAACGGCAGCCCGCGCATCCCCACCCGCTGCAACGTCGTCAGCCGGTGCGCGACCTGTTCATACCCCATGCCGAACCGCCGTTGCAGCAGATCAAGGTCATAGCCGCTGCCCTCACAGGCCCGCAGGAACCGGGTATAGGGCATGATAATCGCGCCTGCGAAGTAACTGCCCAGATGTCGCCTGAACAGCCGCTCCGCGACCCGGTCGGCAAAGCCCGCCCCGCGCGCCAGCGCCTCAATCTCCGCCCGCGCCTCGATCAAGCCCAGATGGAATGCGACCGCGAAGACCCGCCCCGGCGCATCCAGCGCCTCGCTCAACTGCAACTGCCGCGCATGCAGGTCCAGCCGGCGGAGCGCGTCGGGCATCACATCGACGGGCAGCACCCGGATCGACAATCCGTGCTTCACCCGCAACCGCTCGACCATCGCGCCATACAGGTCGGCACCCACCAGCCGCAGGTCGTCGGCCAGCAGTTCCGCCTGCTGGTCCAGATCGGCGAAGTGATTCTGCCATCGCTCCACCTCCTGCCGGACCAGCGCCAGTGGATCGTCGCCACCGATCGCCGCCGGATCGCCCCCCGACCCGCCCAGCCGGTCGAACGCCCGCGCGAACGCCTCTGCCCCACCAGGCGCGGCGGCCAGCCATTCGTCCACCTCGGATCGATCGACCTCCAGATCGGCGAACAGCGGATCGGCCAGCCGCCGCCGGATCGCCACCGCGCCGCCGCCCGGTTCCCCCGCCGCCAGCGTGCGCGGATCGAGATCGAATTGCTCCGCCATCCGCACCAGCAACGATGCGGACAGCGGCCGGTGGTTGCGCTCGATCAGGTTCAGGTAACTGGGCGACACGGCCAGCATCTCCGCCATCGCCGCTTGTGTCAGACCCGCCCGACGCCGCAACCGCCGCACCGCCTGTCCCGCCAACAGCTTCCGCTCCGCCACGCCCGCCTCCTTGTAAACAACATTACAGCTTTACCGGAAAATAACACAGCCGTCCGACGATACGACGCGATTTCTGGCAAAGATTTGTTCTGATATCGTCAATCCTGCCGCATCAGATTGCCACGAGCAACGCCGGATCAGGCGACTGACTCATTTGGAGAGATGCGATGAACACCGAACCAGCACGCAGCCGCGCCGTTTTCTCGACCGAGGATTTCGGCCTGATGAAGGAAGCGGTCGCCGACTATGTCCGCAAGATCGCGGAGGACCCCCGCTCGGTCAAATTTTCGAACCTGTACCACCGGCTCGGCCGGCTCGGCTGATCGCGTCGCGCGCAGGGGGGAGGAAGACATGGGATATCAGGATCGCATCGCACAGGCCGAACGGCTGACCCGGACACACGGACCGTCATGGGACGGCATCGGTGCGGCGGCGGTGGCGCGCATGCAGACGCAGAACCGCTTCCGCACCGGGCTCGACATCGCCCGGTACACCGCCGCGATCATGCGTCGCGACATGGCCGCCTATGATGCCGATCCAGCCGCCTACACCCAGTCGCTTGGTTGCTGGCATGGGTTCATCGGCCAGCAAAAGCTCATCAGCATCAAGAAGCATTTCGGCACCACCGACCGTCGCTACCTGTATCTTTCGGGCTGGATGGTGGCGGCGTTGCGCTCCGATTTCGGCCCCCTGCCCGACCAGTCGATGCATGAGAAGTCCAGCGTCCCCGCGCTGATCGAGGAACTCTACACCTTCCTCCGCCAGGCCGATGCGCGGGAACTGGGCCAATTGTTCCGCGATCTCGATGTCGCGCGCGATGCCGGCAACCAGATCGACGAACAGCGCCTGCTTCACGCCATCGACCAGCATCAGACACATGTCGTGCCGATCATCGCCGATATCGACGCCGGCTTCGGCAATGCAGAGGCGACGTACCTGCTGGCCCGCAAGATGATCGAAGCTGGCGCGTGCGCGATCCAGATCGAGAACCAAGTGAGCGACGAAAAGCAGTGCGGCCATCAGGACGGCAAGGTGACGGTCCCGCACGAGGACTTCCTCGCCAAGATTCGCGCCTGCCGGTACGCCTTTCTGGAACTGGGCGTCGATGACGGGATCATCGTCGCGCGAACCGACTCGCTCGGCGCGGGCCTCACAAAGCAGATCGCCTATTCGCGTGAACCCGGCGATCTTGCCGACCGGTACAACGCGTTTCTCGATTGCGAGGAGGTGACGGACCTTGCGGGCTTGCGTGGCGACGTCCTGATCGAGCGCGACGGCAAGCTGATGCGGCCGAAGCGCCTGCCGTCGAACCTGTTCCAGTTCCGCGAGGGCAGCGGCGCCGACCGCTGCGTGCTCGACTGCATCGCCTCGCTCCAGAACGGCGCAGACCTGTTATGGATCGAAACGGAGAAGCCCCACATCGACCAGATCGCCGGCATGGTCGATCGCATCCGCGCGGTCGTGCCGGATGCCAAACTGGTCTACAACAACTCGCCCTCGTTCAACTGGACGCTCAACTTCCGCCAACAGGTATACGACGCATGGGCTGCCGATGGCCGGGACGTCGCTGCTTATGACCGTGCCCGCCTGATGAGCGCGGATTACGACGACACGCCGCTCGGGATCGAGGCGGACGACCGCATCCGCGAGTTTCAGCGCGAAGCGTCGGCGCGGGCGGGCATCTTCCACCATCTCATCACCCTGCCGACCTATCACACCGCCGCGCTGTCGACCGACGAACTGGCCCGCGAGTATTTCGGCGAGGCGGGGATGCTCGGCTATGTCGAGGGCGTCCAGCGTCAGGAAATCCGCCGCGGCATCGCCTGCGTCCGCCACCAGAACATGTCGGGCAGCGATATCGGCGACGACCACAAGGAATATTTCGCCGGTGATGCGGCGCTGAAGGCCGGCGGCGCCCACAACACGATGAATCAATTCGCCGCCTGACGATGCCACTACCTCTCTCTATGCGGGAGAGGAAAGGATCGGCCAAGCCGTCATCCCAACGCCTCGTCATTGCGAGCGTAGCGACGCAACCCAGTGTCCCGCGCGCTGCCCTGGATTGCTTCGCTCCGCTCGCAACGACAAACATCGATCGATCGTCACCGACGACAAGGGGAATAGGCCTCTGTCCTACACCACCCCATCAGGGTTATCCCCACCGGATGACCACCCTCCCCGGCCCCCACCACGCCCGCGCAAAATCCTCCCCCCCGCGGGCGGGCGCACGCGCACGACCGCGCCCGCGCGTGGATGGGTGTGACTTTCGAGACCTTCCGCCCCCGCCAGCAGCGACCCTCAGGTGATCTGCCGCTTCTCCAGCTTCCGTGCCAACGTCCGCCGATGCATCCCCAGCCGCCGCGCGGTTTCGGAAATGTTGAAGCCCGTGGCGGCCAGCGCCTCGTTGATGTGCTCCCATTCGACCGTCTTGATCGAACTTGGCCGAACGCTGATGGGCGCGGTCGCATCGCCACCGCCGACCTTGCCGAACGCCGCTTCGATATCGTCGGTATTGGCCGGCTTGGCGAGATAATGACAGGCACCCAGCTTGATCGCCTCGACCGCCGTCGAAATACTGGCGAACCCGGTCAGGACGACGATCAGCATCGCCGGGTCATGCTTGTGCAGCGTCTGCACGCATTCCAGCCCGGATGCTGTGCCCAGCTTCAGGTCGACCACCGCCCGGTCGAACGTTCCCTCGATCAGCAACGCTGCCAGTTCGTCGGGACCGGCGGCGGTCGACACCTGATAGCCGCGTCGTTCGAAGGATCGCCTGAGCGTGCGGGCGAAGACCTGGTCGTCCTCCACGATCACCAGCGTATGTGCCATGTTATCGTCCTTCCTCGTCGATGCCGATCGTCGACAGCGGCAATGTCAGTGTCACCGACGCACCGCCCCCCGGCCGGTTGGCGGCATCGGCCCGCCCGCCCAGCTTGCGCGCGACATTGACCGCCAGGAACAAGCCGACGCCATGGCCCGATCCCTTGGTCGAGATATGGGGCTTGCCGAAGTCGGCGAGGAGGGCGGGCGCGAAGCCGGGGCCATGGTCGCGCACCGCCAGCACCAGCGCCGCGTCTCGTATCCGTGCCTCCAGTTCGATGCCGTCGGGCGAAGCCTCACCGGCATTGTCCAGGATGTTGGCGATCGCCTGTCGCAGCGTCGGTTCCGCCACGATCGGCACATCCGCCGCCTCGTCGCGGACATATGCCAGCGGTATGCCGGCATGACTGGCGCGCCAGCCCTCCACCACATGATCGACGAAGGCGTGAGCGGATGTGACCTCCGGTCCCTCGCCACGCGGCTCGCCGGCAGATTGCAGGATTTCGGTAACGATCGCCTTGCAACGGGCGACCTCGGCCTGCATCTCCGCGATCTCACCCAGCAGGTCGCGGTGACGCTGGAACACCGGCATCCGTCGCCAGTCGCTCAGGATCACCGACAGCGATGCCAGCGGCGTCCCCAGCTCGTGCGCCGCACCGCTCGCCAGCATACCCATGCGGACGATATGATCCTCCTCCGCCGCCTGTTGCCGCAGATCGGCCAATCCCGCGTCGCGCGCGCGCAGGTTGCGCGTGATCCGCGTCACGAACATCATCAGCAACGTCGCGATCAGCCCGAAACACAACCAAGCGCCCAGCGTGAACAGATCGCGCGCATCCATCGCCAGCGACGACGGCAACAGCAGCGGGCGATAGATGAAAGTCAGCAGCGCGAAGCACAGGCTGGTGATGACCACGACCGCCCACGCCGCCCATGCGTTCAGCAGGATCGCCCCCAGCACCACCTGCAACAGGAACAGCGAGACGAACGGATTGGTCGCCCCGCCGCTCAACCCCAATTGCAGCGTCAGCGAGGCGATGTCGAACAACAGCGCGAAGAACAGTTCCAGATTGCCGATCGTCCGCTGCCGCATCCGCGGCGTGCTCGCCAGATTGACCAGCGCCGCGACGCCGACGATGGCCAGCATCGGCAGCAGCGGCAAAGGTACGCCCATCGGGCCGCTGGCGATCAGGATCGTGACCAACTGGCCCGCCACCGCCAGCCACCGCAGCTCGACCAGCTGGCGCATGTTGCGCGCACCGGTGCGATCGGGGCCGCCCGTCACCTTGCGCGCCAGCGACAGCAGCGGCGGATCGATCATCCGTCCTGCCCGCCGCTTCTTTTTCCGCTCCGCACCACCATCACCATCGCGCCCGCCACCATCGCCGCCAGCGCATACCATGTAATGGCATAGACGAGATGATTGTTCGGAAACCGGATCACCGTCATTCCGCCGATCGGATAGCCACCGGGATTGGGCGTCGCATCCGCGTCGACGAAATAGGGTGCCGCCACGATCCCGCGATGCTTCGCGATAGCGGCCACGTCGCGCGAGAACCAGCGGTCCGCCGCCGGATCGTTGCTGCGCAGGAAACCGCCCTTCGGTTCGGTCAGCCGCACGAGCCCTGTGATCGAGGTCTCACCCCCCGGCGCCGCGCGCGCCAACCCTGGCGGCTCGGTGGGCACGAAGCCGCGGTTGACCAATACGACCGGCCCGCTGGACGTCGCCAGCGGCATCATCACCCAATATCCGGCGCCCCGCTCGGTCAGCGCCTGCACCAGCGTCGGTGCGCCCGGCATGAAGCGACCCGTGAGCCGCACCCGCCGGTATTCGTCATCGCGGAAATCGCCGCCCAGCGCGGACACCGCGACCGGCGCCCCATGCACCCGCGCCTCGACACGGGCGATCAGGTCCAGCTTCCATGCCCGGCGCTGCACCTGCCAGCTGCCCAGTGCCAGCAGCGCGATCACCAGCATCCCGCCCAGTCCCAGCACTAGGGCCAGGCCGCGCGGGCGCCGGCGGTCGGTCACCGCATCTCGCTCATCGCCTCGGCGGGCATCATGTTGCTATTCAAATGATACATGACCCAAATTGACCCGGACAAGGTGATGACGACCAGTACGACGGTGAAAACCAGCGCCATCATCGTCCACCCGCCCTCGGACTTGGAATCCATATGCAGGAAATAGATCATGTGGACGATGATCTGCACGAACGCGAAGGCCATGATCGCCATCGCCGTGGCTCCAGCGGACAACGGACCGCCCATAACCAGCCAGAACGGGATCGCCGTCAAGACCACCGATAACGCGAAGCCGATCAAGTAGCTCTTGCGCGATCCGTGGTTATGGGTGTCGCCATGATCGTGATCATGGTCAGCCGCGTGATCGGCGACATTCACAGGGCCGGCGCTCATCGCAGCACTCCCAGCAGATAAACAAAGGTGAAAACGCCGATCCAGACGACGTCGAGAAAGTGCCAGAACATGCTTAGGCACATCAGGCGGCGCCGGTTCTCCGGGATCAGGCCGCGGCGCGATACCTGCACCATCAGCGTGACCAGCCAGATGATGCCGAACGTCACATGTAGACCGTGCGTGCCAACCAGCGTGAAGAACGCCGACAGGAAAGCCGACCGCTGCGGCGTGGCACCTTCATGGATCAGGTTGGCAAACTCGTAGAGTTCGATCGACAGGAACGCGAGGCCGAACAGCCCCGTGACCGCCAACCACCCCTGCGTCTCGCGCTGCGCCCCGCGCGCCATGGCCAGCATCGCAAAGCCATAGGTGATCGACGACAGCAGCAGCATCGACGTGTTGAGCGCGACGAGCGGCAGTTCGAAGATCTCGCGCGGCGTCGGTCCGCCGGCATAGGCAGTGCCCAGCACGCCATACGTGGCAAACAGGACCGCGAAGATGAGGCAATCGCTCATCAGGTAGATCCAGAAGCCGAGCGCGGTACCGCCCATGCCGCCGTGATCGTGCGCTTCCTCTTCAGCGAGGTAGAAGATCGCCTTCTGCGCCGGATCGCTAGAAAGAGTAGAGGACGACATCAGTTGTGGCTCCCCACCCCGACCGGCAGCGCCAGGAGGCGGGTACGCTCGCCCTCCTCGTGCAGCACTTCATCGGCCGGAATGTAATAGTCGCGATCATAGTTGAAGCTGTGGAAGATCGACACGCCAATGATCGCGGCAAAACTGAGCGCCGCCAGCCACCAGATGTACCAGATCATCCCGAACGCAAAGGCGACGCTAATACCCGCCAGGATCACGCCGGTGCCCGTGCTCTTGGGCATGTGGATCGGGCGATACCCCTCCACCGGACGCTCATATCCGCGCGCCTTCATGTCTGACCACGCATCCAGATCATGAACGACGGGCGTGAACGCGAAATTGTAGTGCGGCGGCGGCGACGAGGTCGACCATTCCATCGTCCGGCCACCCCAAGGGTCGCCAGTCACGTCGCGCAGCTTCTCACGGTTTCGCACCGATACGAAGATCTGCATCAGGAACGCGCCGATGCCGACTGCGATGATGGCGGCGCCGATCGCAGCGATGATGAACCAGATTTGCAGCGACGGATCGTCGAAGTGGCGCAGACGCCGGGTAACCCCCATCAGACCGAGCACGTACAATGGCCCGAACGCGACCCAAAAGCCGATCGACCAGCACCAGAACGATACCAAGCCCCATGTCTTGTCCAGCGTGTATCCGAACGCCTTCGGCCACCAATAATTGATGCCCGCGAACGCCCCGAACAGCACGCCGCCGATGATGACGTTGTGAAAGTGCGCGACGAGGAACAGCGAGTTGTGCAGCACGAAGTCCGCCGGCGGCACCGCCAACAGCACGCCGGTCATCCCGCCAACCGTGAAGGTCAGCATGAACGAGATTGTCCACATCATCGGCAGCTCGAACCGGATCTTGCCTCGGTACATCGTGAACAGCCAGTTGAAGATCTTCGCCCCCGTCGGGATCGAGATCACCATGGTGGTGATGCCGAAGAACGAATTGACGCTCGCCCCCGACCCCATGGTGAAGAAGTGGTGCAGCCAGACAAGGTACGACAGGATGGTGATGACCACCGTCGCATAAACCATCGACGTGTAGCCGAAGAGCCGCTTGCCCGAAAAAGTCGAGGTCACTTCCGAAAAGATGCCGAACGCCGGCAGGATCAGGATGTACACCTCCGGATGGCCCCAGATCCAGATGAGGTTGAAGTACATCATCGGGTTGCCGCCGGCCTGGTTTGTGAAGAAATTCGTGCCGACGTACCGATCAAGGGACAGGAGGACGAGCGTCGCGGTCAGTACCGGGAAGCTCGCGACGATCAGGATGTTGGTGCACAGGCTGGTCCAGCAGAACACCGGCAGCTTCATCATCGTCATGCCGGGTGCGCGCATCTTGATGATCGTCACGACCAGATTGATGCCCGACAGCGTCGTGCCGACACCGGCCACCTGCAACGCCCAGATATAATAATCGACGCCGACATCGGGGCTGTAATCCAGCCCCGACAGCGGCGGGAACGCCAGCCAACCGGTACGCGCGAATTCGCCGATGAACAGCGACATCATGATGATGACGGCACCCGCCACGGTCATCCAGAAGCTGAAATTGTTGAGATACGGGAACGACACGTCGCGCGCGCCGATCTGAAGCGGGATGACGTAGTTCATCAACCCGGTCACCAGCGGCATCGCCACGAAAAAGATCATGATGACGCCGTGGGCAGTAAACACCTGGTCGTAATGATGGGCGTTCAGATACCCTTCGTTCGCACCGAACGCCATCGCCTGCTGCCCGCGCATCATGATGGCATCCGCGAAGCCGCGCAGCAGCATGACGATCGCCAGCACCATGTACATAATGCCGACCTTCTTATGGTCGACGCTGGTGAACCACTCCTTCCAGAGATAGCCCCACAGTTTGAAATAGGTCAGCAGGCCGAGCACGCCGATACCGCCGATCACCACCGCGACGAAGGTCGCGACGACGATCGGTTCGTGGATCGGCAGGCTGTCGATCGTCAACCGGCCGAAGATGGTCTTCAGGAATGTGGGGTCCATGGCGGGTGCCTTCAGGCGCGGTCGGCGGCGCCGGCGGCGCGCGCGTGGGGGATGATGGTACGGGGGTCGAGCGCGGTCATATCGCGGTTGCGTTCATTGCCGGGGGCCGCGTTGCCCGGCGAACCGGGGAGGCGTTCCTTGGTCATGTGCGGGGACGTGCCCTTTTCACCGGGATCTTTCAGCAATGCGCCCTCAGCCTTGTCACCGTGCATCGGCGCGGCGTCGTTGACCGGCGGGTTGCCGGAACCGGGCCGCATGCTGTGCGGATCGCCACCGCCCCGCCGGTCGTGCGACATCATGTCGGACATGCACGGCTTGCCCGGCTCGACGCAGCGGTTGACGATCTTGCCGAACAGGCCGTCTTCGACCGTGGCAAAACGAATCACCGGCACCTTTTCGGTCGGCTTTTCAAGGCGGGTATAGAGCGAGGCATCGAGGCGCCGTGGATCGGCCTTCACCCGTTCCACCCACTGCGCGAACCCGGACTGATCCATGCCCAGCATCTTGAACTTCATGTCCGAAAAACCGGCGCCGCTATAGTGCGCGGCGATCCCGTCGAACGTGCCGGGCTCGTTCAGCACCGCATGCAGCTTCGTTTCCATGCCTGGCATTGCATAGATCTGGCCGGCGAGCGCGGGAATGTAGAACGAATTCATAACCGACGAGGCGGTGATCCGGAACGTGATCGGGCGGTCGATCGGCGCGGCCAGTTCGTTGACCGTCGCGATCCCGAGTTCGGGGTAGATGAACAGCCACTTCCAATCGAGCGCGACGACCTGCACCTCAAGCGGCTTGACGCCGGCCTTCAGCGGCTGGCCCGCCTTCAGCCGATCGATCGGGCGATAGGGGTCGAGCAGATGGGTGCTGCTCCATGTCACCGCGCCCAAAAAGATGATGATGAGCAGCGGCGCCGACCAGATACCCAGTTCCAGCATCGTCGAATGATCGAAATCGGGATCATAGGCGGCGTCCTTGTTGCCGGCCCGATAGCGCCAGGCGAACACGACGGTCGCAACCATCACCGGGATGACGATCAGCAGCATTAGGCCGACCGAGATCAGGATCAGATCGCGCTGTTGCAGGGCGACGTCACCTGATGGGTTCATCACCACCATGTTGCACCCCGGCAGGAGCGCCAATAGGGCGAGCGGAGCCCAGCGGCCTTTTAAAGTGCGAGCGGCGGACGCGACAGGGGGAAGGTGCGGCATGATGGTGGTCAGCTAGGCCTTTACGCTGCACTGCGACATTGGACAGTTTGTCCAATCCCCTCGAGGCTATGCTATCGTCATAAGCCGCCCTGCGAGCACCTGAGTCCGGTGCCTGCATGTTTATTCGGAGCCATGGCCGTGAGTGCAGCAACCGCCGCGTCGAATTCGACGCAACTCGAACGCGACGCGCGCCAGATCAACGCGGACGGCCACAAGGTCGCGCCCGGTGAGATCGCGATTGGCGTCATCATCGGCCGGACCTCCGAATTCTTCGACTTCTTCGTGTACGCCATCGCATCAGTGCTGGTGTTTCCGTCGCTGATCTTTCCGTACGTCGACGCGCTGACAGGGACCATGTACTCGTTCGCGCTGTTCGCGCTGGCGTTCATCGCCCGGCCACTCGGCACCGCGCTCTTCAGCATCATGGACCGCCGTTATGGTCGCAGCGTCCGCTTGACGATGGCGCTGTTTCTGCTCGGCGGATCGACGATGGCGGTGGCGTTCCTGCCTGGATACGACCAGATCGGCAGCTACGCCGCGGTGTTGCTCGGCCTGCTCCGCGTCGGTCAGGGCATGGCGCTGGGCGGCGTGTGGGACGGTTTGCCGTCGCTCCTGTCGCTGAACGCGCCGGAGGAGAAGCGCGGCTGGTATGCGATGATCCCGCAGTTGGGTGCGCCGATCGGCCTGTTCGTGGCTTCCAGCCTCTTTGCTTTCTTTCTCGCGACGCTGACCACCGCCGACTTCCTTGAATGGGGCTGGCGCTATCCGTTCTTCGTGGCGTTCGCGATCAACGTGGTGGCGCTCTTCGCCCGCCTGCGCATCGTCGCCACCCCGGAATTTCAGCAGATGTTCGAGAGCCGCGAGTTGCAGCCGGCCTCGATCCGCGAAACGATCCGGTTCGAGGGGCGTGTGATCCTGCTCGGCGCGTTTGCTCCGCTTGCCAGCTTCGCGCTGTTCCACCTCGTCACGGTGTTTCCGCTGTCGTGGGTCGTGCTGTTCACGCAGCAGGCGCCGGTGCGCTTTCTGGTGATCGAGATGATCGGCGCGGGCTTCGGCGTCGTGTCGATCCTCGCGTCAGGTATCATCGCCGACCGGGTCGGCCGGCGTACCCTGCTTGGCGTATCCGCCGCGCTGATCGCTGCCTACAGCGGCTTTGCGCCGCAGTTGTTGAACGGTGGCGACATCGGCGAGACGATCTATACCATCGTCGGCTTCATCCTCCTCGGTCTTGCCTTTGGCCAGTCGTCGGGCGTCATCGCCTCGCGCTTCACACCGGCGCGACGCTACACCGGTTCCGCGCTGACATCCGACCTCGCCTGGCTGGTCGGTGCCGGTTTCGCACCGCTCGCCGCCTTGTTCCTATCGAGCAATTTCGGGCTGCTGGCCGCCGGTGCCTATCTGTTGTCGGGCGCCGCCTGCACGCTGATCGCGCTTGGTTTGAACAAGGAGATGGGCCGCCGGATGGGCTGATCGGAAATTCCGGTCGCATCGATCAGGGAAACCGATTTCCATGCTGCGGCGCAGCAAGGTAACAGCGTTTTCACGTTGCGATGCACAAAGGAGTTTCCATGTCGCTCATCGGTACCCAGCTAAAGCCCTTCACTACCCAGGCGTACAAGCAGGGCAAGTTCCTAACCGTGTCCGACGCCGACGTGCGTGGAACATGGGCGATCTTCTTTTTCTACCCGGCCGATTTCACGTTCGTTTGCCCGACCGAACTGGAAGACCTTGCCGATCAGCACGACACGTTCGCGCGTATGGGCGTCGAGATCTACAGCGTGTCGACCGACACACATTTCAGCCATAAGGCCTGGCACGACACGTCGCCCGCGATCGGCAAGATCCGCTATACCATGCTGGGTGATCCCGCCGGCGTCATCACCAACAATTTCGGCGTGATGCGTGAGGGCCAAGGTCTGGCCGATCGCGGCACCTTCGTCGTCGATCCCGATGGCGTGATCCAGTTCATGGAGATCACCTCGGAGGGCGTCGGGCGCAACGCGATGGAATTGCTGCGCAAGGTGAAGGCCGCGCAGTACATCGCCGCGCATCCGGGTGAGGTTTGTCCCGCCAAGTGGGAAGAGGGCGAAGAGACGCTCGCGCCCTCGCTCGACCTCGTCGGCAAGATCTGATCCACGCACCTCCCCGCCCGCGGGGAGGTGGCAGGCTGTGAAGTCTGACGGAAGGGGGGATCGACGGACATGATCCGCTCGCCGCGATCCCCCTCCACCGGCTTCGCCGGTTCCTCCCCCCGTGACGGGGAGGATCTAAATTCAACGGAGGCCGTCCGTGCTCGACGCCAATCTCAAGACCCAGCTCAAGACCTATCTCGCCAACATCCGCCAGCCGATCGAGCTAGTCGCGTCGCTGGACGACGGCACCAAGTCGGCCGAGATGCTGTCGCTGCTCACCGAGATTGCGGCACTCTCCGACGATGTAACGGTCGTGCGCAGGGATGATGATCGTCGTCGCCCGTCGTTCATGATTCGCCGGACCGGCACCGATCTCGGCGTTCGCTTCGCCGGTATCCCAATGGGGCATGAGTTCACCTCGCTGGTGCTGGCGCTGCTTCAGGTTGGCGGTCATCCGTCGAAACTGGCACAGGACGTGATCCAGCAGGTCCGCGACCTCGATGGCGATTATGCCTTCGAAACCTATTTCTCGCTCTCGTGCCAGAACTGCCCTGACGTGGTGCAGGCGCTGAACCTGATGAGCGTCATCAACCCCCGCATCAGCCATGTCGCGATCGAGGGCAGCCTGTTCCAGGACGAGATTGCCAGCCGGGGCGTCATGTCCGTGCCGGCGATCTTCATGAACGGCGAACTGTTCGCATCGGGCCGGATGGACGTGGAGCAGGTGCTCGCCAAGCTCGACACCGGCAGCACCGCTCGCGCCGCCGAGAAGATCAGCGCCAAGGACCCGTTTGACGTCCTCGTCATCGGTGGCGGCCCCGCCGGCGCGGCGGCGGCAATCTATGCCGCCCGCAAGGGCATCCGCACCGGCATCGCCGCCGAGCGGTTCGGCGGACAGGTGCTCGATACCATGTCGATCGAGAACTTCATCTCGGTCCAGCATACCGAAGGGCCGAAGCTGGTCGCGAACATGGAACAGCATGTCGCCGAATACGGCGTCGACCTGATGAATCTGCAACGCGCCGAACGACTGATCCCGGCGCATGACGAAGGCGGCCTGCACGAGGTGCGGCTCGCCAGCGGCGCCTCGCTGAAGGCACGGACGGTGATCCTGTCGACCGGCGCGCGCTGGCGGCAGATGAACGTGCCGGGCGAGGAAGCGTACCGGAACAAGGGCGTCACCTATTGCCCGCATTGCGACGGTCCCCTGTTCCGCGGCAAGCGCGTGGCGGTAATCGGCGGCGGCAACAGCGGGGTCGAGGCGGCGATTGACCTCGCCGGTCTGGTCGCACACGTCACGCTGATCGAATTCGACACCGACCTGCGCGCCGATGCCGTTCTTCAGCGGAAGCTCGCCAGCCTGCCCAACGTGAAGGTCATCACCTCGGCGATGACGACCGAGGTGGTCGGTGACGGGGACCGCGTGGCGGGCCTGCATTACAAGGACCGTCATCACGGCACGCTGCACCAGATCGAGCTGGAGGGCATCTTCGTCCAGATCGGCCTTGTTCCCAACACCGAGTGGCTGAAGGACACCGTCGCGCTGACGCTGCGCGGCGAGATCGAGGTGGACGATCGCGGCGAAACCTCGCTGCCAGGCATCTTCGCCGCCGGTGACGTGACGACCGTGCCGTTCAAGCAGATTGTCGTCGCGATGGGCGAAGGATCAAAGGCATCGCTCGCCGCCTTCGACCACCTGATCCGCCTGCCGGTGCCGGACGCCGCGCTGATCGCTGCCTGACGTGCCGGCCGGGTTGAGGCGGCACGCTTTGCCGCACCCACCTTAACCCGGTTGCAACGCTGGCCATATATAACTTCATCCCTCAGCGGGGCCGCGTTATAGCCACCCCGCTCGTGGCGGCTCTGGAGGATCATCATTATTAGCCCCCAATCGATCTGGCCGGCCATTAAGCGGCGTATCTGGCCGCTGACGTCGCGTGTGGAGGATATCGGCGCCGATCGGGCGGTGAAGCCGAAGCTGGCACAGCTTCGCGCCTCGTCCTTCTATGCCGACATGCCCCGTCGCCGCATCCTGGCGTTGGGCGTGCAATCACCGCGCCGGCCCGGATCGCTCGATCGCATCTACCGGACGATGCAGAACAGCGGTCGTCATGAGGTTGTGGTCGATAGCAAGGGCGTCGACGGGATCGGCAAGCTCGACAACATCAACCTGCTGGTCGAGCGGCATGATATCAGCCAGTTCGACTGGATCTGGATGGTGGACGACGATGTCGAGTTGCCCGCCGATTTCACCGATCCGTTCGTGGCGCTGTCCGAATATGCCGATCTGAAGATCAGCTCGCCCGCCCATCGTTCCTTCTCCTATTGGAGCCATGACGTCACGCATCGTCAGCGCGGGATGCTGGTCCGCCAGACAAACTTCGTCGAGGTCGGGCCGATCACCGCGTTTCATCGCGATACGTTCAGCTCCGTCTTTCCACTGCCCAGCCTTCGCTATGGCTGGGGTCTCGATCTCGTCTGGCCGGTGATCGCGGAGCGCAACGGATGGAAAGTCGGCGTGGTCGATGGTGTGGCCCTGCGTCACACCAGCCCGATCGCGGCCACCTATGACGTCGCTGCCGCCGGGGCCGAAGCGGAGGCCTATATGGCGCCATATGGCGTCAAGACGGGGGTGCATAAGATCGTCACGATCGACCGGATCGCCTCGATCGACGACCGCTCGCCGCGTGGCTGAAATCATGCCTGCCGCCGGCCTCACCACGTTGATGCTGGTGCTGCCGCTGCCGATTTTTTGCGATGGCGACGCCTGTGTGATCGATCGTCAGGCGCATAACGGTATCCGCCGCTGGCTCGACAATTTCGATCGTCTCATCATCTGCATGCCGGAACTGCAGGTAGCCGATGCCTCGGCGGACGTGTCACCGTTGCTGAAAGATGATTTTGGCGGCCGCTGTCGCCTCGTCCGATTGCCCGATCATCGCCAACCATTGCCATTCATGAAGGCGCTTGGACCGACGACAAAACGACTGGACGCGTTGATCGACGAGAGCACGCATCTGTGCTTCGCGATCGGCGGCCTGTTCGGCGACTGGGCGGCAGTGGCCGCCCTGCGCGCCGCCAAAAAGGGTAGGAAAGCGGCGATCTGGACCGATCGGGTCGAATCCCAAGTGCTGGGCTTTACCGCCTCACAGGCCACGGGTTTGCGCAAGATCTATTGGTCGGCGACGGCATGGGCGATGCGGCATTACGAACGGCTGGTGATCCGGCGCAGCGCACTCGGCCTGTTCCACGGCGCCGACTGTTTTGCCGCCTATGCGGCGTACAGCCCCGACGCCCATCTGGTCCACGATATCCATCTGTCCGAAGAATCGCGGATCAGCCCGGCTGAGCTGGATGCCAAGAGCCAACGGTCGGGACCATTGTCGATCATCTATGCCGGTCGCGCGCATCCCGACAAGGGCGTGCTGGATTGGGTAGAGGCGCTGAGATTGTTGGCGCAGGCCGGCGTTGATTATCATGCCACGTGGTACGGGGATGGTCCGCAATTCGACGAAGCACGCCGTGCGGTGTCTGCTGCGGGGCTGGATAGCAGCATAACTTTCCCCGGCCCGCTGCGGGATCGCGATGCCCTCATGCGGCACATGCGCGCGGCCGATATCTTCCTGTTCTGCCACAAGACACCGGAATCACCACGTTGCCTGGTCGAGGCGCTGATCTCGGGCACACCGATCGTCGGATACGACAGTAGCTATCCCGATGATCTCATCAAGGAACATCGCGGCGGGGTACTGACGGAAGGTAACCCGGTGGCGCTCGCCCACGCGTTAAAGACCCTGGCCAAGGACCGCGAACGGCTCGCAAACCTGACCCGGGCTGCCGCGGCGGATGGATATCCCTTCACGGACGTCCATGTTTTTCGCCACCGTTCCGACCTGATCAAGGCCGCGTCGTAACGCGGCCTTGATCGGCACGCTCAGTCCGGCTTCTTTGCGACGCCGACCAGCGACGGCCGCAACAGCCGGTCCTTGATCATGTAGCCGGCCTGCATCTCCTGCACGATCGTCCCCGGCGCTTCATCGCTCGCCAGTTCCATCATCGCCTGATGCTTGTTCGGGTCGAGCGGCAGGCCCATCGCTTCGATCTTGGTGATGCCATGGCGTGCCAGCACACTGTCGAGTTCGCGACCGGTCGCATCCAGGCCAACTACCAGCCCCTTGAACCGCTCGTCCTCGCGCGCATCCGCCGGAATCGCGGCGAGACCGCGCGAGAGATTGTCCGCCACCGACAGGATGTCGCGGGCAAAGCTGGTCGCGGCATAGGCGCGCGCATCGACCGCATCCTTTTCCGCCCGGCGACGGACGTTCTGGATATCCGCCTGCGCATAGAGCGTGGCCTGTTTCGCCTCGGCCAGTTGGTTCTTCAGCTCGGCAATGCGGGCCGCCGCGCCGTCATGCTCGGCTACCTCGGGTGCTGCCTCGGCCGTTTCCTGCCGCAAGGTGTCGGCGCCGGATTCATTCTCGTCGATCATCATATTCCCTGTACTTCAGCCCATCAGACGGGCGAGCGTTGCCGCCGTGAAATCAACCATGGGCACGACCCGTGCGTAGTTCAACCGCGTCGGCCCGATCACACCGACCACACCGACCACTTGTCCGCCCGGTCCCCGGAACGGTCGAGCGATGACCGACGATCCACTGAGCGCGAACAGTTTGTTCTCCGCGCCGATGAAAATGCGCGTCGCATCGCCGGCGCTGGCCGAATCGAGCAGGCTCGCAATCTCCTGTTTGCCATCGAGATCGTCGAGCAGATCGCGCACCCGGTCGAGATCGGCCGCCGCCGCCGCATCGATCAATCGCCCCTGCCCGCGCACGATCAGCACCGGCCGGCGATCGCCATCCTCGCTCCACACCGCCAGCCCGCGCTCCACCAGTGTGCGTGCCGCGCCATCCAGCGCCGCGCGGCCGTCCGCCAGTTCCCGCTCGATCCGCGCTCGTGCCTCGCCCAGCGTCAGGCCACCGAGCGTCGCCGACATGTAATTGCCCGCCTCGACCAGCGCCGATCCCGTCAGTCCCGGCGGCAGGTCGAGTACACGGTTCTCGACCGTGCCGTCCTCGGCGACCAGCACCGCCAGTGCCTGCACCGGCGAAAGTGGCACGAAACCGATCGACCGCAACGTCAGTTCGCGTTTGGGCACCAGCACCAGCCCCGCACAGGCCGACAGGCCGGACAGTGCAGCGGTCGTTGCGGCGAGGGCTGCCTCCACCGGACCGCCGCGCCCGGCGTTGCGACCGATCTCCGCCTCGATCTGCGCGCGCTCGTCCGCCGATGGTTCGGTCGCCTGCATCATGCCGTCGACGAACAGGCGCAACCCGCGTTCGGTCGGGACCCGGCCGGCGGAGGTGTGCGGGCTGGCGAGCAGGCCGAGCGATTCGAGCTGGCCCATCACGTGCCGGATCGATGCCGGCGACAGGTTCAGCCCGGTAGCGAGCGCAATCGTTTTCGACCCCACCGGCACACCCGACGTCAGATAGCCGTCCACGACCGCGCGAAAGATATCGCGCGCCCGGTCGGTCAGTTCGGTGACGGGAGGACCCATGCCCATGATCTAGGCTGGCGTGGCCCGGAACGGAAGGCTACGCAGCCGCACCGGTTCACGACGAAGGAAATACCATGCGCCCCAGCGGCCGCACGCCAGACCAGATGCGCACGATCACGATCGAGCCGCGCTTCACCCGCCATGCCGAGGGTTCGGTGCTGATCGGCTTCGGCGACACGAAAGTGCTCGTCACCGCCTCGATCGAGGAACGGGTGCCACCGTTTCTGCGCGGCAAGGGCGAAGGCTGGGTCACGGCCGAATACGGCATGCTGCCCCGCGCCACCCACACCCGCAGCAACCGGGAGGCCGCCAAGGGCAAGCAGTCCGGCCGGACGCAGGAAATCCAGCGGCTGATCGGTCGCTCGCTTCGCGCCGTGGTCGATATGAAGGCGCTGGGCGAACGCCAGATCGTGCTCGATTGCGACGTGATCCAGGCAGATGGCGGTACGCGCACCGCATCGATCTCCGGCGCATGGGTCGCGCTGCGCCTGGCGGTCGATGGGCTGATGGCGTCCGGCAAGCTGACGGTCGATCCGATTCGCCAAAAGGTCGCGGCGGTCAGTTGCGGCATCTATCAGGGCACGGCCGTCCTCGACCTGGATTACGACGAGGATTCGAATGCCGATGCCGACGGCAATTTCGTGTTGCTCGAGAACGGCCACATCGCCGAGGCTCAGGCGACCGCCGAACACGCGACCTATGACGAGGAATCGCTGCTTCGGTTGCTGCGGCTTGCGCGGATGGGTTGTGCCGATATCTTCCGGGCGCAGACGGAGGCGGTGAAGAAATGAGCGGCGAGGGCAAGGAACCACAGGCGATCCGCAAGCTGACACCCGGCCGGCTGGTGATCGCCAGCCACAATGCCGGCAAGGTGCGTGAGATCGCCGCGCTGCTCGCCGGCCGCGGTCTCGACGTCGTGTCGGCGGCCGAACTGGACCTGCCCGAACCGGAAGAGACGGGCACTACGTTCGTCATGAATGCCGAACTGAAGGCGCGCGTCGCCTCCGACCTGTCGGGGCTGCCGGCACTGGCCGATGACAGCGGACTGTGCGTCGATGCGCTGGGCGGCGATCCGGGCATCTTTTCGGCACGCTGGGCCGGCGAATCGAAGGATTTCGGCGTGGCGATGGACCTGATCGAGCGTAACGTCGCCGCATCCGGTCCGGCACCGGCGCGCACCGCGCATTTCGTCTGCGCGCTCGCGCTGGCGTGGCCGGACGGGCATGTCGAATGGTTCGAAGGCCGCGTCGACGGCTCGCTGGTCACGCCGCCACGCGGCGACAAGGGCCATGGCTATGACCCGATGTTCCAGCCCGATGGCTATAACACGACCTTCGCCGAGATGGACGAGGACCTGAAGAACGAGATCAGCCACCGGGGCGTGGCATTCCGGCAGATGGTGGCGGCGGTCTTCTGAGCCGCGGTCGCTCGGCGGGGCCTCAGAAGGCCGCGCGGCCGATCACATTGCCGGCCGGGCTATAGCGACAGACGAGGTAATCCTCCTCGTCGTCGCTGGCCATGCCGCACCCTACCTCCCGCGTGCCGCGCCACACGATCTGGGCGTAATGGCCGACATCCTGCCATTGCCCAGTGCGGCTGAACGCGGGGGTCGGTGCGTTGACGAAATTGCGCGATTCTTCGACCCAGGCGCCGGCCATCTCGTCGAACCGATAGGCGCCGCGGGTGCCCATCCATAGGTTCTCGCCCTGTGCCTCCTGCAACAGGCCGCCCGAATGACGAAAGCGACCAGTGCGGGCGAGTTCGTCGGCATATGCCTGCGCCCTAGCAGCGAGACTGGGGTTCCACGCCAGCGGTCCGACCCCCACCGCGCGGCGGGCGGCGGCGTGGGTGCCCAGCATCGTGTCACGCAACGTCTCGCTCGACAATTGCGTCGATCCGACCGCCGGCAACTCGGTCATCGCCATCAGGCTGGCGAGCAGCAAGGGAAGTTTTGCCAACTCCATGCCCGATCATCTATCGGGCAAAGATGAAACCGGACAGAATGCCTATCGTTAACACGTCCGACACGGCGACCGATCTGGCGCTATACGTCCACTGGCCGTTCTGCGTGTCGAAATGCCCTTATTGCGATTTCAACAGCCATGTCCGGGCGGACGTGGATCAACGAGCCTGGCGGGACGCTCTGCTCGCCGATCTGGCGTACGAGGCGTCGTTGCTGCCCGGCCGGCGGTTGGGATCGGTTTTCTTCGGCGGGGGTACGCCATCGTTGATGCCGCCGGCGACCGTCGCGGCGGTGCTGGATGCGGCGGCGGACGCATGGGGCTTCACCGACGGCGTCGAGATCACGCTGGAGGCAAACCCCTCGTCGGTCGAGGCGGCGCGCTTTGCCGATTTGGCGGCGGCGGGGGTCAACCGGGTTTCGCTCGGATTGCAGTCGCTGGATGACGACGCGCTGCATTTTCTGGGTCGGGCGCATGATGTGGCCGAGGGATTGGGCGCGCTCGCCGTCGCGCAGTCGGTGTTCGCGCGAGTCAGTTTCGACCTGATCTATGCGCGGCCGGGGCAGACGATGGCGGCGTGGTCTGACGAGCTGGCGCGGGCGCTGTCATTCGGAACCGAGCATCTGTCGTTGTACCAACTGACGGTGGAGCCGGGCACCCGCTTCGCCACCGAGGCACTGGCGGGGCGGCTGGTGCTGCCCGATGGCGATGCGGCGGCCGATCTGTTCGAGGCGACGCGGGCGATGACCACCGCCGCCGGATTGCCGGCCTATGAGACGTCGAACCATGCGCGGCCGGGGGCGGAGAGCCGCCATAACCTGACCTATTGGCGATACGGCGATTATGCCGGCATCGGTCCCGGTGCGCATGGCCGGCGTGGCGGGCTGGCGACGGTGCGCCATCGCAAGCCGGAGAACTGGCTGGGCGCGGTGGAGCGCAACGGCCACGGTGCGCAGAGCGAGGAGGTGCTCCCCCCGCACGATCGCGCCACCGAGGCGCTGTTGATGGGCCTGCGGCTGGCCGAGGGGATCGACCTGACGCGGATCGCGGCGCTGGCCGGCGGCGTCGCGCCGGTGGATCAGTCGGCGGTCACTCGCCTTTCCGCGCTGGGCCTGATCGAGCGGACCGGCGACTGGCTGCGCGTGACCGAGGCCGGGGCGCTGCTGCTGGATGCGATCCTGCCCGAAGTTGTGCTGGATGCGCCGGTGGTGGTTACCGCCTGACCCCTTCGGAAAGTCCCGAAAGTCACACCCTCCTACGCGCGCGGGATCGCGTGGAGCGGGGCGGGATGTGGGTGGCGGACGATGAGAAAGACCGGTGGTGGGTAAACCATAACCGGATGCGGCCCTGTAGGACATGACCGCATCCGTCCGGCTCGCCCTATTTCCCGAAACCCGCCGGGGCCGGCGACACGGTGGTCGCGGCGCCGCCGGTCACTTCCTGAACCTCCAGCGCGCGTTCGGCGACGCCGTCGCGGTTGAAGCGGAACGCGCCGTCGATGCCGGAGAAGCCATCGGCGTCGCGCAGCCGGTTCTCGGGGAAACGCTGACCCACCTTCCAGTCGCGCGAGATGCGGACCGTCAGCAGGACCGCGTCATAGCCAAGACTAGACAGGCGATACGGCGGGGTGCCGAAGCGGGCGCGGTATTTGGTGACGTACTGGCGATAGAGCGTGTTCGATACGCTGGCGAACCAGGCGCCGCTGAGCGCCGGCCGGGCGATGCCGGTGTCGGAATTCCACAATTCGGTGCCGAGCAGCCGTGTGGTGGCGCCGCCGCCCCGCTTGATGGCGGGCGCCGCCGCCGCCGCTGTCGAGGCTGCGTCAGCGACGAGGACCGCGTCATAGGGCGACTTGGCCGCCAGCCGCTGCGCCGCGGCGCCGATCGCGCCGGCGGTACGACCATAGGGCTGAAGCGAGACGACTTGCCCCCCCGCCCCCTCGACCGCGCGCAGGAATGCGGTCGATGCGCGCTCGCCGTACAGCCCGTTCGGGACCAGTCCGGCGAAAGTCGTGACGCCGCGCGACCGGGCGTAATCGACGACGCGCTCGATCGATTGCGCCGGGACATAGCCCATCAGGTATGCACCGTTGCCGGCGACGCCGGTGTCGTTGGAGAAGCTGAGCACCGGCACCCCCGCCGCCCGCGCGATCGGGGCGACCGCGCGCACGTCGTCGGCGAGCAACGGCCCCAGGATCAGCTGCGCACCCTCGGCGATCGCCCGATTCGCGGCGGCGGCGGCCCCGCCGGCGGTGTCGTAATTGGTGATCCGCACCGACTGGTTCTGGGTGTCGAGCAGCGCCAGCATCGTCGCGTTGGCGATCGATTGACCGACGCCGGCATTGCTGCCCGACAGCGGCACGAGCAACGCCACGCGATTGCGCGCGGTGTCCCTGGGGATGCCGAGTTCGACCGATGGCGGTGCGACCGGCCCGGTCGGGCGCGTCACCACGCGTTCGGGTGGGCGTTCGACGCCGCGCGGCAGGACGGTCTGACACGCGCTGAGCAGGCACGCGGCCGTCAAAGCGATCCAGCGTCCAACACCCAGGCGTTGCGGTAGTGCTCCGGCGTCTGCCATGACGGTATCCATGCTCCCTCTTGATCCCGGCCTCTACATCGTTGCCACCCCAATCGGCAATCTTGGTGACCTATCGCCCCGCGCGGCGGACATATTGGCGCGCGCCGACGTGGTCGCGGTGGAGGACAGCCGCGTCACGGCGGGGCTGCTCCGCCATATCGGCGCGAAGCGGCCGATGGTGCCGTATCACGACCATAATGCCGAAGGGGTGCGCCCCGGCCTGATCGCCCGCATGGCGACGGAGGCGGTGGCGCTGGTGTCGGACGCCGGCACGCCGCTGATCTCCGATCCCGGTTACAAGCTGGTGCGCGATGCGCGGGCGGCGGGGCATCTGGTGGTGACGATCCCCGGCCCCTGCGCGGCGGTGGCGGCGCTGACACTGGCGGGGCTGCCGACCGACCGGTTCCTGTTCGTTGGGTTCCTGCCATCGAAGGAAAAGGCGCGCGGAGAGGCGATCGCCGAGATCGCCGGCATCCGTGCGACATTGGTGATGTACGAATCGGGGCCGCGCCTGGCCGCTTGCCTGAGTGCGCTCGCCGCCGGTCTGGGCGACCGCGAGGCGGCGGTGACGCGCGAGATCAGCAAAAAGTTCGAGGAAGCGGTGACGGGGCCGCTGTCGATGCTCGCGGCCCGCTATGCCGATACGCCCCCGCGCGGTGAGATCGTGGTCGTCGTCGCCCCGCCGGGCGAGGCCGCACCGGCCAGCGAGGAGGACGGTGACGCCGCGCTGGCCGAGGCGCTGACCCGCCTGCCGGCCGGACGGGCAGCGAGCGAGGTGGCCAAGCAACTCGGGCTGGATCGGCGGACGCTGTATGCGCGCGCGCTGACCATGAAATGACTGGGAAGCGATCGGGAAGCGATCCGTTCGTCCCCATCGACGATCATCGCGCGTTGGGTCGGTGTTTCCGGGAGATACGCCAATGAACGATCGTGAGAGCAATGCCCATGTCAACGAGAAGAAGGGCTTCAAGCCAGCAAAGGTGCTGGTGATGGCGATGGTGGCCGTGCTGTTCGGCGCCTCGGCATTGATGGCTTGGTATATTCATCGGACGGCGGATCCCGCGAAGATGCAGCAGCCCGAACAGGCGCAGCGCGAGATGCAGCAATGACGGGCAACCGATCGATCCGATGACATCGAACATGCCACCGCCAGCCGGCCCTCGCCGTACCAAGCCAGATCGCCGTGTTGCCGAGGCCGCCGGGCGGCGCGGCGAACGGCTGGCCGGGTGGTGGCTGCGGCTGAAGGGGTGGCGCATCCTCGACCGGCGGGTGCGGACCCCGGCGGGTGAGGTTGATCTGGTTGCGCGCAAGGGCAATCTGGTGGCCTTCGTCGAGGTGAAGACGCGGGGATCGGCCGCCGAATTGGACTTTGCGATCGACCAGCGGCGGCTGGCACGGGTTGCCGCAGCGGCAGAGGTCCTGATGCCGCGCTATGCCGGGCCGGGCGACGATATCCGCGTCGACGTGCTGTTGATGGCCCCGGGCGCGCGCCCAAGGCATATCGAGAATGCGTGGATGCCGTGACTTGGCGCGCGCCGGCCCCTACATGGCGGGCGAATAACCGAACGGAGCCTGCATGTCCCTGACCGTCGCCGTCCAGATGGACCCGCTCGCCGATATCAACATCGCCGGGGATTCGAGCTTCGCCTTGATGCTGTCCGCACAGGCGCGGGGGCATCGGCTGTTCCATTACGATGCGGGCGACCTGAACTGGTCGGAGGGGCGGCTGTGGACGCGGGCGCATCCGGTGACGGTGCAGCGGGTGCAGGGCGATCATTTCAGCGTCGGCGATGCCGTCAGCCTCGATCTGGGTGACGAGGCGGATGTGGTGCTGATGCGGCAGGACCCACCGTTCGACCTGGGTTACATCACCGCGACGCATCTGCTGGAGCGGATCGCCGACCGCACGCTGGTGGTGAACGACCCCGCCAGCGTCCGCAACGCGCCCGAGAAGGTGTTCGTGCTGGATTATGCGCGCTTCATGCCGCCGACGCTGGTCACGCGCTCGCTGGAGGAAACGCGGGCGTTCCTGAAGGAGCATGGCGCGATCGTCATCAAGCCGCTTCACGGCAATGGCGGCAAGGCGATCTTTCGCGTGGGACCAGAGGGCGAGAACCTGTCGGCGCTGATGGAGGTATTCAACCAGACGTGGCGGGAGCCGCATATGGTGCAGGCGTTCCTGCCCGACGTGGCCAAGGGCGACAAGCGCATCGTGCTGGTCGACGGCGAAGTGGCGGGCGCGATTAACCGGCTGCCCGGCGAAGGTGAAATCCGCTCCAACCTCGCGGTCGGCGGATCGGCGGAAAAGACCGTGCTGACCGACAAGGAGCGCGAGATCTGCGCGGTGCTGGGGCCGGAGTTGAAGGCGCGCGGGCTGTTGTTCGTGGGCATCGACGTGATCGGCGGCGAGTGGCTGACGGAGATCAACGTCACCTCCCCCACCGGCATCGTCGCGATCGAGCGGTTCGACGGGACGGATGTGGCGGGCATGATCTGGGATGCGATTGAGCGGAAAGTCGCCGCGCGTCGTTGAGCGCCGCATGGCTTTCCTATCATGACCCAGTTTATCGTCGAATGGATCGCGCGGGGTGGGTATCTCGGCATCGCCCTGCTGATGGCGTTGGAGAACATCATCCCGCCGATCCCGTCCGAGGTCATCATGGGCCTGGGCGGGATGGCGGTGGCGCGGGGGCGGATGCAGCTGGGCTGGCTGATCGTAGCGGGCACTATCGGGACGGTCGCGGGCAATTACTTCTGGTACTGGGTCGGGCGGCGGTTCGGATATCAGGGGCTGAAGCCCTTCGTTGCGCGATGGGGCCGCTGGCTGACCATCGAGTGGGAGGATGTCGAGCGCATCACCCGCTTCTTCCACGACCGGGGCGGCTGGGTGGTGTTCGTATTCCGCTTCATGCCGACGTTCCGGACGATGGTGTCGCTGCCCGCCGGCATGTCGGCGATGCCGCGCTGGCGGTTCCTGATCGCGACTGCGGGGGGATCGGCGATCTGGAACACGATCCTGGCGGGCGCAGGGCTCTATCTTGATCAACGATTTGAAGAGCTCGATCGATATGTCGGGCCGTTGGCTATCGCGCTGTCGGTGGCGATCATTGTCTTTTATATCTATCGCGTCGTGACCTGGAAGCCGCGCGAGCGATCGGAAAGTTAGGCTAAGGTTAGGCTAAGGTTAGGCCTAAACCGGTACTATCTGATGCCTAAACAGGCGGCGGAACGGTGGGATTGCCGGCCCGGATTAGGGATAGCATGACCCCTTGCCTGTAGGACAGCCGGCTCACGCACGCGGATGGGCGTGGCGATAGACGTCGAGTAGATGCGCGGCATCGACCGCCGTATAGACCTGTGTCGAGCTGAGGCTGGCATGACCCAGCAGTTGCTGGAGCGAGCGGAGGTCGGCGCCGCGCCCGAGCAGATGCGTGGCGAAGCTGTGGCGGAGCGCATGGGGCGTGGTGCGTTCACCGAGGCCCAGCCGGGCGCGGGCGCCGCGTACCGACAGGCGGACGACGCCGGGGTCGAGCGGGCCGCCACGCGCGCCGCGGAACAGCGCCTCGGTGCGGGGCAGCGGCCAGGGACATTGGCGGACATAGTCCTCAATCGCGATACGCACCTGAGGGAGCAGCGGCACGATGCGGGTCTTCGCGCGCTTGCCGGTAACGGTCAGCGTCTCGCCAAGCGGCACGACACCGCCGGTCAGCGCCAGCGCCTCGCCGATGCGCAGGCCGCCGCCATAGAGCAGCAGCAGCAGCGCCCAGTCGCGCGCGCCGATCCATGGCTCGCGCGCATCCTCGGCGACGTCCTCGGCCAGTGCGATGACATCGGCAGGGGCGACGGGGCGCGGGATGCCCTTGGCGACCTTCGGGCCGCGCAGGCGCGGGCTGGCGGTGCCGGTCCATTCGAGGAAGCCACGGACTGCCGACAGCTCACGCGCGGCCGACGCGTTGCCGAGGCCGTCGCCGCGTCGGCTGGCGAGGAAGGCGCGCAGGTCCGCAGACGTGATGGCCGCCAATGCTCTTGCGTCGATCGCGCCGCCCCAATGCTGGCCGAGGAAGGCGAGCAACCGGTCGGCGGTGGCGTGATAGGCGCGCACGGTATGCACCGACCGTCGCCGGTCGCGCGACAGATGCGCGGCCCAGTCGGCGGCGAGCGGGTGCGGGAGGGTGGCGACAGGCATGGCCCGGTATGTGCCACCGGCGATCGCTCAACGCTATGCGTACCCACCGACTTCACGGGGACTCACGAAGGCCCCATATAGCGGCCCGATGTCGCGCGCCCGTGTCCTGCTCCTCAATGCCGCCCTCGGGCCGCTCGATTACCGTGTGCCGCCTGGGATGACGGTGGAGCCGGGATCGATCGTCGTCGCGCCGCTCGGGCCGCGCCAGTTGCTGGGCGTGGCGTGGGAGGCGGAGCGGATGCCGTCGGACGCGGAGGTGGGCGACAACCGGCTGCGGCCGTTGCTGGCGGTGGCGGACGTGCCACCGCTGCGCCCTGCCCTGCGCCGGCTGGTGGAGTGGACGGCGGATTATTACCTCGCGCCGCCCGCTGCGGTGTTGCGCATGTGCCTGGCCTCCACGTCGGCGCTGGAGGGCGCGCGGACGGTGACCGAGTATCGCGCGACGGGCGAGGTGCCGGGCCGGCTGACGCCGCAGCGCGAACAGGCGCTGGAGCGGATCGGCGACCGACAGGGCCTGATCCGCGAGCTGGCCAGTATCGCCGATGTGTCCGACGCGGTGATCCGGGGGCTGGTGAAGGGGGGCGTGCTGGAAGCGGTGACGGTTGATATCGACAGCCCCTATCCCCTGCCCGACCCCGCTTATGGCCCGCCCGAACTGTCCGACGACCAGCGCGCGGCGGCCGACGTGCTGGCGGCGGGGGTGGCGGCGCACCGGTTCGAGACGACCCTGCTCGACGGCGTGACCGGATCGGGCAAGACCGAGGTGTATTTCGAGGCGGTGGCCGAGGCGATCTTGCACGGGCGCCAGACATTGGTGCTGCTGCCCGAGATCGCCCTGACCGAGCCGTTCCTGAAGCGGTTCCGCGACCGGTTCGGCGTGGAGCCGGTGGCGTGGCATTCGGGCCTTCGCTCCACCCAGCGGCGGCGCGCGTGGCGGGCGATCGCGAGCGGCGAGGCACTGGTGACGGTAGGGGCGCGATCGGCGCTGTTCCTGCCCTACGCCGCGCTTGGCCTGATCGTGGTGGACGAGGCGCACGAGACGAGTTTCAAGCAGGAAGAGGGTGTGCATTACCACGCCCGCGACGTGGCGGTGATGCGCGGCAAGTTCGAGGAATGCCCGGTCATCCTCGCCAGCGCCACGCCGGCGATCGAGACGCGGCAACAGGTGGCGCTGGGCCGTTATGCCGAACTGAAGCTGACCGGGCGGTTCGGACTGGCCGAGATGCCGGCGATCGAGGCGATCGACCTGATCCAGGAACCACCCGAGCGTGGCCGCTGGCTGAGCCCACGGCTGGTGAAGGCGATGGGCGAGACGCTGGAACGGCGCGAGCAGTCGCTGCTGTTCCTGAACCGGCGTGGCTATGCACCGCTGACCCTGTGCCGGACGTGCGGGCATCGCTTTCAATGCCCCAACTGCACCGCATGGATGGTGGAACACCGGCTGACGCGACGGCTGGCGTGCCATCATTGCGGGCATGTCGAACCGGTCCCGCGCGCCTGTCCCGAATGCAAGGGCGAGGATACGTTGGTCGCGTGCGGCCCCGGCGTGGAGCGGATCGCGGATGAGGTGGCGGCGCTGTTCCCGGAGGCGAAGACGGCGGTCGTCACCAGCGACACGATCTGGTCGCCGGCCAAGGCGGCGGAGTTCGTCGGGCGGATGGAAATGGGCGATATCGACATCGTCGTCGGCACGCAGTTGGTGACGAAGGGATATCACTTCCCCAACCTGACGCTCGTCGGCGTGATCGATGCCGATCTGGGGCTGGAGGGCGGCGACCTGCGTGCGGCGGAGCGGACGTTCCAGCAGATCCGGCAGGTGTCGGGCCGCGCCGGTCGCGGCGAGAAGCCGGGGCGCGTCTATATCCAGACGCATAGTCCGGGCGCGCAGGTGATGCAGGCGCTGATTACCGGCGATGCCGACGCGTTCTATGCGGCCGAGACGGAGGCGCGGGCCGATGCGGGCGCGCCGCCGTTCGGGCGCTATGCGGCGATCGTGGTGTCGTCCGAGGATCAGGCGTGCGCGCATGAGACCGCGCTGCTGGTCGGGCGGGCGGCGCCGAAGGTGGACGGAATGGCGGTGTACGGACCGGCACCGGCGCCGCTGGCGATGCTGCGCGGGCGGCACCGGTATCGATTACTGGTCCATGCGCGGCGAGCGCTGGACGTGCAGGATGTGATCCGGGACTGGCTGGGGGCGCTGGACTGGTCGGCCAAGGCGCGGGTCACGGTGGACGTGGACCCGTATAGTTTCTTGTGATCGAAGTTGATCGATCCTGCTCCCCGGCAGAAGCCAGGGTCAGGTCAGACGTTTTACCGCGGACACGCGCTGTGCTCCGTGGCCCTGTCCTTCGCGGCCAACCCCGGCCTTCGCCAGGGAGCAGACAGCGGGTAGGGTACCCGCCTCAGCCCGCGTGTTCGGCGAGGATCGTCAGGCCCTTGGCGTTGACCTCGGCAAAGCCGCTCTTGATGGCGACGGTTTCGGGGGTGCCGCCCTGGCTGCGATAGATCGAGATGATGCCGTCGCGGACGGTGGACATGAAGGGGGCGTGGCCCTCCAGCACGCCGAAATCACCCTCGGTGCCGGGGACGACGACCATGTGGACTTCCTCCGAGCGGAGGAGCTTTTCGGGCGTGACGAGTTCGAAGTGGAGCATGGAATGTCTCGCTCCCCGCCCGTACGCGGGAGGGGCTGGGGGTGGGCATGGAAGCGCGCCCTCGACAGGCCCACCCCCGTCCCCTCCCGCTCGCGGGAGGGGAGATGCAGGCTTTACGCCTCCTGTGCCATCTTCTCGGCCTTGGCGACGGCTTCGTCGATGCCGCCGACCATGTAGAAGGCGGCTTCGGGCAGGTGATCATATTCGCCGTTCACCACGCCCTTGAAGCTGCGGATCGTGTCCTCGATCTGCACGAACTTGCCGCTGATGCCGGTAAAGACCTCGGCGACGTGGAACGGCTGGCTGAGGAACTTCTGGATCTTGCGGGCGCGCGTGACGGTCAGCTTATCCTCTTCGGACAGCTCGTCCATGCCGAGGATGGCGATGATGTCCTGCAGCGACTTGTACCGCTGGAGCAGCGACTGGACCGCGCGGGCGGTGTCGTAGTGATCCTGGCCGACGACGCGGGGTTCGAGGACGCGTGACGTCGAGTCGAGCGGATCGACCGCCGGGTAGATGCCCAGTTCCGAAATCGCGCGGTTCAGCACCGTCGTGGCGTCAAGATGCGCGAACGACGTGGCCGGTGCCGGATCGGTAAGATCGTCGGCGGGAACGTACACGGCCTGTACCGAGGTGATCGAGCCCTTGTTCGTGGACGTGATCCGCTCCTGCAGCGCGCCCATGTCGGTCGACAGCGTCGGCTGATAGCCCACGGCCGAGGGAATGCGGCCGAGCAGCGCCGACACTTCGGCTCCCGCCTGGGTGAAGCGGAAGATGTTGTCGACGAAGAACAGGACGTCCTGCCCTTCCTGATCGCGGAAATATTCGGCGATCGTCAGGCCCGACAGGGCGACACGGGCGCGGGCGCCCGGCGGCTCGTTCATCTGGCCGAACACCAGCGCGACCTTCGATCCCTCGCTGGTCGGATTGCCGTCGGCATCCTTGGCGATGACGCCCGCGTCGAGGAATTCGTGGTAGAGGTCGTTACCCTCGCGGGTACGCTCGCCGACGCCGGCGAACACCGACGTGCCGCCGTGACCCTTGGCGATGTTGTTGATGAGTTCCTGGATCAGCACGGTCTTGCCGACGCCGGCGCCGCCGAACAGGCCGATCTTGCCGCCCTTCGCATAGGGGGCCAGCAGATCGATGACCTTGATGCCGGTGACGAGGATGGCGTTTTCGGTCGACTGGTCGACGAACAGCGGCGCATCGGCGTGGATCGGGCTGCGCAGGTCGGTGAGGACGGGACCACGCTCGTCGATCGGCTCGCCGATGACGTTCATGATGCGGCCGAGCGTCGCGGGGCCGACGGGGACGCTGATCTGCGCGCCGGTATCGGTGACGGTCTGGCCGCGGGTCAGACCCTCGGTCGCGTCCATCGCGATCGTGCGGACGGTGTTCTCGCCCAGATGCTGCGCGACTTCCAGCACCAGCTTGTTGCCGTTGTTGCTGGTTTCCAGCGCAGACAGGATCGCCGGCAGCTGCTCGGGGAAATGCACGTCGACGACCGCGCCGATGACCTGCGAGATCGTGCCGACGTTATTGGTGGCGCCAGTGGTCTGGCGGATATCTTCAGCGGCGGTTGCCATGGCGTTCTTCCTGCTTCGAGGCGTTAAAGCGCTTCCGCGCCAGAAATGATCTCGACCAGTTCGGTCGTGATCGCGGCCTGGCGGGCGCGGTTGTACTGGATGGAGAGGCGCTTGATCATGTCGCCGGCATTCTTGGTCGCGTTCTCCATCGCGTTCATGCGGCTACCTTGTTCGGAGGCCGCATTTTCGAGGAGCGCGCGGAAGATCTGGATCGCTACGTTGCGCGGCAGCAGATCGGCGAGGATGGTTTCCTCGTCCGGTTCGTATTCCGTCACCGCGCCGCCGCTGGTCGCTTCGACTTTGTTCACGCCGGTTTTCGCGGCTAGCGGCACGGGGACGATCTGGATACCCGTGGGCTCCTGCACCAGCGCCGACACGAACTTCGAATAGAACAGGTGCGCGACGTCAAATTCGCCGTTCAGGTAACGGGCGATGATGTCGTCGGCGACGACGCGGGCGTCGTCGAACGTCAGCTTCTTGATCGCGCCCATTTCGTGATCGGCGAGGATCGCGGTGGGGTAGAAACGACGGAGCACCCGCCCCTTCTTGCCGGCGAGGTAGAACTTCACCGTCTTGCCCTGCGCGGTCAGTTCGTCCGCCTTGCGGCGGGCGGCGCGGACGATGTTGGTGTTGAACGCGCCGGCCAGACCCCGTTCGGAGGTGGCGACAACGATCAGATGAACCTGGTCCTTGCCGGTGCCCGCCAGCAGCGGCGACGCGCCGACGCCGCTGATCCGGCCGGCAAGCGACGCCATGACCTGTTCCAGCCGCTCGGCGTAGGGACGGCCGTTCTGCGCCGCCTCCTGCGCACGGCGCAGCTTGGCGGCGGCGACCATCTTCATCGCCTTGGTGATCTTCTGCGTCGACTTCACCGAGCCGATGCGGATCTTGAGGGCCTTCAGGCTCGCCATGCTGCTATCCGGTCAGATGTTTACGCGAAGGTCTTCGCGAACTGGTCGAGCGCGGCCTTCAGCCCCGCCTTCGCCTCGTCACCCAGATCGCGGGTTTCGCGGATCTTGGTGAGGACGCCGGCGTGGTTGGCGCGCAGGTCGGACAGCATCGCGGTTTCGTACCGCGTCACGTCCGCCACCGGCACCTTGTCGATATAGCCTTGCGTCCCCGCGAAGATCGACGCGGTCTGTTCCTCGAACGGCATCGGCGCGAACTGCTTCTGCTTGAGCAACTCGGTCAGGCGCGCACCGCGGTTCAGCAGTTTCTGCGTCGAGGCGTCGAGGTCAGAGCCGAACTGCGCGAAGGCCGCCATTTCGCGGTACTGCGCCAGCTCCAGCTTGATCGAGCCGGACACCTTCTTCATTGCCTTGGTCTGGGCGGCCGAGCCGACGCGGCTGACCGACAGGCCGACGTTGATCGCCGGGCGGATGCCCGCGAAGAACAGGTCGGTTTCGAGGAAGATCTGGCCGTCGGTGATCGAGATCACGTTGGTCGGGATGTACGCGGATACGTCGCCGGCCTGCGTCTCGATGATCGGCAACGCGGTCAGCGAGCCGCCGCCGTTCGCGTCCGACATCTTGGCGGCGCGCTCCAGCAGGCGCGAGTGGAGATAAAACACGTCGCCGGGATAGGCTTCACGGCCCGGCGGGCGGCGCAGCAGCAGCGACATCTGGCGATAGGCAACCGCCTGCTTCGACAGATCGTCGAACACGATCAGCGCGTGCATGCCGTTGTCACGGAAATACTCGCCCATCGCGGTGCCGGTATAGGGCGCGAGGAACTGGAGCGGTGCGGGCTCGGATGCGGTCGCGGCGACGACGATGGAATATTCCATCGCGCCATTCTCTTCGAGCGTCTTCACGAGCTGGGCGACGGTCGAGCGCTTCTGGCCGACCGCGACATAGACGCAGTACAGCTTCTTCGATTCGTCGGTGCCGGCGTTCACGCCCTTCTGGTTGATGAAGGCGTCGATCGCGACGGCGGACTTGCCGGTCTGGCGATCGCCGATGATGAGTTCGCGCTGGCCACGGCCGACCGGCACAAGCGCGTCGATCGCCTTCAGGCCCGACTGCATCGGCTCGCTGACCGACTGGCGCGGGATGATTCCCGGCGCCTTCACCTCGACGCGGCTGCGCTTCTCGGCGACGATCGGGCCCTTGCCATCGATCGGATTGCCGAGGCCATCGACCACGCGGCCGAGCAGACCCTTGCCCACGGGGACGTCGACGATCGTGCCGGTGCGCTTGACGACGTCACCTTCCTTGATCTCGGCATCCGAGCCGAAGATCACGACGCCGACGTTATCGGCTTCGAGGTTCAGGGCCATGCCCTGCACGCCGTTGGCGAATTCGACCATTTCGCCGGCCTGGACATTGTCGAGGCCATAGATGCGGGCGATGCCGTCGCCGACCGACAGCACCTGACCGGTCTCGGAGACCTGTGCCTGGTCACCGAAACTGGCGATCTGGTCCTTGATGACCTTCGAGATTTCTGCGGCGCGGATATCCATCAACTCAGCCTTTCATCGCGTGCGCGAGAGCGTTCAAACGGGTGCGGATCGACGAATCGATCATCTGGGAACCGAGGCGGACCACCAGTCCACCGAGCAATGCGGGATCGACCGACAGGTCGACCGACACGTCGCGGCCGACGCGCTGGCGCAGCTGCTGCTTTAGCTCGCCGACCTGATCGTCGGTGAGCGGGTGGGCGCTGGTCACTTCAGCCGACATTTCGCCACGGTGGCGGGCGGCGAGCGTGCGAAACGCGCGGGCGATCGCCGACAACTGGCCGAGGCGGCGGTTTTCAGCGAGGACGCCGAGGAAATTCTTCGTCGTCGGATCGACACCGAGCTGGTCGGCGACGGCCAGCACGGCCTTCACCGCCGCGCCGCGCGCGATCAGCGGACTGGTCGTCAGCCGGCGCAGATCGACCGACTGCGACAGGGCGTCACGAATCGTGGCGAGGCTGGCTTCCACCACCTCGATGCTCTTCGATTCGCGCGCAAGGTCGAACAGCGCCACGGCATAGCGACCGCCCAAGCTTGCCTGAATACCGCCAGCTGTCTCCACGGACCCGGAATTCCTCGTCATCAGAACGGTTTTGCCCATAGGAAACGGAGCGCCGAAAAGCGCTGCCGATAGGCTGCGGCGCGGCTAGCATGGGGGTGGCGCGGATGCAAGACGGCGGACAGTCCGCATTCAGGATCAGGGCCGTATCGGTCGCTTGAACGAGCGGGGATACAGACGATGCGCGGTGCGATGGGGATGGCAGTGACGATCGTGGCAATTGCGAACGCCCTGCCCGCCCGGGCCGAGACGCTGCGCATCGAGGGCATCTTCGCCGCCACCGCGCGGGAGGCCAGTTTCCTGCCGACGATCGGCGTCGATACGCTGTCCGGGCGGGCGGGCGAGCAACTGGGGATCGCGATCGAGCGGCAACTGGAGGAACTGGAGACGAGCGGCGTGCCGCACCCCCGGTTGGTGCCGACGTCGCTGCGCCCCGATGGCCTGTTGCGCGGACAGGCCGATGTCGCGGTCGAGGAGAACGACTATACCGAGGCGCGTGAGCGCTGCACCGAGAAGAAGGACGGCAAATGCGTGCGGCGGGTGTCGTACCGGGTCGGCTGCACGACGCGGACCATCCGGTTGCGTGCCGATCTGCAACTGGTCCGCCGCAGCGACGGGCGGACGCTCTATGCCATGCCACAGACGCGCGACGACAGCGGGTCGTGGTGCGAGGATAGCGGCGTCGAGCCGGTCGTCGAGCTGGCGGTGGACGTGATGACCGAATCGATCGCGCGGGCGGTGCGGCTCGATCTCGCCCCGCACCGCGAACGCTATACGATCCGCGTGCAGGAGAACCGTGACGGGTTGGCGCATGACACCGCCGACCGGTTCAATCAGGCGGTGCGGCTGACCAAGACCGACCAGTCCGCCGCCTGCCGCACCTTCGCGGATGTCGACCGGATGGCGCCCGACAACGGATCGACGCTGTTCAACCTGGCGCTGTGCGCGGAGGCGGAGGGGCGGTACGCGATGGCGGGTGACCTCTATAGTCGCGCCCGCGTCTTCTCGCCGCGGGCAGGTGGTGACATCAGCAAGGGGCTGGGCCGCGTACGGTCGCTGGCGGACGGCGAGGCGGATGTGAAGCGGATGGCCGCGCTTTGATCGCAAGCGCCGGGATGAGCCGGCGCGACGGACGCGCTATAGCGGTGTCATGAACGACCCTGAGAATCATAACGGCGCCACCATCGATACCGACGCGGCCTGGGCCGCCTTTTCGGCGCGCGACCGGGCCGCCGACGATCGCTTCGTCGTCGCGGTGACCAGCACGCAGATCTATTGCCGGCCGAGCTGCCCGGCGCGGCGTCCGAAGCGCGAGCATGTCCGGTTCTATGCCGATGGCGGCGCGGCGCGGGCGGCGGGGTATCGCGCGTGCAGGCGTTGCCTGCCCGATGCGGTGGCGCGCGACCGGACGGCGGTGGCGGCGGCCGCCGCGCTGCTGGATACCGGCGCGACGCCGACGCTGGCCGATCTGGCGGCGCGGGTGGGCTATGCACCGCATCATTTCCAGCGGCTGTTCGTGCGCGCGACGGGGATCAGCCCCGCCGCCTATATGCGTGCGCGCCGGGCCGAGCGCGCCGCCGCGGTGCTGGCGACGAGCGACAGCGTGACGGCGGCGATCTATGACGCGGGCTATGCCGCGCCCAGCCGCTTTTACGACGAAACCGCGCCGCGACTGGGCATGACGCCCGCCCAGCGGCGGCGGGGCGCGCCGGGTGAGACGATCCGGTGGACGCGGGCCGACACCAGCCTGGGGCCGCTGCTGATCGCGGCGACGGGCAAGGGGCTGTGCCGCGTGGCGTTCGACGAGGACGAGACGACGCTGGCGCAGCACTTCCCGCGCGCCACGATCCGGCCGGGCGATGCGGCGCTGGACGCGTGGGCCAACGAGGTGGTGGCGATGGTCGAGACGCCGGGGCGCGATGCCGACCTGCCGCTCGACGTGCGCGGGACGGCGTTTCAGGAATCGGTGTGGCGGGCGCTGCGCACGATCCCGCCGGGCGAGACGCGCAGCTATACCGAGCTGGCGGCGCTTGCCGGCCACGCCACCGCGATGCGCGCGGTCGGCAGTGCGTGCGGGGCGAATGACCTAGCGGTCATCATCCCCTGCCACCGCATCCTGCGCGGCGATGGCGGGATCGGCGGCTATGCCTATGGCCCCGACCGCAAGCGGGTGTTGCTGGACCGCGAGGCCGGGGGCGGCACGGCAGGTTAGGTAAATGGTAAAGCTTGGCCCTTAACCCTTCGGTCAACTCGAGAGGTTTGGGCATGAGCGCGTTCGGTCGGCGTAGTGGCGTGAGTGGTGGTCAGCCGGTGAGGCCGGCGTTCGGCGTCGCGCGGCCGATGCAGGGCGGCGGCCCGGTGCCCCGTACCGAAACACGCGCCGAGGAGGGCGGCCAGCAATTTCCGCCGATCGATCTCGGCGCGTTGTCGGGTGACGGCGATGTCGGCATGTCGGGCGCGACCGTCGATGCGATGCAGCGCCTGTCCGATCGCCAGAATTCGTCGGGCGAGGCGGGCAACAGCCGGGTCGAGGGGTTCGAAAGCTCGATCCACAAGATCAAGGAACAGGTTCTCCCCCGCCTGCTGGAACGCGTCGATCCGGAAGCCGCAGCGACGCTGGGCAAGGACGAGCTGGCCGAGGAATTCCGCCCGATCATCGGCGAGGTGCTGGCCGAGTTGAAGCTCACCCTCAACCGCCGCGAGCAGTTCGCGCTGGAAAAGGTGCTGGTCGACGAGCTGCTGGGTCTGGGGCCGCTGGAGGAGCTGCTGGCCGATCCGAACATCAGCGACATCATGGTCAACGGCCCCGACCAGACCTATGTCGAGCGCAAGGGCAAGCTGGAACTGGCGCAGGTGCAGTTCCGCGACGAGGAGCATCTGTTCCAGATCGCGCAGCGCATCGTCAATTCGGTCGGCCGCCGGGTCGACCAGACGTCGCCGCTGGCCGACGCCCGGTTGAAGGACGGCAGCCGCGTCAACGTGATCGTGCCGCCGCTGTCCTTGCGCGGCACGGCGATCTCGATCCGTAAATTCTCCGCCAAGCCGATCACCATCGACATGATGGCAGGTTTCGGCAGCATGAGCCCGAAGATGGCGACCGCGCTGAAGATCGCGGGCGCCAGCCGGTTCAACGTCGTGATCTCCGGCGGCACGGGTTCGGGCAAGACGACGATGCTGAACGCCCTGTCGAAGATGATCGACCCGGGTGAGCGCGTGCTGACGATCGAGGACGCGGCCGAGCTTCGCCTGCAGCAGCCGCACTGGCTGCCGCTGGAAACCCGGCCGGCCAATCTGGAGGGTCAGGGCGAGATCTCGATCCGCGATCTGGTGAAGAACGCGCTGCGTATGCGGCCGGACCGGATCATCCTGGGCGAAATCCGTGGCTCCGAATGTTTCGACATGCTGGCGGCGATGAACACCGGCCACGACGGATCGATGTGCACCCTCCACGCCAACTCCCCGCGCGAGGCGCTGGCCCGGATGGAGAACATGGTGATGATGTCGGACATCAAGGTGCCCAAGGAAGCGATCAGCCGCCAGATCGCCGATTCGGTCGAACTCATCATCCAGGTGAAGCGCCTGCGCGACGGGTCGCGCCGTGTCACCAACGTCACCGAAGTCATCGGCATGGAAGGCCCGGTGATCGTGACGCAGGAGCTGTTCAAGTTCGAATATCTGGACGAAAGCGCCGACGGCAAGATAATCGGTGAGTACCGATCGATGGGCCTGCGCCCCTATACGCTGGAAAAGGCCAAGCAGTTCGGCTTCGATCAGGCGTATCTGGAGGCCTGTCTGTAGAATTATACCGCGGACATGGCAGACACGCGCCCGGTTCGGCACTAGGGGCAGCGGCGATGTCGTCTTCCGTCTCGATCCGGCCCGTCGTCCTTCTTCAGCCGGCCTGGCGGGACTGGCGCGTGCCCGCGTCCGCCACCGCGCAGTTCCTGCTGCTGCTGGCCGCCGCGATCGCGACGCGCGGGGCGCTGTACGGCAATCCGGTGATCCATAGCGACGAGCAATTCTATCTGCTGGTCGGCGACCGGATGCTGCACGGCGCATGGCCGTTCGTCGATATCTTCGATCGCAAGCCGGTGGGGCTGTTCCTGATCTTTGCCGCGATCCGGTCGATCGGCGGCAACGGCATTCTGATGTACCAGTTGGCCGCGACATTGACGGCGGCGGGCACCGCGTTTCTGGTGACACGGATCGCCGGGCGGTTCACGACGCGCGATGCCGCCTTTGCCGGGGGGCTGTTCTATCTGATCTGGCTGGTCGTGTTCGATGGGGCGGGCGGGCAGTCCGCGGTGTGGGGCAACGCGCTGATGGCCGGCGCGGCGCTGATCGTGGTCGATGCGATGGCGGCCAAGGATCGCGTACGCGAGCGGGGGACGCTGGCCATGCTGCTCGTCGGCGTGGCGATGCAGGTGAAATACACCGCGATGTTCGAGGGCATCTTCTTTGGCCTGACGCTGATGTGGACGCCGTACCGGGCGGAGCGGCCGTTGCCGGGACTGGCGATCGACGCCGCCTGCTGGGTCGCCGCCGCGCTGGTGCCGACCGCGCTTGCCTGGAGCGTCTATGCGCTTGCCGGCCATGACGCGGCGTTCGTGTTCGCCAATTTCCTGTCGATCTTCGGACAGCAGGACGACGACACGTTCTGGACCGACGTGCCCAAGGTGGCGGGTGCGCTGGCGCTGTCGGCCCCGCTGTTGCTGATGGCGTGGCGAGGACGGCGGCGTGGTGCCTGGCCGCTCGCCTGGGTGGGCGCGGCGCTGGTCGCGATCTACATCATGGGGACGTGCGAACTGTTGTACTGGTTGCCGCTCGCTTTGCCGCTGTCGATCGCAGCGGCGCTGGGGCTGGATCGCCATTGCCGCTGGGCAAGCCGGCAGGTGGTGGCCGTGGTTCTGATCTTCGGGGCGATCGGTGGGGTCACGATGTCCGTTGTAAGGGTCGAGCGACGCGGGACGGCGGCGCAGATCACGCGGCTGGTCGATATGATCGGGCCGGCACCACGCGGTTGCCTGTTCACGTTCGGGGCGGAACCTATCCTGTATTATCTGACGCGGTCGTGCCTGCCGACCCGGTACGTTTTTCGCAGCCATCTGGGCCAGATCAGCGAGATTAGGGGAACGGGCATCGATCCGGTGGCCGAGGTCGCGCGGTTGCTGGCCGCGCGACCTGGCGTGATCGTGATGCGGGCGCCGAAGCCCGCGACCAATCCGGCGACGCGGGTCCTGGTCGAACGGGCGGTCGCCACACGGTATGATCTGGTCGGCACCGTGCAGATCGGCGAGTTGCCGCAATCGGTGTATCGCCTGCGGCCGCTCGCCCGGCCTTAAACGCTGACGGTGACGGTCGCCGTGACCGATGGCAGGTTCCGCTGACGCAAGGCGACCGACACGGTGCCGCGATAGGCCGCCGCCAGTGCCGGCACCCGGACCACCGCCTGCCCGGCGGCGGATGACGACAGCGTTGGCGCGGGCGTCCAGTTGCCGCCGTCGAGCGCATGGTCATAGCCATCGGGACTGCCGCTATAGTCGATCGCCAGATCGATCGTGCGGGTGGCGGCATCGAACGTCGCCGACCGGATCGCCAGCGGCGCGACCAGCGCGCCCCAGGTCACGTCCGCCATCGCCGGCCCGACGGTAACGACGAAGCGCACGCCAGTGCCGCGTACCGGTTGCAAGGCGTCGAGCAGCTCCGCCGACACCCATGCCGATACCAGCACGCCGTCCTGATAGAAGCCGGCGCTGCCATCCGGCGCCGTCTGCAACGCGATCATCGCGGTGCCGGGCTGTGCCACCAGTCGCGGCGCGAAGGTGCGATAGGTGAAACCGCTGACGTCATCCATCACGCCGCCGGCCAGCCGCGACAGACGGTAATGATCGTCGTCGATGATCCGGAACACCATCCCGTCGTCCGACCCGGTCATCCGGAAATAGAAATCGGCCGTGTTGGTCGCCCGGCGGAACCGCGCGCCGACCGTCTGGGCCGCCGATCCGGTGTCGCGATAGCCTAGGCTGGATAGCGTTCCGGCGTTGGTCGGCCCCGCGATATACGGCGCGAGCACGACGTCGGTTGGCTTGGGTGTGGGCGTGGGCGTGGGTGTCGGGGCTGGTGCCGCGACGATGGCGGCCGTGGTCGATCGGGGTGATCCGGTCGCGCCGGCAAGCGTCTCGGTCAGCGATCCGGCGACGCCGCCGGCCGCGACGCCGTCGAACCCATAGCGACGGGCGGCGCTGTCGATCGTCAAGCCCGGCAGGTCGGTGGTCAGCGTCGATCCGTCCGCCGCCCCCGCGATCGTCCCGGTGGACGCCGTTCCCGCCGTCAGCGCGCCGGACAGGCTCAATGCCCCTAGCGTGACGGCGGGCGGCGGTACGGCGACCCCGCCGTCGAACGGCACCGGTCGCTGCGTGAAGGCCGCGCCATCGGCGCCCACGCGGATCGTCACGCGCGTGACCATCGCGCCCGTCACGCCGCCGTCGAGCGACGCGACGCCACCCGCCGACGCCGCCACCGTCATCAGGCCGGTCGCGATCACGTCGCGGCCCAGCCGGTATCGCTCCGCCAGTTCGGCGATCACTGGCTGGCCGTACAGTGCCTCCGACAGGCGACCGTCGCGGGCGAAGCGGACGAACGCGCCGCTGACATCGGCCATCGGCTGCCCGGCGATCGAATCGACCGTTTCGCGACCATCGCCATAGAACGACAGCACGAACGCGCGGCTCGCAAGCGGCATCACTGCGCCGGCGGGGTCGAGGAACTGGACGTCGAGCAGGAACGGCTCACCCGCCGACAACGTGAAATTGGAAAGATCGCTGGCGATCGTCAGCATCATCATGTCTCCGAATAAACAAGGGAAAGGATCAGCCGCCGGTGGCGAGCCGATAGGCATTGGCGGCGGCCGCCGCGTCGGTGAGCGCGGCCCGCCGGGACGCCCGGTCGTGGGCGACCTGCGCCGCCGCCAGCGCGCGATCGACCAGCAGGCCGAGCGCATCGATCCGCGCGGTTTGCGCTGGCGACAGATACGGCCGGAACAGCAGGGAGACGGCGCGCGCCGCTTCATGGGCGCGTTGCAGGCGGACGATCGGCGAATCCGCCATCGTGGTTTGCGTCGAGTCAGCCGCGCACCCGTTCAGGCACAGCGCAGCAACCGGGAGCAGCGCCGCCCTCACCGCTCCGTCCCCGTATCGACGCGGCGGAACAACAGGCCGCCGATCGTGCCGAGCAGCGTGACGAGACCCGTCGTCACCTTGTCCGACGTGGCGATCAGGCCATCGGGCAGTACCTTGCCGAGCAGTCCCGACACGATGATCGGCGCCAGCGCGACCACCAGCGTGGCCAGCACGACGGCGAGGAACGCGCGGTAGCGCAGTCGTTGCTCGCTCATGCCGGTTCCCCCACCCGGTTCGCCAGCCAGCCATAGAGGAACGCCTCATTAGCCGGGCGCTTTTCGGCGAGCGTCAGGTAGCGGGCGCCCTGCAACGCCTCGATCGCCTTCAACAGCACGTTCTCCCCGATAGCACGGCGCGTGCGGAGGAAGGCGTCGAACGCGGCCAGCGTCGCCGGGCCGATGCGGCCGTCGAGCGTCAGATCGGCGTAATCGGTGGCGCCGCGATTGAGCGCGTTCAGCACGCGTTGCAGGAACAGGACGGCGGTCGCCGGCCCCATGTTGACGCCCGTGTCGAACAGCTCGGCCGCGACCAGCGGCGCGCGCGCCGCCACCGCGTCCAGCCTCGGCCGGTCCCAGTAGAGCCGGCGATAGATCGTCGCCGCCGCACTGCGCGGAAAATGCCGCATGTCGCCGCGCCAGCCATGCGCGCGCGCTACCGCGACGGTGATACCCCAACGGGTCGCGCCGCCGCGATCCGCCGGATGATCGACATACCCGCCCTCGCGATCGATCACCGCGTCGATCAGTTTATCGATGTTCATGGCCGCCCCCATTCGTGATTGAGGGTGACCAACTATCCTATCTGGTTAGTTGTAGGACAGCCCCTTTCGACATCGCCGCAATCCCACCACCATTGCGGCTTACGCGTGATCGGATGAGCGGCAGGAAACGGACATACGCATGAAGGCGATCATCATCGCGGCGGGCCAAGGCTCGCGCCTGTTACCGCTGACGCTGGAGACTCCGAAATGCCTAGTGCCGGTGGGCGGTCGCGCGATCCTAGATCATCAGCTGCGCGCGGTGGAGCAGGCGGGAATTCGTCATGCGGTGGTCGTCGGCGGTTACCGGGTCGAACAGATCGCCGAGCATCTGGCGCGACATAGCGGCGCGGTGGCGACCGAGCTGATCTTCAATCCCTTCTGGGCGGCGGGCAGCAGCATCGGCAGCGTGTGGGCGGCGCGCGCCTGCCTGACCGATCCGTTCGTGCTGATGAACGGCGATACGGTGTTCGACGCCGATATCCTCGCCGCCGCGGTGAGCGACGAGCGGCGCGGCGTGAAGCTGGTGGTCGATACGCTAACCGTGCCGGAGCTTGACGACATGCTGGTCGAGGTGGCGAACGGCCGGGTCCGTGCGGTCGGCAAGACGCTGGATGCCGCGCGAGCGACGCACCGGTCGCTCGGCGTCGTCGCGTCGAAGGGCGGTGGCGCCTATGCCGATGCCCTGCGTGCGGTGATCGGCGCGGCGGACGGCATCCACGCGTTTCACCACGCGATCATCGACCGGCTGGCAGGCGTCGATGCGGTCGCCGCCGTCACCGTGCCGCGCGACGCGCACTGGCAGGAGATCGACCGGCCCGACGATATCGAACGCTGGCGGCGGGAGCATGGCGCTTGAACCGACAGGGTCCGGTCGCCTTCCTGTTTCTGGGCGAGACGTTGCTGATCCCGCATCTGTACCCGATCGTCGAGGCGCTCGCGGCGGACGGCGATGTCGCGATCGACCTGTGGGTGGCGACCTCCGTTCATGAAACGCTGCTGACCCGGTGGAGCGAGGGGCTGGCCGGCGTCCGCATCCGTCGCGTGCCGGGGTTCCGGCGGATCGCGGGTGCGGCGGACGGGCAGAATCCTCCGTTGCCGCCGAAAATCCCGACACTGCTCCGGCTGTTGCCGCATCTGATGCGGGCGCGCGCGGCGGTGTGCGCGGAACAGACCAGCCTGTGGCTGCCGCGCGTGTTGCCGCTGCGCACGCCGTTCGTGAAGACCTCGCACGGCGTCGGATCGATGAGCGCGCGCGACGATCCCCGCCGCCGCGCCGCCGCGATGATGATGGTGCCGAGCGAGCGGGAACGCGCGACCTATCTCGATCGAGGCTTCGATCCGGCGCGGGTGGTGGCGACGGGATATGTGAAGGCGTCGTTCCGGCAGCGGAGCATAACCACCCTGCCCTTTGCCGAGCCGCGTCCGACGATCCTCTATGCGCCGCACTGGCAGCGACACCGCTCGTCATGGTGGGCATGGGGGGCCGATACCGTGCGTCGGATCGCGCAGGACGGCCGCTGGAACCTGATCTTCGCGCCGCACCAGCGACTGGCGGAGGGCGCGCCGGAGGTGCGGGCGGTGATGGACGAGGTGCGCGGGCTGCCCAACGTCCACTGCGACATGGACGGTTTCGCAATGGTCGATGGCAGCTACACCGCCGCCGCCGACATCTATCTGGGCGATACGTCGAGCCAGGTGATCGAGTTCCTGCAACGCCCGCGCCCCTGCGTTTTCCTGAATGCGGGCGGCGTCGAGTGGCGTGGCGATCCGTCCTATGCGCAATGGACCTGTGGCGAGGTCGTGAACGATGTCGGCGATCTGCTGCCGATGCTGGCGCGGGCGCCGGCGGTGCATGATTCGTTTGCCGCGATCCAGGCACGGTTCGCAGGCGACTCACTGGGTGACACCCGCGGGTCAGCCCCCGCACGCGCGGCACGGGTCATCCGGGACCTGCTCGACAAACGAGCGTGATGGGGTAACGCGCCCCCATGACTTCTCCCGCGCTCGCCACCATCGGCGACAATTCCACGCATCTCTGGGGCATGACCAATGCCGAACGCGTGCGCCGCATCTCGCAGGCGCAGGGGTTCGACGAACAGGGCCCCACCATCATCCTCGCCCATCTGGATTACGCGTTCGATCCGATGTGGACCACGTATCTAAAGTCGCGGCCCGGCACGGTCGTGACGCGAAACGGCCGGCCGGTGCTGGCGCATGTCGGCGAGGTCGAGGCGAACGAGGCGGCGGCGCTGATGCTCGCCGGCCGCCGCCTCCCCGGCCTGACGATCGTGCAGGCAGAGGACGAGGCGGGCATCCTGAACGAGGCGCTGAGGAAGCGCGAACGACCGTTCATGGAGCCGCTGACCCCAGACACCGTGCCGGCGATCGAGCGGTTGAGCTACAGAGGTGCGTACAAGGGCGTCACAGATGTCCTGACCAAATATCTCTGGCCGGAATGGGCGTTCCGGCTGACGCAGCTATCGGCGCGGATCGGCATCAGCCCCAACGGCATCACCGCGATCGGCAGCGTGCTGTGCATCGTGGCGACGGTGGCGTTCTGGTATGGCTGGTTCTGGACCGGTCTCGCCACCGGGCTGGTCTTCATGGTGCTGGATACCGTCGACGGGAAGCTGGCGCGGTGCACGATCACCTCGTCGAAGCTAGGCAATGCATGGGACCACGGCGTCGATCTGGTCCATCCGCCGTTCTGGTGGTGGGCCTGGGCGGCGGGGTGTGCGCCCTATGGCCGGGCGCTGTCGGACGAGACGTTCTGGATCGTGATCGGCACGATGCTGTTCGGCTATGTCGCGCAGCGGCTGATCGAGGGGGCGTTCATCGTCCGCTTCGGGATGCACATCCATGTCTGGCAGAAGTTCGACAGCGATTTTCGCCTCGTCACCGCGCGGCGCAATCCGAACATGGTGATATTGCTCGCCGGGTTGCTGGTGGGGCGGCCGGATTGGGGGATCATCGGCGTAGCGGCGTGGACGGCGATCTCGCTGGTGGTGCATCTGGTGCGGCTGTTGCAGGCGATGGCGGTGAAGCGCGCCGGGGTGGCGATGGTGAGCTGGCTGGCGTGATTTTGGGGGTCTAGCGGAGCAGTGAGGATTCCGTCCTGACCCGCCACAAACAATACACCGCCAGCGCGTAAAGGAAGCGGCTGTAGTCCCGCTTCCCCGCGCGGTGATCGGCGAACACCCGGTCGACCGCCGTCGCGTGCCAGATACCCTCGCCCCGCGCGCCGCTGTCGCGCCATAGTTCTTCGGCATAGCGGCCGAAATCGCCGGCGAACCATGCCGACAGCGGCATCTGGAAACCCTGTTTGCGGCGGTCGAGGATGCCGGCGGGGAGCCATGGCGCGATGGCTTCGCGGACGACGTGCTTGCCCACCCGGCCATGCAGTTTCATGTGCAACGGCATCCCCAGCGCCAGATCGATCATCGGTTGGCCCAGCATCGGCACCCGCACCTCCAGCGAATGCGCCATGCTGGCGCGGTCCACCTTGGTCAGCATCGCGCCGGGCAGGTTGAGCGCGAGGTCGCACAGGCCGAATTGTTCGAGCGTGTCGGCGGAAATGGCGCCGGCATCGGGGAAATATTCCGCGCATAACCGGTCGATCTCGCCCTCTCCGCCACCGGCGCGGGCGAGGAAATCTGGGGTGAAGACGCGGGAGCGGAAACCCGCCGCGGTGATCTGCGTCTTGGCGAAGAAGCGGGCGACGCCGCTAGGCAGGCCCGCACTCGCCGCTGTTTTCGTCCAGCGCTGGATACGTTCGTTGAGCGCGCGCGAGGGCAGCGACGGAATCGCGCCGATTGCACGGGCGGCATGGCGCAATGGGGCCGGCAGGCTGCCGATCCGGCGTTCGGTGGCGTGGCGTTTATAGCCGAAGAACAATTCGTCACCGCCATCGCCAGACAGCGCGACCTTCACCTGTTCGGCGGCGACCTTGCTGACATACCAGGTCGGCACCATCGACGGGTCGGCGAACGGTTCGTCATAGGCGGCGGCCACCGCCGGCAGCAGATCGCGGGCGTGCGCCATCTCCAGCCGTCGGGTTTCGTGGCGGGTGCCGAGCGCGCGGGCGATCGCCTCGGCCGGGCCGCTTTCGTCGATGCGCGGATCGGGAAAGCCGATCGTGAAGGTGCGGACCGGACGATCGGATATCCGCATCATCGCCGCCGCCACCGCGGACGAATCGACGCCGCCCGACAGAAACGCGCCGACCTCGACATCCGCGACCATCTGTTTGGCCACTGTTTCCAGCCAGCGGGTGCGGAACCGGTCGACCCATTCGTCGTCGCCCAGCGGTTCGGGCGTGGCGTATCGCGGCGTCCAATAGGCGCGCAGCACCGGTTCGCCCGCCGGCGGCAGCGTCAGCACATGCCCCGGCGGCAGTGTCCTGACCTGTGAATAGATCGATCGCGGCGTCCGCACATGACCGAAGCGGAAATAGTCCAGCAGCCCGCGCTCGTCGGTGTCGAACGCGAAACCGGGCAGCAGCGTCAGCGCCTTCAGTTCCGATGCGAAGGCGAAACCGGCAGGCTGATCGGTATAATAGAGCGGCTTGATCCCGACCGGATCTCGCGCCAGCGTCAGCGTGCGGGTCGCCCGGTCCCACACCGCCACCGCGAACATCCCGTCGAGCCGCGACCAGATGCCGTCGCCCCAGCGTTCATAGCCGGCCAGGATGACCTCGGTATCGCCGTGGCTGTCGAACACCCGGCCCATCGCCGCCAGTTCGGTGCGCAGGGCGGGGAAATTGTAGATCTCGCCGTTGAATACCAAGGCATAGCGGCCATCGGGCGAATGGAACGGTTGATGCCCGCCGGCCAGATCGACGATGCTGAGCCGCCGCATCCCGAACCCGAAGTCGCGATCGACGAACACGCCCTCGTCGTCCGGGCCGCGGTGGACGATCGCGGCGCATTGCGCGCGCACGGTATCGGCGCCAACGCCGCGCCCGCGTGCATAAAGACCGGCGATGCCGCAGATGACGCAATACTCCCAGAACGAGACGGCCCGCGCATAGGGCCGACGTGCCCATCATGTCACGGCTCTTGCCGCATTCGACCGAGCCGATTAATCCCCGCCAAACGCATGTCGAGCCCGCTTCCCCCATTGTCCCCATTGCCGTCCGGGGATAGTTCGGGCGGTCTGTTCCGCGCCGCCGCCCGCAACCTCGGCTGGCTGCTGGCGAGCCGCAGCGTGCTGGCGGTGCTGTCGCTATTCTATCTGGGTATCGCCACACGCTCGCTGGGCGTCGTCGGGTTCGGCCGGTTCGCGCTCATCACCGGCGCGGCGCAGACACTGGCGACGCTGGTCGCGTTCCAGAGCTGGCAGGTGATCGTGCAGTATGGCGTCAGTCCGCTCGCCACCCGCGACGACGGGGCGCTGGCCCGGCTGTTCCGGGGAAGTGCGATCCTGGATTTTGCGGGATCGATCGTCGGGGCCGTGCTGGCCTGGCTGATCCTGGATTTGTGGGGGGAGGCGCTGGGCATCGGATCGACGCTGAAGCGGGCGACGCTGATCTTCGTCATCATCCAGCTCGTCACGATCCGATCGACGCCGCTCGGCATCCTGCGCCTGCGCGACCGGTTTGCGCTGGCCGCCATTGCCGACAGCGTGACGCCGGTCGCGCGCTTTATCGGAGCGATCGGGGTTTGGCTGATCCATCCGACCGTGCAAGGGTTTCTGGCGGCGTGGGCGGCGGCGGAGGTGCTGACCGCCGCGACATACTGGTTCATGGTCGCGCGGAGCGGCGATCTGGGTCTGATGTGGCGCGGGCGCGGATCGCGGCATCTGGCACGCGAGCATCCCGGCATCGTCCGATTCGCGCTCAGCACCAACGCCAGCTCCACGCTCGGCCTGTCGAGCAAGCAGATACCGCTGTTGCTGGTCGGCGCGGCGGCGGGGCCGGCGGCGGCGGGCGTGTTCCGCCTCGCCTCGCAAATCGCGCAGGCGCTGGCGAAATTGTCGCAATTGATCTCACGTGCCGCTTTTCCAGAGGTGGTGAAGACGTTGCGCGACGCACCGCCCGCGCTCCTCGCGCGGCTGATGTCGCGGCTGTTTCTTGGCAGCGGGTTGGCGGCGGTGGCGATCATGGCGCTGGTGCTGGTGGCAGGCAAGCCAGTGCTGAACCTGGTCGGCGGGCGCGATTTTCGTGGCGCGTGGCCGGTGCTGCTGTGGCTGTCGGTCGCCGGCTGTCTCGATCTGGCGACGACCGGGGTCGATACGGTGATGACGGCGATGCAGCGTGCCGGCAGCGTCTTCGCGATCCGTGCCGCCGGCGTCGGCGTGCTGTTCGGCGCGACCGCGATGCTGACGCCATGGTACGGGGCCACCGGAGTCGCGATGGCAGTGACGGTGGGATCGGCGGCGGTCGCGGTGCTGATGGCGATTGCCGCGCTGCGCCTGTCGCGCGTTCCCCGCCACAATTCGCCACAGTAAAGCCGCGGTTCACTCCCACATCGCTATCTCAGTCGGTTCTCGCACCGGCGACAAAGAGAAGCGTTCGATGAAAATCCTGTTCCTGCTTGCCGCCCTTTCGGGCGTGATAGCTGCCGCCCCGGCGGCCGCGCAGTCGTGTATGGGGACGCCCGGCGGCAATGCGGTGAAGCTGACGGTACAGGCCACCGGCCTGCACAGCGGCGACGGCGAGGTCGCGTTCACCGTGTATCCGGACGACAAGGGTCGCTTTCTGGCGAAGGGCGGCAAGCTGTTGCGCGCGCGCGTGCCGACCCGCGCGCCGGCGACCACCGCCTGTTTCTGGCTGCCGCCCGGTTATTACGCCATCGCGCAATATCACGACGAGAATGGCGACCACAGTTTCAACCGTACCCTGTGGGCACCCAAGGAGGGGTTCGGGTTTTCCAACGATGCGCCGACCTCGATCGGCTTGCCTTCCTTCGCCTCCGCGCGGTTTGCCGTACCGGCCGGCGGTGCGACCATCCGCATGGCCATGCGTTACCGGCGTTGAGGAGTGATCGTGATGATTCCGTCACAAAATTGTAGCGGCACTGCCATGTTCGCGGTAGCGAGGTAGACGTGCCGTCATTTTCGCCTGCCAGCGTTCTCGCCTTTGCCGGACCGGATTCCGCCCGATCGGTGACGGTGAAAGCCGCGCCAACCGCCGCAGCGGTCGGTCGGCTGCGCATCGGTATCGTCTGCAATCCCAAGAGTCATCTGAACCACGGCGCCGAATATGAAGCGGGCGTTCCCGGCGTTGACAGCGTCCTGCTTGCCGCACCCGGTACCCGTACCGCGCTGGTTGATACGCTCGCAGAGTTTGCCGAACGAAAGATCGACCTGCTGGTGATCGACGGCGGTGACGGCACGGTGCGTGACGTGCTGACCTGCGCCGCGCATGTGTGGAAGGGCAAGTGGCCCGATATCGCGGTGATCCCGTCGGGCAAGACCAATGCGCTGGCGATCGACCTGGGGATCCCGTCGGGCTGGACGCTGGCCGATGCGCTGGCCGCGGTGACGCGCGGTCGCAGGGTCGAGCGTCGTCCGGTCGAGATCGCGCGCGATGATGGATCGCGGCCGCTGCGCGGATTCCTGTTCGGCGCCGGTGCCTTCGTGAAGGCGACCGAACTGGCGCAGCACACGCACCGGGCGGGTGCGTTCAACGGCGTCGCGGTCGGCCTGGCGCTCGGCTGGGCGTTGATCCAGACGATGTTCGGCGGCGCGAAAAGCAGCTGGCGCGTGGGCACGCCGCTTGATCTGAAGCTGCCCGGCGGGACGGTCGATTCCAAGCCCCGCTATCTGTTGCTCGCGTCTGCGCTTCGCCAGTTGCCGCTGGGCCTGAAGCCGTTCGGGCAACCGCGTGATGGCATGAAGCTGTTGGTGATCGATGCACCACCGAAGCGGCTGATGCTGACCGTTCCGGCGTTGCTGGCGGGATCAGAGGCCGACTGGATGCGGCGGGCCGGGTATCACCATATCGACACCGCGTCGTTCGAAGTATCGCTGGACGATGGCTTCATCCTCGACGGCGAGCATTTCGACGGCGGCAAGCTGGCGGTACGGCAAGGGCCGGTCCTCTCCTTCATCGCCCCGTGATCTGGAATTGATCCGGCCGTGATGGACGCGCTGGACGCGTATGTCGCCGCCGCGCTGGATGCCGAGGTTCGCATCGAGGTGGGCGATCTGGCGGCGACGCTGGCGGCGGAGCCATCGGTGCAGGCGGTGCTGTTCTATGGATCGAACCTGCGCATCGGCTCGCTCGACGGGGTGCTCGATTTCTATGTACTGACCGCCGGCCCGCCGGAACGCGGGCTGTGGCCGACCGTCAGCTACCGTGAAGTAACGCGGGACGGCATCACCCTGCGCGCCAAGATCGCGACGATGCGGCTGGCGACGTTTCGGGCGGCGGCGTCGGGCGAGTTGATCGATACGACGATCTGGACGCGTTTCGTGCAGCCTGCAGCACTTGTCTGGCAGCGCGATGACGAGGCCCGCGCCGACGTGGTGCACGCGATCGCCGCCGCCGCGGTGACCGCCGCACGCTTTGCCGCCGCGCTGGGGCCGGCGCGGGGGACCGCCGCCGATTACTGGCGCGCGCTGTTCCGCCAGACCTATGCCGCCGAACTACGCGTCGAGAAGAGCGGGCGGGAGGAGCAGATCCTCGACCACGGTGCGGGTCGTTATCAAGCGATCCTGCCGCTGGCGTGGCAGGCTGGTGGCATCGCGTTCGCACAGGACGGCCCATTGCTCGTTCCCGATGTGCCGGATCGAGCGCGGATATTGGCCCGCTGGCACCGCCGCCGCCGCGCGGGCAAGCCGCTCAACATCGCCCGGCTGATCCGCGCGGCGTTCACCTTCGACGGTGCCGCCGCCTATGGCCTTTGGAAGGTGGAGAGGCATACCGGCGTGAAGGTGGCACTGACGCCGTGGCGCGAGCGGCATCCGATCATGTCGGCGCCGGCGGTGTTCTGGCAGGTGTGGCGGGCGCGGCGATGACGGACGCCTGGTCTGCGCTGATCCTCGCCGGATCGCGGCCGGGGGCGGTCGACCCGCTTGCCGCATATGCCGGGGTGCCGCACAAGGCGTTGATCGTCCTGGACGGCGAGACGCTGCTTTCCCGCGTCGCCGTCGCCGTGCGCGGGGCCGGCGCAATGACGGTTGCCGTGTCGGCCGACGACGCCGCCGTCGTTGCCGAGGCGAACCGGCTGCACCTGCGCGTGATCCCGACCGCGTCCGGTCCCAGTGGCAGCGTGGCGCGCGGGCTGGAGGCGCTGGGGACGCCCCTGCTCGTCACCACCGCCGACCATGCCTTGTTGCGGCCGGCATGGATCGACCGCTTCATCGCCGATCTGCCGCCGGGCACGGATGTGGCGACGCTGCTGGCACGGCAGGACGTAATCGAAGCGGCGGCACCAGGCACGCGCCGCACCTATCTGCGCTTCGCCGATGGTGCGTGGTCGGGGTGCAACCTGTTCTGGCTCGCCACCCCCCGCGCCGCCGGCGCGATCGGCCTGTGGGCGCAGGTCGAGGCGGATCGGAAGCGGCCGTGGCGGATCGTGCGCCGGCTCGGGCCCGGCCTGTTGTTGCGTTATCTGACCGGGCGCCTGACGTTGAACGACGCCGTTCGCCACCTCGGCCACCGGGCGGGGGTCGAGGTGGCGGTGGTCGTGACGCCCTTCGGTCTGGCGGCGGTCGATGTCGACAAGCCGGCGGACCTCGATCTGGTCCGCACGCTGATCCGCAATTGATCCGTCAGAGGCCGCTGCCGAGTTTCTCCAGCGACTTTCCTTTGGTCTCCGGGAAAAACAGGAAAACCACCACGAACTGCGCCGCCATCATCGCGGCGAACACCACGAACGGCGCCCCGCGCGAGGCGGCGGCAACCAGGGGGAAGCCGGTGGCGATCACCGCATCGACCGCCCAATGCGTCGACGATCCCAGCGCCTGTCCCCGCGCCCGCACCTCGGTGGGGAATATCTCGCTGACATAGACCCAGATCACCGCGCCCTGGCTGAAGGCGAAGAACGCGATGAAGCCGACCAACAGCCACAACAGCCACTCCTCGCCCACCCCGCTGAGGAACACTGCGGCGGTGCCAGCCAGCGTCGCAGTCAACCCGACCGAACCGATCAACAGCAGCGTCCGCCTTCCCAGCCGGTCGATGACGGTCAGCGCCAGCGCGGTGAAGAACAGGTTTGCCGCGCCGATCACGATCGCCTGCCGATCCGCCGACACATTGTCGAAGCCAGCCGCGGCGAAGATGTCGTTCAGATAATAGAGGATGGCGTTGATGCCCGACAGCTGGTTGAACGCGGCGATCGTGATCGCCAGCAGCATCGGCTTGCGATGCCGCCGCCAGCTCAGCTTCGCCTCGCCCGTGCTTTCGTCGCTGCGGTGGAAGCTCGCCAGTTCCGCCCTGGGGTCGGCGATGCCCAGCCGCCCCAGCACGTCCAGCGCCTCGTCATCACGACGCTTCGCGGCCAGCCAGCGCGGACTGTCGGGGATGGTGAAGAGCAGCAGGAGCAGTAGCAGCGCCGGCGCCGCCGTGACGCCGAACTTCACCCGCCATTCCCAGTCGCCGAGATCGAGACTGGAAACCCAGAAATTGCTGAGATACGCGATGAGAATACCCAGCACGACGTTCAACTGGAACGCGCCGACCAAGGCACCGCGCTTCTCCGCCGGCGCGATCTCCGCGATATAGACGGGCGCCAGCACGGACGACGCGCCGACCGCCAGCCCCGCCATCACCCGGAACAGCAGCAACGCGCCCCAGTCCCACGCCATCAGGCAACCGAGTCCGGATACGACGTAGAGCAACGCGATCGCCTGCAAGGACACCCGCGCGCCGAAGCGGTCGCCGGGCTTCCCCGCCAACAAGGCGCCGGCCAGCGTACCCCAAAGCGCGCTCGACACGGTGATGCCGACGCCCGCCGCGTCCAGCGAGAAGGCTTGGCGGACGCCAGCCGTCGTCCCCGCGATGACGGCCGTGTCGAAACCGAACAACAGTCCGGCCAGCGCCCCCACGGCGACGCCGCGAGCCAGCGTTGCGTTCATCGGATATTCCTCCCCAGTCGTGCCATCGACATGGCGGAGCAATCGATGGCGGGTCAAGCATCAAGGCGCTGTCATTCCGCCATCACACCGGATAGCGTGATCCGACAAATGAGGGGGAAGGGATGACCGTGACCGTTCAGGACGACGTGCTGGAGCAACTGGCCGCGACACCGGCCTATCGGCATCTCACGCGGACCCGCAACCGGTTCGCGGCGGCGCTGACTACCATCATCCTGATCGCCTATTTCGGATTCATCCTGCTGATTGCGTTCGATCCCACCTTTTTGGGCCGGTCGATTTCCGGCGGGGCGATGACGCTGGGCGTGCCGGTCGGGCTGGGCATCATCATCCTCGCGATCACGCTGACGGCTTTGTACGTCTGGCGGGCAAACCGGGTGTTCGACGCCGATCTCGCCGCCGTGCTGCGCGCGGTCGACGCGTGAGGCTCATCACAACGGGCGTCGCCGCGTTAGGCGGAATCGCCCTTGCCGACGCGGCGCAGGCGCATGCCGTCGCGCCCGGCGGCGCGCAGCAACCGACCAACTGGATCGCACTTGGGATGTTCGCGGGCTTCGTCCTGCTGACGTTGGGCATCACCCGCTGGGCGGCGCGCAAGACCAAGACGGCGTCCGATTTCTACACGGCGGGCGGTGGCATCACCGGGTTCCAGAACGGGCTCGCCATCGCTGGCGATTTCATGTCGGCGGCGTCGTTCCTGGGGATTTCCGCGCAGATCTACACCGATGGGTATGACGGGCTGATCTATTCGATCGGCTTCCTTGTCGGCTGGCCGATCCTGTTGTTCCTGATGGCGGAGCGGCTGCGCAATCTGGGACGCTTCACCTTTGCCGATGTCGCATCGTTCCGGTTCGCCCAGACGCCGGTCAGGACGTTCGCGGCAATATCGACGCTGATGGTCGTGCTGTTCTACCTGATCGCGCAGATGGTTGGTGCGGGGCAGTTGATCCGGCTGCTGTTCGGCCTGCCCTATAGCTATGCGGTCGTGATCGTCGGCGTGCTGATGACTTTCTATGTCCTGTTCGGCGGCATGACCGCGACGACCTGGGTACAGATCGTGAAGGCGGGGCTGTTGCTGGGCGCAGCGACGTTCATCGCGGTCGCGGTGCTTGCCAAGTTCGGCTTTTCGCCCGAGGCGATGTTCGCCCGCGCGGTGGAGGTGAAGACGCAACTGGCGCTGGGCAAGGGCGCCACGCCCGATGCCGCCGCGAAGGCCGGCAGTGCGATCATGGCGCCGGGCGGGTTCGTGAAGGATTCGATCTCGGCGATCTCGCTCGGCATGGCGCTGATGTTCGGCACCGCCGGCCTGCCGCACATCCTGATGCGCTTCTTCACCGTGCCCGATGCCAAGGCGGCGCGGACATCGGTGTTGTGGGCGACGGGGTGGATCGGATATTTCTACCTGCTGACCTTCATCATCGGCTTCGGCGCGATCGTGCTGGTGGCGACCGATCCGGGCTATCTCGATGCGGCCGGCGCATTACGCGGCGGCGGCAACATGGCGGCGATCCATCTGGCGCATGCGGTGGGTGGCGACATCTTCCTGGGCTTCATTTCTGCGGTCGCGTTCGCGACGATCCTGGCGGTGGTCGCGGGCCTGACCCTGTCGGGCGCGTCGGCGGTCAGCCACGATCTGTATGCCAGCGTCTTCGCGCGCGGCCGGGTCGATTCAGCCAAGGAACTGCGGGTATCGCGGATCACCGTACTGGTGCTGGCGGCCATCGCGATCGTGCTGGGCATCCTGTTCGAATCGCAGAATGTCGCATTCATGGTCAGTCTCGCCTTTGCGCTGGCGGCATCGGCCAATTTCCCGGTGCTGTTGCTGTCGCTGCTGTGGCGTGGGTGCACGACGCGCGGTGTGGTGGCGGGCGGTGCGACCGGACTGTTGCTGGCGCTGGGCCTGACCATCCTGTCGCCGGCGATCTGGGTGACGGTGTTGGGTCATGCGGCGCCGATCTATCCCTATGGCTCGCCGGCGATCTTTTCGATCCCGGCGGCGTTCTTCGTCATCTGGCTGGTGTCGACGCTGGATCGCAGCGGCCGGGCGGCGGTAGACCGAAGCGGTTATCTGGCACAGCGCGTCCGGTCGGAAACGGGCATCGGCGCGGAGGGAGCGAGCGCTCACTGAGTCGGCCTTGCGGCTCGCCGCTCAAGTCTGGTAGCGCGATCTGTCATCAAGGGGTCGCGAAATGGCCCGACAGTCGCTATCTGTCCGACAATAGAACAACCAAGGAATGTGAGTGATGATCGACGGAGCCATGCTGATCGGCAGCGACGAACGCCAGGCGACGGCGCGTTTCAGCGCAATCGATCCGGCGAGCGGCGAGACGCTGACGCCCGATTTCTCGTCGGCGGATGCCGGCGCGGTCGCCGATGCCTGCGCGCTGGCCGATGCCGCCTTCCCGATCTATTCGGCGACGACGCCCCAGGATCGGGCCGCGTTCCTTGAAGGCATTGCCGATGCGATCGTGGCGATCGGCGACGACCTGATCGTTCGTGCGATGGCGGAAAGCGGCTTGCCGCGCGCCCGGTTGGAGGGTGAGCGCGGTCGCACCGTCGGCCAGTTGAAGCTGTTCGCACAGGTCGTGCGTCAGGGTGACTGGCTGGACGCCACGATCGATCCCGCCATGCCCGATCGGGCGCCCCTGCCCCGCCCCGACCTGCGCCGCGTCAACCTGGCGATCGGCCCGGTGGCGGTGTTCGGTGCATCGAACTTCCCGCTCGCGTTTTCGGTCGCCGGTGGCGACACCGCCTCGGCACTGGCCGCCGGTTGCCCGGTGGTGGTGAAGGGCCATCCGGCGCATCCCGGCACCGGCGAATTGGTAGCGCGCGCGATCGCCAAGGCAGTCGCCGACGCCGGCCTGCCTGCCGGTACGTTCTCGTACTTGCCGGGTGAGACCAACGATCTGGGCGGTGCGCTGGTCGCCGATCCGCGCATCCAGGCGGTGGGCTTTACCGGGTCGCGCGGCGGTGGCCTCGCTCTGGTGCGGATCGCCGCCGGGCGCGAGCAGCCGATCCCGGTCTATGCCGAGATGTCGAGCATCAACCCCGTCATCCTGTTCCCCGCCGCGCTGGAAGCGCGGGGCGAGGCGATGGCGACGGCGTTCGTCCAGTCGCTGACGATGGGCGCGGGCCAGTTCTGCACCAACCCCGGTCTGGTACTGGCGATCGATAGCCCCGCGCTGGACACGTTCATCGCAGCCGCGACCACCGCGATGACCGGCAGCCAGCCGGCCGTCATGCTGTCGCCGGGCATTCATGCCAGTTTCGAACAGGGCGTCGATGCGCTTGCCGCGCATCAGTCGGTGAAGACGGTCGCGCGCGGTTGCGTGGGCGAAGGCGTCAATCAGGCGGTCGGCGCGCTGTTCCAGACGGATGCGGCCAGCTTCCTGGCCGATCGCGCGCTGGGCCATGAGGTGTTCGGGTCGTCGGCGATCGTCGTCCGCTGTGCCGACATGGCCGAGATCGCCAGCGTCATCGCGTCGCTGGAAGGCCAGCTGACCGCGACGTTGCAGATGGACGCCGCGGACGAGGCGGATGCCGCGCAACTGATTCCGGTGATCGCGCGCCGTGTCGGCCGCATCCTCGCCAATGGCTGGCCGACGGGGGTCGAGGTGAGCCATGCGATGGTGCATGGTGGTCCCTTCCCTGCCACCAGCGACGGCCGCACCACGTCGGTCGGCACGCTGGCGATCTATCGCTTCCTGCGGCCGGTGTGCTTCCAGAACCTGGCGCCGTCGTTGCTGCCCGCCGCGCTGGGCGACGGCAATCCATGGGGCGTCGCCCGCCGGATGGACGGCCTGCGCGAGGTGTCGCCGCGCTGATCTGCGCGACGATCTGCGTCGTGGTGCAGCTTGCTCACTCCCGTCCGGCAGTTCATGCTGCCGGACGGAAGGGGTCTGCATGAAGGAGCCACGCGCCTCCCGGCGCCAGCGCAACGCGCCGACGATCAGCGACGTGGCGAAACTGGCCGGCGTGTCGCCGATGACGGTGTCGCGCGTCATCAATAACGAGGGCAATGTCCGCGACGAGACGCGCGAAATCGTGCAGACCGCGATCGCCGAGTTGAACTATGCGCCGAGTGCCGCGGCCCGTGCGCTGGCCGGGGGCGAGGAAATCCGCATCGGCCTGCTCCATTCCAATCCCAGCTTCGCCTATCTCAGCGAGTTTCTGGTCGGCAGTCTCGATCAGGCAAGCCGCAGCAACGTACAGCTGGTGGTCGAGAAATGCGACGAGGCGGGGCTGGAAGGCACCGCCATCGAACATCTGATGAGGGGGCGCATCGACGGCATCGTCCTGCCGCCGCCGCTGTCGGATTCCGCCGCCGTGCTGGCCGCGCTGGAAAAACAGGACGTGCTGGTCGTCGCGGTCGCCACCGGCCGCGCGCCGGATTGGGCGATGGCGGTCAGCATCGATGATGAACAGGCAGCGTATGACATGACACGCCATCTGGGCGGGCTGGGCCATCGCCGCATCGGCTTCATCACCGGCAACCGCAACCAGACCGCCAGCGGCGAACGGTTGACCGGTTACCGAAGGGCGCTGGCCGAGCTGGGGTTGCCCGATGCGCCGGAACTGGTGGCGGAGGGTCTGTTCACTTATCGATCCGGGCTGGATGCCGCGGACCAGTTGCTCGACCTGACCGATCCGCCGACCGCGATCTTCGCCTCGAACGACGACATGGCCGCCGCGACCGTCGCCATCGCGCACAGGCGTGGGCTGGACGTGCCGGGCGACCTGACCGTGTGCGGGTTCGACGATACCGCCCTCGCCACGACGATCTGGCCCGAGCTGACGACCATCCGCCAGCCGGTGACCGAAATGTCGCGTACCGCCGTCGACCTTCTGATCCGCGCGATCCGGGCGCGCAAGGCGGGTCGTGTTGCTGACCCTGAGCATCCCCGCCACGTCACCGCCGATTACACGCTGGTGCGGCGACAGTCCGATGCGGCCCCGCGCCAGCGACCGGCGGCGCGGCGGAGCGGTCGCTGAACGGGAACCCGTCGGCGCGGTCCGGCAAAAAACATCGTCCTGTCCGAACCCATCGTGACGCAGCGCGTTCGGTGTTAATGATTGGTACCGATGGGGCCCTATGCTCCTGATCCTGTTCCTTGCGCTCGTCGGCAGTTGCATCGTTCCGCTCGTCGCCCGCATCATGGGCAAGGGCGCGGGGCTGGTCGTCGCGCTGTTCCCGTTCGGGTTGCTGGGCGCTTTCATCGCGCTGGCGCCGGTGATCGAGCGCGGTTGGGTGCGGAGCGAGAGCTGGCGCTGGGCGCCGTCGCTGGGGCTGGACGTAACGCTTAGGCTCGATGGATTCTCGTTCCTGTTCTGCCTGTTGATAACGGCGATCGGCGGGTTGGTGACGATCTATTCGGGCGGCTACCTGACCAACAAGTCACGACCGGACCGCAGCCGGTTCCTGACGCTGATCCTGTTGTTCATGACGGCGATGCTGGGATCGGTGCTGGCCGACAACATGCTGGTGTTGATCGTGTTCTGGGAAGCGACCAGTATCCTGTCGTTCCTGCTGATCGGGTTCGACGGTCGTAGCGCGCGTGCGCGCCGCGCCGCGATCATGGCATTGCAGGTGACGGCGGGTGGCGGCCTGGCGCTGGTCGCCGCAACGGTCATGATCGGGCATGTGCTGGCCAGTTATTCGCTGTCGGGCGCGATCGACCGGGCGCCGGAGATACTGGCGAGCCCGCTGGCCACGCCGATCATCATCGGCATCCTGATCGCCGCCTTCACCAAATCCGCGCAGTTCCCGTTCCATTTCTGGCTGCCCAACGCGATGCAGGCGCCGACGCCGGCGTCGTCGTACCTGCATTCGGCGACCATGGTGAAGCTGGGCATCTATCTGCTCGCCCGGTTCGAGCCATTGATCGCGGGCGTTTGGTGGGGGCGCACGCTGCTCATCACCGTTGCCTGCATCACGATGCTGGTCGCCGCGACGCAGGCCTTGCGCGCCGAGAGTTTCAAGGCGGCACTCGCCTATTCGACGATCGCGTCGCTCGGTATCCTCGTGCTGCTGGTCGGGCTGGACGGGCCGGCGGCGACGGTGGCGATGATCGGGTTCCTGCTGGCGCACGCGCTGTACAAGGCGGCGCTATTCTTCTGCGCCGGATCGGTGCTGCATTCGACCGGTCTGGGCAGTCTCCGCGCGCTGGGGGGGTTGCGCAAATCCCTGCCGCTGACGGCGCTGGCCTGCACCGGCGCCAGCCTGTCGATGGCGGGCATTCCGCCGTTTCTGGGCTTCATTTCAAAGGAGTTTCTGTTCGAGGCGCAACTGGAGAGCAGTTGGGAACTGGTTCCGCTGGCGATCGCCGTGCTGGTCAACGCGGTGATGGTCGGCGTCGCCGCCGTCATCACGCTGAATCCGTTCTTTTTGAAGGCGGATCATCCGATCGAGATCAAGCATCCCGAAAGTTTCTCCGTCGCGATGCCGCCGCTGCTGTTGTCGCTGGCCGGCCTAGTCATCAGCCTGGAGCCCGACTGGATCACCCGCGTCGCGATCCGACCGGCGGTGGCGGCGGTGTACCGGCAACCGGTGAAGGTAGACGTGGCGGTGTGGCATGGGCTGACGCCGATGCTGGCGCTGAGTGCCGTGGTCGTGGCGATCGGATTCGTGATCGTCCGGTATTGGCGCGCGATCCATCTGCGGTTGCGGCGTCAGGGCGGGTTCGAACGATTCGGGATCGAACGGGTTTGGGAACGCCTGTTGCGGACGCTGTTGCGTGCCAGTGCGGCTCTGACGCGGCTGGTGGAGCATGGTGATCTCCGACGCTATCTGGCGACGACGATCGCGGTGATCGCCGCGCTGGTGATCGCGATCTGGTGGCAGATCGGCGCGGCTCCACGGATCGCGATCGGCGATCGGCCGATGGTGGGCGACATACTGGTGACACTGACCGGCGTGGCGGGGGCCCTGGCGGCGGCACGGGCGAAGAATTTGCTGACAGCGATGGTGGCGGTGGGGCTGACGGGTTTCGCGGTGGCGATCACATTCATGACCAACGGCGCACCTGATCTGGCCATCACCCAGTTTGCGGTCGAGGCGCTGATCGTGGTGCTGTTGACCGCCCTGTTGCTGATCGTACCGCTGTCCGTGAAATCGACGAGGTCAGGATCGCAGCGGCGGACCGACGGGATCATCGCCGCCTCGTTCGGGATCGTGATGTTCGTTGCGCTGCTCGACATGGCGGCGGTGCAGAACGCCACGCCAGCCGCCGACTGGTTCGGGCAGATGAGTTACATCGCCGGCAAAGGCCATAATGTCGTCAACGTGATCCTCGTCGATTTCCGGGGATTCGACACGCTGGGCGAAACCGCCGTGATAGCCATCGCGGCGCTGCTCGCGGGATCGTTGCTGGGTGTCCGGCCCGGCAAGCGGGACAGCGACGATGCCGTCCAGTCGGTGCATTACAGCTTCGCCGCCGCCAGTGGCCACTTGTTCGTGCTGCTGCTGGTGGCGTCGATCGTGATCCTGTGGCGCGGCCATGACCAGCCGGGTGGTGGGTTCGTCGGTGGGTTGGCGGCGGCATTGGCGTTCGCAATCCTGTCGCTGGCGCGAGGCGTGCGATCCGCCGAGCGAACATTGCGCGTGCGGCCATCGACACTGGTCGGCGGCGGTCTGGCTCTGGCCTTCATCAGCGGCCTGCCGGGGATGCTGGGCGGTCAGGCGTTCATGACGCAATTATGGACCGAACCTTATGGCTGGGTGCCGAAATTGAGCACGACCATCTCGTTCGATCTGGGCGTGTACATGGTCGTTGTCGGCGCGGTACTGGCGTTTCTGTTCGGGTTGCAGCGTGAGGCGGCGCGATGAACGTCCTGTATGCAGGTGCGGTCGCGGCGATCATGGCGGCGGCGATCTACATGATCCTGTCGCGCAATCTCGTGCGGATCATGTTGGGCCTTGCGTTGTTGTCGACGGGCGTCAACCTGTTGCTGTTCACTGCCGGCGACTTTTCCAGCCGCCAACCGCCGATCATCGCCGAGGGTCAGGACCGGCTGGGCGAAGCGGGCGACCCGCTGGCGCAGGCGTTGATCCTCACCGCGATCGTGATCGGCTTCGCGCTGACCGTGGTGCTGGCGACGGTGGTGCTTCGCGCGTGGCGGGCGACGGGATCGCTGGATGCCCGCACCGTCGAGGCGACCGAACAACCGGATGATCCCGAATTGCTGGACCCGGACAATGGGTGATCCGCTGATCCTGCTGGCGCCGGTCGGCATCCCGTTGCTGGGCGTGGCGATCACCGCTTTGCTGCGAACCCGGCCGCGCGCGTGCGAGGCGGCCGGGTTCGTGATGGTCGCCGCGACGCTGATCGCCGCGATCGCCCTGATCCAGCGCGCGATCGCGGGCGGACAGGGGGCGCTGGTGGTGTTCGGCGGCTGGCCAGACGCGATCGGCATTGCGTTTGCCGCTCGCTTGCCCGGCGCGGCGCTCGTCGTGGTGGCGTCGATTATCGCGCTGGCGGTGGCGCTGTACGGCCATGCCGATGTCGGCCCACGTCGGCGGCGACGTGGATATGACGCGATGAGCCTTGCGATGCTGGCCGCGGTCAACGGCGCGTTCCTGACCACCGACCTGTTCAACCTGTATGTCTGGTTCGAACTCGCGTTGCTCGCTGCGCTGGGCCTCATCACGATCGACCGGCGTGAGGCACAGATCGGCGGTGCGATCCGCTATGCCGCGTTCGGCATGGTCGGGGCGACCGCCGTGCTGGCTGGTATCGGCATCATCTATGGCGTCGCGGGGACGCTCGATCTGCAGACGCTGGCAGCGCAACTGCACGGCGGCCCGCCGAGCGTGGCGGTCGCAGCGGCGGGGACGCTGCTGCTATGCGGTTTCGCGCTGAAATCCGGGTTGTTTCCGTTCCATGCGTGGTTGCCGGCATCATACGCGGCGGCCCCTTTGCCGGCGGGGGCGGCGTTTGCCGGGTTGCTGACCAAGATGGGCTTTTATGCCCTGCTGATCATCGTCGGAGGCGTATTCGGCGGCATCGGCGCGACCGCATCGGTCAGCGCGCCGCTGCTGACGACGATCGGCGTCATGGCAACGGCGACGATGGTGCTGTGTGCGCTGTCGGCACTGGCGCAGAGCGATATCCGCCGCATCCTGGGATATCAGGTGGTGGCGCAGGTGGGGTACATGGCGGCCGGGCTGGCGATCGGCACACATGACGGCGTGGCAGGTGCGGTCTTCTACATGGTGCATTCGATGATCGTGCAGGCCAATCTGTTCCTGGGGGCCGGCGTCATCCGTCGCGCGACGGGCAGTTGGGATCTGAAGCGGGCCGGCGGCATGACGCGGTCAAATCCGCTGTTCGCGTTTCTGTTCGCGGTGCCGATCCTGTCGCTGGCCGGCATTCCGCCGCTGTCTGGTTTCTGGGCGAAGCTGGTGGTGATCCGCGCCGCCTTCGACGGCGGCAGCGCCTGGATCGCGATGGCGGCGTTGGTGGCGGCGATGCTGACGATCGTGTCGATGGCAACGATCTGGTCGGAGGCGTGCTGGAAGAGCCTGAGCGGACGACAGGCACGCAAAATCCCCGCCGCCATGCTGGCCGGCATGGCGGTGCTGTCGGCGGCCACGCTGGCGATCGGACTGATGCCGGAACCGCTGTTCGATGTTGCGCGGCTGTCGGCGGATGCGCTGGCGGGGATGGGCTCATGAGCATCCTGCGCAAAGCCGTCGCGGTCGTCCTGCTGGCGGCCACATTTGTCGCGGACCTGTTCCTTTCGTCGCTGGCGGTGGCGCGGCTGGTCCTGTCGCCACGGATCGAGACGCATCCGGCGATCGTGATGGTGCCGGTGGCGGTGGAGCGGCCATGGGCGGTGGCGTTGTTCGCTTGCTTCACCTCGCTGACGCCGGGATCGACCTGCCTGCATGTCGCCGAGGATCGCCGCACCCTGTATCTGCACGTGTTGGACACGCGCGATCCGGCGGCGACGATTGCGCGGTTCAAACGGCTGTACGAGCGCCACATCGCGGAGCTGGAACGGTGATCGATCTGCCACTGGTCGCCGCCATCCTGTCTGTCGCGCTGTGCATCGCGCTGGGTCTGGCCGGATGGCGGATGGTGCGCGGGCCAAGCGTCGCCGACCGGTTCGTCGCGTTCGACATGCTGACGGCGGTCGCGGTGGCGTTTTCGGCGCTGACGGCGGTATTGACGGGGCGCAGTGCGTTTCTGGATATTGCACTGGGCCTGTCGCTCATCAACTTCGTGGCGACCGCCGCCTTTGCGGTATTTCTGGAACGAAAAGGTGGCGGGCGATGATCGTGTTCGGGGTCGCCATACTGACGCTGGGCGTCGGGTTCTTGCTGGTGGCGGCGATCGGCCTTGTCCGGTTACCCGATCCGTTCCAGCGGATGCACAGCGCGACGAAGGCGGGGACGCTGGGAACCAGCCTGATCGTGCTGGGCGTGCTGTTGCTCGACCAGACGGCGCGGTTATCGACCGGGTTGCTAACTATCCTGTTTCTGCTGGTCACCCTGCCGATCGGAGCGCAGTTGCTGGGCCGTGCGGCCTATCTATCGGGCGCAAGGATGGAGGGCGTGGAGGACGATCCGCTGGCCGAGGTGCTGGGTCGCGACGAGTCGAAGGCGACCGATCGGCGCGAGTGACGCGATCGATCATGGCGATTGCGAGCCAGCGGCGCTAAGTCCCGCGGATGCTGCGTATTACCGATCTGAAGTTGCCGCTGAACCATGCGGAGGAAGCGTTGCCCGCCGCGATCCGCAATCGGCTGCGCATCACGCCACGCGATCTGGTCCGCTACACCATCGCCCGGCGCGCGCACGATGCGCGTGACAAGATGGATATCCAACTGGTGTATTCGGTCGATGTGACGCTGAAGAACGAGGCACCGGTGCTGGCGCGGTTCCGGCGCGACCGGCATGTGAACACGACGCCCGACACCGGATACCGTTTCGTGACGAGGGCGCCGGCCGATTATGACGGGCCGCGACCGGTGGTGGTGGGCGCCGGCCCCTGCGGCCTGTTCGCCGGACTGATCCTGGCGCAGATGGGGTTCCGCCCGATCATCCTCGATCGCGGCAAGGTGGTGCGCGAGCGGACGAGAGACACCTGGGGCCTGTGGCGGCGTAGCGAGCTGAACCCCGAATCGAACGTTCAGTTCGGCGAGGGCGGAGCCGGCACCTTCTCCGACGGCAAACTGTGGAGCCAGATCAAGGACCCCCGCCACCTCGGCCGCAAGGTGCTGATCGAGTTCGTGAAAGCCGGTGCGCCGCCCGAGATCCTGACCGAGGCACATCCGCATATCGGCACGTTTCGGCTGGTCACGATGGTCGAGAGCATGCGCCGGACGGTGGAGGCACTGGGCGGCGAATACCGCTTCGAACACCGGGTCGACGATCTTGACGTCGCAATCGACGCCGATGGCGCGCGACGCCTGCGCGGCATTCGCTTGCAGACCGGCGAGGTGATTGAGACCGGCCCGGTCGTCTTCGCGGTCGGGCATAGCGCACGCGACACGTTCCATATGCTGCATGATCGCGGCGTGTATCTGGAGGCCAAGCCATTCTCGATCGGTGTCCGCATCGAACATCCGCAAAGCTGGATCGACAATGCACGGTTTGGCCCGTGTGCCGGGCATCCCGATCTGGGTGCCGCCGCGTACAGCCTGTCGCACCACTGCAAGAACGGGCGAACGGTCTATAGCTTCTGCATGTGTCCGGGCGGCACTGTCGTCGCGGCGACTTCGGAGGTCGGGCGGGTCGCGACCAATGGCATGAGCCAATATTCGCGCAACGAGCGCAATGCGAATTCGGGCATCGTCGTCGGCATCGATCCGGCGCGTGATTATCCGGACCATCCGCTGGCCGGCATCGAACTGCAACGCCATTGGGAAACGCGCGCGTTCGAGGTCGGGGGCGGCACGTACAAGGCACCGGCGCAGCGGCTGGGCGACTTTCTAGCGGGGCGCCCATCGACTGAGCTGGGCAGCGTCATCCCGTCCTATCGCCCTGGCGTGCAATTGACCGATCTGGCGGCCTGCCTGCCGGACTTTGCGGTGACGGCGATGCGGGAGGCGCTGGTGGCGTTCGGACGGGAGATTCCCGGTTACGATCATCCCGATGCGGTGCTGACGGGCGTCGAGACGCGGACCTCATCGCCGATCCGGGTGACGCGGGGCGACGATTTTCAGAGCGTCAACACCGCCGGGCTCTATCCGGCCGGCGAGGGCGCGGGGTACGCCGGTGGCATCCTGTCGGCAGCGGTCGACGGGATCAAGATCGCCGAGGCGGTGGCGCTGGCATTGACGGGCGCGGCGGGACAGGTCGGCGGCGGACGCGAGCGCTGAGCCGGCTCAGTCGACGACCTTCAACCGCGCGCGGCCGACGGCGGCGGTGCGCAACAGTTCGTCGACCTTGGCGGCCAGATCGACCTGCCGGAACGGCTTGGCGAGACGCATGACGTCCGCCGGCACATCCTCACCCGCTGCCGCGTAGCCGGTGACGAGCAGGGCCGGCAGACGGATGCCCGATGCGCGCACTTCGTTGATGAGCTGTCCGCCGGTCATGCCCGGCATCAGGTAATCGCTGACGAGCATGTCGGCCTCCGCCCCCGCGCGGATCGCACTCAGCGCCTGCGTTCCGGAATTCGTCTCGATAACCGTGTAGCCGATATCGCGCAGCATGTCGGCGGTGGCCGATCGGACCAGATCCTCGTCGTCCACCAGCAGGATCGTCGCCGCCCGCCGCGCCGCGACCGGTTCGGCGCTATGCTCGCCAGTGCCGGCCGCCGCCTCGTCGGTGGCGGGCAGCCATAGTTCCACCGCCGTGCCACGACCGGGTTCGCTGCTGAGGCGCAGCGTGCCGCCGGATTGAGCGGCGAGACCGTGGATCATCGACAGGCCGAGGCCCGTCCCCTTGCCGACGCCCTTGGTCGAGAAGAACGGCTCGGTGGCGCGGGTCAGTGTGGCGCGATCCATGCCGGTGCCGGTGTCAGTGGCGATCAGGCGGACATAGCCGCCGGCCTTCAGACCGACGATGTTGCGATCGTCGACGGTGACTTCGCTGACGCCGATCACCAGCTTGCCCCCACCCGGCATCGCGTCGCGGGCGTTGATCGCGAGGTTCAACAGGGCAAGTTCGAGCTGGTTCGGATCGACTCGCGCCGATGGCAGGTGACGTGGAATTTCCAGATTGACCGCGATCGATGGCCCGAGCGACCGCCGGATCAGATCGACGATCCCGTCGATCAGTGCGCCGACGTCCACGGCGCGCGGTTGCAGTGCCTGACGGCGAGCAAAGGACAACAACCGCTGCGTCAATGTCGCCGCACGTTCGGCCGCCTGCAACGCGCCGCCGATCATCCGCTGCGTTCGATCGTCGTCCTTGTGACGCCGGCGGAGCAGATCGAGGCTGCCGACGATCGGTGTCAGCAGGTTGTTGAAATCATGCGCGACGCCACCGGTGAGCTGCCCGATCGCGTCCATCTTCTGCGCCTGTGCCAGTTGCGCATTGGCTTCGCGGCGGTCGGTGACGTCGGAGATGACGCCCGTCATCCGCACCGGCGCGCCATCGCCACCGTAGCGGACCCGCCCCTGCGCCACGATCCAGCGGTTCTCGCCCGTCGCGGTAGTGATCGCGCATTCGACATCGAGGGAGCCCGATGTCAGCGCGTCCTCAAAGGCCTTGTCCACCACGGCCCGCTGCGCCGGATCGACGTGGGTGAGGAAAACGTCCTTGTCCCAGCGATCAAGCGCCGTCGTGTAACCGAAGATTTCGTCATGGCGCAGCGTGCGCCGCGCTTCGCCCGTAACCAGATCGAGATCCCAGCTGCCCATCGCAGCGGCATCCAACGCGATTTCAAGGCTGTCGCGTGCGGCCTCCAGATCGCGGGTCCGATCGACGACGGCGCGTTCCAGCGTATCGGCGGCGTCGCGCAGCTCATATTGGCGGTGCCGTGCCTTCAGCGCGGATCGCACCGCGCCCAGCATCGCCTCGGCATGGAGCGGTCGTTCGAGCAGCACGACGTTGCCCAGATCGGCCAGACGCTGCGTCGCCGGCGCGGTCCGCGGTGCCCTGGTACCGTTGGCGAGAACGACGAACGGGATATCCGACCAAGTCGGCTGAGCCGCTACCCACGCGGTCAGCGCGGCGGGATCGGCCATCACCAAGGCTTCCTCCGTCAGCATCACGACGTCGGCGCCGACCTGCAATTCCGTCAACAGCGCCGCCTGGTCGGCACAGACGTCGGCTTTGATGTCATTGCGCTTCAGCAGGCCCGCGGCGATTACCGCATCGCGGCCGCGCGGCGCCAGGATGAGGACCCTGCCCTCCATGCTATCCATGCGCGTCCAGCGTGCCCATGCGGCTTGCCATCAATGTCTTACCCTCGCCGGAGAAGGTGGGAACGCCAGTCAGCACGCCCTGGAAGTTGCGCAAAGGCGGGCCGACCTGCAACCCATTACTGCCAATCTGAAATTCGCGGATCGCCCGTTCGTGCCGGGCGGTGCGGGTCTTGATGACGGAAATAGCCTGCCGCACTTCGCCGTTCGCCTCGAAATAACGCAATTGCACGACGGTATCGGACAGGTAGCTTAAATCGATGTCCGCCCGGATATCGCCCATCACCCCGTGCAGCCCCAGGATCAGCAGACTGACGACGCCTTTCTGCCCCAGATAGGTCAGCATCTCGTGCATCTGAAGCACCAGGAACTGTTCGTTGGGCATCGATTGCAGATAGGCGTTCAGACTGTCGATGATGACGACGCGGGCGTCATCCTCCTCGACGGCCGCCTGGAGCGCACCGGCGAACTGACCGGGCGACATCTCCGCCGGATCGATCGCCCGGATCGATAGCGTGCCGTCATCCAGGAAGGGCTGCAGATCCATGCCGAGCGCGGCACTGCGGGTCAGCAGCGTCGGCAGACGTTCGTCGAACAGGAAATAGGCGGCCTTTTCACCGCGTTTCAGGGCGGCGACCATGCACTGGACCGCCGCGGTCGTCTTGCCGACGCCCGCCGGCCCGGTCAGCAGCGTCGCCGTCCCCGGCACCAGCCCGCCACCCAGCAGCGCGTCCAGTTCCGACGATCCGGTGGATACCGCGCTGCCCGCTTTGTGCGTCTCATGCTCGGCCGCGACCAGTCGTGGAAAGACGCACAGGCCACCGCGCTCGATCTCGAAATCATGATAGCCGCCACGGAAACGCACGCCGCGCATCTTTACGACGTGCAGGCGTCGGCGTTGCGCGCCGAACCCGGACAGCACCTGTTCGAGGGCGATCACGCCGTGCGCGATGCTGTGCAATTGCAGGTCGCTGCCGGTCGCGCTCTTGTCGTCGAGGAACAGGACGGTGCATTGCCGGGTCGAAAAGAAGTGCTTCAAGGCGAGGATCTGGCGGCGATAGCGGATCGGGCTTTGCGCCAGCAGCCGCAGTTCGGACAGACTGTCGATCACGACGCGCGTCGGGCGCAATTCATCGACCTTGGCCATCATGTCACGGATCGTCTCTCCCAGTTCGACCTCGCTGGGGTGGAGTAGCGTCTGTTCCTGATCCTCGCCGAGGCCGTCGACCGGCACCATCTCGAACAGGGTCAGGGCATCGAGTGACCAGCCATGGGTGCGCGCGACGGCGCGGAGTTCGACCTCGGTTTCGGCGAGCGTGATGTAGAGGCCGGTATCGCCCACGTCCGCGCCCGCGAGCAGGAAGCCCAGCCCGAGCGTCGTCTTGCCCGTGCCCGGCGTTCCTTCGACCAGGTACATCCGGTCCGGCGTCAGGCCGCCGTTCAGAATGTCGTCCAGCCCCTTGATACCCGTCAGGGCGAGTGCGGGCAGTATATCCTCTGACGACAAGCGATGGTCCCCTCGTTCACCCTTAGCACGGTGCGCCGTAGGTGACTGGAGCGATACGGGATAATCGCCGGTTCGCCTAGTCATGGATCGGGTCGGCCGCCGCGCTAAGCATCGCCCCAGCGACGCAGCAGATTGTGATAGACGCCGGTCAGCCGGATTGCCGCCGGATCGGCATGGCCGTGGCGACCGGCGACATCCTGCACCGCCTGATCCAGTTCGAATAGCAGACGGCGTTCGCCATCGTCGCGGACCATCGATTGTATCCAAAAGAACGACGCCACGCGCCGCCCACGCGTGACCGGCGTGACGTGGTGCAGGCTGGACGCCGAATAGAGGACCATGTGACCAGCGGGCAGCTTCACCCGCTGATCGCCGAATTGCTCCTCAACCACCAGTTCGCCACCGTCATAGCTGTCGGGATCGGCAAGGAAGATCGTCGCCGACAAGTCGCTGCGGATACGGAAATCGCTGCCGCGCTGCATCCTGATTGCGTTGTCGACATGCGTGCCGAAGCTGTGGCCGTCGCCGTACCGGTTGAACAGCGGCGGGAAGACCTTCAGCGGCAGGGCGGCGGCGATGAACAGCGGCGAGCGGCCGAGCGCGTCGAGCACGATACCGCCCGCCGCCTGCGCCGCTGGCGATCCTTCCGGCAATTGCTCGTTGCGCTTGGCCAACGCCGATTGCGCGCCGGAGGTGGCGTTACCGTCGATCCAGTCGGCGGCGCCGAGCAGCGCGCGTACCCGCGTCAGTTCGTCGGGCGACAACACATCGGGGATGGCGATCAACATGACGGAGGCCCTTGAAAGCGTGACCGAGCAGGCGGGGATTGCGACGGCAACGGGGAGCACATCCACCACTATTGCGAATGATTATCGCCGTCAACGTCGGTGCCGCTCGGGGCGATCGTTAGTCGAGCGCCCTGAACCGGATCGCCTGTCCACCGCCCGGCGCGAGCGCCAGATCGAGCGCGTCGGCGGCGGTCACAGTGCGGCGGCTGATGGCGATCCGCTCAGGCGCGGTGCGCCAGTCGGCACCCGGACCGTCGGCATAGATCTGCGCCTCGTATCGACGACCCTTCGTCAGAAAGTCGAGCGGCACCTTCAGCGTGCGGGCATCGCCGTTGGTGATCGCACCCAGATACCAGTCCGGGCCGGCGCGATCCTGCCGGGCGACGACGGCGTAATCGCCGATCCGGCCCTGCAACGTCCGCGACTGTTCCCAGTCGGTCGGCACATCACGGATGAATCGAAACGCATCGGGATGCTCGTCATAATGTTCCGGCAGATCGACCGCCATCTGCACCGGGCTGTACAGCACAACGTACAGTGCCAGTTGATTGGCGAGCGTGGAGGGCACGCGATTGTTCGGCCGCGTCGTGCGGTAATCGAAATGGAATACGCCCGGCGTGTAGTCGAACGGCCCGGACAGTAACCGCGTGAACGGCAGGATGGTCGTATGGTCAGGCGCGTTGCCGGTATCGGGGCTGCCACCATTATATTCCTGACCACGCGCGCCTTCACGGCTCATCAGATTGGGCCAGGTGCGGCGCAGGCCGGTGTCCTTGACCGGTTCGTGCGGGAAGATCGCGATCCGGTGACGGGCGCTGGTCTCCACCACTTTCTGGAAAGCCTCGACGGCGTATTGGCTGTCCGGCCATTCGATCAGGTCGAGCTTCGTCCCGACATAACCGAGCTTGATCGATCGCACGCCATAGCGATCATAATAATCGAGCGCCGGTTCCAACTGCGCCAGATAATCCTTCACCTGGCCGCCGGTTTCGTGATGTCCGATCAGGTTCACACCCTTCGCCTTCGCATAGGCGGAGACGGCGGGCATATCGAATGCCGGCTGTGCGCGGTCGAGAAAGAATCGCGAATGGCCGTTCTTCCACCATTCAGGCACATCCCAGCCGACGTTCCAGCCCTCGACCAGCACGCCTTTGATACCATGCGCCGCCGCCCAATCGATATATTGCTTGGTGCGGTCGGTCGTCGCGCCCAGCTTCGGACCGGGCTCCCAGGTCAGCAGGCCGGTGTGCATAGCCCAGAAGATGCCGATATATTTCTGCGGCACCGCCCATGTGACGTCACCCAGCCGGTTGGGCTCGTTCAAATTCAGGATGATCGTCGAGTCCGCCAGATGCGCGGCGTCATCGGCCACCATCACCACCCGCCACGGGGTCGCCTGCCCGCCATGCACGCGCGCGCGATCGCCGTTCGACCAGGGTGACAGATCGGCCTTCAAGGTGCGGCTGTTCTCGTCGGGCATGCGCAGGTTCATGGATGGAAAATCGACCAGTGCTGCCTCGTGAACCGCGAGCGCGACGCCGTCTCCTTCCAGCGTCAGCGGCGTCTGGGCGGTCTGGATCGCCGACAGTGCCGAGCGGCTATACTCATACTCGCTGTATTTCTCGCGATAGGCGGGGATCGACCAGGCGCGATAATTCTGTGCGAAATGGAATTCGGTCGCCTCGTCACTGACGACCAAGCGGTCACCGGCCTTGCCGGGGAGCGTGTAGCGGAAGCCGAAACCATCATCGAACACGCGGAACTCGACACCCAGCGCACGGCCGTCGGCCGCCGCCAGCGTGATGGCGAGGCCGTTGTACCGCTCCCGCATCTGGCGCCGTTCGCCCCATGGCTGTTGCCAGGCGGCGTCATGCGTCAACGGGTGCGCCTTCAGGATGCGGAAGCCCGCATCGAGGGGCGCGGCGTCCTTGAATCGGAATCCCAGTTTAGACCGATCGAGGATCGATCGCCCCTTGAACGACGCGCGATAGATGGCTTCACCTTTGTCCACCGCCAGATCGACGACGATGCGGCCATCAGGGGATCGGACCGATCGCCATTCCTGCGCCGCTACGGGTGTTGCCGACACCATCGAACCCACCAGTGTCGAAAACGCCCAACGGTGCATCATCGCCCCCTCCCCCCATGCACGCCCGGCCTGTTTGCGGACATTACGCGCTGAGGCATAATTGGTATCGCAATCGTTTGCAAGGCTTCGTGCGATCGAGTGACAGTGACATCAACCGCCCTGAGTTTTCGGTAATCGACCGGACGGATTTGCGCGGACGAAACTGGTAAGTGGCTGAATATATGGAGAGCGCCGATCCGTTCAATCAGCTTGTCAGCGCGTCGAGCATGGTAATCACGCGCCGACGCAAATCCGGATCGCGCGTGATCTCCAGCATGGCGCCGAGACTGGCCCGCGCCGCCGCGATCTGATCATCGACGAGTTCGAGCCGGGCGCGCTCCCACCACGCATGCGGATAGGCCGGCGCCATCGTCGTCATGCGAATATAGAGTTCGAGCGCGCGTCGCCCCTTCCCTGCTTGTTCGGCGCGCGATGCTTGATTCTGGAGGAGGCGGACGAGCACGGCCCGGTTCGGCATCGCCGCAACATGCGCCACCGCGCGGCCGGCACCGGCGGACGCTTCGACCAGGGCCGCCAGTTGTTCGGCGCCGACGCGCACGCCGCCGGCAAACGGATCGACGATCACCGGCGCCGCCTCCGCGCCGACGACGACGAGGACATGACCGGGAACGTCGAGCACGTCGGCACGCCAGCCAAGTCGCCGGGCCATCGCCACCCAGAGGATCGACAGGCTGACCGGCAACCCGCGACGGCGATCCAGAACGCGGATGAGATCGGCGTTGGCTGGGTCGTCATAGGTTTCTGCGTCGCCCGCGAAACCAAATTCGCCGGCGAGCACGGCAGCGAGGGCATCGGCCCGCTCGGCGGGTGTCCCGGCATCGGCGCCGACTAGATCGAGTTGCAGTTCGAGCTCGTCCAACAGATCGTGATAGGGCGCGATATCCGTATCGGGATGATCGAGGAGTGCCAGCGTCAAGGCGGCATCGTCGAGGTCCATCTCTTCGTCATCGATCAGCCCGAGGCGATTGAGTTCTTCATGCATCCTGCCCAGATGGGGACCGCAGAGGATAATGGAACGGCCAGCGGCAGAGGCGCCCGGACTTCCGCCGAAACACGATCGCAGCGGACATTCGCGACGTGCACCTCGTTACAGCCGACATCACGCGCGATACCGGGAGCCGCATCATCTTCAACCTCGTTTTCGCCGTACCGGCGCTCGTCGTCATCGCCCGCTGGCTTTGGCCGCTCCCGCTTCCGCTATCGGCCAAGGTGCTGACCGCGCTGCTGATGCTCGCCGCGTCCCAGTTCCATCTGTGGAGCCGGCTGTCGTCGGGCTCCGTGTTCGCACCAGAGTTTCCGCGCGTGGTTGTCATCCTGTTCAACTGGGCGTTCGGTGCGCTTGTCCTGCTCGCCGTCTTTCAGTTGGTCCTCGATGTCGGCACGCTGCTGACGATGCTGTTTCGACAGCACAGCGTTGGGCAGCCGACGCCGCTCCGCTATGCCGCCGCGACGCTGGCGGCGCTGTTGGCTGCGATCGGGGTCGGCAATGCGCTCCGCGTGCCACCGGTCAGGGACGTGACCGTCGCGATCCGTGGCCTTCCTGCCGCGTTCGACGGATATCGCATGGTGCAGCTCACCGATCTCCACATCAGCCGCCTGTTCCCCGCCCGATGGGCGCTGGCCGTCGTCGATCGCGCCAACATGGCCGGCGCCGATGTGATCGTCGTGACAGGCGACTTCATCGATGGATCGGTCGCGATGCGCCGCGCCGACGTCGAGCCGCTGCGACAGTTGCGCGCGCCGGACGGTGTCTACGCCATTCCGGGCAATCACGAGTATTTCTTCAACTATCGTGACTGGATGCGGCACCTGGCGGAGATGGGATTCCGCATGTTGCCCAACACGCATGCCGTCATCGACCGCGATGGCAGTCAATTGGTGATCGCCGGTGTTACCGATCTGTCGGCGCCGAGCGTCGGCGAAGCGGCGCCCGACCTTCGCCTTGCCCTTAAAGACGCACCCGCCGAAGCCCCGATCGTCCTGCTCGACCATCAGCCACGCCGGGCGCCCGATGCCGCAGCGCGTGGTGTTGCGCTTCAACTGTCGGGGCATACGCATGGTGGCATGATCGTCGGGCTCGACCGCCTCGTCGCACGCGGCAATGCGGGATTCGTCTCGGGCCGATACGATGTCGGCGGCATGACGCTCTACGTCAGTAACGGCACCGGGCTCTGGCCGGGCTTCGCGCTAAGGCTCGGTGTCCCATCCGAGATCACGCGATTCACGCTGCGACAGGCAAAATAGCGCAGCGAACCTGGTTTACGAGTTTACGACCCCGCCCTTCATCACCATCCGGATGCGGCGAACCGCGCCGATATCTGTAGCCGGATTAGCAGACACGGCGATCAGATCGGCGAGCAGGCCGGGTTTCACGGCACCGAGTTTGTCGGCAAGGTGCAGCCACCGGGCATTGCCCGACGTCGCCGCGATCAGCACCTTGGCCGGGCTCATTCCGGCCGCGACCAGCAGGTCCAGCTCGCGCGCGTTCTGGCCGTGGGCGAATACACCGACGTCGCCACCCATGCAGATCGGCACACCGGCCTTGATCGCCATCTGCAGGCTCGTACGGCTGAGCTGGACCGGGCGCGGCGCCGGCTCGCTGCCGTTCCAGCCGCGGTAACGCGACGTCGCGTTGGATGCCGCCAGCGTCGGACATAGGGCGATCTTCTTCGCCGCCATCGCCGCGAAGATGTCCGGTGTGCCGCCATAGCCGTGTTCGATCGTATCGACGCCGGCTGCGATCGCGCGGCGCATCCCTTCGGCCGTTGCGGCGTGGACGGCAACCGGGCGGCCGGCATCATGGGCAGCAGCGACCGCCGCCGTCATCTCGTCCAGGCTCAACGTGGCCCGGCTCTCCTCACCCGGCCGCCAGCGATAGTCGGCGTAGAGCTTCACCCAATCGGCGCCGGCGGCGATCCGGCGCCGCACGGCGGCGACGATCTGATCGACGCCGGACACTTCCTCTGCCCCCTGCGGCACGGCGACGCCTGGCTCGAACCCCTTGGGACCATAGGCACCGAGGGCCACGATGGCGCGTGTCGCGACGGACAGGCGCGGTCCTGCCACGATCCCCTGGTCGATCGCCTCTTTCAACCCGACATCGGCATAGCCCGCCCCCTCCGTCCCGAGATCACGCTCGCTGGTGAAGCCCGCCAGCAAGGTCGCCCGCGCATTCACCACCGCCCGTGCCGTTCGCAGCGCCAGCGGTTCGTGCAGGACCTGATCGTCCCAGCTTGTCTCGTCATACGGATGCAGGAACAGGTGGCCGTGCCCCTCGATCATGCCGGGCATCAGCGTATCGCCGGCAAGCTCGATGATCCGGGTGTTCGCGGGCACCGGCAGGTCGGGGCCGACCGCGTCGATCCGGTCGCCGGTGACGAGCACTTGCCAGCCGGCATGCACCGTGCCGTCGACACCGTCGAATACGCCCGCGGGTTTCAACAGGATCGACACCCGTTCGGCGGCGGGCACCGCGCCCGCCGGCCCGAGCAGGGTCGTCACGACCGCCAGCATCCCCATCGCCATCCAACGCATGGTCTTTCCCTCTTTGCCGCCTTACCCTGCATCGATGGATAGGGTCTTCAGGCTCACACGCAAACCGGTCATCCTGCTGGCCTTGCCGGCACTACTCGCGGCGGCGCCCCGTCCTCCGCAGTCCGAAGCGGCGCGGTGGCAGGCGCAGACCGATCGCGTGATGATCACCCGTGACGATTGGGGCATCCCGCATGTCCACGGGCAAACGGATGCCGATGCGGTGTTCGGGTTGATGTACGCGCAGGCGGAAGATGATTTCGCCCGGATCGAGGCCAATTACCTGACCGCGCTCGGCCGTACCGCCGAAGCGGAGGGTGAGGACGCGATCTGGGCCGATCTGCGCCAGCGGCTGTTCGTCGATCCGGCGGAATTGCAGGCGCAATATGCGTCCAGTCCCGCCTGGCTGCGCACGCTGATGCAGGCATGGGCAGATGGCCTGAACTATTATCTGGCGACGCACCCGCAAACCAAACCGAAGGTCATCGAACGGTTCGAGCCGTGGATGGCGCTCAGTTTTACCGAGGGTAGCATCGGCGGCGATATCGAGCGTATCTCGCTCAGCGACCTGAAGACATTCTACGGCACGCCCACCCCGCCGACCCCGGAGGAACAGGGTATGGTGCCGCGCGAGCCATCGGGATCGAACGGTATCGCCATCGCCCCACGTCTGACCGCCAAGGGCCGCGCCCTGCTCCTCATCAACCCGCACACCAGCTTTTATTTCCGCTCCGAGGCGCAGATGACCAGCGCAGAGGGCCTGAACGCCTATGGCGCCAGCACCTGGGGGCAGTTCTTCGTCTATCAGGGGTTCAATCCGAGCGCCGGCTGGATGCATACGTCATCGACCGTCGACAATATCGACGAGTTCGCGGAACGGATCACGCGCGCCGGCCCCGGTTATGCCTATCGCTATGGCAGCGCCGATCGTCCGGTCACGGCACGGGCCGTCACGCTGCGCTATCGCAACGCCGAGGGCACGATGGGGGAGCGCCGCTTCACCACCTATCGCACGCATCACGGCCCGATCGTCGCCATGAAATCGGGGCGCTGGATCGCCACCGCGCTGATGTGGAAACCCGTCCCCGCCCTTGAACAAAGCTATCTGCGCACCAAAGCAACCGATCTTGCCAGCTTTACGGCCGTCGCGGAGCGGAAAGCAAACTCGTCGAACGACACGCTGTTCGCCGATAGCAAGGGTGAGATCGCTTTCCTGATGCCGCAGTTCATGCCGATGCGCAGCGACCGGTTCGATTATACCCGTCCCGTCGATGGCAGCGATCCCGCGACCGACTGGCACGGACTTCATACGCTGGCCAGCCTGCCGAGCGTCGCCAATCCGCGTACCGGCTGGGTGCACAACACCAACGACTGGCCATGGAGCGCGGCGGGTCCGGACAGTCCCAAAGCCCGCGATTATCCCCGGTATATGGATCAGGTGGGCGGTAATGCGCGCGGAGTGCATGCGGACCTGCTGCTGACGAACAAGCGCGGCTGGACACCCGATGGCCTGCGTAACGCTGCATTCGACCCCTTTTTGCCCGCTTTTGCCCAATTGCTCCCCGGACTCGTCGATGCGTGGAGGGCGCTGCCCGCTGGCGACCCAAGGCGGGCCGCCCTCGCGGCGCCCGTCACCTTATTGAAAGAATGGGATCACCGCTGGGCGTATGATTCCGTCGCAACCAGTCTCGCCGTGTTCTGGGGCGACCAGTTGTGGCGTGAGGTCGGCAGCTTCGCGCAGACAGAGCGGTTAAACGTGCCCGATTACATCGCGACCCGCGTGACGCCGGAGGCCAAGATCGCCGCGTTGTCCGCTGCGATCGATCGGCTGACCCGCGACTTCGGCGACTGGCGCACGCCGTGGAAGGACATCAACCGTTTCCAGCGGCTCGATGACGCCATCAAACCGCATTTCGACGATGCCCGACCATCCGTCCCCGTGCCGTTTACCTCGGCACAGTGGGGCAGTCTCGCGTCGTTCGGCGCCAAGCCGTGGCCGGGCACGAAACGGTATTACGGCACCAGCGGTAACAGCTTCGTCGCGATCGTGGAGTTCGGGCCGCGCGTGAAGGCGATGGCGGTGATGGCCGGCGGTCAGAGCGGCGACCCGGCATCGCCTCACTTCGCCGACCAGATCGCCCGCTATGCTCAGGGGCAGCTACGCCCCGTCTATTTTTATCCCGACGAGCTTCAGGGTCATAGTGAGCGCACGTACCGCCCCGGCCGTTAGCGCCGCCATCTATCGCCGATGCGCCGCGATGTACCGCCCGATCTGCTCGTCCAGAACGTCGAGGGGCAACGCTCCCTGATCGAGGACCGCTTCGTGGAAATCACGGATGTCGAAGCGCGGCCCGAGCTCCCGTTTTGCCCGCGCGCGCAGTTCGGCAATCTTCAATTGCCCCACCATGTAGCTGGTCGCCTGCCCCGGCCAGTTGAAATACCGATCGACCTCACGCGCGATGTCCTTGTCCGACACAGAGCTGTTCGCCTTGAAATAGGCGATCGACTGTTCGCGCGTCCACCGCTTGGCGTGGATACCGGTATCCAGCACCAGCCGGATCGCCCGCCAGACCTGCAACGACAACATGCCGAACCGGGCATAGGGGTCCTTGTACACCCCCATCTCGTTGGCAAGCCGCTCCGAATACAGCCCCCAACCCTCGACATAGGCACCATAGCCGCCGAACTTGCGGAACTTAGGAATGCCCGTCAGTTCCTGTTGCCGCGCGATCTGGAAATGGTGGCCCGGTGCGCCCTCATGCGCGGCGATGCCGGCCACCTGCACCTTCTGCGTCTGGTTCATGTCGACCAGGTTCACGTAGTAGATGCCGGGTCGCGACCCGTCCGCAGAAGGCGGGTTGTAGAACGCGGTGGACGCGGTGCCCTCGCGCCATTTCTCGACCGCGCGGACTTCCAACGGCGCCTTGGGCAATGTCCGGAAATAGCGCGGCGCGGCCGCCATAACCGACGCGATCACACCGCGCGCGTCGCTCAGATACTGTTCGCGACCGGCCGCGGTATTAGGATATTTGAATTGCGGATCGGTCCGGATCTTCTCGAAGAACTGCTCCAGCGTCCCCTGAAACCCTACCTCACGCTTGATCGCCTCCATCTCCTGACGGATCGAGGCTACCTGCTTCAGGCCGAGCGCGTGAATCTGGTCGGCGGTCAGATCGGTCGTCGTCGAATTCTTGAGCCGGTCGGCATAATAGGCGGCGCCGTTGGGCAAGCTCCAAGCACCGAAGTTGCCCTTCGATTGCGGCTCGATCGCGTCGAGCGCGGCGAACAACAAGTCGTACCCACGGCGGAACGGGCCGGTCAGGGCCTCGCTCGCGCCCTGCAACAGCGTAGACTTGGTCGCGGCCGGTACGTTCAGCGCCGCCACCTTCTTGCGGAAATCGGCCATGACCGTCGAATCCGCACCGCCGTCGAACGGTGCCCCGGTCAGGACCGCACGCGCATCGGCGCGGACCGGCGCGAAGTTCACCTTGTTGGGGACGATGCCAGTCGCCGCCTGCTCGCGCATCGTCGCGGTGACCTCACGCATGACGCGTTCGGTGTCGCGCAGGCGGGCGATATAGGCCCGCGCATCGGCCAGCGTGTCGACCTTGTGGTTGTTGATGAGCAGCACCGGAATTTCGCCCGCCGGACTGCCGTTGGTTGACACCGGAAAGCGCAGCTTGCGGAACTGGAGCGACTGGCGACCGCGTTTGACCTCGTATTCGAACAATCGGTAACTGACGCGCGCACTCTCGCCCAGTTGTTCGGGCCGGAACCGCGCCCGCATCGCCTTCAACTGCTGCTCGGACAATGTTTGCGCGCGGACGGCAGCAGCTTCGGTGTAATCGTCCAGCCGGTCGTAATGCGTCTTCAGGCCCAATTGCGTCAGCGATTCGGGGCTGAGATCGAGCTGCTGGTCGTAAGCGGCATCGAGAAACGTGAGTAACGCAGCGTCCGCTGCCGCCGTGGACTGCGGCTGCGGCCGGGATTGCATCGGCATCGGCGCCGCAGCCTGAACAACCGGCATGGCCGACAGCAACAAGAGGGCAAGGGCAACACGCATCAAATTCCTCCATCGACGGCGTTTGTCGCGCGCCATCGCGATCGACGCAATTGCCGGCACACCGTTCACCGGCACGCGTAGCCGTGTTTCACGGGAAGCTACAACCCGCTGCCGTTTCGCGTGGTAGAATGCGCCAGCTCACAGAAAGCCGAAGGGCAATATCCGACAGGGTATGTGACCTTTTTGCTACGCCGACGAGAAATCTAGGTCTGGCATCCTGCCCTAGCTTTACGAATGTTAACCATTGGAGCAATCGCCACATCGCCAGTGTGTGTGATCGTACCGCGATTCATTCGAATTGTGAGCGATCGCCAGAGCTTAAGATCAGCAGAAGGTTGTCGCCGATGTCGTCCCTTTCCACCTCCACCCGTGCCATGCTGCTTCGCGGAGCAGCGCTTTCGATCGTCGCCGGGCTTGGCGGCATGGTGCAGATTGCATCGGCGCAGACCGGCGACCAGCAGCCGCCAGCCACCTCCGTCGTGACCACGCCCCCCGCCGCGACGCAGGACGCGACGACGACGCAGCCCACTCCTCAGCCGCAGGATGCGGCCGATGCAGGCGCGCAGGATATCGTGGTCACCGGCACACTGTTCCGGCGCACTGATACGGAGACGCCGTCGCCAGTGACGACGTTGACCGCCGACACGCTGGCGAAAGCCGGTATCAACAACATCTCGGACGCCGTCCGCTCGATTTCGGCGGACAGCTCAGGCTCCATTCCCACCGCCTTCTCCAATGGGTTCGGCGCGGGTTCATCGGCGGTTTCGCTGCGCGGCCTGACCGTCAATTCGACGCTGACGCTGGTCGACGGCGTCCGCACCGCCGCCTATCCGCTCGCCGACGACGGTCAGCGCTCGTTCGTCGATCTGAACACGATTCCGCAAGCGACTATCGACCGGATCGAGGTGCTGAAGGACGGTGCCTCGTCCAGCTACGGCGCGGATGCGATCGCGGGCGTCGTCAACATCATTACCAAGAAAGAGATCACCGGCGTCAACGGCACGGTCGAAGGCGGCGTCACCGATCGCGGCGACGGCGGGTCGCAGCGCGCGACGTTGGCGATCGGCCATGGTTCACTGAAGCAGGATGGCTTCAACGTATACATCGCCGGCGAATATCAGCGGGACAGCGCCATCTACAATCGTGACCGCGGCTTCCCCTATAACACCGCCGACCTCAGCTCCATTGGCGGCGACAACAACAACGCCGGCGCCCTGGTCCCCGGCGCCACCATCGCCGCCGTCGTCGCGCCGACCACGCAGACCATTCCCGGCGACATCCTGTCGGGCAATGGCGTCGTCACCGGCCCCTTCCGCGTCCTCAACAACGCCGGTTGCCCGACCGGCCTCATCACGCGGACCGCGACGGCCGGCACCGGTTGCGAGCAGAACCTGTCGGGCGATTACGGCCAGCTTCAGCCGCGCCAGACACGGTATGGCGGCACCGTCCACGGTACGCTGCAACTGAACGACGACACCCAGGCTTATGCCGCGATCTCCTATTTCCAGAACGAGGTCGCTGCATCGGGTACGCCATCGTCGATCCGCGCGGTGAACCCGACGAACACGCTGAACATCGTGCTGCCCGCGCTGCTCACCAATGGCCAGCAGAACCCCAATAATCCGTATGCGGCAACGGGTCAGGCGGCAGCGCTGTATTACCGGTTCGGCGACATCGCGCAGTCGTCGACCTATCGCAATCGGGTGCTGCGGGCACAGGCCGGGATCAGCGGCCAGTTCGGCGACGGCTGGGGCTATTCGGTCGACGCGACCTCCGCCAAGTCGTGGCTCCAGATCACGCAGGACGGCTATATCAACCTTCCGGCGCTGCGGACCGCGGTTGCGACCGGCAGCTATAACTTCGTCAATCCCGGCCTCAACACCGCCGCGGTGCGTGCCGCGCTGTCACCGACGGTCATCACCGATGCGACCAGCGAGCTCGACCAGGTACAGGCGGTCGTCACCAAGGATCTGTTCGCGCTGCCAGGTGGTAACCTGCAGCTCGCGGTCGGCGGCTCGTTCCGGTACGAGGCGGTCAATGATCCGAACCAGAATGCCAACGGCCAGACGATCAACCTGAACCAGTTCACCGCCGTCGGCGACCGCAAGGTCTATTCCGGCTATTTCGAGGTGAACGCCCCCGTTTTCGACAAGCTGGAGATCAACGGCTCCGGCCGGTACGATCATTATTCGGATGGGTTCAGCAATTTCTCGCCGAAGATCGGCGCCAAGTTCACACCGTTCCGCCAGCTCGCCCTGCGCGGTACGTTTTCCAAGGGGTTCCGTGCGCCGAGCTTCGCGGAACGTGGCGGTTCGGTCGTCGGATTCACATCGGCACGGGCACCCTGTTCGGTGCGGTTACAGCACGGCGCGACGGGTAACGAGACGACCTGCTCGGGCGGCAGCGCGTACAACGCCAGCTACGGCATCGGCTTCAACACCATCGGCAACGCCGACCTCGATCCGGAGAAGTCGACCAGCTTCACGGCCGGCACCGTCGTGCAGCCGACCCGCTGGCTTAGCTTCACGGTCGATTATTACAACATCAAGAAGACCAACATCATTGCCGCTGCGCCGCTGTCGAGCGACGCACTCGATGCCTTTTACGCCGGATCCGCGCTACCTGCCGGATATTCGATCACGCCGGACTCCCCCGACCCTTCGTTCCCCAATGCGCCGCGCCGTGCGCTTTTTGTGAACGGGCCGTTCGCCAATGCGGCAGCATTGAAGACGCAGGGCATCGATTTCGCCGCCCAGGTCAATTTCAAGCCGGCCGACGACGTCCGGTTCACCAGTCGTGCCGAGGCAACGTGGATCCTGAACTACAAGTTCAAGGCATCTGACGGCGCGGCCTATGACGACTATGTCGGTACGCAGGCACCCTATATCACTTCATCGGGTGCCGGCACGCCGGAGTGGCGTGGCAACTGGCAGAACAGCATCGAATGGGGCGCTTATACGATGACCGCCACCGCCTATTACACGGACGGGTACAAGGCGGTCGCGGCGGACCAGTTCGGCGGCACCGATTGCGAGACCTCGAGCACCTATCAGGGCACCGATCCGTCCTTCAACTGCCGGGTCAAGCACTTCATCAATGTAGACCTGACCGGCAGCGTCAAGGTCAACGACCAGTTCGACCTCTACTTCAATGTCGTCAATCTACTGGATGAGGACGCCCCGCTCAACGCGGGCAACTATGCCGGCGTGAACTACAACCCGACCTATCACCAGATCGGCGTCGTTGGCCGCACGATGCGCGTTGGCGCCAACTTCAAATTCTGAATGGCGATCCCCACCCGGTTGCGGCTGCATGCCGCATACCGGGTGGGAGATTTGCCCTTCTCAAAGAATTTTCCGTTAAACTATGCGTGCCGAGTGAGCGCTGTATCAGGTTTTGACTTGGTCCGCCGACCGCTTCCGTGGACGTCAAGATGCGCCGATTGCGATAGACAGCGATAAAGCTGACAGTTCGGAGATCGCGATGCGCGTGCTAGTGACGGGATTGGGCGATATCGCTCGCAAAGCATATCTCCCGGTGTTGTCGGCGCTTCCGGAACTGGAAGTGCATCTGGCGACCCGCGACAAGATGGTACTTCACGACGTTGGCCGCATGTTCCGCGTGCAGCACGTGCATGCCAGCATCGACCACGCACTGGCTGCGACAACGTTCGATGCGGCGTTCGTTCATGCGGCAACCAGCGCGCATCCGGCACTTGTCCGGATGCTCCTCGAACGGCGTGTCCCCACCTTCGTCGACAAGCCGCTCGCCGATAATTTTGCTGAAGTCCGGCAGCTTGTCGCGCTGGCCGAACGGCATGCGACACTGTTGAGGGTCGGATTCAATCGCCGGTTCGCCCCGGATTATGCGGCGCTTCGTGACACCGGCGCAAACCTGATCGTGATGGAAAAGCATCGGCATCGTCAGCCTGACACGCCGCGAAGAGTGGTGTTCGACGACTTCATCCATGTCGTTGATACGCTGCTGTTCCTAGCCCCCTCAGCGGTGCTGCGCCACACGATAGAAACCCATGTAGAGCGTGGATTGCTGAAGGCGGTGACCCTGATGCTGGCGGGCGATGGCTATACCGCCATCGGCACCATGCACCGGGATAGCGGGCTAGACGAGGAACGGCTGGACGTGATCGGGGGTGGGGTCAGGCAGTCAGTGCTCAACATGGCGGAATCGGTCCGCTCGGCGGGCACGGAATGCCGACATCGGCGCGGCGACTGGACCTCCGTTGGCCGTCAGCGGGGTTTCGAGGCAATGTGTGCGGATTTCCTGCTGGCCGTGCGCGATAAGCACCCGACCATTGCCGCAGACATTCTGTCGACCCACGAAATTTGCGAGGCGATCACCTGCCATGCCGAAGCGGAGGCGCGGGATTGTACGACCGAGTGACGGCAGCGTCACGCCTGATGAGGATCAGACAGTCCCAACGCCGCTCGATCGGGCAGCGACCACGTCCGTCATCGCCTGAAGAAGCTCGCCGGTCGGCCCGCCGACCTCCCACGCATAGATCGAGAGCGACAATGCTGTCTCCGCAGAGAAGACCTCGCTTGGGCGCACGGCGTATGTACCGATAGTGCTGATCGGTAGGACGGATACGCCAAGCCCGGCCTCGACCGCCGACAGGACGCTGCCGAGACTGTTGCCGGTGAACGCGATGTACCAACGGCGCCGTTCGCGCTCTATCCGGTCGATCATCACATCGCGATAAAGCCCGCCTGGCGGGAACGTCACCAGCGGAATGGGGTCCTGCCAGCCGGCGGTGGAGTTGGCTTCGAACCAGCGCAGTGGCTCGGGGAAAATGGCGCGGGTATCGCCGTCCGCCAACACCTCCTTAACGATGGCAATGTCGAATTCCCCCGCGCGGAATCCTTTCTTCAGATCACGGCTGAGACCGGTGGTCACGTCCAGGCGGATTGTCCGATGTCGTTCGGCGAATTTCGCGAACCGACGGCTCATTGCCGATGTAACGATATCGTCCGGCACGCCAATGCGTAGCGTGCTCGTTCCCGATGGATCGGCGAGCAGTGTCTGCGCCTCGTCCTGCAAGGCCAGGAGCCGCTTCGCATAGCCCAGCAGTCGCTCGCCTGCGGGTGTTGGTCTGATCGGCCGGGAGGACCGGTCGATCAACGGCCGACCCACCGCCGCTTCCAGCCGCCCGAGATGCTGGCTGACAGTGGATTGCGTGGAATTCAGCCGATCGGCGGCGATCGTAAAACTCGCCGTGTCCGCGACCGCCACGAACGTACGAAGCAACCTCATGTCCAACATCGCATCATTCTATTCTTGAATGATCGTCATTCAAACATACCATTCGCAAATGGGCCACTCAAATGCCATTTGCCACTTTTGCAAACCGAAGAAACCGTGGGGTGATCATTCCGGCATCGACATCGCGGATTGATCAGCTTTTTCTACACGCCGATAACTACCAAGGATTTCGACCATGAGAAGCATCGCACTCGCGTTGTTAGTCGCCGCCGCTGCCACACCGGCCGCGGCGGCCGATATTTCGACCCACGTTCTCGACCTTGCCCGGGGGGTCGGCGGGAAGGCTGTTCCGGTCGTCCTCTCCAGGCGCGGCTCGGACGGCAAATGGCAGCAGGTCGGCACCGCAACGACGGACGCCGACGGCCGCGTGCGCCGTTTCGGGGATGGCAAGGCGTTCGACACCGGTATCTACAAGCTGGAGTTCGATATGTCGGGTTACCCCGATGTATCGGCGACGCCATTCTTCCCGGAAATCACCCTGACGTTCCGCGTTACCGACAAGGCAGGTCATTATCATGTACCGGTAGTCGTCAGCCCCTATGGCTATTCGACCTATCGAGGAAACTGATCCTGTCCGGCCTTACCCTTCCTGTCACGTTGATCGCCGCGGCTGCGTTGGGCGCCATCAATCTGTGGCTCGCCTTACGCATAGTTCGCATGCGGTTGCGTGACGAAGTGCTGATCGGTGACGGCGGGGATGACCTGTTGGCCGGACGGATGCGGGCGCAAGCCAATCTGGTCGAATACGCGCCGTTCGTCCTCATACTGCTGGCGCTGATCGAACTGGCCCGCGGGACCAGCGCGACACTGGCTGCCGCGGCCATCATCTTCGTGATCGCCCGGATCGCGCACCCCATCGGCATGGACCTGCGTCGATCCAATGTGCCGAGGGCCGGCGGAGCTGTCGTGACATGGCTTGTGCTCGCATTCCTCATCGGCTGGGCCCTGTTGATCGCGATGGGCATCGCCTGATCCGTTATTCCACTACTTCCATTCGAAAGCCTGTGACGGTGTTGAACATCCTCCTCCTTCCCTTTGCCCTGACCGCGTCGACGTCCGCCTTACCGCTACTGGAGCGCAAGACGATATCGCTGGTCTTGGCCAACCGCCTGGCGGATGCGGCCATTATGTCATGCCGCGCGATCAACAAGGAAGCGGTGGTGGCCGTCGTCGATCGCGGCGGCAATCTGATCGCGCTCCAGCGTGGTGACGACATCGGCCCACACAACACGACGGCTGCCCAGCGTAAGGCATTTACTGCCCTGTCAACAAAGACGACCACGGCCGCACTGGCCCAGCGCGCGGCCACCGACCCGACGTCGCGTAACCTGCTGACTGTTCCGGAACTGCTCCTGCTCGGTGGCGGTGTGCCGCTGGTCGTGGATGGTGTCGTGGTCGGCGGCATTGGTGTTGCCGGTTCGGGCGGGGCGGCCAATGACGAACACTGTGCGACAGAAGCCATCGCGCAGGTCCTCTCTGTCACGAAGTCGCGTCGATGACCGGTCTGCCGCATCACGATCGTTACGACTATCTGCCGATCGTTGGACGTCCCGGTTATTCCTGGCCGGAGGGCCGTCGCCTGGCGATCTATCTCTACGTCAACCATGAGGTTTTCGCATTCGGCGACGGGTTGGGTGCCACCCTGGCACCATCCAAGACGGACCCGGATGTGATGAATTTCGCCTGGCGCGATTATGGCAACCGGGTCGGTGCATGGCGCTTCATGGAGATGTTCGACCGGCTGGAACTCAAGACGACGGCGCTCGTCAACAGCGCGATCATTACGCAGTGTCCCGGTCTAGCCGAGGCCTGCCGCGACCGCGGTGACGAGATTGCCGCCCATGGCCGCACTAACGCCCAAGCCGAAGGCGACCAGAGCGAGGACGAAGAGCGGGCCATGATCGCGCGCGCACTGGAGGATTTCGACGCGATCGGTGTTCGCCCGCGCGGTTGGCTTGGCCCATGGATTTCGGAAAGTCATCGGACTCTCGATCTGCTTGAGGAGGCCGGCTTCGATTATGTTCTCGATTGGGCCCATGACGATCAGCCGACGCGACTGCGAACGCGTAGCGGCAAGGGTATTCTCTCAATCCCTTATTCGCAGGAGATCAATGACATCCCTTCGATCATCGCCCGCCATCAGGAGGCGGCGACATTCGCCGGCATGATCGAAGACACGGTCGAGCAATTGCTTGCCGAGTGCGATCGCTGGCCAGCGGTGCTGGGCATCGCGCTCCATCCGTACATCATGGGACAGCCGCACCGGGCGCTGCATCTCGACCGGGTCCTGACCCGACTGCGAGAGGCGGCCGATCCGCGCATCTGGTGGACGACGGCCGGCGCCATCGCGCACCATGTGTCCGGAGGAGCTTTGAACGCGGCACAACCAACGAGCTAGTCTGACCGGCCATCGCAATCACTGATTATCCGCAAACGACAGCATCAGCTTTCCACGCTGCATGCCGCTGACGATCGTCGGCTGTCCGGACGGACCGGAGTCCTCAGGCTTGATGAATTTCGATCCCATTCCCGGAATCGCGCCTAGGATAGAGATGTCGCCCGATGGAAAATCGACCGTCGTGTAGGGGTGATCGTTCGGGCGCGTACCCACTCGCAGATATTGATCGGGAACAGCACTCGTTAAGGACCACGATGCCTTCTTGCCGCTGAACGTCGCCCATCGCAGCCCGGCGAAATATCCCGCCGTCGCCGGGTTCGGCAAGCCGCCAGTCGTGCCGGCGACATCGTGGACACCCAGCACGCCGCCCTGCAACCGGTTGCGCCAAACGGGATCGCCGCCATTCACCAACGCCCGGACGGAGTGGAGGTCGGCCAACGGCGTATCGAAACTGACGCCGTGGTACAAAACCGGCCCGGTCAATCGGTAGCCATAATCGAGCGTAAGCACGCCACGCGCATCGATCGTCCAGCGTACCCGATCGAGGCCGCCGGCGCCCGGTGCCTCGATCCACGCTTCTTCCGCGCCGGTTTTGGGATCGCGGCTCTGACCGGTCTGGATCGTCACCGACGTCGACGCCGCGGGAAAGCGATCGGGTTCATAGCCGAGCCGTACCGCCTTCACCGCGACTGCCTGTCCATCGGCGCGCTTGGGATCGCGGATGCGGATCGCCTTCACGATCTGCGGCGGAAATACGTAGCGCTCGCCATCGGTCTTGCGGCGCGATCCGTTGAAAATCGTCCGCCATTGCTGCCCATCGGGCGAGATATCGAGCGCAAAGCCAGCCCAACTGTCGGCCTTCGCAAAATCCAGTTCGACTTCCGCGACGCTGGCCAGTGCCGCGTTGGGCACGCGTCGGGTCAGACCAGCATCGTCACCGCCAGCGATCGGTAACCATCTCGGCGCGCCTGTGTCTCGCGGTCGGGCGAAGGTAAGGCGAGGGCCGTTGGATAGCGTGTAGCGCCGATCGCCGCGGCGGACTTCGCGGAGCAATCCTGATATCCGATCGAACGTCGCATCGACGCCGCCCCCGCTCAGATGGACCGTGTCCCCCACCTTTGCGACGGACGGCGCCACCGATCGTCCGGCAGGGAAGACGGGCACCGCCGCATCGAGCCGTGCCGTGGGCCATGTCCAGGTCCAAATGTCCTGCCCGTCCCGCATTGCGGTCAAAGCCAGCGCGTCCGCCTCCTGCCAGCGGGCGGGCAAACGCAGTTGTAATCCACCGCTCGCATGTGGTGCGATGTCAGGGACAGCCGCCTCGCCCTTGCCGATCACATCGGCCGCAACCGTGCCTGCGACAGGGCCGGGAAAGCGGAGCAGCCGCCAACTGAATCGAAGCTGCGACAGGCTGGTGAAATCGTATCCGTTGCGAACGTTCAGCAGACCCGTGAAACGATCGTCCAGCGTCGGCGGATCGATCTGTACCGGCGACCAAAGATCGCGGATAGTGGCAACGCTCGGCTCCAGTTCGTGGCGCGGGCCGACGATCCCGTCGGGTGCGAACGTGCTGAATGTGTCGATCGCGCCGCCGCGGTCGGTGCGCGCGATTCCTTCATCGGCAAATACCCAGATGAAGCCACCGCCACCGCGGGGCGAACCCGCGATCGCTTTCCAGTAATCCGCGAGTCCCGCACCGCCGCCGCCGTCGAACAAGCCATGCATGAATTCGGTTGGCATGAAGATGTTGGGACCGTCCAGACGCTTCAACACATCGGCATAGGGCGGGTAATGTTTGGTATCGACGTCGGCATGGATCGCCCAGGGGTGCAGGACGGGCCGCTGTTGCGGATCGTACAACGCGTAATCGGCGTCGAGGTCGAGGTTGAAGCCCCCTTCGTTACCATTGTCCCAGAACAGGATGCTGGGATGGTTCACATCGCGTTCGATCATCTCGCGCACCAACCGCCGCCCGACCTGCGTGTCGTGCGCGTGCTGCCAGCCGCTTAGTTCGTCGAGCACGTAAAGGCCGAGTTCGTCGGCGGCTTTCAGAAACGATTCGTCGGGCGGATAATGCGACATTCGCACCGCGTTCATGTTCATCGAGCGTATCAGGCGGACGTCGTCGTAATTGTCCTTCGTGGTCAGCGTGCGTGCGGTATCCGGACGGAAGCTGTGGCGGTTGACACCCTTCAGAAGAATGCGCTGTCCGTTCAGGAACAGACCCTGCCCCGCGCGCACCTCGAACGTGCGGAAGCCGAAGCGTTCATGGGTCTGGTGGACCGCGCGATCGCCCTGAACCAGCGTCAGCGTCAGGCCGTAGAGCGCGGGCGTCTCCGCCGTCCACAGACGCGGATCGGCGATACGGGTGGCCAGCCGGATGCGGCCCCCGCCGCCCGCCGGGATCGTTTGAGTGAACGCCGCGCCCACCGGACGGCCATCGGGCGCGGTCACTTGCGCGGTCAGGCGGGCGACATCTTGCGGCGCAGCGAGCGTGACATCGGCGGTCAGCGTTCCATCGGCACGTCCGTCGATCGCGGTATGGGCGATCGCCTGTAACGGCGTGGCCTCCAGCCAGACCGGACGGAAGATGCCGCCGAACACCCAGTAATCCGCCGCCCGTTCGGCCCGGTTGGTGTCGGGATTAGCCGATGCTTCGTGGACGACGACCTCAACCGTGTTCGCCTGCCCGATTTTCAGCAGCGGCGTAATGTCGAAGCCAAAGCGATAGAAGCCGCCTTGATGCTCCGGCCCGGCAGATACGCCGTTCACCGTCACCGCCGCGTCGGTCATCACGCCATCGAATATCAACCGAATACGCCGGCCCTTCCAAGCCGCCGGCACGGTGAACTGCCGGCGATAGGTACCGTGATCGGGTTGGCCCGACCTTCCTTCTTCACCATATTGATAGCGTCCGAAACCGTGCTGCTGCCAATTGGAGGGGACGGGGATGTGCGCGGCTTCCCCCGCGCGTCGGCCGCCGCCGATCTGGAAATCCCAATTGACGGCGTCATCCGGCCCTTTGCCGGACAGCATCATCGTTTCGGTTTGCAATGCCTGCGCGCAGGTCGCGACGGGGAGCATCCCGACCGCCATGACGCACGCCATTGCTACGTGCCGCATTGGATTTGGGCGCACCGCTCTCTCCCTATCGACCAGCCACCGTGCATTTTTCTGCGGTGAAGCGACGAACGGCATCTTGCTTGATCACCGGCCAGCGAAAGTCAACGACGTTGATGCCAACGCTGGCATATCGATCGATCTTATGCAAAGCACGCGTTCGTACCAAGGGGGTTTCCGAATTGCGTCACGCTCAGGCTAGCATGATCGCCGTGTTCCTGCTGGCTGGCTGCGGCCAACCCCAGAGTGCGCAACCGACGGCGACCACACCGCACGCGCCGGTGAATTACGGCAATGCGAAGCCCGTCGCGAACAAACCGTTCAAGATCGGCACCGTGGCGACGTTCGATACGCCCTGGGCGCTCGCCTTCCTGCCCGACCGCACGATGCTGGTGACCGAAAAGCCCGGTCACTTATGGCTCGTGACGCAGGCCGGCGGGAAGACCGAAGTGGGCGGCGTGCCCACCGTGCACTTCGAAGGACAGGGTGGTTTGCTCTTCGTCGCGACCTCGCCCACCTTCGGGCGGGATCGGCAGATATACCTAACCTATTCCGAGCCGGGCGAAGGCGGCGATGGACTGGCGCTCGCCCGCGCCAGGCTCGACATGGTCGGTGGTCGTCCGGTGTTGCAGAACCTTCAGGTAATCTGGCGACAACTGCCCCGTGGCCAGGGCGGCCAGTTCGGTGGATACATCGCGTTTTCTCCGGATGGGCAGTATCTTTTCCTGACCTCGGGCGAGCGGCAGCGCTTCACCCCCGCCCAGGACCCGGATCAGGCGCTGGGCAAAATCCTGCGCCTGACGCTCGACGGCAAACCTGCGCCCGGCAATCCCGGCGCGGGCAAGGTCGGCGGTACGACGATCAGGATCATCGATCCGCCCGAAAATTCGGGATCGGCAGCCAAGGCAGCGGCGCGCACAGCGACTATCCCCGGCCCGAACCTGACGCCTGCTGAAACGTGGACCACTGGTCACCGCAATCCCTATGGGCTGGCGTTCGATGCTCAGGGGCGGCTTTGGGAAACCGAGATGGGTCCACGGGGTGGAGACGAGTTGAACCTGATCGAGGTCGGCAAGAATTATGGTTGGCCGAACACGTCATATGGCAAAAATTACGACGACACGCCGATAGTGCCATCGACGGCGGGCGCCGGGTTTCAGGAGCCAGCGCTATACTGGAACCCGGTCATCGCACCCGCAGGTCTGGCATTTTACAATGGCAACATGTTCCCGCAATGGCGCGGATCGGCCTTCGTCGGCGGGTTGGCATCCACGGCGTTGATCCGGGTCGCGTTCGACGGGGCATCACCGCGAGAGGCGGAACGATGGGACATGGGCGCCCGCATCCGCGCCGTCATGGCAGGGCCCGATGGCGCGCTTTGGCTGCTGGAGGACGGAACAGGCGGCCGGCTGTTGCGGCTGACGTCGAAACGGGGCGGTTGATCGGCCAATCGTCCATCGCCGCTGGCAAAAGCGAGCGTCATGACAAATAAAATTACCGACCGGTACAAAACCGGTTGACGAGATGAACGCCAGGTTTATATACCAACTGGTATCGAAGCTCCATCCTATGTCGGATGAGGCCTGACGGGGACAAGCATCCATGATCGGGATCATCACCTGAACCATCGCCGCCGGTAAAACCGGTCGGCGTCATCACATTTCGCGCAGGCGAAGCGCGGCGCAACGGTGTGCCGGGGACGACTGCGCACGTCTTTGCAACAGGCCGGAGAACCGACGATCCGTCGTCGGTCGTGGCTGATGCTTGCCTGACAAAGGGGAATTTCCCATGGCCTATCTCGACCTCGACAACATGTTCGCCGCCCCCGTCGCCAGCCGTCCGGCGGCTGCTCCGAGCACGACCATGGCTGGTTTCTCCGCGCTGGAGTGGAGCGTGATCGCGCTCGCCCGGCGCGATACGCTGCGCAGCCTGACCCAGCCCGGTCGGCTTTCGCGGGCGATGGGCAGCCTGTTTGGGCTTGGTACGACATCGTCCCTTGCTGATCCGCGGCTGGAGGCGTTGCGGCGGCTCGCCGTGTATGTCTGGCAGCGGGGTTTCGCGCTGCCGATGGCGGAGATCGAGCGATTCCGATCGGCCGGATTTACCCCGGCACAGGTCGAGACGCTGGTGGTCAGCGTGACGGGCATTCGCATCGGTGCCGAACAGCGGAGCATCGCGGCATGAACATGATTTCCCCGATCGAGGCGGCGAACGACACGGATACCGTGTCCCCGCCCGCCGAGCGCCATCGACGGCCCGCATGGCAGCGCGGCGCGGTGATCCTCGTGCCGATCGCGCTGCTCGGCGCGGACGGCGTTAAGCTGTTCGACCAGCCCGATGCTGCGATAGCGGCGCCCCCGCCCGCCTCCGTCACAGTCGCGTCGCCATTGGTGCGACAGGTCAGTGAATGGGACGATTATGTCGGCCGCTTCGCCCCCAGCCGGACGGTCGAGATTCGACCACGCGTGGCCGGCGAAGTGACAGGCATCCATTTCCGTGATGGCGAGATCGTGAGTAAGGGGCAGTTGCTCTTCACGATCGATTCACGACCATTCGCCGCATCGCTCGCCGAAGCACGCGCCAATGCGGCTAGCGCCGCCAGCGCGCTGACGCTGGCCCGCACCGACCTAGGCCGGGCGGAACGCCTCGTCGCGGACGAGGCGGTGTCCGCCGGCGAGGTCGATGCCTTGCGCGGTCGGGTACAGGCGGCAAGCGCGGCGCTGGCCGCGGCCAATGCGCGTGTTCGGGTGCGGGCGCTCGACGTGTCGTTCGCCCAGGTGCGCGCGCCGATCGGTGGCCGTATATCCGACCGGCGTGTCGATGCGGGCAATCAGGTCGCGGGCGGAGAAGGCACTGGCGGCACGGTACTGACGACGATCAACGCGCTAGACCCGATCTACTTTACCTTTGATGGGTCCGAAGCACTGTATCTGAAGACGCAGCGTGCCCGCCAACCGGGGGCCGCACCGGCAGCGGTGGAAATCCGCTTGCAGGACGAGGCGGAGCACCGATGGAAGGGCAAGCTGGACTTTACCGACAATGGTCTAGACCAGCGGTCCGGCACGATCCGCGGCCGCGCGGTGCTGGCCAATCCGGGATATTTCCTGACACCGGGCATGTTCGGCAATATGCGCCTGGCCAGTGCCGGCACGCGCTCAGCGCTGCTAGTGCCGGATGATGCAGTGCAGACCGATCAGGCGCGCAAGGTGCTGCTGACGGTCGATGCGAAGAACGTCGTGACGCCGAAGCCGGTTGAACTGGGGCCGGTGGTCAATGGCCTGCGCATCGTGCGATCCGGGATCGGGCCGAAGGACCGGATCATCATCCAGGGTACGCAGATGGCGATGCCCGGCGCGACGGTCGCGCCGCATATCGGGCGGATCACGGTGCAGCCGGGCGCACCGGCTCAGGCAGCGGCACAACCGCTGGCTGGCGAGGCCACGCTGGCGCCGTAACCGATCCCCGGCTCCAGCCGGCAAGGCCTACCGAATACTCACTGCCGTTCGCCCAACTGTTCCCGGTTTCCGCCGGGGGACGGAACGGCGGGTCGCGCCCTCTCTACCGAGGAAAAACCCATGCGCTTTTCGCGCTTCTTCATTACCCGGCCGATCTTTGCGGGCGTGATCGCGGTCATCATCACCATCGTCGGCGCGATCGCGTACCTGGCGCTGCCCGTGTCGCAATATCCCGACATCGTACCGCCGACCGTCACCGTCAGCGCCGTGTATCCCGGTGCATCTGCCGAGACGGTGGCCGAAACCGTCGCCGCGCCGATCGAACAGGAAATCAACGGCGTCGACAACATGCTGTACCAGTCGTCGCAATCGACCGGGGACGGCAAGGTGACGATAACCGTTACCTTCAAGATCGGTACCGATCTGGATGCCGCGCAGGTGCTGGTGCAGAACCGCGTCGCGGTCGCCGTGCCGCGCCTGCCGGAGGACGTGCAGCGCTTGGGCGTCGTGACGCGCAAGACGTCGCCGGACTTCCTGATGGTCGTGAACCTGGTGTCGCCCGACGGATCGCTCGATCGCGGTTACATCTCTAACTACGCGCTGACGCAGGTCCGCGACCGATTGAGCCGAATCGACGGCGTCGGCGACGTGCAACTGTTCGGTGCGCGCGATTATTCGATGCGCGTGTGGATCGATCCCGGCCGTGCCGCTGCGTTGGATCTGACAGCGGGCGAGATCGTCGCGGCGCTGCGCGCGCAGAACGTGCAGGTCGCCGCAGGTACGCTGGGCCAGCCCCCCTATGGCAAATCGAGCGCGTTCCAGTTGAACGTCGAGACGCAAGGTCGGCTGACCGATCCCAAGCAGTTCGCCGATGTCGTGATCCGTACCGATGCGGCAGGGCGTCAGGTCCGCGTGTCGGATGTCGCCCGCGTCGAACTCGGCGCGCAGGATTATGGCGCGAACACCTATCTGAGCGGTCAGCCGACCGTCATCGCCGCCGTCTTCCAGCGTCCTGGATCAAACGCGCTGGGCGCCGCGAAGGCAGTGTCTGCCGAGATGGAAAGCATGTCCAAGCGCTTTCCCAAGGGGTTGGAATACCGCGTCATCTATAACCCCACCGAATTCATCGCCCAGTCGATCGACGCGGTGAAGCATACGCTGGTCGAGGCGATGATCCTCGTCGTGCTGGTGATCCTGGTCTTCCTGCAGAAGTGGCGGGCCGCGATCATCCCGATCGTGGCGATCCCGGTATCGCTGATCGGCACGTTCGCGGTGCTGGCGGCATTCGGATATTCGCTCAACAACCTTTCGCTGTTCGGACTGGTGCTGGCGATCGGTATCGTCGTCGACGACGCGATCGTCGTGGTCGAGAATGTCGAACGCAATCTGGAACACGGCCTGTCACCGCTGGAGGCGGCGCGAACATCGATGGACGAAGTGTCGGGCGCGCTGGTCGCGATCGTGCTGGTGCTGTGCGCGGTGTTCATTCCGACGGTGTTCCTGACTGGCCTATCGGGTGCCTTCTATCGCCAGTTCGCCGTCACGATCTCGACCGCGACGATAATCTCGCTCGTGTTGTCGCTGACGTTATCGCCGGCGCTCGCGGCACTGTTGCTGAAGCCGACCGAGCCGGCGGATACGGGTAACCGCGTGACCCGGCTGGTCCGGCGCGCGGGAGACAGCTTCAATCGCGGGTTCGAGCGGATGAGCGACAGCTATGCGCGGCTGACCCAGCGGCTGGTATCGGCGCCGAAGCGGATGATGATCGCCTATGCCGCGTTGATCGCGGTGACAGCGGGCGTGTTCATGGTGACACCGACCGGCTTCGTACCAGCGCAGGATCAGGGATATTTCCTGACCGTCATCCAATTGCCACCCGGCTCTTCGGTCGAACGGACGGATGCGGTGATGCAAAAGGTCGCCAAGCGCATCCTGCCGCTGGCCGGCGTGAAGGGCGCGGTGATGCTGGCGGGCTTCGACGGCCCATCGCAGACGCTCGCACCGAATAGTGCCGCCGCGTACATCCCGCTGAAGAGTTTTGAAGAGCGCAAGGAGTTGGGCGTCACCTTCGCCGGGATTATGGCGGAAGCACGCAAGGTGACGGGCGACATCACCGAGGCCCGGTTGCTGATCGTGCCGCCACCACTTATCCAGGGTATCGGATCGGCAGGCGGATACCGGCTGATGGTGCAGGATCAGGGCGGCCATGGTTATGGCGACCTGGGCAAGACCAGCTACGATCTGATCGGCAAGGCGAACCAGACCAAGGGACTGGCGCAGGTCTATACCTTCTTCGACACCGCCACGCCGCGCATCTTTGCCGATGTGGATCGCGCGAAGGCCAACATGTTGGGCGTACCACCAGAACGGGTGTTCGAGGCGTTGCAGGTCTATCTCGGGTCGGCGTTCGTCAACGACTTCAACCTGCTGGGCCGCACCTATCGCGTCACCGCACAGGCCGATGCGCCGTTCCGCAACACGACCGCCGATATCGCGAATCTGAAGACCCGGTCCAATTCCGGGCAGATGGTGCCGGTGGGATCGATGTCGACCTTCCGCGACAAAACCGGGCCGTATCGCGTCGTGCGATATAATCTGTTCCCGGCGGTCGAGGTCGATGGCGATACCGCGCCCGGTTTCTCGTCCGGCCAGTCGCTAATTGCGATGGAGAAGTTGGCCGATACCGCGCTGCCGACCGGATATGCCCATGAGTGGACAGGCATAGCGTATCAGCAAAAGGCGGCGGGCAGCACGGCGGCATTGGTGTTCGGCATGGCGGTGCTGTTCGTCTTACTGGTGCTGGCCGCGCAATATGAAAGCCTGACGCTGCCGCTGGCGATCATCCTGATCGTGCCGATGTGTCTGTTGGCGGCGATGACCGGCGTGAACCTGCGGGGAATGGACAACAACGTCCTGACCCAGATCGGCCTCGTCGTGCTGATTGCGCTGGCCGCCAAGAACGCGATCCTGGTGGTCGAATTCGCCAAGCAGGCAGAGGAACAGGACGGCCTGTCCTCGGCAGAGGCGGCGGTGCGCGCCGCGAAGGACCGGTTGCGCCCGATCCTGATGACCAGTTTCGCGTTCATCCTGGGCGCGGTGCCGCTGGTGATCGCGACGGGCGCAGGTGCCGAATTGCGGCAGGCGCTGGGGACGGCGGTGTTCTTCGGGATGATCGGCGTGACCGGGTTCGGTCTGCTCTTCACTCCTACGTTCTATGTGGTGGCGCGCGGGATGGCGAAGCGGTTCGAGCGTCGCCGCCCGGCCCCCGCCCCCACGCTCCAGCCAGCCGAATAAGGAACGATCATGAAGTCATTGCTTCTTGCCACCCTGTCGGCGTTGACGCTGGCCGCCTGCGCCGCCGGCCCCGATTATATTGCGCCGATCACCCCACCCACCGCGGCGGCGGCCTTCGCCACGGCCAATGCCGCCACGACCGCCACGGCACCAGTCGACGATGATTGGTGGCGGATGTACCGCGATCCGGTGCTCGACGGCCTCGTCGCCGATGCGCTGGCCGCGAACACCGACCTGCGCGTCGCGGTGGCGCGGCTGGACAGCGCGCGAGCATCGCTAAGGGGCGCGAAGGCCGATCGCCAACCACAGGTGGATGCGGGCGCGAGCGGCAATTATGCGCGCACATCGCAGCTCCAGAACCTGCCCGGCTTCGACCGCGAACGAGCGACCTACGACGTCGGACTGGACGTCAGTTACGAGGTCGATCTGGCCGGTCGCGTCCGCCGCAATGTCGAGGCGGCGCGCGGTGACGTCGGCGCTGCGCAGGCGGATGCCGATGCGGTGCGTGTATCGATCGTGGCGGCCACTACCCGCGCCTATGTCGATGCCGCGTCGTCGGCCGAACGGCTGGCGGTGGCGGAGCGGATCGTCGATCTGCTGGCGAAATCCACCACACTGACCGGCAAGCGGGTTGAGGCTGGTCGCGCCGCAAAACTGGACGAGGTGCGGATCGCCGCGCTGCGCGATCAACGCGCCGCGCTGGTGCCGCAGATCGCGGCGGAACGGCAGGCGGCGTTGTTCCGGCTGGCGACACTGACCGGGCGGACGCCGCAAGAATTGCCGGCCGCCGTCGGTGCGCGAACCACGACGCCTCGGCTGGTCCAGCCGATTCCGGTCGGTGACGGCGCTGCGTTTTTGGCGCGTCGCCCGGACGTGCGCGCCGCCGAGCGCCGGCTGGCGGCATCGACGGCCCGGATCGGGGTGCAGACGTCGCAGCTCTATCCGCAGATCTCGCTGGGCGGCTCGATTGGTTCGACCGCGCTGAGCATGGGAGACATCTTTACCGGCGGGCCGATCCGCTGGCTGCTGGGGCCGCTACTGAACTGGTCGCTGAACCAGTCGGCGGCGCGTGCACGGATCGCCGGCGCGGAGGCGGATACGCGGGGCGCCCTGGCCAGCTTTGATGGCAGTGTCCTGAATGCGCTGGAGGAAACCGAAACGGCGCTGTCGAACTATGCCCGCGAACTAGATCGTCGCATGCGATTGCAATCGGCGCACGACAACGCCGCCACCGCCGCCCGCATCACCCGCGCTCGCCAGCGCGAAGGGCAGATAGACTTCCTGATCGTGCTGGATGCGGAACGAACATTTGCCGACGCGGATGCCGATCTGGCGGTGGCCGATGCGCGGATCGCGGATGCGCAGGTCGATGTGTTCCGATCCCTCGGCGGTGGATGGCAGACGGTGGCGGTTGGGCAAGTCAGCGCGCGGTAATCGGGGATTGGGGTGACGACATTGTCATTGGGCAATGTTGCACCGACCGATCTATCATCATGGCGCTTCGGGGCTTCGATGGAGATTACCGATGTGGTTTGCATGGTTCGCGATGCTCGCGGCATCCGCTGCTGCTGCGCCCGCAGTACAATCGGCGGCCGGCAGAACGACAAGTTGCAGCACGTCGGATGTCGTCAGAATATCTCCCGCCGACCAGCTTCAACTGCTGGACGATTTCAGAACAGGTTTGCCGGCGCGTGACCGTCAGCGACTTGACCTCGTCCTCCCCCGCTACGTCGATGGGGGCATCGCGCAGTGCGACGATATCGACCGCAGTCGCGCCTCATGCGAATCCGGCGCTTACCTGCCGGCGCTCAGGAAAACGGGGCTGATGGCACGGTTTCTCGCGGCAAGCTGTTCAAAGAATTTCAAAGCCGAAACGAAACAGGGCTATCGCTCCCACCAATAACCGCAATCTATTGAAGGTCAGGGATCGAAATACTGCCGACACAAGTGACGCCGGCCTGATGATAGACCGGCGTCCACCCTGTTAGATCAAACCTTCATGAGTCATCGCCGCCTTGACGGACGGCCGCTCCATCAGTCGATCGCGATAGCCAACCAACTTCTGCGGTACGTCTAGGCCATTCTTGCGCGCCCAGAGCAGCATGACGAAAAGGTAGCAGTCGGCGACGCTAAGATCGGCGCCGAACAGGAAATCGCCTTCCATCGTGTCGGCGAGATATCCCATCCGTTTCAGGATCGTCTCGCCAGCCTTCGCCTTTTCGTCGTCACCGGCACCGGCGAAGAAGGGCTTGAAGCTTTTGTGTATCTCGGTCGAGATATACGCCAGCGCCTCCAGCAAATGAGTGTGCCCCATCGGGCCTGAGGGCTTCAGCTTCGTATCCTGATGCGCGATCCAGTCGAGGATCGCGATGTTCTCGCTCAGCGTCTCCCCGCTGTCGAGCGTTAGCGCCGGGACATATCCCTTCGGATTGATCGCCGTGTAGTCAGCGCCACTTTCGGTTCGCTTGGCCTTCAGATCGACCTTCTCGTGCTCGAACGAGAGGCCCGCCTCATGCAACGCGATGTGATCGGCCAGACTACAAGCGCCCGGCGAGTAATAGAGCTTCATCAAGCTTCCTCCATGCTGAACTGCCTTAACGCGTGGGGCGTGCGATAGCTGCTTCGGACCGCTTGGTATCGAAACCATGGCCCCAGTGCGCTATCGCCAGTCCCATGTTACGGTGGGAGATAGCATAATGCGCAAAATGCTGGTGATGGCGGCCCTGCTGACGACGGCTCAAACGGCACCCAATCCTCATCTGCCGACCGCCACCTATGATGTGGTTGCCCCAGTAATTCCCGCTGGACTGCGGCACGCGGTGCTAATCGTGTCCAAGACGAACGGCTGGCGACATATCGAGCATATCCCGCACTCGAACGCCGTCCTCGCCGATATCGCCCGAGGTTTGGGCCGTCAGAGCTATGTCACCGAAAACGCGGCTGTCTTCAACGATGAACAGCTACAGCACTTTGACGTCGTCGTCCTCAACAGCGCCAGCGGTGAATTCCTAACCCAGGATCAGCGGGCTGCGTTCATGCGCTTCGTGACGAAGGGCGGTGGCGTCGTGGCCCTGCACGCCGCCGGCGACGACAGTCATAAGGAGGCATGGTATAAGGACACGGTCATCGGCACCAAATTCATCGGCCATCCGGGTGGAGCAGATCAGTTCCAGCCGGCCCGGATCGTCGTCGATCGTCCGCATCACCCTGTCATGGCCGGTGTCAAACTACCCTGGTCACCCGTCGATGAATGGTATTCATTCGACGCCAACCCCGCAGCCCGCGGCATGACCGTGCTCGCGCGGATTGATGAAGCAAGCTACCGTCCGGGTGCCAAACTGGCGATGGGCATGCACCCCGTCATCTGGATCAATCCCTCATCGAAGGCACGGATCTTTTATTCCGCGCTTGGCCATCAACCCGCGGCATATGACGATCCAAACTATCGGCGCATTCTCGTCAATGCGATCCGCTGGGCAGGAAAATAGACGGAGAGTATTCCGTAATTGCGAGCTTTCTTCGGTTCGTGATCCGATCTGTGGTGCAATGTCTGGCGTTCGATAGCCCTTGGGCGGTGTCGGCTCCAAAATTTTCGACAGGCGTCGTCCAATCTCCGCTATCTTTCCAATGATGCTCCATATCGCTGCGCACCGACGGCGATAGAGCAGCCTTTCCAACCCCGATCAATTGCTCCCTTGACTGTCGACAGGCAAGACATGCTTGCGATTTGCAGGATCGATCGGAGGCTTGCAACCGGCGTTTACGGCCGGAGCAGCTCCCCGGACGCGAAATCAAAGCTTTTCCTTCGACAAGGGCTTGGCCGGTAGTGGCGACGATCCGACAATGGCAAAAGCCGCCTTCAGCATTCGAGGCCTCATGACCGATCTCGCCGTCCTCTACGAACACCCGCTCTGGTTCGCGCCACTTTTTGCCGCACTGGAGAAGCGCGGGATCGATGTCGCCAAATGCTCGCCCGATGGGGACTGGAACCCGGCCGATCCGATGCCGCCGGCACGCGTGGTGTTCAACCGGATCGCCATGTCGAGCTTCCTGCGGTCGGACGAGCATCCCATCTTCCACGCGATGGCGTTGCTCGATCATTGGCGGCGGTCTGGCGCGCGCGTCATCAACGGCGCCGATGTGTTGGCGATCGATGCGTCCAAGGCCCGGCAATTGTCGCTGATCGCCTCACTGGGCCTCGCCATTCCCGATACGCGGGTCGTCCACCGTGCGGCCGATGTGGTCGAGGCGGCGCGGACCCTGCCCTTCCCGTTGGTGGTGAAGGCCAATATCGGCGGCTCCGGTGCCGGTATCGTCAAATTCGAGAGCCTCGACGAGCTGCGTGCCGCCGTGGCCGATGGTAGCTTGCCGATCAGTGTCGACGGCGTGTTGCTCGTGCAGGATTACGTCCCCGCCCGTGACGGCATCATCACTCGGATCGAGACGCTCGACCGCCGTCTGCTCTATGCGATCGAGGTCGCGGGCGGCGGCGCGTTCGACCTGTGCCCGGCAGACGCATGTGTGGTGCCGGGATTGGGCATCCGTATGACGGCGGTCGATCCGACCAGCGAGTTGAGCACCGCGGCGGAGCGGATCGCCGACGCGGTCGATCTCGACGTTGGCGGGGTCGAGGTGATGATCGACGACCGCGATGGTGTACCGCGCTTCTATGACATTAATGCGCTGTCGAATTTCGTCGCACGGCCGCTCGACGTGCTGGGCTGGGACCCGCATGAGCGCCTCGTCGATTATCTGGTCGAACAGATCGAGAAGGCACGCTGATGCGGTATGGATATTGGACGCCGGTGTTCGGCGGCTGGCTGCGCAATGTCCCGGACGAGGGGATGGACGCCAGCTGGGACTATACGAAGCGGCTAACGCAGGACGCGGAACGCTGGGGTTACGACCTGACGCTGATCGCCGAGCTGAACCTGAACGACATCAAGGGCATCGACCAGCCCGCGCTGGATGCCTGGTCGACCGCGGCAGCGATGGCGGCGGTGACGGAGCGACTTGAGCTGATGGTCGCGGTCCGGCCCAATTTCCATCACCCGGCGCTGTTCGCCAAGGCGGCCGCCAATATCGATCGCATCGCCGGCGGCCGGCTGGCGCTGAACGTCGTGTCGAGCTGGTGGGCGGACGAGGCGACGCAATATGGCCTGCAATTCGACCAGCACGACGATCGCTATGCCCGCACGCAGGAATGGCTAACCGTGGTCGATGGGCTATGGACCAAGGATCGGTTCAGCTTCGATGGTCAATTCTATCATACGCAGGAAGCGATCTGCGCGCCCAAGCCGGTCAAGCGCCCTACCGTCTACGCGGGCGGTGAAAGCGAGAAGGCGAAGACAATGATCGCCGCACAGTGCGACGCCTATGTCATGCACGGCGATCCGGTCAGCGCGATCGCGCCAAAGATCGCCGATATGGCGGCAAGGCGCGAAGCGACAGGCAGCGCGCCGATGCAGTTCGGCATGGCCGCCTATGCCATCGTCCGCGACAGCGAGGCGGAGGCGCAGCGCGAGCTGGAGCGGATAACCACCGTCATCGACCTGCCCCCCGGGTTCGCCAATTACGACCAGTGGCTGTCGGGCACGCAGCTGGAACGCGAATTGAAGCTGCAGGAATATTCAGTCTCCAACCGCGGCCTGCGCCCAAATCTGGTCGGCACGCCCGAGCAGTTGAAGGAGCGCATCGCCGAATACGAGGCCGCCGGACTCGACCTGTTGCTGCTCCAGATGAGCCCTCAGCATGAGGAGATGGAGCGTTTCGCGGTGCAGGTGATGGGCACCGCATGATCGCGATCGATCGCGTATCCAAGCGGTTCCCCGACGGCACCGCCGCGTTGGATGGCGTGTCGCTTGATATTCCGCGCGGGGCGGTGTTCGGGGTGATCGGGCGGTCGGGCGCGGGAAAATCGACGCTGCTCAGGATCATCAATGGTCTGGAACAGCCGAGCGGAGGAGATGTAAGCATCGATGGCGTCGCGCTGTCTTCGCTCGACCGTGCAGGTCTAACCGCGTTGCGTCGGCGGATGGGGATGATCTTCCAGTCGTTCGGACTGCTCGCCAATCGCACCGTAGGGGGCAACGTCGCGCTGCCGCTGGAACTGGCCGGTATTGGCCGCACCGAGCGCGAGGTGCGTGTTACCGAACTGCTCGACCGGGTCGGGCTGACGGACAAGGCTGATGCCTATCCCGCCCGCCTTTCGGGCGGTCAGCGCCAGCGTGTCGGTATCGCCCGTGCGCTCGCCACCCGCCCCGATATCCTGCTGTGCGACGAGGCAACCAGCGCGCTCGATCCGGAAACGACGCGATCGGTGCTGACGCTGCTCGGCGAACTCAACCGCGAACTGGGACTGACGATCGTCCTTATCACCCATGAGATGTCGGTGGTTCGTGAAATCTGCGACCGGGTTGCGGTGCTCGACCATGGCCGCCTGATCGAACACGGGCCGGTCGACGCGGTATTCGGCACGACCGGCCATGCCGCGACGCTCGCGCTGTTGGGCGAGCCGGCATGACGGGCTGGTTCGCGAACATCGTATGGGGCGATATCGGGCAGGCGACGCTCGACACGCTTGTGATGCTCGGTGCCTCGCTGGCGCTGACGATCCTGCTCGGCGTGCCGCTAGGCGTGCTGCTGTTCCTAACCGACCGTGGGCAATTGGCTCAGAGCGGCTGGATCAATCGGACGCTGGGCGTCGTCGTGAACGTCCTGCGATCGATCCCGTTCGTCATCCTGTTGATCGTGATGATCCCGCTAACGCTGCTCATCGTCGGCACATCGTTGGGCGTGGCGGGGGCGATCCCGCCACTGGTCGTTGGCGCTGCGCCATTCTACGCGCGGCTGGTCGAACAGGCGCTGCGCGACGTACCGCGCGCAACGATCGAGGCAACGCAGGCGATGGGCGCCAGCCGATGGCAGATCGTGACGAAGGCGCTGTTGCCGGAAGCGTTGCCGGGTCTGGTGTCGGGCGCCACCGTTACAGCGGTGGCGCTGGTGTCGTTCACCGCGATGGCCGGTGTCGTTGGCGCGGGCGGGCTCGGCGATCTCGCCATCCGTTACGGCTATCAGCGGTTTCAGACCGATGTGATGCTAGTCACTGTCGCGTTGATGGTGCTGCTCGTCCAGATCATCCAGCTCGGCGGCGACTGGCTCGCACGCCGGGTCGACCACCGTTAGAGGTATCCCATGATCGACCGCCGCTTCCTCCTGAGCCTCGCCCCCGCGCTGTTGCTGGCCGCCTGCGGTGGCGGTGACGCAAAATCCGACGCCAACCACCTGTCGGTGGCCGCAACCGCGGTGCCGCACGCCGAGATATTGGAGCAGGTGAAGCCGGTGTTGGCTAAGGAGGGTCTGACGCTCGATATCCGCGTGTTCAACGATTATGTGCAGCCCAACATGCAGGTCGATCAGGGCCAGATCGACGTGAATTATTTCGAGACGAAGCCCTATCTGGACGACTTCACAGCCTCGCGCGGCACGAAACTTGTGCCGATTGCGGGCATCCATGTCGAGCCGCTGGGCGCCTATTCACGCAAGTGGAAGACGATCGCTACCGTGCCGAACGGCGCCAGCGTCGCGATCCCCAACGAGCCGAGTAACGGCGGTCGTGCGCTGTTGCTGCTGCAAAAGGCCGGGCTGATCCGATTGAAGGACCCGGCGAACCCGCTGTCGTCCCTGCGCGATATCACCGCCAACCCGAAGAACCTGCAATTCCGTGAACTGGAAGCCGCCACCTTGCCGCGCGTGCTGGGTGAGGTCGATCTGGCGCTCATCAACACCAACTATGCGCTCGATGCGAAGCTGAATCCGGTGCGCGATGCGTTGGCGATCGAGGACAAGGACTCTCCCTACGTCAATTACGTCGTCGGACGTCCTGGCGCGGCGACCGACCCCCGCGTCGTGAAACTGGTCGCCGCTCTCCGCAGCCCGGCGGTCAAGCAGTACATTGAGACGACGTATAAGGGCGCAGTCCTCCCTGCTTTCTAAGATCTGCTCAACCGAGCGTCATCAGCCGTTCCCGCCATGCGGCCGGGAGCGGCACAGGGCGGCGGCTGTCGCGCCCGACATAGACATGCGTGAACTGAGCCTCCGCTGCCGCTTGGTCGTCACCGGCCGTGAACACGCCGAGATAATAGGTGACGCTGGAACCGCCCAGCCGCTCCAGCGCCAGCCCAATCTCGACGGGCTCCGGATAAGTGACGGAGCGGGCGTAGCGGCAGCTCGTTTCGACGACGAGGCCGATCGGATCGCCCGCCGCCACGTCGAGCAACCCCGCCTCGATCAGCCAACCGTTCACCGCCGTGTCGAACCAGTGGTAATAGACCGCGTTGTTAACGTGACCATAAGCGTCGTTGTCGCTCCACCGCGTCACGATCGGCTGCCACCAGCGATACGCGTCGCGTGCCCGTAATGCATCCCGCGCCATGGTTTCTCCGTTTGCCGATCATCGGCTAGCATGGCGAGCGACGGGCACGAAAGCGCCGAATGGAGAGGAATGCCGATGAAGATCGAGGCCGCCGTCCTGCGCCATCGTGGCGCGTCACGTCCCTATGTGGATAGCCGCCCGCTGGTCATCGAGACGCTAGACCTCGATCCGCCGGGCAAAGGCGAGGTGCTGGTCCGCATCGCCGCCGCCGGGCTGTGCCATTCCGACCTGTCGGTCATCAGCGGCGACCGGGACCGCCCAGTGCCGATGGCGCTGGGGCATGAGGCGGCGGGCGTCGTCGAGGTGCTCGGCCGGGATGTCGACGATCTGGCGGTTGGCGACCACGTCGTGATGGTCTTCATGCCCAGTTGCGGTCATTGCCTGCCGTGCGCGGAGGGGCGGCCGGCGCTGTGCGAGCCCGGCGCGGCGGCGAACGGCGCGGGCACCTTGCTGGGCGGCGGGCGGCGCCTGCATGACGGTGAGACGACGGTCCATCATCATCTCGGCTGTTCCGCCTTCGCCAGCCATGCCGTCGTCTCGCGGCGCTCGCTGGTGAAGGTCGATCGCGACCTGCCGCTGGAAGACGCGGCGCTGTTCGGATGTGCTGTGCTGACCGGTGTCGGCGCGGTCGTGAATACCGCGAAGGTGCAGGCCGGGCAGACCGTGGCGGTGGTCGGACTGGGCGGCGTCGGGCTGGCAGCGGTGCTGGGCGCGATCGCGGCGGGTGCGGCACAGGTGATCGCGGTCGATCTATCGCCCGACAAGCTGGCCCTCGCCCGCGACCTGGGTGCGACGGCCACCGTTCTCGCCGGGGCGGAAGCCGCGGCCGAAGTTCGGGCGTTGACCGACGGCGGCTGCGACGTGGTACTGGAAATGGCCGGCGCGATCCGCGCGCTGGAGAGTGCGGTGGCGATGACGCGGCGGGGCGGCACCACTGTTACCGCCGGCCTGCCACCACCCGATGCCACACTGCCCATCAACGTCGTCGCGCTGGTCGCGGAAGAGCGGACGCTGAAAGGCAGCTATATCGGAACCTGCGTACCCACCCGCGACATTCCGCGATACGTGGCGTTGTACCGGGCCGGGCGACTGCCCGTCGACCGGCTAGTCAGCGGTTATCTGACGCTCGACCGGATCAACGAGGGTTTCGATGCGCTACACGCCGGCACCGCAGTGCGCCAGATCGTGAGGTTTCCACAATGAGCCGTGATTTCGTCGAATCGATCAACCCCGCCACCGGCGAGGTCATCGCTCGCCATACCATGCTGGATGCCAATGCGCTCGATAAGGCGCTCGACACCGCCCATGCCGGATGGATGGCATGGCGGGATAGGCCGCTGGCCGATCGTGCCGCCACGCTGGCCGCACTCGGCGCCGTCTTGCGAGATCGCGCCGATCGCTTGGCGCGGTTGATAACTGCCGAGATGGGCAAGCCGATCGCTCAAGCTCGTGCCGAGGTCGAGAAATGCGCCGGCCTATGCGACTGGTATGCCGCCAACGGCCCCGCCCTGCTGGCCGACGAGCCGCTGCCCGTCGCCGACGATGGTCAGGCGGTCGTCTGCTGGCAATCGATCGGCATCGTATTCGCGGTCATGCCGTGGAATTTCCCGATCTGGCAGGCGTTGCGCGCGGCGGTGCCGATCATGCTGGCCGGCAATGGTTTTGTCCTGAAACATGCCGACAATGTCCAGGGATGCGCGGCGCTGCTGGCGGACACGGCGGTGGCGGCGGGTATGCCCGTCGGCGCGTTCACCAATGTCGCTATTACGCAGGAGGCCAGCATCGGCGTGGTCGGCGATCCGCGCATCGCCGCTGTCACCGTCACCGCCGGTCCGGCAGCGGGCGCAGCGATCGCGGCAGAGGCAGGCCGGCATCTGAAAAAGTCGGTGCTTGAACTGGGCGGCGTCGATCCGTTTATCGTGCTGGCCGATGCCGATCTGGATGCGGCGGTCGCGGCGGCGATAACGTCTCGCTTCGCGAACGCCGGGCAGGTCTGTATCGCGGCCAAGCGGCTGATCGTCGAGGCACCCGTGCTGGCGGCATTTACCGAACGCTTCGTCGCCGCGACCCGTCGGTTGGTGGTCGGCGATCCGATGGACGACGCGACATTCATCGGTCCGCTGGCCCGCGCGCGCGGCCGCGACGAACTCCACGCGCATGTCGTTGCCAGTGTGGATGCGGGGGCGCGGCTGCTGCTCGGCGGCGAGCCCCTGCCCGGCCCCGGCAATTTCTATGCGCCCACCATCCTTGCCGATGTGACGCCGACGGTGGCGGCAGGATGCAACGAATTGTTCGGTCCGGTCGCGGCGATCATGACCACCAACGATGCCGACCACGCGATCGCGCTGGCCAATGCGACAGAATACGGCCTGTCCGCCGCGCTTTGGTCAGGCGATGCCACCCGCGCCGACAAGCTCGCCCGCCGGATCGACGCGGGCGCGGTGTTCGTCAACGGCATCTCCGCCTCCGACCCCCGCGTGCCGATCGGGGGCATCAAGCGATCTGGCTATGGCCGCGAATTGTCATGGTTCGGTGTGCGCGAGTTTGCCAATGCCAAACTGATCTGGACACGCTGAATGCTGACCGTTGCCTATCGTCGGCGCGCCGTTATCGTATCGGTCATGATCCGCCCGCTTCTCGCCCTTTTCGTGACCCTGACGCCGCTTGCCGCCTTCGCGCAGCAACCGGCCGCCGTGCCGACGCCGGTGCGCGTGACCATCACGACCGCCGACGGACCGATCGTCGCCGAACTGGACGCCGTGCGCGCGCCCATCTCGACGGCCAACTTCCTGCGCTACGTCGATGCCAGGCGGTTCGATGGCATCACGTTCTTCCGGTCGATGAAGCTGCCGTGGAATGCCGGCATCATTCAGGCGGGGCAGCATGATGCGAAAAAGGTCTATCCACCGATCGCGCATGAACCGACCAGTAAGAGCGGCCTCAGCCATGTCGAGGGCGTGTTATCAATGGCGCGGCGGGAACCCGGCACAGCACAGGGCGACTGGTCGATCACGATCGGCGACATGACCGGGCTGGACGCCAAGCCGGATGGTCCGGGCGACGATGTCGGCTATGCGGTGTTCGGCCGGATCGTCGAGGGGATGGACGTCGTGCGACGCATCTGGTCCGCGCCGACCGATCCCAACGCCGGCGATGGCCCGATGAAGGGCCAGATGCTGAAGCCGCCCGTCCGCATCCTGACCATCCGCCGCGTGGCGCCCGCGGGATAACGATACGAGCGAACGGCCCGCCGCCGCGCTACACCAGCAGCTTGTCCAGCGTAATCGGCAGGTCGCGGACGCGCGTGCCGGTCGCGTTGTAGACCGCATTCGCCACGGCCGCCGCCACGCCGGTGATGCCGATCTCGCCCACCCCGTGCGCGCCCATCGGCGTGTGCGGATCGGCGATATCGGTCCAGATCACCTCGATCTCCGGCACGTCGAGATGCACCGGCATGTGATATTCGGCGAGGCTGGGGTTCATGATCCGGCCGTTGCGCTCGTCAAACTCGGTTTCCTCCATCAGGGCAAGGCCAAGGCCCATAATCATCCCGCCCCGGAACTGGCTGCGCGCGGTCTTCGGGTTGAGGATGCGGCCACAATCGAACGAGCCGAGGAAGCGGCTGACCCGAATTTCGCGGGTCACGGCGTTGACGCGCACCTCGCAGAAGATCGCGCTGTGCGAGTGCATCGACCAGTGCATCAGCTCCAGCGGCATTGAACCTTCCGCCGATACGCTGACTTGATCGCGCTGTGCCCGTTGAAGGATGGACGCATAGCTTTCGCGTCGAGCCGGATCGTCCAGTTTGGCCAGCCCGCCATCCTCGCTGCCGACCTCATCGGGTGACAGCCCTGCCAGTGGCGAATCATTGCCCGCGAGTTTCAGCAATTCGGCGACAAGTGCGTTGTGCGCTGCGATCACCGCCGCGCCGATCGCGGCCGTCTGTTGCGATCCACCGGCCAGAATCGCGCCGGGGATGATCGAATCGCCATAGCGCACCTCGACCGCCTCCAACGGCAAGCCGAGCCGATCGGCGGCGACCATCGTGGTCGTTGTCGATGTCCCCATGCCCATTTCATGGGCCGCCACCTCGACCAGCGCGGTGCCGGCCCGGTCCAGTGTGATCCGTGCGGCCGCGCCCGGCATCCGGTAATAGGGATAGGTGCCGGTCGCGCAACCCATGCCGATCAGCCATTCGCCCTCGCGCTGTGCGCCCGGCAGTTCGCGCTTGTCCCAGCCGAATTTCTCGGCGCCCGCCCTCCATGCCTCGACGATATGCCGCGCCGAAAAGGGCAGGCCCGAGGTTGGGTCAACATCCGGCTCGTTGCAAATGCGCAGTTCGATCGGATCAATGCCGAGATCGACCGCGAGTTCGTCGATTGCAGATTCCAGCGCGAACGTGCCGACCGATTCGCCGGGCGCGCGCATGAACGTGTTGGCGAGCATGTTCATCCGCACGACATCGACCGACAGCTTGATACTGTCCGCCGCATAGCCGGCTCGCGTGCCGAGTATGAACGGTTCGGGCATGTTGTTGTGCGGGGTCGTCGCCGTCGTGCCGGCGTGGATCAGCGCCTGGAAATGCCCGTCGGCCGCCGCACCGATGGCGACCCGCTGTTCGGTCAGCGTGCGCCCGCCAACCCCACGATACACCCCCTCACGGGTCAGCGCGATCCGCACCGGGCGCCCCGCCAGCTTCGCCGCCGCCGCGCCCAGTATCTGGTGATCCCAAAGGCATTTGCCACCGAAGCCCCCCCCGACATAGGGGGAGGTCACGCGGACCTGCTCCACGTTCAGGTCGAACACACCAGCGATCGTTGCTGCTTCCATCGACACCAGCTGGCTGGCATCGTGGACGACCAGATCGCCGCCGACCCAGGCGATCGTCGCGGCATGCGGTTCGATCGCGTTGTGATTGTGCCGGGGGGTGCGATAGACGTGATCCACCTTGTGCGGCGCCGCCGCCAGCATCGCATCGGCATCGCCGATCTCGTTCACCAACGGCTGCCCCATGAAGGACGCCGGCGCCGCGCCCTTCTCCTTGGCCGCGGCGAACGACGTTACAGCTTCCTCGACTTCATAAGTCGCGACGATCAGCGAAACGGCATGATCCGCCTGCTCCTGCGTTTCTGCCAGCACCACCGCGATCGGCTGTCCGTTCCAATGGATACGGTCGTCCTGCATGATTGGCAGGTCGGCGGGACCGGCGGCGGTCGGTGATGATCCGAACACGGCGGGCTGCTTCATCCGCGGCGCATTTCGGTGCGTCATCACCGCCACGACGCCGGACGCCGCCTCGGCCGCCGCCACATCGAGCGTGGCAATCCGTCCGCGCGGGATCGTCGCGAAGGCAAGTGCGGCATAGACCATGTCGTCGAGCGCGAATTCGGCGGCGAACCGTGCCGCGCCCTTCACCTTCAGCGGTCCGTCGAGTCGGGGCACCGACGTACCGATCAGCCCGTGCTTCCGCGCGATCAACGGGTCGGGCACGCCACCTGGGATCCAGCTGTCGGGCGCCAGCGGCACCAGTTTGGCCATTGCGCCCTGCACCAGACCCTGTGCGGCTTCCTTGGCGGTATCGAGAATGCTCATGCAGTGGCTCCCGACAGGTCGCCGAGAACGGCGACGATCGTGCGTTTGGCGAGTTCGATCTTGAACCCATTGTCGCGCAATGGCCTGGCGTCGGCCAGTTCGGCGATCGCCGCATCGCGGAACGTCGCCTCGGTCGCCGGTCGACCCCGCAACAGCGACTCCGCGGTCGTAGCGCGCCATGGCTTGTGCGCGACGCCGCCCAGCGCGAGACGGACGTCTCTGATCTCCCCACCGACCACATCGATCGCGGCGGCGACAGAGATCAGTGCGAAGGCGTAACTCGCCCGGTCACGGACCTTTCGATAGGTCGACGATGCGGCGAATGGCAACGGCGGCAGTTCAATCGCGGTTATCAACTCGCTCGCGTCCAGAACCGTATCGAGCTCTGGCCGATCGCCCGGCAGTCGGTGCAGGTCGCCGAACGCGAGAGTACGCGCGCCGCCCGGGCCCTCGACATGGACTACCGCATCCAGCGCTGCGAGCGCCACACACATGTCCGACGGATGCGTCGCCACGCACGCCGACGATGCCCCGAGGATAGCGTGGATGCGGGTAAATCCGCCGACCGCATCGCAACCCGATCCTGGCGCGCGCTTGTTACACCGCGATCCATCCGTGTCGTAAAAATAGGTGCAGCGCGTCCGCTGGAGTAGATTGCCGCCGACCGTCGCCATGTTGCGAATCTGCGCCGACGCCCCCGCCAGGATCGCGCGCGACAGCATGGGATAGCGCGTCCGCACCGCTGGATGCTCGGCCAGCGCGGTATTGCGGACAGCCGCTCCGATCAGCAGACCTCCATCTGGGGTTTCGGTGATCGCGTCGGATAATCCGGTGACGTCGATCAGCTTGTCAGGCTTCGCGATCGTTTCGCGCATCAGGTCGACCAGATTGGTGCCGCCGCCCAGATAGGCTGCCGTGCCGCCGCGTCCGAGATGCAGCGCTTCTGCGGCGTTGCCCGCCCGTGCATAGGAGAACGGGGTCACGCCGCCATCTCCGCCGCGACCGTGTCCCGGATCGCGTCGATGATCCCGTTATGCGCGCCGCATCGACAGAGATTGCCGCTCATCCGCTCTTGCAGCTCCTCGCGCGTTAGTCTGATATCGGCGGAGAGATCGGCGCTGACATTGCTCGGCACGCCGCGCTTCGCCTCGGCCGCCATACCGATCGCGGAGCAGATTTGGCCGGGCGTGCAGTATCCGCACTGGAAGCCGTCATGATCGATGAACGCCTGCTGCAACGGGTGCAGAGCATCGCCATCCGTTAGCCCCTCGATGGTGGTGACTTGGCGCCCCTCATATTGCACCGCCAGTGCCAGGCAGGAAAGGATACGCTCACCATCAATCAGGACGGTGCAGGCTCCGCAAGCGCCTTGGTTGCAGCCCTTCTTCGTGCCGGAAAGATGCAGTCCCTCGCGCAGCAGATCGAGCAGCGAGACACGGGGGTCATCGGGCAGCGCGACCGCAGAACCGTTGACGAGTATTGGCATCGCCATCTCCTGATGCGCCGGCGATACCGGATGGTTCGCAGGGCCCGTATTAACTACCGACCGGTATACCCGGGTCGTCCGCGATCTGCCAAGCGGCGAATGGCGCGGATGGCGCTGGATCGCTAATGGAGAGATCATAAATTGTTTTAGGCAACGTCATGGCTCGCAAACATTCGAAACACGGTCCCTATGAGGACGTGCAACCCGCAGACGAAGCACCGGCACCGGTCGTATCTTGCTGGCTATGCGGCCGTCCGACCGGCAAGACCATCGTCTGGCATCATCCCGTCCCCAAGAGTCGGGGCGGTCGCGATGTCGTTCCCATGCATCCTATCTGCCAACAGACGCTGACCGCGAACTTCACCAATTCCGAACTGCAACGCCACGCGATGGACGTAGAGGCCCTGTTGGCCAACCCCGCCGTGCGCAAGTTCGTGGATTGGGTAGCGAACAAGGATCCCGACTTCACCGCCACAACGACGAAGAAGCAGCGCTGAGCGGAAATACCGCAATCGGCATGGCTTTTGCCCTTCAGCCATAGAGGCCCGGTGCTCCTGCACCCCCCACCGCACGACGCCTAAAAAAAAGCGGTCGCTTTGCCTTCGCCGTGATCTCGCGCGCCACCGGTATTTTCGTTCCGCTTCGGAACTGATGTGCTTGGTGAAGCGATACGGCGAGACGATCACATCTCGCTAAAAGCCTTCGTAAACCGAATCTGAACGACGCCGTTCAGGCTGCTGCCGCTGGAGCGTTCTACCGAACGCCCCACATTTCGTTGCGCGAATCCTGGAGACACATGATGGCATCTGTAGCAGCCATGCCTGATACGACGGGATCGCCCAACGGACACGCACCCACCCGCACGTTGGATGCGCTCAATTTCTTCCTGGCGGACGTTCGCGATGGGCTGGGGCCTTACCTGGCCATCTACCTGTTGGTCGTTCGCGGTCCGTCGCACGGCTGGAACGAAGCGACCGTCGGCCTCGTGCTCACCATCGCCGGCATCGTTGGACTGCTATCTCAGACGCCCGCCGGCGGTTTGATCGATCGGGCGAAGAACAAGCCGCGCATCGTCATCGGCGCCGCATTACTGGTTACGTTGAGCAGCCTGTCGCTGCCGATCGTATCGGGTTTCACTATGGTGACGATCACCCAGTCGATCGCCGCGGCGGCGGGTGCGGTGTTCGCACCGGCGATCTCGGCGATCACGCTGGGTCTGGTCGGGCCGAAGCTGTTCGCCAAGCGGGTCGGCCGTAACGAGGCGTTCAACCATGCCGGCAATGCGGTGTCGGCTGCACTGGCCGGCGCGCTAGCCTGGTCGTTCGGACCTGTCGTCGTCTTCTGGCTGATGGCGGCGCTGACCGTCGCCAGCGTCATCGTCGCGGCACGGCTGAAGAACGATCAGATCGACAACGCGGTCGCCCGCGGCCTCGATTGCGAACCGGAGGAAGGATGCGAGGAGCCGAGTGGCTGGAAGACTCTGATCGAGAACCGGCCGCTGATGATCTTTGCCGCCGCCGCCTTCACCTTCCATCTGGCAAATGCGGCGATGCTGACATCGGTCAGCCAGTTGTTGGGCAGGACCGTTGGCACCGACAAGGCGACGTCGCTGACCGCCGCGTGCATCGTCGCGGCACAATTGGTGATGGTGCCGGTCGCGATCGTCGTCGGGCGGAACACCGAGCGCTGGGGAACCAAGCCCATCTTCCTGGTTGCGTTCGGTTTCCTGGCCGCACGAGGCGCCCTCTACACGGTATCCAACGATCCGTGGTGGCTGGTCGGCGTACAGGCACTGGATGGTATCGGCGCGGGGATTTTCGGCGCGCTGTTCCCCGTGATCGTCGCCGACCTGACCAAGGGTTCGGGTCGGTTCAACGTCAGCCAAGGCGTGGTGTCGAGCGTATTCGGATTGGGTGCAGCCCTATCGGCGACGCTGGCCGGATCGATCATCGTCTGGGCAGGATATAGTGCCAGCTTCCTGACGCTCGCCGGTATCGCGGCCGCTGGGTTCGTCCTCTATCTCACTGCCATGCCGGAGACGCACAAATGACCGGAGTCCCCTGCCTGACCTGGGTCCATATCGGCGATCTTCACATGGACGAAGCGAATGGCTGGCAGAGCCGGGCCCGGCTCACGGCGATCGTTACCGAGATCAACGAGCACATCGGTGACGCGGCGCACTTCGTCTTCCTGCCCGGCGACAATGCCAATCACGCGACCGTCGAACAATATCGGGTCATCACTGAAAGTCTCGCCCCGCTGCGCCTGCCCTACCGGGTCATTCCGGGTGATCACGATTTCGAACTGGGCGACCTTGCCCATTATGACGCCGCTTTTCCGCAGGCGAACCGGCCGGAGGCGGAGGTCATCGCCGGCCACCGCTGCATCTTCCTCGACATCATTTCAGCGGGCGCTGGCGGACCCGATTTCCGGCTGACGATGCACCACCGAAATCGGCTGCTCGAGGAACTGGCACGTGCCGAGGCGGAGGGGCAGGTACCGGTCGTGTTCATGCACGCCTATCCCGGCGATCTGGCCGCGGATGGCGAGGATATCGCCCGCATCTTCGCCGACGCACGCGTTGCCTTTGTTGATACCGGGCATACGCATTACACCGAGTTGCTCAACGATGGCCGCGTCATCTATGGCGCCACACGCTCGACCGGCGAGATCGAGGAGGGCGGCGGCAAGCCCGGTTTTTCGATCACGACGATCCACGGCCGCGTGCCGAGCTGGCGATTCAAGGAGACGGGTGGGGAATGGCCGTTCGTCCAGATCATCTCGCCAGCGGACGTCCGGCTGGTGACCCGACCGGCCGACGCGACGCACGTTCCACGTCCCGGTGAGGTAGAGATCGTCGCCAAATTGTTCGGCAACACGGAACAGCCCGTGATGCTGTCGGTCGACGATGGTCCTGCCCGGCCGATGACATCTTTACCCGGCACCGCTCAATGGTCGCTGCATATCGCGCTAGACGCCGGCCTTCATCGCGTCATGGCCAGCGTCGGCACCGATCGCGACGTCATCGAAGTGCTGGTACGGGGCGCAAAGGATATTCCCCGACGTGGTATGCCCATCGCGCCGGGCCGTGACATTCACAGCATCGGCGCATGGCCCGAGCACGGCATCGCCGGCACGCAACTCGGCCCCAACAAGAACGGGAAGCGCTGGTGATACTCGCGACAGGTGCGACTTGGGGTATCTGCGCGGCCTCCACCGCAGCCGTGATCGCGCGCCCTTTTCGCTGGCCGGAGGCAATCTGGGCGGTGGCGGGTGCCGTACTGTTGCTGCTGTTCGGTCTGATGCCCTTCCCCGCAGCGATCGGCGCGGTGGCCAAGGGACTGGACGTCTATCTGTTCCTGATCGGCATGATGCTGCTGAGCGAGGTCGCGCGGGCGGAGGGGCTGTTCGATTGGGTCGCCGCCACCGCTGCCATTTACGCCAAAGGGTCCACGGCTCGCCTGTTCGCGCTCGTCTATGTCACCGGCATCATCACCACGACCTTCCTGTCGAACGACGCGACCGCAGTCGTGCTGACGCCGGCCGTATATGCGGCGGCCAAGAAGGCCAAGGCCGATCCGCTGCCCTTGCTGTTCGCGTGTGCACTGATTGCTAATGCGGCAAGTTTCGTGTTGCCGATCTCCAATCCCGCCAATCTGGTGTTGTACGGCGGCAAGATGCCGCCGCTCGGCCAGTGGTTCGCGTCGTTCGCGCTGCCGTCGCTGGCGTCGATCGCGGTCACTTTTCTCGTTCTGCGGCGGCTTGAGCGCAAGCGGCTGGCGGGTAGCTGCATCAGCGAAGTCGAGCGCACGCCGCTGACCGCAGGCGGCAAGGCCGCCTTTGTCGGGATCGTCGCCACCGCGATCGTGCTGCTGGTCGTCTCCGCGCTCGATATCGAACTCGGACTGCCGACCGCGATCGCCGGCATCGTCACGACGCTGGCGCTTTGCGCGATCGCTCGCACGTCGCCGATCGCGTTGCTGCGCGATATCTCATGGAGCGTGTTGCCGCTGGTCGCCGGGCTGTTCGTGCTGGTCGAGGCGCTGGACCTTACCGGCGTGATCGGCTGGGTCGCGGCTATGATCCGCACCGCGTCGGCCGATCCCGCGCAGGCATCGGCGGTTTCGGGCACGATCCTAGCCTTCGCATCGAACCTGATGAACAACCTGCCGGCCGGCCTGGTCGCCAGCACAGCCGTCGCACAGGCTCAGCCGCCGCGATTGGTCGTCGACGGCCTGCTGATTGGTGTCGATCTTGGTCCCAACCTGTCCATCACCGGCAGCCTGGCGACGATCCTGTGGTTGCAGGCGATACGGCGGGAGGGCGAGGATATCGGCTTCTGGCGGTTCCTGAAGGTGGGCGCCGTGGCGATGCCGCTGGCGTTGATCGCCGCGCTCGGCGCGCGGATCGCCCTCGGATGACACGAGACCGGTTATGGCGACGCCTGCTCATGGCGCTGTTCGTCGCCGTGTTGGCCTTCACCGGCTATCACGCGGTGCGTACCGTCAGCGATGCGATCTATTGGAACGCGCACCGTGACGAGCCGATCGAGCGCTGGATGACGATCGGCTATGTCGCACATTCCTACCACGTCCCGCCGCATATCCTCCACCGCGCGTTGAATCTGCCGCCGGAACCCGATCGACGCCCATTGGGCCGCATCGCGCAGGAAAGCGGGCGTTCGATGACGGAGATCGAGGCAAGGCTGACCTACGCCATCGTCCACGCCCGGCCCCCGTATCCGCCGCCTGCCCCGCCTGAAAACATCTTGCGGCCGGCAAAGCCGAACTCGTGACCGAACAGCTTCTCGAACTGCTGACGACCTATGGCTTGCCCGCGCTTTTTGGCGTGATGGTGCTGGCGGCGGCAGGCATGCCCTTCCCTAGCTCTCTGACGCTGATCGCCATGGGGTCGTTCGTGGCGCAGGGCGAACTGGATTTTTGGCCGGTCGTGCTGTCGGGCGCGGCCGGCGCGGTTTTGGGCGACCAGATCGGATATGCTTTCGGCCGATATGGCGGTCGGCCGCTTCTGGCGGCGGTGACGAAGCGGATCGGCGGCGCCGACAAGGTCGCACAGGCGGAGGCGTATTCGCGCAAATGGGCAGGATGGGGCATTTTCTTCAGCCGATGGCTGATCGGTCCACTCGGCCCCTGGATCAACGTTACCAGTGGCCTGACGGAATATCCCTGGCGGTGGTTTGTCATCCTGGATGTTGCCGGCGAATTGCTCTGGTTGGTGATCTACGTCTCGATCGGTCGCGCATTCAGTGATCAGGTGCAGACCGTTGCAAGCCTGCTCGGGAATCTCACCTGGGTCGTCGTCGGCCTACTCGTCGCCGGATTTTTGGGATGGAAGCTGTTCGGGAGACAGCCGACGGAGGCGTTGCCCGTGCCGCCCGACGCCGCCGCCTGAAACGAAGGGACGTGGATCGCGAAGTCGTGCATTGATGGCAAGGTCATCAGTCCGGCACCGGGAGCAACATGGCCGTCACCGACATCGCGACCCGCACGTACGACCATGGCTTTCGTCTCGATCCGATCGTTCGCAGCCTGCTCGACACGGACTTCTACAAGCTGCTGATGTTGCAGATGATCCGGCATCTGTACCCGGACGTGCGGGCGACGTTCGCGCTTATTAACCGGACGAAGACCGTAAGGCTGGCCGATGACATCGACGAAGCCGAATTGCGCGTCCAGCTCGACCATGCGCGCACTGTGCGTTTCACTAAAAAGGAACTGATCTGGCTGGCGGGCAACAGCTTCGCCGGGCAGGACCGGATCTTTGAGCCCGACTTCATCGCCTGGCTCGCCGGTTTCCAGCTTCCCGATTACGACCTGCGTCGCGCCGATGGCCAGTTCGAGCTGCACTTCGCGGGGCCGTGGACGCACACCACGCTGTGGGAAATTCCGGCGCTGACGATCATCAACGAACTCCGTTCGCGTGCCGCCACGCGGGACATGGGCCGCTTCACCCTCGACGTCCTCTATGCCCGGGCAAAGGCGAAACTGTGGGACAAGGTGGAGCGATTGCGCGCCTTGCCCGATCTTGTCATTTCCGATTTCGGCACGCGTCGACGCCATGGCTTCCTGTGGCAACGCTGGTGCGTAGAGGCCTTGAAGGAGGGTCTGGGCAACCGCTTCATCGGGACGTCAAACGTCCTGCTGGCGATGGACAACGACCTTGAGGCGATCGGCACCAATGCGCATGAACTGCCGATGGTGCTCGCTGCGCTGGCCGACAGCGACGCAGATGTCGCGGCGGCCCCGTACCGTGTTCTCGACGACTGGCGGCGGCATTATGGGGGTAATCTGCTGATCGCTCTGCCCGACGCCTTTGGAACGGCATCGTTCCTGTCAAGAGCGCCGGATTGGGTCGCGGACTGGACCGGTTTCCGCCCCGACAGCGCGCCGCCGATCGCCGGTGGCGAGCAGATCATCCGTTGGTGGCAAACGCACGGCCGCGATCCAGCGACCAAGCTGCTTATCTTTTCCGACGGTATGGACGTCGAAGCCATCGAAGCGACCTATCGTCATTTTCATGGTCGAGTGCGGCTGAGCTTTGGATGGGGAACCAACCTGACCAACGATTTCCGCGGCTGCGCGCCTGATGCCACCGGTGGTCTGGAACCCATCTCGCTGGTCGCCAAGGTCGTGACGGCCAACGGCCGCCCTGCGGTCAAGCTGTCCGACAATCCTGCCAAGGCGACCGGCGACCCTGCGGAAATTGCGCGCTATGTGCGGATCTTTGGCGAGGAGGGTCGATTGCCCCTGCCCGTGTCGGTTTAGCTACTTCTGCCACCCGCCGACCGAGCCACGAAAGGTCCTTGCATGTATCTTGCCCTTCTGGCCGCGGCCATCACCCTGATGCCGGTGGAGGCGGAGGCTCCCGTGCCGAAACCCGGCACGATCACCATCGTGGCAGGCGGCACCGGGACGGCGGTCGATCCGGTGATGGCGACGTTCGTGGGCGCTGTCGGCAATGCCATGCTGCGGACCGGCTTCTTTCCCCTGCCGGATACCGGCCATGGCCGGTACGTGGCCACGGTGAAGGTGTCACGCACAGCGCGCGGCATCGTGACGTCGGCCGGCGACGGATCATCGGCGTCCAGTCTTGACCGTCAGGGAAGCGGCCTGTCCCTGAGCCTGCCGTCAGCCAAGCGTCAGTTGCGCGGGCTGGTCGTGACCCGTCTGGACGTGATCGTCACGCTTCGCAGCGACGGCCACACGGTGTGGTCCGGATCGTCGACCACGGCGCGCATCGACGAAACGCAGGCCGGTTCGCCTGCCGCTGTTGCCACCGCCCTGTCCGACGCCCTCCTTTCGCGGTTTCCTCAACCATTGCCGGAAACACTCTCCGTGCCGTAATCATCCGCTAAACAGGATATTCGATCGGTGACGACAAAGCGCTGATCCGCAGGCAAGAGACGGAGAATCCATGCGTCGACAATTGATCGCGTTGGCGTTGGCGTTGATGATGACTATGCCGACGCCAGGCAGCACCCGCACGGTCGCGCCCGCGCCGCTGCTGATGCCGGACATGCCGCTTCACGATCCCTGGATTGTCGTGGACCGCGCAACCGGGACCTACCACCTGTTCACCCGCAACGAACGCCGGATGACGGGCGACAAGCGTCTCGGGATTATGGCCTACACCAGCCGCGACCTGAAGCACTGGACCAGGCCAAGCCTGATCTTCACGCTGCCGCCGGGCACCTGGGCGAACGACGGTGCGTGGGCGCCGGAAGTTCACCGGTGGAAGGACCACTGGTATCTGTTCGCGACCTTCTACAACGACGATGCCAAGCTGCCGGCGAAGGGCAAACGCCAGCCAGTCCGTCGCAGCACTATTTTGGCGGTGGCGGACAAGCTGGGCGGGCCTTTCCGGCTGGTGCGCGGTGGCGCGCCGGTAGTCGATCAAGGACAAATGACGCTGGATGGGACTCTCTATATCGATCCGGTGGGCAAGCCGTGGATGGTCTATGCCCATGAATGGGTACAGGTTGGCGACGGGACGATCGAGGCGCTGCCGCTGACTGACGATCTTGCCGCCGCCGGCCCACCCCGGGTGTTGTTCAAGGCGTCCGAGGCGGAATGGGCGGATGGCAAGCCGCAGAAGGAAGGCGATACGATCTACGTCACCGACGGGCCGGAGCTGTTCCGCACGCGGACCGGCGTGCTGCTGATGCTATGGTCCAGTTACGACAAGCAAGGCTATGTCCAGGGGATCGCGCGATCGAAGAGCGGCGGGATCGAGGGACCGTGGGAGCAATTGCCGCCGCTGGTCCGCGGCGACAGCGGGCATGGCATGTTGTTCCGGCGACTGGACGGGACGCTGATGATGGTCCTGCACCGACCGTTCAACAACGCCCGCGGCAAGCTGTACCAGATGCGCGACGCTGGTGATCGGATTGAGTTGGTGCGCGAAGCCACCGAACTGGATGGCGACAAGGCTGGTGCCGCCACACCCATTCGAGAATAGTGCGCTGAAGTGGCGGCTCCCTTCAGCGACCCTCCGCATCCACCGTAAAAACCATCGGCTTACCCCGCGACACCGGCTCCCATCCCGCCGCCAACGCCGCTCGTATCCCGCGCGAAACCGTTGCGTCGTCGAGTTGAAGGCGCCCTCGTTGCAACCCCTTCAACAGGCGTTTGGGCGGCGGGAATTCCAGCAATGCCTCGCGTTGGGTGTCCCGCTGCCGAAGGGAAACGATCATGCCCTTCCAGCCATCGTCATCCGACCATTGCGGCTCACGCTGAAGTTGCCAGTCGTACGTTTCGCCATCCACATCGATGGCGCCATTGTTACTTCGGGAGTTTGACATACAATCAGCCGTAGCATGCTGATCGTGCCAAGCCACGGCCACATCGCGTCCGCAGGCAAACCCGCCCTCGGCCACCTGCTTGTCGACGGTCATCGCATCGGCGCGTCGCGCGCCGAGGATGGCAGCGGCGGACCGCGCTCCGCCGCACTTCGAGCGATCGTCTATCTGGTACCGTTGGCTGGGGCGGCAGGATTCGAACCTGCGCATGGCGGCACCAAAAGCCGCTGCCTTACCGCTTGGCGACGCCCCAGCAACCGGCCGGGCTTATACCGGTGTCAGCGGCATTGGAAACCCCGATAAGCATCGGGGACCAAATCGCTTCAGTCCAGCCGGTGCAGCCAACCATGCGGATCGGGCGCAGTGCCACGCTGGATCGCGACCAGCGCCTGATGCAGGCGATCCGTCACCGGGCCACCGGCACCATTGCCGATCGTGAAGTCGCCGTCACGATCGGCGACCTGACCGATCGGCGTCACGACCGCGGCAGTGCCGCAGGCGAATGCCTCGATCAACTGACCGCTATTGGCATCGTCGCGCCACTGGTCGATCGAATAGGGCTGCTCATGCACGGTTATGCCGGCGTCGCGGGCCAGCGTCAGGAGCGAATCGCGGGTGATGCCCGGCAGGATCGTGCCCGTCAGCGGTGGGGTGCGCAGGCTGCCGTCCGCGTGGACGAAGAACAGGTTCATACCGCCCAGTTCCTCGACCCAGCGTCGCTCGGCGGCGTCGAGGAACACCACTTGATCGCAACCGCGCGCGATCGCGTCCTTTTGCGCGATCAGGCTGGCGGCGTAATTGCCGCCGCACTTGGCCGCCCCGGTGCCGCCGGCCGCGGCACGGGTGTGTTCGCGGCTGACCCAGACCTTGATCGCCCGCACGCCGCCCTTCCAATAGGCGCCGACCGACGAAGCGATGACCATATAGAGATATTCCGCCGAGGGTTTGACGCCCAGGAACACCTCGGACGCGAACATGAACGGGCGCAGATACAGCGCGCCGTCGCCGTTCGGAATCCAGTCATGGTCGGCCGCGACCAGCCGCTCGATCGATTCGATGAACAAATCTGCCGGCAGTTCCGCCATCGCCATCCGGCGCGCCGAATCGCGGAAGCGGGCGGCATTCGCTTCGGGGCGGAAAAGCGCCGTGCCGCCATCAGCCAGCCGGTACGCCTTCATCCCTTCAAAAATTTCCTGCGCATAATGCAGCACGGACGAGGCCGGATCGATCGCCAGCGGCGCGCGGGCGGTGATGTGCGCGTCATGCCATCCCTTGGCGTCCGAAAACCGGATGACCGCCATGTGATCGGTGAAGACGCGACCGAAGCCGGGATCGATCAGACGCTCGGCGCGCTCCGCCGCCGCGACAGGCGCAGAATGGGCATCGAGGCGGAAAACGGAAGGTTGAGGAACAGACATTCGCGACGATCTCGTTCGTGATGGGTTGCGGACGCGTATGAGGGCTGGTTAGACGGGTCAACATGGCTGCCCCAGCACACTCCGCACCCGCCCAATTCCTTCGCGAGCCCGAACTGCGCCGCGGCCTGGAACTCTTATACTTCGGTCATAGCTACCTCAACCGGTCAATCGATCAGGATTTGGCGACGCAGGGACTGGGCCGGGCTCATCACCGGGCGTTGTATTTTATCAGCCGCAAGCCCGACTTGACCGTGAGCGAGCTGTTGTCGTTACTGGCGATCACGAAACAGTCGCTGGGGCGTGTGCTCAACGAGCTGACCGACCGCGGTTTAGTGGAGAACCGGCCGGGTGATCGCGACCGGCGCCAGCGTCTGCTGCGGTTGAGCGAATCGGGTCGTAAACTGGAAAGTGAGTTGTTCGAGGCGGCGCGGCAGAAGATTTCCGAGGCCTATTCCAGTGCCGGCCCCGCCGCCGTGGCGGGCTTCTGGGCGGTGCTCGAAGGACTGATCCCGGAGCCCGGCCGCCCGCAGGTGGAGGCATTGCGCCGCTGAGTTCGCCGATCGTCAGCCGCGCGCGGCCGATGCCATCTCCGCATTACGCCGGGCAGACGCCGCCAATGTGGCCGTCATCAATCGGATCAACGCCTGATCGGCGTCCAGCACGTTGAGCCCCTCGCGGGTCGATCCACCGGGGCTGGCGACGCGATCGGCCAGGGTCGCAGGCGGATCGTCAGCCGCGACCGCCATCGCCGCTGAGCCTGCCAGCGTCGCCAGCGCCAGCCGTCGGGCCTGTTCGGCAGGCAGACCCAGCGCCTCACCCGCTTCCGCCAGCGCATCGGCAAAGCGGAACACGAAGCCCGGACCACAGCCCGCCAGTGCCGTCACCGCATCGAACGCACTTTCGTCTGCGACCCACTCGGCGTGGCCGAGCGCGGCCGCCAGCGCATAGGCGGCATCGCGGACGGCAGGGTCGGACGAATCCGTGTAGAGTGCCGTCACCCCCTGCCCTATCGCCACAGGCAAGTTGGGCATCGTCCGCACGATCGCATCCGCCGGGATGCGCCGCGCCAGCGCCGAAACCTCGACCCCCGCCAGGATCGACACCAGCATGGCGGGTCGCAGCCCGGCCAGCATCCGCGCGACGATGTCGAGTTGCTGCGGCTTCACCGCCAGCATCAGCGTGGCAGGGCGTTCATCGGCCGGAATGGCCGTCAGCGAGCGAACGCCCGCCGGTACTCCCCCACCGCTGCGCGTCACGACCGTCACGCTCGCCGGATCGAGTCCTGCTGCGATCCAGCGCCGCAGCATCGCGCCGCCCATATTGCCGCAACCGATCGACCACAGCGGTCCAGCAGGCAGACCCGGGGCGCTCATGCCTCGCCCTGCGTCTCTACCAGCGCAGCCGCTAGCGCTTCCTTGGGGTTCTTGCCACCCCACAGGACGAACTGAAACACCGGATAGAAGCGCTCGCACTCCTCGATCGCCGATTCGACCAGGAGTTCCGCGCCAGCCAACGTCAATGTGCGATCCTCATCACCGTCGATCATCGCAGCATGACGGAACAATAAGATCCCGCTCGACGACCAAAGCTCGAAATGCCCGATCCAAAGCTGCTCGTTGACCAGCCCGATCGTCTCATAAATCGCAGCGCGACGATCGTCGGCCACCTTAATATCGGGGAAGGCGAGAAACTGCAGCACGCTGTCGTCTTCGCGCCACAAGGCGCGTAACTCGTACGTGGCCCAACTGCCCTTTACCGACGCGACGATCTCATCGTCCTGACGCTCGTGCTCCCAGCTATGCGCGGCGTAATAGGCTTCGAGCATATCGATGGGGGCGGCATCGTCCTCGTCATGATCGGCTTGGTTGAGCATCGGCTCCTTTTCGCACGTGTACGTACCGCGGGGAAGCGGTGGCGCGGGATATCGGGATCGTAGGGGCAGCCAAGGCCGCCCCGGCGCGTTCAGGCGGTGGGGAGCGGATCGCTCGACTTGGCTTCCAGCGCGTCGAGCCGGGCGCGCAGGACATCGGCCTCATCACGCGCCGCCGCCGCCATCGCCTTCACCGCGTCGAACTCTTCGCGGCTGACGAAATCTAGGCCGCCGATCCACTCACGGGCACGGGTGCGCGCGCTCGACTCCGCCTCGCGACCCATGCCCGCGATGGTGCCTGCCGCCCCGTTCACGAATTTGGACAGATCGTCGAAAATGCGGTTGTCGGATTGCATGGCGGTATCCCTGTATAGATCGGTATCGTTACAACATCTGGGATGTACGAACCGACGGCACAAGGGTTTCGGCGTTGGGGTTCATCTGGTCGATGCTCCACGTCAGCACGCCGGCGAAGCTGATCCATACCAGATAGGGTACCATCAACCACGCCGCGATTGTCCGTACGCGGGCGAAGGCGATGGTGGTGCCGATGCCGAAGACGATCATCGCCGAGATCAGGCCGATTGCTGCCGTTACCCGGTGGGCGCCGAAGAACAGGGGCATCCAGCCAAGCGACAGCGCGAACCCCAGCATGAACAATCCCGTCGCCAGCGCCCGCCCCCGCGCGCCGCGCGCGTTCAGCACGATCGCCACCGCCACGCCCATCAGGATGTAGATCGTCGTCCAGGCGACCGGGAAAACCCAATCGGGCGGCGTCTGCGCCGGCTTTGCCAGCGCCTGATACCAGAGATTGTCGGAACCCGCCGGCGCCGTCTTGCTGGATGCGAAACCCAGCAGCAGAACGAGCGGCACCGTGACCACTGCCCAGCGCAGCAACGACATGCGGAGTTGCCCCTTCGATGCGATCGCGCTCACACTACCTCCGTCGTTGCCGCCCGTCGGGAGGCTCCCGCATCTTCCTGCCGCAACGTCGTCGATCGGTAAACCTTGGGGGCGGAAATGTCCGCCGTGGTCAGCCGCGGATCGCACCGATCAGGAATTCGATATTACCCTCCGGGCCGGTGATCGGACTCGGCACCACGCCTATGACGTGCCAGCCCTGTTCGGTGAGCCAATCCGTCACGGCTTCGCAGACGCGGGTATGCACGGCGGGGTCACGGACGACCCCGCCCTTGCCCACTTCCTCGCGCCCCGCCTCGAACTGCGGCTTGATGAGCGCGCATAGACGGGCCTTCGGTCCGGCGAAGCTCAGGGGGCGTTCCAGCACCTTGGTCAGACCGATGAAGCTGGCATCGCAGACGATCAGGTCGATCGGTTCGGGTATGTGCGCCGCGGTCACGATGCGGGCGCTGGTCTGTTCATGAACGACGACGCGGTCGTCCTGGCGTAGCTTCCACGCCAGTTGGTTGGTGCCGCTGTCGATCGCATAGACGCGGGCGGCGCCACGCTGGAGCATCACGTCGGTGAATCCGCCGGTGGACGAGCCGACATCGATCGCCACCGCGTCCGTCACGTCCCAGCCGAAATGATCGAGGCCATGCGCCAGCTTGATACCACCCCGCGACACCCAAGGATGGTCGCGGCCCCGGACGTCGAGCAGGATATCGTCCGCCAGCTGCTGGCCGGGTTTGTCGATCTTGCGATCACCCGCGAAGACCAGCCCCGCCATGATGAGCGCCTGCGCCCGTGCCCGCGATTCGACGAGGCCCCGGTCGACGAGCATCTGGTCCGCGCGCAGTTTGGCCATGGCGCGGCCCTACGGCGAACACATGCTCCGGTGCAAGGAGAGCGACATGGCCGGGTTTGCGATGCGATGTCCGGCGGGTAAGGCGATCGGCATGATGATGACGAGACGGATGGTCGGCGGCATCGCGGCTGCGGCCTGCGCGCTGATATCGAGCCGCGATGGCCGGGCGGAGGTCGCCGCATTCGATTTGGCAGGGCCGCGCTTGACGATGACGGTGAAGCATGGCGGCGTCACCTTGCCGATCACGCAGGTGCCCAATCTGTCGGCGGGCGATGAAGTGCTGGTCCGCGCCGACCTGCCGGTCGATCAGGGTGCACGTTATCTGCTGGTCGTCGGTTTCCTGCGTGGCGCGACCAACCCGCCGCCCAAGAACTGGTTTTTCAAGGCGGAGACGTGGAAGCCCAAGAAGCGTGACTTGCGGTTGACCGTGCCGAAGGGCGCGCAACAGGTCGTCGCGTTCCTGGCGCCGGAGACAGGCGGTGATTTCGGGACGTTGATCGGTGCGGTGCGGGGACGGCCGGGAGCATTCGTGCGGGCGTCTCAGGACCTGAACCAGGCGGCGCTCGACCGGGCGCGGCTCGATACCTACGTCGCCGGGATCAACCGTCGCGATGCGGAGGGTGGTAGCCGGGTCGAGGTCGCCTCCCCCTTGCTCGCGCGCAGTCTGGCGATCCAGTTGAAGGCAGATTGTCTGGCGAAACCGGCGGAGTTGCAGGCGGGCTGCCTTACCGCGGGTCGCGACTCGCTGGTGTTGAGCGACGGGCATAGCAGCTCGCTGGCCGAGGCATTGACCGGCACGCCGACCGATCTCGCGTTTCAGGTGGCGGCCACACCGCAGGGCGGGTTGGGTTATTACAGTCCGTACATCGGCGTGGTGCGCGACGTGGCGCGCATCCTGGGGGCGTTTCGGACCGCAAATTACCAATATATCCCCGCGCTGGCGACGCATGACGGCAATGCGCTGGCGCTGCTGCTGAATGCCGCGCCGTCTTTCAACAAGCCGCAATCGGTGCTGGTCGCGGCGCTGCCACCGGTTGGGCCTGTGTCCCTGCCGCCTCTGAGAGCCACGGAGCCGGCGGCGCGATATTGTCTGGCACGGCCGGGACTGGCGTTGCCGGTGGAGGGCGCGCCGCTGATCTATGCCACCCGCTATGCCCGCAATGTCGCGCTGCGCGTGGCGGGTCGGGATGGCCGCGAGATCGATCTGCCGGTGGTGGCGGATGCGGAGAAGGGCGGTTTCGTGGTGAAGGGCGATCTGCCACGCGCCGCCGCGTTCGAGCCGGAACTGACCGGGCGGCTGCATGGCGACTGGGGCTTCGTCCCCTTCGATGGTCCCCGGTTTGCGTTGCAAAGCCCCCAAGGGCCGTCATGGCATCCCGCCGATGTTGACGGCGCGACGCTGGTGGCGGGACGCGACAATGCGCTGGTGCTGACGGGCGCGGCGCCGGCCTGTGTCGCGAATATCGAGGTAAAGCTGCCGGGCGGCAGTACGCGGGCGGTGACGTGGGAGCAGCGCGGCGCCAATGGGCTGACGGCGAAGCTGCCGCTGGGCGACGTGCCGCCGGGCGAGGTCACGGTGCGGATCGGGCAATATGGTGTGGCCGATCCGATCGAACTCAAGCTGACCGCCTATGCCGAGGCGAGCCGGATCGATTCGTTCACCCTACATGCCGGCGACCGGTCGGGTGTGCTGGCAGGCGCGCGGCTGGACAAGGTGGCGGCGCTGACGATCGACGGCACCCGCTTCGTACCCGGCGCGCTGGCGCGGGTGGAGGGGGGCGACCGGCTAACGCTGACTGCCGATGCGTCGCCGGCGCTGTCGGTGGGCGATGCAAAGACGGGCAAGGTGACGCTGGTCGACAAGCGGATCGTCAATGCGCGGGTGACGGTGGCCCCGCCCCGCCCGGCCGCGACGCTGATCGGGCGGAGCGTCACGGTGCCGGCGGCGCCCGTCGCGATTGCGCTGCCAGAGGGGGTGGTATCGCAATATGGCCGCCTCACCTTTTCGCTGCGGGCGGCGGGTAGCACACGGTTCGCACCGGATGACCGCGTCGAGATCGCGACCGGCGGTGACGCGACGACGGCGGTCGGGGTCAGCTTGCAGGACCCGCAGGTGGCGGTCGTCAGCGTGATGCCGGGGTCGGTGCCGGGCGCGGGGGCGTTGCGGTTCCGGCTGGTGCAGAGTGGCGCAGCGGGGGACTGGCAACCACTGGGTACGCTGGTTCGGGTGCCGACGTTGCGGACGATGACCTGCAAGGACAGTTGTATCGTCACGGGCAGCGACCTGTTTCTGCTGCGATCGGTGGGCGGTGTGGCGGTGCCGGAGGGCTTTACCGGTGACAGCCTGACCGCGCCGAAGCCGGCCAGCGGCCCCCTGCCCGTCAGCCTGCGCGATGCGCCCGATGTGGCGGCCAGTATCGAGGTGAACCGATGACGACCCATGAGATCGAGACGATCGAAAGCCGCACGGCCTATCGCAACCGCTGGATGCATGTCCGCGAGGATCAGGTGCGGCGGGCGGATGGATCGACCGGCATTTACGGCGTGGTCGAGAAGCCCGACTTCGCGGTGATCGTGCCGGTGGATGCGGATGGGTCGCTGCATCTGGTGGAGCAGTACCGGTATCCGGTGAAGGGCCGGTACTGGGAGTTTCCACAAGGGGCGTGGGAGCATGCACCAGACGCCGATCCGGTCGAGCTGGCCCGCGGAGAACTGCGCGAGGAGACGGGATTGGTCGCGGGGCGGATGACCCGGATCGGGCATCTGTTCACCGCGGTCGGTTACTCGACGCAAGGGTGCCATGTGTTCCTGGCGGAGGAATTGACCCGGACGGAGACGGCGCTGGAGGTGGAGGAACAGGGCCTCGTCAGTGGCACTTTCGCGCGGGAGGCGGTGATCGCGATGATCCGGGACGGCACGATCAAGGATGCGACGACGGTGGCGGCTTTGGGTCTGATCGACCTGATGCGGGGCGGCTGATCGCTGGAAAGTTAGGCTAAAGTTAGGCCTAAACCGGTTCCATCCAAACGACGGTGACCGGACATTCGGAACCCTTGCCCGTCCTTGTATGGCCGGGCTTCCAACAAAAAAAGGCCGGGACTAGCCCGGCCAAAAGTTTTTAGGAGAGGATGCCTGAAAGGCGAGTTCCTTTTGCAGTGCAGCGAACATTAAATCAATTGCTTTATGCATTATTCAGCATGCAAAGATTGCAATCGGTTGTCCGGGCCTAGTTCGCCCCGCAGCTGACCGGCCCCGGCGGGGCGCTGGCGATACGGATGCCCGAGATATCGATGTCGAGCTTGCCGGCGGTTTCCATCATGAAACTGCGCGTGACCTTCTTCATGTCGACGCCGCCATCGGCGAAGCAATGCAATGGCACGGCCATCGTACCCCAGCTGTTTGCCGCCGCGGTCAGCGCGCCGCCGACCGGCACGGTGGCGGTCTTGCCGCCCTCCATGCCGATCGTCACCGGGCCGGTTGGCTTCGTGCGCAGGCGGTAATCGACGACGATGCTGAGCTGGCCGTTGCTTTCGCGGCTGACGTCGATCGGCATCGCCTGTTCGACCGCGAGACGACCCTTGCCGGTGCCGCTCCACGCGAGGCGAAGCGAGTCTTCCTGCGCGCTGCGATCGGTGCGGGTCAGGACGACGGCGCCAGTCGTCTCCAGCCGGGCACCGGCGGCGGCGCGGCCGCGGGTGAACAGCGCGTTCTGGTCGCCGCTAGTCACGGCCGGGCGCGCCTCGTCCAGCTTCGCCACCGTCGCTGGCGCGGCATAGTTCAGGCCGTAACCGATCGGGAACAGCGGGTCGTAGTTCGGGTCGCGCTTGTTCAGGACATATTGATCGAGCCGCTTCGGCCAGCTGAAGCTGAGCTTGCCGTGGAAGTCGCGCTGCGGCCGGCCGTTCTTGCCAGCGACCAGCACGTCAGCGACGCCGCCCCCCTCGGTGCCGGGCAGGAACGCGGCGACAAAGGCATCGGCGACGTTCATTTCCGGATTCACCCAGAGCGGCCGGCCCGACAGGAACACCGCGACGGTGGGGATGCCCGCCGCCTTCAGCTTCTTCAGCAAGGCGAGGTCGGACTTGTCCTCCGGACTGTATTCGAGCGTCGGGCGATCGCCGGTAAATTCGGCGTAGGGGGTTTCGCCAAACACGACGACGGCGACATCGGGCTTCGCGGCATAGCTGCCGTCCGTCGAGAGCGTCGCCTTGCCGCCGGCGGCACGGATCGCCTGATCCATGCCGGACCAGATCGACTGGCCGTTGGGGAAATCCTTGTTCTTCACGTCGGTCCCCTGCCACGTGATCGACCAGCCGCCCGACTGGACGCCGATATCGTCCGCCGCGCGACCGGCGACGAGGATGTTGGCGCCGGCCTTCAGCGGCAGGACGCTACCGTTGTTCTTCAGCAGGACGAGCGATTCGGCGACTGCCTGACGCGCGATCGCGCGGTGTTCGGGGCTGCCGAGCAGGTCGAACTTGCCCGCGGTCGGGCGCGACGAGGGGCGACCCGCCTCGAACGTGCCGGCCAGCACCTTCACGCGCAGGATGCGGCGGACCGCGTCGTCAAGGCGCGCGGCCGTGATCTCGCCCGACTTCGCCTCACGCAACGTGTTGTCATAGAGCTGTTTCCAACCGGGGCCGGAATACATGAACATGTCGAGGCCGGCGTTGATCGCGGCCGGGCAATCCTCGTTGGTGCAGCCCTGCACCTGACCATGCGCGTTCCAGTCGCCGATGGTGAGGCCGTCGAAGCCCCAACGCTCTTTCAGCACACCGGTCAGCAGGCTCTTGTTGCCGGTCATCTTCTCACCGTTCCAGCTGGAGAAGCTGGGCATTACGGTGAGCGCACCGGCCTCCAGCGAGGTGCGATAGCCGGCGGCGTGGACGTCGCGCAGCACCGCTTCAGGAACGCGGGTGTCACCCTGATCGCGGCCGCCGGTGCCGCCATCACCCAGGAAATGCTTCACCGAGGAGATGACATGGCCGGGCTTCATGAAATCCTGACCGACGACACCCTGGATGCCCTCGACCATCTGGCCGGCATAGGAAGCGACGATCGCGGGGTCCTCGGAATAGCTTTCATAGGTGCGGCCCCAGCGATCGTCCTGCACGACGGCGACGGTGGGCGCGAAGCTCCAGTCGATGCCGGTCGCGGCGGTTTCAGCGGCGGTGGCGGCACCGATGCGCTTGATAAGCGCGGGATCGCGCATCGCGCCAAGGCCGATATTATGTGGGAATAGCGTGGCGCCGACGATGTTGTTGGCACCGTGGACCGCATCGGTCCCCCAGATGACGGGGACGACGGGGCGACCGTCGGTGCGCTTGACCGAGGCGTCGTAGAACGCGTCGAACAGCTTCAGCCATTCGGGCGCAGGAGCCAGTTCGTCGTTGTTCGGGGCCGAATTGCCGCCGTTCAGGATCGAGCCGAGCTTGTAGGTTTCAAAGTCCTTGGGCGTGATGCTGGCGATGTCGACCTGAAGCAACTGGCCGACCTTGTCCTCGATCGACATGCGTTTCAGCAGGGCATCGACGCGGGCCTCGACCTTGGGATCGGGCTTGCGCTTCAGGTTCAGGAGAGGCCATTGTGCGGGGTGGGCCACGGGCGACAGTTGCTGCTCCGCCGTCTGCCCGGCCATTGCCTGTTGAGCCATCAGGGGCGCGGCGGCCACCGTCGTCAGCACCAGACCCATCGCCGCACCGGCGACCCATATCGTGTTGCGCATCGTCATCTGCCCTTCGCATCCTCTGCATATCGTTGCCGTCTGGTCTGCGGCGCGTAGCGAACCAATGCCATGATGACGCCCTCTGTCAATAATTCGTATTTCAATTTGGCTTTTTCCGATCGCTGTGCTTGATGCCGCGCGGGCGGCGGCAACGACCGCGATACGGGAGGATGACATGCGCAAGGCACGGACGGCGGCGGTATCGCGCTCGGCAAGACTGGGAATTTTCGCGACCGTCCTGGCAAGCACCCTGCCCGCGATCGCGACGGCGCAGACCTATGGCCCGATCAACGCGGACCTGCCCCCCGGCGGCGACAGCTACGTCCGCGCGATCGGTGGCGATGGTGCGGCGGCGGTGGCGGCACCGGCCTGGACGCTGTCGGGCTGGGTCGAACCGCGTGCCATCGCGACGGGCACCGTGCTGGTGGCAGGTTTCGGTGAGGCGGCGACGGGGCCCAGGCGGTATCTGGCGCTGACCGACGGCCGCCCGGCCCTCGTCACCGAGAGCGGCACGCTGACCGCGCCGGCGCGGCTGATGGCCGGCCGCTGGCGGTATGTCGCGGCAACGGTGGATAATGGCGTCGCGCGGTTGTTCGTCGATGGGCGGCAGGTCGCACAGGGTCGCGTCACCGCCGCGCCGGTTGCGCCCGTGGCGACGTTGGCGCCGCGTATCGGTGCGACGGCATTCGCCGGGCGGGTCGCGGGTTTCCAACTGGAGCAAGGGGCGTTGACTGCCGCCGATCTACGCGGCCGTGCCGTGACGCAGCCTGATGTTGCCACCATCACCTTCCAGACCGGCAGCCCGCATTGGCCGGTGCAGGTGCAGCAGATGTACGGGCAGAAGGTGCCGCAGGACGCGTGGACGCTACCCCGGTCGAAGGCGCCGATCCCCGCCCCCGTCGCCAAGCCGCTGCCGACCGGCCCCGCGCTGGTCGCGACCGCGCCGGGCAAGTGGGACATCGCCGGCTGGCGACTGGCGGAGGCGCCGACGGTGACGGCGCCGGGCGCGACGCTCAGCCGCGCGGGCTTCGACGCCAGCCGCTGGTATGCGGCGACGGTGCCGGGCACCGTGCTGACGACGCTGGTCGATCGTGGCGTTTATCCCGATCCCGCATACGGCCTGAACAACACCGTCATCCCCGAACGGCTCGCGCGGCAGGATTACTGGTATCGCAGCGAGTTCGACGTACCCGCCGATGCGGCGGGCAAGCGCCAGTGGCTGACCTTCAAGGGCGTCAATTACGCGGCCGAGGTGTGGGTGAACGGCGTGATGGTCGGCACGATGAAGGGCGCGTTCATCCGGGGCCGCTTCCCTGTGACGCTGGCGGCCGGGCGCAACGCAGTGGCGGTGAAGGTGTCGCCGCCGCCGCACCCCGGCATCGCGCACGAGGAATCGCTGACCGCCGGCGTTGGTGAGAATGGCGGCATGATGATGCTGGACGGCCCGACCTTCGTCGCGACGGAAGGGTGGGACTGGATTCCCAGCATCCGCGATCGCAACACCGGCCTGTGGCAAGGCGTGACTCTGGAGGCGACGGGCGCGGCGACGATCGGCGACGCGCATGTCGTGACCGCGCTGCCGCGGACGGACAATTCGGTGGCGGAGGTTGAGATCACGACGCCGGTATCGAACAGCGGCACCGCCCCCGTCACCGCCACGGTGCGCGCGACGTTCGACGACGTGACGGTCGAGAAGCAGGTGCAGCTTGCCGCCGGGCAAAGCGCCGATGTGGTGATGAAGCCGTCCGAGTTCCGGCAATTGTCGGTGCGCAATCCGAAGCTGTGGTGGCCGAACGGCTATGGCGAGCAGGCGCTGCACGACCTGACGCTGACCGCGACGGTCGATGGCCGGGCGAGCGACGAGAAGAAGCTGCGCTTCGGGATGCGGCAGGTGACGTACGACCTGTCGCTGATGGATCAGAAAGAGGAACTGGAGCGCGTGACGGTCGACCTGACCGAGGCGCGGGCGCTGGGCCAGAAGATCGTCGACGGATCGCATACCGGCATCCGCAAGGTGGCGGGCGGCTGGGCGGCGAGCCTGAAGCCGGGGGCGGAACGGTCGCCGGCCGTCACGCCGGCCAAGGACGATCCGCGCCTGTCGCCGTATCTGACAATCCGCGTCAACGGCGTGAAGATCGCGGCGCGCGGCGGCAATATCGGCATGGACGACTTCATGAAGCGCATCGATCGCGCGCATCTGGAACCGATGTTCCGGCTGCACAAGGACGCGCATCAGAACATCATCCGCAACTGGGTGGGACAGAATACCGAGGACAGTTTCTTCGATTTGGCCGACGAATATGGCCTGATGGTACTGAGCGATTTCTGGGAATCGACGCAGGACTATAACATCGAGACGCAGGACCCGGCGCTGTTCATGAAGAACGCGACGGACGTGGTGAAGCGCTATCGCAACCACCCTTCGATCGTCGTGTGGTTCGGGCGTAACGAGGGCGTGCCGCAGCCGATCCTGAACGAGGCGCTGGAAGACCTGATCCACCAGGAGGACGGCACGCGCCTGTACATGGGGTCGTCCAACCGGGTGAACCTGCAGAATTCCGGCCCGTACAACTGGCGGCCGCCGGTCGAGTATTTCACCACCCATGCCAAGGGTTTCTCGGTCGAGAGCGGAACGCCGTCGCTGCCGACGCTGGAGGCGTGGAAGCGGGCGATCCCGGCCGCCGACCAGTGGCCGATCAGCGATGCGTGGGCGTATCACGACTGGCACCAGACCGGGAACGGCGCGGTCAGTACGTATATGAACGCGCTGGCGACGCGGTTCGGGGCGGGCACCTCACTCGAGGATTTCGAGCGCAAGGCGCAGATGATGCAGTACGAGTCGTACCGCGCCATCTTCGAGGGGATGAATGCGGGTCTGTGGACCGAGCATTCCGGGCGGATGCTGTGGATGACGCAGCCGGCCTGGCCGTCATCGGCGTGGCAGATATTCTCGTCCGACTACGACACGCAGGCCAGCTTCTATGGCGTGAAGAAGGCGTCGGAGCCGGTGCACGTCCAGATGAACCTGCCCGATGGCAAGGTAGTGCTGGTCAACAACCGGTTGACCGACCTGCGCGGCGTGACGGTGTCGGCAAAGGTCGTCGATCTGGCTGGCAAGCCGTTGGCCGATCGCACCGCGACGATCACGGGCGCGCATGAGGCGGCGAGTGACGCGTTCACGCTCGACCTGCCACGCCTGACCGCAGGCGGCGTCGCGCTGATCGCGCTGAAGGCGACGGATGCGAAGGGCGTCGAGCTGTCTAACAACTTCTATTGGCAGGCGGCGACCGACGCGCAGTTCCAGGCGATGAACGCGCTGGCGCCGGTGACGCTGGAGACGACCGGCGCGCGGACGACGGTGGGCGACGAGACCGAGATGCGCGTGACGGTACGCAATCCGGGCGCGGTGCCGGCGATCGAGACGAAGCTGACCGTGATGAACGCGGATGGCACGCAGGTGCTGCCGGCGTATTTCTCGGACAACTATGTCTCGCTATTGCCGGGCGAAAGCCGGGTGGTGACGATCCGTTACCCGAGTGCCAAGGCGCGCGGCGAGACGGTGGCGCTTCGTGGCTGGAATTTCGCCCCCGCGACGGTACGATAAGAGGATATGATGATGAAAATGCTTGCTGCCACGCTGATGATATCGCTCCCCTTCGCCGCGCTGTTTGCCCAGACGCCCAAGCCGACCGCCGCCGAGCAGGAAGCGGAGGTGCGGTTGCATCAGGACTGGCCGTGGCTGGAACGGTATCGCGCCGCCAACGCCGCGCTGCCGACGCCGGACGCCAAGGTGCCGCGGATCGTGTTCATGGGCGATTCGATCACGCAGGGGTGGATCGACAAGGTGCCGGCATTCTTCACGCCCGGTCGCCTCGATCGCGGGATCGGCGGGCAGACGACGCCGCAGATGGTGCTGCGTTTCCGGCAGGACGTGATCGACCTGAAGCCGGCGGTGGTGCAGATCATGGCGGGGACCAACGACATCGCCGGCAACACCGGCCCGATGACGATCGAGCAGACGCATGCCAACATCATGACGATGGCCGAACTGGCGCGCGCGCACGGTATCCGCGTCATCCTGGCGTCGATCCCGCCGGCGGATCATTTTCCGTGGCGGCCCGGCCTCGCCACCGCGCCGCGCATCGCGCAGACCAATGCCTGGCTGAAGGACTACGCCGCGCGGACGGGCGCGACCTATGCCGATTACTGGACCGCGCTACATGACGGGCAGGCTTTGAAAGCGGCGTACACCTATGACGGCGTGCATCCGAACGATGCGGGATATCAGGTGATGGCGCCGGTCGCCGAAGCGGCGATCAAGGCGGCGCTGGCAAAGCCCGCCCCGAAGCCGATCGCGCGATGATCCTGCTCGCGCTGGCAACCGCCGTCGCGCAGCCGTCGGCCGTCGTCAGGACCGACGACGGGCCGGTGCGGGGCGAGGCGTTGGCCGCCGGTGGCGCGGTTTTTCGCGGCATCCGCTTTGCGGCGGCGCCGGCCGGGCCGTTGCGCTGGCGGGCGCCACGGCGGCCGGCGCGCTGGACGGTGCCGGTCGATACCACCCTGCCCCACGCCGCCTGCCCGCAATCGGACTATGGCGAATGGAACCGGGCGGCGGCGCAATCGGGGGCGGAGGATTGCCTGTTCCTCGATATCCGCACGCCGCGACTGGCGGCGTCGGCGAAACTGCCAGTGCTGGTGTGGATCCATGGCGGCGCCAATCGCGGTGGTGCAGGCGGTGGTACCGTCGAATCGACCATCACCGATACCGGGATCGTGCTGGTCAGCATCCAGTATCGGCTGGGGGCGCTCGGCTTCATGTCGCACCCCGCCTTGTCGGCGGAGCAGGGCGGCACATCGGGCAATTATGGGTTGATGGACCAACAGGCGGCGCTTGACTGGGTCCGCCGCAATATTTCGCACTTCGGCGGCGATCCGGCGAAGGTGACGATCGCGGGCGGATCGGCGGGGGCACAGGATGTCGGCTTGCAGATGCTGTCGCCCGGCGCGCGCGGCCTGTTCGCGCAGGCGATCGAGCAGAGCGGCACGGCCGGTTTCGGCGTCGCACCCCGCACCCTGGCGCAGAACGAGGGTGTCGGCATGCTGATCGCCAGCAAGGTGGGGCTGCCGCCCGCCGTCTCCGCCGCCGGTCTGCGCGCGGTGCCGGTCGAGCAAGTGCTCGCCGCGCAGGATGCGGTCGACGTACCAGATCTGGACGATGACAGCTTCATCTGGTTGCAGGCGGTGATCGACGGCCGCGTGCTGCGCGAGACGCCGGCGGCGGCGCTGGCGGCGGGGCGGATCAATCCGGCCCGCACCATCATCGGCGTCAACACGATCGAATTGTCGCTGCACGGCGGCCTGCCCGCCGCGCGTGCCACGATGACGCGGGAGTTCGGGGCGCAGGCGGGGCGCGCGCTGGCGCTATATGGCCTGCAGGCGGGTGGCACACCGGTCGCCGATCCGCGAATGGGCGACGTGACCGCGCAACTGGCGAACGACCTGACGTTTCGCTGCCCCACCGTCGCGGTGTCGCAGCGGCTGACGGCGCAGGGCATACCCGTGTGGCAATATCAGTTCGACCACGCCGCGCCGGGCGGCAGCGTGACGCATGGCAGCGAATTGTCGTCGGTGTTCAATACCGTGCCGGGCGCGCCGCTAAGGGCGTATTGGACCAATTTCGTCCGTACCGGCGACCCGAACGGTGCCGGCCTGCCGCAATGGCCCCGATATGACGTGAAGGAGCGCGGATATCTGTCGGTCGGGCAGGAGGGGCCGGTCGCGGCGCGCGATCTGCGCGGGGATATCTGCGCGTTGCGCGATACGCCTTGAGCTCGGTGGGGCGCTTCGCCGTACTGTTTCAACGACAAGACGAGAGCGCTGATACGTTTTTTCGGTTGCGGCGAAGATGACGCAGACCAACGCCACTTAGGCCACTTCCCCGGCGGAGCCCGGGGAAGCAGGATTGTTTGGCAGGGGTTGCGGTTTTCGCTGACGACTTGTTCGTCAGTGCGAGCGTAGCCGGGCTACCCAGAGCCACGCGTTACGCCTGGGTTGCTTCGCTACGCTCGCAATGAACGCTCGCACAACAACAAGCAGACACGATCGTCGATCACATCGTCAAAGGGTCCGGCCCCAACCGGCCGTCCGGCCGGTCCATCGTGTCGATCCGGGCGATGTCGTCATCGTCCAGCGTCAGGTCGAGCGCGGCATAATTATCGCTCAGATGCTCGGCACTCGATGCCTTGGGGATGACCGACAGACCCTTGGCGAGATGCCACGCGATCACGACCTGCGCGGCGCTGCGGCTGTGACGATCGGCGATGGCGGTGATCGTCGGATCGGTCAGCAGGTCCTTGCCCTGTCCGATCGGGCTCCAGCTTTGGGTCACAATGCCGTGGGCCTCATGATAGGCGCGCAGGTCACGCTGCTGGAAATGGGGGTGGAGTTCGATCTGGTTGACCGCCGGCGTCACGCCCGTCGCGGCGATCAGCGCATCGAGATGCTCGGGCTGGAAATTGCAGACGCCGATCGATCTCGCCTTGCCCGCCTCGCGCAGCGCGATCAGTGATTTCCACGCGTCGACGTACAATCCCTGCGCGGGTGACGGCCAGTGGATCAGATATAGGTCGACCGCGTCGACGCCGAGCAGCGCGAGGCTTTCGTCCATCGCGGCGTCGACGTCGTCCTGCCGATCGTTCCACAATTTCGTGGCGATGAAGACGTCTTCGTTGGCGATGCCGCCACCGACACCTAGTTCATTGCCATAGATCGCGGCGGTATCGACCAGTCGGAAACCGGTATCCAGACCACGCCGCACCACCATCGCAGCCTGCGCATCGGGAATCTGCCACGTGCCGAGGCCGAGTTGCGGCATCGAGCGTCCATCGTTCAGGGTCATGTCCATATTCGTCCAACCGTTGCCACCCCGGCCGGTTCCGGCGATTGACCAGCGGGGCCGCATCGGCCAATCCCCCGGCCCATGTTCGAAAAGATCCTCGCCGCGCTGGCCGGCTTCACCATCTGGGTGATTTCCTCCGGTGGTTATCTCGGCATCGCGGCGTTGATGGCGATCGAAAGCGCCTGCATCCCCCTGCCGTCAGAGATCATCATGCCGTTCGCCGGCTATCTGGTATCGACCGGGCGGTTCGATCTGTTCCTGGCGGCGACGGCCGGGGCGCTGGGGTGCAATCTCGGCTCGATTGTCGCGTATGAGGTGGGCAAGCGCGGCGGGCGGCCGATGGCGGAGCGGTGGGGCCGATACCTGCTGATCGGTGCGGACGAGCTGGATGCGGCGGATCGCTTCTTCGCGCGCTGGGGCAATATGGCGGTGCTGATCGGGCGGCTGTTGCCGGTGATCCGTACCTTCATCGCGTTTCCAGCCGGCGTCGCGCGGATGCCGCTGATCCCGTTCCACCTGTACACGTTTCTGGGGTCATGGCCGTTCTGCCTAGCGCTGACGTGGATCGGCATGACGCTGGGCGACAAGTGGAACAGCGATCCGCGATTGAAGGCTGCGTTCCATCAGGCCGATCTGGCGATCGGGCTGGTACTGGTCGCGGCGATTGGTTTCTATGTCTGGCACCGCGTGCGCGGGATCAGGAAAAACCGCGTCTGATTCGCCACACCAGCAAGGCGAGCAAAGGCAGCGCGCAGGTAAGGTAGAGTTCGAACCCGTGCCACGTCGTCCAGCCCAACCACTCGCTAGGCCAGGTCCGTATGTCGCCGCGTCGGAAGCGCAGATCGAACACCGCCGACCATAAGGGGAAACGATATTCGGGAGGGGCGAAGATCTCGGCTGCGGCGACGATAAGGTTGATCGCCATCGACACGCCGAGCAGCGTTGCCGCCGCCCATCGCTGCCATCCGTGCTTCAGCTCGGACCAGAAGGTTGCAAGGCCCAGCGACAACAGGCCCGCGAGCGGCATTGCATGACGCGGGCCGGTGGCGTTGCCGCCATCCCAATAGACATAGGCGGCATTCACCAACAACGCGATCGTCACCACCGCCATCGCCACCAAGCCGATCGCCCGCGTCCGCCGCACATCCGCGAGCGCCGCCAATCCCAGCGGCGCGAGCAGTAGCACCGGGGCCACCCAGAACAGGCCGCGCCGGTCGCCGAACAGGACCTCGAACAGCACCGGCACCTTTGGCACCGTCAGGCCGAACAGCCCCTGGTGCATCCCCTCAAACCCCTTCACCCCGGCATAGGCGATGCGGAACGGCGTCCCGAACGCGATCAGGTTGTAGGCGAGCAGCGGCAACAGGCCGACCACACCGCCCGCGATCGCCAGCGCGAGCAGCCGCGCGCGGTTCGGGTGCGTCCGGATGCTCCACGACGCCCAGATCGCGATGGCCGATCCGGCCAATACCGCCTGATATTCGACCACGACCGCCCCACCAAGGGCGAGGCCGCCAAGCAGCATCAGGCCTGATCGTCCACTGGTCGCTGCGCGATGAAAAGCCCAGACGGCGATCACATACAGCGCCGCGACGGGGGCATGGCCGGTGATCGTGGTGGACCAGCCCCAGATCGGCGTGCCGAGCGCATAACCCAGCGCGGCGAACAGCGCGGCGGCGGCACTGCCCGTCAGCCCCAACGCCAGATCGTAAAGCAGGACCGCCGCGATCGCGGTCAGCAGGGCGGGGCCGGACGCCGCCGCGAGCCGGAGGCGCAGGCGCAGAAACGGCCCCATTCGTGGATCGATCATCGTCTTGTCGATGCCGGCCGACCGCTCGCCCGTTGCCCATGTCGCCACGGCTACGGCGGGCAGCGCCATCAGGGTCATGCCCGGCGCCTTGTCGAGATAGACGTGACCGTCAAATTCCGCCTTGTCGATCGTCATCGGCGCGAACTCGTCGATCACCGCGTCGCCATCCTCGACCAGACTGATCGCGGCGAACAGGCGGGTGGCGTTGTTGGGGTTGAATTCCCACGATCCGAACCATGCCGCCGACAGCCAGACGAGGAGGAACAGCAGGATCGGCGTGGTGCGCGTGCGGGTCATGCGAACAACCACCGGCCGAGCAGGCGACCGAACGGAAAGGTGAAGAACCCCGCGATCAACAGACCGCCCGTGACGAGGATGCGGATACCGCGACGATGCGCGGCGATCCGGTGCTGGCGCGCGGATCGCCAGATCAGCGGTACCTGAATGGCGGTCACGGCGGACAGGATGTAGATCGGGCTGAGGCCGCCGCCGGTGCGGATGCCGAATGAGAGGATCGCGGTGGCGAACATCGACGCCAGCCACGCCATACCCCACCGCCGATGACGCACATCGCCGCGTGCCCGCAACAGCATGAACGGGGTCAGCAGGAGCGCGATCAGGATGGTGGCGAGATGCGCCCAGATGATCGCCGGCACCATCGGCCAATCGGGGATGCCGCGCCCGATAGCGACGATCGCCACACCAGCGAGGATGACCGACGCCGCCGCCAATATCCGGTCATACACGGTCGGCGCGATACCGATGCTTGTCCCTGCCCGCCCGATCGTCGTCGCCATGTCGTCCCCCCGAACCGTTGCGGTGGCTAGGCGACGGGCCCGCGCCGGTAAAGCGGGAAGGTGGTAGTGCGATCAGCGCGCGTCGTTGGCCTCTGCGTTGCGGGCGCGGTTGGCGGCGCGGTTGGCGCGGACGGATTGCGCGAAGCAGCCGGTGGCGCCGCCGGGGCCGACGGGCGAGCAGCTGCCGATCGTGTTCACGCCGCTGCCCGTGTTCATCGTATCCTGCGCGCGGGCCGCCCAACTCTGGTTCTGGGGCGTCACTTCGAAATTGCGGAGTTCCTTGGGGACGCGGAATTGTTCTTCCTGCGACCGGCGTTCGCAGATCACGATCTCGTCGCCGTCCGCGTTGGTGGGGCAGCGTTCGTTGCCGTACAGCACCAGCACGCCGTTAACGGGCGCGCCGCGACCGACGCTGGCCTGTTGCTGGACCGGGCGGGGCCGTTCGAGACCGGGGAGCGCCGGTTGCGCAGGCTGGGGCGCCGCGACCGGGCGGGCGGGCGTCTCGCCGCCCGTCTGTTGCGCCATCGCTGGTTCGGTCAGCGCCAACAGGACCAGGATCGCCGTCTTCATCGCTGCCACTCCCATCAGATCCTCTTCGCCGCCGCAATCGCAACCTTGCACCCCAACCGGATCATGCCGCTGAGGACTGGATAACCGAAGGCGTTCTCTGCGCCCGATGCCAGGGCGTGGTCGCGGTGTTCCAGTTCCTCGGCCTGGAAATCGGCGATCGCCGCAGACAGTTCCGGGTCGCTGTCGCCCAATTCCACGAGCTGTTCGGCATAATGCTTGTCGATCTCGGTTTCGACCGCCGCCGTGCAGGCCATCGCCGCATCCGGCCCCATCGCCGCCGTCACCGCGCCGAGCGCAAAGCCGGCCACGTTCCATAACGGCTGAAAAAGCGTCGGCCGCACACCGCGTTCGACGATCATGCGGTCGAAGAACGCCTGATGCCGCTCCTCCTGCACCGCCATGTGATGGATCGCGCGGGCGGCGGGGTGCCGGTCGCCCAGCACCGCCAGTTGCCCGGCATAGATGCGGGTCGCGCCGAATTCGCCGGCTTGATCGACACGGATCATCGCCTTCGTCGCTTCGCGACGGTCGCCTGGTTTCCAGCTCATGCCCGTTTCCTCATCATCAGGGCCAAGATGGTGATCGCGCCGGCGATCGAAAAGATGGCGTTGAAGCCCGCCAGCGAGATGCCCGCCAACGTCCACGGTGCGTGGTCGCAACGGACCAGCGGCGCCTTCATGATCGCGTCGAGCCGCTGCGCCGGCGCGAGGCCGGTGAAATCGACCGTCGAGGAGCAGGCGGTGAAGCCCGGCCACCAACCAGATTCGACCCCGGCATGGGCCACGGCAATCGCGCCCGACGCGGCGATCGCCAGCGCCGCCAGCAGCACCAGCGCACCACGCCCGCGACCGGCGGGGATCAGGAACGCGACGCCCGCCAGCACCAGCGCGGCATAATGCGGCCAGCGTTGCCAGTGACACAGCTGGCACGGATAAAGCCCGCCCAGCAATTGCGCGCCCCATGCGCCCGCCAGCAGTGCGGCGGGGAGCAGAAACGCGAGCCAGCGCGCCGTGGTCGGCTTCGTCATGCGGCGCGCATCACTTAGTCGCAGGCTTCACGACGGGCTTCGTCGCAGCGGCGACCTGCGCCGGGCCACCGAGCCGGGCGACCGTCTTCAGCGCATAGTTCAGCTGGAAATCCTCCACGCCCTGCTTCTTCAGGGCATCGGCGGTGGCGGTGAAGCGGGGATCGTCCTTGCTGTCCTCTTCCAGCTTGCCGTTATCGAGCTTCGCCTCGTTCATCAGGTGCTGGCGCAAGTCGGCCTCGCGCACCACTGGCCGGTCCTTGTAATCAGGGTCTGAGAGCTGCGGTACGCGGATGTCTGGTTCGATCCCGCCCTCCTGCACCGAATGGCCCGACGGGGTGTAATAGCGCGCGGTCGTGATCTTCAGTGCGCGCTGCGGCCCCAGTTCGATCACCGACTGGACCGAGCCCTTGCCGAAGCTGCGCTCACCCATCACCAGTCCGCGATGATGATCCTGTAGCGCGCCGGCGACGATCTCTGAGGCCGAGGCGGTGCCGGCATCGGTCAGCACCACGACCGGCAGCCCCTTGGCCGCGTCGCCCGGGAACATGCTTTCCGCATAATAGCGATCGATGTCGGTGCCGCGCCCGCGCTGCGACACGATCTCGCCATGGTCGAGAAACAAGTCGGACACCGCGATCGCCTCGGTCAGCAGGCCGCCGCCATTGTTGCGCAGATCGACGACATAGCCGAGCGGCTTGTGGCCCAGCGCCGCCGTGATCGCGGCGATCGCCGCGCGCGTCTCGACGCCGGTATCCTTCGAGAAGGTGTTGATGTTGATATAGCCGACGTCGCCGCGAACTTCCCACTTCACAGGTTTCTGCACGATGCGTTCGCGCACCATCGTCACGTCGAGCGGCTTGTCGCGACCGGCGCGGACCAGTGACAGCGTGATCTTGCTGCCGGCTGGTCCGCGCATCTTCGTCACCGCCTGATCGAGCGTCAGGCCGTAGGCGAGTTCGCCGTTGATGCGCAAGATCAGATCGCCCGCCTTGATCCCGGCACGGTCACCCGGCGTATCTTCCTGCGGCGAGATGATCTTCACGGCACCGTCGTCCATCCCGACCGTCAGGCCCAGGCCGCCATAGGCGCCATCGGTCATGATGCGCAGATTGTCGTATTCGATTCCCGTCTCGTACACCGAATGCGGGTCGAGCGAGGCGAGCATGCCCTGGATCGCCCCCTTGATCAGCGTCTTGTCATCGACCTTGTCGACATAGTTGGCCTTCACGCGGTTGAAGACGTCGAGGAACTGATCGAACTCACGGAAAGTGTCGGTATCCGCCGCCGCCATCGCCGCAGTCGCCAGCGGAATGGCGGACATCGCGGCGACGATCGCGGTAGCAGTGAGAAGCGGACGGCGCATCTATGTCCCTGACGAGCAAAAGTGAATCAGGCTATCGTAGCGAGGATTGAGCCGCGATCAAAGCAGCGTCCCGGTTAATGTCGCCTGACCGGGTGGCGGTGCATCACCCGATCAGGGCCACCATGTCCATCGGCTGGCCGCGCCGGCGCAATTCGACGGTGACGCGGGGATAATCCCCGCCCGCCGCTCGGCCGATCGGATCGCCCATCCGCACGGTTCCGCCAACCGCGACGATCGGTTTGGCCAAGCCGGTGACGAGGCTGGTCCAGCCATCACCATGATCGACGATCACGATGCCGCCATAGCCGCGAAAGCCCTGCGCATAGCGGACCGTACCGCCGGCGGGGGCGACGACGGGCGTACCCGCCGGCACCGCGAAGGTCAGCCCGCGCGACCGGACGCCGGCGGCGGAAATCTCACCAAACCCCGTGACCAGTCGCCCCGCCACCGGCAGGCGATAGGCACCGGTCGGCCGCGCTGGCCCGACGCTGCCCGCCGCCACCGGGCGCGGCACGGGGCCGGTCAGCGCCGTGAGACCGGCGACGATGGCCTGCCCTTCCCCCTCCTCGGCCAACCGATCGACCAGATCGCGGGCGCGTTCGCCCAAGGCCAAGGCGCGGTCCTGCTCGGATAGCGCTCCGCGACCGAGCGCCGCTGCGCGTTCGCGGTGCTGGCTCTCTAACTGGGCGAGCGCCGTCCGTTCCCGGTCGAGCCGCGCTCGCGCCGCATCCAGCGCATCACGCGCCTGTGTCGCCTGCGCCAGCAGGGTACGCGTCCCGTCCAACTGGCCGCGGACCGCCGCAGTGAGGGCGCGGACCGCCGGCATTACGGTACCGAGCACCGCGCGGATATGTACCAGATCGTCGATCGACCCTGGCTGCATCACCGCCACCGCCGCCGGCTGGCGCGCCAAGGATTGCAGGGCGGCAAGCAACCGCGCGACGGGTGCCTGTTCGGCGGCCAATCTCGCGCGACGCTCGGCGAGCCGGCGATCGACGATCGCTGCTTTCGCCGCCGCGCTGCGCAGGCCCGCCGCCGCGACCGCGACCCTTGCGGTGAGGCCACGCCGTTCGACCGCCGCCTGTGCCGCCGCATCGCTTTCCGCTGCCGCCGCCGCTTTCAGCCGGTCGGCGCGTGCGCTGGCGGCCGCGGCCTCCTGCTGCGCGCGCAATAGCGGATCATTGGCATCGGCCGGTGCGTGCGCGGCGACGCTGGCGGTCAGCGATATCGCCAGCATCGCGCGGACGGACGGACGCCACATCCGCCTTACCCCTCGCGGTGATAGGGATGATTGGCGAGGATGCTGGTCGCGCGGAACAGCTGTTCGGCCAGCATCGCGCGGGCCAGCAGATGCGGCCAGGTGGCGCGTCCGAACGACAGCAACAGGTCGGCCTCGGCACGGGCAGGCTCGTCGAAGCCGTCCGCCGCGCCGAGCAGGAACCGTGCCTCGCGCACGCCATCGTCACGCCAGCGGCCCAGCCGTTCGGCAAAGGCCATCGATCCCATCACCTCGCCCTTTTCGTCCAACAGGATGCGCTTGCCCTGCGCCACGGCCACGGGTTCACGACCGCCGGTGTCGGGCAGTTCGGTGATCCGGGTCGGCCAGGCGATCCGCTTCATATAGCGGTCGACCAGCTCACCCTCGGGCGAACGAGCGATCCGCCCGCGGGCGACGATATGCAGCAACAACGGCGTCAGCCGCGCGTCGGCTCCGGCGGTGGCGCGTCACCGAACGACCACATCCGCTCCAGATTGTAGAACGAGCGCACTTCGGGCCGGAACAGGTGGACGATCACGTCGCCGGCATCGATCAGCACCCAGTCGGCGGTCGGCAGACCCTCGATCCGGGGGCTGCGCCCCTGTTCGGCCTTGATCCGCTCGGACAGCTTGGCCGCCATCGACGCGACCTGACGGGTCGAGCGACCGCTGGCGATCACCATGAAATCGGCGATGCTCGATTTGCCGGCGAGCGGGATCGAGATCGTTTCCACCGCCTGATCGTCGTCGAGCGACGACAGGATCAACTGATGCAGCGCCGCGACTTCGGCGGGATCGGAGGGACGGGGCGTGGTAGAGGAAGTGGCCAAGAGAGTTCCTTGAAAAACCGGCCGTCCGCTAATCATAGCGGCGGTGCCAGTCGGGGTCACCGGCACGCAGGCCGGTTGCGGACGTCGGATCGGGGCGAAAGCGCAAGAGCACCAATGCCGGCAAACTCCACATCGTCCAGGTCTTCGCGGCCGACCGCGGTCTGACATGGCGCCGCAGCCAGGCCATCGCGGGTGCCGCGAGGGCGCGGCCGTCATATCCCGGACGCGCCACGACCGCAATCGGGATCGCACGCGCGATGCCGCGCCAGTCGCGCCAGCGGTGGAACTGGGCCAGATTGTCGGCACCCATGATCCAGACAAACCGACGTTTGGGGTAGCGCCGCTGCAATTTGCGGATCGTATCGACCGTGTAGCGGGTGCCTAGTTTGGCCTCGATCGCGGTCGCGCGGATCGGTGCGCGGCGGGCCATCGCCCGTGCGGAGGCGAGTCGCGCGGGCAGCGGCGCCATGCCGGCGGCGGGTTTCAGCGGATTGCCAGGCGACACCAGCCACCACGCCTCGTCCAGCGCCAGCGCGCGCATGGCGGCCAGCGTGATGCCGCGATGGCCACGATGGGCGGGATTGAACGATCCGCCGAGCAGGCCGGTGCGGATCAATGTACGACCTGCCAGTCGGCGCGTTCCTGATGAATGCGCAGACCCATCACGGTATCACAAGGCGCATGACGGGCGATTAACGTAGCACAGGACCAACGGGCAGCACGCAAAGCCCGGCGCGCCTGCTGCTTCAACCGCGCACCTGCCCGGTGCCGCGCCCGACCCATTTGTAGGTCGTCAGCCCCTCCAGCGCGACGGGACCGCGGGCGTGCAGCCGGCCGGTGGCGATGCCGATCTCCGCGCCCATACCGAACTCGCCGCCATCGGCGAACTGGGTGGAGGCGTTCCATAGGACGATGGCCGAATCGACTCTTGCCAGGAATTGCTCGGCCACGTCAGCGTCCGCCGCGACGATGGCGTCGGTGTGGTGCGAGCCATGCGCGGCGATATGGGCGATGGCGCCGTCAAGGCCGGCGACCAGTGCGACCGATGCGATGGCGTCGAGATATTCGGTATCCCAGTCCGCCGCCGTCGCTGGTGCGACCGTCGCCAGCCGCTGGACAGCGTCGTCGCCGCGAACCTCACAACCGGTCGCCGCGAGCGCGTCGACCAGCGCCGCCGCGTGCGGATAGTCGCGGTCGATCAGCAGCGTCTCCATCGCGCCACAAACGCCGGTGCGGCGCATCTTGGCGTCAATCACCACCACTTCCGCCATCATGGGATCGGCAGAGGCATGGATGAAGATGTGGTTGATGCCGTCGAGATGCGCGAGCACCGGCACCCGTGCGTCGGCCTGTACGCGCGCGACGAGGCTCTTGCCGCCGCGCGGTACGATCAAATCGATCAGGCCCGTTGCCGTCAGCATCGCCCCCACCGCCGCACGGTCGGTCGTCGGCACCAATTGCACGGCGTCGCGTGGCAGACCCGATTCGGCCAAGCCATCGGCGAACGCCGCGTGCAGCGCGCGGTTGCTGGCGCGCGCTTCCGATCCGCCGCGCAGGATCGCGGCGTTGCCGCTCATGACGCAGAGCGCGGCGGCGTCGGCGGTGACGTTCGGTCGGCTTTCGAAGATGATGCCAATCACGCCGATCGGCACGCGCACCCGTGTGAGCGTCAGGCCGTTCGGCCGTTCGCGCGTGTCGATCGCCGCGCCGACCGGGTCTTCTAGCGCCGCGACCGCCGCGATCGATTCTACGACGCTGGTCAGACGAGTGTCATCGAGGCGCAGGCGGTCGAGCAACGCGCCGCTCAAACCGGCTTCGGTGGCGCGCTCCATATCGTCCGCATTGGCGGCCAGGATCGCCGCCGATTGCGCGCGGATGGTGTCCGACGCGGCGCGCAGTCCGGCCCGTTTGGTCGCGGTTGGCAGAGCCGCCAAAGTAGCGGTGGCGAGCCGCGCGCGGGCACCCATCGTGGCGATCAAGTCGGTCGGATTCTGCGTATCGGCCATCGCCGCGCGCTAGCATGCGAAGCGCCCTCGCACGATAGGGCATCGTTCGTTATGACCGGCGCCAGCGACCGGGGGGTACGACAGACATATGGCAACGATCGGACATTTAGACACGACGGGTGCGGGCGGCGCCGCGGCGCACCATCATGATCACGCGGGCGGGCATTGTTTGAACTGCGGCGCGGCGCGGGTCGGCGATTTCTGCCACGATTGCGGTCAATCGGGCCATGTCCATCGCACCATGGGGGCGATCGGCCACGAACTGGCGCACGGCGTCTTCCATTTCGAAGGCAAGATCTGGCGGACGCTGCCGATGCTGCTGTTTCATCCCGGCGCCCTGACCCGCCGCTATATCGATGGTGAGCGGGCGCGGTTCGTATCGCCGCTGGCGCTGTTCCTGTTCATCCTGTTCGTGCTGTTCGCGATGTTGAGCGTGATCGGTGCGCATCTGGAACTGCCCGAGCTCGAGGAGAAGCAAGGTCACAGCGCGCGGGTTAAGATCGAACAATCGATCGCCCGAAACGGCGAGCAAATTGCCCGCCTGACCACCGAACGCGCCCGCGCCGCCACGCAGGCCGACCGCGATGCAATCGATGCGCGCATCGCCGAGCGGCAGCGCGATACCGCCGCGACGCAGACCGTGCTCGCCACCATGGAAGGCGGCAAGCTTTCGGGGCTGGAAAAGGTTCGTACCGGCTGGAAGCGTCTCGATAAGGGATTGGCAAAGGCGGCCGAGAATCCCAACCTGATGCTCTATAAACTGCAATCCAATGCGTATAAATTCGCCTGGGTGCTCATCCCGTTATCGCTGCCATTCATGTGGATGCTGTTCCCGTTCAGCCGCCGCTTCACGACGTATGATCACGCGATTTTTGTTACCTATTCGCTGTGTTTCGTCAGCCTGTTCGGCATCGCGCTGAGTCTGGCGGGCATGAACGGGGCGACGGGCGGTCTGTTGATGGTGTTCGCATCGATCGCCATCCCAATCCACATGTACAAGCAATTGCGCGGCACCTACCAGATCGGGCGGTTGGGCGCTGCGCTCCGCACGGTGCTGATGTTCGTGGCCGCCAACGTGGCCTTGGCTGGTTTTATAACATTGCTGATGGGGCTGGGACTGGTCGGGTAGTAACCTATCAGTGGCAAGGAAAGCGTTTGGCGAGTACCTTGCCGTAACCATCTTTCAGCGGGCGGCGCTTGTCGGCGGCGGGCAGCGCGGCAAGACCGTCAAGCATTTCCTCGATCCCGATCGACTCGCCTTCGGGTACGCACGCCAGCGCCGGCTTTCGCGCCGCCAGCCGGGCGGCGTTCTCCGCCTTCAACTGGTTCTTTGCCAGACGGGCTTCTTCGCGAAGCACCTGAAAATCGGGGGACAACATAGCGCCAATGCCCTGATCGCGTAGCGCATTGGCGCGGGTGAGAAAGGTGCCGACGGTCATCGCCGCATTCGCCGGCGATGCCACCGCGATTGCGAGGAGCGGCACCGCGATCCGGGCGACGAGGGGAGTATGAAACGACATGGGCCAGCCTTCCAGTTCAGGAAGACCGGCCCATGCCAAACCCCGGCTTTCCCGAGGCTTAACGGTGTAAGGTCATGCGCCCATCGGGCTCGGATTGCCGAACGGCCCCGATGGCCGACGCGTCTTGGGGATCGAGGTACCGGCGGCTGGCACCGAGGCCGCCTTCGGGCCCTGATCCATCCGCCCGATTTCTTCGCCAGCGATCAGCTTCTTGATCTCGTCACCCGACAGCGTCTCGTATTCGAGCAGTGCGCCGGCCAGCAGATGTAACTGATCCAGATGATCGGTCAGCACCTGCTTCGCTTTGGTCAGACCGCCCTCGACGATCGCCTTGATCTCGTCGTCGATCAACTGCGCAGTCGAATTCGACATGCGCACCGGCTGCGAGGACGAATAACCGAGAAAGCTTTCGCCCTCCGGCTGGGCATATTCGACCGGACCGACCTTGTCCGACATACCCCATTTGGTGACCATGTCGCGGGCCAGACCCGTCGCATACTGAATGTCGCCGGACGCGCCCGAGGACACCTTGTCATAACCGAAGATCACTTCCTCGGCGACGCGGCCACCCATGGCGACGGCCAAGTTCGCGTACATCTTGTCGCGGTGATAGCTGTAGCTGTCCCGCTCCGGCAGGCGCATCACCATACCCAGCGCACGACCGCGCGGGATGATCGTTGCCTTGTGGATCGGGTCGGATGCCGGCTCGTGGATCGAGACGATAGCATGGCCCGCCTCGTGATAGGCGGTCATCCGCTTCTCGTCCTCGGTCATGACCATGCTGCGACGCTCGGCGCCCATCATGACCTTGTCCTTGGCTTCCTCGAACTCGCCCATCGCGACCAGCCGCTTGCCCTTGCGTGCGGCAGTCAGCGCCGCCTCGTTGACGAGGTTCGCGAGATCGGCACCGGAGAAGCCCGGTGTTCCGCGTGCGATCGTGCGGGCATCGACGTCGGGTGCCAACGGCACCTTCTTCATGTGCACTTCGAGGATCTTGATCCGGCCTTCGATATCCGGGCGAGGTACGACGACCTGACGATCGAAGCGGCCCGGACGAAGCAGTGCGGGGTCGAGCACGTCGGGGCGGTTGGTCGCCGCGACGATGATGATACCCTCGTTCGCCTCGAAGCCGTCCATCTCCACCAGCAACTGGTTAAGCGTCTGCTCGCGCTCGTCATTGCCATTGCCGAGGCCGGCGCCGCGATGACGACCGACTGCGTCGATTTCATCGATGAAGACGATGCAGGGGGCAGACTTCTTGGCCTGTTCGAACATGTCACGCACGCGGCTTGCACCGACACCGACGAACATCTCGACGAAATCCGAACCGGAGATGGTGAAGAACGGCACGCCTGCCTCACCCGCGATGGCGCGGGCGAGCAGCGTCTTGCCCGTGCCGGGCGAACCGACCAGCAACGCACCCTTGGGAATCTTGCCGCCGAGGCGGGCGAACTTGGTGGGATCCTTCAGGAAGTCGACAATCTCGACCAGTTCCTCACGGGCCTCGTCGATGCCGGCAACGTCGTCGAACGTCACCTTTCCTTCCTTCTGTGTCAGAATCTTCGCGCGGCTCTTGCCGAAGCCCATCGCGCCATTGGCGCCGCCGCCCTTCTGCATCTGACGCAGGACGAAGAACGCGATGCCGAGGAACAGCAGAAACGGCAGCGACTGATACAGCAGGACCATCCAGATCGACGGACCGTCTTCCGGCTTGGCGGTGATCGTGACGCCCTTTTCGCGCAGCTTCGCGACCAACGTCGAATCCTGCAGCGGGTAGGAGCGGAACTTCTCGCCGCTGGTCATCGTGCCCGTGATGATATCGCGACTGATGTTGACATCGCGCACCGTGCCCTCGTCAACCTTATCCAGGAAGGTCGAATAGGCGATCTGGTTGCCCGATGTCGTGGTGCTGCGCCCATCGACCATCGTCACGAACAGCGCCAGGCCGAGCAGGATACCCACCCAGATCAGCAGGCTCTTCATCCAGGGATTGCTCCCGTTGTTGTCGGGGCCGGGCTGCTTGTCGTTGTCGTTCATGGGCACAGGGCTACCTTTCGTCCATCACAAGATAAGCCGGCAAGGGTTAATGGCAATGGAACAAACCGCGCGGAATACGATGTTCAGGCGCCTTTACGCGGTGGAGCCGGACGAAAATGCCATACGGCGCCTTTAGCGACCGCCATCACCGCGCCCTTCGTGGCGCTTTTGCCCGCCGACAGCGCGTCGATCAGCGCCTCGACATTGGCCGAATCGGTGAAGACGGGTGTGGCGAGCGCGTGATCGGTCCTTACCTGCGCGATGGCCCGCCGCGCCAGCATCCGGCACAGGACACGCGGCAAGCCGGCGACGTCGATCGCGGCGCCCGCGTCCGGCTGGCGGCGACTGTGCCAAGCCCATTCGCTTAACGCCGCCAGATCGGCCTGCGCCTCCGCGACATAGGTGGCGGTACGCGCGAGCCGGGCGGGGTCGAGCAGTTCCTGACCGGCCAGCCAGCGCCGCATCCGAGCCCGATCGAACCGGGCATCGCGATTGGAGGGATCATCAACGGTCGGCATGTCGGCCGCGATCGCCGCCAGATCGGCGCGCCGCCAGCCCAGTAACGGTCTGACCAGTTCGACACCCGGCGCCAACGATCGTCGCGCGCGGATACCGGCCAGCCCCGACGGGCCGCAGCCGCGATTGGCGCGCATCAGGAAGGTTTCCGCCTGATCGTCGGCATGATGCGCGGTCGCGAGCATGGTGGCGCCGATGTTCGTCGCCCAAGTCGCCAACGCCTCGTATCGCGCCGCGCGGGCGGTCGCCTGCACGTTAGCCATTGCGAGCGGTGTCGCAGGGGTCAGGGTCGTGTGGGGAATATCATGATCGACGCACCAGAGCGCGACCATCGACGCCTCATCGGCCGATGCGGCGCGGAGTCGATGATCGAACGTCGCCGCCGCGATTCTATCCGGCCGCGACAGATGCGCCAGCGCCAGCATAGCCATGCTGTCGGGACCACCTGATACGGCGAGCGCCAGTATCTCGCGTTCATCCGGCGTACGACCGAGCGTCGCGGTCAGGTCGCTTGCGAAACGCGCTGCTGCCGCAAGCGGTGCGGGATCGGTCAGCGGTTCACTTGCACTTGGCGGTCGTGCGGCCACGCGTGATGTCCGCTTTCATCGCCGACGACAATTTGCCGGCATAGACGTCGCTCAGTTCGTCATAAACCTTGCACGCATCCGCCGGCTTGCCGAGCTTCACCAGCGCCTGCCCCAGATACAACAGGCTGTCGGGCGCTCGCTCACCGTCCGGCATCTTCTTGTAATTGTCATAAAAGGCCATCGAGGCGAGACTGGGCTTGCCATCGTCCAGATAGGATCGGCCGAGCAGGTTCTGCGCGAAACTGGCGCGGCGGCTCTTGGGATAATCGGCGACGGTTTTCTTCAACTGCGCCTGCGCCTCGGGATACAGCTTCGCCTCCCAGAGGCGGTAGCCGTAGAGATAGGCATCCTCGACCGGCTCACCGCCGGTAGGTCGTGCCACGGCCGCCAAACGGGCAGCGCGACTGGGTTCGGCCTTCGCAGCGGTCGCGGGCGTATCGGCCTCAGGATTCCCCGAAACCGGACGCGATGGGCGGGTGGACGCGATCGGTGCGGGTTCGTCGTCGCCACCGCCCATCGCCGGTGCGGCGGCAGCAATTGGCGGCGCGATCAGGGTCGCGAGTTTGGCATCGGTCGCGGTCTTGTAGGCGTCGAACTGTTCGCGCAACTGGCGTAGCTGGTATCCGTTCTGCTCCGTCTGTCCGGTCAGGCCGGCCATCTGCTGTTCCAGCGACGACACGCGCGCACCCAGGTCGATCATCGCGCTGGAGGCGGGACTGCCGGTTATTTCCGTGGTTGGCGTCGGCGCCGTCACTTCGGGCTGGAGCAACTGATTGTCGCCCGAGGGGAAAACCTTGCGCTGCACCGCGCGCATCTCGCTTTCCAGCCGACCGACGCGTCCTTCGACGTTGCCCGACTGAGCGTTGGCCAGCGCGGGGACCGACAAGGCGGCAATGCCGGCCAGCAGCGTGACGACCGATCGGCCGAGCCGTGCCGTGGTGGGTACTGGGAAAGCGTTACACATCGTCACCGTCACTTATCAATCATTGGGATCGGCGGGTGGCGACGGCTGGGTGGCCGCTCCCGCCGTACGCGGCGCATCGGTCGATCGACGGGTTTCGGCATCCGGAACCAGCGGCGCGGTCGCCGGGTCGATCGGCGCGCCGACCGTGGGCGACGCCGCCGGCAGCGGCTTGCCGCTCGCCCGAGCCAGCAGCGACGGGCCATCGACGGGCACATCCTTGATCGCCCGCGATCCGTCGCCCAGCGCCGGGATGGACGATCCGTTGACGGTGATCCGCAACTGGTCCGGCCGCCCGACATTCACCATCGGCCGGTTGGCGGTCGGCGGGACGTCGAAGCCCTGTCCGGGTTGCAGCGTACCGAGGAACAAGGTGGCGTTGGCGGCATCGTACACGCGCAGCCAAACCTCGTTGTCACCCGCCGCCAGCCGAACCTGCGCGGCCTGCGGGGTCGGCGAAGGGACGGGAACCGTGACCACGGGGCCGACCGCCGGCGTCGTGCTGGCGACATCCGCCTGCGCGGTTGTCGCCGGCCGGAACAAGTCGGTCGCGTACCACAGGCCGACCAGGATCATGATCGCCAAAGCAAGTCCCAATCCCACGATCGCCACCCCGCGTGACGGTACGCGGGTCGGGTCAGCCGCCTGATAAGGCTCATATTCGGGTGCGCGTGGCAGACGGGCCAGTTCGCGGCGAACATCCTGCGCCGCTGCAACCTCATCCGCGCCGACGGCACGAGCATAGGCACGCGCGAAGCCTACCGCATAGGTGGGCGAGGGCAACAACGAGAAATCCGTGGCCTCGATCGCTTCGAGATGGCGCAGCGGCACACGCGTACGCTGTCCCACCTCCGCCAGGGAAAGGCCATGAGCCTCCCGCGCCAACCGCAATCGCTCGCCGACCCGCTCGACTGCAGGCGTGTCGCCGGGCTCGACATCGTTCATTCAGCTACTCCGACGCATACCGACACACGGCATGTCATACCTGATGTTCCAGAGCACCCGCGCGCTGTCAACGCAAGGTTGCCCTGAGTTAGCATCTGCCGCGTCCGTCGGCGATGAGCCGCACGAGCGTTACGCCAGGTCGACTCCCTGTGCCTCCGCCCAAGCGGTCAACGCACCGCGCATATCACGCGGCGGCTTTGACAGCAGATCGGCCATGAACGCCGTCAGCGCCGCCCGGTCAAGCGACCGGATCATTGCCTTCACTGGCCCAACAGCGGCCGGCGTGATCGACAGCCGGTCGATGCCGATGCCGATCAGCGCCATCGCCTCCAACGGCCGCCCGCCCATCTCGCCGCACACCGCCACTGGCACACCCGCCGCCCGCGATGGATCGACGACCCGGCGCAGGAAACGCAGGATCGACGACGACAGCCAGTCATACCGTTCCGCCAGTTTGGGATTGGCTCGGTCGGCGGCGAACAGGAACTGCGTCAGGTCGTTGGTCCCGATCGAGAGGAAATCGATCGCCGGCAGCAACAGGTCGAGTTGTTCGGCAAGGGCCGGCACCTCCAGCATCGCACCATAGCGGACCTCGTTCGGCAGACGCTTGCCGCGCTGGACGAGCCAGTCGCGCTGCGCCTCGAACAGGGCCTTGGCCTCATCGAACTCCCACGCTTCCGACACCATCGGGAACATCACGTTCAACGTCCGGCCCGCGCCTGCCTCCAGCAGCGCCCGCGCCTGCGCCTTCATCAAGCCGCTGCGTTCGAGGGCGAGCCGCAGCGCGCGCCAGCCCATCGCCGGGTTTTCCTCACCCTCCGCCTCGACCGTCAGATAGGGCAGCGCCTTGTCGCCGCCGATGTCGACGGTGCGGAACACCACGGGCCGTTCGCCCGCCGCCTCCAGCACCTCGCGATACAGGCGTTGCTGACGCTCGCGCTGCGGCAGCGTGGCGGAGACCAGAAACTGAAATTCGGTGCGGAACAGGCCGATCCCGTCCGCCCCCGTCAAATCGAGCGCAGCGACGTCATCACGCAGGCCGGCGTTCACCATCAGCGTGACGCGGTGGCCATCCTTGGTCTCCGGCGGCAGATCGCGGAGCGCGGCAAAGGCCGCCTTGCGCTTCTGACGCAGTTGCAACTGGGCGTCGAATGCCTCCTCCATCGCGGCCGATGGGCGCACGAACACGGTACCGCCGGTAACGTCGAGGAGCAGCATGTCGCCCTCCGCGATCGTCCGACGCACGTCGCGCACCCGGCCGAGCACCGGCACCCCCATCGCGCGGGCGACGATGGTGACGTGGGCAGTGAGCGACCCTTCCTCGAGGATCACGCCCTTCAGCCGCCGGCGATCATATTCCAGCAGTTCCGCCGGCCCCAGATTGCGCGCTATCAGGATCGTATCCTGCCGCAGGCCCAGTTGCGCCGCGGTGCCGACCTGACCGGATACGATGCGAAGCAATCGGTTCGACAGGTCCTCCAGATCATGCATCCGGTCGGCGAGCAAGGGATCGTCGATCTGGCGCATCCGCTGGCGAGTGCGTTGCTGCACGCGTTCGATCGCCGCCTCGGCGGTCAGGCCGCTGTCGATCGCCTCGTTGATCCGCCGTGCCCAACCCTCGTCATAGGCGAACATCTTGTAGGTCTGGATTACTTCCAGATGCTCGCCCCCAACGCCGAATTCGGCTTCGCGGGCGATGCGGTCGATCTGTTCGCGCATCTTGTCGAACGCGGCATAGACGCGGTGGCGTTCGGCGTCGGTATCCTCGGCGACCGTATGTTCGACGACGATACGCGGCTGGTGAAAGACCGCTGCCCCCGACGCCATGCCGTCGACCAGCTTCTGGCCGGGCAGATTCACCGCCGCCGTCGACTGCACACGATCACGACCGCCGCCCGCTACATCGATCAGGCCGGCATTGGCGATCAGTTCCGACAGCACCATCGCCACCGTCTGCAATGCCTCGATCTCGATATCGGCATAACGGCGCTGTTCGACATGCTGCACCGCCAGCACGCCCACCACCCGCTCGCGCCGGATGATCGGCACGCCGGCGAAACTGTGGAACCGCTCCTCGCCGGTTTCGGGTTTGTAAGCGAAATCGGGATGGCTGGCTGCCTCGTCGAGATTCAGAACCTCGCCGCGTTCGGCGATCGTACCGACCAGTCCCTCGCCCAGCGCCAGCTTGGTGACATGAACCGCCTCCTGCGCCAATCCGCGCGTCGCGAACAATTCCAACACGCCTTCGCGCAACAGATAGATCGAGCAGACTTCGCTATCGGTCGCCTCGCCGATGATGCCGACCACCTGGTTCAGCTTGGATTGGGCAGGCGTGCGCGCCGCCATCACATCGTGAAGGCGAACGAGGATTTCGCGGGCGGAGGCGGCGGCCGTAGCGGGCATGAAACCATCGCTACCGCATTTCATCGCAACGGGGTAGCGGTGCATCGCGCGGAAACCCGGCATCGACACACAAAATTACAACCATCATGGTTCGCTTACCGATCATTCATCGATTCGCGGCGAATCTTGTTTCATGCAGATGGTTCGCCCCGATCGATTCCGCCTAACCGCCGGGCGTCTGGCGCGTGTCGCCGTTGCCGCTGCAGCGGCGTTCCTGGTTGCGGACCCTGCCGAAGCATGCACGCTGAGTTCGTCCGTCACGACCAGTCTTGGCACCTATTCCCCCGCAGCGGTCAAGGCGGCGGCGGTGCCGGGATTGCAGAGTCGGGGCGGCCTCAGTTGCCCCAGTTCGGTCATCGTCCTGCTCGGCAGCAATTATATCGGCGCGACGGTCAGCACGCTGAACGGATCAATGCTGGTGCGATCGGGCGGCGGCAGCATTCCGTACAAACTTTGGGCCGACGCCACCGCCACCACATACGAGATCAAACCGGGTATCGCCTTCGATTTCATGCAGAACAACCTGCTCAATGCGCTGGGGCTGCTGGGTGGCAGCAACGTTGACCTGCCCTTTTACGTTAAGCCGACCGGTGGCACCCTGCCTCCGGTCGGGACCTATACCGACCGGATCACGATCAACTGGAACTGGTCGCTTTGCCCCGGCGGCCTCAGCCTAGCGGGCCTGTGCCTTGGTACGCGCGATTTCGGCACGGGCACATCGACGATCGACGTGACGCTGACGGTGACGCCTCGCGATGCGACCATCACGATGACGTCGACTACCACCTGGGACCCGGTGAACGGCACCAGCTACCCGAAGACCCTGCCCGGCAGCCGCCGACGCATCGCCGCCAATCTGGCCAACCCTGATCTGGTGCCGCTGGACAGCGGATCGCTGAACGTGATCTTGCCGACACCAGTTGGCACCTATGTCGCGCTGGATGGTGACGGCGCGTCCGGCGCAGCGGCGATCGTGTTGACCGATGGCTCACCCGCGTCCGGCGTCACCGCCCGATACGGCACCCCTGCCGACGCCACCGACAATGTCGATTTCTCCGCCGATGGCGGCGCGACGTGGACCTATGCACCCGTCGCTGGCAACACCGCATCGCAATCGGCCGTCACGCATGTCCGCATCCGACCGCAGGGGCCGATGGCGCGACAATCGAATTTCTCGGTGTCGGTGCCCTATCTGGTGCGATGACCGCTGAAAAAATCGCGCGGCACCTACATCGAGTTCGATCGTTACGCCCCTGAAAGCGTTCACCATGAATGTATTCGAAGGAGCAAACGACATGAACACCACCACCCTGAAGGGCGAAGGTCAAGAACTCACCGGCGGTCTGAAGGAAACGCTGGGCAAAGCGACCGGCGACCGTTCGTTGCAGAGCGAGGGCATCGCCGATCAGCTCGCCGGCAACGCGAAGCAGTTGGCTGGCGCTGCCAAGGATGTGTTCGCCAACCCCGGTCCGACGATCGACAAGGCCAAGGGTTTCGCACAGGCGCGCCCCTATGCCACCGCCGCGCTGTTCGGTGTGGTTGGTCTGGCGCTGCTCAACACGCTGCGCGGCAAGTAATCGTTCGTCGTGGGCCGGCAACGGCCCACGACGCCGTTACCAGTCAGTCGAACAACCCGCCCTCGGTGCCGACCGGCGGGTTAAGCCCCAGATGCTTCCATCCGCCCGTGTTCAGCACCCGCCCCCGCGCCGTTCGCGCAACGAGGCCGAGCTGGATCAGATAGGGTTCGATCACTTCCTCGATCGTGTCGCGCGGTTCCGACAGACCGGCTGCCAGCGTTTCCACGCCCACCGGGCCACCGCGATAGATGTCGGCGATCATGTGCAGATAGCGGCGATCCATCGCATCCAGCCCCAGCGAGTCGACCTCCAGCCGGGTCAGCGCCGCATCGGCGCTACGCTTGTCGACGATCGGCTCCCCTGCCACATCGGCGAAATCGCGTACCCTGCGCAGCAGTCGCCCGGCGATCCGCGGTGTCCCTCGTGCGCGCCGCGCCACTTCCGTGGCGCCGTCCGGCGCGATGGCGAGGCCCAGCAGACCGGCGGCGCGCGTCACCACCCGCGTCAATTCCTCGACCGTGTAGAATTGCAGCCGCACCGGGATGCCGAAGCGATCGCGGAGCGGTGTCGTCAGCAACCCCTGCCGCGTCGTCGCACCGACCAGCGTGAAGCGCGGCAGATCGATCCGCACCGATCGCGCGGACGGCCCCTCGCCGATCATCAGGTCGAGCGCACGGTCCTCCATCGCCGGATACAGCACTTCCTCGACCGCTGGTTGCAGACGGTGGATTTCGTCGATGAACAGGACGTCGCCGTCCTCCAGATTGGTCAGCAGCGCCGCCAGATCCCCCGACTTGGCAATGACCGGGCCGGACGTGGCACGGAAACCCACCCCCATCTCGCGCGCGATGATTTGCGCCAGCGTCGTCTTGCCCAATCCTGGCGGGCCGAAGAACAGCACATGGTCCAGCGCGTCGCCCCGTTGCTTCGCCGCCTGGATGAAGATGCGCAGATTCTCCCGCGCAGCCTTCTGCCCGACGAAATCATCGAGGCTCTTGGGACGGAGCGCGGCATCGACGTCCTCGGGGCGCTTTGTCGCGGTCATGAAGCGGTCGTCGGTCACGCTTCGTTCCGTAGCGGCACCGGGGCGGGCAAGTCGAGGGGGGATGGAATCAGTGTTACAGTTCATCCCGATAGACGACTGTTCTGGCAGCCAAACTGATGGATACCGGCCATCCCATGTCATAGGCAGGCACATCCACTAGCGGATCAGGGTCACCGGTCGAATGAGCGAAGGGTTGCAGGGACTCAGCGAACGCGAAAAGGAGACCCTGCGGCTCCTCCTCGGCGGTCATGACGCAAAGTCGATCGCGCGCAGCCTCGGCCTGTCCATCCACACGGTGAACGAGCGGCTGCGAGATGCGCGCCGGAAACTGGGCGTGGCCAGTAGTCGCGAAGCGGCACGGCAACTGGCCGAGGTGGAGCGGAACGACCCCAATTCGCTTGTGGACAAGCAATTGGGGGTCGCCGGAGCAGTGACAGACCGGACAGAGGCAGCGCATCCGGATCGACGCGGACCGGTGGGACAATCGCTCGTCTGGTTCAGTGGAGGAATGCTCATCATGTCGCTCATCATCGCTGCTGCCGTGCTGTCATCGGCGTTTCACAGGACCGGCGAGCCGCAATCACCGCCAACGTCGGAGATCGTTCCAGCCGCAACGACCCCGAGCACGTTCCGGTCGCCCGGCGCGATCTCTGCCAGTGCATGGGTGTCGTTGCTGGATCAGCGACGGTGGGGCGAAAGCTGGGATGCTGCGGGGGCGCTGTTCAAATCACAGGTGGAGAAAGCACGCTGGGCATCCACGATCCAGCCGCTTCGACAGCAGCTCGGTCAGGTATCGTCACGAACCGTCCAGAATGCGACGAGGACCACCTCGCTTCCCGGTGTGCCCGCCGGCGATTATGAGATCGTCGAGTTCAGGACCAACTTCGCGCAGAAGCACGACGCGGTCGAAACCGTCGTCATGGTGCGTGAAGGATCCAGCTGGAAAGTGAACGGGTATTTCATCCGGTGACTCCAGCCGGGAAGGAGATTGGACTTCGGTGAAAGCTACCGCGCCAGCGCCTTCTCCACCGCTCGCCACAGCTCGCCGATCGCCTTCGCGCCCGGTGATTTCGGCGCATAGGTGCCGACCGGGGCGCGGCGTTCGGTCATTGCCTCTACCGCGCTTGCCATTGGGATGACGGGCCAGTCGGGATGCTCGGCGAGCGCCGCTTGGTGTAGCGCGCGGCGGCGGTCGACCATCGTGAAAACGGGCATCAGCGGTGTTCCCGCCCCTTTGCGCGCCGAGACATGTGCCGCCACCGTTTCGAACGCGCGTCTGGCGAGCGGCGCGGGGATCACCGGCACCACGACCAGATCGGCGGCGCGGAGTATCTGGTCCGACGTGTCCGTCAGCCCCGGTGGGCAGTCGACCACGATCCGGTCGAAATCACGCGCGAAGCCGTCGGCCAGCTTCGCCAGCCGCTTCTTCTTGTCGAGATCGTGGAACAGCCTGTCGAGATGCCGGAGCGACGCATCGGCTGGCAGCAGCGACAGGCGATCCACCGCCGTCGCGCGGATCAGCTTGTCGGGATCAGCATCCTTCAGGATCGCCGCCTGCGCCTCGACCCGACCCGGCCCGTCGACGCCCATCACCCAACTCGCGGCCGCCTGCGCATCGAGGTCCCACAACAACGTCCGCCGCGACGACAGTGTCGCCGCTGCCCAGGCGAGGTTCACCGCCAGCGTCGTCTTTCCCACGCCGCCCTTCAGACTGTACACCGCGATCGTCGTCATGGCCGGGCCCTTTGCATCTGCGGATGACGCTATCGCGACGCCTTGCGCAGCGCCAGCCGGACCAGCGCGTCGAGGCTGGCGGTATCGCCCAGCTCCTCCTCCGCCGCTGCGACCGCGGTCGCCGCCTCGGCGGGGCGGAAGCCCAGATTGAGCAGGGCCGACACCGCATCTGCGCTGGCGCCCACCGGCAGCGCTTGCGCGATGGCGCCCGGCCCCAGCGGCACCGCGCCGACCTTGTCCTTCAATTCGCGGACGATGCGTTCGGCCAGCTTCGGCCCGACGCCGTTCGCGCGGGCCACCATCGCCTTGTCCTGCGACGCGATCGCGCGGGCCAGTTCGTTCGGCTCCAGCGCCGACAGGATCGCCAGCGCCACCCGCGCGCCGACACCCTGCACGCCGGTCAGCAGCCGGAACCAGTCGCGCTCGGCGGCATTGGCGAAGCCGACCAGGCGGATGAAATCCTCGGCGACCAGCATCTCGGTGAACAGCGTCGCCGCCTCCCCCACCGGCCCGATCGCCGCCAGCGTGCGGGCGGACGCGCCGACCAGATAGCCGACGCCGCCGACATCGATCACCGCATGGTCGATGCCGGTTGAATCCAGCCGGCCCTTCAGATGCGCGATCATGCCATCACCCTCGCACGGCGGGCGAGCCCCTCGGCGCTGGCGAGGTGATGCGCGTGCGTGATCGCCACCGCCAGCGCATCCGCCGCGTCCGGCCCCGCCAGCTTCGCGCCGGGCAACAACACCGCCATCATCGCCTGAATCTGCCGCTTCTCCGCACCGCCGGTGCCGACCACAGCCTTCTTGACGGTCGAGGGATGATATTCGCCGATATGCAACCCCGCCGTCGCCGCCGCCAGCAGCACGACGCCGCGCGCCTGACCCAGCTTCAGCGTCGATTGCGCGTTGGAATTGCCCAGCACCTCCTCCACCGCGGCGCTGTCCGGCCGCTCGGCGCGGATCACTTGGCCGAGTGCCTCGAACAAGTTCGACAAACGACGGGGGAGCAGCATCGATGGTTCGGTCTTGATCTGGCCGTTGGCGACATGGCTCAGCCGGTTGCCATCGGCGCGGATCACGCCCCAGCCAGTGGTGCCGAGACCGGGATCAAGACCGAGGATGATCATGGTGTTTTCTGCCTTCCCGCTTGCGGGAGGGATAAACGCCACCCCACGACGATCATCCGCCCAGCTTCTCCATCACTTCGTCGGATACCTCGTAATTGCCCCACACCGTCTGCACGTCGTCGTCGTCGTCCAGCACATCGATCAGCTTGAACAGCGTCGCGGCCTCGTCCTCGTTCACGTCCACCATCGTCTGCGGACGCCACGCCAGCTTGGCGCCCTCGGCCTCGCCGAGGACGGGTTCCAGTGCCTTGGCGACTTCGTGCAGGTCGCCCTGCGCGGTCCAGATCTCGTGGCCGTCCTCGGACGAGGAGACGTCCTCGGCGCCCGCTTCCAGTGCCGCCTCGAATATCTTTTCGGCATCGCCGACACTGGCGGGATAGTTGATCAGGCCCATGCGGTCGAACGCATGGCTCACCGAACCGCTGGCGCCCAGATTACCGCCGTTCTTCGCCACGGCGGTACGCACGTTGGTCGCGGTGCGATTGCGGTTGTCGGTCAGCGCCTCGATGATGAGCGACACGCCACCGGGGCCGAAGCCTTCGTAGCGGATCTCCTCGTAATTCTCGGCATCGCCGCGGCTCGCCTTGTCGATCGAGCGCTGGATATTGTCCTTGGGCAGCGATGCGGCCTTGGCCGCCGCCACCGCCGCGCGCAGGCGCGGGTTCATGTCGGGATCGGGCAGGCCCATCTTGGCCGCCACCGTGATCTCTCGGCTCAGCTTTGAGAAGAGCGAGCTGCGCTTCTTGTCCTGCGCACCCTTGCGGTGCATGATGTTCTTGAACTTGGAATGGCCTGCCATCGGTGCCTCTTGGAATGGTTGCGATGCCCTTAGCGCCCGATAGGGGCTTTCGCCAATGGCGCCCTTGGGCCAAATGGGCGCGATCATGACAGTCAGCGTGGATATGGGATTGGACGATCGCGGCGGCGCGGTCGGCATGGACCTGGAGGAATTGCTCGCGACCCGCCTGCTGGTGCAGGGCAATTCGGGGTCGGGAAAGTCGCATCTGCTGCGCCGCCTGCTCGAAAAATCCGCCGGTCAGGTGCAACAGGTGATCATCGATCCGGAGGGCGATTTCGTCACGCTCGGCCCCGCATATGGCCATGTCGTGATCGAGGCGGCGGATTATTCGATCCCAGAGGTCGCCCGATTCGCGACCCGCATCCGCGAGCACCGCGCCTCCGTCGTCCTCAGCCTCGAAGGATTGGAGGCGGAGGGGCAGATGCGCTGCGCCGCCGCGTTCCTGATGGCGCTGTTCGATGCGCCGCGCGAACATTGGTATCCCGCGCTGGTCGTGGTGGACGAGGCGCAATTGTTCGCCCCCACCACGGGTGGCGAGGTGGCGGAGGAGGTCCGCCGCGCGTCGCTGTCGGCGATGACCAACCTGATGTGCCGGGGGCGCAAGCGTGGTCTGGCCGGCGTGATCGCGACGCAGCGGTTGGCGAAGCTGGCCAAGAACGTCGCGGCCGAAGCGTCGAACTTCCTGATGGGGCGCACCTTCCTCGACATCGACATGGCGCGCGCCGCCGATCTGCTCGGCATGGAGCGGCGGCAGGCGGAGGCGATTCGCGATCTGCCCCGCGGCACCTTCATGGCGCTGGGGCCGGCGGTGTCGCGGCGGCCGGTCTCGGTCAGGATCGGCACCGTCGATACCTCTGCACGGTCAGGCAGCCCCAAACTGACGCCGCTTCCCGCCGCCAAGGCGTACGACCTCGCCGATATGCTCGCCGAACCGGTGGTCGATGCACCGATGCTGCCGATGACGTTCGAGGCCCGCCCCCGCCTCGTCCCCGCAGACGAACTGGTCGCCGATATCGGCCGCCCCGCGCCCGCGCCGATGGCCCCCGCCCCGGCCAAGGATGCGGACGAGGTGGAGGCGATCTATGCCGACACGCTGCGCGCCATCGTGGCGGATGCCGACGCCGCGCTCCGCCCGCCCTCCGTCCTGTTCCAGGATTTCCAGGTGCGGTGTCGTATGGCCGGTCTTGCCAGACCGCCCCTCGACCTGCCCGGCTTCACCCGCCGGCTGAGTTGCGCGCGGGCCGGCATCTTCGACGTGCATGACGAGGAATGGGCAGAGGCGCTGGCGCTGGCCGGCACCTTGCCCGACGACATGATGGGCGCGTTCCTGCTGGTCGCCCGCGCGGCCAAGGAAGCACGTCCCTGCCCGTCCGATACCGAGCTAGCGCACACCTATGGCACCAGCTCGCTCGGCCGTGTCCGTCGCCTGATCGGCTACATTGAAAGCCGCGAACTGTTCGTGACGCGGATCGACCTGTCGGGGAAGCGCTCGATCACCATCCCCCGCCTAGGCTGGACGACGGAGCCGGCGGAGGCTGCTTGATCCAGAGCAACGTGATTTAAGCGGACCTATCGCACCGGGCCCATCGTTGTCGCAGGGATACCTGAATCGAAGGACTACCCATGAGCGACACGATCGACCTCAACCCCGGCAACGGCGGCGAAACGCATCAGGTGGCGGATGCCGACCATCCGGTGCTGACCACCAATCACGGCACGCCGATCAGCGACAACCAGAACCAGCTGAAGGCCGGCGCGCGTGGCCCCGTGCTGCTGGAAGACGAGGTCTATCGCGAGAAGATCAATCATTTCGATCATGAGCGCATTCCGGAGCGTATCGTCCATGCCCGCGGCTCGGCTGCGCATGGTTATTTCGAGTGCACCGAAAGCCTCGCCGACATCACCGTCGCGGACATGTTCCAGAAGAAGGGCCAGCGCACCGAGGTGTTCACGCGCTTCTCCACCGTCGCGGGCGGCGCCGGATCGGTCGACACCCCGCGTGACGTGCGTGGCTTCGCCGTCAAATTCTATACCCGCGAGGGTAACTGGGACCTTGTCGGGAACAACATCCCCGTCTTCTTCATCCAGGATGCGATCAAGTTCCCCGACCTGATCCACGCCGCCAAGATGGAGGCGGATCGCGGCTATCCGCAGGCCGCGACCGCGCACGACACCTTCTGGGACTTTATCTCGTTGATGCCCGAGTCGATCCACATGATTATGTGGGCGATGTCGGATCGCACCCTGCCGCGCACCTTTGCGAATATGGAGGGGTTCGGCGTCCACACCTTCCGGTTCATCAACAAGGAAGGCAAATCGACCTTCGTGAAGTTCCACTGGAAGCCGAAGGCGGGTCTCGCCTCGACGATCTGGGACGAGACGGTGAAGATCGCTGGTGCCGACCCCGATTTCCAGCGCCGCAACCTGTTCGAGAGCATCGATCGCGGCGACTTCCCGACCTGGGAACTGGGCGTGCAGCTGTTCGATGAGGCGTTCGCGAACAGCCAGCCCTATGACGTGCTAGACGCCACCAAGATCATCCCGGAGGAAGTGCTGCCGGTGAAGATCGTCGGCCGTATGGTCCTCGATCGCTATCCCGACAATTTCTTCGCGGAGACGGAGCAGGCGGCCTTCGTGCCCAGCCATGTCGTGCCGGGCATCGGCTTCTCCAACGATCCTCTGCTGCAGGGTCGCTTGTTCAGCTACACCGACACACAATTGTCGCGTCTCGGCTCGGTCAATTTCCACCAGCTGCCGATCAATTCGGCCAAGGGTCGCGCCGAGGCGGCGGGTTGCCCGTTCATGAACCAGCAGCGCGATGGCCATATGCAGATGGCGGTGCCCAAGGGTCGCGCGAATTACGAGCCGAACAGCCTGGCGAAGGCGGGCGAGGAGGCCGGCGCGCGCGAAGACCCGGCCAAGGGCTACAAGACCTTCCCGTCCGATGAGGAAGGCCAGAAGCTGCGCATCCGGCCGGAGAGTTTCGCCGATCACTACAGCCAGGCGCGGTTGTTCTTCCGGTCGATCGACCCGGCGGAGCAGGCGCATCTCGCCTCGGCGCTGGTGTTCGAACTGTCCAAGGTGTCGCTGCCGCATATCCGCACGGCGATGATGGCGAACCTGCGCAACGTCGATGAAACGCTGGCACAGCGTGTGGCCGATGGCCTCGCGATGGACCTGCCGGCCGCGTCGAAGACCGCCGCGCCGGTGCTCGACATGGACCTGTCGCCGGCGCTCCGCATCATTCGCGGTCCGCTGGAGAAGCATACGCTGGAAGGCCGCACCGTCGGCATCCTGTTCGCCGACGGCACCGACGCCGGTGAACTGAAGGCGGTGAAGGATGCGGTGAAGGCCGCCGGCGGCACGCCGCTGACGATCGCGCCCAAGGTCGGCAAGGTGCCGCTGTCGGACGGTTCGACCATTCAGGCAGATGCGCAACTGTTCGGCCAGCCTTCGGTAACGGTCGATGCCTGCGCCGTGATCCTGTCGAAGGAGGCGTGTGCCAAGTTGGTGAAGGAAGGTGCAGCCGTCCAATGGGTGATGGACGCGTTCGGGCATCTGAAGGCGATCGGCCATAATGCCGCCGCCAAGCCGTTGCTCGACAAGGCTGGCGTTGAGCCGGACGAGGGCGTGACCGATCTGGACGGCTTCGTCGAGGCGGCGAAGAAGCGGTATTGGGACCGCGAGCCGAACGTCCGCACGCTGGCGTAACGGAAGAACGGGGTCGCCACCCTGCCCTCACCCTTCGCCGGCTACGCCGCCTTTTCCCTCTCCCATCGGGAGAGGGAGGGACGCACGAAGTGCCGGAAGGGTGAGGGCAGACCAGTCGATTAGATCATGCCCAGCGCCTGCATGTACACTTCGAGGATCGCCTCCTCCTCCTGATATTCTTCCTTCTTCTTCTTGCGGATCGACAGGATCTTGCGGATCGCCTTGGGATCGTAACCCCGGCCCTTGGCCTCGGCCATCACGTCCTTGATGTCGTCCGAAATACCCTTTTTCTCTTCTTCCAGCCGCTCGGCGCGCTCGATCAGCAGGCGCAGTTCGTCTGCCGCCACGTGTCCGCCGCCCATGCCTTCGCCGCGTTCTTCAGCCATGTTCTTGTCCATATGATGCGCCGCGCGACCCGCGAAGCGCGGGGGCGGCAGGGTTGATTCAGAAGGATTGCCGGCCGTTTAGGCGGTTCGTGACGTTCGCTCAATGGTCCTGCGACGGCCTGCCGGATCAGTCGCCGACGACAACCCCGCCGTGCATCACGAAGCTGACCTTTTCCAGCCGGGTCACATCCTCCAGCGGCGATCCGGCGACGGCGATCAGGTCCGCCGCTTTGCCCGGCGCCAGCGTGCCGATCCGGTCGGACTGGCCGAGCAGATCGGCCGCCGCTACCGTCGCGGTGCGGATCGCCTGGGCCGGGGTCATCCCCACCTTGTCGACCAACAATGCGAATTCCTGAGCGTTCAGTCCGTGCTTCGACACGCCGCTGTCGGTGCCGAAGGCGAACTTCACCCCTGCCTGCAATGCCTTGCGATGGCTCGTCACCATTGCCGCCGCGGCGGCCTCCGCCTTGGGGATCGTCGCGGGCGGGAGCGCGCCGGCGCGGGCCTGGGCCAGCGCGGCGACGGGGGCAATCTCGGTCGGGACCAGATAGGCACCGGTCTGCTTGAACAGCGCGACCGCCTCGTCATCGAGGAAGCTGGCATGTTCGATCGAATCGGCGCCAGCGGTCAGTGCGGCCTTCGTCCCGTCGGCGGCGTGGCTGTGCGCGGCAACCTTGCGGCCAAGACCGTGGGCGGTATCCACGATCGATCGCATCTCCTCCGGCGTGAAGGCACGGCCGAGGCCGCCCGACACGTTCGACAAGACGCCGCCGGTCGCGGTGAACTTGATGACCTGCGCGCCCAGCCCGACCTGCCGGCGCACCGCCCGGCGGCAATCGTCGGGTCCGTCGCAGGTGTTGTCGATCGTTGCGGCCACCGCATGGGCGAAGGGTTCCGCGAGGCCGTTGGTGGGATCGCCATGCCCGCCCGTGACCGAGATCGGCGCGCCGGCGTTGACGATCGTCGGCCCCTCGACATCGCCGCGGTCGATGGCGTCGCGCAGCGCCCGGATGCCGCGTGGATCGCCGCCCAGATCGCGGACGGTGGTGAAACCCGCCCGAAGCGTCGCGCGCGCATTGCCGGCACCATAGAGTACGTCGTCGGCCAGTTCGGTATTGAGCGCGGTCAACCGCGACCGCATCGGATCGCCGCCGATGCCCAGCAGATGGACATGCATGTCGATCAGGCCGGGCAGCACGAAGCGGTCGCGCAGGTCGACCAATGTCGCGCCGGCCTCTGCCGGGACGAAGCCGTCGCGGATTTCGGCGATCTTGCCGTCGCGGACGATGATGGTGCTGTTGCCGCGTGGCCGCTCGCCGGGGCGGTCGAGCAGCGTGCCGGCTTGAATATAGGTGACCCGCACGGGCGCCTGCGCCTGAGCGGCGGTGGCCAGCAATCCGGCCAGTACGGCCGCCATCATCGTCTTCATGATCTTCTCCCCTTGTCAGCACAGCGTCGCCGGTGGGGAAGGCCGGGTCAAGCGGGGTTGCGGGCGACGCTTTCCTTCATTCGTTCCAGCTGTTCGGGCGTCGCATCGCCCTGATGCTCCGTCTTCCACTGCGCATAGGGCATGCCATAGATCGCCTCACGCGCGGTATCTTTGTCGAGGTTCCCGGCCTCCGCCGTCCAGTCGGACAGGCAGTTGCGGCAGAAGCCGGCCAGCCCCATCAGGTCGACATTCTGCGCATCCGTCCTGTGGCGCAGATGCCGCACCAGCCGGCGGAAAGCGGCCGCTGCGGTGGCATCGTCAAGGCGGTCGATCGAATCCATTCGTATGCTCCGAGGTTGATCGCCACCAAATAGGGCTTAGAGGGCAAGGCGGCATCCCCCAGAAAGACATATTACATGACCCAGGCCATCGCCCCCCGCTCTCGGAAAGTGCGTGTGCTCGCGACCCTCGGGCCCGCCAGCAACTCCCCCGAGATGATCGCCGCCCTGTTCGAGGCGGGTGCGGACGCATTCCGCATCAACATGAGCCATGGCGACCAGCAATCGAAAGTGCCGGTCATCAAGGCGATCCGCGCGATGGAGCAGAAATACGGCCGCGCGACGACGATCCTGGCCGATCTGCAAGGTCCCAAGCTGCGCGTCGGTCGCTTTGCGGAGGGCAAGATCGAACTGGTGAAGGGCCAGACCTTCACCTTCGATCGCGACTCGACGCCGGGCGATGCGACCCGTGTGGAATTGCAGCACCCGGAAATCTTCGCGGCGATCGAACCGGGCGCGCGCCTGTTGCTCGATGACGGCAAGCTGGTCGTCCATGTGACCGAGCATGACGCCGATCGGATCGTGACCAAGGTCGCGGTCGGCGGCGCGCTGTCGAACAACAAGGGCCTGAACGTCCCCGACGTGGTGCTGCCGATGGCGGCGCTGACCGAGAAGGATCGCAGCGACCTGACCTTCGCGGTCGAACAGGGCGTCGACTGGATCGCGCTGTCGTTCGTGCAGCGGCCGGAAGATCTGATGGAGGCGCGCGGCTTGATCAAGGGACAGGCGGCGCTGCTCGCCAAGATCGAGAAGCCGGCGGCGATCGAGCGGCTGGAGGAGATCGTCGAGCAGTGCGACGGCGTGATGGTGGCGCGCGGCGATCTCGGCGTCGAGATGCCGCCCGAGCAGGTGCCGCCGCTGCAGAAGCGCATCGTCGAGGTGTCGCGCCGAATGGGCCGCCCGGTGGTGGTTGCGACGCAGATGCTCGAATCGATGATAAAGAGCCCCTCGCCCACCCGCGCCGAGGTGTCGGACGTGGCGACGGCGATCTATGACGGCGCGGATGCGATCATGCTGTCGGCCGAAAGCGCCGCGGGCGACTGGCCGATCGAATCGGTGTCGATGATGAACGCGATCGGCGAGGCGGTGGAGCGTGATCCCGGCCACGGCGACCGTGTCCACTTCACGGTGATGAAGCCCGATCCGACGACCGCCGACGCCATGGCGGAAGCGGCCAAGGGGATCGCGCGGACGACATCGGCGGTGGCGATCATCTGTTTCACCACGTCCGGCTCGACCGCGCGCCGCGTGGCGCGCGAGCGGCCGGCGGTGCCGATCCTGGTGCTGACGCCGAAGCTGGAAACGGCGCGGCGGCTGGGTCTGTTGTGGGGTACGCACGCCGTCCACACCCGCGACGTCGAGTCGTTCGAGGACATGGTCGCCAAGTCGAAGCGGATGGCGCTGCGCCACGGTATCGCCAAGGCGGGCGAGCAGATCATCCTGATGGCCGGCGTACCGTTCCGGACGCCGGGATCGACCAACGTGCTGCATGTCGTGCGGCTGACGGGTGACGAGTTGAAGAACTACACCAACGAGTTGTGAGGTAGAGCTTCCGCCCGTCGGTTACGGCGCGGGCTGACCGCTGACAATCTGCCTGTTCCCCGGCGGAGGCCGGGGTCCAGTTGGGACAACCGTCGTGGGTAGTTGCTACCCTTCACCCAACTGGACCCCGGCCTTCGCCGGGGGACGGCTTGTAGAAATCACGGCATGTGCAGATCCGTACGGCCGGAAAGTCGCTAAAGTCACACCTGCCCATGCGCGCGCATGGGCGGCGATTATATTCGGGGTTGAGAAAGAGCGGCTGTTCAAACGCGATAATTGACCGTTCGGCTGTAGGACAGCGCATTTTTCCGGGACGATCCCCTCGATAGACCGACCATAAGCCACCATTCGCCATCCGCGATTGCACCCCATGCAACCATGATGAAGGACAATGCGGTTGACCCGTCGGAAGGAAGCGGCAACCGCAGATGACATGACCAGCATCGCCGCCGCCACGCGGCCGGATGTCGCGCCTGTGCGACCCGGCATCGTCCATCTTGCGCTCGCCGTCGGCGGTTTTGCGATCGGCACGACCGAATTCGCGACGATGAGCCTGTTGCCGCTGATGGCGCAGGACCTGCACGTCGACGAACCGACCGCGGGGCATGTCATCAGCGCCTATGCGCTGGGCGTGGTGATCGGCGCGCCGACGATTGCCGTCGCATCGGCACGGATGTCGCGGCGAACATTGTTGATTGCGCTGATGCTGTTGTTCGCGGTCGGCAATGCCGCATCCGCGATGGCGCCGTCCTATCATGCGATGCTGGTGTGCCGGTTCCTGAGCGGCCTGCCGCATGGTGCCTATTTCGGGATCGCGGCGCTGGTCGCCGCATCGCTGGTGCCGGTGGAGCGGCGGACGGAGGCGGTCGGGCGGATCATGCTGGGGCTGACGATCGCCACCGTCGTTGGCGTACCGCTCGCCACCCTGACGGGGCAGTTCCTCAACTGGCGCTGGGCGCTGGCGGCGGTGGCGGTGCTGGCGCTGACGACCGCCGGGCTGGTCGCGATGTTCGCGCCGCGAGATCTGGCGAACCGGACCGCCAGCCCGCTCAGGGAACTGAGCGCGCTGAAGCGGTCGCAAGTGTGGCTGACGCTGGGCACTGGCGCGATCGGGTTCGGCGGGTTGTTCGCTGTCTACACTTATCTCGCCTCGACGCTGGCCGAGGTGACGCGGGTCGGGCCGACATTCTCGCCGTTCGTCTTCGCGGTGTTCGGGATCGGCATGACGCTGGGCAATCTGTTCGTGCCGCGCTTCGCCGACCGGGCATTGATGCCCACGGCGGGGGCGTTGCTGTTGTGGTCCGCGGCGGCGCTGGCGCTGTATCCGCTGGCGGCGCACAGCCCGTTCTGGATCACGGTCGACGTGCTGGCGATCGGCATCGGCGGGGCGCTGGGCACCGTGCTGCAAACGCGGCTGATGGACGTGGCCGGCCATGCGCAGGCACTGGCGGCGGCGCTAAACCACTCGGCGTTCAACGTCGCCAACGCGATCGGGCCATGGGCGGGTGGCCTCGCCATCGCCGCCGGACTGGGTTTGGGATCGACCGGGCTGGTCGGCGCGGCGCTGGCGCTGGGCGGGCTGGCGATCTGGGGCATCTCGATCTCCGGTATCTCTATGGCGAGCGCACGCCGCCGCTGATATGCCCCGCGTCCATGAGGATGCGGGACATGATCGGATGGGGCGCGCTGGCGCTGCTGGGGGCGACGGCGCTGGAGGTGGTGGCGACCACGCGCGGTGAGCATGTAAACGCGCTGTGGATCGTCACGGCCGCGCTCTGCACCTATTTCATCGCCTATCGATTCTATGGCCGCTTCATCGCGACCAAGGTGCTGGGAATCGACTCAGGCCGACCAACGCCCGCGGTGCGGCGCGCCGACGGACTGGATTATGTCGCGACCGACCGGCGAGTGCTGTTCGGCCATCATTTCGCGGCGATCGCCGGGGCAGGACCGCTGGTCGGGCCGGTGCTGGCCGCGCAGATGGGTTATCTGCCGGGGACGCTGTGGATCCTGGCGGGCGTCGTGCTGGCGGGCGCGGTGCAGGATTTCTGCATCCTGTTCATCTCGATGCGGCGCGACGGCCGTTCGCTGGGCGAGCTGGTGCGGATGGAGATGGGCGTGGTGCCCGGCATCATCGCGCTGATCGGCGCCTTTGCGATCATGGTGATCATCCTGGCGGTGCTGGCGCTGATCGTCGTGCGGGCGCTGGCGGAGAGCCCGTGGGGGCTGTTCACCGTGACGATGACGATCCCGCTGGCGATCCTGATGGGCTGTTACACCCGCTGGCTGCGGCCGGGGCGCATCGGCGAGGTATCGGTGCTGGGCATCATAGGTCTGCTGGCGGCGATCGTGCTGGGCGGACAGGTGGCGGCATCGTCCTGGGCGCCGCTCTTCACGTTGACGCCGGTGCAATTGTGCTTCGCGCTGATTGCATATGGCGCGGTGGCGGCGTTGCTGCCGGTGTGGCTGTTGCTGGCGCCGCGCGATTATCTGTCGACCTTCCTGAAGATCGGCGCGATCGTCGCGCTGGCGCTGGGCATCGCGATCATGGCGCCTCCGCTTCGGATGCCGGCTATGACGCCGTTCATTCATGGCGGCGGGCCGGTGTGGTCGGGTACGCTGTTCCCGTTCCTGTTCATCACCATCGCGTGCGGTGCCGTATCCGGTTTCCACGCGCTGATCGCCAGCGGCACGACGCCCAAGCTGATCGCGAGCGAAGGCGATGCGCCGTTCATCGGATATGGCGCGATGCTGGCGGAGAGTTTCGTGGCAATCATGGCGCTGGTCGGCGCGTCGATTCTCGACCCCGGCCTGTATTTCGCGATGAACAGCCCGGCCGCGATCGTCGGCGTGACGCCGGACAGCGCGGCGGCGGCCGTGACGGCGATGGGCTTTCCGATCGACGCCGCCACGCTGGTGCAGACCGCGCGCGACGTGGGCGAGCATACCGTCATCAGCCGCACTGGCGGCGCGCCGACGCTGGCGGTGGCGATGGCGGAAATCTTCAGCCATGTCGTTGGCGGGCCGGCGATGAAGGCGTTCTGGTATCACTTCGCCATCCTGTTCGAGGCGCTGTTCATCCTGACTGCGGTCGATGCCGGCACCCGCGCCGGGCGGTTTATGTTGCAGGACCTGCTCGGATTAATGTCGCCCCGGTTCCGTGACGGCGAGGCGTGGGGACCGGGGCTGGTGGCGACGTTCCTGTGTGTCGGCGCGTGGGGTTTCTTCCTGTATCAGGGGGTCACCGATCCGCTGGGCGGGGTGAACACGCTGTGGCCGCTGTTCGGCATTTCGAACCAGATGCTGGCGGCCGTCGCGCTGGTGCTGGCGACCGTGGTGCTGTTCCGCATGAAGCGGGCGCGGTATGCGTGGGTCACGGTGCTGCCCGCCGCGTGGCTGGTCGCGTGTACGGGCACGGCGGGGTTCCAGAAGCTATTCCATCCCGATCCGGCGATCGGTTTTCTGGCGCACGCGTCTAAATTCGGTGCGGCATTGGCCGAGGGGCGCGTGCTGGCGCCGGCCAAGTCGCTCGACCAGATGGCGCGGGTGGTGATGAACGACCGGATCGACGCCGCGCTGTGCGCGCTGTTCCTCGGCGTGGTGGCGGCGATCGTGATCTATGGAATCCGCGCCTGCATCGCCGCGAACGCGGTCGCGGCACCGACGGTCAGCGAGACGCCGATGACGGAGGCCGTCGCATGAGCCTGTTCGCGCTGATCGCGGAGACGGCGCGATCGATGGTCGGCGTGCCGTCCTATACCGCGTACCGAGCTCATATGGCGGAGCATCATCCCGACGCCGCACCAATGGATCAGGTGGCGTTCTTTCGCGACCGGCAACAGGCGCGGTACGGCGGCAAGGGCGGCGGGCGATGCTGTTGAATGACGGGCCGTTGCCGCCGGCGATCCGGCGTGTCATGCTCGATCGGTTATGATGTCTGTCAGCCCCGTCAATATCCGTCGTAGCGCGCTTCAGACGCGCCTGTCGCACTATACCCATCTGACTGCCGAGGAACGCGGGGCGCTGGAACAGGCGGAACAGCAGGAACGCCGGCTGGTGGCCGGTGCGTTGCTGGTCGGGGAATCGGCGCCGATCGATTCGCTGTTCGTCGTCCAGCAGGGCTGGCTGCATTCGGCCGTCACGCTGGCGAACGGTGCGCGGCAGATTTTGCGTTTTCATTATCCGGGCGATCTGATCGGCACGTCGTCAATCGCGTGGTCGCAGGCGGCGACCGCGCTGACGGCGGTCAGCGACTGCATCGTGACCGAGGTGCCGAAGGCCAATCTGGGCCGGCTGTTCGCGATGCATGGCCGGATCGGCGGGCTGCTTTATGCGATCGCGGCAGCGGAGAGCGTTGCGCTCGCTGATCGGCTGACGTCAGTCGGACGGATGAACGCGATCGAGCGGCTGGCGACGCTGTTGCTCGACATCATGGCGCGGTTGCGGGTGACGGCGGGGGGCGTGATCGATTCGTTCGACCTGCCGCTGACGCAGGCCGATCTGGGCGATGCGCTGGGCCTGACCAAGGTGCATGTGAACCGCACGTTCCGCGAAATGGAGGCGCGCGGGATGATTACCCGCAACGGCCGCCGCGTGCATATCGTCGATGAAAAGGCGCTGATCGCCTTCACCGGCTTCGTCGATCGCTATGCGGTAATCGCGACCGAGTGGCTGCCGGCCGCCGCCTGACGCCTGCAATCATGGCCGAGATCATCAACCTGCGCACGGTCCGCAAGGCCAGGGCGCGCGAGGCCGCTTCTGCCGCCGCCGATGCCAACCGGATCGCGCATGGCCGAACCAAGGCGGAGAAACAGGCCGCCCGGATCGAAGCGGAACGCGCGCGGCGGTTGCTCGACGGGGCGAAGCTGGACGATTGAGCGACTTTCCCATGCCGGATGCAAGGTTCAGTTTGGCGCAAGGCGGGATATGTTCTAAGGCTCCGGCAACCTCCCTAGAGTGGAATTCCATGCGCTTTTTCGCCGGTTTCTTCGCGTTCGCCGCCTGCCTTTCCTCCCCTCTCGCCGCGCAGCAGCCGGCCGAACCGGCCGTCGCCGGTCGGGCGACCCCGCCCGCCATGACGGACAAGGAAAATCTGTTGCTGCTCGACCTGTCGACCGGCGGACGGGTGACGATCTGGCTGCGGCCCGATGTCGCACCCAAGACGGTAGCGCAGATCAAGACGCTGACGCGGAAGCATTTCTATGACGGGCTGGCGTTCCACCGCGTGATCGACGGCTTCATGGCCCAGGGCGGCGATCCCAAGGGCGATGGCACGGGCGGGTCGGACATGCCGAACATCCCGGCCGAGTTCAATTACCTGCCGCATGTTCGCGGCGCGGTGTCGGCGGCGCGCGCGGACGACAAGGATTCGGCGAACAGCCAGTTCTTCATCGTCTTCCAGCCGCGCCTTGCGCTCGACAAGAAGTACACGATCTTCGGCCGGGTGATCGACGGCATGCAATATGTCGATGCGATCGAACGCGGCGAGCCGCCCGCGAACCCCAGCAAGATCGTCCACGCCTATATCGCGGCGGACAGTCCCCCGGCCTATGTCGCCGCACCACCGCCGCCGCCCGTCGGCCTGGGTGCCCCGGTGACGTTGCCGGGTACTGGCACATCTGCCGGCGTCGCCGCGCCGAAAAAGGCCGCCACGCCGACGCCCGCACGAAAGCCGGCACCCCGCCGTTGAAGGTCGACCTCTTCGATTTCGACCTGCCTACCGACCGCATCGCGCTGCACCCCGCCACCCCGCGCGATGCGGCGCGGATGCTCGTGCTCGACGGTGCGGGGATGCATGATCGCGGCGTGTGCGACCTGCCGACGTCGCTGCGGCCGGGCGATTGCCTGGTCTTCAACGATACGCGGGTGATCCCGGCGCAACTCGACGGCCGCCGGGGCGAGGCGCGGATCGGTGCGACGCTGCACAAGCGCGAAGGGCCACGCCGCTGGCGAGCCTTCGTGAAGGGTGCCAAGCGTCTGCGCGAGGGCGATGCGATCGATTTCGGTCATGACGTGTCCGCGACCGCGACGACGCGCGGCGAGGATGGCAGTTGGGCGCTGGACTTCGCGGGCGACGAGCCGGTCGAACTGCTGCTGGCGCGCGCGGGCCGGATGCCCCTGCCCCCCTATATCGCGGGCAAGCGCGGTATCGAGGCGCGCGATGCCGAGGATTACCAGACGATGTTCGCCGCCGATCCCGGTGCGGTCGCCGCGCCGACGGCGGCGCTGCACTTTACGCCCGCGCTGATGGCGGCGCTGGCGGCGGCGGGGATCGGGTATGAGACGCTGACGCTGCATGTCGGCGCCGGCACCTTCCTGCCGGTGAAGGCGGAAGATACCGCCGACCACCGGATGCACGCCGAATGGGGCCGCATCGACGCCGCCACCGCCGCCCGCCTGAACGCGGTGCGCGAACGCGGCGGCCGGGTGATCGCGGTCGGCACCACCTCTCTCCGCCTGCTGGAAAGCGCCACGCCAGAGGGCGGGCCGATCGCGGCGTTCGAGGGGGATACGGCGATCTTCATCACGCCGGGCTATCGCTTCCGCGCGATCGACGGGCTGATGACTAATTTCCACCTGCCGCGATCGACGTTGTTCATGCTGGTATCGGCGCTGATGGGGCGGGAGCGGATGCAGGCGGGCTATGCCCATGCCATCGCCCAGGGGTATCGGTTCTATTCCTATGGGGATGCGTCGCTGCTACTGCCGTGAACAGTCCAATGGTTATCTTGGCGAATATGTGCCGGTATTTACAAGAAGTATCACGGCAATACAATGACTTTCCCAGTAATCCCGGTCCACGCATAGACCCTGACGCCCAGAACGTTTAAGCAGTCTTGCTATGACCATGCTTTCGATTTGCATCCCTACGTACAAGCGATCCGCCATGCTCGCGGAACTACTGGAAAGTATCATCGCCGAAGGCATCGCCGACGTTGAGGTCATCGTCACTGACGACGCATCTCCCGATGATACGGAAACGGTCGTCGCCTCGTTCACCGACCGCATGCCGACATTGAAATATCTTCGGCATCCACAGAATGTCGGGATGGACCGGAATTTCTTGGCAGCCGTCGCGGCCGCTTCCGGTGAATATGTCTGGCTGATGGGCGATGACGACAAGATCGAACCGGGTGGGATCGGTCATGTGCTTGCAGCCTTGAAGCGGTGGCCTGGTGTGGGCGGCCTGACGGTAGGGGTGATCGATTACGACCCCACCATGACCGAGCAGACGCATGTTCGCGCCATGCCCGACACGCAACGGATCGACAGCATCGGTGCCGTGTTCGGATCGATGGCCGAGTTGCTGGGCTTCATGTCGGCGTTGATCGTCAAGCGTCGGGAATGGCTCGATCTATCGGCCGATCCCGAGGTAGCGAAATTTCACAATTATTACGTCCAGGTATATCTGCTGGGCAAAGTAATTGAGCGCACCGGCAGTTGGGGCGTGGTGAAAGAACCTTGCGTGTCGTTCAGAAGCGGCAACGATCAGTTGTTGGCGAAGCACGGCTGGCGCAAGCGACTGGAGATCGATGTCGAAGCATATGAACAGCTTGCCGAGGGCTTGTTAGCGGCAGACCCGAAATCGAAGCGAGCGATGCGAAAACGCATCTTCAATACGCATGTGATCCGGCGAATTCAGGGCGCGAAAGATACGCCATCCGGTGACGAGGGTGCGCTGAAAGCTGCCTTCTACATCGGCAGGCGATACTATGATATGCCACGCTTCTGGGCCGATGCTTTGCCCCGCCTGTTGGTGCCAAGCCGATTGGCCAGCGCCGCCCGTCATGCTTATCGCCGGGTGCGTTCGCACTAATCCTAACAGCGCGACTTACCTACTAGATTGCCGTAACGCGTGTTTTGACGCTTGCTGAAAGCCTTGCGCCGACCTCGCGCGATAGTCGGATCGACGGCCGCTCGACGAAATGAACCATCGCCGCTGCGACCGGTATGCAGGCGATCAAACCGAACGAGATCGCCATGATGGGCGGCATCCGCCCAGTCAGCAGATGTACCGATGCCATGATGACGACGACGTGGATCAGATACAGGCTGTATGAAATCCGGCCGAGAGCGTGGAACAGCGGCCTGTCGACCCAGCGTTCGACAGCCGGATTGAACGCGAACAAGGCAACCAGCAGGATAGCCCCGCCCATTGTCGCGATGCCGCCGAATGCAAATGGCGAGCAACTGGTGATGCCGACACCGACGACGAGAGCCGCGATCGTCAGCGAGACGTTGGCGCGACACGCGACCAATGGCGCCACGCGGTGCTGATTGAAGGCAAGCCATGCGCCAGCCGCAAACAGGACCAGATATTGTCCATCGACCACTAGACTACCCGACGAAGCGGGCGCCAGTTTGCGCGCGTAAAGCCTGCACAGGATCGATATCACAAGGCAGAAAGCCACCGTCAGGTTAGGTCGCTTCACGATCGCGAGCGCAATCAGCGGAAAGATCAGCGACAGCCGCAACTCAACGACGATACTCCATAATGGAGTATTCATCGGCAGCACGTGATCCCAAAGCGTGAGGTGTTTCAGCACATAGCCAACCGTCAGCGGGTGCTGCCACGCATCATTAAACCAGGCGGTCAGCATCGGGATAGGCTGCGGATCGATCGCCCTGACGATCAGTAACGCAACGAGCACGGCGGCAAAAACCGGTGGATATAGCCGTAGCAATCGTCGCGCCGCGAAAGCGGTAAGGTGATGACCATCCTTGCCGTAGAACAATAGGAATAAGACAAAACCGCTCAAGACGAAAAAGACGTACACCGCCGATGGACCGGCGATGAAGGGTCTCAGCAGCCAATTCGATTCCATCGCATCGGTGTATCCCGGAAGGATCAATAGGGAGTGATGGAAGACCACGATGAGGGCCGCCAGACCACGCAGCGCATCGAGCGCAACATAACGCTTTGTCGCTACCGCATTAATTGGTGATCTGACCACGGCACGTTTCCCCCGTCCGCCTTCCCCACGCGGACCGTCGATAACCTAACCGTTTTGGATGGATGAGCCAGCGGATTAGTTGATATCAGCAGCAATAGTCGCAGCACGAGCATTGGCGCACGTCGCTCCAATGATCAACGACAATCAGATCGGCGGTACAAACTGGGCAAGCGTCTGACGGGGCGGGGTTTTTCTTAATCAAGCGCTTCAAGACCGAAGTTAGACGCGATCCCCATCGGATATTGCGAGTGGACCCATCAGATCGTCTTGAAATATTTTCCGTAACGCGTCCTTTATTGGTCATACGTGGCACTGCTCATTCGCTAACAGGATCATATCGGTTCAATTCCATATACTTACGCTCTTGTTGAGCGCATCTGCATGACAATCGTTCCATGCCAGCAGTTGCCTTGACCCGGCGGCAAGGCGCAGAGAGCGGCGATGATTATCCACAGCAGCGAATATGCCGATCTGCCTGCCGCCGATGGCGGGGTGATGCGGACGCATGTGTTCCGGCCGGCGGTCGACGGGCGATATCCGGGGGTGGTGCTGTATTCGGAAATCTATCAGGTGACCGACCCCATCCGGCGGCTGGCAGCGTTCATCGCGGGGCATGGGTACTGTGTGGCGGTGCCGGAAGTGTATCACGAATATGAGGCGCCGGGGACGGTGCTGCGCTACGATCAGGCGGGGACCGATCGGGGCAACGAGCTGAAATTCGCCAAGCCGGTAGCGGCGTATGATGCGGATGCGACGGCGGTGCTCGACTGGCTGGCGGCGCATCCGGCGTGCAGCGGGCGGCTGGCGACGGCGGGCGTGTGTCTGGGCGGGCATCTGGCGTATCGCGCCGCGCTCGACCCCCGCGTGTCGGCGGCGGCGTGCTTCTATGCGACCGATATCCATGCCGGCTCGCTGGGCGAGGGGCGGTGCGACGACAGTCTGGCGCGGATGGACGAACTGACGGCGGAGACGCTGTTCGTATGGGGGCGGCAGGACCCGCATGTGCCCTTTGCGGGGCGCGAGGCGATCCGGGCGCGGCTGGAGGCGGTCGGCGCGCGATATGAGTGGCATGAGGTGAATGCGGCGCATGCCTTTCTGCGCGACGAGGGGCCGCGATATGATCCGGCGCTGTTCGTGCAGGCGACGGGGTGGATGCTGGCGCTGTTCCAGCGGGTGTTGACGGCGGCGGTTTGAGGGGATGACCCGGCACATCGCCCTTGGCGTGATGCTGTTGCTGGCGGGATGCGCGCGTGACGATCGCGAGGCGCGGCGGCGTGCGACGGGGCCGAATGCGGTGCTGGCCGATTATCTGCGGGTGGCGGATGCCGGGGCGGGCGGGCGCAGCTTTGCGGCCTGTGCGGCGTGCCGCACCGTGCGGCAGAATGCGCCCGATGCCGGCGGCCCGAACCTGTACGGCGTGATGGGCAAGCCCGTGACCGGGGCGAGCGCGCGCTTCGCCTATACGGCGGCGCTGCAATCGGTCGGCGGGGTGTGGACGCCGGCGCGCATGGACCGCTGGCTGCGATCGCCGGCGGCGTTCGCGCCGGGGACCCGGATGGCGTTTGCCGGGATCGCCGATCCGCTGGAGCGGGCGGACGTCATCGTGTTCCTGTCGAGCCAGGGGCCGACGCGATAGCATCGCGGGCGGCGGCGAAGGCACGGCGGAAGCCGGCTTCGTCCATCGCCCCTTCGACCAGCAACGGCCCGATCAGGTAGGACGGCGTGCCGGCGAGGCCCAGCCGGCGCGCGGCATCGCGGGTGCGATCCAGTTGCGCGGTGATCGCGGCGTCGTATCGGCGCAGGTCGGCCAGCACCCGGTGCCAGTCGCCGCCGGCCGCGCCGACCGCCTCTGCCAATACGCGATCGTCGAGGCGGCGGCGCTCGGCCATCAACAGGCGGTGGAGCGGCGGATAGATGCCCTGCCGGTCGGCGGCGAGGGCGATGCGGGCGGCGCGCTCCGACGCGGCACCGAAGATCGGCCAGTCGCGATAGAGGATGCGGACCTGCCCGTCGCTCGCGACTGCGGCGTCCATCGCGGGCGCGGCCAGCCGGCAGGCGGGGCATTGGTAATCGGTGAAGACGACCAGCGCCAGTGTGGGATCGGCTGCGCCGGACGACGGCACCTGTCGGTCGCGCAGGAGCGACCGGGCGACCGGATTGTCGCCGACATCGCGACCGACGGGCCGGGCGCTCTGGAACAATTGCCCCACCGCCCAGCCGAGCAGGACGACGCCGAGCAGTTGCAACAGTCGTTTGACGCCGAGGGGCTTGTTCATACGGCAAGCCCCTCCATGGCGGCATTCCGCCGATATAGCGTGGGGCCACGCCGTCAAAATGCTTTGCGCGGGCAGGCGCCATCGCCGATAGGGCGATACAGTATAGGGACGTTGGCGGGCGCCGTGCGGCAGCCGCCGGCATCGATCGGACCATGGCCTTGTTTGCGTTCAGCTTTTCTTCCTTATCCGCCTCGTTGATGCTGCTGGCGCAGACCGTGCCGCAGGAGGCGCCGGAGATCATCGTCCCCGGCCCCGCCCGCCCCTCCGCCCAGACGCCGGCGACGATGGTGGTCGAACCGGCCGCGATGTTCGTCGCCGCGTGTGACATGGACGGCGACGGCATCACCACGCGCAGCGAGTTGCAGGAATGTGTCGCGCGGTCGTTCGCGACGATCGATACCGGCCATACCGGCTCGATGCGCTATTTCGCCTTTGCCGACTGGGCGCAGCGCTATCTGGGCGATCGCAACGCGCTGCCCAGCCCGTTCGATGTCGACAAGGACGGCGACGATCAGGTGACGCTGGCCGAGTTGCAGACGCAATTCTCGAAACTCTATTCGCGGTTCAATCGCGACGGGCAGGACGGGATCAGCCGCGCCGAGCTGCTGACGTTCAAGACCGGGCCGATCGATGCCAACGGCCCCACCCGCCCCGGCATCCCGAAGAAGAAGGACGGCAAGCCGGCCGATGCCGACAAGCCGAAGCCGGACCGCCGATGACCCGCTTCGCCTTTGAGATCCACGCGACCGATGGGCGCGCGCGCAGCGGCACGATCGCCATGCGGCGCGGTACGATCCGCACCCCCGCCTTCATGCCGGTCGGCACCGCCGCCACGGTGAAGGCGATGAAGCCCGGCGATGTCGAGGCGGCGGGCGCGGACATCATCCTGGGCAACACGTATCACCTGATGCTGCGCCCCGGCGCGGAGCGGGTCGCGCGGCTGGGCGGGCTGCACGGCTTCATGGGGTGGAAGCGGCCGATCCTGACCGACTCCGGCGGGTATCAGGTGATGAGCCTGTCGGACCTGACCAGGCGGTCGGAAGAGGGCGTGGCGTTCCGGTCGCATCTCGACGGCACGCGGCATCTGCTCAGCCCGGAGCGATCGATGGAAATCCAGCGGCTGCTCGGTTCCGACATCGTGATGGCGTTCGACGAACTGGTGCCGACGACCTCGACGCGCGAGGTGCAGGCGGCGGCGATGGAGCGGTCGATGCGCTGGGCCAGACGGTCGCGCGCCGGCTTCGACGCGGGCGGCGCGCATGCCGAGGGGGCGGCGCTGTTCGGCATCCAGCAGGGGGCGCTGGACGAGGGATTGCGCAAGGCATCGGCGGATGCGCTGATCGATATCGGGTTCGACGGCTATGCGGTCGGTGGCCTCGCGGTCGGCGAGGGGCAGGAGGCGATGTTCGGCTGCCTCGATTTCGCGCCCGGCCAGTTGCCGGCGGACAAGCCGCGTTACCTGATGGGCGTGGGCAAGCCGACCGATATCGTCGGTGCGGTGGAGCGCGGCATCGACATGTTCGATTGCGTGCTGCCGACCCGATCGGGGCGGACCGGACAGGCGTTCACGCGCGCCGGGCCGGTCAACATCCGCAACGCCCGCCATGCCGAGGATCAGGGGCCGATCGACCCCGCCTGCCCCTGCCCCGTGTGTGCGACGTGGAGCCGGGCGTATCTGCACCATCTGGTCCGCGCGGGCGAAATCCTGGGCGCGATGTTGATGACCGAACACAATATCTGGTTTTACGAAACCATGATGGCCGATCTGCGCACGGCGATCGAGAGCGGGCGGCTGACCGCCTTCGCCGATGATTTTCGTGCGTTGTATGCCGGCGACCTATCAGGAGAGAGCAAGTGACCGACCACACGGACGACCAGCCCAACGAAATCCTCGCCGCCGCAGCCGAGGCCAAGGCACAGGCGGAGGCCGCCGCCGCGATGGTGGCGGAGAAGACCAGGAACTGGCCGCTGGCGCGTATCGGCCTGGGCGTCGGCATCGGATCGGCCGCGGTCGCCGCCGCGGTGCTGTTCGCCAACCGCAATAAGGACAAGTAAATGAAGCTCCGTCTCGCGCTGCTGCTCGCCGCTGCCCTGCCGACCGGCGTGGTGGCGCAGACGGTTGCCCCTGTTCCCCCGGCTCCATCGGCGGTGAAGCCGATCGCGTTCACCGAACGCACGCTGTCCAACGGCCTGCGCGTCTATGCCCTGCGCGATACCGGCACGCCCAACGTGTCGGTGCAGGTGTGGTACGATGTCGGGTCGAAGGACGATCCCGCCGGCCGGTCGGGCTTCGCGCACATGTTCGAACATCTGATGTTCAAGGCGACGCGCAATCTGGTGCCGGAGCAGATGGATCGCCTGACCGAGGATGTCGGCGGATACAACAACGCGTCCACCAACGACGATTACACCAATTATTACGAGCTGGTGCCCGCCAACCACCTGCAACGGCTGTTGTTCGCGGAGGCGGACCGGATGGCAAGCCTGATCGTCGAGCCGGTGACGTTCGCGTCCGAGCGCGACGTGGTGAAGGAGGAACTGCGCCAGTCGACGATGGCGCGACCATACGGCAAGCTATTCTCCACCTATCTGTCGGCGGCGTCCTACACCACGCATCCCTATGCCCGGTCGACGATCGGCAGCATCGATGAATTGCAGGCCGCGTCGATCGACGATGTGCGCGCGTTCCATGCGACATACTACCGGCCGGACAATGCGATCCTAGTCGTGTCGGGCAATTTCGATCCCGCGCAGCTGAACGCGTGGATCGACCGGTATTTCGCACCGATCAAGCGCCCCGCCGGCCCGATCCCGCGCGTGACCGTAACCGAACCGGCGCGGACCAAGGCCGTTACTTACACGACGTACGAACCCAACACGCCGTTGCCCGCCGTGGTGATGACATGGCACGTGCCGCCGGACAACGCCGCCGACATTCCCGCGCTCACCGTGTTGCAGACCGTGCTGGCGACAGGCGAAAGTTCGCGCCTGTACGAAAATGTCGTCTATCGCGACCAGCTTGCCCAGAGCGCCGAGGCGTTCCTCGATACCAAGAAGGGTACGGGCAACCTGATCGCCTATGCCATCATGGCGGGCGGCAAGACGGTGGATCAGGGCGAGGCAGCGTTGAAGCGCGAGATCGCCCGGTTCCGTGACGCACCGGTGTCAGCGGCAGAACTGACCGAAGCGAAGAACCAGATCCTGACGGGCGCGATCAAAGGACGCGAGACGGCGGAGGGCAAGGCTCGGGTCATCGCCTCGTCCGTCATCATCGATGGCGATCCGCGCGACGCCGACCGCCAGCTGGCCGCGATCGCCACCGTTACCGCCGCCGATGTGCAGCGGGTCGCGCGGCAATATCTGGGCGATAATCAGGCGGCGATCATCCGCTATCTGCCGGGGCAGCCGCCGGCGAATGTCCGGCTAATGCCGATCACGGTGGCGCCGACGGTGAAGGTCGCCGCGCTGACGCCGCCCGCGAACATTCAGGTGGTGACGGCGGCGACCGGGCCTGCCCGTATCATGCCGCCCGCCCCCACCGCGCCGATCGCGGCGGTGTTGCCGCAGCCGGTGGAGACGAAGCTGGCCAACGGCATGCGCCTGATTACCGTCGAGCGGCACGGCCTGCCCATCGTCACCGCCGCGCTGGTCGCGATCGGTGGCGGCGCGACCGATCCCGCGATGCAGTCGGGCGTGGCGAACCTGACCGCCGGCTTGATGACTAAGGGCACGGCCACCCGCTCCGCGACGGAGATCGCACGGGCGGTGGAGGCGCTGGGTGGATCGATCGGCAGCAGCGCCGATCGTGATGGATCGTCGGTGTCGCTGACCGTGAAGTCGGACCAGCTGGCCAAGGCGATGCCGATCCTGGCCGATGTCGCAATCCGCCCCGCCTTCGCGCCCGAGGAGATCGAACGCGCGCGGGCGCAGACGATCGACGGGATCGAGGTGACGTTGAAGGACCCGGCGCAGCTTGCCGCGCTGGTCGCGACGCGGGCGGTGTTCGGCAAGGGGCCGTACGCGCCACCACTGGACGGCACGCCGACCTCGCTGAAGGCGATCACGCGCGACGATATCACGCGTTCCTATGCCGGCACCTGGTCGCCCGACCGCGCCGCGCTGGTGATGGTCGGCGATGTCACGCCCGCCGCCGCCCGTGCGCTGGCGGAATCGCAGTTCGGCACGTGGAAGGCGACACCACTGCCCCCGGCCGTCATGCTGGCGGCCCCACCGGCGCCGCGGGTGATCGTGGTCGACATGCCCGATGCCGGCCAGGCAGGCGTCGTGGTGGCGCGGCCGGGCATCATGCGCGGAGACGATCGCTATTATCCGCTCAACGTTGGCAATACGGTGCTGGGTGGTGGCTTCTCGTCACGGCTCAATCAGGAAATCCGCATCAAGCGCGGTCTGGCGTATGGCGCGGGCAGCAGCGTGACGGCGCGACGACTGGGTGGCAGCGTCTCGGCCCGCACGCAGACCAAGAACCCGACGGCGGCCGAAGCGGTGCAGCTGATCGCGGCGGAAATGGCCCGGATGGGCGCCACACCGGTGCCGGCGGACGAACTCGACACGCGCAAGGCGGTGTTGGTCGGCGGCTTTGGCCGGGCGATCGAGACCACCGACGGCGTGGCGGACATCATCGGCGATTATGTGGTGCAGGACGTGCCGCTGACCGAGATCGGCCGCTACACCGCCAAGGTGCAGGGCGTCGATCCGGCGGCGGTACAGAAGGCGGCACAGGCACTGCTCGATCCGAAGGCCGCCAGTGTCGTGGTGGTGGGCGACGCCAAGCAGTTCATCGCACCGCTCAAGGCGCTGTATCCGAACGTCGAGGTGATCCCGGCGGCAGCGCTCGATCTGAACACGGCGTCGTTGCGGCGGCCGTGACGAGATCATGCTCCCGAACCTCGGAATGGGAAGCATGGAGCCGATCCGTTCGCCCTGAGTGCCGCTGAGCCAAGCGAAGCGGCATATCGAAGGACAGCCCCCTATTCGGGCATGTCCTTCGATACGGGTGTTCGGCTTCACTCAGCCCCTACTCAGAACGAACAGGTATATGCCGGACGCTATCCGCAATTGTCGGCCGGTCTTGCCAACGATCAGCGGCGCTGCTGGCGGTCGTTCTTCTCGTACCGAACGCGGGCGCTGAGTGCATCGTAGCGGCGGTCGAGGTCACGGCGTTCGGTGATGCTGAGACCATTCGAGCGGCGGTAGCGGTTTTCCAGCTGGTTCAGCTGACGGAACTCGGTCTGGATACGGCGGGCCTCGGGGCGGTTGAGCCGGCCGCTGCGGATGCCCTGGTCGATCCGCTGGTCGAGGGTCGCCTGACGCTGGGCGATCGGGCGCCAGTTGCCTTGCGCGCTGGCGGCGGCGGGGACGAGGGCGGTGGCCAGCCCGAGGGCGGCGGCGGTGATGGCGATAAACTTCATGATGATGTCTCCCGGTTGTCGGCCGATGCCGGCCTGACACCGATATGGGAGCGGTCTGTAACGCTCCTGTCGCGGCTTCCTCGCGAAAGTGTCGCGGTGTGTCTCATGTCTGCGGGGTTCGTTCAGGAACGGACGGCTGTCCGCTCCTGAACAGTGGATCGTCAGCGGCAGCGGACGTTGTTGCGGTCGATGGCACGGCCGGCAAGAGCGCCGCCACCTGCGCCGAGAAGCGTCCCCAGCAATTCGGAACCGCCCGGTGCGATGATGTTGCCGAGGATGCCACCGGCCGCTGCGCCGGCGAGCAGGCCGGTCGTGCCATCCGGGCGACGGCAGTAATAGTTGCCGTTTTGACCGCGATAGACGCGGTCTCGCTGCGACAGGCGACGTTCGCGATAACGGGGGCCGTCGGCGTAATAACGGTCGGCGTAATAGCCGCCATAGGCGGGATCCGCGCGGTTATAGTCGTACTGGCGATAACTGGCGTAGCGGCGGTCGGGACCGTAATTGCCACCGGCGCAACCGCTGAGGAGTGTGGCGGCGGCAAGGGTTGCCAGAGTGAACGGGGCGGTACGCATGATGGCCTCTCCTGTTATGGTGGCTGTCCAATGCGCGACCGCCCGTTCGGTTGCCTTAGTTCAGCGTCGCTTCCAGCGAGATGTCGGCAGTGAACAGTTTCGAGATCGGGCAATTCGCCTTGGCATCGGCGGCGATGCGCTGAAACTCGTCTTCCTCGATGCCGGGGATGGTCGCGGTCAGCTTCAGATCGGAGCGCGAAACCTTGAAGCCCTCACCTTCCTTGTCCAGCTTGACGGCGGCAGTCGTGTCGAGCGTGCCGTCGGTGTAGCCGGCCCCGGCCAGCGCGAAGGACAGCGCCATGGTAAAGCAGCTGGCATGGGCGGCGGCCACGAGTTCTTCCGGGTTGGTGCCGGCGCCGTCTTCGAAGCGGGTGTTGAAGCCGTACTGGTTGTCCTTCAGCACGCCGGACTGGGTGCTGACATGACCCTTGCCGTCCTTGCCGAGACCTTCGTAGCGGGCGGACGCGGTGCGGGTAATCATGGATTCGTAACTCCGGTTGTTGGACTGATCAGTTGACGGTGGTGCCGCGATCGGCGGCGAAGCCGGGGGCGTCACCGGTGGCGGGGCGCAGCGATTCACGCTCGTCGGCGGGCACGGGTGCGGTGGGATCGGGGCGGAACGCCTCTGGCGCGCGGGTGTGGATGGTGACGGGCGGCGCATCGGCGGCAAGATCGGGCGCGGCGTGTTCGGCTGGGTTCGGGCGCTTGCGGGCGGCGAACAGGATCGCGACGGCGGCGACACCCAGGCCGATCGCGGCGGCGCCGGCGGACAGCAGCGAGACGCCGAGCGTCTTGGGCGGTTGTTTCTTGGGTTTGCGCTTGGCGACCATGACCTGAACTTTCACCAGATGGGAAGAACGGGTTTAACGGTGCGGCGGGCCTGCGCGTTCCCGCGGGCAATGATGGTCGGGTTGTGGCGGCAGGGTCGTGGCAGGGGGCGCGTGATCGCTGCCCCCTTCCCGATATTGTTCAAGCGGTGGTGCGGGCGGCTTCGCGGCGTTCGCGCATCGCCAGCGTCTGTTCGGCCCGGTCGGCCATCGCGCTCCAGGCCTTGGACGCACGCTCGGCGCGGTCACGGACGTTTTCGAGCGAGGCAGCCGCGGCGTTGGCGGATTCCTGGTCGGCACGGGCGCGGAATAGGGCAGCTTCGGACATGAGCGACTCCTTGGGGAGGCTGGCAGGTGACGGGCGGGCGAGGCCCCAACGAAAAACGGCGGCCCCGGTAAGGGCCGCCGCAGATCGATTATTCGGCGGGCTGCAGGTTCACCGCGGCCATCTTGCCCCGGCGATCCTCTTCCAGCTCATAGCCGACGCGCTGGTTCTGGTTCAGCGTGACCATGCCGGCGCGCTCGACGGCCGAGATGTGGACGAAGGCGTCAGTGCCGCCATTGTCCGGCGCGATGAAGCCATAGCCCTTGTCGGCGTTGAAGAACTTGACGGTGCCTAGCTGGCTCATGGGATATTCCTTCTTCTGGCGCATCCCCGACGTGGAGACGCGCTCGTGCGTCCAACTGCAGGGAAAGAAGGAAGATGGTGCCGCAAAGCGCCGTAGACCGTCGATATGCGACTGTAGCATCCCTGATATGGGCGCGAACGGCCATAAACACAAGGTCCGGCCGGTCGTGGCTGTGGAACTCTGCCCCTCGCCCGGTGGTTCAATCCCCACCAGAACCGGGTAACAGCCTGATCCGGCCGCATGTGCCATGCCGCGACCGAACCGAGCGCTGATCCTGGTCCGTACAGGAGAGAATGACATGATCGGCAAGACCCTGATGATGGCCGCGTTCGCGCTGTCGACGACGGCGGCGATGGCGCAGACGACCGCCCCCGGCGCTCCGCCGCCGACCAACACGCCGCCGGCTCCGGCCGAACCGATGCCGGGCACGATGGCCGACCCCGCCACGCCCGCCACCGACCCCGCCGCGATGACCCCGCCCGCCGCGACGGCGGCCGATGCGCCGCCGATGTCGGCCAAGGACATGGCCGCCATGAAGAAGTGTCAGGCGATGCCGGCGGATCGGATGGCCAAGGACCGCAAATGCGCCAAGATGGCCGAGATGCATCCAGAGATGCAGGCAACGCCACAGGCGATGTGATCGGCTGATCGGTGGCGCGACCCGGTCGATGCCACCGGACTGACAAGAGGGGCGCTGCTACTGAGAGGTAGTCGCGCCCTTTTTTGTGGCGACTGATAGCGTGCGGACCAAGGGCTGGCGGTGCGGAAAGTTAGGCTAAGGTTAGGCCTAAAACGTCAGTATTCTGCCGATTTGTGGTTTGTTCAAAGAGCGTGGAGCCGTGAAGCTGCCATGCGCCGGATATAGCGTTTTGTGGAGTTGTAGGACAGCGGATGGATTGCCCGATCACCACAGTGCATGGTGTTCGACCAAGCGTAGCTGACCCTAAAGGAACGCGGACTGGATGTTGCGAATGCCGGGATGGTGTTCGACGGGCTGGCGTTCGCGTTCGAAGATGCCCGGTCGCTTGTCCAGAACCTCACTTCGCCAAATTCGGATTGCGATACGACCGACTGGTAGCGGTGATCTGGACGAAGACGGAGCGCCGCCGTCGCGCCTAGCGATGAGGAAAGCCAATGGCTGAGAGCAACCGCGCTACCGGCAGCAATTGGGTTGACCCCCGACGACGCGCCGGAACTGACCTACGAAATGCTGGACGTTGCGGAGTTTACGATCGGCGGCAAGCTGATCCGTCCCGCCACGGGCTATCACAACGTTCAAAAAAATATGAACGTCATCAGTGGATCGAACGGCACCTTCGAAAATTAACGATGACCGCTAAATCTGGGCGATAATACCGCTCGCTTATCTTGGAGTAAGGTGACTCTTGCTTCATTCGTCATTGCGGACGGACCGGAGCAATCCAGCGCAACATGTCACACCCCGGGGTTGCTTCGCTCCGCTTGCAATGACGACCGGGTCCATCTCACGCCTTAGCCTGAGCCTCACCGATCGCCACCTACGCCCTTGATCGCATCGAGCAGCGCCACCTTGCTAAGGGTGCGACGATTACCGGCGTTGCGGGGCATATCGGGTTCACCAAGGGCTTCACGACGCGCCTGCAGGGTTCCGGCAAAAGCGTCGTGCCGGATCACACGGCCCGCCCAAGTCTGAGGCTCTTCAGTCACTTGAGGTCGGCGATGCCATGCTCGTTTCCCGTTTCCCGCCGGATGCGGCGTTCCATCCATCGGCGTGCCGGCAACCACCTCGAACCCCAGCCGTAGCTAGGGTGAATCCAGCCGAGGGTGGGATGACCGATCCCATCAGGCTTCGTGAAGCCCGGACGGATCAACCCCTCTTCGAGCTCCGGCTGCACGGGCGAGGTCAGATTGAAGTCCCCCGTCATCAACACACTGCCCGAGAATATTCAGCCGCGCCTCCGCCGACGGAATGGGGCGGGGTAGTCGACGACGCAGCATCGCCTCGTTCAACCGGGCAAGCAATTACAGCGCGCCGAGCAGTTAGGGGCGATGCGGCGTCACTCCGCCGCCACCGTCTCCGCCGCCTGCCCCCGCCCCTTCAACAACGGCGCCAGATACTTGCCCGTGAAGCTCCGCGGCTCCTTCGCCACCACTTCGGGCGTGCCTTCGGCGACGATCTCGCCACCCTTGACGCCGCCCTCCGGCCCCAGGTCGAGCACCCAGTCGGAAGTCTTGATGACGTCGAGATTGTGTTCGATCACGACCACGGTGTTGCCCTGTTCGACCAGCGCGTGGAGGACTTCGAGCAGTTTGCGGACGTCCTCGAAATGCAGGCCGGTGGTGGGCTCGTCGAGGATGTAGAGCGTGTTGCCGGTGGCGCGGCGGGCGAGTTCCTTGGCGAGTTTGACGCGCTGGGCCTCGCCGCCGGACAGGGTGGTCGCCTGTTGCCCGACCTTCACGTAGCCGAGGCCGACCTCGACCAGCATCGCCATCTTGTCGCGGATGGGGGGGACGTTGGCGAAGAAGGCGGCCGCGTCCTCGACGTTCATGTCGAGCACGTCGGCGATGCTGTGGCCCTTGAACTTCACCTCCAGCGTCTCGCGATTGTAGCGGGCGCCGTGGCAGACGTCGCATTCGACATAGACATCGGGGAGGAAGTGCATCTCGATCTTCAGCACGCCGTCGCCCTGGCACGCCTCGCACCGGCCACCCTTCACGTTGAAGCTGAAGCGGCCGGGCTTGTAGCCGCGCGCCAGTGATTCCGGCAGGCCGGCGAACCAGTCGCGGATCTGGGTGAAGGCGCCGGTATAGGTCGCCGGGTTCGATCGCGGGGTGCGGCCGATCGGCGACTGGTCGATGTCGATGACCTTGTCGAGATGGTTGAGGCCGGTGACCTTGTCGTGCTTGCCGGCGAGGATGCGCGCGCCGTTCAGCTCGCGAGCGGCGGCGGCGTAGAGCGTGTCGATGGTGAAGCTGGACTTGCCGCTGCCCGAGACGCCCGTCACGCAGGTGAAGGTGCCGAGCGGGATGCTGGCGGTGACGCCGGTCAGGTTGTTGGCGGTGGCGTTGTGGACGGTCAGTTTCTTCCCATTGCCCTTGCGCCGTTTGGCCGGCACGGGCACCTCGCGGGTGCCGTTCAGGTAATCGGCGGTGATGCTGGTCTTGGACTTCAGGAGTTGCTTCAGCGTCCCCTTCGCCACGACCTGGCCGCCATGGACGCCGGCGCCCGGCCCCATGTCGATCACGTAATCGGCGGTGCGGATCGCATCCTCGTCATGTTCGACCACCAGCACGGTGTTGCCGAGATCGCGGAGACGGCGCAGCGTCTTCAGCAACATGTCGTTGTCGCGCTGGTGCAGGCCGATCGAGGGTTCGTCGAGGACGTATAGGACGCCTGACAGGCCGCTGCCGATCTGCGACGCGAGGCGGATGCGCTGGCTCTCGCCGCCGGACAGGGTGCCCGACGTACGGTTGAGGTTCAGGTAATCGAGGCCGACATTGTTGAGGAAGCCGAGCCGCTCGACGATCTCCTTCAGGATGCGCTCGGCAATGGCACGCTGCTGGTCGCCGAGATGGTTGGGCATGTCGGTGAAGAAGGCAAGCGCATCGACCACGGACAGATGCGTCGCGTGGCTGATATCCTGCATCGCGATCTTGACCGCCAGCGCCTCTGGTTTCAGGCGCGCGCCGTGGCAGGTCTCGCAAGGTTGCGCCGACTGGTACTTCACCAGCTCCTCACGCATCCACGCGCTTTCGGTCTGGAGCAGGCGGCGGTTGAGGTTGCCGATAACGCCCTCGAACGGCTTCGAAACGTCGTACTTCTTCTTGCCGTCGATGAAGGTCAGGGTGACGGGCTTGCCCTTGGTGCCGTGCAGGATGATGCCCTGCACCTCTGGCGGCAGGTCGCTCCAGGGGGTGTCGAGGCTGAAGTCGTACGCCTTGGCCAGCGAGCCGAGCACCTGCATGTAATAGGGGCTGGGCGGATTGGACTTGGCCCAGGGCACGACCGCGCCCTTCTTGATCGTCAGGCTGTGGTTGGGGACGACGAGATCCTCGTCGAAGATCATCTTCTCGCCGAGGCCGTCGCAGGCCGGGCATGCACCCTGCGGCGCGTTGAACGAGAACAGGCGCGGTTCGATCTCGCTGATCGTGAAGCCGCTGACCGGGCAGGCAAACTTTTCTGAAAATACGATGCGGCCGGGAGGCGCATTGTTGCCGAGGATTTCGGATTTGGGGGTGTGCGGTTCGACCGGATCGGCGGGGTCGACATAGGCGAGGCCCTCGGCGAGCTTCAGCGCGGTTTCGAACGATTCGGCGAGACGGGAGCCGATATCGCCCTTCACCACGAGGCGATCGACGACGACCTCGATGTCGTGCTTGTACTTCTTGTCGAGCGCCGGAGCTTCGTCGATCTCGTAGATCGTGCCGTCGATGCGGACACGGGTGAAGCCGGCCATTTGCCACTCCTGCATCTCCTTGCGGTACTCGCCCTTGCGACCGCGCACGACGGGGGCGAGCAGGAACAGGCGGGTGCCCTCGGGCAGGGCGAGGACGCGATCGACCATCTGGCTGACGGTCTGCGCGGCGATCGGCAAGCCGGTCGCGGGGCTGTAGGGTACGCCGACGCGCGCCCACAACAGACGCATGTAATCGTAGATTTCGGTGACCGTCGCGACGGTGGAGCGCGGATTGCGGCTGGTGGTCTTCTGTTCGATCGAGATCGCCGGCGACAGCCCCTCGATGTGATCGACATCGGGCTTCTGCATCAACTCCAGGAACTGGCGGGCATAGGCGGACAGCGATTCGACGTAGCGGCGTTGACCCTCGGCATAGATGGTGTCGAAGGCGAGCGACGACTTGCCGGAGCCGGACAGGCCGGTGATGACCGTCAACGTGTCGCGGGGGATGTCGATGTCGACGTCCTTGAGATTGTGCTCGCGCGCGCCGCGGACGGTGATGTGGGTCAGCATGAAGGTGTTCTACTTCCGTTCCGAACGGGAAACCAGAGTGCCAGATAGGAACGCATGGTGACGGTTGCGAGGTTCCGAAGTGACGACACCCTCTTGTCGGCGGCGGTGGCGACGCCCATGTGTGTTACCTGAATACGGCACGTGAGGCGGATATGGGCAAGAAGAAGCAGAAGCGGAAAGAGCGCGAGGCGCGGGCGGCGCACGAGGCGTGCGGTGAGGGCATGAAGGGCAACGGTGCCGGTCAGGCGGCGGGGATCGCGGCGGCATTGGTGCGCCACGCGGCCAGCCCGGAGGGACGGCAGATGCTGGCGGCGGGTCTGACGATGGCGGCCGCGGCGGCCAGCGCGGTGCTGACCCGGCCGGCGCCGGTGCCGCCGGTGCCGCCGGTGCCTCCCGTGCCACCGCAGCCGGATACGCCGCCGCCACCCCCACCGCCGCCGGGTGCGGTGGGTGATCCCGATCCGCAGGCGGTGGCGCAGGCGATCGGACAGGCGGCGGAACAACTGCTCGGTCGGCTGTTCGGCCACCGCAAACCCTGAGGAAGGGCCCGCTCTGGTTGTTTAACGGGATGTTCAGCACAGCCGGCAATACGTATCGGCCATGCAGGGGCAGATCCTATCGGTGTTTCGCCGACCGACCGATTGGATGCCATGGCGGCTGACCGCGACGAGCCGGTCGATGCTGCGCCTGCTGATCGCGCTGATCGTCACGGCCATCGTCAGTTGCTTCGCGGTGATCGCGTTCCTGATCGGCCAGATGGACCAGGATGCCGTGGCGCGAACCCGCGCCACGGTGGTCGGGGCGCTGGAGCATGAACAAACTAATCTGAGCGAATCGACGCTGGCGACTGCGCATTGGGACGATGCCGCCGACCATGTGTACGGGACGTTCGACCAGCGGTGGGCGGCGTCCAATCTGGTCGGCCATCAACAGCACAGCTTCGTGATAGATCGCCGCGGCCGGACGCTGTTCGCGCGTTTTGCCGGCGGTGCGCAGGCGCCGTCACTCGACCGATTGGTGCCGACGGCGACCATCCGGGCGCTGCTGGCGTGGATGCCGACGACCGAAACGGAAGCGCGCGCCACAAAGACGGCGACGATCCTGCCGGGCCTGGTCCGGGGCCAACCCATGCTGATCGCGGCGATGCCGATCGTGTCGGAACGCTTTGACCGCGTCGGCGCGGACGAGGAGTGGCGCGCGATCGTCAACATCGAACAGCTCGATGCGCGGGTCCTGCGCAACTGGTCGACCGCCTTCAGCCTGCCGCCGATCCGGTGGCAGGCGGCGGAGGCGATCGCGGCGGGGCTCGACAGCCTGAACATCGCCGATGCGCATGGCGGGCATATCGGGACGCTCGTCTGGCCGCGCGTCTTGCCGGGGCGCTCGTCGTTCCGGCGCATCCTGCCGATCACGCTGGCGTGCGGCGGTTGTTTCCTGTTGATCGCCGGCATCCTGATCGCGCGCGTCATCCGCACCGGCGCGACATTGGAGGCGGCGAGCGCCAGCGCGCTGGGCGCGGCCGATGCGCAACAGACGGCCCGCCGCACCGCGGAGGATGCGCTGGCCGAAGCACAACAGGCGCGCCGCGATACGGAGCGGCTGGCGCAGGTCCGCGCCGACGAGGAAACCCAACACCGCATCCAGATGCGGACCGCCGCGCATCAGGTCGCGATGACGCTGGAGCGATCGATTGCCGCGCTGGCGACGCGTCTGCTGGATGCGGCGACCGATCTGGACACCAGCGCCGATCGTACCCTGTCGACCGTGCGCGGCCAGCAAACCGAGGCAGAGACGGCGCGCGACCGGGCGCAGGCGACCGCCACCGCCGTCCACGCGATCGTCGATACGATGGGCGATCTGGCCGACACGATCGAGCGCATCGGCACCGAGGCGCAGCGGGCCGCCGACCTGACGCAGGGCGCCGCCGCGCAGTCCGCCGCCGCCCGCACCGCCAACGAGACGCTGGCGATGAGCGTCGATGCGATCGACCATGCGGCGCAGCGGATCGCCGACCTAAGCCGCCAGACCAACCTGCTCGCATTGAACGCCACGATCGAGGCGGCGCGGGCGGGCGATGCCGGGCGCGGTTTCGCGGTGGTGGCGCAGGAGGTGAAGAGCCTGGCCGCCGAAACCAAGCGCACCACCGGCGATATCGCGACGCGGATCGACGGGATCGAGGCGGCGACGGAATCCGCCGTGGAGCTGGTCGACGATCTCCACCGCGCGATCGGCACGCTGGCGGATTCGGCCCGCGAGACATCGGCGATGGTCGCCCGCCAGCAGCGGGCGAGCGTCGACATCCGCGACGTGATCGGATCGATCGACGACAGCACGGCCAGCCTGAACGACGCGATCGCGGCGATCGCCCGGTCGTTTCAGGGTTCGACCGAAACCGCGAACCTGACGCGCGAGATCGGTGCCGAGGTCCGCCATCGGGCCGAAACGCTGCAAGCGGAATGTGGGCGCATCATCGCGACGCTGCGCGCCGCCTGACCCCTATCCGCGCGATCGACGGCGGCGGACCGATAGCGGCAACAGAGCAAGGCCGACGATCGTGCCGGCCAGCGCCAGCTCGGCGAACCCGATCAGCAGCGCATGACGCGTATCCTCCCGCCCACCCAGATCCATGATGTGCAGACCCCACATCCAGTCGAACCAGCGCCACTGCGCGGTCCTGAGCGCCAGCACCGCGCCGCTTTGCGCATCGATATAGACATGCGTGTCGTCGGCGAAGCGGACCTGCCAAGCCGGGCGTGGCCGCCGCAGTTCCAGCGGCGGCGCGGCGGCGGTGGTTCGGGTGACGCCGGTGATCGCGGGCGGCGCGATACGGGCGGTGTTGGCCAGTATGCGCGCTTCCGCTTCGTCCGGGCCGGGTAGCGACCGGCCGGTGGCAGCATCCGCGCGGACGATGGTGCCGTCGGTCAGGGTGGCGATCCAGACCGGGCGTGTGGTCTGCATCTCCAGCGTCAGGGCACGCGCACCCGCCGGCGGCGTCAGCCGCGACGGCAGGACCAGCGCGCCGGCGGGTGCGCGGAGGGCGGTGCCGCGCACCTCCTCGATCGGGCGGGCGACCATCCACAGGCCGCTGACCATCCAGAACAGGATCGGCACGCCCGCGATCCACGCCAGCCACAGATGGAGGTGACGAAGCGTGCGGCGGGTGGTCATGATCGGTTGATAGCGAACGGATCGCCGGGCGTCACCGCGGGGGCAAAATCCTGGCTGGGTTGCCCACGACCGTGGCCCCCGCCGGAACATCGCGGGTCACGACGCTGCCCGCGCCGACGATCGCTCCGTCGCCGATGGTGACGCCGGGCAGGATCAGCGCGCCGCCGCCGATCCAGACATCGGCACCGACCGTGATCGGACGCCCGAATTCCAGCATGGTCGCGCGCGCCGCCGGGTCACGGGGATGGTCGGCGGTCAGGATCTGGACACCGGGGCCGATCTGCGTGCGATCGCCTATACGAACCGCGACGACATCGAGGATCGTGCAGCCGAAATTGAGGAATACGCCATCGCCGAGGCTGATGTTGTAGCCATAGTCGCAGTGGAAGGGCGGCCGGATCGTAGTGCCGTCGCCGACGCTGGCGAATGCCTGACGCAGCAGGGCCAGACGCTGGTCGGCGGTGTGGCTTTGCGCTGCGTTGTAGCGGTCCATCCACTGCGCGATCGCCCGTGCGTCGGCGGCCAGTTCGGGGTCATCGGCGTTGTACAGGTCGCCGGCCAGCATGCGCTGTTTCTGGGTGCGGGTGTCGGACATGATGGGGGAGCGAACGGGGCTGGAGGGTGTTCCATCGCGGTGGCGTCGACGGGGATGAACGGCGCCGGGGCTTCGATTGCCGGTCGGTTCTTCGGCTAATCCGTCATTGCGAGCGAAGCGAAGCAAGCCAGGGCGGCGTTCGGAACACTGGGTTGCTTCGCTGCGCTCGCAATGACGCACTAGGTCGGGAGGAACAAGCGGCTAGCCGCACGGCGCTATTCGCAAGGTTTGCGCAAGGTTTGCTCGTGGAAAAGCTGGCTGCTGCGCCGGGTGCCGCGACCAAATCAGCGCTTGCCGCGCCACGCCAGTGAGCGGCGGTTCAGATCATCCATGTCCGCCTGCCCGGCGATCGCCGTGCGGCCGATGGCGATGGCGTGTGCCAGCATCTCGGGGGCGGCGTGAGCGTAGGCGGGGCGGCGGGGGATGTGATCGTACCAGCGCCCCCCAAAGGCATTGTCGAGCAGGATGCGCTGGAAACAATGGTCGGCGCGTACTGGCCAGTCGCGCGCGGCCGCAAGGGCGGGAAGCTCTACCCGGGTGAGGTGGAGCCATTCGGCTTCCAAGGCGCGGCGAGTCTGGTCGGACATGGGAATGTTCGGCTTTATTCTCTTCCTCGCTGACCAAGAGACTCCGCATTTAAGGAGGAAGTGTGTCTGCCCGAACGGGGGCCGTCACGGGAGCAAGTCCCGTGACGTCGGACGGCGCTTTGGCGCCGCCGGCCGGCCCGGCCGCCGATGGCGCACCGTAGCAAATGCCACGGTGCCGCGCGGCCGGGCTAGATGTGAATGGGCTTGCCCTGCACCGCCATCGCTGCTTCCTTCATCGCTTCGGCATGGGTCGGATGCGCGTGGCAGGTATAGGCGATGTCTTCGCTGGTCGCACCAAACTCCATCGCCTGCGCCGCCTGCGCGATCATCGTGCCGGCCAGTGACGAGATGATCCATACGCCCAGCACCCGGTCGCTCTTGGCGTCGGCGATGATCTTCACGAAGCCATCGGTGTCGCGGTTGGTCTTGGCGCGGCTGTTGGCGGCGAAGGGAAATTTGCCGACCTTGATCTCGCCAGCCTTTTCCTTGGCGGCTTCCTCGGTCAGGCCGACGCCGGCGATCTCTGGCATCGTGTAGACGACGCTGGGGATCACATCGTGGTTCACGATACCGGTCTGGCCGGCGATGTTCTCCGCCACCGCGACGCCCTCATCCTCGGCCTTGTGCGCGAGCATCAGGCCGGGGGCAACGTCGCCGATCGCCCAGATGCCGTCGACATTGGTGCGGAATTCATGGTCGATCCCCACCTGCCCGCGATCGGTCAGCTTCACGCCGGCCGCCTCCAGATTCAGGCCGTCGATGTTCGGCTTGCGGCCGATCGCAACGAGCACGGCGTCGGCGGTCAGCGTCTTGCCTTCGCCACCGGCAGCGGGTTCGATCGCGACGGTGGCGGTCGCGCCATCGACCGATACACCGGTGACCTTGGTCGAGGTCATCAGCTCGAAGCCCTGCTTCTTGAACAGCTTGGCGCTTTCACGGCGGACTTCACTATCGAAACTGGGGAGGATCTGGTCGACATATTCGACGACCGTGACCTTTGCACCCAGCCGCTTCCACACGCTGCCCAGTTCGAGGCCGATGACGCCGCCGCCGATCACGACGAGGTGCTCCGGCACCTTCGGCAGGGCCAGGGCGCCGGTCGAATCGACGATGATTTTCTGGTCGATCTCGACGCCGGGCAACGGCGTGACGGACGAGCCGGTGGCGATCACGATATCGCGGGCGGTGACGGTCTGGTCACCCACGGTGACGGTGGTGTGATCCTTGAACGCGGCCTTGCCCTTCAGCCACATCACCTTGTTCTTCTTGAACAGATATTCGATGCCGCCGGTCAATTCACCGACCGCCTTGGCCTTTTCGGCATGCATTTGGTCGAGGTTGAGCGTCACGCCCTGAATATCGACGCCGAACTTGGCGAGATGACCGCCGGTCGCCTCCGCATATAGTTCGGACGCGTGGAGCAGCGCCTTGGACGGGATGCAGCCGACGTTGAGGCAGGTGCCGCCCAGCGTCTCGCGCGCCTCGACGCAGGCGGTACGCAGGCCTAGCTGCGCGGCGCGGATCGCGGCGACATAGCCACCCGGGCCGGCGCCGATCACAAGGACGTCATAGTCGTATTCGGTAGCCATCTTCATCTCCGTTCCCCGGCGGAGGCCGGGGCCCAGTTGCGGGGCAGATATAGTGAACGCTGCGCCCCGTTACATCTGCCTTCCCAACTGGGCCCCGGCCTCCGCCGGGGTACAGGCCGTTCTTTATGTCTTACAGGTCGATCAGGATGCGCGTCGGATCCTCGATCGCGTTCTTCAGCGCGACGAGGAAAGTCACCGCCTCACGACCGTCGATCAGGCGGTGGTCGTAGCTGAGGGCGAGGTACATCATCGGGCGCACCACGACCTGGCCGTCGCGGACGACCGGACGGTCCTCGATACGGTGGAGGCCCAGCACCGCCGACTGCGGCGGATTGATGATCGGGGTCGACATCAGCGAGCCGAACACGCCGCCGTTCGAGATGGTGAAGGTGCCGCCCTTCATCTCGTCCATCTTCAGCGTGCCTTCCTTGGCGCGCTTGCCGAAGTCGCCGATCGTCTTCTCGATGCCGGCGACCGTCAGGTCCTGCGCATCGCGGATCACCGGCACGACGAGCCCGCCGGGCGAAGACACCGCGACCGAGATATCGGCGTAATCGTGATAGACGATGTCGTCGCCGTCGATCGAGGCGTTGACCGAGGGGATGTCCTTCAGCGCCATCGTCGCGGCCTTCACGAAGAAGCCCATGAAGCCGAGGCGGACGCCATGCTTCTTCTCGAACAGGTCCTTGTACTTCGCGCGGGCCTCGATCACCGCGGTCATGTCGACGTCGTTGAACGTCGTCAGCATCGCGGCGGTGTTCTGCGCTTCCTTCAGACGCTTGGCGATCGTCTGGCGTAGGCGCGTCATGCGGACGCGCTCCTCCTTGCGCCCGCCGGTCGCGGCCGGTGCGGGAGCGGTGGCAGCGGCCGGCGCCGGTGCAGCGGCCGGCTTCGCGCTGGCGGCGGCCTCGACATCTTCCTTGGTGATGCGGCCGTCCTTGCCGGTGCCCTTGATCGTCGCGGGATCGACGCCGTGTTCCAACACCGCCCGGCGGACCGAGGGGCTGAGCGCGGCGGGGCCGTCACCCTGGGTTTCTTCCGCTGGCGCAGCGGCGGGGGCTGGTGCCGGGGCTGGTGCCGCTGCAGCGGGCGCTGCGGTCACCGCAGGCGTGGGTGCCGCCGCCTGAGCGGGCGCATCGCCAGCCGCATCGATCGTCGCGATCATCGCGCCGACCTGCACCGTGTCGCCGACGGCGACGGCGTGCTGGCCCATCACGCCCGCGACGGGGCTCGGCACCTCGACCGACACCTTGTCGGTCTCAAGGCTGGCGATCGGCTCGTCGAGCGCGACCGCGTCGCCCGGCTGCTTCAGCCATTCGCCGAGCGTCGCTTCGGTGATCGATTCGCCCAGGACCGGGACGGTGACTTCGGTTGCCATGTTTCTATCCTTCTACCCCGCCGGAAGCCGGGACCAGTTGCCCGGACGACCGGCGGCGGTCGTCCGTGATGAATGTTCTAGCTGCTCGGTGCCTGGGCGGGCCGGGCGGTGGTTGTGCTGTCTTCGGCGCGCGTCCGGCGGATTTCCTCGCGGACGTTATGCCCCAGCGCATCGGCGACCAGCGCGCCCTGTTCGGCGGTGTGCCGCTTCATCAGGCCGGTGGCGGGCGAGGCCGCGGCGGTGCGACCGGCAAAGCGCGCGCGCTTCACGGTAGCATTCGCGGCGGCGAGCGATTCCTCGATCAGCGGCTCGACGAAGAACCAGTAACCCTGGTTCTTCGGCTCTTCCTGCGCCCAGACGACATCACGCAGGTTCGGCATCCGGGCGACGCGATTTGCCAGCGGTTCGCCGGGGAACGGATAGAGCTGTTCGACACGGACGATCTGCGTGCCCGTGTCGCCCGCCGCATCGCGCGCCTCCATCAGGTCGTACGCGACCTTGCCGGTGCACAGGACGAGCCGCGTCGTTTCCGCATCGGGCGCACCATTGGTGTCCGACAGCATCCGCTGGAAATGCGTATCGCCGAGGAAATCCTCCGCCTTGCTGACCGCCAGCTTGTGACGGAGCAACGACTTCGGCGTCATCACGATCAGCGGCTTGCGGAAGCTGCGATGCATCTGCCGGCGCAGCAGGTGGTAGTAATTGGCCGGCGTGGTGCAGTTGGCGACCTGCATATTGTCGCCCGCGCATAGTTGCAGGAAACGCTCCGGCCGTGCCGAGCTATGCTCCGGCCCCTGCCCTTCGTATCCGTGCGGCAGCAGCATCACGAGGCCGTTCGCGCGCAGCCACTTGGCCTCGCCGCTTGCGATGAACTGGTCGATCATGATCTGCGCGCCGTTCACGAAGTCGCCGAACTGCGCCTCCCACAGCACCAGCGTCTTCGGATCGGCGAGCGCATAGCCATATTCGAAACCCAGCACGCCATATTCGGACAGCGGGCTGTCGAGCACCTCGAAGCGGCCATGTTCGATGCCCTGAAGCGGCACGAACTTGTGCTCGTCGGTCTGGTCGATCCACACCGCGTGACGCTGGCTGAAGGTGCCGCGACCGGAGTCCTGACCGGACAGACGGACGCCATAACCTTCCGACAACAGCGCACCAAAGGCCAGCGCCTCACCGGTCGCCCAGTCGAAATTCGCACCGGTCGTGAACATCTGGCGCTTGGCGTCGAGCACGCGGGACAGCGTCTTGTGAACGGCCAGTCCCTCGGGGATGGTCGTCAGCGTGCGGCCGAGGCTGTCGAACAGCTTCTGCGCAATGCCGGTATCAGCGGTGCGACGCGCGGTTTCGCCATCGGTCGGCGCCGACAGGCCGGTCCAGCGGCCGGCGAACCAGTCCGCCTTGTTCGGCTTGTAGCTGGCGCCTGCCTCGAACTCGCCTTCCAGCCGGGTAACGTACTGCTTGACGTTCTCGTCGACCCACGCCTGATCAATCACGCCCTCACCGACGAGGCGCTTGGAATAGATGTCGCTGACCGCGGGATGGTCCTTGATGACCTTGTACATCAGCGGCTGGGTGAAGCTCGGCTCGTCGCCCTCGTTGTGGCCGAAGCGGCGATAGCACCACATGTCGATCACGATGTCGCGGTGGAACTTCTGGCGGAATTCCATCGCCATCTTGGTGGCGAAGGTCACTGCTTCGGGATCGTCGCCGTTCACATGGAACACCGGCGCCTGCACGCCCTTCGCCACATCCGACGGATAGGGCGAACTGCGCGCGAACTGTGGGCTGGTGGTGAAGCCGACCTGATTGTTGATGATGAAGTGAACGCAGCCACCCGTGTTGTAGCCACGGATGCCGGAGAAGCCGAGGCATTCCCACACGATGCCCTGCCCGGCGAACGCCGCGTCGCCGTGGATCAGCACGGGCAATGCCGCGGTGTGTTCCTTCAGATCGTTCGATAGCGTCTGGATCGCGCGGGTCTTGCCCAGTACGACGGGATCGGCGGCCTCAAGATGCGACGGATTGGCAACGAGGCTCATGTGAACCTTGTGGCCGTCGAATTCGCGGTCATGGCTGGTGCCGAGGTGGTACTTCACGTCGCCCGAGCCGCCGATGTCATCGGGATTGGCCGATCCGCCGGCGAATTCGTGGAAGATGATGCGCAGCGGCTTGGACATGACGTTAGCGAGCACGTTCAGGCGACCGCGATGGGCCATGCCGAAAACGATCTCGTTGACGCCGTATTGGCCGCCATACTTGATGACGCTTTCCAGCGCGGGGATCATGCTCTCACCACCGTCGAGGCCGAAGCGCTTGGTGCCGACATATTTACGGCCCAGGAACTTCTCCCACTGCTCGGCCTCGATCACCTTGCTCAGGATCGCCTTCTTGCCGTCGGCGGTGAACTCGATCGCCTTGTCCTGACCCTCCATGCGTTCCTGAAGGAAGCGGCGTTCCTCGACATCGACGATGTGCATGAATTCGAGGCCGACATTGCCGCAGTAGTTGCGGCGCAGCGTGTCGACGAGCTGGCGGATCGTCGCCCACTCATAACCCATCGTACCGCCCAGATAGACGGGGCGATCGATGTCGGCATCGGTGAAGCCGTAATATTCGGTCTTCAGATCCTCGGGCATCTCACGCTTCGACAGGCCCAACGGATCGAGATTGGCGGCCAAGTGACCGCGCACGCGGTACGTGCGGATCAGCAGCTGCGCGCGGATCGCGTCGCCGGCCGCCTTGATGATGTCGTCCTTCGACGGCGCCGCGGCGGCCGGCGCGGCAGCGGGCTTGCCCCCGCGCGCCGGCTTGGGTGCAGGCTCCATCTGGGTGGGATCGAGCGCGGCCGTCAGGTCGTCCGTCGTGGTCAGCGGCCAGCGCTTGCTTTCCCAGCTCGGCCCCTGCGCAGAGCCTTCCAGCCCCTCGAAGAAGGTGCGCCAGCCGGGCTCGATCGAACCAGGATCGGTGCCGTACTTCTCGTACAGCGCCTCGATGAACGCGGGGCTGACACCCTGCGCGATGTCGTTGAAATCCTGGCCTTCGTAGCCCATCGTTCATTCCTTCGCCCCCTCTCCCGTCGGGAGAGGGAAGGGTGAGGGCAAGGCAGCGTATCTGCCCTCACCCTTCCGCGACCCGTGGCCGCTCCCTCCCTCTCCCAACGGGAGAGGGAATTGTTCGTTCAGCCGTTCAACACTTCCAGCAGCGTCGAACCCAGCTCCGATGGGCTGGCCGCGACCTTGATGCCGGCAGCTTCCATCGCCGCGATCTTGCTCTCGGCGTCGCCCTTGCCGCCCGACACGATCGCGCCGGCATGGCCCATGCGACGACCCGGCGGCGCCGTGCGGCCCGCGATGAAGCCGGCCATCGGCTTCTTGCGGCCACGCTTGGCCTCGTCGATCAGGAACTGTGCGGCCTGCTCCTCGGCGTCGCCGCCAATTTCGCCGATCATGATGATCGATTCCGTCGCGTCATCGGCGAGGAACAACTCCAGCACGTCGATGAAGTTCGTGCCGTTGACGGGATCGCCGCCGATACCGACCGCCGTGGTCTGGCCGAGACCGGCGTTCGAGGTCTGGAACACCGCCTCATAGGTCAGCGTGCCGGAGCGCGAGACGACGCCGACCGAACCCTGCTTAAAGATCGAGCCGGGCATGATGCCGATCTTGCACTGGCCGGGCGTCAGCACGCCAGGGCAGTTCGGACCGATCAGCCGCGACTTCGAACCCGACAGCGCACGCTTCACCTTGACCATGTCGAGTACCGGAATACCCTCGGTGATCGCGACGATCAGTTCGATATCGGCATCAATCGCCTCAAGGATCGAATCGGCGGCGAAGGGCGGCGGCACGTAGATCACCGACGCGGTCGCGCCGGTCTTCGCCTTGGCTTCGGCCACGGTGTTGTACACCGGCAGGTCGAGGTGCGTGGTGCCGCCCTTGCCCGGCGTGACGCCGCCGACCATCTGCGTGCCGTATTCCAGCGCCGCCTTGGTATGGAAGCTGCCGGTTTCGCCGGTCATGCCCTGGGTGATGACCTTGGTATTACGGTCGACGAGGATGCTCATCTAATTCTCTTCCTCTTGTTCCCCGGCGGAGGCCGGGGCCCAGTTGGGAAAGCGGGTCAGTTTGGCAACAGCGTATCGAACAGATCTTCCCATTCTGGGTTCATCCCTTCGATTTCTTTCACCTTCCAGACCCGTTTCCATTCCTTCATCCGCAGCTCTCGCTGCCTGGCGGCTTTCAGGTCGTCATATGACTCGTACCAGACGAGCAAATAACAACCGTATTTCTTCGTGAACCCGGCGACGATGGCGTTGCGGTGTTCCCACACCCGCTTCGCCAGATCGCTGGTCACCCCGAGATAGATCGTGCCGTTTCGTTCGTTCGCCATGATGTAGACGAACCCGGCCTTTTCCACCTCGAAACGTTCCCAACTGGGCCCCGGCCTTCGCCGGGGAACAGATTAGTCAACTCAGTTCAGCGAACCGTCGATGCCCTTGCAGGCGACGAGCAGTTCCTTGACCGCATCGACCGACACCGTGAGGTTGGCCTTTGCCTCGTCGTCCAGCTTGATCTCGACGATCTTCTCGACGCCGCCGGCCCCGATCACCACCGGCACGCCGACATACAGGTCCGCCACGCCATATTCGCCGTTCACATAGGCCGCGGCGGGCAGGACGCGCTTCTGGTCGTACAGATACGCCTCGGCCATCGCGATGCCGCTAGTCGCGGGGGCGTAATAGGCGCTGCCGGTCTTCAGCAGGCCGACGATCTCGCCGCCGCCGCCGCGCGTACGCTTGACGATCGCGTCGATATTCTCCTGCGTCGACATGCCCATTTCGATCAGGTCGGGGATGGGGATGCCCGACACGGTCGAATAGCTGATGACCGGGACCATCGTGTCGCCGTGGCCGCCCAGCACGAAGCTGGTCACGTCCTTGACCGACACCTTGAACTCGTCGGCGAGGAAGTGGCTGAAGCGTGCCGAATCGAGCACGCCGGCCATGCCGACGACCTTGTTGTGCGGCAGGCCTGAGAATTCACGCAGCGCCCACACCATCGCGTCGAGCGGGTTGGTGATGCAGATGACGAACGCGTCGGGGGCGTTGTTCTTGATGCCCTCGCCGACCGCCTTCATCACCTTCAGGTTGATGCCGAGCAGATCGTCGCGGCTCATGCCCGGCTTGCGGGCGACACCGGCGGTGACGATGATGACGTCGGCGCCGGCGATGTCGGCATAATCGTTCGAGCCGGTGATCGTGGCGTCGAAGCCCTCGACCGGCGCGCACTGCGACAGATCGAGCGCCTTGCCCTGGGGAATACCCTCCGCCACGTCGAAAAGGACGATATCGCCCAAGCCCTTCAAGGCAGCGAGGTGCGCAAGCGTGCCACCGATGTTACCGGCGCCGATCAGCGCGATCTTCTTGCGGGCCATTCCAATCCTTCTCCGAAGCGGTGATTGGAAGCGGCGGGTACGCGCAATATGCTGCTAGGGCAACCTCTAAATGGCTTTATTGCATATGGTTCGCAAGTGCAATAATGTTGTCAGGCTTGGTTCAGGTGCCGGCTTAGTAACCCCGCCCGCCGTCAGACGCGGCAAAGCCGCGCCTTGTGGCGGGCTTTGCCGCGCTGGCCGGGCTTGATGACGTACGGTGTAGCTTCGCTAAGCCGTCTCGCCATCCGCGCCGTGCCCCTGTGCCAGATATTCGTCCGACCGCATCTCCTCCAACCGACTCACCGTCCGCTGAAATTCGAACAGGCCGTCGCCCACCGCATAGAGGTCGCCCGGCTCGGCGTCGGCAGCGGCGAGCAGCTTCACCTTATGCTCGTACAGCGCATCGATCAGCGCCACGAACCGGGCTGCTTCGTTGCGACTATCCGGTCCGAGGCGGGGGATGCCGACGAGGATGACGGTGTGGAAGCGGCGGGCGATGGCGAGATAATCCGCCGCACCGCGCGCCTCGCCGCACAGCTTCTTGAACGAGAACACCGCCACGCCCTTCAGCGCCTTGGGCACCCGCAGCGTGCGGCCCTGTACCTTCAGCTCCTCTGACGGGATCGGCTCCGTCACCTCGTGATCGGTCAGGCGGAAGAACGCGGCGGACAGGTTTGCGGTCGCCGCCGCCCCATTGGGGACCAGCCATGTATCCTGGCTGCCCAGCCGATCGCGGCGATAATCGATCGGGCCGTTCAGCGTCACGACGTCCAGCGTCTGCTGGATCAGCGCGATGAAGGGCAGGAAATGTTCGCGGTTAAGGCCGTTCTTGTAGAGATCGGCGGGCGCGCGGTTCGACGTGGTGACGATCGTCACCCCCGCCTCGATCAGCGCGGTGAACAGCCGCGACAGGATCATCGCGTCGGGGCTGTTCGTGACCATCATTTCGTCGAACGCGAGCAGCCGCGCCTCCTCCGCCAGAGCGGCGGCGACGGGGAGGATCGGGTCGCCCTGTTCCTTGCGTCGTTCGATGGCGATGCGGCCGTGGACCTCGATCATGAATTCAGCGAAGTGGGCGCGGCGTTTGCGGTCGATCGCCAGGTGATCGTAGAACAGGTCCATCAGCATCGACTTGCCGCGGCCGACATCGCCCCATGCATAGACGCCGCGCGGGGCCACCGCCTTGCGACGGAAGAAGCCGGATTTGCGGGGATGCTCCAGCTCGGTGGCCAGCGCATCGAGGCGCAGGGCGGCGGCGGCCTGTTCCGGATCGGGGCGCAATTCGCCGGCGGCGACCAACGCGTCATAGGCGGCGAGGACGGCGCTCATTTCGACAACGACTTTCTGATGGTTCCGGAAAAGGCGGCGATGCGGGTTTCGTCATCGCCCTGGACGACGAGACCGCGCAGGAACAGCAGCCGCCCGGTTTCCTTGAGCAGATCGACCTGCGCCTCGATCGGGCGACCGATCGCGCCGGCGCCGATGAACTGCGTATCCAGCCCCAGCGTGACCGCCGTCCCCGCCTCGATCACGCCAAAGCCGCGCGCGGCGGCGAACAGCGAGATATCGATGAAGGCGAGGATGACGCCGCCATGCACGGCGTCGCGGACGTTGGAATGGCGATGCTCCGGCGTCATACGGACGCGGACGGAGGCACCATCGACCCGGAACAGGATCGGGCCGAGCAGCGAATTGAACCGGGTGGGGTCGCTCGGTTCCCATTGCCGCCAGCCCGGATGGCCGGCGGCATCGATCTCCGTAAAAGGCGGCGTCAACGGATCAGACGATCCGCTCGGCTTCCATCTTCTTGATCTCGGCGATCGCCTTGGCAGGGTTCAGGCCCTTGGGGCAAACGTTCGCGCAGTTCATGATCGTGTGGCAACGATACAGACGGAACGGATCCTCCAGCTCATCGAGCCGCTCGCCGGTCATCTCGTCGCGGCTGTCGGCCAGCCAGCGATAGGCCTGCAACAGGATCGCCGGGCCGAGGAACTTGTCGCTGTTCCACCAATAGCTGGGGCAGCTCGTCGAGCAGCAGGCGCACAGGATGCACTCGTACAGGCCATCCAGCTTGTTGCGATCCTCCGGCGACTGCAGCCGCTCCTTGCCCGAGGGCGGCGGCGTGACCGTCTGCAACCACGGCTTGATCGAGCTGTACTGCGCGTAGAAGTGCGTGAAGTCGGGCACCAGATCCTTCACCACGTCCATGTGCGGCAGCGGGGTGATGCGGATATCGCCCTTCACATCCTCGATCGCGGTGGTGCAGGCGAGGCCGTTCTTGCCGTCGATATTCATCGAGCACGACCCGCAGATGCCCTCGCGGCACGAGCGGCGGAAGGTGAGCGAGCTGTCCTGTTCACCCTTCATCTTGATGAGTGCGTCGAGCACCATCGGGCCGCAATCGTCGAGGTTGATCTCGAACGTGTCGTAACGGGGATTCTCGCCGCTATCGGGTTCGTAACGATAGACCTTGAACTTCTTCAGCCGGTCCTTCCCCGCCGGCGCGGTCGCCGCGGCATGGGTGACACCCTGCTTGATCTTGCTGTTCTTGGGGAGGGCGAATTCGGCCATGGAGGGTTCCCGTCAGGTGGTTACCCGAGCCGTTACATCATGGGCACGGCGCGGGCAAACCCTGTGGTGCGGTGCGATAACTCAGATCACGTCGAGCACGAGACGGCGACGCTTGGCTTCGTCAGCCTCGATATACCAGTTGGATGGCGCCTTTTCGATCAGCTCTTCCAGCGGCACGTCCGATCCCTTGACGAGTGCCTCGAACCCTTCGTTCTGGATGTTGATCGAATCCTCGATCTCATGGAGCTTCGCCTTCAGCGTGTAGGCGAGCGCGTTGAGCGGGCCGTTCAGTTCCACCGTCGCCTTCATCTGGCGCTCGTGAAACATCAGGCGCGTGCCGCGCGTCAGGAAGCGGCTATCGACCGGGAAGGCGGACATGAAGGTCGAGCCCGCCGAATACACCGCCACCTTGCCGAGAAATAGCGTGTCGCGGCCAGTATATTCACGGATCAGGCGGATATTGTCGCCCATTGCGCGGGCCATTTCGGGATCGCCGCCCAGCGTGGTGATCGACACGACCAGCGGCCCCTCGGTCGGGGCGTTGATAACCTGCGCCTTGAAGTTGGTGTACATCGCCTCGTCCACCGTCCCGTACAACTGGACATGGGGAGCGGCGAGGAGCGGATAATTGGCGGCGTTGCTGGCATGATCGGTCATGGCGCGGCAACCGTCGATGGCCATGCCGGTTCCGGTCCGGCCCGGTTTTTAATCGTTCAGCATACTCACCGCTGGCCGCCCGACCGGCGACGTCGCCTCTTTCGGACCGCGCGCGTCAAGTGCGACGAGCCAGCGGGTCGCCCCCGCCCCGATCGCGACCTGCGGACCGGATGGCTCCAGATCGCCCTGCCGCTCCCATGCAGCGATCAGACCCTGCGCCTCGCTGGCGGCGCGATCCAGCGGCTGGGGTTTGCGCAAGGCGTGGTTGACCAGCGCATCGCCGAAGAACGTCCAGTCGCTGTCCGCCTGACAGCCGAACGAAGTGCGATCCGCCGAGGACGCGGTCACGATCGCGCTGTCGGCCGATTGCAGAATTGACACGAAGACCCCGGAAAAGCAGGCGCTGACCAGCACCAGCCGTCGGCCGATCCCCAGTTGGGAAAATGTCGTCCACAGCCGCGTCGGCGAGATCACGCCATATCCCTGATCGCCGTCGTTATAGACCAGACCGATCGGCGCGCCGTGGCTGGTGACGTAAAGCACCAGCACATCCTCACGAAGGTCCATCAGCTCGGCGATGCGGGCGAGCGCGATGTCGAGGCTGGCGGGCGATCCCATCGCCAGCGGCGGGCCACCGCGACCATCGGCGCCGCCGAGGACGATGGTGCGGTTCGCGGCGTCGTAACGGCGGGCGAGGACCGCGCCGGCCTCCCGTGCCTCCCGCGAAAATACCGGATCGCTGTCGAGCGCAATTGTCACGACATAGGCGTCGACCACGCCCGGCCGCTGCGGCGCCAGCGCGCCCAGCGCCTGTTCGAGCCGACGATACTGGGCAAGGCGGCTGGCGGCGGTGCGACCATGCTCGATCGCCACGCCGCCATCGGCGAGCGCTACGGCCTCTTCGGGTGTGGCGGCATCGAACAGCGGGGGGTCGGCGGCATGGACGGGCGGCGATTCGGGGGCAGTCGGTCGTGCCTGTGGCGGCGGCAACGGCGCGGAGGCCGTCAGCAATATCGCCACCAACAAGCCGATCCGTGCCGTTGCCATCATGACAGGGACTGTCCGGCGCATTTGCCTGGCGGTCAAGCGATGTGACGGCGGGGTAGGTAAGTGCAGGGCAGATCATCGCCCTGGATTCCCGCGTACGAAGGAACACTGTTCGGCCGAGGCGAAGTCGAAGGGCACCTTGCTACAAAGTGCTTCGACTTCGCCTAGGCCGAACGGACCGGGTCAAGCGCCCGATCCTTCGGCAATCAGCCGATCAGTACACCCGCTTCTTCGGCTTGATGTACTCGATGTCGTCGGTCATCGTGTAGTCGTGGACCGGGCGATAATCGATCGCGACGTCGCCGCCATTGCCGCCCCAGCCGTCGAACGTGGTCAGCGTGTGCTTCATCCAGTTCGCGTCGTCGCGCTCCGGAAAATCCTCATGCATGTGCGCGCCGCGTGATTCCTTGCGGTTCTCGGCCGACTTCATGGTGACGGACGCCTGCGCCATCAGATTGTCGAGTTCCAGCGTCTCGACCATGTCGGTGTTCCAGATCAGCGAGCGATCCTTAACGCCGACATCCTGCAGCCCGCGATAGATCGATTCCATCTGGCTGACGCCCTCGGTCAGCAGCGCCGAATCACGGAACACGGCGCAATGCTTCTGCATGGTCCGCTGCATCTGCGTGCGCAGCACCGCGGTAGGCGTGCCGCCAGCGGCGTTGCGGAACTTGTCGAGGCGCCCGATCGCGAGGTCTTCCGATCCCTTGGGCAGCGGATTGTGGGGTGTGTTAGGCTTCAGCTGATCCTTGATCCGCAGACCCGTGGCACGGCCGAATACGACCAGATCGATCAGCGAGTTGGAGCCGAGGCGGTTGGCGCCGTGGACCGATACGCACGCCGCCTCACCCACCGCGAACAGGCCGGGGACGACGCTGTCGGGATCGCCGTCGCGCAAGCGCACGACTTCGCCATGATAGTTCGTCGGGATGCCACCCATGTTGTAATGGACGGTCGGCGTGACCGGCAGCGCCTGACGCGTCAGGTCGACGCCGGCGAAGATCTTGCCGGTTTCGGTGATGCCGGGCAGCCGCTCCGCCAGCACCTTCGGGTCGATATGATCGAGGTGCAGGAAGATATGGTCCTTGTGCTCGCCGACGCCGCGGCCTTCGCGCATCTCCATCGCCATCGACCGCGACACGACGTCGCGGCTGGCAAGGTCCTTGGCCGAGGGAGCATAGCGCTCCATGAAACGCTCGCCTTCGGAGTTGGTCAGGTAGCCGCCCTCGCCGCGCGCACCCTCGGTGATGAGGACGCCGGCACCGTAAATGCCGGTCGGGTGGAACTGCACGAACTCCATGTCCTGCAATGGCAGGCCGGCGCGCAGCACCATCGCGTTGCCGTCGCCGGTGCAGGTGTGCGCCGAGGTGGCGGAGAAATAGCAGCGGCCGTAACCGCCCGTCGCCAGCACAACGTTATGCGCGCGGAAGCGGTGGATCGATCCGTCTTCCATGCACAGCGCGATCACGCCGCGGCAGACGCCGTTTTCCATGATGAGGTCGAGCGCGAAATACTCGACATAGAAGTCGGCATCGTACTTCAAGGACTGCTGGTACAGCGCGTGGAGCATGGCGTGGCCGGTACGGTCGGCGGCGGCGCAGGTGCGCTGCACCGGCGGACCTGCGCCCATGTTCTGCATGTGGCCGCCGAACGGGCGCTGGTAGATCGTGCCGTCCTGATTACGGCTGAACGGCACGCCGGCGTGCTCCAACTCATAGACAGCCTGAGGCGCTTCGCGACAGAGATACTCGATCGCGTCCTGGTCGCCGAGCCAGTCGGACCCCTTGACGGTGTCGTACATGTGCCACGACCAGTGATCGGGCGAATTATTGCCGAGCGAGGCGGCAATCCCGCCCTGGGCCGCGACGGTGTGCGAGCGGGTCGGGAACACCTTGGTGATGCAGGCGGTCTTCAGGCCCGCCTCGGCGATGCCCATCGTGGCGCGCAGGCCGGAACCACCTGCGCCGACGACAACCGCGTCATAGGTATGGTCGATGATCTTGTAGGCTGCGGTCATTACGCGGCGGCTCCGAACGCGATCTTGAGGATCGAGAAGATGGCGATGCCGGCGGTGACCAGCACGAACAGGTTTAGCGCCAGCATGGCGACGACGCGGCTTTCGTTGTACGTATAGTCCTCAATCAGCACCTGAAGCCCCAGGCGGAAATGATAGAAGACCGACGCGATCAGCAGTAGCATCGGCACCGCGACCCAGGCACTCTGCACCCAAAGGTGCATCGAGGCGTAGTCATAGCTGGGCTGGCGGGCGACGGCGATCAGCAGCCACAGCATCAGGAACAGGTTGGAGGCGGCGGTGAACCGTTGCCACAGCCAGTGGTGCGCGCCTTCCTTGGCGGAACCGAGACCGCGGACGCGGCCGAGTTGCGTGCCCGAGCCCATCAGTTCATCCCCACATAGAGCCAGTAGCCGATCGACAGCACGACCGCACCGACCATCGTCATCAGCGCCCATGTCTTGTTGGTGCGCAGTTCATAGCCCGCGCCGATGTCGAGGAAGAAATGGCGGATACCCGTCATCATGTGCTGGAACAGCGACAGCGTCAGCCCGACGCCGACGATCCAGCCGAGCACATTCAGCGAACCGGTATCGGTCGTGAACGTGTCGATGAAGGTCGCATAGCTCTCCGCTCCGCCGGCGAGCGCCGCCAGCCACCAGACGAACAACAGGGTGCCGACCGTCGCCAACCCGTCGCCGGTGGCGCGGTGGAGGATCGAGACCAGCATGTGCGGACCCCAGCGCCAGATCGTGAGATGCGGGCTGAGTGGCCGGGCAGGATTACGGGATGCCAAGACGGTTTCCTCGTCACGTAAGATACAATGATTGCAGGCCGCCCTATTAAACGCGGGGCCGGACGATGCAACCCGGCCCCCGTGCCTAACCAACTCTTAACGTCTCTATCCTAGCATCGGGCAACACAGATCATCGCGGGGACCCGTCCCCGGACCATCCAAGGGAACGCCGTGAGCAGCATCGACATCCCCACGCCCGGCCTGATCGCAGCCGGGATCGACATCGAGGCGCGAATCCGGGCGTTCGACGGGGGCGACCGGACGCTGGTCGCCGCGGCGGCGGCGCTGTGGGACATCATCAAGGACGATGCCGACACCATCGTCGAGGCGTATTGGAACCACTGGCGGCTGGCCAATCCGGGTGCGCCGGAATGGACTCCACTCGACCGGCAGCGCCGGCTGGATGCGGGTCGTGCCTATCTGCGGAACCGCTTCAACGACCTGTCGGGCCGGGCGTGGATCGAATCGCTCGAACGTGCGGTCGCGTCCGCCTATGTCGCGGGCATATCGACGATGGCGGTGCTGGCCATGTCGTGCGCCAGCGACCGGGCGGTGCTGACGACGCTGATGAAGGTCGTGCCACCGGGCGATCCCGATCACGCCACGCATATCGACACGCTGTTGCGGATGTTCGGGCTGGAAACCGAACTGACCGTCGAGTTGTTCGCAGGGTTCACGGCGTTCACCAGGGTGGGCGCGCGCGAAAATCTGGCATCGGATTTCCGTGCCAGCATCGCCGCCACCCTAGACGATGCGATGGAGGACGGCGCGCTATTGCGCGGGCAGAGCAACCGCGCGTCGAGCTTCGCGCGCGGCATGCTGGGCAAGGCATCCGAAGTCGCCGCCGCCGCCGAACAATCGGCGGTCGCGATGCGTGAGGCGGCGCAGACCTCCGCCGGCCTGATCCGCGCGATCGAGGACGCACGCAACGAGGTGGAGGCCGCCGCCGAGATCGCCACCCGCGCCTCTGCTCAGGCCGGCCAGGCGGTCGGCATGTCGGAGACGCTGTCGGACCATGCCAAGTCGATCGAATCGATCCTGGGCCTGATCCGCGACATCGCCGGACAGACCAACCTGCTCGCCCTGAACGCCACGATCGAGGCCGCCCGCGCGGGCGATGCCGGACGTGGTTTCGCCGTGGTGGCGCAGGAGGTGAAGAGCCTGGCCAACCAGACCGCACGCGCCACGGACGACATCGCCGCCAAGATCGCAGCGATCCAGTCCGCCACCCGGTCGACGGTGGAGACCAACGCGTCGATCAAATCGACCGTCGCCGAGGTGCAGGAATCGGCCGAGCGGATCCGCTATGCGATGGAGGCACAGGCGCAGACCGTGACCGCGATCACCGCCGCCGTCGACGAGACCGCGCTGGCCGCCGATTCGATGTCCAGCACGATTGCCGCGATCCGCGAGGATACCGAGATGGTCGCATCGCAGATCGATGGCGTCGGCCAGGGCTTCGATGCGCTCGACGGGCGACTGGGCGCGCTGAAGACCAGCGCCGGTGACTTCGTGGGGAAGGTCGCCGCCTGAGGCAACTGGCCGCCGCGTCGGACCATTTCGACCGGCGCAAGGGTGTGGCTGGGGGTGACGGCAAGGGGGCGTGACCGCTAAGGACGCTGGCATGACCATCCTGCTCACCGGTTCCAGCCGCGGCATCGGCGCCGCTGTCGCCCAGTCCCTGACCACCGCCGGCCATGTCGTGATCGGCCACGGCACCGCCAGCGGCATCCCCGCCGACTTCGATGAACCAGGCGCGGCGCGGGCGCTGTGGCATGAGGCGCTGGACCGCGCGGACGGCGAGATCGACGTGCTGGTGAACAACGCCGGCGTGTTCGAGGCGAACCCGATCGACGCGGACGACTGGATCGCCGGGTGGGAGCGGACGATGCGGATCAACCTGACCGCTGCCGCCGAGCTGTGCCGGCTCGCGGTGCTGCACTGGCAGGCGCGCAGCGCCACCCCCGGCTTTCGCGGCGGCCGCATCGTCAACGTCGCCAGCCGTGCCGCCTATCGCGGCGACAGCCCCGCCCATTGGCATTATGCCGCGTCGAAAGCCGGCATGGTCGCGATGACCAAGACTATCGCACGCGGTTATGCCCGTGACGGCATCCTGGCCTTTGCGGTGTGTCCCGGTTTCACCATGACGGGGATGGCGGACGATTATCTTGCCAGTCGCGGCGGCGACAAGCTGCTCGCCGACATCCCGCTCGGCCGGGTCGCGCAGCCGGAGGAAGTGGCCGAGGCGGTCCGTTTCCTGGCACTGGATGCGCCGCCGTCGATGACCGGCGCGGTGATCGACGTGAACGGGGCCAGCTATGTCCGCTGATGCGTCCGCTGAAGGCACTAGCTGGAAGATCAGCCTGCCCTGCACGCGGGCCGAGGCGGAGGCGATCGATGCGGGCGGCGAGATCGCGATCGACGCGGTGCTGATGACGACCGAAGTCGTGCTGGACGATGCCGAGGCATGGCGGCTGGACGCCTATGTCGAACAGGAACCGGATGCGGCGATGCTGGCGGCGATCGTCGCGCTGGTGCCGGGCGCGGCGGGCACGACGCCGGCGATCGAACGACTGGACGACGAGGATTGGGTCACGCTCAGTCAGGCGGGGCTGGAACCGCTGACGGTCGGGCGATTCTTCGTCCACACCGGCGGGATGACGCCACCGCCGGGTGCGCGGTCGTTCCACATCGCCGCCGGCCGCGCGTTCGGTACCGGCCATCACGAGACGACCAGCGGGTGTCTGGCGATGCTCGACAGCATGGCAGATCTGCGGTTCGGGAACGTCATCGACGTCGGCACCGGTACCGGCCTGCTCGCCTTTGCCGCCGCGCATCTGTGGCCGGCGGCGTCGGTGGTAGCGACGGATATCGATCCGGTCGCGATCGACGTGACGCGCGAGAATGCGGCGACGAACGGGGTGGCGGGGATCGAGTTGATCGTCGCGGACGGGGCGCTGGCCGACACGATCGTCGCCGCCGGCCCCTACGACCTTGTCATCGCCAACATCCTGGCGGGGCCGCTGGTGTCGATGGCCCCAGAACTGGCGGCGATCGCCGATGCGAACGCCACTATCCTGCTGGCGGGGCTGCTGGAAACGCAACGCGACGCGGTGACCGCCGCCTATGCCGAATGCGGATGCATGGTCGAGGCGGTCGATCGTCGGGGCGACTGGAGCGTGCTGCGGCTGGCGGCCGGGGCCGAGCGCTATATCCCGACCGCGCCGTTCGATCCCAAGGGCCGCGACGGGTGGGCGCTGGATATCTGAGCGCCGGAGATCTGCCTCGGCGCGCTATGCCGCGACGCGCAGCATGTTCCGGCCGGCATGTTTGGCATCGTACAGCGCCGCATCGGCGCGGCCGAGCAGTTGTTCGGCGGTGCTGGCAGGCTCCCATGCCGCGACGCCGAGACTGATGGTGACGATCAGCGGCCCTTCGGCACCGTGGAAGACGACGCTGCGCACCCGTTCGCCCACCGCCTCTGCCACGTCGATCGGCGCGCCGGGCAGGACGATAATGAATTCCTCGCCCCCGACCCGGCCGACGAAGTCCTGCGGCCGGATCGACGACGCCACGGCGGAAGCGACGCGTTGCAGCACCCGGTCGCCGGCGGCATGGCCATGTTCGTCGTTGACGCGCTTGAAGTGATCGATGTCGAACGTGACGACGGTCAGCGCCCCGCCCCCCAGCCGGGCTGAATCGATCGATTGGTCGAGAATCTGTAGGATCTTGCGACGGCTGAATACGCCGGTCAGATAATCGGTTTCCGCCATCCGCGTGGCATCCCACGCCATCCGTTCGGCCGCGCTGCGCGCTTCGTCCAGCGCCAGTTCGGCGGTCACCTGTTCGGTGATGTCCTGCATCGTACCGAAGATACCCGACGTCTTGCCATCCGGGCCCAGCGTCGCCCAGCCCTTGGAGATGACATGGCGTATCTCGCCATTCGCCCGGATCAGGCGCGCACGAAAGTCGAACGGCAACGCGGTGGTGACCGATGCCCTGATCTGCGCGACCACGAACGCACGGTCATCGATGTGATAGGCCGCGATCGCGAGGTCGGTGGTGGGCTGGATGTCCTGATTGCGTCCGTAGATCGCGAATATCTCTTCGGAACAGAACATCTCGCCCGATCGGGTGTCCAGCCGCCAGTGGCCGACATGGGCGGTGCGCTCCGCCAGTTGCAGCATCTCGTTCTTTTCGGCCAGTTGCCGGATCAACCGGTCGCGCCAGCCGAGCAGCGACGCAGTCGGCAGCGCCGCCGCGAACATCAGCAACAAGTATATCTGCAGGAACAGGATGCCGAACACCGGGCCATCGGGCAGCATCGCCAGCGGCCCGTGGTTTGCCGCCGTCGCCAGACTGCTGACCAGCGTGACGATCAGGACGCTCGCCGCCGCACCGAACGCGCCGAGCCGAAACACGACGAACAGCACCCCGGCAAACGGCAGGTACAACAGCGGATAGGTGGTCTGGAAGAACACAAGCGCCGCTGCGCCGCCGATCCCCGACAGCAGGACGATCGCCTCGCCCACCTGCGCCGGTCGCGGACGGAAGCGATGGCGGTGGTGCATCAGTTCGACCGCGATGACGATCATCGGCGTCACGATCAGCATGCCGAGCAGGTCGGTGCACGCCCATGACAGGAAAAAGGTGGCCGACCCGTCGGGCGACGCCATCGTCGCCACCCCGGCGCTGACCACCGCACCGACGGTAGCGGCCAGACAGAACATCCGGAGCCGCTGGGGGATGAGGAACGAAACCTGCTCCTGCCGACGACCGGCGAAGATGGTTGCCGCCATCAGCGCATCGAGGCAGTTGGCGACGCTGAAGCCCAGCGAGGTGGCCATGCCGCCGTACCACATCATGTTGGCCGCCATGCTGGCCACCGCTGCCGTACCGATGAAGCGCCATGCGTCGCGGCGATCGGCGAGCAGCAAGGCGGCCAGCAACACGCCGCTCGCCGGCCAGATCGTCGCGATTCCCTCCGTCTGCCGGGTCAGAAAAAGGCCCGCGATCGCGGCCAGGAAATAGCCCCATCCCGCCAGAAGCGGCCATACCCATCGGCGGGCGGCACGGGCGAGGAAGGGCGGGAACATCGAATCAGCCCCGGTGCCATATCATCGGCACGGGCGACAACGGCACGCATGGCGCGTCGATCGGTCTGCCCAACCGGCCGGGATCGGCGGACGATCCCGCGTATTGCCCCCCGATCTGACGCATAATCGACTGCCCTCGAATCCGATTTGGTTCGGTATGCTATGCCTGACCGGGTTTCGGTTCAAACCGCTATGGCGAAGAAATGTAGATTACAGGACGGTCAGTGCGCTGATCGCCGTCAATTGTCACGCCAACCTCGATCGCGGGCGTAATTCTGGGTGCCGTGCGTCAGCACTTCGTCCCCCTCGACGATCGCAGCGACGGGGATGTCCGGCTGCTGCTTCAAGGTCTCATAGAGCGGCGCGAAGTCGGTTTCGACGGTAAGGCGCAGCAGTTCGTCAAAGCTCGGCACCACGAAGTAATTCTGCTGAAAATCGTCGATCCGATATTTCGTCCGCATCACGCGGGCGAGGTCCAAGACGATGCGGTTCGGGCTGGGATCGTCGAGCGCGAACCGGCTTTCCGAGAAGCTGGAGACGATGCCTGATCCATAGATGCGCAAGCCCTCCGGCTCTGCGATCAAACCGAATTCGACCGTATACCAATATAACCGGCTGAGATATTTCAGGGCATCCAGCCCCAGCGCGCGCTGCCCGCCCCGGCCGTAAGCCGCGAGGTAATCGGCGAACACCGGATCGGCGAGCATCGGCACATGTCCGAACACATCGTGGAAGACGTCCGGCTCCTCCAGATAATCAAGCTGGTCTGGCCGGCGGATGAAATTGCCCGCCACGAACCGTCGATTGGCCATGTGGTCAAAGAACACGTCATCGGGGACGAGGCCAGGCACCGCCACGACCTGCCACCCGGTCAGCTTCATCAGCCGGTCGGACAGTTCGGCAAAGTCAGGAATACCGGGCTTTTCCAGTTTCAGCACGTCCAGCCCGCGCAGCCATGCCTCGGACGCGCGACCGGGCAACAGCTTCGCCTGACGCGCGAACAGCGTATCCCAAGTCGCGTGTTCCTCGGGCGTATAATGGTCCCACCGCTGGTCGATAGTCCAGTCGGCGGCGGCTTCGGCGGGTGGGGTGCCCAGAACGTGCGTTTCCTCTTGCATGGCGGCGGTCTAGCATGATGCGATGGTGAGGCGAAACGTGGTCGTGAGCAGTTTGACGAAGTGGGTGGGCCGCCTGTTGCTAGCCATCGGCGGCGTGCTGACGGCCTATCTGGCGGCAGGCGCGATCGGTGGTGCAATCCCGACCAATGGCGATTGGCGGCCGGCCGCGAACGGGGTGACGATCTTCGTCGAAACCAACGGCATCCATACCGGCATCATCGTGCCGAAATTGGCGGCTGGCATCGACTGGCGACCGATCGCGCGGCCCGAGCATCTGGCGGACCCACGCTATGCCGGATTCGATCATTTGGCGATCGGCTGGGGCGAGCGGGCATTCTATCTGGGGACCCCGACCTGGGCAGACGTCCGCCCCGCGACCATCCTGACGGCGGCGATCGGCAGCGACGACACGCTGATGCATGTGGAACACCTGCCGCGCCCGGTGCCCGGCAAGGATGTGCGGACGGTGGTCCTGAGTATCGCGCAATATCGGCGCCTTGCCGCTTTTATCGCCGCCAGTTTCGCGCCCGGCGGCGGCCATCGGGCGGGCTATGCCGGCTATGACGCCTTCTACACCGCCACCGGCCGTTACGACGCGATCCGCACCTGCAATGCATGGACCGGCAACGCCCTGGCGGTCGCGGGCGTTCGGGTCGGCATGTGGACGCCCTTTCCAGCGACGGTGATGCAATGGTTAGCCGAATAGCCCCGCCCTCCAAGACCCTGTGGGCGGCCGAGCTGCCTCGTGCGGCGTGGATGGTGGCAACCTGGCCGCGCCACCGCGCTGCCCTCGCCAAGGCGCCGCCGGGCGACGGCCGGCCGGTGATGCTGTTGCCCGGTTTGTTCAACGGCGACCGATCGAACGCAGTGATGCGCGGTTTCCTGAACCGCATCGGTTATTGCGCGGTCGGATGGGGTCTTGGCCGTAATCTGGGCGTGCGCAGTGTCGGGCCGGACGCGGAACACCTGATCGCGCGGGTCGAGGCATTAGCAGCGGAGGCGGGGCCGGTGACGCTGATCGGTGTCAGCCTGGGCGGGATCATGGCGCGGTTGGTGGCGCATGAACGGCCCGATCTGGTGCGCGAGGTCATCACCGTCAGTTCGCCCTTCGCCGGCGACGGCCGATCGACCAACGTGTGGCGCGCGTTCCAGTGGTTCACCGGCGAGCGGCTGGACGACCCGGCAGTGATCGCCCGCTCCGAACGCATCGCCGGCAACCTGCCGGTGCCGGCCACCGCGATCTGGAGCCGCAGCGACGGGCTGGTCGCCGGCCAGATCTGCCACGACGACCGCTGCCGCGCGATCGAGGTGCGGAGTAGCCATCTGGGGGTGCAGTTGAAGCCCGAAGTGCTGCTGGCAATCGCGGCGGTGTTAGCGCCGCGCCGCCCGTAGCTTTGCGCGCAACCGGCCCGGCAGCCAGCGGGCTGCGAAGGTCAACCGGCGGGCGGTGGGTCCGACCGGCCATAATAATCGGCCGCCATGCACCGCATCCCATGCCGCCTCCGCCACGCGTTCGACCGGCGTGAACTCCAGCCCCGCCGCGACCACGCCCTCGCGCGCGGTGCGGTTCGATCCGGCCAGCGGCGCGTTGAGCAGCGGCGTATCGATGAACCCGGGCATCAGCGCGCGCACCTTGATGCCGTCGGCCGCCCATTCCGCGTCCAGCGCCTCGGTCAGCCCGCGCACCGCGAACTTGGTGGCGGAATAAGTGGCAAGGCCGGGCGAGCCATAGATGCCAGAGGCCGAGGCGGTGTTGAGCAGGCATGATCCCGGCGTCGCCTTCAGATGCGGATGCGCCAACCGGGCGCCGTCGATCATCGCGACAAGATTGATCGCGACCACCCGGTCGACCTCCTCGCCGGTAATCGCCGCGATCGGGCCGCCGGCGGCGATGCCGGCATTGTTGAACATGACGTCGAGGCCGCCATGACGATCGGCGAAGTCCGCCAGCATCGCCGTCCAGGCAGCCCGGTCACGCACATCCATGACATAGGTCGCCGCCCCCTCGGACAGCAGCGCGACGGTCGCGTCCAGCGCGCCGGTATCGATATCGGCCAGCCCGATCCGCCAACCACGCGCGGCGAACAGGATCGCGGTCGCCCGGCCGATGCCGGAACCGCCACCGGTAATCAGGATAGCCCGTTGTCTTGCCATCGAATTGCCTCTCCTGATTTGCCGGTCTTTATTTGACCGTTACCGCGCCATCCCCCATCGTCCGTCGCGATGCAATCATCCGCCATCGCCTGGGAACAGGTCAGCAAACATTATGCCGGCACGACGGCGGTCGATGCCGTGACGCTGTTGATCGCGCCGGGCAGCTTCGTCGCGCTGGTCGGCGCATCGGGATCGGGCAAGTCGACGTTGCTCAAAATGGTCAACCGGCTGGTGGAGCCAAGCGCCGGCCGCGTCACGATCGACGGCGCGGATGTCGCGGCGGGGCCGGCCCCCGCGCTCAGGCGGCGGATCGGCTATGTCTTCCAGAATATCGGCCTGTTCCCGCATCTAAGCGTCGCGGAGAACATCGCGATCGGTCCGCGGCTGGCGGGCGATCCGCCGGCCGATGTCGGCGCGCTGCTGGAACGCGTGGAACTGCCGGGCGCGCTGGCGACGCGGATGCCGGCAGAACTGTCGGGCGGGCAGCGCCAGCGGGTCGGCCTCGCCCGTGCGCTGGCGCCGGGGGCGAAGCTGTTGCTGCTGGACGAGGCGTTCGGGGCGCTCGATCCCGTCACCCGCGATGCGCTGGGGCAGCGGTTGCGCGGCCTGCATGACGAACTGGGGCTGACGACCGTACTGGTAACGCACGACATGGCAGAGGCGCTGTTGCTCGCCACCCGCGTCGTGGTGATGGCGGCGGGCCGCGTCGTGGCGGACGAGACGCCGGCGGCGTTGCTGCGCGGTGCCGGCGGGCCGGAGGCACAGGCGCTGGTCGGCGTGCCGCGCGCGCAGGCCGAACGGCTGGCGGGGATGACGACGTGAGCGGCTTCCTGGACGCCCTCACCCGCGTGCCGCCGTTGCTGGCGGCGCATGTGCTGCTGGCAATATCGGCGCTGGCGCTGGCGGTGCTGATCGCTACGCCACTGGCGATCTGGTCGGCGCGCAATCCGCGGGTGGCGCGGATGGCGCTTGGTTTCGCCAGCCTGGTCCAGACGATCCCGTCGCTGGCGTTACTGGCGCTATTCTTCCCGTTGCTGCTCAGCCTGTCGGCATTGGTTGGCGGCGGTATCCCGGCACTGGGGTTCCTGCCGTCACTGCTGGCGCTCACGCTGTATGCATTGCTGCCGCTGCTGCGGAATGGCGTCGCCGGCATCAACGGCATCGACCCGGCGGTGATCGAGGCGGCGGACGCGGTGGGGATGACGCCCGCGCAGAAACTGCGGCTGGTCGAGGCGCCGCTCGCCGCACCGGTGGCGATCGCAGGCCTGCGGACGGCGGCGGTGTGGACGATCGGGGCGGCGACGCTGTCGACCACGGTGGGCCAGCCGAGCTTGGGCGACCTGATCTTCGCCGGTCTGCAGACGCAGATCTGGTCGCTGGTGCTGGCCGGGTGCTTTGCCGCCGCGCTGCTGGCACTGGCGGTCGATGCCGGCGTCGGGCTGGTCGAGCGCGGCATCGCGACGCGGCGGCGGGGATTGTGGATCGGGGCGCTGGTGGCGCTGGCGATCGGGCTGGCCGCCGCGACCGCGCCGCTGTGGCCGCGTGGCGATGATCGGCGGACGGTGGCGGTCGGCGCGAAGAATTTTGCCGAGCAGTACATCCTCGCGCGGCTGATCGGCGAGCGGCTGGAGCGTGCCGGATACCGGGTCGAGTATCGCGATGGGCTGGGTTCGGCGGTGATCTTCGGCGCGGTCGCGCAGGGGGCGATCGACGTTTACGTCGATTATGCCGGCACGATCTGGACCAACGAGATGCACAGGAGCGACGTGCCGGACCGGGCCGCGATGCTGCGCGCGATCGGCGAGTGGAGCGCGACGACGCACCGCGTCAGGCTGCTGGCGCCGCTGGGGTTCGAGAATGCCTACGCCTTTGCGATGAAGGAGGGCCATGCGCGGGCGAAGGGGATCGCGACGCTGGCCGATCTGGCCGCGCAGTCGCCGTCGCTTCGGCTGGGCAGCGATCTGGAATTTCTCGAACGGCCGGAATGGGCGGCGGTAAAGCGCGCCTATCCGTTCCGCTTCGCCGCAACGACGCCGTACAGCCCGACCTTCATGTACCAGGCACTGGCGAGCAACCGGGTGGACGCGATCACCGCCTTTTCCTCCGACGGCCGGATCGCGGCGGAGAAACTACGTGTGCTGACCGATCCGAAACATGCCATCCCCGGTTACGACGCGATCATGCTGGTCGCGCCGGACCGGGCGAAGGACGACCGTTTCCTGACGGCGCTGCGGCCGCTGGCGGGGCGTATCGACGTGGCCGCGATGCGAGAGGCGAATTTGCAGGTCGATCGCGAGGTCGACAAGCAGTCACCCGATCAGGCGGCGAAGTGGCTGGCGGCGAAGATCGGGCTTTAGCTGTTCCCCGGCGGAGACCAAGTCAGTCGATGGCCTCCACCGCCTGCCGCGCCCGATGCCGATCGGCCAACACCGCCCACATCACCTTGCACGCGATATGGATCGCCTGATCCTGCTCGCGCGTCAGCTTCCCGCGCCCCTTCAGCCCGTCGGTCAGCGCGTGCGCCGTCGCCTCCGCCAGCCCGAGCAGCGGCAGGCCGGTGATGCCCGCGACCATCAGGCCGTGCACGCCGGCATGCGCGCCCAGCGCATGCCACCAGCGGACCCGCGACGGCGCACGGCGGCGGCGCTTGGCCCGCGACAGCGCCGGTGGCTGCAACGGCCCGTCCGCCAGCGCGTGGCCCGCCAACAACAGGGCAAGTTCGGTGGACTTCATCACTCGTCTATTCCCGAAACGACAGGGCAGCGCCATGCATCGTTGATTTGTTAACCAGTCCCGAACCGGGAAATACTCGAACAAGACGGCGATTTACGTCGCCGCCGATCGATTGCAATCGTCACCACGGAATTGTAGATACTGTCCTCGCTACTGGATGTGTTGGAGGACGCTACCTTTAGACGATTGGAGAATCGTTTGATGTATGCCCGCGTCGCTCGCCGTCTGTCCGAAATGCCGTATCGCCTCGTCGCGCGCGCCACCGCGCTGCCCGCGGTCGATGGCCTTCGCGACCGACGTTATCGCGCCGCGCTGAAACGACATCACGACCATCTGCCCCCCGCCGACGATGCGCAGGCGGTGGCGTTCGATGCCCTGTCGCAGCACGGCGTCGCCACGACCGATTTCGATGCGCTGGCGATCCCCGGCGCGCCGGCGGTGATCGCGCAGGCCCAGGCACTGGTCGCGGACAATCTGGATGCTTTCCGCCGCGCCGCCGCTGGTGGGCGCGACTTCCTGCTGCTCCCGACCGCCGAGCTGATGCGCCGACCGGGGATTTATCGCCTGGGCCTCGACCCGCGATTACTCGATTTCGTCGAGCGTTATCTTGGCCTGCCCGTCGCCTATGACGGGGTAACGATCCAGTACACGGTCGCCGATGGCCGCGAGGTCGCGACGCGGTGCTGGCACCGCGACCGGGAGGATCGGCGGATGGTGAAGGTCGCGGTCTATCTGAACGATGTCGATGGCGATGGCGGCCCATTCGAACTGCTCCCCATCCCCGAACCCGCCGGGCCGAAGCGCGCCGACCGGTTCCTGCTCGACCATGACGACGTGATCGCGCTGGCCGATGACGCCGGCATCGCCGCGCCGATCAGTTGCGAGGGACCGGCCGGCACCGTCGTGCTGGCGGATACCGGGCGCTTCTTCCACCGTGGCAAGCCCGCCACCGGCCGCGACCGCGCCGCGATCTTCTTCAGCTATTTCTCCAGCCAGCCGCAACGCCCGTTCTACTGCGACCGCAGCGGCCTGACCCGAACGGACGTGCGGTCGCTGGTCGATGGTCTGAGCGATCGCCAGCGCCGTGCCGCCCTGTGGCACGACCGGCTGCCCCGCCGCTGGCGCTACATCCGGCCCGCCGCCGTCTAGAAGAACAGTTTGCGCACCGACAGGCGCACGGTGCGGCCGAGCGAATTGATATAGTCCGGCTGATAGCTGACCGGCGTCGTGCCGTTCGCATCGGTGACGTCCTGCCGCTGATTGAAGAGGTTATCGACCGAGAAGCTGATCCGCGATCCGCGCAACCATGGATGCGCCCGAACCCAATCGAGCCGCCCGCCGAAATCGACGAACATCCGCAAATTCGCCGTGGTCAGGCCGGAGAAGCGCAGGTCCTGCGCGCTCGTCATGCCATTGGCGCGGGTGCCGCTCAGATAATTGACCGACAGGCGCGTGCCGAGGCCGTTGTTGGTGTAGCCGGCCTGACCCTCGATCTCATGGCGCGGCTGGCCGCCGCTGCTCGATATCGCGTCGCCATTCAACAAGTCGAGTGCGGGGCCGCCATCGGCGACCAGCACCCGGTCGGTCAGGTGCAACGTGTGATAGACCGCGAATTGCAGCCGGCCGCCACCCTGCCCGCGACCGCCGCCACCGAAGCCACCGCCGCCGAAGCCGCCGCGCCCACCACCGCCGCCGGGTCCGCCGGCACGGGGACCATCGCCACGTGGGCCATCACCCGATGGCGGCCGTGCGCCCTCAGCACCGCCCGGCGGGGCCGCGCCGTCGGGGCGACGACCACCGGGCGGCGTCATCCCCTCGAACGGATTGGGACCAGTGCCGGCGCGGAAGGCGGCGAGCTGTTGCTGGATCTTCGAGCGGATCGGCTTGGAGAAATTGATGCCCCAGCGCAGTTCCGACCGTTCCGACCGGGCGAAATTGATCGGCCGCGCATCGAGCCGCAACAACTGCCCGCCGCCGTCGCGGATCACGCGATCGGGGAACACCGCCTCGATCGCGGCGACCGCCGCCGGAAAGTTGCGCACCGGATCGTCGATGCTGGTGCGGACGTAATTGGCGGTCAGTGTCAGGTCGCGTTCGGTCCATGGTTTCAGCGTCAGGCCCAGTTTCTGGACGTGGCGCTGGTCGCCGGTCAGGTTGGGGTTGCCGCCGCTGATCGTGGTGACGGTCGCGGTGGTGCCGCGGACATAATCGAACACGCGGGCATTGGGCGTGACGACGGTCGCCGCGCCCAATTGCTGCGCGGTCGGTGCCTCGTCCTGATCGGTGATCGACCCGATCAGGCGCACACCCTCGACCGGCGACCAGTTGATCCCGTACCCCAGCGTGACGAGCGTGCCGAAATCCGACAGGTTATCGACGCCGATGTTCAGGTTCGCCGACAGCGACCCGATCGCGCTCAGGCCACCGCGCGTGCGGTTGGCGATCGGCAGGTCGATATTGGCCTGCGCATTGGCGATATCGCGTGAGATGCTGCCCGTCTGCGTCGCCCCGAGCCGGATCGAGCGCGAGTCCAGTTCGCTGGTGCTCACCCCGAATTTCACCGACGTCGCGACCGACCCTGCCGGCAGTTGGAACAGCGTGCCGTTGACCAGCATGTCGCCGCCCGCCGACGAGCTGATCGACCGTGCGCGATTGACGGTGAGCGGCCCGAACAGCGCCGGGGTGAGCGCGCCGCGCGGATCGGCGGTCGGATCGAGCGCGTCCAGCCGCGCCTGATAGCCGGTCGTGTCGACGCCGGTATCGGTCAGTGTCCGCTGTTCGTCGCGATCGTAATTGCCGGTGAACGACCAGCGCCATCGCCCGATATCGCCGTTCAGCGTCGTGCCGACATGCGCGGTCACGCCCTCACGCCGCTGCGCCAGCGGATTAAAGCCGTCGCCGTCGAGCAGCCGCGTGATCCGGCCGGTCGCGAACGGGCTGCCGGCGGGCACACTCAGGGCGACGACGGGCAGGCCCAGGCGGCCGGTGGAGTCGGTTGTCTCGATCTGGCCGTTGATCGTCGCCGACGTGCCGAGGAACGGCCGGGCATAAACACCGTTGGCGCTGAAATTGCGGCTCGACGGCAACAGCGTCCGGTATGCGCGCTGATCGAAACCGGGATTGGCGGGATCGTCGCTGGCGGCGGGCAGGATGTCGCGTTCCGATTCGAACAGCGGCGAGCTCTGGTCATATTCCAGATGCAGGCTGGCGCGCCGGTCGCGCTGGATGTTGAGAAGATCGAGTTCACCTTCAGGCGTGTTGCGACCACCCTCGGTTGCCTGCCGGTCGGTCAATTCGACGGTCGCGGCGCGGAAGCGGCGGCGCAGGACGAAATTCACTACCCGCTGATCGGCGCGATAGCCGTATTTCAGCGCCACTTCCTCAGGCAGGATTTCGACGCGCGCGATCGCCTCGGTCGGCAGGTCACGAATCTCCTGGAAGCCCGAAATGCGCCGACCATTCAGGAGCAACACCGGCGCACCACCCCGGCCGCTGCGTGTCTGCGGTTCCAGTTCGGTTAGCAGATCGGCGACGCTGCTGACGCCGTAGGAGCGGATGTCCGCGGGCCCCAGCACCTGGTCGGGCGGGATGTCACCGATCACCGATCCCGGCTGGTTGCGCGATCCGGTGACCAGGATTTCTTCATCGGCGCCGGTATCGCTGCCGCCGCCTTCATCGGTGGTCTGCGACGGCGTGGCGGGCGTTTCCGATTGGGCCACCGCGCGCGCCGGTTCGGCCTGCTGCGCCATCGCCACCGCCGGCCACGCGCCCGCCGCCATCATCCACCGACCCAATTTCATGCCGTTCCTCACTCCCTGACAGCCATCGCGCTATCAGCCATTTGTCGCACAAGTGTGCCGGGTCAGCGCCGTCTGGTCAGCGCATAGGCGGTGCCCATCAGCGCCGTACCCAGTAATTTGTGGCGACGGCCGGTGGCCAGGCCGATCGCGGCGATCACAGTCGGCACCAGCGCGATCCGCGCCGGCACTTCTACAACGGGTGCGGGTTCAGCGGCTGGCGTGAGGCGCCGGCTGTCGGCGGCGGCCGCGCCCCGTTGACCGACGGGGCGGTCGGCGCCGACCGTCGTATCCATCTCGGTCTGACGCTCAAGCTCCGCATTCAGTTCGGCGCCGAGCAAGAAGACATAAGCCGACAGCGACAGCCACGTCAGCATCACGACGATCGCCCCCAGCGATCCATACGTCGCATCGTAACTGCCGAAATTGGCGACATAGAAGCCGAAGCCCACGGTCATCGCTAGCCAGATCAGCGTCGCCCCCAGCGATCCCGGGGTCAGCCACACCCACCTCGCATGGCGCCGGTCCGGGCCATAACGATACAGCGTCGCCGCCGCCGCCGCGCCGATGCCGGCCAGGATCACATAGGACAATAACCGCAACAGCGTCAGCACGATGCGCGGCGCACCGGGGATCAGGGAATCGAGGAACGCCATCGCCGCGACCGACAGCATCGCCCCCAGCACGACCATCACCGCCCCGACCGTGACAGCCAACGCCAGCAGCTTCTGTGTCACGAAGCCGCGATCCTCATGCTCCTCATATGCGATGTTGAGCGCGGTGATGACCGCGCCCGCGCCGTTCATCGCCCCGTACAACGCGATGGCGAGCGCGAAGAGCAGCCCCCATCCCTTCGCATCGGCCGATGTGGTGACGACCTGCAACAATTGCTGGCCGATCAATTCGGCCACCTGACGCGGCATCACCCCGGTCAGCGCGGCGACGTTCGCGTTTACCGTCGATGGATTGGCGACGATGCCATAGATCAGCACGATCGCGCCCAGCAGCGGTACGATTGACAGGAAGGCGTAGAAGGCGACACCCGCCGCGATCAGCCCGATATTGTCGTCGCACGCCTCTTTCCATGTGCGCAACAGCAGTTGTTTCCAGCCGGCGGGCGGGATTGCAAAGGGACTGCGCGCCGTGTTGCCGATGTTGGTATTCGTCGCCGATATATCGGCCATGTCGTTCGCCCTTTTGATTTAATTACCCGAACGAGCGCAGGCAGGCCGTCGTTCCGGACACAAGCAGCCAACGACACGTTACGGCTGCACAACAAGGGGAACGCCGCGTGGATACCGCCGACCGCAAGCTGGTCAACATCACACGCCGTCCGGCGCCGGCGCAGGTCACACCGGCCCAGGTGCCGGGCATGTCCGGCCTGTTGGGCCTCGCCGTCGGTGTCGTCGTGATCGCCGGGCTGTTCTTTGCCAAGGATGTGCTGATCCCGATCACGCTGGCGATCCTGTTGTCGTTCGTGCTGTCGCCGATCGTGTCGCTGCTCCGTCGCTGGCGCGCGCCCAAGGGGCTGGCGGTGATGGTATCGGTGCTGGTCGCACTCGGCATCCTCGGCGGGATCGGTACGATCGTCGGCATGCAGGCCGCCTCGCTGGCCGATGACGCCCCCGGCTATGCCCGCACGATCGAAAACAAGATCGACAACACCAAGAAATTCGCCGCCAGCCGGGTCGCATTCTTCGCGCAGGATCGCGCTGGCCCGGCCCCCGCCGTCACCGGCCCGCCGCGCACCAACACCGAACGTATCCTGGCCGGCCGGGGCCGCGAGCCGGTGCCGGTCCGCATCGCCGAGACGGAACCTGACGCGCTGTCGATGGCCGGATCGATCCTGACGCCGGTGCTGGCGCCGTTCGAGACGTTCGTCATCGTCCTGGTCGTTGCGATCTTCATCCTGATGCAGAAGGAGGATCTGCGCGATCGGCTGATCCGCGTGTTCGGATCGTCGGACCTCCACCGGACGACGCTGGCGATGGACGATGCGGGGGTCCGCCTGAGCAAGTATTTCCTGTCGCAACTGGCGGTGAATGCCAGTTTCGGTACCGTCATCGCGATCGGCCTGTGGGCGATCGGCGTGCCGGTGCCGGCACTATGGGGCATCCTCGCCGGTATCCTGCGCTTCGTGCCGTATATCGGTGCATTGCTCGGTGCGGCCCTGCCGCTGGCGCTGGCGGCGGGTGTCGATCCCGGCTGGGGCATGATGATCTCGGTCGCGGTTCTATTCGCGGTGGTCGAGCCGCTGGTCGGCTATGTCGTCGAGCCGCTGCTGTACGGCCATTCCACCGGCCTTTCACCGTTGTCGGTGGTGGTCGCGGCGGTGTTCTGGACGTGGATATGGGGGCCGGTCGGCCTCGTCCTGTCGATGCCGCTGACGCTGTGCCTCGTCGTGCTCGGTCGTCACGTGCCGGCGATGGAGTTCATCGACATCCTGCTGGGCGACCAGCCGGCGCTGACACCGGTCGAGAGCTTCTATCAACGGATGCTTGCCTCCGATCCCGAGGAAGCACTGGAGCAGGCGGAGGCGTTACTGGAGGACCGGTCGATCACCGCCTATTACGACGTCGTAGCGCTTGGCGGGCTGAAACTGGCGGCGGAGGACACCCGCCGCGGGGCGATCGATCAGGACGGCGCGCGGCGCATCGTCAGATCGATGCTGACGGTGATCGACGAACTGGAAACGCATGTCGATAACGGTGCAACCGCCACCGCCGTGCCGAACCGATCGCTCAACCCGATGCCGCAGGGCAGCCGGTCGATCGAGGAAACCGCCACCGATCCGATGCCCGTCGCCCCCGATGACTGGCGGGCCGAGAACACGATCATGTGCATCGCCGGGCGCGGCGTGCTGGACGATGCGGTGACGGCGATGATGGCACAGTTGCTTGGCAATCGCGGCTTTGGCGTGCGCCGGATAACCCATGCGGCGGTAAGTCGCGATGCGTCGGAACGGGTCGATTACACCGGCACGAAACTGATCTGCCTGTCCTATCTGGAGATCGGTGGCAGCCCCAGCCATCTGCGCTATCTGGTCCGCCGCCTGCGCCGCGATGCGCCGGGCGCGCAGATCATGGTCGGCCTGTGGCCAGAGGGTGAGGCCGCACTGACTGACGAGCAGATTCAACGCGCGCTGGGCGCGGACATCTATGTCGGCACGCTGGGGGCCGCGGTGGAGGAGGCGCTGGCCTTTGCCGGGCGGCCGGTGGAGCAGGCGGCAGCCTGAAGCCCTGACTGTTCCCCGGTCGAGGCCGGGGAACAGGTGGGTTACCCCGATCAGCGAACCGTCACGGCCTTTGCCAGCGCACGCGGCCGGTCGATGTTGCGGCCCAGCTTCACCGCGCCGTGATAGGCGAACAACTCGCCCGCCACGAGCTGGATGATCGGGTCCATGAACTTCGATACGCTGGGCAGCTCGATATACGCTTCCAGCAACCCTTCCGGGAACGTCGACGGCAGATCATGGCCGAAGCCGATGATGTTGCCGCCCCGCGCCGCGATCTCGTGCAGGCTGGACACGACATGCGCGAAGGACTCGGGATCGTGCTGCGCGTTGGGGATGAAGGCGACCGTGAAGAACTTCTCGTCGATCAATGAAATGGTGCCGTGCTTTAGGAAGCCCGCCGGCATCGCCTCGGCATGGATGTACGACACCTCCTTGAACTTCAGCGCCGATTCCGCCGCCACCGGCCAGTGGATGCCGCGCCCCAGGAAGAACCAGTGCTCGATCCAACGATAGCGTTCGGCGACATCGCGGATAGTCGGCGACAGTTCCTGGACCAGCAGGTCCAGCTGCGTGGCCAGTGCAGTCAGCTCCCCCATATCCGCCGGTTGACCGTTGGCGGCCAGTTCGGCGGCGAGGCGCCAGGCGATCGCCGTTTGGCTGACGACCGACTTGGTCGACAGCACGCACACCTCGCGCCCCGCGCCCTGCAGGATCGGAAAGTCCGACATACGCTGGGCGGTCGATCCGGCGACGTTGTTCACCGACACCAGCTTCGCGCCATCGGCTTGCGCATATTCCATCACCCGGAGCGTGTCGTAGGTTTCCCCCGACTGCGAGATCGAGAGCAACGTGCTGTCCGCATCCAGCCGGGCGAGGTTCATGAACTCGTCGGCGGAATGGCAGGTCGCGCGGCGGCCGGCGATCTGGTGGAAGAAATACTGGCCGAGCATGCAGACATAATGCGAGCTGCCCGCCCCGACGAGCGCGATGTCGCTCTCCGCCAGCCGTTCCACGGCGGGGGCGAACGTCTCGTGCGACATGGCCGCGACGTTACGGACCGCGTCGGCCGCCTCGTTGATCTCCTTGATCATGTAATGCGGCCACGCGCCCAGGTCGGACGCCTCCGCGACGGTATCGAGTGGCAGGCGCTCCGGCGTGCGTTCCGGGAAATCGGGCGTGGCGAACGACACGACGCGTACCGCGTCGTGCGTGACGAACGTGATCTCGTCCTCCTCCAGATAGGTGATCCACCCCTCCTGCCCGGCGACCGCGACCGGGTCCGAACAGATGTATCCCGCGCCATCGGCGATGCCGACCGCGATGGGGCTAAGCCGCCGCACGCCGATCAACAGGCCCGGCCGATCGACGCAGGTGATCGCGAGCCCGAACTCACCCGACAATTCGCCCAGCGTCGCGAACAATGCCGCATCCAGATCGCCGCCCGCCGCATAATGCCGGGCGAGCAGATGCGCGATCACCTCGGTATCCGTCTCTGATGCGAAGACGACGCCACCAGCGGTCAGGTCGCGCTTCAGCTCCAGATAATTCTCGATGACGCCATTGTGGACGACCGCGAACTTGCCGTCGAACGAGCGGTGCGGATGCGCGTTGGGTACCGACACCTTGCCATGCGTCGCCCAGCGGGTGTGGGCGATCGCCGTCCCCGTCGCCGGCAGCCCGCCCGCGATCAGCCGCGCCGTCGATTCCGACAACGGCCCGACGCCGCGCACGATCTCGAACCCGTCATCGCCCGCAAAGGCGAAGCCGAACGAATCATAACCGCGATATTCCAGCTTCTCGAGCGCGTGGACGGTGCGCTCCTCGATGGAATGATCGGCGACGAAGGCAACGATACCGCACATGCGGGCGATCTCCGGGACAGGGCAGGAAGAAAGGATCGGGCGCGCCATGGCAGCGCCGCGTGACCCGCACAACGGCACCAATATGGAACCTTGGAGGACCTATGCAGTGGCGGGACGCGCCATCATCAGCGCCGCGCGCAACGTACGGCACACCGGCTCGTCGCGCTGGTTCAGGCCGACATGCTCGAACGTCACGATCCCCTGACCCGGTCGCGAGGCGGACGGGCGCAGCGCCTTCACCTCGGTCTCGCTTCTGATCGTATCGCCTGCGAACACCGGGTTGGGGAAGGTCGTCTCGGACATCCCCAGATTGGCGACCGTCGTCCCCATCGTCGTGTCCTGCACCGACAGGCCGATCACCAGCCCCAGCGTGAACAGCGAATTCACCAGCGGCCGGCCATGTTCGGTCGTCGCGGCATAATGGTGGTCGATATGGATCGGCGCGGGGTTATAGGTCAGCGACGAAAACAGCATGTTGTCCATGTCGGTGACCGTACGCCGCACCTCATGGACGAAGCGTTGCCCGATCATGAACTCTTCGAACCACAAGCCCGCCATCGGTCTCTCCCCTCGACATATCGTCCCGCTGTAGGGCAGGCCGGGCGACGATCAAAACCGTGGCCACGACCTTGTGACGTCGTGCCAGGCTTCCCACCTTCCCTTTCGTGCGCCGCTCCGCTAAGGCGGCGCGCTTTCACGACAAGTTGAGGATTTTGTTTGGCCAAGGAAGAACTGCTCGAAATGCGCGGCCGCGTGGTGGAATTGCTCCCCAACGCGATGTTCCGCGTGCAGCTCGAGAACGATCACGAGATCCTCGGTCACACGGCCGGCAAGATGCGCAAGAACCGCATCCGTGTGCTCGTCGGTGACGAGGTGCTGGTCGAACTGACCCCGTACGATCTGACCAAGGGACGGATCACGTATCGGTTCAAGTAAGCCGTTTCGCGGGATGTCCCCTGTGATGTCGTTGTCCGCGAGGCACCCCGTTCGATGACCCCCGGTTCGATGATGGGCGATACCGTCAATCTGGTCCTCGCCTCTTCCTCTCCCCGCCGCCGCGATCTGCTCGCGCGTATCGGCGTCGTACCCGCGCGCGTTGCCGCCCCCGATATCGACGAGACGCCGCTCCCCGCCGAGGTGCCACGCGTGTATGCGCTGCGCCTCGCGGTCGAAAAGGCACGAGCGGTCGACCGGGCGGCGGACGAGATCGTGATCGCCGGGGACACCACCATTGCGGTCGGCCGCCGCATCCTGCCCCCCGCCGATACCGAGACGGTACAGCGCCGGTTGCTCGCACTGCTTTCGGGCCGTCGCCACCATGCGCTGTCGGCGGTCTGCGTGATCGACCGCACCGGCAAGGAACGCACCCGCCTCGCCGACACCATCGTCGCGTTCAAACCGTTGACCCCGGCCGAGATCGACGAATATGTCGCGTGTGGCGAGGGGCTGGGCAAGGCGGGCGGCTATGCCATCCAGGGCCGGGCCGAGGCGTTCGTCCGTTTCCTGTCTGGCAGCCATTCGGGCGTAGTCGGCCTGCCGCTGTTCGAAACCCGCGCCCTGTTGAAGACCGCCGGCCTGCCGCTTGCCTGAATGGCTCTACGAAGCCGGCATCGGCGAGGCGCGCGCCGCGCTAGTCGATGACGGCCGCATCGTCGAGGCACTGGTCGAAATCGACGATACCGGCCCGCTGGTCGGCGCGATCCATCGCGCGCGGCTGGTCGAGCTGATCCCCGTCCGCCGTGGTCGCGTGACGCTCGACGGCGGCGGCGAGGCGCTGGTCGGAACGCTGCCACTGGGGATCACGCAAGGGTCCGCGCTGACCGTCACGATCACCCGCGAACAGATGTGGGAAGCCGGCCGGCTTAAACCCGCCAAGGCGATCCCCACCGACGACGCCCCCACCCCCGGCCCAGACCTGCTCGCCCGCCTCCACGCGACCGGCCATCCGGTCCGCACCCTGCGCGCCCACGAACCCGATCTGCTCGAACAGGCCGGCTGGTCGGAAGTGTTGGAGGAAGCGCGCACTGGCGACATCGATTTCACCGGCGGCACGCTCCGCATGACGCCGACCCCGGCGATGACGCTGTTTGACGTCGATGGCGCGCCGCCGGCCGATGCCCTTGCCCTCGCCTCCGCGCCCGTCGTGGCGGCGGCGATCCGTCGGCACGCGATCGGCGGATCGATCGGCATCGATTTCCCCACCGTCGAGGGCAAGGCGGGCCGTCACGCCGTCGCGATGGCGATCGACGCCGCGTTGCCGCCGCCGTTCGAGCGCACCGCGATGAACGGCTTCGGCTTCCTGCAGATCATCCGGCCGCGCCCGCGCGCCTCGCTCCCCGAACGGTTGCGCGCCGATCCGGTCGGCGCCGCCGCCCGCGCGCTGTTGCGGCAGATCGAACGGACACCCCCCGGCGGCCCGCGCCGCCAGCGCGTATCGGCGGCGGTCCATGCCCGGCTGACGGCCCGGCCGGACTGGCTGACGGAACTCGCCCGGCGAACGGGTGTCGTGATGGAATGGGAATATTGATGGCCAAACCGACCTGCCCGATCTGCGGCGAAGCGACCGACCCCGCCTATCGCCCGTTCTGCTCCGCCCGCCACCGCGACCGCGACCTGCTGCAATGGCTGGGCGAAGGCTATCGCATACCGGGCGGTCCGGCCGCACCGGAGGGGCTGGACAACCCCGAGGAGCACGACTAGGGACGCGCTTCCGATCGCACGGTCGGACAAGCCCGGATAGCTCAGTTGGTAGAGCATGCGACTGAAAATCGCAGTGTCGGCGGTTCGAATCCGTCTCCGGGCACCATTTTACTTCTAAAATCAATGACTTAGCCCCTTCGTATATAGAAGTGCCGGGCCGTGGTGTAATTTTGGTGTAATCGCGCACTTACACCGTGCGAATTGATTCGATACCCTACTGAGCGAGGCTAAGGTGATCGACGGCGCGATCGATGTGTAATCCGTCGACGTGGGCGTATCGCAGTACCATCGAGAGCGTTTTATGGCCGCTCACTTTTTGCACCGTTGGTAAGTCGACCCCCGCTTTCACCAGTTTCGTGATGGCTGTGTGTCGCATGACGTGGGGCGTGATTTTTTGAGGGTCTAACCCTGCACGGCATACAGCCCGGCAAAATGCCTTACGGAAGGTATGGCGGTAACCGGTGCTGCTCCCCGGTCCCCCTGCAAACAGGAAGCCCTGTGACGAACCGGTCTGTGCCATGACCTTCTCCAAGGCGGCAGCAAGCGCCGCTGGCACCGGTTGCTCGCGTTCACCAGCTTTGGCCTCTGGAATGTAGAATCGCCTTCTATGAGCGTCGTAGTGCTCCCAGCGAAGCCGTCTGGCCTCGCCGTGTCGCATCGACGTTTGGAGGCAGATCATGACGAACAGCCAGAGGTCGGGGTCTTGGTCCTCTAGAGCGGCCGCGATAAGCCTGTCGCATTCATGGGGTGATAGGGCGATTATGCGCCCCACACCCTCTTTCAGGCGTCCAAAGGTGGGGACTTTGCCCCCTTCAACCCATTTCCATCGCGTAGCGGAGCGGAAAAGGTGAGATAGGGTAGCGAGTTCGCGATTTATGGTTGAATCGCGAGCACCATCCTTTCTCCGGCTGACAATGAACGCTTTGATGTTGGCTTCGGAAATCGCGTCGATGCGAACTGCCCCAAATGCCGGAATGAGCCGGGATGCAATATGCTGACGCTTACGGGCTATCCCATTACCCTGCTCAGAGCCAAGCCGCTCAATGTAGTCATTTGCGATCGTTGCAAATGACTGGGAAATCTTCCGGCCCTTTGGGAGTGATAGCCTTCCTTCCCGCGCGCGCGTTCGCAAGGTTTCAATGAGATTGCTAGCTTGCTCGCGGGTGATCCGCTCACTTTCTTTCCCTACAGTGCGGTGGATACGCTCGCCATCTACCATCACATTGATGCTGTAGCTGATATCGCTGTTGGCTAATTTTGTTGCCGTAATACCGTGTTCATTAATCTTGCCGCCAATTGGCAGCGCTCGGATGGCAGGGCGGGTAAGTTTAGCAAAACGTAACGACATAACCGAGTCCTCAATGGAGGCAGCCCAGTATTCCAACGACTCGGACTGAGTCAACACCCCATACCATCTGTTTTGTTCGCAGTTTCTTTACATGCCATAGTAAAAACAAGTGCTTTCAACTAGTATAGTACGTTAGAACTTATCAATCGTAGGGGGTGTGATATCACGCTAAGGGCCATTGATTATTGAAAGTTCGGGCGTATCTGACGCTATATGCTCGGCAGATCGTTGCCGGTGCTTTAAGAAGTGAGATACGAGGTATGCCGAAGATCACCTTAAGCGCAGCAAGCGGCGGCGAACTCGGACGACTGACCCGGCAGGAGGCTGCCAGTTATCTAGGTGTGTCAGCCTCAACGATGGCTGATTGGCACCGAAAGGGCGTCGGTCCAGCAAGCATAAAGGTTGGAGGAAGGCGATTCTACCGGGTAGAAGCATTGAATGCTGTCATCATCAACAAATGAGCGCAAAAGACTTTAATAAATTGGATTCTTACGTATGTAAGTTAGTAAGCCTCGGGGACATATAATATTAAATCGGCCTCCACTTAGCACAGCCAATATAACGGAATTAGTTTGTCAAAATATAAAGACCATATAAAAATCACTGCATAAATTGCATCTATTGTGGCCTAGGTCCGAGAGCAGCATTTAAACAGGTAGACGCCTATTCATCCTACTCCTGCCATTTGCGTCCGGTTCGCCCTCTGCCAAGGCAATGTCGGAATACCGGCGCTATCGATCCCGTCGCCATTGCGGCTATCATCGCCAGCTTGCAAGCCATCGATAGGCGACGGGCTGCGGAAGGTCGATAAGCATTCTTTTGGCAGGAGAAATCTGCCAAACGAGTTCAGTAGGTCAGGTTCGGACCCCTCACTGCCAGTGAGGGGTCGCTGCGCTCTTTCGTCGGCTTATTCGTTCAACGGCTATTCTAAACGTTTCAACGAAATGCCGCCCAACTGAAGCCAATTATTAATCAATTGTCTTAATCATCCATCCATCATCAAGATGTTGATTGTAGACGACTACATTTAGCCCCTTCATTCCCTTCTTTTCCATAAAAGACGTTAACCAAACGGATCGAGCCGCTCTAAAATTGTCCCAGTCCGGAAGTGCTCCAAATGGAAATGGCGTTTGAGGTTGAACAAATTGACCAAAATCACCACGGGACGCAATATCAATAGTTTGATCGGAATCCAGTTTTCTCGTCAGGTTCGCAAGCCTTCGAGGTACAATTATGGTATTTAACGCTCCTCTGAATTCAGATTCCGGCCCGTCAAGAAACACGGGCTGCTGCGCCTCCTCAATCTCCTGTAACGAATACAGAGTCGAAGGCTCGAAATCGTAAACAGCATCATCCGGAAGAGACGCACCTACAACGTCTTCCATTTCCATAATGTATGCGCAATTAATAGTCGCCCATAACGCGCGGCGAGACTTTCTAGAGACCGCTGAGAAGTCGATTATTCTTAATTCACCCTCAATCTCAATCGCCCGGGTTGCACCATTTTGAACTGCCTTAAAATGGGAAATCATTCTCGTATTGGCGGCGGCCTCATATGCGCCGGAAAATCCCGCTTGCCAAAACCAGTTCTTAAATAAGTCCGGATTTGTATTCAGCTTGCCTCTGGCTGCGAGCGCGATGAATGGGGGCAACAGATTCAGATAGGGCATAAAGTCTCGACGTAAAACGCCGCAATTTGCTCGAAGAAATGAGACGATAGTAGAAGCCGCAAACGCAACTCCGTCCCATTCTCTTTGAATAACGTGCTTCGGCAAATCTAAAACTGCGGCCTGCCGCAAATCATTTGAGTGCAACAACGCAATTGCTTGCAAAAGTGGCAAACCGTCATCCCCAAAGAATGAGTTCAATTCCACCGATTGCTCTCGAACGCTGATCCACCTATCTCTGAGATTCCAACTAGCGTCAAACGACTTTGCGACTAACAAGTCAAAGGTATTCAACGTAAGACCCGTTTTATTGACCTTCTCAAATATCCGAGCGATAGCCGACGGTTCTATTTCTTGATCTAATTTTACAACAGGAAACTCATAATCGTGAATAGCACTTAGCCTATATGTATAAAGATTTGTTATAAGTGATTTTAACTCACTCGCTTTATTCGGCTCTAGAACTTTTGATAGTAGATCGTCTCTCCAAGTAAAAAATGCAGTAGGAGATTTTAACGCGGAAATAGGAATAATGCGTTCTTTTATTTGATTTTCTAGAGACCCGTAGTGACGATCCCATAGTCGACGGCGAACTGAAATAATGCCTTCCTCAATATCCTGATCAATAGCCAAATCCCATTTGATAGCGAATAGCGATTCACCGGTTCCATATAAAGATTGATAAAGTGAAGTTAGACGTTGCTGACCATCTAATACGCCAAACATCACTTTTGAAAGCGGCGGCGCGGCATCCATCGCTCTCATCATGAATAAATCACTTTGTCCCTCTAACAGTAGAAGGCTTCCTGCCGGCCATCCCGCAAAAACTGTTGCCAGTAGCGATCGAACATCTGTCTCATTCCAATCGAAATCACGTTGAAATTCTGGGATACCAATTTTCCCAGTAGCGATGCCATCAACTAAGCGTCCCAAATGGAATTGCTCGACGGAGGTATTAGAATAGCGCATTATGCGATCCTATCTTCAAAGCTAATGGGTAGGCCTTCTAGTCGAGATAGTTGCTCACGGAACCAACTCGACGGGTAAAAGCTTCGATCACCACTATGCAGATAAAAATACTCGGTATCCGCCCCTACGCGGCCGGTAACAGCAGGAAGCACAAGCACAGTAACGTCATCGCACGTCACTAAAGAATAAAGAGGGCGGTTATCTAGTAATCGAATTGAAATTGTACTAGCTTTAACTAAGTTGCCACTACTTTTAAGGGCTTTCCACGTTCGCTCAATGCGCTCTATTGCATGCTTTACAGCGACTAAATAGGAATTTGCATCCATTGAGAGGGAATCTGCCACCTGCGCACTATATGCAGCATTTGTGTCGCATACAAAAAACGTTATATTTATAGGCCTATTACGGCCATTTTCAAGTAAGCTATTTATATGTTGATCAACCCAAGGCTGTAAATCCGTTAATAAGAAAAATATCTCTGATTTTGACGTATATACTTCGCTCCAGTCTAAAGAACGAAGCTTGCCTGCGCTTTTAAATTGTTGGGAAGCTAAATTTCTACTTATTCCCGCTAATTTAAACATTTCCCTATAGACATTTCTACGCAGAATTAACTCAAAAATAAGTTGTAATAATGCTGTGGATATAATCGTAGTCATTAATGCTACGACAGTATTTTGTATCCAAGGCGTGGTAATTTTTGTACTTAGGCCCGCCCCTATGAACCCTAGGGTGGCGATGACGAAGGCTGTGAGTGAGGCTTTCCAATTAGTTGTTTCGCCGTCAACGCTTGAGTCACTCGGTGAAGCCATTCGCCGCCCATCCCTATCTATCATACATAGGTGTACCGTTGGCGTGAGGGTTTTGTCGAGACGAGGTAGGTTGTCTTCTCAGGTAGGCCTTTAGTTTGTCATAATGGCAAGGCGCGTGAAATGCTCCCCACGGATGTCATATTTGACGTTGTCGTAAACGAATAAGCGTTGTCCGCTTATCCCTACCAGTTTCACATTTGGCTGAGCCCTACGCCCTCTTGGTCGATGTTTTCTTTAATGGGTATACCTGTCTGAGACGATCCAGTGAGACGTTATTGGCGTCTCACTAGGGTTGACTCCTCTCAAATGAGACGTATGACTCGAATAGTCTAAAGTCTATTGAGACGGAGTCGTTATGCTGGTGGGTTACGCAAGAGTATCGTCGTCGGGGCAGTCGCTGGCAGTGCAACAGGATGCGCTTCGCGCCGCCGGATGCGAGAAGCTGTTTGCGGAGAAGGAGAGCGGCACCACGACGGATCAGCGCAAGGCGCTAGCCGATGCCCTCGAATTCATCCGTGAAGGTGACACCCTTATTGTTTGCCGCATCGACCGGCTTGCCCGATCCGTGGCGGACCTCGAAACTATCGTTGCTACCATCAAGGCCAAGGGTGCCTTCCTTAAGGCGGTGGACCAACCGATCGACACGTCCACTCCCGCTGGGGTCGCGTTCCTACAGATGCTGGGGGTCTTCGCTCAATTCGAGACAGCAATCCGTAAGGACCGCCAGATGGAAGGGATCGCCAAGGCTAAGGCTGAGGGACGGTATAAAGGACGGACGCCAACCGTGGACGTGGGGGCAGTCCGCGCCCTCAAGGCAGAAGGGGTTCGTCCCGTCGATATCGCTGCAAAGCTGGGGATTGGTCGGGCGAGCGTTTATCGGGCGCTTGAAAGCACCTGATATCACTTTGGGAGATTACCCTCTAAAACGCCCGTAGAAGACCGTACAGCGTTGTTTGCTACCTTGGCTACCATGGTGGTCAGTTAAGTTAAAAAGCCATGGTTTCCCGTTGCTAGGGTAAATAAAGGGTATCTTTAATACTGCATCGGTTCAGTGATGTATTTTTGTTGAATGTTGCAGATAACTACTGGTCAATCTTTAAGTCGATTACTCGACAGACATTTTTTGCGATAACGCTTAATCGGCCTGCCGCGTATCCTCCTGTGTAACCGCCAAAGCCGTTCCTGGCCCGATATCGCATCCAGACGACATATTGCCCCTCTGGGCGTGAGCCTTGGACATGACGACAGCCACCCGGCCGAGAAAACTCGACCAGACGACGTGTCAAAGGGGTTACGAAGCCCCGCCTGCTCCCTTGTTCGAGCAAGCAGGCGAACCATGCCAACGCCCGCCCTTCCATGCAACTCATGCTGGAAAGGCGAAGTCCTAGATAATTACGTGACTTTGCTCTGGGGTAACCATTCCCTGACGACCCAAAATCAGCATGACCTCACACCCCGATCACAACAACGGTGGACAATATTCCGCCGTCATGCCAATAAAGCGGCGCCAGATGCCATAAAACAACAAGTAATACCGAGAAGAAGGGCCAACAAGTCTGGTTTAGAAGTATATAAAATGAAGATAAACGCACAAACTATTAAAGAATACGAAGATCGTCTAAAGCCAAATACCTTCATAACACTTACCCTCAAACAAGGTATAAGTAGTTCAGCGGGTGGATTTATAAAAGGTTGCCCATTGATATATGACCGGGTAATGAAAGGTCAGCTATCGGCTGTGAGCAGGCGGCTATATAGAAAGCGAAAATGGCGAAAAAACCGTCAAAGGCTTCCTAACCTATCCGTGGTGGAAAAAAGCTATGGTGGGCTTTGGCACATCCATGCTTGCCTTAAACGGCCAGATAATGTTACTATTGAAAAGTTCAAAGATATATTCGAAACGTGTTGGTCTAAGTCACAGTGGGCTAAAGAGCGTTTCGAGATTGAGGAATACCGGGGCGGCGGCGTCTCATACATACTTAAAGACGGTCAGGACGCGATCCTAACCGAGTCAACCAATGTTTGAATATCTGGCACTACAGCGTGCCCATCGAATAGATTGACCGGCTAACCAGATTTAGGCACTTTACGGCAGGGTGCGGCGAAAGCCACACCTTGTCAAAGTTATGTCTTATGAAGATATAAGTTAAATAACATTTAATTATATTAACTCTTATATCAATATGATTAAACTTATACATTCTAATATTAATAGATTTTTATTTTTATTTATAATCACCTTTACTGACGAATAGATACCTTCGGTTACCTTTATCACAAGATTATCATTAAAATGAATCACCTCTTTATCATTCAAATAACAACTAGATGATCCTATTTATAAATCAGTCAAAAGAGCCAGCATCCTGATTGATCTAGTTTTGGGCGAATAGGACGATGGAACCACTCGTTTGGCTCTGATTTAGATATTAAAAACCTAAATTCACAGGGGTGGTAGCAAATCCAACGCTCAGATTTTCGAGATTGCGGGATTCGGACTACACCCCGCTACGGCTCGTCATATCGTTGAAAGACTGTGGCAGCACTCTCTTGGCTGTTTAGCGACCCTTATCTAAGGTGAAGAGAAGATAGGCCTCAAAAGACCCTGCCGCCCTGACATTGTCATCCCAAAAAGAGACAAAGAAAGCTATCTTATCTGATTTGAATGAAGCCTTTTTCCTATCGCCGACGTAGCTTTCGTCCGGGCGGCGGTGCGTCGATCCACGGAACAAAGGTGTGCATTCATGAAGCGGATTGTCTCTCTCGGAACGCTTGCGGCAGCCTTGATCGCGGCTAGCCCTGTAAATGCTGCTACCGTCGTTATTCCGGTAGGCCTCGATGCGGTTGAAGGGAACAGTGGCAGCCGAAACGTCCTTGGCTTCATCAACGTGGCTCGAATGCAGCAAGTTTTTAATGCGGATCAGTTCGCAAGCGGCCCGATCACACTAACTGGCCTCGCCTTTCGCGCAAATAACGCTAACTTCGGTGGCATTTTTGGCGGTCCGGGGACAGCGTTTACACGCACAACTCAAGGTTTGCAGATAGCCCTTTCCACAACGAGCGCACGGGCCGATGGACTGAGTACCAACTTCGCGACGAACGTCGGTTCGAACGTTGTAAATGTTGTACCACGGAGCGACGTTACATATTCCTCGGGTGCTGGAAGTACGAATGGAGTCACCAAGGACTTCGACGTATTTTTCAGTTTCACAAATCCGTTCGTCTATGATTCATCGATGGGTAATTTGTTGCTCGATCTAACAAGCTTCGGAGGAAGCAATCGAGCAGGGACAACGCTTGATGGTCAGGACCTTCTTGGTGATGGCACATCCAGCCTGTTCCTCTCCAACGGCACCACGGGCAACGGAACAGCCAGCACCTTTGGGTATGTCACTCAGTTCACAACCCAAGCTGTCGCCGCCGTCCCCGAGCCGACGACTTGGGCGATGATGCTCGTTGGGTTCGGCATGATTGGTGCTGCGTCGCGTTACCGCCGCCGCCAGCCGAGAGTCGCTTACGCCTGAGGATTGGACTCCGATCGGGTGTAGGTGAGGAAGGGTCGCTGATCGAAAGGTCAGCGGCCCTTTTCGCGTGATGATCGCAGCATGGTTAGCTGCTACCCCGTGAAGCCCGACACAGAATCCCGTCAAAGGATACGCAGCGTCCCATTTTGCCAATTTGGAACGAAAATGGTTTCTACTGCGATCATTCCGACTTTCTATTTAATTGCGTTAGGTTAAGCCACGCCGCAACGGAGCGTTCTTGCTTCGAAAGGGGTGGAAAATGAAGAATATCGCATTGGTTTCGGCGTTGCTTGGTTCGGCGGTTATGGCACCCACGACGGTATCGGCTGCAACGCTTCTTGATATCGTGAATGTCCCGGCCCAGACCAATACATTCTACGGCCTTACCTTTACTGCGAACGCATCCACTTCTACGGTTTCGTTCGCTGGATACCAAGTGCCCGGTAACTTTCAAATCCTATCGTTTGGTCTTTTCCTGAACAATATGGGTTCAAGCATTATATCGACAAATGGCGCCGACTTTACGCTGACGCGCGCAGGCTCTGGTTCGAATGCGTTTGGAGGAAACGGCATCCTTGTTTTTCAAGGAACAACCGCTGGTAGCTATGATACCCTTTCGCAGGTCGCAAATACCATTGCCGGTTCGAACTATACATTGCGATTCAATTTGAGCAACAGCATACTTAATCAACCAAGCGGGCTACGCGTTGAGGCATCGAACGCAACGGTTGGCGCCGTCCCCGAGCCCGCCACTTGGGCAATGATGATGGTCGGCTTTGGCATGGTTGGTGGCGCGGCTCGCTATCGTCGTCGTCATTCTACAGTTCGCTACGCCTGATTTAACTCCCTCGTTTGCGGGCGTGGGTAAGGAAGGGTCGCTGATCGAAAGGTCAGCGTCCCTTTTTCGTTCCGGTAGCCGCGTGGTATGGAACCGGTAAGCGAGACTGTCGTTATTAGGCCTACCACACTATTTTCCCCCCTTTATCAGTGTGGATCGATATGGGTCGCTGATCGCCAGTCAGCGGCTCTTTTTCGTGCCCAATCCAACAGCGAAATCAAACGCCCTTGCCCAATGTTCGCTCTTTGTTCTAACTATGGACCAAGGAGTCGGACATGGGCATCATCACCGTCGAGCGGATTGCGGAGTTAATAGAAGAGGCGCCCGGGTGGGCGCTGGTGGCTCTAACGATGCCACAACAGGGCCTTCGTGAAGAAGCGCGACATGAAGTGGCTTCGCACGTCTATAACTCCCTGTACGCCCTTCCAATGGACGGCGGTAGCCAACTCCCCCTTCCCCTATGACCCATGGGCAAGAATCAGCGCTTTGATACAATCTACGATTTCACCCGCCCCGGCATCAACCTGCACCTGGAATGCAGAAACAATCGCTGTCGCCACAAGGCTATCCTGAATAGTGGGCTGGTCTGGCGGTGGGGATCGATCTGGCGTTGGCAGGGCCATGATCGTGCGATAAGAGAGGAGGGTCGCCCATTCGACCGTCGACCGCTCGAATTCATCCAGACCGCCCTTATCGGGGGTGGAACCGGATGATGGCAAAGATACGGGGTTAGTTACTAACGCTAAACAACAGCGGTTTTCAGCGGTTCCGGCTTTCTATCATCAGGTAATATTTCGCGAAGATGGTCGTGCACCATTCGCTGGTTGAACGGTTTTAATATAAACGTAGCCTTGTCCGGCATATCACCAGAAGCTGGCACGACATGACCGGAAGCGATGACTATATCAATTAAAGGCCAATGTTCGGCAACGTGACGAGCCAGCGCAAAACCGTTTATCGAACCCGGCATATCTACGTCTGAGAATAGCAGCACGGTATTTTCCCAATGTTCGGCAAGATGAACAATTGCTTCATCACCATCGAACGACTCATGCACACGAAAGCCCGCATCTTCCAGAATGTATGTCGTTTCCATCATGATGATCGGATCGTCTTCAACGACAATAGCGTAGGGAATGGTTGATGTTGCCATAGTTCTAGAACCACGCGGGGCCAGCGTGGGTTGCCCGTGCATTAGAAAAAACCCACAACATTCGCCCTGCCTAGATGAATTGCCCCTGTTATACCTTCCGCCGGAATGCCCACACTAAGCTTGATAAGCTGGTGATGACTGCCGCTACAGCTAGCAGCAACGATGAATCTGGAATGACCATGACGCGACTCCTTCATTCATCGATGTATATGAACCCAGTACCTGTAGGACAGAACAAAGTGAGAACGAAATGCAGGGGCGGCGGCGGCAAAGGGTTTAGCCTTGATCCGGTAAAGACCGTCATGCACCCCTAACCTGATGCAACCGACCCCCCTATGGCCCGCCATCACCGATGATGACCGTGTAAAAAAGCTGATAGCCGCCATACAGACAGCGGCGGTATCAGAGGCGGGCGGGAAGGCACCGTACACCGTCGAGGCAGTGCTACATGGCCCCGACCTAGCTAACGCCCTTTTATTCGTCCTAGCGACCGTCCTAGAACCTTCGCCGTCTTGCGGTACGCCAGCGGGGATGCGGAAGGTAGCAGAGGCTGCCGGCACGGAACTGCACCAGCTTATGAAAGAGACGAGGCAGTTGAAGGCTATGTCGGGTGGCGCTGCGTGACCCTGAGTTGTAATTCCTGTGTAATTGCGCACGGAATTGGTCGTAATTTCTCGTAATCGCTCGGTACGTCAGAATTTAACGTCGCTACCCTAAGTCCCTTATTTCGTTATGCTTTGTAGCTTTTCGGTACGTTTCGTAATTCCGGTTTGCGAGACTGAAAATCGCAGTGTCGGCGGTTCGAATCCGTCTCCGGGCACCACGCCTTCTTCATAGACGCAGGCCACACCGGCCCATATCCTCCCTCGCCTGAGCATCACCGACTCGCGGATCGCGACGGCAATGGTCGGGGATTGGGGGCGGAGCCGACGTGGCGAAGAACGTGCTCATCTTTTCAGACGGCACCGGCCAGATCGGCGGGCTGCGCCCGGACCAGCGCCTGTCCAACATCTACAAGCTCTATCGCGCGATGCGGCCCGGCCCCGATTCACCAATCGGCTGGCATGAACAATATGCCTTTTACGATCCCGGTCTGGGCGCGGGCGAGGTCGGGGGGCTGACCTTTCGCCGGCTTCATAACATGCTGGCGGCGGCGGGCGGCACCGGCATCGATGAGAATGTGATCGACTGTTACGCCGCGATCATCGCCCATTACCGTCCCGGCGACCGCATCTGCCTGTTCGGGTTCAGCCGGGGTGCCTACACTGTCCGGGCGCTGGCGAACGTGCTGAACCTGTGTGGCGTGCCGACGAGCACCGCCGACGGCGCGCCGGTGCCACGTTATGGCCCCGCCCTGCGCCGCATCGCCAGCGTGGCGGTGAAGGACGTATACAATCACGGTGCTGGCGCGAAGCGCGCGCAATATGAGCAACAGCGCGAAACGAAGGCCGACCGCTTCCGCACGACCTATGGCTCGCAGGGCATCGGTGTCGATGGCGAGAAGCAGGGCAATGTGCAGCCCTATTTCATCGGCGTCTTTGACACGGTAGCGGCGCTTGGCAGCCGCACTGCCACGTTGATTGCGACGCTGGGCTTCGTGGTGATGATCGGGCTGACCATGGCGATCGGGTCGATCGCTCCTCGGTGGATCACTATACTGGCCGCCCTGGTGCCGGCGGCGGCGGCGCTGTGGCTGCTGCGTATCCTGTTGGACCAGTTCAAATACTTCTTCGACGATCCCAATCGGCGCATCCGGTGGTGGAACCCGCTCGACTGGATCGCCGCGATCCGCGTCGGCCACCTCGCCTGGTGGAGCGGCAAACATTACGATCGATATGTCGATCGCGAGGTGCGCTACCTGCGCCACGCTTTATCGCTGGACGAGGAGCGGACGCGGTTCCCCTACGTCCCCTGGGCAAAGCCCGAGGATTTGCGGCGGAATGCGGCGGAGGGCCGCACCGACTGGCTGCGACCGCGCTGGTTCGCCGGCAATCACTCCGACATCGGCGGCAGCTATGCGGAGGACGAATCGCGCCTGTCCGACATCGCGCTCCGCTGGATGGTCGACGAGTTCACTACCGCGATGGCTGGCAGCGTGAAGATCCGCGCCGACCTGCTGGTCACCAGCCCGGATGCCACTGGCCTGCAGCATGACGAAGTGCAGCGGATGCTGGACAGCCAGCCGCGATGGCTGCGCCGTCTGACCGGCGACCGCCTGACATGGCGCCGGACGGTGCGACAGGTCGATCCCGCCGCGCCGCTGCACCCCAGCGTCATCGATCGCTTCGCCGCCGGCCCCGTGCCGCAAATGGGCGAAGTGAAACCCTACCGCCCCGCCAGCCTGCGCGACCACAAGGCCGTCGCCAGTTATTACGCAGGCTGAGACCGCCCGGATCGGACTCGCGGCACGGGTCGTTATTATCCAATGGCGCAGAATATCGAGGAACTTCAGGCCCGCATGGAAGCCGCCGCCCGGGCGATGGATTTCGAGGAAGCCGGCCGCCTGCGCGACCGGATCAACCTGATCCGCGGCGGCGCATCGATGACCGATGCTGCCACCGCCGAGACGGCCGGCATCCGCCGCCAGCAACCCGGATCGATGGGGCTCGGCTCCAGCCGCCAGCAAGTCGCTCCGCCACCGGACTGGACACCGCCGCCCAAGCCCGACCTGATGACCACCGGTCGTCGGCGGCCGAAGACGGAACGGCGGTAGGAAGGATGTCCTACACGGCGAGCTTGAGTTATCCCGTCGGGCAACCGCTCTTTCTCACCGTCGATCGACGAAATCCCACCCACGCGCACGATCGCGCACGCGTAGGCGGGTGTGACTTTCGAGACTTTCCGCACTGGAGTTCCCCAGCCTCCGCCGGGGAACTGATCAGAATGACTTCCAGTCGTCATCCGCCCGCACCATCGCCAGGATGGCGGCCGCCGGCAGCGGCTTGATCGGCGAGGTGTACGCGCCGGGCGTAACATAGTCCGGCTTGCGGGCCGGTGCGGATGCACGGCCACCGCTATGGGCGACCTTGAACCGCCCCGCCTGATCGGCGAGGTTGCCGACTTCGCTGGCCAGGTTGCGAGCGGCCGCAGACGTCTCCTCGACCATTGCCGCGTTCTGTTGCGTCGACTGGTCCATCGTCCCGATCGCCGCCGAGATCTGCGTGATCGCCGCCGACTGCGCCTGGTTGTCCGCCGCCATCGTCGCCAGCAGTTCGTGCACCTGCGCGACGTCGCCCGAGATGTTGGCGAGCGCGCCATCCACCTTGGTCACCGCCTCGACCGCGGTCACGATGTCGGTCTGCGTCACCGTCAACTGGTCACGTGCCCGCTTGGCTTCCTCCTCGGCACGCATCGCGAGTGCGGACACCAGATCGGCCACGACGGCAAAGCCACGACCGGCGTCACCGGCACGCCCCGCTTCCACGGCGGCGTTCATCGCCAGCACGCGCGTCTGGAACGCGATCTTGTCGAGGCCCTCGATGACGCTGTCGATGCCCTTGGCGCTTTCCGACACCCGGCCCATCGCCTGCACCGCCTCGTCCGCCACCGCCCGGCCGCCGCCGACCGTCGCGATCGCCTGGTCCGCGCGCTCCACCGTCCGCGCCGCCGCGCCCGCCGATGCCCGCAGGCGGCCGTCCATCTGCGTCACCGATGCCGCCGTCTCTTCCAGCGAAGCCGCATTGCTTTCCGTCCGCCGCGCGAGATCCTCCGATGCCTGCGCAATCTCGCCCGATCTCGTCCGGATCGTCGTCGCACTCTCCAACTCCGCGCCGATCAGGTCGCCGTCCGACAGATCGGACAGATGACCCGATACCGTGTCCACGACCATCTTCTGTTCGGCCTCAGCACGAGCCTTGCCGCATCCGCTGCCTCCTTGGCGATCCCGTTCTCCCGGAACACCGCCACCGCCTTCGCCATCTGGCCAATCTCGTCACCGCGGCTGGCACCTGCCACCTCGCGACGATAATCGCCCGCCTGCCCCTGCCCCCGTTGCAGGATGTGGCCGTCGGGCAAAAGGTGCTGGGCGTCGGCGACCGCACCGGTGCGACAATTTCTCCGGTGTCAGCATCGACGAGGAAATTTCGCAGATGGTCGCATTGCAGAACAGCTATTCGGCCGCCGCCCGCGTCATTAGCACCACGCTATCACTGTACGACGCCAACATCATCACGATCGACGAATCATCGGCGACACTGCGCCAGAAGATCATGACCGCGATCGGCACCGGTCAGACACAGGGGTTGCAAGAGTCGATCGCCGGCGCCTTCGACCAATTCCGCGCCGCGCTCAACGCCGGCGACTGCAGTGGGGCGTTATTGGCGGGCGCCCAGACCGATGCGATGCCGTTCAAGCCGCAGACGCTGGCCGATACCGTCGGCGATACGCCCACCGCCACCCAGATGGACGCGCTGAAGACCGCGATGGGGCAGATCGATGCCGCCCTGCCCGGCGTCCGCGCGATCAACGCCGAAAACGGCCGCAAACAGGCCGAGACCGAGACGCTAGGCACCCGCGCCGATGATCGCGCCAACCTGCTCAGCGAGCTGATCTCGACCAACGAAGATGCCGATTACGGCCAGATCGCCAGCGACCTGTCGCAGCAGCAGACCGTGTTGCGCGCCAGCTATTCGGTCTTCACCCAGCTATCGAGCCTGAGCCTGACGCAATACCTGAAGTGAGGCCGACCTATCGCTCACGCGTGGCGGCGAACTTCACCTTCGGATAGCGATCGGCGATATAGCCGACCTCCCATGCCGATTTCGCAAGAAACACCGGGTTGCCGTCGCGGTCCTTGGCCATCGATGACCGGTTCAGGTCGGTAAAACCCTTCAGGTCGGCCGCGTCCTCCGCACTCACCCAGCGGGCGGTGTCGAACGGCGCCGGCTCCAGCCCGGCGGCGACCTTGTACTCGGCGTCGAGTCTGCTGAGCAGCACTTCGAGCTGCAACTGGCCGACCACGCCGATGATCCAGTTCGACCCGATCTCGGGATAGAATACCTGCGTCACGCCCTCTTCGGCCATATCGTCCAGCGCCTTGCGCAGCTGTTTCGTCTTGGCCGGGTCCTTCAGCACCACACGGCGCAGGATTTCGGGTGCGAAGTTCGGCAGGCCGGTGAAGCGAACATCCGCCTTCTCGCTCAACGTGTCGCCGACGCGCAGCGTGCCGTGGTTGGGGATGCCGATGATGTCGCCGGGATACGCCTCGTCCGCCACTTCGCGGGCCTGCGCGAAGAACAGGATCGGCGAGTGGACCGCGATCGGCTTGCCGCTGCCCGACGGGGTCAGCTTCATGCCGCGTTTGAAGACACCCGAACACAGCCGCATGAAGGCAATGCGATCGCGGTGGTTGGGGTCCATGTTCGCCTGAACCTTGAACACGAAGCCGGTCACTTCCGGGTTCTCCGGCGCGACGGGAGCGGGATCGGCGGGTTGCGGGCGCGGCGGCGGCGCGTGTTCGGCGAGCGCGCCGATCAAGTCGGCGACGCCGAAGTCCTTCAGCGCCGATCCGAAATAGACCGGCGTGAGGTCGCCGGCGCGATACCGGTCGCCGTCGAATTCGGCATAACCCGCCTGTGCCAGTTCCACCTCGTCGGCGAAGCGTTCGGGCAGCGCACGGTCGTCGGTCGTGCCCTGGAAGGTGCGGCTGTCGCCTTCGGGGCGGCTGATCCGGCCGGTGGCGAGGTTCTTCACGCCTTCGAACTCGCCGCCCATGCCGATCGGCCAGCTCATCGGACAGACATCGAGCTGGAGCATGTCGGCGATCTCGTCGAGCAGCTCGAACACCGGCCGCCCCTCGCGATCGACCTTGTTGACGAAGGTGATGATCGGCACGTTGCGCAGGCGGCAGACCTCGAACAGCTTGCGGGTCTGCGGCTCGATGCCCTTGGCCGCGTCGATCACCATGACCGCCGAATCGACCGCGGTCAGCGTGCGATAGGTGTCCTCCGAAAAGTCTTCATGCCCAGGCGTGTCGAGCAGGTTGAAGGTGATGCCGTCCTTCTCGAAGGTCATCACCGACGAGGTGACCGAGATGCCGCGCTGTTGTTCGATCTTCATCCAGTCCGACCGGGCGCGGCGGTTCTGGCCGCGGGCCTTCACCTCGCCGGCCAGATGGATGGCGCCACCGACATAGAGGAGCTTTTCCGTCAGCGTGGTCTTGCCGGCGTCGGGGTGGGAGATGATTGCGAAGGTGCGGCGGGGGGAGATCATGAAGGCATGTCCGGCGTGGAAAGTTAGGCTAAGGTGAGGCCAAGACCGGACCTAATTTTCGTTACGAAAGTCAGGAATACCGGGCTGGTGACGGGGTGCTACGGCACCAGCGTCACGCTCATACCGATAGTCTTCGCGTCCCCGCCCGCGACCGTGAACACGCCGGGTTTGTCCTTGTATTCGCCGGAAAAACCTTCGGGATCGGCGATGCCGTGCCATGGTTCGACACACACGAACGCCGCCCCCGGTTTCGTCCAGATACCGAGCGCCGGCGTGTCCGGGAACGCGATGCGCAACCGGGGGCCGATGGCCGCGCCATAAGTCACGGCGTCTGACGCCACCGGGTCCCACACCAGCGCATCGTTGGCGAACAGATCGTCGGCCAGATGCAGCGTGCGGCCGTCGAGCGGCGACGGGTTCGTCTGCGCCGCGATCAGGCCGTCGGGCGCGATCGCGCGCAGGCGACCAGGTTCGTCGGCGTCGAACACGATGCGGTGATCGGCGCGCGCCTGCCGATAGGGCAATGGCCATGCGAAGGCCGAGTGAAAGCCGAATTGCGCCAGCATCGGCGTGTCGGCGGGATTGATGATCCGCGCCTCGACCGACAATGTCGCCCCGTCGATGCGGAAACTGATCTCCAGCCGGAACGCATAGGGATAGGCCACGCGCGTCTCGGCCGTGTCGGTCAGCGCGAAGGTGGCGTGATCCGCTCCCTGATCGACCACCGCGAACGCCATGTCGCGGGCGAAGCCGTGCTTGGCCATCGGGTATTCGGTGCCGTCGACGCGGATGACGCTGCCGTTGGTCACGCCGATCACCGGGAACAGGATCGGCGCATGCTTCGGCCAGAAAGCGGGATCGGCATTCGTCATCAGCTCGGCGCCATCGGCATCGTGCAGATGCGTCAGTTCCGCGCCGAACGGATTGATCGCCGCCGACAGGGCGTCACTGCGAATCCAGATCAGATCAGCCACGCAAACTCGCTCCCAGCTTGGCTGCCGCGGCGACGACCTTGTCGGCGATCGCCTTCAGGTCGGCCTCGGCGAAGCTCTTGTCGCCCGGTTGCAGGACGATTTCGACCGCGACCGATTTCTCGCCGTCCCGCTCGAACACGTCGAAGACGCGGGCGGCGACGATCGCCACCTTGTCCGCGCCCCGGATCGCGCGGATCAGCACATCGCCGGTCAGGGTGGCGGGCACGAGGAACGCGAAATCCCGCCGCACCGCCTGCAACACCGGTGGGGCATAGGCCGCGCGCATGAAGCCCGCCTGCCGCTTGCCCGGCACCGCATCCAGATACACCTCCGCCGCCGCGACCGCGCCGTCGAGGTCGAATGCCTTCACCAGGCTGGGATGCAGCATGCCGAACCGCGCCAGGATCGTCTTCGGCCCCAGCCGCAGCGTGCCGGACTGGCCGGGATGCCACGCCTCGCCGGCCTCCCCCATCACCTGAAGGTTATCGACGGGCGCACCGGCGGCGGCGAGCAGCGCCAGCGCCTCTGCCTTGGCGTCATAGGCGTCGAACGACACCGCCTTGCCCTCTCGCCAGCCGCGCGCGCGGCGGTCGCCCGCCAGCACGAGGCCCAGCGTCGCGCGCTCACCCTCGGCCAGATAGCGCCGGCCGATCTCGAACAGCCGCACGCTGCCGGCGCCGCGACGCAGGTTGCGTTCGGCCGCGGACAGGATGCCGGGCAGCATCGAGGGGCGCATCACCTTCAGTTCCTCGCTGATCGGATTGGCGAGCGTGAAGGCGCCGCCGCCGAACGATGCCGCCTGCGCTTCCGGCAGGAAGCTCCACGTCACCGCCTCGTCCAGCCCACGTGCGGCGGCGGCACGGCGGACGCGGCGTTCCAGCTTCTGCTCCACCGTCGCGGTCGGACGGGCGACGCCGGGGATGCGCGGCAGCGGCACGGGGGCGACCTTGTCGATCCCCTCGATACGGATGACCTCTTCGACCAGATCGGCGGGACCATCGATATCACGCCGCCACGTCGGCACCCGCACCGGCCACGCACCCTCGATCGTCGAGAACAGCAGGTCGCTGAACTCGTCCGGCTGGCGGATCGCGCCGACCGAAAAGCCGAGCGACAACAGGATGCGTGCCTGCCGATCCGGCGCGACCGACAGGCCGCCCAGCGTCCGGCACAGGTCGGGATCATAGGTGACGATCCGTGGTTCCAGCGGCGGTTCGCCCGCCCGCGTGATCGCGCTCGGCGTGCCGCCGCAATGCGCGACCACCAGATGCGTCGCGATCGCCAGCCCGTCATCGAGGAACGCCGGATCGACGCCCCGTTCGAAGCGCTGGCGTGCATCGCTGGTCAGCATCAGCTTCTGGCCGGTGCGGGCAATATGATCGGGATCGAAGAACGCGCATTCGATCAGCACGTCGGTCGTCGTGTCCGACACGCCCGAATGCTCACCACCCATGATGCCGCCGATGTCGTGGACGGCCACATCGTCGGCGATCACCGTCATCGTGGCGTCGAGCGCATAGGTCTTGCCGTTCAGCGCCAGCACCTGTTCGCCGTCCTGCGCCTTGCGCGCGACGAGGGCGCCGGACAGCTTGGCGCGGTCATAGACGTGCAGCGGCCGACCGAGATCGACCGAGACGAAATTGGTGATATCGACCAGCACCGATATCGGTTTCTGCCCGATCGCGGTCAGCCGCCGGCGTATCCATTCCGGCGCGGCACCGTTCGTCACGCCCGACACGCTTTGCGCATAGAAGGCGGGGCAGCCGGCGGGATCGTCGGTGCGGACGTCCGGCGCGGGCGCATCGCCCTCGACGGGTGCCAGCGTCGTCATCCGATATGCCTCGGCCAGCGGTTTCAGCGTGCCGAGACCCGCCGCCGCCAGATCGCGGGCGATACCGCGCACGCCCATGCAATCCTGCCGGTTGGGGGTGATCGCCACGTCGATGACCGGATCGATCAGTCCGGCGAAATCGGCATAGCTGGTGCCGACCGGCGCATTGTCGGCCAGTTCGATGATGCCGTCATGGCCCTCACCGATCTGCAGCTCGCGCGCGGAACACATCATGCCGTTCGATTCGACGCCGCGGATCGCCGCGACCTTCAACGTGATGTCGGCGCCCGGCACATAGGTGCCCGGCCCGCCGAACACGCCGACCAGCCCGGCGCGGGCATTCGGCGCGCCGCACACGACCTGCAACGGGGCGCCGCCGTTCACGTCCGGCCCGGCATCGACCGACAGCACCTGCAGCTTGTCCGCCTGGGGATGCGGGGCCGCCGACAGCACGCGCGCGACGCGGAACGGGGCCAGTGCCTCGCCCGGATTATGGACGCCCTCCACCTCCAGCCCGATGCGGGTCAGCGCATCGACGATGGTGTCGAGCGTGGCGGCGGTGTCGAGATGCTCCTTGAGCCAACCCAGCGTGAACTTCATGCGCCCACTCCCCCGGACAATGTGGGTACATCGAGGCTGGAGAAGCCGTAATGCTTCAGCCAGCGGATATCGCCGTCGAAGAACGCGCGCAGATCGTCCATCCCGTATTTCAGCATCGCCAGCCGGTCGATCCCGCAACCAAAGGCAAAGCCCTGCCACTCGGCGGGGTCGAGCCCGCACGCCTCGATGACCTTTGGGTGGACCATGCCGCTGCCCAGCACCTCCATCCAGCCGCCATCGGCCGCGTCGCCGGAGCCGCCAATCACGCGCTTGCCCTTGATGACGGTGTAGCCGACGTCGATCTCCGCCGACGGTTCGGTGAAGGGGAAATAGCTGGGGCGCAGGCGCAGGACGATGTCGTCGCGCTCGAAGAACGCCTTCAGGAACGTCTCCAGCGTCCATTTCAGATGGCCGAGCGTGATGCCCTTGTCGATCACCAGCCCTTCGACCTGATGGAACATCGGCGTGTGCGTGGCATCCGAATCGGAGCGATAGGTGCGGCCGGGCGCGATGATGCGGATCGGCGGTTTCTGATCCAGCATCGTGCGGATCTGCACTGGGCTGGTGTGGGTGCGGAGGACGCGCGGAGTGGTGCGCTCGTCGCCATCCTCGCTGCCCGCCAGATAAAACGTATCGTGCATCGCCCGCGCGGGGTGCGTTTCGGGAATGTTGAGCGCGGTGAAATTGTGCCAGTCGGTCTCGATCTCCGGCCCGGTCGCCACCGCGAAGCCCAGATCGGCGAAGATTTCGGCCAGCTCGTCCATCACCTGGCTGACCGGGTGGATGGTGCCAGCCATCGGCACCTCGGCCGGCAGCGTCATGTCGAGCGTCTCGCTGGCGAGGCGCGCGTTCAGGGCCGCGGTTTCGAGCGCCATCTTGCGAGTGCCGATCGCCTCCGTCACAGCCTCACGCAGGGCGTGGATGCGCGGACCCTCTGCTTGGCGCTGGTCGGGCGTCATGCCGCCCAGCGTCTTCAGCAACTGCGTGACGCGGCCCTGTTTGCCGAGCGCATCGACGCGGACGGCGTCGAGCGCGTCGAGGCCGGGCGCGGCGGCGATGGCCGCCAGCAGGTGTTCGCGCATATGGTCGAGATCGTCCGTCACTTCATACTCCTGCGGATGCCGTCGCCAGGCGGGGCAGTCCCAAACCGATCGCAAGATCGTCCCATTGCTCGTTGCGCGCCTCGATCAGTTCGATCTTCCAGGCCCGCCACCATTCCTTCATCCGCTTCTCCCGAAGGATCGCAGCGTCCATCGTGTCGTGCATCTCGTACCAGACGAGTTGCCTGACGCCGTACCGCTGCGTGAAGCCGGGGATCAACCCCTCGCGATGCTGAACGATACGGGCAAGCAGATTCGAAGTGACGCCGATGTAGAGCGTACCGTGACGGCGACTGGCGAGGATGTACACGCACGGCTGGAAGGTTTCGCGCATGGTTGCGTCCGTATTGCGTGGGCGGGCCTGTGCCTACCCGCTCCGCCCCCGTCCGTCATCCCGGCGAACGCCGGGACCCATGGTTGCGGTGGACGTGGTGCCGGAACGCGCCCTTACCAATGTTCCGTATCCATGGGTCCCGGCGTTCGCCGGGATGACGGAAGGGATGGTGATGACGGGAAAAAGTCACACCCCCAAACCGAAACGGGGCGCCGGTGTTGCCACCGACGCCCCGCCCGAAACACTATGCGTCAGGTCGCTTATGCGGCCTGGGGCAGTGCCGCCTTCGCCTGCGCGATGATTGCGCTGAAGGTGACCGCCTCGTGCATGGCGATGTCGGCCAGGACCTTCCGGTCCAGTTCGACGCCCGCCAGCTTCAGGCCGTGCATGAACTGCGAATAGGTCAGGCCCTCGGCCCGGACGCCGGCGTTGATACGCTGGATCCACAGACCACGGAACGTGCGCTTCTTAACCTTGCGGTCGCGATACGCGTACTGGCCGGCCTTTTCGACGGCCTGACGGGCGATCCGGATGGTGTTCTTGCGACGGCCGTAATAGCCCTTCGCCTGAACCAGAATACGCTTGTGCTTGGCGCGGGTGGTAACACCCCGTTTTACGCGTGCCATCTATCTATATCCTTCCGCTCAACCGAGACCGTACGGCGCCCATGCCTTCACCGTGGCGGTGTCGGCCTTCGACAGCAGCTTGGTGCCGCGGTTCTGACGGATGTACTTGCCGTTGTGGTGCGCCAGGCGGTGGCGCTTGCCGGCGACGCCGTGCTTCAGCAGGCCGGTGGCAGTGAGCTTGAAGCGTTTCTTGACGCCGCTCTTCGTCTTCAGCTTGGGCATTTTGGTCCTTTCGGTTGGCGAAGCTGGGACAGCCGCGGCAGCCCTTGATGGCCGGGCAGTCCTGTAGCGCTTCGCTCGTGAAGCGCGGCCCTTAGCCGCACCGTCCGTGAATGGCAACCGATGCGGAACCGAAAGCGTCGCCGGAGCGTCGGGGCGCGATGGATAGCACAGCGCCGCGCACCGACGACCCGACGCCGGATGCGCGCCCGTCCCGACGACGCCGGCTGCTCCGCAAAATCGTGCTCGGGATCATCGTGGCGATCCTGGCGGCTTGGCTGGTCCTGTTCATCACCAAGGGGCGGTTCCTGAAGCGGCCGTTCGAGAGCATCGTCGGTGGGCTGATGCACCGGACCGTCGATGTGCGCGGCGATTTCCAGCTGTATTTCGCGCCCCTGCGGATCAAATTCTATGCCGAGGGAGTGACGGTTTCGAATCCGGCATGGGCCACCCGCCCCGCCCTGTTCACCGCCGACCGGATCGAGGCGCGGATCGCGCCGCTGTCGCTGCTCTTCGGCAAGCGGCACATCTATTGGCTCGATCTGGTCAACGGTGCGGTCGATCTGGAATGGAACCGGCCGCACAGCACCAACAGCTGGACGTTCAGCGGCAAGAAGGGCGGCGAGCCGCTGGCGTTTCCGCGCATCGACGTCGCCACCGTCACCGGTACGCAGGTGCACTATCTTGACCCCCGGATGCGCCTGCTCGCCAATGTCGCGGTGGACGATATCAAGTCGCAGGACGCGCGCATCGGCAAGGCGGTGGGCGTGAAGGGCGATGGTCGCCTGCGCGACACGCCGTTCACGGTCACCGCACGGCTGCTGTCGCCGGATGCCACCGCCAATCGCGGCAAGAACGAACTGGTCGCGCGGATGCGGGCGGCGGGCAACACCATCGATGTCGCCGGCACGCTGCCGTCGATCGCGGACATCGAAAACGTGCCGCTGCGGACGCTGGCCCGGGGTCGCGATATGTCGACGCTGCTCGGCATCATCGGCGTCGCCATTCCGCGCACCCGCACCTATCGCATCCATGCGCAGCTGGTGAAGGCGGGCGAGGAATATCGCTTCACGCGGATGGCCGGCACATTCGGCAACAGCGATCTTGCCGGCCGGCTGACGGTGACGAACGGCGACCGTATCCATCTCGATTCGCAGCTCGCGACGCGGCGGCTGGACATCATCGATGCCGCGCCGTTCATCGGGTATAACCCTGACATCGTCGCCGAGAAGGGCGCGGTCGCCGCCGCCGCCGCCACTGGTGCCGCGCCACAGCGGCTGCTGCCCGATGCGCCGCTGCCGATTGAAACGATGCAGTTGTTCGATGCCGACCTGAAATGGACGGTCGGGATGGTGCGGTCACGCAACCTGCCGATCTCGGACATCGACCTGACGCTCGATCTGGAACGCGGCAAGCTGACGCTGTCGCCGCTGACCTTCGCGATGGCGCGCGGCAATGTCGCGTCGGACATGATCTTCGACACCCGCCAGCGGCCGAGCGTGGTGACATATGACATTCGCCTAGCCCCGACGCCGCTCGGCCGGCTGCTCGCCGGTTATGGTCTGGCCGAATCGGGCACCAGCGGGACGATCAAGGGACGCATCGAGCTGAAGGGACGTGGCGATTCGATCCACGATTCGCTGTCGACATCGACCGGGCGCATTGCGTTCGTGATGCCGCAGGGCACGCTGTGGACGCGCAACGTGCAGCTCGCCGAACTCGATCTGGGCACGTTCGTGCAGAAGATGTTCGAGGATAAGCTGAAAAAGCCGGTGCAGATGAACTGCGGCCTGATCGGGTTCACCGTGCGCAACGGCGTCGCAGCTGCCGATCCGATCCTGATCGATACATCCAAGAACGTCATCGTCGGGCGGGGCGGATTCAGTTTCCGTAACGAAGCGGTCGATCTGGCCTTCCGCGCCGACGGCAAGAAATTCTCGTTCCTGTCGGGTCAGTCACCCGTCGGGGTGGGTGGTTATTTCGCGAAACCAAGCCTGAACGTCATCAGCAGCCAATTGCTGAGCCGCGCGGGGGCCGGACTGGGTCTGGCGCTGGTCGCCACCCCGATCGCCGGCGTGCTGGCGTTCGTGGACGTGGGCGATGCCAAGGCGACGGCGTGCGGGCCGGTGCTGGCCGGAGCGACGGCCAGTCAGCAGCAGACCACCAAGGGCGAGCCGCGCGACGATGTCGGTCATGGCACCACCGCGACGGCCGAGGATGGCGAGGCAAGCAAGGGCGCGCAGAAGAACCAGCGGAAGAAGTTTCTGGGCATTTTCTGACAAGCAAAACCCGTTTGCCCTATGGTTCCCCGGCGAAGGCCGGGGTCCAGTTGAGAGAGGCCGATTGGAAACCATGGCGCGTAGTTAGCGCCACCTCTCCAACTGGACCCCGGCCTCCGCCGGGGGAACAACAACCTTTCATCAATGGGAATGCGGAACGGCGCGGATCGCCTCCAATACGTCGTCGGTGCGGGCAGGATCGCCGATCGCCAGCACATGGCCGATGCTGGACGCGGTCAGCGGATCGCCGTCCCAGTCGCACATCCGCCCGCCCGCGCCCTCGACCACCGGCACCAGTGCGGCGAAGTCGTAAAGCTGCAGTCCCGATTCGGCGACGATATCCAGATGCCCCGACGCCAGCAGGCCGTAATTGTAACAGTCGCCGCCATAGATCGGCCCCTGTCGCGGCGCCCCGCCGCTGGCCGCGGCGACCAGTGCGAGGAAATGCGGCACGTCACCCTCGGCAAACAGGTGCGGACTGGTCGTCGCCACCGTCGCGCCTTCCAGCGCGGCGCAGGACCGGGTGCGGATCGGCACGCCGTTGAATAGCGTCGGCCGCCCGGACACGCCGATCCAGCGTTCGCGCTGCACCGGCTGGTCGATGATGCCCAGGACCGGCCAGCCATCCTCGACGAGCGCGATCAGCGTGCCGAAGATGGCGCGGCCGGCGGTGAAGCTGCGCGTGCCGTCGATCGGGTCCAGCACCCATTGCCGGCCTGTCACGCCCTCCTTGATGCCATATTCCTCGCCGTGGATGCCGTCGCCGGATCGCTCCGCCTCAATCAGCCGGCGCATCGCCGCCTCTGCCTCGCGGTCGGCCAGCGTGACGGGGGAGCGGTCCTCTTTCAATTCCAGGCCATGGGGCTGACGGAAATAGGGGCGGATCACCGCACCCGCCGCATCGGCGAGGGCGTGGGCGAGATCGATATCGGATTGCGTGACGGGCATCGGCAATGCCTATCGCGCCTGTCCGCGTCGCGCTACACCACAGTCAATGACTGGTCATAACGACTGGAAGAGGATCATCAAAATGCGCACCACCCTGATCGCCGCCGCTGCCGCCATCGCCCTGTCGGCGGTCCCCGCCACCGCTGCGCTGAAACTGGGGGCGAAGGCGCCCGATTTCGCCACCCGTGGCGCCATCGCGGGCAAGGTGATGCCGATCAACCTGAAGGATCAATTGAAGAAGGGCCCTGTCGTCCTTTACTTCTTCCCCGCCGCATTCACCGGTGGCTGCAACGCCGAAGCGCATGCCTTTGCCGAGGCGATCCCGCAGTTCAAGGCGGCCGGTGCGACCGTGATCGGCATGTCCGCCGACAATGTCGACACGCTCGCCCGCTTCTCGTCCGAGAAGTGCGCCGGCCAGTTCGCCGTTGCCAGCGCCGGCCCGGCGGTGGTGAAGGGATATGACGTGGCACTGGGCAAGGAAGTGCAGGGCCGCAGCGTGACGTCGCGCACCAGCTACGTCATCGGTCAGGACGGCCGCGTGGTATTCGTCCATGACGACATGAACCCCGGCGATCACGTTGCCCAGACGCTGGCGGCGGTGAAGAAGCTGCACGGCTGATCGAACAGATCGACCCGATTTGGGTATAATTACCCCTCGCTAAGGTTTCTACGCTATTCCCCTTTTCGGGGGGCAGTGGAGACCAGATGATGGGGGGTATGAATGCGGCTTTGCGGACGCGGGAATCCGATGGTTTGTTTCATCGAATCGGGGCGTTCCTCGCTGAACATCGATTGAGTCCCGAACCGGCGAACTATGCGTTCGCCTATTCGGTGCTCATCGCGCCCAATGGGCCGTTGGCGATCCAGGTCGCACGATTGACCGATGGCGGCTGTCGATTGACGCAGGAAGATCTGGCTCGCCTGTCCGGCGTGCCGATCGCCGCCGCCGGTACGCCCGCGGCCCAACCGGACCGGCGCCAGCCGCAGCTCGACCAGGCCGAACGACTGGTGGCGGAGACGCAGGCGCAGGTCGATGGCTTCGCCGCGATCGTCCGCACCATGCGGCGCGAAACGAATGGATTCGGCCGCGACCTGGCCCAAAGCGCCGCCGCGATCAACGAGGCGACGCCGGTGGCCGTCGCCGACCTGTCGCGTATCACCGGCGTGATGATCGCCCGTGCCAAGGATTCGGAAACGAAGCTGGCGCTGGCGACCGACGAGACGGAGCGGCTGCGCACCAAGCTGGCCGAGGCATGTGAGACGGCGCGGCGCGATCCGCTGACCGGCCTCGCCAATCGGCTGGCCTTTGCGGAGGCCTATGCGACGCGCAATCTGGATGAAGGCCCCTATTGCCTGGCGCTGTGCGACATCGATCATTTCAAGCGGGTCAACGATGTCCACGGCCACGGCGTCGGCGACCGGGTGCTGAAGATGATCGGCCACGCACTGGTCGAGAATTGCAACGGCCAGCTAGTCACCCGTCATGGCGGCGAGGAGTTCGCCGTCCTCATCAAGGGAATGAAGCTGACCGATGCGACCAAGCTGATCGATCGCGCGCGCAAGACGATCGCGAACCGCCGGTTACGCAACCGCGACACCGATGCGCCGATCGGTGCCGTCACCTTCTCCGCCGGTATCGTCGCGGTGGGTACCCAGGAAAGTGCCGAGGAAGCGACCGACCGCGCCGACAAGCTGCTGTACAATGCCAAGTCGCTGGGCCGCGACCGGGTTTGCGCGGGGTAGAAGCGTCGGATCGGTGAGCCGGCACCGACAGCCGATGCCGGCCATCGCAATTCGGATCGAAATCTGGCGAAATTTGCCGCCTTTGGTGGCGTGATACACCAACCATTCAGGGTCGTGTGAAACCCACCCTGCAATAACAATGACTTAAGAAACTGGCACGCCATCTGCAATGCAGTTGGCATCGGCGCTGATCGTCAGGCCGATGCCAAGGAGAAACACCATGTCGTCCACCTTCCAGTCCGCCCAGCGCATCGTCTGCTCCGCCGCCGCCGCGATCCTGTTCGCCAGCATCGCAGTCTGCGCCGCCGTTCCCGTCATTCCCGTCGCCTGATCCGCGACGGACCCAGCACCGGATACAGACCCATGAAACAGAGCATCATCCTCGGCCTCGTCGCCTTTTTCTCGACGGTCGTCACGATCATGGGCAGTGCGCCGGTCGCCCTGATCTGATCGTCCCGGCGGGCGACGGACCGTCAGGCCGTCGCCCCCGCCGCCTCGCCCACCAGCCCGACCGGCGCCGCTTCGCTGCGCGAATAGGTCCCGATCAACAGCCCGGCCGCGAGCACATGCCCGGCCATCGCCGCGACCAGTGCCGACCGCCCCGGATCGGCCCCGACATCCGGCGTATCCGCATCCAGCGCGAACAGCTGAAACGCATAACGATGCTCGCCATGCCCGGTCGGCGGATCGGGTGGCAGCCACCCTTCGCGCCGGTACGAATTGTGGCCGACGTCCTTTTCATCGCCATCGCCCGCGCCATCCGCAGCGATCGCGCCCTCGGCCAGATCACCCGCGGTGCCGGGCAACCCCCAGACGACCGCGTGCACCAGTGGTTGCGGCGTCGGCGAATCGGCATCCTCGACCAGCAGCGCCAACCGCGCCGTCCCCGCCGGCGGATCGCGCCACATCAGCGGCGGCGAGACACCCGCGCCATCGGCGGTGAAGCGTTCGGGCAGGCGACCACCATCCGCGAATGCCATGCTCGACAGGTCGAACCGTTCGAACGTGCCGAGCGGCTCCTGCGCGATCGCGAGCTTGTCGATTCCCGCGCGCACATCGCGCAGCGCGTGGCCCAGCCATTGCGGAACATGTTCGAGCATCGGTAAACTCCTTTACGGTTCAGGCGGATGGGCAGGCGCCGGGCTTGCGCGTGGTGCCGCTGCGCGTTGTCCAGCGGCTGACGTCACCCATCGTCTCGGCCTGGTGGTAACAGACGGCGGCCTGATCGGCGTTGCCGTCGATGGCGGTGTAGATCGTCCAGTTATGATCGCCGCAATTATGCGGTTCGCAGCCATAGGCGGCGATGCGCCTGCCCGACTGAAAGATCGGCGTGCGCGTCGCGTCCGGACCGATCATCATGCGCCGGACCTTTTCCTCCGGCACCGCCTCGATCAACGCATTGGCCACCTCGGTGCGGTCGAAGAACGATACGCCGGCCACCGCGTCGCGCGGATAATGGCCGACATAGGCGGTCAGCGGGCTCGCATGTTCCTGGCCGGGCAGCGGTGCGGGCGCCTGCGTCACCGGCGGCACGAAGGAGTTCGACGCCATCGCATTCTCATCGTCGCGCTTGCCGCACCCCGCGATCAGCAGGGCGGCCAGAACGATGATCGCTTCACGCCGCATGACGATCCCCTCCGATCGATCTCAATGATCGACAAATAAAGGAACGCGTCATCGCCCCGGTCGGTTGCCGATGGGTGACGCGTGAGGGAGCAATAGCGATGGCCCATGATCTGTCCCGGTTCGTCGATGCCCAGGCATCGACCTATGCCACCGCGCTTGCCGAGCTGCGTCGGGGGGCGAAACGGACACACTGGATGTGGTGGATATTCCCGCAGATCGCGGGACTGGGGCGCAGCGACACCGCGCGCCATTATGCCATCGCGTCGGCTGACGAGGCGCGCGCCTATCTGGCGCATCCGGTGTTGGGGCCGCGACTGATCGAAGCGACGGTCGCGGTCACCGAGGCGCCGGGAACCGCGGAGGCGATCATGGGTCAGGTCGATGCGGTGAAGCTGCGATCGTCGATGACGCTGTTCGCGGCGGTGGCGACCGATCCGGCGCCGTTCCGCGCCGCACTCGATCGCTTTTTCGGCGGCGAACGTGATGCGGCGACAATGGGGCTGTTATAAGCAAACTGGTCACCACGTGCGTACGACCGTCACGTGGTGTGCCGATGAAACTGCCTGACCGGACATTGGTTGCGCGCTGATATGACAATTGCGGCGAACGGAGTCGTGAACGAGTGCAGATACTTAACACCGAATAAATATAACCATTTTCCGAATAATGCCGCGATTTGAGAGGCGAGATCGACACCGTTCCGACCCCGATCCCGTCGGTTGGACGGCATAATAACTGCCGCTTTGGGTTAGTATATTTTGATTAAGCAGGACTGCCCATTCTGGCCCTCGATTAACACGAGGACGAGATGGTGGGCTGTCATGCCATTATAGCAGGAAAGACGATGATCGGGCGCGCCTGCCCGATCGTCTTCGGCCTGTTGTATGCGGCACAGGGCACGCCAGCATCGGCGCAGACGCGGGCCGGCACCGCGATCGTCAATACCGCCAACATGTCCTACACCCTGGACGGCACCGATTATCAGGCGCCGTCGAACAGCGTCACGATCGTCGTGGCCGAACGGCTGGACGTCGGCCTCGCCCCGCAGGGCACCGTCCCGGTCGTCGAGCAGGCACCGAGCACGGTGCCGCTGGTCCTGACCAATCTGGGCAGCGGCCAGGAATCGTTCACGATCGCGGTCAGCGCCAGCATCCCGACAGTCGCGCTGGACGGGGTGGCGATCGACCGGAACGGCGATGGCCGGTTCGATGCCGCGACCGACACGATGCTGACCGGGCCGACACCGGTGATGCAGCCGGGCGAAGCGTTGCCGCTGCTGGCGATCGTCGCCGCGACCCCCGGCATGACGGCGGCGGGCGGCGACCTGCACGTCACCGCCACCGCCACCACCGGATCGGGGCCGACGACCGAAACCTTCCCCGGCGCGGGCGATGGCGGCGGCGATGCGGTGGTCGGCGATACCGGCGCGACGGCGAGCGCGGACATTCCGTTTCTGGGACCGAACGCGGCGGGGCCGACGCTGGCGAAGTCGCAGACGGTCGTGGCGCCGGACGGGTCGGCGCAACCGATCAGCGGCGCCGTCGTCACCTATACGCTGGTCGCGCGCTTTCCCGATGCGACGCGCACCGCGCGGATCGACGATCCGGTGCCCGCCGGCACGACATATCTGCCCGGCACCCTGAGCCTGGACGACACGGTCCTGTCCGATGCCGCGGATGGTGACGCCGGCAGCGCCGGCCCGCGCAGCATCTCGGTCGTGCTGGGTGACACGGCGCCGGGCGCGGTGCGGACCGTCAGCTTCAAGGTGCGACTGCCATGACCATGTGCCGCGCCGATCACCGACCCACCCCCAATCCGCCGAACAAGGAATCGTCATGACGCCCCTATTCCTCCTTCCCCTAGCAGCGGCGGTGGCCGCGACGCCGGCGCCGCTGTCACTGGAGACGAAGGTGCTGGCCGAAAGCCGCGTCGCCGCGTCCGACGGCACGACCCGGATCGCGCTGGTCGCGCCACGCCGCATCGTACCCGGCGATCAGGTGGTCGTGCAGGTCGTCTATCGCAACGCCGGCCGCCAGCCGATCGACGGACTGGTGATCGCCAACCCGTTGCCACAGGGCCTCGTCTATCGCGACGCCGGTGCCGCATCGGCCGCGCCCGAACTGTCGGTGGACGGACGGACGTTCGGCACGCTCGCCACGCTTCGCGTGCCGCTGGCCGCCGGCGGTACGCGACCGGCGGGCGTCGGTGACGTCACTCATGTCCGCTGGCGCGTGCCGAACCCGGTCGCCGCCGGATCGAGCGGCCAATTCGCCTTCCGGGCCATCGTCCGATGACCGGCCAGACCAGAAACAACATGATGGAGGAGCACGTAACCATGTCTGCACGAAAGATGCGTCGCATCTTGTGGTCCACGACGGCAATGATGGCCGGCATGGTCACGGCCCAGGCGCATGCCCAGGCCCTGCCGCCCGCCGGCACCGCCGCCGGCACCACGGTGTCGAACACCGCGCAGGCGAGCTATACCGTGAACGGCCAGGCGCAAAGCACCGCATCGACGACCGCGACGTTCGTGGTCGATCGCAAGGTGAACCTGACCGTGATTGCGACGGACACGACGCCGACATCGGTCAACCACGGCCAAACGGGGGCGGTCACGCGTTTCACGGTGACCAACAACACCAACGGCACGCAGGATTTTCTGTTGTCGCTCAGCCAGTTGGTCCCCACCGGCATCCTGACGGGCACGGACAATTTCGATCTGTCGAACATCCGCATCTTTGTCGATATGAACAACAACGGCGTCTACGATCCCGCCACCGACACCGCGACCTATATCGACGAACTGGCGCAGGACACGTCGCGCGTGGTGTTCATCGTCGGCGACATTCCGTCCAACAACGCGCTGGCGACCAGCGCGCAGGTCGGCCTGGAAGCGACCGTCGCGGTTGGCGGGGCGCCGGGGACACAGGGTATCGCGCTGGTCCCGACGCCGCTGAACACGGTGAATCAGGACAACGAGATCGACATCGTGTTCGCCGACAACGACAATGACGGGCTGCTGGGCTTCGACGCCCTGCGCAACGGGCGTGGCTGGGCGTATCAAACGTATGACGTCACCACGCGCAACGTGAATTTGACGGTGACGAAGAGTGCGACCGTGCTGTCCGATGGTGTCAGCACCCTGAACCCCAAGGCGTTGCCCGGTGCGGTCGTGCAATATTGTCTGACCGTCCAGAACGCGACGCTGCTGACCGCGGCCAACAACGTCAACCTGACTGACGTGTTGCCGACGACGACGACCTATGTCCCCGGATCGCTGGTCGTCGGATCGGTCGGCACGGCGGGCGTCTGTTTGATCGGTGGTGTGCCCGTCGCGGACGATGGATCGACGACCGGCACTTACGGCGGATCGTACAATGCCACGACCCGCACGGTAACGGCGACGATTCCGCTGGTCGGCGGCGGTTCGTCGGTGGCGGCCAGTTTCCGGGTAACGATCAACTAAACGACGTTATTTGAAGGAGATACCCTGCCCCGGCGCGCGATGCGTGCCGGGAACGGCCCCTCGCATGCCCACGCCCCGCCTCTTCACGCGCCTCGGCGCCCTGGTGCTCGGTCTCGCCGCGATGGCGGCCGGGGCGCAGACGACGCGCGTGGAGAATACTGCCACCCTCAGCTTCACGACCGATGCCGGCGTGCAGACGGTGGCGTCGAACACGGTCACGCTGGATGCCGCGCACAAAAAGCGGCCGACGACGCTCGGCTTCTACCTGCCGCCGCCGGGATACGAACTGACCGGCATGAAGTGCGAGACGACGCCCCGCCGCGTGTTCACGCCCGCTCCGATCGATGCCGCCACCTTTGCCGGTTCGATGAAGATCGCCGCAGCCGATATCTATGCTGACGTCATCCTCGTGCTGGACGCGCAGGGCGACAACCTCGACCCGACGACGCGAGAAACGCAGATCATCACCGCGACGATCGGCAAGGTAGCCGTCCGGTTGCCGTTGATCGAAACCGGTCCGGACACCGGCATCTTCGCCGGCGGCGTGCCCGCGACCGCCACCGGCAAGCACCCCGATCTGGTCCCCTGCGACGCCCGTGGCCAGCGCGGCGAGCGGCTGAGCCTGTCATTCGATGAGAACGACAACAGCTTTTCCTCCACCTATTCGCTGCTGATCGATCCGGCCGGTTTCGTGTTCGATTCCGCCAATGGCCGCCTGGTCGATGGCGCGATCGTCTCGCTGGTCGATGCCAACGGCCATCCGGCGATGGTGTACGGCGACGATGGCGTCAGCCTGTACCCGTCCACCGTTACCAGCGGCGAAACCGTGACCGACGCGAGCGGCCGCGTCTATCCCGGGCGGCCCGGCCGCTATCGCTTTCCGTTGACGCTGCCGGGCGTGTATTTCCTGAAGGTGCAGCCACCGGGCGATTATACCGCGCCTTCGATCGTGCCGCTCGCGACGTTGCAGACGCTGAAGGACCCGAGTGGCGGCCCGTTCATCCTGAACGACGCCAGCTTCCTGCGGTCGCTGACGTTGTCGACGCCCGATCCTTTCTATGCCGATATCCCGCTCGACCGGCCAGGCGATGCGCAATTGCTGCTGACCAAGACGGCCTCGGTCCGCGATGCGGCGCCGGGGGATATCGTCCAGTACCGGCTGCAATTGGCCAATCGCGGCACCACCGGCGCGCGCGGGCTGCACGTGACGGATCATCTACCCGAAGGGCTTCGATACCGGCGCGGCTCCGCGCGCGGCGGCGACGAACCGGTGGTGTCGCCCGATGGCCGGACGCTGGATTTCACCATCGATACGCTGGCGCCGTCCGCGACGACCCAGCTTACCTATGTCGTGACGATCGCGCCCGGCGCCCCCACCGGCGAGGCGCTGAACCGCGCACGCGTGGCGGGCGACGGCGTGTTCAGTAACGAGGCCGCCGCCTCGGTCCGGCTGCGACCGTTATTGTTCACCGACGCGCTGACCGTGATCGGCCGCGTGACGGAGGGCAATTGCGGCGATCCGGTCGACAAGCGCAAGGGCGTGGGGGGGGTGCGCCTGATGCTGGAGGATGGCACCTTCGTCGTCACCGACCGCGACGGCCTGTACCATTTCGAGGGCGTGCCGGCCGGTCGCCACGTCGTTCAGCTCGACACCGCCAGCATCCCCGACAGCCATGAAGCAGTCGCGTGCGACAATGACACGCGTCAGGCCGGCAGCGCGATCTCGCGCTTCGTGGAGGGTCAGGGCGGGCTGATGAAGCGCGTCGATTTCCAGCTGAAGCCCACCGGCCGCGCCGCCCGCGCCATCGATACGTTGCCGATCGTCGCCGATGACGATGCGGTCGCCGCGGGCCTGCGCGACTGGACGGTCGGGCTGACCGCCGGCACCGACTGGCTGTTCCCGGCAATCGACCATAATCCACGCGCGCCGGTGCAGCGCGTGGTGGTGAAGCACGGGCTGGACGAACGCGTCGCGCTGACCGTCAACGGTGAACGGACCGATCCGCTGGCGTTCGACGGCACCGACAAGGGTGCGGTGGCGGCTGTGTCCCGCTGGTCTGGCCTGCCGCTTCGCGCCGGCGACAACCTGCTCGCCGCGACGATCCTGGCGGCCGATGGCCGGATCGTGAAGACGCTGGAGCGCACCGTCCATTATGCGGGCGCGGGCGTGCGTGCCACGATCGATCCAGCGCGCAGCCGGCTGATCGCCGATGGCCTGACCCGGCCGCTGATCGCGGTGCGCGTCACCGACAAGGACGGCCGGCCGGTGCGCGCAGGCAGCAGCGTACCGTTCCACATCGATCAACCCTATCGCGCCGCGGCCGAGGCCACGCTGGAACAGAACCGGCAACTGGCCGGGCGCGACCGCACCGAAATCACTGCGCAGGTCGTCGGCGACGATGGCCTCGCCTTCCTTGCCCTGCAACCCACCACGCAGGCGGGGGCGGTCCATGCCGTCGTGACGCTGACCGACGACCGGCAGGCGCGGACCAGCGACATTCGCACCTGGCTGGCCGCGCCCGCCCGCGACTGGATGGTCATGGGCTTCGGCGCCGGATCGATCGGGTACGACACGCTGAAGACACGGGCCAGCGCCCTGCCCCGCGCTGATCGTGGCAAGATGGTCAGCGACGGCCAGCTCGCGCTATATGCCAAGGGGCGGATCAAGGGATCGTGGCTGCTGACCCTCGCCTATGACAGCGACCGTCGTTACGATCCGCAACGCGGCCTGCTCGGCACGATCGATCCCGATCGCTATTACACCGTCTATGGCGATGGCACCGTGCAGGGGTATGATGCCGCCACCCGGCGCAAGCTGTACCTGCGACTGGAACGGCGCGAATTCTATGCGCTGTTCGGCGATTTCGAGACCGGCTTCACTGACACGCAGCTGACCCGGTACAGCCGCACGCTGAACGGCGTGAAGGCCGCGTATGAAGGCCGCAACCTGCGTGCCACCGGCTTCGCGGCCAAGGTTGACACCCGTTATGCCCGCGACGAGATCCAGGGCAACGGCCTGTCCGGCCCCTATCGGCTCAGCCAGCGTGGTATCGTCCCCAATACCGACAAGCTGCGGCTTGAAACGCGCGACCGTTTCCGCTCCGAACGGATCGTCGAGACGCGCCAGCTGACCCGGCATATCGATTACGACATCGACCTGTCGCTGGGCACCATCCGGTTCCGCGAGCCGATCCTGAGCCGCGACGCCGGCCTGAACCCGAACTTCATCGTCGCCGAATACGAAGTCGACAGCGGCCGCCTGAACCAGCTCGCCGCCGCCGCGCGCGTCGCCGGCCGCACCGCCAACGGTCGGATCGAGGTGGGCGCCAGCGTGATCCGCGACGAGACCGCGGACGCGGCCACGATCGCCGGCGCCGACGTGAAGGCGAAGATCGGTCGCGGCACCGAATTGCGCGGCGAGTTCGCCGGCGGCGGTCGCGGCGGTTTGGGCGACGGCATCGCCTATCTGGCCGAGGCTGAGCATCACGGGCCGGGTCTCGACCTGCTCCTCTATGCCCGCCAGCAGGACGAGAATTTCGGCGTCGGCCAGCAGAATCTGGTCGAGGCGGGCACGCGCAAGCTGGGTCTGGACACGCGCATCCGCCTGACCGAGCGACTTAGCCTGACCGGCACCGGCTGGTATCAGCAGCAGTTGATCGGCGCGGGCGAGCGAATCGCGGGCGAGGCGAAGCTGGAATACCGGCGCGCCACCGGCACCGTGTTCGGCGGCGTGCAGGTCGCCGCCGACCGTGGCCTGGACGGCCGCGACCGCAACAGCCTGCTCCTGACGCTGGGCGGTACGCAGGCGATCGGCGACCGGCTGACGTTGTCCGGCCAGACGCAGGTGGCGCCCGGCGGCGACAAGGCGAGCGTCGACTTCCCGATCCGCCACCAACTGACCGCCGCGTGGCGCGTGAAGCCCGGCATCCGCCTGCTTGCCGGGTACGAGATCGCGCAGGGCAGCGATTTCACCGCCAACACCGCACAGGTCGGCTTCGACATCGCACCATGGCGCGGCGGCAAGGTGATGAGCACGCTGAACCAGCAGGCGATCGGCGAGAACGGCGCCCGCACCTATGCGCAATACGGCCTCAGCCAGTCGTTGCCGCTGGGCAAGCACTGGACGGTCGATGCCACCGTCGATGCATCGAACACCGTCAAGGGCAGCATTCCCGTCGGCGGCGTCATCAACGCGTTCCAGCCGGTGGCATCGGGCGGCTTCCTGTCCACGACGCAGGTAAACGGCGATTACGTCGCGCTGACGCTGGGCGCGACCTATCGCGCGGCGCGGTGGTCGTGGAACGGGCGGATCGAGCGGCGCGATGCCGATGCGGAAAAGCGCTGGGGGATCACCAGCAACGTCCTGCGGTCACTGGGCGAAGGCAGCACGATCGCGTCGGGTCTGCGCGCCTATCGCCTGACCGACCGGCGCGGCGCCACCGCCGAATCGGCGACCGCCGACGTTGCGCTGGCGCTGCGCCCGCTCGACAGCCGCTGGTCGGTGCTGGAGCGGCTGGTGTTCCGGCACGAGCGCGCCGACACCGGCTTCACCGACGCTAACGGTCTGGGCGTCCCCGCCTATGGCAACGGCGCGCAGGTCACGACGCGGGCGGTGAACAACATGGCGTTGAATTACCGCACCGGGCCGGAGGGCGCCGGCCATGGCACCGAGGCGACGCTGTATTATGGCGCAAAATACGTCCGCGGCCGCTTCGGAGACGACGTCTATACCGGCTTCATCGACGCCACCGGGTTCGAACTGCGGCAGGATATCGGCCAGCGGTTCGACATCGGCGTGCAGGCGTCGATCCAGCATGCGTGGTCGGGTCGCGATGCCTGGGCATGGAGCGGTGGCCCTTCGGTCGGCGTCTCGCCCGCCGGCAATGTCTGGCTGACCGCCGGGTACAATGTCGCTGGCTATCGCGACCACGATTTCGAGGCCGACCGCTATTCGCGCCAGGGACCGTATGTGACGGTCCGGGTCAAGTTCGACCAGCGGACGCTGGGCGACGCCGCCCGCCGACTGACGGCGATCGGCCGATGATGTGCCCCCTTTCCCCACCACCACGCGCCGTCGCCCGGCGTGGGAGAATAACCCTATGCTGATGAACACGCAGGCGATGGCCGGCGAGCCGATCGATGGCGAACCGACGGCGGCGGACCGGCGCGCGGGCAAGCGGCATCAATCCGTCCTGTTGATCGGCAAGGTCCGGCGCGGGCCGACCACGACAGTATGTCTGGTCCACGATATCTCGCGCAACGGCCTGATGGGTCGATTCCCCACCCCGCCATCGGTCGAGGAGGAACTCGTGATCGAGGTGCGCGGCCTGCCGCCGATCGTCGCCACCGTCCGCTGGGTGATGGGCCGCAAAGCCGGGTTGCAGTTTGCCGAGCCGCAGGCGGTGGAGCATGTATTCCGCCTGACGCTGGATGACGGCCTCGTCGCCCGACCGCCACGCTTTCCGATCGACGCGCCGGCGATCGTGCGCGCCGATGGCGGGCGGTTCGAGGCACAGTTGTTCGATATCTCCGCCGGCGGTGCGAAACTGTCGACCGAGGCGATCGTGGCGACGGGCCAGACCGGTCAGGTGACCCTTGTCGAGACCGGGACGGCGATGTTCGGGCGGATATGCTGGACGCGGCCGGGGCTGTTCGGCTTTCGCTTCTGCTCACCCCTGCCGCTCGACGTGCTGTCGCACATCCTCGACCGATAAGGCGCTCTATCCCGAATTGCGCAGGGCGGTGGCGATGGCGTTGATCGACAACAGGATGCCGTCGCCGATCCGTGTGTCCTGATCGCCGGCCCGGTGACGCTTCATCAGCTCGATCTGGAGCAGATTGAGTGGTTCGATATAGGGCAGGCGCAGGCGGATCGAGGTTTCGAGGGCGGGATGTCGCTCCAGCAGGCGCGACTGGCCGGTCGTCTGCAACAGGCCGTCATGCGTCAGCGTCCACGCATCGCGGATGGTGGTGAAGAACGGCCGCAACGGTTCGTCGACCAGCGCCGCATAGCGCGCGGCGATGCCCATGTCGGACTTCGCCAGCACCATTTCCATATTGGCCAGCGTCGCCGCGAACAGCGGCCACCCCTCGGCCATCTCGGCCAGCAGCGCCTTATCCTCGAACCCCGCGATCGCTTGACCGACGCCGTACCAGCCGGGCAGCATCACCCGCGCCTGCGCCCAGGAGAATACCCAGGGGATGGCGCGCAGATCCTCGATCCGGTCGGATTTGGTGCGGCTGGCGGGGCGACTGCCGATCTTCAGGTTCGCGATCTCGGCGATCGGCGTCATCTGGCGAAAGAACGTCCGGAAAGAATCGTCGCCGTAAACCAGGTCGCGATAGGCATGGAACGCCGCATCCGACAGCTTGTCCATCGCACCTGAAAACGCCTGATTTTCGGCATTCGACAGCCGCACCGGTTCCAGACTGGCGAGCAGGGTGGCGGATGCCATCGCCTCCAGATTGGTCGCGGCGGTTTCGCACGTGCCGTATTTGGCGGCGATCACCTCGCCCTGTTCGGTGATGCGGATGCGGCCCTGCACGGTGCCGGCGGGCTGCGCCTGGATCGCCGCGAAAGCCGACCCGCCACCGCGCCCCACCGCGCCGCCGCGCCCGTGGAACAACTGCATGCCGACGCCCGCCGCCTCGAACACCGGCGTCAGCGCGGTCGATCCCTTCGACAGGCCCCAGGTCGATGTCAGGTAACCGCCGTCCTTGTTGCTGTCGGAATAACCGATCATCACTTCCTGATGGCCGCGCCCCTTCGTGATCGCGGCGATCTCTGGCAGGGCCAGCCAGTCGCTCATGATCTCCGGCGCGGCATCCAGATCCTCGATCGTCTCGAACAGCGGCACCGCCATGATCGCCGCCTCGGGCTTGTCGCCGGGGCGATACAGCCCCGCTTCCTTCAGCAGCAGGTTGACCTCCAGCAGGTCGGACACCGACTTGGCCATCGACACGATATAGACGCGGATCGCCTCCACGCCGAACCGTCGATGCGCCGCCGCCGCCGCCTCGACGATCGCCAGCTCGGAGGCGGTTTCGTCGGAATAGGACTGGAAACGGCTGGTCAGCGGCCGCGCATTCGCCAGCTCGCGGCGCAACAGCGCGACGCGCGCATCCTCGTCCAGCGCCAGATAATCTGCCTCGACCCCGGCCGTCTTCAGCAGTTCGGCGACGACGCGTCCATGCACGGCCGAGTTCTGGCGCATGTCCAGCGTCGCGAGGTGGAAACCGAATACGTCGACCGCGCGGATCAGCCGCGCCAGCGCGCCGCTAGACGCCAGCGCCCCGCCGCCCCGCGTCGCCAGCCCACGCGCGATCGTGACCAGATCGGCGCGGAATGCCGCCGGATGCGGATAAGGCTTTCCCACCAGCCGGCCCGGCCGCGCCGCCGGCCGGCCGCTCAGCGCCTCATGCGTGGCGGCGAGCCGCGCGTAGACGCCCGACAGCGCCCGGCGGAACGGTTCGTCACGACGGCTGGGTGCGTCGTCGCCGCTCGCCTCGGCCAGCGCCTCGACCCCCTCGTCGACCCCGACGCGGGCAGAGGAGATCGACAGTTCGCCGCCCAGCGCGTGGACGGTATCGAGATAATGACCCAGCACCGCCTCGGCGGACCGTTCCAGCGCCAGCGTCAGCGATGCGGCGGTGACGTTGGGATTGCCGTCGCGGTCGCCGCCGATCCAGCTGCCGGGCTTCAGGAAGCTGGGGCAACGCCGGCCAAGCGCCCGGTCCCAGCGCTGATACAAGGCCGGCACCGTCGGCAGGAACACGTCACGCAGATACGACAGCGCGGTTTCCACCTCGTCCGCCACGCCCAGCCGCTCGCGGCGCAGCACCCGCGTCTGCCACAACAGCGCGACCTGTCGGCGGATCGCGTCCTCCACCGCATCGCCCTCCGGCGTCTCGATCATGCCGCTGTCGCGCACCAGCATCAGCTCGGCGATGCGGTTGCGGTGATCGATCATGCTCTTGCGGCGCACCTCGGTCGGATGCGCGGTCAGCACCGGCGCGACGAGGGCGCGGTCGAGCAGCGCCACGACCGCGTCCTTGTCGATCCCCTCGGCCGCCAGCCGGTCCAGCGCCGCCGACAGTTCCGCGCCTTCCTCGGCGGCGAAACCCTGACGATCCTCGGCCAGATTGGCGAGCATCGAGAACAGCATGAATCCGCGCACGAATTCCAGCGTGTCGTCGAGGTCGAGCTGTTCGAGTTCCAGATCGATCGCCGCACCGTCGCCCAACCCGCGATGCCGCTCCACCGAAGCGCGCCGGATCGTCTCGGTCGCCGCAAACAGTTTCTCGCCGCCATAATCGCGGATCACATCGCCGAGCAGGGCGCCCAGAAAACGGATGTCGGGATTGTTCGCGATCGGAGGGAGAGTAGCCATGCCGTAATGCTGCGCTGCGGCACCGCACAGGTCAACCGGGCGCAGGTATAACGCGCTTGAGCGGGCATTTTTATCGACCAGCCCGCCTTTGATGGGCGCCGGATCGCATCAACCTGAAAAAGTGCATCGGGGCGTGTCAGCAATCTCTTCCACTACAGCGACATTCCCCGGTTGGTGCTGGTCGCGGCGACCTGTATCCCGACCGTCGATGCTGCGGCGCTTTACCCAATGATCGGCCTGTCGGTCGCGGTCGGCCGGTTCGTCGAGGCGTTGTTCTGGGCGATCTTCCGCGTCGCCGGCGCCGTTGCCGGCGCCGTCGTGCTGGCGATACTCGTCGCGATCGTCGCCTGGATCGTCATCCGCCGCATCATGCGCCGCCGCTGAAGAATGGAGCCTGCCCTGCCCGCCACCCCCGCCTGGCCGCCGCAATCGACGCCGCGCCTGTTTGTCGACGCGCCCCTCGCCCCCGGTCCGCTCAGGATCGATGGTCCGCCCGCGCATTATCTCGCCACCGTCATGCGCGCGAAGCCGGGCGACCCGGTGAAGCTGTTCGACGACCGCACCGGCGAATGGCTCGCCACCGTCACCAGCACCGGCAAGCGCGACCTGATGCTCGACGTCGTGGAGCTGCTGCGCCCGCGTGAGCCGGTGCCCGACCTGTGGCTCTGCGCCGCACCGTTGAAAAAGGGCCGGGTCGACTGGATGGCCGAGAAGGCGTGCGAACTGGGCGTCGCCCGCCTCGTTCCCGTCGTCACCCGCCGCACCGTGGTCGACAAGCCCAATGGCGACCGCCTGCGCGCGCATATGATCGAGGCGGCGGAGCAATGCGACCGCACCGCGCTGCCGGAACTGGCCGATCCGGTGAAGCTGCCGGCGTTGCTGCGCGACTGGCCCGCCGATCGCACCCTGTTCTTCGCGGATGAAACCGGCGGGCTGCCCGCACTGGATGCGATGCGCGCCCATCCCGGCCCCGCCGCAATCCTGATCGGGCCGGAGGGCGGCTTCGATGCCGATGAGCGCGCCGCAATCCGCGCCCTGCCCCAGGCCATCGGTATCGGCCTCGGCCCCCGCATCCTGCGTGCCGACACCGCGGCGGCGGCGGCCGTGGCGTTATGGATGGCGGCGGCGGGGGACTGGCGATCGTGACACCGTCGCTGCCTTTATCCAGCGACAGCTTATCCTGTCTGGCGCGCGGTATCGCCCACGCGTAAGGCGCGGTTCATGACGACCAAGACCGCGCCCGTTTCTTCCTCGCCGATCATCGAATCGCGCGACCAGTTGATCGCCAGCTTCGCCCGTGGTGAAAAGCCGGTCGAACGCTGGCGGATCGGCACCGAGCACGAGAAGTTCGTGTATCGGACCGCCGATCATCGCGCGCCCTCCTATGACGAGCCCGGCGGCATCCGCGACCTGTTGATGGCGTTGACCGAACATGGCTGGCGGCCGGTCGAGGAAAATGGGGTCGTCATCGCGCTGAACGGCAGCGACGGCAGCGTCAGCTTGGAACCCGCCGGCCAGTTCGAGCTGTCGGGTGCGCCGCTCGACAATCTGCACCAGACCTGCGCCGAAACCGGCCGCCATCTGGAACAGGTGAAGGCGGCGGGCGAGCGTCTCGGCCTGGGCTTCCTGGGTCTGGGCATGTGGCCGGACAAGGCCCGCGCCGAATTGCCGGTGATGCCCAAGGGTCGGTACGACATCATGCGCCGCCACATGCCGCGCGTCGGCAATCTCGGGCTCGACATGATGCTGCGCACCTGCACGATCCAGGTGAACCTCGACTATGCGTCGGAGGCAGACATGGTGAAGAAATTCCGGGTCGGCCTCGCCCTGCAACCGCTCGCCACCGCGCTGTTTGCCAATTCGCCCTTTACCGAGGGCAAGCCCAACGGAATGCTGTCGTTCCGCAGCCATATCTGGTCCGACACCGATCCGCAGCGGACGGGGATGCTGCCCTTCGTGTTCGAGGATGGCTTCGGTTACGAACGCTACACCGACTACATGCTCGATGTGCCGATGTACTTCGTTTACCGCGAAGGCCGGTATATCGATGCCGCCGGCCTCAGTTTCCGTGATTTCCTGCGCGGCGACCTGTCGGTGCTGCCGGGCGAAAAGCCGACGCTGGACGACTGGACCGACCACCTGTCCACCGCCTTCCCTGAAGTGCGGCTAAAGACCTTCCTGGAAATGCGCGGCGCCGATGGCGGGCCGTGGAACCGCATCTGCGCCCTGCCGGCGTTCTGGGTCGGTCTGCTTTATGACGACGCAGCACTCGATGCCGCCTGGGATCTGGTGAAGCACTGGACGCTGGAGGAGCGACAGGCGCTGCGCGACGCCGTGCCTAAACTCGCACTCGGCGCCCCCCTGCCCGGTGGCGGCACGTTGCGCGATATCGCTGGCCCCGTCCTCGACATCGCCCATGCCGGCCTTGCCGCCCGCGCCCGGTTCAACAACGCCGGCGACAACGAGACCGGGTTTCTCGAACCGCTGCGCGAGATCGTCCGCACCGGCAAGACGCCGGCCGAATCGCTGCTCGATCGGTATGCCGGCACTTGGGACGGCGATCTGACCCGCGTCTATGCCGAAGAGAGCTTCTGACTGGCTTGCACCGCACGCCGCGTGGCGCTAGTCGGATGGCCACGCGGGTATAGCACAATGGTAGTGCAGCAGCCTTCCAAGCTGAATACACGGGTTCGATTCCCGTTACCCGCTCCAGCTTTTTCGACCCACGATATGCCGATCGACCGAATGAAGCGTCGATCGCAAAGGCTCGCTGTTGCAGTTGGCCTTGACGTTAGCGGTCGGTCCCCGTGTCCGCGCACGATTAGGTGTCATCCGCGCGTCGCCATCGAGACAGCAGAGTACCGATCAATGGGCGGATTACTTCCTTGGTCGATACAACCGGAATGGCGATAGTCTTCCGCTATTACTTATCACCACTACAGTGATTTACTCAAATTGGTTCTATAGCCTACAAAGCATCCAAAACGGATTGTTCGAACGTTATGTTTAACATTGTATTAATAAATTTGTAACATTATCGGAATCGTATGCCAGCCGTCGCATACTTTTTGGAACATGACTTCACCGACGAAGATGCGCCCGAACCGTCGATGATCGACGTGGTATCGTCCGCGCTCTACGGGGCGGCTAGTGGGCGCAGAATACAGAATATCGAGGTTGTTCGGCGTGAATCCATCGTGGCCGATGGCGCCGCGATCTTCATGGTCGATAGCGACTATGTCTTGTTCTTGTCGCCGGAAGCATATCCCGATGCCGCGTCGATACAACGAGATGCCATGGTCGAGATGGCACAGACGCTCGGCGATCAACTGGGGCGGATGATCCTGCCCGTCATTGGAACGGGCCATCTTCAGGACCGATCGTTCCTGATCCTGCCACGTTGCGTGCCATTGAAACCCGGCCGGCTGGGCCGATTGCTACAGAAACCGATGGTCGTCAGCCGGATCATGCCCTGGCTTCGCGCGCTGGTGTTGCAGGGCATGAACAATCAGCCGGCCGATCGCGAATTCCGCGCATCGCTGGACGCCCTGATCGAGATACCGGAATTGCCCAACGCGATGCGCGACGCGGCCCGGCGATCTAAAGAAGCCATCGATACCGGCGCAATCGTCGTGCGCCACGTGCCGATGCATGGCGATCTATGGCGTAACAACGTCATGCAGGACGATGCCGGCAATCTCGCGATCATCGATTGGGCCGGTAGCGCCCGCGACGGCTACGCGATCTATGATCTGGTACGATTCCATCAGTCGTTCGGCATGTCTCAAGGAAGGTTTGCTGCCGAACTGACCTGGTATTGCCAAACCCTGGAGGGCGTGGATGCGGTGATCGCTCATCTTTTGGGCGGTTTGGGTCATTACGCCAATCGCTTGGGCGAATTTCCGAAACAGCGGTTCGTCGCCATGGCGACGGACTGTTACAACCTGCTTTTTACGGGGCTTATTTCCGCCGGACACCTGACCGGCGGCTCTCGGTAGCATCGTCGACGGGCGTGTCGGCCCATGTCCGCAGCGCGTCGACGCGCCGGCGATCCTTCAGATGCTTGATAAAATCAGCCATGAACCTGAACATTCTCACTGCGAGTCCAACAGATCATCCTCTCCTTGACGACACGACGTTACCATTTGGTGACGAGGAAATGAAATGAGCCCGGCGCGGGCGGATCGCGTGAAGCCTCGCGTTCTCGTTTGTTCGCCGATACCGGTCGTCAGGATCGGGTCGGCATGGCACACGCTCGACCTGTGGGCGCGTGATATCAATGCGCAGGCGGACATCGCCGATATCACGCTGCGATGCGCCGTCGTCGTTACGACGAGCGATGCACTGGCCCCGCTTGCGCCCGGCATCGCCGTGGTCACGGATGACGACAGGTTGGCCGACGTGATCTCGCAGACGGATTTCATCCAGATTCCCGGCAATGCCGGCTGGCTGACGTCGAAGCCGTATCTGCCGATCCTGCGGTGGGCGAAGCGGTTCGACAAGCCGGTCTTTCTCGGCATCTCCAGCAATCGCGCGCGCACCTATACGATGAATGCGACGGGAAAATCCCTGTCCGCACGATCAAAGGCGTTGCTGCAATTCGTCGATATTCGGGTGACGCAGTTGTTGCTGGCATCGCGATGTGCCGGCGTATTTGTGGTGGGCGAAGGTCTGCGCAAGCTGGTCTGGCCGGTCGCTCGCGACGTGCATGTCGGCGTGGCAAGCTGGGTCGACGCCGACGATATCGCCCCGCCCCGCCCCGATCACGACCGACCGTTGCGCGTGTGCATGGCAGGACGGCTGGAACCGATGAAAGGCTTCCACTTAGGTATCGAGGCATTCTCGCGGGCCGGACCGGATCGGTTCGCCGCGCTGACGCTTATCGGCCGGGGAGCGGCGCAGGATGCCTTGCAGGAGCAGGCCGAGCGAGCCGGGCTGCCCAATTTCACGATCCGGCCGCCGGTGGGCTATCCGGCACCCTTCTTCCGCTTTCTCGACGAGCAGGACGTCGTTTTGATGACCAACCTGAACGATGAGCAGCCTCGCCTGATCTTCGATGCTATCAGCCGTGGCTGCATCCCGCTATGTCCGGACACGCCGCCCTATCGCGCGCTGGGGCTCGATCCGCGGATATTGTACGAGCAGGGCTCCGCTGCCTCGCTGGCCGAGCGCCTGTGCAGCCTTGCCGATCCAGCCCTACGCCTGCCACTTGGCCGCGCGATCGCCGCCCAGGCGACGACCTATACCGTACACACCATGCATCGCGATCGATTGAACTGGATGACCGACGTCGTGGCGCGGCGTTGATCCCTTGGGCGAACGCGAGCGTTCATTCCCTGCCGGCAAAGCAGTGATGCTGATCGCCGAGCAATCAATCGATCTCGCGATCCCCGAAGGGAAAGTCTGCACCAAATATCGGGGAGGGATCGAACCGCATCGAAGCGGTGGTGGACAGGGCTGGATTCGAACCAGCGTACGCTTGCACGGGCAGATTTACAGTCTGCTGCCTTTAACCACTCGGCCACCTGTCCAGATGGGCCGCCAACGGCGAGGCGGCTCCATGGCCAAGCGGGGAAGCCGTGTCAACCACAGGTTCGACGCTTGCGAACATCCGCCCGCCCGCATAGCACGCCGCCACAGGGATATTCCGGGAGGCTAAACACTTGCGCCGTCACTTGCTGCTCGCCGCCACCGCGGCGCTGATCGCCGCGCCCGCCATCGCGCAGGACAGCGCGACCGCGCGCATCATCGACGAAGGCTTGAACCACAGTCAGGTAATGGTGACGGCGCAGGGACTGACCGACGTGATCGGCCCGCGCCTCACCAATTCGCCGGCGATGCGCAAGGCGGAAGGATGGACGCAGGACAGGTTCCGCGAATGGGGCCTGAAGAACATCCACAAGGAAGGTTTTCCGTTCGGGCGCGGCTGGTCGATCGATCGGTCTAGCGTCCGCATGGTCACGCCGCGCGCGATCCAGCTAACCGCGATCCCGATCGCGTGGACGCCCGCCACGGCCGGCGCACTGACCGCCCCGGTCATCGTCGCACCGATCGAAAAAATCCGTGATTTCGACAAATGGCGCGGGCAATTGCGCGGCAAGGTGGTGATGCTGACCGCGCCCGGCACCGGCGACGAGCCCGACGAGGCGCCATTCCGCCGCCTGTCGGGCGACGATCTTGGTAAGCTAGACCAGTATCAACTGCCCAATAACGACCCGGAGGCGACCGATCGCCGCCTGAAGCGGCTGGAGTTCCAGCAGAAGCTGGACGCCTTCCTGAAGGCCGAGGGCGCGGTCGCCTTTGCCACCATGTCGTATCGCGACGGCAAGCTGCTCCACGGCGAAGGATATATGTTCGGGGTAGGCGAGACGCCGTCGATGCCCGGCGTGCAGATCGCCGCCGAGGATTATCGCCGCCTCGCCCGTCTGGCCAAGATCGGTCCCGCGCCGACGCTGGAGATCGTGAGCGATGTCCGCTTCGACGACAGCGACGTGAACGCCTATAACGTTTTCGCCGAAATCCCCGGCACCGACCCGAAGGCCGGGTACGTCATGGCCGGCGCCCACCTCGACAGCTGGGTCGCGGGCGACGGCGCGGCAGACAACGCAGCGGGCAGCGCGATGGTGATGGAGGCCGCGCGCATCCTCGCCACCACCGGCGTCCGGCCGAAACGCACGATCCGCTTCGCGCTGTGGGCGGGCGAGGAGCAGGGCATCCTCGGCTCGATGGCCTATGTCGAAAAGCATCTGGCGACGCGCGGCACCGGTACGGCGCTGGGCAATGGTCAAGGGATGCAGCGTTATTATGGCTTCGCCAATCGCTGGCCGATCACGCCGCTGCCCGGTTATCGCGACCTGACGGCCTATTTCAACATCGACAACGGATCGGGCAAGCTTCGCGGCCTGTATGCCGAGAACAATCCGGCGGCCGTGCCGTTGCTGCGCGACTGGCTCAGCCCGTTCGCGACGATGGGTGCGGGTACCGTGGTGGTGCGGCCGACCGGCGGCACCGACCATGTCTTCATGCAGTCGGTCGGCGTGCCTGGATTCCAGTTCATCCAGGACCCGCTCGATTATGGCAGCCGCATCCATCACAGCTCAGCCGACACGTTCGATCACCTGAAGGGCGACGACATGCGCCAGGGTGCGACCGTGCTGGCGGGCGTCCTGCTGGCCGCCGCCAATACCGACAAGGTCTTGCCCCGGCCGCCATTGCCGACCAAGCCCGCCGTGACCGATCCCTTTGCCTATTCCGACGGAGATGACGACTGATGGCACGCCGTGGCCACCGCCCCTCGACCGGCACCGCCAACCGCCCCCGCCTCTGGGGCCGGCATGCGGTGACCGCCGCGCTTGCCAATCCCGACCGTACCGTGCGCAAGCTGTGGCTGACGCGCGAGGCGGCGGCGGCGATCCCCGTGCCGCCGGAGATCCCGGTGACCTATGCCGATGTCGCCGATCTCGGCCGCCTCGTCCCCAGCGACGCGCCGCATCAGGGCGTGATCGCCGAGGTCGATCCGCTGGAGGACATGTGGCTGGCCGATCTGCTGATGGCGGGCAAGGACGACCAGCGGCCGCTGGTGGTGCTCGATCAGGTCACCGATCCGCATAATGTCGGCGCCATCCTGCGCTCGGCCGCCGCGTTCGACGCGCTCGGCATCGTCACGCAGGACCGCCATTCGCCACCGGAATCTGGCACGGTCGCCCGCGCCGCATCAGGCGCGCTGGAGACGGTGCCCTGGGTCCGCGTCGTCAACCTCGCTCGCGCGCTGGAGGCGATCGCCGAGGCGGGTTTCTGGCGCATCGGCCTGACTGGCAGCGCCGACCAGACGCTGGTGCAGGCGATGGGCACGCAGCGCATCTGCATCGTGCTGGGCGCCGAGGGCGAAGGCATGCGCCAGAACACCGAGGCGCATTGCGATCTGCTGGCGAAGCTGCCGATTTCGGACCGGGTGGAGAGCCTGAACGTATCGAACGCCGCGGCGATCGCGTTGTATGCGGTGGCGGCGCGGGATTGATTTGACCGGAAAATCCTCCCCCGGCGGGGGAGGTGGCGCGCGCAGCGCGACGGAGGGGTAGCGGTCCAGATGCTCCACGGCCCGAAACAGACGCAGCATCGTGCCAGCAAGCTCCGCCGCACGATGACATTGCCAGAAGTCATTCTATGGCAGGAACTTCGCAAGCGCCCGGCAGGCCTGAAGTTTCGCCGCCAGCATCCTGCGGGCCGCTACGTCCTCGATTTCTTCTGTGTGAGCCATCATCTCGCTATCGAGGTCGATGGGGAGGCCCATAATCGGAGCGGTCGACCACAACGCGATGGCGAGCGTGATGCCTGGCTTGCGACGCAGCACATTCGCGTATGCCGGATTGCGGCTATGAACGTCCTCACGGATCTCGATGCGGTGATCGTTCATGTCCTGTCATGGTGCGGCGCGCGTGGAAACCTACCCCTCCACCAGCCTTCGGCCGGTCCCCCTCCCCCGCCGGGGGAGGATTAGGAAAGAGCAGCCCTCAATCCTCCGCCGCGATCCTCACCCGCAAGCCGTCCAGCGCCGGGCCGAACTGAATCTGGCACGACAGCCGCGACGTCGCATCGCGATCGCCGGCTGAATCGAGCAGGTCGTCCTCGTCCGGTCCCATCTTCGGCAGCTTGTCGAGGAACGCCGGATCGACATGGACATGGCACGTCGCGCAACTGCAACAACCGCCGCACAGCGCCAGCAGCTCGTCGATGCCACCGTCGCGGATCACTTCCATCACCGACAGGCCAGTCTCGCCGGCCAGTTCGCGTTCTTCCCCTTCGCGTGTCGTGACGATAAGCGTCGGCATCATGCAATCTCCTGTTCCCGGTCGCCGCCATGACGGTGCGCGTCACCCGGATCAAGCCTTGAAGGGCCAAACATCATGGGCTTGAGCGAAAACCAGCTACGCACCAGCCTCGACGCGTTGAGCGATATCGAGCCTGCCTTCGCCGCCGCGATCGGGCGGATCGGCTATCCGGCACCCCGTGTGCGCGATCGTGGTTATGCCACGTTGCTGCGCACGATCATCGGCCAGCAGGTCAGCGTCCAGTCCGCCAATGCCGTGTGGCTGAAGCTCGACACGATGCTGGGCAATGCCAGCGATCCCGTGGTGGTCGCGGCCGCCACCGACGAACAGCTTCGCGCCGCTGGCCTGTCGCGGCAAAAGGCCGGCTATGCCCGCAGCCTGGCCGACGAGGTAACGAGCGGCCGTCTCGATCTCGCCGCGCTGCCCGCGGACGACGAGGAAGCCATCGCCGCCCTCGTCCGCGTGAAGGGCATCGGCCGCTGGTCGGCGGAGGTGTACCTGTTGTTCGCCGAAGGTCGCCCGGACATCTGGCCCGCCGGCGATCTCGCGGTGCAGATCGAGGTCGGCCGCATCCTGGGCCATGATACCCGCCCCTCCGAACGCCTGACCCGCGAACTGGCGGAGGCGTGGCGCCCCCATCGCGGCGCGGCGGCAATCTTCACCTGGCATCATTATGGCGCGGGGCCTGACGTGATCGCCGCGCCGGTGTGACCGGCCAACCGAACGCTCAATCCTCTGGCTTGTCCGTGAAATCCATCCGGATGCGCACCCACGCGCCGACCATCTTCTTGCCCCCGATCCGCGGCGGTCGTACCCGGAACTGCCATGCCGCCTCGCGCATCGCCCGGCCGATGCCGGACCCCAGCGGCGATTCGCCCAGGAACCGGCAATTGTCGACGCGGTAATCGTCGATCGTCTGGCAGGCGATCATGCCCCAGCTGTTCGGCGGCGCCCCGCGCGGTAGGTAGGATTGCAGCACACCGCGTGGCGGCCGGGTGTACCATTCCGCATTGTACAGCCGCTGCCCGCCCGGTCCCTCGCCCGGCCCATAAGTGCTGCCGCTGTCCTTGCCCGAATCGTCGCCTTCACCCTCTCCCTCGCCGCGGCCGGCGTCGGCGCGGCGGGTCGCCATCGCCGTACCAACGCCGTCGAACAGTTCCTTGCCGCCGATCATCGAGGGGAGTTCGATCGGAGGTGTCGGCGGCGGTGGCGGCAGGTCGGTGGGCGGCGCGACGCGCGATGGCGCGGCGGCCGGCGCACCGCCCGCCGCGCGGGCCGCCTTGGCAACGGCGGGCTTCGGCGATGCCTTCGGCGCGGCGCCGGGTTCTGGCGCGAGGCCGAACGTCACCGGCATCGATTCCGGTTCAAGCGGCGGCGACGCGGCCGGCGCCAGCCGCAACAGCAGCAAAATGATCAGAATGTGCGCGGCAATCGTCAGCAACAGGGAGACGAGACGCCGCCGGTCCGACGAAGGCTGAAAATAGGCCGACCGCATGAAGCGCCGCGCCTAGACCCCGGCGCAGGCCGCGGCAAGATGGCCCGCAGGGTTTATCCGGTTACGGCGATCCGCGCGCGGGACGCCGACGCCGGCACCAGCCGCAACGTCTGAGCCAGTTCATGTCGCTCGCGCATCACGGTGCCCCGCAGCCGGGTGGTGATCGCCAGCATCGCCCGGCGATAGGTGATCCAGTCGTCCGCCACGTCCACCCCGCTCCAGCGCGCGACATGGGCCTGAAAATCTTCGCTGAGCAGGAGGCAGTCCGCCTTCATCAGCCGAGCGCGCCGGCGCTGCTCCGGGTCACCGCCGGCGATCATCGGATCGAACAACTCGCGATGTTTGAACAGCTGATATTCGCGCAGCCGCCGCGCCATTTCCCAACGGCTCGTCGCCAGTCCGGCACGATTGCGATCAGGATCGCCGTGGATCAGGTCCGTCGCGCGGTCGAGGATCATCAGGATGCGATCCTGATGCTCGTGCAGGCGGGCGAGGCTGGCGGATACATCCATGCCACCATCGTTAGCTGGAACGGTCTTACCAGCGGGTTAGCGATCCGGTCAGCGCGCCGGCGTCCACCGCTGCGTCTGGCAGAAGAACGCGATGCAACCCTGTACCTTTAGCCGGCCATCCGCCTCGCGCTTCAGGATCGACTTGTACGTCTTGCCTGATTTCGGATCGTAGATGCGGCCGCGCCAGTCGTCGCCGTCGTCCTTGAACTCGGTTAGGATCACCAGCCCCTCGATCGGGCGGTCGCGCAACCGGGCGTCGGGATTGTTGCGATCGAGCGGCGGGCCGGAAGGCGGCCCCTTGATGAGCTTCGTGATCCGCCCGCACGTCGACGCGCCGCACGGGGCGATGGTCACGATCGCGCTGCCCTCCTCGGTCAGCCAGCGACCCGCGATCGGTGTCGCCGCATCGGCGGCCGAAACCAGGGTCAGGGCAGCGACGATGGTCGCCAGCGGCAGAATGAGCATACGCATGTTCCGCCTCTGTCGTGCCGGCGAGGCAAAGGCAATGGCCGCTCGCCATGCGCACAATGCTTGCCGCCCCTGATCGCATCCGGCAGGAGCAGGCGCGATGACGCCGACACCAACCCGCTCCCTTGCCGATAGCCACCGCAGCGTGGCCGTTCCGAAGGGGACCGGCGGGTTCCGCCGCTTCCTCGCCTTTGCCGGTCCCGGCTATCTGGTCGCGGTCGGCTATATGGACCCGGGCAATTGGGCGACCGACATCGCCGGCGGATCGGCCTTTGGTTACACGTTGCTGTCGGTCATCCTGCTGTCGAACCTGATGGCGATCGTGCTGCAGGCTCTATCCGCGCGGCTGGGTGTCGCCTCCGGCCTCGATCTGGCGCAGGCGTGCCGGGCGAATTATTCACGGCCGGTGACGCTGGTCCTGTGGGTACTTTGCGAGATCGCGATCGTCGCCTGCGACCTGGCCGAGGTGCTGGGCACCGCGATCGCGTTGAAACTGCTGTTCGGCCTGCCGCTGACCTGGGGCGTGATCGTCACCGCGGTCGACGTGTTCCTGATCCTCGCCCTGCAACGATACGGGTTCCGCCGGTTGGAGGCGTTCATTATCGCGCTGCTGGTCATCATCGCCGGCTGCTTCGTGTTCGAACTGGCGCTCGCCCGCCCCGATCCGGGGGCGATCATGCGCGGCCTCGTCCCGACGACGGAAATCCTGACCAACCCGGCGATGCTGTATATCGCGATCGGCATCCTCGGCGCGACGGTGATGCCGCACAATCTCTATCTCCATTCCTCGATCGTCCAGACCCGCGCATTTGATCAGGATGTCGGCGGCAAGCGCGAGGCGGCGAAACTCGCCACGATCGACAGCACCGTCGCGCTCGGTCTCGCCTTTTTCATCAACGCCTCGATCCTGATCCTCGCCGCCGCCGCCTTCCATACCGCCGGCCGCACCGACATAGCCGAGATCGACGAGGCGTACCGCCTGCTCGCCCCGTCGCTGGGCATGGGCGCGGCCAGCGTCGTGTTTGCGGTCGCTCTGCTGGCGTCGGGCCAGAACTCCACCGTCACCGGCACGCTGGCCGGGCAGATCGTGATGGAGGGCTTCCTGAACCTGCGCCTGCCCGTCTGGGCGCGTCGGCTCGTCACGCGGGCCCTGGCGATCGTACCGGCGGTGATCGTCGTCGGTGCCAGTGGCGATGCCGGCGCCACACAGCTCCTCGTCCTCAGTCAGGTCATCCTCAGCCTGCAACTGCCGTTCGCGGTCGTGCCGCTGGTGGTCTTCACCGGCCGACGCGACCTGATGGGCGAACTCGTCAGCCCGTTGTGGCTGCGAACGCTCGCCTGGACGATCGCGGCGGTCATCATCGTGCTGAACGGCACGCTGCTTTACGGAATGTTGTGAGACCCCCGCATACGAATGGCGCGTGACTTCGGCCCGGCCGCAGGTACACATCAAACCGGACCAACTATTCGGGGCGCCCCTTTGGCCACTTCACCTGCCGCATTGCCTGTTGCCGACGCCAATCCGCTGGCCGACGCCATTCTCGAAACCCTAGTCCACCGGATCGGCAAGGACCAAAAGGCCGCCCGCCCGCATGACTGGCTGGCCGCCACGATCCTGACCGTCCGTAACGACATCATCGAAAAGTGGATGACCTCGACGCGCGAGGCGCATGCGAAGGGTGCCAAGCGGGTCTATTATCTCAGTCTCGAATTCCTGATCGGCCGCCTGTTGCGCGATGCGCTCGCCAATCTGGGCCACACGCACGACATCGCCGGCGCGCTGAAATCGCTGGGCGTGGACCTAGCCGCCATCGAGGAGATCGAACCCGACGCGGCGCTGGGCAATGGCGGCCTCGGCCGGCTGGCGGCGTGCTTTATGGAAAGCCTCGCGAGCCTGGACCTCCCCGCCTACGGCTATGGCATCCGCTATGTGAACGGCATGTTCCGCCAGCGGCTGGACGACGGTTTCCAGGTCGAGCTGCCGGAAAACTGGCTCCAGCACGGCAATCCGTGGGAGTTCGAGCGTCGTGAAAGCGCCTATTTCGTCGGCTTCGGCGGCGAAGTGGTCGGCACCGACACCGGGCAGGTCCATTGGAAAGTGGGCGAGGCCGTCGAGGCGATGGCGGTCGATACGCCGATGGTCGGCTGGCGCGGCAAGCGGGTCAACACGTTGCGACTGTGGACCGCCCGCGCGCTCGACCCGATCCGTCTCGACCGATTTAACGAGGGCGATTTCACCGGCGCGCTCGCCGGCCAGTTGCGGGCGGAGACGCTGACCCGCGTCCTCTATCCCAACGATTCCACCGCCGCCGGTCAGGAACTGCGCCTGCGGCAGGAGTATTTCTTCTCGTCGGCGTCGATCCAGGACATCGTGCGCCGCCACGTCCAGTATTTCGGCGACATCCGCACCCTGCCCGACAAGGCGGCGATCCAGCTGAACGACACGCATCCGGCGGTATCCGTCGCCGAGTTGATGCGCCTGTTGATCGATTTCCACGAATTCGGCTTCGACGAAGCGTGGGACATCACCAAGCGGACGTTCGGCTACACCAACCACACCCTGTTGCCGGAGGCGCTGGAAAGCTGGCCGTTGCCGCTGTTCGAACGCCTGCTGCCCCGCCACATGCAGCTGGTCTATGCGATCAACGGCAAGCTGCTGCGAGAGGCACGCGCGGCGGGCAGTGACGAGGCGGCGATCAAGGCGATCAGCCTGATCGACGAGGGTGGCGAACGGCGCGTCCGCATGGCCAACCTCGCCTTTGCCGGCAGCCACAGCGTCAACGGCGTTGCCGCTCTTCACACCGACCTGATGAAGCAGACGGTGTTCGCCGATCTGCACAAGCTGTATCCGGACCGGATCAACAACAAGACCAACGGCATCACCCCGCGCCGCTGGTTGCAGCAATGCAATCCCGGCCTGACCAGCCTGATCCGTGAGGCGATCGGCGACGCGTTCTGCGACGACACCGAAAAACTGGACGCGCTGGCCGCCCATGCCGACGATGCGGCATTCCAGCAGAAATTCGCCGCGGTGAAGCGCGACAACAAGGTCGCGCTGGCGAAGCATCTGAAGGACCTGATCGGGCTGCGCGTCGATCCCGACGCGATGTTCGACGTGCAGATCAAGCGCATCCACGAATATAAGCGCCAGTTGCTCAACATCGTCGAGACGGTCGCGCTCTATGACCAGATCCGCAGCCATCCCGAACGTGACTGGGTGCCGCGCGTGAAGTTGTTCGCGGGCAAGGCGGCATCGAGCTATCACAACGCCAAACTCATCATCAAACTGGCCGGCGACGTCGCCCGCCGGGTCAACGCCGATCCGGCGGTCGGCGACCTACTGAAGGTCGCGTTCGTGCCCAATTACAATGTGTCGCTGGCGGAAAAGATCATCCCCGCCGCCGATCTGTCCGAACAGATCTCGACTGCCGGCATGGAGGCTTCGGGCACCGGCAACATGAAATTCGCGATGAACGGCGCGCTGACGATTGGCACGCTGGACGGTGCGAATGTCGAGATCCGCGATCATATCGGCGCGGAGAACATCGTGATCTTCGGCATGACCGCCGACGAGGTCGCGGCCAAGCGCGCCGGCGGCTACAACCCGCGTGAGGCGATCGAGGCGTCACCCGAACTGGGTCAGGCGCTGGCGGCGATCGCGTCGGGCGTGTTCTCGCCGGACGATCCCGACCGGTACAAGGGCCTGATGGGCGGCCTGTACGACGGCGACTGGTTCATGCTCGCCGCCGATTTCGACAGCTATGCGGCGGCCCAGCGGACGGTGGACCGGCGTTGGTCGAACCGGTCCGACTGGAATAGTGCGACGATAAGGAACGTCGCGCGTGTCGGTTGGTTCTCGTCAGATCGCACGATCCGCGAATATGCCAAGGACATCTGGGGAGTCCTGTGAAACCACCAAGTGACGCCATCTCCGCCCTGTTGGAAGGGCGTCACGACGATCCCTTCTCGCTCCTTGGTATCTTTCCGGGACCGGAGGGCAGTTTCGCGAGGACCTGGATTCCGGGGGCAGACAGCGTCGAGGCGCATGATCTGTCCGGTACCAGCCTCGGCACCCTGACCCGCGTCGACGATGCGGGCCTGTTCGAGGGGGTCGTCAGCGGCGATCCCCAACCCGTCCGTTACAGCGCATCAGGAAACGGTGCTGAATGGTCGGTAACTGATCCTTACAGCTTCGGCCCCATCCTCGGTCCCACCGACGATTATCTGATGGGTGAGGGCACGCATCTGCGCCTGTGGGACAAGATGGGCGCGCATCTGGTCGAGCATCAGGGCGCGACTGGCACCCACTTCGCGGTCTGGGCGCCCAATGCGCGCCGCGTTTCCGTCGTTGGCAACTTCAACGGCTGGGACGGTCGCCGCCATGTCATGCGTCGTCGCGGCGGCGTCGGCGTGTGGGAGATTTTCCTGCCCGACCTGAATGCCGGCCATGCCTACAAGTTCGAGATCGTCGGCAGTGACGGCCATCTGCAGCCGCAAAAGGCCGATCCTTTTGCCTTCGCTGCAGAACTGCGCCCCCGCACCGCGTCGCTGACGACCGGGCCGATGACGCATGAATGGCAGGACAAGGGCCACCGCGAACATTGGGCCTCGGTCGATCCCCGCCGCGTGCCGATCTCGATCTACGAGGTCCACGCCGGATCATGGGACAAAGATGAAAACGGCTGGTTCCTGAGCTGGGACGCGCTGGCCGACAAGCTGATCCCCTATGTCGTCGAAATGGGCTTCACCCATATCGAATTCATGCCGATCACCGAGCATCCCTATGATCCGTCATGGGGATATCAGACGACGGGCCTCTATGCCCCGTCCGCCCGGTTCGGCGATCACGAGGGGTTCGCCCGCTTCGTCGATGGCGCGCATCAGGCCGGCATCGGCGTGCTGCTCGACTGGGTGCCCGCGCATTTCCCGATGGATGCGCACGGCCTGATCCGGTTCGACGGCACCGCGCTGTACGAACATGACGATCCGCGTTTGGGCTATCACCCGGACTGGAACACCGCAATCTACAATTTCGGTCGGCGCGAGGTGTCGAGCTATCTCGTCAACAACGCACTGTTCTGGGCCGAGCGCTATCACCTCGACGGCCTGCGCGTCGATGCGGTCGCGTCGATGCTGTACCGCGACTACAGCCGCAAGTCGGACGAATGGATCCCGAACGAGGATGGCGGCCGCGAGAATTGGGAGGCGGTGGAATTCCTCCGTGCCACCAACCGCGCCGTCTATCGCGAGCATCCCGGCATCTTCACCATCGCGGAGGAATCGACGTCTTGGCCGGGTGTCTCCAGCCCCGCGCCGGCACCGGGCGAGCGTGAAGGCGGTCTCGGCTTCGGGTTCAAATGGAACATGGGCTGGATGCACGACACGCTCCAGTACATGGCCCGCGAGCCGGTCCATCGTCAGCACCACCACGGCGAGATTACCTTCGGGCTAGTCTATGCCTATTCGGAGAATTTCGTCCTGCCGCTGAGCCATGATGAGGTCGTGCACGGCAAGGGATCGATCCTCACCAAGATGCCCGGCGACGACTGGCAGAAATTCGCCAATCTACGCCTCTATTACGCTTTTATGTGGGGCTATCCCGGCAAGAAGTTGCTGTTCATGGGCCAGGAATTCGCCCAGCGTGCTGAATGGGCCGAGGATCGCGCCCTCGACTGGCACTTACGTACCAGCCATGCGCATGAAGGCGTTCGCAGCCTAGTCCGCGACCTGAACAAACTCTACCGCGAAAAGCCCGCGCTCCACGCACGTGACTGCGAGGCCGACGGGTTCGAATGGCTGGTCGGCGACGACGCTGCCAATTCGGTCTTCGCCTGGTTGCGTAAGGCACCGGGTGAAAAGCCGGTCGCAGTGATCGTGAACATGACGCCGATCGCCCGCGCACCCTATCGCGTGCCCCTGCCCCATGACGGTCGCTGGAGCGAGGTCATGAACTCCGACGCGCAGGAATATTGGGGTTCCGGCCTCGGCAATCTCGGCGGGATCGAGGCAAAGGACGGGGCGGCGTGGGTCACGTTGCCGCCGCTCGCCACGATCATGCTGGAATATGACGGGTAATCGAGCCGAAACCGGTGCGGCGGCCTTGTCGGGAACGGCGGGCTGTCGCACAACCACGGTGAACGGATGACAAGGTGCCGACATAACGGCGCATCATAGGGAGAGAACCGTGGATCATCGTCGGGGCCAGCCGCTAGCGCGTGACGCCATGGCCTATGTACTTGCCGGTGGTCGCGGCAGTCGATTGTTCGAGATGACCGACACGCGCGCCAAGCCGGCGGTGTATTTCGGCGGCAAGAGCCGGATCATCGATTTCGCACTGTCGAACGCGCTCAATTCCGGCATCCGCCGCATCGGCGTGGCGACGCAGTACAAGGCGCATTCGCTGATCCGCCATCTGCAACGCGGCTGGAACTTCCTGCGCCCCGAACGGAACGAAAGCTTCGACATCCTGCCCGCGTCACAGCGTGTGTCGGAATTCCAGTGGTACGAGGGCACCGCCGACGCCGTCTTCCAGAACATCGATATCATCGAAAGCTATGGTCCCGAATTCATGGTCATCCTGGCGGGTGACCACATCTACAAGATGGATTACGAGATCATGCTCCAGCAGCATGTCGACAGTGGCGCCGACGTCACCGTCGCCTGCATGGAAGTGCCGCGGATGGAGGCGACTGCGTTCGGCGTGATGCATGTCGACGAGCAGGATCGGATCGTCGATTTCATCGAGAAACCTGCCGATCCGCCCGCCATTCCCGGCCATCCCGATGTGGCGCTTGCCAGTCTCGGCATCTACGTCTTCGCGACCCGCTTCCTGTTCGAGGAATTGCGCCGCGACGCCGCGACCGAGGGGTCGAGCCGCGATTTCGGCAAGGATATCATCCCCTACCTCGTGAAGCACGGCAAGGCGCAGGCGCACCGCTTCAGCGCCAGCTGCGTCAGGTCGTCGGAAGAACCGCAGGCATATTGGCGCGATGTCGGTACGATCGATGCGTATTGGGAAGCGAACATCGATCTGACCGATGTGCTGCCGGAACTCGATCTATACGAAAATAGCTGGCCGCTCTGGACCTATTCAGAGATCACACCGCCGGCCAAGTTCGTCCATGATATCGATGGCCGCCGTGGTTCCGCCGTCGCCAGTCTGGTGTCGGGTAACTGCATCGTGTCCGGCGCGTCGATCAACCGCAGCTTGTTGTCGACCGGCACGCGCGCGCACAGCTTCTCCATGCTGGACGAGGCGGTGGTGCTGCCGAACTGCCACATCGGTCGCGGCGCGCGCCTGCGCCAGGTGGTGATCGATGCCGGCGTGAAAATCCCCAACGGCCTCGTCGTCGGCGACGATCCTATCCTTGATGCAGCCCGCTTCCGCCGCACCGACAAGGGCATCTGCCTCATCACCCAACCCATGATTGACCGGCTGACGGCGTGATGGCCGCGTTATCGTCCCCTCTCCCATCGGGAGAGGGTGCCGCAACACGCGTTCTCTCTGTCGCTTCCGAGGCCTATCCCCTGATCAAGACGGGTGGCCTCGCGGATGTGGTCGGCGCGCTCCCGGCCGCCTTGGCGGATCAGGGCGTCGCCACCACGACGCTGTTACCAGGCTACCGCGCCCTCGCCCCGACCATGGCCAATGGCCGCGTCATCCATGAATGGCCTGATCTGTTCGGCACCGAAGCCCGCCTGATCGAGGCGAAACTCGACGGCCATCCGCTCCTGATCCTCGACGCACCCGCGTTGTTCGATCGCGATGGTGGCCCTTATGGCGACGCCGCCGGCAAGGACTGGAACGACAACTGGCGCCGCTTCGCCGCGTTAGCCCGCGCCGCCGCCGACATCGCCCATGGCGCGGTGAAGGGCCATCGCTTCGACATCCTTCACGCCCATGATTGGCAGGCCGGCCTTGCTCCTGCCTATGTCCGAGCCCTCGGTGCGCCGGTGAGGACGGTGATGACCGTTCATAACATCGCCTTTCAGGGCCGGTTCGACCTGAGCCTGTTCCCCGCGCTCGGCCTGCCGGACTGGATGGCGAGCATCCACGGCGTCGAATATTATGACGGAATTAGCTATCTGAAGGCCGGTCTGCAGGCCGCCGACGCGATCACTACCGTGTCGCCGACCTACGCCCGCGAAATCCGCGATCCCGCCTTCGGCATGGGCCTCGAAGGACTTATCGCCGCGCGCGCCGCCGATGTGAGCGGCATCGTCAACGGCATCGACCCGGCTGTCTGGAACCCCGCCACCGACGCCGCGCTGCCCGCACCCTACACGGCCGATACGCTGGCTGACCGTGCCGCCAATCGCGCCGCCGTAGAGAAACGCTTCGGCCTGACCCCCGGCGACGGGCCGATCTTCACCGTCGTCAGTCGCCTGACCTGGCAAAAGGGCATGGATGTTCTCGCCGCCGTTCTCGACGATCTCGTCGCGGCTGGCGGCCGGCTCGCGCTGCTCGGCTCGGGTGACAAGCCGCTGGAAGCCGCCTTCCTCGCCGCTGCCGACCGCCACCCCGGCCGCATCGGCGTGCGGATCGGTTACGACGAGGGCCTGTCGCATCTGTTGCAGGGCGGCGCCGACGCGATCCTGATCCCGTCGCGGTTCGAACCGTGCGGCCTGACCCAGCTCTACGGCCTTGCCTATGGCTGCGTCCCCGTCGTCGCCCGCACCGGCGGCCTTGCCGACACGGTGATCGACGCGAACGAGGCTGCGCTCTCCGCCGAAGTCGCCACCGGTATCGTCCATGACGGCGTCACCCCTGACGCGCTGCTTCACGCCATCCGCCGCACCATCGCGCTGCATGCGCAGCCCGATGCGTGGAAGCGCCTGCAGACGAACGGCATGAACGCCGACTTCTCTTGGCGGGAGAGCGGGCGGCGCTATGCTCGGCTGTACCACGACCTGATGGAGCCGGCATGATCCGCGACTACCCCACGACCCCGTTCACCGACCAGAAGCCCGGTACCTCCGGCCTCCGCAAGAAAGTGAAGGTGTTCCAGCAGCCGAACTATGCCGAGAATTTCGTCCAGTCGGTGTTCGACGTCATCGAAGGCAAGGAAGGCGCCACGCTGGTCATCGGCGGCGACGGCCGTTTTCTGAACCGGGAGGTGATCCAGGTCGCGATCCGCATCGCCGCGGCGGCCGGCTTCGCGCGCGCTATCGTAGGCAGCGGCGGCATCCTGTCGACGCCCGCCGCCAGCAACCTGATCCGCATCCGTGGTGCACTCGGCGGCCTCGTCCTGTCGGCCAGCCACAATCCCGGCGGCCCGGACGAAGATTTCGGCATCAAATACAACATCGCTAATGGCGGCCCAGCGCCAGAGAAGGTGACCGAGGCGCTCCACGCCCGCACCCTGACGATCGATCGCTGGCGCGCGGTGGAGGCCGACGACATCGATCTCGATACGCTGGGCGAGGTGACGGTCGGCGGGATGACCGTCGAGATCGTCGATCCTGTCGCCGATTACGCGGCGCTGATGGAACAGCTGTTCGACTTCCCGGCGATCCGCGCAGCGAGGCTGACGATGGCGTTCGACGCGATGAGCGCCGTCACCGGCCCCTACGCGCACGACATCCTCGAAAACCGACTGGGCTTCGCGGCCGGCACCGTCCGCAACGGCGCGCCGTTGCCAGATTTCGGCGGCCATCATCCCGACCCCAACCTCGTCCACGCGCACGAACTGTACGAGACGATGATGGCCCCCGATGCGCCCGATTTCGGTGCCGCGTCGGACGGCGACGGCGACCGCAACCTCATCATCGGCCGGCATCGCTTCGTCACGCCATCGGACAGCCTAGCGATGCTCGCCGCCAATGCGCATCTGGCGCCCGGTTACAAGGACGGGCTGAAGGGCATCGCCCGATCGATGCCGACCAGCGCCGCCGCCGATCGCGTCGCCGCCAAGCTCGGCATTCCGGCCTATGAGACGCCGACCGGCTGGAAGTTCTTCGGCAACCTGCTCGACGCCGGCATGGCGACGATCTGTGGCGAGGAAAGCGCCGGCACCGGGTCCGACCATGTCCGCGAAAAGGACGGCCTCTGGGCGGTGCTCCTGTGGCTCAATATCCTTGCCGCGACCGGCAAGTCGGTCGACACGATCGCGCGCGAACATTGGGCCACCTATGGCCGCAACTATTATGCACGCCACGATTATGAGGGCGTCGAAAGCGACCGTGCCGATGCGCTGATGGCCGAACTGCGCCACAAGCTCGCCACGCTGCCCGGTGCGCGCTTCGGCGATCTGGAGGTCGAGACCGCGGACGACTTCGCCTATCATGATCCGACCGATGGGTCGGTCAGCCGCAATCAGGGGGTGCGCGTGCTGTTCGTCGGCGGCAGCCGCGTCGTGTTCCGCCTGTCGGGCACCGGCACCAGCGGCGCGACGTTGCGCGTCTATCTCGAACGGTTCGAGGCCGATGCGATCGATGGCGATACTACCGAAATGCTCGGCGACAGCGTCGCCGCGGCGGATGCGATCGCCGGCATCGTCCGTCACACCGGCCGCACCGAGCCCGACGTCGTCACGTGACGGCGTCGTCGCGCGGCGCGCCCGGCGGCTGGTTGCGCCGCGTCGCCGACCTGATCCGCCCCGCCCCTTCGCCCGCTGACCGCACCTGCGGTGCGCATCTTCGCGCCGGCGGGACGAGCTTCACGGTGCGCGCCCCCGAAGCGAGCGCGCTGCATCTGTGCCTGTTCGACGGTACGCATGAGCGCCGCATTCCCATGCAGCGCGACGGTGACTATTGGCATGTCGAGGTGCCGCTCGTCGGCGCCGGCCAGCGTTACGGGTATCGCGCCGAGGGCCGCCACGATCCGGCTAACGCCCATTGGTTCGACCCGGCCAAGCTGCTGGTCGATCCCTATGCCATCGAACTCGACACGCGCTTCGTGTACGATCCCGCCCTGTCGGTGTTCGGTGCGGACACCGCCGCGCTGGTGCCGAGAGCGATCGTCCAGCCCGCCTCGGCCGCGCCATTGCCGGAACCGCCGCTGTTCGCACCCGGCGGCCTGATCTACGAACTCAACGTGCGTAGCTTCACCATGCGCCATCCGGACGTACCGCCCGAACAGCGCGGCACGATCGCCGCTCTCGCCCATTCCGCCGTCATCGCGCATTTCCAGAAGGTTGGCGTCGCGGCGATCGAACTGATGCCAATCGTCGCCTGGATCGACGAACGTCATCTACCGCCGCTCGGGCTCGTCAACGCCTGGGGCTATAACCCTGTCGCACCGATGGCGCTCGATCCGCGCCTCTGCCCCGGCGGCGTCGATGAACTGCGCGCGACCGTCGCGACCCTGCGCGACGCCGGCATCGGCGTGCTGCTCGACCTTGTCTTCAATCATACCGGCGAGAGCGATACCGGCGGCCCGACGCTGTCGCTGCGCGGTCTCGATCCCCGATCCTACGCGCACGCGCCCGACGGCTCGCTCATCAATGATGCCGGCACCGGCAACACACTCGATTTCGCGCGCCCGCATGTCCGCAACGTGACCTTGGCGGCGCTGCGCCATTTCGCGATGCTCGGGATCGACGGCTTCCGCTTCGATCTCGCCTCCGTCATGGCGCGCTCGCCCGGTTTCGATCCTGCCGCGCCGATCTTCGCCGCGATCGCCGCCGACCCGGTCCTGTCGACCCGCATCATGATCGCCGAGCCATGGGACATCGGCCCCGGCGGCTATCAACTGGGCAAGTTCCCCGACAACTGGCTGGAATGGAACGACCGTTTCCGCGACGACGTCCGCCGATTCTGGCGTGGTGACGGCAGCCCCGGCGCCCTCGCCACCCGCATCGCAGGTTCGTCGGACACGTTCGGCGGCACCCACACCCGCAGCGTGAATTTCGTCGCCGCGCATGACGGCTTCACCCTGGCCGACATGCTCGCCTATGCCGGCCGCCATAACGAGGCGAATGGCGAGAATAATCGCGATGGCCATGGCGAGGAGATTTGCTGGAACAACGGCACCGAAGGCCCAAGCGACGATCCGGCGATCCGCACCGCCCGCGATATCGACGCCCGCGCCCTGCTCGCCACGCTGTTCGCCGCCAGGGGCACGCCGATGCTGACCGCCGGCGACGAATTCGGCCGCAGCCAGCGCGGCAACAACAACGCCTATGCGCAGGACAACGACACGACGTGGCTCGACTGGACAAACCGCGACATCGCGCTGGAGGATTTCGTCGCCCGCCTATCACAATTCCGCCGGGACGGGCCACTCGCCGATCAGGCATGGCTGCAATCAGCGGACTGGCGCGACATGACCGATCGGCCGATGACGCCCGATCGCTGGAACAGTACCGGCGGTTTCCAACTGCGCCTGCCGACGCCGCCCCACACCTTCTATATCCGCATCGATCGGGGCGAACGCCGCGTCACGCTCGCCCGCGCGGATTTGCTGGAGAGCCGACCTTGATCGCCCGCCTGCTTTTTGCCGCTACCGCCGTCCTCACCGTCGCCGCGACACCGCTGTCGCCCGCGCAGCGGTTCGGCAAGCTGTACCACGATGTGCAGATGCGCCGGCTGTTTCCCGACGGGAAGACCTTTGCCGACGCGGTGCCGAAGCGGCCCGACTCCCGCATTGTCGCCGCCTATCGTGTCTGCAAATGCGGCACCGACGCCACACTCCGCCGCTTCGTCCTCGCCAACTTCACCCTGCCCGAAGCGCCCATCACCCGCCCGCAGCCATGCCGGTCGCTGACCGAGCATATCGACCAGCTCTGGTCGCAACTGACACGCACCACCACCACCGTCCCCGCCGGCTCCTCCGCGCTGACCCTGCCGCGCCGCTACGTCGTCCCCGGCGGGCGTTTCCGCGAGATGTATTATTGGGACAGCTGGTTCTCGATGCTCGGCCTGCCCACCGCCAGGCGACAGGATCTGGTCGAGGACATGGTCGTCGATTTCGGCAGCCTGATCGATCGCTACGGCCACATCCCCAACGGCACCCGCACCTATTATCTCAGCCGCTCGCAACCGCCGTTCTTCTACCTGATCGCCGGCATGTCGCGCGACGCCGCGACGCTTGCCACCCTTACCCGCCAGCTTCGCGCCGAACACGCCTATTGGATGCAGGGCGCCGCCACGCTCGTCCCCGGCCATGAAAGCGCCCGCGTCGTCCGCCTGCCCGATGGCGCGCTCCTGAACCGCTATTGGGACGATCGCGCCGACGCCCGCGACGAAAGCTATCGCGAGGACACCGAACTCGCAAACACCACCCCCGGCCGTCCCCGCGCCGAGCTGATGCGCGATCTGCGCGCGGCGGCGGAGAGCGGATGGGATTTTTCGTCACGCTGGCTGGCGGACGGCCGCAGCCTCGCCACGATCCGCACGACGCGGCTGGTGCCGGTTGATCTCAACAGCCTGATGGTCGGCATGGAGCAGGCGATCGCCGCCAATTGCCGGGTATTGCAAGACATGCCCTGCGCCACCAGCTTCACCGCCCGTGTCGAGGCGCGCACGCAGGCGATCCGCCGCCATCTGTGGAATGGCCGCTTCTTCGCGGATTACGATCTCGACACCGGCCAGCCGAACGCGGTCGCTACCGCCGCGATGACCTTCCCGCTCTTCACCGGCGTCGCCACTGCCGATCAAGCGCGCGCCACCGCCCGCGCTTTCGCCCCCTTCGTCGGAGAGGGCGGCGTTCGCACCACGCTGACCGCATCGGGGCAGCAATGGGACGATCCCAATGGCTGGGCGCCGCTGCAATGGATCGCGATCCAGGGCCTGCGCCGCTATGGCGAACAGGCGCTTGCCGCGCGCATCAGGACCGCGTGGCTCGCCACCGTCACCCGCGAATATGACGCGTCGGGCAAACTGCTGGAGAAATACGACGTGGTCGAACGGCGCCCTGGTGGCGGCGGTGAATATCCCAACCAGGACGGCTTCGGCTGGACCAACGGCGTCACCCGCGCTCTACTGGCAGAGAAACCTGACTCTGGCCGCTAACGCTGACGCTGCATCATCTCGGCCATCGGCATCAGGTTGTGATGCAGATGGCCCATGATCCACAGCGATCCGACCAGCACCAGCGCCACGATCAGCACGCCGAACGCCAGCGCCAGCACGTTGTTGGTGTTGTCCGGCCCGGTCGTGACGTGCAGAAAGAACACCAGATGCACGCCCATCTGCGCCACCGCCAGCGCGATCAGCGCCACCGGGATCGCCGGTCCATAAATTAGGTTGCTGCCCGCCGCCGCGAACGACGCCGCCGTCAGCAACCCGGCCAGCGCCAGCCCGATTACATAGGTCCGCACGCCCGCGGCGATCGACTCCCGGCCGCCTTCTTCGCCGGGTGCGTTCTGATCGTCCAGGTCCTCACCATGCTGCCGGTCGCTCATAATCCCGCCCCCAGCAGATAGACCACGGTGAACAACGCCACCCAGATGATGTCCAGCGCGTGCCAAAACAGGCTGAAGCACGCGATCCGGCGCAGGATATCGTCGCGGAATCCCTTCGCCCATACCTGCGCCATCATCGTCATCAACCACAACAGACCCAGCGCGACGTGCAGCCCGTGACACCCGATCAGCGCGAAGAACGCGGACAGAAACGCGCTGCGCTCCGGTCCTGCCTGCTCGCCGATCAGATGCGTAAATTCATAGACCTCGAGGCACAGGAACGCCGCCCCCAGCAATCCGGTCACCGCCATCGCAGTCAGAAACCAGAAACGATTACGCGCGATCGTAGCAATTCCGGCCATGCCGCAGGCGAAGGACGACAACAGCAACAGCACCGTTTCCCATCCGACCAACCTCAGGTCGAACAGGTCGGCGCCGGATGGACCAGCCGCGGTTTCGCCGACCAGCACAGCATATGCCGCGAAGAACCCGGCGAACATGATAAAGTCCGACAGCAGGAATATCCAGAAGCCGTAAGCAACGACGATGCGCTTGGGAGCCGGCCCGCGCTCGCTGACGGGTACCTCGCCATGACCCAGCTTGTGTGGATCGCCGCCGCTTTTGGCGTGCGCGGCGCTCACGTCGCTACCCCGTCAGGAACACCGAGCAGCGTAGCCTTGCCCTCGCGCCGCATCCGGTCGCGTCGCGCCACCTCATCCGCGGGAATCTCGTACTCCGCCTCGTCCCGCCATGCGAACGCGACAAAGGTCGCCCAGGCGCCGAAGAAGCCCAGGATCACCAGCCACCAGATATGCCAGATCAGCGCAAAGCCCATCGCTGTCGCGAAGAACGCCGAGACGACGCCGGTCGGCGAATTCTTCGGCATTTCGATCGCGGCATAATCCGGCAGGTCGGACAGCCGCTGCTCCTTTCGAGCGTTCGATTTCAAGCCCCAATAGGCTTCCTCGCCACGCACGTCGGGCAACGCCGCGAAGTTGAAGATCGGCGGCGGCGACGTAGTTGCCCATTCCAGCGTTCGGCCATCCCATGGATCGCCGCTCTCATCGACCCGTGCCGCACGGTCGCGGATCGATACGACGAACATGACGATCTGGCAGGCGATACCACACGCGATCAACAGCGCGCCGATGCCGGCCACGATCAACCATGGTTGCCACCCGGCGACATTGTAATGCCCCAGCCGTCGCGTCATCCCCATCAGGCCGAGCACGTACAGTGGCATGAACGCGACGTAGAAACCGGTCAGCCAGAACCAGAAGGACCGCTTCCCCCATTTCTCGTCGAGCGTGAAGCCGAACGCCTTGGGCCACCAGTATGTCAGCCCCGCGAACGCGCCGAACAGCACGCCGGGGATCACGATGTTATGGAAATGCGCGACGAGGAACAGCGAGTTGTGAAGCACGAAATCGGCCGGCGGCACGGCGAGCAACACCCCCGTCATCCCGCCGATGACGAAGGTGACGATGAACCCCACCGACCACAGCATCATCGATGTGTAGCGGATGCGCCCGCCGAACATCGTGAAGATCCAATTGAACACCTTCACGCCCGTCGGCACCGCAATAATCATCGTCGCGATCCCGAAGAATCCGTTGACGTCCGCGCCCGCCCCCATGGTAAAGAAATGGTGCAGCCACACCATGAACGCCAGCAGACAGATCGCCATCGTCGCCAGGATCATCGACCGATATCCGAACAATGGCTTGCCGGAAAAGGTCGATACCACCTCGCTGAAGATGCCGAACGCGGGCAAGATCAGGATGTACACCTCCGGGTGGCCCCACGCCCATATCAGGTTCACGAACATCATCTGGTTCCCGCCCAGTTCATTCGTGAAGAAATGAAAGCCCAGATATCGGTCCAGGGTCAGCATCGCGAGCGTCGCGGTCAGGATCGGAAACGCCGCAACGATCAGAAGATTGGTCGCCAGCGACGTCCAGCAGAACATCGGCATGCGCGTATAGCCCATCCCCGGCGCCCGCATTTTCAGGATGGTCGTGACCAGGTTCACGCCGGACAACAGCGTGCCGACGCCCGATATCTGGAGCGCCCACAAATAATAATCGACGCCCACGCCAGGTGAAAACTGCAGCTCGCTGAGCGGTGGATAGACCACCCAGCCCGTCTTCGCGAATTCTCCGACGACCAGGCTGACATTGACCAGCAACGCACCGCTGGCCGTCAACCAGAAGCTGACGGAGTTCAGGGTCGGGAACGCCACGTCGCGGATGCCCAATTGCAGCGGTACCGCAAAGTTCATCAATCCGATCATGAACGGCATCGCGACGAAGAAGATCATGATGACGCCGTGAGCGGTGAACACCTGATCGTAATGGTCGGGCGGCAGATAACCGGGATTGCCATAGGCGATCGCCTGTTGCGACCGCATCAGCAACGCATCCGAAAACCCGCGCAACAGCATCACCGCCGCCAGCACGCAATACATCACGCCGATCCGCTTGTGATCGACCGACGTGATCCACTCGCGCCACAGATAGGGAAAATATCCGTATTTCCACACCCAGCCCAAGACACTCAGGATCGCCAGCGCGACGACGGCGGATGCGACGATCGGGATCGGCTCATCGAGCGGAATGGAATCGAGGCCCAGCTTACCGAACACCCGAATTCTCCCGCCCGTCGGTCGCTTCTTTGCGCACCGATGCACCCGCATTGGCGACGATCCGATCGTACAAGCCCGGCGCGACCGCACCAAAGACCATTGGTTTCTCACTACCCAAATGACGGGCCAGCGTCAGGAAACGGGGTGCGTCCAATACCTGCCGCTGTGCGCGCCCTTGTGCCAGCCATCCGGCAAACTGCGTTGGCGGCACCGCATCGACGGCAAAATCCATATCGGCGAACCCCTCTCCGCTGTAATGCGCGGAAAGGCCGTGGAAGCGGCCGGGTTTGTCCGCCTGCAGATGCAGCTTCGCGTCCATGCCCGACATCGCGTAAATCTGGCCGCCCAGTTGCGGGATGAAGAAACTGTTCATCACCGTGCCGCTAGTGATGCGGAAACTGATCGGCGTCCCCACCGGGATAACCAGACGGTTGACCGTCGCGACCCCAAGATCGGGGTAGATGAACACCCATTTCCAGTCGAGCGAGACGACCTGCACCCGTATGGGTCGCACGCTGGATAATAACGGCTTTTCAGGTGCGAGTTCGTGCGTGCTGATCCATGTCAGGCCAGCCAGAAAGATTACGACGAGTGCCGGGATCGACCAGACCAGCAGCTCCAACCGTCCCGAGTACGACCAGTTGGGCCGGTATGCGGCTTTGTCGTTTCCCGCCCTGAACCACCAGCCGACGGCCAGCGCCAACAGGATCGTTGGCACCACGATGCACAGCATGATCGCAAGCGCGTTGAACAACACTGTACGCTCGCCCGCCGCCACCGGTCCGGCCGGGTCAAGTACGCCGCGTGAGCAGCTAGCCAACATGCATGCAACGACCAGAAAACCGCATCGGCGGATTACCTGCCTGGTGCGGTTCACAAACCTGCATACCCGGCGGTCGCAATCGTCGGGCAATGTTGCGGGCTGGAACGGCTTGATATCGCACTTTCGATCACGGTGACGAGACGCTACGCCATCCAGATGGTTCCGCCCCGCCCCCGCCGCAGCGCGCTTTTCCTGCCCACGTCCAACCCACGCGCGATCGCCAAGTCCCGCGCCCTGCCGTGCGATGTGGTCATCCTCGATCTGGAAGATGCGGTCGCGCCCGATATGAAGGACGATGCCCGCGCCCGCGCGGTTGCTGCCGTGACCGAAGGCGGGTTTGGAGACCGCGAACTCGTCGTCCGGGTGAATGCGGCCAACACGCGGTGGCACATGGACGATCTGATCGCGCTGACCGGTGCGCCGATCGATGCGATCCTGCTGCCGAAGGTGGGCGACGTCACCGACGTCAAGGCCGCCCGCGATTGTCTTGGCCATGACGGGCCGGCGTTATGGGCGATGATCGAAAGCGCTTGCGGCGTGCTTAATCTGCCGGCCATCGCCGCTGGGGCGGCCGATGCAAAGCTGACCGCACTGGTCGCCGGTACCAATGATCTCGCGATCGACCTGCGCTGCCGCCCCGGTCCGGATCGCGCATCATTGTTGTCGGCGCTCGCCCAGATCGTCATCGCCGCCCGCGCCGTTGGAATGACTGCCCTTGACGGTGTGTTGAACGCGATCGACCAGCCCGACCGGCTGGCGGCTGAATGCGATCAAGGTCGGGCCTGGGGGTTCGACGGCAAGACGCTGATCCATCCGGCCCAGATCGATGCCGCCAACGCCGCCTTTGGCCCCTCCACCGACGACATCGCTTGGGCCGCCCGCGTCATCGCCGCGTTCGCCGACCCCGACTATGACGGACGAGGCGCAATCCGTCTCGATGGTGCAATGGTGGAACGGCTGCATTTGCAGGAGGCTGAGCGCATCCTGGCCCTAATACGATAGGAGTTTGCGATCGGTCTATCAAACCAGACCGTTCTCCTGCGAACGCAAGACTCCAGAGTAGCGAGTGGCTTCGCCCGTAATACCGAGTTCTTGCTTTCGCAGGAAAACATCCGTCAGCGGATCAGGAGCAAATCACACAGCTACCGGAAAGTACTGTCGCCTCAGCCAACCCTACCGCCCGATCCAGTCCGCCACCTGTGTCGCGACCTGATTGGCCGCCTTGTTCAACGCCGGCCCGGCACTGGCCGCATCAATCGCCGCCACCGGCACCCGCGCCTCGAAGCGACGCTTTTCGGTGTTCGTCGCGCCCGAACGGGTCAGTGCCGCGTCGAACGTCACCACCGCCTCGCGCGTCGTCGCATCCAGACCGAAATTGCGGAGTTCACCCGCCAGTTGATCGTTCGCCTCGGTCACCGCCTGGACCTGGCTGATAACGACGCGCCCCGCGCGGGCCGCGATCGTGTCGGACATCAGGCGGGCGAACAGCCGCGCCGGGGGTTCCGACCACTGTGCGTCCTTCACATAGGCCAGCGTCGTTGGCGTCGCCTGCACCGGCACCCGCGCCGCGGCGAGCGCGGTCGGCGTTACCGGCACCTGCACCACGATCGACTTGGCCTTGGACGAGTCCTGCTCCTGGCCCACCGGCACCGATGCCGTGCTGGTCAGCGTCATCAGTGTGTCGGGCGGTGTAGCGCCAAAACTGATGCATCCGCCCAGCGGTGCGGCGACGGCCAGCATCATGGCGACGGTGATCGACTTGTTCATGATGCCCTCACTTACCCTTGTAGTCCGGCAGCTTCTGCTGCCCGATCAGCGAGCTTGCGCCGCCCTGATCGACCTTTTCCGCCACCGACGACAGTGCCGCCGCCGTCACCCGCAGATCGCGCACCAGCCGGTTCGCCTCCGGGATCGTCTGGCGCGAGAACGTCTGCAGGCCCGGCCGCGCATCGCCGATTGCTGCATTCAGCGTCTCTGCCGACTTCTGCGCCGCCGCGATCGCGCCGTTCAGGTTCTGGATCGTCGGATGGATATCGTTCGCCAGCACGCCGTTGGTCGTCTCCGCCAGCGCACCGATCTGCTTGGATGCCTCACCCGCCTGCTGAATCGCGATCCGCGTCTGGGCCAGCGTCGCCGCGATCTCCGGCCCACGATCGGCCAGCGCATCGGTCAGCCGGTTGGTGTTTTCCAGAATACCCGCGATCGACGCCTGATTACGATCGGTCAGCAACCCGGTCAGCCGCTCGGTCAACGTCGACAGACGTTCCAGCAACTGTGGCGCCGAATTCAGGATCGCGCCAATGCCGCCCTGCTTGGTGGCAATTACCGGTACACCATAGGGGCACACCGTCGGGTTCGGCGGCTCCGGGCAGACGATCGGGGCAGCACCCTTGCGCGCGCCGTCCAGCGATACCGTGCTGGTGCCGGTGAAGCTACCAATCACGGTCGCCGTCGTTCCTTGCAGAACGGGCGTATCGTCGTTCACGCTGATGCGGACGCGCACGAACTGCGGGTCGTTGGCCCACAACACGATCTGCTTCACCTGCCCCGACGGAACGCCCGAATAGGTAACGACCGATCCGCGCGCCAACCCATCCACCGACTGGCGGAAGAAAATGTCGTATTCCTTCTCTTCGGCGCCACCGACGCGCGCGATCCACACGGTGAACAGCGCCAGCACCGCCAGAAGGATCAGCACGACGGCACCGACCAGAACATGGTTCGAACGGGTTTCCATCAGCCTGTTCCTGTTGCCTCGTGGGTCGCCCCACGGGCGTTGTTATCTGCCTGTCCGCCCTGCGATCGTTCGCCGGTGCGGCTTGCCTCGACCTCGGTCGGATGGCGGCTCGCCTCGACCTCGGCCCCATGCATTTCCTGCGTAGAGGCCGCCGCACGACCGCGCGGACCCTTGAAATATTCCTGGATCCACGGATGGTCCGTGGCCAGCAATTCATCGATCGTACCGACTGCAATCACCCGCTTTTCCGCCAGCACCGCCACCCGGTCGCAGATCGCATACAGGGTATCGAGATCGTGCGTGATGAGGAACACCGTCAGCCCCAACGTCCGGCTGAGCGAGCGGATCAGTTCGTCGAACGCCGATGCGCCGATCGGGTCCAGCCCCGCCGTCGGCTCGTCGAGAAACAGCAGCTCCGGGTCGAGCGCCAGTGCCCGCGCCAGACCGGCCCGCTTCTTCATGCCGCCGGACAGTTCGGCCGGGTATTTCGGCCCGGCATCCGCGGGCAACCCGGTCATCACGACCTTGTACGACGCGATCTCATCGAGCAGCGAACGAGGCAGCGTGCCGTAGAATTCGCGCAGCGGCACCTGCACATTCTCGGCCACCGTCAGCGTCGAAAACAGCGCGCCGCCCTGGAACAGCACGCCCCAGCGCTTGCGGATGTCCGTCGCCTCGGTCTCGTCGCGGCCGATCGTCGGCTCGCCGAACACGGTGATCTCACCTTTGTCGGGGGTCTGGAGGCCGATGATCGATCGCATCAGCACCGATTTGCCCGTGCCCGAACCACCAACGACGCCAAGAATTTCGCCACGGCGCACTTGCAGGTCAAGATTGTCATGGACAACCGACGATTCGCCGAAGCTGTTTCGCAGACCCTTCACGTCGATGATGACGTCGTCACGCTGCTGGTTGCGGTCATGGGGCATCAGTTCCACCCCACCCATGTGAAGAACACCGCAAAGAACGCGTCGAGCACGATCACCAGGAAGATGCCCTGCACCACCGCCGACGTCGTGCGCAGACCGACCTGCTCCGCATCCGCCTCGACCTGCATCCCTTGGAAACACCCGGCGATCGCGATGATTGCGCCGAACACCGGGGCCTTGATCAGGCCGACATACAGATCGGTGATCGGCACCACTTCACGGATACGACTGATGAACGTGACCGGCGGAATGCCGAGCGAGATCCACGCCAGAAGGCCGCCACCGATGATCGCGATCAGCGAGGCATAGAAACCCAGCAGCGGCATCAGCATGATCGCCGCCAGCGTGCGCGGCAGCACCAGTGCCTCCATCGGCGACACGCCGATCGTCCGCATCGCGTCGATCTCTTCGGTCAGCTTCATCGTCCCCAGCTGCGCCGCAAAGGCAGAGCCCGAACGGCCCGCTACCATGATCGCAGTCATCAGCACGCCCAGCTCGCGTAGCGTCAGCCGCCCGACCAGATTGATCGTGAACACCTCGGCCCCGAACTGGCGCAACTGTACCGCGCCCTGCTGCGCGATGACGATGCCGATCAGGAAGCTCATCAGGCCGATAATGCCCAGCGACGCAACGCCGACCGTCTCGAATTCATGCAAGACCGCGTTGAAGCGAAAGCGGCGCGGATGGCGGATGACCGATCCGAACGCCAGCGTCGTGGCGCCGAGAAAACCGAGTAGCCCCAGCAGCGTGCGCCCGGTCAAGACGACCGCATCACCGATCTCGCCCAGCACGCGGGTGAAGCCACTGGCCTGCGACGGGCGCAGTGCGACATGCTGATCGGACCCGACCACCTGATCGAACAACTGCCGCGCATCGTCGCTCAGTCCTTCGACCGGCGCATCATGACGGGCAGCGAAGCGGTGCACGATCCAGGCGCCGACCGTGTCCATCCGATCGACGTCAGACAGATCCACCCGGTCCACCTTGCCATCGACCCGTTCCAGTCGATCCGGCAACGTTCCAAGTCGCGCCAGCGACAGGTCGCCGGAAAAGCGAACCGTGTCGCCGTCTTCGCGGAAGTCTGCAGCGGCGGTCATCAATCGCCTCTCTGCGGGAAAGTATTCGCCACGGCAAGCCGGTACTGCATCGCGGCGAACCGCTTGATGAGCGGATCGATGCGTCCGATCACAACAACTTGTCGACGAGATGGATGATTAACCCGACCAGACCGCCAACCAGCGTGCCGTTGATCCGGATATATTGCAGATCGCGGCCGACCGCGTTTTCCAATCGGCCAGTGATCGTCCGCGCATCCCAACCGCGCACCGTTTCCGACACCAGCCGCACGATGCCGTCGCCATAATCCGCCGCGATACCCACCACGGCGCGGCGGACGAATCGGTTGATCGTCGTCGCCAGCCGTCGATCCTGACGCAGCGTTGCACCCAATTGATGTAAGACCTCACCCAGCCGCCCGGCCATCGCCGCCTCTGGATCGCGCGCGATGCTGAGCAAGGCGGTCCGCGCCTGTTCCCACAACCCGTCCAGCCACTGCGCCATTGCCGGGTTGGCGATCAATTCTTCCTTTACCCGTTCCACCCGCGCGCGCATCGCCGGATCATATTGCAGATCCCAGGCAAGGCGATCCAGCCCCTCTTCGGCCTTCAACCGCAGCGGATGCTCCGGATTTTCCGCCATGTCGATCAGCAGCTTGTCGAGCCCGCCGATCAGCTTGTCCGCCAGCGTCTCGTCCAGCCCGGTCCAGCGCAACAGGGCGCCAGCGCGCTCGTGGACCATCTGGCGCATCAACGCGTCGTTGCTCGCCAGCGCATCGGCCGCCCAACGAATACCGGCGTCGAGAACCGGCTTGTGCCGACCCTGCGCCATCGTCGCCTTGAGCAATTGTCCCGCGATCGGCGACACTTCCGCCTCGCGCAGACGATTGACCGCCGCCGCCTTCACCATGCCGCCCAGCCGTGCCGGATCGAGCGATTCGAGAACCTGCGCCACCAGCTTTGACGCACCCTGCCGGAAGCGACCACCAGCGCCCTCGGGTGGATCGGTCAGCCAGCGCGCCACCGCACCCGCCACGTCCAGCCGTCGCATCCGCCGTGCCACGACGCGCGGGATCAGGAAGTTTGTCCGCAGGAACTGCGCCAGCGTGTCGCCGATCCGATCCTTGTTGCGCGGTACGATCGCGGTGTGGGGGATCGGCAGGCCCAGCGGATGCCGGAAAAGCGCCGTGACCGCGAACCAGTCGGCCAGCCCGCCGACCATCGCTGCCTCGGCAAAGGCGCGGACGAAGCCCCATGCGGGATACTCACCGACCAGCAGGCGACTGACGAGGAATACCGCCGCCATCACCACCAGCAACACGGTCGCGACCAGCCGCATTCTCACCAGACCGGCCGGTGGGGCATCCATCATACGCGCGCTGGCCATGTTCATCGACTAGAACAATGACCGAGCGCGCGGATGGTTCATGCCGCGGCGCCGCGGCCGGCCCGAATTTGCCACGGGCGCATCATTCCGCGGGATGCGGGCCGTCCTCACGATACCCGATCGACCCCGGCCTGACCCCCAGACGCGGGCCACGAGCCGGCCCGGCCACACCGATCACCTCGGCGCCGTCATCGCCAGGCCGGAACGTCAGCAGGCGACGACCAAGCCGACTGCCCAGCCGCGTCTCGACACCCACCGCCAGGCTGAACCCGGCCGGCACGATCAACAGCGTCAACAGCGTCGACAGGACCAGACCGCCGATCACCGTCACGCTCATCGGCGCGCGGAACGATCCGTCACCAGTCAACGACAGCGCGGTCGGCACCATGCCCGCGACCATCGCCACCGTCGTCATCACGATCGGCAGCGCGCGCTTGTGCCCGGCATCGACGATCGCCTCGAACTTCGGCACGCCGTGGCTCATCTCCTCCAGCGCGAAATCGACCAGCAGGATCGAGTTCTTGGCGACGATGCCCAGCAGCATCAGCAGACCGATATAGACCGGCAGCGACACCGACATGCCCGCGATCCACAGAGCGAGACACGCGCCCAGCGGCGCCAGGAACAGCGACCCCAGATTGACGAACGGCGGCAGGAACCGGCGATACAGCAGCACCAGCACCGCAAAGAGCAGGAAGAAGCCCGAGGTGACGGCCAGGATGATGTTCGTTACCAGTTCCGCCTGCGCCTTGGACTGGCCGACCGACAGCCGGCTGACCCCGATCGGCATCGACGTGACCGCCGGCAATGCGAGGATCTGCTTCATCGCGTCGCCCTCGATGATGCCGGGCGCCAGATCGGCGCCGATCGTCAGCTGGCGTTGCTGCGCGATGCGGTCGATTTGGGTCGGCCCGGCGCCGAAGCCGATATCGGCGACGACCTTAAGCGGCACCGATCCGCCGTTTGACGTGCTGACTGGCAAGTTCTCGATGCTCGACAGCTTTTCGCGCGCGCTTTCCGCCAGCGCGACGCGGATCGGAATCTGGCGGTCATTGAGCGAAAAGCGGGCACTGTTCTGATCGATGTCACCCAGCGTCGCCACCCGGATCGCGTTCGACAGCGCGCTGGTCGTCACGCCCAGATCGGCGGCCAAGTCCATTCGCGGCCGGATCACGATCTCGGGCCGTTGCAGGCCACCCGCGGTGCGCGGCGCGCGCAAGATCGGCAGATGGCTCATCTGTTCGACGATCTTGTCCGCCGTCTGTTGCAACAGCACAGGGTCGTCGCTGCCCAGCGTGATCTGGATATCGCGGCTCGGCCCGCCCCAGCCATTCTGGTTCTGGAACGACACCCGCGCATCGGGGATCGCCGACAGCGTCGGCGTCAGCGCGCGTTCGAATTCCACGCTGGTCCGGTCGCGATCGTCCGCCAGCGTCGCGGTGACCCGGCCGTTGCCCACAAACGCGCGCTGATAGACGGAGGTAACGATCGGCTTCTGATCCGACAGGATGCCCGCCACACGGCTGACCACCGCCTGCGTCTGCTCCAGCGTCGATCCCGGCGGCAATTCGACCTGTACGGTGCTGCGATCATTATCGCGTTGCGGCTGGAATTCCTGCGGCAACACCATGAAGATCGCGACGGTGGCGATCAGCGCGAGGACGCTGATACCCATGATCCACACCCGGTGATCGACGAAGTGCGACACCAGCCGCCGCCAGCCACCCTGCGCCGACAGCCGCCGCTGCCGTGTCTGGTCGAGCGACCAGCGCAACAGCGCGACGTATCGGCTCATCACCGGGCCATCCTCTGTCGGTTCATGCCCACCCGCCTTCAGGAAATAGGCGGCGATCATCGGCGTGATAAGCCGCGCGACGGCGAGACTCATCAGCACTGCCGCGACGACGGTCAGGCCGAAATTCTTGAAGAACTGCCCCGACACGCCCGGCATCAACGCAACCGGCAGGAATACCGCGACGATCGACATCGTGGTCGCCAGCACCGCCAGCCCGATCTCGTCGGCGGCGTCGATCGATGCCTGATACGCGTTCTTGCCCATCCGCATGTGCCGGACGATATTCTCGATCTCGACGATCGCATCGTCCACCAGCACGCCCGCCACCAGGCTCAGCGCCAGCAGCGTCATGTTGTTCAGGCTGAACCCCAGCAGGTCCATGAACCAGAAGGTCGGGATCGCCGACAGCGGGATCGCCAATGCCGAGATGAAGGTCGCGCGCCAGTCGCGCAGGAACAGGAAGACCACGATCACCGCGAGCACCGCGCCTTCGATCATCGATCCGATCGCGTTCTCATATTCGTGTTCGGTATAGGTGACGCTGGTCGACAGCAGCTTGAACTGCACCGACGGATTGCGCTTCGCCAGCGCGTCCAGCCTCTTCACCGCCTCATTATATACGGTGACGTCGGACGACCCCTTGGTCCGTGTAAAGCTGAACGAAACGACCTGATGGCCATTCACCGCCGACGACGATTTCTGCTCGGCATACGCATCGCGCACATCGGCGATGTCCGCCAGCCGAACCGTCCGCCCATTGCCCAGTGAAATCTGCGTCTGGCCCAGTGCATAGGCATTCTTGGCGTTGCCCAGCACGCGCACCGATTGCTCGGACCCGGCGATCTCTGCCTTGCCGCCCGTCGCGTTGAGATTGACCGCGCGCAGCGCCGCATTGACGGTGTTGGCGGTCAGGCCCTGCGCCTGCAGCTTCACCGGATCGAGGATGACCCGGATCTCGCGCGCGACGCCGCCGTTGCGCTCCACTGCGCCCAGCCCCGGCACCGACAGCAATTCCTTGCTGACGGTATCGTCGATATACCAACTCAACTGCTCCACCGTCATATCGGTGGTCAGCGCAGAGAAATTCGCGATATCCTCGTCGCTGGTGTCGAAACGGCCGATCTGCGGCTCCAGGATACCGTCCGGCAAATCACCGCGGATCTGCGTGATCGCATTACGCAGATCGTTCACCGCCCGGTCGATATCGGTGCCCAGCTGCAACTGGATGATCGTTTGCGAATTGCCTTCCTTCACCGTCGACCGTATCTCATCGATCCCGCGCAGGCCCCGCGCCGCCGCCTCGACGCGCTTGGTCACCTGTGTTTCCAGCTCGCTGGGTGCCGCGCCCGGTTGGCTGATTATGACGAAGGCGACCGGGAAATCGATATCCGGCTGCTGGTTCACATCCATGCGCATGAAGCTGACGATGCCGGCCAGCGTCAGCGCGATGAACAGCACGATCGGCACCACGGGGTTGCGGATCGACCAGGCGGAGATGTTGCGGAAGTTCATCGGCTGTTATCCGTTGGTCGCAGTGGCAGTGGCAGCGGCGGGGGCCGCGGCGCGCAGGACCGGCTTCACCTTCTGACCCGGCGACAGGAACGCACCCGCCGCCAGCACGACCCGCTCGTTTCCTGCCAGTCCGCCGATCACCGATACGCCAGCGTCGCTGACCTGACCGACCTTCACGTCGCGGCGCTCCGCACGGTTCTGGCCGTCGAGGACATATACGTAATTGCCACGGCCGTCGCTCTGCACTGCCGACTCTGGCAGCAGCGGCACCGCGCTCGTCGCGTCGCTCACCGTCGCTGAGGCAAACCCGCCCGGCCGCAGCGCAGGGTCATAACGCAATGCGATCCGCGCGATCCCCTGTCGCGTCTGCGGATCGATGACCGGCGACACCTGCCAGACCTCGCCCGCAAAGGTCCGGGTGCTGCCGACCGGCGTCACCTGCGCCCGCGCGCCAACACGCAGACCTTGCAGATCCGCCTCGCTCATCTGCGCGCGCATTTCCATCTGGCCGCCCTGTGCCATGCGGAACAGCACGCCGCTGCCCGAACTGACGATCTGGCCGGGTTCCGCCTGCCGAGTCAGGACCAGCCCGGCAGCCGGCGCGCGGATATCGAGCCGGCCGTTGCGCGCCTGCGATTCGGCATAGCTGGCACCCGCCACCTTCACCCGCGCCGCCGCGGCATCGCGCGTCGCGACGCGGCGTTGCAGATCCGCCTTCGAGATGAAACCACGATCGACCAGCGATGCGGCACGATCCAGCTCGGCTTGCGCCAGCGTCAGGTCGGCCCGTGCGACATTCACCTGCGCACCCAGCGCCGCGGCGGTCTGCACCTGTACCGATCGATCGACCATCGCCAGCACCTGACCCGCATTCACCCACTGGCCCGGTTCGACCAGCACGCGCGTAATCATGCCGCCCTCGCCCGCGACGCCCACCGGCATCTCGCGGCGCGCGGCCAGCGTACCGGTCGCGGCAATGGTACGGTCGACGGTGCTGCGGCCGGGCACGACCACGGTGACGCTGGGCAATTGCTCGGCCCCGGCAGCGGTGCCGGGCGTGGCGGCAGAATGGTTGCCCCGTCCCCAGATCGCCCACGCACCGATCGCCAGCACGACCGCAATCACCGCCGCGATGATCCACGCACGACGAGCAGGCGGCGCCACGGGGCCGGTCAACCGGTCCTGCGCGATAGAGCCTGATTCGTAATTCATCCCGTCGCCATCCCATCCCCGGCTATTCACGGCCGCCTCGTCAGCGCTGTATTATCGAAATAAGTCACCGGGCTCAAGACCCTTCCCCGACGGCCGGTCACTGCCTGCCCGCAAACAACGGTTCCCGCAACCTGGCTTGTCATTCGGTCCGTTCATCGCCGGTTGATCGTGGCCGGGGCATGGCAACGGGGCAACAGGAGAAACAACGATGCGCCTTGCCCTACCCGTCATGATTGCCCTCGCCGCCGTGCCAGCCGCTACATTGACCACCGTCGCCGTCGCGCAGGCCCCGCAGACCAGCATTCAGCCGATGATCCCTGCCAGCGGCACCGTGGTCGATGTGATGGCCGAGGGCCGGACGACCCGCGTCCCCGATCTCGCCACGATCCGCGCCGGCGTCGTCACCCCCGGTGCCACCGCCGCGCAGGCATTGTCGGACAATGCGAACGCCATGGCCCGCGTGATGGCCGCGCTGCGCAAGGCCGGCGTCGCGCCGCGCGATCTCGCCACCGCTACGGTGCAGTTGGCGCCGCAATATCGTTATGCCGACAATCAGCCGCCGGTCATCACCGGTTATCAGGCGACAAACAGCGTCTCGGTCCGTTTCCGCGACGTCGCGCGGTCGGGTGCGATTCTCGATGCGTTGGTGAAGGAAGGCGCCAACCAGATCGACGGACCGAACCTGTCGCTGGCCGAGCCGGATGCCGCGCTGGACGAGGCGCGCGCCGATGCGGTGAAGCGCGCCCGCGCGCGCGCCGAACTCTATGCCCGCGCCGCTGGCCTCCGCGTCGTTCGCATTGTCTCGATCGCCGAGGCGGGACAGGACAGCGGTGGCCCCGAACGGCCGATGATGCTGATGGCCCGTGCCGCCAAGGCGGACATGTCGACCGAAATCGCACCTGGCGAAAAGGATGTCACCGCGACCCTGCAGGTCCGTTTCCTGCTGGATCAATAACGCAAAAAAAGGGGCCGCCCGGTCGCCCGGACGGCCCCTTGTTCGATCCCGCCGAGGCGGCAGGATCAGTGCTTCAGCGCACCCGGCCGCGACGGACCAGGTTCACGATCGCCAGCAGGATGACCGCACCCAGCAGCGACACCAGAAACGAGGTGACGTTCAGCGGCTGGTTGTTGATCGAACCACCCGAGATGATCAGGCCGCCAAGAAAGGCGCCGATGATGCCGACGATGATATTCAGGAAAATGCCCTGCTGCGCGTCGGTGCGCATGATGATGCTGGCAAGCCAACCGATGACGCCGCCGACGATCAGCCAAAGAATAATGCCCATGTCCAGTCCCTCCGTTAAAGCCCGCGACCGGAGCGGGCGATGCCGGAATAACCTGTATTGCTCTATCTTGTTCCGGGTCCGGTTCGATTAGTGTGGACGTTTATGGGATCGGGTCCAGGATCGGGACGACTTCGCCGTTGTCGGCCCCGCCCTTCCCGATCCGGGTCAGTATTTCAGCTGGCGTTCGTACAGCGTGCGATAATGCTGGATGCGCGTGACGCGCAGGCCGGGCATCCCCGACCGATCGATCGCTCGCTGCCACCCGGCGAATTCCTCCGCCGTCAGCCCGTATCGATCGCACACCTCGTCCACCGACAGCAGCCCGCCGTTGACGGCCGCGACCACCTCGGCCTTGCGGCGAACCACCCACCGGGTGGTGGAAGGCGGCGGCAGGGTATCGACCGTCAGGGGCTCACCCAGCGGGCCGATGACTTTGGCGGGACGAATCTTTTCGTTCTGGATCATGTTCAACCTCTGCCGGGGCTCCCGGCCCCCTCGAAACGCGTACTGGTGATGTATCGGCCGCTCCTGAAGAACGCCTGAAACGCCACGGTAAACGAACCCTTCATCTGTCTTTCCATCGGCTCATGCGGGCTGCCACGCGCGGATTGAACGCGCCGTGCGTGGGTGCCAGCAAGCCGCCGCCCACAGCGGCGACCGCCGTCAGCGAACCGGTTGCCAGGCCGGCCTGCACCAACCCCGACTGCACGATCGCGGTCGGACTCATCTCCTGTCGAACCGACAGGTCGATCATCAGCGTGCCCAGATCCTCGGGCAGCGCGGCGATGTCGACGATGCCATCGAAAGAGGAATGGGTCAGGTCCAATGCAGAATGTCTCCGGGTTCGTCGGATGGAAGCTGTACACGCACGGTCATGAAGGTCGGGTAAAGCCGCGGATAACCTATCGTGAACCTTCGTTTACGCCTGCATGACTGTCCTTTGCCGATTTGCACGCCTCCCCACGCGCGCCTATGTGCGCGGGCCTATGGACAACGGCATCGATCAGCACGGCGATTTCCAACTCGACGACCCGCGCGGCAAGCGGATCGTCGTGGCGATGTCGGGCGGGGTCGACAGTTCGGTCGTCGCCGCGCTCGCCGTGCGGACCGGGGCCGAGGTGATCGGCGTCACGCTGCAGCTATACGATCATGGCGAGGCGGTCGGTCGCGCCGGCGCCTGCTGTGCCGGTCGCGACATCCGCGATGCCCGCGCCGTCTGCGATCGCCTCGGCATCGCGCATTACGTCTTCGACCATGAAAGCGCGTTCCGCACGTCGGTGGTCGACAAATTCGCCGACGAATATCTCGCCGGCCGCACCCCGATCCCGTGCGTATCCTGCAATACCGGCCCCAAATTCACCGATCTGCTGGGCCTGTCGCGCGAACTCGGCGCCGATTGCTTGGCCACCGGCCATTATGTCCGCCGCGTGGCCGGCCCCGCCGGGGCCGAGCTGCACCGCGGCGCAGATCCGGCCCGCGACCAGAGTTATTTCCTGTTCGCCACCACCCAGCCGCAGCTCGACTATATCCGCTTCCCGCTCGGCGGCCTGCCCAAGGCACGGGTGCGTGAGATCGCGGCCGAACTGGGCCTCGGCGTCGCGACCAAGCCCGACAGCCAGGATATCTGCTTCGTCCCCGATGGCGATTATGCCGGGCTGGTCCGCAAGCTGCGCCCCGATGCGGTATCAGGCGGCGACATCGTCGATCTGGCCGGCGAGAAGCTGGGCGAGCATCGCGGCCTGATCCACTTCACCGTCGGCCAGCGGCGCGGGCTGGAGATCGGCGGCCATGCCGAACCGCTCTATGTCGTGCGGCTGGAACCGGCCACCGCCCGCGTCGTCGTCGGCCCCCGCCGCGCGCTGGCGGTCGAGGCGGCGTCGCTGGAGAATGTCAACTGGATCGGTGGCGATCATGATGGCCCGCTTACCGCGAAGGTCCGGTCGATGGCTCGCCCGGTCCCCGCGCGCTTCATGGATGGCCGGCTATCGTTCGATACGCCCGAATATGGCGTCGCCCCCGGTCAGGCGGCGGTGCTGTACGCTGGCGAACGCATTCTGGGTGGCGGCTGGATCGCAGCCACCGAAGCGGCGCTGATCGCCGCCTGACTCGATCGCCCAATAATATAATTGGTGGGGCAAGGCGGGAGAGAGCGATACACTTCGCTCGATCTCCCGCACCATCGTGTCGCCGGTGCCGGTTTTGACCGGCGGCTCCGCTCCGCATTCATATTTCTGATTGACGGCGCAACGACAGTGGCCGGCTGCTAGCGGAGTTGCGCACGAAAAAAAAGGGCCGGCAAAGCCGACCCATGAAAGTTTTTAGGAGAGGATGCCTGAAAGGCACAGTCGTTGTGCAGCGCAGCGTATGATTTCGCAAGTGCAACTTTATCGTATCCGATTGCACAAACTGCAATCGTGCCATTCAGGGGAGCAGGAACGCACCCTCGATCACCGTCACGCATTGCCCGCCCAGCATCACGCGATCGTCCGCCAGCCGGCACGACAGGCGGCCACCGCGCGCGCTCGCCTGCCACGCGGTAAAGGCGTCACGTTCCAGCCGCGCCGCCCAATATGGCACGATCACCGCATGCGCGCCGCCGGTCACCGGGTCCTCGTCGATGCCGAAGCCGGGCGTGAAGGCACGGCTGACGATATCGGTGGTATCGCCCGGCGCGGTCACGATCACCAGGATTTGACCCGCCGCCGCCAGCGCCCGCTGATCCGGATCGCACGCGCGGACCGCGGCCTCGTCGGCCAACACGACCACCGCATAACCGCCATCATGCCACAGTGTCTCGACCGGATCGGTCACGCCCAGCGCCGCGACGATCGCCGGCAGGGGCTTGGGCGCCGGTGCCAGCGCGGGCAGCGCCATCAAATAGCCTGTTCCCTCGCGCTCGACTTCCAGCACGCCGGATCGACGCGTGCGGAACCGCACGCGGTCGAGCGCGGTATCCGATTGCAGCACGACATGCCCGCTCGCCAGTGTAGCATGGCCGCACAGCGCGATCTCGGCCGCCGGCGTGAACCAGCGCAGTTCAAAATCCGCCTCGCCCGTCTCGTCCGGCAGGAAGAACGCTGTCTCAGACAGGTTGTTTTCCTGCGCGATCTTCAGCAGCACCGCGTCGTCCAACCAGGTCGACAGCGGCATCACCGCCGCCGGATTGCCCCCGAACGCCTCGTCGGCGAAGGCATCGACCTGCGTGAAGGGAAGCCGCATCGTTACAACCTCTTGCCGAACCAGTGGGGCGTCACGTCCGCCTCGACCAGCGGATTATCGGTATCGACATGGCCCTCGGGGTCCAGATGGATCAGCACCTCGACCTTGGGAAAGGCGCGCTTCAGGTTGCGCTCCACTCCCTCGACCAGATCATGCGCCTGCGCGATCGTCAGGTTACGATCGACCTCCATGTGGAACTGCGCGAAATCGTGACTGCCCGATCGGCGGGTACGGAAATCATGGATGCCACGCAGGCCGTCCTGCCGCGCCGCCACGTCGAGAAAACTGGCGCGCTGATCCTCGGGCCATTCCTTGTCCATCAACTGGTCGATGGCATTGGACGATGCCTGAAACGCCCCCCAGGCCAGCCACAGCGCGATCACGATGCCAAAGATCGGGTCCGCCTTGGTAAATCCGAAATATTGATCCAGCACCAGAGCGACGATCACCGATCCGTTCAGCAGCACGTCCGACTGGTAATGGACGTTGTCGGCCATGATCGCGACCGACCCGGTCTGGCGGATGATGCGCCGCTGATACCAGAGCAGCACCATCGTCGCACCGATCGCGATGATCGACACGCCGATGCCGAATTCCGCATCCGCCGTCGGCGCGTGACTGCCGAACGCCTGCACCGCGCGCCAGGCGATGCCCGCCGCCGATGCGGTGATTAGCGCCACCTGGAACAGCGCCGCCAGCGCCTCCGCCTTGCCATGGCCGAAACGGTGATCGTGATCCGCCGGCGTCGCCGCCAACCGCACGCCGTACAAGGTTACCAGCGAGGCGAGCAGATCGAGCCCCGTGTCCGCCAGCGACCCCAACATCGCCACTGACCCGGTGTGCCATGCGGCAAAGCCCTTCAACCCTAGCAGGAACGTCGCCATCGCGACGCTCGCCAGCGCCGCCCGCGTCGCGTGCGGGATGAACCGGCGGCGTTCTTCGCGTGTCATGGGAACAGCAACCCCTCGCTCCAGCCGGCACCATCACGCGTGAACAGCCGCCGCTCATGCAGCCGGTGCGCGCGATCCTGCCAGAATTCGATCCGTTCGGGCGCGACGACATACCCGCCCCAGAATGGCGGGCGCGGCACGTCCTGCCCCTCGAACCGCGCCGTCACCTCGGCCACGCGTGTCTCGAACGTTTCGCGGGAATCGAGCGGCCGCGACTGATCGGACGCCCACGCCCCCAGTTGCGAATCCCGCCCGCGCGATGCGAAATAGGCGTCGGACTGCGCATCGGTGGCCAGCGTCACCGGCCCCTCGATCCGCACCTGTTTGCGCAGCGATTTCCAGTGGAACATCAATCCGGCATGCATGTTCGCCGCCAGTTCGCCCGCCTTGCGCCCCTCGCGGTTGGTATAGAACACGAAGCCATCGGCCCCGTGCCCCTTCAAGAGCACCATCCGCACCGACGGACGTCCCTCGGCATCCGCGGTCGCCAGCGCCATCGCGTTGGAATCATTGATTTCTGACGCTCTTGCCTCGGCATACCATGCGTCGAACAAGGCGATTGGATCGTCGGCCATCGCCGTCCCATAACCGATCTTCGCGACCAACGGAACGAGTCCCCATTCACGTACATTGTCTAGGCGGCATTCAGCGGTGCGCGAAACTGAGGTGGCAGATGGCGGCACGGGCATATTGGCAGGGACAGATCCGGCTCGCGCTGGTGTCGATCCCGGTCGAAATCTATTCCGCCACCAAAAGTGGCGCCGCCGTCCAGTTCCGCCAGATTCACGAACCATCGGGAAAGCCGATCTCGTACGAAAAGGTCGTCACCGGCGTCGGTCCGGTCGATGTCGACGAGATCGTGAAGGGTTATGAAGTGTCCAAGGGCGAATACGTCCTGCTCGAACAGGACGAGATCGATGCGGTGAAACTGGAATCGAAGAAGACGCTGGAGCTGACCCAGTTCGTCGACGCGCACGAAATCGACGTTCTCTATTACGAAAAACCCTATTTCGTCGTCCCCGCCGACGATCTGGCCGAGGAAGCATTCATCGTCCTGCGCGAGGCGTTGCGCCGGACCAAGAAGGTCGGGCTGGGCCAACTGGCGATGCGCGGCCGCGAATATATCGTCAGCCTGAAACCCTGCGGTCGCGGGCTCGTGATGGAAACGCTGCGCTACGCCGACGAGGTTCACAAGGCGCAAGGGTATTTCCGTGAAATCCCCGACGACAAGCCCGATCCCGAACTGCTCGACCTCGCCGAGGCGCTGATCGACCGCAAATCCTCTGCCTTCGATCCCGCCAGTTTCCACGACCGCTATGTCGATGCGCTGAAGGCACTGGTGGAGCGCAAGCGCAAGGCGAACGGCAAGAAGATCATTGAGGACAAGGACAAGGGCGACACCGGCGGTTCCAACGTCGTCGACCTGATGGCGGCGCTGCGCAAGTCGATGGGCGACAAGGCTCCCGCGAAAAAGGCGCCGGCAAAGAAGACACCCGTCAAGAAAGCTCCGGTCAAGAAACGTGCCTGACGCACCCATTGACCCCCTCGCGCTTTATAACGCGAAGCGGAACTTCGCGAAGACCGCCGAGCCCGCCGGCACGCTCGCGCCCGGCCACGGCAACAGCTTCATGGTCCAGAAGCACGACGCCACCCGCCTGCACTGGGACTTCCGCCTGGAGATCGACGGCGTCTTGAAAAGCTGGGCGGTCACCCGCGGCCCCAGTCTGGACCCGGCCGAAAAACGCCTCGCCGTCCGTACCGAGGATCATCCGCTCAGCTATGCCACGTTTGAAGGCACGATCCCCGCCGGCGAATATGGCGGCGGCACCGTGATGCTGTGGGACCGCGGTACCTGGTCGCCGATCAAGGGAAAGAGCGCGAAGGATCTCGACAAGGGTCATCTCCACTTCGTCCTCGATGGCGAACGGATGAAGGGCGAATGGCTCCTGATCCGCCTGAAGGGCCGCCCCAAGGAAAAGCGCCAGAACTGGCTGCTCCGCAAAATCGACGACGCCGAGGCCGGTGGCACCGACATGCTGGTCGAAGAAGCACTGACCAGCATTTCCACCGGCCGAACGATGGCCGAGATAGCGGATGGCAAATCCTCCCCGGCAAAGGGAAAGACGAAACCGGTGGAGGCGCGGCCGCGAAAAACCCTTCGCAAGCGATCCGCCACCGCAACCCCACAATTCCGCGACCCCCAACTTTGCACCCTGGTCGATACTGTCCCCACCGGCACCGCTTGGCTGCACGAGATAAAATACGACGGCTACCGCGCCCTGATCGCTCTCACCAACGGCAAGGCGAAGGTCCACACCCGCTCCGGTCTCGACTGGACCGACAAGTTTCCCACCATCGCCAAGGCCGCCGCCACCCTCCCCGGCACCGCGCTGATCGATGGCGAGATCGTGTCGTTCAAGGACGGGAAACCCGATTTCTCTACCCTGAAGAACGCCATCGCCGGCAATGGCGCCATGACGATGTTCGCCTTCGACCTGATTGAACAGGACGGCGAAGACCTTGCTGCCCTGCCCCTCACCACTCGCAAGGATCGCCTCCGCGCGCTGATCGGCGATGGCACCGATCAACTCCGCTATTCGGAACACGTCATCGGCTCCGGCGAGCAACTGTTCGATCAGATGTGCGCCGAGGGCATGGAGGGCATCGTCTCCAAACGCGCCGACAGCCCCTATCGCGGTGGCCGCAGCAAGGCGTGGCTGAAGGCGAAATGCATCCAGCGGCAGGAATTCGTCATCGTCGGCTGGCAACCCTCGACCAAGGGCCGCGGCTTCGCCTCGCTTCTGCTCGCTACCCATGACGACGGCGAATGGACCTATCGCGGCAAGGTAGGCACCGGATTCGACGCCGCCACCTTCGACGACGTGTCCGCCAGACTGAAACCCCTCGCCCGCAAGATCGCACCGGTAAAGGCGCCCAAGGCCATGATCCGCGGCGCCCACTGGGTCTCGCCCGATCTTGTCGCCGAAATCGCCTATGCCGAAATCACGCCCGACGGCATCCTCCGCCATGCCAGCTTCGTCGGCCTCCGCACTGATAAACCAGCCGCCGAGGTCGTCGCCGAAACGCCGGCGCCACCGCCTGCCGATATCAAGCTGCCGACCATCTCCAGCGCCGATCGCCTGATCTTCCCCGACTCCGACGTTACCAAGGGCGACCTCGCCGCTTATTATGCCGCCGTCGCGCCCGTCATGCTGCCCTGGGCCGGCGACCGCCCGGTCAGCCTCGTCCGCTGTCCACAGGGTCGCGCCCGCGCGTGCTTCTTCCAGAAACACGATGCCGGCAGCTTCGGCGACCTGGTTCATCAGGTGCCGATCCGCGAGAAAGACAGCTCCACCGAAAACTACCTCTATGTCGATGACGCCGCCGGCCTCGTCGCGTGCGTGCAGATGGGGTCGATCGAATTCCACGGTTGGGGCGCCGCCAACGCCGCGCTGGAAAAACCAGACCGCATGGTCTTCGATCTCGACCCCGACGAGGGCCTCGATTTCGCCGACACCAAAAAGGCTGCCGAGCATCTGAAGGAACAGCTCGCCGAACTTGGCCTCGTCAGCTTCCCTTTATTGTCCGGTGGTAAGGGTGTGCATGTCGTCGTACCGCTGACCCCGCAGGCGGAATGGCCCGCCGTGAAGGACTTCGCCAGCCGCTTTGCCCAGGCGCTGGCGCAGGCCGAACCCGACCGGTTCGTCGCCACCATGGCCAAGGCGAAGCGCAAGGGCCGCATCTTCATCGACTGGCTGCGCAACCAGCGCGGCAGCACCGCGATCATGCCCTATTCCGCCCGCGCTCGCGCCGGTGCGCCCGTCTCGGCCCCGGTATCGTGGACCGAACTGCGCGACACAGACACCGCCGCCCGTTTCACCGTCCGCGATGCCCAGGTTCTGATCGACCGCGCCGGCAGCCGCGCGTTGCAGGGATGGGGTATCGCCGACCAATCGCTGCCCGATCTGTAAAAAGGGAAAGGGCGTTTCCGCGCACACGATTGCAATCGGTTTGGATTCCGTTTTCAGACACTATATTCGATTGGCATGAGGAAAGAATTCGACCTTCCCGACAACGATCTGGCCGAACGTGCGTCATGGGCGCGGCTGATCGGCGATCATGACCGGATCGCACGGATGTCCCGTGCGCTCGCAGCGGTATCGGCCGAGCCGGTGTCCAGTCGGGGCAAGGCATCGGCCATGCTCGCGCGGCTCGCGGTCGTGGTGGCGGATCATCTCGGCGTCGAGCGCGAGATGGTCGATATGACCGCGGTGGCGATGGCGGCCGATTACAGCGCCGACACCGTCATCGACATGCAGGCGACGCTGGATTTGCTGAAGCAGGACTGGAAGGCGTTCATCGCCCGCTGGCTGCCGACGATCGAGGCTGATGGCTGGACGCAATTCGGCATCGATGCCGCGGCGATGCTGCCCCGCCTGTCGCGACAGGTCGAACAGGAGAACCGCCTGCTTTATGACGGCGCCGTCCGGTACGGCATCATCGGGCTGGGGCACACCGTCGTCCACTGATCCATCGACGATCGTCGAAACATGTTGCGCCTGACTGTGGTCCTGTGTGACCACCGCAGGGCATCAACCGCACCCGACGATCGTAAAAGGACGTGCAAGCGACAGCCATGGCGACGCAGCCCGCTCCCCCTTCGACGACATTGTTCGATGCGCAGGTCCATGCCCGCCGCTGGATCGATGATTACTGCGCGCGCGCGCCAACTCACGACATCCTGTGTCAGGGCGACACCGCCGCATGGCAGGCGATGTTCGAGGAACTCGCTGCCGTCGCCTCGGACGATCTCGGCCATGCGCGCGAGCGGGTACAGCGGCACGCGACCGATATCGGCACCGGTTTCCGCATCATCGGCGATGGTGAGGAACGACCCTGGCCCGTCTCCCCCGTCCCGCTGCTGATCAACGCCGCCGAGTGGACTGGCATCGCCGCCGGCGTCGCCCAGCGTGCCGTGCTGTTGGAACGCGTCACCGCCGATCTCTATGGCGTCGGCAAGTTGGTCGCGAGCGGCACTATCCCTGCCGCACTCGTCACCGGTAGTCCGCTGTTCCTGCGGCCGATGGTGGGCATCGATCCGCCCGGCGGCCATCACCTGCATTTCATCGGCGTCGATCTCGCCCGTGGGCCCGGCGGCGAATGGCGGGTGCTGGCCGATCACCTCCGCGCGCCCGCCGGCGCCGGCTATGCGCTCGAAAACCGGCTCGCGGTCGCGCGCACGCTCGGCGGGTTGCAGGCCAAGCTGAACATTCACCGCCATGCGCCGTTCTTCGCCGCGTTCCGAGCCGGCATCGCCGCCGCCTGCCGCCGCACCGATCCGCGCATCGGCCTGCTGACCCCCGGCCGTTACAACCCATCCTATCCGGAACAGGCGCATCTCGCCCGGTATCTCGGCCTTTTGCTGGTCGAGGGGGCTGACCTCGCCGCACTGGAGGGCAAGGTCTATGTCCGCACCATCGCCGGCCTGAAACGGATCGACGCACTGTGGCGCCGGCTCGATCCGCGCCTGCTCGATCCGCTGGCGTTCGATACCCATTCGCAAATCGGCGTCCCCGGCCTGATCGACGCCTGGGCGGATGGCGAGGTCGTGCTCGCCAATGCCCCCGGCGCCGGCGCGCTGGAGGCCCCCGCCTTCGCCGCGTTCATGCCGACGCTGTCGCGCGCCGTGCTCGGCGAGGCGCTGAAACTGCCCACCATCGCCACTTGGTGGTGCGCCGGCGACGCCCAGCGCGCGCATGTTGAGGCGAACCTCGACACCCTCACCATCGCCCCCGCCTTTGGCCACCTGCCGCTCGGCCTCGCCGACCATGCCTCGCGCGCCGACCTGCTTGCCGATCTCGCGCGTCGACCGCAGGATTATGTCGGGCAGGAGGAGGTTGCACTGTCGACCATGCCTGTCGTCGTCGGCGACCGGCTCGAACCGCGCCCGTTCACGCTGCGCGTCTTCGCGGCGCGCGGCGCGGATGGCGAATGGGTCGTGATGCCCGGCGGTTTCGGCCGGATCGGCGAACATCCGCAGGCCACCGCCGTGGCGATCGGCGAGGGCCTGTGGTCGGCGGACGTCTGCATCCACGGCTCCGAACCCGTCGCCGCCGTGTCGTTGCTGACCGCGCCCGATTCACTGCACGTCCGCCGCAATCCCGGCACCTTGCCCAGCCGCGTCGCTGACAATTTCTACTGGCTCGGTCGCTATCTGGAACGTGGCGAGGCGCTGTTGGCGGCGATCCGCGTGCTGCTCGGCAATTCGATCGACGTCGATGGCGGCGCGGTGCTGTCGCCGGCCACCGTCGGCAAGCTCGTCGGCCTGATCGTCGGTGCCGGCGGCGCGGCGCACCCGCCCGGCCTGTCGCGCGCCGCGCTGACCGCCTTTGCCCGCGCCGCGATGGAGGACGAGGGCTGGCAATCGGTCGCCGCCGTCAACCGCTATGCGCGGGAGATCGGCGAGGCATCGCGCGATCGCCTGTCCGCCGACATGGTCCGTTTGCTGGAGGCACCCTTTCCCACCCAGCGCGGCATGCTGGAACGCGCCGGCACGCTGCAACGCCGCTACGCCGCCATCGCCGGGCTATCGGCGGAACACATGGTCCGTAACGATTCGTGGCGCTTCCACGATCTCGGCCGCCGTATCGAACGCGCCATGGCCACCGCCCGCGCGCTGCGTCTGTTCGGGATGAAGGACGATATCGTCTCTACCCCCGACGATCTGTCGACGCTGCTCGATCTCGCCGATAGCCAGATCAGCTATCGCCAGCGCTATCCCACCGGCGTCGCCCGCGTACCCGTCGTCGATCTCGTCGCGCTCGACCCCGGCAACCCGCGCAGCCTGGCCTTTCAGGCCGAGCGCATCGCCGAACATCTGGCGAAGCTGCCCGTGCTGGGCGACGACGACATGGCCGAATCGCAACAGGCCCACGCCACCGCCCTTGCCGCGATCGTCACTACGGCCACCGCCGCCGACCTGAACCCCGACACGCTCGGCGACGTCGAACGCCGCCTTGGCACCCTCTCGGAAGCTGTTGCCCGCCGCTATTTCCTGCAAGGCGCCGAACCGCTCCGCGCCGTGGGCCTGACGCTTGCGTAGCCCCGTAGGATCACGATGATCTACCACATCCGCCACATCACCCGCTTCGATTATGGCAATCAGGTGAAGTTCGCCCGCTGCAACCTGCGGCTGAAACCGATCGATTGGCCGGGCCAGCATCTTGAGGATTACACCCTCACCGTCGAACCCGTCGGGCGCCTCGGCCCCGCCCATGCCGAGGCCGGTCTGGCGAACGTTACGCGGCTCGTCGTCGATACACCCGTGCGCACGCTGTCGATCGAAAGCGCCTCGCATGTCACGGTCGATCGCCTGATCCCGATCCCCGATGCCAGCGATCCGACGCTGGCGGAGATCGCCGCCTGGGCACTCGCCAGCCACGACCTGTCCGCCGCCGGCCCGGCCAACTACATCTATCCCTCGCCCCTGATCCCGCTCGATCCGGAAATCGGCGACTGGTGCGCGCAGGACCTGGCGCCCGACCGTGGCTGTCTGGAGGCCGGCATGGCGCTGGCGCTGCGCATCCAGCGCGATTTCCAGTTCGACGGCACCGCGACCTTCGTCGATACGCCGCCGCGCGATGCCTTTCGCCAGCGGCGCGGGGTGTGTCAGGATTTCGCGCAGATCATGATTACCGGGCTACGCGCCGCCGGCCTGCCTGCCGCCTATGCGTCGGGCTATATCCGCACCATCCCGCCCCCCGGCCAGCCCCGCCTCGTCGGTGCGGACGCGACCCATGCCTGGGTATTGCTGTGGTGCGGGCCGGTGCGCGGCTGGGTCGGGATCGATCCGACGAACGGCATCTGGATGGCGGGCGATCACATCGTCATGGCGGTCGGCCGCGACTATGCCGAAATCGCCCCCGTCGACGGCGTCGTGCTCGGGTCGGGCGCACAACAGATGGACGTCAGCGTCGATGTCGAGCCGTTGGATGGTGCGCTGCCCTACAGCACCGCCCCCTGATATCATCCGATCGCCCCCGGCCCATCCATTCGGGGGCGAAGCGTCGGAAAGTCACACTCCACCCCGTCCACGGTGTGACTTTCCGTTTTTAAAGGCTGATTACCCGCCGGTCACTGCATTGGGATTGCCCGTCTTGTCGTCGTTGTCGCCATCCGGCCCGGAATAATCCATCTCGGTCTGGCCGCCATGTTTGAAGAAGCCCTCGTTCTTCTCCGTCTTGCCGGTCTGCGGGTTGTGATAGGCGCCACCGCCGCTCTCGCCGCCCGCACCCTTGGCCGGCGCGTTCTCGATCCCGTCGGGGGCGGTGCGAGGGCTATTCTCACCGCTGGCCTGCATCGGTTGCTTGTCGGTCATGTTGCTTCTCCTCGGCCGTTCAACGCACCAGCAACCAACCGCGTTGCGCCGAGCGCGGGACTGCCCCACATAGGCCGGTAACACACATAGGACCCGTGAATGGCCGATCCCTACAAGACCCTCGGTGTCGCCCGCACCGCTACCGAGGCTGACATCAAGAAGGCATATCGCAAGCTCGCCAAGGAGCTTCATCCCGATCGCAACAAGGATAATCCCAAGGCGTCGGAGCGGTTCAGCCAGGTCACCAACGCCTATGACCTCCTGTCCGACAGGGACAAGCGCGCCCGCTTCGATCGCGGCGAGATCGACGGCGACGGCAATCCCGCCTCGCCCTTCGGCGGCGGCTTTGGCGGCGGGGCGAGCGGCCGTCCTGGTTACGGTCCGCCGCCGGGTGGCGGTTTCCGCAGCCAAGGGTTCGACTTTCCCGGCGGCAGCGACACCGGCGACATGAGCGACATCTTCGAGGGACTGTTCGGCGGCGGCACCCGCGCCGCCGGTGGCGGCTTTCAGGGCGGCTTCGGCCGTCGCCAGCCGCCACCCAAGGGTGCAGACATTCAGTACAAGCTGCAGGTTTCCTTCACCGACGCCGCCACGCTCGCCCCCCAGCGAGTGACTTTGGGCGACGGCAAGGCGATCGAGGTGAAACTGCCCGCCGGTCTCCAGTCGGGCACCCAGATGCGCCTGTCGGGCAAGGGCGAACCCGGTGCCGGCGGCGCCGGTGACGCCATCGTCACGATCGAGGTCCAGCCACACCGCTTCTTCGAACGCGACGGTGACGATGTCCGCATCAACCTGCCCATCGCGCTGGGCGAGGCGGTGCTGGGCGGCAAGGTGAAGGCACCGACGGTCGAAAACGCCGTCATGCTCACCATCCCCGCCGGCACCTCGTCGGGCCGCACGCTCCGGTTGAAGGGCAAGGGTTTCCACAAAAAGGGCGGCGGTCGCGGCGATCAACTGGTGACGCTGATGGTCGACGTCCCCGCCGACGATGCGGCCCTGCGCGAGTTCGTCGAGGGCTGGGCCGGCCGCGACGGGGGGAACCCGCGCGCCTCCATGGGCGTCTGAACCCCTCGTGGACGATAATGATGATCTCACCCCGGAAGCCCGCTCGCACAATCGCGCCCGTGCCCAATTCGATCGCCAGCTGGCGAAGGTAAGGCCGGGCAGCTACGCCTTCGAGATATTGAAGCGGGCCGCGCTGGGTGTGTTCAACGACGGTTTCACCCATGCCGGCAACCTAGCCTATCTGGCGCTGATGACGCTCTTCCCCTTCTTCATCACTGCCGCCGCGGTGCTGTCGTTGCTCGGCCAGAGCGAAGAGACGGTCCGGGCGGTGGATGGTTTTCTGCACGTCCTGCCGCCCGACGTCGCCGACTTGCTCCAGAAACCGATTTCGGACGTGCTGGCGGCGCGGACCGGCAATCTGTTATGGCTGGGCGGTCTGGTCGGCCTGTGGACGGTCAGCGGGTTTGTCGAGACGATCCGCGACATCTTTCACCGCGCCTATGGCCTGAAGGCGACAGCCGCATTCTGGAAATCACGCCTGTCATCGTCAGGCGTGATCATCCTGTCCGTCGTCGTCGCGCTGTTCGCGTTCGTGGCGCAGGGCGTACTGACCGCCGCCGAGCAGTTCGTGTATCGCCTGCTGCCTTTCGCACAAGGGTGGGTCGGCCTGATCGGTCTGTCACGGCTCATCCCCGGACTTATCATGTTCGGCGCGCTGTACATGCTGTTCTATTCGGTCACGCCGTCCAAATACCGATATACCAACAGCCGTAAATGGCCGGGCGCCGCTTTCACCACTTTGTGGTGGGTCAGCATGACAGCGCTGCTGCCGTTCGTGCTGAGCCAATTGGGCGGTTACGACCTGACCTATGGCGGCATGGCGGGGGTGATCGTGATGCTGTTGTTCTTCTACATCATCGGTTTGGGCCTGGTTTTTGGTGCCCATCTGAACGCAGCACTGGCGGAACCGCCTGAACCGGCGCTACACGACACCACGATGACAACGGCAGAGGCACAGGCGGCGTGAACGGATTGATGACAGGCAAGCGGGGGCTCATCATGGGCCTCGCAAACGATAAGTCGCTGGCCTGGGGCATTGCGAAGTACCTGTCCGAAGCCGGGGCGGAACTCGCCTTCTCATATCAAGGCGCGGCGATGGAAAAGCGCGTGCGGCCGCTGGCCGAGCAACTGGGCGTTGCCCGTCTGTTCGATTGCGACGTCGCCGACATGACCGCGCTGGACGCCACCTTCGCCGCGATCGCCGAGGAGTGGCCGACGATCGATTTCGTTGTCCACGCCATCGGCTTTTCGGACAAGTCGCAGCTGCGCGGTCGCTATTACGACACCACGCTCGACAACTTCCTGATGACGATGAACATCTCCGCCTACAGCCTCGTCGCCGTCGCCCAGCGTGCACGCAAGCTGATGCCGGAGGGCGGTTCGATCCTGACCCTGACCTATTACGGCGCCGAAAAGGTCATCCCGCATTACAACGTGATGGGCGTCGCCAAGGCCGCGCTGGAAACCAGCGTGAAATATCTTGCGGTCGATCTGGGGCCGGAGAATATCCGCATCAACGCGATCTCCGCCGGCCCGATTCAGACGCTGGCGGCGCGCGGCATCGGCGATTTCAACTACATCCTGAAGTGGAACGAGCTGAACAGCCCGCTCCGCCGCACCGTGACGATCGAGGATGTCGGTGGCGCCGGCCTGTACCTGTTGTCCGATCTGGCCAGCGGCGTGACGGGCGAAATCCATCACGTCGATGCCGGTTACAACGTGATCGGCATGAAGGCCGAGGACGCACCCGACATCGCGCTGGCCTGATGCTCACCATCCGTCCCGCCGCGCCCGGCGATGTCGCCGCGATCGATGATCTGTTGCGCACCACCTTCCCGGCGCCCGCCGAGGCGCGCCTGATCGGCGATCTATGTGCCGAGGGGGACATGGTCCTGCTGCTCGTGGCTGCGGACGAAGGTAGCGGGAAGATCGCCGGTGTCGCGGCGTTCAGCCGGATGGACGTCTCGGTGGCGGATCAGTCAGTCCCTTCCGTCGCTCTGGCACCTGTCGCCGTTGCCAGCGACCATCGGCGACAGGGCGTGGCGGAGGCACTCGTCACGGCCGGGCTGGAGCGGCTGGAGGAAGAGGGCGTCGTCCTCTGTTTCGTGCTCGGTGATCCCGCCTTTTACACCCGGTTCGGGTTCGACCCGCGGTGTTCGAAGGGTTTCGTATCGCCCTATGCCGGCGAACATCTGATGGCGATGCCGTTGCAGGGTGGCCTGATGCCTTGCGGCGTGCGGGGCGAGGCACGGCATGCCGCCGCGTTCGCCCGGTTGGGACAATCCGCATGAGCTGGAACAGCTTCGGCCGCGTGCTGCGCTTTACGACTTGGGGCGAAAGCCACGGCCCGGCAATCGGTGCGGTGGTCGATGGCTGCCCGCCGGGAATTGCCCTGACCGAGGCCGATATACAGCCATGGCTCGACAAACGCCGCCCCGGCACCTCGCGCTTCACCACGCAACGGCGTGAACCGGACGAAGTTCGCATCCTGTCCGGCGTGTTCGACGGCCGCACCACCGGCACGCCGATCAGCCTGATGATCGAAAATGTCGACCAGCGATCGAAGGACTATTCGGAGGTCGCCAAGGCATATCGCCCCGGCCATGCCGATTATGCTTATGACGCCAAATACGGCTTCCGCGACCATCGCGGCGGTGGACGATCCTCCGCCCGCGAAACCGCCAGCCGTGTGGCGGCCGGAGCGGTCGCCCGGCTCGTCATCCCGCAGGTTCAAGTCCGCGCCTGGGTGGAAGCGATCGGCGGCGACACGATCGACCCCGCCCGCTTCGATGCGGCCGAGATCGACCGCAATCCCTTCTTCTGTCCCGACCCCGAAGCCGCCCGCCGCTGGGAGGCGTTGGTCGATGAGGCGCGCAAGGCCGGTTCGTCGCTCGGTGCAGTGATCGCCTGCGAGGCGAACGGCGTCCCCGCCGGCTGGGGTGCGCCACTCTATGCCAAGCTGGATGCCGAACTGGCGGCTGCCTGCATGGGCATCAACGCAGTTAAGGGCGTGGAGATCGGCGACGGTTTCGCGGCCGCCAGCCTGTCCGGCGAACAGAATGCAGACCCGATGCGCCCCGGCGCCGAAGGCCCCGAATTTCTCGCCAATCATGCTGGCGGCATCGCCGGTGGTATCGCGACGGGACAGCCCATTCGCCTGCGCGTCGCGTTTAAACCGACCAGCTCGATCCTGACCCCGGTCGAGACGATCACTCGCGAGGGTGACGCGACCGAGATCATGACCAAAGGTCGGCACGATCCCTGCGTCGGCATCCGCGGCGTTCCCGTCGTCGAGGCCATGGTCGCGCTCGTCCTGGCGGATCAGGCGTTGCTTCACCGGGCTCAATGCGGCTGATCGTAGGGAACGTCTGCCGCTAGCAAGTCGTTCTACCTCTGACAAAAAATCAGGAGAGAACATCATGCGTATCATCCTTCCCCTCGCCGCAATCATGTTATCCATCCCGGCAATCGCCACCGCTCAGACGGGGTCGACCGCCCCCGGATCGACCGGCAGCTCCGTCGGCAGCATGCCCGGCCAGACGACCGGAACGCTTGGTACCGGCACATCGGGAAGCCTTGGCTCCAATCCGATGGGCACGGGAACGATGGGAACTGGGACGACGGCGTCCGGTACGACGGGTGTCGGTTCTACACCCGGTATGCAGGGGCAGACCACCCGCTCGACCCGCACGCGTCGCGGTCGCACGACGATGTCAACACCGGGCGGCGTCGGCGCCTCCGTCAACGACGGCGCCACGGTAAACACCCCGGGAGCGGCCGGTAATTATGGTGGGACCACCACAGGATCGACGATGCCGGGCAGCGCAGCGATGACTGGAACGTCGGGTATCGTGACCACCCCCGGTCCGCGTTAAATGATGGCAGGCGACCGGGGCATCATGCTCCGGTCGTTTCGGCCAATACCTCCGCCAGCAAATCCTTGCGGCTGAGTTTTCCGATCATGGTCTTCGGCATACTGGCCCGAACGATTACTTTATCGACCCGCTCATGCCGCCCCAGTTGTGGGTTAAGCCAGCCACACAGTGTTTCGTCCGTCACTACCGCATCGTCGTTCAGCGTGACAAATGCGCGCGGTCGTTCGCCGCGATAGGCATCCGGCATACCGATCACCAACGCCTCTTTCACTGCCGGATGATGGTACAGTACCGCCTCGATCTGGCTGGGAAAGACCTTGAAACCACTGACGGCGATCATGTCCTTTAGCCGATCGACGATTGTCACAAAGCCTTCGGCATCGATTATGCCGACATCGCCGGTTCGCAACCATTGGTCGCTTGCCGCGTCGACGACGAACACCTCATCATCGGCATCTGGGCGGTTCCAGTAACCCTTCATGATCTGCGGCCCGCGCAAGACGATCTCACCGGGTTCGCCCGGCGCGGCGGACCGGGTGGGGTCTTCCTTGTCCACTAGTCGCAGATCCGTGCCGGGCACCGGTTGCCCGATCGTGCCGTCCTTGCCCCCCGTTTCATACGGGTTGCACGATACGACCCCGGAACTTTCCGACAAGCCATACCCCTCGACCAGCGCCGCGCCCGTCACCGCCCGGAACCGCGCCTTCAGTTCGGCCGCAAGCGGCGCACCGCCGGAAATACAGATTCTGAGCGAGGAGAAATCTGTCGTTGCAGTCTTCGGGTGATCAAGCAGCGCCTGATACATGGTCGGTACGCCCGGCAGCGACGTCGCCTGCGTCCGCTGGATTGCGGCCAATACCTGTCCCGCATCGAACCGTGGCAACAGTACGATCTCGCCACCAGTCACGATGGTCCGGTTCAACACGCATGTATTGGCGAAGACATGGAACAGCGGCAGCACGCCGAGGATCCGATCGGTGATCTGGCCGCGGTCTGGATCTAGGCCCGCGACCTGCACTGCATTCGCCGCCAAGTTGCGATGCGTCAGCATCGCCCCTTTGGGCGTGCCGGTGGTGCCGCCCGTATACTGGATCAGCGCCACATCATGAACCGGATCGATCGACGGCGTGGCGCACGTCCCCTTGTTGGCGATCAATCGCGAGAAGGCGGTGATGCGCGGATCGTTCGGGGTCTTCGCAACCTCGCGCCGACGCCACAACCGATAGATTAATGATTTGGCCGGTGGCAGTGCCCCCGCCACCGATCCGACCACCAGTCGTTCCAGCGCGCTTCGTTCCAGTACCTCGATGGCCGTTGGCAACAACGCAGTCGCAGACAGCGTAAAGAGCAGCCGCGTCCCCGAATCAGCCACCTGGTCCGCTAATTCCGTCACCGTATAGAGTGGCGAGAAATTGACGACCGTCGCCCCCAGTTTCAGGATACCATAATAGGCCGCCAGATAATGCGGCACGTTCGGCAGGAACAATCCAATCCGGTCGCCAGGGCCATACCCCATCGCCGCCAGCCCGCACGCCACCCGGTTCGCGCCATCATGAGTCTCGGCATAGCTGTAGCGCCGACCAAGAAAATCGATCAGCGGCGCCGACCCGTGCCGGGCCGCAGCGTCGTCGAACAGATCGACCATCGATCGCTCATCCGGCACGTCGCCCCAGGGTACGGGGTGGCGATAATGGATTACCCAAGGTCGTTCGTCGCTCATTTACATCAGTGTAAGCAAGCTTACGCAAGCGTCAATCCGGGCCGCTCATACCGCAACCGGAGAGGCACTTGCATCGCGCGCCCGGTCGCGGCCCGCCGCCTTTGCCGCGTACAATGCCCGATCGGCGTCGCGGTACAGCGCCTTCCAATCCGCCTCGCGCAATAATGGTCCGGTGCAGGTGCCGATACTGCACGTCACCGTCAGGTCGAACGGCATGCGCGCATGGCGCAACGCGTGCAGGATCGCGGGTCCATCGATCCCCGTCCCGGCATCGCCGACGACCGCAAATTCCTCACCGCCGATCCGCGCGACCAATCCCCCCGCCGGCACTACCGCCGACAGCGCCCGCGCGAACGATCGCAGCACTTCGTCACCGCCATCGTGCCCAATGGTTTCATTGATGTGCTTGAAATGGTCCAGGTCAGCAATCAACAGCGTCTGCGCACCCGATCGTCCGATCGCCTGCCGCAGGAAAGCACGGCGGTTGAACAGCCCGGTCAGCGGATCGACATCCGCCAGTTCGCGCGCCACCACTTCCTGCTCGCGCGCCTGATCGCGTTCCCGGCTCAACAATCTGATGCGATAGGCGATGCCCAGGCTCGACAGCATCGCCTCCAGCGCCATCGCCAGGATCGTCGAATGTTCGGTCCAGATGTGCCAGCGGACCAGGCCAAACGATGCCGCCACGCGGACGCAGCCCATGACGATCGGCACGCCCCAGGCGATCGCGAACAGCCACAGATAGTTGCTCCGCCGCCGCCATGCCTGCACCAAGATTGCCGGCACAACGATCGCTAGCAACAGGAAACTGACGGTAACCGCATCATCCAGCGCGTTGAGATGCCAAGGTGCTAGCAGCGCGAACGCCAGCGTCGAGCCGACGAGCATCACCATCACCAGATCGGTGGCCCGCGCCAGCCAGCCTGCAAACACTCGTCGTTCGAAGAAAAACCGCGCGAACAACAGGACGGAGGCGCCGGACAGACCCAGAAACAGCCCGGCCAGACGTAATCTCGTGTAATTATCGATGTCCGGCCACCATAGCCCGACGGCGCCCGATGACATCGCCGAATAGCAGATGAGCAACAGAAGCATCAGGCAATAGGCGGGCTGGAACGCCTGGCGCAACGCCGCCCACAGCGCGAGATTATAGACGATCAGTGCCACTGCCATGCCCGCGAAACTGGCATAGAAGATTGCGAACAACAGCTCGGTTCGATCACCCTCCACCCGGTCGACCAAGGTGGGCTCCACCAAAACGCCGCGCATGTTTCCAGCGTCGCGTATATGCCATAGCAGGCGGATGGGCGCGGTCGACCGTTCCACCAGCGGCATCCGAATCAGGCCGCCCAGCCGCATGAATCGTCCGGTCGTTCGATTGGTAAAACTGGACCGCTCGATCGCTCCGTCGGCGTATAGGGTATAAAGCGTAGTCCGTTCCCGCCACATGCCGGCGAAACGGACGGAGAACGGCGGATGAGATGCCGTCAGGTCAGGCAAAGGCTGGGACAACAGCCAGAAATCGCCCCGGCCGAACCGTTTCTGCGGCGTAACGCAATCGAACCGGCGGGGATCAGCGAACAGCGCCTGCGGCGTCATGCCCGACGTGGCGTGGATCATGCACACGGATAGCGACGTGCTGGCGGTGGCGGGGCCGGCAGTTACGGCACAGGCGAGCAGCGCTAGCCACCCCCAGAATATCAGCCGCGTTATCCGTCCCATCATGGGTTCCCGTTGTACCAACGGTCACCTTGATGGAAGGTCAACGCGGCAGAATTAAGGGCGGAGACCATCATGGCCTCCGCCCCTGGCGTGCTATTTCGCCTCGACCGCCTCAGCCTTGCCGCCCTTCTTGCGCGGCTTCTTCGGCGCGGCGGGCTCTATGGCGAAAGACAATTGCCCGTCCTTCATCCGCACCGTCACTTCGCCACCATGGACCAGTTTGCCGAACAGCAGTTCCTCGGCGAGCGGCTGCTTGATCTTCTCCTGTATCAGGCGACCCATGGGGCGGGCGCCGTACAGTTTGTCATAGCCCTTTTCAGTGAGCCATGCCTTGGCCGCGTCATCCAGATTGATGTGCACGTTGCGATCCGCCAGCTGAAGCTCCAGTTGGAGGATGAACTTGTCCACCACCCGCGCGACGACATCGGTCGGCAGATAACCGAACGGCACCACAGCATCCAGCCGGTTGCGGAACTCCGGCGTGAACATCTTCTGCACCGCCTGTTCGTCCTCGCCCTCGCGGGTCAGATTGCCGAAGCCGAGCGTCTCGCGTGCCATGTCGGCGGCGCCGGCATTGGTCGTCATGATGAGGATCGTGTTACGGAAATCCACCGACTTGCCGTGCTGATCGGTCAGACGACCGTTATCCATCACCTGCAACAGGATGTTGAACAGGTCCGGATGCGCCTTCTCGATTTCGTCGAGCAGCAACACACAATGCGGGTTCTGGTCGACCGCGTCGGTCAACAGACCGCCCTGATCAAACCCGACATAGCCCGGCGGTGCACCGATCAGCCGGCTGACCGAATGCCGCTCCATATATTCGGACATGTCGAATCGTTGGAGGGGAATGCCCAGGATCGTCGCGAGCTGCTTGGCCACCTCGGTCTTGCCGACGCCGGTGGGGCCGGTGAACAGATAGTTGCCGATCGGCTTTTCGGGGTCGCGCAGGCCCGCCCGGCTCAGCTTGATCGCCGAGGACAGTTTCTCGATCGCCGAATTCTGGCCGAACACGACCCGCTTCAGATCGGTTTCCAGCGACTCCAGCGCCTTCTTGTCATCGGTCGATACGCTCTTCGGCGGGATCCGGGCCATCGTCGCGATGACCTGTTCGATCTCGCGCGAAGTGATGGTCTTCTTCCGCTTGGCGGCCGGCACCAGCATCTGCATCGCACCGACCTCGTCGATCACGTCGATCGCCTTGTCCGGCAGCTTGCGGTCGTTGATATAACGCGCCGACAGTTCAACGGCCGACTTGATCGCATCGGGCGTATACTTGACCTTGTGATGATCCTCGAACGCTGAACGCAGGCCGGCGAGAATCTTGATCGTGTCCTCGATCGTCGGCTCGTTCACGTCTATCTTTTGGAACCGGCGCAACAGCGCGCGGTCCTTTTCGAAGTGGTTGCGGAATTCCTTGTAGGTCGTCGAGCCGATGCAGCGGATTGACCCGCCAGACAGCGCCGGCTTCAGCAGATTGGATGCATCCATCGCCCCGCCACTGGTCGCACCCGCACCGATCACCGTGTGGATCTCGTCGATGAACAGCACCGCGTGCGGCAGCTTTTCAAGCTCGTTGACGACCGCCTTCAGCCGCTCCTCGAAATCGCCGCGATAGCGGGTGCCGGCCAGCAACGCGCCCATGTCGAGCGAGTAGATCACCGCCTCCAGCAGCACGTCGGGCACGTCGCCCTCGACGATCTTGCGCGCCAGCCCCTCCGCGATCGCCGTCTTGCCGACGCCGGGATCGCCCACGTACAACGGATTGTTCTTCGACCGGCGGCACAGGATCTGGATCGTGCGATCGACCTCCGGCCCGCGCCCGATCAGCGGATCGACCTTGCCGATCTTCGCCTTCTCGTTGAGATCGACGGTGAATTGCTTGAGCGCGCTTTCCGTCTTGCCCTTCTCCTGTCCCTTGGCCGGCTTTTCCTCCTCCGCGCCCTTCGGCGACGGAGTCTCGGCGGTGGCACCACCCTTGCCGACACCGTGGCTGATAAAGCTGACGGCATCGAGCCGGCTCATATCCTGCTGTTGCAGGAAATAGACGGCATAGCTCTCGCGCTCGCTAAACAGGGCCACAAGCACGTTGGCGCCCGTCACCTCGTCACGGCCCGACGATTGCACGTGCAGGATTGCACGCTGCACCACGCGCTGGAAGCCGCTGGTCGGCGACGGATCGGTGGCGGCATCGACCTTCAGCGCATCGAGCTCGGTGTCGAGATAATGCGCGACTGTGGTCTTCAGTTCGCCGAGATCGACATGGCACGCGGTCATCACCTTGGACGCGTGCTCGTCATCGATCAGCGCGAGCAGCAGATGTTCCAACGTCGCATATTCGTGCCGGCGGGACGAAGCCGCCTCGAGCGCCTTGTGCAGTGTCGTCTCGAGCGCGGGAGCGAAAGAGGGCATTTACGATACTCCAGTCGGACCCGATGCCGGGTCCTTTCGATCTATGTCGGGACGCCCCGCCCCGTCATCAAGCACCCCCGCCCGGATCGGCCGTTCGGGAGCATCGTGGATCACTGGCGAAACAGCGCATCGGCGTGGGCGCGGTGATCGACGGCGCGCTGTCGGTGGCGCCGGCTGCGAGCGATCTCGCCCTCCAGCATGGCGATCCGCGTATCCAGTTCGGTGACGGACAGCGGATCGAGGTCCTGCCTGACTAATTGGGTCAGCGGATCGCTCGGCATCGACGGGGTATCGTCCAGCTCCATGATACAGAACGTTGACCGGCGGCGGGGCGATGTCAATAACGGCGGCGACACGCGTGATGAGGCTGACCGATGGATGCGATCCCCCCGACCATGAAGGCGATCGACCCGGCCGAGCCCGGCGGGCCGGAGGTATTGCGGATCGTCGACCGCCCCGTGCCGCATCCCGGCGAGGGTGAGGTGCTGGTTCGCGTCGCCGCGATCGGCGTCAACCGGCCAGAGGTGATGCAGCGCGAGGGCAAATACCCCCCGCCCCCCGGCGCGTCCTCGATCCTGGGCATGGAGTTCTCCGGCACGATCGTGGCGGTCGGCGAAGGCGTGATGCCCGAGGTGATCGGCCAGCCGGTATGTGCGCTGGTATCGGGCGGTGCCTATGCCGAATATGCCGTCGCTCCCTATGGTCAGTGCCTGCCGGTGCCGGAAAGCCTGTCGATGGTGGAGGCGGCGGCGATGCCGGAGACGCTGTTCACCGTGTGGACCAACCTGTTCGAACGGGCCTATGCGGTCGAGGGTGATACCGTGCTGGTCCATGGCGGCACGTCGGGCATCGGCACGATGGCGATCGGGCTGGGCAAGCTGTTCGGCCTGACGATGATCGTCACCGCGGGCAGCGACCACAAGTGCGAGGCCGCCCGGCGGCTCGGCGCGGATCACGCCATCAACTATCGTAGTGAGGATTTCGTCGAGCGGGTGCGCGCGGTCACCGATGGGCGCGGCGTGCAGGTGGTGCTCGACATGGTCGGCGGCGATTACGTGCCGCGCAATATCCAGTGTCTGGCCGACGACGGCCGCCACGTCTCGATCGCGGTGCAGCGCGGTGCGTCGGCGACGATCCCGTTGTTCGAGATCATGAAGCGACGCCTGACCCTGACCGGATCGACGCTCAGGGCACGCAGCGTCGCGTTCAAGTCGCTCGTCGCCGACGAGATCACGCGCAGCGTCTGGCCGGCGGTCGAGGCGGGTCGCCTGAAACCGGCGATCGACCGCACCTTCCCCTTCGCCGATGTCGCGGACGCGCATCGGCGGATGGAGGCGGGTGATCATGTCGGCAAGATCGTGCTGACCCTGCCCTGACGATCACCCGCCGATACGCATCAGTTGCTGTCGGAGTTGTCGTCGCCACCGGTGGTCGCGACGAGGACGATCGCGGCCAGACCGGCGAGGATGCCGAAGTTGATCAGCGTCGCGGTGCCGCCGGCCGCGATCTTGCTGCCACGTGCGGTCGGCGTGGCGGCGCGTGCCTTGGCCACCGACAGCGATGCCGCCGGGCTGGCGGGTGCGGCGATCGCCGGCGTCGCGGCGAGGGTGAAGGCAGCGGCGGTCGCGACCAGGCCCTTGAAGATGTTCGTCATGATGATCCCCTTTTGCTTGTCATGCACGCGCCACGCTTCGTGCCCGCCGCGCGCATGTCAACGCCCGACCTGAGGGACGAAGGTTGCAGAACCGTGACGGCGATGGCTTTGTCGGCGGGGCGTGGCTCTGGTGTCACATTTCTCGTTTCGCCCGACTCCTTGCCCCGGGAGACCATTCGCACTAAGTCGGGACCATACGAGGCCGCTCCGGGAAGGGGCGGCCCTTTCTGTTTTTACGGAGTTCCCCCGTGGCCCAGCCGCTCATGCCCCACGCGACCGCTTCCTGGCTGGTCGACAACACCTCGCTCTCGTTCGAGCAGATCGCGGAATTCTGCGGCCTTCATATCCTTGAAGTGCAGGCGATCGCCGACGATACCGCCGCGACCAAGCTGACCGGCCGCGATCCCGTACGCGCGCATGAGGTGACGCAGGACGAGATCGACAAGGGTCAGGCCGATCCCGAGTACAAGCTGAAGATGACCAAGGGGCCGGAGCAGGTCCGCCGCACCAAGGGCCCGCGTTACACGCCGGTGTCCAAGCGTCAGGACAAGCCCGACGGCATCGCGTGGATCATCCGCAACCATCCGGAGATTTCGGACGGCGCGATCGGCAACCTGATTGGTACCACCCGTACGACGATCGCCGCGATCCGCGACCGCAGCCATTGGAACATCGCTAACATCACGCCCAAGGACCCGGTCACACTGGGCCTGACCACGCAACGCGAACTGGATGCCGCCGTCGGCAAGGCATCAAAGGCAACCGGCGACGAGCCGCAGCCGACCGATACCCGTCTGGAAGGCGATCGTGAGGCGCTGATCGCGCAGTTGCAGGCGGAACGCGTGAACGCATCGCGCGACACGGATTCGACGCTGCACGGCGGCGACGCCGCGTCGCAGGCGCGCGCGCTGTTCGACGACCCGTTCAAGCGCTGATCCGCTAAGCGCCTTCGGGCGTGGTTGCGTCCTTTCGCGTTGGGCTTAAGCTGTCGCCCAACGAACGAGAGGAACGCGACCGATGTGCGACGAACTGACCGCGCAGGACAATAACCGAAGCGGCACGACCAGACGCGAATTCGGGATCGGCATGAGCATCGCCAGTCTCGCGATGCTGCTGCCCAGCCCCGCCGATGCGCTGACCGTCACCGGGCGCGACGTGACGATCTCCACCGCCGATGGCACCGCCGACACCTATTATATCGCTCCCGCCAGCGGCCGTCATCCGGCGGTGCTGATGTGGCCCGACATCATGGGTCTGCGTCCCGCTTTCCAGCAGATGGCTCGCCGGCTGGCCGAATCGGGTTATGCGGTGCTGGTCGTCAACCAGTTCTACCGATCGACCAAGGCACCCTTCGTAAAGCCGGGCGAGTCGTTCGACCAGCCGGCGGTGCACGAGCGGATCATGCCGTGGCGCGCGCCGTTGACGCCCGCCGCCACCAACAGCGACGCCGCCGCCTTCGTCGCGTGGCTCGACAAGCAGCCGCAAGTCGATACGCGGCGCGGAATGGCGGTGACGGGATATTGCATGGGCGGCCCGATGATGATGCGCACCGCTGCCGCGCATCCGGCCCGTGTCCGGGCGGGCGCCTCGTTCCACGGCGCGGGGCTGGTCGGCGATGCGGCGGATGCGCCGAACAAGCTGATCCCCCGGATGAAGGGCGGTTATCTGATCGCGATCGCCGCCAATGACGACCAGCGCGCGCCGGGCGACAAGGACGTGCTGCGCGCGGCCTTCGCCGCCGCCAAGCTCCCCGCGGAGATCGAGGTGTATGAAGGCGCGATGCACGGGTGGTGCCCGCCCGACAGCAAGGCGTACAATCAGCCGCAGGCCGAACGCGCCTGGACCCGTCAGCTCGCTTTGTTCACCCGGCAACTCGGAAAGGCATGATCGATGGCGCTGACCTTTTACACCAACCCGCAGTCGCGCGGACGGATCGCCCGGTGGATGCTGGAGGAGGTCGGCGCGCCCTATGAGACGGTCGTACTGGACTATCAGGGCAGCATGAAGGGCGACGACTATCGTGCGATCAACCCGATGATGAAAGTGCCGGCCATCGTCCATGACGGCCAGGTCGTGACCGAGGGCGCGGCGATCTGCGCCTATCTGGCCGAGGCCTTTCCCGAGGCGGGGCTGGCCCCGACGCCGGCCGAGCGGGCGGACTATTACCGCTGGCTGTTCTTCGCGGCGGGGCCGCTGGAGGCCGCGGTCACCGACCGGTCGATGAAGGTCGAGCCCAACGCCGAGCAGCAGCGGATGGCCGGATATGGCAATTTCGACCTGACGGCGGCGGTACTGGAGCAGGCGGTCGGCCGCCATCCCTATATCACCGGCGACCGCTTCACGGCGGCGGACGTGTATGTCGGGTCCGGCGTGTCGTGGTACACGCAGTTCGGGCTGATCCAGAAGACGCCGGTGATGGCCGACTATCTGGATCGCATCCTGTCGCGCCCGGCGTACAAGCAGGCCGGCGAACTGGATGACGCGGCGGCGGCCGGGCTGGAAAGTTAGGCTAAGGTTAGGCCAAAAACGACACAAACGGACGGTGAGGCATCGGCGCGATAGGCACCGGTGCGCGTACCGATCATCTACCACCACGGGGCGTTGTAGGACAGCGATTCGGGGGGTGGCTGATCGAGAATGTGGTCTTTGGGAACAAACGGCATCGCCGGTGATTGAACCCGCTTGACCCTCGGGTCATCCACCACAGGGGTTATCCACGATGAAGAAGATGTTCGTTCTCGGTATGGCAGCAGGCCTCGTCTCACTGTCCGCGTGCAACTCCACCCCCCGCGAGCAGGCCGCCGATAACATCGAGTCGAACACCGAAGCCGTCGCCGATAACCTGGAAGAAATGGCCGACAACGCGACGACCGAGGCCGGTGAAGATCGCCTTGAAAACAAGGCCGACGCCGTACGCGCGACCGGCCAGAACCAGGCCGAGGACATGCGGACCAACGATGCGGATACGAACCTCGCCAACGGTATGTAACTGCCGACGTAAGAGTTCAGGAATAGGTCGAGCTGCTCCCAAGCGTGGCTTGAACCGGAAGGGCGTCCGAGATTCTCGGGCGCCCTTTTCGCGTTTCAGTGATCGCCGTCCGGCCAATCGCAAACGCTGGTATCCCGCTGTCATCTGCGACAATAGGTCGATAAACAGGAGAACGATCTTGCCGTCAGCGCCCGTCGCCATCCTTTATCAGGCGCTGCCGCCGCCGGTGATCGATGGCCTTCGCAAGGATGCCAAGCCGGGCGGTTATTCAGATGGCGGCGCCGATATCGCGTTTGCCCTGCGGTGGGCGGGCCTGCCGGTGGTGACGCCGAGGGTCGCACCCGATCCGGCGGTGGCGCTCGATTGGGTGTTTCCGGATACCGCCGACGGCATTCATACGGCGCGGACAGCCGGGGCGACGATCCTGTGGGCCAATACCGTGTTGTTCGACGGCCATCCGCTGGAGGCGGTGCTGGGCGACGTCGCTATCGTCGGGCAACTGCCCAGTGCAATGCAGGCGTTCGACGACAAGTTCGAGACGAACCGGGCGCTGGCCGCCGCCGGCCTGCCGACCGCGCGATCCTTTCTGCTGGCCGGCCGTGCGCGTGAGGGTGTGCGGGCGCTGGCCGATATCGACCGGGCATGTGCGGACATGGCGATGGTGTTCCCGTTGATCGTCAAGCCGGTGCGGGGGCGCGGCAGTCAGGGTGTCACGCTGGTCCATGATCTGGGCACGCTACGCAGCGCCGCCGCCGCGCTGATCCAGGCGGCCACCTTTGGCGACATGCTGATGGTCGAGGAATATCTGGACGGCGAGGAGATGACGGTCACGGTGATGCCACCGTCCGCACCGCGACCGGACGGGTCACGTGGTTCGCGCCACTGGGCGCTCCGGCCAGTGATCCGCTTCGACCAGCGGGACGGCGTCGCCCCGTATAATGGCGACGTGCCGGTGTCCGCCAACAGCATAGCACTGGCGGCCGAACGCCTGCGGGAGCCGGCGGTCATTGCGATGATCGATGCCTGCGTCGCCGCCGCAGCACTGGTCGATGCGCGCACGGCGATCCGGATCGATTGCCGGGCGGATCGGCACGGCCAATTCAAGCTGTTCGACCTGAACATGAAGCCGAACATGACCGGCCCCGGCCGGCCCGGTCGGGGCGATCAGGATTGCCTGTCGGCAATCGCTGCACGTGCCGACGGGTGGGCGTATGTCGATCTGCTGAAGGCGATGCTGGCGGCGACGTGGCGGCAGGGCTGACGGGTGGGCGAGCGAAACAGAACATAAAGCATGAGGACGGAGCGGGAAGGTCGTTCCACCACACCGCCATCATGACGCGAAAAGGGCCGCTGACTTTTCGACCAACGACCCCTCGCTACGCCTCGACAGGGGCGAGTTACGCGTAACCGATAGTGGAGTGACGGCGACGATAGCGGGCGGTCGCACCGATAAGCCCGAAGCCAACCAACAGCATTGCCCAAGTGGAAGGCTCCGGCACGGCAGAGGCGATTGGTCCAATATTCACTGTCATGCTATCGGCATCAGCACCACTGCCCCAAGTGTAGATGTATGTGCCGGCGATTAAGCCGATCTGTGCGAACGTACCGTTGTAGGTCGCGCTGGACGTACCAAAATCAGTTTTTGAAGTGTAGCCATAAGGTACTAACAGTAAGCTTTCGCCGGGTTCGGTACCCGTAGCAGCTTGTATCGTTTCGTTCGTCGATCCGAGGATCATTAATCCTCTTGGCGACCGAGGAAACCATGAAGTAGACCTGCCACTACTTCCAAAACTCGATGGACCAGTTATTCCCCGATAAACATCATAGCCTCCGGCACCTACACCAACCGCGCCCAAAGACGGTTGAATTGAAGGACGATCATCGTAGGTTCCGTCCGCAAGCGTCAATGCTTCAAGATTAACCGACCCGGTTCCAGTAACAACGGTATTTCCACCAACTTCGGCTAGGTTAAACGTGTAAGCTGCGTTCGCCGTGCCTGTCATCGCGGTGCCAACGGCAAACGCCAGCGCTAATGTTTTAATCTTCATCTTGCCCCCTTCGTGTCGCGATCGGGTACCGGATCGCATAGAAGGCATGACCAGATAGATCAGATTTCAGGCTTGTCTACGACTTGGTGATCCGAACTGGATACCCCTCCCATATCGGGACGCCGATGCTCCATCGGTAAGTGCGCAGCGTTGTCCGGTGCAAGAAAGTCTACGGTGCGCCCGTTCGCCCTTGCTCGCTGCGTAACGCCGCTAGCCGAAGTCGTTACTCTCTAACCGCTGACGATTAGTTGGTGCCAGCGTCGGCTAGCGCCCTCATCCGCGCCGGCAAAGCCGCGCGGATGGCGCGGCGTTCGGCGGGGGGCTTGGCGCTCCAGTTCGAGATTTCGGCCATCGTGCGGCCGCAGCCGCGGCACCAGCCGGTCGCATCGTCCAGCGTGCAGATGTTGGTGCAGGGACTGGCGATGCTGGCCGGTTCGGCCGGCACGATCTCGATCACGCGTCGATGGGAGTGCGGTTCAGGACCACCTTGAGGAAATCGGGGATTGGGCCGTTCCAGCCGCCATCGTCCGGTTCCTCGCGATACTGACGCGCGTCATGGCGCTGTTCGTGACGCTGCTCGTTACGGGGCTCGACACGCGGCTGACGCTCTTCCGTGCGGGGCAAGCGAGCATCGCGAGGAGCATCGCGACGAGACGCACGCGCCGGGCGTTCGGCCCGAGCCTCGACCGCTGGTGCTTCCTCGACCAGTGCCGTGGCGACGGGCGCATCGACGGCGGCCGACGGGGTGCGGTCGGCGCGGGTACGGCCGCCGCGACGGGGGCGCTCGCGGGCGGGTTCCTGCTCCGACGCGGTTTCCGCCTGCGTGGAGCGGGTCGCTTCGGTCATGGCGAGACGCGGGATCTTCTGGCCGGTCAGCTTTTCGATATTCTCGACATTCTCGGCGTCGTCGGGCGCGATGAACGTATAGGCGGTGCCTGTCGCCCCGGCCCGGCCGGTGCGGCCGATGCGGTGGACGTAATCGTCCGGGTGCCAGGGCGCGTCAAAATTGAACACCGTGCTGACGCCCTTGATGTCCAGCCCGCGCGCCGCGACGTCGGACGCGACGAGGATGTTGATGTGGCCGTCCTTGAACAGGTCGAGTTCGGCGATCCGCTGCGCCTGTTCCATGTCGCCATGGATTTCACCGGATTTGAACCCGGCCTGTTTCAGGCTCTTGTTCAGTTCGCGCACCGTAGTCTTGCGGTTGCAGAAGACGATCGCGTTGGTGACCTCTTCCTGTGCCAGGATCTGGCGCAGGCGATCGCGCTTGTCGACCGACGAACCCTTTACCGGGACCAGCCACTGGGTGATGTTGATGTTGGTCGATGCGGGGCGCGCGACCTCGATCATCTTGGGATTGTCGAGGAACTTGTCGGCCAGCCGCTTGATCGGCGCGGGCATCGTTGCGGAGAACAGCAGGGTCTGGCGCTGTTTCGGCAGCTTGGTGCAGATTTCCTCGATATCGGGGATGAACCCCATGTCGAGCATCCGGTCCGCCTCGTCGATCACCAGCATCGAACAGCCGGTGAGCAGGATGTTGCCGCGCCCGAACAGGTCCATCAACCGGCCGGGCGTGGCGATCAGCACGTCGACGCCCTTTTCCAGCGCCTTGATCTGGTCGCCCATCGACACGCCGCCGATCAGCAGCGCCATCGACAGCTTGCTGTTGGCGCCATATTTCTCAAAATTCTCGGCAACCTGCGCGGCGAGTTCGCGCGTCGGCTCCAGGATCAGGCTGCGCGGCATGCGTGCGCGGCTGCGTCCATGCGCCAGAATGTCGATCATCGGCAGCACGAAGCTGGCCGTCTTGCCCGTCCCCGTCTGGGCGATGCCGATGATGTCGCGCATCATCAGCACGGGGGGGATCGCCGCCGCCTGGATCGGGGTCGGCTCGGTATAGCCAGCCTCGGTTACGGCTTGCAGGAGTTCGTCGGAGAGGCCGAGATCGGCGAATGGCATGCAGTTGTCCGGAATGAGGGTACGTGTGGCGCACCCGGTGCAGCGTGCGGGCTTGCCGAACCGGGCGCGAAAGTCAAGATAAACAGCGATTCCGGCCCATCGGGATCGCCCTAACGACGTGCCACCAGCGCCTTGAACGAATCGATTTCGCAGCGCGCGCCGGAGCGGACGCGGATCGCGTCGCGATCGGCGCAGATGCGGCCATCGCCACCGGGCCGGATGTAGAGGCCGGAATAGAAATCGACCGAGCGGCAGTCGTTATCCAGACGCGCGCGCATCCAGCTGCCATCCGCCAGCAGCAGGTCGACCGACGCCGGCGCGACGATCGCGGCGGCGGCGACATCGGCGGTGGCGAGGCATTTGGGGCCTTTGCGTTCCTGCCATCCCTTGCCCGGCTGCGGCCGGGATATCGGCGCGGAGAGGGGCATGCGCGGCACCCGGATCGTGATCCGTTCGTGGATCACGACCTGCGCCACGGCCGGGCTGACCGGCTCCGCCATCGCGACCGCGAGCGGCGCCGACAGCGCGATCAGGGAGGTGGGGATGGCGGGATGGTACATGGATCGATGATCTACCTGACCGGTCGCGGTTGAATAGGTCATTAACCCGGCGATCGTTGCCAGCGCGAGCATGGAATCGTAGCGGGCGGTGATGACGAGCCGCATCACCCCCCCGCAACAGGCCATGATCGACGAACTCGCGCCGCTGCTCGACCCGGCGGCGATCGTCACCGATCGCGATGCGATCGCACCGTGGGAGCGGGACTGGCGCCAGCGGTTTCATGGCCACGCCCCTGCCCTGCTGGCGCCGCGTTCGACCGATCAGGTGGTGGCGATCGTCCGTGCCGCCGCCCGCCACCGCGTGGCGCTGGTGGCGCAGGGCGGCAACAGCTCGATGGTGGGCGGCGCGACGCCGCCGGTCGATGGGTCGGCGCTGTTGCTGTCGCTGCGCCGGATGAACGCGATCCGGGCGCTGGATGCGGAGGCCGGGCGCGTGGTGGCGGAGGCGGGGGTGATCCTGCAGACGATGAACGATGCCGCGCTCGACGCCGGCTGGCGCTTTCCGCTGACGCTGGGCGCGCGGGGGACGGCGACGATCGGCGGGCTGGTGTCGACCAATGCCGGCGGCACGCAGGTGCTGCGCTTCGGCACGATGCGCGGACTGGTGCTGGGCGTGGAGGCGGTGATGGCCGATGGCAGCGTGCATGACGGCCTGCCGGCGCTGGCGAAGGACAATCGCGGCTATAATCTCGACCAGTTGCTGATCGGGGCGGAGGGGACGCTGGGCATCGTCACCGCCGCCACGCTGAAACTGGTGCCGGCGATCGCGGCGCGCGGGGTCGCGTGGGCCGGGGTTGCCGATCCCACTGCCGCGCTGACGCTGCTGCGCCGGTTCCAGCGGGTCGGCGATACGGTGGAGAGTTTCGAGATTCTGCCCGCCGATACGCTGGCGGCGGCGCTGGCGCATGTGCCGGACAGCCGCGCGCCGATCGCCGGCCATCATCCCTGGCACCTGCTGATCGAGGCGACCGCCGCCTCCGCCGAGCAGGAGACGCCCGCCGCGCTGCTGGAACGCGTGCTGGCCGCCGCCATCGCCGACGGGCTGGTCGCCGACGCCACGATCGCCGCCAGCGAGGCGCAGGCGACCGCGTTCTGGACCCTGCGTGATTCGCTGTCCGATGCGGAGCGGGCGCGCGGGCCGGCCGTGCAGCACGACATCGCGGTGCCAGTGTCGGCGATGCCGCGATTCATGATCGACGCGGCGGCGGCATGCGATGCGCGCTTTCCCGGTACGCATGCGTCGGGCTTCGGCCATCTCGGCGACGGCAACATCCATTTCCATGTCCGCGCGCCTGTTGGAATCGGCGCCGGCGTCGATCGCGACCGCTGGTATGCGGAGGACGCGCCCGGCATCACCCGCTTCGTCCACGATCTGGTCACCGATGCGGGCGGCACGATCTCGGCGGAGCATGGCATCGGCCAGATGAAGGCGGCGGAACTCGCCCGCCTGGCCCCGCCGGGCCGGTTGGCGGCGCTCATCGCGATCAAGGCCGCGCTCGACCCGCTGGGCATCCTGAACCCCGGCAAGCTCCTTGCCCCGAACTCCCCGGCGGCCTAGAGCCTCGCCCCATCCGGCGCGGGCGGGGGGCCTGCGCGTATATCCAGTCTGGAGTCTTCATCCATGGCCAGCGCGCCGCAACTGCCGCTCTTCTATAACGGCCTCGAACCGCTTTCGAGCGAGACGCATGCCAATTACCGCGTCCGTCCGCAGGATACCGCTCCCTATCTGGTGGGCCAGCATGCGATCCCCGTCACGGTCGACGAATTCCCGCTGGTGCAGCGCCACATGCCGATCGTCTTTTCGATCGGTGACGACGCGATCCCACTGGCGCTGATGGGCCTGAACGAGGGCACCAACGTGTTCGTCGACGACGCCGGCAAGCTGACCGAGACGGCGTTCTACGTCCCCGCCTATATCCGCCGCTATCCGTACATGCTGGCCCGCCTGCGCCCGGATGCCGAAGAGCTGTCGCTGTGCTTCGACCCGACGTCGGAGACGATCGGCGCGTTCGACGATGGCGAGCCGCTGTTCGAGAATGGCCAGCCGAGCGAGCTGACCAAGCAGATCCTGGGCTTCAACGAAACCTTTGAACAGGCCGGCCAGCGCACCCAGCAGTTCATGCGCGAACTGCGTGAGGCGGACCTGTTGATGGACGGCGAAGTTACGATCCAGATGGACGGCAACGACCAGCCGTTCGTCTATCGCGGTTTCCAGATGGTCAACGAAGAGAAGCTGTCCGGCCTGCGCGGCGATCAGCTGCGCAAGATGAGCCAGTCGGGCATGCTGCCGTTGCTGTATGCGCACCTGTTCTCGCTGTCGCTGATGCGCGAGATCTTCGCCAAGCAGGCGCAGCGCGGCCAGGCGCCGCAGCCGCAGCTTCAGCCCGCCCTCTGACACCGGTCCGGCGAGGGCCGTCCAGGCGACGGCCCTCGCCATCCCCCTTGCCATGACGGGGGATACAGGGTTTGCTGGCCCGGTCGCGCCGCGCCCGCCAGGAGAACCCCCGCGCATGAGCACTCATCCCGATACCATCGCCCGTTATTCGCGCGTCGCGATGTGGTTCCACTGGACCATCGCCGTCTTCGTCATCGCCAATCTGGCGATCGGTCTGCTGCACGACAGCGTGCTGGGCTTCGCCTTTCCGATCCACAAGGCGCTGGGCATCACCGTGCTGGCGCTGACTGCCGCCCGGCTGGCGTGGCGGCTGGCGCATAGAGCGCCGCCGCTGCCCGCACATACCCCGGCCTGGGAACGCGGCGCGGCACATGCCACGCACTGGGCTCTGTACCTGCTGATGATCGCCCTGCCCGTCACCGGCTGGCTGATGGTGTCCGGCAGTGCCCAGCGACGACCTCTCACCTGGTTCGGGCTGTTCGACATCCCATATCTGCCGGTGGGCAAGGCGGCTGGTGGTTTCGGGCACGAATCGCATGAGATACTGGGGTGGGTGATGCTGGCGCTGGTGGTGCTGCATATCGGCGCGGCGCTGCGCCATCGCCTGATCCTGCGCGACCATGTGCTGGCGCGGATGGCCCCGGCGCTCGATCGCTAACCCGTTCGACGGCCCCGGCAAAAAGTTTTTTATACAACGGACTTGAACAAAAACGGGGAAAGTCCATTTATGCCCTGTACGGCTTTCGTGTCCCCCCTTTCGCGAGGCCGTACGACACGCTTTTAGCGTGTCTCCTCCCTGAACCTTGGCCACCTCGTGCGGACTACCGCGCGGGGTGGTTTTTTTGTGTGGTCGATCATTCGGCGGCTAGCGCCAGCGAATCACCGGCCTCTTCGGCCAGCACGTCGATCAGCCGCCTGACCAGCGCCGCGGTGGCGCCCACCCCCGCCCCCGGCAGATCGAGCCGTTCGTCCAGATACAGGCTGCGGTCCAGTTCGACCTGAATGGCGTGGATGCCCAGCGACGGCCGCCCATGCCGCTCTGTTATGTCGCCCCCGGCATAGGGTTGGTTGCGCCCACACGAGAGGCCGGCCATCATGACCACCGCCTCCAGCCGCGTGACGAAGCGCGCCCCCGCCGACCGGCCGAACCGGTCGCCGATCACCACCTGTGGCTCGCCCGCCATCAGCGGCGGCATCGAATGCAGGTCGAGCAGCACCGCCACCCCGAACTTCGCCCGCGCCGCCCGCAACAGCGCCTGCAAGGCCGTATGATAAGGGCGATGATCGGCGGCGATGCGTGCCTCGATTGCCGCGCCGGTGAACCGACCGCGCCACAAATCCCCCGCCCCGCTCACCCGTCGCGGCACCAGTCCCAGTCCGCTGCGCAAGCGAGGGGACGGTGGCACCGTTCGGCCGGAAAGGGCGCCGTCGTCGACCCGTGGGTCGCGCTCCTGCTCGGCCCGGTTCAGGTCGATCCACGCCCGCCCGCGCCGCTGGACCAGCATCGTCTCGATACCGCGCGCACCGAGCGCGACCGCATCGACGTGCCGATCCTCCAGCCCCGCCAGCGCGGCGACCGGCACCCGCAGCGCGGCAAGCAGCGCCGGCGGATACTCGCGTCCGGCGTGCGGAACCGATATGATGACGGGTGATACAGGGTCGGCACTGCCCCACCGATCGAAACTTCCCTGATCGACACCGCGCTCCATCGGGCGCAGCGTAAGGCCGGCACCGCGAGATTTCGACTATAATTCTTTAACCTAGCCCGCCCTATGCGCGCTGTTCAACGAAAAGGCGCCGACATGATCCGAATCCTGCTGGCCGAGGACGACCAGGTCATGCGTGAATATCTGGCGCGGGCCCTGGAGCGTTCCGGTTACCGCGTCACCTCGGTCGATCGCGGCACCGCGGCGATGCCGTTGTTGCAGACCGAGACGTTCGACCTGTTGCTGACCGATATCGTGATGCCCGAGATGGACGGGATCGAACTGGCCCAGCGCGCGAGCGAAATCGCGCCGACGATGCGCGTGATGTTCATCACCGGCTTCGCCGCCGTCACGCTGAAGGCCGGGCAGGCGATGCCGAACGCCCGTATCCTGTCCAAACCCTTCCATCTGCGCGAGCTGGTGATGGAAGTGGATCGCCTGTTCGAACAGGATAGTGCCAACGGCATCAATTGAAGGCTTGCACGATCCCGGACCTCCGGCTAGTGCCCCGCCCAGAGTGGGCGTGTAGCTCAGTGGTAGAGCACTGTGTTGACATCGCAGGGGTCGCAAGTTCAATCCTTGCCACGCCCACCATCAAAAAGCCCCGGTCGCTCATCTGAGCTACCGGGGCTTTTTTATTGGCTGGTGCGGATGGGCGTTCAGGCGATGGGATGCGCACCGTTCCACGCATCCACGGCATCGCGCGGGGCGCCGGTGCGGCCCCGGCGGCCGCAGGAGAAGCATTGCACGGCGAAGGTCGCGGTGGGTCGCTCGCCGCTCTGACGTCGTTCGCTGACGCCGACGAAACTGCGCTTGCCGCAGCGGACGCACGGGTGCGCGCGGACCAGCTCGGCGGTCATCTGGTGGCGTTCGGTTTGTAGCTGGATCATCCATCAACCATAGCATGCATGTTGCAGTGCAGCATGGCCGCATCGGATCGTCTGGTCACGTCCCCTACCCGGCTCAGCGGTAAACGCGAGTATGCCATGGGAACATCACACAACCTCTTCCGTCATTGCGAGCGCAGCGAAACACCGGTTTGCTTTGCTAAGCCCGCAGTGACGGGTCAGTCCCCAATGATCTGGTTTTTAGCCCAGCCAGCCACCCTTGAAGCCGGCCAGCGTCAAGCCGCGGCGGATATGCGGATTGCGCCGCATCACCTCCCACACGAAGCCGGTGCGATGGTTCTCGATCATCGCCACGATCGGACCCTGATCGATGCCCAGGTAATCGCCGTCGACCCAGCCGACACCCCGGACGATCCGGCCGTGCTTCAGCGGTTCGGGTGGTGCGGTCAGGGTAGGATTGAAGGAATCGAGGAAACCGTACCGGCTGTAGATGCCGGCACCGTAGCGCGCATGCATCGCGCGGATCGTCGGCTCGACGATCTCTGGCGCGAAGGCGATCGAGCCCAAGGCCGCAGTGGGGGCGATGGTGCCATCGTCGCGTTCGCCGGGGCCGCGCGCGGAATAGCTGAAATAATTGCGGGTCTCGCCGCCCTGCCCGGTGCGGAAGTCGCCGGGGCCGTCGCACGCGGTCAGGCCCCAGCAATCGGCGCCATATCCCGTCCAGCGCCCCAGATTGGCGACCGCATAATCCCGCTGGTGATAGGTCGCGCGGCGGCTGTTCTCGAAATAATCGATGCCCTTGCTGGCGATATAGGGATCGCGGATGTCCCGAAAATCGATCCAGACATGGCTGTACTGATGGCCGAACATCGGGGCGAAGTGCAGATGGGCCTGATCGCCGGTGCCGGACCAACTGGCGTCGAACCGCTCCGTCAGGCGCGGCCACGTCTCCGGCGGCAAGGGATGCGTCGGCGAGGCGAGGCCGAGCACATAGAGGATCATCCCCTCGTTATAGATGTTCCAGTCGCTGGAGATGAAGCCCGTTTCCGGATGCCAGCCCATCGACACGAAGGGCGGCCGCGGCACGATCCAGGTCCAGTCGACCGCACGGTACAGTTGCTCCGCCAGCGTGCGGATGCGGACCTCGTCCGGGTGATCGCCGTCATAATAGCTCTGCGCGAACAGCACGCCGCCCAACAGCAGCGCGGTGTCGATCGTCGACAGCTCGCACCGCGCGAACCGCAGCCCCTTCGTCACGCCGAGGAAGTGATAGAAGAAGCCCTTATGGCCGCTGGCACCGGTCGGCTCCGGTCCCTGCGGCGCCTCGGCGAAGAAACTGAGCGTCGTCAGCGTCCGCGCCCGCGCCGCCTCGCGCGTGACCCAGCCATGCTTCACGCCGATAGGATACGCGGTCAGCGCGAACCCCACCGCCGCGATCGAGGCGAAGGACGGCGTCGGCCAGCGGTCCATCGCCAGCCCGGTGGCGGGATCGGTCGTCTCCCAGAAGAAGCGGAACGCGCGCTCCTGGATGTCGGTCAGCAGATCGGGCGCATCATTTGTGGCGGTGCGGGTCGTGGCACAGCCGGTGAGCATCATGGCCAGCGTCGACGTGCCGGCAGCGAGGAAATGGCGACGATCGATCACGAATGGCCTTCGGGCAAAAGTAGGCCGGGGCGGACGGAGCCGCCCCGGCGAGGCAGATCAGAAGCTGAACCCGGCGGACAGCTTGACCGTGCGCGGCGGATTGCCGCCGATGCTATATCCGGTCCGTTGACGATAGACGGTCGGCGAGGCAGCATCGACCACGTTGTCGTTGGGATCGTTGTTGTATTCCGTATAGTTGCGATCGTTCATCGCGTTGATGATGTCGACGCGCAGGCGGATACGGGCCTGATCGTTCACGAACCCGATCGGAATGTATTTGGTAAAAGCCAGATCGAGCTGGCGCCGGCCCCAGCGATCGCCCAGCGAATAGACCTCGGTCCCGACGACGGTGCGTCCGAACGGGTTGGCAGTATCCTGAATCGCCTTCTGATAACGGGGCGATTCGATCTGGAATTTGCCCGACATCGACACACCGATCGGCAGATCGACGCTGGCTGCGGTCACAAAACGGTGGCGCGGCACGCCTGACGACCGCAGCGTCGGGTAATCGTTGATCGACGGGAAATCGAGCGAGAAGGTTTCGCCGAACTGCCGATTCTCGACTGCATCGGTATAGGTATAGGTGGCGTCGATGCTCCACGGCGACGCGGCCGAGTATGACTTGGTCAACTTGACGTAGGCAGCATCGGACTTGGTCTCCAGGCCGTTGTCACCGATGATGATCGCGCCATATCCCGGCGGCGGCGAACCGAAGGGCGAACTGGGCGTATCGGTAGGATTGGCGGGATCATTGAAGAAGAACGATCCATCGGCCCGGCGATTGCCGAGCAGATAGACAAAACCGTCCTTGCTTTCGATGTGCGTGTAGCCGACTTCCACCTCGACTGCCCGCACCCGGTGACGCACACCCAAGCTCAGCTGGTCCGAATACGGCACCTTCAGATCGTTGTTGATGAAGCGTAATTCGCGCCCGCCGCCGACAGTTTGTGCCGCCAGAATATCGCGGCCAGCCTGTGTCAGATAAACAGGATTATAAGCGATGCAGGTCAGCCCCGGATCGCAGGGGTTCTGGGAATTATTGCCGATAAAGTTGAATTCCCGTGTCCGGAACGCGCCCTGGCTGAGTTCCTGCTGAAGGAAATCGAACTGGTTGCGATCGTAGGACCGGCCGACACCACCGAACACGGTGAAACGACCCTGTTCGTCGAGGCGATAGGTGAAGCCGATCCGCGGCTGAAACGCGCCCTTGAACGCCTTACGCTGGCTGCCGTCGGTAATGTAGTCGTTGATGTTATAATCGGCGCTGCCGAGGTTCGGATAGTTGGCGGTCGATACCGCCGCCAAATTTTCCGCCGGCGTGACGAAATCGAGATAGGATGGCGTCTTCTCGTAATCCCAGCGCAGACCCAGGTTCAGCGTCAATCGGTCGCTGACGTCCCAGTCGTCCTGCAGGTAGATGCCGAACTGGAAATTGTCCGATTTCACCACGGAATTTCCCGATACGCCCGGCGCGCCGAACTGGACGCGGTACGGAACCGTATCGTTGAAGCCGGTCTGGCTGAACAGGTTCACATCATAGGTATAGAGCGGATTGAGCAGATTCTGTTCGAGCGAGTTGAGCTTCACCCACTTCGTCTTCACCCCCGCCTTGATCGTGTGGCGGTCGATGCCGGTCCAGGTGAAATCGTCCTGGACCGTCCAGCCCTTCTGGCCCTTGTCCTGGTAGTTGGAGCCGCCGCCGATACGGAACAGGTCGAACCGCGTCACGCCGCCGTTATTGCGGATAGTCGATTGGAACAGCGAGCTGTTGGCGAACAGGGCTGGCGTTGGTGCCCAGCTGACATCTTCGTACGACACACGGAAATCGTTGATCCAGTTGTCGGCGGTATGCTGCCACCGACCCATCGCCCGCAGTTCGTCGACCTTGGTCGGGCTGGCGGTTTCTACCGCGGCGATGCCGCTGTTGACGCCGGTGTTCGATTCCTTGCGATACTTGCCGGTGAATTCGATCAGGTCGCCATCGGTCGGCACGATATCGATCTTGCCGAAATACAGATCCTCTTTGAACGTCGAACTGACCGTGCCGAAGAGGTTCTGATATTGCGACGGTAGCGAGGCGACGGTGATGCCATTGCCGGGCAGGATATCGACCGGGAATGCGCGCCGCTTGCCTTCATAACTGGCGAAGAAGTGCATCACGTCCTTGATGATCGGCCCGCCCAGCGCGCCGCCGAACTGCTGATCCTTGGTCTTCACCTTGGCGATCGGGGTCGGAAAGATCTCCGTCGGGCGTTTGTCGCGTAGCGCCTGATTGGTGTAATCGTAGAACCCCTCGCCGTGGAACTCGTTCGTTCCGGACTTGGTCAGCGCGACGATCGCGACCGAGCTGACCTGATCGAACTCCGCCTTGTAGTTGGAACTGAGCACCTGATACTCGCCGATCGCGAGCTGCGGAAACGGGTTGCCGGGGCTGGAATCCTGCCCGGTGATGCCGTTCTTCAGGACGTAATCCTTCTGGCTGACGCCATCGATGAACACGTTGACGGTGCGGCTATCCTGCGCGCCACCCTGGATACGTGCGGCGCCGCCGCTGTTCTCCTCGACGAAGCGCACACCCGGCGCCAGATCGGCGAAGGCGAGGAAGTTACGGCTGTTCTGCGGCAACTGGTCGATCAGGCGCTGCGTGATCGTCGTGCCGACGGTGCCGCCCGACAGCGAGCGGATGCGGCTGCCGGTGACGACGATCTCGTCGCTGTTCGACGTGGTCGATCCGACCACCGTCTCCTCGGTCGCGGGCTGCCCGGTGGTGTTGGGGGCCGGCGCCGCGGGGGCGGACAGGTCGAGGTCGAGACCGGCGTTCTGGCCGACCTGCAGGGTGAACGCGTCGGAATTGCGGGTGCCGTTCTTCAGCTGGATTTCCAGCGTGTAGGTGCCCGCCCGGATCGATGCGAAATTGTACGATCCGTCCGCGCCGGCGACGACGGTGCGGCGATATCCCGTCGCGGCCTCGACGGCCGACACCTGCTGCACCGGATTGTCGGCGGTCGAGGTGATCCGGCCGCGCAGCGACGCCTGCCCGACCTGCGCCGCGACCGGCGCCGGCATCAGCATCGCGCCGCTGGCGAGTGTGGTGGCGGCGATCAACGCCGCACGGAACATCGTCCTGTTCATCATCTTAGTCCCCTGATTTTCCCGGTTGTCGGGTTGTTGTTGATTCCGGTGGTTTCACGTTCGATCAACATCGGCGCGCGATGTTCGACGGCGCGATCATCCTCGCCCGCGACGATGCCGGCGAGGCGCGCGACGGCGCGTTCGCCGATGCCGGCGATGTCGATGCGGAGCGTAGTGAGCGATGGCGAGATCAGGCGGGCCAGCGGCACGTCGTCGAATCCGGCGACGCCGATCCGGCCCGGCACGTCGATGCCGGCCCGGCGCAGCGTCATCAGCACCCCGATCGCCATCATGTCATTGGCGGCGAACACGGCATCGACCGCCGCCCCCTCCGCGATCAGACGCTCGGCGACCGCGACGCCGGCTTCCTCCATGAAGCTGCCCTGTTCCACGCGTGGCTCCAGCCCGGCGGCGGCCATCGCGGTGCGATAGCCCTCGACCCGTTCGTCGGCATCGATGTTACCCGCCGGCCCCGCGATGTGCACGATGCGGCGATATCCGCAGGCGGCCAGATGTTCGACCATCGCCACGGCGCCCGCCGCATTGTCGACGCGCATCTCGGCGCGCGCCTGATGATGCGGCGCACAGTTGACCAGCACGGCGGGGATACCCGGCGGCAGATGGCCGAACAGCCGGTCGGGATCGATATGCGGCGCCATCACCACCAGCCCGTCGACCCGCCCGCGCATCGTGTGCAGCGCCTCGATCCCGCGCGCCGGATCGTCGTGCATGTTCGACAGCAGCAATTGCAGGCCCCGCGCCGACGCCTCGCGGTCCATGCCGCGCAGCAATTCGGAAAAGAACTCGCCGTGCAGATCGGGCAGCACCACGCCGATCGCGCCCGATCGCGCCAGGCTGAGGCTGCGGGCGCCGGCATGGGGGACGTAGCCGAGCAGCGTGGCCGCCGCCTGCACCTTCGCCTTCAGCGCCGGGCGCACATTCTCATGCCCGTTCAGCACGCGTGACACGGACGCCACCGATACGGCGGCCTCACGCGCAACATCGCGGATCGTGGCATGGGGCATTCGCCGTCGCATCCTCTCGCAACCCATCAAGGCGATGGGCCGTTTTCCCTGTCGATCCGGACGCACCGGTGCGATCAGGCTTGATGTAACCGGTTACATGAACCTAAAAGGGCGTTCAATACGGAAATACAACACAGCGGCCACCTTGTGGCCGGAATGTCACAGATGGAGAGGATGAGGATGACCGAGCAGCGCATCTCGCGACGTGCCCTGATGATCGGCGGCGCTGTCGTGACCGCCTGGGCGAGCAACCCGGCGCGAGCGTTGCTGGCGCAGGCCGGCACTAACGCGTTACCCGCGTCGGTCGAGGCGCTGGTGGCGCAGATGACGGTCGAGGAAAAGGCCGGGCAGCTGACGCTGATGGCCGCCACCTGGGCGGGCGGTGCCGCGAACGCGCTGAACCCGATCGCCGCTACCGCCAGCTTCGACGAGCAACTGGCCGAGGTGAAGGCGGGCCGCCTGACCGGCGTGTTCAACGGCAACGGCGCCACCATGGCGCGGCGGATGCAGACCGTCGCGATGCGCGACCAGCGGCTGAAGATCCCGCTGCTGTTCGCCGCCGACATCATCCACGGCTTCCGCACCGTGTTCCCGATGCCGCTGGCCGAGGCCGGTAGCTTCGAGCCGGAATTGGCCGAACGCACCGCCCGCGCCGCCGCCGTCGAGGCATCGGCGGCGGGCATCGACTGGACGTTTGCGCCGATGGTCGACATCGCCCGCGACCAGCGCTGGGGCCGCGGGATCGAGGGCGCGGGCGAGGATGTGCTGCTCGGCCGGATGATGGCCGACGCGCGGGTGCGCGGCTTTCAGGGCAAGCGCGGCCTGACCGCCGACGATGCGGTGATGAGCTGCGCCAAACATTTCGCGGCGTACGGCGCGGGCGAGGCGGGCCTTGATTACAACAGCGTCGACGTGTCCGAACGGACGCTGCGCGACGTGTATTTCCCGCCGTTCCAAGCGGCGTTCGCGGCCGGTTCCGGCACGACGATGGCCGCGTTCAACGACCTGTCCGGCGTCCCCGCCACCGCCAATCCGTGGTTGCTGGATACGGTGTTGCGCGACGAGTGGAAATTCGATGGGCTGGTCGTATCGGATTATACCGGCGACATGGAGTTGATCGACCACGGCTTCGCCGCTGACGCGCGCGAGGCGACGAAGCTGGCCTTCATGGCCGGGGTCGACATGAGCATGCAGTCGGGTTTCTACATCACCCACCTTCCCGATCTGGTCGCCAAGGGTGAAGTGCCGATGGCGCGGCTGGACGATGCGGTGCGCCGGGTGCTGGCGCTGAAAGTGCGGCTCGGTCTGTTCGACAATCCGTTCCGCCGCATCGATCCGAAACGCGAGACGACCCGCGTGCGCACCAAGGCGCATCTGGCGCTGGCCCGCGAGGCGGGGCGGCGATCGATCGTGATGCTAAAGAACGACGGCGACCTGCTGCCCCTGCCCCGATCGGGCAAGCGCATCGCGCTGATCGGCCCGTTCGCCTCGGGTCAGCAGAACCTGATCGGCCCGTGGAACGTGTATGGATCGGACGCCGATGCGGTCGACCTGCTGACCGGCGTCCGCGCCGCGCTAGCCGATCCGTCGCTGGTTACCGCGACCGCCGGCTCCGGCGTCGATGCGGCCCTGCCCGGCGGGATCGAGGCGGCGGTCGCGGCGGCGCAGGCGGCCGACATCGTGGTGCTGTCGATCGGCGAGAGCCAGGACATGTCCGGCGAGGCGCAATCGCGTACCGATATCGTCGTGCCGGCCGCACAGGTAGCGCTGGCCGAGGCGGTGGCAGCGACCGGCAAGCCGATCGTCGTCGTCCTGCGCAACGGCCGCGCGCTGGTGCTGGACGGCGCGGTGTGGAACGCGCCCGCCATTCTGGTCACGTGGTTCCTGGGCTCGCAATCGGGTCCGGCGATCGCCGACATCCTGTTCGGGATAGAGGGACCATCGGCACGATTGCCGGTCAGCTTTCCCCATGCGACCGGACAGGAACCCTATCATTACGACCACAAGAGCACCGGCCGGCCCAATGGTCCGGGTGAGCTGAAACCGTTCAAGGCGCATTATCGGGGGCTTCCGAACACGGCGGCGTTCCCGTTCGGCCACGGCCTGACCTATGGCCGGATCGATTATAGCGCGCTCGGTGTCGGCGATGGGCGCCTGACCGCCAGCGGCGCCCTGACGGTGACGGCCACGATCGCCAATCGCGGCACCCGCGCCGCCGAGGAGGTGGTGCAGCTTTACATCCAGGACGTCACCGCCAGCATCACCCGGCCGGTGCGCCAGCTAATGGCGTTCCGGAAGATCAGGCTGGCCCCCGGTGCGCAGCAAACCGTGTCGTTCACGCTTCGCCGCGATGACCTGACCTTCATCGGACTGGACCTGAAACCCACCGTCGAGCCCGGCCGCTTCCGCCTCTGGGTCGCGCCTTCGGCAGAAGCCGAAGGCGTCGCGGGCGAGTTCACCTTGGTCTGACATCGCTTTCCCTCTCCCTCCGCGAGAGGGAAGGAACGGCGAAGCTGTGGGAGGGTGAGGGTGTCAAATGGTCCCTCACCCCCGCCCCAAGCCGGCCACGATCGCATCATGCGTCCCACGCCGCAGCGGGTTGGCGACCATCGCCGCCATCGACAGGGTGATCGCCACGGCCGGCCCGACGATCATCAGCCACCCGATGCCGGCGACTGCCGCCGGCGCCTGCACCGCTCCGCCGGCGTAGCCGACCGCGTCGTACACGCCGCCGATTACCGCCGCCGCCGCCGCCAGCGCACCCTTCTGCACCAGTGCCGACACGCCGAACGCGATCGCCTCCACGCGCACGCCCTGCGTGGCCTCGCCATATTCGACGGTGTCGGGCAGCATTGCCCAGCCGGCTAGGCTGAACCCGGCAAAAGCGACCTGCATCCCCAGCAGGAATATCCGCGTCGTCCCCTCGCCCGCCGCCGACATCGCGAAGCCCGCCGCACAGCCCAGTCCGATCAGCGCCGCCACGAACCACGCGGACCGCGCGCCCCGTCGCGTCGCCCACCACGTCCACAGTGGCACGACCACGACGCCGACCAGCCCCATCATCGCCAGCGTGCCCGGCCCCGCCCCCGGATCGCCGACCACATGCGCGAAATAATAGAGCACCGACTGGTTCAGCAGCGCCGCCGCGATCCCGCCCGCCGCCATCGCCGCGTTCAGCGTGACGAACGCCCGGTTGCGCCCCAGCACGCGCAGGCACGCCGCCACCGACACCCCCTTGCCGGCCGCCGCCGGCAACACCTCCGGCGTCGAGGCCGCGACCATCAACAGCACCGGCGTCGCCACCGCCGCGAATACCGCCGCTGCGGCGACATAACCACTCGGCGACATGCCATCGCCGATCCGGGCCGCGATCCACGGCGTCCCCAGCGCGACGATCGTGGCCGCCGCCGCGCCGAACAGCATCCGCGCGCCGGCGATGAACGTGCGATCACCGCTGTCCTGCGTGATCCGCGTGCTCCACGCCGCATAGGGCACATTGACCAGCGCATAGAGGCTGCGGAACGCGATATGCGCCACCAGCGCCGCCGCCACCGACGTACCCGTCACGGCCGGCGCACCGTACAGCAGCGCAAACGCCACCCCCAGCGGGATCGCGCCGCCGGCGATCAGCGTTCGGTATCGATAGCGTCCCCGCTGTGCGACGATCCCCACCGCCAGATCGGCCAGCCCGTCCCAGATCGCACCGATCATGGCGATCAGCCCGGCCACGCCCGGCGTCAGCCCCAGCACATCGGTGTAGAAGAACAGCAGATATAGCGTGACGCTCTGCCAGTAGAGATTGCACGCGAAGTCGCCCGATCCGAACAGCACCAGTCGCCAGCGGGCGGGACGCGGCGCCGGCATGTCGTGGTTCACCGACCGCAGGCGCCGTCGGTCGCCGTTGCCCTATGCGCCACCGTCTGCAACGCCACCGCAAGCGTCGGCGCGACGCCCAGATCGGCGGCCGCCGTCTCGTTCGCGCCCAGCGTTCGCGGATCGCGACCGGTGATGCTCGCAAACAACATCAACGCCTCCAGATAATAGCCGGCGGCGCTCGCGTGATAATGATCGTCGGTCCACAGATCGACCTGTCCGGGCGTGATCCCGTCATAGGGATCGCCGTCTGCCACGCCGGTGCGGATCGCGCAGGTGAACGCCTGCCCCACCGGCACCACGTCCTTCACCACCGGCCCCGCCGCCTTTGCCGCGCGGTCATAGGCATGACGCAGATCGACCGCCATCGCGCCGATCGGCCGACCCGACCACGGGCTTCCCGGTCGATAGACGAGATCGGGCCGCGACCAGGTCGCCGTCAGCCGTATCGACACCTTTGGATTGCGGGCGCGGAACAGCGTCGCCAGCGCCTTCGTATCCGCGATCGTCCGCGTCGCATCGCCGGGCTTCGCCGCATCCAACGTGCTATATTCCTGGAGGACGACCTGATCCCACGCGCGATCGATCTTCCCACGCCGCTCTTTCAAGTGCCAGCCGAGACTGCGGCCGCCACCCGTTTCCAGCGCCACGTCGTAATTCAGCCCCGCCTGTTCGGTGAAACGCTTGAAGATCGCCGGCACGCCGCCCACGCCTTCGCCATTCAGGTCATCGACGCTGTCTGGCCGGTAATGCCACGCCGCCGATCCCGCGCCGAAGGTGAAGCTGTTGCCGACGAACAGAATCGTCTCCGCGGACGCCGCCCCTGCGCCGAACGACAGGGCCAGGGCAGCGATACACACTGGGCGGACAAGAAGCGGGCGGACAAGAAGCGGGCGGACAAAAAAGCGGAGTGAGGTCATGCCAGCGCTCCTACCCCAGCGCCGCGGACGCGTGTAGAGGCGCGGTTGTGACGGCAGGCGGAAGGTGATTTCAGTGCAGGCACAATCGGCGATCGTCCTGGGTCTGGATTTCGGCACGACCAACAGCGTGCTCGCCGAATCGACCGATGCGAACACCGCCGATCTGGTGATGCTGAACGGACCGGAGGCCGCCGATCCCGTCTTCCGCTCCGCGCTCTGCTTCTGGCATGAGGAAAATGCCCGCGGCGGCATCGCGGTGGAAGCCGGGCCATGGGCGATCGCCGAATATCTCGATTACCCGGAAGGCAGCCGCTTCATCCAGTCGTTCAAGTCGGTCGCGGCCAGCCCGACCTTCGAACACGCCACCGTGTTCGAACGGCGATACCGGTTCGAGGATCTCGGCCGGTCCTTCGTGGAGCGCATGGCCGCGCACGCCGATGGCGCACTGGGTCGAAAGATCGCGCGCGTCGTCGTCGGCCGCCCCGTCCATTACGCCGGCCATCGCCCCGACGCGGCGCTCGCCCGCCAGCGCTACGACGCGATGTTCGGCGGGCTCGGGGCGGAGATCAGCTATGTCTACGAACCCGTCGGCGCGGCGTTCAGCTACGCGTCGCGGATCGAGGAGCCGGCAACGATCCTGGTCGCCGATTTCGGCGGCGGCACCAGCGATTTCTCCGTCGTCCGCATCGCCGCCCCCGGTTCGCCGCAGCGTTGCACCCCGCTGGGCCATGCCGGCCTCGGCATCGCCGGCGACCGCTTCGACCAGCGCATCGTCGACCGGCTGGTGATGCCGCTGCTGGGCAAGGGCGGCTCTTACCGATCGTTCGACAAGATACTCGACATCCCCTTGGGCCATTTCACCGATTTCGCCGACTGGTCGCGCCTTGCGCTGATGCGCAATCGCCGGACGCTTGCCGAATTGGAGAAGCTGCGCCGCGCCGCGCTGGACCCCGATGCGATCGGGCGGATGATCGCGGTGATCGAACGCGAGCTTGGCTATCGCCTCTATGACGCGGTCGGTCGGGTGAAGCGCACGCTGTCGACAGCCGACGCGACGACCTTCGCGTTCGACGGCGACGATTTCACGATCGAGGCATCGGTGACGCGCGACGAGTTCGAATCATGGATCGCCCCGGACATCGCCCGGATCGAGACGACGATCGATCAGGTACTGACCAACGCCGACATCGCGGCATCCGGTATCGACCGCGTCTTCCTGACTGGCGGTACGTCGCTCACCCCCCGCATCCGCCGCGTCTTCACCGACCGGTTCGGCGACGATCTGATCGCGACCGGCGGTGAACTGACCTCGATCGCGCATGGGCTGGCATTGATCGGCCAGCAGGACGATCTGGAGGCGTGGACGGTGTGATCGGGTTCAGATTGCGGTGCATCTGCTGTCGGTGACTGCCGTCGAGTTTCCTTCGCCCCGGCGAACACTGGGCCCCCATCAGGAAACGCGCACCGTCCGCCAATCGGAAGATCCCAGCTTTCGCTGGGATGACGGCGAATAGGCGCAAAAAAGACGGGCTAACAGGCGCGGTGACTCGCACACCGAACGCCGCAACGTTCAAAATCGCCAAACACTATCGAATTGAAAGCGAAGCTCTATGGCCTCGCAAAAAACCGGATCACGCCACAGCGCGATCAACAGTCACCCGAACAAGAATGGTGGAGCCGAGGGGGATCGAACCCCTGACCTTTCGCATGCCATGCGAACGCTCTCCCAGCTGAGCTACGGCCCCATCCTGTCGGGAAGGCGGCCCCACTAGCGGGCCGCTTCCGGCTTGGCAAGCGGCGTTTTTTGCGCCGCCTGCCAGCCCGTCATATCAATGCTCGTCTTCGTCCGTGGGCGTTTCCACGCCCAGGTCGTCGTCGCCGCCCAGATCGACCTCGTCGTCTGCCGAGGGCTCTTCGTCCTCACCGGTGATCGCGCCGATATCCTCTTCCTCGCCCTCCAGATCCGCATCTGGTTTGGCCTGGTCGGGCTTGGCCTGCTCGAACGGCAGGGGCTGCTTGGACTTCAGGATCGGCTCCGGCTCCCATGCATAACCGCAGTTGATGCAGGTGACGGGGTCGTCCTTTGCGAGATCGTAGAAACGCGTCGCGCATTTCGGGCACGTACGCTTCGTGCCCCATTCCGGCTTGATCATGCCGTGTCTTGCCTTTCGGAATTGGGTTATCGCGGCCGAAGGTGGCCCCTCGCCCGTAACATGGCGGGTGCCTTGCCATACGGCAACCCGGCTGTCAAAGCGCGCCGCGAATGTCACATGCCGAACCCCAACCCCGCCGGATCGATGCGCAAGGGCCGCTGAAGGGCACCGTCGCGGTGCCGGGCGACAAGTCGATCAGCCACCGTTCGCTGATGCTCTCCGCCCTCGCCATCGGTGAAAGCCGGATCGAGGGATTGCTGGAGGGCGAGGATGTGCTCGCCACCGCCGCCGCGATGCGGGCGATGGGCGCGACAATCGATCGCTGCGACGATGGCGTGTGGCGGGTCAGCGGCGTCGGCGTCGGCGGCCTGCTGCAACCCGCCGGTGCGCTCGACATGGGCAATTCCGGCACCTCGACCCGGTTGCTGATGGGCCTGGTCGCCAGCCATCCGATCACCGCGACCTTCACCGGCGACGCATCGCTGTCGGGCCGGCCGATGGGCCGCGTGATCGAACCGCTGGCCCGGATGGGTGCGGACATCACCGCCTCGCTGGGCGGTCGCCTGCCGCTGATGCTGCGCGGGCTGACGCCGGCGGTGCCGATCGAATACACGCTGCCGGTCGCCTCGGCCCAGGTGAAGTCGGCGATCCTGCTGGCCGGCCTGAACACGCCCGGCATCACCCGCGTCATCGAACCGGTCGCCACGCGCGATCATTCGGAACGGATGCTGGCCGGCTTCGGCGCGAAGCTGACCGTCACGCCGTCGCCCGCCGGCCGGATCATCGAGATCCATGGCGAGGCGGAGTTGAAGCCGCAGTCGATCACCGTTCCCGGCGATCCCTCGTCGGCCGCGTTCTGGCTGGTGGCGGCGTCGGTGGTGCCGGGATCGGATATCGTCGTTACCAATGTCGGGTTGAATCCGACACGCACCGGACTGATCGCGGCGTTGCGCCTGATGGGTGCGGATATCGAGGAACTGGACGCGCGCATCGTCGGTGGCGAGCCGGTCGCCGACCTGCGCGTCCGCCATGCCGCGCTGACCTCGATCGACGTACCGGCCGAGATCGCGCCGAGCATGATCGACGAATACCCCGTCCTGTTCGTTGCCGCCGCCTTTGCCGCCGGCCGCACCACCGCGCGTGGCGCCCACGAACTGCGCGTCAAGGAATCGGACCGCATTGCCACCATGGCCACCGCGCTCGCGGCGTGCGGCGTGCAGGTGGAAGAGCATGAGGACGGCCTGTCGATCGACGGCACCGGCGGCGAGGCGATCCCCGGCGGTGCGACGATCGCGTCGAAGCTCGACCACCGCATCGCGATGAGCATGACCGTTGCCGGCCTCCATGCCGTCCGTCCCGTCACGATCGACGATATCGGCCCGGTCGCGACCAGCTATCCTGGCTTTTATGCGTCGCTCGATCGCCTGATCGCGGGGACGGCATGATCATCGCGGTCGACGGGCCGGCCGCCAGCGGCAAGGGGACGATCGCCCGCGCGCTGGCCCGGCATTATGCGATTCCGCATCTGGATACCGGCCTGCTTTATCGCGCTGTCGCCGCCAATGTCCGCGCGATGGGCCTCGACCCGGCGGTGGAGGCCGATGCCGTCGCCGCGTGCGATTTCGACGATGCGATGCTGGCCGATCCGGTTCTGCGCGATGACGAGACGGGGCAGCTCGCCTCGATCGTGTCGGCGCATCCGCTGGTCCGCGCGTCGTTGCTCCAGCGGCAGAAGCGGTTCGCCTACCAACCCGGTGGCGCGGTGCTCGATGGGCGCGACATCGGCACGGTAATCGCGCCGGATGCGGACGCCAAGCTGTTCATCCGCGCCACGCCCCAGATTCGCGCCCGCCGCCGTCATGCCGAGTTGCAGGCCGGCGGATCGACGATCAGCTTCGACCGCGTGCTCACCGACATCCGCGCCCGCGACCTGCGTGATTCGGGCCGCGCCGCCGCGCCGCTGGTGCAGGCGGTCGATGCCGCCACGCTCGACACCAGTTTCCTGTCGATCGAGGCATCGGTGCAGCGTGCGATCGCCTTGGTGGAAATAGGCAGAAGCCGTGGCGAGGTTAACGGCAGCCCCGATTAACCGGATTCTGTTCCAGAGGGGGATTTTGCGGCGCAACAGGCCGATTGATTCGCTGCCGGAATGTTGAGATTGGATGTCTCGACATTTGGGGGGACACTCACCGTGAATAAGCTTTTTCAGATTGGCCTGGCGGCCACCGCACTCGTCGCCGCGATGCCGGCACAGGCGGCCACGTTCGTCGTAGATCTGAACGATCAGATGCCAGCCGGCACCGTGACAGCAGGCAATCCCTACGGCAACATTCGGACGTTTACCTCGGTCGTGGGCGGCGAGACCCTGAACGTAAAGGCAACCGCGTGGTCGCGCGCCAACGGCGGCAATGCCGTTCAGACCGCCTATCTCGGTCAGTATATTGATACCGTCGGTGGCACCGCCAACGGCCTGGGCGTCATCAACCGCAACGAAGGTGATGGCAGCACGGGCAACAGCCACACGATTGACAACTCGGTCGGCCTGGATTTCATCGTGCTGCAGTTCAGCAAGGCCGTAACACTGACCGGCGGCGTTCTGAACGCCTATGCCCTCAACGGTGCTACGGCCCGTGACAATGACGCATTCGTTGGCGCCGATACGCTGACGGGCAACTGGGATCAGGCACTCTCGCTGACCAGCTGGTCAGCGATCACCGCCGGCCTGACCGCCTCCACGACGACCAGCGGCAACGGCACCGCGGCCCAGCGCTTCAACCTGAGCAACGTGACGGGCAATATGTGGATCATCGGCGCGTCGGTGAACAACGCCGACACGCTTGATGCCTTCAAGCTGGCCCAGATCACTGCGACGACGGCGGTGTCGGCCGTGCCGGAGCCCGCCACCTGGGCGATGATGCTCGTCGGGTTCGGCATGGTCGCCGGCGCCGCCCGCTATCGCCGTCGCAAGACCACTGCGGTCTTCGCCTGACACGTCGATCGGCCGCCCGTGGCAACGCGGACGGCCGGACGCCCGATAATCCGGGCGAGTAAAGCCGGTATGCCCGATTGCGGCGTGCCGGCTTTTGTCGTATGGCCGGATCATCCAGCGGGCAGGTGCTCGCGGAGGCAGGCGCGGAAGGTCAATCCTTCACGCGCCCTTTTCGCATTCGCGTCTAGCCCCTCCGCCTGTGCCCGTTCGCCGGGTGCCGCAATCGACACGGGGTCGTTGCGGCTTTTTGGCCAAGACCATCGGACCCAACCGATTGGCCGGAAACAACGTTCGAGGAACTACTCTTTTTATGGCAACCCAGGTTCAGCCCACCCGCGACGATTTCGCGGCGATGCTCGATGACATGTTCGGCGGCGCCGACAGCTTCGAGGGCCGCGTGGTGCACGGCACCGTTACCGCAATCGAAAACGACATGGCCGTCATCGACGTCGGTCTGAAGTCGGAAGGCCGCGTTCCCTTGCGCGAATTCGCCCCCGCCCCCGGCCAGAAGGCCGAGCTGAAGGTCGGTGACGAAGTCGAGGTCTATGTCGACCGTGTCGAGAATATGCACGGCGAAGCGATGCTGTCGCGCGACCGCGCCCGTCGCGAAGCCGCATGGGACAAGCTGGAACTCGAATTCTCGAAGTCGGCTCGCGTCGAGGGCACGATCTTCGGTCGCGTCAAGGGTGGCTTCACCGTCGACCTGTCCGGCGCCGTGGCGTTCCTGCCCGGTTCGCAGGTCGATATCCGCCCGGTGCGTGACGTCACGCCGCTGATGGATATCCCCCAGCCGTTCCAGATCCTGAAGATGGACCGCAAGCGCGGCAACATCGTCGTGTCGCGTCGCGCGGTGCTGGAAGAGACGCGCGCCGAGCAGCGTTCGGGCCTCATCATGAGCCTGGCCGAGGGTCAGATCATCGAGGGCGTCGTCAAGAACATCACCGATTACGGTGCGTTCGTTGATCTCGGCGGCATCGACGGCCTGCTGCACGTCACCGACCTCAGCTACAAGCGCGTCAATCACCCGTCCGAGATGATCAACATCGGCGACACGGTGAAGGTGCAGATCATCCGCATCAACAAGGACACGCAGCGCATCAGCCTCGGCATGAAGCAGCTCGAGTCGGATCCGTGGGATGGCGCATCGGCCAAGTATCCGGTCGGCGCCAAGCTTTCGGGCCGCGTCACGAACATCACCGAATATGGTGCGTTCGTCGAGCTGGAAGCCGGTATCGAGGGCCTGGTCCACGTGTCGGAAATGTCCTGGACCAAGAAGAACGTCCACCCGGGCAAGATCGTATCGACCTCGCAGGAAGTCGATGTCGTCGTGCTGGAAGTCGATCAGGAAAAGCGCCGCATCTCGCTGGGCCTGAAGCAGGCACAGGCCAATCCTTGGGAAGCGTTCGCGTCGGCCCATCCGATCGGTTCGACCGTAGAGGGCGAAGTCAAGAACGCCACGGAATTCGGCCTGTTCATCGGCCTGGACAACGACGTCGACGGCATGGTCCACATGTCGGACATCGCCTGGGGCGTGTCGGGCGAGGACGCACTGGCGCTGCATCGCAAGGGCGAGACCGTTCAGGCGATCGTGCTCGACATCGATGCCGAAAAGGAGCGCATCTCGCTCGGCATGAAGCAGCTTGAGCGTGGCGGTCCGGCCGCCGGCGGCGTCGCCGCTGCGGGCGATCGTCTGGGCAAGAGCCAGGTCGTCACCGTCACCGTCCTCGAAGTCCGCGACGCGGGTCTCGAAGTGCAGGCGGGCGACGATGGCGCCGCGGGCTTCATCAAGCGCACCGATCTCGGCCGCGACCGCGACGAACAGCGTCCGGAGCGTTTCCAGGTCGGCCAGAAGTTCGATGCGATGGTGACCGGTTTCGACCGTTCCAAGAAGCCGACCTTCTCGGTCAAGGCGATGCAGATCGCCGAGGAGAAGCAGGCCGTGGCACAGTACGGCTCGTCCGACTCGGGTGCGTCGCTCGGCGACATCCTGGGCGCCGCGCTGAAGGCCCAGAACGACCAGTCGAAGAAGTAAGACGAAGGGGCCGGAGGAAACTCCGGCCCTTTTTCGCAATCATCCGTCGAATCAACCTATTCGACGGCAAAGTTGACTTGTATCAATCGGCGGAAACGTCATCGCCGGGGGGTATATCTTGATTCGTTCGGAATTGGTGCAGCGGCTCAGTGACGAGCATCGCACGCTCAGCCCGCGTGAAGTGGAAACAATCGTGTCCACCTTCTTCGACGAGATCACCGGTCGTCTGGCCGAGGGTGGTCGGGTCGAAATTCGCGGCTTCGGCGCCTTCTCGACACGGCCACGCGACGCCCGCACGGGTCGCAATCCGCGGACCGGCGAGACGGTGGATGTCGATGCCAAGCGGGTTCCCTATTTCAAACCCGGCAAGGAAATGCGCGCCCGGCTCAACGTCTGAGCGCCTGCGCGCTTGACGTTATGCTCGGCATCGGGCTTTCCCATGCCCGTGCGCGGACGTGGCGAAACCGGTAGACGCAGCGGACTTAAAATCCGCTTCCCCTGGAGTGCGGGTTCGAGTCCCGCCGTCCGCACCATCATGCTTGCCCTGCCGCTGTTGATTGGCGCCTGCGATCGCCGCCGTGATACCGGCGCGGTAGTGGTCAGCGCGATCGGCGAGCCACCCGCCTATTCCACCATCGACACGCCACTGCGCGATACGGCATCCCGCCTGTTGATCGATGCGACCGCGCAGGGGCTGGTCCGGTTCGATGCGGCCGGACAGATCGAACCCGGACTCGCCGAACGCTGGACGGTGCTGGACGATGGTGCCAGCTACATCTTTCGTCTGCGCGAAGCCTATTGGACCGGCGGCGACCGGGTGACCGCCGAACAGGTCGTCCGGCTGCTGCGGCGCCGGATCGCGGCGCGTGCCAATCCGCTGGCGCCGTTCCTGACGGCGATCGACGAAATCGTGGTGATGACGCCGCAGGTCATCGAAATCCGCCTTGCCCGCCCGCGCCCCGACCTGTTGAAATTGTTCGCCCAGCCGGACATGGCGCTGCTCCGGTCGCCACCGCCGACGGGCAGTGGGCCGCTGCGCATCGTGTCCGCCTCCACCACTCCCTTGCTGCGTCCCGCCTTCGATCCTGGTCGTGCCGATCCCGACGACCAGGCCGAGCTACAACCGGAACAGGATGTGCGGCTGATTGGCGAGCGCGCATCGCGGGCGATCCTGCGCTTCGCGGCGCGACGATCCGATCTGGTCAGCGGCGGCACCTATGCCGACTGGCCATTGCTCGCGGGCGTAGACTTGCCCCGTACCGCCGCCCGGATCGATCCCGCGGTCGGCCTGTTCGGCATCGCCCTCGTCCGTCGCGACGGTTTCCTGGCCGATCCGGCGAACCGGGTCGCCTTGTCGGAGGCGATCGATCGCACCGCCCTCGTCACGGCGATCGCGCCGGGATGGGACGCGGTCGATCGCATCCTGCCCGACACGCTCGATTCGGCCGCGCCGCCGCAAATCCCCGACTGGAGCCTGCTGACCCTGGACCAGCGTCGCGGTGCCGCCCGGTCACGGGTCGCGGCATGGCGCGGCGACCCGATCCGGCTACGTCTGGCCTTGCCGCGCAGTTCAGGCGCTACCCTGCTCCACGGCCAACTCGCCGCTTCGTTTGCCACCATCGGCATCACCCTCGACCGGGTGGACATGGAAGCCGACGCCGATCTCCGCCTGATCGACGCCGTTGCCCCCTATGATAGCGCGCGCTGGTATCTGGCGACCGCGTGCGTAGCCTGCGGGGATCAGGCGCAGCAGGCCCTCGATGCCGCCCGACTGGCGCCGACGCCGGCCGAACGCGGCACCCGAATCGCCGCCGCCGATGCCGCGCTGTCCGCCGATGCAGGGTTCATTCCGATTGCCCGGCCGCTGCGCTGGTCGCTCGTCGCGCCCCGACTGGCGGCGTGGCAGGCAAACAGCCGCGCGTGGCACCCGTTGAATCGCTTGCGTCCCGATCCCACCTGATTGTCATGACACCCAATGCCGCCCTGTTCGATCAGTTGCCGATCGGCCGCGATCCCGCCTCGGTACGACGCCGGGTCGAGGCGCTGGAAAAACTGCTGGAGCGCAGCTTCACCATGCCGGGGGTCAACCGTCAGTTCGGTCTCGATTTCCTGATTGGCCTTGTCCCGGTTGTCGGCGATGTGCTGGCCGCGGCAATGGGAACGTGGCTGGTGTGGGAGGCGCGCAATCTGGGCATGTCGAAATTCCAGATCGCCCGGATGATGGGCAATGTAGGGTTCGACGCGGTGCTGGGAATCGTGCCGTTCGTGGGGGATGCCGCCGACTTCTTCTTCCGGTCGAACACGCGCAACCTGCGGATCATCCACCGTCACCTCGACAAGCATCACCCCGGCACGGTCACGATTGACCGTTAACGCCCCCCCGCCAGATCTTCACCGGCGCACTAGGGGCCAGCCCGCCCTGATGCGCCGGACAGGTTTGATACCGGAACCGCTTGTCCAGGCAGATCCACACCTCGTCCAGCCATCCCTGCTTGTCGGCGGTGACGCGCATCATCGTCGGCTGCAGTCCCGGATTTGGCCGCGCGATCGCCGTAGCCAGTCCCAGCGCCGTCAACGGCCGCCGCGACAGCGCGTCCATGTCCGGATAGCGCAGCCGTCCATACAGCGCCGTCGACTGGCCGAAATACCGGGCCGGCGAGTATCCCGCCATGCACGTACCGTGCTTCGCCCATTCGTGCTGCATCAACTGCGCCGACGGCGTCGAGCATAGATGCGCGCTGACCACCCGCGTCGGCAGGAGCGGGGTCGATCGGCAATATTGCGGCCAGTTCTTTCCCGTTCCATCGGGCCACAGGCCGTGCAGCGTGAAGCCGAACCGGTTGCCCCCGCCGCACTGGAACGCCGCCGATGCACGGTCGCCATTCTCGCGGCAATATTGCGGTGCCCAGGTGATCGCCAGCGTGTAGCTGCCGATCGGCAGCACCCGGCGCGGCTGGCTGGCGGAGGGAAGATCAGGCCGGATCGTCGGCACGCCATCCGGCGCCGAACAGCTATAAGCCTGTGCGCCCGCCATCGCTGGCACCGCCGCCATCACCACGGCGATAGCAATCGACGAGAGACGCATCAGACCAGATCCTCCGTCACGTTGTCGCTCATGCCGTCGAACCATACCCGCGCATTCGGCCGGAACAGCAAGACCATGGCGATGACGCTCGATAGCGTCTGGAGCGTCGTCAGCACCCCGAACAGACCCGCCGCCACGACACCGCCCGAAATCTGGAACAGAAAACCAACGACGTTGATCGCGGTCAGCGCCGTCAGCAGCCACAGCGCCACCCGGCTCCCCCGCCGCGTCGCAAGCAACAGCAACAGGATCGTGAGGCCGATCACCACCACGTTGATCGTCGCCGCCAGCACCGGCCCGCCGACCGACGCCGCCTCCTGCCAGCCCATCACCGCCAGCGCGATCGTCATTACGATCGACGCGGCATAGACCTGCTCGCCCAGTATCACCGATTTCGGCCGCATCGAATCCCCCCATATCCTGTGGCGACGATAGCCCAGCGGCCGCACCACGCAAACGACCTTGCGCCAAAGTGCCGGGGCGGACCATCAGATCGCGGTGAAATCCAGTCCGATATCGACCGCCGGTGCCGACTGGGTCAGACGGCCGACGCTGATATAGGTCACGCCCGTCTCGGCAATCCCGCGGATCGTCTCCAGCCTGACGCCGCCCGATGCCTCGGTCGGCACCCGGCCGGCGACCATCGTCACCGCGTGGCGCAACGTCGGCAGGTCCATGTTGTCGAGCAGCAGATGCGTCGCGCCCGCGTCCAAGGCAGGGGCGATCTGATCGATCCGGTCGACCTCGACGATAATCCGCGCGATCCCTGCCTGCACCGCACGCGCCACCGCCGCCGCGACGCCGCCTGCCACTGCGACGTGATTGTCCTTGATCATCGCGGCATCCCACAACCCCATGCGGTGGTTGGTCGCCCCGCCCATCCGCGTGGCGTATTTTTCCAACACGCGCAGGCCGGGAATCGTCTTGCGCGTGTCGAGCAGCGTCGCGCCCGTTCCCGCGATCGCCTCGACATGCGCGGCGGTCAGCGTCGCGACGCCTGAGAGATGCTGCACCGTGTTCAGCGCCGACCGCTCCGCCGTCAGCAGTGCTCTTGCCCGGCCGACGATCCGGAGCAGTGCCGTGCCCGCCACCACCCGGTCGCCATCCGCCACCAGGCGCTCGATCGCGACATCGGGGTCCAGCGCGCGGAAGAACGCCTCGGCGATCTCGATCCCCGCCACCGTCATCGCATCGCGGCTGGCCATCACCCCGGCAAAGCGTGCGTCAGCCGGGATCACCGCATCGGACGTCACGTCGCCACCCCCGCCCATGTCCTCCGCCAGCGTGGCGGCGACGAACGCATCGAGGTCGAACGGAGCAGGCAACGGCATCGCGATGGACTTTCCGGCAAGGGCCTGGCCGTGACACATCCGCCACGCCCGGCCCGTAAATGATGATAGGCCAAGGAAATGTCATGACGGCCGTCGCACCGTCTAGCGTCCGATCGCAACTTCGGACAGGTTGCCTATCAATCCACTATCAATTTGATCCCGCTACCGAACGTGCGGGGGCATTCGGTCAGGACGACGCAAGGCGTGTTACGCAGTTCGATGGGTTTCAGTGCGCCACGGCTAGCCACCACCCGGTGGCTCGCCTTTCCCGGAAGTGACACGCCTGCTGAACTTCACCCGGCGTTGCTGGGGACGTTGTTCGGCACGCTGACCGTGTTCTTTGCGGCACTGGTCAATTCGGTGATCGTGACCGGGGTCGTCGCCTGGCATGAGGGCAGCGCGCCGTTCATCGGCTGGTTCGTGGCAGAGGTGGCGATCTGCACCGTCCGGCTGGTGGTGCTGGCCGTATCGCTGCACCGGGCCGAGCGCGGACGATCGACGCCGACCGATCTATACATCTGGATATCGGTGCTGTGGGCGCTCAGCATAGGGTATGGCGGGTTCATCACGATTACGACCGGCGACTGGGTATCGACCGTCATCGTCTGCCTGTCATCGGCGGCCATGGCGGGCGGGGCGTGCCTGCGCAATTATGCGGCGCCGCGTTTCGTGGTGCTGCTCCTGACCTGCAATCTGGGGCCGTGCTGCCTTGCCGCAATCCTGTCAGACCAGCCGGCATTGCTCGTGGTGCTGGTGCAGACGCCGTTGTTCATGGTCGGCATGACGGCGGGTGCGTTCCGCTTGAACCGCGCGCTGGTCGCCACGATGCAGGCGGAACGTGCAATGGTGCGCCTGGCGTTGCGCGATCCGCTGACCGGGCTGTTGAACCGCACCGGACTGGAACAGGGATTTGCCGGCCGGGCGGGCGACGCGCTGTTTTACATCGATCTCGATGGATTCAAGCGGATCAACGACCGTTATGGCCATGCTGCCGGTGACGGCCTGCTCCAGACCGCCGCCGACCGATTGCGTCAGGTCGCCGGGCCGGATGCGCTGGTCACGCGGATCGGCGGCGACGAGTTCGTGGTCGTGGCCGCCGATCACGACAATCACAGTGCGATCGCCCTGGGCAACGATATCGCCGCCAGCTTGCGCGAACCCCATGCGATCGACGGCGATCTCGTCATCTGCGGCGCCAGCGTCGGCATCGCCGTGCACGATGGCGGGGTCAGGCCGCTGGCCGACCTGATGGCCCGCGCCGATCGCAGCCTGTACAGGGTGAAGGCGATGGGCGGCGGCGCTCGCCTTGCCGATGTGGAACGGCAGGGTGAACTCCTGCCGTTCTGAACGCCGTCAGTCGCCCGTTACTTTCGCCGGCCCCAGATCGCCCTGCCCGACCGTGCCACCCGCCATCGCCAGCATCGCATCGAGGCTCTTCTTGGCGCGCAGCCGCAACCCTTCTTCCATTTCGATCCGCGGCTGCAGATCGCGGAGTGCCACGTACAGCTTCTCCATCGTATTCAGCGCCATGTACGGACAGATGTTGCAGTTGCAGTTCCCGTCCGCCCCCGGCGCGCCGATGAAGCGCTTGTGCGGCATCGCCTTTTCCATCTGGTGGATGATATGCGGTTCGGTCGCGACGATCAGCGTGTCGCCCGGCATCGCATTGGCATATTCCAGAATGCCGCGCGTCGATCCGACATAATCGGCATGGTCCAGAATGACCGCCGGACATTCCGGATGGGCCGCGATCGGGGCGCCGGGATGCTGCGCCTTGAGCTTCAGCAGTTCGGTTTCCGAAAACGCCTCGTGCACGATGCACACGCCCGGCCACAACAACATGTCACGGCCGGTCTTGCGTGCCAGATAGCCCCCAAGATTGCGGTCGGGACCGAAGATGATCTTCTGGTCGAGCGGGATCTTCGCCAGGATGGCTTCCGCCGACGATGACGTGACGATCACGTCCGACAGCGCCTTCACCTCTGCAGAACAGTTGATGTACGTCAGCGCGATGTGATCGGGATGCTTTGCGCGGAACGCGGCGAACTGGTCGGGCGGGCAGCTATCCTCCAGCGAACAGCCGGCATCCATGTCGGGCAGCACGACGATCTTCTGTGGGCTCAGGATCTTCGCCGTTTCCGCCATAAAGCGCACCCCGCAAAACGCGATGACGTCGGCATCGGTCGCCTGCGCCTTCTTCGACAGGTCAAGGCTGTCACCGACAAAGTCGGCGATGTCCTGCAATTCCGGCTTCTGGTAATAATGCGCCAGGATCACCGCATTGCGCTCCTTGCGGAGCCGGTCGATCTCGGCCCGCAGGTCGAGCCCGGTGAAGTTGGTCGTCAATTCCATCGATCGTCTCCGCCCGCGTCGGTTGCGGCTATTGCCTGTTCCCTAGCACTTCCGCCAGCGAGCGCGAGACATCCCAACGCTCATCGGTGGTCGTCGGGTCATCGGCGAAGCGTACCTGCACCTTCGCGTCCAGTCCGGCGGCGCGCAGCGGCAGTGCGAAGCTGCGTTCCACCGCGCGGCGTGTAGCGTCCTTGGCCAGCCGCATCGTGGTCGGCTCACGCGCCTGCCGCAGCAATTCGGCCTGTCCGGCGCGGCGATTGGCGGCGTCCAACCGCGATTCGGCGTCGGTGAAGGTCGTCAGCACACCGCCCGACCCATATTCGCGCGTCGCCGCCAGATCGACCTGTGGCCCGTCGACCTCGACCGCGGGCAAGCGCACCGACAGCGTCTTGCTCGCCGCATCCCATGCCACGTCGCGCTCGGTCAGCTTGCCCAGATCGACCTCGTACCGCACCGATCCCGGCATGATGAGCGTCTTCTCGGTGGAAAACCCCAGCTGAGACTGGCGAGAGGTGACGACCGCAACATAGCGCGCGGCAAAGGCCGACAGCCGGTTCTGTTCGCGCAGCCCTTGCAGGCTGGCACTGGCGATCGTCGTCGGATCGGGGGTCAGTCGGTCCGCGACGTAACGCTGCACGCCGAGCAACGCGAGGAGCACCGCCAGCACTAGCAGAATGACGACGCCGGTTGCCTTCGCCAGGAACGATCCCGCTCCGCCGCCCTGTTTTGCCACGGGCTCTGGCACCGGATCGATCACGCCGCGATCCGCCATGTCTCACCCTCCTGCGCCACCAGCCCGCGATTCGCCAGATCGTACAGATGCGCCAGCACGGATCGCTCCGCCGCCGGCAACAGCCGCGTGTCCAGCCCCGCATACATCCGCCCGACCATCGCCGGGATCGCCTGTCCGTCCTCGCGCAACAGGCGCAATATCTGGCCTTCGCGCTGCTTGCGGTGGCCCAGCATCCCGCGCACCAGCCGGCGGGGGTTCTCCACCGCCTCGCCATGCCCGGGATAGAACACTCGGTCGTCGCGACCCATCAGCTTGTCCAGACTGGCCATATACGCGCCCATGTCGCCATCTGGCGGCGAGACGACGCTGGTCGCCCAGCCCATCACATGGTCGCCCGAAAACAGCGCGCCTGTTTCTTCCAACGCAAAGCAGAGATGGTTCGACGTATGCCCCGGTGTCGCCAACGCGGTCAGCGTCCAATCGGCGCCGGATACGCGGTCGCCCTCCGCCAGCACCCGGTCAGGCGCATAGTCCGCATCGAACGCGGCATCCGCCCGGCTCCCTTGATCGTCCGGCGCGAAGGGCGCCGCACCGATGATCGGCGCGCCGGTTGAGGCGCTCAGGCGACGCGCCAACGGGCTGTGATCGCGGTGATGATGGGTAATCATGATCGCGTGAACCGGTCGCCCACCGATCGCTCGCTCCAGCGCCCCCAGATGCGCGTCATCGTCGGGGCCGGGATCGATCACCGCCACGTTGCCGCCGCCACCGACGACATAGGATTGCGTGCCGGTATAGGTGTAGGCCGAGGCATTGGGCGCCAGCACGCGGATCACCAGCGGTTCGAGCTGGATCGGCATTCCGGTCGGTAGATCGGCCATTACCGTCCGATGTGGCGGCGGAGCGCCGTGATGGCAAGCCCCGCCCGTAGCACCCGCTGTCCCCGGTCGGGTCAGTCCTACAACTCGTTGCGCACTTCGGCCATGGCCTCGTCCAGCCCGGCGAGCGCCTCTGCCCGTTGTTCTCCCGTCAGGTTGCGGTTGTTCTCGATCGAGGTGCGGGCCGTCTGGATGCTGGCGATCGCCTGCTTCAGGCCCGATGCCTTCGCCTCGCCAGCGCGACGTTCGGCGATCGCTGCTTGCTGCGCCGCCCGGTCCGCTTCCCGTCCCGCCATTGCCGCCTGCCGCTGAGCAAAACCCGCCTGCCGCCCCGCGAACTCAGCCTGACGTGACGCCATCGCCACGCGCATCGCGACGTCCGCCTGCACCGAAATCCGGTTGTTGCAGATCACCGTTACCCGCCGGCCGTTCTCCTGCCGATGGATCACCGTTTCGGTGTCAGAGGCTGGCTGGCAATCGCCGCCGCGGATCGCCACCGGGCCATGGCCGCCATCGACAATCGTGTCACCGTTCGTCCGCATCACCATGACGCGCGGCGGCACCGGCGGCAGCGGCGGCCTTGCCCCGTCCGCTCGCGCAGGTGGCGTCGGCGGCATCGGCACCATGATCCGGTTGGCCGTCAGGAACCGGTCGGCGTCGGCGCCGACATAGGTGGTGGAGCGACCATCCTTGACGATCACAACCCGCTTCGTGGTCTTGTCGCCTGGCGCCGGTGCCGCCGGCGCGGCAGGCGCGACTGGTGCGGGCGGCACCGCCGGCGCGGCGATCTGCACGCCCGTCGCGCGTTCCACCCGTTCGGTGATGGCCGCCGCTGCCTGCGTCCCCGATGCGGTCACGGCCAATCCCGTCACCACGAACCCCAGCACCGCCGCCGCCCCGGTGGCCAGGCGAGCACGCGATAGACGTGTATTCGTCAACATCCTCAGTCTCCCTTTCAGATCGGTGATAGTGTGCAGGTGACAAGCGGCGGAGATCGCGCCGCCATGCGCGGCCTTCACAATCGCGCAGGCATAGATGTGGCGATCGGTACGGCTGCGTCCCGCCAGCACGCGTGCGTCGTTGGCCAGTTCCTGATCGCAGCGAAACGCCCGGAACGCCTGCCACGCCAGCGGATTGAACCAGTGCACCGCCAGCAGCGCCAGCGCCGCCCAGTTCGCGATCAGGTCGCCGCGCGCGTGGTGACCCAGCTCGTGCGCCAGCGCTAGTTCGCGCTCGTCCGCGTCATAACGGTCGGAGAAATCGTCGGGGAACGCCACGAAGCGCCGCGCGGTGCCGAACGCCAGCGGCCCCGCCGCCGCCGCCGTCTCGATCACGCGCACGCCATCGATCTCGTCCAGCGTCCGCGCATCCCGCAGCAATCGCCGGCAGAATTGCCGATGCCGCACGACATGCAGCAGGAAGAACGCCCCCGCCCCCAGTAACCATGCCGCCGCGATCATCGCGCCCCAGGGCAGCGCCGCCGCCGCCGGCTCGACCGCCGCAGCCGCCGCCGCCACATGACCCGGCGCCGTAGAGGGCAGGATCAGCACCGTCACCGCCTCGCTGGTCCGGCTGATCGGCATAACGGCCTGCTCGCGCCAATCGGCGGGCAGCGGCGGCGTCACCATCCGCAGCATCGGCAGCGCCCACAATGCGTAGGCGATCTGCGGCCCGAACAGTCGCCGCACCGGCGCCCGCACCAGCAGCACCACCGCCATCAGCATCGCCGAGGCGATCAGTGCCTCCACCGCCCAGCCGGTCATGCCTTCAGCTCCTTCAGGATCGCCTCGATCTCGGCGATGTCGCGCGCGGTCAGCTCGTCCCGTTCGGCCAGATGCGCCACGAACGGCATCAGCCGTCCGCCGAACAGCCGGTCGATCAGTCGCTGCGATTCCCCTGCGACATAATCGTCGCGCGCCACCAGCGGCCGGTACAGGTAACGCCGGCCATCCTGCTCATGCGCGATCACCGCCTTGCCCAGCAGCCGCCCGAGCAGCGTCTTGACGGTATTGGCACTCCAGTCCCGCGCCGGATCGACCCGTTCGGCCACATCCTGCGCGGTGAGCGGCGATTCCTCCCACAGCACCTCCATCACGGCATGCTCGGCATCGCTGATCCGTTCGGCCACGACTCGTTCCCTCATTGACTACGCCTGTAGTCGCACCGATTACGGACGTAGTCAATGTAGCTCGCCAAGTGTCGGAATATCTTACGACCGCCGCACCCCGCCCCCGCCCGTTAACCACAGGATGCCGCAGGAATGCAGCCGTTCGCCGAACTGGCACGCGCCCTGCTACGATAAGGACAGCCGAAGCATCAGCGCTTTCAGCAGGGTGGACCGGTCGCTCGCGATCCGTCTCGCACCGGTCCACCCGCACCCGGCTTCTTCGTTCAGCTTACCGTGTGCGCCGAATTATCCATCGGCAGGCGATCGAGCATCGCGCGGGCGGCCTCTACCTGCGCGCCGACGTGCGGCGCATAGGCGAGCGGTGCCAGCACCATCCGCGCTTCGTCGAAACGCCGGTCCCTCACCAACTGCGTGGCCAGACGCAATCGTAGGCCGCCGTCCTGCGGGGCAAGCTCGAACGCTCGCTCCAGACCGTCGACGGCCAGTTTCGGCGGCGGCTGGTTGGCAGCGACGAAGCTGTCGTAATAAAGGATGAGCGGCAGCGGACTGTCCGGTTCCGCCTTGTTCGCGCGGCTGATGGCGGTTCGAATGGCGGGCCAATCCGCCTTGGCCCCCGCCTCGTCGCGGCGACGCATCATGCTGGCGGCGCGAGCCATCAGCGCATCGGGGGAGTTCGGCTGCGCGGCCAGCGCGCGCGCGATGGCCGTGTCGCACGCATCGAGCTTGCCGGCCAACGCCTCGGCATCCGCCAGAACAAGCTGGGCGTCCAGATCATTCGGGAACGGTGCGGCGGCGGTTCGCGCCAGCGCCGCGAACGCCGCCGCGTCCGGGCGCAGCACGCCCCGCTTCAGCCGCATCTTGAGCGGCAGGACGGCTGCGGCACCGGGCGACACTTCCTCAATCTCGATCTTGCCGCCAGTGAGCTGGCTAGGTGGTATGCGGATGTAATCGAGCTTGCGCTTCATGTACGCATCGAGTTCGCGATCCAGGGTGTTGAGATCGCCGAAGGCGGCCTTGGCCGCCGCCGCGCGCGGCTCGCCATCGTTGATGGCGGTCAGATACCGGCTGAGCTGACCCTTGCGCGCATCTGAAAAGATCAGATAGTGGGTCAATAGCCAACCGGTCGCATACAGGTTCGGTCGCTCGCTCTTGCTCAGAGTGCGCTGATCGTCCGTTAACATTTCGGACAGCGTCAGGAACTGCGGACGCATCAGCGTCCGCGCGCGGTGCTGCGCGGGCAGACCGATGCCGACAGCGCCATTATCGTCGAATTGAGCCGCCGAGGCGAATTCCGCGAAGCCCTCCACGAACCATGCCGGATAGGCCGCCGCGAAATTCTCCAGCAGGAAATGGTGTGTATATTCGTGGAGCAGTACGGTCATCGGATCGAGCGCCCCGCGTCCATCGACGCCGGCAAAGCGCAGGCTGGGCGTGACGATCACGGAATTCGCCGCACGGGGTCGATAGAAACCGGCCGCCCAGGCATTGTCGCCGCCCAGTACCTTGCGAACGGCCGATGTGCTGCGCACGACGAAGATCGTCACCCGGTTGGCGGGGGAGACCGGATGATCCTCCACCCGGCGCAGCCGCCGCAGAGCGCTATCGAAGCGTTCCACCTTGCCGGCATAATCGGCCAGCGTCCTGCCATCATCTTCGGAATAGATCGTGAAATGATCGCTGCGGGCGACACGCCATTCCGCCGACGCGGCGGTGGGCCATACTGCCATCAGCAGCGCCAGCATGACGATCTTCATGGTTTTTCGATGCTCCCCTATCCGGCGAGGCTAGCGATGCCCGCTGACAGGGACAAGCCGGGGGAGTGCACGTTTTGGCCGCAGTCCAAGGGACTGGCGCTATTTGACATCCTCCCTCTAGCTTCACGCGGGTCGCAAAGGGGGATTGAAGATGACCAAGGGAACGATCGAGCATCGCGCCGGTGTCATGATAAGTACACTGGTGGCTCTTCTCATGATCATCGACGGAGCGGTCGGGTTACTGCACCCTCAGGTGTTCGCATCCGACATGTCATCGGATGGCTGGGGTTCGGCGACACTGTTTCCCGTTGCCGTGCTCGCCCTCGTCAGCGGCGCGGTCTACGCGATCCCTTGCACGGCCGTGTTAGGCGCTATCCTCATCACCGGGTTCGTCGGCGGTGCCATCGCCGCGCATCTGCGTGTCACGCAGGCGTTGATCCTGCCCGAAATCGTCAACGTGGCGCTGGGCGTTGGCGCCTGGGCAGGACTGTGGCTGCGTGACCCCCGCTTGCGCGCAATGCTTCCATGGCGCTGATCGAGCCGCAGATGAATGAAGCCGAACTCAGATCCGACGCCGGGAAGAGAAGAAGCGATTCCAGACCCGCTAGTGAGCCGTAGGCGACAACCACAAACGAAAACGGGCACCTCCCCGGCGCCCGTGGTCGTCACATCAAACCTTCCCTCGCCCGTCAGGCGTCGGTCTTTTCCGCCCCGAACAACTCGGCCAGTTCGCCGCTCTCGTACATCTCCATCATGATGTCCGATCCGCCGACGAACTCGCCATCGACATAAAGTTGCGGAATCGTCGGCCAATCCGAATAGGCCTTGATCCCTTGGCGAATACCCTGGTCCTGCAGCACGTCGACGCTTTCGAACTCCGCGCCCAGATGGTTCAGGATCGCCACCGCGCGGCTGGAAAAGCCGCACTGCGGGAACAGCGGGCTGCCCTTCATGAACAATACGGCCTTGTTGGCTTTGACTACCGCATCGATGCGGGCGTTGGCGTCGTCAGTCATTGCGTCTTCCTCAAGAAACGGCGGTAGTCAGTTGGAGCGCGTGCAGCACGCCCCCCATGCGACCACCCAGTGCCGCATAAACCTTCTGGTGCTGGCGCACGCGTGGCATCCCGGCAAAGCTGGGCGATACGACGCGCGCGGCATAATGATCGCCATCGCCGGCCAGATCGGTGATCTCCACCTCGGCATCGGGGATGGCGTCGCGGATCATCGCGACAATTTCTTCGGCGGCCATCGGCATCGCTTACTGCGCCTCCATCAACTGGCGACGCGCCTCGATCAGCCGTTCCTCCAGCGCGCGGCGGACGGTGCCCTCGTCGGTTTCGATCCCCGCCGCGGTCAGATCGCCGACCAGCTTACGGATCACGTCCTCGTCACCCGATTCCTCGAAATCGGCCTGCACCACCGCCTTCGCATAGGCGTCCGCCTCAGCCGGGGTCAGCTCCATCTGCACCGCCGCCCATTGGCCGAGCAGCCGGTTGCGCCGCGCGGTGATCCGGAACGTCATCTCCTGATCGCGCGCATATTTCGCCTCGAACGCGCGCTCGCGATCGTCGAAACTGGTCATCGGCGGCTTCCCCATCGCATATCTCCGTCGAGATAGGCGCGCCGACGCCATCGCGCAACGTGCCCCTACATCGTCACCACCAGCTTCCCGATCGCCCCGCGCGCTGCCATCGTCGCGATCGCCTCGCCACCTCGTTCCAGCGGAAAGCGCGCCGTCACGCGTGGCGCGATCGCTCCCTCTTCCCACAGTGCGAACAACCGATCGATATGCGCCGCGTTCGCCGCCGGATCGCGCGCCGCGAACGCGCCCCAGAACACGCCGCACACGTCGCAGCTTTTCAACAGGGTCAGGTTCAGCGGCAGCTTCGGAATACCCGCTGGGAAACCGACGACTAGATAGCGGCCTTCCCAGCCGATCGACCTGAGCGCCGGTTCGGCATAGTCACCGCCGACCGGATCATAGATCACGTCGAACCCGGCCGTGCCCCCGGCCGCCTTGAACCGGTCGGCCAGCGCCCTAGACTGTTCCTTGTCGAACGGCGCGCGGTTATAGACGATCGTCTCGTCCGCCCCCGCCGCGCTGGCCGCCGCCGCCTTCTCGTCCGACGACACCGCCGCGACGACCTGTGCGCCGAACGCCTTGCCCAATTCGATCGCCGCCAGCCCGACACCGCCCGCCGCGCCCAGCACCAGCAGACGTTGCCCCGCCGCCAGCCGCCCGCGATCGATCAGCGCGTGGATCGTCGTCGCATAGGTCAACAGCAACGCCGCCCCCTCGGCGAAATCGCGCTCCGGTGGCAGGCGATACAGCCGCCCCGCCTCCACCGCGACCTTCTCGGCCAGCCCGCCATGGCCGACCATGCCGATCACCCGGTCGCCGACCTGCCAGCCTGTCACGCCATCGCTGATCGCCTCGATCACCCCGGCGATCTCGCCGCCCGGCGCGAAGGGGCGCGGCGGTTTGAACTGGTACTTGTCCTCGATGATCAGGACGTCGGGGTAGTTGATCGCGCACGCCTTCACCGCGACCAGCACCTGCCCCGCCGCGACCGGCGGATCGGGGACCTCACTCAGTTCCAGAAGATCAGGTCCGCCCGGCACCCTCGACAACAACACCTTCATATCCGCGCCTCTCCTCGATCCAAGGGCGATGTTCGGCCATCGCTCCCTCGAATTTCGAAATCGCGGTATCTCGCGCCAAGGTCAAGCCGATCTCGTCCAGCCCCTCCATCAGGCACTGGCGGCGGAACGAATCGAGCTCGAACGGAAAGCGGTCCTGGAACGGCGTCGTGACCGTCATCGTCTCCAGATCGACCGTCACCGGCTGATCCTTTGCCACCTCGACTAGCCGGTCCACCGCGTCCTGCGGCAGCACGACCGGGACGATGCCGTTCTTGAAGGCATTGCCCGAAAAAATGTCGGAAAAACTCGGCGCGATCACCGCTCGCACGCCCATGTCCGCCAGCGCCCAGGCGGCATGTTCGCGGCTGGAACCGCAACCGAAATTGTCGCCCGCGATCAGCACCGGCGATCCGGCATAGCGCGGATTGTCGAAGATATTGTCCGGCTGCGCCCGCACCGTCTCAAACGCGCCGCGGCCCAGTCCCGTCCGCGAGATCGTCTTCAGCCAATGCGCCGGAATGATGACGTCGGTATCGACGTTCTTCGCTCCCCAGGGATAGGCCGTGCCGGTGACGACGGTGACCGGCTGCATCAGCCCGCCCGAACCGGTGGCAGCGGCTTCGCCACCGTCGCGCTGTACGCCGCAAAGCCGCTCAGCACCGCACCGGCGATCAGCATCACCAGAACCTTCTTCATGACTTCGCTCCCATCAGATCACGGACATCCGCCAGCCGTCCCGTCACCGCGGCCGCAGCCGCCATCGCCGGCGACAACAGATGCGTCCGCGCCCCCGGCCCCTGCCGACCGACGAAGTTGCGGTTAGAGGTGGAGGCACAACGCTCACCCGGCGGCACCTTGTCCGGGTTCATCGCCAGACACATCGAACAGCCCGGCTCGCGCCATTCGAACCCGGCGTTAGTGAAGATGCGATCGAGCCCCTCGGCCTCCGCCTGCCGCTTTACCAGGCCCGATCCGGGCACCACCATCGCCCGCACGCCGTCCGCGACGCGGCGACCATCGGCCACCGAGGCGGCCGCGCGCAGATCCTCGATCCGGCTGTTGGTGCAGCTGCCGATGAAGACATGGCCGATGTCCACGTCCTGCATCCGCGTGCCCGGCGTCAGGCCCATATAATCGAGCGACTTCCACCCGGCCGCGCGCTTGGCGGGATCGGCGAAGCTGTCCGGATCGGGCACCGCGCCGGTGATCGGCACGACATCCTCCGGGCTGGTGCCCCAGGTCAGCGACGGCGCGATATCGCTGGCGTCCAGCATCACCGTCCGGTCGTACTTCGCGCCCGGATCGCTCGGCAGCGTCCGCCACCACGCCACCGCGCGGTCCCAGTCTGCGCCCGCCGGCGCCATCGGCCGACCCTTGATATAGTCGAACGTCGTCTCGTCCGGTGCAACGAGGCCGGCACGCGCTCCGCCCTCGATCGACATATTGGCGATCGTCAGTCGTCCCTCGACCGACAGGTTGCGGATCACCTCGCCGGTGTATTCGACGACATAACCCGTACCGCCCGCCGCACCGATCTTGCCGATGATCGCCAGGATCACGTCTTTGGCTGACACGCCGAAGCCCAACGCACCGTCGACGCGGATTTCCATCGTCTTGGACGGCGACAGCAACAGCGTCTGCGTGGCGAGCACATGCTCGACCTCCGACGTGCCGATACCAAACGCTAGCGCCCCCAGCGCGCCATGCGCCGAGGTATGACTGTCACCGCACACCAAGGTCGTCCCCGGTAGGGTGAAGCCCAGCTCCGGCCCGACGACATGGACGATGCCCTGCTCGGCCGCGGTTGCGTCGATGTAATCGACACCGAACTCGGCGGTGTTGCGGCGGAGCGCGTCGAGCTGCGCCGCGCTTTCCTTGTCGGCGATCGGCAGCAGGCGGCCAGCGGCATCGACCCGCGGCGTCGTCGGCAGATTATGGTCCGGCACCGCCAGTGTCAGCTCGGGCCGTCGCACGCGTCGTCCGGCGACGCGAAGCCCCTCAAAGGCCTGCGGACTGGTCACTTCATGGACGAGGTGGCGGTCGATATAGATCAGGCACGTACCATCGTCGCGACGTTCGACGACATGGGCGGCCCAGATCTTCTCATAAAGCGTTTGCGGACGACTGGACATGATCGCCGCGCGTTAACCGAAAAGGCCCGCAAGGCCAAGGTGCGGCGCAAGAACCTGTCCTTGGTCGCGCGGATTTGGCCAATCCTTAATATAATACAATAGGACGGACCTTATCCAGCGCGAGGACCGTTAAAAGCTGATCCAGGTTAGCGGAGACGTCCAGTGTGCCACGTTCTGATTATTGAGGACGAGCCGCTGGTTGCGATGAACATCGAGATGATCCTCACCGACGCCGGCGCCACGTCCTTCTCGTTCGCTGCGACCGAGGATGAGGCGGTGGAGATGGCGCACCAGCATCATCCCACTCTCATCACGTCGGACGTTAAGCTGGAAAGTGGCTGCGGCCCTGCGGCGGTGTCGCGCATTCTCGACGCGCTTGGGCCGACGCCGGTGATCTTCATCACCGCCAGTCCCGACGAATGCGATCCCTGTCGTGCGCCAGCGAGGATATTGGTGAAACCGGTGACGGACGACTCCGTCACGCAGGCGTTCCACCAGCTAATCAGGCTTTAATCGCGACGCCTCATTCCCACTCGATCGTGCCGGGCGGCTTTGACGTATAGTCGTAGGTCACGCGATTGATACCGCGCACCTCGTTGATGATCCGCGTCGTGACGCGCGGCAGGAAGTCTCCGGGGAAAGAGAAGGCCTGCGCGGTCATGCCGTCGGTCGAGGTCACCGCGCGCAGAGCCAGCACGTAATCATAGGTGCGGGCATCGCCCATCACGCCGACGGTGCGGACGGGCAGCAGCACGGCAAACGCCTGCCAGATCGCATCGTACAGCCCCGCGCTGCGGATCTCTTCCAGATAGATCGCATCCGCCTTGCGCAGGATATCGCAGCGCTCCCGCGTCACCTCGCCGGGGATGCGGATCGCGAGGCCGGGTCCGGGGAATGGGTGGCGACCGACGAACACGTCCGGCAACCCCAGTTCGCGACCGAGCACGCGGACCTCGTCCTTAAACAGTTCGCGCAGTGGCTCGACGAGCTGCATGTTCATGCGTTCAGGCAGGCCGCCGACATTGTGGTGGCTCTTGATCGTCACCGATGGCCCGCCGGTGAAGCTGACGCTCTCGATCACGTCCGGGTACAGCGTACCCTGCGCCAGGAACTCGGCACCGCCGATCTTGTTCGCCTCTGCCTCGAACACGTCGATGAAGGTCTTGCCGATGAACTTCCGCTTGGCCTCCGGGTCAGTGACGCCGGCGAGGCCGTCCATGAACAGGTCCTGCGCCTGCACATGAACCAGCGGGATGTTGTAGTGGCCGCGGAACAGGCCGACGACCTGCTCGGCCTCGCCCGCGCGCAGGATGCCGCCATCGACGAACACGCAGGTCAGCTGGTCACCGATCGCCTCATGGATCAACAGCGCCGCGACCGACGAGTCGACCCCGCCGGACAGGCCGCAGATAACCTTGCCGGTGCCGACCTGCGCGCGGATTTCTGCGATCTTGGCGGCACGGAAGCCGGCCATGCTCCAGTCGCCGGGCAGACCACAGACATGGCGGACGAAGTTGGCGATCAGCTTCGACCCGTCCGGCGTGTGGACCACCTCCGGGTGAAACTGCATCGCATAGATTTGCCGGGCCTCGTCGGCGATAATCGCGAAGGGCGCGCCGGGGCTGGAGGCGACGGGATGAAAGCCGGGCGCGATCACGGCGACGTGATCGCCGTGGCTCATCCAAACCTGATGACGTTCGCCTTCGCCCCACAGGCCGTCGAACAACGCGCAGGTGGCATCGACCGACACGAACGCCTCGCCGAATTCGCCGCCCATGCCCTTTTCGACCCGACCACCGAGCTGTTGCGTCAGCGCCTGCTGGCCGTAGCAGATGCCGAGCATCGGGAGGCCGCTGTTCATGATCGCGTCGGGGATGCGTGGGCTGTTCTCGTCCAGCACCGATGCGGGGCCGCCAGACAGGATAATGCCCCGTGGCTGCATCCGGGCAAAGGCGTCGGCCGCGGACTGGAAGGGAGCGATCTCGCTATAGACGCCCGCCTCGCGCACACGGCGGGCGATGAGTTGCGTCACCTGGCTACCGAAATCGACGATGAGGATGCTGTCGGGGTGTTCCATGTCGGGCCTCTAGCGACCCTAGCGCTGGGGGGGAAGGGGCCGGGCCGTCGCCGCTTCGGCCCGGTGCAACCCGGCCGACGCGGGGCGGCGCGGGGGTTGCCACGTCAGCACCAGCATGGCCGCCGCCGCTGCCATCGCGCCCAGCGCCAGCGGCCCCGGCGGCAGCGAAGCGATTCCGGCAAAAGCGCGGGCCCATGGATGCGATGCGCCGACCGTCTCGAACAGGATCACCTCCAGCGTCATGACCCCCGCGACGATCAGAAACGGCCGGCCGTCGCGCCGTGCGGTGGCAAAGAGCGTGAGCGCGATCCCCGTTCCGACAAGTTCGCCGGGATGCAGGTCGGGCGGCACGGGGATCGGCAACCGTGCCATGATCGGCGGCAGGACGAGCAGGACCGTCGCCACCATGTAACGCGCGTGACGGGCAACGTGGCGACGATGGCGAAGCGCCGCCGCCACCATCGCGACCAAGGCGGTCGTGGATACGATGTCGTGCAGACCCAGACGTGGACCGAAGACGGCATAGAACGGGTGGCTAGCCGTCGCATATTTCACCGCCATGCTATGCAGGGCCAGCGCGCCGCCAGCGGCGAACAAGGGCACCGCGACGAACACCGCGAGCCCCATCGCCCGGTGCAATATTCGCCGACGAGCATGGATCGTCCAGCTTTGCGCAGCAACCAGCAGCAGCCATGCCGATGCGGTGAGGCCGTGGATGTGAAACGCCAGCGACGCGTGGGGCAGATCACCCCAATAAGCGGGCCAGAAGGCGATCAGGACCAGCGGTGCCAGAACGCCCAGCAGAACCCAGTGTGCGTATCGCAGCGGCATCGCCCATCCCCCCGGTCGGCGCCGCAGAAGATGATCGATCCGTCGAAGCCTGTCCACCGCGATCACCCGCCCCGCTGCGGCCGAACGGAAAAAGGGCGCCCCCATCGGAGACGCCCTTTTCAGCAAACGTAACGATCGCCGGATCAGGCGGCCTCGTTGTAATCCTCGTCATTGTTCATGACCGGACCCGAATCCTGGCCCTTGGCCGAGACGTCGCGATCGACGAACTCGATGATCGCCATCGGCGATGCGTCGGACTGGCGCGGGCCGGCCTTGATGATGCGGGTGTAGCCGCCGTTGCGGTCGGCGTAGCGGGTGCCGATCACGTCGAACAGCTTGATGAGCTGGGCGTCGTCCAGAAGGCGCGCATGGGCCAGACGACGGTTGGACAGGCCACCCTTCTTCGCCAACGTCACCAGCTTCTCGACATACGGGCGAAGCTCCTTCGCCTTGGCGACGGTCGTGGTGATCTGCTCGTGCTTGATGAGGGCCGCCGCCATGTTGCGGAACAGGGCGATACGATGGGCCGAGGTACGCTGTAGCTTACGGCCGCCGACGCGATGACGCATGATATTCTTCCTTCAGTTCGTTGACGGGCCGTTCGACGGAACCCGAAACCAGGTGGTGAGAATGAGGGCCACCACCCGAAACCCATTTGGAAAGTTAGGCTAAGGTTAGGCGTAAACCGGACCTTTTTGCCTTGGCCGGACGGGACGCGGGCAAAGCCCGCGTCCAACGTCGGACGGATCGGCCGAGGCCGACCCGCCGGCCGGGCGGCACCGTCTTCGGGATAGCATCGCTATCCCGATGCGGCTTAGCCCATAATTTCCTGTTCCAGCTTCTTGGCCATCTCTTCGATGTTTTCAGGCGGCCAGCCGGGGATTTCCATGCCGAGGCGCAGACCCATCGACGACAGCACTTCCTTGATCTCGTTCAAGGACTTGCGGCCGAAGTTCGGCGTGCGCAGCATTTCCGCCTCGGTCTTGCCGACCAGATCACCGATATAGATGATGTTGTCGTTCTTCAGGCAGTTGGCCGAGCGGACCGACAGTTCGAGCTCGTCGACCTTCTTGAGCAGGTAACGGTTGATCTGCTGGGTATCGCCAGCAGGCTCCGCGCCACCGGCCGTCGGTGCCGCCGCCTGGCCGATCGGGGCCGAACGGGTCATCGACGAATCGTCGAAGTGGACGAACAGTGCCAGCTGGTCCTGAAGGATACGACCGGCATAGCCGACCGCGTCTTCCGGGGTCACGGTGCCGTCGGTTTCGATCGTCAGCGTCAGCTTGTCGTAATCGAGATCCTGCCCGACGCGGGTCGGGTCGACCTTGTACGATACCTGACGTACCGGCGAATACAGCGCATCGACGGGGATCAGCCCGATCGGTGCGTCGGCCGGACGATTGGCGGAGGCCGGAACATAGCCCTTACCGACGTCGGCAGTCAGCTCCATGTTGAGCGTCGCACCCTCGTCGAGATGGCAGATCACGAGGTCCTTGTTCATGACCTCGATATCGCCGGACACGGCGATATCGCCCGCCTTCACCTCGCCGGGGCCGGTGGCCGACAGCTGGAGGCGCTTGGGGCCTTCGCCCTGCATGCGGATGGCGATCTGCTTCACGTTCAGGACAATGTCCGTCACGTCTTCACGCACGCCGGCGAGCGACGAGAACTCATGCAGCACGTTCTCGATCTTGATCGAGGTGACGGCCGCGCCCTGAAGCGAGGAGAGCAGTACGCGGCGCAGGGCGTTGCCGAGCGTCAGGCCGAAACCACGCTCCAGCGGCTCGGCAACGAACGTCGCCTTGCGCTTGCCGTCACCGCCCTTTTTCTCCAGGCCGTTCGGCTTTTTGAGTTCCTGCCAGTTCTTTGCATTGACAGCCACGGGGTTCCCCTGGGTTGGAGGCGGTTGGGGAACCGCCTCGGTATAGAAGACGCCGACTCGTCAGTCGGCGCCTGAAAGATCAGACGCCCGCCAAGCAGGCGACCAAATCAGACCCGGCGACGCTTCGACGGGCGCACACCGTTGTGCGGGATCGACGTCACGTCGCGGATCGAGGTGATCTGGAAACCGACCGCCTGCAGCGCGCGAAGCGCCGACTCGCGGCCCGAACCCGGACCCTTGACCTCTACTTCGATGGTGCGGACGCCGTGCTCGGCGGCCTTCTTGCCAGCGTCTTCCGCTGCGACCTGTGCCGCATACGGGGTCGACTTGCGCGAACCCTTGAAGCCCATCGCACCGGCGGACGACCACGAAATGGCGTTGCCCTGCGCGTCGGTGATGGTGATCATGGTGTTGTTGAAGCTGGCGTTCACATGCGCGACGCCGGCGGTGATGTTCTTGCGTTCGCGACGGCGAATGCGCTGCGGTTCACGTGCCATTTTGTGATCCTAAATCCCTGATACTGCAACCGGGAGGCTGTCGGCTATCGACCGGCCTCCGGCGGAGAAGAAGTTGAAAACAGTCCCCCGGACTGTTTTTACTTCTTCTTGCCCGCGATCGGCTTCGCCTTGCCCTTGCGGGTGCGCGCATTGGTGTGCGTGCGCTGGCCGCGGACGGGAAGACCACGACGATGGCGCAGACCACGATAGCAGGCGAGATCCATCAGACGCTTGATGTTCATCGCCACGGTGCGGCGGAGATCACCCTCGACGCTGTAATCGGCATCGATCGCTTCGCGGATCTGCAGCACTTCCTGATCGGTCAGGTCCTGCACGCGACGCTCGGGCGCGATGGCCAGCTTCTCGGTGATCTTCTTGGCATTGGCGGGGCCGATGCCGTGGATGTAGGTCAGCGCGATCACCACGCGCTTGTTGGTCGGGATGTTCACACCCGCGATACGTGCCATGTTCTTTTTCTCCTAGCTCCACAGCAATCGGCATGGCAGCACGATCGCTATCTCGACGCGATGAACCCGAACGCAAAATTGCGACGTACGCCAAAAAGCGCCGCCGGAACCGGTGGATCGGGGTAAAGATCAGGTAAGCGCCGCGCAACGCCAAGTCAAGCGATCGGTTCCGCCCCCGATCCAGCCGCCGCCCGCGCCTTCGACCGCAGGCCCGTCCAGCGACGCAGGGCCACGACGAACCAGATCAATTCGACCGCGCCGAACGGCCATGCGCCCTGCAAGAAGCCATAGGCCGACCCCATCAGGCAACCGATCGCGAACAGGAACGTCCAGAACGGCGCCCGGTCCTCCAGCACATAACAGATCAGCATGAAGGTGACGGCGAACAGGCCGAACGCGGTCAGGGCATCCATCACCATCTGGTAGCGGATCAGTTTATCGGGCGCATCCCTTCACGGGGCGTGCGATCATCCCGCCGAAGCCGCCGCCATATCGAACACCCTCGGCGGGGCCGACGGGTCCATCAGCCACGCCATCGCCGCCTCTTCCGATCCGAAGACCTGATGACGCTCACCGGACATGCGCCTGGCCTGAAGCCGGTGGATCGCCCCCGATACGAGCATCGCGATCCGCTTCGACGGCGAGTCGGGGCGGACCATCTTGGCGAATTCCGCAGCGGCGTTCTGCGGCAACAGGCTCTTGCGCCGCATATCGATCAACGTGCGAAGGTGGCCGGGTCGCGCGCCCTGCCCGATCATCTCCCTCAACGTCCGGGCGACATCGGCCGCGAATCGTTGGCTGATCGCGACGTCCCAGTCCCCGGTCAGCGTCAACCGCAGGAACTCGTTCGCCGCGTCCGGCTCGATAAAGTATGTGGGAGCTATCATGCCCTAATGGCTATCATCGCGCGGTTAAAAATTCCTTTCGTGACTAGCGGGGCAGGATGACGCGCGCGATCAGACCGGGTCGGTTATCGTCCAGTTCGAATTGCCCGTCATGCAGCCGTGCGACGGTATCGATCAGCGACATGCCCAGCCCCGCACCGGGCGTGGTGCGCGCGATATCGAGTCGGCCGAAACGACGCAGCGCCTCCGCGCGGTCGGCCGGCGCGATGCCGGGGCCGCGATCCTCGACCTGCACCGCGATGCCGATGGGATGCGGCGCCAGCCGCAGCGTGACGACGCCGCCGCCCGCCCCTTGCCGTGGCACCCCGTGTTTCAGCGCATTGTCGATCAGGTTGGTGACGGCCTGGCTGAGCAATTCGCGGTGCAGGCGCATCGGCGGCGGCGCGATGTCGATGGCGACCAAGAATTCCAGCCCGGCTTCTTCGGCAACCGGGCCATAGAGATCGGCAATCTCCTCGATCAATGCCACCGGGTCGACCAGCGTGAACCGGTCGCGCGATACCGATTCGGAGCGGCTGATCTCGATCACCATCGTCAGCATCCGCATGACCAGATCGGTTTCGACCAGCAGACCGCCGAGCATCGCCTCACGCGCCTGCGGATCGCCGGCCATCACCGCCTGTTCGGTCTTGGTGCGCAGGCGCGCAAGCGGCGAGCGGAGGTCGTGCGCCAGACTATCGGTGACAAGCCGAAGTTCGGTCATCAACCGTTCGACCTTGCCGAGCATCGCATTCAGGCGCGCGGCGAGCCGATCGAACGAATCGGCGCCGCCCGCCACCATCTCGACCCGGCGCGACAGATCGCCCTCGCCCGCCGCCTCGATCACCCCGGCGATCCGGTTCAGCCGCTTGCCCACATAGCGGGTCAGCACCAGCCCGGCACCGATGCCCAGCCCCAGCGACAGTGTGACCGCCAGCGCCAGGGCGCCCTCAATCGCGCGCTGTTCCGCCTCGATCACATCGAGGGTGCGGCCGGTCAGCAGCCAGTTGGCGCCGATCGGCTGGAGGATATAGCCGGTGTCGTGCTGCTCCCATGTCCCCGTCACGCCCAGCCGATCGACGCGGAAGCGGGTCGGGCGCAGCGGCACCGACACGCGCGGCGGCGCATAGCCGGCCAGCCGCCGCCCCTCCGCGTCCAGCACCGCGACGACCAGCGACACGTCGCCGGGGGGCCGCGCGTCCTGCACGGCGGCGGCCAGCGGGCGCAGGCCGTCGCTGCGCCAGATCGACAGCAAGGCGTCGGATTGCTCGGTCATCTCGCGTCGCGTCGCCGCGATCGCGTCGTCATGTGTCCATTTCCAGACGAAGCCGACCAGCACCAGGTTCGACACCAGCGCCAGCGCGATCGCGAGCAGCGCGATCCGCGCCGTGACCGACAACCTCATACGGGCAAGTTATCCGTCCGCCGCCAGCCGATACCCGGCACCGCGCACGGTGTGCAGGATCGGCGAGCCGAACCCGTCCTCCAGCTTGCGGCGCAGGCGGCCGATATGCACGTCGACCACGTTGGAACCGGGATCGAAATGATAGTTCCAGATCTTCTCCAGCATCATCGTGCGAGTGACGACCTGGCCGGCATGGCGGGCAAGGAATTCGAGCAGGTTGAATTCACGACCGCCCAGCGGGATCGCACGACCGGCGCGGCTGACATGCCGCGACAACAGATCGATCTCCAGATCGCCGACCGACAGCTTGGTCTTCTGCGGCTCGGTCGCGGCGCGATCGGAACGGCGCACCAGCGCCTCGATCCGGGCGGACAGTTCGGCGAACGAGAAGGGCTTGCAGAGATAATCGTCGGCGCCTGCCTTCAACCCATCGACCCGGTCGTCGACCGAGGCGAGCGCGGACAGGACGAGGACGGGGGTGGCGACCTTGGCAGCGCGCAGCGCGCCGACCATCGACAGGCCGTCGAGACCGGGCAGCATGCGATCGGCGATGATGAGGTCGAACACGCCCTCGCTTGCCAGGAACAGGCCATCGCGGCCGTTGTCGGTAGTCTCGGCCGCATAACCGGCCTCGGCCAGGCCCTTCGCCAGATAGGCGGCGGTCGAGGCGTCGTCCTCGACGATCAGGATCTTGCGGCTCATCGCTCTACGCTCACCCTTTGGTCCAATACAGGAAAAGCCGGCGGAAAGCATCCTTTCCGCCGGCCCTACGGCACCCCCGGGAGTGTCGGGCACCGATCTCGTCAACTCTGTCGCAAAGGCCGCTGCGGTGGGCGGCCCTGCTGTCGAGAGACGGAATAGGCTATCCCGGCATACCGGGCCGTGACGCAGACATGACAAATATGTCATTCGTCACGGTCGGCGCATTTAGACGGACGGGGCCGGCACCGACACGTCTTGTTCGGCGACGGTCCGGTCACCCAGCGCCGTCACCACCGCCGCACACAGCGCGGCGCCGCGGTAGGGTTTGGACAGAATCACCGCATCCGTCCCCGCCACTGCCGCGGTATCGCCGGTGGCGAAGACCACGCCGACCCCCGGCCGCAGCGTGCGAGCCTTGTCCGCGAATTCAGGACCGGACAGGCCCGGCAGGTTCACGTCCGTTACCAGTGCGTCGATCGCCACCGTCTGCAACGCGGCCATCGCCTCCTCCGCGCTCGCGGCATCGACGACCACGAAACCCGCCTCGTGCAACATGTCGGCGGTCGCCGCGCGGATCAGTGTGTCATCCTCCACCAGCAGAACCACGCCGCGACGGGCGGGCAGCGCTTCGGTGGCGGGGGCCGGCGCTCTCTCCATCGATACAGCCGGCGTATCTGTCCCTTCCGCGGCGATCGATCGTTGACCCTGATTGGCGAGGACGTGGCGGAATTTTCGGGCCAGCGCCTCTCGCGTGTAGGGCTTGGACAGCAGTTCGACGCCGGCATCCAGCTTGCCGCCATGCACGATCGAGTTTTCAGTATAGCCCGAGGTGAACAGCACCGCGAGATGCGGCAGGCGGAGGCGTGCCGTCCGGGCGAGTTCCGGGCTTTTCAGCGTGCCCGGCATCACCACGTCGGTGAACAGCATGTCGATCGGGATGCCGCTTTCGATCACGTTGAGCGCGCTGTCCGCGTCGACCGCCTTCAGCACGCGATAACCGAGATCGGTGAGCATTTCGACGACGGTGGCGCGCACCTCGACGTCGTCCTCGACTACCAGCACCGTCTCGGTGCCGCCGGCGATCGGACCGTTATCCACCGCGACCTCGACATCCTCGCTCTGCATCGCGCGGGGCAGGTACAGGCGGATCGTCGTCCCCTCGCCGACCTCGGAATAGATCTTCACATGGCCGCCGGACTGTTTGACGAAGCCATAGACCATCGACAGGCCCAGCCCCGATCCCTTGCCCTCGACCTTGGTCGAGAAGAACGGTTCGAACACCTTGTCGATGATGTCCGGGGTCATGCCGCTGCCGGTGTCGGATACCGCGAGCATCACGTACTGGCCCGGGTCCACATCGTCGTGCGCGCGGGCGTAGTCGGCGTCGAGGGATGCATTGCCCAGCTCGATCGTCAGCTTGCCACGCCCCTCCATCGCATCGCGGGCGTTGATCGCCAGATTGAGGAGCGCATTCTCGATCTGGGCGGGATCGATGAAGGTGTTCCACAGGCCACCGCCGACGATCGTTTCGATCTCCACCCCCTCGCCGATCGCGCGGCGCAGCATGTCGTCCATCCCGCGCACGAAGCGCGTAACGTTGACGACCTTGGGCTCCAGCGCCTGACGACGACCGAAGGCGAGCAACTGGCTGGCGAGTTTCGACCCGCGCGACACGCCCGCCATCGCATTGGCAACGCGGCGTTCGGCACGGTCGTTGCCGGCGATATCCTTGCCCAGCAATTGCAGATTGCCCGACACCACCTGCAACAGGTTGTTGAAATCATGCGCGACACCACCGGTCAGCTTGCCGACGGTTTCCATCTTCTGCGCCTGGGCCAGTTTCGCCTCGGCCTGACGACGCTCGCCGATCTCGGCGATGACGCGTGCTTCCAACGTGTCATTTAGCTGGCGCAACTGATCCTCGGCCCGCTCACGGTGAAGCACCTGCCGGGCGAGGTGTTCGGCCTGTTCGCGCAACGCCGCTTCGGCGGCGCGTTGATGCGTGATGTCGGTGTGGACGCCGACCCATTCGACGATCTCACCAGCATCGTCGATGATCGGCAGGGCGCGAACCGCACAGATCCGCCAAGTGCCGCAATGGCGACGGACGCGGTGTTCGAACACGAACATCGACCGGGCCTCGACCGCCGCATTCCACGCCGCGATCGTCGGCGCGGCATCGTCGGGATGCACCGCATCTGCCCAGCCGAACCCCTGATACTCGTCGACCGACTGCCCGGTCAGCGCCGACCAGCCCGGCTGTTCGCCCTGCATCTGGCCATCGGCACTGTTGGTCCACAAGACACCGTGAACCGCATCCATCGCGGTGCGGAAACGACCGTTGCTGTGCGCCAGCGCCGCTTCGCGCTCGGCACGCTCCTCGATATCGATGCCCAAGATATAGACGCCGGCGACCGACCCGTCCGCCGCGACGTGCGGGATGTAGCGTATCTCGCATCGCCGCGCCCGGCCGGTGCGGTCCGGCAGCACGGTTTCGTCGGCAAATCCCTCGCCGCCCAACGCCCGGTCGATCGCGATGCGTCGGTGTCCGTAAAAGGCATCACCGACGATATCGCGCACCGGTCGCCCGACGATCTTGTCCGGCGATCGACCGAACCACTGTTGATACGCCTCGTTGGCGAAGCGATAGACATGATCGCGATCGACATAGGATACCAGCATCGGCACCGCGTCGGTGATCTGACGCAATTGCGTCTCGCTGGCGGCCAGCCGCCGCTCCGCCTCCACCCGGCCGCTGTTGTCGACCAGCGTGCACATCACGCCGCCGACGCGACCATCGGCCAGATAGACGGGGGTGTAGAACAGGTCGAGGAACAGCGTCTCGTCGCCATCCGCGCGGTGGAACGTGATCGGCTGGTCATGGTGCGCCACCACTTCCCCCCGCCGCGCCGCCGCAAGCACAGATTGGTTCCAGTCCCAGACTTCCGGGAAAGCGGTGGCGACGGGATGGCCCAAGGCGGCCGGATGGCGATCACCCGCCACCGCGCGATAGCTGTCGTTGTACAGCATGACATGGTCCGGTCCCCACATCACCACCTTCGCCACCGGCGAATTGACCGCGTTGCCGACCGTCGTGCGCAGCTCGGTCGACCAGCCGTCGATCGCGCCCAGCGAGGTAGCCGCCCAGTCAAAGCGCCGGATCAGGTCGCCGCACTCGCCGCCGCCGATCGGCCATGTCGCGGGCAGCCCTGTCAACGCCCCGGCATCCTGCGCTCGCAACAGCTTCAATGCGGTACGCACCACCTCGCTGGCGTTACCGTAATCGCCGGATGCGAGCTGATCCTCGATGAAGCCGCCCAGTTCGGGCGTCAGCGAGATGTTGCGGGACAGTCTATTGGTAGGCATGGGCGGACGTTGGTGATCCGCCGCCTGTGTGTCAACAAATGACACGCGGACGATGGGCACTTAGGGCAGGATTGCTGGTTTAATGGAGTGATGGATGATCGGTCGAGCGGGAATCGTGTTGTTGCTGGCAGCTGTCGCCGGCGGTGCATCAACCGCAAAGCCGCCCGAGTCGGCGCCCGTCATCGCCATCACCTTCGATGACCTGCCCGCGCACGGTGCCCTGCCGCCCGGTGAGACGCGCGAAGGCATCATCCGCGCCATCACCACCAGGCTGGCGGCGGAGCGTGTGCCCGCGTTCGGCTTCCTGAACGGCGGCATCGAGCGCGACAATCCCGATGCCGGGCGCGCGATCGCCGCATGGCGCCGCGCCGGCCTGCCGATCGGCAACCATGGCTATACCCATGCCAATCTCGACGCCGTCGGCGCAGCGGCCTTCATGACCGATATCGTCACCAACGAAGCGCCGCTGATCGCCGCCATGGGCGCGCGCGCGGACTGGCGCTGGTTCCGCTATCCGTTTCTGGCCGAGGGTCGGTCGCCCGTCGTGCAAAGCCAGATTCGCGCCACCCTGCGCGACCGTGGCTATCGCATCGCGGCGGTAACGATGGGCTTTTCGGATTACGCCTGGAACGCACCCTATGCCGCCTGTCTGGCGAAGGGGAACGACGCCGCCGTCGCGCAGCTGGAACAGGGATTCCTGAACGACGCCCGCACCGCCGCGCTGGCGTCGCGCGCCAATGCAACGGCGCAGGTCGGACGCGACATCCCCTATGTGCTGCTGATGCATGTCGGGGCACTCGATGCGCGGATGCTTCCCCGGCTAATCGCGCTCTACCGGTCGATGGGCTTCCGCTTCACCACACTGGAAAGGGCGCAGGCCGATCCATTCTATGCCGGCGCCATCGACCTGTCGCGGCCCGGCCCGTCGCCGGCGCTCGCCAACCAGCCGCAATTCGCCGGCCCGCCCGCCGACCTGTGCGGCTGACCGTCACAACGTCCGGATGATGCCCGAAAAGTCGAGCCGTCCCGCGCCGCCCTTGACGAAATCGGCATAGATATCGCACGCATGGCCCCCGATCGGGGTAGCGGCACCGACATCGGCCGCCGCCTCGCGCGCCAGCTTCAGATCCTTCAGCATCAGCGCCGCCGCGAAGCCGCCCTGATAGTCGTGATCGGCCGGCGTCTCCGGCCCCACGCCGGGGACGGGGCAATAGCTCGTCATCGACCAGCTCTGGCCCGACGACACGCTGGCGATGTCGTAAAATGCCTGCGCGTCCAGCCCCAGCCTGTCGGCCAGCGCGAACGCCTCGCACGTGGCGATCATCGTCGCGCCCAGCAGCATGTTGTTGCAGATTTTCGCCGCCTGCCCCGCGCCGTCGCCACCGGCATGGATCACCGCCTTGCCCATCGCTGCCAGGATCGGATGCGCCCGGTCGAATGCGGCCTGACTGCCACCGACCATAAAGGTCAGCGTGCCGGCCCCGGCGGCGGCGATCCCGCCAGACACCGGCGCATCGACCGCCGCCAGCCCGCGCGCAGTCGCTCCCTCCGCAACGCGCCGGGCGGTGGCGACGTCGATGGTCGAACAGTCGATCAGCAGGGCGGCGGGCGGCAGCGCGGCGAGGATGTCGGCATGGACCTGTTCGACATGACTGCCAGCGGGCAGCATCGTGACGACGACCTCCGCCCCATCGGCCGCCGCGACCACATCGGCGGCGGGCAGGCACCCGGCGGCTTCGGCGCGGGTCAGCGCGTCCGCCGACAGGTCGAACGCGCGGACGTCATGCCCGGCTTTCGCGAGGTTGGCGGCCATGCCGCCGCCCATGTTGCCCAGGCCGATAAAGGCAATGCGTGCCATGCTCTCTCTCCTAACTTCTTTTTTGCTCCCCTCCCGTTCGCGGGCAGGGAATTGCCGGTCAGCTTCCCGTCCAAACTCCCGGCCGCTTCTCCACGAAGGCCGCCATCCCCTCCGTCTGGTCCGCCGTCCCGAACAGGCCGTGGAACAACCGCCGCTCAAACTGCACGCCCGCCGCAAGGCCTGTTTCGAACGCGGCCAGCACCATTTCCTTGTTGGCGATCGCCGCGAGCGGCGCCATGCCGGCGATGACGGTGGCGGTCTTCACCGCTTCCTCGACCAGATCGTCGGCCGCCACGATGCGCGCGACCAGACCCGCGCGTTCCGCTTCGGCCGCATCGATCATCCGGCCGGTCAGGCACATCTCCATCGCCTTCGCCTTGCCGACTGCGCGGGTCAGGCGCTGCGATCCGCCCATGCCGGGGGTGACACCCAGCTTGATTTCCGGCTGGCCGAACTTCGCGGTGTCGGCGGCCAGGATGAAGTCGCACATCATCGCCAGCTCGCACCCGCCGCCCAGCGCATAGCCCGCCACCGCCGCGATCACCGGCTTGCGCGTGGCGGCAAAGCGGTCCCAGCCGGCGAAGAAGTCGTGCCCGTACATGGCGGCGAAACCCTGCGCCTGCATCTCCTTGATGTCGGCGCCGGCCGCGAACGCCTTGGGCGATCCGGTGATGATTGCGCAACGCTGGCCGGGATCGGCATCGTACGCGGCCATCGCCGCGAGCAGATCGGTCAGGATCTGCCCGTTCAGCGCGTTCAGCGCCTGCGGGCGGTTCAGCGTGACGAGCGTCACCGCCCCGCGATGTTCGACGATCAGCGTATCGTATTTGGCCATTCGATCCTCATTTCGTCAAAAAGGTGTCCACGCCTCGCCATCGGGCAACGGTGCGACGATCTGATCGATCAGGTGGTCGCTAACCGCTTCCGGCGTGGCGGGGTTCCAGCGGGGGGCATTGTCCTTGTCGACGATCACCGCGCGCACGCCCTCGGCGAAGTCGTGGCGCTGCACGATGCGCGTGGCGATCGCGTATTCCTGCCGCATCTCGTCCTCGAACGTAGCCATCGTCGCACCGTCGAGCAGCAGCTTCAGCGACAGCTTCATTGATTGTGGCGAGCGGGTGCGTAAGGTCGCCAGCTGCGCCGCCGCCCATTCGCCGCCATCGTCGGCGAGCGCGGTGAAGACCTCGTCCAGATCGTCCGACGCAAACAACCGGTCCATCGTGTCGCGATGCGCCATTACGGCCGCATCGGGCGGCGATGCCGCCACTTCGTCCAGTGCGGCGTCGATGCCTTGCGGATCGGCGGCGATCCGCCGCTTCGCTTCCTCGATCTGGTCGGCGGGCAGGTAATGTGTCGCCAGCCCCAGCGCGAGGCACTCCGCCCCGTTCAGCCGATGCCCGGTCAGCGCCAGAAACTGCCCCATCCGCCCCGGCAGGCGCGACAGATACCAGCCGCCGCCGACATCGGGGAATAGGCCGATCGCGGTTTCGGGCATCGCGAACTTCGTGTTCTCGGTCGCCACGCGGAACCGGCACGGCAGCGCCAGGCCGACGCCGCCGCCCATCGTCACGCCGTCCATGAACGCCACGGTCGGCTTGGCGTAGGTGAACAGCCGGTGGTTCATCCGGTATTCGGTGGCGAAGAATGCCCGCGCCGCCGCGCCGTCGCCCGCGCCGCTATCAGCCAGCATCCGGATATCGCCGCCGGCGCAGAAGCCGCGTCCCTCGGCATGATCGAGCACGACCGCCCCGACCTCGCCATCCTCGCGCCACATCTCCAGCACGTCGAGGATGGCGGCGCACATGTCCGTCGTCAGGGCGTGGAGCGCCTTGGGACGGTTGAGCCTGATACGGCCGGCTGCGCCATCGGTGGTGACGATCACCTGGGCGGTCATGCCTTCGTCAACTCACGCCCAATGATCATCCGCATCACCTGATTGGTCCCCTCAAGAATCGAATGCACGCGCAGGTCGCGCCAGAAACGCTCGATCGGATAATCCATCAGATAGCCATAGCCGCCATGCAGTTGCAGGGCGCGGTCGACCACGCTTGATCCGGTATCGGTGGCCAGCCGCTTGGCCATGGCGGCGAAGCGCGTCTTGTCGGGCGCATCCGCCGTCACCTTGGCCGCCGCCAGATAAAGGAGCGCTCGGGCCGCCTCCAGTTCGGTCGCCATGTCGGCTAGCGTAAACTGCGTGTTCTGGAAATCGGCGATGGGCTTGCCGAACTGTTTGCGATCCTTGGTGTAACCGATCGCCTCGTCCAGACAGCGTTGCGCGCCGCCCAGCGAACAGGCGCCGATGTTCAGCCGGCCGCCATCGAGCCCGGTCATCGCGATGCGGAACCCTTCACCCTCCAAGCCGACCAGATTTTCGGCGGGCACGCGGACGTTATCGAACATTACCTGACGGGTCGGTTGCGAATGCCAGCCGAGCTTGCGCTCGTTGGCGCCGAACGACACGCCGGGCATATCCTTTTCGATGACGAGGCAGGAAATGCCCTTCGGTCCGTCCACGCCGGTGCGGACCATGACGACATAGACCTCGTTCTCGCCGGCGCCGGAGATGAACTGCTTGGAGCCGCTGACGATGTAATCGTCGCCATCGCGTACCGCGCGCGTGGTCAGTGCCGATGCGTCCGATCCCGATGACGGTTCGGTCAGGCAATAGCTCGCCAGCCGGTCCATCGTCACCAGGTCGGGCAGGTATTTCGCCTTCACCGCCGCCGACCCGAACCGGTCGATCATCCACGCCGCCATGTTGTGGATCGAGATGAACGCCGCGGTGGAGGGGCAGCCATAGGCCATCGCCTCCATGATGAGCGCGGCCTCGACCCGCCCCAGCGCGATGCCGCCCGACTCTTCGGAGACGTAGATCGCCGCGAAGCCCAGATCGGCCGCCGCCTTGATCGTGTCGCGCGGGAAGATGTGCTTTTCGTCCCACTCGCCCGCGAACGGGGTGATCCGGTCGGCGGTGAAGCGACGCGCCAATTCCTGGATTTCGCGCTGGTCGTCGGTGATGTCGAACTGCATCACGACACCGCGCCCGGGCAACGGCTATACCGCTGCGCGCCCTTCATGCCGAGATCGTCGCCCTTGGTGACTTCGCGGACCAGCGTCTTGCCATCGTCCAGCAGTGTCATCGTCGCGGTCTGGGTCCAGGTCTGGCCCTCCCCCGAAAAGTTCAGGTCGGTCGTCAGCCGGGCTGGCGTGTCGAGGCGGATGTTCGCCGGCGTCGCCCGCGATTCGTAAAAGGTCAGGCGGTCGGCCGCGACGACCATCAGACCCTTGGCGACATCGGCCTTGGCCGGATTGCAATCGGCCACCGTCATGCCCCAGCGCCCCCGGTACGCGTCCGGCAGCGCCGCGACGGGAGTCGCGCTCGCCATGGGCGTCGGGCTGGAACCGGGCGGCGTCAGCGGCACGACGCTGTTGGTCGGGTCCTCCATCAGATTGGCCGGCGTCTGTTCGACCGCCGCACCGCCGCCGGACGACTCGCCCGCGCTGTTGTTGCCGGCCTCGTCGCTCGATCCGCACGCGGCGAGCAGCAGGGCGAGGCCGAATATCGCCTGTGTCTTCATGGTCATGTTCCTCAACCCATGGTCGGGATGACGAACGCATCCTGCACGCGAGAAGGTCCGCCACCCTCGCTACCGCCGGGCAGCACCGAACCGTCCGGCCACCGTTGCGTCACCGTCTTCGTCCGGGTCCAGAAGCGTACGCCCTCGGTGCCGTGCTGGTTGATGTCGCCGAACGCCGAACGCTTCCACCCGCCAAAGCTGTGATAGGCGACCGGCACCGGGATCGGCACGTTGATGCCGACCATGCCGACATTCACCCGCGCCGCGAATTCGCGTGCGGCATGGCCATTGCGGGTGAAGATCGCGACGCCGTTGCCATACTGATGCTCGCTAGGCAGGCGCACCGCCGTCTCGAAATCAGGCGCGCGGACGATCTGAAGCACGGGGCCGAAGATTTCCTCGCGATAGCTCTTCATCGCCGTCGTCACGTGATCGAACAGCGACGGGCCAATGAAGAAGCCCTGCTCATGCCCCTGCAACGAGAAGCCACGGCCATCGACGACCAGTTCGGCGCCTTCGTCGACTCCGGTCTGGATCCAGTCCTCGACACGCGCCTTGTGCGCTGCGTTGACGACTGGGCCGTAATGCGCGTCGGCATCCGTCGACACGCCGACGCGGAGCGCGGCGATGGCGGGGATCAGTTTATCGCGCAGGCGATCGGCGGTCTTGTCACCGACCGGCACGACGACAGGCAGGGCCATGCACCGCTCACCCGCCGAACCGAAGGCAGCCCCTGACAGGTCGGCGACGACCTGATCCAGATCGGCGTCGGGCATGACTATGCCGTGGTTCTTGGCCCCGCCCATCGCCTGCACGCGCTTGCCGGCATCGACGCCGCGGCGATAGACGTAGTGCGCGATGTCGGACGATCCGACAAAGCTGACCGCCGCGATACCCGGATGATCGAGGATTGCGTCGACCATCTCCTTGTCGCCGTGTACCACCTGAAGAATGCCCTCGGGCGCGCCGGCCTCCAGCATCAGTTCGGCAAGACGCACGGGGACACTGGGGTCGCGTTCCGACGGTTTCAGGATGAAGGCGTTGCCGCACGCGATGGCGGGGCCGAACATCCACATCGGGATCATGCCGGGGAAGTTGAACGGGGTGATGCCCGCGCCCAGCCCCAGCGGTTGGCGCATCGAATAGACGTCGATGCCGGGGCCGGCTCCTTGCGTATATTCGCCCTTCAGGATGTGCGGGATGCCGCAGCAGAATTCGATCACCTCCAGCCCGCGCTGGATATCGCCCCTGCTGTCGGCGATCACCTTGCCGTGTTCGGACGACAACAGGTGCGCGAGCGCATCCATCTCGCGTTCGACCAGTTCCTTGAACCGGAACATCACGCGCGCACGGCGTTGCGGGTTGGTCGCGGCCCAGCCGGGCTGCGCGGCATGGGCGGCGGTGACCGCCCGGTCCAGATCGGCGGCGGTGCCGAGCGGCACGCGGGCCTGTACCGATCCGTTATTTGGATCAAAAATGTCGGCCGTCCTGCCGCCCCCGACCCCGGCTGTACCGGCGATCAGATGATCGATGTTTCGCATATCGCTCTCCTTGGCCACGGGCCTTAGAGGCAGCATCCCTGCCGCTCAAGTGCGGCATGGGACGAAAGGTCGGGGTGGCACCGTGCGATCCGCCTGCTAAGCGGAGATCAAATCCGCCTTCGCTTCAGGAACCTGCCACGATGATCGGCATCCGCCACGCCGCGCTGCTGCTTGCCGGCTGCGCCACCGGCGCCGTCGCCCAGACGACGGAAGCGCCCGAGATCGTCGTCACCGGCCGCGGGCTGGCCGACCAGCCCGGCGACCGCGCGTTCGATATCGTCACGATCGACCGCACCCGGATCGAGACCAACGCGTCCGACCGGCTGGAAAGCGTGCTGGCCGACGTCGCCGGCCTCCAGCAGTTTCGCCGTTCCGACAGCCGCAGCGCCAATCCGACCAGCCAGGGCATCACCCTGCGCGGGTTGGGCGGCAACGCATCGAGCCGCGCGCTGTTGATCCTCGACGGCGTGCCGCAGACCGATCCGTTCGGCGGCTGGGTCGCCTTTCCCGCCTATGCCACCGACCGGATCGGCCGCATCCGCGTGACGCGCGGCGGCGGCAGCGGCTTTTACGGCGCCGGGGCGCTGGCCGGCACGGTCGAGATGGACAGCGCCGCGCCCACCGCGCTCGCCCCGCTGATCGGCAGCGTGGCCTATGGCAGCCGCGATTCGGTCGAGACGCAAGGATCGGCCGCACTGGTCCGGTCGGGCGGCTTTGCGACGATATCGGGCGCCTATGCCCGCGGCGACGGTTTCACCCCGACCGTCGCTGAGGATCGCGGCCTGATCGACCGCCCCGCCGGTTACGAACAGGCATCGGGCGCGATCCGCACCGTGCTGGCGCTGGCGCCCGATACCGAATTGCAGGTCAACGCCGCCGCCTTCACCGACACGCGCGAACGCGGTACGCCGTTTACCGCCAACAGGAGCGAGGGCGCGGACGCCAGCATCCGTCTGGTCGGGCGGGGCCGCTGGGGCTGGTCGGCGCTGGGCTATGTCCAGACGCGCGCCTTCGCCTCCAGCTTCGCCGCGATCAACGCCGCACGTACCACCGCGACGCAGACGCTGGACCAGTACAACACCCCCGCCACCGGCATCGGCGCGAGGGTGGAGGTGCAGCCGCCATTGGGCGAAGCGATCGCCCTGCGCATCGGCGCGGACGTGCGCGACGTGAAGGGGCAGACGCAGGAACGCTATACCTTCGTCGCGGCCAGCCCCACCCGCCGCCGCATCGCCGGTGGAGAGAACCTGACCGGCGGCCTGTTCGCGGACGGCAGCGTTCAGGCCGGCGACCTGACGCTGTCGCTGGGCGGCCGGATCGACTGGTGGCGGATCGGTGGCGGCTTCCTGCGCGAGAACACGATCGCCACCGGCGGCGCGATCAACGACCTGGCCTTCGCCGACCGGACGGGGACCGAAGCGACCGGCCGCGCCGGGATCGCATGGAGCGTCGCGTCGCCGGTCACGTTGCGCGCCGCCGCCTATCGCGGCTGGCGCTTGCCGACACTCAACGAGCTGTACCGCCCGTTCCGCGTCGGCGCCGACGCCACTGCCGCCAATGCCGCCTTGGCACCCGAACGGCTGACCGGCGTGGAGGGCGGCGTGACTCTGACCCCCAGCGCCACGACCAGCATCGCCGCCACCGCGTTCCACAGCAGGCTGGACGACGCGATCGCCAATGTCAGCGCCGGGACCGGCCCCGGCACCTTCCCGCTGGTCGGTTTCGTCGCAGCCGGCGGCATCTATCGTATCCGGCAGAATCTGGATGCGGTGCGATCGAACGGAATCGAGGTGGATGCGTCTTGGCGGCCCGGCCCGATTGGCCTCACCGCGTCGTACAGCCATGTCGATGCGCGGGTCAGGGCATCGGGCACGGCGCTCGCGCTGGATGGCCTGCGCCCCGCCCAGACGCCGCGCGATCAGGTGTCCGCCACGATCGACGGCCGGTATCGCGGCATCGCCGCCGCCGTCACCGTCCGCCACGTCGCCCGCCAGTTCGAGGACGACCAGAACAGCCGCACGCTGGCATCCGCCACCACGCTCGACACCTATCTGGCGCTCCCGCTCACCACCGCGCTCAGCGTCGAGGCGCGCGGCGAGAACCTGTTCGACGAACGGGTCGAGGCGGGGATCAGCGGCGCGAACATCGTCGAACGCGCCACGCCGCGCACGCTGTGGATCGGCCTGCGCTATCGTCCGCGATAGACGGCTGTCCTCGAACCGGCTCTTGAACGGCGGCGGCGTATCCATCAAATGCCGGTCATGAATCCTTTCGCCGACGCCACCGCCCTCCCCCGCTTCACCGACATCACGCCCGAAGCGATCGCCCCCGCGCTCGACACCGCGATCGCCGATCATGAAGCGGTGGTGGAGCAGCTGACCCGCGACCGACCGACCGGCTTCGCCGACGTCTGGCTGCCCTATGAGCGCGCCGATACCGCGCTGGGCGCGATCTGGTCGGCGGTGTCGCATCTGCACGGCGTCGCCGATACGCCCGAACTGCGCGCCGCCCATGCCGAGGGGCAGAAGCGGCTCGTGGAGAACGGCATGAAGGTCGGCCAGAACCGCGACCTGTACGACGTGCTGGTCGCGCTCGCCGCCTCGCCCGCCTTCGCCGAGCTACCCGATGCCGACCGTGTCGCCGTGGAGCGCGAAATCCGCAGCTTCACCCTGTCCGGCGTCGCGCTGGAGGAGGAAGCGCGCGACCGGTTCAAGGCGGTGTCGGTCGAGCTGTCCGGCCTGTCGAACGAATTCGGCAGCGCGGTGCTGGATGCCACCGACGCGTGGAACGAACTGGTAACGGACGAGGCGGACCTCGCCGGCATTTCCGATACCGACAAGGCGATGTTCGCCGCCGCCGCTGCCGCGAAGGAACAGCTGGGCTGGCTGGTCACGTTGCAGGGGCCGAGCGTCGGCGCGGTCCTGACCTTCGCCGAAAACCGCGATCTGCGCGCCCGCGTCTATCGCGCCTCGGCCACCCGCGCCTCCGATCAGGGGCCGCACGCCGGCCAGTTCGACAACAGCGCCCGCATCGCCCGCATCCTGGAACTGCGGCGCGAGGCGGCCGGGCTGCTCGGGTTCGCCGATCCGGTCGAATGGTCGCTGACGACCAAGATGGCGCCCAATGCCGGCGAGGTGCTCACCTTCCTGCGCGACCTCGCCCGTCGCGCCCGGCCCGCCGGCGAGCGCGATCTCGCCGAACTGCGCGCGTTTGCTGCCGAACGGCTGGGCATCGCCGATCTGGAACCATGGGATGTCGGCTTCGTATCGAACCGCCTGCGGCAGGATCGCTACACTGTCGACGAGCAGGAGGTGCGCGGTTACTTCCCCGTGACCCGCGTCATGGCCGGCTGGCAGACGCTGCTCGGCCGGCTGTTCGGCATCCGGTTGCAGGAACGCCACGACGTCGCGCTGTGGCACCCCGATGCACGCTATTTCGACGTGCTGGACGAGGATGGCACCGTGTCGTCCGGCCTCTATCTCGATCTCCACGCCCGCACCGGCAAGCGTGGCGGCGCGTGGATGCAGCAGGCGCGGCCCCGCCTGCAGGACGGCAACACCGTGACGGTGCCGGTCGCCTATCTGATCTGCAATTTCGCCCCCAATACCGACGAGACGCCGTCGCTGCTCAGTCACAACGACGTGACGACGCTGCTCCACGAAACCGGCCATTGCCTCCACCATCTGTTCACCCGCGTGAACCGGCCGAGCATCGCCGGCACCAGCGGTTTCGAATGGGATGCGATCGAACTGCCCAGCCAGTTGATGGAGGATTTCGCCTGGGACCGGGACGTGCTGACCGGCATGTCGGGGCATCACCGGACGGGCGAACCGCTGCCCGCCGACCTGTTCGACCGGATGCTGAAGGCGCGGCATTTTCAGGCCGGATTGTTCATCCTGCGTCAGGTCGAATTCGCGCTGTTCGACCTGCTGCTCCACCTCGGCACCATGGGCAGCGACCCGATCGAGGTGATCGAGGCGGTGCGTGACGAGGTGGCGGTGATCCGTCCGCCGGCATGGCATCGCTTCCCGCACGCGTTCAGCCACATCTTCGCGGGCGGCTATGCGTCGGGCTATTACAGCTATCTCTATGCCGAACTGCTGGCGGCGGACGGTTTCCAGCGGTTCGCCGAACATGGTCTGGTCGATCGCGCGACCGGCGACCTGTTCCGCGACGAGGTGCTGGCGCGCGGCGCCACCCGTCCCGCCGCCGACAGCTTCCGCGCGTTCCGCGGCCGCGATCCGGAACCGACCGCGATGCTCGTGCGCCACGGCCTGCAATGACCGTATCGCGGGTCGACCGGGCATGGCTGAACGAGGCGGTGCGGCGGATCGAGGCGGACTATAACCGCTCCGCCGACACCCACCTGATCCGCGTCGACCTGCCGCGCTATCCGGGCATCACGCTGTACCTGAAGGACGAAAGCTCGCACCCGACGGGCAGCCTGAAGCATCGCCTCGCCCGCTCGCTGTTCCTCTATGCGCTGTGCAACGAGTGGATCGGCCCGAACACCTGCGTGATCGAGGCATCGTCCGGATCGACCGCCGTGTCGGAGGCGTATTTCGCCAAAATGCTGGGCCTGCGCTTCATCGCCGTCGTCCCCGCCTCGACCGCCGCGCCGAAACTCGACGCGATCCGCTTCCATGGCGGCGAGATCCACATGGTCGACGATCCGCGCACCGTGTACGACGTGTCGCACCGGCTGGCGGCGGAGACCGGCGGCCATTTCGTCGACCAGTTCACCTATGCCGAACGGGCCACCGACTGGCGCGGCAACAACAACATCGCCGAATCGATCTTCGCGCAGATGGCGCATGAGGAGCATCCGATCCCCCGCTGGATCGTCTGCGGCGCCGGCACCGGCGGCACCTCGGCCACCATCGGCCGTTTCATCCGGTATCAGCGATACGCCACGCGATTATGCGTCGCCGACCCCGAACAATCGGTCTTCCACCGCCATTTCGCCGATCGCCGCGTCACCGAACTGCCCGAAGGCTGCGCCTCGCGGATCGAGGGGATCGGGCGCCCGCGCGTCGAGCCCAGCTTCCTCCCCTCGGTGATCGACCGGATGATCGCGGTCGGCGACTGCGCCAGCGTCGGCGCGATGCGCGCCCTGTCCGATCGCCTCGGCCGCCGCGTCGGCGGATCGACCGGCACCAACCTGTGGGCGTGCGCCGCGCTGGTCGAGGAGATGGCGGCGGCCGGTGAGCAGGGCAGCATCGTCACATTGCTATGCGATGGTGGCGACCGCTATGCCGCCACCTATTTCGACGACGACTGGCTGGCAAAATGCGCGATCCTGTCGGCCCCGGCCACGCAGCGGATGGCGGCTTTCCTGGCGTAGCGTGTGCTTGATCTATCGTCGTGCCGGTCTGCTATCACCAACTGTCCCGATACGAGCGCGCAAACTCCCTTGCATCCCGCTACGCCGCCCTCATATGTTGCATTGCAGCATGGACGCCGTCGATCGGATGCGTCACGCTCCACGGCCCAACGGAGCCCCTATGCCCAGCATCAGCGATACCCTGTCCCGCCTGAACAAGATGTCCGCCATGTCGGGCCAGATGGGCGGCGCCATCGACAATGACCGGCTGACGCCGCTGTCGATGACGGATAGCAACCCCGGTGGACTGAAGGGTTTTTACTACACGCCGGACGCGACTGAAACCGTCCCGCTGGTCGTCGTCCTGCATGGCTGCACGCAGACCGCTGCGGGGTATGACCATGGTTCAGGCTGGTCGGCGCTGGCCGAGCGGCATGGCTTTGCCGTGCTGCTGCCCGAACAGCAGCGCGCGAATAATCCGAACCTGTGCTTCAACTGGTTCGCCGCCGCCGACACCACCCGCGAATCGGGCGAAGCGCTGTCTATCCGCCAGATGGTCGCTACGATGATCGACCGGCACGGCATCGATCCGGCACGCGTCTATATCACTGGCCTGTCGGCGGGTGGTGGCATGACGTCGGCCATGCTGGCGACCTATCCGGATGTGTTCGCCGGCGGGGCGATCATCGCCGGCCTGCCGCACGGTGCCGCCGGTTCGGTGGGGCAGGCGATGGAGCGGATGCGGGGACAGGGCCATGTCGATGCCGCCGCCTACGCCACGCTGGTCCGCGACGCCTCTCCCCATGTCGGGCAATGGCCTACGATTTCGGTGTGGCACGGCGATGCGGACAGCACCGTCAACGTCCAGAACGCCGATGCGATCATCGGCCAGTGGCGCCTGATCCACGGCGTCGCCGCCAAACCGGACCGCACCGACCGGATCGACGGTCATCCCCGCCGCCAATGGCTCGACGACCGGGGCCGCGTCGTGATCGAGGACCACCGTATCGCCGGCATGGGCCACGGCACGCCGCTGGACACGAAGGGAACCGAGGGCGTCGGCGCGGCCGGTGCGTTCATGCTGGATGTCGGCACCTCCTCCACCCGCCATATCGCCGCCGGCTGGGGCCTGCTCGACGGGGTCGCCGTCTCGACGGCCACCCCGACATCTCCGACGGTCGCCGAGCCCAAGCTCACCCGGTCGCCCACGCCGCCGCCACCGGCTCAGCCAGAAGGCGTGCAGGCGGTTATCGAGGCCGCGCTGCGCTCCGCCGGCCTGATGCGGTAAGGGAACGAGTCAGGTCGATCGCGTCGCATCGGTCATCGGTTCCGCCAGTTCGCGGGCACCGGCGGTGCGCAGGATCGGCAGCGATCCCGTTTGCCGCTCGATCATTCGGTGGACACGAGGTGCATCCGGGCCGGCGTGCAGGGCCAGAATGATCGTACTGTTTTCGACATCGGCGTGCGTGCGCCGCTGATTGTGGCGGATGTAATCGAGCCAAGTGGCGACATGATACCGCTCGATCCACAGGTCAGGCTCGCCGAGATCGCGGAGCAGCGTCCAGTGACGGGCGCCGTCGCGGCGGCGGATGCGGCCACGCTCGTTCATGGCGTTCAGGAACGCGACGATGTCGCCGGTGGTGATGCGGTATTCGATCGTCACCACGATCGGCCCGCTGCGCGATTCGACCGGCACGGCGGTATCCGGTTCCGACCAGCGGTTCAGCGGATCGAGGTTCAGGTCGCCGATCTGCGGCAGCGGCAGGACTAGGCCGACGAGCGCGCCGGCGGTCTGCACCAGCGCCGCCGCGCCCAGCGCCACCGCGACACCGTGATCCTCCGCCACGACGCCGAAGATCCAGCTGCCACCGGCCATCCCGCCGAACGCCGCCATCTGGTACAGCGCCAGCGCGCGCGCCACGACCCAGCGCGGCGCGGCCATCTGCACGGTGACGTTGAAGGTCGATAGCGCGAGCACCCAGCCCGCACCCGCCAGCATCAACGCCGGCAAGGTCAGGATTAACGTGTGGCTGAGCGCGGTGGTGGCGCCTCCGGCCGCCAGCGCGACCGAGGCGATGCGGACGATCCATTCGATCGAGCAACGCCGACGCAACTCGCCGCTGGACAGCGCACCGCCCACCGCCCCGACGCCGAACGCGCCAAGCAACAGGCCATAGGTCAGCGGCCCACCGGTTATCAGCGTCCTGGCGACCAGCGGCATCAATGCCGGGATCGCGCTGGCGGCGGTGCCGAACAGCGCCGCCCGCAACAGCACGATACGGATATTGGGCGACATCGCTACATAACGGACACCCGCCGCCATCGCCACGCCCAGCGTCTCGCGCGGCAACAGCCGGGGTGGCAGATCGGGTCGCCAGCGGGCCAGCACCGCGATCAGGCCCAGATAACTGACCGCATTCACCGCAAAGGCGGCCGCCGCGCCCGCCGCCGCGACGATGACGCCGCCGATCGCCGGGCCCAGGCTGCGCGCGATGTTGAAGCCCATGCTGTTGAGCGCGACCGCCCCCGGTAGGGACGGGCGCGGCACCATGTCGCCGACCGATGCCTGCCACGCCGGGCCGTTCACCGCCGTTCCGCAGCCGATCAGAAAGGTGAAGACCAGCAGCAGGATCGGACTGAGCACACCCACCCAGCCGCAGATTGCCAGCGCCACCGACACCAGCAACATGAAACTCTGTGCGCCCAGCATCACGATCCGCCGGTCGAGATTGTCGGCGACCGCCCCGGCCCATAGCGAAAACAGCATGATCGGCAGCGTCGTCGACGCCTGCACCAGCGCCACGAGCTGTGGCGACGGCGCCAGCGAGGTCATCATCCACGACGCGCCCACCGACTGGATCAGGCCACCGAAATTAGACGCCATGCTGGCGATCCAGACGGCGCGAAAGATCGGCAGGGTCAGCGGCGAGGCGGGAGTCACGGACGGGGTAGACGACTGATCCGGCATCCGCGTCCGATGCGACATCGCAGGCCGGATGCCAAGCCGTTGACGCATCGGAAAAGACGCGCCCTCGACCACAGGCCGTCAACGGCGGGCCATCGCCTTTTTCAGCCGGGCATGCGCCGATCCCTTGATCTGGCAGACCCGCGCCGCGCCGACGCCCAGCACCAGGCCGATCTCCTCCAGATTGAGTTCCTCGACATAATAGAGCTGGATCACCTGCGCCTCGCGTTCCGGCAGCGCAGTGATCGCGGCGATCAGGCGGTCTCGGGTCTGCCCTTCGGACAATTGCTCGAACGCATTGGGCGTGTCGTCGGCGAACCATGGTAGGTCGTCGGCATAGACCTCGTCGATCGAATCGAAGCGGACCGCCTCGGCCGTCTGATACTCGGCCCGCAACCGCTCCACCGTGACGCCCAGATGGGTGGCCACGGCCGCCTCGGTGGGCGGCGTGCCGGTGGCGTCGGTCAGTTGCCGGATCGCGGCGCCATATTGCCGGCGGCGGCGCATCGCCCCGCGCGTCGTCGTCGCCTGACGTCGCAGTTCGTCGATCATCGCGCCGCGCAGCCGCGTCGCCAGATATTGCCGGAACGTGACCTGACCGCGATCCTCGAACCCCGCCGCCGCCTCGACCAGCGCGACGAGGCCGACCTGAACCAGATCCTCCACCTCGACCAGCGTGCTCATCGCACCGTGGACGTGCCACGCGATGCGGCGGACGAGTGGCAAGTGCTGGCGGATCAGCGCCTCACCCTCGCCGCCCGGCCGCTGGCCGGGGCGATAGGTGAGCGGCAGCGGCGTCGCCTGATCGAACGCCGTGGTCATCGGTTCGGCGCTCATGCGGCCAGCGCCTGTACTGGCTGATGCGCGCCGATGACCGCGACGACCTCGACCGCCTTGTCTTCCGGCACCTCGAAGAACGACAGCACCGGCGTATCGGGCAGGCAGGTCCTGAGCAGCTTGCGCACCGCGATGCGGATCGACGGCTGCACGACGAGCGCGAAGGGCTTGCCCTCGGCGATCAGCGGCTGCGCGGCGTTTTGCAGCGCATCGACGATGCGACGGCCCAGATCGGGTTCGATGACGTGGCGGCGCGACGTATCGGCGCGCATCGCCTGTCCCAGCAATGCTTCCAATTGTCCCTCCAGCGTCATGACGCGCAACGGTTCACGCACACCGCACAGTTTCTGGATGACGAGCGGCCCGATGGTCGGCCGGATCGCCTCCATCAGATCCTCGGGATCCTGCGTCCGCTGTGCAGCGACCGCGATCGCACTGGCGAGGCGGCGGAATTCCTTCAGCGACACCTGCTCCGCCAGCAGCCCCTTCAGCACCTGCGTCAGCGCGGTGAGCGGCAGCGGTTGCGGGCAGAGCGAGGCCACCAATTGTCCGGCGCGATCCTTCAGCCCGTCGAGCAGCGACTGCACCTCGTCGGGGCCGAGCAGGTCGGCGGCGTTGACGCCCAGCGCGTGGTTCAGGTGAGTCGCCATCACCGTGCCCGGATCGACGACCAGATAGCCCGCGCCGGTCGCCGCATCGGCATCGCCGGACGCGATCCAGGTGGCCTCCAGCCCGAAGGTCGGGTCTTTGGTCTGCTTGCCGCGCAGTGCGCCGAACGCCTGGCCCGTATCAAGCGCCAGCATCTCGTCCGGCGACACCTGATCCTCGCCGACGCAGACGCCGTTGACCATGATGCGATAGGTATAGGGGGCCAGATTGATATCGTCGCGCACCCGGCATTGCGGCACGACGAAGCCCAGTTCCTTCGACAATTGCCGCCGCACGCCGGTGATCCGACCCATCAGCGGCGCACCGCGACGTTCATCGACCAGCGGCACGAGGCCATAGCCGATGTCGAGGTTGACCTGCATGCCCTCGGTCACTTCATCCCAGCCGATCCGCGACGGATCGACCGGTTCGGCCACCGCGGGGGCCGCGACGATCATGGGGCGGCGTTCGATCTGGCGCAGCTTCCACGCGGCGAACCCGGCGATAGCGGCGGCGGTCAGGATCACGAGATGCGGCATGCCTGGCAGCAGGCCGAGCAGCGCAAGAATGCCGGCGACCGGCGTCCAAGTGCGCGGGCTGCCGAACTGACCGCCGATCTGGCCGGCGAGATCCTTGTCCGACGAGACGCGGGTCACGATCGCGGCGGCGGCGATCGACAGCATCAGGCTGGGCAACTGCGCCACCAGCGCGTCGCCGATCGCCAGCAGGATATAGGATTTGGCGGCGGCAGCGATCGTCATGCCGTGGCTGACCGGACCCAGGATCAGCCCGCCGATGACGTTGGCGGCCAGGATCAGCATCGCGGCGACGGCATCGCCCTTCACGAATTTGGACGAACCGTCCATCGAACCGTAGAAATCGGCCTCGGTCGATACCTCGACCCGGCGCGCCTTGGCTTCGTCGGGAGTGATCAGGCCGGCGTTCAGATCGGCGTCGATCGCCATCTGCTTGCCGGGCAATGCGTCAAGCGTGAAGCGGGCGGACACTTCGGAGACGCGGCCGGCGCCCTTGGTCACGACGATCAGGTTGATGATCATCAAAATCGCGAAGACGAAGATGCCGACGACGTAATCGCCACCGATCAGGAAGGTGCCGAATGCCTCGATGACATGGCCTGCCGCGCTCTCGCCCTCATGGCCGTGCACCAGCACGATGCGGGTGGAGGCGACGTTCAGGCCGAGCCGGAACAGCGTCGCGAACAGCAGGACGGTGGGGAAGGACGAGAAATCGAGCGGCTTCTGCGCATTGAGCGCGACCATCAGCACCGCGAGGCTGATCGCGATGTTGGCGACGAAGAAGATGTCGAGCAGCACGGCCGGTATCGGCACGACCATGACGACGACCAGCAGCAGGATCGCCAGCGGCAGGGCCGCACCGCGTGCCTGACCGAGAATCTTGCCCATCTCAGCCACCCATCCGTGCGAGCATCAGGTAGGCGAGCCGCGCGGTTTCCGGCGTCGGACGCAGGACGCTCGCCTTTTCCGTCCCCAGCCGGCCGAGTGTCGAATTGGCCCAAGCGATGGCGTCGGTGGCGCTCTGGTTGTTGCCGGTGATGACGGTGGTGTCGCCATCGAGCGCCAACGCCTGCGCGGCGAACGACAGGTTCGCTGCCCGCGTCTCGGTCACGCTGTCGGCGCCCTGCCCCAGTTTGGCGGCGAAGCGCTGATAGATCGCCGATAGCGACCGGGGCGATCCGTCGGCGTTATTGAACACGCCGGGATTGGCGCGCGCGGCGCCGGGAAAAAGGGCCGCGCCGCTGGCATCCGGGTTCGATTGCATCGCCGACAGGAATTTGGTGGCGCCACCCAGGCCCAGGAAATGCGCCATGTAGAGATCAGTGCCGGTGGCATCGCGGCCCAACGTCCCCTCCAGCGCGTCCTTGTTGTCAGAGGCGTGTTCGGCGGCCATCAGGCTGGCGGCGGCGGGATCGTTACGCAGCGACAGGATCGCCTGTCGGGTGCCGGCATCGGTGACGGTGTAGCGGCCTGATCCGTTCTGGCCGATCGCATCGGCGGCCCAGCCGAGGCCATGTTCGGCGCCGTGCTTCTTCACGACCGCCAGCCAGCTCGATTCAATGAATTGGTAGAGACCGGACGCGGAGGAAGAGCCGGCATGGGCGGCGGCGTTCAGTCCGCTTTCGACCTTGGCCTGCCCGAGCAGATAGTCGAAATCCACGCCCGTCCGGCTGGACGCAAAGCGGATCGCGGACTGGACGCGGCTGGTGGCTGATGGATTGACTGCGGTCACGTTGGCTGGATCATCCCTGTTCTACGGGATCACCAGCAAGGGTCGTGCCAGTTCAGTCGAAATCCATCAGGCGAAGGCACCGCGCAGCATGGGCCGGTGGGCGGCAAAGGCATCGCCGGTCAGGGTTTGCAGGCGGCGGCGGGTATTTGCCGCCATCAGGTTGACGTAGATCCGGCAGGTTTCGTTCAGACGGCTCGCCTCGTCGGCCAGCTCGCGCATGTCGGGGCCGGCCGGGCCGGTGCCGGCGGCGGCGATCGCATCGATCCCCGATAGTTTGTCCGTCGTCGCGCGTTCCAGCGCGCGCACGTCGTTCGCCTTCAACGCGGCGATTTCAGCATGGAGGGCGTCGATTACCGACACCAGGGCATCACGCCTTGTCATTGGCATTCCAGTCCAGTTTCAGGGCGATCAACCGATCGGCGATCGTGGAGGGAACGAGTGGGAACGTGCCCTTGGCGATCGCCGCCTTGATCGCGGCGACGCGTTCCACATCCACCGGTGGCGACGAGGCCAGCGCCTTGGCCAGCGCGGGCGAGCGAGCGGCGGCCACGTCGGTGGCCGACGCGGCAACGCGCGGCTCCGTCGCCGCGGCACGCACCTGCGCCATCGTCGTCGACAGTATGGCGCGCGTCGCGCTTCCCGTAATTGTCCTGCCTATCGCTTCCATCACGCCCGTACCTTCCGGTTCCTGACAGCGGAGGAAACGGCCGGACGCGCGATGGCTTTAGCATTTTGTTGAGAGAATGATTCATTGCCAGCCGGGCAGGGTCGCGCGACCGGCGGCAACGGCCACCGCCTGCACCGGCGCGGTGGCGCCATCCACCCGGACGCCGAAGCGGGCACCGGGGGCGGCATCGCCGATCGCCACCCCGTCGCGGCTGATCGCGAAGCCGTTCGACCCCGCCTCGATCGTCACCGCATCGCCGCGCCGGATCACCGGTTCAGCCTTCGCCATAGGGGACGGTCGCGGCGTGGCGGGTGCCGCGCCGGCGGCGGCGGACGCTCGACGGACGGGAACGAACAGTCGCCAGTCGGGGCCCGAGCAGGCGACGATGACCGCATCATGCGCCTCGCTGCGCCATGACAATGCCACGGTCGGGCAGGTACGCAGGCGCAGGCGGGCGTCGATGCCGGCCTGCGCCCCGCCTTCCTCGCCCGCCGCATGACCGGCAAAGGCGGCAACCGCACGGTCGAGCGCGGCAATATCCTGGAAGCTGGCAGTCGCAGCGGCGGCGAGAAGGAGCAGCGGGATCATGGTCGGGTCCTTGGCGGCTCACCGGCAAAGGCGAGCGTGACGGTGACGGCCGGCGGGCCGGCGGTGGTGGCGATCAGCACGCGGGCGGGCGCGATCGGTGCGATGACGGCAGCGACGGCGCGGGCACGATCGGTGGCGAGCAGGGTGGCCGAGCCGGTGACGGGATCGACGTCACCACCCTGCCCCGCTGCGCCGGTAACGGTCAGCGTGACGCGCGGATCGGCCAGTTGCGCGCGGGCCCAGTCGGACAGCGCCGCTGGATCGTGCGGCAGGGCGGCCGATCGCGGCGCGAACCCGTCGATCCGTGTCGCGGCGACCGCCATCGGCGCATCGGCGACTGGACCGGCGAAACCGGTGCGCAGCGACTGGGCGAGCGAGGCGGGCTCGATCCGGCTCGACTGGAGCAGGACAAAAAACCCGACCAGCAACAGCGCCAGATCGGCGAGCGTCACCAACCATAGCGGCCGTGCCGGCGGTGCATCGGGCCATTCGGTCATGCGACGCTCTGCAACGGATGGCCATGCGGCAGGCGCGGGGTTTCCCGTTCAGCAAGCGCGACCAAAGGTGCGTCAAGCCGTACCCGCTCAAGCGCCTCCGCCCGACCGGCGGCGCGCAGGCGAGCGGCGATGGGGGCGAGGATGAAATTCGCCAACAGCGCGCCGTAAAGTGTGGCCAACAGGGCGACCGCCATGCCAGCACCGATCGCGGCGGTGTTTTCCATATCGGCAAACATGCGGGCGAGGCCGATCAGCGTGCCGACCATGCCCATCGCGGGCGCGGCCTCGGCGGCGGCGGCCCACATCTCGGCGACGGCGACATGGCGTTCGATGCGGTTGCCGCGGCTGGCGCGGACGATCGCCTCCACCTCGACCGCCGTCGATCCATCCACAATGGCGACGACCGCCAGTGCGATATCGGGATCGGTGATGACGGTGCGGTCGAGCGCATGGACGCCGTGCCGTTGCGCGATACGCGACAGGGCAGCGACCTGACGAAGCAGCGGCTCGGCGGAGAAGCGGCGACGACGGAGCACGACCAGCGCGCGTATTCCGCGCACCATATCGCGAAGGGGCGTGCGGAGGATGCTGGCGACCACCGTCCCGCCGACGACGACGGCGAGCGCGACCGGATCGTAGAGTGTGGCGACCTGCATACCGCTATCGTCTGCAAGGGGCGGGCCAGTTGCGATCTGACATGGCGACGTACTCCCTACTACTGTTAGGCCGTCCTTCCTGTCTTCACGCGAATGACGGTCGTTGTGACTGGGGGCGAGCGACAGCGGTTGCCGTTGTCCGGCAATCCGTTGCCGGATGCGTTGCCGACGGGCTGCCGCCCCTGCCTTCCCGCCTCTTGCGACGAAACTGGCACGGCCATTGCTTAGTCACGGTTGCGTCAATCGGGACGCGGGAGGCCGGCATGGCAGGTGATACGCTTTTCGGGGTTCATGGCGCGGCGCTGGAAGTGCGCTCGCAGCGCATGGGTGTGCTCGCTTCGAACATCGCGAATGCGTCGACCCCCGGCTTCAAGGCGCGCGACGTCGATTTCAAATCGGCGCTGGCCTCGCTGGAAGGCGGTCAGGACGGCATCGACGCCGCGACGAAATATCGCGTGCCGATGCAGACGTCGATGGACGGCAATACCGTCGAACTATCGTCCGAACAGACCGCGTTCGCCGAGAACGCCGTACAGTACCAGACGACCCTGTCGTTCCTGAACGGGCGGATCAGCCAGATCACCCGCGCGCTGAAGGGGGATTGAGATGGCCGGTCAGCCGATGACGATCTTCCAGGTCGCAGGCCGCGCGATGAGCGCGCAGCTCGTCCGCATGAACACCACCGCCTCCAACCTCGCCAATGCCGGCGACGTCGCCGGCTCCGCCGAGGCGGCGTACAAGACGATGAAGCCGGTGTTCCGCACCAGCTTCGATCACGCGAGCGGCATGGCGACCGTCGATGTGGAGCGCGTCGTGACCGCCGGCAGTGAGCCGACCAAGCGGTACGACCCCAGCAATCCGATGGCGGACAAGGACGGCAACATCTTCGAGGCCGCCGTCGACGAGACGCGCGAGCTGGTCGACATGATGGAGACCGCCCGCGGATACCAGAACAATGTCGAAGTGATGCAGACGGCCAAGTCGCTCATCATCGATACCCTCAAGCTCGGGCGCTGACGATGGTCGCTACATCCTTTGATTCAACGCTCGCCAATCTGGGCATCACCCGCACCTCCACCTCGAAGGTGACGTCGGCAAGTGCCTCGACCTCGCTCAACCAGTCCGATTTCCTGACGCTGATGACCGCGCAGATGAAGAACCAGGACCCGTTCAACCCCGTCGACAACACCCAGATGGTCGCACAGATGGCGCAATTCTCGTCACTCGCCGGGATTTCGGAGATGTCGACGACGCTGAAGTCGATCTCGGACAAACTGGGCGCGACCACCGCATCGGACGCGATGGGCTATATCGGCAAGACGGTGCTGACCCCCGGCACGACCGCCTATGGCCGCAGCGGCGGCGGCCTGACCGGCGCGATCGAACTGAGCGGCGCGGCCAGCGGCACGACGGTGACGATCAGCGACGAGAACGGGCAGGTGCTGAACCAGCTCGATCTCGGCAAGCAGGCGCAGGGCACCGTCACCTATGACTGGGACGGCAAGACCACCACCGGCGCGGATGCCGGCAGTGGGCCGTTCAAGGTCACGGTCAACGCCCAGAACAGCGGCAAGACGGTCGCCGCCACCAACCTGGTCTGGGCGCCCGTCGCCTCCGTCTCGACCACCACCGGCATTGCGGTGCTGACGTTGCCGGGCATCGGCGACGTCCCCGTCAGCGCCGTCCGCCAGATCGGCTGATCCCCCTTTTTCCCGGAGACCCACCATGTCCTTCTACACCTCGCTTTCCGGCCTTCAGGCCTCACAGACCGAAATGGCGACGATCAGCCACAATCTGGCCAACGTCGCAACCAACGGCTTCAAGAAGAGCCGTACCGAATTCGCTGACGTGATCGCGTCGTCCGTCTCGCTCAACCCCGCCCAACAGGTCGGGTCGGGCACAGTCGTGAAGGCCAACCGTCAGCAGTTCGGCAACGGCAACTACGTGCAGTCCGCCAACACGCTGGACCTCGCCGTCTCCGGTGACGGCTTCTTCGTGGTGAAGCCCGAGGTGGACGGCGCGCGCGTCAATTTCACGCGCAACGGTGGCTTTCTGGTCAACAGCGAACGCTATGTCGTCGATTCGCAGGGGTCGCATCTGCAGGTCTATCCGGTCGACGGATCGGGTTCGGTGGTCGCCACCGGCACTGACGCGGCACGCAGCCTGCAATTGCCGGAGACGAGCGGCACCGCGGTTCCGACCAAGAACGTCACGATGTCGCTGAACCTGAACGCCAACGCCGCCATCCCGGCCGCGACGAAGTTCGATCGGTTCGATCCGACCAGCTACAACCAGTCGTCACAGACCACGATCTATGACACCAGCGGCAACGCGCTGACGCTGACCAACTACTTCACCCGCGCCACGACGCCGTCCACCAGCACCGACGATTCGACCTGGACGGTCCACAGCTTCGTCGGCGACAAGCAGTTGACGAGCGGCGGGGCGGACAAGGTGACGCTGACGTTCAATCCGTCGGGCGCGCTGACGTCGCCGCTGGGCAATATCTCATACGACGAGTTCTCGACCGCAGGATCGACCGCCAACCAGCAGTTCTCGTTCCAGTACGGTGTCGACACCACGCAGCTATCGCAGCCGTTCAGCGTCACCGCGCGCGGGCAGGACGGCAAGGCGGTCGGCCAGATCCAGGGCGTGTCGATCGACGAAAAAGGCATCGTGAAGGCGAGCTTCTCGAACGGCGATACCCAGGCGCTGGGCCAGGTGATGCTCGCCAATTTCTCCAACCCGGAAGGCTTGCGCCAGTTGGGCAACAGTTACTGGCAGGCGACCGGCATTTCGGGCGACGCCAAGCTGGGTTCGGCCGCGAGCAACGGCTTCGGCAGCCTGATGTCGGGTACCATCGAGCGGTCGAACGTCGACATCACCGAGGAACTGGTCGGCCTGATCGCGGCACAGCGCAATTTCCAGGCGAACGCCAAGGCGCTGGATACCGCCAGCCAGATCTCGCAGACCATCTTCAACATCCGTAGCTGATCCGAAGGCGACGGGAGCACCGCATGGACAAGCTGATCTACACCGCCGCCACCGGTCTGCGGGCGCACATGGCGTCGCAGGCGGCGATCGCGAACAACATGGCGAACGCGTCGACGACCGGCTTTCGCGCCGATCGCGTCGTGTTCGACCGGATCGAGCTGAAAGGCGGCGGCAGCACGATCGAGGCGCGCTCGCCGACATCGGAGGAAGTGACCGACGCCGACCGGACCGAGGGTGCGATCCAGCAGACCGGCCGGCCGCTTGATGTCGCGATGACCGGCGATACCTGGCTGGCGGTGCAGGCAGCAGACGGCAGCGAAGCCTATACCCGGCGCGGCGATCTGGAGGTCGCGCCGTCGGGCGTGCTGCAGACCGGCGACGGGCATATCGTGATGGGTGAATCCGGGCCGATCACGCTGCCGCCCAGTAGTTCGATCAGCATCTCCGCCGATGGTTCGATCTCGATCGTGCCGCAGGGGGGCGATGCCACGCCGCAGATCGTCGACCGGCTGAAACTGGCGTCGACCAAGGGGTCGGACACGGTGAAGGGTCTCGACAACCTGCTGCGCGTACGCGGTGGCGGCACGCTGCCGGCCAATCTGGACGGGACGGTCACCGGCGGTGCGCTGGAGGGATCGAACGTCAACATGACGCAGGCGCTGGTCGACATGATCGAGAACCAGCGCAGCTATGAAGTAACGGCCAACATGATGAAGTCGGCCAAGGACATGGACGAAAGCGGTGCATCGCTGATGCGCCTGCCGAGCTGAGGGATTAGCCAATGACCACCGCCGCCATGCATATCGCGCGCACCGGGCTCGACGCCCAGGACATGCGCATGCGCGTCATCTCGAACAACCTCGCGAACGTGAACACGACGGGGTATAAAAAGGACCGGGCGGCGTTCGAGACGCTGTCCTATCAGGTCGTGACCGCGCCGGGCGCACAGTCGACCAGTGAGACCAAATACGCGACCGGCCTGAATCTGGGCACCGGCGTCCGTATTCAGGGCACCGCGCGGATCGATACGCAGGGGTCGATGCAACAGACGGGCAACAGCCTCGATCTGGCGATGGACGGCGACGGATATTTCCAGGTGCAGTTGCCCGGCGGCCAGCTGGGCTATACCCGCGCCGGCAATTTCTCGCGCTCGGCAGAGGGTCTGCTGGTGACGGCGGAGGGGTATCAGGTGATGCCGGGGATCACCGTTCCCGAGGGCACGACCGCGATCACGATCGGCAACGATGGCACCGTGTCGGCGACCGTGCCGGGACAGACCGAGGCGAGCCAGCTGGGCCAGATCCAGGTCGCGAATTTCTCGAACACCGCCGGTTTGCAGTCGAAAGGCGACAATTACCTGCTGGAGACCGCGGCATCGGGTGCGGCGAATGTCGGCGTTCCCGGCGTCGATGGCCGCGGCACGGTGCGGCAGGGAATGCTGGAGGCGTCAAACGTCAACGTCGTCGAGGAACTGGTCGACATGATCGAGACGCAGCGCGCGTACGAGGTCAATTCCAAAATGATCTCCGCCACGGACGACATGCTCAAATATGTGAACCAGAACCTGTGAGGCACATCGCGCTCCTGATCGTCGCGACATTGATCGCGACACCGGCGCAGGCCGGGCTGTTCGGCAAGAAGAAGCCGGCGGAGGATTTCTCCGCCGCGCACCCGCCGGCTCCGGTGGCGATGCCGATCGCGGCGACGGGATCGATCTTCGCCGCCGGCGACGGCTATGCCGCGCTGTACGAGGGCTGGCGCGCGCGCCGGGTCGGCGATCCGCTGACGATCGTGCTGGTCGAGCGCACCGCTGCGTCGAAGTCGGCCGGCTCGAAGCTCGACTCAAAGGGAGAATTCAGCATCACGCCGCCGAGCGCCGGGCCATTCAAGCTGTTCAGCAAGGCCGAAGCGTCCGCCAGCGGCAATCGCGGCTTCGATGGCAAGGGATCGACCGATCAGGCCAATTCGCTGTCGGGCGAGGTCTCGGTCACGGTCGCGGCGGTCTATCCCAACGGCACGATGCTGGTGCAGGGGCAGAAGCGCGTCACGCTCAATCGCGGCGACGAGTTCGTGCAGATCAAGGGTATCGTGCGGACCGCCGATGTCGATCTGAACAACCGCGTCCCATCCACCCGCGTCGCCGATGCCCAGATCGCCTATACCGGCAAGGGCGATGTCGCCCGCGCCGGCCGGCAGGGCTGGCTGTCGCGGTTCTTCTCCGTCGTGAGTCCGTTCTGATGATCCGGCTTTTTCTCGCCAGCCTCGTCGCGCTGTGCCTCGCCGTTCCCGCCTCGGCCGACCGGATCAAGGATCTGGGAGGATTTCAGGGCATCCGGTCGAATCAGCTGACCGGTTATGGTGTCGTTGTCGGCCTGCCCGGCACGGGCGACGACAATCTTGAATATACGGTGCAGAGCCTGAAGGCGGTCACGTCGCGCTTCGGGTTCCAACTGCCGCCGGGGGCCAATCCGGGGATGAAGAACGCAGCGGTGGTGATGATTACCGCCGATCTGCCGCCCTTCGCCAAGCCCGGCCAGCGGCTGGACATCACCGTGGCGTCGATGGGCAAGGCCAAATCCTTGCGCGGCGGCAGTCTGATCCTGACGCCACTGCTGGGCGCGGACGGCCAGATCTATGCGATGGCGCAGGGCAATCTGGCGGTCGGCGGACTGGGGGCCGAGGGTGCGGACGGATCGAAGATCGTCGTCAACGTCCCCTCGACCGGCCGTATTCCCGAAGGTGCCACCGTCGAACGCGCAGTCGCGACCGGGTTTGACACCGCGCCGACGCTGACGTTCAATCTGGCGCGCGCGGATTTCACCACTGCGCAGAATGTCGCGGGCGTCATCAACCGAACGCTGGGCGCCGGATCGGCGCAGGCGATCGATGCGGTATCGGTCGCGGTGCGGGCGCCGGAAGGGGCGAACGTGCGATCGACGCTGATGTCGACGATCGAGAACCTCGATGTCGTGTCGGCCGAACCGTCCGCCCGCGTAATCGTCAACGCGCGCACCGGCACCGTCGTCATCAGTTCGGCGGTCCGCGTCGGCCCGGCGGCAGTCACGCACGGCAAGCTGACAGTGCGGATCGACGAGAACCAACGGATCAGCCAACCGGCGCCGCTGTCCGGCGGCCAGACCGCGGTCGAGCAACGATCGAACGTGTCGGTCGAAGAGGAAAAGAAGCCGATGTTCCTGTTCGCGCCGGGTCCGAAACTGGCCGATGTCGTCAACGCGGTGAACGCCATCGGCGCCAGCCCCGCCGACCTCGTCGCGATCCTGGAGGCGCTGAAGGAAGCCGGCAGCCTGAAGGCGGAGTTGATCGTGCTATGACCGACCTTCCCGGCCTTCCCGCCGCCGTCTCGTCCACGACGGGCATCGGCACCGACAACAGCCGGCTGAAGAGCAAGGCCAATCTGGAACAGGCAGGCGCGCAGTTCGAGGCGGTGTTCACCGGCATGATGCTGAAATCGATGCGCGCGGCCAAGCTGGCCGATCCGCTGTTCGATTCGAAGGCGCTCGATACGTTCCGCGACATGCAGGACCAGAAGACGGTGGCGGCGATGGCACAGCATACGCCGCTGGGTATCGGCAAGGCGATGACCGCCTTCCTCTCCCGATCGCAAGGTGATCTTAACGACTCCCGGCAATAATTGCCGGGTATGAGTGACCTCCTGTCCATCGGCGCCTCCGGCGTCCGCGCGTATCAGACCGCGCTGTCCGTCGTCGGCGAGAACGTCGCCAATGTCGGCGCGACGGGATATACGCGGCGCAGCATCCGGCTGAGCGAGATGGCGGCGGGCACCGGCGCGGTCGAAATCAACGGCGCCGGCAACGGCGTGCTCCTGACCGGCGTGACGCGGGCAAGTGACGTTTATGCCAGTGCCGCAGTCCGGACGGCGAGCGCCGACCTGTCGCGCACCGAAAGCGGCGCGACATGGCTGGACCGGATCGAAAAGGCGCTGACCGGCAACCAGTTGACCGGTCGCGTGACCAGTTTCTTCGCCTCGTCCACCAGTCTCGCGGCCGAGCCCGACTCGAGCGCGTTGCGCACCGGGATGCTGGGTGCGGCCCAGTCGGCTGCGACCGCCTTCACGGCCACGGGAGCGGCGTTCGACCAGATCGCGACCGATCTCGACACGACCGCGCGGCAGGCGACGACCAGCCTGAATTCGCTCGGGGTCGCGCTCGTCCGCATCAACGACGGTCTGGGCCGGACCACACCCGGCACCACCGCGTCTGCGCAATTGATCGACCAGCGCGACCAGATCCTCGACCAGATGAGCGCAATCGTCGATGTCGGCGTCAGTTTCGATGCGCTTGGCCGATCGACGGTGAAGCTGGGCGGCGCCGCCGGCCAGACATTCGTCGGTGCCGACATCGCCGGCCGCGTCGCCTATTCCCGCAACAACGAGGGCGCGGTGGTGCTCGCGTTGTCCTATGGCGGCGAGCGGATGATGGTCAGCCCCAATGGCGGTGCGCTGGCCGGCATCGTCGACGGCGCGCTGAAGATCGCGCAGACCCGTGACAGCATCGAAACGGTCGCCAAGGATTTCGTCACGCAGGTCAACGCCAACCAATTGGCCGGTGACGACCAAAAGGGCGCGCCCGGCACCGCGATGTTCGCCACCGGCACCCGGCCGACCGATATCAGCGTGACCATGACCGAGGGCAGTCAGATCGCCGCCGCCAGCCGTGGTGGCGGTGCCCGTGATTCGAGCAATCTCGCCAAGCTGGAACAGGTACGGCTGGGTCGCGGTTACGAATCGTCGCTGACGTCGACGATCACGCAGAATGCCACCGCATACGAGCAGAAGAAGATCATCGCCGACGCGCAGAGCGCGATCCGCGACGGAGCGAACAGTGCGTTGAGCAGTGCGACCGGCGTCAATCTGGACACCGAAGCGGTCGAGCTAATGCGGTTCCAGCAGGCATATCAGGCATCCAGCCGCGTGATCCAGATCGCGCGCGACACGCTGCAAACCATATTGGACATCAGGTAGGCGCCATGCAGATTTCAACCTCGTCCTTTTACGACAACACGTCGAAGCGGCTGTCGGCGATGTCGGCCCGCGCCTCGGCCTTGCAGGTCGAGATCGCGACCGGCAAACGCTTCCAGACGCCCAGCGAAGCGCCGGCGACGTCGCAACAGATCGCCGAGTTGAACCGCAAGGATGCCGATGCCGCCGTCTATGGCGGCAACCTGACGCTCGCGGGATCGCTGCTCGATCAGGCGGACGGCGTGCTCGGCCAGATCGGCACGCAGCTCCAGCGCGCGCTGGAACTGACGACGCAGGCGGCGAACGGCACGCAAACGCCGGCGACCCGCAAGATTCTGGGCACCGAACTGGCATCGATCGTCGATGCGGTCGCCGGGCTCGCCAATATCCGCAACGTCCGCGGCCAGCCGCTGTTCGGAACGCCCGATGGCGTGCCGGCGGTGACTAAGAACGCCGATGGCAGCTTCGCCTATGCCACGATCAACGTGTCCGAAGTGCCGATCGCCGATGGCCAGACCGTGCAGGCGACCGAGGGTGCGTCGCGCATCTTCAAGCTGGACGGCGGCAAGGACACGCTGAAGATCCTGAGCGATCTGGCCGCCGCATTGCAGGCCGACGGATCGACCGGCACATCGGCGAGCGACGCGCTGGACGATCTAAACGCTGGCATCGAACAGGTGACGGTGGTGCAGGCGTCGGTCGGCGCGCGATCCGCTCGCGTCGAATTGCAGCAGACGCTGCTCGCCACCGCCGATACCGACCGGGCGGCGCTGCGGTCGAAGCTGGAAGATACCGACGTGACGTCGGCGGTGATCGAATTGCAGCAGATGATGACCGCCCTGTCGGCGACGCAATCCAGCTTCAGCAAATTGTCGTCGCTGTCGCTGTTCGATTATCTGCGTTGAACCGTTTATTATAGTCGCCCTGCCCGCCCGTTGGTAACGGGTTGGCGAGGAAATGCGGTTAATCCTTGGCCAACAAGCCGGGACAAGCCCGGCGCAACCGGGAAAAGCGTTTCATGTTTCCTGCCATCGGCCTCGTCGTTCTGCTCGCCATGGTGTTCGGCGGCTTCGCCATCACCGGCGGTGCGCTCGGCCCCGTCATGCATGCCATTCCGCACGAGATGCTCATCATCGGCGGTGCTGCCGCCGGTGCGCTCATCATCGGTAACTCCGGCAAGGAACTCAAGGCCGTCGGCGGTGGCCTGGGCAAGGTGTTCAAGGGGCCGAAGTACAAGAAGCAGGATTATCTCGACACGATCTTTTTGGTGTCGAAGCTGATGAAGATGCTGCGGATGGAAGGGCCGATCGCCCTGGAACCGCATGTCGAGGATCCGCAGTCCTCCGCCGTCTTCGCGGAATATCCCAAGTTGTTGAAGGATCACACGCTCATCAACCTGATCGCCGATACGCTGCGGCTGGTGGTGGTGTCGTCGGGCACGCTCGACGTGCACGCGGTCGAGGAGGTGATGGATCATGCGATCAAGACCCATCATCACGAGGTCGAGGGACCGCACACCACGCTGAACAGCCTGGCCGATTCGCTGCCTGCGCTCGGCATCGTCGCGGCAGTGCTGGGCATCGTGAAGACGATGGGATCGATCGACAAACCGCCGACGGTGCTGGGCGAGATGATCGGGTCGGCACTGGTCGGCACGTTCATGGGCGTACTGCTCGCCTATGGCATCGTTTCGCCGCTGGCGGGGCGGCTGAAACAGGTGATCGATGCCGATGCCGCGATCTATGACGTGGTGAAGCAGATCATCATCGCCTCGCTGCACGGCCATCCCCAGCCGCTGGTCATCGAATCGGCGCGGGCCGGCATCCAGCACAAGAACCAGCCCGGCTTTGCCGAGGTCTTCGACGGCCTGAGAGGCAAGTAAGGCGATGGCGAAGGCTGCGCCGCATGGGGCGAACGTTCCGCCCAAGGTGATCGTCAAGAAGATCTACATCGAGGGGCATGGCGGCCATCATGGCGGCGCATGGAAGGTGGCCTATGCCGATTTCGTGACGGCGATGATGGCGTTCTTCCTGCTGCTCTGGCTGTTGGGCGCGACGACCGAGAAACAGCGCAAGGGCATCGCCGATTACTTTGCACCGACACTGATCGACACGCACACGATCGGCATGGGCGGCAGTGGCGTGCTGGGTGGCGAATCGCTGATGTCGAACAACAAGCTGGGGCCAAAGGCCGCCGCCGCGGTGATCGCCACGGTGGGGATGCCGACAAATCCTGCCAAGGGTGGCGCGCAGGCCGGGATGGGACCGAAGGGATCGTTGCGCAGCAGCCCCGCCAGCCGGGCCGAGGACGCCAAGTCGTTCGAGGAAACCCGCCGTCAGGTAATCTCGCGGATCATGAAATCCGCCGATCTCGCCAAGCTGGCCAAGCATATCCGTTTCGTGCGGACATCGGAGGGGATGCGGATCGATCTGGTGGACGATGCCGATTATTCGATGTTTGCCAGCGGCACGACGACGCTGGATACGCGCGCGGCCGAACTGATCGGCATGATCGCCGGATCGATCCGCAGCACTGCCAATCCGATCATGATCCGCGGCCATACCGACAGCGTGCCGTATGGCGACCCGCGCGCCATGAACAACTGGATGCTGGCGACCGGCCGGGCGGAGGCGACGCGGCGTCGGCTGGCGCTGGGCGGGATTCCTGAAAGCCGGTTCGAGCGGATCGAAGGCGTAGCCGACCGCGAGCCGATGATCGCCGACAATCCCGGCGATCCGCGCAACCGGCGGGTGGCGATCACGCTGCTCTATCGGCGGACGACGTTCGGGCAATAGGCGCAGGCGGATCGGCGGCGGCGGAAAGTCGCTAAAGTCACACCTGCCATGCGCGCGCGATCGTGCGTGGGCGCATGCGCGCGCGACGATTATAGAGGCGCCGGGACCAACGGTGAGAAAGAGCAGGTCCGGTTCGCATAAACGATATGGGGATGTGTAGGACAGATGTTTCAACATCGCAGCGACGGCAGATGGTGCAAACCAACCTCACCCTTCCGCGGCTTCGCCGCTCCCTCCCTCTCCCGATGGGAAGGGATTGAACGCAAAAACGCCCGCAGGGAATATTCCGGCGGGCGTTTTCATGTCTGGTAGGCGACGACATGTCGCCAGCCATTATTCGGCGGCGGTGGTTTCCGCCTTGCGCCGACGCGGGGCGGCGGCGGGGGCAGCCTCCTCGGTCTTGCGCGCGCCGGGCTTGCGGCCCAGACCGATCTTCTTCGCCATCGCGCGACGGCTCTCCGAATAATTCTCGGCAACCATCGGGTAATCGCTCTTCAGACCATAGCGCTCGCGGTATTCGACGGGCGTCATGCCATTGGTCGACAGGTGACGACGCAGCGTCTTGTACGGCTTGCCGTCGATCATCGAGATGATGTGATCCTTCGACGCCAGCGACTTGCGCACGCTGACCGCCGGCGTGTAATCGCCCGCCGGTTCAGCGACGACTGGTGCCGCAACGCCGGTGCCGAGCAATGCCGAGACGGTCTCATGCATCTTGCCAAGGAACGCCGGCACCTCTTCCGCCGAGATGCGAGTGTTGGGATTACCCAACCAAGCAATGGTCAGCTCCGTCGCCAATTCCACTGCATTGTTCTCGAAATTATCGTCAGCCATCGGTAAACTCCTTCTATGCGGCGACCCGTAGCGCCAAGATACGTGGCGTCAACCGATCACGGATGCCTATCGCACCACTATTATTTACGTCGGGTGAGCAATCGGCGACTAAAGGGCGATGTTGTTGCGATTTCCGACGTCGCCACCGGTCGCGATATGCAAATGAATTTCTACCGCAATGACGCCATCAGAGCGGATCGGTCCTAATCGATATTAAACATGTCGTAAAATCAGGCGAGACAGGAACCATGTCACTTCGCGCTGCGGTTCGATTACGCCCGGTCCTCTTGGCCCGATGGCCCGCATGATCGTCACCGCCGACTGATCATCGGATCCGGGTGAAATGGGGCTGGATATTCGACTGTGGGCTCTTGCCACCAACCCAAGCCGTGGCATTTTTCGCGCACGAGATCGGCCAAACGGCTCCATCCGGCGCAGCTTATGATCGGTTTACATATAGTTAGAGCGTATAATATTTCTTATTGCGTATTTCGTATAATATATCCCATGATGGCCGAGACAAATATTGGGGGCATCCATGAAAAATCGTACAGTCCAGCTGCTACAATCCACCGCGCTAGCCGGCCTGATCGCCGCGTTCGCCGTACCGGCCGCGGCGCAGACCGTGACGCCAGATCCGGCTGTCGGCGCGCAGGAGACGGCCACGGGCGATGACATTACGGTTACCGGATCGCGCCTCGTGCAGCCGGGGATGCAAAGCAACAGCCCGATCACCGCGATCGACGCAGCGGAAATCCGGTTGCAGGGCGCGACCAACGTCGAGAATGTACTGAATCGTCTGCCGCAAGTGACGCCGGACGCAAACCAGAATGTGTCGAACGGCGCAGACGGAACTGCCAAGGTCAATCTGCGCAACCTGGGCAACAACCGTAATCTGGTGCTGGTCAACGGCCAACGCCTGTTGCCGATCCAGGCGACCGACCTGAACTTCATCCCGTCGTTCCTGGTCGATCGGATCGACGTCGTCACCGGCGGTGCTTCGGCAGTGTACGGGTCCGATGCCGTGTCGGGGGTCATCAACTTCATCATCCGCGACGATCTCGACGGTATTCGTGGCGACGTGCAATATGGCTTTTCCAATCATCGCAACGACACTGCCGCACGCCGGTCGCTGATCGCATCGAACAACTATCAGAATGCCCTGCCCTCACCGGTCGATGGTCAGCGGTTCGATGCCAATCTGGCGATCGGATCGAATTTCGGCGACGGCAAGGGCAACGTTACCGCCTATTTCGGGTATCGCGACGTAAAGCCGATCCTGCAGGCCAACCGCGACGTGTCCGCCTGCGCCCTCGATCCCGCGGCCGGCAACGCCGGTTATGTCTGCGGTGGATCGAGCAACAACGAATTTGGCCTGTTCCAGCCACTGACCGGTCCCAGCGCCGGTTCACGGCTGAACAATACGCGCGACGGGGCAAAGACTTGGGTGCCTTATGACAGCACGTTCCGGTACAATTACGCGCCACTGAACTATTTCCAGCGCAATGACACGCGCTTCACCGCCGGGGCTTTCGCCCATTACGAGGTGGTGCCCGCAGCCGAAGTCTATGCCGGCGTGATGTTCATGGACGATCACACCAATTCGCAAGTCGCGCCGTCCGCCCTCTTTCAGGGCTACACATACACGGTGAACTGCAACAACCCGTTGCTGAGCGCGCAGCAGGGCAATCTGCTTTGCGGCAGCAGTTACGGCAACGGCGCCGTCTCGCAGAATCTGTTCATCGGGTATCGGCCGGTCGCCGGGGCGGCACGGCCGCGGCGTGACGACCTGCGCCACCGCGATTATCGTGTCAGCGGCGGTGTGCGCGGCGACATCGCCGAAGGCATCCGGTACGACCTGAACGGCCTGTTCTCCAGCTCCGTCCTGACCGAAACCTATGAAAACGACATCGATCCCGCCCGTGCCAATCGCGGTCTGCAGGTGGTGAACGTCAACGGTGTGCCGACATGTAAGTCGGTGGTCGACGGTTCCGACCCGAGTTGCGTGCCGCTGAACGTGTTTCAGTATAACGGCATCAACGACGCCGGATTCAATTACATCTATGCGCCGACGTCGACGCGCGGCGTCGATACCGAAACCGTGCTGAACGGCGCCGTGACGGCCGATCTGACGTCCTATGGCATCAAGAGCCCCTGGGCGGAGAATGGCATTGGCATCGTGCTGGGCGTGGAGCATCGCCGCGAAACGCTGAAGTTCACGGCAGACGCACTGGCACAGCAAAAAGGCACGACGGAAAGCCGGGGCAAGTTCAACGTCACCGAATTCTTCAGCGAAGTCCGCGTGCCGATCCTGTCGGACATGCCGTTCGCCCACGACCTGTCGCTGACCGGTGGTTATCGCTATTCGAAGTACAGCACGCGGGACAAAGGTATCTCCACGTACAAGGGCGAGATTTCCTATGCGCCGATTGCCGATCTGCGGTTGCGCGCCAGCTATAACCGGGCGATCCGTGCGCCGAACATTTCCGAACTGTTCGCGTCGCAGTCGGTGGGCAACGTATCAACGCAGGACCCCTGCAGCGGTGTAATCGATAACAATCCCAACACCGTTTCGCCCACGGCCTCTGCGGCACAATGCGCGCTGACGGGCGTCACCGCGGCACAATATGGCCGGATCATCGAATGCCCCAGCGAACAGTGCAGCGGCCAATTCGGCGGCAATCCCGCCCTGAAGCCAGAGGAAGCCGATACCTATACCGCCGGTATCGTGCTGGAGCCGCATTTCATCCCGCGACTGTCGCTGTCGGTCGATTACTTCAACATCAAGGTGAAGGATTACATCAGCTCGATCCCGGTTTCGCTGACGATCAGCCAGTGCATCGCGACGGGCGATCCGTTCTTCTGCTCACTGTTCAAGCGCGATACCCGGACGGGGACGATCTTCGGCGATCAGGGCTACGTCATCTCGACCACGCAGAACACCGGGTCGCTGAAGACATCGGGTATCGACGTGGGTGCCAGCTATGCCGTGCCGACGGCAATCGGCCGGTTCGATGCGCAGATCACGGGGACGTGGCTGAACGATCTGGTCACCGAGCCGCTGCCGGGCCTTGGCAAATATGACTGCAAGGGCCTGTTCGGCCCGACCTGCGGCCAGCCCAGCCCCGAATGGCGCCATCAGGCCCGCCTGACCTGGACCGATCCATCGAAATTCGGATCGGTCTCGCTCAACTGGCGCTATGTCGGTTCGACCAAGTTGACGAACAACACCGACAATCCGTTCCTGACGGGCGATAAGTACGTCATCAATGCCAAGCTGCCGACGTACAGCTATTTCGACCTGGCGCTGACGGCCAATGTCAGGGAGGGGATCACGTTCCGTGCCGGCGTTACCAACCTGCTCGACGAAAATCCGCCGGCGATCGCGCAGGGGTTGCTGGCCCAGTTCGGCAACGGCAACACCTATCCGGGTGTCTATGACGTCGCCGGTCGCTCGTTCTTCTTCGGGTTGACCAGCCAGTTCTGACGATGGGTTCATGACGGGTCGGCGGGTAGATGATGCCCGCCGACCCTTTGTCGTTTATATTCAGGAGTGAAGATGCCGCTCATCCGTCGATCGATCCTGTCGCTGGCGCTGCTGTCGAGCGCCGTGCCGGCCATCGCTCAGACGCCGGTCGTGCCCGAATGGGAGCGGCCGGAGGTGATCCGCGAGGGGGCGGAGCCGATGCACGCGACGTTTGCGGGGTTCGACACGCGGGGCGAGGCGTTGCGGAACGATGCGGCCAAGGCACGCTATCACCTGTCGCTGGATGGCGACTGGCGGTTCCGTCTGTCGCCGACGCCGGAGACGCGGCCAGCAGATTTCCAGCGCCCCGATTATGACGTGAGCGGATGGGGCATGATGAAGGTGCCGGGCATCTGGCAGGCGGAGGGGCATGGCCGGGCCGTGTTCGTCGGCAGCGGTTATCCCTTTCCGCGCAACCAGCCCAAGATCGACCATGCGCTGAACGAGGTGGGGTCGTATCGCCGGGATTTCGCGGTACCCGCCGACTATGCGGGACGGCGGCTGTTGCTGACGATCGGGGCGGCGGGGGCGGCCTATTATGTCTGGGTGAACGGGCAGCGGGTCGGCTATTCCGAGGACTCCAAGCTGCCGGCAGAGTTCGACGTCAGCCGCTATGCGACGCCCGGCCGCAACACGATCGCGATCGAACTGTATCGCTTTGCCGATGGCAGTTATCTGGAAGATCAGGATTTCTGGCGCGTCAACGGGATCGAGCGCAGCGTCACGCTGTATGCCGCGCCGGCGACGCATATCCGCGACCTAGAGGTGAAGGCGGGGCTCGACGCCAGTTATCGGGATGGTCAGTTCGGCCTGCGTGTCGATGTGGCGGGTGCGCCGCGGGCGGTGTCGGTGCGGGCGACCTTGCTCGACGGCAAGCGGGTGGTCCTGACGCAGGACGGGACACCGAATGGCGCCCGTAGCGTCGCGCTGAGTGGTGTGGTGCCGGCGGTTCGCGCGTGGACGGCGGAGACGCCCGATCTCTATACATTGCTGGTCGAATTGCTCGACGATCACGGCAAGGTGATCGAGGCAACCAGCCGCCGGATCGGTTTCCGCACCGTCGCGATTACGGATGGCGAGGTGCGCGTGAACGGCAAGCGGATCATGATCCGCGGCGTCAACCGCCACGAGCATGATCCCAAGACCTTCCACATTGTGTCGGAGACGACGATGCGCCGCGACATCGAATTGATGAAGGCGGCAAACATCAATGCGGTGCGCACGTCGCATTATCCCAACGATCCGCGCTGGTACGATCTTGCCGACGAATATGGCCTGTACGTGATGGACGAGGCCAATATCGAGAGCCACGGCTATCTGAGCCTGTCGCAGCAGAACGACAATGATCCGTCGGTGTTGCTGGGCAATGACCCGACATGGAGGGCGGCGCATCTGGATCGCGTGCAGCGCATGGTGGAGCGCGACAAGAACCATCCGTCGATCATTTTCTGGTCGCTGGGCAACGAAACCGGCATCGGCACCAGTTTCGAGGCGGCAGGCAAGTGGGTGAAAGCGCGCGATCCGTCTCGCCTCACCAGCTTCCTCGGCTGGAGCATGAGCAACTGGCGTCACCCGGTGAACGATTACGTCGATATCTTCGCGCCGATGTACGACGATGTCGAAAAGATGGTCGACTACGCGAACGCACCGGCGTTCACGCAGCCATTGATCCTGTGCGAATATGCGCATGGGATGGGCAACAGCCTGGGCGATATCGACGGGTATTGGCGCACGATGCGCGCGCACCGGAAATTGCAGGGCGGCTTCGTGTGGGACTGGGTGGACCAGACGATGCTGCTGAAGGACAAGGCAGGGCGACCCTATTGGGGGCAGGGTCTGGATTTCGATCCCGATCCCAAGGCCCCAGGCGTGCATGGCGACGACAGCCCGGTCGGCGATGGCGTGATCCAGTCGGATCGCACGCCCGATCCCGAATATTATGAGCTGGCCAAGGCGCAGTCGCCGATCGCGTTCGAGCGGACGGAGGGCGGCTATCGTATCCTGAACCGCCACGATCATATCGACCTGTCGCGCTTCACGGTGGACTGGACGATGATGGAGGACGGCGTCGCGGTTGCACGCGGCGCGGTGCCGATGCCGGCGGTGGCGGCAGGAAGCAGCGCGGTGCTGCCGATCGCCCTGCCGGTAGCGAAGGATGGCGGCGCCGAACGCGTTCTGGTCTTGCGCGCACGGGCGAAGGCGGGAGCGGTGCCGATGTTGCCGGCGGGACATATCGTCGGCTGGGAACAGTTCGGGCTGACGCCGCCGCGTGGCTTGCCGGCGCCCGCGCAGGGTGCGGTCGCGGCGACCGAGGCGGATGGCGTGTTGCGGCTGGCGGCGGCGGATGCCGTGCTGGATGTGGACACGAAAACCGGACTCGTCCGGCGCTATGCGCGCGGCGGCACCACGTTGCTCAGCGGCGGCGCGCCCGATTTCTGGCGGGCGCCGACCGACAACGATATCGGCGCGGGTGTGCCGAAGAGCCATGCGATGTGGAAGGTGTTTTCCGAAAACCGCCGCGTCGATGCGATCGCCCGCGACGGCGATACGATCGTTGTCGATCACGACATGGGCGTCGGATCGGTGAAGACGCAGACGCGCTGGACGATGGCGGGTGATGGCAGCTTGCGGGTGACGGTGCTATTCCATCCGTTGCGCGCCACCCTGCCCGATCCACTGCGCATCGGGCTGATGTTCGAGACGCCGGCGGCGCTCGACCGGGTAAGCTGGTACGGGCGCGGGCCGCATGAGACCTATGCCGATCGCAAGACGAGCGGGCTGATCGCGGAGTGGAGCGGTGCGCTGGCCGATCAGTATCACGATTATGCGCGGCCGCAGGAATCGGGCGCGAAACAGGATGTGCGCTGGATCGCGCTGACGGGTGGTGGCACCGGCGTTCGCATCACCGGGGCGCAGCCATTGTCGGTCAATGCACTGGCGTTTCCCTATGCCGATCTGGCGATGAAGCCGCCGGGACAGGCGCATAGCTCCGACATTCGCCCGCATGGCAATGGCACGCTGCTGGTCGATGCCGAACAGGCGGGCGTGGGCGGCGACACCGGCTGGAATCTGGATGGACGGCCGCACATGCCGTATCGCATACCCTTGAAGCCGTTGACCTATAGCTTCACGATCGGCGCGGCCAAGTGAGGGCCGCGCTTGCGCTTGCCCTGCTGCTGACGGCGACGCCAGTCGCCGCGCAGACCGTGGCGGAGCGGATCGACCGATCGGTGGCGTTGCGCGAACAATGGCAATGGCTGACGCGCGACATCGCCTCACCCGCGCAGTGGGACGAGGACGGCTGGCATTTCCATTATCGAAAGACGGTGACGGGTGGCTTCGCGTTCGTCGATGTCGATACCGCGACACAGGGCAAGCGCGCGGCGTTCGATGCGACCGCGATCGCTGCCGCCGTGGCCAAGTCGACGGGCAAGCCGGTCGATCCGCTGCACCTGCCGTTCGATCGTTTCGATTATGCCGATGGCCGCACTACGATCGTGACGACGATCGCCGACCGGAAAATCCGCTGCACGCTGACCACCCCCCTCTGCGCAGCCCTGCCGCCCGAACCCGAACCGCGTCCGCGCGGTTTCGGCGTGGTGCGCGATCTGCGGGTGCCGGCCGACAATCATCCGCGCCACTCGCCCGATGGGAAGTGGGAGGCGCTGGTGATCGACGACAATCTCGTCGTGCGGGCCGTGGACGGCGGCAAGGAGGCGTGGCGTAGTCAGGACGGCAGCCCCGCCGATTTCTATGATCCCGAGACGATCGCCTGGGCGCCGGATAGTCAGCACATCGCGCTCCACCGTGTCCGCCCCGGTTTCGCGCGGATGGTGACGCGCATCGTCGCCGCGCCCGAGGGCAAGGTGCAGCCGGAGGTGGTGCAGCAACTCTATCCCAAGCCGGGCGATGCGGTGGATCGGGAGCAGCCGGTGCTGTTCGCGGTGGCGGACGGCAAACGCATCGACGTGGCGAACGCGCTGTTCCCCAATCCCTATTACCTGTCCGCGCCGACCTGGCGGAAGGACGGCAAGAGCATCCGGTTCGATTATCTGCGTCGCGGCTTCGGGCAGGCGCGGATCATCGCGGTCGATGCCGATACCGGTACGGCGCATGTCGCGGTGAGCGAGGATCCGAAGACGTTCGTGTTTCGCGACGCAATCTACAGTCATGACGTGGGCTATCTCGGCCGCGAGATCGTGTGGACGTCGGAGCGCGACGGCTGGCGGCATCTGTACCTGATCGATGGTGTTACCGGCCGGGTGAAGACGCAGATCACCAGGGGCAAATGGATCGTCCGCGACATCGCCAGGGTGGACGATGCCAAACGCCAGATCTGGTTCTCCGCCAGCGGCGTCGTGCCGGGCGAGGACCCCTATTACAAACACTGGTTCCGCGTCGATTTCGACGGTCGCCATCTGGTGCGCCTGACGAAGGAGAACGCCACGCACGACCTGCGCTTCTCGCCGGACATGACCCGGTATGTCGATGTATATTCGCGCACCGACCTGCCCGAGACGAGCGAGTTGCACGACGCCACCGATGGCCGCCTGATCGCGACGCTGGAAAAGGGCGATATCACCGCGCTGACCGCCGCCGGTTTCCGCCCGCCCGAACGCTTCACCGCCAAGGGGCGCGACGGCGCCACCGATATCTATGGCCTGATCGTCCGGCCGCGCGATTTCGATCCCGCCAAACGATATCCGGTGATCGAGAACATCTATGCTGGCCCGCACGACAGCTTCGTGCCCAAGGCTTTCTGGCCGTTCGGTTATTTCTCCGGCGGCGACAAGGTGATGGGGATGCAGCAGCTCGCCGATCTCGGCTTCGTCGTCGTGATGATCGACGGCATGGGGACGGCGAACCGGTCGAAGGCGTTTCACGATGTCGCATGGAAGAACATGGACGATATGGGCTTTCCCGATCGCATCGCCTGGATGAAGGCGGCGGCAGCCAGGGACGCGTCGATCGATCTGACCCGTGTCGGCATCTATGGCGGATCGGCCGGCGGCCAGAACACGCTGAACGCGCTGCTTTTCCATCCCGACTTCTACAAGGCCGGGATCGCCTATGCCGGGTGCTTCGACAACCGGATGGACAAGATCGACTGGAACGAACAGTGGCTCGGCTGGCCGGTCGATCAGAGCTATCTCGATGCGTCGGGCGTCGTCCATGCCGGCAAGCTGCAGGGCAAGCTGATGCTGGTGGTGGGCGAGCAGGATTCCAACGTCGATCCCGCCTCGACCATGCAGGTCGTCGATGCACTCATCAAGGCGGACAAGCAGTTCGAGTTGCTGGTGATCCCGGGCGGCGAGCACACCGCAGGCCGCACCACCGGGCCGGTGCCCTATGCGATGCGGCGGCATTATGATTTCTTCCTGCGCACGTTGCGCGGGGAAGGCGTGGCGGACTGGAACGCGCGGTAGTCAGCTGGTCGTCCTCACCCTTCCGGCGCTGTGCGCCTCCCTCCCTCTCCCGGTGGGAGAGGGAAAATATCACGTCGTTCGTGCGATGATCTCGAACCGTCCGCCGGCTCGCGCATCAATCGTTATCGTGTCACCGGTCAGTCGCGCCGGGCGTCCGTTTACCGTTGCCGACAGCAGAGGAACGGGTAGTCGGAACCGCACGCGGGCCGATGCCGGTCCTCGTGCGTCGAACGACACCGTCGCGGTCGCCTGCATGGCGGCGGCGTCGAACCGCGTGGCATAATCCACCCTGCCCCAGCGCGTCGGCGCCTGCTTCAGCGCGATTTCCTTGCCCGAGGCGAACCAGGCGCGGGGCAGGCCGAGCCCGAGGTCGAGGCGGTCTGCGTCGTCGTCCTCGATCGCCAGCATCCAGCGGACGAGCAGCGGGATCGTCAGCTGCGCGGGCATACAGAACAGCGGCAGATCGCCGTCGATGCCGGACACTTCGCCCGCCACCCAACTGCCGGGCAGGTGCGAGTGGAACCGGTGCGAATGGAGGAACAGCAGATATTCCTCGATCCGCCCCAGCCGCAACAGCGCGCGGGCGTGGCCATAGGAAATGAAGCCCAGTTGATCGCGGTGCGTTTCGTTGGCCGGTGCGAAGTTCGCGGTTACGCCGATGCAGGTGCCGCCATGGCCGCGCACGCAGTCGGCGATCAGATTGGCCAGATCGGCCGGGAGCACATCGGCCTGCAACAATTCGGCGTACACGCGGTGCGACCAGCCCTGCTCGTTGCGTTTGCCGGTCGCCAGCGCCTGTCGAAACGTACCCTCGGCACCGGGTAGCGGGCCGAGATAGGGGGGCGTCAGGTTTCGGCGCACCTCCTGGCGGATGCGGCGGACCAGATGCGCCTCCAGCCGTTCGGCGCGGCGTGTCCAGTCGTCTGCTTCGGCGCTGGTGCCCATTGGGGGCCAGACCCGTGCTATGTCTCGCCAGCCGCGCACCGCCCATGCGCTATTGTTCCAGTATGGCTTCCACCACAGGCTTGGGTCGGGGTGCAGGCACGCGTCGGATTCGCTCCAGCCGTGCAGCAGGCCGTGGCCGCGGTCCGATGCGGGGAGCGCCAGCGCCTGATCGTGGAGTTCGGCGAGGATCTGGGCGGTGGCGGCGACCTTGCCCTTGATCCGCGCGACCGTGGCGATGTCGCCAGTGTAGCGCAGGTAACGTGCGATCAGCGACAGCGTCAGGCCGAATTGCGGTACTTCCGGTCCGCGCATGTCGACCATTCCGTCATCGCCGACGAAATCGTCGAAATATTCGTCCAGCACCGCCTTGGCCTGTGCGAAGCGGCCCCATTCCAGATTGGCGTAGAGCGAGCTGGTGAAGATGTCCTGAAACCCGTCATATTCCGGGCCGACATAATCGCGATCGACGACACCGTATTTGGGATAGGTGCCGCCGGGCCGCACCATGATCTCGCGCGCGAAGGCATGGGCGACCATGTCGCGATAGACCGGATCGGGCAACGCGACGGGCGCCAGATCGGCCAGTTCCGCGTGCCAGACCTGCGTGAAGCGGAGTAGCGCACGGTAGAAGGCCTCGGCGGTGGGATGCGGGCGGCGCGGCGGGAACGCGGCATAGCTGTGGCCGTAGTGCACCTCGGTCGCGCGGCCATGCTCGACCCGCATCGTCCGGTGCCATGTCTGCACCAGTAGCGGATCGTTCGCATCGACATCGGCGAAGACGATCAGGTCGTACCAGGCGGTGGCGGAGATCGGGATCACCTTATGCACCGCCGGCAGCCAGCCGCCCAGCATCCCCTCGAACCGGGTCTTCGCGACGTCGTCGCCGGACAGCGCGGGAAAGGCGTGTTCGGGGCGATATCCACGGGTGCGGCCGTTGGGGAAGACGGGCATAGTGTCACCCGCCTGCCGCGTGCCGACGAAGGTCGTCCATGGCAGGCGGGCGCCGAGCTTGTCGGGATCGAACCTCGATCCGGTCGGCGGGGCGGCGGCGCGCACTTGATCCGGATCGGGATCGCCGCCGCCCGCCAGCAGCTTGTCGGCGAGCAGATCGGCATCGGCCAGCGCGATCGCCTTCAGGTCCAGCCCCAGCCAGGCGGGCGTGACGGTGGCATGTGCCGCCTCTGTCCGCTTGGGTAGCAACACCGCCTCGCCGCCGCGGACGAGTGCCAGCATCCCGTCGCGGATGCTCAGATCCTCGCGCACGTCCCATGTGCCTTCGTCGTTGGTGAAGCGCGCGACGACCGGCAAGGCGGCAACGCCGGCCGGCACCGGACGGAGCGGCAGCTTGGCGACTTTTGCGGCGAGCGGCGTTGCGGCGGCGACCATCGTGCCGCCGGCAAGGAACTGGCGACGATCCATCAGCGCGCCGACAGCGTGATCGTGGTCGGCGTTGCACTCAGCGCAATGGTCGTTGCGCCCCGTTCCACGGTGCCGCGATCGGCGGTCCATGCCACGCCGCCGGCCGGGGCCTCCACCGACAGACGCGCGACCGGGGTCGAGCTGGTGGCAGGGTCGAGGGTCAGTTCGATCCGTTGCGTCGCCGGCAGGTAGCGGGCGCTGGCGATCTTGCCGGCGGCCAGCGTGATCCACTGGCCGGCGGGCGCCACGAACAGGCGACTGCGGGCGCCGTCATGCGGGACGATGTCGATCGCGCCGTCGCGTTCCGTCACTGCGCCGCCGAAGCCCAGCCAGCCGAACACCGGATGCCGGACCAGATAGGTCGCCGCGGCATAGGCGTGGCCGAAATAGCCCATGCCGTAATCGCCGCTATAGGCATCCCATTTCATCATGTCGGGTTCGGAATGGAACGCGGCGGAGGCGAAGCCCTCGCGATCGACATTGGTGATGCCGCCCATGAACCCGCCATAGGCAACGCGCAGCAGGTGCAGGTCGGCGGGGTCGCGGCGATAGGCGTCGAACAGCGGCACCGCGTTCAGCGCCGATCCGTAATGATGAAGCTGGCGCTCGATCCGCTTCACCTTGCCGCCGTAGAGGAAGTCCCAATAGCGGCGCGCATTGCCGTTATAGCCCCAGTGCGGGACAGTCGGGTCGTAGCCCAGGATCACCTCGCGCGTGACCGCCGCCTCCTTCGGATGGTTGAAATACCGCATCCATGCATAGACTTCCGGTTGGCCGGTCGAATCCCAGGCCATCTCGCTGCCGAACGGATAACTGAGCGTTCGCCAATGATCGGCGCGGGCCTTCATCAGCGCCTCGACCTCCGTGGCCTCGCGCGTCATGCCCTCGCGCTTCAGGTCCATCAGGATTTCGAGGAACACCTCGCCCTCCATCTGGCCGAACTGCGCGTAATGGGGGGCGTCGCGCATCATCGCGACCGTCGTCTTCTGTGCCCAGCCGAGATACCAGCGCCAGTCGTGGCGGGTGACGAGACCGGGGTGATTGCGGGCGAGGCGATAGAGCACCCAATGCCCCGCCGCGACATGGGGATAATTGTACGACCGGCCGAGATCGCCAGCCTGCTTCGCATCCCATGACGCCCAGGTCTTCCAGTCGGTCGCGGGATCGTAATAGCCCGAAAATGTCTTGGGGTCGTACCAGAACAGGCTCTTCTTCACGCCGCCGGCATGGGGGCCTTCGGCGACCTGCAATTTGCCCAGCACGGTTTCGTCGACCATGCGTTCCAGCTTCGCGACCTCGGCCGGCTCAGGGTTGTCGAGCTGCTTCATCATCGCCGCGACCCATGCGCCGGCGCCGCCCTCGTCGCTCATGCCGGCGATCCAGACGCGCTGTTCCTGCGTCAGTATCTTGTCCGCCTCACGGTCGTAGCTGAGGATCGCGGGCGCGCGGTGGAACGGGTCGCGGGCATCGTCGAACCATTGCCGCGTCGTCGCGAACCGGCCGAGATCGGCGGACACCTGCGCGAGCGGCTTGGTGACATAGTAATGAACGGTCTGGACGCTGCCATCGGCATAGGTGATCGCCACGCGGGCACGGCCCCATCCCTTGCCCGTCACGCGATACCGCGCCCAGCCGGCGGGGCCGGTGACGCGGGTCAGCGTCATCGCGTCGGCGGGGGATATGGCGATGCCGGTAATCGGTTGCGGCGACTTCACGAACAGGTCGGCGGGGCTGTCGGTGGGGACTACATAGCCGGGGATGCCGATGGCGAGCGGTCGGCCCTGCGCCGTCAGCGTCGGTTCGATCGCGCGGATGGTGGGCGCGGCGACGAAGCGGACGCCGACCGTGCGGCTGGCCCCCGGGGCCAGCATGATGCCGGTCGGCTCGTTCCACGGCGCGCCGGCATCCTTTGCCTGCGCCATCCCCTTCGACGCGACCATCCAGTCGTAAAAGCCCTCGGCGGTCTGTTCGCGTGGAGTGCGGTCGGTGAAGATATCGCCGGCGGGTGCCTTGCCCGCCTGACGGATGATCCGGTACGCCTCCAGCGGGGTCTGGCGTTCGGGCAGGACGAGCAGCGCCGGGCCCTTGCCGTTCAGCCGCGTGACCTGCACGTAACCGCCGTCGCGGCCGATATATGGATCGGCGAAGCTCGCCTGCGCATGCGCCTGTTCCAGTGTGCGATCAGTGATGATGTTATCGAATACCATCGGAAGGCCGAGCGCGCCGATCTCGACCGGCTGCGTCCCGCGATTGACGAAGGTGAAGCGCAGCGCCAGCGTGCTGCCTTCGTTCACCCAGGCCCGCTCGATCGTGATCGGCAGCGTGTCGCCCAGCGTCGCGCGGGCCAGCACCGGGCCGCCCGCCGGCAGGATGCGGACATGGCCGTGATCGCTGGCAGAGGCGTAATTCCGCCACGCACCATCGGCGACGCGGAAGCGGAGGTGAACGTCGCCGACCTGCACGAAGCCGTCACCCTGCCGCTCGCCGGCGCGACCGCTGGGGACGAAATCGAAGGCGGGATCGGTCGAGGGCGACAGTTTCGCCAGCGTCTGGGTGTCGCGACGCAGGGCCACCGAGAATCCGCCGACGGTGAAGCGGTTGGCGGCCGGGGCCGCGACGACGGGCTTGTCCGCCGCCGGCAGCGCCGGGCCGATCGCGGTCGCCGCCAGCATGATCGCCACGGCCGATACCCGCTTGTTCCGTTGCCATGCCCGACCCATCGTTTTGCTTTCCCCGCCGTTTTCGCCGATGCGTCGTTGACTCATCAGCCCATCATCGTATCGTATACGGTATTCTGTGGAGATGGAAATGTCGATCGGTCGCCGTGACATGCTGAAATCCGGGGTCGCGTTGCCCCTGTTCGCCCTGCCCGCTGGAGCAGCGCGGGCGCTGGGTACGGCATTGCCGGCGACGGCGAAGCCGTTTCCGCTATCGGCGGTACGGCTGCGGCCGTCGGACTATGCGCACGCGGTCGAGGTGAACAGGGCTTATCTGTTGCGGCTGGAGCCTGATCGGCTGCTGCATAATTTCCGCGCCTTTGCGGGATTGCCGACCAAGGGCAAAATCTATGGCGGGTGGGAAAGCGATACGATCGCCGGCCATACGCTGGGTCATTATCTGTCCGGATTGGCGCTGACCCATGCCCAGATCGGTTGCACCGATTGCGCCACCCGTGCCGCGTACATCATCGACGAGCTGACGGCCTGTCAGACGGCGAACGGCGACGGCTATGTCGCGGGCTTCACGCGCAAGCGGAAGGACGGAACGATCGTCGATGGGAAGGAGATATTCCCGGAGATCATGCGCGGCGATATCCGGTCCGCCGGGTTCGATCTGAATGGCTGCTGGGTGCCCTATTACAATTGGCACAAGCTCTACACCGGGCTTTTCGACGTCATCGATCATATCGGACCCAATGATAAGGCGATGGCCATCGCAACGGGTCTGGGCGGCTATATCGAGGAGGTCTTCGCCGCGCTGAACGACGATCAGGTGCAGGTGATGCTGGCCTGCGAACATGGCGGCCTGAACGAGAGTTTCGCCGAGCTGTATGCACGCACGAAGGACCCACGCTGGCTGAAACTAGCGGAGCGTATCTATCATAAAAAGGTGCTCGACCCGCTGACCGCGCGACAGGACGAATTGGCGAACATCCACGCTAATACGCAGGTGCCGAAGCTGATCGGCCTCGCCCGGCTGTATGAGATCACCGACCGGCCCGATTACCAGACGGCCGCCCGCTTTTTCTGGGAGCGGGTGACGAAGCATCACAGCTACGTCATCGGCGGCAATGCCGATCGCGAGTATTTCGCAGGCGCGGATACGATCGCACAGCACATCACCGAACAGACGTGCGAGCATTGCAATACGTACAACATGCTGAAGCTGACCCGGCATCTGTTCGCCTGGGCGCCGGACGGATCGCTGTTCGACTTCTACGAGCGCGCGCATCTGAATCATGTGATGGCGCAGCAGGAGCCGGTGAACGGTGGCTTCACGTACATGACGCCGCTGATGAGCGGGGCGAAGCGCGAATATTCGGCGCTCGACGGCGAGGAATTCTGGTGCTGCGTCGGCACCGGCATGGAGAGCCACGCCAAGCACGGTGAATCGATCTTCTGGGAGGGGGGCGATACGTTGCTCGTGAACCTCTACATCCCCGCCGATGCGACATGGGCGGCGCGGGATGCGACGCTAACGCTGGATACCGCCTATCCGTTCGACGGGCTATCGACGCTGACGATGACGAAACTGGCGCGGGGCGGGCGTTTCCCGGTGGCGCTGCGCGTGCCAGGCTGGGCGAAGACCGCCGAGCTGTTCGTCAATGGCAAGCCGGTCGAGGCAGCGCGCGCGGGCGGCTATGCGATCGTGGAGCGCAAGTGGAAGTCGGGCGACGCGGTCAGTATCCGCCTACCACTCGACCTGCGGCTGGAGGCGACGCCGGGCGACGCGCAGACGGTGGCCGTGGTGCGCGGGCCGATGGTGATGGCTGCCGATCTGGGCCGCGCGGACGGCGATTGGGACAAGCCCGATCCGGCGATGGTCGGCGACGACCTGCTCGCGCGCTTCACCCCGATCGCGCCGGGGGCGTCGCAGTATCAGACGGCGGGGCTTATCCGGCCGGGCGACCTGACGTTCGTGCCATTCTATCGCCAGTACGACCGGCGCAGCGCAGTGTATTTCAAGCGCTTCACCGATAGGCAATGGGTGGCCGAGGAAGCGGCGTTCAACATCGAACAGGCGCGGCGCAAGGACATCGCGGCGCGGTCGGTCGACGTGATGCATCTGGGCGAGATGCAGCCGGAGCGCGACCATGCATTGAGTTCGGAGATTTCCTACCCGGTCGCGTATCGGGGGCATACCGGCCGCGATGCGCGCACCGGCGGCTTTTTCGAATTCACGATGAAGGTGCGGCCCGGTCCATTGATCCTACAGGCGACCTATTGGGGGGATGAGGGCAAGCGGACGTTCGACATCATGGTCGACAACCAGCGCGTCGCGACGCAGACGCTCGATCGCAGCCGGCCGGGCAGCTTCTATGACATCGACTATCCGCTGCCCGAGCCGCTGACGCGCGGCAAATCGCAGATCAAGGTGCGGTTCGTGCCGCATGACAAGAACACCGCCGGCCCGGTGTTCGGCGTACGCCTGTTCACCGCCAAGCCGGCGGTATCAGCATGAGCGACGACCGGGTCCATATGACGCTGGACGAGGTGCGCGATTTCGCCCGCACCATCCTAACCCGTGTCGGCCTTGCCCCCGATCATGTCGAGGCGGTCGCCGAGACGATGGTGGCGGGCGAGCGCGACGGGTGTGGATCGCACGGCATCTATCGCCTGCTGGTCGCGGCGCACAGCGTGGCGACGGGGGTGGTCGATCCGAACGCGACGCCGGTCCTGACGCGGCCGGCGCCCGCCATCCTGCGCGTCGATGGCGGCGGCGGTTTCGCGCAACTGGCGTTCGAGACGGGGCGGCAAGCGCTGGTCGATACCGCGCGGGCGCAGGGGCTGGCGGCGCTCGCGTTGAACAACGTCGTCCACTTCGCGGCGCTGTGGCCCGAGGTGGAGGCACTGGTCGCCGAGGGGCTGGTGGTGATCGCGGTGACGCCCAGCCATGCGTGGGTCGCACCGGCGGGCGGCACCAAGCCGCTGTTCGGGACGAACCCGATCGCGTTCGGCTGGCCCCGCCCCGGTGGCCGGCCGTTCGTGTTCGACTTCGCGACCAGCGCGGTGGCGCGCGGCGAGATCGAGCTGCATCGCCGCGCCGATCGCCCGGTGCCGCCCGACTGGGGCTATGATGCCGAGGGGCAGGAGACGACCGAGGCGGCGCAGGTGCTGGCCGGCGCGATGCGGACCTTTGGCGGGCATAAGGGATCGGCGCTGTCGGCGATGGTCGAGCTGATGGCGGGGCCGCTGATCGGCGACCTGACCAGCCGCGAATCGATCGTGCGCGATGGCGGTCGGGGCGGATCGCCGATCGGGGGCGAGCTGATCCTGGCCATCAATCCCGCCGGTTTTCTGGGCGATGCCGCCGCCGACGAGATCGCGCGGGCAGAGGCGCTGTTCGACGGGATCGAGGCGCAGGGTGCAAGGTTGCCCGGCGCCCGCCGTCATGCCGCCCGCGCCGTCAGCCTGACCGAAGGGGTGTGGGTGTCGAAGCAACTGATCGCCGATATCGAGAATGTCGTGAGGGAAAACACATGATCCGTATGACGTCCACGCTGGCGCTGATGATCGCCACCCTGTGCGATCCCGTGGCGTCGCAGACGGCCGCGCCGGCGGCCACCCCTGCCCCTTCTCCCGCGGACGCGAAATTCCGCGCGCTGTCCGATACCGAATATGCATGGCGGCAGACGCTGTCGCCATCGGACGAGGACACACCTAAGGGCGAGCAGCGCGGCCTGCCCGATGTCGGCCCGGCGATGCAGGCGGCCAAGCTGAAACGCTGGACCGAAACCGCCGCGGCGCTGGCGGCGATCGATCCCGCCACGCTGTCGCCGGCCGCGCGCGCCGATTACCAGGTCTATCGCGTCCAGATCGACGCGCTGCTCGCCGAACAGAAATTCCGCGAATTCGAAAAGCCGCTGAACGCCGATACCAGTTTCTGGATGGGGGTGGCCGGGGCCGGTCGCGACACGTATCGCACCGCCGACGATTATCGCCATTACCTGACGATGCTGGCCGACATACCGCGTTATTACGATCAGCAGATCGTCAATATGCGGGCTGGCCTGAGGCGAGGCTTCACCCCGCCGCGCGTTACCCTGCAGGGCCGCGATATCGGCGTGGCGCAGGTGGTGGATGCCGGCGGTGGTGAGGGTTCGCCCTTCTACGCGCCGTTCAAGACGATGCCGGCGACGATCCCCGCCGCCATGCAGGCCACGATGCGTGCGGACTCGCTGAAGGCGATCGCCGGCGGTGTCGTGCCGGCCTATGCGAAGCTGCTCGCCTTTCTGCGCACCGAATACATCCCCGGTTCGCGTACCGCACTGGCCGCGTACGAACTGCCCGACGGCAAGGCCTATTATCAGTCGAAGATCAGCGAGTTTGTCACCCGAGACCTGAGCCCGGATCAGATCCATGCCATCGGCCTGGCCGAAGTCGCCAAGATCAAGGCGCGGATGAACGATGTGATGCGCAAGGTGAAGTATCAGGGCGACCTGGCCGCGTTCCTGAACTTCCTGCGCACCGATCCGCAATTCTACGCGAAGACGCCGCAGGACCTGCTCGACCGCGCCGCGTGGATCGCCAAGACGTTCGACGGCAAGGCCGACGAATGGTTCGGCCACCTGCCGCGCGGTCGCTTCGCGATCAAGCCGGTGCCGGCGGATGTCGCGCCGTTCTACACCAGCGGGCGCGGCGGGCCGGGCATCTATCTGGTCAATACCTATGATCTGCCTTCGCGATCGCTCTATTCGCTGCCGGCGCTGACGTTGCACGAAAGCGCGCCGGGGCATGCGTTCCAGATGCCGCTGGCGATGGAGTTGACCGACCTGCCCGCCTATCGCCGCGATACGTACATCTCCGCCTATGGCGAGGGATGGGCGCTATATTGCGAGGCGCTGGGCGAGGACATGGGCATGTACGAAACGCCCTATGACCGGTTCGGGATGCTGAGTTACCAGATGTGGCGGGCGGCGCGGCTGGTGGTGGATACGGGTATCCATGCCAAGGGGTGGACGCGCGAACGGGCGCAAGGCTTCCTGCGCGACAACACCGCGTTGTCGAACCACGAGATCACGACCGAGGTCGATCGGTACATCGCGTGGCCGGGACAGGCGCTGAGTTATTACATGGGCGAACTCACCTTCCTGGCGAACCGGGCGAAGGCGGAGAAGGCGCTGGGCGAGAAATTCGACATCCGCGCGTTCCACGATGCGATGCTGGCGCTGGGGTCGGTACCGCTGCCGATGATCGACGAGCGTACCGACCGCTTTATCGCCGAGGGTGGCAAGGGTCCGTATCCGTTGAAATAGACGACCCCTCAGTCGCCGAAGACGGGCGCGCGCTTCTCGATATTGGCACGCACCTGTTCGCGCTGGTCGGCGGTGCCGAGCAGCGCGGCCTGCTCGGCGGTTTCAGCGGTCAGGATGGTGGCGGGATCGCCATCGGCCGCCACGGCGAACAGGCGCTTGGCCGCCCGGATCGCACCCGGATGGCGGCCGGCGATGGTGTGCGCGAGCGTCAGGGCCTCGGTCAGCGGATCGGACACGACGCGGGTAACGAGGCCGAGCGCGGCGCCTTCCGTGCCATCGACCTCGCGCGCCGTGTAGACCAGTTCGCGCAGCACGTCGTCGCGCACCGTGCCGCGCCACAGCGCATAGCCGGCCATGTCGGGCACGATGCCCCAATGCATCTCGCGGATCGACAGCCGCGTGTCCGCTGTCGCCAGCCGGATGTCGGCGCCCGCCGCGATCTGGAGCCCGCCGCCGAACGCCACGCCGTGCAGCGCCGCGATCACGGGCTGCGGCATCGCGCGCCAGCCCCAGGCGACATGCTGGACAAGGTTGGCGAGGCCGTGCGTGCGATCGTGCGTCAAAAGGCCGGAGCCGCCACTTGCCATCGCCGCCATGTCGAGCCCCGCACAGAAGGCGCGTCCCTCACCCGACAGGACGACGCAGCGCACGTCGCGGCGGATCGCCAGTGCGTCGATTGCCGCCGCCAGCGCATCGAACATCGCCGGATCGAGTGCGTTCATCTGGGCCGGGCGGGTCAGTTGCACATGCGCGACGCCGGCGTCGACGGCGATGGATACGCGATCGGTCATCTTCTCTCCTGATCGCGCCAGTGTTGCACAGGGCCGGCGCGCGTGTATCCACAGGACCGATGAAGGAGTTCGACGTCAAGCGGTTCGCCGCCCTGTTGCAGGCCGGCCATGGCGGGCGGCTGGGCATCGTCTATCACGACCATGACGGCGCCGCGCCGGAGCCATGGGTGGAACTGGCGCTGCCCTATGCCGCCGACCAGATCGGCGATCCGGTGCGCGGGGTGATCGCGTCGGGGCCGATCGTGACGCTGATGGACATGGCGACGTCGATGGCGGTGTGGGCGAAGCGCGGCCGCTTCGCGCCGCATGCGACGCTGGACCTGCGGATCGATTATCTGCGCGCGGCGACACCGGGGCGAACGGTGATCGGGCGCGGCGATTGCTATCGCCTGACGCGGTCGGTGGCCTTCGTGCGGGGGCAGGCGCATGACGGCGATCCGGCCGATCCGATCGCGCATGTGGCCGGCACGTTCATGCTGCTGGATGCGGCGGCATGAGCGCGTTGCCACCCTATGCCGATCTGCTCGGCCTGACGCTGGAACGGGACGAGTCGGGCGCGCCGGTGCTGGCGATGCCGTTCGACGACGGCGTGCTGGGGCGCCCCGGCTTCCTGCATGGCGGCGCGATCGCTGGCCTGCTGGAAGTGGCGGCGATCGCCGCGCTTCGACATGCATTGGTCGCGGAAGGGGACGCGACGATCAAGCCGATCAACGTCACGATCGATTACATGCGCGGCGGCCGTGACAAGATGACGCGGGCGGCGGGGGTCGTCACGCGGCTGGGTACGCGGATCGCCAATGTCGAGGCGACGGCGTGGCAGGACGATCGCGACCGGCCGATCGCGGCGGCGCGGATGAACTATCTGCTTACCCGCGCCTGACGGGGGTCAGGCCGGATCGATGCGGACGAGGCGGCCGGTGCCGCCGTCTTCCAATACCCAGATCGTGCCGTCCGGTCCCTGCTCCACCTCACGGATACGCGCGCCGAGCGGGATGCGCGCGGCCTCGGCCGCGGTGCTGCCCGACACCCGCACGCGGACCAGCCCTTGCGAGACGAGTCCCGCCAGCAGGAAATCGCCGTCCCAGCCGACGAAGCGGCTGCCGGTGTACTGGATCATGCCGCCCGGCGCGATCACCGGGTTCCAGCTGAACAGCGGCGCCGTCAGGTCGGGGCGGGTTGAGTGGCGCGGCAGCACCTCGCCGTCATTACCCTCCGACACCAGTCGCCAGCCATAGTTGCTGCCCGCGGTGATGAGATTGAACTCATCGCCGCCCTCTGGCCCCATCTCGCTTTCGAACAATCGCCCGTCGCGGGCGACGACCAGACCGTACGGGTTGCGGTGGCCGTACGACCAGATTTCAGGTCGGGCATTGGCGATGCCGGCGAAGGGGTTGCCGGCGGGGATCGTGCCATCGGGGTTGATGCGGATGACCTTACCCAGCGTCACCGACAGGTCCTGCGCCGGTGCGCCCTGATGCCGCTCGCCGGCGGTCACGAACAGCGTTCCGTCCCGACCGAAGGCCATGCGGCCGCCGAAATGGCGGACGTCGGTCAGCTTTGGTGCCTGTCGCCAGATCACCGCCACGTCGGTCAACTGCGCGGTGCCGCTGGCGTCGGTGGTCAGCGTGGCACGGGCGACGGCCAGACCCGCGCCGCCCGTCCCCATTTCGGCATAGCTGAGATAGATACGCGCTTTGTTCGTGAAGGCAGGGTCGAGCGCCACGTCGAGCAGGCCGCCCTGCCCCGTGTAGGCCACCGCCGGCACCCCGGCGATCGCCGCCGACACCTGTCCGCTCGTCGTCACCAGTCGCAGCCGCCCGGGCCGTTCGGTCACCAGCATCCGACCATCGGGCAGGAACGCCATTGACCAGGGGTTGTCGAGCGTCGCGATCGGCGTTCGCGTGACGGCGGCGGTGGTGATTGGCGTCGGGCCGGAGGTGGCGGTTGGCACCGGTTGCGGTGATACGGTGGGGGTGGGGCCGGGGACGACGCCGATATCGTTATCGCCCCCACGACCGCCGCACGAAACGAGGATCAGCGCGAGCGCGAGGACACCGGCACGGCGCGGCGCCCGTGTCATGACGTCGGCGTCAGCTTGATGAGCCGCCCCTGCGATTCGCCGCCATCCTCCAGCAACCAGATCGCGCCGTCCGGTCCCTGGGCGACATCGCGGATACGCGCGCCCATGTTCCATTGATCGCCCTTGGCGGCGTTGGTGCCGTTCAGGTCGACGCGCACCAGCGACTTGCTCGACAGGCCGCCGATAAAGGCATCGCCCTGCCACTGCGGGAACAGCTTGCCCGAATAGATCATCAGGCCGCCGGGTGAGATCACCGGGTTCCACCAGACCTTCGGTGCCTCATACCCGTCGCCGGGTTTGTGATCGGGGATGTCGCGACCGTCGTAATGCGAGCCGTTCGACGCGTTGGGCCAGCCGTAATTGCGGCCGGGCAGGATCAGATTGACCTCGTCCCCACCCTTCGGCCCCATCTCCTGCTCCCAGAGATTGCCCTTCGCATCGAATGCCAGACCGAGGAGGTTACGATGGCCATAGCTCCACACGGCCGGATCGAAGCCCTTGGTCGCGAGCGGATTGCCGGGGGCGGGCTTACCGTCCAGCGTCAGGCGCAACACCTTGCCTAGTGTCGCCTTCGGGTCTTGGGCCGGGGTGAATTTCTGGCGTTCGCCGGCGGTGAAGAACAGATGCCGGCCATCGGGTGCGAACGCGATACGGCCGGAATAATGGCCGTTGCCCTCGACCAACGGACTAGCGCGGAACAGCGCCTCGATCTCGCCGAGTCGCTCACCGCCCTGACCACCGCCATCAGGGCGCAGGCGACCGCGCGCCAGGATGACGCCCTTGCCGCCCTCACCCGCCGCCGAATAGCTGAAATACACGCGCTGGCTGGTGGCGAAATCGGGGGCCGGCACCACGTCCATCAACGCGCCCTGCCCGGCGCTATCGACGGTGATGGTGGCAACCGTCTGCCGCTGCTTGCCGTCAGCCGACACCAGCAGCATCTGACCCTGCTTTTCGGTGACGAGCATCCGCCCATCGGGCAGGAACGCCAGGGCCCATGGTGAATCGAAATCGGCGACGACGGTTTCGGCGAACGGCTTGACCGTTGCTTGCGGCGGGGCGGCGGGCTCCACGTTAACTGGGGCGTTGCCCGCGCAGGCGATCAAGGCGAACGGCAGCACCGCCAGCATTTTCTTGTTCATTCAAATCTCTCCCGGTTCTGATCGGGAAACGTCCGGCCCGCGGGATTGGATGCGAGACTTGTTTATGCCCCGGCCTTTGCGTATAGCGCACTCGCTTTCTCTTACATCGTCAGGTGCAAGGGGCTGCGGGGCCGGGCTCCGCGGCGGCAACCACTCATGGAGCATCGCTTGGTCGACATCGCCGCACTTTCCGCCCTGATCGAACCCGAAGCCAAGGCGCTGGGTTTCGAACTGGTGCGCGTGAAGATGACGGGCGGCAAGTCCGACCCGACGTTGCAGATCATGGCCGAGCGCCCCGATACGCGCCAGTTGATGCTCGACGATTGCTCGGTGCTGTCGCACCGCGTGTCGGACATGCTCGACGCGCTGGAGGCCGAGGGCCGCGACCCGATCGAGGAAGCGTACCGGCTGGAAGTCAGCTCGCCCGGCATCGACCGGCCGCTGACCCGCCTGTCCGACTTCGCCGACTGGGCAGGTCATGAGGCGCGCATCCGGCTGGTCGAGCCGGTCGAAGGCCGCAAGCAGTTGACCGGCGAGATCGTCGGGGTCGAGGGTGACCGGGTCACGATCGATCTCGGCAAACACGGTCGCACCGAGATCGGCTTTTCCGATATCGACAATGCCAAGCTCACGATGACCGACAAGCTCATCGCCGCCACCGCCCCGCTGTCCAGCGAAGGCGCGGACGAATTCGAAGACGCGCCCGACGACATCGATGTCGATCTGGCGACAGCAGAGGATAAGCACTGATGGCCACGGCCACCGCCAACCGCGCCGAACTGATCGCGATCGCCAATTCGGTCGCGACCGAAAAGATGATCGATCGCGCGATCGTGATCGAGGCGATGGAGGACGCGATCCAGCGTGCCGCCCGCACCCGTTACGGGCAGGAGATGGACATCCGCGCCAAGCTGGACGCGACGTCCGGCGACCTGCGCCTGTGGCGTGTGGTCGAGGTGGTGGAGCTGGTCGACGACCTGTACAAGCAGGTCAACGAGAAGGACGCGCAGAAGCTGCAGAAGGGCGCCGTCGTCGGCGACTTCCTGGTCGATCCGCTGCCACCGATCGAATTCGGCCGCATCCAGGCGCAGGCGTCCAAGCAGGTCATCTTCCAGAAGGTCCGCGACGCCGAACGCGAGCGCCAATTCGAGGAATTCAAGGACCGCCAGGGTGAGATCATCACCGGCGTCGTCAAGCGCGTCGAATTCGGTCATGTCGTCGTCGATCTGGGCCGGGCCGAGGGCGTCATCCGCCGCGATCAGCAGATCCCGCGCGAAGTGGTGCGCGTCAACGACCGTATCCGCTCGCTGATCATGAAGGTGGTGCGCGAGAATCGTGGGCCGCAGATTTTCCTCAGCCGCGCGCATCCCGACTTCATGAAGAAGCTGTTCGCGCAGGAAGTGCCGGAAATCTACGACGGCATCATCACCATCATGGCCGCCGCGCGCGATCCAGGCAGCCGCGCCAAGATCGGCGTCATCAGCCGCGATTCGTCGATCGATCCGGTCGGCGCGTGCGTCGGCATGAAGGGCAGCCGCGTGCAGGCCGTCGTGCAGGAGATGCAGGGCGAGAAGATCGACATCATCCCCTGGTCGCCGGACATCGCGACGTTCGTCGTCAACGCGCTACAGCCCGCCTCCGTCAGCCGCGTCGTGATCGACGAGGAAGAGGAGCGGATCGAGGTGGTGGTGCCTGACGACCAGCTGTCGCTGGCGATCGGTCGTCGCGGCCAGAACGTCCGCCTTGCCAGCCAGTTGACCGGCAAGGCGATCGACATCCTGACCGAGGCCGATGCCTCCGAGAAGCGCCAGAAGGAGTTCGTCGCGAATTCCGACCTGTTCCAGAACGAACTGGATGTGGACGAGACGCTGGCGCAGTTGCTGGTGGCCGAGGGCTTCAGCAGCCTGGAAGAGGTGGCCTATGTCGAGCTCGACGAGATTTCGAGCATCGAAGGCTTCGACGATGGTCTGGGCGAGGAGCTTCAGAGCCGTGCGCAGGAAGCGCTCGATCGTCGCGAACAGGCCAACCGCGAACAGCGGCAGGGCCTGGGCGTCGAGGATTCGCTCGCCGAGCTCCCGTATCTGACCGAAGCGATGCTGGTGACGCTGGGCAAGGCGGGCATCAAGACGCTCGACGATCTCGCCGATCTGGCAACCGACGAGCTGGTCGAGAAGAAGCGCGCCGAGCCGCGTCGCCGTAACGAGGACGCACCGAAGCGTCCCGAGCCGAAGGGCGGCATCCTGGCGGATTATGGCCTGAGCGACGAGCAGGGCAACGAAATCATCATGGCGGCGCGCGCGCACTGGTTCGAGGATGAGGACGCGCCTGCCGCTGCCGAAGCCGTCGACGAGGACGCGACCGTCGAGGAAGCGGGCGAGGAGCCTGTTACCGAGGCCGAGGTGGCCGAAGTCGAGGACACGATCGTCGAGGAAGCGACGACCGAGGAAACCGGGACTGACGAAACCCCGGTCGATGGCGACGCCGACGAGGACAAGAAGGCCTGATGCCCTTCGTCAGCATCCGTATCTCCGGCTCGGCGACGAAGGACCAGAAGTCCGCCATCGTCGCCGACGTGACCGAATCGCTGGTCAGGCGGCTGGGCAAGAACCCGGCCGCCGTCCAGATCGTGATCCAGGAAGTGTCGCTGGAGAATTATGGCGCCGGCGGTCAGTTGATCGCCGACCGGGACGCCCCCAAGGTCGCGCCCCAAGTGCGGGAGGACGCGCATGCGGACCCCTCACAATGATACCGCCCGCGTAAGAACCGGCAGCAAGAACAGCGTCGCCCCGGACACCGAAGGTCCGGTGCGCAAGTGTATCCTGTCGCAGGACCGTGACAAGCGTGACCATCTGGTCCGACTCGCGCTGGCGCCCGATGGCCAGGTGCTGCCCGACGTGCGGGCCAAGGCGCCCGGTCGCGGCGCGTGGATCGGTGTATCTCGCGTGGAACTGGAAGCGGCCTATGCCAAGGGCCGGTTGCGCGGGGCGCTGGCGCGCGCATTCAAGACCGGCGACTTTACGCTGTCGGCGGAACTGCCCGCCCAGATCGCCGCCGCGCTGGAGCGCAATGCGCTCGACCGGCTCGGGCTGGAAGCCAAGAGCGGAACGCTGTTGAGCGGCACCGACAAGATCGAGGCGGCTGCCCGTTCTGGACAACTCCACGCCCTGTATCACGCCGCGGATGCGGGCGAGGACGGAATGCGCAAACTAGCGCAGGCGTGGCGGGTCGGCCGCGACATGGAAGGTTCCGACCTGAAGGGGTTGGCGTTACCGATCGCTCGCCCCATATTGTCGTTGGCGCTGGGACGCGAAAATGTGGTACACATTGCGCTGACCGACCGCGCTGCGGCGAAGCGGGTGAGCGAAGCGCTCGACCGCTGGCTGCATTTCATCGGACCTGAACCCCTGACGGGCACCGCGCAGAGTAGCACTTTGCCAGGACCCAACTCGGCCCCTTGCGAAACGGCCTCGCAAGGCGCATCGGCGCACCGCTCCGTCCCAGACGGAACCGAGGCGTCACCGGCCGCGACTACGCACGAGGAATTTGAGTGAGCGACACCGACAACGAAAAGCCGAAGCTCGGAATGCGCGCGCCCCTGGGGCTGCGCCGCACGGTCGAGACCGGCAAGGTGAAGCAGAGCTTCAGCCACGGCCGTTCGAATACGGTGATCGTGGAAACGAAGAAGGCACGCGTCCTGCGTCGCCCTGGCGATCCCGCCCCTGCCGCCGAAGCGCCCGCCGCCGTCGAGACCGCACCGGTCGCGGCGCCGGTTCAGGTTGCCCCTGCCCCCGCGCCACGCCCGGCACCGTCGAACGAGACGGCGCAGGAGCGTCAGGCCCGGATGCTGCGCGATGCCGAAGACCAGCGGATGCATTCGCTGGAAGACAATCGTCGTCGCGAGGAAGCCGCGCGTGCGCAGGCCGCCGAGGACGAGCGCACCCGCGCCGCCGAACGTGCGCTCGCCGCACAGGCGCCCGCACCGACGCCGGAGCCCGCTCCCCAGCCGGTCCCCGCCCCGGCACCCGCGCCCGTAGAGGCAGTCGCCCCACCGGCGCCTGCCCCCACCGTGACGACGCCGGCTGGCCGTGGCTTCCGCCCGGTCGAGCGGCCCGTGCCTGCCGCCGAGCCAGAGCCTGCACCTACGCCCTTGGCCGAAGCGGCTGAGCCGGTTGCGGCACCTGAGCCGACCCCGGTTCCTGCACCTGCGCCAGCGCCAGCGCCGACCAAACTGGTCGCGCCGGTTCGCGCCGCTGCGCCGACGCCGCCACCGGCGGTCGAACTGACTCGCGATCCGTCGATGCCGGCACCGCGCCGGTTCTCGCCCGTCGCTCGCCCGGAAATTCCGAAGCCGCAGCCAAAGCCGGTCGAGCAGCCCGCGTCGGCTCCGGTCGCCGCAGCCTCCTCGCCATCGGGCGGTGGTGCATCAAGCGCCGGCCGGCCGATGCCGGCTGGTCAGGCGACGCCGCGCAACGCGCCGCCCAGCCGTCCGCAGCAGCGTGATCGCAAGGGTGACGAGCGTCGCGGCGGCAAGCTGACCGTCAACCGTGCGCTGGGCGACGATGGTGCACGGTCGCGCAGCCTCGCCGCGCTCAAACGCGCGCGCGAGAAGGAAAAGCGTGGCTTCGGTGGCCCGCGCGAGGTGCAGGCCAAGCAGGTCCGCGACGTGCAGGTTCCCGATTCGATCACGGTGCAGGAACTCGCCAACCGCATGGCGGAAAAGGGTGCCGACCTGGTCAAGACGTTGTTCAAGATGGGCATGCCCGTCACGATGACGCAGTCGATCGATCAGGACACCGCCGAACTGCTGGTGACCGAATTCGGCCACAACATCGTCCGCGTCAGCGATTCGGACATCGATCTGGTTTATGACACCACCGAGGATGCGGTTGAAACGCTGCGTCCGCGTCCGCCGGTCGTCACGATCATGGGTCACGTTGATCACGGCAAGACGTCGCTGCTCGACGCGTTGCGCGGGACCGATGTGGTGCGTGGCGAGGCCGGTGGCATCACCCAGCATATCGGCGCCTATCAGGTCACGCTGAAGGACAAGTCGAAGGTCACGTTCCTCGACACGCCGGGCCATGAGGCGTTCACCCAGATGCGTGCCCGCGGTGCAGACATCACGGATATCGTGGTGCTGGTGGTGGCGGCCGACGACGGGCTGATGCCGCAGACGATCGAGGCGATCAACCACACCAAGGCGGCCGGCGTACCGATGATCGTGGCGATCAACAAGATCGACAAGCATGAAGCGAATGCCCAGCGCATTCGCGAGCGTCTGTTGAGCGAGGAGATCGTCGTCGAGGAAATGGGCGGCGACGTCCAGGACGTCGAGGTATCCGCACTGAAGAAGACCGGTCTGGATACGCTGATCGAGAAGATCCAGTTGCAGGCCGAGTTGCTCGAACTGACCGCCAATCCCGATCGTCTTGCCGAGGGCACGGTGATCGAGGCCAAGCTGGACAAGGGTCGTGGCCCTGTTGCGACGGTGCTGGTCAATCGCGGTACGCTGAAGATCGGCGACATCTTTGTTGTCGGTGCGGAGAGCGGCAAGGTCCGGGCGCTGGTCGACGACAAGGGTCGCCAGTTGAAGGAAGCCGGCCCATCGATGCCGGTCGAGGTGCTCGGCCTGTCCGGCGTGCCGTCGGCAGGCGATCCGTTGCAGGTCGTCGAGAACGAGGCGCGTGCCCGCGAGGTCGCCGCCTATCGTCAGAGCGTGTTGACGCAGAAGCGCACCACCACCGCCCCGGCGAGCCTCGAGAGCATGTTCTCGGCGTTGAAGGCCAATGCCGCGATCGAGTATCCGCTCGTCGTGAAGGCCGATACGCAAGGGACGGTCGAGGCGATCGTCGCATCGATCAACAAGATCTCGACCGATCTCATCAAGGCGCGGGTGCTTCATTCGGGCGTGGGCGGCATCACCGAGAGCGACGTGACGCTGGCGGGTGCATCGGGCGCGCCGATCATCGGCTTCAATGTTCGCGCCAATGCCAAGGCACGCGAGATCGCCGATCGTCAGAAGGTGGCGTTGAAATATTACGACGTCATCTACGACCTGATCGACGAGATCCGCGCCGGCATGGCGGGTGAGCTTGGCCCGGAGGCTTTCGAAACGGTCGTCGGCCGCGCCGAAATCCGCGAGGTCTTCTCGGCGGGCAAGCACGGCAAGGCCGCCGGTCTGCTCGTTACCGAGGGCAATATCCGCAAGGCGCTCAAGGCACGTATCACCCGGGCCGATGTCATCATCTATCAGGGCGAGATCGCCAGCCTTCGTCGCTTCAAGGACGATGTGCCGGAGGTTCGTGCCGGTCTGGAGTGCGGCGTAACGTTCACGCAGAACTTCGTCGACATCAAGCCGGGCGACTATCTCGAAACGTTCGAGGTCGAGATGCGCGAACGGACCCTGTAAGGGGACATCATGTTCGGCGGGCCGATACCGATCCTGCGCAGTTTCGACGAAGCACGGACAAAGGCGTTCTATATCGACTTCCTCGGGTTCGAGATGGTGTTCGAGCACCTTTTCGAACCCGGATTGCCGCTCTATTTCGGCGTCCGCCGCGGCGAGTGCCAGTTGCACGTGTCGGAACATTATGGCGACGGATCGCCGGGGGCCGCGGTGCGGATACCGGTCGATGACGTCGTTGCCTATGCCGCCGCATTGCGCGCGCACCATCACGGCAATGCACGGCCGGGTATCCCCGGCAGCACGCCATGGGGCACACGCGAGATCACGATCACTGATCCGTCGGGCAATCGCCTGACTTTTTATTCGACCGACCCAGAGCGGCAGGACGACACCGATGCGTAACGACGACACCGCCCCCGAAAAGTCGGTCCGCACGCTGCGTGTCGGCGAGCAGATACGCCACATCCTGTCGGGCATCCTGCAGCGCGGCGACGTCCATGACGAAACACTGGCAAAGCACCTCGTTTCCGTCACCGAAGTGCGGATGTCGTCCGATCTTCGCCACGCGACCGTGTTCGTCAAACCGCTGCTGGGCAAAGACGAGGCCGCGGTATTGAAGGCGCTGCGAACCAATACCGCCTATTTGCAACGCGAAGTCGCCAACCGTGTGCAGACCAAATACGCCGCCAAGCTGAAATTCCTCGCCGACGAGAGCTTCGACGAGGGCAGTCACATCGATCAGCTACTGCGTGCGCCGAAGGTGGCACAGGACCTGGCCGACGATTGACGATCGGCTGCGGGTCCTTTTATGTTTCCCGGGCCACATCGCCCGTAGAGCTGGTAGATAAATAACCATGCAGACGGATGTCGCGAACCTCTGATGGCCAAACTCTATTTCTACTACGCCAGCATGAACGCGGGCAAATCGACCAACCTGTTGCAAGCGGATTTCAATTACCGTGAGCGGGGAATGGCAACGATGCTGTTCACCGCCGCGCTGGACGATCGCTATGCGCCGGGGACGATCGCGTCGCGGATCGGGCTGTCGGCGCCGGCGACCATGTTCGATGGGGAAACCGATCTGGAACGCTGTGTTCTCGATCGCCATGCGGCAGACACACTGTCGTGCGTACTGGTCGACGAAGCGCAGTTTCTGTCGCCGGTGCAGGTGGATCAATTGGCGCGCATCTGCGACCGGATCGGCATTCCAGTGCTCGCTTACGGCCTGCGCACCGATTTCCGGGGGGCGCTGTTCCCCGGATCCGCGCGGTTGCTGGCGCTAGCGGACGAACTGACGGAGATCAAATCGGTCTGCGTATGCGGGCGCAAGGCGACGATGAACCTGCGCGTCGACGCCGATGGCCAAGCGTTGGCGGAGGGGTGCCAGACCGAGATCGGCGGCAACGACCGCTATGTAGCGCTGTGCCGGCGGCATTTCAGCGAGGCGCTCGGCAACTGACAGGACTGGCGTCGCCGGCCCGACCCGCTATCGCCGCGCGGATGCATGGCTGGATCATCCTCGACAAACCGCTGGGCCTCGGTTCGACCCAGGCCGTCTCCGCAGTAAAGCGCGCGCTGCGCAATGGCGGCTATGGCAAGTTCAAGGTGGGCCATGGCGGCACACTCGATCCGCTGGCGACCGGCGTGCTGCCGATTGCGGTGGGTGAGGCGACGAAGCTGGCGGGCCGGTTGCTCGACAGCGACAAGATATATGCCTTCACGATCCGGTTCGGCGAGCAGACCGATACCCTGGATGGCGAAGGGGCGGTGATTGCCACCTCCCCCGTACGACCGACGGTGTCGGCGGTGGAATCGGTGCTGGCGCGGTTCACGGGGCCGATCGATCAGGTGCCGCCGGCCTACTCCGCGCTGAAGGTGGATGGCGAGCGGGCCTATGATCGCGCCCGGGCCGGGGAAGAGGTGGTGCTGAAGAGCCGGGCGGTGGTGATCCACGACCTTCGATCCTCTGCCCTTCCCCAAACCGAGGAGGAACTGGAAGAAGCGACGTTTATCGCCCATGTGTCCAAGGGCACGTACATCCGCAGCCTCGCCCGCGACATCGCGCTGACGCTCGGCACGGTTGGCCATGTCACCATGTTGCGGCGGATCAAGGCGGGGCCGTTCGGGCTGAAATCGGCGATAACGCTGGACAAACTGGCCGAATTGGGGCAGTCGCGCGCCCTTGAAGGCATACTCCTGCCGTTGAGGGCGGGGCTGGACGACATCCCGGCTTTTCCCCTCACCCCCGACCAGGCAGGGGCGCTCCGCCAGGGGCGTGTACTGGACGGGATCGCAGCCACCGATGGCGCGGCCTTTGCGATGCTCGACGACGTCCCTGTGGCGTTGGTCGATGTGATCGCTGGCGAGGTTCGCGTCGTCCGGGGTTTCAATCTGACGATGTCGAAGGAAGAAACATGACGATCACCGCAGAGCGTAAGACCGAGCTGGTCAAGGAACACGCCCGCCAGGAAGGCGACACCGGCTCCCCCGAGGTGCAGGTCGCGATCCTGACCGAGCGGATCCGCAACCTGACCGAGCATTTCAAGGGTCACAAGAAGGACAACCATTCGCGCCGCGGGCTGCTGATGATGGTCAACAAGCGGCGTTCGCTGCTGGATTATCTCCGCAAGACCGAAGGCCAGCGTTATCTGGATCTGATCGCGAAGCTGGGTCTTCGCAAGTAATCGGAAGGGCGCCCTTAGCGGCGCCCTTCTCGTATCTGCCCCATGCAATTCGGCGTGAGGGCACAGGGGGCGACAACTCGCCCCATACCGCCACGGACCGGTTACGTTCGTGAGACAGGCCCCGGCCGGGATTGGCCCGCCGGAGTGAAGGAAATCAGATGTTCGATACCAAGAAGGTAGAAATTCAATGGGGCGGCAAGACGCTGACCCTCGAGACGGGTCGTGTTGCCCGTCAGGCCGACGGCGCGGTGCTCGCGACGCTCGGCGAAACGGTCGTTCTATGCGCGGTGACCGCCGCCAAGAACGTTAAGGAAGGGCAGGATTTCTTCCCGCTCACCGTACATTATCAGGAGAAGTTCTCCTCCAGCGGCCGCATTCCCGGCGGCTTCTTCAAGCGCGAGCGTGGCGCGACCGAGCGTGAGACGCTGGTCAGCCGCCTGATCGATCGCCCGCTGCGCCCGCTGTTTCCGGAAGGCTTCTACAACGAGATCAACTGCATCGCGCAGGTGATGAGCTATGACGGCGAGAACGAGCCCGATCTGCTGGCGATGATCGCCGCATCGGCCGCGATGACGCTGTCGGGCGTGCCGTTCATGGGCCCGATCGGCGCCGCGCGCGTCGGTTATGAGAATGGCGAATATGTCCTGAACCCATCGGACGCGCAGGTCGCCACCGGTGAGCTCGACCTGATGGTCGCCGCGACGCATGATGCGGTGATGATGGTGGAATCGGAAGCCAAGGAGCTGTCCGAGGACATCATGCTCGGCGCCGTCATGTTCGCGCACAAGGCGTCGCAGGACATCATCAACGCCATCATCAAGCTAGCCGAACAGGCTGCCAAGGAGCCTTGGGAGCTGAAGGTTCAGGCCGACAAGGCCGACGTGAAGGCCAAGCTGAAGAAGCTGATCGGCAAGGATCTGGAGGCAGCATACAAGCTGACCGACAAGCAGCAGCGCCAGACCGCGATCAACGACGCCCGCGCCAAGGCGCGCGACGGCATGGCCGACCTGAAGGACGGCGATCCGCAGGGCTACCTTGCCGCGCTGAAGCTGGTGAAGAAGCTGGAAGCGGAGATCGTCCGCACCGCGATCCTGAAGACCGGCCGCCGCATCGACGGCCGCGACACGAAGACGGTCCGTCCGATCGCCGCGGAAGTTCACTTCCTGCCGCGCGCGCACGGTTCGGCGCTGTTCACCCGCGGCGAGACGCAGACCATCGCCACCACCACGCTGGGCACGCGCGATGCCGAGCAGATGATCGATGGCCTGAACGGTCTAAGCTATCAGCACTTCATGCTGCACTACAACTTCCCGCCATACTCGGTCGGTGAAGTCGGTCGGTTCGGGGCGCCGTCGCGTCGCGACATCGGTCACGGCAAGCTGGCATGGCGCGCGCTGCACGCCGTGCTGCCGACCAAGGAGGAGTTCCCGTACACGATCCGCGTGACGTCGGACATCACCGAGTCGAACGGTTCATCGTCAATGGCCACTGTCTGCGGCGGTTCGCTGGCACTGATGGATGCGGGCGTGCCGATCAAGCGCCCGGTTTCGGGCATCGCGATGGGCCTGATCCTGGAAGGCAAGGACTTCGCCGTCCTGTCCGATATCCTGGGTGACGAGGATCACCTCGGCGACATGGACTTCAAGGTCGCCGGTACATCCGAAGGCATCACCAGCCTTCAGATGGACATCAAGATCGCCGGTATCACCGAGGAGATCATGAAGGTCGCGCTGGCACAGGCGAATGAGGGCCGTGCGCACATCCTGGGCGAAATGGCCAAGGCGCTCGATTCGACGCGTTCGGAACTGTCGGCGCACGCACCGCGCATCGAGAGCTTCACGATCGACAAGTCGAAGATCCGTGAAGTCATCGGCACCGGCGGCAAGGTGATCCGCGAGATCGTCGCCACCACCGGCGCCAAGGTCGACATCGACGACGAGGGCGTCATCAAGGTGTCGTCGTCCGACCCCGCGCAGATCGAGGCGGCCATCGCCTGGATCAAGGGGCTGGTCGAAGAGGCCGAGGTCGGCAAGGTCTATGACGGCAAGGTCGTCAATCTGGTCGATTTCGGGGCGTTCGTAAACTTCATGGGCGGCAAGGACGGTCTGGTCCATGTGTCCGAGATCAAGAACGAGCGCGTCGAGAAGGTGTCGGACGCCCTGTCCGAAGGCCAAGCCGTGAAGGTCAAGGTCCTCGAGATCGATCCACGCGGCAAGGTTCGCCTGTCGATGCGCGTCGTCGATCAGGAAACCGGCGCCGAGTTGGAGGACACCCGTCCTGCCCGCGAACCGCGCGAAGGCGGTGATCGTGGTCCCCGTGGTCCGCGCAGCGGCGGCGGTGATCGTGACGGCGGTGGTCGTGATGGCGGTCGTGGTCCCCGTCGCGAAGGCGGCGGCGGTGGCGGCGAGGGTCGTGGCGGCCCGCGTCGTGACCGTGGTGATCGCGGCCCCCGCGCCGAGGGCGGTGACCGCCCACGTCGCGAAGGCGGCAATGGCGGCAACGACGACGGCCCTGCGCCCGAGTTCGCGCCGGCGTTCCTCAACAACGACCGCGACTGATTTTCGTCTTCCAGCGAAAATTGGCGAAAGGGGCTCGGGCGACCGGGCCCCTTTTTCGTTGGCGTCGGGCCTTTGCTTTTTCGGGGACGGATTAATTCGGTTCTAACCGTCATCGGGCAAGTTGGCCGCGTTTCGCCACGATACGGATGATGCGTGCCTACCCGACCTATTCCTGCCGATCATCGCCGCGCATGGGGACGGCGGATGCGATCGATCGCCACCGCCTGTGGCGTATTCGTCCTTGCGGTGGGCAGTTATCTGACCTTCGCCAAGGCCGTCGCCATCCACCGGGAAGCGACCGCGCCGCTGCCGGACACGGACGGACCGACAGGCGGATGTACGTTGTGGTTCGTCGGCAGCTCGACGATCGTCAAGTGGCAGACGCTGTCGACCGACATGGCCCCGTGGGACGCGCACGGCCGCGGCGTCAACGGCGCGTTGATCCCGCAACTGACGCACTGGGTCGGCAATGAACCGGCCGGTCCGGCACCGGCGGCGATCGTCTTCTATGGTGGCGAAAACGACCTCGACACCGGCGCGACGGCGGCCGGGGCGATGACGTCGTTCGAACGCTTCATGGCGCAGAAGGCTCGTCGATACGGTGCCTTGCCAGTGGTGGCGATCTCCTTAAAACCCAGTCCGGCGCGTTGGTCGGAACGGCCGCAGCAGACGGTTTTCAATGCTGCGCTCCAAAAACTGGCTGCGACGCGCGACGATCTGGATTTCATCGACATCCGCCCGCTGATGCTGGTGAACGACCGGCCGGGGCCGTTCTACACCGATGACGGGATCCATATGAACGCCGCCGGCTATGCCAGCTGGACCGCCTGGCTCCGCCCTGCCCTCGCCCGTTCATTACCACAGGAAACGGTCAGGCGGTGCGGGGCGGCGGGCTGATATGTCGACGCAAGCGGAGGGACGGATCGAGGGCCTGTGCGCATGGCGGGCGATCCTGATGCTGGGCGGCCCGTTGCTCCATGCAACGATGGGGCGAGAGGATTATCCGCCGTTCATGGCGATCAACATCATCTCCGGATCGTTCCGGATGGGGTCGTTCTTTATGATCGCGGGATTGCTCAGCGGCTTCGCGATGGCGCGTCGACCCTGTCCGACCATGTGGATGCGGACGCGGTTGGTCCAGCTCGGCATCCCCACCGCCTTCGGTATGTTGGTGATCTGCCCGATGATCGGACTGCTCACTATGGAAGGCTCGGATGAGCGGATGCCGATCAGCCTGTACCATCTGTGGTTCATGGTCACGCTGATCGGGTACACGATGATGGCCTACGCCGTGCACCGCGTCGACCGACGCTGGCCGGTGTTCAGCTATGTCGAACGGCGGACGAGCAGGGCGCGGGTGCGCCAGACGATTGTGCTGGTCGGCACCGGCACGCTGTCGTTCCTGCTGATGATTCAGACACTGGCGCTGACAAGCGCCGTGACCGGCCGCTACGCATCGCTGACGACGCAGTTGCCGCTGGCGATCGGTTATGCGCCGGTTTTTCTGCTAGGGCTGGCGGCGGCGCGGGTGCCGACCCTCCGCCGCATCGTAACCAACGGATTCCGGATGCCGGCGCTGATCCTGATCGGTGCAGCGAGCGCACACATCCTGTGGCGCCTGCCGTGGCGGCCGGCCATTGATCCGGTGCTGGCGGGATCGATCGACGATCTGTTGCTGGTCGCCGCCGCCGCGTTTTGTCCACCCGCCGCCGCCGCGCTGATCCTGCGATCGGCAAATGCGATCCGCCATGTCCCGCCCCTGCTGCGGCGGTTAAGCGATGCCTCGCTGACCATGTACATCCTGCACTATCCGATCATCGCCGCGTTAAAGCTGATGATCGCACCGTTGGAATGGCATCCGTGGGTGGAATGGGTGCTGGCCGTCGTCGTCGCGGGCGGATCGTCCTATGCCATCCATGCCTGTCTGGTCGAACGATCGCCTGTCGCCGCACTGTTGCTGAACGGTCGACCCCTACCGCGCCCGGTGCAACGAACTGCGTTTGCGTGAGTCGAGGCGACGGACAATCGTTCGTGCAATGTCATAAGGCGAGTGGGGAGCTTCTGTTGCCCGGTGCTCCCCGTACCGCTGGAATCCGCTTCTGTTGCCCGGTGCGGTCCAACCGCGCTATCTTGGAGTAACCTTAGGCCGTGAGGCCCTTAGTTACGCCGCAATCGCGAGTGCTTCGTTATCGTTGGCACTTGTGTAATGGGCCGTTGCGGTGGTCCCATTCCGAGCAAAAACGGCGCCTTTCAATACACGTCGATCCTGGTTCGACCCCGTCAGCTGAACCGCCCCTTCCCCGCTGAAAGCAGGTGGGCGGCGGTGCAAATGGTGGAGTCGCCGGGTACTGCCCCCGGGTCCGCTGCATCTAGTCTACGCCGCGATTTATCGCCATAGTCGGGCGAACCCGACACATTGGATATAGGGAGCCGCGCGCGCCGGTGCAAACGCCTTTCGCTCGCCACAAAGCGGGTCCATAGGGCTGACCATCATGTTGACCCAGCGTTCCCGTTATGGCCTTCGATCGATGCTGTTGCTGGCGGAAGTGCCGCCGAACAGCCCGCCGACGCCGATGACGCGCATCGCGGCGGAAGCGAACGTGCCGCGCAAGTTCCTGGAACTGATCCTGGCCGACCTGCGCGATGCCGGACTGGTGACGAGCTTTCGCGGCAAGATGGGTGGATATGTGCTGGCGCGGCCCGCGCACCTGATCTCGCTGGGCGATATCATCCGCGTGATCGAGGGGCCGCTGGCGCTGGTCCCCTGCGTCAGCCGTACCGCCTATCGCCGCTGCACGGACTGCAAGAGCGAGGCGGATTGTGCGATCCGGCATGCAATGATGCGCGTGCGGGACGAAACCGCGCGCATCCTGGATGGTACCAGTCTGGCGGATGCGACGGCCGTGGCGCTCGTCGCCGCCTAAGCAGCGCAATCGGCGATCGTCGCCTGATCGAGCAACAGCAGGATTTTTGCGTCGATGCCCAGTCCGGATGTGCGGGCAGCACGAACGAAGGCCGGCACGTCGGCGGTTGCGACATGGTGGACGGTGATGTCTTCCTCCGGCGATCCGCCGCCCGCGCCGGTGCGGACGAGGCCGGTGGCCCGCACGACCATGAAGCTCTCCGACGTCATGCCGGGCGAGGAATAGAACAGCCCCAGTTCCTCGATCTTGTCCGCGAGGTAGCCGGTTTCCTCCTCCAGTTCACGCCGGGCGCCATCGACGATCGACTCGCCCGCGCTTTCGTCACCGACCAGGCCGGCGGGTAGCTCGATGCAACGGCGGCCGATCGGAATGCGGAACTGCTCGACCAGGATCAGCCGCCCCGCCTCGTCAGTCGCAACGATCACCGCCGCGCCGATCTGTCCCTGTCGTTCGGCGTATTCCCATGTGCCCTGCTGGCTGACCTTCAGGTAACGGCCCTCCCACATCGTCCGTGTGGGGTCGCTCATAGTTCGATCAGCCGGTCGGGCAGTTCGTTCACGTCCATCTCCGTCTTGGGTACATATTCGGCCAGTACCGTACCGATCCGATCGACCGCTGCGACCAGCCCCGCCGCAGGTCGGCCCGCGCGGACTTCATCGACCAGGGCAGTCATCGCCTCGCCCCAGGCCTCGTTCGGCACGCGTCCGTGGATCGGGCTGTCGGTGACGATCTCGGCCAGATGTTCGTCGAGCGACAGATAGAGCAATACCGCTTCGTGCGCCTTCGTTCGCCGGTCGGCACCCAGCCGGAACGCGCGCACCGCCTGCCGCCTCACCCGCCGCGCCTTGGTAGCGCGGGGCGTCAGTTTCAGGCGCAGCGGCATCCAGGCGAGGGCAAAACGAACGATCAGGAACGCCACCGTCTGCGCCACGAGCAGCGCGAACAGCCCCTGTTCCAGTTGCCAGTCGCCCCAGCCGGTGTCGCCGACCATCAGCAAGGGGGGATGGATAGCGGCGATTGCCGTCACCGCCAGCACGGCCGCCACCGCGTAATGCAACGCGACGTCGTGATAGGCATCGGAGCGTTCGGCAAGGACGGTGACGATCTCGCCGTCCGTCCCCGCCTCTGCGCGCTTGACCGCCGCCGCTACGGCATCGCGACCCGAGCCATCCAACAGCGACACCATCACCAACCGCCCGAGGCGCCACCGCCCCCGAACGATCCGCCACCACCGGAAAAGCCCCCGCCCCCGGAAAAACCGCCGCCGCCCCAGGAAGACCCGCCGCCGCTACCGCTGCCGAGACCGGGACCCCACAGCACCACCGGCGCGATGCCGCCGCGATAGCGCCGCCCCTTGGCACGGCTGACGATCAGCGGCAGCACGACGAATACGATCACTACCGCCCAGAAGATCGCAACGGCGATGTCGCCGTTGCTGGCGGCCTGTTTCTTCGGCCCGGCCGCCTGCACCTGCGCCTGGGCGCGGCGTTCGCCTGCCTCGAGCGGCAGTTTCAGCTGCTCGGCGATCGCTTGCGCGCCGGCGACGATGCCACCGCCCATGTCACCTTCACGGATGCGTGGCAGTATGGTCTGGTTGACGATGACGCTGGCCAAAGCATCGGTGACGATCGGTTCCAGTCCGTAACCGACCTCGATCCGCACCTTTTTTTCGTTCGGTGCGACCAGCAGGATAACGCCATTGTTCGCGCCATCCTGACCGATCTTCCATGCGCGACCGAGGCGATAGCCATAATCCTCGATCGAATAGTCCTGCAGACTCGGTACGGTCGCCACCACCAGTTGGCGCGACGACGCCTGTTCGACCTGCGCGGACAGTTGATCGAGCTGCTGCGTCTGTTCGGGCGTCAGCAGCTTGGCGGCATCGACCACCCGGCCCGACAGGGGCGGAAACGTCTGCGCGGTTGCGATCCCTGCCGTGATCAGCAGGAACAGGCCCAGCAGCCAGCGGAACATGATGGTCATGCTCCGGTCAGTTCGTGTTGCCGAAATCCACGCGCGGCGCCGATTCCGCGTTGGTCGCGGTCGCCTTGAACGGGGTCATCGGCTTGGCGCCGTAGAAGATCTTAGCGCCAACCGCGTCGGGGAAGGTGCGGATGCGGGTGTTATAGTCCTGCACCGCCTGATTATAGTCGCGCCGCGCGATGGTGATGCGGTTCTCCGTCCCCTCCAGCTGCGATTGCAGCGCCATGAAGTTGGCGTTCGACTTAAGGTCCGGATAATTCTCGGTGATCGACAACAGCCGGCCGATCGTGCCGCCGAGCGTGTTCTGCGCGGCCTGATACGCCTCTACCTTGGCCGGATCGGTCAGGTCGTCGCCGGACACCTGCATCGACGTCGCCTGCGCGCGGGCCTGGGTCACCTGCGTCAGCACCTCGCGCTCCTGCTTGGCATAGCCCTGCACGGTGGACACCAGATTGGGGATCAGGTCCGCGCGACGTTGATATTCGTTCTGCACATCGGCCCAGCGGGCCTTGGCGTTCTCCTCGGCGGTCGGGATCGAATTGACGCCGCAGCCGGCGAGCGGGACGGCAAGCGTGGCAACGAGCGCGACCGGGGCGAATTGGCGGAACATGCGACCTCCTGATGATCCTGTCCTATTGATATAGGACACGAGCATCGCCGGGCGAAGAGGCAATCGTATTCGGGCTACGGACCCGTCATCATCGTTGCCGTGTCGATGTTTAATCCGTAGCGTCCGACAGGGTGCAGCAACGGGAGACACAACGATGCTCAAGGAATTTCGATCGTTCATCGCGCGGGGCAACGTGCTGGATCTGGCGGTCGCGGTCATCATCGGTGCCGCATTCGGCAAGATCGTGACGTCGCTGACCGACGACATCCTGATGCCGATCATCGGCAAGATCTTCGGTGGCCTCGATTTTTCCAGTTATTTTGTGACGATGGGGCCAGTGCCGGCCGCGTTGCAGGGATCAAGTGACTATGCCGCGTTGAAGAAGGCGGGTGTACCGCTGCTAGGATATGGCGAGTTCATTACCGTCGCGGTGAATTTCGTGATCGTCGCCTTCATCATCTTCATGGTCGTTCGCTCCGTTAACCATGCGACGACGCTGCTGGAGCGGGAAAAGGAAGATGCCGCCGCGGCTGAGCCGGTTGACGTCGCCTTGCTGCGGGAAATCCGCGACGAATTGCGGGCGCGTCCGAAGGTCTGATTTCTATCGGTGCGCGGCGCGGCTCAGCCGATCGTTGATCGCCGCGCCGATCCCGGCCGGCGGGATCGGCGCCACCGCGATGCGCTCCGCCGAGCCCTCATCGGCGCGATGCAGCGCGGCGAACAGGCGCCCGGCGGCCTCCACCGGATCGCCAGTCGCCGATAGCGTATCATCGCCGGCAATGGCGCCGAAGCCGATCAGCCATTCGCCGGGCAATGCTTCAGTCGCATTAAGCCGGAGTGGCTTGGCGGGGGCATAGTGCGTCGGCAGCTGGCCCGGTGCGGTGATCCGGCCAGCCGACGTCAGCGTGGCGCCGCCGCCGGGCAGGACGCGGGCAATCTCCTCGGCCGTGATCGGCCCTGGTCGCAACACATCGCGGCCGGCAACGATCGTCGATTCCACGCCCGCCGCGCAGGCGCCGTCGTCGATCACCAGCGGCACCGCTTCACCCAGACTAGCGAAGACATGCGCTGCCTCGGTCGGGCTCAAGCCATTGCTGCGGTTGGCGGAGGGTGCGGCGAGCGGGCGTCCAGCCGCCGCGATCAGCGCCTGCATCGCACGGTGCGTCGGCACCCGGATCGCCACTGTATCCAGCCCCGCCGTCACCAGGGACGCGATCGGCGCGCCGGGCCGCAGCGGCAGCACCAGTGTCAGCGGCCCTGGCCAGAATGCCGCCGCCAGCGCGTGTGCATCGTCATCGAACACGGCCAGCTGCCCAGCCATTGCGGCGTCGGTGACATGCACAATCAGGGGGTTGAACGAAGGCCGGCCTTTGGCGGCATAGATGCGCGCAACCGCCGCCGAATCACCGGCGTCGGCAGCCAGGCCATAGACCGTCTCGGTCGGCACCGCGACGATGCCGCCGGCGCGAATCAGCGCCGCCGCCTCGGCGATGGCGGCCGTGCCGTAAGGGCGGATACGCGGGTTTGAAGTGGCCATGATTGTCGGCCTATACCAGCCGAAAAGCCGGAGAGAACCTTGCCCTTCACACCCCCCGTCGCCGAACAACGATTCGTGCTGACGCATGTCGTCGGCCTGCCCGATCTGGCCACCACCGACCGCTTTGCCGCCGCGAGCGAGGATGTGGTCGATGCGGTGCTGGAGGGGGTTGGCCAATTCGCCGCCGGCGAATGGGCGCCGCTTGCGCGGATCGGCGATACGGTCGGCGCGAAATGGACGTCGGCGGGCGTGCGGATGCCGGAGGGCTACGCCCAGGCCTACCGCGATTATGTCGACAATGGCTGGGGAACGATCGGTGCGCCGGAGGCGTGGGGCGGACAGGGTCTGCCGTTCGCGCTTCAGACTGCTGTGCTCGATACGTTGGGCGGCGCGAACATGGGCTTCGCGCTGTGCCCGACACTAACCGTTGGCGCGATCGAGGCGTTGCTGCACCACGGCTCGCCCGAGCAACGAGAGGCGTATCTGCCGCATCTGTCGACAGGCGCCTGGACCGGCACGATGAACCTGACCGAGCCACAAGCGGGCAGCGATGTCGGTGCGTTGCGCGCCACGGCCACTCCGCGTGGCGACGGCACGTGGAGCGTGCGCGGCACGAAGATCTATATCTCGTTCGGCGATCACGACATGGCAGACAACATCGTCCACCTCGTCCTCGCCCGAACGCCCGAAGCACCGGCGGGGACGCGCGGCATATCGCTGTTCCTCGTGCCGAAATACCGGCTCGATGCTGACGGCAAGCCCGGCGCGTTCAACGACGTCACCGTCGTGTCGATCGAACACAAGATGGGCCTTCACGCGTCGCCCACCTGCGTCCTGTCGTTCGGCGATGCCAGCGATTGCATCGGCGAGCTGATCGGGCCGGAGCATGGCGGGATGCGCGCGATGTTCACGATGATGAACAACGCCCGCCTGAACGTCGGTTTACAGGGCGTGCAAGTAGCCGAGGGTGCGACACAGGCGGCGGTGACCTATGCGCTCGACCGGGTGCAGTCGGCGCGGGCGGGCGGCAACAGTCGCGATCCGGTGCGGATCATCGAGCACCCAGACGTGCGCCGGATGCTGCTCAGGATGAAGGCGCAGACGCAGGCCGCGCGCGCGCTGGTCTATTACGCCGCGGGGCAGGTCGATCGTGCCAATCTGGGCGATGTGGCGGCCAGAGAGCGGCTGGAGTTGGTCACGCCGCTGGCCAAGGCACACGGCACCGACATCGGTAACGAAGTCGCGAGCCTCGGCATCCAGGTTCATGGCGGCATGGGCTATGTCGAGGAGACGGGCGCAGCGCAGTTCTTCCGCGATGCCCGCATCACGCCGATCTATGAGGGCACGAACGGCATCCAGGCCGCGGATCTAGTCGGGCGCAAGTTGGGTCTGGGTGGCGGATCGGCATTTGCGGTGCTGATCGCCGATATGCGGGCGGAGGCGGCAGCGCCGGAGCTGATCGCGCTGATCGATGCCTGTGAAACGGTCGGCGGACATCTGGCGCGGGCGGGCCAAGACGATCGCCTGGCGGGCAGTTATCCATTCCTGACGATGCTGTCGATTGCGGCGTGTGGCTGGCTGATGGAACGCCAAGGCCGCGCGGCGACGGGCGACGATGGTTTCGCGGCGATGAAACGGGCGAGCGTGCGCTTCTATCTGGAACAGCTCGTGCCGGAAGCGCTGGGCCTGCGGGCAGCGGCGATGGCCAGTGCGGAAATGCTGTACGCGGTGCCGGCGGAGGCGTTCGCCGCCTGATCCCGGCCATCCACGGCAACGACGGGGCGCTGTCTTCACCAATTCACCCTGTCGTTCTAAAGACCCCGGCCATGTTCGACCTCAACACCTATCTCGCCCGTATCGACATGCCCGCCCGCCCCACACTCGATGCCGCCGGGCTGGGCCGGCTGCAACGGTCGCACCGGTTGGCGATTCCATTCGAGAATCTCGACGTCATCCTTGGTCGCGGCATCGCGATCGACAGCGATAGCGTGTTCACCAAGCTGGTGACCGACCGGCGCGGCGGATATTGCTTCGAGCATAACCGGCTGTTCGGCGACGCGCTGGGCGAATTGGGATTCGACCATCGTCCGCTGCTGGCGCGGGTCTGGCTGGGCGGCGGCGATGCGGTGCCGCCGCTGACGCATACGCTCAGCCTGGTCGAGATAGACGGCCAGTCTTGGATCGCAGATCCCGGCTTCGGCGGCAGCTACGCGCCCGCCATGCCGCTGGTCGAGGGGGCCGAGGCCGCGGCACCCGATGGTGCTCGCTTCCGCCTGACCCGGTCGGATCTGCATGGCTGGATGCTGGAACGGCATGGCCCGGCGTCCACCACCGACGGGCGCGGCACCGGCGATGGCTGGCAACCGCAATATAGCTTTACCGAAGCGATGGTTTTCGACGCCGATCTGGCGATGGGCAACCTTTGGTCCTCGACCGCGCCGACCAGCCGTTTCCGACAGTTGCGCGTTGTCAGCATCATCCTGCCGCACGGCTTCGCTACGCTGACCGATGCGAATTATCGCCGCCATGCTGCCGGCAGCGACACCGCCGCGACGATCACCGACCGCCGCGTCTATCGGATGCGGCTCGGCCTGATGTTTGGTATCGCGCTCAGTGTCGAGGAGGTCGCGGCGCTCGGCCTGTTCTAGGCCCGCTCACGCTCCAGCAACTCGTCCCAGTTCAGGCCGAGCAGATTCACCGCCTCGACGATACGCGGCCAATGGAGGCGGTGGAACGTCTCGCGCTCTGCATCCAGCAGCTTTTCGGCGGCGCCCGGCAGCACGAACATGCCGACGCCGCGTCGCACCTCGACATAGCCATCATCCTGAAAGCTTTGATACGCCTTGGCAACGGTCAGCGGGTTCGCGCCATGTTCGGCGGCAAAGGCGCGAACGGAGGGCAACTGGTCGCCGGCTCGGTATGCGCCGCGCAGGATACCCGTCGCGATCTCGCCGCGCAGGCGGAGATAAACGGGACTGTCCTCGTTACTTAGCGCTGTCATGCTGGGATAATACAGCAATGGCCGGTCTTGTCGACTCACCAGTGCGATACGATCCGGTCAAATTCGGGACGCGGTCGCTCGTCGAGTGGCCGGCTGGGTGTACCGATGAACACGAAGCCGACGATGCGTTCGGGCGCAGCGCCGAACGCGTCGCGGACTGGATCGCTGTACGCTGGCCACCCAGTCAGCCAGCCGCCCGCGAAGCCTAACGCGTTGGCGGCGTGCAACAGGTTCATGCACGCCGCCCCCGCCGACATCTCCTGCTCCCATACCGGGATCGGGCTGGCGGCCTTGGGCGATGACAGAACCACCACCAGCGCCGGAGCTTGGTGCGCGAACTGGTTCATCCCCGCGATTTCCGCCGCTGAGGCGGTCGGTTTCTCGGCGAGATAGGCGTCGGTAATCAGCGTCGCCAGGGCATCGCGGCGATCGTCGGCTACCACGACGAAGCGCCACGGTGCGAGCTTGCCATGATCCGGTGTCCGCGCGGCTACCGCCAGCATCTGCATCAGCGTATCGGCGTCCGGCCCCGGTGCGACCAGATCGCGCGGCTTCCCGGAGCGTCGGGTGGCGAGGAACGTGGCGGGCGAAGAATGGTCGTTCAGCATCGCTGCGCCACGTAGGCATCCCGGCCCATATTTACACCCGCCCCGATGACGCTAGGGTCGCGCGCAAAGCGTGGAGAGTTGAAAAGCGTATGGCGACAGTGATGCAGGGCGGCGGGGTGCCGCCGCATGCGAAGACGTTTCTGGGGCATCCGCGTGGCCTGTACCTGCTGTTCTTCGCCGAGATGTGGGAGCGTTTCTCCTATTACGGCATGCGCGCCATTCTGGTGTTCTACCTCACCAAGCATTTCCTGTTCACCGAGCAGCCGGCCTATGCGGTGTACGGCGCCTATACGTCGATGGTGTACATCACGCCGATCCTGGGCGGGTGGCTGGCGGACCGGTATCTGGGCGCGCGCAAGGCGGTGCTGGCCGGCGGTGTGCTTATCACCACCGGCCATCTGCTGATTGCGCTGGTCGAGGGACCAGTGGGGGTCCGCGGCACGGCGATGGAGGGATTCTACGCCGGCCTCGCCTTCATCATCGTCGGCACGGGATTCCTGAAGGCCAATATCTCGGTGCTGGTCGGGCAGTTGTATCCGCGTGACGACCTCCGTCGCGATGGTGCTTTCTCGATCTTCTACATGGGCATCAACACCGGCGCCTTTGCCGGGCCGATCATCGTCGGCGTGCTGGGAGAGACGGTGGGCTGGAACTGGGGCTTCGGCGCGGCGGGCATCGGCATGGCGCTGGGACTGGTGGCGTTCGTCCTGTTTAAACCGGCGCTGCACGGCGTCGGCGCACCGCCATCGGCCGAACGGTTGAGCGCACGTGGGCCGATCGGTCTGTCGCAGGAATGGACGATCTATCTGGCGGCACTCGGCGGTGTGGCCGCGTCGTGGTGGCTGGTGCGTAACCAGGGCGTGGTCGGCACCGCGTTGATCGTCGCGGCCATCGGCACAATCGGGTACATCCTGTGGACCGCCGTTGTCCGCCTGCCGCGCGAGGACCGCGACCGCATCTTCGCCGCGATGTTCCTGATCGCGCTGTGCCCCTTGTTCTGGGCGCTGTTCGAGCAGACCGGATCGTCGCTGAACGTCTACACCGACCAGCAGGTCGACCGCACGATGCTGGGCTGGACGATTCCGGCAACGGTGTTCCAGTCGGTCAATCCGTTCTTCATCATCACGCTGGCGCCGCTGTTCGGCGCGCTGTGGATCAAGCTTGCCCGGCGCGGGCTGGAGCCGAGTGCGCCGCTGAAGTTCGGGCTCGGCCTGATCCTCGTCGGCGCGGGTTTCTTCGTGCTGACTTGGGGCGCGCCGGCCGAAGGACTGACGCCGGCGATCTTCGTCATCCTGCTCTATATGCTGCACTCGATCGGCGAGCTGTGCTTCTCGCCCGTCGGCCTGTCGTCGATGACGCGGCTGTCGGTGCCGCAGATGACCGGCCTGATGATGGGGACGTGGTTCCTGTCGACCGCGGCAGGCAATTTCCTCGCCGGTCTGATTGCGCAGGCGACCGGTGGCGAGGGGGCCGGGCCGTCGCAGGTGCTGGAGGTGTATGGGCGGATCGGCTGGGTTTCGATCGGCATCGGTGTTGTCGTGCTGTTGCTGGCGCGGCCGGTGACGAAGCTGATGCACCTCGATACGCTGGGCAAGAGCGTGGACCATGGGCTGGCCGGCGATAAAGCGCTGGCGGAGCCGGCGGCGGCGGGTGTGGATACGCGGGGGGAACAGACGCCGCGGCGGTAGCGCTTCCCCCCTCTCCCGGTGGGAGAGGGGTTTTGCCGCGGAAAGTCCCGAAAGTCACACCTGCGTACGCGCGGGCGTGGGCGCGCAAGGGCGGACGGGTTGAACGGACGGTGAGAAAGAGCGGTGTCGCATCCTGAATACCGGGATGCGGCGGTGTAGGACATACACCGCCATCCCAGATCGATCAGATGCGCGTCATCGCCATCGCTTTTTCGCCATAACGCGGCCCGGCCGTGCCGCCGCGCGGAGCGGCGGCGTCCAGCTTCGTCAGATCGTCCGGCGTCAGCGTCACGTCTGCGGCCTTCATGCTGTCCTCCAGCGTCACGCGCCGCTTCGATCCGGGGATCGGCACGATGTCGTCGCCTTGGGCAAGCAACCATGCCAGCGCGATCTGCGCGGAGCTGGCGCCGTGGGCAACGGCGATGGTCTTCACCACGCCGACCATTTCCATGTTCCGGGCGAAGTTCTCCTCCGAATAGCGCGGATCGTTACGACGATAATCGCCCTCGGGCAGGTCGTCGCGGCTGGTGATCTGCCCGGTCAGGAAACCACGGCCGAGCGGGCTGTAGGGGACGAAGCCGATGCCGAGTTCGCGGCACACCGGCAGGATCGCCTCCTCCACGTCACGCTCCCATAGCGAATATTCGCTCTGCAACGCGGCGATGGGATGCGTGGCGGCGGCGCGGCGGATCGTGTCGACGCCGGCTTCGGACAGGCCGAGATGGCGGACCTTGCCCTCTGCCACCAGTTCGCCCATCGCGCCGACCGTATCCTCGATCGGCACATTGGGATCGACGCGATGCTGGTAAAGCAGGTCGATCGTCTCGACCCCCAGTCGCTTCAACGACCCTTCGCACGCGCGCCGGACATTGGCGGGGGTGCTGTCGACGCCGGTCATGCCGTTTTCATCGTAGCGGAAGCCAAATTTGGTCGCGATGACGACGCCATCGCGCTTGCCCCGGATCGCGCGGCCGAGCAGTTCCTCGTTGACCAGCGGGCCATAGATTTCGGCCGTGTCGAACAGCGTGACACCCAGTTCGATCGCACGGTGGAGAGTAGCGATGCTCTCGTCGGCGTTCGCCGCGCCGTACATGCCCTTCCCGATCCCGGCCATTGGCATGCAGCCGAGGCCGAGGGCGGATACTTCGAAATCAGGGCCGAGGGTGCGGTATTTCATGCGGAATCTCCTGCGCGCCGCCCTCCTGTGCGCCGGTGCGGGCAGCGACGGAGAGGGTAACGGCGGTATCCATCGTGACGTTCCCGACGGTGCGGAACAGGTCGGGCACGGTTTCGACCGCGATCAACAGCCCGAGCGCCTCGATCGGCACGCCCATGGCGATGGCGACCGGCGCAACCGAGGCGATGAAACTGATCGTGCCGGGCAGGCTGATCGATCCCATCGTCGTGATCGCCGCGGTTGCAATGCCCGCCGCCATCTGGCCGGGACCGAGATGCACGCCCATCAAATGCCCGACATAGAGCGCAACCGACAGGTTCATCGCCGGGCTGGTCGCGCGAAATACCGCGACCGACAACGGCAGCACGATGCCGGCGGTGGCGGGCGCGGCGCCGAGATCGGTCGATGCCTTCAACATGGCGGGCAGCGAGGCGAGCGAGGATTGCGTGCTGATCGCCACCGCCTGCGCCGGCGCCACCGCACGGGCGAAGCGCGACAGCCGCATCCGCCCGCCGACCGCCGCAACCGGATAGGCCGACAGCAACACAATGACGCCGATCGCCGAGACGCAGACGATGTAATGCGCCAGCGCCCCGAACACCGCCGTCCCCGTCCGCGCGCCGACGCTGTAGGCGAGCGCGAAGATGCCGATCGGGGCCAGTTTCAGCACCCAGCCGATCAGCACCAGCAGCGCATCGACCACCGCCCGGAAGAACCCAGTCAACAGGTCGCGCTGCGCCGGCGGCAGCCGGTTGATCGCGAAGGCGAAGGCCAGCGAGAACACGGTGAGCGGCAGGAACGCATCGCCCGCCGCCGCCGCAACCACGTTGGTCGGCACGATCGTGTCGAAGAATGCGCCGATCCCCGGCACCGTCCCGACCGGCGGCGCATCCGTCAGCGCCGCGCGCAACGCCTGCGCCAGTGCCGGCGGCAACGGCCACAGATCGATGATGATCGGCATGACGAACGCCGCCATGATCGTGGTGCTCCATAGGATGACGACGATCATCGCCAGCGCGCGGGCGGTGATGCGCCCGGCGCGGGCCGCCTCCGCCGTCGCGCCGATGCCGGTGATCAGCAGGCCGACGATCAGCGGCACGATCACCATCTGCAAGCCGTGCAACCACGCGGTGCCGATCGGCTGCGTCACCGCCGTCGCCGCGATCGCGCGTTCCGGCGCCAGCGCGGCGGCGAGGATGCCGATCACGATGCCGGCGATCAGTGCCGATAATATCCTGCTCGTCTGCGACATGCTCGCCCTTCGCGTTCGGGCGCGCTATCAGCGCCGACGACCGATAGTCGGACGGGAAAGCGGGCAAATGGCAAGGAAATATTTCGGCACCGACGGAATTCGCGGCGCCACCAACACCGGCGCGATGACCGCGGCGATGGCGATGAAGGTCGGCATGGCGGCCGGCGCGTACTTCCTGCGCGGCAGCCACAAGCACCGGGTGGTGATCGGCAAGGACACGCGGCTGTCGGGGTATATGCTGGAATCGGCACTAGTCGCGGGCTTCACCGCGGTGGGCATGGACGTGGTGATGACCGGGCCGCTGCCCACCCCCGCCATCGCGATGCTGACCCAGTCAATGCGCGCCGATATCGGCGTGATGATCTCCGCCAGCCATAACCCCTATGCCGATAACGGCATCAAGCTGTTTGGGCCGGATGGGTACAAGCTGTCCGACGAGGCCGAGGAGGCGATCGAGGCGCTGATCGACAGCGACGTTCCCCTTGCCCCCTCCGACCATATCGGCCGCGCGCGCCGGGTGGACGATGCCGCCGGCCGATACATCCACTTCGCCAAGTCGACCTTTCCCGAGAATCTGCGCCTCGACGGGATGCGCGTGGTGATCGATTGCGCGAACGGTGCCGCCTACAAGGTCGCACCGGCTGCGCTGTGGGAACTGGGTGCCGACATCATCCCGATCGGCGTGACGCCCAACGGCGCCAACATCAACGACGGCGTCGGATCGACCGCGCCGGATGCGCTCGCCGAGACGGTGGTCGCGGCGGGCGCGGATATCGGCATCGCGCTGGACGGCGATGCCGACCGGCTGATCGTGGTCGATGAACGCGGCCGGGTGGTCGATGGCGACCAGTTGATGGCGACGATCGCCGCCGCCTGGGCGCGACGCGGCAAGCTGGCGGGCGGTGGCCTGGTCGCCACGGTTATGTCTAACCTCGGGCTGGAGCGGCATCTGTCGGCGCAGGGGCTGGGCCTGGTCCGCACCAAGGTGGGCGACCGCTATGTGCTGGAGGCCATGCGGTCACGCGGGTTCAACGTTGGTGGCGAACAGTCCGGGCACATCATCCTGTCGGATTACGGCACCACCGGCGACGGTCTGGTCGCGGCGTTGCAGATCCTGGCCGAGGTGAAGCGCGCGGGCGCGCCGGCCAGTGAGGTGCTGCACCGCTTCGACCCCCTGCCCCAATTGCTGAAGAACGTGCGCTTCGCCGGCGGCAAGCCGCTCGACAACGACGCAGTGAAGGCGACGATCGCAGAGGCGGAGGCCGAACTGCTCGGCCGTGGTCGCCTCGTCATCCGGGCGTCGGGTACAGAGCCGGTGATCCGGGTGATGGCGGAGGGCGACGACGCGGCCCAGGTCGAACGGCTGGTCGATCGCATCTGCGATGCCGTGCGGGCTGCCGCCTGATGCTGGCGATGAAACCCGATTGCGAGCGGTGCGGCACCGATCTGCCCGCATCGGCGCCGGGGGCGTTCATCTGCTCGTTCGAATGCACGTTCTGCGCGGAATGCGCGGATGAACTGGACGAGCGCTGTCCGAATTGCCGTGGCGAATTGGTCGATCGGCCGACGCGGGCGAAGGCGGCGACGCCCCCGGCCGCCGCATGACGATCGCCCGCGTCCTGATCGTCGCCGGATCGGATTCGGGCGGGGGCGCCGGTATCCAGGCGGATATCAAAACGGTAACGATGCTCGGCGGCCATGCGATGACCGCCATCACCGCGATCACCGCACAGAACACGCTGGGCGTGCAGGCGGTGCATCCAGTGCCGACCGAGATGGTCGTCGCGCAGATGCAGTCGGTGATCGACGATCTGGGCGTCGATGCGGTGAAGATCGGGATGATCGGATCGGCCGAGACGGCGCAGGCGGTGGTGGGTGTGCTAGAGCGGCTGTCGGTGCCGGTCGTGTTCGATCCGGTCATGATCGCGACGAGCGGCGCGACGCTGGCCGACGAAGCGACGATCGCCGCGTTCGGACGGTTGATGCGGATCGCCGCGGTGGTGACGCCGAACCTTCCCGAACTGGCGGCGCTCGGTGGCGAGGCAGTCGTTCGCGCAAGCGGTGCGGCGCTACTCGTCAAAGGTGGGCATGGCGAAGGCCAGAAAATCGAAGATCGACTGGTCGCCGATGAGGGCGAAACCGTGTGGACGCATGGTCGCATCGATACCGTCCATAGCCACGGGACTGGATGCACGCTGGCAAGCGGAATCGCTACTGGTCTGGCGCAGAACATGACCTTATCCGACGCGTGCGACCGGGCGATCGCGTACGTGCAGTCCGCTTTGGCGACTGCGCCGAACATTGGCGGAGGCCATGGACCTATGGGTCACGCACTCGCACTCACCCCATATTACCATCTGTTGGCTGCTGCTGATTCAGATGGCTGGGACGCCAGCGCTTTCGCTGCAAAGTGGTCCTGACATGCCCGGCCTGAAACACGAGAAGCTCTGTCTCGGCCCGGTCGTCGGCGTGGACGAGGCGGGGCGTGGGCCGCTGGCGGGGCCGGTCGTGGCCGCGGCCGTCATCCTGCCGCCCAAAGGCGTGCCGCGCGGGATTGATGATTCGAAGAAATTGTCGGCCAGCGAGCGGGAGCGGTTGTGCGGGCGCCTGAAAGGCTGCGCGATCGTCGGCATCGGGATCGTCGAGGCGGACGAGATCGATCGACTCAACATCTATTGGGCGACGATGAAGGCGATGACGATCGCGGTCGATGCGGTGGCCGAACTGTTGGGCGCGGTGCCGGGACACGTGCTGGTCGATGGCAACCGCCTGCCGCGCTGGAGCTATGCCGCGACGCCGCTGGTCGGGGGGGACGCCAAGAGCCTGTCAATCGCCGCCGCCTCGATCGTCGCCAAGCACACGCGCGACCAGATGATGATCGCTCACGCCGCCACCTATCCACATTACAACTGGCATTCCAACAAGGGGTATGGCTGCGCGAAGCATCTGGCCGCGCTGCGCGATCATGGTCCGACCCCGCTCCACCGGTACAGCTTCGCGCCGGTCGCGCAGGCGGTTCTGCCGCTTTGACCGGCTCTTGAGTCTTTAGAGTCACACTCGCAAGCGCTTGGGCGTCGATGGACGGTAATGCGCAAGATGTTGGTGCCGGGTCGGCCCCTCATCCATGGTTCATCGCCGGGCGGCAGATGTCTCTTCACAATCATCGCTTGACGACATCTGCCGGTTCGCCACGATAAGGGCGACGAAGGGGACGGACATTGGGGGCAATTACAACGATCGCGCGGCCACGCGCCAAGGCGAAGGAGTCGCTGGCGGTGGAACCGTCGGGGCCGCTGCCGCTCAACCGCATCCTAATGGGCGACTGCATCGCGCATATGCGGTCCCTGCCGCCCAAGTCGGTCGACATGGTTTTCGCCGATCCGCCCTATAACCTGCAACTGGGCGGCGAGCTGTTCCGCCCGGATGGCAGCCATGTCGATGCCGTCACCGACGAATGGGACAAGTTCGACACCTTCGCCGCCTATGACGCGTTCACCCGCGCCTGGCTGGCCGAGGCGCATCGTATCCTGAAGGATGACGGCACGATCTGGGTGATCGGCAGCTATCACAACATCTTCCGCGTCGGCGTGGCCGTGCAGGATCTGGGATACTGGATCCTGAACGACATCGTGTGGCGGAAAGCCAATCCGATGCCCAATTTCCGCGGCACCCGCTTCACCAACGCGCACGAGACGCTGATCTGGGCGTCAAAGGGCGAAAAGGCGAAATACACCTTCAACTATCGTTCGATGAAGACGCTGAACGACGAGCTTCAGATGCGGTCGGACTGGGAATTCCCGATCTGCGGTGGGCAGGAACGGTTGAAGAAGGACGGCACGAAGGTACATCCGACCCAGAAGCCCGAGGCCCTGCTATACCGCATCCTGCTGGCCTGCACGAAGCCGGGCGATGTGGTGCTCGATCCGTTCTTCGGCACCGGCACGACGGGCGCGGTGGCCAAGCGGCTGGGCCGGCACTGGATCGGGATCGAGCGCGAGACCGGCTATATCGATGCCGCCGAGGAGCGGATCGCCACCGCCCTACCGCTCGACGAATCGGCGCTCGCAACGATGCAGAGCCCGCGCCAGCAGCCGAAGGTCTCGTTCGGGACGCTGGTCGAGAACGGATATCTGACCCCCGGTGCGGTCCTGCACGACAGCAAGCGTCGGTTCCGCGTGACGATTCGCGCCGATGGATCGCTGCTGAGCGATTGCGGGGCAATCGGGTCGATCCACAAGCTGGGCGCGACGTTGCAGGGTTCGGCGGCGTGCAATGGCTGGACGTTCTGGCATCACGAGGCGGCGGGCAAGCTGCAACCGATCGACACGCTGCGCCAGACCTGGCTGCTGGCGACGCAGCCCTGATCGACTGGCTGCGCCCGGTCCGCTTCGTCGACACGCCCGTCGGGCTGGACGACGGCAGCGTCGCGCGACTGGCGGGCGGGCTGCAGTGGTTCGCCGCCTATGAGGTGAGCGAAGGCGGCCGGCGGCGGACGTTGCCGATCGCCGAGGGGGTTGCGCTGGGCGAGCGGGCGGCGCTGCTCCATGCGCGCATCGTCGCGAGCCGGCCGGCATTGACGATCGGCGCGCGGACGCTCCGGTTCGATCAGCCGCAGGTGGCGGGCATCCTGAACGTGACGCCGGACAGCTTTTCCGATGGCGGCCAGCATGTCGACGATCCCGAAAGCGCGGCGGCAGCGGGGGTGGCGATGCTGGCGGCTGGCGCGGCATTGGTCGATCTGGGTGGCGAATCGACGCGGCCGGGGGCGACGGCGGTGTGGGAAGGCGACGAGATCGCCCGCACGGTGCCGGTGATCGAGCGGCTGGCAGGCAGTGGCGCGCTGGTGTCGATCGATACGCGCAAGGCCGCGGTGATGGAGGCGACGCTGGCGGCGGGGGCGGGCATCGTCAACGATGTGTCGGCCCTGTTGTGGGACGACCGGGCGCTGGACGTGGTGGCGCGGGCCGGCTGCCCGGTGGTCCTGATGCACTCGCCCGACCCCGCCAAGGGCGGGCATGGCCGGGTCGCCTATGCCGATGTGGTGGGCGAGGTGTTTGGCTGGCTGGAGGCGCGGATCGCAGCGGTCGTGGCGGCGGGCGTGGCGCGGGACCGGATTATCGTCGATCCCGGTATCGGTTTCGGCAAGTCGCTGGGCGACAATCTCGCGCTCATCAACGGGCTGGCGGCGTTCCACGGGCTCGGCTGCCCGATCATGCTGGGCGCCAGTCGCAAGCGGATGATCGGCGCGCTGGCGGACGAGGCACCGGTCGACCGACGTCTGGGCGGCAGCATCGCGCTGGCGCTGAAGGGAATCGAGGCGGGCGTGCAGTTGCTGCGCGTTCACGACGTGTTGGAAACGGTGCAGGCGGCGAAGATCTGGCGGGGATGGCGCGATCGCGCTCTGGTCGGTTGAACTCGATCGAGGTTAAGACGTTCGCACCTGCAACAAAGGGAATCGCCTGTTGATCGTCGCTGCCACCCCCCGCCTTGGCCGGATCGTGTCCGAAGTCTGGAAGCCGCTCATCATCCTGTTCGTGTGGGATGTGATTGTAACGGTCGCGTATTTCGTCCTGCCGTTCAAGGCGCCGACGCTGCCGCTGCCGCTGTTCGGCACCGCGCTCGCGCTGTTCCTCGGGTTTCGCGACAACTCAGCGTATGAGCGTTGGTGGGAGGGTCGGACCCTGTGGGGGGCGATGATCAATGCGTCGCGCAGCCTGTCGCGCGCGACCCGCAATTTCCTGCCCGATCCTGACGCCCATGACCTGAAACGGACCATCGTGCTGCGCCAGATCGCGTATGTGAACGCGCTGCGGTGTCAACTGCGCAAGCAGGATCGTGACGCCGAGGTTCTGCGCTTCTTGTCGCATGGGGAAGCGGAACCAGCCCTGAAACGGGTCAATGCCGCCAACGGCCTGCTCGACGGCACCGGCCGCCGTATCGCCGATGCCCAGCGCAAGGGCTGGATCGACACCATCCAGCAGACGCAGATGGAGGCGGTGCTAGTCGATATTGCCAACGCGCAAGGCGGGATGGAGCGGATCAAGAACACGCCGCTGCCCAACCAGTATCGGTTCTTCCCGACGCTGTTCACGCATCTGTTCTGCATCCTGTTGCCGATCGGACTGGTGGAGTCGCTGGGTTATGCCACGCCGCTGGGATCGACGATCGCCGGCTTGATGTTCCTGGCCGTGCTGCAGATCGGTGACGATCTGGTCGATCCGTTCGCCAATACGGTTCATGACGTGCCGCTGTCGGCGATGTGCCGCACGATCGAGATCGATCTGCTGCAATCGATCGGCGACGAGGCACCGGCCCCGATAACGCCTGACAAGGGCGTGTTGTGGTGACGGCGTTGACCGCCCTCGCTGGCCCGCGCAGACAGGCGGCATGAGCACCAACCCTCCCCTACGCGCCGTGATCGTGCCGGTGACGCCGCTGCAGCAGAATTGCACGCTCCTCTGGTGCACCGCGACGATGAAGGCGGCGGTGATCGATCCGGGCGGCGACCTGCCCCGCATCCATGCCGCCATCGCCGAGGCGGGGGTAATGGTGGAGAAGATCCTGCTGACCCATGGCCACATCGACCATGCCGGCGAGGCGAAGCCGCTGGCCGAGGAGCTGGGCGTGCCGATCGAGGGGCCGCATGAAGCGGACCGGTTCTGGCTGGCGCGGCTGGACGAGGATGGCCGCAATTACGGCATCCGGGGCGTGGTGTTCGAGCCCGATCGCTGGCTGGACGACGGCGACACGGTGACGGTCGGCGACTTGACGCTGGATGTGTATCTGACGCCGGGACACACGCCAGGCCATGTGATCTTCCACCATGCACCGTCGCAGTTCGCGCAGGTCGGCGACGTGCTGTTTCAGGGATCGATCGGGCGGACCGACTTCCCGCTGGGCAGCTTCGACGATCTGGTGACGTCGGTGACGCAGAAGCTATGGCTGCTGGGTGATGTGACGTTTATTCCGGGGCATGGCCAGCCGAGCACATTCGAGCATGAACGGCGGACGAACCCGTTCGTGGGGGATGCGGCACTGCGGTGGTGAGCCGCTGAGTTTGCGGTCAGGCCCACCCCGTGCCCCTCCCGGCGAGCGGGAGGGGCCCTTTTGTTAGCGGCGCGCGCTGGCTGTCTTGGCGCGAATCGCCTTGAATTCCGAGGTGTCACGCCACTCTGGCCACATCGTGCTGTTCGCCAGCGTCGCGCCGATCGAGCGGAGCAGGTCGACATCCGCCGCCGCGCCGCGCAGGTCCCAGTCGGCGCTCCACGCGTCGCAGGTCTGGTGATAGCAGCGCATATAGCCGTCCAGCCACGCCTGCCCCGCAGTACGCCCGCCGGTGACGAGATCGGGTGCGCCGCTGATCGCCATCAGCAACAGCGTCGGTACGCCGCGGCGCGCGACCGAGAAATGGTCGGCGCGATAGAACAGGCCGCGTTCGGGCAGCGCCTCCGGCGTCACCGTGCGCCCCTGGGCGGTGGCGGCGGTGGCGAGCATGTCCTCCAGCGCGTTCTGGCCATCGCCGACCAGCATCACATCGCGGGCGGGGCCGGCGGTCTGGAGGATGTCGAGCGTCAGGTTCGCGACCGTCTTGGCGGCCGGATAGACGGGATCGGCGGCATAGGTTTCGGAGCCGAGCAACCCGCGCTCCTCGCCCGTCCATAGCGCGAAGACCTGGGTGCGGGGCGTGCGCGGGGCCTTGGCGGCGACACGGGCAATGGCGAGGACGCCGGCGGTGCCGAGCGCGTCGTCATTGGCGCCGGGGCGGATGCGGCGGCCCTGCGCGTCCGGCGCACCCTCTCCGTAAGCGTCCCAATGCGCCCCGTACATCACAACCTCGTCCGCTCGGGTAGTGCCAGGTAGCTTGGCCAGCACGTTGCGGCTGGTCGCGCGCGTGAAGGTGACGGGCAGGTCGGCGGCGAAGCCGGCACCCGCCAGCGGTACGGGACGGAAATCGGCGCGACGGGCGGCGATTCGCTGTTGCGCGAGATCGAGACCGGCGGCGGCGAACATCCGGGTCGCCGCGGCTCCTTCCAGCCACCCCTGCAGCATTACGCGCGGGGCGGGCGGCTTGGCTACATCGTAATTCTCGCCAGCGGGTGCGGTGACGGTGTTCCAGCCATAACCGGCGCCGGGCGTGTCGTGGACGATCAGCGCGGCGATCGCGCCGCGGCGAGCCGCTTCCTCGAACTTATAGGTCCAGCGGCCGTAATAGGTCATGCGCCGGTTGCCGAACTTGCCCGCCACCGGCTCGCCCGCCGCCGCGTCGAAATCGGGATCGTTGACCAGGAAGACGGCGACCTTGCCCTTCAGGTCGACACCCTTGAAATCGTCCCAGCCACGCTCCGGCGCGCTGACGCCGTAGCCGACGAAGACCATCGGCGCGGCCGCCATCTGCGCGCGGGCGACGGGGCGGACGGTGCTGAGGTACACGTCGCGGCCCTGCACGAGCGCTGCGCCGTTCGCGGAGACGGTGCCGGTCCCCAGTTGCGTGCGAATCAGCGGCACGTCCTGCGTCCAGCTGCCGGCGCGACCACCGGGCTGCAGGCCAGCGGCCTTGAACTGCGCGATCAGCCAGTCGATAGTCTTTGTTTCGCCCGGCGTACCGGGCGCGCGGCCACCGAAATCGTTGGAGGCGAGCACCTTTACGTCAGCGGACAGCCGTTCGGGCGAGATCAGATCGGCGGGCACGGCCGCCCCCAGCAGGAGCGGCAGGGATAGCAGGCTGGCGATAGCGGCGGGACGGATCATGGACGCTCCTTTGACGAACATCCCGTGCCACCGCGGTCACGTGCTTGCAACATGAGCCGAAATCGCTATAGCGCCACGCTTCGCGATGCGTCCGGAATGTACGCGCGGCCTTATGGGTCGGGCAGCATTTCGCGTCGCATCCTTCAACTGATTCAAGACCATAAGGTGCCGCAATGGCCGTCCCCAAAAGAAAGACTTCGCCCTCCAAGCGCGGCATGCGTCGCGGTCACGATTCGCTGACCGTCGCGGCATTCCAGGAGTGCCCGAATTGTGGTGAGCTGAAGCGTCCGCACATCCTGTGCACGTCGTGCGGCCATTACAACGGCCGTGAGGTCGTGTCGGTCGAGGCGTAAGCCACACCGAACGGACATACGCTGATGACGGACCAGCCCTGCATCGCCATCGACGCGATGGGCGGTGATGAAGGGCTGGCAGTGATGCTCGCCGGGGTTGCGCGTGCGCGGCGCCGGTACGAGGATCAGTTCTCGATGCATTTCCTGCTGGTCGGTGACGAGCAGGCGATTCGGGCTGAGCTGACAAGCCATCCCAATCTAAGCGCGCATTCCGAGATCATCCATGCCCCCGAAGTCGTCGGGTCGAGCGAGAAGCCCGGCCAGGCGATGCGTCGTGCCAAGACGACATCGATGGGTATCGCGATCGACCTGGTCAAAAAGGGTCGAGCGCATGCCGCCGTGTCGTCGGGCAATACCGGCGCGCTGATGGCGATGGCGAAACTGTCGCTGCGCATGTTGCCGGGCATTGATCGGCCAGCGCTCGCCGCGCCGCTGCCCACGCTAGGTGACAACGACGTGGTGATGCTCGACCTGGGTGCAAACACCGAGTGCGATGTGCGCAACCTCGTCCAGTTCGCGGTGATGGGTGCTGCCTATGCACGCACCACGCTCGATCTGGAGCGACCGCGTGTGGCGCTGCTGAACATCGGGTCCGAGGATCAGAAGGGTACCGAAGAAATCCGCGCGGCGGCCAGCGAACTGCGCGCGGCGACGCATCTGCCGCTCGCGTTCACCGGCTTCGTCGAGGGCGACAAGCTGGCGCGCGGCAATCACGACGTGATCGTGTGCGACGGTTTTGCCGGCAACATCGCGCTGAAGACTGCCGAGGGAACCGCGCGATTCGTCGCCGATCTGTTGAAGCGTGCCTTTACCAGCTCGACCCGGTCGAAAATCGGCTTCCTGATCTCTCGTCCGGCGACGCAGTTGTTGCGCGATCACCTCGACCCCAACAACCACAATGGCGCGGTCTTTCTGGGCCTGAAGGGCATCGTCGTGAAGAGCCATGGCAGCGCCAACGAGCTGGGCGTGGCGACCGCGATCGGCAATGCCGCCAAGATGGTGCGCAACGACCTGACGCGCCGGATTGCCGAGGACCTGGGGCTGGATCACCAGCCGACCGCCGTCGAAAAGGCCACGACATGATCCGCGCGGTGGTGACGGGCACGGGCTCCGCCCTGCCAGCACGGCGGGTGTCGAACGCCGAACTGGCGGAGCAGGTCGATACCAGCGACGAATGGATCGTCGAGCGCACCGGCATCCGGTTCCGTCATCTCGCCGGCCCGGACGAGACGACCGCGACGCTGGCCCGTGATGCATCGATTGCGGCGATCGCGGCGGCTGGGCTGCAGGCGGACCAGATCGACCTGATCGTGCTGGCGACCGCGACCCCGGACCAGACCTTTCCCGCCACCGCCACCAAGGTGCAGGCGATGCTGGGCATCGACGATTGCGTCGCTTTCGACGTGGCGGCGGTGTGTTCGGGCTTCCTCTATGCGGTGCAGGTCGCCGATTCGATGATCCGTGGCGGTGTGTACCGGCGCGCGCTGGTGATTGGTGCGGAGACGTTCAGCCGCCTGCTCGACTGGGAGGATCGCACCACCTGCGTGCTGTTCGGCGACGGCGCCGGCGCGATCGTGCTGGAGGCGCAGGAGAGCGTCGAGGCGGACGGACGCGGCATCCTGGCGACGAAGCTGCACGCGGATGGGCGGCACAACGGCCTGCTTTACGTCGATGGCGGCGTGTCCACGACAGGCACGGTCGGCAAGCTGCGGATGAAGGGGCGCGAGGTGTTTCGACACGCGGTGACCAATCTGGCCGCAGTGATGACCGAGACGCTGGCGATCGCGGGGATCAAGTCGGCCGATGTCGACTGGGTCGTGCCGCATCAGGCAAATGCCCGTATCCTGGATGCGACCGCGCGCAAGCTGGGACTGGACCCCGACCGGGTGGTGGTGACGGTGGACCAGCACGCCAACACGTCGGCCGCTTCGGTGCCGTTGGCGCTTGATACTGCCGTGCGCGATGGCCGTGTGAAGCAGGACGATATCATCGTGCTGGAAGCGATGGGCGGCGGCTTTACCTGGGGCGCGGCCGTCATTCGCTTTTGATAACGACGAAATCAGCCCTTTTCCGGGTGATTTCGGTTACGAAACGACAATCACTCGCAAAGCCCTCTTTCGATCAGGCGGCGGCTTGTGTAGTCTCCCGATCCCAAGGGGATATGACATGACCGATGCCGGAACGCTGACTCGCGCCGACCTAGCCGAAGCGCTTCACCGCGAAGTGGGGCTGAGCCGCGCCGAATCGTCCAAGATCGTCGAACAGATCCTGGTCGAAATGTGCACGGCGCTGTCGAACGGCGAAAACGTCAAAATTTCTGGTTTCGGCACCTTCGTCCTGCGCGACAAGGGCGAGCGGGTCGGCCGCAATCCCAAGACCGGCGTCGAGGTGCCGATCGCACCCCGCCGCGTGCTGACGTTCCGCGCCAGCCAGATGATGCGCGACCGCATCGTCGCGGCCGAGGCGACCGGCTGATCGCCATGACGACGCCGACGCCGAAGGCGAACGGAGCCTTGCGGACGATCGGCGAACTGTCCGCCGAAACCGGCCTGCCGCATCATGTGCTGCGATATTGGGAAACGCGTTTCCCCTCGCTCAAGCCGATGCAGCGGGCCGGCAACCGGCGCTATTACCGGCCCGAGGATGCCGCACTGGTGCGCCGGATCGACCGGCTGCTGAACCATGAAGGCTATACGATCCGGGGCGTGCAGAAATTGCTCGCCGCCGAAACGGAGCCGGCGGAGGTGGTGGCGGTGGCTGCGCCGGTAGAAATCGACGCGGGCGATGCCGCCGCCATCAGCGAGATCGAGGCAGCGCTGAAGGCGATCCGGGCGATGCTGGCCGAAGCGCTGGCGGCAGACGAGCCGCGCTCACCCGTCCGCTGACGTCACGGGCGGAGCACTCGTCCGGCCACCGCGTCCAGCTTCGCTGCCAAGACGGGATCGCGCGCCGTTGACGGTGTGATGATCGCATGGTCGAGCACCCGGTCCAGCGGCGATGCGGTTCGCCCGGCTGGCAGGGCGCGGGCGAAGGTTTCGATCAGGCGGCGGGCGATCGTGCCATTCACCGTCATCTGTTCGATCACCTCGCTCACTTCCACAAACTCGGCTTCCTCGCGCCAGCAATCGTAATCGGTGACCATACCGACCAGTGCGTATGGCAGCTCCGCCTCGCGAGCGAGGCGCGCTTCGGGCATCGCGGTCATGCCGATGACGTCGGCGCCCCATTGCCGGTACATCATGCTTTCGGCGCGGGTGGAGAATTGCGGCCCCTCCATCGCCAGATAGGTCGCGTCCTTGGCCATCGTGCCGCCGGCCGCCTTGATCGCCTCCGCCGCGAAGGCCGACAGGCGCGGGCAGACCGGTTCCGCCATCGAGACATGCGCGACCAGCCCGGTGCCGAAGAAGCTGGCGGGACGACCGACGGTACGATCGATGAACTGGTCGACGACGACAAAGCGGCCCGGCTCCAGTTCCTCACGCAACGATCCGATCGACGATACGGCGAGCAGGTCAGTACACCCTGCTCGCTTCAGCGCATCGATGTTGGCGCGGGCGTTCACCTCCGACGGCGGCATGCGATGACCGCGGCCGTGGCGAGGCAGGAAGCGGAGGTGGACGTCGCCGATCCGGCCGAACAGGATCTGGTCCGATGGCGCGCCCCACGGCGTCTCGACATCACGCCATGCCGCATCCTCCAGCGCGTCGATCGCATAGAGGCCCGATCCGCCGATGATCCCGATCGTCCAGTCCGTCATGCCCGGTCCATCATAGGGTGTCGTTCCTGGTGGCTGTTCAGCACGGCTATAACGATGGATCGGTTCACGGCCACAGCGTGACGGGATCATCCGGCCGCCACGGGGTCAGTCGTTCCATCGCCCGGCCGAACAGCGGCGAGGCGATGTGATCGGCGAGCCACCGCCGAACCTGCGGGACGGGCTGCGCGTCGAACCAGTCCGGATCGACCGCGGCGAACTGGCGGACGAACGGCATGATCGCGATGTCGGCCAGCGACCGCGTGGCACGGCACAGGTTCGTGGTAATCGACAGGCGATCCTCCAGCACGGTCAGCAGGACAAGACCGGCAGCGCGATGATCGAGAGGGTCGGCGCCATGACGATCGGCGTATTTGTAGCGATCGAGATGATGTTTGAACCGGTCATCGAACAGGTCGATCAGCACCGCATCGTCGCCGCCCAGCCAGTGTTCTGGATCGCTGCGCCCGAGCGACCAGCGCATGATATCGATGCTCTCGTCGATCACCCGGCCATCGGCGCACAGGAGGACGGGCACCGTCGCCTTGTGCGAGATCGCGATCATCGCGGCCGGCTTGTGCCGCAACGTCACCTCGCGGATGGCGAACGGTACCCCGCCGACCAGCAGGGCGAGGCGCGCGCGCATGGCATAGGGGCATCGGCGGAAGCTGTAGAGGGTATCGATCGACCGCACCCTATCGCGGATGCCGGCGGGACAGAGCGATCCCGGCAAGGTTCTGTGCCCGCTTGACGTAGCGGATCATAGGCGAGCCGAGCGCAGCGGTCAGATCGCGCACGGCGGCGAGATGCGGCAGGCACGCCCCCCGCGCCTTCAGGACGCCATTCGCGCGATCGATGACCGCGACGGCATCGCCAAGCAGGACGACGTTCGTCTCGCCCAGCGCCTGGACTAGGCGGAGCGCCTGCAGGAGCGCGAGCCACTCCGCCGTCACGCTGGTCCCCTCCCCCAGATCGGGTTGAATATGCGCCTGCCCCCGGACCACGACGGCGGTTTCCATCCCGCCGCCGCCGGGCCGATAGCCACCATCGAAATAGATTTTCAGTCGCGTCGTCATGCCGGTTCTCCGTCCGCGCCATCGTCGGCGAGGATCGCGGCCACTTCATCGGTCGAGATACCGAAGGCGCCGGCGAGGCCAGAGATCGACGCGCCGCGCCGGGCGAGTTCGCGGACGCGGCCGGTATCGACGACGGTCTGGTAATGGCGCGTATCGCGTTCGCGCTGCACTTCGCCCGTGCGCGCCAGCGCGCCCGATCGGCGACGTTTGGGTCGTTCCTCCTGCGCGGCGGCCTGTTCGGTGCGATCGGTGCTGCGCGCCTCGATCCGGCCAGCTTCCTCAAGGCGGCGCTGTTCGCGGGCCTGTTCGCGATCGCGGGCGGCCTGCTCGCGTTCCGACGCTCGTCGGTCGCTGCGGTCTTGCGTGGCGTCCAGCCGTTCGTGGGCGCGACGTTCCCGTTCCCCGGCGCGTTCCTCGGCGCGCAGTCGGGCGCGGTCAGCCGAGGCGTCGTCGATGGGCAGCAACGGGCGCACCTGTGCCTTGTCCCATCCATTGCTCATGAGCAGTCGGCCCTGTCGATCATCGCCGCCTCCATAACGATGACGGACGAGATCGCCAGATCGGCGATCAATCGATGCCGGCCAGCCAGCGGACGAGCGCGTCCGCGATCGGCGCGCCGGTACGCGACTGATAATAGCTATAGGCAGGACAGGGATTCGCCTCGAAACAGATCGTCTCACCCGACGGCGCATGGCGCAGGTCGATACCGGTGAACGGCAGATCGAGTTCTGCCGACAAGGCCACGCAGGCGCGGTGCAGCGCCGGATCTAGGGTAGCGGCGGTCAGATCGGCATCCGCACCCGACTGACGCTGGGCATAGCGGTAATCCGTCGCCTCGCTGGCGATGGCGGTGGCAAAGGTCCGCGTGCCGACCACATGGACGCGCATGTCGGGTCCACGGACGCGGCGCTGGAACTGGGTGGGGCACCAGCAGATATGACCCAGCCGGTCGTGATCGCCGGGCGCGAAGGTCTGCACGATCGAACGAGTGCCGCTGACCGATTTGTAGATCACCTCATCCCCATCCGCCGCGCATTCCTCGACGAACGCGCGCGCCGCCGCCGGATCGTTGGTGACGATCGTATCTGGAATAGCGAAGCCGCAGCGGCGGATGATGCCCGCCTGATAGGTCTTCGACATGTTCGACAGCATCGCGCGCGGGCGGCTGGCGACGCGGATCGGCGCGACGTTCAGCCAGTCGTGCAGCAATTGGTGCAGTCGTCCCGACCGCAGGCGCGCGGGGGCATCGGCGGGCAGATCGACCACATCGGGCAGGAAGCGTTCGTCCATCAGGCGGACATACACGCCGCGGATGTCGGCGAGATCGGTACGGCCGGCCGGCGCGTCAAGATACCCCCGCCAACCACCGACCGGGTCCAGCGTCAGTCGCAGGTCGATCGCCAGATGATCGCGCTGGTCGAGCACGACATGCGCGATCCCAGCAACCTCCGCCGCCTCGATCGCCAGGGCGACGGGGGATTCGTCGGGGATGCCGGCGATCAGGATCATGGCCGCGTCATGCCGTCAGTGCCCTGGCCATCGCCCGTACCAGCAACCCGCCGCCCATCGGATAATGCGGCAGGCTGGTCGCGGTGACGAAGGTGGGGCGGCCGGCATCGTCGCGGGTGTCGATCTGGATCAGGCGGGTGCCCCATGAACGCGCGAGATGGAGCATGGCATCGCGGTCTGTCCTCGATAGGTGGGGGCCGATCACCTGATCGTCGAGGACGAAATGCGTCGTCCCCTCATCGATTGCAGAGGATCGAAGCTGCGGCAGCGTGGGCAACGGCCGATCCGGCGACAGGTCGACCGGGTCACAGGCGAACCCCGCCATCGTCGCCCGTTGCCATGCGCCGACGACATCGTGCCAGACCCCGGCAAGACCCTCGGGCGCCGGCGGGTTCAAAACGGGACAGTTCATCGATCCCAGCCAGCCGAGCAGAAAGGCGTGAAGCTCGCTTTCGGCATAGGCACGCTCACCTGCGCCCGCGCGGGCGAAGTGATCGTTGGGCGCCGCCGTCAGACGGTTCACGATGCCGGTCACGTCGGTGCAGCCGATCGACGTGTCGTCGCGGAGCGACACGCGCCAGTCGGTCGACCCCGTGGCCATCCGGTGGACGATCGAGGGGGTATAGACCAAAGCGGCCGGGGTCAGCAGCCGCACCGGCACCGTGACGAATGCCCGGATCGCGGCGTGCAGCCACAGGGCGGCGACATCATCCGGGCGGGCGATAATCAGGATCACGCCGTGACAATCGTCTGGTCGCGAACCCCGACAGGTGCCACCACGGAGGCGATGGGAGGGAACGCCCCCGTGGTGACCGGCACGATCAGTATCCCTCGTTGTCCTTCTGGTCCTTCCACTGTTTGGACTGTTCGTCCTCCTGGGTCAGACCCTGTGCCTGCTGGCCGAGCGCCGAAGCGGACAGGTCGGGACGCAGATCGGTGCCGATGAAGTGGACCAGGCTGTCGATCGCATTCTCGATCGCGGCCAGCCGCCCCTCGACACTGGTCGCGGGCGCTAGTTCGCCGAGATTGCCGGGCTGGATCACCTGATCGCGGATTCCGCCGCCGCCCTCGAACGCTTCCTTGTCCTTGTCCTTTTCCTTGATCTGCTTGTCGGGTCGTTCCTTCAGTTCCTTGATCTGCTCCTTGCGGATTTCCTTCACTTCCTTGACGGCATCCTTCCGGAGTTCCTTCGCTTCCTTCGTCTCCTTCCGGGCGTCCTTCAGTTCCTTGACCGCCTCCTTCTGCTCCTTGACGAATTCCTTACCCTCCTTGATCTCCTTGAATGCGCCTTTGCCGAACGCGCAGGTGGCGAGCTGGCGCAGATTGGGGCGGGCGCCGATCCGTTGCGTCGCGGGGCGCCCCGGTTCGTCCTGTTGCGGCGAGCCGGTCGAGCGAAGGCAGGCGCGGAACTTCGCGGGCGTCAGCACCGCCTGCCCGCGCGCGCGGGCCATCCCCTGCAACGACGCGGCGACGCCGACGATGATCGGCGAGGCGCTGGACGTGCCGGAGAAGGTGTCGGTGTACCAAAGGTCTTCGTTGGTGCCGCCCTGCAGATCGCCATAGCCGGCGGTCGTCACCTCGCGTCCCCACCCTTGCGTATCGAACAACGCGCCGAAGTTCGAGAAGTCGAGCCGCGAACGGTCGGCGCCGTGGTTGCGCCCGTGTGTTCCCGGCGGCGGGGCCCCTGCCCCGACCATGATCGCACCGGAATCGCGGTTGGCGCGACGGAACGGATTGGTCCAGCCGGCGGGAAATCCGGACGCCGCCGTCTGATACACTGGATCGTCCAGATTTTCGGCGCCGTTGCCGCCCGCCTCGACCACGATGATCCCGCGATTGACCGCGTTGCGGATCGCCACGAAATCGTCGGGCCACCATTCGACCGCGATATACCCGCGCTGGTCGGGACGGTTGGCGAAGGCGAAGCGCGGTCCCGGCCGATGAAGTTCGATCAGGATCACGTCGCCCGCACCCAGTCGCGCGGCGGCGGCGTTGATCGCGCCGGACGAGCCGGGTCCACCGAAGATCGAGATCGCGCTGACGACCGCGTTCGACGCGATGCCGGTGATACCGATCGCGTTGAGGTCACCGCTGAATTCACCGAGCACCGCGGTGCCGTGATTGCGCCAGCCGATGTCGGTCGACATCGTCCCGCCGACGACGCCGCCCTGATTGACCGTCAGATCCTCGTGCGTGAAGCGCCATGCGCCCTCGACATCGATGATGCGGATCGTGTTGCCGCGGCCGCCCGCCTGCGTCCACGCCCACCGCGCCTCGACGCCGCCGGGTGCCGCCTCCAGATACCCCTGCCGCGATCCGAAATCGGGCGAGGCGGGGGGCGCCTCGTCGGCGACGGGCGCCATGTCGTTCAGAAAAGCGGCCGGCTCCGCGCCGGGCTTGATATAGGCGCCGTCGACCAGATCGTGCGATTGCAAATCCGCGCGCAGCGATTCCATATTTTCGGGCGCCGCATCGATCGCGTAGAAACTCGTCATGTCGACGGGTTCGCCCGATGCGTCGGCGACCATGCTGTTCGACAGCGAGGAGAAGGCGGCGACGCGCTCTTCGGTCGCGCCGAACAGCGGCCGCATCGCGGCGCCGTGATCGGCCAGGATCGTGGCGAGATCGTTGGTGGGCGCGCCGGACATCGCCTCGAAGCGGCCGGCGGAGGCGCGCAGCGCGTTTTCTACATGAGTGACGACCACCAGCTCCGGCGGCGCGGCGGGCGGGGCGGCGGTGCTGCCCCCGCCGCCGCCCCCGTTACCGTCGCGTTCGTCGCCGTTACCGTTGCGGGCCTGCTTGTTCGGTTTCTGCGCCATTCCTCATCCCCTGTTGACGGGACGCGACGCAAGGCGGCGCTCCCCCTATGGCAGTTCGTCAGCCGGCTTGACGTAAGCAGCCTCTAATCCGGCGATATTTCGCAATTCCCCAAGCAACTGATCGACTCTGTCGGGGGCAACATCCGCGATCCGATAATAAGCGGTGCCGCCAGATTCCTGATCGCTCGATACCATTTTGGCATCGAAACGTCTAAGTACGCCCTCGATACTGTTTTCCGACTCGACAGTCGTTTCTAACACATTCTCATTCTGCTGTTTAGACAGCGCGACGATGATATCGGTCATCTACTTACTTCCATTTGTTATACTTCAGCCACCGAGGAATCATAATATTGACATATGACAGCGCACGCGCTTTATCTATACTTAAGATATTGGCCGCTGCATCAATAACATGGCGCATAGCTGCTTGGTCAGGCCCGCAATCGGGCCGATCGTTCAGCGCAGCGGGCGGATTTCGCTCCGATAGATCGCCGACCATGCGCCGGGCAATCCACCGCAGCGACGTTGCCAGTCGAACGCCGACAGGCGGAACCCGGTGCCGTCGAATGTCCATGACGTGGTCGATCCACAATCGGCCCAACCACGCCCTTTGGACAACTCGGTCAGCGTTGCCGTAGCGCGATCGAAGACCGGGCTGACATATTCGCCCGCGGTGTTTGGATCGTCGCTCTGTTCGCCGATCGGAGGTGGCGGCAGGATCAGCGGCGTGGCGGCATATGGCGCCTGGCGATCGACGCGGAAAACGATGGAAGAGGTCTGGTAGGCGAAGCGACCACACCCGATCAGCACGATCGCGATCTTCGCGTCGAGCGCGGCGGCCTCGTCATCCTGCCCCGACGCCAGATCGCAGTCATGTCGCCTCAGCAGCGCCGCCTGAGCGCGCCGCACCCGCGCAGCCAATGCCACCGCGCCCGGCAAGGGGCCGGCGGGTCGGACCTGGACGACCGGATCGGGCAGCACGCCGCCGCCGCGCTGCGCCTCGTCCATCGCGAGGCGGATCGCAGCCAGTCCCTTCAGCGAAATGGTCATCCCCTCGGCCAGCACCAGCCGCTGCGCATCGACGATCACGCGAACAAAGCGGGTAGCGGCCGCCCCGGCCAGGCGCGCTTCGGTGCGATCGGCCGACCGCACCCAACCAGCGCCGGCAAAGGCCTTCCCATCGATCCGGATCGCACCGGGGTCGAACGGCGATGGCGCGACGATCTCCACGGTGAACGCACCGTCGCGACCGGCCCGCGCGATCGTCAGGCCGATGGGGTCGCCATCTCCGGCCGACGCCCCGCTCGTCTCGTCGAACACGTAGCGCGCGGCACATCGGCGGGTGTTGTCGCAGCCAAGTACCCAGTCACCGATCTCACGGTACACCGGCATCGCCAGCGTGTCGGCGGGCCATGCCGGTCGATCGGTCGCGCCTGCCGCCGGTGCGCCGAGCGCCTGGGTGATCAACGCCGCGACGATCATGGCCGGTAACGCAGAGCATCGACCAGCAGCGCGAACGCCGCCGATGGCTGGCGACGGCTGGTATAATAGAGGTGATAGCCCGGAAAGGACGGCGACCAATCCTCCAGCACCCGGACCAGCCGACTATCCGCCAGCGGCTCGCCCACCGAGCTTTCCATCAGGAAGGCGAGGCCCAGACCGGCGGTCGCGGCGCGCACGATCGACCTGGTGTCATTGCAGATGATCTGCCCGTCGACGCGCACGCGTATCTCGCGGCCGTCCTTCTCCAGTTCCCAGGCGTACAGGCTGCCAGAGGTCATCATGCGCAGGTTGATGCAATTGTGCCGCGCCAGATCCTGCGGTATCATGGGGGCAGGATAGCGTGCGAAATAATCGGGCGAACCGATCACCGCCATGCGCAAGTCCGGGCCGATCCGCGTCGCGATCATGTCCTTGGCCAGCGCCTCACCCAGCCGCACGCCGGCATCGAACTGGTCGGTGACAATATCGGCGAAGCTGGAATCGATGCTCAGCTCGACACGGATATCAGGATAATCGGGCAAGAAGCGTTCCAGCACCGGCCAAAAGACCGTCTTCGCGGCATGATCGGAGGTGGTCATGCCGGATGGCGCCGCCGGGCTTGTCGCGCAGCTCGCCGAGCGATGCCAGCTCTCCCTCGATCATGTCCATCGCCGGCCCGAGCGTGGCGAGCAATCGCTCGCCCGCCGCAGTCGCCGACACGCTGCGCGTGGTGCGGGTCAGCAACCGGACGCCGAGCCGCGTCTCCAGCCGGCGCAGGGTGTGGCTGAGCGCCGATTGCGAGGTGCCGAGCTCCGCTGCGGCGCGCGTGAAACTCTTCTCCGCCGCGACCGCCATGAAGGCGTTCAGGTCGACCAGATCATCGCGTTTCATCGATGAAGCCTAGTCATGAGTCCATGCAACTTCCAACGCCTAATCGCGCTCTACCTTCCAACCCATATGCCGGACAACGACAGGAGACGATCATGGACATCATGCGCAGCGGGTCACGGCCATCGGGTAAGGGACCGGCGGACTATTTCACCGGCACCGTCCGCACCGACGCTCCCTTTGCCGGCAGCGGCAATCTGAGCGGGACGACCGTTACGTTCGAACCCGGCGCCCGGACGGCATGGCATACCCATCCGCTGGGCCAGACGATCATCATCACCTTTGGTCTGGGCCGGGTGCAGCGCGAGGGCGGCTCGATCGAGGAGGTGCGACCAGGCGACATCGTATTCTTCGCGCCCGGCGAGAAGCACTGGCACGGCGCCGCCCCGGACAATGCGATGAGCCACATCGCCATCGCCGAGATGAAGGACGGCAAGGTGGTCGATTGGCTGGAACAGGTGTCCGACGCCGATTACGAGGGCGAAGTGCGGTCGTGAAACCGCGGGTGATCTGCCTGATGCTGTCGTCGATCGACGGAAGCCTTCATCCCAGCCGCTACACGGCCAGCCCGGACGGCACCCGCCAGGACTGGACCGCGCTATACGAGCGTATTGATACGCTGTCGGGTCGAACCGTCGGCAATCGACCACGCCGGAGTCATCCGCAGAGATGTAGAAACAGCGCCGCCGACCAGACCGCGAGGACGGTCGACGCTCGCATGGTTGTCCATTTCAGAATTCCGACGGCTTTGTCCCTGTCGGGGATTATTCGGGGAATCCAGCTTGGCGATTGGTTGACCAAAATCAAAGATCGTGTCCATGCTGCAAGATAACATTAGATAAGTATATCGACACTTCGCAGCAGCAAAGCGCAGCTCTCTGATGAGCTGTCGGAAAACATCAGATAGTAGGTGTCCGTAAGCGATCGATCGATGGCGTTATAGTTTCGCCGCATAACCCACACGTCTCGACCGATAGCGATTGTCAGCTGAACACAAGCCTGTCCTGACTGGCATGACCAAATTGGAGAGGTAAATATATGCGTTCAGTTCTTCCGAAATATTCGGCCGTCGTGATGATCCTGATCGGCTCGACCGCGCTGGGCGGCTGCGCCACGAAGGGGTTCGTCCGGGAGCAGATCGCGACGGTGAACTCGCGCATCGACGGCATGGACGGACGGCTGCGCAAGGTCGAGGGCACGTCGGGCCAGGCGCTCACCCAGGCACAGGCCGCGGCCGGCCAGGCACAGCAGAACGCCCAGCGCATCGACCAGATCAACGGCCGCGTCGATGGCCTCGATCAGCAGATGCAGCAGCAGTTGCAGCGCCAGCAGCGCAAGCCACGCGGCTAAGCGCATCATTGCGCGACGCGCTTGCATCAACGGACCATTCCGCTGAACAAGGCCATTGTGACGATCAGATTGTTTCACATCGCCTGCCGTGCGGGGTTGGTCCCCGCGCTGTTTGCGGCGCTCGTGTTGCCGGCCGCCGCAGGGCCACATCCTCGCGATCGCAAGGATGTGGCCCATGTGCCGGCGAAGCTGGTTTCCGAAAAACTGATCGAGCCGACGATCGAGTTGTCGCCGTCACCATCGACCGTCCGCCTGACCACTTGGGTTGCGGCCGCGCGGGACAACGGTAATCTTCCCTATGCGGTCATCGACAAGCAGACCGCATCGCTTTTCCTGTTCGATGCGAAGGGCAAACCGCTCGGCCAGACGCCGGTGCTGATCGGTGTCGGCGTGGGTGATGACTCGTCCCCCGGCGTAGGGGCCAAGAGCCTGTCGGAGATCGGCCCCGCCGAACGGACGACACCGGCGGGCCGGTACGTCGCCAAATTCGGGAGAGCCTTTGGCCGCCAGCGCGTGCTCTGGGTGGACTACGTCAATTCGGTCGCGCTTCACGCGGTCATCAACACGAAGAAGAAAGAACAGCGGCTGGTGCGGCTGGCGTCGCCGGCGCCGGACGACAACCGGATCACCTTCGGCTGCATCAACGTCGGCACCAGCTTCTACGCCAAGACGCTTCGCCCGCTGTTCCAGAAACGGGGCGGCGTGGTCTATATCCTGCCGGACACCCGGTCGCTCGACGACGTGTTTCCCCGGTTGCGGATGTTGCCCTATCTCACCGCTGCGTCGGGATAGGACCGGCGCCGGCGTGCGAAGCCGTCGTCACTCGAAGGAACCACGATGATGATGTTCATGCTCGCGATATTGGCCGCGGCGGATCGACCGGTGGTGGTCAGCTCGCTGACGACCGGCCAGCTGGTCGAGTATTGCCGGGGCAAGGATACCGATCCCACCTCGAACTTCTGTACTGGCTATATCATTGGGGTGTTCGACGCCCTGTCGCTGTCCCGCCAGATCTGCCCATCGACCGCCCGTTCCTCGAATATCGAGGTTGCCGCCGTCGCGCGCAAATATCTGCGCAAACAGGCCAAAAAGACCAGCGTTGCACCGTCGTTCGTCATCCGCGACGCGCTGCGCCGCGCCTTTCCCTGCAAGCGGAAATAGACGCGCCTACTGCGCCTCGCGGATCTTGGTGACCTTGCCGAAAACCGGCGCGTTAACGGTGGTGAGGCGATCGGTGGCATCGCCGGTCAGGTCGAAAAACAGGATGCGGTTGGCGCCTTGCTTCATCCACGGTGCCGGCGTGTAGAGCGTATGGACGGGCCCGATCGACCAGAATCGGCCGAGATTATGTTCGCCCAGCCATAGCTGCCCCTTATGCAGGCCGCGCATGTCCAAATACGTGTCCGCCGGCCGATCCACCGTCATCTCGGTTTCGTAGAAGCAGGGGCCGACACAGGGGGCTGTTGTCAGGCGCAGCGTCGACAGATCGTTCATCGGCAGGCGGAACATGCGCCAGTCTTCCAGCGGCTGGCCGTTTAGCGTGACCGCGCCGGTCAGCCCCGTCTGTTCGGTACGGATCGCATGCGAGTAATTCACCCGCCCGGTATTCTCGACCAGGATGTCGAGCGTCACGGGGCCATCCCGCTGCGGAAGGTTGACCGTCTCCTGCCCCAGCCGGCGATCCAGCGTGCCGACCAGCTTGCGGTCGAGATAGACCTGCGCATAGCTGTGCATGCCCTTGAGCATCAGCGGCCCCGCCTGCCCCTTGGCGAGTGCCACCCGATAGAGGACGTAGCCGTAATTCTGTTCGAGTTCTTCGAAGGTCATCGGGCGTCGGGCGCGGACCGGGTCGGGCAGATTATCCCAGAGCGATGCGCTGCGCCGGATCTGTGACACCGGGAATGTCGCGGCGACACTTAGTGCGGGGGCCGGCGCCGCAGGTTTGCCCGTGACCTCGGCGATGACTGAGGCGAGCAGCGCGTATTTGTACCGCGGATTGCCTGCCTCATCGAGCGGGGCGTCGTAATCATAGCTTGTCGTGTCGGGGTGATAATCGGTGCCGGTATGTGAATCGGCGCCGTTCATCCAGCCGAAGGTGGTCCCGCCATGGAACATGTACAGCGATACCGAATACCCGCGTTTCAGCATGAAGCGTAGTTCCTCGGCTTCCTTGCGGCCATCGGTTTCGTGATGGTCCTCACCCCATTTGTCGAACCACCCTGCCCAATATTCACCGACCATGCGTACGCCGTTGGGCCGGAACGCCTCCAGCTTGGCGACTGCGTTCGGTGCGCCACCTGATCCGAAATTCACGACCGAGGGCAGATGCGGCAGCGAGCCTTTGGCCAAATCGCCCGCCTGGTTGGACGTGAACAGCACACCGTCGGCCAGGCCGGCACGGCGATAGGTGGCCTCCAGTCCCTTCAAATACGCCTTGTCGTCGCCGAAGGCGCCGTACTCGTTCTCCAACTGCACCGCGACGATCGGGCCGCCGTTGCGCAGCAGCAGCGGCTTCACCTCCTGTCCCAGCCGAACCATCCAACGCTCGACCGCGGCGGTGTAGGTCGGGTCGGTCGATCGCAGCAGAAGACCGCGATCCTTCAGCAGCCAGGATGGATAGCCGCCGAGTTCCCATTCGGCACAGACATAAGGGCCGGGTCGCAGGATGACGTCGAGCCCCTCCGCCTGCGCATCGCGGATGAAGCCGGCGATGTCGTTCTGGCCGGTGAAATCATACACGCCGGGGCGCGGTTCATGCGCGTTCCAGAAGGCGTAGGTCGTGATGGTGTTCAGCCCCATCGCCCGCGCCTTGCGCAGGCGATCGCGCCAATAGGCGCGCGGTATCCGGACGTAGTGCATCTCAGCGGAGATGACCTGATAGGGTTTGCCGTCCTTCAGGAACTGCGACCCACCGACCGCAAAGCTATGCGCCGGCACCGCGGTCTGCGCCGCGACCGGCGCGGCCGGGAGCATTGATGCCGTCAGGGCCGCGCCCAGGATCGACCGAACAACCATCTTCATGCGATGCACCTTCAGTCCTTCATCTCGAAAACGAACGCCGTGCCGACGAAATCGCCCTTGAGCGGTGCGCGCAGACCGCGCTCCATCCAATAGGCGCCGCTGGCGCGAGCCGGCACGCCATCCGGCAACGCGCCGCCGCCCAGCACCGACACGGCATAGGACCGGGCGGGATCGAGCCCCTCGGGATGGTTCGGCGCCGGATTGTCGCGCCACATCGACGAATGCAGCATCTGGAACATCACGCCCTGGCGCTTGTCCTGCGACACGTACATGGTGGCCGACGACGCATTGTCCTTTGCCGGCGGATCAATCCGGTACAGTTGGCCGCGCTGCACGGTCTGGCGGATGGTCTTGTACGCCGCGACCCATTTGCTGGCAGTCGTGAAGTCCTCGTCCTTCCACTTGTCCAGATTGGCGCCGATGCCCAGCCCGCCCTGCATCGACGACAGGAACCGGTAGTCGAGCGAGGTCGTGCGCGTATTCGCCCAGTTGGGACTGTCCGTCACCCATGCCATCATCACCGCGACCGGATAGGCCTGGGTAAAGCCGTCCTGGATCATCAGCCGGTCGGCGGGGTCGGTGTTGTCAGACGGCCAGACCTCGTCGGTCAGGCCGAGGATGCCGAGATCGACACGACCGCCGCCGCCGGAGCAGCCCTCAATCTCCAGTTTCGGGTGGCGGCGACGCAGTTCGGACAGGATGTGATAGAGGTTGCGGACATATTCGACATAGACGCGCTGCTGGTCCTGCACCGGCACCTGCGGCCATCCGGCCTCGGTCCAGTTGCGGTTATAATCCCATTTCAGGAACGCGATGTCATTCTCGCCGACCAGCTTGTCGAGCACGGCGAGCAGGTGATCGCGCACGTCGGTGCGCGCCAGGTTCAGTACAAGCTGGTTGCGCCCTTCCGTCCGCGGACGGCCGGGATAGTTGAGCACCCAGTCGGGATGCGCGCGATACAGGTCGCTATCGACGTTCACCATTTCCGGTTCGACCCACAGGCCGAAATCCATGCCGAGCGTATGGACCTTGTCGATCAGGGGCTTCAGGCCATTGGGGAATTTGGTGCGATTGACCGTCCAGTCGCCCAGACCCGCCTTGTCGCTGTTGCGTGCGCCGAACCAGCCGTCATCGACCACGAACCGCTCCACGCCGATGCGGGCGGCCTTTTCGGCGAGCGCCTCTTGCCCCACCTCGGTCACGTCGAACGCGGTCGCTTCCCAGCTGTTATAGACGACCGGTCGCGGCTTCGACTTCTCGCCGCCGGGCAGGATGTGCGCGATCTCGAACTTGTGAAACGTGCGTGAGGCACCGCCCATGCCATTGTTGGCAAAGCCGGCGTAGAAGACCGGCGTGTCCAGCGTCTCGCCCGGCTTCAGCGTCCAAGAGAAGTCGTAGGGGTTATACCCGCCCATGATGCGGATACGGCCAAGATTGTCCTGGCCGACGCTGACCCGGAACGATCCCGACCATGCCAGCGCACCATACCAGACGGGGCCGGCATCCTCGCTGGTCGCGCCGTCCTTGCCGATCGCGAAATACGGGTTGTTGCCGTGACCGGTCGATCCGCGCCGGCTTTCCAGCACCGTCAGCGCCGGCGTGATCGCCACATCCTTCTTCGTCCATTCGGCGGCGTGACGGCCGGTCAGATAGTGCAGGCGATAATCGTCACCCACCGGCAGCGTGAACACCGCCGAGGCGATCTGGTCGACACGCACCGGCCGGCTGTCGCCATTGCGGACCGAGGCGGATCGGGCGATCACGCCGGTGTCGGGATCAATCGTGTAGCGCAGGGTGACGGTCAGCGGCCGGTTGATGTCGGCCAGTTCGATCATCAGGGTTTCGCCGCGCACCGAATGCGATTTGTATTTCAGCACCAGATCGCGATTGCCATCGGCGAAGATCGTCTTGATGCCGGGATCGTTGACCAACCCTTCGCCCTGCCCCGGATATTCCTGCAACGTGATCGATCCAGCCGGATCGAATCCCGACAGTTCGCCGGGCGCCTTCACCAACACGGGATCGCCGGTCTTCACCGGGTCAGTCGAAACCAGAGGATCGCCGGGGGCAAGCGGCGCACCCCAGTATAGGGGTTGCAGATAACCCTTGTCGTCGACGCCCATCGCATAGGTTACACCGGCGCCATCGAGGCGGAATATCCGCGCGCCGGCCGGTGCCGTCACCTTCGCCTGTGCATCGACGCCAATGAATGCTGCGACGACGGCCGACGCCATCAGGATTGTCTTGCCACGCATACTTCTCTCCGGCGCTGAGGGGGCTTCGTACGCGGTGCGGACGGTGTTCATCGATGTACAACCGGGGCGGGATCGCACGTCGATCCCGCCCCGGCCCCGTCTCTTTATTCTCAGAACGAGAAGCGTACACCCGCGTCGTAGCGTGGTCCAAAGTTCTGATATCGGAGCACCTGATTGTCGAAGCGACCCGTAGCGATGTACTTGGCATTGAACAGGTTCGTGCCCTCCACGAAAACCTGCGCATAAGGCGTGATGTTCACCGCGACGCTGCCATCGAACTGGCCGTAATCCCGCACAAAGACCGGCTCGTTGCCCGGGCCACCAGCCAATGTCTGGAGGAAGCGCTCACGCCGGTTGTACGCGATCCGCGCCGAGATGCCGTATTTCTCGTAGAAGATCGTGCCGTTCTGCGAGTTGCCGATCCCCTCCGCCGCGAAGGATTGGCCAATCTGGTCGACGTCGAATTCGCGGTTAGTCTTCACGAAGGTAGCGTTGGCCTGCACGCCGAAGCCGCTGAGTACACCGGGCAACCAGTCGAGCGTATGGACCAAATTCAGTTCCAGCCCCCGGACCCGCAGCGACTGGGCGTTGCGCGGCCGGCGCACACTGAACCGGCCGAAATACTGCCCGCCGATCAGTTCGATCAGCCCACCGGCCGACAATCGGGCACCCTGCGAATTACCAGCATTGGCGATCGGGAACAGTTCGGTTTCGAAGGTCTGCACTACGAAATCGTCGATCGTTTTCTGGAAGATCGCAGCAGACAGCGTCGTGGTACGCGTCGGATACCATTCTACCGAAAGGTCAAGATTGTCCGCGCGATAGGGCTTCAGGTTGGGGTTGCCACCCGTCGCGGTCAACGTCGCCGGCCGAAGCGTGCCGATGTCCAGCGTCGGCGCCAGATCGCCGATCGCCGGCCGCGTCAGCGTCCGGTATGCGGCGAACCGCGCCTGCAATGTCGGCGTCAGGCTGAGCCGGGCGTTCAGGTTGGGTAACAGATTGCTGTAAGACGACCGCTGGTCGACCGCGATGATCTGTCGATTATTCGCGAACACGCCGGTATATGTCGTCGGATCGCCCGTGACCGGGATCAGGTCGGTCAGCTGGAGCGACTGACCCGCAGATACCAGCTCGGTATATTCGTACCGCGCGCCGACATTGATGAACCAGGGCAGGCTGGCGACCTCACCCTCCAGATCGACATCGGCATAGCTTGCATAGACGCGTTCCTTGACCCGGGCCGAAGGCTGGCGCGACACCGCATAGCCGTTCGAGGCGGCAAAGATCGCCGCCGTGGTGCCGACGGGCTGGTTGCGGGCGCGATCCAGCGCCGTGGTCGCGGCGGCGCTGGTCAGGAAGTTGAAATACGCACCCGGATCGAAGGTCAGGAACGACGTCGGCACATTGCCGCTCTTCGCCCCCAGCGAGCCGATGCTGAACGGCGACAGCAACGACGCATCCGCAAGCGTCGAATAGCCGCAATAGACGCAGCCGACGTTCGGGTCCGACGTGATCGGCACGTTGCTCTTGTTACGCGACGTGCCGGTCAGGCCGAAGCGCAACGCGGTGACGACGTTCCAGCCCGGCTTCCATTCGGTATTCCAGCGATATTCCTGGACCCGCTCGGTGACGTCGTTGCCGTTGATCCCGGCGATATGGGTGCGGCCAAGGGCGGGATTGGACAGCACGCCGGTTCCATACCCGAAGGTGGATGGGATGCCGCCCCCCTCCGCGCCGGTGAACGAATATTGTGACGGCGTGCCGATGACCGTAAAATAGCTCTGCCCGCCGCCGGCGTTCTTCGCGCGCGACCACGTGCCATCCAGCACCATGCGCAGCGTATCGGTGGGTCGCCATTCGGCGTTGAACCCGGCCTCATACGTCGTCGTCTCGCGCAACGCGCCCGACGCAATAAAATCGGCGTTGCCGTTGGTCGTCAGCGAGGTGATCGTGCGGTTCTCGTCGATCGTCGCCGCGGTGTAACTGGACGGTTCGAACCAGCTGCCCAGACCCCGCGTCGTGGAGTCGCTCTTGAAACGGTTGTACAGGCCGTCGACCGTGAAGGTCAGTTCGTCGGTGGGGGCATATTGTGCCACCACCGTCGCACCCAGACGGGTACGCTCGTCACGCGTCTGGTTCACATCCTGGTTTCGGGGCGCATAGACGTTGGTGAACAGCGGTGCGGCATTCGGCCCGACGGATTGATTCGTCAGATAGCCGTCGGTGCTGATCGAACGGATCGACGCGATACGCTTCTGATAGGACAACGAGGCGAGCAGCCCCAGCTTGCCGTCGGCGAAGGTGTCGCTGAGCAGGCCAAATAGCTGCGGCGTAACCTTCTCGCTGTTCTTCTCATACAGCGCCTTGCCGGTGAAGACCGCCTTGAATTCTTTCAACGCCAGCGGACGCGGCGTCTGCACGTTGATCGTGGCGCCGATGCCACCGCCCTGCAATGGCGCCTGCGTGCTCTTGTACACTTGCGCGCCGCTGATGAGTTCGGCCGGGATCAGGTCGAACGAGAAGGCGCGGTTATAGTTGTCCGAGGCGAAGCTGCGGCCGTTGAACAGCACGGTGTTGAACGCCGGGCCCAGGCCGCGCACGGTAACCGATTGACCCTCGCCGTTGCTGCGATCGATCGCGACACCGGGAATGCGCTGCAACGATTCGGCGACGTTGGCATCGGGGAACTTGCCGAGGTCTTCCGACGAGATGGCATCGAGGATACCCGCCGCATCGCGCTTCTGCGCGGCGGAGGATTCGATGCTGCGGCGAATGCCGGTGACGACGATGTCTTCGCCCACGCCATCGGCTGCGGTCTGGCTGGGAAGAACGGCGGTCGAGTCGGCGGGGGGCAGCTGACCGGCAGTCTGGTCGGTCGAGGTCGGGGTTTGCGCCAGTGCCGGCGTGACCGCAATCAGGACGCTCATGGCGCTGGCCAGTCCATATGCCGTATACAGCGCCCGGCGCTTAGAAACCTGTTGCATGATAGCCATCGCTCTCCCCTTCGTTTAATCGTTCGTCGCCTCGGTCGGGCGAGATGAATTCGATCGCTAAATTCATTGTATGATAAATACAATCACAAATAGCAGGAGAAATTCTCCGTCGGGGCATTAGGGAGGACGGGATGTTCCCCGGAGAGGAAGCTGTGGACGGGCTGGTGCAACATGTTGTCGTGGTGGGCGGAGGATCGGCCGGCTGGATCGCCGCGTGCCGGCTGGCAGCGCAGGCGAAGCGCTCCGGCAGCGGCGTCCGCGTCACGCTGGTCGAATCGACCAATGTACCCTCGGTCGGCGTCGGCGAGGGCACGTGGCCGACGATGCGCAACACGTTGGCCAAGATCGGGATAACCGAAACCGACTTCATCCGGTCGTGCGATGCCGCGTTCAAACAGGGTGCCCGCTTCGTCGGATGGACGGACGGAACGCCGGCCGATGCCTATTACCATCCGCTCAATCCGCCCGCCGGGGCGACCGAGATCGATCTGGCGCCGCACTGGCTGCATCGGCCCGCGACGGAGGCAACGGATTTCGCCAGCTGGGTCGATTTTCAGGCCACGCTATGTGACGCCGGGCTGGCGCCCAAGACCATCCTGATGCCCGAATACGCGGGTCATGCGAATTACGCCTATCACCTCGACGCGGGCAAATTCGCGACCCTGTTGCGTGACCATGCCGTGGGCAATCTGGGCGTAGAGCATGTGCTGGGCGACGTGGTGCGCCCGCACATGGCCGACAATGGAGATATCACCGACATCGAATTGGCCGATGGCCGGCGGCTGGCAGGCGACCTGTTCGTCGACTGCACCGGCTTTGCCGCGCTGCTGATCGGCGGCGTCTATGGCGTGCCGTTCCGGCGGTGCAGCGACGTCCTTTTCGCGGACCGCGCGATGGCGATGCAGGTGCCCTATGGCGGCGAGGACGACGACATCACCTGTCACACCGTCTCGACCGCGCAGGACGCCGGCTGGATCTGGGACATCGGCCTGTGGACGCGCCGCGGGGTTGGCCATGTGTACAGCAGTGCGCACACCAGCGACGACGCGGCGGAGGCAGCGCTACGCCGCTATACCGGGCCACGGGCCGAAGGGCTTTCCGTGCGTCGGATCAACATTGACGCCGGCCACCGCGAACGGTTCTGGCAGAACAACTGCGTCGCCGTCGGGCTGTCGGCGGGCTTCATCGAACCGCTCGAGGCGTCGGCGCTGATGCTGATCGAAACGTCGATGGATGCCATCGCCGACCGACTGCCGCGCACGCGATCGGCGATGGATGTGATGGCGCACCAGTTCAATGATACGTTCCGCCACCATTGGCAGCGGATCATCGAATTCCTGAAGCTCCACTACGTCCTCACGAAACGAACCGACACCGCGTTCTGGCGGGACAATACTGTTGCGTCATCGATCCCGGACGGATTGCGCGAACGGCTCGATCTCTGGCGACATCATTCGCCGGCGCCGCAGGATTTCGATCATGCGCGCGAGGTGTTCTCGTGGCCGAGTTATCAATACGTCCTGCACGGCATGCAATTCGCCAGCGATTATCCGCGTGTCGATGCCGCATCGCCCGACGCGGCGATGGCAAGCCGCTTCGTCACGCGCAACGACCGGGCGCGCGCCGATCTGCTGCACCGGGCGCCGCGCCACCGCGATTTGTTGCGCGCAGTGCGCGACCATGGCCTGCAGCTGGTATGAGCCGGGTCGCTCCCCTGAACGCGGCCGATCATGGGACTCTGCACTTCGATCGCAACGCGGCCGGTGCGACGCGCCAGATCGTACAACTGGGCCTTTCAGAAATCGCCTTTGCCGCCGCGGATATGCCGCTCTGCCTCGCCAAGGACGCGAATACGGGGCGGTTCGACCTGGTGGCCCTGTTGGGACTGATCGAGCCGACCAATCTGTTTTCGTTCGGCGGCCATTTCCAGGCGACATACGTGCCGCGTGCGGCGCTGCTGACGGGCTTTCGGCTCGACCCGAATGGTGTTGCCGGGCTGGCCGTTGATGCCGCCGATCCGACGATCGGAGCCAATGGCGAGGCATTGTTTGTCGATGGCCGTCCGGCTCCCTTGCTGGACCAGCTGCATCAGGCGCTGGAACAAGTGTTGGCCGATATCGCCGCCGCCCGGACGCTGATCGCGCTTTACGCCACCAAGCGCCTCATTCGCCTGCTGACGCTGTCGGTGCGGAAAGCGGATGGCGGGGATCATGATATCGCCGGCCTGTACACGATCGATGCGGCGGCGCTGCGCTCGCTGCCCGATAACGAGATCTTGGCCCTGCACCGCGCCGATGCGCTGGCGCCATCGACTATTCTGTCAGCCTCGCTCGCCCAGATCGAACGATTGCGCCAGTTACACAATGCCCGGTTTGAGGCAGCTATCTCCTCGTATACGATCGGTTAGCCAGCGGATCGGTAACTGCTATCCTGACGTCACTATCGAGCGCGATCGCACTGTTTTAGTTGAGTATCGATCTGACGCCAGCGGCGATCCCGGCGCCGAAGGTTAGCCGTGCACTGTCACACGGGGAGTCTTCGGGATGGGCAAAAAATGCACGGCGGGCTCCCACGACAACGCATCGCTCATCGTTGTTTCTCAAATCATAGTCCGCTGTCTGGGCGCTATCACCCAAGCCATAACAGCTTAACATCCACGAGCGGCGGTAGCCGCTCGTGGATGTTACGATGCCGCCATCACGTCAGCCGATAGAGTTCGGCACCATGCGGCGATACTGTCCGCGTGATGTGGTCGCGGACGGCGCCGGCAGCCCGACCGGACCACAGATCACGAACCGCCACCGACCCCGACTTGCCGAGATCACGCAGGGCGATCGTCACCTCCTTGGGCTTGTCGGTGGTGTTGAACAGCGCAAGATAGCGGTCCTGGCTCCCCTCCGGCCGGGCAGACCAGATGCGCGCGCCGTCCTGCACGAAATGCGGCCGGTTATCGGTGCTCGCCTGATTGACCGCCAGCACGTCGCGGTTGGTCAGCAGCGCCAGCGTCGGCGCATCGAGATGGCGCAGGTCGCCACCCATGATGAGCGGCGATCGGGCGATCGACCACAAAGTCATCAGCGTGCGCTGTTCATCGGGCGTGAACTTCGTATCGCGCTCACCCAGCTTGAGCTTGCCCAGCGGCAGCATGTCGGCGTCGGGCCAGGCGCCGGGGCGGCGCCATGTATTCCAGTTCTCCAGCCGGGTGAACTGCGCCTCCAGCATCGCCCATTCGTCCCAGAAATCATCGCTGATCCGCCACATCTGTGCATATTGACGGACGTGATCGCCGCGGATCACCGGCGTCTCGCCCGGCGACAGGCTGAGCATCATCGGGCGACCGGTGTTGACGATCGCCTGATGCGCGCCCTCGATCTCGGGCGCATGCGCGTCGTAGGGGCGGCTCATGTCGTCCATCTTGACGAAGTCGACGCCCCAGCCGGCGTACAGCCTGAAAACGCTGTCGTAATAAGCCTGCGCGCCCGGCTTCGTCATGTCGACGCCGTACATGTCCGGGTTCCAGGGGCAGATGCTGTTCGTGTCGGCGACATCGGCAGCGCGGTACGTCGTGCCGAGGATGGGCAGATTCTTCTTCACCGCCAGCCGGGGGATACCGCGCATCAGGTGGATACCGAACTTCATCCCCATCCGGTGGACGTCGGCGGCCAGCTTGGTGAAGCCGGAACCCTCGGCGCTCGACGGGAAGCGGTTCGGCGCGGGGATCAGCCGACCGTACCCATCCATCGCCGGCACCGGATTAGTGCTATATTCGTAACTCGACGCGCCGGGTTCGTACCACTGAATATCGACGGTGAAGATGTCGTAGCCGAACGGCAGCAGCTTGCTCGCCATGATCGCGGCGGTTTCGCGTGCCTGTGCCTCGGTGATCGTCGTCGCGAAGCTGTTCCAGCTGTTCCAGCCCATCGGTGGCCGCGGGGCCAGCACCCCGCCGCCGGGCGCGCGCGCTTCGGCGATCGCCGGCAGCACGATCGACGCCGCAGCGCCAGCAAGGCCCGAGGTCAGGATTCCCCGGCGATCCATCTGCGGTCCGTCCATCTTTGCCCTCCCGAATGGTCTTCTTGAAGCCTTGGCGATGGCCATAGTTTTTACCATCAGCTGCAGCACCGGCCGCAACGCCGTATCACTACACCGCTGAAAATCGCTGATGATATCGCGATGAATGTCACAGCACGATACCGAAAGCCTGAACCTCGTTCCGATCCAAGATCATGACATGCTGATCAGTACCGCCACCAAATATCGTTGATGTGTCGGTTATCGCAAAACCACGAAAGAGGGCGGATATGAAAGTCCGCCATGCGCGATCGCGACCATCTTTCACAACCATATGGCGGAATGGGCGCAAATCGGTCTACGTGGGGGACGACACCCACGATCGACGATGGTGAAGAGACAGACGATCGCCACGAGAACAGCCCGTCACATCTGGATAATCGCGGCGGTGGCGTGCATCGCCGCACAACTCGCCGTGACCATCGATTGGCCCGATCAGTATATGAGCATGCGGGCGGGTACCGCCGCCCTGGTCGCTCTTTGTGCCGCTCGCACTGTCCATCTGACATCCCGATCGGCCGTCGATCGGCACCGATGGCGATGGCACCTGGTAACGGCCGCGTTCGCCATCTGGGCGATCAGTTGGACGACCTCGGCGATCATGAGACCGTCCGATGCGGCCCAGCCTTTCCTTAGCTTGATCGGATTGTTTCGGCAGGTTTTGTTTCTGATCGCGCTGCTTCCAACGTCTGGTGAAGACCAGGGGTGGCGGTTACGAAGCCTAGATGTGGCGCAAGTTGTCCTTCTGGGTGTGCTGCTTGCGATATTATCATGGCCAGGCACGGCGTTACTGCACATCCGACAGACCGACTCCCGCTTCCTCTATGTTGGCCATGTCGCGCTCGCCATCGTCGCTATCGCCAGCTACCTGCGGCAATCAGGGGAGATACGGCGGCTGATCGGCCCCTTGGCGATCCTGCATTCGGTCTATGCCGTCACCAGCATCTTCGCCGCAATCGCCTTCGAGCGATGGGGATTTGCCGACAATTCAGCCAAATGGGTATTCGGCGACATAGCCTTTGTCGCCTATTTATGGGCGACGTCGAAGAAGAGCTGCGAGACGTCGCGGTGGAGGGTGCTCATCCGCAACGTCCCCCGCGACCTTCCCCCGTTGCTGCTCGCCGCCGTCATCCTGATGCTGTCGGTCGAACTAGGCCGTCGCTCGCTACCCTGGGGCATGGGCGTGGGCATCATCGGTCTCATCATCTACGCCACCCGAACGACGATCCTCAACGAACGCTATCTGACGCTGCGCGATCAACTGATCGCGACCGAAGAAGCACGTGGACGGGCGCTGATCGATATCGTCCACGAAATCCGCTCCCCGCTGGGCAGCGTCGCATTGAACGCAGCGTTGCTGACGAAAGGGGATGCGATCCAGCAACCACATCGCCGATGGGTTGAGCAGATCGAAACCAGTACGACCCGGGTGACGACCTTGCTGAACGATGTCCTGGAACTGGAGCGGCTGGACGCCGGACTGATCGATCTGAACCTTCAGTCTTGCGAGATGGAATCCGTCATTACGGCTGCGCTGGCGGTCGTATCGCCGCAGGCCGATGAATTCGGCATCACTCTATCGTTCATTCCCTACCCGGCAACAGCGCCAGTCATGGCAGACCAATGCAAATTGAGCCGGGTGCTCATCAACCTGCTCGGCAACGCGATCCGTTTCACGCCCACTGGCGGACATGTCACTATCTCCATCGTTGAACGATCGCCGAGATATCTGGCCATCACCATCGAAGACACCGGCGTCGGCATCCCGCCCGAGGCCCAAAAGCTGCTCTTTAAACGGTTCGGTTTTTGCGCGACACCGGTGAACGGCCTGCGTGGATCCGGCCTCGGTCTATCGATCTGCGAGGGGATGACCAAAGCCATGGGTGGCGAGCTGTCGCTCGAAAGTGTCCCCGCGGTCGGGACAACGGCCAAAATCGTCATGCCGGTTTACAGCGCAGCATTCACAGGGCGCTCGCTCAGCCAGATGCCTTGATCCGCGCGTGGTTCCAATCAAGCGGCCATCGATACCCGGGCGGCGGCGGCGCGATATATAAGCCGAAACGATGCGCGAAATGATCGCCCATGTCGCTGATACCCGGCGCGGCGGCAATGGCGACTGTTCGTGCCCGTGACGACCGATCCGCCAGAAAATCGATGATTGCGCTGGCCAGACCTGCCGCATCGTGAGCAGGGTATCGCCGCCCCTGCCCCATGACGAACTGATCGCCTGCTCCGCCATCGTCGGGTACGATCAGCGGCAATCCGCTCGCCCGTGCCTCCGCGGCGACCATGCAAGAGGTTTCCGCCTCGCACCCAGGTCTTGTGCTTCAGCAGCAAAACGAACAGCGGCGCCAGGATACTGGCGATCACCGCCGTGCCTTCCGCAGCCCCGCCGGCGCGTTCCTGCCCGAGCACGGACAGGAAATTGGCGATTACGAAATCGCCCGCATGGGCGTTCGCCGTATAAAGACCGAACGCCAGCGCCGTCGGCAATAGCGCCCCACCGATCCACGTCATCACATATCCGGCCAGCCGCGCGCCACGTATCCCCGCCTGCCACGTCAGGACGATCAGGAGACAGCCCAGATAGATGCCCTCGACAAGGACGCTATATTTGATCTGCAGGGCGATGCCGACCAACACCATCGCCGCGGCCGCAACCATCGCTAGGTTATCGAAGACCGGCGCCTGCACGCCCTCACCCTCCATAAAATCCAACCACAGGATATAGAGCGCGGCCCCGGCCAGCGCGCCAACCGGACCGTTCGCACGCCGCGCGAGGCCGAAGATCAGCAGCGCCGTAGCCAGTACGCTTGCCAAGGCCAGCAGTTTACATGCCAGAATGGCTTTAGAACCCGATCCGGCCGCCAGCGCGTAAATCAGGAACAAACCGATCGGCTTGCGATCGAAGATATCCACGAACGGCAGCATTCCGTGCCACATCCGGTCGCCGACCAGCAGATAGAATTGCTCATCGAACCCGATCACCGGGTTCCCGAACGTGCGTGCGCGAGCGGCCACGGCGATGACCACAAGGATCAGCGCCACTACAGGCAACTCGCGTTTCGACGGCGCCACCGGGCTCACCGGATATCGGACCGCCCGGCACGCTGCGGCAGCAGCACGATCAGCGCAACAATTGCCAGCCCCAGCAGCAGCGACGCCAGCGGACGGCTGAAAGCGAGACCACCGTGATCAATCGGCTTGTCGAGGAAATCGCCGACCGTTGCCCCCAACGGCCGCGTCAGGATGAACGCCGACCAGAACAGGACCACGCGCGAGGTGTTGGTGGTGGCGTACAGTATCCCGATCAATACCAGCGCCGCGCCAAAGACGGCCGCGCTACCGAGATAACCAAGGCCTCCCGTATCGGCGAGCCAATCACTAATTGCGGTACCTAGCGTTTGCGAGAACGTGATCGTCACCCAATAAAATAATTCCGCCCGCGGCTCATGGACGCTGTCGACCGATACAGTGCCCAGCGTCGCCTTCCACGCAGCGAGCGACAGGATGACGAACGCAAGCAGCAAGGCCGAACCACCGGTGTACCCAATGCCGACCGAGCGCGTCGCCAAGTCGGCCAGCGTGGTGCCCGCGGTGGTGGAGGCAATGATCGTCGCCCAATAGAGAAACGGGTGGAACGCGCGTGCGCGAATCTGCATCGCGACCAATGCAATCAGTGCCAAACCGAACATCACGGTGCCGACGAGATAGCCAAGACCAAGCGTCATGGTCACCGCATCGCCCGCCGTCTCGCCGAGCGTTGTCGACAGGATCTTGATGATCCAAAACGCGAGCGTAACCTGCGGCACCTTGGTCAGGGTCGATCGCTCCATCATCAGAACCGCACGGCCATATCGATCCCGCCACCGCCATGCATCGCCCACGGCGTCAGCATCACGCGGTCGCTCCGCTTGTGGGTCAGCAAGAAGCCGCTGGCCAGCCCGATACCAGCCCCGGCCAGCACGTCGTGGGCGTAATGCTTGTCCGCCTCAACGCGCGCGAGCCCGACAAAACCCGCTATCACGAGCGCGGGAAGTCCGGCTTTCCAGCCGTAACGATTCTCGAGAGTCGCCGCCGCAGCGAACGACATCGAAGTATGGCCCGACGGGAAGCTCTTGTTATCGCTGCCATCGGGTCGGCGCTCATGGATCAGTTCTTTGAGCGTGAATGTGGTACCGCCCGCCGCCGCCAAGCTTTCCGCCGCCTGCAGATCGCCGTGCCAGTCGCTTTGCACGGCCGGCACGCCCAGTGCTGCTACGACCAACAGATTACGCCCGGCGTCGCTTGCCTTCGCCCAGCCGCCCTTCCCTGCGAACGCCGGCGCCGGCATCGCGGCAAGCCCAACCATGATTGCAACGACAGGATATCGTGTCATCCGCTTGCCTCCCTCCTTGACGGCTAGTGGGCCAACTAAGCTCAATCATCGTATTCAGTATAAGATCGGTATTCGGTGGCAACGGGCCGCATGCGGCCCGTCTCGATCTCACCTTCATAACGGTGTCCGTGAAGATTGTCGGCAACGACTTCTACGCGGGACGCTCGAACAACGTCGCGATCGTCCATGTCTGAGCAGCTAGGGCCTGTGAGCCGACGAGGTGGAGCATGGCGTATTTCCTAGACAGCGCTGCATTGGCGCTACTGAGAGACGACAGCCGATTGCCGGAGACGCAGTTCAACTCTGTTATTTAATCACCGCCAACGGCAAATCCCTCGATTAGGCGCTGTTGCCGATTAGGCCGAGCGCAGCGGTCGCATTTGACGTGCATGGGGAGGTGGGTGTCGTCCTCGAGCAGCCGGTGCTGAAGACATGACTACGGCTCTGCTTCACCCGCGTCTCGCGCAGATTTACCGCAACAAGGCCGAGCGCCTTCTCCAATGCCTAGAGGAAGAAGGTCCACGTTGCGAAGCACGGGGGATCATCCGCAGCCTGATCGACGCGGTGGTGGTGACGCCGGTGGACGGCGTTCTCCACGCCAAGGTGAAGGGTGATCTGGCGACGATGCTGGTTTTGGCGTCGGACAAGAAAAAAGCCCCAAACGCCGGTGCGCTTGAGGCTGAACAAATCAATGTTGGTTGCGGGGACAGGATTTGAACCTGTGACCTTCAGGTTATGAGCCTGACGAGCTACCGGGCTGCTCCACCCCGCGACACTGGGGTTTGGTCTGGTGGTTGGTTGCGGGGACAGGATTTGAACCTGTGACCTTCAGGTTATGAGCCTGACGAGCTACCGGGCTGCTCCACCCCGCGACACTGGGGTTTGGTCTGGTGCTTGTGTGGCACCTATGACCAGGGTGTTGTTGACGTCCCGACCGGGTTGGCCGGTTGGGATGTATGTGAATGGGTTCTTGGCCTCTTTGTTCGTATCCGCCAGCTACAATGCCTGGCGACGACCTACTCTTCCATCGCTTGAGCGATAGTACCATTGGCGCAGGTTGCTTTCACGGCCGAGTTCGGAATGGGATCGGGTGGGACACAATCGCTATGGCCACCAGGCAATGAAGCGGGCGGATACGGGTTTGGGAGGGTTGGGTTTAAAATCGATGCGTGCACTTTGTATTCTGGCGTCGAGCTTATGATCATCCGCTTGTCGACAACGCCGCTGGTGTATCCAGGGTTGTTGTTGATGGCGGGACTCATCAAGCGCGAATAGGACGATTAGTATCGGTTAGCTTCACGCGTTACCGCGCTTCCACATCCGATCTATCAAGGTCGTGGTCTCCGACCGTCCTAAGAAATCTTATCTCGAGGGAGGCTTCCCGCTTAGATGCTTTCAGCGGTTATCCCGTCCGTACATAGCTACCCTGCTGCGCTCTTGGCAGAACGACAGGTACACCAGAGGTACGTTCAACCCGGTCCTCTCGTACTAGGGTCAACTCCTCTCAAATTTCGACGCCCACGGCAGATAGGGACCAAACTGTCTCGCGACGTTCTGAACCCAGCTCACGTACCACTTTAATTGGCGAACAGCCAAACCCTTGGGACCTGCTCCAGCCCCAGGATGTGATGAGCCGACATCGAGGTGCCAAACAACCCCGTCGATATGAGCTCTTGGGGGTTATCAGCCTGTTATCCCCGGCGTACCTTTTATCCGTTGAGCGATGGCCCTTCCACGAGGGACCACCGGATCACTATGACCGACTTTCGTCTCTGCTCGACTTGTCAGTCTCGCAGTCAGGCGGGCTTATGCCATTGCACTCTAAACAGACGGTTTCCAACCGTCCTGAGCCCACCATTGCGCGCCTCCGTTACTCTTTAGGAGGCGACCGCCCCAGTCAAACTACCCGCCACAGAGGGTCCTTGATCCAGTTTCATGGATCGAAGTTAGACATCAGAAAACAACAGGGTGGTATTTCACCTATGGCTCCACATCAGCTGGCGCCGATGCTTCGTAGCCTCCCACCTATGCTACACAGTTCCTTCCTAATGCCACTCTGAAGCTGCAGTAAAGGTGCACGGGGTCTTTCCGTCTAACCGCGGGTACTCCGCATCTTCACGGAGAATTCAATTTCGCTGAGCATGTCCTGGAGACAGTGGGGAAGTCGTTACGCCATTCGTGCAGGTCGGAACTTACCCGACAAGGAATTTCGCTACCTTAGGACCGTTATAGTTACGGCCGCCGTTTACCTGGGCTTCATTTCAGAGCTTGCACCCCTCCACTTAACCTTCAGGCACCGGGCAGGCGTCAGGCCCTATACGTCGTCTTGAAGCCGACTTAGCAGAGCCCTGTGTTTTTGCTAAACAGTCGCTACCCCCTGGCCTGTGCCCCCTCATAAAGCTTGCGCTCAGTGAGGGCCTCCTTCTTCCGAAGGTACGGAGGCAATTTGCCGAGTTCCTTCAGGACACTTCTCTCAAGCGCCTTGGTATACTCTACCTGACCACCTGTGTCGGTTTCGGGTACGGTCTATACGGTGGGGCTATTTCCTGGAACAATTTCGAAGCCAGCTCAATCCGATAAGAGCTGACAACACACATCATCCGTCACACACCACCAGGCCCACGAATATTAACGTGGTTCCCATCGACTACCCCCTTCGGGCTCGTCTTAGGGGCCGGCTCACCCTGCGCGGATTAGCCTTGCGCAGGAACCCTTGGTCTTTCGGCGAGAGGGCATCTCACCCTCTTTATCGCTACTCATGTCTGCATTCGCACTTCCGATACCTCCACGACCCATTACCAGATCGCTTCATCAGCCTACGGAACGCTCCGCTACCGCGTATCCTCAGATCAAGTCTGGGACACACCCTAAGCTTCGGTGCACGTCTTGAGCCCCGTTACATCTTCGCCGCAGAAACCCTTATTTAGACCAGTGAGCTGTTACGCTTTCTTTAAAGGATGGCTGCTTCTAAGCCAACCTCCTGGTTGTTTTGGGATTTCCACATGCTTTCCCACTTAGACGTGACTTGGGGACCTTAGCTGTAGGTCAGGGCTGTTTCCCTTTTGACGACGGACCTTAGCACCCGCCGTCTGTCTCCCGGATATCACTCTCAGGTATTCGGAGTTTGGTTAGTGTTGGTAGATCTCGCGACCCCCGCAACCATCCAGTGCTCTACCCCCTGAGGTGTCCATCCGAGGCACTACCTCAATAGTTTTCGCGGAGAACCAGCTATTTCCCGGCTTGATTGGCCTTTCACCCCTAAACACAACTCATCCGGTAACTTTTCAACGTTAATCGGTTCGGACCTCCAGTGCATGTTACTGCACCTTCATCCTGGTCATGCCTAGATCGCCGGGTTTCGGGTCTAATACTTCAAACTCTGTCGCCCTATTCAGACTCGCTTTCGCTGCGCCTACACCTACCGGCTTAAGCTTGCTTGAAACATTAAGTCACAGACCCATTATGCAAGAGGTACGCTGTCAGGCCATAAAAGCCCTCCAACTGCTTGTAGGCAATCCGTTTCAGGTACTGTTTCACTCCCCTCATCGGGGTGCTTTTCACCTTTCCCTCACGGTACTAGTTCGCTATCGGTCATGTACGAGTATTTAGGCTTAGAGGGTGGTCCCCCTATGTTCAGACAGGATTACACGTGTCCCGCCCTACTCGAGTCCTGAATTATCACTTTCGCATACGGGGCTGTCACCCGCTATGGCGTCACTTTCCAGAGACTTCTGCTAGTTGAAATTCAGGCACTGGCCTGGTCCGCGTTCGCTCGCCACTACTAACGGAATCTCGGTTGATGTCTTTTCCTCCAGCTACTGAGATGTTTCAGTTCACCGGGTTCGCTTCTCGAAACCTATGTATTCAGTTAAGAGATACCTGACCCCATTAACCCCAGCAAAGCCATCCGCCAGACCGCTTGCGCAGCCTGTCGTCCAGCTCTTCTCGGATTAATCGGATAGGTGGGTTTCCCCATTCGGAAATCGTCGGGTCAATGCTTGCTCACAGCTCACCGACGCTTATCGCAGCGTGCCACGTCCTTCATCGCCTGTACATGCCAAGGCATCCACGAATTGCCCTTACCTCACGCTTGAGAGTCCACACCACCAACAACAACACTGGATCACCCTTGCGGGTGACACGAAACTCGGCAGAGCAGTGTCGCTTGGTTTTACCGGGCCCTGCCAACACCATTACAGCATCGGCCGAACCTTCTCGGTGCGGATGATTATAATCTCAGCCAGATTGTTACGATGTGCTGCCCGGAGCAAAACTCCGACCAACCATCGTTAAAGTGAATTACCGGCCTTCTCGCTATCGACGAGCAGCTTGCGCTGCCTGCCTGTCGCTCAAAGCCGATACCTTCACGGCATCGATTTTAAGAACCCATTCACAATGTCAAAGAGGAGCCA